>CALARK010000029.1 GCA_937888595.1 uncultured Sterolibacteriaceae bacterium | reverse complement strand
AAATATCAGGCCAGTTCGCAACGATAAGATCCTCCCGGGCTTTTCCACCTACCAACTTGCGTAACTCCCTGGGGGTCGTATCGGGATTAAATACGTACAACCGCTTCGATGGCAGATCCCTGATTCGCAGAACGAGATTGTAGCCGAGCAGGCTACTGGCTCCGAACAAATGGTCGGTGAATCCTGCTGTATCGGCATACTGTTCGCGAACATGGCGACCGACCTCGTTCATCAGTAGTCCATCGAGAATATACGGTGCCTCGCTCACGGTCGCCGGGATCGACTGACAAGCGAATGGCGCGAACTGGTCGCTTACGTGAGTATACGCTTTGAGGCCGGGAACAGAACCATATTTGGCATTGACCATGTTCATGGCTTCGCCATGCCGCGCTGTCGGGAAAAACTGACCATCGCTCGATGCTGACGTGCCCATCCCCCAGACGCGTGACATCGGCAGTTTACCCTGCGCGGCCACCACAATTGCCAATGCCTGGTTCATGGCTTCGCTTTCAACATGCCAGCGGGCAAGGCGTGAGAGCTGCCAGTAATCATGCGTGTTTGTAGCTTCCGCCATCTTACGCAGGCCCAGATTGAGCCCTTCAGCGAGCAGGACGTTGAGCAGACCGATCCGGTCGCGACATGGAGCCCCGGTTCTCAGATGGGTAAACGCATCTGTGAAACCAAGGGCTGCATCAACTTCAAGCAGCATGTCGGTAATCCGAACGGACGGCATTCGGCGATACAGATCCAGTATGAGTGCCTCGGCACCATCCGGCACGTCTGCTGTCAACCTGTCGATCCGCAACGTTCCATCTTCTATGCTACCGTGCGGAATAGTGCCGTTACGGGCAGCCCGGGCCAGCCGCTTAAGAGCGATCGTGAGTCGCGCCTTTCTGTCTGCCAGCCAATCCTGTGGGTTGGAAGGCACGGCCAGTTTTGCATTTTCCTGCGCCGCGATCATCGGCACCAGTACCTGCTTGAGGTCACCATAGCGGCGCGAATGAGCGAGCCAGACATCTCCGGAACGAAAAGCATCCCGGAGGTGAAAGAGTACCGCCACTTCCCAAAGACGGGTATCTCCTTTTTCCTGAGCTCGTAAATGACGGTTCCATTTGGAGCTGGGCCGCAGGAAACGCCTTTCTGGCGATGCAACACCTTTCATCTCTCCGATCGACAAAGCTGCTGCTACCAATGGTCCGGCGACCGGCGCGGCTTCGAGCTTCAGACAGCGCAACATGCGGGGCGCATAACGACGAAAGCGATGGTATCCCTGCCCGACATATGCAAGAGGCTCATCGGCTAGCGTGTTGCTGAGTTGAGTCCCTGTCGCTACCAGTTGAGCGAGCCGGTCCCATGCAACCGAACTGGCGACAGCCATCTCCAGCGGGGTTCCGTCACTGCGGGCCTCAAGCAACGAAGCTCCCAGCGCGGTGAAGGTACGGATCGTATCCGTGAGTGTGGCTTTAGAGCCGGAAATTGTTTCGTCATGCTGGCGCTTCGCTTCCCGCCAGGTTTTTCCTACGATCCTGTCATGGGTTTCGACTATGGCATCAGCAATCGCCGCTTCCCACTCCACAACACAGACGGCAAGGATCGCCCAGCGGCGGTCCGAAGTGATGTCACGCAAACCGTCGGTGAAGTAGCGTTCACCCTGCCGACGCAGCCGGGCAATGCGATGGGCAGGTATGCTGGCCAAAGCACTATGATTGATATTCAGGGTACGCAGAAATTCGAGCCTGTCGAGCAAACGGTTAGCAGCAGCCGAGTTGTTACCAACCTCGAAGTTGCGAAGCCAGATGAAACGACTGATATTGCCGGCGAGCATTTCACTCAGAAGTTTGTCCAGGTGATCGCGAACATCCGCTGTTAAATTTTCCGCAATCCGCGTTTCAATCCGCCGCTCAGCGGCGACCAGAGCATCCGCGCACAAGCGCTCGATTGTCGATACTGCGGGCAGAATGGTGGAAGTTTCCCGACACCGCACAATAAAACGATGAGCAAGATCCTCGTTTGATCTGGCATCTTCGGCCTGGCCGAAAGTCCACTCCCGCAGATCACGGGCACCACGGCCCGTGAAGGTCTTGTAGCCGTAAATTTCGCGCAGCGTGTCCATGTGCTGCTGACGGGTTTGGCGCCGTGTGGCATAAGTGAGAAGCGCATCAGCCGGAACTCCAAGCTGAGCACCGACGAAGGAAAGGACTTCACGCGGGATCATCTCACCAGGAGCCAGTGCACGGCCCGGATATCGTAAGGCACAAAGTTGCAGGGCAAAGCCAATCCTGTTTTCCGGTCTGCGGCGCTGCCTAATGTTTTCCAGGTCATCATCGCCCAGCGTGTAGAACTTCAGTAGCGACAGTTCGTCCGTGGGCAGATCGAACAGCGCTGCTCGCTGCCGTTCGGTGAAAATATGGCGTCGTGACATACAAATTCGTCCCTTTTGAAGTATAGTCTGTTTTGGACAACAGCCAGC
>CALARK010000028.1 GCA_937888595.1 uncultured Sterolibacteriaceae bacterium | reverse complement strand
ATCGGCGTGTGGATCTTCTTCATGCGCCAGATGCAGGGCGGCGGCAAGGGCGGCGCCTTTTCCTTCGGCAAGAGTCGCGCCCGCGTGCTCGACGAGAACAACAACACGGTGACCTTCGCCGACGTCGCCGGTTGCGAGGAGGCCAAGGAGGAGGTGTCCGAGTTGGTCGACTTCCTGCGCGATCCCTCCAAGTTCCAGAAGCTCGGCGGCCGCATTCCGCGCGGCGTGCTGATGGTCGGCTCGCCCGGTACCGGCAAGACGCTCCTGGCGCGTGCCATTGCCGGTGAGGCGAAAGTCCCGTTCTTCTCGATTTCCGGTTCCGATTTCGTCGAGATGTTCGTCGGCGTCGGCGCGGCGCGCGTGCGCGATATGTTCGAGCAGGCCAAGAAGGCCTCGCCCTGCATCATCTTCATCGACGAGATCGATGCGGTCGGCCGCCAGCGTGGCGCCGGCCTCGGCGGTGGCAACGACGAGCGCGAACAGACCCTCAACCAGCTGCTGGTCGAGATGGACGGCTTCGAGGCGACAGCCGGCGTGATCGTCATCGCCGCCACCAACCGTCCCGACGTACTCGACCCGGCGCTGCTGCGTCCGGGCCGTTTCGACCGGCAGGTGGTCGTGCCGCTGCCCGACATCCGCGGTCGCGAACAGATTCTGAAAGTGCACATGCGCAAGGTGCCGCTGGCGCCGGATGTCGAGCCCTCCATCCTGGCACGCGGCTGCCCGGGCTTTTCCGGTGCCGACCTCGCCAACCTCGTCAACGAGGCCGCGCTGTTCGCCGCCCGTGCCAACAAGCGTCTCGTCGACATGGAGGATTTCGAGCGCGCCAAGGACAAGATCATGATGGGTGCCGAGCGCCGCTCGATGGTCATGCCCGAGGAGGAGCGCAAGAACACCGCCTATCACGAGTCCGGCCACGCCGTCGTCGCCAAGTTGCTGCCGAAGACCGATCCGGTGCACAAGGTCACGATCATTCCGCGCGGCCGCGCGCTCGGCGTGACGATGCAGCTGCCGACCGAGGATCGCTACAGCCAGGATCGCATCCGCCTGCTCTCCACCATCGCCGTGCTCTTCGGCGGACGGATCGCCGAAGAGATCTTCATGAACCAGATGACGACCGGCGCCTCGAACGACTTCCAGCGCGCCACCGATTTGGCGCGGCGCATGGTCACGCAGTGGGGCATGTCCGAAGCGCTGGGCCCGATGGTCTATGGCGAGGAAGAGGGCGAGATCTTCCTCGGCCGCTCGGTGACCACGCACAAGAACATGTCGGAGGCCTCGCTGCAGAAGGTCGATGCCGAAATCCGCCGCATCATCGACGAACAGTACGCGCTGGCGCGCCGCCTGCTCGAAGAGAACCGCGACAAGGTCGAGGTGATGACCGCCGCATTGCTCGAATGGGAAACCATCGACGCCGACCAGATCAACGACATCATGGAAGGCAAGCCGCCGCGTGCGCCGAAGCCCTCGGCAACCCCGTTCAAGCCTTCCGCCGGCGACGACAAATCGGGCGAGGCGCCGAACGCGGCAGCGCCTGCATAGGCAGTCTTGGGCGGTAGCACCCGCCTAAACGCCTTGGGGCGGTAGCGCCCTGCGCAAACGAATCAGTAAAGTGTAATCAGGCGTGTGATCAGGCCGCCGCCCACTGGGCGGTGGCGATGCCTTCGCCGAGGTCGGCCTCTACCAGTCGGCCGCGTACTTCCAGCAACTGTTCGATGAGGGCCGGCTCGGCCTGGCCGTAGGCTTCGGCGTCCGGCCGCCGATTGACGACCACGCCGAGCAGTTCGGTAATCGCGTTGCCGATCGAGTTCTGGCTGATCGTGACGATCAGCTTGCCGGCGTCGTTGCGGTAGATCAGCTGCTTGAAGGCCGGTTGCCAGCGGATCGCGTTGGCGTACTTCGCATCCTTGATGCAGCGGTCGCGCACCATCTTGGCCGCCTTGAGGAAATCGTTGTCGAACAGCAGCCGGGCCTCGACCAGTTCCGGGAAATAAATGTCGCGCGGCATCGGCGAATTGCGCGTCGACACCTGGCCGAAGAAGGTCCGGTAGAAGTCGATGAAGCCCTTCAGGATGATGTCGTACTCCTTCCAGAAACGGACTTCCTTGAGCGATTCTGCGCCCCCCAGTACTTCCCAGCTCGGCAGTCCCTGCGGATAGCCGGTCAGGGCGATCTTGCACGAACCGGGCACGCACGGACGCAGGATCTTCAGGTCGAGTTCGTCGAAGAAGGCGCGATAGACGTCGCGCATGTGGGCCTGGAACAGCGAGTGCTGCCCGCCGTCGGTCAGGTTCGGGTTGTTCGTGTCGGCCAGCGGCGCGGCGGCGAGCTCGGCCTTGTCGAAGACGATGAAGTGGTTGTGCAGCATGCGGATCGACGGCACCCCGGGGGAGGTCAGCGGCCAGGTCGCGTCGAGGCTGGCTTCCCCGGCCAGTACGAGGTGCGCGGCCGGGTCCGGGTAGCGCTCCAGCATGAACTCGATGATGATCTGGTTCATGCGGTTCCACAGGTTCTTCGTTTCGTCCGGCACCTGGGTGCGGCGTACCGGTCGGCCGAGCGGGTCGAGGATGCGCTGCGAGGTGTTGTAGATGATCGAGCAGTCGAACAGGTTGCTGTGCCCGAGCGCCTTGCGGTAGAGCAGCAGGCCTTCGGGATTCTGCAGCAGTCCGTTGTTGTGGACGAGGTCGGCGAGGTTTTCCGTGCTGTTGAAGAACTCGTTCGGCTTCATGCCTTCGGGGACTTCGAGGGGGATCGGGCGGAAGGGCGTGACAATTTCGCGCGGGCCGGATTGCATGGTCATTCCTCGGGCAGGGGGACGAAGGATTGCTACTGTACTGAAACTGCGATCCTGTCAGCGTTTGATGAAGTCGATCATCACGCCCATCGGCGCACGCTCGCGATACTCGATCTCGACACCGTTGCCGTAGCGATCGCGCATCTGCTGCAGCAGCGGCAGCGGATCGTGGTCATTGACGAAGCGCATGATTTCGCCGGGATGCAGTGCATCGAGCGCGCCGAAGATGGCGGCATGGCGAAAACGCTTGGCGACGCCACGGGCATCGAAGGGATAGATGGCTTCAGCGGTGCGGTGGTCGCAGACATGGATGGTTTGCATTGGAAGTCTCCTCTTATCAAGTCGGCGGATCATAGTTGACGACAACGCTTGGGTAATTGACTTGAGGCAATTCCGCTCGTTGTCTGCTATCATTGCTTCAATAATTCTGGAAATAACGAAATGAACTCGACCGATGCCGTCGCTGCACTCGCTGCCCTGGCCCAGGAAACCCGCTTGGCCGTCTTTCGACTGCTGGTCCAGGCGGGGCCGTCCGGCGTCGCGGCAGGCGAGATCAGCACCCGTCTGGACATACCGGCCAATACCCTGTCCTTCCATCTCAAGACGCTGTCGCAGGCCGGCCTGCTCGAATCGCGCCAGGAGGGCCGCTTCATCTACTACGCTGCCGCCTATGCCCGGATGGACGACCTGATCGCCTTCCTGACGGACAACTGCTGCAATGGCGGCTCCTGTCTGCCGAAGACGGAGCAGGTCGCGACCGTCGAGAAGCGCCGTGCCGGGAGCGCGGCATGAACGGAGTGCGTTGGGTCTGGTTGGCACTCGGGGTATCTGTCTGGGTGGTCGCCTATGCCAGCCTGCTGCCGTTCGCCGATGGCGTGATCTCTCTGCTCGGCCTGACTCGGGCCACGCACCTCGGCGAAGCCCTGCATTTCTTCTTCTACGACACGCCCAAGGTGATGTTGCTGCTGACCGGCGTCGTCTTCGTGATGGGCGTGGTGCATACCTTCGTGACGCCGGAGCGAACGCGCGCCCTGCTGGCGGGGCGGCGGCTTGGGGCGGGCAACATCATGGCCGCCAGTCTCGGGGTCGTCACGCCCTTCTGCTCGTGTTCGGCCGTGCCGCTGTTCATCGGCTTCCTGTCCGCCGGCGTGCCGCTGGGCGTGACCTTTTCCTTCCTCATCGCCGCGCCGATGGTCAATGAAATCGCGCTGGCGCTGCTGTTCGGCCTGTTCGGCTGGAAGGTGGCGGCGCTCTACCTCGGCCTCGGCCTCACGGTCGCCATCGTCGCCGGGATGGTCATCGGCCGGCTCGGCATGGAGCGGCACCTCGAGGACTGGGTGCGCGAGATGCAGGCCACCCAGTCGGCCGGGTATGCCCTGGAGCGGCTCGACTGGTCCGCGCGCATCGATGCCGGGGTCGCGCACGTCAAGGAAATCGTCGGTCGCGTATGGCGCTGGATCCTGCTCGGCATCGCTGTCGGTGCGCTCATCCACGGCTACGTGCCGCAGGATTTCATGGCCTCGATCATGGGCCGCGATGCGCCATGGTGGTCGCTACCCGCAGCGGTCCTCATGGGCGTGCCGATGTATACCAACGCGGCGGGCATCATCCCGGTGGTCGAGGCGCTGCTCGGCAAGGGGGCGGCGCTCGGCAACGTGCTGGCCTTCATGATGAGCGTCATCGCGCTGTCGCTGCCCGAGATGATCATCCTGCGCAAGGTGCTCAAGCTGCCGCTGATCGCCGCCTTCGCCGCCATCGTCGCCTCCGGCATCCTCGGCGTCGGCATCGTCTTCAATGCTGTCCTGTAAGGAGTATCGCCGTGGCTGATTCCCCGTTGCACCCATCGATCGTGGCGATGGTGTCGCTCGCCGCCAACATCGCCGCCAATCATCCCAAGAAAGGCCTGTGCCAACTGGATCGGCTGCGCGGCTACGGCATCGCCGCAGAGCAGATCGACCTCGTGATCGACATCGCCCGACATATCCGCGACGAAGCCGGCCAGATGCTCGACGCCGAATTTGCCATCGAGGCCGGGATGGATGAACCCGTCGCCGTCCCGCCGGCGCCGACTTTGCAAACCGCCAATACCGCCCCCAGCGCCTGCTGCACGCCGACGGCGAAGGGCAACGCCTGTTGCTGACAAGGAGAACGACATGAAAAACATCAAGGTGCTCGGCACCGGTTGTGCCAACTGCAACAATACCCGCGCCCTGATCGAGGAGGTTGCCCGCGCGAAGGGTGTCGCCATCGAACTGGAAAAAATCGAGGATCTGCAGCAGATCATGCGCCATGGCGTGATGAGCACGCCCGGGGTCGTCATCGACGGTCAGGTCGTGCATGCAGGTGGCGTGCCGTCGCGCAGCAAGGTCGAGGGGTGGTTCTGATGGCGCTCAATGTTCTGGTCCTGTGCACGGGTAACTCGGCCCGCTCGATCCTCGGCGAGATGCTGTTCAACCAGCTTGGCGCCGGTCGCGTCAGGGCATGGTCGGCGGGCAGCAAGCCGGCCGGCCAGGTGAATCCCGTCGCGCTGGAAACCCTCGAGAAGCACGGCGTAGCCTGCGCAGGCGCCCGCAGCAAGTCGTGGGACGAGTTCGCGGCTGCGGATGCGCCGCAGTTCGACTTCATCTTCACCGTCTGCGGCAATGCCGCGAAGGAAGCCTGCCCGGTCTGGCCCGGCCATCCGGCCACCGCGCACTGGGGTGTCGACGATCCGGCGCATGTCGAGCCGATCGAGGCCCGTCGCGAGGCTTTCGAAATCGCCTACGGGGAATTGCGTCGCCGCATCGAGGCCTTCCTCGCGCTGCCGCTGGAAACCATGACCCGCGACGCGGCCATCGCCGCTGCCCGCCGCATCCATGCGGGTGATTGATGCCTTTGCATGGCGTCTTCACCCTGTAACGGGCCATTGCTAGCTTGGCGGCCTTCCGCCACCGGCAAATTCACGGGAGATTTTCGATGAGCACACCGCAACCCTACAACGTGCTGTTCCTTTGCACCGGCAACTCGGCGCGCAGCATCATGGCCGAAGTCATCCTGAATGCGAGCGGACAGGGACGCTTCAAGGCCTTTTCGGCGGGCAGCCATCCCGCCGGCGAGGTCAATCCGCTGGCGATCGAGCTACTGCAGAAGAACCGCCTGCCGACCGAAGGCCTGCGCAGCAAGAGCTGGGATGAGTACGCTGCCCCGGAAGCGCCGCAGATCGATTTCGTATTCACCGTCTGTGACAACGCCGCCAACGAAGTCTGTCCGGTCTGGCCCGGCCAGCCGATGACGGCGCATTGGGGGATTCCCGATCCGGCGGTGGCAGAGGGCACCAACGAAGCCCGGCGGCGGGCCTTCTTCACAGCCTTCAACCAGCTGCAGCGGCGCATTTCCTACTTCGTCAACCTGCCGATGGACAAGCTCGACCGCCTGACGCTGAAACAGCGTCTGGACGAGATCGGGAAAACACCACAGGAGGACGCATGAGCGCCCAGTGCGAAGTGACGGCGAAAGCCGCGGCAGGGGCGCCGATCTCGTTCTTCGAGCGCTGGCTGACGGTCTGGGTGTTCCTGTGCATCCTCGTCGGCATCGCCCTCGGCCAGTGGTTGCCGGCGCCGTTCCAGATGCTCGGCCGCATGGAAGTGGCGCAGGTCAACCTGCCGGTCGGCCTGCTGATCTGGGTGATGGTCATCCCGATGCTGGTCAAGGTCGATTTCGGCGCGCTTCACGAGGTGCGCCAGCACATGCGCGGCATCGGCGTCACCTTGTTCGTCAACTGGCTGGTCAAGCCCTTCTCGATGGCCTTCCTCGGCTGGCTGTTCATCCGCACCCTGTTCGCACCCTACCTGCCGGCCGACCAGATCGACAGCTACATCGCCGGCCTGATCCTGCTTGCCGCCGCGCCCTGCACGGCGATGGTCTTCGTCTGGAGCCGGCTGTCGAACGGCGACCCGCTGTTCACGCTGTCGCAGGTGGCCCTGAACGACACGATCATGGTGTTCGCCTTCGCGCCCATCGTCGGTCTGCTGCTGGGTATCTCGGCGATCGTCGTGCCGTGGGACACGCTGGTGACGTCCGTTGTGCTCTACATCGTCATTCCGCTGGCACTGGCGCAACTCTGGCGCAAGTCGCTGCTGGCGAAGGGGCAGGCGCATTTCGAGGCGACCATGGAGAAGATCGGGCCGTGGTCGATCACGGCGCTGCTCGCCACGCTGGTGCTGCTGTTCGCCTTCCAGGGCAAGGCCATCATCGAGCAGCCGCTGATCATCGCGCTGCTGGCGGTGCCGATCCTGATCCAGGTGTTCTTCAACTCGGCGCTGGCCTACTGGCTCAACCGCGCAGTCGGCGAGAAGCACGCGGTCGCCTGCCCGTCGGCGTTGATCGGCGCGTCGAACTTCTTCGAACTGGCCGTCGCCGCGGCGATTTCACTGTTCGGCTTCGAGTCGGGGGCGGCGCTGGCGACGGTGGTCGGCGTACTGATCGAAGTGCCGGTGATGCTGCTGGTCGTGAAGGTCGTGAATGTCAGCAAGGGGTGGTACGAGGCACACCCGGCAAAATAGGCGCCGTCCCGCCGGCGCCGACTTTTGCGGGCGGGTAAAATGCCGCCGTAATGAAAACCCTGCATTGCGGCGCCTATCGCCTTTCCCTCGACCATCCCCTGATCATGGGGATCGTCAATCTCACCCCTGATTCGTTTTCCGGCGACGGGCTGGGCAGCGATGTGTCGGCCGCCATCGCGCATGCCGAACGGCAGCGTGCCGACGGTGCCGAGATCCTCGACCTCGGCGCGGAGTCGACACGGCCGGGGGCCGCGCCGGTATCGGCTGCCGATGAACTGGCGCGCATCCTGCCGGTATTGCGGACGGTGCGCGACTGGGGCGTGCCGGTCTCGGTCGATACGAACAAGCCGGAGGTAATGCGCGCGGCGATCGGGGAGGGGGCGTCGATGATCAACGACATCGCCGCCCTGTGTGCGCCCAGGGCGATGGCTGTCGTGGCTGGCAGCGACGCCGCTGTCTGCCTGATGCACATGCAGGGCGAGCCGCGCACCATGCAGGCCAATCCGCACTATGACGAAGTGGTCGCCGAGGTGCATGACTTTCTGGCGGCGCGCGTCGCTGCCTGCGCGCAGTCCGGCATTGCGATGAACCGGCTGCTGGTCGATCCCGGCTTCTGTTTCGGCAAGACGGTGGTGCACAACTACACGCTGCTAAGGGAGCTGCGGCGCTTCGCGGATATGGGCGTGCCCGTGCTGGCGGGGCTTTCGCGCAAGTCGATGCTGGGTGCCGTGACCGGACGTGCGAACGGCGTGGCACGGCTGCCGGCCAGCATCGCCGCAGCCTTGCTGGCGGTGGACAGGGGGGCGAGCGTCGTGCGCGTGCATGACGTCGCCGCGACGAAGGATGCGCTGGCCGTCCGGGCCGCGCTGGAAGAGGGCAGGTAATCATGGCAAGACAGTATTTCGGCACGGATGGCGTGCGCGGCCGCGTCGGGCAGTATCCGATCACACCGGATTTCGCATTGCGACTCGGTTTCGCCGCCGGCGAGACGCTGGTCGCCCATGCGCGATCCCTTGGACATACCCAGGACGGTGAGCGGCCGGCGGTGCTGATCGGCAAGGACACGCGGATCTCCGGCTACATGCTGGAAGCGGCCCTCGAATCCGGCTTCGCCGCCGCCGGCGTGGACGTGATGTTGTGCGGGCCGATGCCGACGCCCGCCGTGGCTTACCTCACGCGCGCCCTGCGGCTCGCTGCCGGCGTGGTGATCTCGGCCTCGCACAATCCCTACGACGACAACGGCATCAAGTTCTTCGCTGCCGGCGGCTACAAGCTGCCGGATGCCATCGAGGAGGAGATCGAGGCGCGTCTCGAACAGCCGATGGGCTGTCGCGACTCGGCGCAGCTCGGCAAGGCGCGGCGCATCGACGATGCCGCCGGCCGTTACATCGAATTCTGCAAGAGCACATTTCCGAGCGAGCTCGACCTGCGTGGCTTGAAACTGGTCGTCGATTGCGCCCACGGCGCGGCTTACAGCGTCGCCCCGAAGGTTTTCCATGAACTGGGTGCCGAGGTGGTCGCCGTCGGTGCGTCCCCGGACGGCCTCAACATCAACGCCGGGGTCGGCGCGACGAAACCGAAATTCCTGCAGGAGCAGGTAGTGCAGCACGGTGCCGACATCGGGCTGGCACTCGACGGCGATGCCGATCGCCTGCTGGTGGTCGATGCGTCCGGCCGCCTGTTCGACGGCGACGAGCTGCTCTACATCATCGCCCGCAACCGTCCGGGCCTGCCGGGACTCGTGGGCACGCTGATGAGCAACCTCGGCTTCGAACAGGCCATCGGCCGGCTCGGCGTCGGTTTCGCCCGGGCCAAGGTCGGCGATCGCTATGTGCTCGAACTGATGCAGGAGAAGGGCTGGACGCTCGGCGGCGAGAATTCTGGCCACATCATCTGCCTCGACCGGCATACCACCGGCGATGGCACGGTCGCCGCCCTGCAGGTGCTCGCGGCACTCAAGGAGCGTGGCGAGACGCTGGCCGAGGCCTGCGCCGACCTGGCGATGTTTCCGCAGAAGCTCATCAACGTGCGCTTCGCCTCATCCGGTTTCGACTGGCAGGCGGATGCCGGCATCATCGCGGCTGTCCGCGCGGCCGAAGGCGCACTGAACGGCAACGGCCGCGTGTTGCTGCGTCCCTCCGGCACCGAGCCGCTGCTGCGCGTGATGGTGGAGGGCAGCGACGAAGCGCTGGTGCTGGCGCAGGCCGAGGCGATCGCGGCGGTCGTCCGGGAGGCAGCCGCGGCCTGAACCCGCATCACGGCCGCCGTCCTGCCGGCGCCGACTTTTACCGTGGTGTCGCGCGGTCGGTCACGCAGTCAGTCCGGCAGGCAGCGGAATACCGTGGCGGCTGCGGAATCCCGGTCATGGCGCTCGATGGCTGCCTGCAGCAGTGCGAGATAGCGGTCATGAATGTGCGACCACGCGAGGTGCGCAACGCTCTGCGCGCACAGTGCCGCTGAGTCGCTATCCCGAAGGTGGGCCGTGGCGGCTTCCACGGCGGTGCGCATGAAGGCGGGTGCGTCGCCGTAGGGTACGCGCCAGCCGTTGTGACCGTTCGTGATCAGGCTGCTGGCCGCTGCATAATCGAAGGCGACGACCGGCAGACCGCAGGCGAGCGCTTCGCTGACGACGTTGCCGAAGGTCTCGGTCAGGCTGGGAAACAGGAACAGGTCGGCGCTGGCGTAATGTTCCGCCAGTGTCTCGCGATGTTTCGTGCCGACGAACAGGCATTCGGGACACTGACGGGTGAGCGTTTTGCGCAGCGGGCCGTCGCCGACGAAGACCATGCGGGCATTGGGATGATGGCTGCGGATGGCCGCGAACGCCTGCAGGGCCAGGTCAAGATTCTTTTCCGGCGCCAGTCGGCCGACGACGATGGCGACCGGGTCGTGTTCTGCTGCCCCCCAGGATTCGCGCAGGGCGATGGAGCGGCGGCCGGGATGGAACAACTGGGTATCGACGCCTCGCGAAAGCACGCCGATATTGCGGAAACCGCGCAGGCTCAAGGCTTCGGCCAACTCTGGGGTCGGTACCAGTGTGGCGGCGGTACGGTTGTGGAACCAGCGCAGGTAGTACTCGATGCTGCCTTGCAGCCAGCCGATTCCGTAATGGCCGCTGTAGCGGTGGAAGTTCGTATGGAAGGTCGAAATGATGGGGATGTGGAGGCGGCGTGCGGCCATCAGGGCTGAAAAGCCGAGCGGCCCTTCGGTGGCGATATGGACGATGTCCGGACATCGTGTTCGCCAGGCATCGTGAAGGCGGCGGGCGGCTGGAAGCCCGAAACGCAATTCCGGGTAGCGGGGAATGGGCAGCCCGGGGGTGAGGAAGTGATTTTCAGGCGCCTGGCCGAGGGGCTCATTCGCTTGGCGGGGACGCACGATGCCGATGCGGTGTCCTCGGTGGATGAGCCCGTCGGCCAGGCGTCCTAGGGTCATCGCCACGCCATTGACTTCCGGCGGATAGGTTTCCGTGACCAGTGCGACCCTGAGCTTGGGCGGAGGCGGCATCATCAAGCGGCAATTCGCATCGGGATCAGGGCAGGCATCGCATTGCGCCATTCGATCAGTTCCAGCCTGCCGTCGAGATGCTCGACGATGGCCGTGCAGCTGTCGACCCAGTCGCCGCAGTTGATGTAGGTGACGCCGTCGATCTCGCGGATCGTGGCACTGTGGATGTGGCCGCAGACCACGCCGTCGAGGCCGCGTTCCCGCACGGTGCGGATCACGGCATCCTCGAAGTCGAAGATGAAGGATACGGCGCTCTTGACGCGCCGCTTGGCGTAACCGGCCAGCGACCAGTAGCCGGAGATGCGCAGCGTGCGGCGCCACCATGAGAGCCAGGCGTTGATGCGGACGAGGAGGTTGTAGCCGATGTCGCCGAGCACGGCCAGCCAGCGGTGATGCCGCGTCACCTGGTCGAAGTCGTCGCCATGCAGCAGCAACAGGTGCTTGCCGTCCGCAGTTTCGTGGATGTGTTCGCCGCTGATGCGGATGTCCCCGAAGGAGGCGCCGATATGCTCGCGCAGCGCTTCGTCGTGGTTGCCCGGAATCAGCGTGACCTGCTCGCCGTGGCGTGCGCGGCGCAGGATCTTCTGGACGACGGTGTTCTGCGCCGCGGTCCAGTGGATCGAGCGGCTCATGGCCCAGAAATCGACGATGTCGCCGAGCAGGAACAGGTGGTCGGCCTCGTATTCGCGCAGGAAGGCCACCAGGCTGTCGGCCTGGCAGCCACGCGTGCCGAGGTGGATGTCCGAAAGGAAAATGCTGCGCACCTTCATGGCGCACAGCATGCGCCGGCGGGGCTACGCGTTGATGAAGCCCCGGTGAAGGATTTGTGTCAGCCGAACAGCACCAGCAGCCAGACCGCCGCGACGTTGATCAGCGCGATCAGCACCGCGGCGCTGCCGATGTCCTTGGCGCGCTTGGCGAGATGGTGGCGGTCGAGCGAGACGCGGTCGACGACAGCCTCGATGGCCGAGTTGAGCAGCTCGACGACCAGTACCAGCAGCACGCTGCCGATCATCAGCGCCTTGCCGAGGCCGCTGGCCGGCATGAAGAAGGCGGCAGGAATCAGGACCAACGCGAGCCAGATTTCCTGGCGGAAGGCGTCCTCGTGACGATAGGCGGCGGAGAGGCCGTCCAGTGAATAACGGAAGGCATTGATCAGTCGGACGAGGCCGGTCTTTCCCTTGAACGGGCTTTCCGCCTCGCCGCTCCGTGGCGCGTGTGGTGTGTCCATGCGCGGAAGATATCAGCTTTGCCGGGCGTGCTGTTTCGCGACATCGCGATAAACGTCGGCCAGTCGTTTTGCGCAGGCGGTCGTGGTCCATTCGCCGGCGAACTCCTGCGCGGCGATCGACATCTCCCTGCGTCGTGGCGGATCGTTGGCGAGTGCCGCCATCGCCTGGCCGAACGCCTCGGGTTCCTGCGGCGCGGGCAGGGCGCCGCGGCGCGGCTCGACGATCTCGCGGGTGCCGAGGGCGGAGAAAGCCAGTACCGGCAGGCCGGCGGCCATGGCCTCCAGTAGCACCAGCCCCTGCGTTTCGGTGCGCGAGGCGAAGACGAACAGGTCGGCGGCGGCATAGCAGTCCGGCAATTCGTCGAAGCGGTCGAGATAGCCGACGAAATGCACGCTGGATGCGATGCCGAGCCGGGCGGCCTGTTTCTTGAGGGCGGGCAGGGCCGGGCCTTCGCCGGCGATGACCAGCACGAGGCCCGGGCAATCCCGCAAGGCGTGGGGCAGTGCATCGAGCAGGAAGCCGATGTTCTTCTCGTGGGCGGCGCGGCCGACGAACAGTGCCATCGGCGGGTCGGCGGGAATGCCGTGGCAGCGACGAAAGTCGGCGCCGGGGGGACGGCGTGCGCGGCTGAACCGTTCGGTCGGGATGCCGGTGGGTACCTGATGCATCGGTGCGGTCACGCCGTAGCCGGCCAGCGTCTCGTGCATCGCGCTCGAGGGAACGATGACGGCATCGAGCGCATTGCATTGCCGGCGGGCGAGGCCGCGGGCGAGGCCCCGCAGCATGTCTTTCGGCGCTGCGGGAACGTAGTTGTGAAGGTATTCCTCGAAATGCGTGTGGTAGGTCGCCAGGCAGGGCACGCGGCGCTCGCGCGCATGGCGCAGGCCGGCATAGTGTGCGGCGAACGGTGTCTGGACGTGGACGAGGTCGTGGGCCTGTGGGTCCGTCGCCGCAAGCGTGCGCTTGAGTACGCCGAAGTCCATGAGGCGGTCTTCGGGGTCGAAGGGAACGCGCCGCGAGGCGACGCGGGTCACCCGGTCGTCGTCGCCGTGCGGAACCGGGTAGCGGGGCGCCACGACGTCGACTTCGATACCTTCGGCGGCAAGCGCGTGACGAAAGGATTCGATGGAGGTCGAGACGCCGTTGATGCGCGGGAAATAGACATCCGAGATCATGAGTATTCGCATGGGCCGGCATGATCGCCGACCCGCGTTTCACCCATGTTTCAGTAGCTTCAGGGCAGCATCGCGCCGCGGATCGCGTAATAGAAGACGGCGCCGAGCAGTGCGGAGGCCGGCACGGTGATGACCCAGGCGGCGGCGATCTTCATCAGCTGGGAACGCTTGACCAGCTCGCCGCGATACACCTTGCGCAGGCCCTTGCGATCGCGCGACGAGAAAAGTTCGGGGCTGACGTGGGCCTTGTGCTCGCGCTTGAGGGCTTCGAGCATGTCGCCTTTTTCCCGGATGGGGGCCTTGTCGAACCGCTGCAGATAGGCTTCGATGGCTGACTGGTCGGTGTGGGGGTGGTGGGAGAGGATTTCGTCGACCATGCGGGCGTAGTTCGACTTCAGGTATTCGCGCAGGAAACCGACGCCGAAGACGCCGCCGACGGCGATATGGGTGGAGCTGACCGGCAGTCCGAACTGGCTGGCGAGGATGACCGTGATCGTCGCCGCCATGGCGATGCAGTAGGCGCGCATCTGGTCCAGCTCTGTAATTTCGGAGCCGACGGTGCGGATCAGCTTGGGGCCGAACAGCGCCAGGCCGATGGCGATGCCGATGGCGCCGACCATCATCACCCACAGCGGGATGGCGGCCGATTTGCCGATGCTGCTGCTGCCGAGTACGTCGGCGATCGCGGCCAGCGGCCCGACCGCGTTGGCCACGTCGTTCGCGCCGTGGGCGAAACTCAGCAGCGCCGCAGCGAAGATCAGCGGTACGGTGAACATGGCATTGACCCGCGCCTTGAAGGTCGTGCCCTCGGCCAGCGGCTTGCGGGACTGGCGGTCGATGCGCGGCTTGACCATAAAGTAGACGATCAGGGCGACAGCAAGACCGGACAGGGTGGCGGCGAGAAAGTCCACCTTCACGAGGGCGCGCACGCCCTTGAGCATCAGGTAGGTGGTGAAGACCCAGGCCATGAAGGCGACGAGGATCGGTACCGAGCGGCGCGATGCGGCCATCATGTCGCTCTGGTAGGTGACGCGCCGTTTGATGAGGTAGAGGAAGGCGGCGGCGATGACGCCGCCCATGACCGGCGAGATCACCCAGCTGGCGGCGATCGCGCCCATCTTGTCCCAGTTGGCCGCGCCCCAGCCGCCCGCGGCGACGCCCGCTCCGAGCACGCCGCCGACGATGGAGTGCGTCGTCGATACCGGCGCACCGATGGCGGTGGCGATATTGAGCCAGATGGCGCCGGCGAGCAGGGCGGCCATCATTAGCCAGACGAAGACGTCGCTGCTCGCGACGGAGGAAGGGGCGATGATGCCGCCGCGGATGGTCTGCACGACGTCGCCGCCCGCGATGAGGGCTCCCGCCGCCTCGCAGATCGCTGCGATGATCAGCGCGCCGGTCATCGTCAGGGCGCGCGAACCGACGGCGGGGCCGACGTTGTTGGCGACGTCGTTGGCGCCGATATTCATCGCCATGTAGCCGCCGATCATGGCCGCGATGATGAGGAGGAAACTGCCTCCCCCTCTGGCCCATGTGTAGAACATCACCCCGATGATGAAGAGCAGCGCTATGCCGAAGCGGAAAAGCTCGCGTTGCGCTTTGCGCGTCGCTTTTTCTATGTCGTTGATATTGCTGAGTTCCATGATGTTCATTACAGTTTTGTTACGGAATTATGCTCCCAAGGGGCGGGCTTCGCATGGGTAGCGCTTTCGGATTCACGGAGAGAGGTCATGGCCGGATCGCTTCTTTGTCACGGAGTTGTCACATTCGATGCCTAAAGTGCGCACCGTTCGACCTGTAATCATTCCCAAGGAGAGATGAAGATGATCAAGGTTTCCAAGTGGCTGGCGACTTCCCTCGTCGCGGTTTCCCTCGCTGCGAGCGCCAATGCCGCCCTGGCCGCCGATTTGACCGGTGCCGGCGCGACCTTCCCTTTTGCTGTCTATACCAAGTGGGCCGAGGCCTACAAGGCGAAAACCGGCAACACGGTGAATTATCAGGGCATCGGTTCATCCGGTGGCATCAAGCAGATCAAGGCCAAGACGGTTGATTTCGGCGGTACCGATTCGCCCGTGAAAGCCGAGGAACTGGGGGCCAGCGGCCTGATCCAGATTCCCACGGTCATGGGAGGCGCCACGCTCGTCGTCAATCTGCCCGGTATCAAATCCGGCGACATCAAGCTGGATGGCCCGACGGCTGCCGATATATTCCGTGGCGCGGTCGCCAAGTGGAACGATGCCGCCATTGCCAAGCTGAATCCGGGCGTGAAATTGCCCGATACCGCCATCACCATCGTGCATCGTTCCGACGGCTCCGGCACGACCGACGTCGTCACCAGCTATCTGGCCCGCCAGTCCGAGGCGTTCAAGACCGAAGTTGGCGCCGGCAAGACGGTGAACTGGAAAGGCAACGAAGTCGGCGGCAAGGGCAATCCCGGGGTGGCGGCCAACGTGACGAAAATCGTCGGAGCCATCGGCTACGTCGATCTGGCCGACGCACAGAAGAACGGCATGACTTTCATCGCACTTAAAAACAAGGCGGGCAATTTCGTTCTGCCGAGCCAGCAGGCGATCGCCGATGCCGCCGGTGGTGCCGATTTCAGCGTCAAGGGCATGTCGCCCGACCTGATCGACCAGTCGCACAAGAATGCCTGGCCGATCACCACGGCCACCTATGTGCTCGCTTACGCGTCGGGACGCGATGCCGAGAAGCAGAAAAGCGTGGTCGACTTCTTCGGCTGGTCGCTGAACAATGGCCAGAAGATGGCCGAGGAACTGGGTTTCGTGGCGCTGCCCGGCAACGTGGTCAAGATGGTCGAAGCCGAGCTGAAGAAGATCAAGTAAGCTTGGCCCGTTTCCCTGGCTGCGGTGCAGCCAGGATTTCTTCCTCTGGCACTTCGTTCTTCGGGGCGAGGTGTCTGACGAAGAAAACGAAATCGACATGAATCCATCAAATCCTACCCAGGTGACAGGCGCCGTGCCGGCGATCGATCCGCAGGCTGAACGAGTCAAGGTCTTCAAGCGGCAGGATGCCGTCTTCCACAAGCTGACCCTGTCGTTCGCGCTGATCGTTCTCGTCGTCCTGGCCGGCATCCTGATATCGCTGGCCATCGAGGCCGTGCCGGCCTTCCGCCAGTTCGGCCTGGGTTTCCTCTGGAGCAGCGTGTGGAACGTGCCCGACGATGTGTACGGGGCCGTGATCGCGTCCTATGGCACGCTGACCACCTCGCTCATCGCCCTGGTGATTGCCGTGCCGGTCAGTTTCGGCATCGCCCTCTTCCTGACCGAGACCTGCCCGGTCTGGCTCAAGCGGCCGCTCGGCACGGCGATCGAACTGCTCGCCGGCGTCCCGTCGATCATCTACGGCATCTGGGGCCTGTTCATTTTCGCCCCGCTGTTCGCCGAACACGTCCAGCCTTACCTGCAGACCGTGTTCGGCGATGTTCCCATGATCGGCGGCTGGTTTTCCGGTCCGCCGATCGGCATCGGCATCCTGTCCGCCGGTATCGTGCTGTCGCTGATGGTGATTCCCTTCGTCGCCTCGGTGATGCGCGACGTCTTCGAAACCGTCCCGCCGGTACTCAAGGAGTCGGCCTACGGCGTCGGTGCCACGACCTGGGAGGTCGTGTGGAACATCGTCCTGCCCTATACCCGTGTCGGTGTCATCGGCGGCATCATGCTGGGGCTCGGGCGGGCGCTCGGCGAAACCATGGCGGTGACCTTCGTCATCGGCAATGCCAACAAGATTACCGGCAGCCTGTTTTCGCCTGGCAACTCGATCGCCTCGGTGCTGGCCAACGAGTTCGGCGAAGCCGACCCGGGCTTGCACGTGTCCTCGCTGTTCGCGCTTGGCCTGGTGCTGTTCGTCATCACCTTCGTGGTCCTCGCCATCTCGCGCTGGCTGATTGCCCGCGGCACGGCGAAGCAGGGCAGATAGGCCAACGGTCGGCAATATGAAGCTCTATACCCGTCGCCTCCTGATCAACCGGCTCGGCATCGGCCTGTCAATGGTCGCCATGGCCTTCGGCCTTGCGGCCCTGATGTGGATCCTCTGGACGCTGTTTTCAAAGGGGTTCGCTGCGCTGAGCTGGGACTTCTTCACGAAAGACACGCCCGCGCCGGGTACGGAAGGGGGCGGGCTGCGCAATTCCATCGTCGGTAGCCTGATGATCATCGGGGTCACCACGCTGGTGTCGACGCCGATCGGCATCCTGGCCGGCATCTACTTGGCCGAGTTCGGGCCCGGCTCTCGCTTCGCGGCGGTCACGCGCTTCGTGACGGACATCATGTTGTCGGCACCCTCGATCGTCATCGGCCTGTTCGTCTACGCGATGATGGTGCTGACGTTGGGCGGGTTTTCCGGCTGGGCGGGATCGGTGGCGCTTTCCCTGATCGCGATACCGGTGGTCGTGAGGACGACCGAGAACATGCTGCGCCTCGTGCCGACCAGCCTGCGCGAGGCCGCGTTCGCCATCGGAGCACCGCACTGGCAGGTGTCGCTCAAGGTGACACTGCGTGCCGTCAAGGCCGGCGTGGTGACCGGAGTGCTGCTCGCCATCGCGCGCGTCACCGGTGAAACCGCACCGTTGTTGTTCACCGCCCTGAACAACCAGTTCTTCAGTACGGACATGTCGCAACCGATGGGCAACCTGCCGGTGGTCATCTTCCAGTTCGCCATGAGTCCCTACGACAACTGGGTCGAATTGGCCTGGGGCGGCGCGCTGCTGATCGCTTTGCTGGTCCTCGCGATCAACGTCGGTGCGCGCATCCTGTTCCGCTCGAAGGACAAAATCTGATGCAGGAGTCTTCCATGTCCGCACCTAGCACTGCAGTGCCCGCCGAAGTCGCGATGCCCGAGGCGGCCTTGCAGGTTCGTGGCCTCGATTTCTATTACGGCAGCTTCAAGGGGCTGAAGAACATTAACCTCGACATCGCCCGCCATCATGTCACTGCGTTCATCGGCCCGTCGGGTTGCGGCAAGTCGACCCTGCTGCGTACCTTCAACCGCATGTACGACCTGTATCCGGGGCAGCGGGCGGAAGGACAGATCCTGTTCCAGGGGAAGAATCTGCTAGACCCGAAACAGGATGTGAACATGGTGAGGGCGAAGATCGGCATGGTGTTCCAGAAGCCGACCCCTTTCCCGATGACGATTTTCGAAAACATCGCTTTCGGCGTGCGCCTCTACGAGAAGCTTTCCAAGTCGGAGATGGAGGGGCGTGTCGAGTGGGCGCTGCGCAAGGCCGCCCTCTGGGACGAGGTCAAGGACAAGCTAGGGCAGAGCGGCCTGTCGCTTTCCGGTGGCCAGCAGCAACGCTTGTGCATCGCTCGCGGCGTCGCGGTCAAGCCGGAGGTGGTGCTGCTCGACGAGCCGACCTCGGCGCTCGATCCGATCTCGACCATGCGCATCGAGGAACTGATCCTCGAGCTGAAGCAGGAATTCACGATCGCTATCGTGACGCACAACATGCAGCAGGCCGCGCGCATCTCCGACTTCACCGCCTACATGTATCTGGGCGAGTTGATCGAGTTTGGCGTGACCGACCAGGTTTTCATCAGTCCGAAGAACAAGCAGACGGAAGACTACGTGACCGGCCGGTTCGGTTGAACCGGGCCGAGTCGGGCGCATTGACCGACAATTTGCAGCGGCTATAATCCGCGCCTTTCGGAAACGACGGGCAGGGAAAAAACATCATGCGCAAGAAAATCGTCGCCGGCAACTGGAAGATGCACGGCAGCCTGGCGACCAACGCCGAGTTGCTGCAGGGCGTGCGTGCCGCCGTCGCCGGGGTGGCGGCCGAAGTGGCCGTCTGCGTTCCCTATCCCTATCTCGATCAGGTGCGGAAGGCGCTCGAGGGCAGCAATGTCGCCTGGGGCGCACAGGATGTTTCCGAACACGCACAAGGCGCCTATACCGGTGAGGTGAGCGCTGCAATGCTGGTCGATTTCGGCTGCCGCTATGTCATCATCGGGCACTCGGAGCGCCGCAGCTATTACGGTGACACCGACGAGGTGGTCGCCGCCAAGTTCGAGGCTGCACAGAAGGCGGGGCTGGTGCCGATCCTGTGCGTCGGCGAGACGCTCGACGAGCGCGAGCGGAACGTGACTGCAGCCGTGGTGACGCGCCAACTGGATGCGGTTATTACGCGTTGCGGGATTGCTTCGCTGTCGAATGCCGTGGTTGCCTATGAGCCCGTCTGGGCCATCGGCACCGGCCGTACCGCGACGCCGGAACAGGCCCAAGAGGTCCATGCCGTGATCCGCGCGCGCATCGCACAAGACGATGCCGGGGTGGCGAATGGCCTGCGCATCCAGTACGGCGGGAGCATGAAGCCCGGCAATGCGAAGGAATTGATGGCCCAGCCCGATATCGACGGCGGGCTGATTGGCGGCGCCGCTCTGGTGGCCGCGGACTTTGCCGCCATTTGCGCGGCGGCCTGACGGGGTTTTCATGGATCTATTGTTTTCAATCACCCTGACCGTGCATATTCTGGTCGGCCTGGGTGTCATCGGCCTGGTGCTGTTGCAGCACGGCAAAGGCGCTGATATGGGCGCCGCATTCGGCAGCGGTGCCTCCGGCAGCCTGTTCGGGGCGACCGGTTCGGCCAACTTCCTGTCGCGTACCACCGCCGTCCTGGCGACACTCTTCTTCATCACCAGCCTCACGCTTGCCTACATCGCGAGCAATCGCCCCGCGCAGTCCGGGGGGAGCGTCATGGATGCCGTCAAGGTAGAGGCACCTGCTGCACCTGCTGCACCTGCGGCGCCGCAGGTTCCCGCCGACGAATCCAAGGCGAAGGACATACCCAAGTAACAGAAATATTTGAGCGGAAGCGCGATAAATTCTGCAATGCAGCACATAAATAATGCTATGATTCGCGCCGCTTTCAAGAGCAGTTTTTTTGCAGTGCCGACGTGGTGAAATTGGTAGACACGCTATCTTGAGGGGGTAGTGGCGAAAGCTGTGCGAGTTCGAGTCTCGCCGTCGGCACCAAGAGTTCAAGCAGTACCGGTTGCATGTGTAGCAAGCAAGCGCGCTGATGGGCCAAAGCGGTCTGTCTGTGGTCTGGGGGGTGGCCAAAAGCTGCCGACTGAGCTGGATTGAGGTAGATGCTGGAAAACTATTTTCCGATTCTGGTGTTCGTGCTCGTTGGACTGGTCTTCGGGTGCGTTCCCATCCTGCTGGGCTGGTTAATCGGCCCGAACCGCCCCGACAGCGAAAAACTCTCTCCTTTCGAGTGCGGCTTCGAGGCCTTCGAGGATGCCCGCATCAAGTTCGACGTTCGCTACTATCTGGTGGCGATCACCTTCATCATTTTCGACCTGGAAGTGGCATTCATGTTTCCGTGGGCCGCCATCTTCAAGGAATTCGTCGAGACCGAGGCCGTCAAGATGTTCGGCTTCGTAGAGATGTTCGTGTTCATGGGCATCCTGATCGTCGGTTTCGTCTATGCATGGGCCAAGGGCGCCCTCGACTGGGAGTGAGCGGGTGAGCATCGAAGGCGTCCTGCAGGAAGGTTTTGTCACCACCACGCTCGACAAGCTGATCAACTGGACGCGTACCGGTTCTCTGTGGCCGATGACCTTCGGCCTGGCCTGTTGTGCGGTCGAGATGATTCATGCCGGTTGTTCGCGCTACGACCTCGACCGCTTCGGCGTCGTGTTTCGCCCGAGTCCGCGCCAGTCAGACGTCATGATCGTCGCCGGCACGCTGACCAACAAGATGGCGCCGGCCCTGCGCAAGGTCTATGACCAGATGGCCGAGCCGCGCTGGGTGATCTCGATGGGCTCCTGCGCCAACGGCGGTGGCTATTACCACTATTCCTATTCCGTGGTCCGCGGTTGCGATCGCATCGTGCCGGTGGATATTTACGTGCCGGGCTGCCCGCCGACGGCCGAGGCCTTGCTCTACGGCATCATCCAGCTGCAGAACAAGATTACCCGTACCAATACGATCGCCCGCGTCTGAGTGATTTCATGAGCGCCAAACTCGAAAAGTTGTCGCAGAAGCTTGCCGAAATTGTCGGCGCTCGCATCACGGCATCGGTGCTGCGTCTCGGTGAGCTGACCATCGAGGTCGCGGCGAGCGACTACCTCGATGTGGCACGTACCCTGCGCGACCATCCCGAGTTGCAGTTCGCGCAGCTGATCGATCTCTCCGGCGTCGACTATTCGGCGCACAGCGGTTGGCAAGGCCGGCGGTTTGCGGTCGCCTGTCATCTGACCTCGCTGCACCTCAACTGCCGCCTGCGCTTGCGCACTTTCGCCGAGGACGATGGTTTTCCGGTGCTGCCGAGCGTCGTGGATGTCTGGAATTCGGCGAACTGGTACGAGCGCGAAGCCTTCGACATGTACGGCATCCTGTTCGACGGCCATGACGACCTGCGCCGCATCCTGACCGATTACGGCTTCGTCGGCCATCCATTCCGCAAGGACTTTCCGGTTTCCGGTTATGTCGAGATGCGCTACGACCCAGAGAAGCAGCGTGTCGTCTACCAGCCGGTGACCATCGAGCCGCGCGAAGTCACCCCACGCATCGTGCGCGAGGAGAATTACGGTCGTGGCTGAAATCAAGAACTACACCCTGAACTTTGGCCCGCAGCATCCGGCGGCGCACGGTGTGCTGCGTCTGGTGCTCGAACTCGATGGCGAAGTGATCGTGCGTGCCGATCCGCACATCGGCCTGTTGCATCGCGGTACCGAGAAGCTCGCCGAGACGCGTACCTGGCTGCAGAACGTCCCCTATCTCGACCGTCTCGACTACGTGTCGATGATGTGCAACGAACACGCCTACTGCCTGGCCGTCGAGCGCCTGCTCGGCGTCGAGGTGCCGATTCGCGCCCAGTACATCCGCGTGATGATGGACGAGGTGACGCGCATCCTCAATCACCTGCTCAACATCGGCACCCACGCGCTCGACATCGGCGCGATGGCGATGGTGCTCTACACCTTCCGCGAACGCGAGGATCTGCTCGACGTCTACGAGGCGGTGTCCGGTGCCCGCCTGCATGCGGCCTACTACCGTCCCGGCGGCGTTTATCGCGACCTGCCCGACAGCATGCCGAAGTACGAGGTGTCGAAGTGGAAGAGCGCTGCCGACGTTGCGCGTCTCAACGAACCACGCCAGGGTTCGATGCTCGACTTCCTCGAGGATTTCACCGATCGCTTCCCGGCCATTCTCGACGAGTACGAGACGCTCCTGACCGAAAACCGTATCTGGAAGCAGCGCACCATCGGTGTCGGCGTGGTGTCGCCCGAGCGCGCCCTGCAACTGGGCTTCACCGGCCCGATGTTGCGCGGTTCCGGCGTCGAGTGGGATCTGCGCAAGAAGATGCCTTACGAGGTTTATGATCGTCTCGACTTCGATATTCCCGTCGGCGTCAATGGCGATTGTTACGACCGTTATCTGGTGCGCATGGAAGAGATGCGCCAGGCCAACCGCATCGTCCGCCAGTGCATCGAATGGCTGCGCAACAACCCGGGACCGGTGATCAGCGACAACCACAAGGTGGCCCCGCCCTCGCGCGAAGCGATGAAAGCCAACATGGAAGAGCTGATCCATCACTTCAAGCTGTTCACCGAAGGCATTCACGTGCCGCCCGGCGAAGTCTATGCGGGCATCGAGCACCCGAAGGGCGAGTTTGGCGTCTATGCGATCTCGGATGGGGCGAACAAGCCTTACCGTTTCAAACTACGCTCGCCGGGTTTCCCGCACCTGGCAGCGACCAATGAAATGGCGAAGGGACACATGATTGCCGACGCCACCGCCATCATCGGCACCATCGACCTGGTGCTGGGTGATACGGACAGATGAGCGGACACAACAGCATGCTGAGTCAGGAATCCCTCCAGAAGATCGACCGCGAAGTCATGAAATATCCGGCCGACCAGAAGCAGTCGGCCGTGATGGCGGCCCTGCATATCGCCCAGGTGGAGAAGGGCTGGCTGTCGCGCGAGACCATCGCCTTCGTCGCCGGCTACCTCGACATGCCTGAGATGGCGGCCTACGAGGTGGCGACCTTCTACAACATGTACGACCTGTCGCCGGTCGGCAAATACAAGATCACGGTGTGCACCAACCTGCCGTGCGCCCTTTCCGGTGGCGTGCATGCGGCCGATTACCTCAAGGGGAAGCTGGGCATCGAACTGGGCGAGACGACTTCTGACGGCAAATTCACCCTGAAAGAGGGCGAGTGCATGGGCGCCTGCGGCGATGCACCGGTGATGCTGGTCAACAACGTCCATATGCGTTGCTTCATGACGCCCGAGGAAATCGACAAGCTGCTCGAGGAGTGCAAATAAGATGGCCATCCTC
The DNA here is from genome assembly GCA_937888595.1 of uncultured Sterolibacteriaceae bacterium. Classification (GTDB taxonomy): domain Bacteria; phylum Pseudomonadota; class Gammaproteobacteria; order Burkholderiales; family Rhodocyclaceae; genus Sulfuricystis. Next base: position 49,919 of record CALARK010000028.1, on the reverse strand, counting down.
GAAGTGATCAACCCGACACTGACTGCTGGCTGGAGCCAGCCTGATGTGCGCGACCTGGGCAAGGATGCCGGCTGGCACCTCAAGGACTACGAGGCGCGCGGCGGCTACCAGGCGCTCAAGAAACTGTTTGGCGACAAGCTGACGCAGGACCAGGTCATCGCCGAGGTCAAAGCCTCGGTGCTGCGCGGTCGCGGCGGCGCCGGTTTTCCGACCGGCCTGAAGTGGAGCTTCATGCCGCGCGCCTTCCCGGGCGACAAGTACGTCGTGTGCAACACCGACGAGGGCGAGCCGGGCACCTTCAAGGACCGCGATATCATGCGGCTCGATCCGCATGCAGTGATCGAGGGCATGATCATCGCGGGTTTCGCGATGGGCGCGGCGCGCGGCTATAACTACATCCATGGCGAAGTGTTCGAGCTCTACCAGCGCTTCGAAGAGGCATTGGCCGAAGCGCGTGCCGCCGGCTATCTCGGCAAGAACATCCTCGGTTCCGGATTTGATTTCGATCTGTTCGCCCACCACGGCTATGGTGCCTATATCTGCGGCGAGGAGACCGGCCTGCTCGAATCGATCGAAGGCAAGAAAGGCCAGCCGCGCTTCAAGCCGCCGTTCCCGGCCAGTTTCGGTCTGTATGGCAAGCCAACTACGATCAACAACACCGAAACCTTCGCCTCGATCCCGTACATCCTGCGCCAGGGTGGTCAGGCTTTCCTCGATCTCGGCAAGCCGAACAACGGCGGCACCAAGCTGTTCTCGGTGTCCGGCCATGTCAACAAACCGGGCAACTTCGAGGTGCCGATGGGCACGCCGTTCAGCAAGCTGCTGGAGATGGCCGGCGGCATGCGCGGCGGCCGCAAGCTGAAGGCCGTCATCCCCGGCGGTTCGTCCGCCCCGGTGCTGCCCGCCGACGTCATCATGGACTGCACGCTCGATTACGACTCGATCTCCAAGGCGGGCTCGATGCTCGGTTCCGGCGCGGTGATCGTGATGGACGAGACGGTCTGCATGGTCAAGGCGCTGGAGCGCCTGTCCTGGTTCTATTACGAGGAATCCTGCGGCCAATGCACACCGTGCCGCGAAGGCACGGGCTGGCTCTACAAGATGGTGCATCGCATCGAGCACGGCCAGGGGCGCCCCGAGGACCTCGATCTGCTCGACGAGATCGCCGGCAACATCATGGGGCGCACGATCTGCGCCCTCGGCGATGCGGCCGCACTGCCGGTCCGCAGCTTCGTCAAGCATTTCCGCGACGAGTTCGCGTATCACATCGAACACAAGAAGTGCCTGGTGCCGCCCGATGTCCAGAAGGCGGGCAGCACCTTCCACACCCGACTCATGGCAGGTGCGACATGTTAGAAGTTGAAATCGACGGCAAGGCACTGCAGGTCGAGGACGGCTGTACCGTCATCGAGGCCGCACACAGCGCCGGCATCTACATCCCGCACTTCTGCTATCACAAGAAGCTGTCCATCGCCGCCAACTGCCGCATGTGCCTGGTGCAGGTCGAGAAGGCGCCCAAGCCGATGCCGGCCTGCGCGACGCCCGTGACCAACGGCATGAAGGTGTTCACCCACTCGAACATCGCGGTGAAGGCGCAGAAGGACGTGATGGAGTTCCTGCTGATCAACCATCCGCTCGACTGCCCGATCTGCGACCAGGGCGGCGAGTGCCAGCTGCAGGATCTCGCCGTCGGCTACGGCGGTTCCGCCTCGCGCTATCAGGAAGAAAAGCGCGTCGTGGTCAACAAGAACCTCGGCGCGCTGGTCAGCACCGACATGACCCGGTGCATCAACTGCACCCGCTGCGTGCGCTTCACCGCCGAGATCGCCGGCCACATGGAACTCGGGCAGGCCTTCCGCGGTGATCGCGCCGAGATCATGCCCTTCCTCGACAAGACCATCGACTCGGAGCTGTCGGGCAACATCATCGACCTGTGCCCGGTCGGCGCGCTGACCTCGAAGCCGTTCCGTTTCTCGGCGCGCACCTGGGAAATGTCGCGGCGCAAGTCGGTCAGCCCGCACGACGGCCTCGGCAGCAACCTGATCGTCCAGACCAAGCACGACAAGGTGCTGCGCGTCCTGCCGCTGGAGAACGAGGCGATCAACGAGTGCTGGCTTTCCGACAAGGAGCGTTTTTCCTACGAGGCACTGAATTCCGCCGAGCGCCTGCTGAAGCCGATGGTGAAGCAGGGCGGCGAATGGAAGGAAGTCGACTGGAATGTCGCCCTCGACTACGCCAGCCATGCGCTCCGCGATGTGGCGAAGAACCAGGGGGCGGACCAGATCGGTGCATTGGTCAGCCCGCATGCGACGCTGGAAGAGATGGCATTGGCGGGCAAGCTGTTGCGCGGCATCGGTTGCGACAACATCGATTTCCGCCTGCGCCAGAGCGATTTCAGCCTCGATGGACAACGGAACGGCATCCCCTTCCTCGGCATGAAGATCGCCGAGATCGGCGATCTGGATCGCGTGCTCGTGGTCGGCAGCTTCCTGCGCAAGGACCATCCCTTGGTCGCCCAGCGCCTGCGCCAGTCGGCCAGGCATGGGACGAAGATTTCCGTGTTGCATTCGGCTGACGATGATCTGCTGGTCAGGTTGTTCGCCAAGTCGATCGTCGCGCCGGCTCAACTGCCATCGCAACTGGCAGAAATCATCAAGGCCGTGGCGCAGCTCAAGCAGATCCCCGTCGATGCGGCGCTCGAAAAAGTCGGCGTCGGCGGGACGGCGCAAGGCATCGCCGAAAGCCTCGTATCTGGCCGCAATGCCGGCATCCTGCTCGGCAACTTTGCCCAGCAGCATCCGCAGGCCGCGACGCTGCAGCGACTCGCGCAACAACTGGCCGAATTGCTCGGCGCCAAGTTTGGCTTCCTCGGCGAGGCGGCGAACAGCGTTGGCGGCTACGTTGCCAAGGCCTGCCCGCAGTCCGGCGGACTGAATGCCGCCCGGCTCGTCGCCGATTCGCGCAAGGCGATGCTGCTGGTCGGCGTCGAGCCTGAACTGGATTGCGCCGATGGCGCGGCTGCGCTCGTTGCCGCCAGACAGGCCGCCAGCGTCATCGTCATGACGCCGTTCAAGTCGGCCGTGGCACTCGAATATGCCGACTGCCTGCTCCCGATTTCACCCTTCGCCGAAACCTCCGGCACCTTCGTCAATACCGAGGGCCGCGTGCAGAGCTTCCAGGCCGTTGCCCGCCCGCAAGGCGAGGCGCGTCCTGCATGGAAAGTGCTTCGTGTGCTCGGCAACCTGCTCGAAGTTGCCGGCTTCGACTACGAGAGTTCGGAACAGGTCCGTGATGAGGTGCTCGGTGCTAATGCTGAATTCGTGAGCGGACTCGACAATACAGTCAAGTCGGGCGCATTGAATCTTTCTTCCGATGCCGCCGGAGTCGAGCGTATTGCCGACGTGCCGATCCACTTTGCCGATCCGCTGGCACGCCGCGCGTCGAGCCTGCAGCGCACCCGGGATGCCGCAGCCCCGACGGCACGGATGAATGCGGACACGTTGGCTCGCCTCGGCATCGGCGCTGGTGACTCGGTGAAAGTCGGCGCTGGCGAGACGGCCCTGACCGCAAGTCTCGATGCCGGGGTCCCCGCCGATTGCGTACGCATCGCCGCGGCACATGCCGGCACGGTGGCCGTCGGTCCGATGTTTGGCACCCTTGAAGTGAGGAAAGCCTGATGGAAGCGCTGATCCTCAATTTCTTCCAGTGGTTCTGGGACCTCTTCGGCCTCTGGGATTCGATCTGGGGCTGGTTCCAACATCTGTGGCCGCTGGTCTGGTCGATCCTGCGCATCGTCGCGATCCTCGTGCCGCTGATCCTCGGCGTCGCCTACCTGCCGTATTTCGAGCGCAAGGTCATCGCCTTCATGCACGTGCGGATCGGCCCGAACCGCGTCGGTCCGCTCGGCCTGTTCCAGCCGATCGCCGATGGCCTGAAACTGTTCTTCAAGGAAGTGCTGGTTCCGAGCAAGGCGAGCAAGAAGCTCTTCATCTTCGGCCCGATCGTGGCCTTGGCGCCCGCGCTGATCGCCTGGGCGGTCGTGCCCTTTGCAGATGGCTGGGTGCTGGCCGACATCGATGCCGGCGTGCTGTTCCTGCTGGCGATCACCTCGATCGGCATCTACGGCATCATCATCTCGGGCTGGGCGTCCAATTCCAAGTACCCCTTCCTCGGTGCGATGCGCGCCTCGGCGCAGATGATCTCCTACGAGATCGCCATGGGCATGGCGCTGGTGGCGGTGCTGATGGTGTCGAACAGCCTGAACCTGTCCGAAATCGTGCGCGTGCAGAACGTGGGGCGCTTCGCCGACATGGGCCTGTCGGTCCTGTCGTGGAACTTCATTCCGCTGCTGCCGCTGTTCCTCGTCTATCTGATCTCCGGCGTGGCCGAGACCAACCGTGCGCCGTTCGACGTGGTCGAGGGCGAATCGGAAATCGTCGCCGGCCACATGATCGAATATTCGGGCATGGCCTTCGCACTGTTCTTCCTCGCCGAATACGCGAACATGATCCTGGTCTCCTTCCTGACCGCGATCTTCTTCCTCGGCGGCTGGCTGTCGCCGGTCGGCTTCCTGCCGGACGGCCACCACTGGCTGGCCCTCAAGGTCTCCTTCCTGCTGTTCTGCTTCCTGTGGTTCCGCGCCACCTTCCCGCGCTACCGCTACGACCAGATCATGCGCCTCGGCTGGAAGGTGTTCATCCCCATCTGCATCACCTGGATCCTCGTCGTCGGGGTCTGGATGATGTCGCCGTTCAACATCTGGAAGTGAGGAGCTAGCGATGGGTGCGAAAGACTTCATCGGCAGCCTGTTCCTCAAGGAACTGCTCCAGGGCATGGCGGTGACCGCCAGCTATTTCTTCAAGCCGAAGATTACTGTCCAGTATCCGGAAGACAAGACGCCGTTGTCGCCGCGATTCCGGGGTCTGCATGCGCTGCGCCGCTATCCGAACGGCGAGGAGCGCTGCATCGCCTGCAAGCTGTGCGAAGCGGTCTGCCCGGCGATGGCCATCACCATCGAGTCCGCGGAGCGTGACGACGGCTCGCGCCGTACCACGCGCTACGACATCGACCTGACCAAGTGCATCTTCTGCGGCTTCTGCGAGGAGGCGTGCCCGGTCGATGCCATCGTCGAGACCCACATCTTCGAATACCACGGCGAAACACGCGGCGATCTCCTCTACACCAAGCAGATGCTGCTGGCCAACGGTGATCGCTACGAAAAGGAGATCGCCGGCAACCGGGCGATCGACGCCAAGTACAGATAAAGCCGACAATGGAATTCAAGACCTTCGTCTTCTACGTGCTCGCGGCGATCCTGGTGTTCGCCGCCCTGCGCACGATCACGGCCCGCAACCCCGTGCATGCGGCCCTGTTCCTCGTGCTGGCCTTCTTTTCCACGGCGGCGCTGTGGATGCTGCTGCAGGCCGAGTTTCTCGCCATCATCCTGATCATGGTTTATGTCGGCGCCGTCATGGTGCTGTTCATGTTCGTCGTCATGATGCTGGACATCGACATCGCCCGCCTGCGGCACCGCTTCTGGAGCTATCTGCCGCTCGGCGGCATGATCGGCCTGCTGATGGTCGCCGAGATGGCGCTGGTCCTGAGCGGCAAGTACTTCAGCGTCGAGGCCCTGCCGGGCCAGACCATGCCCGAGGGCTACAGCAACACCAAGGAACTCGGCCGGCTGCTTTACACCGAGTATGTCTATCCCTTCGAACTGGCCTCGGTCATTCTGCTGGTCGGCGTCATCGCCGCGGTGATGTTGACGCTGCGCCAGCGCAAGGACACCAAGTACCAGAAGCCTGCCGAGCAACTAGCGGTGCGTCGCAACGACCGGGTGCGCCTCGTCAGGATGGCCGCCGAGAAGGACGCGCCCGCCGAGTCCGCGGCGGCGCCGGATCAGGGGGGAGGTCAATAGCATGCTGTCGCTTTCTCATTACCTGATCCTCTCCGCGATCCTCTTCGCGATCAGCGTCGTCGGCATCTTCCTCAACCGCAAGAACCTGATCGTGCTGCTGATGGCGATCGAGCTAATGCTGCTCGCGGTGAACATGAACTTCGTCGCCTTCTCGCACTACCTCAACGACCTGGCCGGCCAGCTGATGGTGTTCTTCGTGCTGACCGTCGCGGCGGCCGAGGCGGCGATCGGCCTCGCCATCCTCGTGGTGCTGTTCCGCAATCTTTCCACCATCCATGTCGATGACCTCGACAGCCTGAAGGGATAAGCCAGGATGAAGCTGCTCTATCTCCTCGTGCCCCTCGCCCCGCTGCTCGGGGCCATCGTCGCCGGCCTGTTCAGCAAGGCAGTCGGGCGTGCCGGTGCGCACACGGTGACCATCCTCGGCGTCACGGTGTCTTTCCTCGTGTCCCTGATCGTGCTGTTCCGGGTGATGGGCGGCGAGACCTTCAACGGCGATGTCTACACCTGGCTCGAATCCGGCGGCCTCAAGCTGTCGATCGGATTCCTCATCGATCCGCTCACTGCCGTGATGATGGTGGTCGTCACCTTCGTGTCGCTGATGGTGCACATCTACACCATCGGCTACATGGCGCACGACGAGGAAAACTGGCCGGCAGGCAGCCTGGCGGGGACGAACAGCTACCAGCGCTTCTTCTCCTACATCTCGCTGTTCACCTTCTCGATGCTGATGCTCGTCATGAGCAACAACTTCGTCCAGCTGTTCTTCGGCTGGGAGGCGGTCGGCCTCGTCTCCTACCTGCTGATCGGCTTCTGGTCGGTACGGCCCACGGCGGTCTATGCCAACCTCAAGGCCTTCCTCGTCAACCGCGTCGGCGACTTCGGCTTCCTGCTTGGCATCGGCCTGGTCGCCGCCTATGCCGGCAGCCTCGACTACGCCACCGTCTTCGGCCAGTCGAAGGCACTTGCCGCGATGACCGAATCCGTCACCGGCTGGCCGCTCGTCACCGCCATCTGCATCGCGCTGTTCATCGGCGCGATGGGCAAGTCGGCGCAGTTCCCGCTGCACGTCTGGCTGCCCGACTCGATGGAGGGCCCGACCCCGATCTCCGCGCTGATCCACGCCGCCACCATGGTCACGGCGGGTATCTTCATGGTCTCGCGCATGTCGCCGCTGTTCGAGCTGTCCGACACCGCGCTGTCCTTCATCATCGTCGTCGGCGCCATCACCACGTTGTTCATGGCGCTGATCGCCATCGTGCAGACCGACATCAAACGTGTCGTCGCCTATTCGACGCTGTCGCAGCTCGGCTACATGACCATGGCCCTTGGCGCCTCGGCCTACTCGGTCGCGATCTTCCACCTGATGACACACGCCTTCTTCAAGGCGGTGCTGTTCCTCGGCGCCGGCTCGGTGATCATCGCCATGCACCATGAGCAGGACATGCGCCGCATGGGCGGTCTGCGCAAGTACATGCCGATCACCTACCTGACCGTGCTGATCGGCGCCATCGCCAACGCCGGTCTGCCGCCCTTCGCCGGTTTCTTCTCGAAGGACTCGATCATCGAGGCGGTGCACCTGGCCAACGTGCCGGGCGCAGGCTTCGCCTACTTCTGCGCGCTGGCGGCGGTCTTCGTCGGCGGCCTATATTCCTTCCGCCTCGTCTTCTTCGCCTTCCACGGCAAGGAGCGCTTCCGCGAGGCTGCCCACGGCCATGACCACGGGCACGGACACGACGATCACGGCCATGGCCACCATGGGGTTCATGAGCCCCATGTTCCCCACGAGTCGCCGAAGGTGGTTACCGTGCCGCTGATCCTGCTGTCGATTCCGGCCATCGCGTCCGGCTGGCTGATCGGATCCTTCCTCTATGGCACGTGGTTCGGCGATGCGATTTTCTTCTCCGAAGCGCATCATGGCGTGGCACACATGAAGGCGGAATTCCACGGCGTGCTGGGGATGATGATGCACGGCGTTACCACCCTTCCTTTCTGGCTCGCGGTCTCCGGCGCCGGCACGGCCTGGTTCCTCTACATCGCCCGTCCCGACCTGCCGGCCGTCATCAAGCGGAAAGCCGGCGTGCTGGCCACAATCCTCGAGAAGAAGTACGGCTTCGACGAGTTCAACGAGTGGTTCTTCGCCGGTGGTGCGCGCGGCATCGGCCGCGGCCTGTGGAAGGGCGGCGATCAGGCCATCATCGACGGCGTTGCGGTGAACGGCTCGGCGAAGCTGATCGGCTGGTTCGCCAGTGTCGTGCGCCTGATCCAGTCGGGCCACATCTATCAATATGCCTTCTCCATGATCATCGGCGTCTTCGTGCTGCTGACCCTGTGGATGAACCGAGCCTGACGGACACGAAGTGATGAGTTCCTCCCTCCTGAGTCTCGCGATCTGGATCCCCATCGTTGGCGCCTTCGTCGTGTTCGCGGCGGGCGACCAGAAGAACCTCGCCCGCTGGGCTGCGCTGATCGTCGCCTTTGCCGGCTTCGCCATCACGCTGCCGCTCTACATCGGCTTCGATACCGCGCAGGCCGGCATGCAGTTCGTCGAACAGCGCCCCTGGATTCCGCGCTTCAACATCGAGTACCTGCTCGGCGTGGACGGCATCTCGATGCTGTTCATCCTGCTCAACAGTTTCATCACCATCCTCGTCGTCATCGCCGGCTGGGAAGTGATCGAGGACAAGGTGGCCCAGTACATGGGCGCCTTCCTGATCATGTCCGGCCTGATGAACGGCATCTTCAGCGCCCTCGATGCCGTCCTGTTCTACGTTTTCTTCGAGGCTTCGCTGATCCCGATGTACATCATCATCGGCGCGTGGGGCGGCCCGAACCGCGTCTATGCGGCCTTCAAGTTCTTCCTCTACACGCTGCTCGGCTCGCTGCTGATGCTGATCGCGCTGATCTGGCTGTTCCTGCATTCCGGCGGTAGCTTCAACCTGCTCGAATGGCACCAGTTGCGCATCGAGATGGCGCCGCAGATTCTGCTGTTCATCGCCTTCCTGGTCGCCTTCGCCGTCAAGGTTCCGATGTGGCCGGTGCATACCTGGCTGCCGGATGCCCACGTCGAGGCACCGACCGGCGGCTCGGTGGTGCTGGCCGCCATCATGCTCAAGCTCGGCGCCTACGGCTTCCTGCGGTTCTCCCTGCCGATCGCGCCGGATGCCAGCCACTATCTTGCGCCGATGATGATCGCACTGTCGCTGATCGCCGTCATCTACATCGGCTTCGTCGCGCTGGTGCAGGCCGACATGAAGAAACTGATCGCCTATTCGTCGATCTCGCACATGGGCTTCGTGACGCTCGGCTTCTTCATCTTCAATGCACTGGGCGTCGAGGGCGCGCTGGTGCAGATGATCTCGCACGGCTTCGTCTCCGCCGCCATGTTCCTCTGCGTTGGCGTCATGTACGACCGGATGCATTCGCGGCAGATCGCGGACTACGGCGGCGTGGTGCATACGATGCCGAAGTTCGCGGGCTTCATGGTGCTGTTCGCCATGGCCAATGCGGGCCTGCCGGCGACCTCCGGCTTCGTCGGAGAGTTCATGGTCATCCTCGGTGCCGTCAAGTTCAACTTCTGGATCGGCTTCCTCGCCGCGACCACCCTGATCCTCGGCGCCGCGTACACCCTCTGGATGGTGAAGCGCGTGCTGTTCGGCGCGGTGGGCAACGGACATGTCGCGGAACTGACGGACATCAGCCATCGCGAATTCCTGTTCCTGGCCATCCTGGCGGTGTGCGTACTGGCCATGGGCCTCTATCCCTATCCCTTTACCGAGGTGATGCATGCCTCGGTAGATAACTTGCTCAAGCACGTGGCTGTGAGCAAGCTCTAGATAACGTTGGCGGCGACAGAATAGCGATGCTCAAGAACTTCGTGGTGCCCGATCTCTACCCGGCAATGCCGGAGGTCTTCCTCGTGCTGATGGCCTGCCTCATCCTGCTCGTGGATGCCTTCCTCGGCCGGGCCCAGCGCTGGATCACCGCCTCGCTGACCATGATCGCCCTGGTCGGCTGCGCCCTGATCACCTACCAGACCATGGATGGTCAGGTCGTGCTGACCTTCAGCAACATGTTCGTCGATGACCTGCTCGCCGACTTCCTGAAGCTGATGCTGTACCTGTCGGTGATCGTCGTCCTGATCTACAGCCGCGACTACCTTGCCGCACGGCAACTCGACAAGGGGGAGTACTACGTGCTGGTGCTGTTCGCCACCGTCGGCATGATGGTGATGATCTCGGCGGCCCATTTTCTGACCATCTACCTCGGCCTCGAACTGCTCTCGCTGTCGCTCTACGCTCTCGTCGCCATCGACCGCGACAGCCCGCGCGCGACCGAAGCTGCGATGAAGTATTTCGTCCTCGGTGCGCTCGCCTCGGGCCTGCTGCTGTACGGGATGTCCATGGTGTATGGCGCCACCGGCACGCTCGAGATCGGCGGTGTCGCCCAGGCCCTGCATCTCGGCGTCGCCAACAAGACCGTGCTGGTCTTTGGCCTCGTCTTCATCGTCTCCGGCATCGCCTTCAAGCTCGGCGCCGTGCCTTTCCACATGTGGGTGCCGGACGTCTATCAGGGCGCGCCGACGCCGATCACGCTGCTGATCGCCTCGGCGCCCAAGCTGGCCGCCTTCGCCATCACGCTGCGCATGCTGGTCTATGGCCTGTTCGAACTGGCCGAGCACTGGCAGGGCATGCTGATGCTGCTGGCCGTGTTGTCGATCGCCCTCGGCAACCTCGCCGCCATCGCCCAGACCAACATCAAGCGCATGCTGGCCTATTCGGCCATCTCGCACATGGGCTTCCTGCTGCTGGCGATGATGAGCGGCACGGTCGGTGCCGACCGGCATTTCGCCCTGAATGCCTACAGCTCCGCGATGTACTACGCCGTGGCCTACGTGATCATGTCGCTCGGGTCCTTCGGCGTCATCCTGTTGCTGTCGCGTGCCGGCTACGAGGCCGAGCACCTCGAGGATTTCAAGGGGCTCAACCAGCGCAGTCCGTGGTTCGCGGCCGTGATGATGATCCTGATGTTCTCGATGGCCGGCGTGCCGTTCTTCATCGGCTTCTTCGCCAAGTTCTCGGTCCTGCTGGCCGCCGTCGATGCCGGCCATGTCGCCGTCGCCGTGTTCGCGGTGATGTTCTCGCTGATCGGGGCCTTCTACTACCTGCGCGTCGTCAAGCTCATGTATTTCGACGCGCCGGTCGATGCTGCACCGATCGTCGCGGCGTCCGACGTGCGCTTTCTCCTGTCCCTCAATGGTGCCGCCGTCGCCCTGTTCGGCCTGTTCCCGGACACGCTGATCTCACTCTGCACCTACGCGCTGCTTCGTTCGCTGTAGCGTCGCAAAAATCGGCGCCGGCAGGACGGCGCCAGCTCAAGTTTCCGCATGCCAATGCCGTAAGATGACGGCATGATCGACAGACTGCGTTTCGAAAACTCCAGCCTGCGGCAGCGGCTCGAGTCACTGCTCGACGAGGCGCGGCGCAACGAAGACAAGCAGGAGCGCTTCGACCTGCTCGAACGTCGGCTGATTGCGGCACGCTCCCTGCCGGAACTCGTACGTCTCCTGCTCGAAGACTATCGCGAGGCTTTCGGTATCGAACATGTCAGCCTGTCGCTGATCGATCCGGAATGCGAAATCGCGCGGATCTTCGGTAACCAGCGGCCCGCCGGGCTCCGGCTCCACGAAGACGCCGCAATCTTCGCGGCGGTGTGCGCGTCGGGAGCGCGTGCCTGGTTGCAGCCCTACGAAGCCGGGATTCACGCCACCCTGCTGGGCGAGACGGCAAGGAGCATCGCCTCTGTTGCCGTTTTGCCGCTGTTGCGAGGTGATGAGCTGATCGGCAGCCTGAACCTCGGCAGTGGCGTCGCGGAACGCTACAACCCCGACGCCGGCACACGATTTCTCGACCGCGTTGCCGCCGTCGTCACGATCTGCATCGACAATGCGCTGGCGCACGAGCGACTCAAGTGCGCCGGCCTGACCGACGCCCTCACTGGGGTGCAAAACCGCCGCTACTTCGAGCACCGCTGCCTTGCCGAAGTCTGCCAGGCGCAGCGCCATCGCCAGCCGCTGGCGTGCATGTTTCTCGATATCGACCGCTTCAAGCGCATCAACGACACGTGGGGCCACCAAACCGGCGACGCGGTGCTGCGCAGCGTCGCCGTCCTCGTCCAGGACCAGTTGCGTACCGGCGATACCATCGCCCGCTATGGCGGGGAAGAGTTCGTCGTCCTGCTGCCGCAGACGGCCGCCGTGCATGCGCAGGACATCGCCGAACGCATCCGTGCTGCGGTTGCGGGCAGCTGTTTCCGTGCGATCGGAGGCGAGACGGTGCCGGTTACCCTCTCGGTGGGCCTGTCGATGCTCGGCACCGGCAGTGCCAATGACGCTGACGGTGAATCGGATCTTGCCGCCGAGATGATCGCGGCCGCCGACCGGGCGCTCTATGAAGCGAAGCATGCCGGCCGCAATCGCGTCGTCACGGCATCGGGGCAGCTGCCCCCCTGTCGCCGTTCCGCAAGCTTGCGGTTCTGGACGCGCCTGACCCGGGCCACGCGTGCCTGTCTGAGGCGTCCGGCCTCGTGCCTGGAGAGCCTGCGCCGGCAGTGGCAGCGGGCCTGAGCCCGCCGCCCCTTACATCGTTATCGTCAGACGGCGGCGAGCGCCTGGTCCAGATCCGCCTTGATGTCGTCGATGTGCTCGAGGCCGATCGACAGGCGCACCATGTCCTCGGACACGCCGGCCTTCTTCAGTTCATCCGGGCCGAGTTGGCGATGCGTGGTGCTGGCCGGATGGCAGGCCAGCGACTTGGCGTCGCCGATGTTGACGAGTCGCGTGATCAGCTTCAGCGCATCCTGGAACTTCGCCCCGCCGTCGCGACCGCCCTTCACGCCGAAGGAGAGGATGCCCGAGGCCCGGCCGCCCATGTATTTCTGCGTCAGTCCGTGCTCGGGATGGTCGGGCAGTCCGGCATAGCGCACCCAGCTCGCCTTCGGGTGGGCCTTGAGGAACTCCGCCACTTTCAGCGTGTTCTCGCAGATGCGGTCCATGCGCACCGGCAGCGTTTCCATGCCCTGCAGGATCAGGAAGCTGTTGAAGGGGGAGATCGCCGCGCCCATGTTGCGCAGCGGGACGACGCGTGCCCGGCCGATGTAGGCCGCCGGGCCGAGCGCTTCGGTGTAGACGACGCCGTGGTAGGACACGTCCGGCGTGTTGAGGCGCTTGAAGCGTTCCTTGTGCTCGGCCCACGGGAACTTGCCGGAATCGACGATGGCACCGCCGATGCTGGTGCCATGGCCGCCGAGGTACTTGGTCAGCGCATGGACGACGATGTCGGCACCGTGCTCGAAGGGACGGCACAGGTAGGGCGTCGGCACGGTGTTGTCCACGATCAGGGGCACGCCGGCAGCGTGTGCGACTTCCGCCAGCGCGGCGATGTCCACGACGTTGCCGAGCGGGTTGCCAACCGACTCGCAGAACACGGCCTTGGTCCGGCCGTCGATCAGTGGCTTGAAGCTCGCGGGGTCGCGATAGTCGGCGAAGCGCACCTCGATGCCATATTGGGGCAGGGTGTGGGCGAACAGGTTGTAGGTGCCGCCATAGAGCGTGCCGACCGAGACGATGTTGTCGCCGGCCTCGGCGATGGTCTGGATCGCGTAGGTGATGGCGGACATGCCCGATGCCACCGCCAGCGCGCCGACGCCACCTTCCATGGCCGCGAGGCGCTTTTCCAGCACGTCTGTGGTCGGGTTCATGATGCGCGTGTAGATGTTGCCGGCAACCTTCAGGTCGAACAGGTCGGCACCATGCTGCGTATCGTCGAATGCGTAGGATGTGGTCTGGTAGATTGGCACCGCCACCGCCTTGGTGGTGGGATCGGGCGTAAAGCCGCCGTGGACGGCGAGGGTTTCAAGCTTCATGGATGACCTCCGGCAGAATGTTGGATATTTTTCTTGTGCCGCGAGTATAGCCAGCCTGCACGCGTCTGCAGGCTTTGAGATGGATCAAAATGTTCAGGCAGGTGGTGGTTCAGAATATCAGCGTTCACTGAAATACGGAGACATTCGATGACCCCCGAGGAAAAGCAGAAGCTCATCGAGCAGGTGTATGAAAAGGCCGCCAAGTACGAATACGACTATGGCTGCTGTCCGCAATGCGTGCTGGCGACGCTACAGGAAACGGTCGGCGGCATCGATGATGCGACGATCAAGGCGGTTCACGGACTGTCGGGTGGCGGCGGCCTGATGGCCGAGGGCACGTGCGGGGCGCTCACCGGTGGGCTGGTGGCACTCTCGGCGAAATATGGGCGCGACCGCGACAAACTCGACAAGGGGCGCTACATCAATAATTTCAAGAAGTGCAAGGAACTGGTGGAGCGCTTTCGCACCGAATTCGGCGGGGTGACTTGCACCCAGCTTCAGGAGCAGTTCACCGGGCGCACCTACGACATGTGGAAGGCCGACGAGTACAAGGCGTTTTCCGACGCGCGCGGCTACAAGTGCGCCGATGCCACCGGCAAGGTCACCCAGTGGGTAATCGAGATGACCACCTAGCGGGTGGCCGGCGGTTGTTGTCGAGAACGAGGCGTTGAAAGAGACCGTCGTCTTGGTGCTGTTCTCCGCGATGGCGGGCAGCTGGTTATTTCGCTTCCTGCTGGTGCGGGCGTTGCAACGCAGGCATCCGGCGGATTTCGCGGCGATCGGCGAGCCGACGAGCAGGCAGCTGGAATCGCTGCTGCCGCGCCATCAGGAGATGCATCTCCGCTTGTGGAAATATCTCTGGAGCGGCCGGGCGTTCCTGCTCGGCGATGGGCTCGTCTCGCTCCTGGCTGCGGCAACGCTGCTTTCCGACCTGGCCGTCGCCGGTAGCGTGGCTGCGCTTTTCTTGCTGCCGGAGTGAATAAAAAAGCCTGCCGAAGGGGGTTTCGGCAGGCTTTTCCCGGGCAAGACCCGTCGGGTCGACGGCACCCGACAGAAATCCTTACTTGACGCGGTTCTTGTATTCGTTGGTGCGGGTATCGATTTCGATCTTGTCGCCGGTGACGACGAAGATCGGCACCATCACTTCGAGACCGGACGGCTTGATCTTGGCGGGCTTGAGCACCTTGCCCGAGGTGTCGCCCTTGACGGCCGGCTCGGTGTACTCGACCTCGCGCACGACGCTGTTCGGCATCTCGACCGAAATCGCCTTGCCTTCGTAGAACACTACCTCGACCTGCATGCCGTCCTCGATGTAGGGGATGGCATCCTCCATGTTCTCGGCCTCGACTTCGTACTGGTTGTACTCGGCATCCATGAACACGTACATCGGATCGGCGAAATAGGAATAAGTGCATTCCTTGCGGTCGGGAATGACCTGCTCGAACTTGTCGTCCGCCTTGTAAACCGCCTCGGAAGGCGCGCCGGTGAGCAGGTTCTTGAACTTGAACTTGACGACGGCGGCATTGCGGCCGGACTTGTTGTATTCGTTCTTGGTGACGACGAGCGGGGCGCCGTCAACCATGATGACGTTGCCGGAGCGGAGTTCCTGAGCGGTTTTCATGACGTAAATGCCTGGCGGGAAAAATAAAGCCGCGCATTATAGCCGAGCCGTGCAGAACTTCACCAGATTCGTTGCCAGGTCGCCGTGGGCTGAGATCCGTCTCATCCAGTCGTGTGCATGGACCGCCAGCGTTGGCAGAAGGGCGGCAAACGAGGACCAATGAGCCGTCCAGTCGACCGGGCCGGCGCCGTTCCAGGCACGGAAGAAGGCCATGGTCGCTGCATCCTCCGTGTAGAGGTTCAGGAAGGCCTCCAGCTTCGCCAGATGTGCGTCCTCCAGCTGCGGATAGGCCTGCCAGACGAAGGGCCGTTCGGCCCACTGGGCGCGTACGAAGGAGTCCTCGCCGCGCACGAAATTCAGGTGGCAGCGGGCCAGCAGGGCGTCGTAGCCGGTCTGCGGCAGGAAGGGCACGGCGGCCAGGCTCAACTGGCCACGGACCGTCGGGAGCTGCGCACCCAGCCAGTCTTCCACCTGCCGGCGCGGCAGTCCGTCGCACACCTGGCACCGGATGGGGCGGTCGCCGTCGCGCCAGGCGGCCAGCAGCGCCGGCAGTTGCGGGTTGTCGTAGCAGAACAGCGAGATTTCCAGCGGTCCGCTGAATGTTGAAAAAGTCGGCGCCGGCGGGACGGCGAAGTTTTTCTCGCGCAGCAGTCCGCCCGTTCCTGGCACGAAGCCGGGGAAGAAGAAATGCTTGTTCAGGCCGGCCTGCGGCGAGGGCAGGCCGTGGCAGCCGGCTACCCAGTCCTCGGCCGAGAGGTATTCGAGATTGAGCCATACCGGCGGGCGGCTGCGTGCGCGCATCGCCGCGACATACACCGGCGGCAGTGTGCAGGCGAAGGCTTCGATCACGACATCGGCAGGCGCGACCGCTGCAAAGTTGCCGACCCACTTGTGCACCTCCACGACCGCCTGCCCCGGCGCCAGCGCATCGAGCGTCGCCGGATCGTCGATCCACAGCCGCACGCGCCAGCCGAACTCCGTCGCCAGCTGCCGTGCCAGCCGCCAGCACACGCCGGCATCGCCGAGGTTGTCGATGACGGCGCAGAAGATGTCGCATGAAATGCCTTGCATGGACGGTATCCTACGCCGTCATGCCATCGCCGACTTTTGATTCCAGAGCCTTCCTCGCCACGCTCACCGAGGCACCGGGCGTCTATCGCATGCTGGCGACGGACGGCGCGGTGCTCTACGTCGGCAAGGCGAAGAACCTCAAGAAACGGGTGTCGTCCTACTTCCAGAAGACCGGTCACAGCCCGCGCATCGCGCTGATGCTGCAGCAGGTGGCGGGCATGGAAACGACGGCGACGCGTTCCGAGGCCGAGGCGCTGATCCTCGAAAACACGCTGATCAAGAAGCTCAAGCCGAAGTACAACATCCTCTTCCGCGACGACAAGTCCTATGCCTACATCGGCCTGTCCGGTGGGGAGTTCCCGCAGCTGTTCTACCATCGCGGCACGTTCGAGAAGAAATCGCGTTACTTCGGTCCCTTCCCGAGCGGGCTGGCGGTGCGCGAGTCGATCCAGCTGATCCAGAAGACCTTCCTGCTGCGCACCTGCGAGGAGGCGGTGTTCGCCCATCGCTCGCGCCCCTGCCTGTTGCACCAGATCCAGCGCTGCAAGGCGCCCTGCGTCGGACTCGTGTCCAAGGAGGAATACGGGGAGGACGTGCGGCTGGCCGAGCTGTTCCTCAAGGGCCGGCATGGCGAGGTGATGGAGCGGCTGACCGCGCAGATGGAGGCGGAGTCGGCCGCCTTGCGCTTCGAGCAGGCGGCGGCGCTGCGCGACCAGATCCGCGCCTTGCAGGCGGTGTTGCATCGGCAGTACGTCAGCTCGACGCGCGACGCCGATGCCGATATCGTCGTCGCGGTCGTGGAGCGCGGCGAGCTGTGCGTCAATCTCGCGATGGTGCGCGGCGGCCTGCATCTCGGCGATCGGGCGCACTTTCCCCAAGCGGGGCTGGAAGCCAGCGCGGCGGAGGGCTTGAGTGCATTCCTGGAGCAGCACTATGCCGAGCATGATGCACCTCCACGCTTGATTCTCGACCCCTGGCCATTGGAAGAGGTGCCCGCCAGTCTGCACGCCGGGCCGGCAAAGAACGAGATGGAGCGCGCCTGGCTGGAGATGGCGGCGAACAATGCGCGGCTGGCGCTAACCGCGCGACACCAGTCGCAGGCACGGGCAGGCGGCCGGCTGGAGGCCTTGCGCGTGGCGCTCGACCTGCCGGAACCGCCGCGCCGCATCGAGTGCTTCGACATCAGCCACACGATGGGCGAGGGCACCGTGGCTTCCTGCGTGGTCTGCGTCGATGGCGCGATGAAGAAGGGCGATTACCGGCGCTTCAACATCGAGGGCATCACGCCCGGCGACGACTACGCGGCAATGCGGCAGGCGCTGACGCGGCGCTATGAAAAGCTGGCGACGGTCGAAAAAGTCGGTGCCGGCGGGACGGCGCAGCCGGACCGCGTCAACACGGAGACGGCACGTCCCGACCTGGTGTTGATCGACGGCGGCAAGGGCCAGCATGGCGTGGCGCGAGAGGTCTTCGCCGAGCTGGGATTGGGCGACCTGGCGAGCATCGGCGTGGCGAAGGGCGAGGAGCGCAAGCCGGGACTGGAGACCTTGTTCGTTCACGGCAGGCCCGAGCCGCTAGAATTGGCCATGGACAACGCCGGCTTCCACCTGATCCAGGAAATCCGCGACGAGGCGCACCGCTTCGCCATCGTCGGCCATCGGGCGCGGCGGGCGAAGGCGCGCGGCAAGTCGGCGCTGGAGGATGTCGCCGGCATCGGCTCGACGCGGCGGCGCAGCCTGCTGGCGCATTTCGGCGGGCTGGATGGCGTGAAGGCGGCGACCGTCGAGGATCTGTGCCGGGTCAGGGGCATCAGCCGGACGCTGGCGGAAACGATCCACAAACAGCTCCACGGATAATGAGCTGAATGCCTCTAAATATTCCCAACCTGCTGACCTGGGCGCGCATCGTGCTGATTCCGCTCGTTATCGGCGTCTATTACATGCCGCTGCCGCCGTACGAGCAGAACCTGATCGCCACCGTCGCCTTCGTCGTCGCAGCGATTACCGACTGGTTCGACGGCTGGCTGGCCCGCAAGCTGGGCCAGACCTCGGCGTTTGGCGCCTTCCTCGACCCGGTGGCCGACAAGCTGATGGTCGCGGCGGCGCTGGTCGTGCTGGTCGAGTTCGATCGGGCCAATGCCGTGGTCGCCTTCATCATCCTCGGCCGCGAGATCGCGATTTCGGCGCTGCGCGAGTGGATGGCCCGGATCGGCGCGGCGAAGAGCGTCGCCGTGTCCTTCGTCGGCAAGCTCAAGACGACCGCCCAGATGGCGGCCATCCCGCTGCTGCTCTACCATGACCCGCTGTTCGGCCTGCCGGTGGCACAGGCGGGCACCTGGCTGTTGTGGCTCGCCGCCGTGCTGACGGTCTGGTCGATGGGCTATTACCTGGGCAAGGCGTGGCCTGAAATACGCAGCAAGGGTTTTTAGTCGCCCGTGCTCGCTTTTACTCCGGCATCACCTCCGGCATAGCGCCCGCATGCGGGCACTAGCCTGCACTGAACGCCGTGCTTTTCGGTATCATTCGGCTTTCCCGCTACGGCTTCTGCCATGACCAAATATGTCTTCGTAACGGGTGGTGTCGTGTCCAGTCTGGGCAAGGGCATCGCCGCCGCGTCGCTGGGCGCCATCCTCGAATCCCGCGGCATCACGGTAACCCACCTCAAGCTCGATCCCTACATCAACGTCGATCCCGGCACGATGTCGCCGTTCCAGCACGGCGAAGTCTTCGTCACCGAGGACGGCGCCGAGACCGACCTAGACCTGGGCCATTACGAGCGCTTCACCAGCGCCAAGATGGGCAAGCGCAACAACTTCACCACCGGCCAGATCTACGAATCGGTGATCAAGAAGGAACGGCGCGGCGAGTATCTCGGCAAGACCGTGCAGGTCATCCCCCACATCACCGACGAGATCAAGCGCTACGTCAAACGCGGCGCCGAGGGCGCCGACGTGGCGATCGTCGAGGTTGGTGGCACGGTGGGCGACATCGAGTCGCTGCCCTTCCTCGAAGCCATCCGCCAGATGGGCATTGAGGAGGGCAAGAACAACGCCTGCTTCATCCACCTGACGCTGCTGCCCTATATCCCGACCGCTGGCGAGCTCAAGACCAAGCCGACCCAGCACTCGGTGAAGGAACTGCGCGAGATCGGCATCCAGCCCGACATCCTGCTGTGCCGCGCCGACCGGCCGATTCCCGACGAGGAGCGGCGCAAGATCGCGCTGTTCACCAACGTCCAGCCCGAGGCGGTGATCGCCGCGCTCGACGCCGACTCGATCTACAAGATCCCCGGCATGCTGCACGACCAGATGCTCGACGGCATCGTTTGCCACAAGCTCGACATCCTCGCCAAGTCGGCGAACCTCGCTGTCTGGAAGAAGCTCGTCGATGCGCTCGAGCATCCGGAGCACGAGGTCAATGTCGCCTTCGTCGGCAAGTATGTCGACCTGACCGAGTCCTACAAGTCGCTGACCGAGGCGCTGGTGCATGCCGGCATCCACACGCGCAGCAAGGTGAAGATCCATTACCTCGACTCCGAGGAGATCGAGAAGCACGGTCCGGCCTCGCTCAAGACGATGGATGCCGTGCTCGTTCCCGGCGGCTTCGGCAAGCGCGGCACGGAAGGCAAGATCATCGCGATCCGCTACGCGCGCGAGCACAAGGTGCCGTACCTGGGTATTTGCCTGGGCATGCAGCTCGCCACCATCGAGTTCGCCCGTCACGTCGCGGGGCTGGAGGGTGCCAACAGCACCGAGTTCGATCCGGACACGCCGCATCCCGTCGTCGCCCTGATCACTGAATGGGCCGACCGCGAAGGCCGCGTCGAGAAGCGCGATGCCGCCTCCGACCT
This sequence comes from uncultured Sterolibacteriaceae bacterium, assembly GCA_937888595.1. Lineage (GTDB taxonomy): Bacteria > Pseudomonadota > Gammaproteobacteria > Burkholderiales > Rhodocyclaceae > Sulfuricystis. The sequence goes on along the minus strand of CALARK010000028.1, from coordinate 29,538 downwards.
CGGCGGCACGATGCGCCTCGGCGCCCAGAAGTGCCCCGTCAAGCCGGGCACGCTGGCGGCCAGCATCTACGGCAAGGAAGTCAACGAGCGCCATCGCCACCGCTACGAGGTCAACAACGCCTACGTGCCGAAACTGGAGGCCGCCGGGCTCGTGATCGCCGCGCGCACGCCGACCGAGAACCTGCCCGAGATCATGGAGCTGCCGCAGGAAACCCATCCGTGGTTCGTCGGCGTGCAGTTCCACCCCGAATTCACCTCGAACCCGCGCACCGGCCATCCGCTCTTCATTGCATTCGTAAAGTCGGCGCTGGCGGGACGGCAGGCGCGGCAAGGCAGGCAGTGATGAAACTCTGCGGCCAAATAAGGAAAGCCACATCATGAACCTATGCGGCTTTAAGGCCGGCCTCGATCGCCCGTTCTTCCTGATCGCCGGCCCCTGCACCGCCGAGTCCGAGCAGCTTTGCCTCGACGTCGCCGGCCGCATGAAGGAAATCACCGGCAAGCTCGGCATTCCGTACATCTTCAAGGCCTCCTACGACAAGGCCAACCGCAGCTCGGGCAGGTCGCCGCGCGGTCCCGGCATGGACACCGGGCTCGAATGGCTGGCCCGCGTGCGCCGCGAGATCGGCATCCCCGTCCTGACCGACGTGCATACCGAGGCCGAGATTACGCCGGTGGCAGCCGTCGTCGACGTGCTGCAGACGCCGGCCTTCCTGTGCCGGCAGACCGATTTCATCCAGGCCGTCGCCGCGAGCGGCAAGCCCGTCAACATCAAGAAGGGCCAGTTCCTCGCCCCGGGCGACATGAAGCAGGTGGTCGCCAAGGCGAAGGAAGCCAACGGCGGAGCGGACACCATCATGGTCTGCGAGCGCGGCGCCAGCTTTGGCTACAACAATCTCGTTTCCGACATGCGTTCGCTGGCGATCATGCGCGAGACGCAGTGCCCGGTCGTCTTCGACGCCACGCATTCGGTGCAGCTGCCGGGCGGGCAGGGCACGAGTTCCGGCGGCCAGCGCGAGTTCGTGCCGGTGCTGGCGCGGGCTGCGACCGCGGTCGGCGTGGCCGGGCTGTTCATGGAGACGCATCCGACGCCGGAAACCGCGCTCTCGGACGGCCCCAACGCCTGGCCGCTGGGCCAGATGGAAAGCCTGCTCGAAACGCTGGTCGAACTCGATGCCGCCGTCAAGCGGCGTGGATTCGGAGCGGGATTATGAGCAAACCCGGCTATCTCGTCGTCGATGCCCGCGCCAAGGTACCGGGGCAGATGGATGAATATCGTCGGCTCGCCCAGCTGGCGGTGGAAAAGTTCGGCGGGCGCTATCTGGTACGCGGCGCAAGCTGCGAGATTCTCGAAGGGGAGTGGTGTCCGGAACGCCTGGTGATCGTCGAGTTTCCCGATCTCGACCGGGCGCGGGCGTTCTACGATTCTCCTGAATACAAGGCGGCGCGGGAGGCGCGGGCCGGTGTGTCCGACTTCCAGATGCTGCTGGTGAGCGGTTATTGATTGATCCTGAAAGGAACCCCAAATGAGTGCCATCGTTGATGTCGTCGCCCGCGAAATCCTGGATTCGCGCGGCAATCCCACCGTCGAAGCGGACGTCCTGCTGGAGTCGGGCACGATGGGCCGCGCTGCCGTCCCCTCCGGTGCCTCCACCGGTTCGCGCGAGGCAATCGAGCTGCGCGACGGCGACAAGGGCCGTTATCTCGGCAAGGGCGTCATGCAGGCCGTCGAGAACGTGAACACCGAAATTTCCGAGGCGATCATCGGCCTCGATGCCGAAGACCAGGCCTTCATCGACCGCAGCCTGATCGAGCTCGACGGCACCGACAACAAGTCGCGCCTCGGCGCCAACGCCATGCTCGCCGTGTCGATGGCCACCGCCAAGGCGGCGGCCGAGGAAGCCGGCCTGCCGCTCTACCGCTACTTCGGCGGTTCCGGTCCGATGGCCATGCCGGTGCCGATGATGAACGTCATCAATGGCGGTGCGCACGCCAACAACAACCTCGACATCCAGGAATTCATGATCCTGCCGGTCGGCGCGAAGAGCTTCCGCGAAGCCCTGCGCTGCGGCGCGGAGGTGTTCCACAACCTCAAGAAGCTGGTCGACAAGAAGGGCTACCCGACGACGGTCGGCGACGAGGGCGGTTTCGCGCCGAACGTCTCCGGCAACGACGAGGCCATCGAGCTGATCCTCAAGGCCATCGAGGCCGCCGGCTATACGCCCGGCCAGGACGTCGTGCTCGGCCTCGACTGCGCTGCCTCCGAGTTCTTCAAGGACGGCAAGTACCAGCTGGCCTCCGAAAAGCTGGAGCTCGACTCGGCCGGCATGACAGACTATCTGGCGACGCTGGCCGGCAAGTATCCGATCATCAGTATCGAGGATGGCATGGCAGAGGGCGACTGGGACGGCTGGAAGCAGCTGACGGACAAGCTCGGCAAGTCGGTGCAGATCGTCGGCGACGATCTGTTCGTCACCAATCCGGCCATCCTGCGCGAGGGCATCCGCAAGGGCATCGCCAATTCGATCCTCATCAAGATCAACCAGATCGGCACGCTGACCGAGACCTTCGCCGCCGTCGAGATGGCCAAGCGTGCGGGCTATACCAACGTGATTTCGCACCGCTCCGGCGAGACCGAGGACTCGACCATCGCCGACATCGCCGTGGGCCTCAACGCCGGCCAGATCAAGACCGGTTCGCTGTCGCGCTCCGACCGCATCGCGAAATACAACCAACTGCTTCGCATCGAGGAAGATCTCGGCGATACCGTAACCTATCCTGGTCTCGATACTTTCTACAACCTGAGGAAGTAACGGTTTAGATGCGCTGGCCCACCTGGGTGCTGGTCGCCCTGATCGCCGGACTGCAGTACCCGCTGTGGTTCGGCAAGGGCGGCCTGCTTCGGGTACAGGAGATGGAGCGGCAACTCGCTGCCCAGCGCGAGGTCAATCAGCAGCTCGAAGCGCGCAATGCCTCGCTGGAAGCCGAGGTGCGCGATCTCAAGTCAGGCTACGAAGCCATCGAGGAACGCGCCCGCTACGAGTTGGGCCTCGTCAAGGACGGCGAGGTATTCGTACGGACGCCGCAGAAGAAACCCTGAGAAAGTCGGCGCCGGCGTGACGGCGCCGATCCTCGACGATCAGTCCAGCAGTTCGATCTTGCCGCTGACGGTGGTGGTCAGCGTTGATTCACCCGCTTCGACGGGCATGGGCGCGGCCTCGGCCGCCATCATCGCGGTAGCGCGCGCCAGCGGGCGCGGCGAGGGCGCATGCCCGCTGCCGTTCACGCTCATCTGGCGGATGCGGTAGGGCTTCTTCAACGTAGCCGCGATGCGCGCGGCCTGCGCGCGGAAGGCGGCGATGGCCTCGAGTGCGGCATCGTTTTCCGCCTTGCGGCGCGTGTCCGGCGCGGGCATGAACTGGATGCCACCGATGGCCAGCGTCGCCTGCAGTGCCCCGACGGCGGTCGAGAGGGCGGCAGCATCACGGCTTTCGAGCAGCAGTTCCGATCGCATGCGCCAGCTTTCGATGCTGCGACCGCCCTTGGCACCATTTGTATAAATCGGCCATGTGTGCGTGTTGCCGCTCTTGACGGTGATCCCCGGCTGGGCTTTGGCGAGCGCCAGTCCTTCGGCGATGGCGGCCTTGACCCTGCCGGCGACCTCCGCTGGGTCGGTGCCATTCATCTCGACGTAGGCCGTGGCATTGCCGAGGTCGTTGGGCAGGGATTTCTGCACCTCGACGCGGAAATCGACCAGCGTTCCGGTCGATTTGGCCGTTCCGGCGGCCAAGGCGGGGAGGGCGAGAATGGCGAAGAAGGCGAGCAGCCAGGCCGGTTTGTTCATCGTGACACCTCTTCGAGTAGTTCCCGGTAGCGTTGCGCGTTATTGACGTAGTGCGCGGCAGAATGGGCGATACGGTGGACCTGTTCATTCGTGAGCTCGCGCACTACCTTGCCGGGCGAGCCCATCACCAGGCTTCCGTCCGGGATTACCTTGCCTTCCGGAATCAGGGTGTTGGCCCCGATCAGGCAATTCTTTCCGATCACCGCGCCGTTGAGGATCACACTTTTGATGCCGATCAGCGATCCGTCGCCGATGGTGCAGCCGTGCAGCATGACCAGATGGCCGACAGTGACGTTGCGGCCGATGGTCATCGGCACGCCCTCGTCGGTATGCAGTACCGAGCTGTCCTGGATGTTGCTGTTCGCGCCGATCGTGATCGGATCGTTGTCGCCGCGCAGCACGGCGTTCCACCAGATGCTGACGTTTTCCGCGAGACGCACGTCGCCGATGACCGTCGCATTCGGCGCGATCCAGACCGAATCGGCGAGCTGCGGCACCTTGTTGCCGAGGCGGAAGACGGGCATCAGAGCTGTTCGCCGAGAGCGATATCGACCATCAGGTCGTCGGAGAGCTGTTCCAGCGCCACCTTCAGTTCGCGCACGTTGAAATCCGGTGCGGCGGTCAGTTCGGCTTCGCAGTGGAACAGGATCTCCGCCGACATCGGCGCGCTGCTGGTGCGGGTCTGCAATTCTTCGACGTTCACCGCATGGCGTGCGAGCGCTTGCGTCACTTCCCGGACGATGCCGATGCGGTCGTGGCCGACGAGATTCAGGCTCAGCCGCCGTCCCGCCGGCACCGACTTCTGGGCTGTGGCAGTTTCGGCGCTGACCTTGAGGCCGGTGAGCTTGCCGAGGGCGATCCGCAATTCTGGAATCTTGTCGGCCGGCACGGCCACCTCGACGATGCCGGCGAACTTGCCGGAGAGTTGCGCCATCGAGGCTTCGAGCCAGTTGCCGCCGTGCGCGGAGATCGCGGTGGCGAGTTCCTCGACGAGGCCCGGCTTGTCGTCGCCGATGACGGTCAGGATCAGGTGCGAATCAGACATTGGTGTAATCCTCCATCGGCACGCAGGCACAGAACAGGTTGCGGTCGCCATACACGTCGTCGATGCGGTTCACCGACGGCCAGAACTTGTTGGCGGCGACATACGGCAACGGAAATACCGCCGTGGCTGGCGAATAGGGACGGTTCCACTCCGTTCCGATCACGTCTGCCTGCGTGTGCGGGGCGTGCTTGAGGGGATTGTTGTCCTGCGGCCATTCACCGGCTTCGATCTTGCGGATCTCGTCGCGGATGGCGATCATCGCCGCGCAGAAGCGATCCAGCTCGGCCTGGTTCTCGGACTCGGTCGGCTCGACCATCAGCGTGCCGGCGACCGGGAAGCTCACTGTCGGCGCGTGGAAGCCGTAGTCCATCAGCCGCTTGGCGATATCGATCTCGGCGATGCCCGTCGCCGCCTTGATGGCGCGGATGTCGAGGATGCATTCGTGGGCGACGCGGCCGTGGCTTCCCGTGTAGAGCACCGGGTAGTGGTCCTTGAGCCGTGCGGCCACGTAGTTGGCGTTGAGGATCGCCACCTCGGTGGCCTGCTTCAATCCCGAGCCGCCCATCATCGCGATGTACATCCAGGAAATCGGCAGGATCGATGCCGAGCCGAAAGGCGCCGCCGAAACGGCGCCCTGCGCGCCGACGCGGTCGGCGGCGAAGACGTGGCCCGGTGCGTGCGGCGCCAGGTGCGCCTTGAGGCCGATCGGGCCCATGCCGGGACCGCCGCCGCCGTGCGGGATGGCGAAGGTCTTGTGCAGGTTGATGTGGGACACGTCGGCGCCGATGTGGCCGGGCGAGGTGAGGCCCACCTGCGCGTTCAGGTTCGCGCCGTCCATGTACACCTGGCCGCCATTCGCATGGATGATGCGGCACATCTCCATCACTGCCTCTTCGAACACGCCATGCGTGGAGGGATAGGTGAGCATCAGGCAGGAGAGCTTGTCGGCGTGCTGTTCCGCCTTCGCCTGCAGGTCGGCGACATCCACATTGCCGCGTTCGTCGCAGTCGACGACGACGACCTGCAAGCCGCACATCTGCGCGGTGGCGGGGTTGGTGCCGTGGGCCGACTTCGGAATCAGGCAGACGTCGCGGTGGCCCTGTCCCTGCGCTGCCTGGTAGCGACGGATCGAAACCATGCCGGCATATTCGCCCTGGGCGCCGGAGTTCGGCTGCACACACAGGGCGTCGAAACCGGTGATCGTGCACAGCCACTGCGACAGTTCGCCGATCATCTGCGCATAGCCTTGCGCCTGTTCGGCGGGCGCGAAGGGATGCAGCGCGCCGAAGGCCGGCCAGCTCACCGGCATCATCTCGGCGGCGGCGTTGAGCTTCATCGTGCAGCTGCCGAGCGGGATCATCGCGTGGTCGAGCGCAAGGTCCTTGTTCTGCAGCGACTTGAGGTAGCGCAGCATCGCGTGCTCGGTGTGATGCGTGTTGAACACCGGATGCGTGAGGATGGCCGAGGTGCGGCGCAGGCTGTCCGGGATAGCATCGGGCACCGCTGCATCGAAGTCGATGGTCTTGCCGAGCAGCTGGGCCAGCGCGGCGACGTCCTCGCGCGTGGTCGTCTCGTCGAGGCTGATGCCAACGGTTTCGGCGTCGATGTGGCGCACGTTGAAGGCGGAAGCCTTCAGCGCAGCCGTCTTGCCAGCGCCGACTTTTGCGACGATCGTGTCGAAGAAGCTTCCCGCCACGCCGAGCGCCTTGGCCAGCAGGCAGGTGAGGCGATGGATACGCCGGGCGATGCGCTTCAGCCCTTCCGGCCCGTGCCAGACGGCATACATGCCGGCCATGTTGGCGAGCAGCACTTGCGAGGTGCAGATATTCGAGTTGGCCTTTTCGCGGCGGATGTGCTGCTCGCGCGTCTGCAGCGCCATGCGCAGCGCCGTCTTGCCGCGTGCGTCCTTCGACACGCCGATGATGCGGCCGGGCACCGAGCGCTTGTGTTCGTCCTTGCAGGCGAAGAAGGCGGCGTGCGGGCCGCCGTAGCCCATCGGCACGCCGAAGCGCTGCGACGAGCCGAAGGCGATGTCCGCGCCCATCTCGCCGGGCGACTTGGTCAGCACCAGCGCCATCAGGTCGCAGGCGACCGCGGCGACGGCATGTTTCGCATGCAGTGCGGAGATGACAGCGGTGAAGTCCTTGATCTTGCCCTTGGCGTTGGGCGTCTGCAGCAGTGCGCCGAAGATGTCGTGGTCGGCCGCCGTCTCGCCAGCGCCGACAATCAGCTCGAAGCCGAAGTAGGCGGCGCGCGTGCGGATCACGTCGAGCGTCTGCGGGAAGGTATCCTCATCGACGAAGAAGGCGTTACTCTGCGACTTGCTGGAGCGGCGCGCCATGGTCATCGCCTCGGCGGCGGCGGTGGCTTCGTCGAGCAACGAGGCATTGGCCAGTTCCATGCCGGTCAGGTCGATCACCATCTGCTGGTAGTTGAGCAGGGCTTCCAGTCGCCCCTGTGCGATCTCGGCCTGATAGGGCGTGTAGGCGGTGTACCAGCCGGGGTTTTCCAGCACGTTGCGCTGGATCACCGGCGGCAAATGCGTACCGTAGTAGCCGAGGCCGATGAAGGATTTGCGAATTTCGTTCCTGTCGGCGATGGCCCTGAGCTGCGCCAGCGCGGCGTGCTCGTTCATCGGTGCGCCGAGCGGCAGGTCGGCGGGCAGGCGGATGCCGGCCGGCACCGTCTGGGCGATCAGTTCGGCGCGGTCCTTGACGCCGATGGCGGCGCACATTTTTTCCTGTTCGGCCGCGTCCGGGCCGATATGGTGCGCGACGAACTCGTCGCGGCCTTCGAGTTCGTCTAATGTCGCCATGGTTTAGTGCTCCGCCGCGACTTTCTCGTAGGCCGCCGCGTCGAGCAGGCCGTTCAGGTCGGCCGCATTGGCCGGCTTGAGTTTGAACAGCCAGGCCGCGTAGGCGTCCTGGTTCACCGATTCGGGCGCATCGACGGCGGCATCGTTGCGGGCGACGACCTCGCCGGCGATCGGCGCATAGATGTCGGACGCGGCCTTGACCGATTCGACGACGGCGCATTCCTTGCCGGCCTCGAGCTGGCGGCCGATCTCGGGCAGCTCGAGGAAGACGATGTCGCCCAGCGCTTCCTGCGCGTGGTCGGTGATGCCCACGGTGACGGTGCCGTCGGCTTCGAGGCGGGCCCATTCATGCGAGGCGGTGTATTTCAGGTCGGCGGGAACGCTCATGCTCATTCACTCCTTAAAGTTGGGATTGTCCATTGCGGGCGAAAACCGGCTTGACGACCTTCGCCTTGAGTAGCTTGTCGCGGATCGCCACCTGCACCTCGTCGCCGACGGCGACGCCGGCCGGCAGGCGCGCCAGCGCGATCGACTGGTTTAGCGTCGGCGAGAAGGAACCGCTGGTGGTTTCGCCGTCGCCCTTGGGCGTGACGACTTTCTGGTGGGCGCGCAGCACGCCCTTGTCGAGCAGCACGAGGCCGAGGAAGACACGCAGATTGCCTTGCGCCTGCCGTCCCGCCAAGGCCGACTTTCCGATGAAGTCGCGCGCGGCATCCTTGAAATCGACGGTCCAGGTCAGGCCGGATTCGAGCGGGTTCTGCGTCTCGTCCATGTCCTGGCCGTAGAGGTTCATGCCGGCTTCGAGGCGCAGCGTGTCACGGGCACCGAGGCCGGCCGGATTGACGCCGGCCTCGACCAATTTCTGCCATACGCCGGCGGCCTGCGCTACGGGCACGGCGATCTCGAAGCCGTCCTCGCCGGTGTAGCCGGTGCGGGCGATCAGCCAGGTGACGCCATCCACCGTCCATTCGGCAGCCTGGAAGACGCCGAGCGTGACCGAGGCGGCGCGGGCGGCCGGAAAGGCGGTCCAGAAGCGTTCGCGCGCCTGCGGGCCCTGCACGGCGATCATCGCCAGGTCGCGGCGCGGCGTCAGGCTGACGGCGAAGTTCGCCGCGACGAGACGCATCCAGGCCAGGTCTTTCTCGGCCGTGCCGGCATTGACGACGATGCGGTATTGCGTGTCGGTGAAGAAATAGACGATCAGGTCGTCGATGACACCGCCATCTTCCTGGAGCATGCAGGCATAGAGCGCCTTGCCGGGCACGGTGAGCTTGGCGACGTCGTTGGCGAGCAGGCGGCGCAGGAAGGCCTTGGACTCGCAGCCGACGAGATCGATGGCGAGCATGTGCGAGACGTCGAACATGCCGGCGTCGCGGCGCACGACATGGTGCTCCTCAATCTGCGAGCCGTAGTTGATCGGCATCTGCCAGCCGGCGAAATCGACGATCTTCGCGCCGGCGGCGACGTGGGTATCGTAAAGGGGCGTTTTCTGGATCATGGTGAGATGGGGGCGAGGTCGGATCGGTGGCAATCCGCCCAGCAGTTGGGGGTTTCGTAGAGGCGCACCTGTTCGAGGTGCAGATGGTTGCCGTAGGTGTCGCGGTAGTGGGGATCGAGAATCTCGAAGGCCAGGCGCGCGAGGTTTTCGGCGGTCGGCACGCAGTCGAGCACCACGGTCTTGTGGCCGGGCAACGCGGCGAGAAAATCCGCTACCTGCGTGTCGCCGCGATAGACGAGGAAGGCGTGATCCCAGGCCTCGACGACATGGCGCATGGCGATTCGCTTGACTTCCGAAAAGTCCATCACCATGCCGGTGTCGGGGCGTCCGGCGGTCTCGATCACCTCGCCGCCGAGCGTGATCTCGATGGCATAGCGGTGGCCATGCAGGTGGCGGCACTGGCTCTGGTGGTCGGGAATTCGGTGGCCGGCGTCGAACTCGAGGCGGCGGGTGATTTGCATGGTCGGCATGTCAATCTTGGAAGCCGCGAAGTATAGTCCCTGCATGCCTCAACTTTCGATCCGTGACCATAGTCGCGACAGCACGGGGATGACCTATGTCTATCCGGTCGTTTCGCGGCGTGCCGGTGGGGTGTCGGTCGGCATCAATCTCAACCCGAATAACGCCTGCAACTGGGCCTGCATCTATTGCCAGGTGCCCGGCCTCACGCGTGGCGGTCCGCCGCCGATCGACCTGCAGCGACTGGGCAATGAACTGCGCGACATGCTCAACTGGCTGTATGTCGGCGATTACCTTGATCGTCATGTGCCGCCGGAGGCGCGCCGCGTGGTCGATATCGCCTTCTCGGGAAACGGCGAGCCCACCAGTGCGAAGGAGTTTCCCGCAGCGGTCGAACTGGTCGGGAAGCTGCTCGACGAAATGCAACCGGCCGAGTTGCCGCGTCTGCGGTTGATCACCAACGGCAGCCTACTCGATCGTCGGGCGGTGCAGGCCGGCATCGCCACGCTCGGCGGACGCGGTGGCGAAACCTGGTTCAAGATCGATGCCGTCGGCATCGAATCGATGCGCCGCATCAACCGGGCTGCCTGCCAGCCTGCGACCCTACTGCGGCGACTGCGGCGTTGCACGGCGCTGTGCCCGACGTGGGTGCAGACGTGCCTGCTCATGCTGGATGGCACGCCCCCCGCCAGAACCGATGTGGATGCCTATCTGGATCTGTTGGGGGCGGTGAGGAATGAACTGGCCGGCGTGCATCTGTACGGGCTGGCCCGCCCGTCCATGCAGCCGGATGCGGCAAGGTTGTCCGCGCTGTCGCCGGAAGCGCTGATGGCCATCGGGAATGAAATCACCGAAAGCACGGGGCTGACCGTGAAAGTCAGCCCCTGATGAAGCCGCCCGCCGTTTCTCAGGCTTTCTTGGAAGCCTTGGCTTCCTTTTTCAGTTCCTTGAAGAGATCGGATTTCTTCGTCTTCAGGTACTCGATGACTTCGTAATCGTCGCGCTTGATCTTGCTGATGTCGATCTGCTCGACATGGACGAGGCGCAGGAGATGCTGGACCGGACGGGGCATGTTGCGGCCGCTTTCGTAGCGGGAGCCACCGCTCTGCGTGACGCCGAGTTTCGACCAGAACTGCTGCTGATTCATGCCGAGCTTGCGACGGATTTCCCGTGCATTCACCTTTTCCATTGTTTTCATGTGGATATCCTTTGTGATGATTCGTTATGAGTATGACGCGCCAGTCCCGTATCTACCACTGAAGTCATAGTGCTAAAAGCATATCCGATATTTGCATGCCATACAAGCCGGTCAAGATAAGTAGTTTCCGTAGTGATACGCCTTCGGATAGAATGCGCGCCTTTCGTTTCATGGACTCGACATGGCGCTGATCGTTCAAAAATATGGCGGGACGTCGATGGGCTCTCCGGAGCGCATCCGCGATGTGGCCCGGCGCGTCAAACGCTGGAAAGCGCAGGGAAATCAGGTCGTCGTCGTGGTTTCGGCGATGAGCGGCGAGACCAACCGGCTGATTGCCCTCGCCAAGGAGGTTTCTCCGGACCCGCATCCTCGTGAACTCGACGTGATGATCTCCACCGGCGAGCAGGTGACGATCGCCCTGTTGGCGATGGCCCTGCAGGATGCCGGTGTCAAGGCGAAAAGCTATACCGGCGCCCAGGTCAAGGTATTGACCGACAGCACGCATACCAAGGCACGCATCCTGTCGATCGACGAAGGCAACATGCGCCGCGACCTCGACAACGATATGGTCGTCATCGTCGCCGGATTCCAGGGCGTCGATGAGCAGGGCAACATCACCACGCTGGGACGAGGGGGCTCGGATACCTCGGCCGTCGCGCTGGCAGCCGCGCTCAAGGCGGACGAATGCCAGATCTATACCGACGTCGATGGCGTCTATACCACCGATCCGCGCATCGTCCCGGAGGCCCGCAAGCTCGACAGCATCACCTTTGAGGAAATGCTGGAGATGGCGAGCCTCGGCTCGAAGGTATTGCAGATCCGCTCGGTCGAATTCGCCGGCAAGTACAAGGTCAAGCTGCGCGTGCTCTCGAGTTTCGAGGAGGAGGGGAAGGAAACCCCCGGCACGCTGATTACCGTTGAGGAAGACACCACCATGGAACAACCGATCATTTCCGGAATCGCCTTCAATCGCGACGAGGCCAAGCTCACCGTCCTGGGCGTCCCCGATCGCCCCGGCATCGCCTCGCAGATCCTCGGTCCCATCGCAGAGGCCAATATCGATGTCGACATGATCATCCAGAACGTCGGCCACGATGGTTCCACCGACTTCTCATTCACCGTCAATCGCGGCGAATACACCCGTGCCCTCAAGGTGCTCGAAGAACAGATCAAGCCGCACATCGGCGCGCGTGCCATCGAAGGCGACAACAAGATCTGCAAGGTCTCCGCGGTGGGCGTCGGCATGCGTTCCCACCCCGGTGTCGCCAGCATGATGTTCCGTGCGCTGGCCGAGGAGGGCATCAACATCCAGATGATCTCCACCTCGGAAATCAAGATCTCCGTCGTGGTCGACGAGAAGTATCTCGAACTCGCCGTGCGCGTGCTGCACAAGGCATTCGACCTCGACAAGGCGCCCGCCTGAGTTTGACCCAGGAGGGGGATGGCAGGTATCATCCGCCTCCTTCGGAGAAGTGGCCGAGTGGTCGAAGGCACACCCCTGCTAAGGGTGCATCTGGGCAAAACCTGGATCGAGGGTTCGAATCCCTCCTTCTCCGCCAGAATTTCTGGCTAAACCAGTCTCAGACTGGACGATAACCCCGCCGAGCCTCGCGCCCTGCGGGGTTTTTCGTTTCTACCTGTTGACCTCGCTACCCCAGTCTCTCGGGTTTCTGCATTTTCTGAGACGCTGATATTCTCGAAACCTGTTGACTACAAGCATCTCGGTGCAGGTTTTCAATCGTCCATTTGGCAAGGGTTTCCGGGAAGTTAGGGGCGAGTTTGCGTTGGCGTATGTTCTGGGTTCAGAAGAGATGCGAACCGATAAACTCGGTTTCGACGGGATATCAGGCGCACGATCTACAGCCCATCTGGAAGCTTGGAAATCATCATCTTCCGCCGGTCGAATTTGCGCCCATCGACGATGAATGTGCCATCACCAACGGCATGGATCGTCCGCTTTTCCTTGCGATTAGTATTCACGTAAGCAGCAACGCCTTCCAGTACCACGATGTTGTGCATCTGGACGATGTCGATGACCTTACACTCGATATTTGCCAGACACTCCTTGATCATCGGTGCCTTGACGATCCTCCCCGGTACGGGTGTGAGCTTGAATTTGGCAAACTTGTCCGTGTCGACACCAGAACAGGTACCGATTCCGACCACCTGGTCCAGCATGTCGATGGTAGGAATGGCAATTACGCATTCCTTGCTCTTGCGAAGCGCGGCAAAGGAATAATTCCATCTGCCCGTTGTGAAAGCGAACTTCGGCGTGAAGTCCACCACCATGGTCCAGGAAAGGGTCATGATGTTGGGCTGCTTGCCATCATGCGTGGTCACAAGGACAACCGGTCCAGACTCCATCAAGGTAAAAGCTTTGCTGAGCTTCAATCGTCGCATGAGATTGCCTCCAGACATTGCCCCGCATTTCGGGCAGGTTATTCTCTCACCAGTCATCTTGATCAGATCAAAAGAGAGCCCAAGTGAATTGGGCAGGTCCCCTCGGGCTTGCCTGTGCCCTCGTCAAGATCGAGCGTGTCGGGCGGAACTGGCGGCAATGGTTCATGCCAGGATGGGGAAATCCAGATCCATCCTGGCTGCGCTCGCATCCGCCGACTTCAGATCGGGTACTCAGGCTGCAGGAAATCCATCTGGCTGAGGTCGGTTACCCGGACTCAGAAGATGCTTGGGCCTGGTCAGGACCGGCAAATTACGCTGCCTCACGTTGACGGATTGGAGGTCAGTGGTGGTAGGTGTATTGTCCAGGCGACGCCCATGAGGATCGTGATCTACTTTGCCGTTGTGGCAGTTCTTGTCGGCATTGCCTGGCAATACCCATTCCTGTTCGAGCTGCCTCTAATTGCTGCTATCGGTGGTGCTTACTGGGCATTCTTCGCCAGAAAGCAAGAGCCATCCGGCGAATAACGTACCTATGCCGCCCGGCTTTGCCCTTCGCGATTGAGGAGCATGTCCGGGAAGACTGCGCTGGCGACACCGATTAGCAGGTATTCCAAAAAGGTCAGCCGAAGCTTCGGGAAGAAGTAGTATGGAAGCCAGCGTTTGCGGGAATTCTTGCGCCCCGCCCTTAATCGAAGGAGGCCCCTTGGCCAAGCCGAACTACCAGTACGAGAAGCGCCAGAAGGAAATGGCGAAAAAAGCCAAACAGGAAGAAAAGCGTCGCCAAAAGCACAAAGTTGTTCCGAACGACGACAACCCCAAAGGTCTCGTGTCCGAGACGAATGTCACTTCCCCTGACGGGTCGCAACCGTGAAGGCTTTACCGAATTCGGAAGCTCGAACGTACCATGATCTCGATGCCGGCATTCTGATGGCGGCAACGCTCTCTTCAAAAAGGCGACCGGCGGAGCTTGTCGAAATCGTTGCCGCCGCCGACTTGGTTCTGGGGTTTGTTCCGTTCGCCGAGAAATTGGGTGCCGCGATCGAACGGCTCTCCGCCAGTGGCCTGATCAACATGTCGGAAGGCGGCTTCACACTGACGGATACGGGTCGGGAAATGATGTCGAAACAACCGAGGAAGGCCAACCAGGAAGACCTCCTCGCTGCGGTCAAGGGCAGTCTGGCCGCTTGGCGTCCGCGAGTCGAACACCCGCCGGTTCTTTTGGAGCCTGAACAACTTGGCGCCGCCATCCGGGCGTACAAGGCGACGAGAAAGTCGGGCAAGAACATGCTGATGCCTAAGCCGACAGTAATTCGCCATTTCAAGGTCGAGGGCCGCTGGCGCAGGGCCGCCAAGGCGAGTTAAAGATGCAGCGAGGCGTGACCCACCAGGACTTCTCGACTCTGCCGCTGTCGCCGGCGCTGCTGCGCAACCTGGATCGTCTCGGCTACCACAGCATGACGGCGATTCAGGCCCAGAGCCTGCCGCTGATTCTCAAGCGGCGCGACCTCATCGCCCAGGCCGATACCGGTAGCGGCAAAACCCTGGCCTTTGCCATCGGGATCTTGCACCGGCTCGATCCCGCCGATTTCGGCATCCAGGCACTGGTGTTGTGTCCGACGCGCGAACTGGCCGATCAGGTCGCCAAGGAAGTGCGCCGCGTGGCCCGCTTCGCCGACAACATCAAAGTGCTGACGCTTTGCGGCGGTACGCCGATGGGGCCGCAGGTCGCTTCGCTTGAACACGGCGCTCATGTCGTCGTCGGCACGCCGGGGCGCATCCAGGATCACATGAGCCGCAAGAGCATCGACCTGTCAAGGGTGCGCACGCTGGTACTCGACGAGGCCGATCGCATGGCCGGCATGGGATTCTTCGACGATATCAAGGGTATCGTCCGCGCCTGCCCGGGCGAGCGGCAGACGCTGCTGTTCTCAGCGACCTACCCCGACGATATGAAGAAGGCCAGCGCCGCCTTCCTCGCTCATCCGGTGGAACTCAAGGTCGAGGCCGGACTGGACGCCACCCGTGTCGAGCAACACTTCTACGCGGTCGCGCACGAAAAGCGCAACCATGCCGTCGCGCATCTGCTGGCCCATTTCCGTCCGGAATCGACGCTGGCCTTCTGCAATACCCGCATCCATTGCCGCGAACTGGCGGCTGAACTGCGTGCTCAGGGTTTCTCGGCGCTGGCCCTGCATGGCGAACTGGAACAACGCGAGCGCGACGAACTGCTGATGCAGTTTGCCAACCGCAGTTGTTCTGTGCTGGTCGCCACCGATGTCGCCGCACGTGGTCTCGACATCCGCACCGTCGATGCCGTGATCAACGTCGATGTCGCCAAAGATACCGAAATCCATATCCACCGCATCGGCCGTACGGGTCGCGGCGATACGGTCGGGCTGGCGCTAAGCCTTTGCGCGCCGAACGAGCGCAAGTGGGTCAAGCTGATCGAGGCCTGGCAAGGCGGTCCGGTGCGCTGGGACGAGCTTGCTGCAATCAAGCCGGCCGACGGCGAGGCATTGCAGGCGCCCATGCAGACGCTGCGCATCCTCGGCGGTCGCAAGGACAAGCTGCGTCCGGGCGATTTGCTGGGGGCGCTCACCGGTGTGGCCGGTTTGCACAAGGAGCAGGTCGGCCGCATCGATATTTACGACGACACCTGCTACGTCGCTCTCGACCGCCACGTCGCCGCACGTGCGTTGCACAATCTCACCGACCATGGCATCAAGGGACGACACTTTCGCATGAGCCTGCTCAAGCAAGCTTGATGTTGTTTCATCGCACGCCACCGTGTACGAGCAGTCAGAAGTCGTCTAACACCGCGCGCAGTCATGGCAAGTGGCATCCCGTTCCTCGATACCTCCGGCCTGACTACTCCTACAAAGCCAGCGACATCTTCGCGACGTTGACCGAGACCGGCATCTTCACCCAGCCGCTAGCTCCTCTAAGCGTCGCCACGGTGGCATGGGTATAGAGCTCCTGATCAGCAGGCGCCTGGCGCAGAGGATGGGGGGGGCGACCTGTCCGTGCACAGCCGGCCGGGAAAAGGCAGTGTGTTCAGCCTGGCGCTGTTGCTGGCCAAGCAGGGCTGAGCAGAAGCCGTACGTAAATATTACGAACCTGGCGTGTTGGATCGATCCCAGTAGGGTTCGGCACCGATCCGCGCGATCAGGAAATCAATGAAGACCCTTACCTTGACGGGCAGGTGCAGGGTGGGCAGGTACATCGCATAGACATGGCGCTCGACCGGGATGTACTCGGAAAGCACCGCTCTGAGCTGTCCAGCCTGCAAGTCCTTGCCAATGATGAACGTTGGCAGCAGGGCTACACCGAGCCCACCCAGGACGGCCTGCGACAAGGCCTCATCGTCATCGACATGCAGCGACCCCGAAACCGGCACATCAATTTTGCCTTGCGGACCATTGAAGGACCACAAACCCTGCTCGCCGGAGCGGGTGTAGTCGAGACAGTTGTGATGCACCAGATCGGCCGGCGTGAGGGGCAACCCGTGTTTTTCAAAATACGCCGGCGTGCCGCACAGTTGGCGACGCACCGGTGCGAGTTTCCTGGCGACGAGAGGGAGCGGGGGTTCGGCGGTGACACGAATCGCCATGTCATAGCCTTCTTCAGCCAGATCGATGAGCCGGTCGGTGATGGTCAATTCCATCTTCAATTCGGGGTGGGCAGTCAGGAAGTCCGCCAATGCCGGGGCCACATGGAGGGTGCCGAAGGCCACTGAAGCGCTCACGCGCAGCGTACCCCGCGGTTCATCATTAAAACTGCCGACGACCTGCTCGAGTTGATCCATCTCTTCGACAATCCGACCCGCATGAGCAGCTACCACCTGGCCAATTTCCGTCAGGCTCAGGTGCCGCGTGGTGCGATTGAGCAGTCGCGCATCGAGGGATTTTTCAAGCTTGGCTACCGCCTTGCTGACCACTGAGCGTGACGTTCCGAGACGGCGGGCCGCCTCGGCAAAGCTGCCCGCCTCGGCAACCCGGGCAAATACTGCCAACAAATTCAAATCAAGCATGCGGATAGGAGGATGCGAGTGGTCATGTGCATAATTGTATCCAAAATAGATACATTCATGTGCCGGCATTGGCACTAATCAATCAATAGGCTATTGGTTAGACTGGAAATTGTTAGCACTATGCCTTTTCTGTATCGTAATTGCTATGGATCCAATTCAAAAAGACTCAACAAGAGTTCAGAAGCCCTTCATTTCGCTGTGTCCCGAGATCACACGGTCGCATGCACTGACACTGATGGACTGGTTGGAAGACGAATGCGTCACACGCTACCTGAGCGATTCACGCCATGTCTCCCAGTTCATCGAGCAGGTTGTCGAACGTGTCCAATTACCGATTCTGACCCATCTGTTCAACCAGAGCGGCAGGTTCTTCATGGCCTGCGACCGGCACGATGTGCCTGTGGGGTTCGTGCGTCTAGTCAGGACAGGTCTGGACTGCGAAATGGTCCTGGTCATTGGTGACCGCGACAACTGGGGCCGTAAGCTCGGCGCCAGCGCTATCCGCGAAGGCATGAAACTCGCGTTCTTCGAGATGCGGGCCGAGAGGCTCATCGCCATAATCCATCCGGACAACGTGCGATCACTGAATGCTTTCCTGCGTAGCGGCTTCCTGCTGGAAAACGAAACATCGACGATGAAATTCTTGGCCCTCAGCTCAGCGCGCTATCTTCGCCTCTTGCGCGAACATCCTGCGTTTCACACGGCCGACATCTACGTCACCGAGATCGACAAGTCACGCCTCAGGAGTCTGGTCGACCTCGAGCCGGGCGCGGATATTTTTGAGCTCGAGCATGAGATCGAGCGAGCTGTCATCGTCGATTCGCGGGAAGTGGCGCGGGATGTCGTCACGATGAACTCCCGGGCCTTGCTGCAACTGGACGACGAGGAAGTCGAAGTGGCGCTGGTCTACCCGGAAGATGCGGACGACAGGACCGGTAGGCTGTCGGTTTGTTCCGATATTGGCACCGCGATCCTGGGCTACAAGGAAGGGGATGCCTTCGACTGGCGCATGACAGACCGGACCCGCCATATCCGGATCGGGAAACTGCTTTATCAGCCAGAAGCCGTAGGCGATTTCCACCTGTAAACGCCTCCTGACCTGCTTCTGGAAAGATGGCTCTTCAACCGAAAGGAAGAACCGATGAGAACCTTGCCTTGTTCTCTCAGCCGTCAATCAGGATCTTTCGCAGAAATCCGCATTTGCGGATAAAACCATAGGCCGCATCGAGGTCAGCCCACAGGCGGATGCAGCCTTCATGATTGAGTTCGATTCTGTTGACGATGTCCAGTGGGAGGACCGGGCCATAGCCTGCCACCGCCCAGGATTGATTGGGGGCGGGCCGGCTGATGATCACTCGCTCGATGACGCCTTGATCAATCAAGTTGATAAAGTCTTTGTGAAGCATTGTTTGACTGCTGATCTTATGCGGTAGCGTGTTCGGGAAGCGCCTTTGGCTTCAGCCGGAACAGCCCTCAGTGATTCAGTTTTCCCTCTGCCAATAAACGATCGATTTCAAGCTCGGCTTGTGCCCAGTCTTGATCGGGATCGCCACCCACGAAGCCGCGCCGCTCGGCAATATAAAACGCGGCCACTTCGACGTAGTGGTTGCGTTGCTCTTGCGTCACGGGCGGGCGCTCAACAGGTTTGCCGGATAGCGCAGGTTTCTTCACTTTCGTCATGGGAGTCTTCTCGGGGTCGCGGCTGGTACAAAATGCGCATCACCCGTAGCCGATGGATCTGGCCATTCGGCAAATTCCAGTCGATCGACTGTCCGACACGCAGGCCCAGCAGTGCGCAACCCACCGGTGCCAGAACCGACACCCGACCTAGACCTGGATCAGCCTCATGGGGAAATACCAACTCGACCTCGCGTGCGGTCCCGGCGCTTTCATCGGCATAGATCAGTCGGGAGTTCATGGTAACGACGTCGCCTGGGATACGCTCCGATGGAACGACAATGGCCCTCTCCAATTCCTCGGCCAGATCATGATCCCCAACGATCTCTCGCAAACGAAGATAGTCATCCACGGAGATGAGCAGTTCGTCATTACCCGATGGCGTAATGTTTTTAAGGGGGCTAATGGGCGCAGTTGCATGTCTCATAATGGTGCATGCTACCCAGTTGAAACACGAATGATTAGCCCCGTATTTGGAATCAAAATGTATCGCGTAGGGATACAATGATTCGAGCGGGTCGAAGGGTGGACGACTACGGCCCCGTCCTCTGAGACTTGGCCAGCCTATGGCAACCCGTCTGCTTGGTACCCAACGCTACCTGCCTGGCGGCTTCGGTTGCCCTTGTTCCTGGAGCGAGACATTCACTGTAGCGACGGCTCCTCCCAGTTGCAACGACTCGATCTGGACCATAGCGATGCGTTCTCCACGCTGGAAGATGAGCAGGCTGGATTTGGACTGCATCATGGATACGAGCCGCCATCCAAGCGCAGGCATGCCACTTTTGAAATGGTTGAAAACCTGGACGGTGCTCGTGTCCGTTTTGATGACGACACGCCCGAACCAGCGATCCCCTGATCCGATCATCAACGTGTTGGAGGCATCGAGTTTGGCTCCCGGTGGCATGGAGATATCGCTGATTTGCAGGTTGTCGGTTGCGGCGGTCGATTCCTGCTGTTCCGGAGATGAGCCACCCACGACCGGGGTGCCTGAGGTGGAGCAAGCGCTGCTGAACAGCGTGGACAGCGCGAGTGCGAGCACGATGTGCGGGCGTGTGACCATTTTGATGATCTCCGAGTGCCTACCCAAGTTGCATGAAATGGCGGGTGAAGCCATATCCTAGCCGATTCTCGACAGCGCCTGCTCCACGTCTTCGAGAAGGTCCTCGAGATCTTCCAGGCCGGCTGAGATGCGGACCAGGCCTTCACCGATCATGTGGGCCTGCCGCTCTTCCGGCGTGTAGAAGGAGTGCGTCATGCTCGCCGGATGCTGTGCAAGCGTTTCCGCGTCGCCTAGGCTCACGGCACGGGTGATGAGCTGTAATGCGTTCATGAAGCGGCGTCCGGCATCGATGCCACCCTCGAGTTCGAACGCGATCATGCCGCCAGGCAGCTTCATCTGTCGCCGGGCGAGTTCTGCCTGCGGAAATGTCGGCAATCCGGGGTAGTGGCATATGGCCACCCGGGGGTGCTTGGCCAGATATTCCGCAATGCCCGTGGCGTTTTCCGAATGGCGGTGCATGCGCAGGGCGAGCGTCTTGATGCCGCGCAGGATCAGGAATGCATCCTGAGACGACAGGACGGCCCCCGTCATGTCCTTGATGCCGTAGAAGCGCACCTGGTCGAGCGATTCCCGAGGGCCGACGATGGCGCCGGCGATCAGGTCGCCATGGCCGCCGAGGTATTTTGTCGCCGAATGCACGACATAGTCCGCACCCAACTCGATCGGCCGCTGGAGATAGGGGGTGCAATAGGTGTTGTCTACGACCACCTTCGCGCCATGACGATGAGCGATCGTGGTGACGGCGGCGATATCGACGATCCGCATGTTCGGATTCGCCGGCGATTCGAAAAACACCACCTTCGTCTGCGCGTTGATGGCTGACTCGAGATTTGCGGGGTCGGTGAGATCGATGTGGGTGATCCTGATGCCGAATTTCGCCAGGCCGTGGTTGAAGAAACCGAAGGTGCAGCCGTAGAGCGTCTTGTCGGCGATGATTTCATCTCCGGGCTGAAGCAGGGTCCACAGCAGCGAAGTCGTCGCACCCATGCCAGATGCGGTGACCAGGGCAGCCTCGCCGCCTTCGAGGTCGGCGATGCGTTCTTCGAGCAGGACGGTGGTCGGATTGCCCACCCGCGAATAGACATAGCCGGGCTGTTCGCCCGCGAAGCGGGCCGCCCCATCCTCCACGGTCGGGAACGTGTAGGTCGAGCTCAGATAGACGGGCGGGTTGAGCGCGCCGTTTCCGGCATAAGGGTCATAGGCATGATGGATGGCACGGGTGGAAAAACCCTTGCGTCGCGAGTCGGATAAGGCCATGTCGTTTACCAGAGGTTGTTTCGGCGAAATATAGCAAAGCGATCGTTGGTCATCCGCAGGCGTTCGTGGGCGTGATCAGTTACGGCGTGGTTTAATCGGTGCCGCCCGTGCGGCTGGGAGACCGGGCGCGCATCGCATGCCGGTGAAGCGGGGCCATGGCATCGCCGTCGCCACCTTTGCTCTGCCGGGCGGCGCCACGTTGTCCGGCATCGGTAGCGACCGGATTTCCTGAGGGAGAAACGCATGAGATCGATTGCCCTGTTCATCACCATCGTCATCGCGCTGCTCGCACTTCCGCTGCTGTTCATGCCTGCGGACCCGGGCAGCAGGCCGCTGCCGCAGGAGAACCTGCCCTGGCAGGTAGAGCGCCTGCCCGATGGTTCGACTCGCGTTTTTGGCCTGATACCCGGCCGCAGCACCCTGGCCGAGGCACGCAGCCGGCTGGGCAGCGAAGCGCAGGTCGCCCTGATTGTGGCTCCGGGCGAGTCCGGTTCGCTTGAGGTGTATGACGACAACTTTTCGGCAGGCTTCGTGACCGGCAAGATGGTCCTCACGCTGGCATCGACCGCCGAGGAACGGGCGGGCATGCTCGAGCGGGCAAGCAAGGCCGAATACATGGAAAGCACCACGCGGCGCGTCGAGCTCGGTGACGCGGATCGGGTCAGGGCGGAGGGTGCGGCGATCAGTGCCATCGTGTTCATTCCCGCGGCGCGACTGGACGAGGAAATCGTCCTGCAACGCTTCGGCCCGCCGGCGGAGCGCATTCGCAGCGACGAAAACCGCGAACACTTCCTCTACCCCGACATCGGGCTGGATCTGCAACTGGATGCCAAAGGAAAAGAGGTTCTGCAATACGTCGCGCCTGCCGAGTTTGCCCGATTGCGCGATCCGCTCATGGCGAAAAAGTAGTCTTGGCGGAGGCGGTCAGATTCGAACTGACGGTGACATCACTGCCACGGCGGTTTTCAAGACCGCTGGATTAAACCGCTCTCCCACGCCTCCGAGCGACAGATTATAGAGGCTTCAAGGCCGGCAGGCCGCAACGGCGGCGTGCTTCGTCGCAGGCATCGTCGCCGATGCCGAGTGCCGAGAGCGGAGCGAACTCGCTGCAGGCGGCCGGGCGGTTTGCATAGATCGTGCAGCTGACCTGGATGCCGACGTCGCCGGCCAGCGCGATGCAGCGGCCGGGGATGTCGGGGTCTTCCCGCATGCAGGCGGTCGTCGGGGTGTATGGCTCGGTCAGGCCGGCGGGCACCTGTCCGCCATGGCAGTCGAGTTCGATGCGCGGCAGGGTGACGCGGAAGCTGACACAGCAGGCACCGCAGCGACAGCAGGGCGAGGCGTCCATCGCGTCAGAACAGCTCGATTTTCTTTTCCTTGGACGGTGCGGCCTTGGGAACGACAAGCGTTTTCTCGTAGTCGCTTTCGGCCTTGACCAGTTCGATGACCTCGGGCTGGTTGATCGTGGTACGCCGGCAGAAGGCGTCGCCGCTGGTCGGATCGAGAATCACCTTGCGTGACCAGGGCCCGCCGAAATCGGAGGCCACGAGCGGGATGCCTTCACGCTCGAGCCATTCGCGGGCGAATTCTGCGTTGCGGTCGCCAATGGCCATGCGGATGGAACTGACGATGTTGCCGCCACCGAAGGCTTTCGCTACCAGCCGCCCGCGTTGCGCCCCTTTGGCGTACATGGCGTTGAGCAGCACCTCCATCGCGTAGTCGCCGTTGAGAACGATATCCTCGTCGGCCAGCGTGCTGCGTGTGCGGCTCGGGAGCAGAAAGTGGTTCATGCCGGCGAGCCGCAACTTCGGGTCGTAGAAGCAGACGGCGACGCAGGAGCCGAGCAGGGTGGAGATCGGCCGGTCGTTCTGTACCGACCACCCGCCCGGGTTGATGTTCAGGGCGAGGCGTTCGAGTTCCTTGCCGGTACGGGTCGGGGGGGCGGTCGTCATGGTCGGGGGCGGGACGGGGACTACTTCCCGTAGGCCATGATTTCCTGCGGGATGCGATCGAGCGGGACGACCTTGTCCACTCCGCCCATGTCGATGGCGACCTTGGGCATGCCGAACACGACGCAGGTCGATTCGTCCTCGGCGATGGTTTGGGCGCCGGCGTCGTGCATCTCCTTCATGCCGCGCGCACCGTCGTCGCCCATGCCGGTCATGATGACGCCGAGGGCATTGCGGCCGGCGACCTGCGCGACCGAACGGAACAATACATCCACCGAGGGCTTGTGGCGGTTGACCACCGGGCCGTCGGCCACCGACACGTAATACTGGGCCCCGCTCCGCTTGAGCATCATGTGGCGGCCGCCGGGAGCGATCAGTGCGCGGCCGGGCAGCACGCGATCGCCATCCTTCGCCTCGCGCACCTCGAGGGCGCACAGCGTATTCAGGCGATCGGCGAACATGGCGGTGAACTTCTCCGGCATGTGCTGGACGATGACGATGCCGGCGGTGACGGCGGGCAACCGGGTCAATACCGCTTCGAGTGCCTGGGTGCCGCCGGTCGAGGTGCCGATGGCGATGACCTTGTCGGTCGTTTCGGCCATTGCGCGCGTACTGGCTGCCTGCGCTGCGAGCATCGCGTCGGCGGTCAGCTTCGGTTGCGGGACCGCCGTCACTCCCGAGGGATGCATGCGCCGCATGTTGGCGCGGGCGGCGGCGCGCACGGCCGAGACGAGGTCGTTCGCCGCATCCTGCAGGAACTGCTTCACCCCCATCTTGGGCTTGGTGATGATCGACAGGGCGCCGGATGCCAGTGCCTCCATCGTGGCGGCGGCGCCTTTCTCTGCCAGCGAGGAGCAGACGATGGTCGGCGTCGGATGTTCCGCCATGATCTTCTTGAGGAAGGTCAGTCCGTCCATGCGCGGCATCTCGATGTCGATCACCAGCACGTCCGGCCAGTTGCTCTTCATCTTGTCCAGCGCATAGAGCGGATCGGCGGCCGCGCCGATGACCTCGATGTCGGGTTCCTTCTCGAGGGTTTCCTTGTTGACCTGGCGGACGACCGCGGAGTCGTCGACCAGCATGACCTTGATTTTTGCCATATTCAGGGCAGGCGATAGATGGTGGGTTTGATCAGTTTGACTGTTTCGTTGATGCCGTTGAGGCTTTCGGAGTGCCCCACGATCAGGTAGCCACCGGGACGCAGTTTCTCGACCAGGCGGGCGACGACCTGGCGCTTCGTTTCGTTGTCGAAGTAGATCATCACGTTGCGCAGGAAGATGACGTGGAACTTGCCGATGTCGGGCAGGGTGGTGTTGAGGTTGACCTGCATGAAGCGCGTGTGCCGGCGCAACTGCGGGTCGATGATGAAGCTGCCCTCCTGGCTGCGCACGCCTTTGAGGCAGTACTTGCGCAGATACTCCTGCGGCAGGCCGCGGGTGCGATCGAGCCAGTACTGGCCGCGCTGGGCGATGCCGAGGACGTGGGTGCTGATGTCCGAACCGAGGATCGACCACTGCGCATTCACGCCCAGTTCGTCGGCCAGCACCATCGACAGGGTGTAGATCTCCTCGCCCGTGGACGAGGCCGCGCTCCAGATCTCGAAGGGCTGGCCGGCCGGACGCTGGGGCAGGATCACCTTGCGCAGGAACTCGAAATGCGATTCCTCACGGAAGAAGTAGGTCTCGTTGGTGGTCAGCAAATCCACCATCGTCTGCCGTTCGCCCGGGTCGGCTCCGCTCGAGACATGCTTGTAGTAGTCGCCGAAGCGCTCCATGCCGAGGGCCTTGAGGCGCTTGCCGAGACGCCCGACCAGCAGCACCTTCTTCGAATCGGCGAGGCTGATACCGGCGATCTGGTAGATCAGCCGCTGGAACTGCCGGAACTCGGCATCGGAAATATCGGGGTGGTCGGCAGCGCTCATCGTAAGTGAGTCCGGCCGGATTCAGGGGCGGAGGCCCCGCATGACGTCGAAGATTTATGCACGAAGTTTGAAGAAGGCCATCAGATCTTGCAGCTGGTTTACCTGCCCATTCATTTCCTCGGCCGTCGCCGCCAGTTCTTCCGAGGCGGATGCGTTCTGCTGCGTCGCCTTGTTGACCTGGCCCATGGCGCCGTTGATCTGGCCAACGCCCGCGGATTGCTCGTTGGATGCGGCCGCGATCTCCTCGACCAGGTCGGCGGTCTTGCGGATGGTCGGGACCATTTCGTCGAGCAACTGGCCGGCACGTTCGGAGAGTTGGACCGAAGAGGACGCGACCTGGCTGATGTCCTGGGCAGCGACCTGCGAACGTTCGGCCAGCTTGCGCACCTCTGCGGCGACTACAGCGAAACCCTTGCCGGCCTCACCGGCACGCGCCGCCTCGATGGCGGCATTGAGGGCGAGCAGGTTGGTCTGGTAGGCGATGTCGTCGATGATGCCGATCTTCGCCGCAATCTGCTGCATGGCAGCCACGGTATCCCTGACGGCCTGGCCGCCATCCGCAGCCTGGACGGAGGCATTGCTGGCCATGTTGTTGGTGAGCTTGGCGTTCTCGGTGTTCTGCGAGATCGAAGCGGTCATCTGCTCGACGGAGGCCGTGGTTTCCTCGACGGATGCGGCCTGTTCGCTGGAGGACTGGGAGAGTGTCTGCGCCGTTGCCGACACCTGCGTGGCCGCATTGCCGATTTCGTTCGCAGTGTTATTGACGTCCGTGATCGTGCTGCTGAGTTTCCCGGCCATGTCGTGCATGGCCTGCATGAGCTGGCCGATCTCGTCCTTCGAGTCGGCCTTGATCGTTATCGTCAGGTCGCCTGCCGCCATGGCATTGGCCGCCGTGACGGCCTGGCCGAGCGGACGCGTGATGCCATGGGTGATCCAGAGGCCGAGAACGATGGCGAGGACGGTCGATACGATGCTGGTCGCGGCCATGATGACGACCGCCTGCTGCTGGTTCTTCTGGGCGGTGTTGAAAAGCTGCTCGGCGCTCTTGGCATAGTATTCGCGCAGCTTGGTCGCGGCAGCGCGCAGGGCATTGGTCTTCGGGTTGGTTTTCTTCAGCAGGTCGATGTTCGCACCATCGTAGTCGCCGCCCTTCAGCGCATTTCGCGCCGACTCCAGACCTTCCTTGAAGTAGTCGCGCAACGCCTTTTCGAATTCCGCGACCAGTTCCTTTTCCGTAGCCGACAGCGTGCGGCCGGCCACGAGGTCCTGCAAGGCCTTCTCGGTGTCGGCCACGGCCCTGTCGATGGCATCGGTGTGCAGCGAGAGCGGATGGTCGTGCAGTTTCGACAGCGGCGATGCGGGGTTGTGCTGCAGGCCCAGCATGATCTGGCTACGGGTTTCCTCGGTCAGGCGCTGAACCCGTGCGGCCAGCCGGGTAGGCACCAGCTTGGCGACATAGGTCTGCTCAAGATCGGCATTCGCTGCGGTCAGGTTGCGATACGCCATGATGCTGATGGAGATCAGTGCGCATACCAGCAGGCCCAGCAGGCCCATCAGGCGTATACCGATTTTGAGGTTCTTGAACATCAGTGCTCCGCTCAATTGTTGGCAATGCTTTCCGGGTTGGCTTGGGACACATCGGCGAGCAGGGCCATTTCGTCGACCGAGAGAACACGTTCGATCTGCAGGATGATGACGAACTTGCCGCCCACCTTGCCCATGCCGGCGATGAAGTCGGCGCGGACCTTCGCGCCGAAGGAGGGGGGCGGCTCGATGTCCTTGGCACCGATTTCGAGCACCTCGGAGACGGCATCGACCATGATGCCGATATCGTGCCTGGCGTCGTCCTGCTGCACCTCGACGATGACGATGCAGGTGCGGCGCTGCACCTCGCTGGTCTTGCCGCCGAAGCGGGCGGCGAGATCGACGACGGGGACGACCGCGCCGCGCAGGTTGATCACGCCGCGGATGAAGCCCGGCATCATCGGGATCTCTGTCAGGTTGCCGTACTCGATGATCTCCTTCACATTGAGGATGCCGACGGCGAACATCTCGCCGCCGAGGGTGAAGGTGAGATATTGATGGGTGTCGCCGCCGCCGGCGCCTGGCCGGGCGGCGACAGGCGTAGCGGCCGTGGCGGGCGCTTTGACCAGATCAGTCATGATGATGCCCTCCGCGACTCAGAAACGTTCGAAATCGGCCTCTTCGGCCGGAGCAACTGCCTGGAAGCTCTTGGCCGCGGGTTTGGCGGTCGCGGTGGGCTTGGCCTTTGCCGTCCCGCCGGCGCCGACTTTTTTCGTCAGCGTGTTGTCGAGGCGGAAGAAGCTCATCAGTTCCTGCAGTTGGGCAGCCTGGCCGCCCATTTCCTCGGCGGTGGCGGCGAGTTCCTCGGAAGCGGAGGCATTCTGCTGGGTGGCCTTGTTGAGCTGGCCCATGGCGCCGTTGATCTGGCCGACACCGGCGGACTGCTCCTGTGACGCGGCTGCGATTTCCTGCACCAGGTCGGACGTCTTCTTGATGCTCGGCACCATCTCGTCGAGCAGATGGCCGGCCTTCTCGGCGAGCTTCACCGAGGAGGAGGCGACCTGGCCGATTTCCTGCGCGGCGACCTGCGAACGCTCGGCGAGCTTGCGCACTTCCGCCGCGACGACCGCGAAGCCCTTGCCGTGCTCGCCGGCGCGGGCGGCCTCGATGGCGGCATTGAGGGCGAGGAGGTTGGTCTGGTAGGCGATGTCGTCGATGATGCCGATCTTGTCGGCGATCTGCTTCATCGCATCGACGGTTTCCTTGACCGAATCGCCGCCCTCCTGGGCCTGCTGCGCGGCCGAGGTGGCCATGCCGTCGGTGACCTTGGCGTTCTCGGTGTTCTGGGTGATGCTGGCGGTCATCTGCTCGACGGAAGCGGTGGTTTCCTCGACCGAGGCGGCCTGTTCGGAGCTCGACTGCGAGAGCGACTGGGCCGTCGCCGAAACCTGGCCGGCCGCATTGTTGAGCGCATCCGAGGCCACATTCACCTCGCTGATGATCGAGGACAGCTTGCCAACCATGTTGCTCATCGCCAGCTTGAGCTGGCCGGTTTCATCCTTGCTGTCGGCTTCGATCCTGACCGTGAGGTCGCCCTCGGCCAGGCTGTTGGCCGCGCTCACCGACTCCTGCAGCGGCCGGGTGATGCTGACCGTCACCCAGAAAGCGAAGGCGAGGGCGATCACGATGGCGGCGATCGACGTGATCGTCACGATCCTCGCCGAGGCTGACGCCACCTCGTCGGCGTCTTTGCCGGCCTTCTTCATCAGCTCATCCTGGTAGTCGATCAGCTTGCGAATGGCATTCATGTAGGCCGCCGTGGCGGGGCGCATGTCGCCGTACAGGAGGCTCAGCGCCGCGTCGCGCTCACCGCGCTGGACCATGCCGGTGAACTTTTCGAGCGTGGCCACGTAGCCCGCACGCGCTTCCTCCATGGCGCCCAGCAGCCGCTTGCCTTCTTCCGAGGTGACCGTCTTGTCCAGCTTCTCGATGTTGTCGCTGATGATCTTGCGCTGCTCAAGCTGACGTGCCTGCTGCTTCTTCACTTCCTCGGGATCGCTGATCAACAGGAAGTTGCGGTTGATCTGCGCCACCTGGTTCATGGCGCGCACGATGTCGATCGCTTCGATGGTCTTCGGATACTTGTCGTTGACCATGTTGTCGATTTCGAGGTTGAGCTGGTTGATGCGCGTGATGCTCAGGACGGCGATGACGATGAGCAAGGCCAGCGTCAGTGCAAAGCCGAAACCAAGGCGAACGCCGATCTTCAGATTCTTGAACATGATTACTCCCTATGAATACTGGATGATGCGAAAGTCGGTGCTGCCGGGACGGCAGCGTACAGCGTGGATTTCATTTCTGTTCCTCGGCCGACAGGGCGTGGCGCGGATGCGTGCGGCGCTCCTCGGACTGCCCGGCGAGCTGGTTGAGCGCCTGCACGTCGAGGATCAGGGCGACCTCACCGGAGCCGAGGATGGTCGAGCCGCCGATGCCGCGGAGGTGCTTGAACAGGCTGCCGAGCGGCTTGATCACCGTCTGGAACTCGCCCAGCAGCTGGTCGACGACGATGCCCGCCTTCTGGCCGCCGGCGGAAATCACCACCACGTTCTCGCGCTGCGGGCGCTGGCCGTCGATATCGAAGAATTCGCGCAGGCGGATGAAGGGCAGCACCTCGCCGCGCAGGTTGAGCATGTGGCCGCGCGTGTCGTCGTCGCGCAGTTCGAGGCATTCGACCACGCTGTCGAGCGGAATCACGTACGACGCATCGCCGACGCTGGTGAGGAAGCCGTCGATGATGGCCAGGGTGAGGGGCAGGCGGATGATGAAGCGCGAGCCGGCGCCCAGCACGGTCCGGACATCGA
>CALARK010000027.1 GCA_937888595.1 uncultured Sterolibacteriaceae bacterium | reverse complement strand
TTGACCTTGCGCACGCCGTTCTTGATGCCCTCGACGATTTCCTCGACCGGCACGCCGTAGGTCGCGCCCATCTCGCCGCCGTTCTCGTTGATGATCTTGAGCCAGTCCTGCGGCACGCTGGAGGAGCCGTGCATGACGAGGTGGGTGTTCGGCAGGCGCGCGTGGATTTCCTTGATACGGTCGATGCGCAGCACGGCGCCCGTGGGCGGACGCGTGAACTTGTAGGCGCCGTGGCTGGTGCCGATGGCGATGGCCAGCGCGTCGACCTGCGTGGCCTTGACGAACTCGGCAGCTTCGTTGGGGTCGGTCAGCAGCTGGTCGTGCGACAGCGTGCCTTCGGCGCCGTGGCCGTCTTCCTTCTCGCCCATGCCGGACTCGAGCGAGCCGAGGCAGCCCAGCTCACCCTCGACGGAAACGCCGATGGCGTGGGCGATATCGACGACGAGCTTGGTGGTGTCGACGTTGTACTTGAAGGACGACGGGGTCTTGCCGTCTTCCATCAGCGAACCGTCCATCATCACGCTGGAGAAGCCGGAGCGCATCGACTGGATACAGACGGCCGGGCTGGCGCCGTGGTCCTGGTGCATCACGATCGGCACGTCGGGATGGGTCTCGATCGCGGCCTCGATCAGGTGGCGCAGGTAGGCCTCACCGGCATACTTGCGGGCGCCGGCGGAGCCCTGCATGATCACCGGGCTGTTGGTTTCCTCGGCGGCTTCCATGATGGCCTGGATCTGTTCGAGGTTATTGACGTTGAATGCGGGCAGGCCGTAGCCGTGTTCGGCGGCGTGGTCCAGCAGTTGGCGCATGGATACGAGTGGCATGGTGGTCTCCTCTTCTCGATGGGGTTGATTGGACTAGACGGGCCGATGTTCGCCGACCCGGACGAGTTTCAGGGTATTGGTGCCGCCGGCCTGGCCGATGGGTTCGCCAAAGGTTAGCACGATCAGATCACCCACTTCGACGGCGCCGGAGCGGATCAGTTCTTCCTCGGCCTCGAACAGCAATTCGTCGCGGTCGTGGCCGGCATAACGGGTCATCAACGGGTAGACGCCGCGGTAAACGCTGACCTTGTAGCGGGTGCGGATGTCCGGCGTCAGAGCGTAGATCGGCACGCCGCAGTCGAGGCGCGAGATCCACAAGGCGGTGGAACCGGACTGGGTCAGCGCGGCGATCGCCTTGACCTTGAGGTGGTGTGCGGTGAACAGGGCGGCCATCGCGACCGACTGGTCGATGCGGGTGAACACGCGGTCGAGGAAGTGGCGGTCCAGGGCGG
Source organism: uncultured Sterolibacteriaceae bacterium (assembly GCA_937888595.1). Lineage (GTDB taxonomy): Bacteria > Pseudomonadota > Gammaproteobacteria > Burkholderiales > Rhodocyclaceae > Sulfuricystis. Next base: position 60,654 of record CALARK010000027.1, on the reverse strand, counting down.
CCGGATCGGATGACTTCTCGGCCTCCTGGCAGATGCGTGCCATCGCGTTGACCGTCTCGACCGGATAGTCGCCGGCGGCAGTCTCGGCGGACAACATCACCGCATCGGTCCCGTCGAGGACGGCGTTGGCGACATCGGACACCTCGGCGCGCGTCGGCACCGGGGAATGGATCATCGACTCCATCATCTGCGTGGCGGTGATGGCGAACTTGTTATGCTCGCGCGCCATGCGGATTATCTTTTTCTGCAGCGCGGGCACGGCGGCGTCGCCGACCTCGACCGCGAGGTCGCCACGCGCCACCATCACGCCATCGCAGGCATGCAGGATGTCTTCGAGGTTGTCGATCGCTTCACAGCGCTCGATCTTGGCGACGACGAGGGCGGACGAGCCGGCCTTGTGGAGCAGCTTGCGCGCGAGGCGCAGGTCGCCACCGGATTTCGGGAAGGAAACGGCAACGTAGTCGACCTGAAGCTCGGCAGCGACCTTGATGTCCTCGATGTCCTTGGCCGTCAGGGCCGGGGCCGACAGGCCGCCGCCCTGCTTGTTGATGCCCTTGTTGTTCGACAGCTCGTTGCCGTGGCGAACGACGCAGTAAATCTCCGTTTCCTCGATGCGTTCGACGTCCATGACGACACGCCCGTCATCAAGCAGCAGGGTGTCGCCGGGCGACACGTCCTCGATCAGTTCGGGATAGTCGAGCCCGACCCTTTCGGAATCGCCGAGCGTGCATTCGGCATCGAGGATGAAGCGCTGGCCGGGCTTGAGCATGATCTTGCTGCCGGCAAATTTGCCGACGCGGATCTTCGGGCCCTGCAGGTCGGCCATCACGCCCACGGTACGGCCATGGGTGCGCATCGACTGCTGGAGGACCTCGATGCGCTTGCGGTGATCGTCGGGGGTACCGTGGGAGAAATTGAGCCGGACGACATCCATTCCGGCATGGACCAGCTTGTCGATCGTATGCTGATCGGATGAAGCCGGGCCGAGCGTTGCTACGATTTTTGTCGTGCGTTGCATGTGTGCGGGCGGCCCGCTTGTGGCGTACCGCCCCCGAGATGGTTGAAGAGGATCAGCCGGTATCAGCCCTGGGCGCGCTTTTCCAGGATATCCACGGCAGGCAGGACCTTGCCCTCGAGGTACTCGAGGAAGGCGCCGCCGGCGGTCGAAATGTAGGACACCTTGTCGTAGATGTCGTACTTCTGGATCGCGGCGATGGTGTCGCCGCCGCCGGCCAGGCTGAAGCCCTTGGCGTTGGCGATGGCCATCGAGACGGTCTTGGTACCCGCGCCGAACTGGTCGAACTCGAACACGCCGACCGGGCCGTTCCAGACGATGGTGCCGGCCTTGGCGATGATGTCGGCCAGTTCCTGCGCCGATTTCGGGCCGATGTCGAAAATCATGTCGTCGTCGGCGACCTGGTCGGCGCTCTTCAGCACGGCCGGTTCGGCGGCATCGAATTTCTTGCCGCAGACGACATCGACGGCGATCGGGATCGAGGCGCCACGCTTGGCCATCTTCTCGATCAGCATCTTCGCGGTCGGGATCAGGTCATGCTCGCACAGCGACTTGCCGACGTTCTGGCCCATGGCGGCGAGGAAGGTGTTGGCGATGCCGCCGCCGACCACCAGCTGGTCGACCTTCTCCGACAGCGACTCGAGCACGGTCAGCTTGGTGGAGACTTTGGAGCCGCCGACGATGGCGACCATCGGCCGGGCCGGGTTGGCGAGCGCCTTGTCGAGCGCGTCGAGTTCCTCGGTCAGCAGCAGGCCGGCACAGGCGACCGGCGCGAACTGGGCAATGCCGTAGGTCGAGGCCTCGGCGCGGTGGGCGGTGCCGAAGGCGTCCATGACGAAGACGTCGCACAGCGCAGCGTACTTCTTCGCCGTCTCCTCGACGTTCTTCTTCTCGCCCTTGTTGACGCGGCAGTTCTCTAGCAATACGACTTCGCCGGCAGCCACGTCAAAACCGCCATCGACCCAGTTCGGGATCACGCGCACGGTCTTGCCGAGCTTGGCGGACATCACGTCGGCCACCGGTTGCAGCGAGTCTTCGGCCTTGAATTCACCTTCGGTCGGGCGGCCGAGGTGGGAGGTGACCATGACCTTGGCACCGGCCTTCATGGCATGCTCGATGGTGGGCATCGAGGCGGTGATGCGGGCGTCCGAGGTGACCTTGCCGTCCTTGACGGGAACGTTGAGATCGGCGCGGATGAACACGCGCTTGCCGGCGAGATCGAGGTCGGTCATGCGAATGAACTTGGGCATGTCTGTCTCCTGAATATTTTTGTGAAATTGACCACTGAAGCATTGCACCGCGAGGGTGCAATGCTTGGATGGTGAATCTCTTACTTGCTGGCGCTCATTTGGCTACGTGCTTGACGAAGCGCAGCATGTTGCAGGTGTAGCCGTACTCGTTGTCGTACCAGGCCACGACCTTGACGAAGGTCTTGTCGAGTGCGATGCCGGCTTCGGCGTCGAAGGTCGACGGGGCGCTGTTGCCGACGAAGTCGGTGGAGACCACCTTCTCGTCGGTGTAGCCGAGCACGCCCTTCAGCGGGCCTTCGGCGGCGGCCTTCATGGCGGCGCAGATGTCCTTGTAGTCGGCTTCCTTGTTCAGTTCGACGGTCAGGTCGACCACGGAGACGTCGGAGGTCGGCACACGGAAGGCCATGCCGGTGAGCTTCTTGTTCAGCTCGGGCAGCACCACGCCGACGGCCTTGGCGGCGCCGGTCGAGGACGGGATGATGTTCTCGAGGATGCCGCGGCCGCCGCGCCAGTCCTTGGAGGACGGGCCATCGACGGTCTTCTGGGTCGCGGTGGCGGCATGCACGGTGGTCATCAGGCCGCGCTTGATGCCCCAGCCGTCGTTCAGCACCTTGGCGACGGGGGCCAGGCAGTTGGTGGTGCACGAAGCGGCCGACACGATGGTCTCACCGGCATACTTCTCGTGGTTCACGCCGAAGACGAACATCGGGGTGTCATCCTTGGACGGCGCCGACTGCACGACCTTCTTGGCGCCCGCGTCGAGGTGCTTCTGGCAGGTTTCCTTGGTCAGGAAGAAACCGGTGGACTCGATGACGATGTCGGCACCGACCTCGCCCCACTTCAGGTTGGCCGGATCCTTCTCGGCGGTCAGGCGGATCTTCTTGCCATTCACGATCAGGTTGTTGCCTTCGACCGAGATGTCGCCGTTGAAGCGGCCATGCACGGAGTCGTACTTCAGCATGTAGGCCAGGTAGTTCGGCTCGAGCAGGTCGTTGATGGCGACGACTTCGATCTCGGGGAAGTCCTTGGCGATGGCGCGGAAAGCCATGCGGCCGATGCGGCCGAAACCGTTGATGCCAACTTTGATTGCCATTCTGTGTTTCTCCTTGTAATGGTTAGATGAACGATTCGACGGCCTTCACGACGTTCGCCACCGTGAAACCGAATTCCTTGAACAGCGTGCCGGCCGGGGCCGATTCGCCGAAGCGGTCGAGGCCGATCACCGCACCTTCGCCGCCGACGTACTTCCACCAGCCGTCGGTCACGCCCGCCTCGATGACGATGCGCGGCAGGCCCTTGGGCAGGACGCTGTCCTTGTATGCCTTGTCCTGGCGGTCGAAGACGTTGGTGCAGGGCATCGACACGACATTGACGTGGATTTCCTGCTGCGCCAGCGTTTCCTGGGCCTTCAGGGCCAGTTCGACTTCGGAGCCGGTGGCGATCAGCACGGCACGGGCGGCGCCCTTGGCCGGCGACAGGATGTAGCCACCCTTCTTGATCGCCTCGATGGTGGCAGCGTCGCGCTTGACGAAAGGCAGGTTCTGGCGCGACAGGGCCAGCGAAGTCGGGCCGGTCGTCTTTTCGACGGCCTGCGTCCAGGCGACCATCGTCTCGACGGTGTCGCAGGGACGCCAGAGGTCCATGTTCGGGATCAGGCGCAGCGTGGCGATCTGCTCGACCGGCTGGTGCGTCGGGCCGTCCTCGCCGAGGCCGATGGAGTCGTGCGTGAACACGTAGATCACGCGCTGCTTCATCAGCGCCGACATGCGCAGGGCGTTGCGGGCGTATTCCGAGAACATCAGGAAGGTGCCGCCGAAGGGCAGCAGGCCGCCGTGCAGGGCCATGCCGTTCATGATGTGGGACATGCCGAACTCGCGCACGCCGTAGGAGATGTAGTTGCCGGTACTCTTGCCGGAGACGTGCTTGCAGCCCGTCCAGTTGGTCAGGTTGGAGCCGGTCAGGTCGGCGGAGCCGCCGAGGAACTCGGGCAGCGCCGGGGCCAGTGCGTTGATGGCGAGTTGCGAGGCCTTGCGGGTGGCGACCGTCTCGCCCTTCTCGTTGGCGGCGGCGATGGCCTTGGCGGCGTGGTCGGCCCAGTTGGCGGGCAGTTCATTGGCCATGCGGCGCTTGAACTCGGCCGCTTCGGCGGGGAAGGCCTTGGCGTAGTGGTCGAACTTCTGGTTCCACGAGGACTCCAGCTCGGCGCCCTTCTTCTTGGCATCCCAGGCTTCGTAAACTTCCTTCGGAATTTCGAACGGGCCGAAGTTCCAGCCGATGTGCGGGCGGGCAGCGGCGATCTCGGCATCGCCCAGCGGGGCGCCGTGTACATCGTGCGTGCCGGCCTTGTTCGGCGAACCGGCGCCGATCACGGTCTTGCAGCAGATCAGGGAAGGCTTGTCGGTGACCGCCTTGGCGGCCTCGATGGCCTTGTGCAGAGCTTCAGGATCATGGCCATTGACGTTCGGCACGACGTGCCAGCCGTAGGCTTCGAAGCGCTTGGGCGTGTCGTCGGTGAACCAGCCCTCGACGTGGCCGTCGATGGAGATGCCATTGTCGTCCCAGAAGGCGGTCAGCTTGCCGAGGCCCCAGGTGCCGGCCAGCGCGCAGGCTTCGTGCGAGATGCCTTCCATCAGGCAGCCGTCGCCGAGGAATACATAGGTACGGTGATCGACGATCTCGTGACCCGGCTTGTTGAACTCGGCGGCCAGCAGCTTCTCGGCCATCGCCATGCCGACGGCGTTGGTGATGCCCTGGCCGAGCGGGCCGGTGGTGGTCTCGACACCGGGGGTGTAGCCGTACTCGGGGTGACCCGGGGTCTTGGAATGCAGCTGGCGGAAGCTCTTGATGTCGTCGATGGAGACGTCATAACCCGTCAGGTGCAGCAGGGCGTAGATCAGCATCGAACCATGGCCGTTCGACAGGACGAAACGATCACGGTTGGCCCATTTCGGGTTGTTCGGGTTGTGGCGCATGTGGTGGTTCCACAGCACCTCGGCGATCTCAGCCATGCCCATGGGCGCGCCAGGGTGGCCGGAGTTGGCCTTCTGGACGGCATCCATGGCCAGGGCACGGATCGCGCTGGTCAGGTTGTTGAACACGGGCGGTTCGAAATCACTGAAAGTGGCAGACATGGGCTCTCCTCCCCGGGCAATCCGCGATTATCCGCGAAAACCCGGCTTCCAAGGTTGTGGGTAATCCGGTTTCGGCAATACGGTGATCGCGTCAGAGCGCCATCGCGCGGCGCTTGTTCTCCATCAGGCGCAGGATCATCGGCGTGAAAATCAGCTGCATCGCCAGCTCCATCTTGCCGCCCGGCACGACGATGACGTTCGGCCGCGACATGAAGGAGTCGTGGATCATCGACAGCAGGTAGGGGAAGTCGATACCCTTCGGGTTGGCGAAGCGGATCACCACGAAGCTCTCATCCGGCGTCGGGATGTCCTGGGCGATGAACGGGTTGGATGTATCCACCGTCGGCACGCGCTGGAAGTTCACGTGCGTGCGCGAGAACTGCGGCGTGATGTAGTTCACGTAGTCGGGCATGCGGCGCAGGATGGTGTCGACGACCGCCTCGGTCGAGTAGCCGCGCGCACCCTTGTCGCGGATCAGCTTCTGGATCCACTCGAGGTTGATGATCGGCACCACGCCGACCAGCAGGTCGGCATGCTGGGCCACATTCACCTTGTCGGTGACGACGGCGCCGTGCAGGCCCTCGTAGAACAGCACGTCGGAGGGCGGCAGGTCCTGCCAGGGCGTGAAGGTACCCGGCTCCTGCTTGTACGGTGCGGCTTCCTCGTGGTTGTGCAGGTAGTAGCGGCGCTTGCCGTTGCCCGTCTCGCCGTACTCCTTGAAGAGCTGCTCGAGCAGTTCGAGCTCGTTGGCATTGGCGCCGAAGTGGCTCAGGTGGTGGTTGCCCTTCTTGGCCTGCTCGGCAACCTCGGCCTTCATCGCCATCCGGTCGAACTTGTGGAAGGAATCGCCCTCGATGACCGCGGCGGTGATCTTTTCGCGGCGGAATACGTGCTGGAAGGACTTGGTGACCGTCGAGGTGCCCGCGCCGGACGAGCCGGTGATGGCGATGACAGGATGCTTGACCGACATGTTCGTCTCCGAATGAAAGAAAGAATGTAGGGGGCTTCGCGCCTTTAGCGGAAGAGGGAGCGTGAGGAGAACAGCGGCATGTCGTAGCTGCTCAGGTCCTTGCCCTCGATGTACTCCTGGTGATAGCGATGCAGTCGGTCGACCTCGTCCTTTGAACCGAAGATGAAGGGCGCGCGCTGGTGCAGTTCCGCGGGCTTGATGTCGAGGATGCGGTTGCGGCCGGTAATCGCGGCGCCGCCCGCCTGCTCGATGATGAAGGCGATCGGATTGGCCTCGTAGATGAGGCCGAGGCGTCCGCCCTGGTCGCGGGTACGCTCGTCGTGGGGATAGAGGAACACGCCGCCCCGGGTCAGGATGCGATAGGCCTCGGCGACCAGCGAGGCGACCCAGCGCATGCCGAAGTCCTTGCCGCGCGGGCCTTCCTTGCCGGCCATGCACTCCTGCACGTAGCGGCGCACCGGGGGTTCCCAGTACTTCTCGTTCGAGGCGTTGATCGCGAAGGTCGAAGCCTCCTGCGGGATGGTCATCTTCGGGTGGGTCAGCACGTACTCGCCGATTTCGCGGTCGAGGGTGAAACCATCGACGCCGTCGCCGGTGGTGATGATAAGGCGCGTCGAGGCGCCGTACTGGATCAGGCCGGCACACAGCATCCCGGAACCCGCCTGGAGGAAGTCCTCCTTTTTCGCCTTGCGCTTCGGATCGGGCGCCAGCATGATCGAGAAGATCGTGCCGGACTGGAAGTTGATGTCGAGGTTCCCGGACCCGTTGAGCGGATCGAACACCAGCAGGTACTTGCCGCGCGGCTGGACCGCGTTGATCCCGTCAGTGTCTTCCGAAGCGATCGCCGACAGGTGGCCGGTCGCCTTGGCGGCCTCGAGCATGACTTCGTTGGCCAGGCCTTCCATCTTCTGGTTGAGATCCTTGCCGCTGGCGATCAGTGCGCCCTTGCCGACCTGGTTGGCGATGACCTTGCTCGCGGTGGCAATGTCGTTGATCAGGCCGGTGAAGTCACCGGTCGCGCCAGGAATCTTGCGCTGCGCCTCGTTCATGAACTGCGACAGCGTGATGCGGCCCATTTCCATGTATCCCTCCTTGTCAGCCAACCAGTAACGGCTTTATTTTCTTGTCTGCCGGCCGCCGCCACCCGTCTGGAAGAAAAACCCCGCCCCCATTTTTAGGTGGGGGCGGGCCAAACTGGCAAACGCCAGAGGGAGTGGAGAAACGGTTTCGGCAGTCGGTTCAGCCTGCCTGCCGAGCAGATGAGCAAACTCTAATGGGCCCGACCCATAAGCGCCAGTCACTTTTTCTTATAGTCAGAATAAGGCTACTGCTATTGCTATGCAGCAATGCCGTATGCATCATTTGGTGAGCGACAGGTAGAGCATCGGCAACTGTTCGGGGAGCCGCTCGATACGGTCGAGTACGCGCCAGCGGTTGCCGAAAATCTCGCGCACGTACTCGTCGGCCTTCGGGTCGAGGGACAGGCAGAAGGTGGTGATGCCCTGCGTGTCGAGCTCCTCCACTGCCTTCTTCGTGTCGGCCCGCAGGTGCTCGGGATCGGTGACGTCGATGTCGGCCGGCTCGCCGTCGGTCAGCACCAGCAGGATGCGTTTGTCCGCCTTGCGCGCGCCCAGATAGTGGCCGGCATGGCGCAGGGCGGCGCCCATGCGGGTCGACCAGCCCGCCTCCATCGCGGCGACGCGCGCCTTCACCTCGTCGTCCCACTGCTCGGAAAAACCCTTGATGTGCTGGTAGCGCACCTCGTGGCGGGTATTGGAGTGGAAGCCGGCGATGGCCAGCGGGTCGCCGAGGCGGTCGATCGCCCACGCCAGCAGCGAGACCGCCTCCTGGCTAAGTTCGAGGATGGTTTGGCCCGTCCCGCCGGTGCCGACTTTTTCGTTGAGCGACTCCGAGAGGTCGACCAGCAGCAAGACGGCGATGTTGCGGCCGTCGGTGCGGTGGCTCATGTTGATGCGCGGATCCGGCGTCGCGCCGCCCTTGAAGTCGATCAGGGAGCGAATCGCCACATCGAGGTCGAGTTCGCTGCCCTCCTCCTGGTAGCGGATGCGCACCTTGTCCTGCGGCTTGAGCAGGTCGAGCAGGCGTTTCAACTGCTTCGCCAGCGCGGCATGCTTCTGCAGCAGCTTGTCGATGTCGGCCGGGTTGCCGCTCGGATGCAGCGCCTCGTAGACGCTGGTCCAGTCGGGACGATAGGTCTTCGAGTGGGTGTCCCATTCCGGGTAGTGGCGCGGCGGCAGGCCGACGACCTCCGATTCCCTGACCTTGCTCTTGTCGGGATCGTCGAAGAATTCCTCGTCGTCGCTGTCTTCGATGAATTGCCACAGGTGGCGGTTGTCGTCGCGGTAGTCGATCACCGTATCGTCAAAATGCACCTTGGCGAACTGGTCGCTCTGGCGGCGCGTCTTCGCGACGTAGGACAGCGCGAGACCCGCCGTGTCGGTGGTATTCGCAGCCCCGTCGGCGAGCATCGTATGAAAGCGCGCCACATAGGCATTCAGGTCTGAATCGCGATAACCGTGGTCGGGATCCAGCAATGCGCGGGAGAGCATCGCCAGCCGGTGGCGCAGGCAGGAGGTGGTTTCCGGATCGCAGGCGTCCTCGACCGGCTTCGGATGCAGTGCGAGGAAGATGCGGCGCAGGCCGGGATATTCGCGGCACAGCAGCATCTCGACACGGCAGTCCTCGAAGAATTCCACAGCCATACGCTGGAAGGGGCTCCAGTTGTCGGCGATCTGCGGCGTGCTCCAGCGGCGGTGGCCGACCATGTGGGCGAGCACGGCACGGTAGCGGTCGATGCCGCCGATCATGCCGGCATCCTCGAACACGTCGGGAACGCGCAGGCCGAGCTTGTCGTAGTAGGGAATCGGTTTGCGCAATTCGTCGAAAGCGGTGGAATACGGCACGAGTTGGTCGCCGTCGCGCCACAACGCACGCAGGTAGAGATCGAGTTGCCGTTCCACATCAGCGAACAGTGTGCCGCGGCGCTCTCGTTGCAGCACCGCGCGGCTGTCGGCCAGCTTCAGGCCGAAATACTCTTCCTGCCGCTCGGGATGATGGCTGTAGTTGCGGATGCCATAGTCGACCCAGTTCCACATCCCGCCGACGGACAGCAAGTCGAGCACGCGGGGCGCATGCTCAAAAAAGAATGGCAGGCCCGGGCTCGGAAAGGTCGTGTGGTGACCATGGATCGAGCCGGTGGTGCGCGCCATCAGGTCGCGCGCGATGTCGAGGTAGTGCTGGAGCTGCTCCACCGACTGCAGCCGGCGCGCGACGGCAGCCAGTGTCTGCAGGAAGGAAGTGATGGCCTTGCCGTTCGGCGATTTCTGCATCGCCTTGACGAAATCGAGAACCGGCGTGAGCGCTTCCTTGCCGACCGCAGCCACCACCGAGGGCCACTCTTCGAGGAACACCAGCATCGGCTCGACGCCGCGCCCCAGCCGGCCGAGGAAGCTCGCGGCATCAAGGTAGGCATCGAGGTCGGGCCGGTCGATGACCAGTAGCGCCTCGGCCATCGCCTCCTCGAAAATCTCGGCGACCTGCGGGAAGCGCGTGTTGAGCCGCGCCCAGTACTGCTGCATCAGCGGGTGCTGGTACTCCCCAAGCGCCTTGTCGACGGCCATCACAGCTTTACGATCAAATAAATGTGGTGTCGATGGCGTGGTCGAGCGTGGCGCGGATGTCGGCATCGTCGGTGATCGGCCGCACCAGCGCCATGCGGCAGGCATCCTGCGCGTCAACGCCGCGCTTGATCAGCGTGGCAGCATAGACCAGCAGGCGCGTCGAGATGCCTTCATCCAAGCCATGGCCCTTGAGATTGCGGCCGACCTGGCCGATCTTGACGAGTTTCGCCGCCGTGCCCTCGGCCAGTCCGGTTTCCTTCGCGAGGATGCTCGTTTCGAGCTCCGGCGCGGGGTAGTCGAAATCGAAGGCGGTAAAGCGCTGCTTCGTGGATTGCTTCAGATCCTTCATCAGCGACTGGTAGCCGGGGTTGTAGGAAATCACCAGTTGAAAATCGGGATGCGCCTCGATCAGCTCACCCTTCTTGTCGATCGGCAAGGTGCGACGGTGGTCGGTCAGCGGGTGAATCACCACGGTGGTGTCCTGACGCGCCTCGACGATCTCGTCGAGATAACAAATTGCGCCAATGCGCGCGGCGGTGGTTAGCGGGCCGTCGAGCCAGCGCGTGCCGTTGGCGTCGAGCAGGTAGCGGCCGACCAGGTCGCTTGCCGTCATGTCCTCGTTGCAAGCCACGGTGATCAGCGGCTTTTGCAGCTTCCATGCCATGTACTCGACGAAGCGCGATTTGCCGCAGCCGGTCGGGCCTTTCACCATCACCGGCAGCTTGGCCGCGTAGGCCGCTTCGTAGAGGGCAACTTCCCTGCCCTGCGCCTGGTAGAAGGGTTCCTGCTTGACGAGGTATTGCGTCTTGTCTGTCATGGCAAATCCCGATTAGTAAAGTCAGGTATGGGCGGTCTAAAAAGCCCCGCCGGAGCGAGGCTTTTTAGCAGAGCGTGAATTACTTGTGGACGCCCAGCTTCTCGCGCCAGCCGGGGAACAACTTGTCGGCATCCTTCGGGAAGGATTCGAAGGCGCGGGCGAATTCCTTGTGCTCCTTGGCGAACTGGATCGGATCGGCACCGGCCTTCCAGCAGTCATAGGCCTGGCGCAGCGAGATCGCGCCGGCCGCCGGGCTGTCGATATGGCCGTAGGAACCGCCGCCGGCGGTGTTGATGACGTTGCCGTGACCGAGGTTCTCGAAGAAGCCGGGCAGGCGCAGGGCGTTCATGCCGCCGGAGATGATCGGCGTGGTGGGCTTCATGCCATACCACTTCTGGTAGTAGACCGGGCCCTGGCACTCATCGCGCTCGATCATGTAGGCGATGTTCTTGTCGTCGCCTTCGCCTTCCATCTTGCCGTAGCCCATGGTGCCGACGTGGATGCCGGAGGCACCCTGCAGGCGCGACATCTTGGCCAGCACGAAGGCGGTGTAGCCGCGCTTCGACGAGGGCGAGGTGACGGCGCCGTGGCCGGCACGGTGATAGTGCAGGTATTGGCCGGGATACTGGCGGCGGGCGGTGGTGACCATGCCGGGGCCGCCGACGTAGCCGTCGACCAGGAAGGCCAGTTTGTCGGCATCGGGGCCGAACACTTCCAACGCGTAATCGGCGCGGGCGCACATTTCGTAGTGGTCGTCGGCAGTAATGTTCATCGAGAACAGCTTGGCCTGGCCGGTTTCGTCCTGGGCGCGCTTCATGGCGTCATAGACCAGCGGCAGCACCTTCTTGAGCGGGCAGAACACCTGGTTGCCTTGCGGTTCGTCGTTCTTGATGAAGTCGCCGCCGAGCCAGAACTGGTAGGCCGCCTTGGCGAAAGGCTCGGGACGCAGGCCGAGCTTGGGCTTGATGATGGTGCCGGCGATGTAGCCGCCATCCTTGATCGGACGGCCGAGGATGCGCCACAGGTTGGAAATGTCGGTAGCCGGGCCGTCGAACATCTGGATGGCGCGCTCGGGCACATAGAAGTCGATCATCTTGGCGTGCTCGATGTCGCCCATGCCCTGGTTGTTACCGATGGCCAGCGTCAGGAAAGAGACAAGCATGAAGCGGCCGTCGGTGATATTGCGGTCGAACAGTTCGAGCGGGTAGGCGATGCGCATGTCTTCGGTCGCCTCGTCGATGTAATACACCAGCGCATCGACGCCCTTGGTGAAATCGTCGGTGGTCGACACTTCGACGTTGGTGCCGGTCGAGGACTCGGCGGCGAAGTGGGCGGCGCCCTCGAGGTAGCCGGTGCCGGCCTTCGGCTTCATCTTGTAGGCGACGAGGATGTGCTTGCCACCCTTGATCAGATCTTCTTCTTTCAGGCTCAGGTCGGCATAGCGTGCGGATTGATCCATGTTCCCTTCTCCTCTAGTGGTGATGGTGATGTGTCAGGTTGTTGTTCAGCCTTGCGATGGATGGCATCTTAGGGAGGCCGATCCATAAATAACAGTCACGAGTTTTTATGCCGACGATAAGCCCTTACGGTATATCGACCTGACTTCGGCGAGCGTCGTGTCGGCCAGATCCGGCAGCACGGCGAGCGCCCCGGCGAAGTCCCGGCCGCGGGTGTACTCGCTTTCGGTCACCAGGGTCGGAATGCCGGCCGCACGGCTGGACCGGATGCCGTTTTCGGAATCCTCGAATGCGAGACAGGCCGACGCCGGCAGTCCCAGGCGATCCAGCACCCAGGTATAGATGTCGGGCGCGGGCTTCTTGGCGGGCACGATGTCGCCCGCGCCGATCACCTCGAACCACGCCGCCGCCTCCGGCGCCATGCTGGCGCGCAGCAGCACCTCGACGTTCTCGGGCGTCGTCGTCGTGGCGATGGCGAGGCGCAGTCCGGCAGCCCGTGCCTCGTCGATCAGTCGCCGCACCCCGGGACGCAGCGGCAGCGCACCGGAATCGACCAGACGCACGTAATGCGCGGTCTTGGCCGCATGCAGCGACTTGACCAGTGCATCGAAGTCGTCGCGTGCCGCGAATTCCGGCCGGTGGCGATCGACGAAGAAGCGGATGCGCTCCTTGCCGCCGGTCACGGCGAGCAGTTCGCCATACAGGGTTTCGTCCCATTGCCAGTCGAGGCCGGCATCGGCGAAGGCGAGGTTGAAGGCGATGCGATGGCCGTCGCGCTCGGTATCGGCGAGCGTGCCATCGACGTCGAAGATCAGGGCTTGCAGTGTCGTCATGGCGCGTAACGATAGCCACAAGCATCCATAAGCAACAGTCACGATTTCTTATTGCGATGATAAGATGGGCGCCATAACAAAAGTCGGTGCCGGCAGGACGGCACACGGCATAGGGAGTGTCACATGAAGCATGTCACCTTGCGCCAGCTCAAGGTCTTCGAGTCCGTGGCGCGGCACCTGTCGTTCTCGCGCGCGGCCGAGGAACTGCACCTCACGCAGCCGGCCGTCTCGATGCAGGTCAAGCAGCTCGAGGAACAGGCCGGGCTGCCGCTGACCGAGATGGTCGGCAAGAAGGTCTATCTCACCGAAGCCGGGGAGGAAGTCGCCCGCCATGCGCGACGCATCGCCCAGCAGTTGCGCGAGGCCGACGAGGCGCTCGATGCGCTCAAGGGCGTGCGCGGCGGCCGGCTGTCGATCGGCGTGATCAGCACGGCCAAGTACTTCGCCCCGCGCCTGCTGGCCGAATTCCGCCGCGGCCATCCCGGCATAGAGCTCCATCTCGGTGTGCATAACCGCGAAACGGTCGTGCGCCAGCTCGCCGACAACGAGATCGACCTCGCCATCATGGGCCAGCCGCCGCAGGAATTCACCACCATCGCCGAAGCCTTCGCCGATCACCCGCTGGTCATCGTCGCCCCGCCCGACCACCCCCTGGCAGGCAAGTCCCGCGTCAGCTCCGCCGATCTCGCCGAGGAAACCTTCCTGATCCGCGAACCCGGCTCGGGCACGCGCGCGACGATGGAGCGTTTCTTCGCCGATGCCGGCATCGTGCCGCGCCACAGCCTCGAAATGGTCGGCAACGAAACCATCAAGCAGGCGGTGATGGCCGGGCTGGGCCTTGCCTTCATCTCGGCGCATACGGTGTCGCTCGAGTGCGAGGTCGGCCGGCTGGTCCGGCTGCCGGTCACCGGCACGCCGGTCATCCGCCGCTGGTTCGTCGTGCACCGCGCCGAGAAGGAGCTGCTCCCGGTCGCGGAAACCTTCCGCGCCTTCCTGCTGGCGGAAGCGCCGGCGCTGATGGCGGACCGGCCGGCTGCCAAGAACCGCTAGCCGCCTTCGGCGCCGGGTCCTGGCCGGCCTCAGATTTTGCCGAGCCGGGCGGTGAACCAGAAGGTGCTGCCTTTCCCCGGGATACTGTCGCAGCCGGCATCGCCATCCATCAGCTGGGCGATTTTCCGGGTGATGGCCAGGCCCAGTCCGATCCCGCCATACTCCCGCGTCATGGAGCTATCGGCCTGTTCGAACGGCGCGAACAGGCGCGCACGGATTTCCGGCAGGATGCCGATCCCCGTATCCTCGACTTCGAAGCGCAGTTCGGTGCGGTCACCTGCCTCCTCGACGGGAAAGATGCGCAACGTGATGCTGCCGTGGCGCGTGAACTTGATGGCGTTGGCGACGTAATTGAACAATGCCTGCTGCAGACGGTGCATATCGCCCTGCACGGCAGGCAATGCGGCCAGGTCGGCATGGAATTCGAGCCCCTTCGCCTCGATTTCCGGGGCGAACCGTTCAGCCACCTGGTCGACCAGCATCGAAAAATCAATGCGTTCGCGATCCATGCTGAACTTGCCGGCCTCGATGGAGGCCAGTTCGAGAATTTCGTCGATGATCGTCGTCAGCTGGACGCTGGCGCGGTCCAGCTCGTCCAGCCGGGCGAGTTGCTTCTGGCTGAGGCCGTCGCGCCGGATCAGGGCGGACATTCCGTAGATCACGTGGAGCGGCGTGTGCACCTCGTGCGACACGTTGGCGAGAAAGGCGCTTTTCGCACGCTGGGCCGTTTCGGCGATCTCCCTGGCCCGGTCCAGCTCGGCCCGCTGTACGGTGATGTCGGTCAGCACCATCAGGCATTTGGTACCGCTCTCGTTGGCAATGCCATCGACGATCATTCTCGCGCGCTCGCGCCGAGGGGTCGGGACCAGTTCGACTTCCAGCTGGCGGCGGCTGTGGCCGGCCAGCGTTTCCTCGAGGAAGCGGTCGAACGCCGGCTGGCTTCCGGCCTCCAGCAAATCGACGAAGCGATGCAGGCCGATCTCCGAACGTTTCAGGCCGAGATGGATGGAGCCGGCGAGATTGATCTGGCGGATGACCCCCTGCGCATCGACCGCGACATAGGGAATCGGCGCGAAATCGTAGATGTCGGCATACTTTTTCTGCAGCATGTCCGCCTCGGCATAGGCGGCGGAAAGCTCCTCGTTCTGGATCTTCAGTTCGAGCTGGTTGATCTGCAACTCGTCGATCAGCCGTCCCATGTCGGACAGCGAGCGCGGCGCGACGCGCTCGCCGTTGCGGAAGCGCTCCTCCGCCATGCGGCGGATTTCGCCCGGATCCAGGCGCACGTGGCCGTCCGGATCGATCCGCTCGGGCGGCGCCTGCAGGACGCGTTCGCATTCTGACTTGAGTCGCACATAGCACTCGCAGGCGAGCGATTCCAGCCCGCTGCGGTCGAGCACGGTAATCGTCCCGCGGCTGTACTCGATCAGCCCCGCGGCCTGCAGTTTCAGTGCCGCCTCGGTGACGGCCTCGCGGCGCACGCCCAGATTCCCGGCGATGAAGGCCTGCGTCATCTTCAGCTGCTGCCCGTCCACGCGATCGAGCACTTCGAGCAGCCAGCGGCACAGCCGCTGCTCGACGGTATAGGACTGGATGCACAGTGCCGAAAAGGCGAACTGGTACAGGAGGGTCTGGAAGTAATCCTGCAGCAACCTCGCAAAGCCGCCATTCCGCTCGAACTCCCAGGCGGCCACTTCCCGCGGCAGCCGGTAGGCATGTCCGTTGTTCAGTGCGACGATGTCGAAGGGAGACGTGTCGGAACCCGCCAGCGAAGAAAACCCGACCAAGCCCTCATGGCCGATCGTTGCCAGGCTGGTTGCCCCGCCTTCCGCGCTCGAGGCAAGCACCGAAACGGCCAGTGTCGTCGGGAAATACAGGTGGCGGACGGGGCCGCCTTCGCGGTAGATCGCCTGCCCTTGCGAGAAATCCACCAAGTCCAAGTCACGCAGCAGCCGTTCATGCTCGCGCTGCGGCAGCGCGGCCAGAAACCGGTTCTGTTTGGGCATATGCAGAGACACGCTTCTTTTTCCTTGTAACCATGCGAGCAGCGCTACCCATTACCCAACTGGAATCTGCCGCGTCTAACTATGCAGCATAATTCCATGGTGCCTCACTGTATGTGCGGAAGCAAACATAACCACCCCTGATCGGTGGCGAGGGAAAAAGTCGGTGCCGGCGAGACGGCGGATCAGCGCTTTGCCGGCACCTTCCAGAGCGTGACCGTGACGCCGAGCCGGCCGATGAAGGCCTTGGCGTAGCGGTCACCGAGGCGAATCCGCGGCCCCCCTTCCGGCAGGGCGGACAGCACCGCCTCGGTCAGCTCGGTATCGGTCAACTGGGTGGTGCCGGCGACATGCCAGACGATGATGTGGCCGCACGCATCGCGATCGACCAGCAGCGCGTTGTCGCGCGGTGCAGCGGGCAGGCGGACCATGATGCCGGCCGGCAGTTCGTAGGCGCGCACCGGGCCGACGGGGGTCTCGACCTCCGTCCCGCCTTCAGGGGTCGCGGTCGCCATGATGTCGAGCAGTTCATCGTCGGACAACGTGCTTTCCCCCTCGGTGTGCCAGACCGTGAAGCCTTCGGGCCCCTGCCGCACGAGCAGAACGTTGTCCTCGGCCCAGGCCGGCAGCACGCAGGCCGCCGCCAACACGCACATCAGGCGCTTCACGACGCGCTCCACTTGATCGAGCAGCCGATCGACGGAATCTGCTCGCGCGGTCCCGCGCCGGTCAGCGCGACCTGCTTCATCGCCTCGAACAGGTCGCGACGTACCCCTTCGGGCGCCGTCTCCTTGCGCGACGCGTCGAGCCGGCCGCGATACTGCAGTTCCAGCCGGCCGTTGAAGCCGAAGAAGTCCGGTGTGCAGACCGCGCCGTAGGCCTTCGCGATTGCCTGCGTTTCGTCCAGCACGTAGGGGAAGGGGAACTGCTTCTCGCGCGCCAGCGCCACCATGTGGTCCCATGAATCCTCGGGGTAGTCGGACGGATCGTTGCTCATGATCGCGATGCTGCCGATGCCGAGTGCGGCGAGCTCGCGCGTGTCGCGCACGATGCGGTCGATCACCGCCTTGACGTAGGGACAGTGGTTGCAGATGAACATCACGAGCAGCCCGTTCGGGCCGCGCGCAGCCGCCAGGTCGTAGCGCTTGCCATCGACGCCGGGCAACTCGAAATCAGGGGCTTTCCAGCCGAAATCGCAAACCGGGGTTGGGGTACTGACCATGGTTGACTCCTTTTAATTGCTTTTTTAGTGTGCTTGTACGGATTGCAGTTCCATGTGCAAGGGTACCTCATCGACAGGGCGGCCCTCTGCCGGAACGAATGGCGCCGGCGGCAGCGTCCGGATGCGCTCGTCGGCCACCCCGGCCGCCTTGAGGATCTCGGCGACGCCTTCGCCACGCTGGCGCGCCAGGGCCTGCAGACGCTCGCCGGGGATATCCTCCTTCACCCGCAGCCGCTCGAACAGGAGACCGTAGAAATCGGCGCCCTTGAGCTGCGCCACCTCCTCCTCGCTCAAGGTCTTCTTCTCGCGCAGCAGGCCGGACAGCCGCGACATCAGCCTGCCGGCCATGCCCTGCTCGAGCTGGCCGGGGTTGGCCTTGCGAAAGCCGTCCTTCAACGCCGCGAGGTCGGCTGCGCCGACACGCTTCTCGTAGAGGGCCTCGAGGGCGGCACGCACTTTCGGCTGCTGCGTCGACAGCGGGCCGGGATCGCCCTGCTGCGCCACCTGCTGCCCGGCCTGCGTCAGGACCGTTCGGCGCAGCTGCCGGTCCTGCAGCGCCAGCCGGTCGGCTTCGGCATGCTGGCCGCCCACCGCGAGGACCAGCCCGGGACGCTTGGCCATGGCGGCAGCGAGTTTCACCAGTTTTTCGCGTTCCGGCGGAGCGAGCTGCGACTGGCCCGTCTCGAACGCGACCTCGCCGATCTCCTCGTTGCCACCGCCGAACAGGGCGCCGAGCGCGCGGAACGGCGCGGTGACGATCTTGGTCAGCACATTGGTGATCGCCTTCCAGACGATCGAGCCGTAGCTGAACTGGGGATCGTCGAGATTGCCGGATACCGGCAGGCCGAGATCGATGCGGCCATCGGAATCCTGCAGGATCGCGATCGCCAGGTCGAGCGGCAGGCTCGTCGCGGTGGGGCTCTCGATGCGCTCGCCAAGGGTCAGCTTGTCCATGATCACCTGGTTCTCGCCCTGCAACTGGCGCTCCTTGATCTTGTACTGCAGGTCGAGCGAGAGCTTGCCGGAATCGATGCGGCGGCCCGCGAAATGCGCGGTGTAGGGCGTAAGGTTGGCCATCTCGACATTGCGGAACTGGACGCGCAGGTCGAGTCCGTTGGTCGGATTGCCAAGTTCGACCTGGCCGAGGGCGCGCGCCATGCCGTACTCGTCCACGGCCCCGTCGAGCTCGACCTGGCCCACCGCACCAGGCCGGTTCGACAGGCCGGCGATGCTGCCCTTCAAGGCGTGGATGCGCGTGCCGAACGGCAGGATCAGCGATTCGTCGGCGAAGTCCACCTCGCCCTTGTCGAAGCGCAGGCGGTCGATATCGACGAAAAAGGCCGGCGCCTTGTTTGCCCGCACGGGTGCGGCGGCAGGCGACCCGGCGGAAGACGCTTCCGCAGCCGGCTTGTCGTCGCCGGACGCCTTCATGACCCGGCTGAAATTCAGCTGCTTGTCCTTGTCGATCAACAGCCGGGTATCGAGGCCGGTCAGGCGCAACTCGCCGAGATCGAGCGCCTGCGGCGTCAGGCTCAGGTCCCGGCTACCGAAGCTTTTCCAGCCCAGCAGGGGCTTGTCCACGCCCGGCTCCATCAGGCGGAGGTCGCGCACGGCAAATGCGCCTTTTACCTTCGCACCGGCCTTGTCGTAGGTCGCACGGCCGCTCGTCGACAGCCGGCCGGCTGCGAGCGTCAGCGTCGTCTTGTTCGACAGGAGGGGCTGGACGAACTTGAGCGCAAGGTCATCCAGCTTGAACCTGACGTCGGCCGACGGGGCTGCCGGCACGACCCGGCCTTCGCCTTCGAAGCGGCCGCCACTGCGCACGTCGAAGCCCAGCTTCACCGGCAGGGGCGCCGACAGGTCGTTGCTGACATCACTGACCTGCGCGGCGATGTGGTCGAGCGCCAACTCCAGCACCGGCTTCACGCTCGCTTCCTGCAGGGTCACGCCGAGGTCGGCGATCTCGATTGTGTCCACCTGGTAGCGCCACGGGGTAGCGGCTTCCTGCGGCGGACCTTCCGGTTCTGCTGACGCCGGCCGGCCCCCACCCACCGTCCTGAATGCTTCCTGCAGGTCGATGCTGCCATCGGCCCTGCGCAGCGCCTGCACACGGCCCTGCGCGAGCCGGATCTTGCCGACCGTGGCATGGCGTTCGGCCAGTGCGACCTTGATGTCATCTACTGTCAGCGCACCGAATTGCGGCGGATGCACGATGCCGGGCAGGGCGAGCCGGCCACCCGTCACCGCCAGGCCGGCCAGTACGATTTCCTGGCTGGCCAGCTGGAAACGGCCGTCCCGGAGCTCGATCGCATCGGCACTCGCCACCGGGCCATCCACCTCCCCGAGGGCGAGACGCAGGCCGGACAGCTTCGCCTGGATCTGATCGGCCGTCGCATCGAACTTTTGGCCGTCGTTGCCGAGCTGGTAGCTGGCTGACAATGCCAGCACGCCTTCCGGCGGAACGGGCAGCACGGGCTTCAGGTAAGGGACAAGCTTGCCGAGCTGCAGGTCGGCGAGGCTGAACGTGCCCGCGACCATGACCGGATTCAGGTCGATCCGGCCGGCCAGTTCGATCTCGGCCCCGAGCGCGGTGCGCGCGGCAATCCTGTACCGGCCCTCGTCATCCGGCAGCGTGGAAAGGTCCGTCAGTTCGAGGTCGAGCGGCTCGACGGTGGTGGCAAAACCCTCCGCAGTGCGGCGGCGGTCGGCATAGTCGAGCTTGCCGCCGGCGAGCACGAAGCTGCGAATGTCGAGGCGGGGCAGGCCGGCCTGCTCCCCAGGGGGCTCATCCTGGCCTTTCAGTGCGTCGAAAAAGGGGGTCCAGTTGAGCCGGCCTTCGGGCAGTTCGGCCACCGTCGCTGCCGGGCCGTCGAGGCGGATCGCGTCGAACACCAGCGCACGTTGCGTAATGCTCGCGCCCGAGATATCGACCAGCAGGCCGTCGAAGCCGAACAGCGGTTTGCCGTCCGGATCGCTCAACTGCAGCTTGCCGAGGCGCAAGGCGAGCTGGAAGGGATTGAATTCCGGCCGGTCCATGACGAGCCGGTGACCGGTCTTTTCGGCGACGGACTTCTCGGCCTGCCAGTGGAGGATACGGGGCAGCAGCTGCCAGAGCGACAGCAGGACTGCGACGACGAGGCCGACGAGGATGACGGCCATCTTCTTGAGGGAAAGCGAAGCGAGTTTCATGGCAACGATCCCGCAAAGTCCTTGTGGAATAATGCAGAAATGATACCGCGCTTCCACTGCCCTCCTGCGCCGCACCGCGTGCTCGCACCCGGTGCACTGGTGGAATTGCCCGACACCGCGGCACGGCACGCGCTGAAAGTGCTGCGCATGCGCGATGGCGACGCGCTGGTGCTGTTCGACGGCCGAGGTGGCGAGTGGGAGGCGGCCCTGAAAGTCGGCGCTGGCGGGACGGCGCAGGCGCTGCTCGGCACGCACCGCACGCGCGACAACGAATCGCCGCTGGCCCTCACCCTCGTCCAGGCTCTGCCGTCCGGCGACAAGATGGACTGGGTGGTCGAGAAATGCGTCGAGCTGGGCGTCGCGGCCATCCAGCCGGTCGCGGCGAAACGCAGCGTGATCCGGCTGTCAGCCGAGCGCATGGAACGCCGCGTCGCCCACTGGAACGCCATCGCTTCGGCTGCCTGCGAGCAGTGCGGCCGCAACCGCGTGCCGGCCGTCGCACCGGTGCTTGACCTGCCTCAATATCTCGCGGTTGCGAAGGATCAGAATGCCTTGCGGCTGATGCTGGCACCGGATGCAAAGTCGACGTTGCGAGAAATGCCGCCGCCCGCCGGGCCGGTACTGTTCATGGTGGGGCCGGAAGGTGGTTGGGAAGACGGCGAGATGCGGGCCGCCGAGGCGGCCGGTTTTCGCATGCTGCAACTGGGGCCACGCGTGTTGCGTACCGAAACGGCCGGCATGGCGGCACTGGCGGCCATGCAGGCGCTGTGGGGTGATTTCTGATTGGGTGACTTCTAGGGTATCAACGGGGAGAAAGCGATGTTCGAATCTGCCGAGCTGGGCCACAAGATCGACAAGGACACCTACAAGAAGACCGTGCCGCAGCTGCGGGCCGATCTGCTGGACGCGCAGTACGACTTGAAGGAGCAGGGCAAGATCCCCGTGATCGTGCTGGTCAGCGGCCAGGACGGCGCCGGCAAGGGCGAGACGATCAACATCCTCTACGAGTGGATGGACCCGCGCTTCCTCTCCACCCTCGCCTTTTCCGCGCCGACCGACGAGGAACGCCAGCGGCCTTTCATGTGGCGCTACTGGCGCGCGCTGCCGCCCAAGGGCCGCATCGGGATTTTCGCCGGCTCGTGGTATTCGAGCCCGATCCACGACAGCATCGACGGCAACATGACGGCGTCGCAGATGGACCAGCGCATCGACCAGATCAACCGCTTCGAGCAGATGCTGGTCAACGAAGGCGCACTGGTGCTCAAGTTCTGGTTCCACCTCACCAAGGACGGCCAGAAGCGCCGTCTCAAGGCGCTGGAGAAGGATCCGCGCACCGCCTGGCGCGTCACGCAATGGAACTGGGACCGTCTCAAGACCTACGACAAGCTGCAGGAGGTCGTCGGCCACGTGCTGCGCCTGACCAATACGCCGTGGGCGCCCTGGATCATCATCGAGGGCGAGGACGACCGCTACCGCTCGCTGACAGCCGGCAAGATCATCCTCGACTCGATCCGCGATCGCCTCAACGATGTGGACAAGCAGGCGACGCCGGTCGCGCCGCCGGTGCAGCCGAATATCGACGGCCGCGACGTCATCTCCGAGCTCGACCTGTCGCACAAGCTGAGCAAGAAGCAGTACGAGGACCAGCTCGCCAAGTGGCAGGGGCGGCTGTCGGAACTGGTGCGCGACCCGCGCTTCAAGCAGCGCTCGGTCATCTGCGTGTTCGAAGGCTCGGATGCCGCCGGCAAGGGCGGCGCCGTCCGCCGCGTGACGGCCTCGATGGACGCACGCGACTACCAGATCGTGCCGATCGCCGCACCAACCGAGGAAGAGCGCGCCCAGCCCTACATGTGGCGCTTCTGGCGGCATGTCCCGCGCATCGGCCGCTTCACCATCTTCGACCGCTCGTGGTACGGCCGCGTGCTGGTCGAGCGCGTCGAGGGATTCTGCGCCGAGGCCGACTGGCTGCGTGCCTACACCGAGATCAACGATTTCGAGCACGAGCTGTCGCAGGCCGGTGCCATCGTCATCAAGTTCTGGCTGCAGGTCAGCAAGGACGAGCAGCTGCGCCGCTTCAAGGAGCGCGAGAAGATCGAGTTCAAGCGTTTCAAGATCACCGACGAGGACTGGCGCAACCGCGAGAAATGGGATGCCTACCACCAGGCCGTCTGCGACATGGTCGACCGCACCAGCACGGGCGTCGCGCCCTGGACGCTGGTCGAGGCCAACGACAAGAACTATGCGCGCGTCAAGGTGCTGCGCCACCTCTGCGAGCGCATCGAGGCGGCCCTCGACGCGACGGTGCCGACCACCCTGCCCGCCCGGTCCGCCAAATCAACGAAATCCGGCAAGAAGAAGAAAGGCAAGCAATGAGCGAAGCGGCTGACGATGTACTGACCGATGCGCGGCTGGTCGCCTGGGTGCGCCAGGCCGCGCCCTACATCCACGCCTTCCGCGGCCGTGCCTTCGTCATCGCCTTCGGCGGCGAGGTGCTCACCACCGGCGTCGCCCAGGCGCTGATCCACGACATCGCCCTGCTCGACAGCATGGGCATCCAGCTCGTCCTCGTGCACGGCGCGCGACCGCAGATCGACGCCGAGATGCAGGGCCGCGGGCTGGAACCACGCTTCCACAACGGCCTGCGCGTCACCGACGCCGCCGCGCTCGAATGCGTCAAGCGGGCGATGGGCGTCACGCGCATCGACATCGAGGCGCTGCTGTCGCAGGGCCTGCCGAACACGCCGCTGGCCGGCGCCTTCCTGCGCGTCACCGGCGGCAACTTCGTCTCGGCCAAGCCGGTCGGCGTCGAGGACGGCGTCGACTTCCAGTTCACCGGCGCGGTGCGCAAAGTGGAGGCCGAGGAGATCCGCGCCGACCTCGCGCAGGAAAACGTCGTCCTGATTACGCCGATCGCCGCCTCGCCATCGGGCGAGATCTTCAACCTCGCCTGGGAGGAAGTCGCCGAAGCCGTCGCCACCGCCATCAAGGCCGACAAGCTGATCTTCCTGTGCGATTCCGGCGGGTTGGTCGACAAGAAAGGCCGGCCTGTCGACGCCCTGACCGTCGAGGAAGGCGAGCAGCTCGTGGCTGCGAAAGTGAAGCAGAGCCCGGAGGTGGCACGCGTCCTGCCGGGTGCGATGCGCGCCTGCCGCAATGGCGTCGGTCGCGTGCACTTCCTCGACCGCGCCCGCGACGGCGCGATGCTGATGGAGCTATTCACCCGCGACGGCGTCGGCACCGTGATGACGCGCGCCCCGCTGGCAAGGCTGCGCGAAGCGACAGCCGACGATGTCGGCGCGGTGCTCAACCTGATCGCGCCGCTCGAGGCGGACGGCACGCTGGTCAAGCGTGGCCGCGAACGGCTGGAGATGGAGATCGAGCGCTTCTCGCTGCTCGACCACGACGGGGTGGTGGTCGGCTGCGCGGCGCTTTATCCGCTCTCCCGCGTGCGCGGCGAGCCGGCGGCGGCCGAGCTCGCCTGCCTCGCCGTCATGCCCGAATACCGGCGTGCCGGCTACGGCGACCAGCTGCGGCGCCATCTGGAAGCCCGCGCGAAGGCGCAGAAGATCAAGCGCCTGTGCGTGCTCACCACGCGCACCGCCCACTGGTTCTTCGAACGCGGCTTCAGCGAAGCCGGCCCCGAAGCGCTGCCGAAATCGCGGCGCGAACTCTACAACTACCAGCGGCGCTCCAAGGTGCTGGTCAAGAACCTGTAGAATTTTCGCTTTACGGAGAAAGGAATTCCCTCATGGCAAGAACGGTCAATTGCATCAAGCTCGGTCGCGAGGCCGACGGCCTCGACTTCCCGCCCATGCCCGGCGACCTCGGCAAGCGCATCTTCGAGAACGTTTCGAAGGAAGCCTGGCAACAATGGGTGCGCATGCAGACCATGATCATCAACGAGAACCGCCTCAACCTCGCCGATCCGTCGCACCGCAAGTATCTGGCCGAGCAGGTGGAGAAGCACTTCTTCGGCGAGGGCGCCGATCGCGTGTCGGGCTACGTGCCGCCCCGCAGCTGATCTTGCCTCGGCCAAAAAAGAAGCCGCCGCGGGCGGCTTCTTTTTTGGCCTGAACGGACGCGCCGGCGCTTCAACTCCGGCTGATTTCGCGCTCCATGCCTTCGAGGCCGAGATGCCGCACGTCGCGGCCCTTTTCCATGTAGACCACGTATTCGGCCACGTTCTTGGCATGGTCGCCGATGCGCTCGATCGACTTGGCGATGAACAGCAGCTCGAGGGCACGCGAAATGGTGCGCGGATCCTCGATCATGAAGGTGATGAGCTGGCGCATCGCCGCCTTGAACTCGGCATCGACCGCCTTGTCGCGCCGCACGACATCGGTCGCGACCGAGCTGTCGGCGCGGGCGAAGGCATCGAGCGACTGGCGCAGCATTTCCACCACGATCTCGGCCGCATGGCGCAGCTCCAGCTTGGGTACGAAGGCCATGTCGGCCGAATGCAGCGCCCGGGCCTGCTTGGCGATCTTCTTCGCCTCGTCGCCGATGCGCTCGAGGTCGGTGATGGTCTTGATGACCGTCATGATCATGCGCAGGTCGATGGCCGCCGGCTGGCGCTTGGCGATGATCTGCACGCAGGCCTCGTCGAGCTCGACCTCGAGGCGATTGACGTCGTGGTCGGCATTGATCACCTGTTCGCAGAGGATCAGGTCGCCCTCGGCCAGCGCTTCCATGGCCCGGATGATCTGGCGCTCGACCAGGCCGCCGAGCTGCAGTACCTTGCTGCGGATCTGCTCCAGCTCGACGTCGAACTGCTTGAGGGTGTGCTCGGTCATGCGCCTGGCTCCTGAATTCATGATGGATCAGCCTCGCAGTCTAGGTCGGGTGGATGACAGTAATATTTCAATCCGGTTTCAGCGTGCCATGCGGCGCACGCCGTCCGGCGTGGCCAGCAGCAGCAGGTCGGCACCGCGGCAGGCGAACAGGCCGTTGGTGACGACCCCGACGATGCCGTTGAGCTGCGTTTCCAGCCCGGCCGGATCGGCGATCTGCCAGCCATGCACGTCGAGGATCACGTTGCCGTTGTCGGTCGTGAAGCCCGCGCGCAGCTTCGGCTGCCCACCGAGCTTCACGATCTCGCGGGCGACGTGCTCGCGCGCCATCGGGATCACCTCGACCGGCAGCGGGAACCTGCCCAGGGTGGCGACCAGCTTCGATGCGTCGCAGACGCAGACGAACTTGTCGGCCACCGCCGCGACGATTTTCTCGCGCGTCAGCGCGCCGCCGCCGCCCTTGACCATCTCCAGTTTGTCCGTGATCTCGTCGGCGCCGTCGACATACACCGGCATCGCGCTCACCTCGTTGAGGTCGAGCACCTTGATGCCATGGCCTTCGAGGCGCTTCTTCGTCGCTTCGGAACTGGCGACGGTCGCTGCGATGTGCCCCTTGATCTGCGCCAGCGCGTCGATAAAGAAGTTGGCCGTCGAGCCGGTGCCGACGCCGACGATGCTGCCGGCCGGCACGGTCTGCGCCACGTAGTCGGCTGCCGCCTGAGCGACCGCCTGCTTGAGTTCGTCCTGGGTTGCCATGCTGTCCTCCTTGCAAAAAGACGCCCGGTCTGGCCGGGCTTGTTATGCTGGGAACGGAGTATACGCCGTCCCGCCGTCACCGATTTTCGGCAGCGGACCTCGTTCGGCGGCCGAAAATCGATCCGGCCAGGCGCCTCAATCCTTGTCCACCATGCTGTCCCGCCGGATCCGCAGGCCTTCCGGCATCGTCATGGTGGTGCGATCCCAACCCTCGAGGTCGAGCAACTCGTCCAGGCAGTCCTCCATGATCTGCAGCGCCTGGAGGCTGGCCTTTGCGATGGACTGATGGACCACCGAATCGGTGTCCCTCTGACTGTCGCAATCTTCCTGATAGCGGACCAAGCCCCTGAGGCGAACGATCTGCTCGGCGACCTGCGCGGGGCAGGCGCACATGTAGATCGTGGCTTCGTCGATGATCTTCGTGAGCTGCTGGTCGCTGAACCTTCGTTGCAGTTTCATTGCCGCCATCGGGAAAAGATCGGAGGGTGAAGACACTACCACGTATGTCCGCCCTGCCGCCATCCGGCGTCGATTCCCGCCGGATGACACCCCCCGGAGCCCACCTGGTCAGCGCTTCCGCTGGGGAGGCAGATCGGTACAACTGCCGTGGGCCACTTCCGCCGCCATGCCGATGCTCTCGCCCAGCGTCGGGTGCGGGTGGATGGTCTTGCCGATGTCGATGGCGTCGGCGCCCATCTCGATGGCGAGGCAGATCTCGCCGATCATGTCGCCGGCGCTCGGGCCGACGATGGTGCCGCCGACGATGCGATGGGTTTCAGCGTCGAAGACCAGTTTCGTAAAGCCGTAGTCGGCGCCGTTGGCAATCGCCCGGCCGGAGGCGGCCCACGGGAACTTCGCCACCTCGACCTGGCGGCCGGCTTTCTTCGCTTCGTCCTCGCCGAGGCCGACCCAGGCCACCTCGGGATGGGTGTAGGCGACGCCGGGAATCACATTCGCATCGAAATGCGTCTTCTGGCCGGCGGCGGCTTCGGCCGCCACGTGCGCTTCATGCACCGCCTTGTGGGCCAGCATCGGGTTGCCGACGATGTCGCCGATCGCGAAGATGTGCGGCACATTCGTGCGCATCTGCCCGTCGACGGGGATGAAGCCGCGCTCGTTGACCGCCACGCCGGCGTGCTCGGCGCCGATCTTGCGGCCGTTCGGGCTGCGGCCGGCGGCTTGCAGGATCAGGTCGTAGCGTTGCGGTTCGCTCGGTGCCTTTTCACCCTCGAAGCGCACCCACAAGCCGTCGTCCTTCGCCTCGACCGCCGTAGTTTTGGTCTTCAGCATGACCCGGTCAAAGCGGTGGGCGTTCTGCTTTTCCCACACTTTCACCGCATCGCGGTCCGGGCCCTGCATCAGGCCATCGAGCATTTCGACGACGTCCACTTTCGCGCCGAGCGTCGAATAGACCGTGGCCATTTCGAGGCCGATGATGCCGCCGCCGATCACCAGCATCTTCTCGGGTACCTGCCTGAGCTCGAGCGCGCCGGTCGAATCGACGATCCTGGGATCACGCGGGATGAAAGGCAGATGCACGGCGGCCGAGCCGGCCGCGATGATGCACTTCTGGAACCGGATGACCTGCTTCTTGCCGGTCTTGTCCTGCGCGGCGCCCGCGGTTTCCTCGACTTCCAGATGGTGCGCATCGAGGAAATGGCCGTAGCCGCGCACCACCTCGACCTTGCGGGCCTTGGCCATGCCGGCCAGCCCGCCGGTGAGCTTGCCGACCACTTTTTCCTTGTGAGCGCGCAGCGCATCGACATCGACCTGGGGTGCAGCGAACGTCACGCCGGCACTGCTCATGTGGGCGGCCTCGTCGATCACCGCCGCGACGTGCAGCAAGGCCTTGGAGGGAATGCAGCCGACGTTGAGGCAGACGCCGCCGAGCGTCGCGTAGCGCTCGACGATCACGGTCTTCATGCCGAGGTCGGCGCTGCGGAAGGCCGCCGAGTAACCGCCGGGGCCGGCGCCGAGGACGAGCATTTCGGTCTCGATGTCGACTTTGCCGGCGTAGCTGCCGGCCAGCGGTGCCGCAGAAGTCGGTGCGGGCGGGACGGCGGCGGGCGCAGGCGTCGCGGCCGGTTGCGGTGCAGCCACGGCGGCAGTGTCTCCGGCGCCGGCCTCCAGCAAGAGCACCAGCGAACCTTCGCCCACCTTGTCGCCGACGGCGAGCTTCACTTCCCTGACGACGCCGGCCGCCGGGCTTGGCACGTCCATCGTCGCCTTGTCCGATTCCAGCGTGATCAGCGCATCCTCGGCATTGACCGTGTCGCCGGGCTTGACGTGGATCTCGATGACCGGCACCTCCTTGAAGTCGCCGATGTCCGGCACTTTGACTTCGGTCAGGCTCATAGCATCACCCTCCGGAAGTCGCCGAGCAATTGTGCGAGCGTGGCGTTGAAGCGCGTCGCCAGCGCACCGTCGATGACGCGGTGGTCGGCGGAGAGCGACAGCGGAACGATCAGGCGTGGCACGAATTCCTTGCCGTTCCAGACCGGCTTCATAGACGACTTGCTGACGCCGAGGATCGCCACTTCCGGCGCATTGACGATCGGCGAGAACGCCGTGCCGCCGATGCCGCCGACGCTGGAGATCGTGAAGGTCGCGCCCTGCATGTCGGCCGGGCCGAGCTTGCCGTCGCGCGCCTTCTTCGCCAGTTCGGAGGTTTCCTGCGCGATCTCGATGATGCCCTTCCGGTCGGCATCCTTGAGCACCGGCACCATCAGGCCGTTGGGCGTGTCGGCGGCGAAGCCGATGTGCCAGTAGTTCTTGAAGACCTGGTTCTCGCCGTCGAGCGAGGAGTTGAGGTCGGGATATTTCTTCAGCGCGGCGACCACGGCCTTGATGATGAAGGCGAGCATGGTCAGCTTGATGCCCGACTTCTCGTTCTCCTTGTTGAGGCTCACGCGCAAGGCTTCGAGGTCGGTGATGTCGGCGTCCTCGTGGTAGGTGACGGCGGGGATCATCACCCAGTTGCGCGCGAGGTTCGGGCCGCTGATCTTCTTGATGCGCGACAGCGGCTTGACTTCGACCGGGCCGAACCTGGCGAAATCGACCTGCGGCCAGGGCAGCAGGTTCAGGCCACTGCCTGAAGAAGTCGGCGCCGACGGGACGGCGGCACCCGTCATGACGCCCTTCACGAAGGCCTGCACGTCCTGCTGGGTGATGCGGCCTTTCGGCCCGGTGCCTTTCACCTTGGCGACATCGACGCCCAGTTCGCGCGCGAAGCGGCGCACCGAGGGCGAGGCGTGCGGCTTGATGCCGTCCAGCTCGGCGACGATTTCCGCCGGCGATGGAATGCGCACCGGATCGGGCAGGATGGCGATGGTCGATGTCGGCGGCGCGGCGCTGGTCGCCGCTTTGGCAGCTGGCGCAAAAGTCGGCGCCGGCGGGACGGCGGCTGGGGCAGCTGGGGCAGCTGGGGCAGGTGCGGGCGGCGCTGCAGCGGGTTCCGGAGCGGCAGCCACCGCAGCGGCAGCCTCATCCAGAACGACAATCAGGCTGCCTTCGCTGACCTTGTCGCCGAGCGCGACCTTCACTTCCTTCACTGTACCGGCAGCCGGGCTGGGCACGTCCATCGTCGCCTTGTCGGATTCGAGCGTGATCAGCGCGTCCTCGGCATTGACCGTGTCGCCGGGCTTGACGTGGATTTCGATGACGGGCACATCGCTGAAGCCGCCGATGTCGGGTACCTTGATGTCCATGATCACACCTTCATCGGGTTGGGTTTGGCGGGATCGAGGCCGTACTTCGCGATGGCCTCGGCGACAGTCTTCGGCTCGATGGCGCCGTCGTCGGCGAGCGACGACAGGGCGGCCACCGCGATCCAGCGACGATCCACCTCGAAGAAGTGGCGCAGCTGCTCGCGCGAATCCGAGCGGCCGAAGCCGTCGGTGCCGAGCACGGTGTAGCGCCGGCCACCTTCGGTGATGAAGGGCCGGATCTGCTCGGCATAGAGGCGCAGGTAATCGGTCGCGGCGACGATCGGCCCGCGCGTGTCGGCCAGCAGGCCCTTGGCATGGCAGGCCGGACGCGGCTGGTCCGGATTGAGCAGGTGAAAGCGCGTGCAGTTGTGGCCGTCGCGCGCCAGTTCGTTGAAGCTGGTGCAGGACCACAGGTCGGCCGTCACGCCCCAGTCGTTCTGCAACAGGTCGGCCGCAGCGATCACCTCGCGGAAGATCGTGCCGGAGCCGAGCAGTTGCACGCGCGGGCCGTTGCTGTTGGTGCCCTTGCGGAACAGGTACATGCCCTTGAGGATGTCCTGCTCCACACCGGCCGGCATGGCCGGGTGCTCGTAGTTCTCGTTCATCACCGTCAGGTAATAGAACACGTCCTCCTGTTCGGAGATCATGCGGCGCAGGCCATCCTGCACGATGACCGCCAGTTCGTAGGCGAAGGTCGGATCGTAGGAAATGCAGTTCGGGATCGTCGCGGCGAGCACGTGCGAATGGCCGTCCTCGTGCTGCAGGCCCTCGCCATTCAGCGTCGTCCGTCCGGCGGTGCCGCCGACGAGGAAGCCGCGGGCGCGCGAGTCGCCGGCCGCCCAGCACAGGTCCATGGTGCGCTGCAGGCCGAACATCGAATAGAAGATGTAGACGGGAATCATCTGCACGCCGTGCGTCGAGTAGCTCGTCGCAGCGGCGATCCAGTCGGCCATCGCCCCGGCCTCGTTGATGCCTTCCTGCAGCACCTGGCCGTCCTTCGACTCCTTGTAGAACATCAGCTGATCGGCATCCTGCGGCACGTATTTCTGGCCTTCCTGGTTCCAGATGCCGACCTGGCGGAACAGGCCTTCCATGCCGAAGGTGCGCGACTCGTCGGGCACGATCGGCACCACGCGCTTGCCGATCTGCTTGTCCTTGATGAGGGTGTTGAGGATGCGCACGAAAGCCATCGTCGTCGAGATCTCGCGGCCCTCGCCGGTGGCTTTCAACAATGCATCAAAAGTCGGCAGCGGCGGGACGGGAAGCGGCTCGACCTTGCGGCGGCGCTGCGGCAGGTAGCCGCCGAGGGCCTTCCGGTGTTCGTGCATGTACTTGAGCTCGGGCGAATCCTCGGCGAATTTCAGGTAGGGCAGTTGCTCCAGTTCCTCGTCGGTGATCGGCAGGCGGAAGCGGTTGCGGAAGGCCTTGAGCGAGGTCGTCCCCATCTTCTTCTGCTGGTGGGTGATGTTCTGGGCCTCGCCCGACTCTCCCATGCCGTAGCCCTTGATGGTCTTGGCGAGGATCACCGTCGGCTGGCCGGTGTGATTGACGGCGGCCTGATAGGCGGCATAGACCTTGTGGGGATCGTGGCCGCCGCGGTTGAGGCGCCAGATGTCCTCGTCCGACCAGTTGGCCACCATCGCCTTGAGTTCTGGGGTGTTGAAGAAATGTTCGCGCACGTAGGCGCCGTCCTTCGACTTGAACGTCTGGTAGTCGCCGTCGACGCATTCCATCATGCGCCGGCGCAGCAGGCCCTTCCTGTCCTGCGCCAACAGCGGATCCCAGTAGCTGCCCCAGACGACCTTGATGACGTTCCAGCCCGCGCCGCGGAAATCGGCCTCGAGTTCCTGGATGATCTTGCCGTTGCCGCGCACCGGCCCGTCGAGGCGCTGCAGGTTGCAGTTGATGACGAAGATCAGGTTGTCGAGCTTCTCGCGGCCGGCCATGCCGATCGCGCCCATCGATTCGGGCTCGTCCATCTCGCCATCGCCCATGAAGGCCCACACCTTGCGGCCGGCGGTCTCCGCCAGCTTGCGGTCGTGGAGGTATTTCATGAAGCGCGCCTGGTAGATCGCCTGCAGCGGGCCGAGGCCCATCGACACGGTCGGGAACTGCCAGAAGTCCGGCATCAGCCACGGGTGCGGGTAGGAGGTGACGCCCTTGCCATTCACGTCCTGGCGGAAGCCGTCGAGCTGATCCTCGCTCAGGCGCCCCAGCAGGAAGGCGCGCGCATAGACGCCGGGCGCCGAGTGACCCTGGATGAAGATCAGGTCGCCGCCATGCGTATCGGAAGGCGCATGCCAGAAGTGCTGGAAGCCGACGTCGTAGAGCGTGGCCGCCGAGGCGAAGCTGGCGATGTGGCCGCCGAGGTTCGAATCGCCCTTGTTGGCGCGCAGCACCATGGCCAGCGCGTTCCAGCGGATGTAAGAGCGGATGCGGTTCTCGATCGCGTAGTCGCCGGGTGCCAGCGGCTGGCGGTCGACCGGGATGGTGTTCAGGTAATCGGTGTTGGCCGAATAGGGAATGTTGATGCCGGCGCGGTGGCCCAGCTTGATCAGCTTTTCAATCAGGAAGTGGGCGCGCTCGGGGCCGACCTCCTCGATGACGGCTTCCAGCGCATCCAGCCATTCGCGGGTTTCCTGCGGATCGCTGTCCGCCGCGGGAACCGATGCGGCCAGCACATTTCCGGGATGGTTCTCGGACATGGTCTCCTCCTGTTGGAGTTTTATTGGATCCCGGCCCTTGGGTAAGGCGGGCCGGGGTTTTTTCACAGATTAAACCCGCCGGGTAAGCGAGCCAAATCGCGACGTTTCACATAGTAAAACTTTCATTCGCATTGTGCAATTTGTTTTTCGTGGCCCGGGCGTATCCTTGCGACAAAAGAAAGGAATGAGGAGAACCGCATGTTCCAGGTACGCATACACGGGCGCGGCGGCCAGGGCGTCGTCACCGCCGCGGAAATGCTTTCCGTCGCCGCTTTCGACGAAGGGCGCCATGCCCAAGCCTTCCCCAGCTTTGGTTCCGAGCGCACCGGCGCCCCGGTGGTCGCCTTCTGTCGCATCGATGACAGGGAGATTCGCCTGCGCGAGCCGATCATGGCGCCCGACGCCCTGATCATCCAGGACCCGACCCTACTCCATCAGGTCGATTGCTTCGCGGGCCTGAAGCCCGATGGCTACATCCTGATCAACACCACCAAGACCTTCGAGCAGCTCGGGCTGGCCGACTTCATCGCCCGCCACCGCGCCGAGCGGCTTTGCACCGTCCCGGCGACCGAACTGGCGCTCAAGCACGTCGGCCGGCCGGTGCCCAATGTGCCGCTGCTGGGCGGTTTCGCCGCGGTGTCGGGCATCCTGAAGCTCGAATCCGTGCTCAAGGCGATCGAGGAACGGTTCGCGGGCAAGGTCGCCGCCGGCAACATCGCGGCCGCCCGCGAGGCCTACGAGATCGTCAGGGCCGAAATGGAGGAAAGCGCCCATGCTTAAACAAATCGAAGGCAGCCGCGCCGTCGCCGAAGCCGTCGCACTGTGCCGGCCGGAAGTCATCTGCGCCTACCCGATCTCGCCGCAGACCCACATCGTCGAGGGGCTCGGCGAGATGGTGAAGTCGGGCGAACTGCAGGGTTGCGAGTTCATCAACGTCGAGTCCGAATTCGCGGCCATGTCGGTCGCCATCGGCTCATCGGCCGCCGGTGCCCGCAGCTACACCGCCACTGCCTCGCAGGGCCTGCTGTTCATGGCCGAGGCGGTGTTCAATGCCGCCGGCCTCGGCCTGCCCATCGTCATGACGGTGGCCAACCGCGCCATCGGCGCGCCGATCAACATCTGGAACGACCATTCGGACTCCCTCTCGATGCGCGATTGCGGCTGGCTGCAGCTCTTCGCCGAGACCAACCAGGAGGCGCTCGACCTGCACATCCAGGCCTTCCGCCTGGCCGAGGAATTGAGCCTGCCGGTGATGGTGTGCATGGACGGCTTCATCCTCACCCATGCCGTCGAGCGCGTCGACATGCCGACGCAGGCACAGGTCGATACCTACCTGCCGCCCTACGAGCCGCGCCAGGTACTCGATCCGAACGAGCCGGTCTCGATCGGCGCGATGGTCGGCCCCGAGGCCTTCATGGAAGTGCGCTACCTCGCCCATGCCAAGCAGCTACAGGCACTCGAGCGCATCCCGCAGCTGGCCGCAGAGTTCGGGCAACAATTCGGCCGCGACTCGGGGGGGCTGATCCGCACCTACCGCTGCGACGACGCCGAAACCGTCGTCATCGCCATGGGCTCGGTGCTCGGCACCATCAAGGACACCGTCGATGCCCTGCGCCAACCTGAAAACGGGGGGCTGAAGATCGGCGTGCTCGGCATCGTCAGCTTCCGCCCCTTCCCCCACGAAGCCATCGCTGCGGCGCTGAAGCGCTGCAAGCGCTTCGTCGTGCTGGAGAAGAGCCTCGCGGTCGGCAGCGGCGGCATCGTCGCCACCGACGTGCGCATGGCCGTCACCGGCATGGGCCTGCAGGGTCATACCGTCATCGCCGGCCTCGGCGGCCGCGCCATCACAGTGAAGTCGCTCGCCGCCCTGTTCGAGAAAGCCTGCGCCGGCCAGCTCGAGCTGACCACCTTCCTCGACCTCGACTGGAAGGCGGTGAACAAGCAGCTCGAACGCGAAAAGGCGGTGCGCCGCTCCGGCCCCATCGCCGAGAACCTGTTGCGCGACGCCGGCGTCGTCGCCGCACGCAATTATTAAAAGGAACGCGCATGAGCTACCAGCCCATCAAGTTCTACCAGACCGGCACCTTCACCGTCGGCAATCGCCTGCTCGCGCCCGAGGAGCGCAGCGTGCAGGCCAGTGCGAAACGCTTCAACTCGATCAATTCCGGCCACCGCGCCTGCCAGGGCTGCGGCGAGGCGCTCGGCGCACGCTACGCCATCGACGCGGCGATGGAGGCCACCCACGGCCAGCTGGTCTGCGCCAACGCCACCGGCTGCCTCGAGGTGTTTTCAACCCCCTACCCCGAAACCAGCTGGCAGGTGCCGTGGATCCACTCGCTGTTCGGCAACACGGCGGCCGTCGCCACCGGCATCGCCGCGGCGCTCAAGGTCAAGCAGAAGAAGGCACCGCACGGACAGGAGATTCGCGTCGTGGCGCAGGGCGGCGACGGCGGCACCACCGACATCGGCTTCGGCTGCCTGTCCGGCATGTTCGAGCGCAACGACGACGTGCTCTACATCTGCTACGACAACGGCGGCTACATGAACACCGGCATCCAGCGTTCCTCGGCCACGCCGCCGGCAGCGCGCACGGCGACCACGCCGGCGGTCGGCGTCGAACCGGGCAACGTCTTCGGCCAGGGCAAGTTCGTGCCCGCCATCGCCATGGCGCACGAGATTCCCTACGTCGCGACCGCGACGGTGGCCGACCTGCGCGACCTCGAGGCCAAGGTGCGGCGCGCCATGGAAATCCGCGGGGCGCGCTATCTCCACATCCTCGTGCCCTGCCCGCTCGGCTGGGGGACGGCCTCGCACGACACGATCCGCATGGCGCGACTCGCCAAGGAGACCGGCCTCTTCCCGGTCTTCTCGGCCGAGCACGGCGAGCAAAAGTCGGCGCTGGCGATACGGCGGCAACTGCCCGTCGAGGAATATTTGAAGCCGCAGAAGCGCTACGCCCACCTCTTCGCACCCACGCCGCGCGTCGAGGTGCTCGCGC
The DNA here is from genome assembly GCA_937888595.1 of uncultured Sterolibacteriaceae bacterium. Lineage (GTDB taxonomy): Bacteria > Pseudomonadota > Gammaproteobacteria > Burkholderiales > Rhodocyclaceae > Sulfuricystis. The sequence goes on along the minus strand of CALARK010000027.1, from coordinate 25,120 downwards.
AGCTGCAGGCACTCGCCGACCGCAACATCAAACGCTATGGATTGCTCGACGGAGGTAAGCAGTAATGGACAAGCCCTTCGCCATCACGCTCGACCCGGGCTCCTCGCTGGCCAACCGCACCGGTTCCTGGCGCACCTTCCGGCCGGTATATCTCGACCGCCTGCCGCCCTGCAATGCCGCCTGCCCGGCCGGCGAGAACATCCAGGGCTGGCTCTACCATGCCGAGTCCGGCAACTACGAGCAGGCCTGGCGCGCGCTGGTCGACAACAATCCCCTGCCCGCGATCATGGGCCGCGTCTGCTACCACCCCTGCGAAGGCGCGTGCAACCGCCAGCAGGTCGATGAAGCCGTCGGCATCAACTCGATCGAGCGCTTCCTCGGCGACGAGGCGATCCGGCGCGGCTGGCAGTTCTCCAAACCCGCCGCGCCGTCGGGCAAGAAAGTGCTCGTCGTCGGCGCCGGCCCGTCGGGACTATCGGCCGCCTACCACCTCGCCCGCCTCGGCCATGCGGTCACGATCCGCGAGGCCGGCCCCTACGCCGGCGGCATGATGCGCTTCGGCATTCCCAAGTACCGCCTGCCGCGCGAGGTGATCGAAGCCGAGGTGCAGCGCATCGTGAATCTCGGCGTGACGCTGACGCTGAACTGCAAGGTCGCGAACATCGAGCAGGCGATGAAGGAAGAGGGCTTCGATGCCGCCTTCCTCGCCGTCGGCGCCCACATCGGCAAGCGCGCCTACATTCCCGCCGGGACCGCGGCAAAGATGGTCGATGCGATTTCCGTCCTGCGTTCGATGGAAGGCGAGGAGAAGCCACAGCTCGGCCGCCGCGTCGTCGTCTATGGGGGCGGCAACACGGCCATCGACGTCGCCCGCACCGTCAAGCGGATGGGCGCCGAACCGGTCATCGTCTATCGCCGCACGCGCGACAAGGCGCCGGCCCACGACTTCGAGATCGAGGAAGCGCTGCAGGAAGGCGTGATGGTCAAGTGGCTGTCGACCATCAAGCATGCCGACGCCGGCGAAATCATGATCGAGAAGATGGCGCTCGACGCCCAGGGCTTCCCGCAACCGACCGGCGAGTTCGAAACGCTCGCAGCCGACTCCGTCGTGCTCGCGCTCGGCCAGGATGTCGACCTCGGCCTGCTCGACGGGGTGCCCGGCCTCGAAGTGAAGGATGGCGTCGTGCAGGTCGGCCCGAACATGATGACCGGCCATCCCGGCCTGTTCGCCGGCGGCGACATGGTGCCTTCCGAGCGCACCGTCACCGTCGCGGTCGGCCACGGCAAGAAGGCCGCCCGACACATCGACGCCTGGCTCCGCGGCGAAACCTATGCGCCGCCGCCGAAGCACGAACTGGCCGGCTTCGAGAAGCTCAATCCCTGGTACTACTCGGAAGCGCCCCACGTCGTGCGGCCGATGCTCGACATCCTGCGCCGGCAGTCATCGTTCGAGGAAGTGGTGCAGGGGCTGGATGAAAGCAACGCCCAGTTCGAGGCGCGCCGCTGCCTCAGTTGCGGCAACTGCTTCGAGTGCGACAACTGCTACGGCGTCTGCCCCGACAACGCCGTGATCAAGCTCGGCCCCGGCAAGCGCTTCGAATTCAACTACGACTACTGCAAGGGCTGCGGCGTCTGCGCCGCCGAATGTCCCTGCGGCGCCATCAAGATGGTGCCCGAGGAAAACTGAACTAGGAGAGCAGCATGAAAGACATCGTCTGGAGCGACATCCTCAGCGTCGGGTTCAACGAGATCGACGAGGACCACCACAAGCTGGTCGGCATCTTCAACATCCTCAACCATGCCGTGAAGGAAGGCGCATCGCCCGAGTACCTCGCCGCGACCCTCGAGGAGCTGATCAACTGCACCGTCTGGCACTTCAGCCACGAGGAACGGCTGATGCTCAAGCACGGTTATCCGGAGGCCGCCGAACACAAGACCGAGCACCGCGAGCTGATCGACAGCGCCAAGGACCTGCAGCGCGACATCCTGCAATCGCAGCAGCCGATGGTCGACGACCAGATCCAGTTCCTGGAACGCTGGCTGACGGAGCACATCCTCACCGCCGACATGCGGCTGGGTACCTATCTGTCCCAATCAACGTAGCGCACGCCGCCCCACCGGCGCCGACTTTTCTCTGGCGGTTCCCGCCCTCAAACCTGCCCGAGACTTTGGGCGGCACTTGGACGGCAACCGCCTCCTTGCAGACCTTCCTCAATTACACCCAAATGATCAGGGCTGATCCGCTTCAGACTTGAATTGAGCTATTTCGCGCATTGCGCCACCCATAATTCAGCGTCATTCATTGAGGAAAAAAAGCGGAGAGGAAAAACTGCAAATGAGTCGCTAGCGTAAGTGTTTGCTGCTGCCAGAATATCCGGATGGGTTGCAACTATGGCGATCCGAATATTCGGATTAGTGATTGAAGCTGCCTTATCGATAGCAGCAGTTTCGGTAATATCTTCTGGCGATAGTGTTAGCCCCGTGCAGTCACGAAAATCGTTGATGGCATACCGCAGGTTGTCAAAACGAAAATCGGACTCGGCTTGCACATTAGAGGCCAATACCTCTCCACTCGTCACGTGACCGAAGAATCGTTTGATCAGACCGTTTGGCTCTCGCCAGACTACCTCGTACGGCACTGCTATCGCCCTTCTAGTTTGATTGCGGCAGGATATCGCCGGATCAGTCATATTTCAATATGACGAATTAGTCAGAGAAAACCTGCTTCTGGGCGAATGCGGAACAGCCATCGCGTTGGCCAATAGCTGCTCAAGTTTCATTCCCGCCCTGCATTCCCGCGCAGTGAACTCCCGCTTCAGGCCCAACCCCGCCGTCCCGCCAGCGTCGACTTTTCAGAAATGCGTCAGAAGGGTTGCCATGAGCATCGGGATGGCGACCGGCGTGATGCATACCGAGGCCCACGCCCTCCTGCACTACGACCGGGCGGGCGGCGGCACCCGCTACAACGCCCGGCAGTCCGTTCAAGCCCCCCAGTCGGCATCGAGCACGATGCGGTAGCGCGCCTTGCCGGCGCGCAGATGGTCGATGGCCTCGTTGATGCGACTCATCGGGAAATGCTCGACCTGCGGGGCGATGCCATGGCGGGCGCAGAAGTCGAGCATCTTCGCCATGCTGACGGGCGAGCCGATCGGCGAGCCCGAGATGCTTTTCTGGCCGTCGAGCAGCGAGAAGACCCGCACCGGAATCGGCTCCAGCACGGCACCGACGAAGTGCATCCTGCCGTGCGTGCCGAGCGTGGCCAGGATGGCCTTCCAGTCGAGCGGGACATTCACGGTGACGATGACGAGGTCGAGCCGGCCGGCGAGTGCGGCGAGCGCGGCGGGATCGTCGCTCGCCACCACATGATGCGCCCCCATCGCCCGCGCCTCGGCGTGCTTGGCGGCACTGGAAGTGAACGCGGTGACTTCGCAGCCCCAGGCGCGCGCGAACTTGACGGCCAGGTGCCCCAGCCCGCCGATGCCGACGACGCCGACGCGACTGGTCGGCGAAATACCGAATTCGAGCAGCGGGCTGAAGACGGTGATGCCGCCGCAGAACAGCGGGCCGGCCGCGGCCGGCGCCACGCCTTCGGGCAACGGCACGGCCCACAGCCACTGGGCACGCATGCGCTCGGCGAAACCGCCACGCCGGGTGACGGTCGCCTGCGAATCGCGGCACAGGTGCTGGTCGCCGCCGACGCAGGGCGCGCAGTGCAGGCAGCTGCTGTTCGTCCAGCCGATGCCGACACGCTGGCCAAGCTGCAGTCCGCGCGCCTGCTCGCCCAGCGCGACGATGCGCCCGACCGCCTCGTGGCCGGCCACCAGCGGATAGCTGCTGAAGTTCCACGCGTTGTCGAGCATCGACAGGTCGGAATGACAGATGCCGCAATGCTCGACGGCGATCTCCACCTCGTCCGCGGCCAGCGGGCCGGGGTCGTAGGCATAGGGTTCGAGTCGCTGCCCGGGGCCGTGCGCGGCCCATGCGCGGATCGTGCTCATGGCGGTTCTCCTCGTGCGAATACGGCGTGTCAGCTTACCATCCGCGCCCGCAGCTGGCCGCAGCCGCCATCGACGTCCTGCGCCGCCGACTGGCGCAGCTTGGCGAGGATGCCGTGGCGATGCAGGTGGCGCGACATGGCCGCCATGCGCTCGCGCGACGGACGCCGGTAGCCCTCCGTCCCGGTCTCGTTGTAGGGAATGAAGTTCATCACCGCATACTTGCCGGCCAGCAGGCGCACGATGCCCGCGAGTTCGTCGTCGCCGTCGTTGATGCCCGCCAGCAGCGTCCATTGGTACTGGATCGGGTAGCCGGTGGCGCGGGCATAGGCCTCGGCGCACTCGACGAGTTCTTCCGGGTCGATGCGCGGCGCCTTCGGCAACAGCCGGGCGCGCAATTCGACCTGCGTCGAGTGCAGCGAGAGCGCCAGCGCCGGCCGTACCCTGGCCTGCGGCAGCCGCTCGAACACGCGCCGGTCGCCGACCGTCGAGAACACCAGGTTCTTGTGGCCGATGCCGCCGTGGGTGCCGAGCAGTTCGATGGCGTCGAGCACATTGTCCATGTTGTGCGCCGGCTCGCCCATGCCCATGAACTGCACCTTGCGAACCGGCTGGCGGCGGCAGGCGAGCACGACCTGGGCGACGATTTCCCCGCTCGTCAGCTGGCGCAGCAGGCCGTCGCGGCCGGTCATGCAGAAAGTGCAGCCGACGGCGCAGCCGACCTGCGTCGACACGCAGACGCCTTCGCGCAGCAGCAGCACGCTTTCCACTGTCTGCCCGTCGGCGAGCGCCACCAGCCACCGCGCGGAGCCGTCGGCGCCGGCATGTTCGGCGCGCACCTGCGCCAGCCCGGCCAGTTCGTCCGCCAGTGCCGGCAGCGCGGCACGCAGGGCGGCCGGCAGAGCATTTTCCGCTGCGATGCGACCGTGGTCGAGCGGCCGCCCCTGCGTCCAGGCGCGCAGCAGCCGGTACTCGTGGCAGGGTTTGGCGCCGAGGGCACGCAGGCGCTGGCGAAGGCTTTCGATACGCATGGGGCGCGGATATTACGCCGTCCCGCCGGCACCGACTTTGCCCATATAGACGCACCCCTGCCGAATCCGGATAATCGTGGCCATGAGACCTGCGTCAAGTCCCTTTGGTGACGCGGGTTATTTTTTTCCGCCTTCATTCTTGCGAGACTTTCCTATGGCTGCAGTCATGCCCGCACCGAGCCAGTCCCGGCTCCTCCTTTCCGGCAACGAAGCCGTCGCCCGCGCCGTCTGGGAATCCGGCTGCAAGGTCGCCGCCGCCTACCCCGGCACCCCCTCCACCGAAATGCTCGAGGTCATCTCGACCTACCCCGACATCTATTCCGAGTGGTCGGTCAACGAGAAGGTATCGCTGGAGGTCGCCATCGGCGCCGCCTTCGCCGGCTCGCGCTCGTTCTGCTGCATGAAGCACGTCGGCATGAACGTCGCCTCCGACGCGCTGATGACGCTGACGCTGACCGGCGTGATCGGCGGCCTGGTGATCGCCATCGCCGACGACGTCGGCCTGTCCTCGTCGCAGAACGAGCAGGACTCGCGCTTCTGGGGCCGCTTCGCCCACGTGCCGGTGTTCGAGCCGGCCGACTCGCAGGAAGCCTACGAGATGACCAAGCTGGCCTTCGACTTCTCGGAAAAATTCCAGGTGCCGGTGATCCTGCGCATGACGACGCGCATCAACCACGTCAAGGGCCTCGTCACCGTCGGCGAACGCGTCGCGCACGAGAATGCCGACGGCTTCAGGAAGGAACCGGCGCGTTGGGTGATGACGCCGGCCGGCGCCGGCAAGCGCATCCCGCTGATGTTCGAGCGCGACAAGACGCTGCGCGCCGAGGCCGAAACCTCGCCGCTGAACAGCGTCGACAGCGGCACGGATCGCCGCGTCGGCTTCGTCGCGTCGGGCCCGGCCTGGATGCACGTCAAGGAAAGCTTCCCCGACGCCCCCGTGCTGAAGCTCGGCTTCTCCTGCCCGATCCCGCTCGAGAAGATCCGCGCCTTCGCCGCGACGGTGGAAAAGCTCGTCATCGTCGAGGAAGTCGAGCCGCTGGTCGAGACCGAACTGAAGGCCGCGGGCATCGACTGCCTGGGCAAGGACATCCTGCCGCGCCAGGGCGAGCTGGCACCCAACGTACTGAAGCCCGCCATCGCGAAACTGCTCGGCGAGCCGGTACCGGAGAACCTCGCCAAGCCCGCGCCGGTGTTCCCGCGTCCGCCCACGATGTGCGTCGCCTGCCCGCACCTCGGCGTCTATTACACGCTGGCGCAGATCAAGAACATCACCATCTCCGGCGACATCGGCTGCTACACGCTCGGCGCCGGCCACCCGTGGAACGCGCTCGACACCACCATCTCGATGGGCGCCTCGATGGGCATCGCGCTCGGCCTCGACAAGGGCCGGGGCACGGCCGACAAGGACAAGCGCATCCTCGCCGTGATCGGCGACTCGACCTTCCTGCACATGGGCATGCAGGGCCTGCTCGACATCGTCTACAACGGCGGCAATGTCACCGTGCTGCTGCTCGACAACCGCGCGGTCGGCATGACCGGCGGCCAGGACAACCCGGGCAACGGCCGCGACATCTACGGCAATCCCGCGCCGCGCGTCGATTTCGCCAAGCTGGTCGAGTCGCTCGGCGTGAAGAAGGAACGCATCCACGTCGTCGACCCCTACGTGCTGCCCAAGCTGTTCAAGACCATCCGCGACGAGATCAAGATCCCCGAGGTATCGGTCATCATCACCGACCAGCCCTGCGTGCTGATCGACGACTACAAGAAACAGAAGCCCTACGAAGTCATCGACGACAAGTGCACCGGCTGCGGCAACTGCGTCGACGTCGGCTGCCCGGCGATCCACGTCACGCGCCGCGAGAAGGTGATCAAGCCCTCGGGCAAGGAAGTCGAGCTGCAGTTCGTCAAGATCGAGACCTCGGCCTGCACCGGCTGCAACCTCTGCGTGCAGCCCTGCGCCCCCGAGGCGATCGTGCATGCCGACCTGACCAAGCCGATCCGGCTGGTCAAGCATTGAGGAGACGGACATGCCCGACAGCAACATCACCAATATCCTGGTCGTCGGCATCGGCGGCCAGGGCGTCATGACCGCCACCGAGATCCTCGCCGAGGCCGCGATCGCGCTCGGCCACGACGTGAAGAAAACCGAAGTCGCCGGCATGGCGCAGCGCGGCGGCGTAGTTTCATCGCACCTGCGCTTCGGCCCCCGCGTGCTCTCGCCGCAGATCATGCCCGGCACGGCCGACCTGCTGGTCGCCTTCGAGGCCGCCGAAGGCATGCGCTGGTGCCACATGCTCCGTCCCGGCGGCCTGGTGCTGATGAACACCGCGCGGCTGGTCCCGCCGGTCGTCGACATCGGCCTCTACGACTACCCGGAGGACCCGCTGGCGGAAATCAAGTCGCGCGGCTACCAGCTGCACGCCTTCGACGCCATGGAGATCGCCCTGTCGCTCGGCGACGTGCGCCTCGGCAACACCGTGATGCTCGGCGCCATGGCCGACCACCTGCCCTTCCCCGCCGGGGTGTTGCTGGAGTCCATCCTCAAGCGCTTCCGCGCCCGCAAGCCGCAGATGGTCGAGCTGAACCAGAAGGCTTTCGAAGCCGGCCGCGCTGCAGAGAAAGCCGCGCAGCACGAGGAGGAAACCGCATGACCGCGCAGATCATCGACGGCAACGCACTGGCGCAGACCGTCCGCGCCGAACTGGCCGAGAAGGCGGCCGCGCTCAAGGCCACGCAGGGCATCACCCCCTGCCTCGCCGTGATCCTCGTCGGCGAAGATCCGGCCTCGCAGGTCTATGTGCGCAACAAGGTCGCCGCCTGCGAAAAGGCCGGCTTCCGCTCGATCAAGGAAACCTACCCGCCCGACGTCGAACCGATGGTCGTGCTCGGCAAGATCGCCGAGCTCAACGCCGACCCGAGCGTGCATGGCATCCTCGTGCAGCTGCCGTTGCCGAAGCAGTTCGACGCCGACGCCGTGCTCGAGGCCATCGCGCCCGAGAAGGATGTCGACGGCTTCCACGCCGAGAACGTCGGCGCCCTGATGCAGGGCAACCCGCGCTTCATCCCCTGCACGCCCTACGGCGTGATGAAAATGCTGGAGAGTGCCAACGTGCCGCTCAAGGGCGCCGAGGCCGTCATCGTCGGGCGCTCGAACATCGTCGGCAAGCCGATGGCGATGCTGCTGCTGGCGCAGAGTTGCACCGTCACCGTCTGCCATTCGCAGTCGAAGGATCTGGCGTTTCACACCAAGCGCGCCGACATCCTCGTCGCCGCGGTCGGCCGCGCGAAGATGATCACGGGTGACATGATCAAACCGGGCGCGACCGTCATCGACGTGGGCATCAACCGCCTGCCCGACGGCAAGCTGTGCGGCGACGTCGATTTCAAATCGTGCAAGGAAGTCGCCGGCGCGATCACCCCGGTCCCCGGCGGCGTCGGCCCGATGACCATCACCATGCTGCTCGCCAACACCCTCGAATCCGCAGAAAGGACCCTGAAATGAGCACCCCTCTCATCGGTATCGTCATGGGCTCGGACTCCGACTGGCCCGTCATGAAGGCCTGCGCCGAAACGCTGAAGCAGTTCGGCGTTCCCTATGAAGCCAAGGTATTGTCCGCCCACCGCACGCCCGACCAGGCGCTGGACTACGCTTCCGGTGCGGCCGGCCGCGGCATGAAGGTGCTGATCGGCGCGGCCGGCGGTGCGGCCCACCTGGCCGGCGTGCTCGCCGCCAAGACCGAGCTGCCGGTGCTCGCCGTGCCGATGCCCTCGAAGCATCTCGGCGGTTTCGATTCGCTGCTGGCGATGGTGCAGATGCCCGGCGGCATCCCGGTCGCCACCTTCGCGATCGGCGAGGCCGGTGCGACCAACGCCGCGCTCTTCGCCATCTCGATGCTCGCCCTCTCCGACGCCGGCATGGCGCAGAAGCTCTCCGACTTCCGCCGCAAGCAGACCGAAAAGGTGCTCGCCAAAACCCTGCCCGAGGTTTGATGCCGACAGACATTGAACGGGCTGCCGCCCTGCTCCGGCAGGGCGAACTGGTCGCCTTTCCGACCGAGACCGTCTATGGCCTCGGTGCCGATGCCTCGAACCCGCACGCGGTCGCGAAGATCTTCGCCGCCAAGGGCCGCCCCGCCGATCATCCGCTGATCGTGCATATCGCCGGCGCCGAACACCTCGATCACTGGGCGCGCGACATCCCCGCAGAGGCGCGCGTGCTTGCGGCGAAGTTCTGGCCCGGTCCGCTGACGCTGATCCTCAAGCGGCATCCCGATGTTCCCGATGCCGTCACCGGCGGACAGGACACCGTCGGCCTGCGCGTACCCGGGCATCCGGTCGCGCTCGCATTGCTCCAGGCGTTCGGCGGCGCCAGTGGTGGCGGGCTGGCTGCTCCGTCAGCAAACAGGTTCGGCCGCATCAGCCCGACCACCGCGCAGCACGTGCGCGAGGACCTGGGTGCCGCGGTCGCGATGGTGCTGGACGGCGGCCCCTGCCAGGTCGGCATCGAATCGACCATCATCGACCTGACTGGCCGGCGGGCCGTGCTGTTGCGCCCCGGCATGCTCTCGGCGGTCGACATCGGCCTCGTGCTGGGCCGCGTGCCGATCTCGCCCGACGATCCGCTGGCGCCGCCGGACCTGGTGAAGAACCGCGCCTCCGGCACCCTCGAGGCCCACTACGCCCCGCGCACGCCGCTGGTGCTGATGCCCGACGACAGCCTGCCGATCGCCTTGCGCAACGCCATCGTGCAGCAGGAGCGCGTCGCCGTGCTGGCCACGCATCCGGCGCCCTTCGAAATGCCCGGCGTCACCTGGCGCGTCGCCCCGGCCGACCCGGCCGGCTTCGCGCGCGACCTCTACGCCAGCCTGCGCGAACTCGACGCGCTGGGCTGCGATCGCATCTACGTGCAGAAGCCCGTCGGTCAGCCCTGGCAGGCGATCTCGGACCGGCTCAAGCGCGCCGCCGCCGGCTCGGGGAACCCGGACACGGCGGACACGAAGCGCTGAAGTCAGGCTAAGATTACGCACGGTCGATCAAGGAGGAAAAAAATGACCCTGATTCACAAGGACGGCCCCGCAGCGTCGGGATTGCAGACCTTCAAGGCGCCGCAAGGTACCGGTTACTCCGAGCCGAGCACCTTCACGCTGGTGCGCGCCGACTCGCCGGCCATGTGCGTCATGACCGACTTCAAGCAGGTCTCCGTCGCCACCATCGGCCCCGAAGCGACGCTGGCCCAGGCCAACCAGACGATGATCTCGCGCGGCGTGCGCCTGCTGCTCGTGGTCAACCGCGACGACGAAGTGCTCGGCCTGATCACCTCGCGCGATACCAGCGGCGAAAAGCCGATCCAGATGATCCAGGAGCGCGGCGGCAAGTTCACCGACCTGCTCGTCAGCGACCTGATGTGCCCGCGCGAGCAGATCGACCTGATCGATACGCGCGACGTGCTCACCGCCAAGGTCAGCGACATCGTCACCACGCTGAAGTCGCTGCACCGCCAGCATGCGCTGGTCGGCGAGCGCGATCCGGTCGGCGGCAAGGTGCGCATCCGCGGCATCTTCTCGGCCACCCAGATCGGCCGCCAGCTCGGCGCGGCGATCCAGACCTTCGACGTCGGCTCGACCTTCACCGAGATCGAAGGCCTGCTCGCGCAGGACAACGTCTAGGCATCCGCACACCTTGAGCCTCACCCTCGAGCTTTCCCGCGACTGGGGAAGCTCGATCGCGCAACACCGCGACCGCCACCGATTCTCCGGCGTCGATCCGCAGGACAGCGACCTGCCCGTTGCGTTCGCCGCCATGATCGAGAAAGTCGGCGCCGGCGGGACGGCAACGCACGGCGAACTGGCCGCTACCGTACTCGACCGCGACGACGCGGAAGCCAGCGGCTTTCTTCCCCTCCTCTTCGCCTTGAAGCACGGCACCGACAGGCAGGCCGACCTCGCTGCGCTGGCCGGCCTCGCCGAACCCTATGCGCGTCCCGACGACGACGATGCCGGCTTCTACGCAGTGCCGCGACGCGTCGACCATCTCGATGCCGCGGCACAATCGGTCTGGCGTGAATTCACCGGCCGCTTCGTCCGCGACGGCATGGCCGTGCTGGACCTGATGGCGAGCTGCGATTCGCACCTGCCCGTGGCAGCCGGCCCGGCCGAACTGGTCGGCCTCGGCATGAATGCGGCGGAACTGGCCGACAACCGGCTACTGACCGAACGCATCGTGCACGACCTCAACGCCACCCCCGTGCTGCCCTTCGCGGATGCGCGCTTCGACGTCGCCCTATGCGCCCTGTCGATCGAATACCTCGTACGCCCCGAGGCCGTGCTGCGCGAGGTCCGCCGCACCCTGAAACCCGGCGGAACGTGCATGATCAGCTTCTCGGAACGCTGGTTCCCGCCCAAGGCCGTCCTGCCATGGCCGACTTTGCCCCCCTTCAGCCGCATCGCCTGGGTGCTGCGCCACCTGCAGCGGGCCGGCTTCTCCGGCCTCCACGCCGAATCCCTGCGCGGGCTGCCGCGCCCCGCCGACGACAAGTACTACCGGCAGACGCAATACGCCGATCCACTCTATGCGGCATGGGCCTCGGCCTGAGCGGCCGGGGATCGGCACCGCACGATCGCCATCTATGTAATTGGCCATATTTCGCATTCGCGATCCCTTTGATCTATAGTAAATAATATTCCTCCTTCCCCCGCCCCTGCGGAGACGCATGTTCCTCAACCTGATCAACAACATCGCGTTCCTGGTCGCCCTGGTCGCCGCCGGTCAGCTCGTCATCTCCCACCTGCCCAGGCATTCGCTGAATCAGCGCATCGTCCTCGGCTTGCTGTTCGGCGGCGTCGTGCTGCTCGGCATGGCCAATCCGGTCAATTTCGCACCGGGCCTGATTTTCGACGGCCGGTCGATCGTGCTGGCGGTGGCGGGCGTGGTCGGCGGGGGCGTGGCGGCAGCGATTGCAGCCGCCATGGCGGCGATCTATCGCTACCAGCTGGGCGGCATCGGCGCGGTCATCGGCATCACGATCATCCTGCAGTCGGCATTGCTGGGGAGTCTTGCGCAGATGTGGTGGGCACGCCTCGAGACTACGCCGCGCGCCGGGCACTACCTCGTGCTGGGCATCCTGGTCCAGCTGGCGCAGCTGGCGGCATTCACCCAGATTCCGAACCAGGCGGGGTATGCCTTCATCGAACAGGCCTGGTGGGTGCTGCTGCTGTTCTACCCGCTCGCCACCATGCTGCTGTGCCTGATCTTCCGCAACCATGAACGCCTGCTGGTCGACCAGCAGGCGCTGCAGGCAGCGCAGGACACCTTGATCCGCGAGCGGGCCATCCTGCGCACCCTCATCGACACGTTGCCGGACCTGATCTGGCTGAAAGATCCCCAGGGCGTCTACCTGGCCTGCAATCCCCGCTTCGAGCAGTTTTTCGGCGCCCGCGAACAGCAAATCGCAGGCAAGACCGACTACGATTTCGTCAGCAGGGAACTCGCCGATTTCTTCCGCAACAACGACCGCGCCGCGATGGAAAAAAACGGTCCGACGCGGAACGAGGAAGAAGTGACGTTCGCGGCCGACGGACATCGCGAGAGACTGGAAACCACCAAGGTGCCGATGCGCGACGCGCATAACCAGCTGATCGGCGTCCTCGGCATCGCCCACGACATCACCGAGCGGAAGGCGGCGGAGAATGAGCTCCAGCAGTACCGTCACCATCTCGAGGAACTGGTGGCGCAGCGAACTGCCGAGCTGGCCAGCGCCAAGGACGCCGCCGAAGCCGCCAACCGCGCCAAGAGCACCTTCCTCGCCAACATGAGCCACGAGCTTCGCACCCCCATCAACGGCATCATGGGAATGCTGCACATGGCAAAGCGGCGCATGGACGATCCCGTCGGCAGCGCGCAACTCGACAAGGCCCATGACGCGGCACACCACCTGCTCGGCGTGCTCAACGACATCCTCGACCTGTCCAAGATCGAGGCCGGGCGCCTGGTACTCGAGGACAAGCCGCTGCAACTCGCGGACATTCTCGACACCCTGACCGGCGTGCTTGGCCACAGGGCCGCCGAGAAAGGGCTGTCGCTGGAGACCGAGTTGCCCGATGCGCTGGCGCGGCTTCCCCTGCAGGGCGATCCGCTGCGCCTCGGCCAGATACTGCTGAACCTGGCCGGCAATGCCATCAAGTTCACGAATCAGGGCAGCGTCCGCATCCGCGTCCGCCCGCTCACGGAAACGCCCGCGGCTGTCCAGGTCCGCTTCGACATCAGCGATACCGGCATCGGCATCGAACCCGGGGTGCGCGAACGTCTCTTCGCCTCTTTCGAGCAGGCCGACAGCTCGATGACGCGCAAATACGGCGGCACCGGGCTGGGGCTCGTCATCAGCAAGCAGCTGGTCCAGCACATGGGCGGCGAAATCGGCGTCGAAAGTACGCCGGGCGCCGGCAGCACCTTCTGGTTCACGGTACGGCTGGTTCGCCGGAAAGTCGATGCCGTTCCGCCGGCGCCGACTTTCGACGGCGCCAACGCCGAAGACCGGCTGCGGCGCGACCATGCCGGTACGCATGTCCTGCTGGCCGAGGACGAGCCGGTGAATCGGGAAGTGGCGTGCTTCCAGATGGAGGATATCGGCTTCGTCGTGGACATCGCCGAGAACGGCCGGGAAGCGCTCGACCTGGCATGCCGCAACGACTACGACCTGATCCTGATGGACATGCAGATGCCGATCATGAACGGCGTTGATGCCGCCCGCGCGATTCGCGCCGAATCGCGGAACCGGACGACGCCGATCCTGGCGATGACGGCGAATGCCTTCACCGAAGACCGCGAGCTCTGCCTCCAGGCCGGCATGAACGAACACATCGCCAAGCCGGTGCGCGCCGAGCGGCTCTACCAAATCCTGTTGAAATGGCTGGAGCGGCCGGCGCCCTAGGTCATGGCCCCCATGGTCCCATGGCGGGCAGCGCCCCGCCCACGCTCACACCGTCAGCCGCCGATAGATATCGGCCACCTTCAGGGGTAGCTTCTTCACGTCGTCGAGCACCGTATAGGCAGCCGGCCCCATCATGTGCTTGAGATAGTCCTGGCCGTGGCGGTCGATCGTCACGCAGTAGCTGCGGATGCCCTGCTGGCGGGCTTCCTGCAGCGCACGGCGGGTGTCCTCGATGCCATAGTTGCCGCGATATTCGTCGCCGAAGTCGTCTGGCCGCCCGTCCGACAGGGTCACCAGCAGCTTGTGGCGGGCGGGCTGGGCGGCCAGGAGCCGGGTCAAGTGGCGGATCGCCACGCCCATGCGCGTGTAGTCCTTGGCCTCGATGCCATCGATGCGGGCACGCACGGCATCGTCGTAGCGATCGGCGAACGACTTGATGCGGTAGATGTCGCAGCGCGTGCGCGTCCAGCCGCTGAAGCCGTAGATCGCGTAGCTGTCGCCGAGTTTCTCGAGCGCCTCGCACAGCATCACCAGTGCCTCGCGCTCGGCATCGTTCACCCAGCCCTTGGTCGAGCCGCTCATGTCGACCATGAACATCGCGGCGAGGCTGCGTTCATTGCGCAACCGGCGGCTGAAGAGCCGCTCGGAGGGTTCGGCGCCGCCGCGGCGGTCGTTCACCGCTTCGACCAGCGCATCGAGGTCGATCTCCTCGCCCTCGGGCTGGCGGCCGAGGATGCGGTCCTCGCCGCGCACCGCCTCGAACTTGCGCTTGAGCTGGGCGATCAGCGCCGCATGGCGCTGGCGCGTCTCGTGGACGAAAGCGCCGTCGCCGGGCTTCACCGGCATTTCGTAAACGTGGCACCAGCCGCGCCGATAGGCGTTGCGGTGGTAGTCCCATTCGTCGTAGAAATAATCCGCATCGCGGTCGCTCTTGAGTTCCGGCGGTGCCGACACTGTCTCCGGATCGACCGGCGTCCAGGCACCGTCCCCGGCGGGCGTCAGCGCCTCGGGCGGCACCTGTCCCAGGTCCTGCTGCAGGGATTGGGCCGCGGCCTGCGCATCCGGGGGCAAGGCGACGGCCTCGCCATCAACGCTGACTTCGATCTCGCCGGTTTCGCTGTTTAGTTGTGCGGCGAACTCGTTGGGCGCCGCCGGTTTCCTGCCGGCCGCCCCTTTCAACACCGCCAGCGTCTTCTTCAACGTTTCGGTATCGCGCGCGATGCGTTCTGCGCGTACGCGGGCCGCGATGCCGGGATCGAGCCGCCCGCAAAAAGTCGGCGCCGGCGGGACGGTACCCTGCGCCATGAATTTCGCCAGCCAGCGCAGCGACACGTCCACCGTGGCCTGCGGCGCTTGCAGTTCTGCCAGCGCCGCCCCGATTTCCGCGGGCCACGACCCGCGCACGGCGGCCAGCAGCGTCCCGAGGCCCGGAAGCTCCCGGGCGACACGCGCTTCGAGCCGCGCCGCCTCCAGATGCGCCAGCCAGGTCAGCGCCTGTTCGCGCTCGGGCCAGCGGGCCAGTTCGGCATCGAGATCGACGGCGAAGGTGCCGTAGCGCGTCTGCGCCCAGAGCTGGACGGCAAGGCTCTTGTAGAGCTGCCGGTTGTCTTCCGCGGCATCGAACTGCGCGATGCGCGCCGGCAGGAAGATCGTCTCGGTATCGGTCCAGGGGTAAGCGCCCGCTTTCACGGCGAGCGGCCGCCCGGAAAGGCCCTGCACGAAACGTGCAAGCCGCTGCTCGACTTCGGCGAATTGTGCGTAGAGCCGTCCCTGGCGGATGGCGACGAAGCCGTCGATGTCGCGCAGCATCTCCATCGCCGGCCGCAGGCCCTGCTTGTCGTAGGCATCCAGCCCGGCGATCACCCAGGCTTCGAACGCCGCATTGGAATCGGGGCCGAACCGTTCGAGCGCCTGGGGCGCGAGCGTGGCGATCAGGTAGCCGATCTCGGCATAGGTCTGCGCCGCGACGCCGGCCCAGTGCAGCACCAGGTCCTGGTGCCGGCGCGGCAACGGCTCGAGCAACGCCGCAAGGCGTTCGATCGAGCGATGCGAGGGCGAGGCGAACAGGAGGGCGTCGAGCTTTTCCTCGAGCTCGTGCTCAAAAAACCGACGCGATGAACTCGACGAATCCGTCATCGCGATCTCGGCTTTCCGGTGCAGGCTAACGTGAGCAAAGCGAACGTTATGCCGGAGCCAAAACAGCGGCGCTCGGTCATCAGAAGACGGCGCGCACCAGATCGTCGAGCGTCTGCGTCATGTCGGGATCGTCGGTCAGCGCACGCGCCACGGCGGCGATGCTCGCGGTGGCCGCCGGCATGCCGGCGCCGATCAGCTGCGCCGCATGCACCAGCAGGCGCGTGCTGGCCCCTTCGTCGAGGCCGGCGCCCTTGAGGTTGCGCGTCAACTCGCCGAGCTTGACGAGCCGCTTCGCGGTGTCGGCGTCGATGCCGCCCTCGGTGGCGACGATCTGCGCCTCGACCTCGGCACCCGGATAGTCGAACTCGAGCGCGACGAAACGTTGGCGCGTGCTCGGCTTGATCTCCTTGAGCACGCTCTGGTAGCCGGGGTTGTAGGAGATCACCAGCATGAAGCCGGGCGGCGCGGGGATCAGCTCGCCGCGCTTGTCGACGGCCAGCGCGCGACGCGTGTCGGCGAGCGGGTGGATCACCACGGTGGTGTCCTTGCGCGCCTCGACGATCTCGTCGAGGTAGCAGATCGCGCCGGCACGCACCGCAGCGGTCAGCGGCCCGTCGAGCCACACCGTCTCGTCGCCGACGATCAGGTAGCGGCCGACGAGATCCGCGGTGGTCAGGTCGTCGTGGCAGGCGACGGTAACCAAGGGTCTTTTCAGCTTCCAGGCCATGTACTCGACGAAGCGCGTCTTGCCGCAGCCGGTCGGGCCCTTGAGCAGCACCGGCAGGCGCTTCTGTGCGGCGGCCTCGAACAGGGCCACCTCGTCGGCGACGGGCTGGTAGTAGGGTTCGGTGCCGAGCGATTCGAGCTCGGGAGTGATGGTTCTCACGTGGGCGGTGTTCATGCTCAGATCTCGGTGAACAGGTCCGCCTCAGGCAGGCGCGACTTCGGCAGCTTGGCGTTGAAGTCGGCATCGCTGCGATAGCCGAGCGCCGCGATCACCACGGCGGTCAGGCCGCGCGACGCCAGGTCGAGCTCGGCGTCGAGCTTCGCCTTGTCGAAGCCTTCGATCGGGCAGGCGTCGATGCCGAGGGCTGCCGCGCCCTGCAGCAGCATGCCGAGGGCGATGTAGAGCTGCTTCTGCATCCAGAACGTCGTGTCCTTCAGTTCGCTGCGATGCAGGTTCGCGTAATAGTTGCGCGAGGTGCTCTGGGTCGCCTTCGCTTCGGGCGTCGGGAAGCGGCCGTCCTTGTCCTCCTGCGCGAGGATCGCGGCGATGTGGTCGTCGTCGAATGCGGTCCTGGCGCACAGCACGACCACGTTCGAGGCATTGAGGATCTTCGGGGCGTTGTAGGCATAGCCGTCCTGCGTGGCCGCGGCGATGCGCGCCTTGCCGGCCTCGCTCCCGGCGACGAGGAAATGCCAGGGCTGCGAATTGACTGACGACGGGGCGCAGCGCAGCAGGGTGCGCAAGGCCGCCATGTCCCCCGCGGCGATTTTGCGTGCCGGGTCGAAGGCCTTGCAGGTATGGCGGGTGGTGGCGATGCGGGCGATGTCGATCGATGCGGTGTGTTCCATGGGATTCCTCGTGCGTGATGTCGGTGCAAGTCTACCAGCGCGCCGCCGGGTATTTGCCGCATCCCCGGCTTGTGCTCAAATGCGGGCTTTGCGCCTTCCCGCCTCCCTTCCAGCCCCCTTCCCGCCCACTTCCCACGCCATGCAGATCACCGTCGCCGCCCTCATCGTCCGCTTCATGGAGCGCCTCGGCATCCGCACGATCTACGGCATGCCGGGCTCGCACATCCTGCCGGTCTACGACCGGCTCTATGACTCGCCGATCCGCACGGTGCTGGCCAAGCACGAGCAGGGTGCCGCCTTCATGGCCTGCGGCGAGGCGCGCGCCACGCGCGGCATCGCCGCCTGCATCACCACCGCCGGCCCGGGCGCGACCAACCTCGTCACCGGGATCGCCAACGCCTACGCCGACAAGCTGCCGGTGCTGATCGTCACCGGCGAAACCTCGACCTTCATCTTCGGCAAGGGCGGCCTGCAGGAAAGCTCGGGCGAGGGCGGCAGCATCGACCAGTCCGACCTGTTCCGTGGCATCACGCGCTATCACAAGATCATCGAGCGCACCGACTACCTGCAGCAGGTGCTGCGCCAGGCCGCGCGCATCCTGCTCTCGCCCAACGCCGGGCCGGTGCTGCTCTCGCTGCCCTACAACATCCAGAAGGAGCCGGTCGAGGACAGCCTGCTCGACGACATCCGCTTCGTCAGGGAGCAGCCGCCGATCTGCAACCGCTTCGGCGCCACCGAGGAAATGGCGCGCATGCTGCGCCAGTCGCGCCACCCGGTCATCATCGCCGGCCACGGCTGCTTCATCGCCAGTGCGCAAGGCGTGCTGCAGCGGCTCGGCGAGCATCATGCAATCCGTGTCACCACGACGCTGAAGGGCAAGGGGCTGATCGCCGAGAGCGACCCGCGCGCGATCGGCTGCCTCGGCGTCACCTCGGATGGCAGCGCCTATCGCCACATCGTCGATCATGCCGACCTGATCATCGTGCTGGGTGCCGGCTTCAACGAGCGCACCAGCTACCTGTGGGACCCGAAGCTGATGGCCGGCAAGCGCGTGGTGCAGGTCGACCACGATGCGGCGCAACTGGAGAAAGTGTTCAAGGCCGATCTGGCGATCCACGGCGACATCCGCGCCGTGCTCGAGGATCTCTACTCGCATCTCGAAGACCTGCCGCCCGCCCCGCCGCCCGAGGCGACGCCGGCCGAGGTGAAGCCGCACTTCACCACCATCGCCCACCTTTTCGAACGCCTCGTCGAGCGCATGCCGGAAGGCGCGCTGATCTTCGACGACAACATCATCCTCGCGCAGACCTACCTGAAGGCCTCGCCGCGCCACCGCTACTTCCCGAATTCGGGCGTTTCTTCGCTCGGTCACGCGATCCCGGCCGCCCTCGGCGCGCGCTGTGCGGTGGACACGCCGGCCTTCGCCATCCTCGGCGACGGCGGCTTCCAGATGTGTTGCATGGAGCTGATGACGGCCGTGAATTACGCCATCCCGCTGAACGTGGTGATGATCAACAACGGCACGCTGGGCCTGATCCGCAAGAACCAGTTCCAGCTCTACCAGGAACGCTATCTCGACTGCGACTTCGTCAATCCCGACTTCGCCCTGCTGGCGCAAAGCTTCGGCATCGACCACTGGCGCGTCGATTCGGCCGCCGACGTCGACGCCCTGTTCGAGCATGCCAATCTCAAGGGCAGCATCAACCTCATCGAGGTGATGTGGGACAAGAACGTCTTCCCGGCCTACAAGTCGGACCGCTGAACCCTGCATGAGCAGGTACGCCTTCATCGTCGTCATCCCGGTCGCCGACCGGCCGCGCCATCTCGACGCCTGTCTCGGCAGTCTGAGAGAACTGCTGCGCCGCTTTCCCTATGACCGCGAGATCACCGTGCTGCTGGCCGACGACAGTGCCGACGCGGCGAGCATCGACGCCCACCGCGAACTCGCGCGGCGCCACGCCGCAGACGGGCTGCACATCCTGCATTTCGCACCGGATGAACAGCATGCCCTCGTCCATGCCCTCGATGCCGGCCTACCCCGGGTGCTCGGCAATGCACCGCGCGAACGCTTTGGCCACAAGGGCCAGGGCGTGATGCGCAACATCGCCTACCTCAAGGTCGCCGAAATGTTGCGTGGCCGGTCCGATGACGAAGTCCTGGTCTGGTCGCTCGACAGCGACCAGGAATTTCGCGTGGATGTGGCGGAAGACGATGGCTACATCATCGACTACTTCGGCGGCCTCGACGCGATCTTCTCCCGTACCAACACGCAGGTGCTGACCGGCAAGGTTGTCGGCGACCCGCCGGTGTCACCGGCGGTGATGACCAACAACTTCCTCGACGACGTGCTGGCCTTCCTCGGGCAGACGTCGCGCCTCGATCCGGCGGCCCCCTGCAGCCACCACGGTGTCGCCGCCAGCACCGGCGATGCCGCCTATCACGACATGGCCGACCTGTTCGGCTTCAGGCCCGCGGACCACTACGCCTACCCCTGCCCGGTGGCGGCCCCGCACAGCGAGGCGGACGGCTGCGCGCATTTCGCCGGGCGAGTGAACAGTTTTTTCTATGGCGAGCATCCGACACGGATTTCGTCCTACCAGCCGGCTGAACTGTTTTCCACCGTGCAGCCGGCGCGCACCGTCTATGCCGGCAACTACGTGTTCCGGCCGGCGGCGCTGAACTACTTCATTCCCTTCGGTCCGTTGCGCCTGCGCATGTCCGGCCCGACGCTGGGCCGCATCCTCAAGGCCGAGCTCGGGCCGCGCTTCGTCTCGGCCAACCTGCCGATGCTGCACCGGCGCACGGTCGAGAGCGGCGGCCAGTCGGAGTTCCGGCCCGGTATCGAGACGCGGCAGGAAGAAACTCGCCGGGCCGACCCAAGTGTTTCTTCTCCCCCCGGGGGGAGATCGCCGCAAGGCGGCGATTTCGGGGGGGGCCTTGTTATCGACATGAGCGGCGAATTCGAGCGCCAGTTCTATGGCGACACGATGCTGTTCACCGTCGAGAAACTGACGGCCGGCGGTGACTTGCGCCGTCTCGCCAGCGCCGACTTTTCACCGGCGCTCGACGCGATGCGTGCCGAAATGCTGGAACGCTACAACACCCGCCGGCAGCTGATTCTCGACAAGCTCGCACGACTCGACGCCCTGCTGGATGACGACACGTGCTGGTGGCACGCCCAGCCAGGCAGGATCGCCGGATTCCGCCGGTTCGCCGCCAATGTGCGGCGCAACTTCGGCGAGGATTCCGTCGGCCATGCCCGCATCAACGATGCGGCCGCCTGGCGCCAGTGGCGGGCCCGCCTGCTGGAGGGGCTGGAACATTACGCAGCGGACCGGACCGCCTGGGAGCGCCAGCTGTGAGAACCTGGCTGCACCGCCGCCAGCGGCCGCAGCGCTACGCCTTCCTGGAAACGCTGCTCGCCACGCAGTCCCTGTCGCGCGATCGTCTGCTGCTGAAACAGCGCGACGACCTCGCGGCGATGATCCGCTTCGCCCGCGCGCACACCGCCTACTACGCCGACACCCTGCGCGGCATTCCGGACGATGCCGACATCGCGGCACTGCCGATCCTGCGCAAGGCCGACGTGATCGCCCGGCTGCCCGAACTGCTCGCCCGTGGCCACGACCCGCGCACGACCCCTGTAGGCCATACCGGCGGCTCGACGGGCAAGCCGCTGGCGTTCTTCTACGACGAGACCAAGCACGAGCTGATGCGCGCCGGCATGATGCGCAGCTACATGCTGTCCGGCTGGCGGCCGGGGCAGAAGATCCTCAATTTCTGGGGGGCGCGCCAGGACACGGTCAGCGGTGGCGTCTTCGGCACAGCGGCCTGGGACGACTGGGTCGCCGCCGAGAAGACCGAGCCCGCACACGGGATCGACGCCGCGAAGCTGAACGCATGGGTCGGACTGATCCGACGCTACCGGCCCGCGCTGCTGCAGGGCTATGCCTCGATCCTCGCCGCCCTCGCCCGCTTCGTCCTCGATGAGAAACTGTCCATGCCCGCCGGACTGGCCGGCGTCTATTCGACCGCGGAGGTCCTGACCGACGCGATGCGCGAAGCCATGGAATCGGCGTTCGGCTGCAAGGTCTTCAACCAGTACGGCAGCCGCGAGATCCCGAACATCGCCTGCGAATGCCGACACGGCCGCATGCACGTCTTCACCGACATGGTGTGGCTCGAATCGGTGAATGACCAGTTGCTCGTCACCTCCCTGACCAACCGGCTGATGCCGATGCTGCGCTACGAAAATGGCGACGCGGGCAGGCTGCTGGAGGGCACATGCCCCTGCGGCCTGCCATTCCCGCTGATGGAAATGGGCATGTGCCGCAGCAACGACTTCATTCTCGCGCCGGACGGCCGGCGGCTGCATCCGTCCTTTTTCAATCGCCTGCTCTACGGCCAGACGCAGGTGGACGCCTACCAGTTCGTACAGGAAGCCCCCGGGAATGTGAAACTGCGGCTGGCGGGCAGGCCGCTCTCCGACATGCTGAAAGAAGAGATGACACGGGCCCTCGCGGCCGAGGGCTTGGCGCTGGAGATCGAAACGGTGCCGGAAATCGAACGCACGATTTCCGGCAAGCACCGCTTCGTGATCAGCCGGCTCTGATCATCGCCGGCTGATCATCCCTTTTTGTCGCCGCAGCTCTCGTCCTCGCAATAACCGAGGCCGGAGGCATCCTCGTCGATGCCCTCTTCGAGCATCTTGCGCTCGTACTCTTCGCGCTGCTTGCGGGCCTCTTCCTCGATCTCGGCCTGGCGCGCCTGCCACTTGACGAGGCGTTCCTGAGCGGCCTGCTCGTCGAGTTCCAGCGTCTTTTCGCCGAACAGGACCTGCTTGAGGAAGCGGAAGGAGAACTGCATCAGTTCGACGTCGTCCTCCATCAGCATCTTGCGCATTTCGGGCTCGAGCTTGAACAGCTTGTTGAAGGCTTCGGACTCGACGAAATCGTGGAAGGTATCGATGTCGTAGCAGGCCATGAAGAACAGCTGGCGGCTCTTCAGCGAGGGGGCGCCGATGGCCGGACCGGTCGACTTTTTCTTGAGCACCAGCTGGCGCCAGCCACGGCCCAGCTCGTCGTATTCCTCGACGCCCTGCTCCTTGCGATAGTCGGCGATGGTGAGACGGCGGTCGACCTCGTGGCCCTTGCAGTGGTCTTCCTTGACCAGTGCGTAGGACTGGGTGTCCGTGTATTCGTCCTGCTTGCGCATCGACAGCAGGGCGACGGGGTAATAGCGGCAGGCCGTGGGGCGATCTTCATAGACGGTGCAGCCTTCGGGCTGCATGAAGCGGCAGGCGGTACCGTTGTCGACCGGACGGAATTTCACGCCGGCAATGCCGTCCTTTTCCATCTCGTAGGGGACGGTGTACTCGCGCAGGAATTCGGTGGAACTGATGCCGAGGCGCTTCTTCAGGCGAATGATGTCGTAGGGCGTCAGCGAAATGTCGATGTTCGCGCAACAGGCGTTCCAGCAACCGATGCCCTTGTGGCAGGAAAACTGGATCTCCTTGTTCTCGTCGAACATTGTCGGCATGACGGGACTGCCGGGAATCGGGATTTCGGGCTTGGACATAAAAACCTCGTGGCGACAGGGGTTGGTGCTCTCGCAAATGCAACAGGCCGGCAGCCTGTCGGCTGCCGGCCTGCATGTTACTACTGCTTCAGACCGTGCTTAGTGCGGTGCGGCGGCCTTGAACAGCTTCGACTTGTCGACCAGATCGACGTGCTTGCGCTTGAAGCAGGTCCACTTCTTGGTTTTCTTGTCGTAGATCGAGTTCACGAAGCAGTGCCAGTTCTCCTCATCGACGAAGTTCTTGTCGGTGCGGTAGTAGAAGCCGGGGTAGCGGCTTTCTTCACGGAACTGGATGTGCTTCATGTGGGCTTCGGCCGTCAGGATGCGGTGGTAGTTTTCCCACGCGCGCAGCAGTTCGTGCAGGTCCTTCGCACGCATCTTCTGCGAGTCTTCCTTCAGCATCTCGAGCTTCTCTTCTGCAACGGCCAACATCTTGTCGTTGGTATTGTAGTAGGTCGCGACGCCGGCAACGTACTCGTCCATGATCTTCTGCAGACGGAACTGCAGCATCTTGGGCGTGATGTAGTTGGGGTTGACGTCGATGGCGGTCGAGTAGTCCTTGAACTCGAGGAAGTTGCGGACCGGCTTCCAGATGGCGGCAGCGATGTCCTCGGGGGTCTCGTCGAGCTCGGGCTTGAGATCGGCGTTGTCGAGGCAGTACTTGACCATCGCCTTGGAGGCCAGGCGACCTTCGGTGTGCGAACCGGAGGAGAACTTGTGGCCGGCAGCGCCCACGCCGTCACCGGCGGTGAACAGGCCCTTGACGGTGGTCATGCCACGGTAGCCCCAGTTCCAGCCGGACGGCAGGTGGGACGGAACGCCCGGCAGCTCTTCGCTGGTCGGCGCGCCGACGTCGGTCGGGCCGGACACCCAGATGCCGCAGCAGCCGGAGTGCGAACCAAGCAGGTAGGGCTCGGTCGGCATCAGCTCGGACATCTTCTTCTCGGGCTCGATGTTCTCACCGACCCAGATGCCGCACTGGCCGATACACATGTCGAGGAAGTCTTCCCAGGCCTCGGCTTCGAGGTGCTTGACTTCCTTCGGCGACAGGGTCTCGCGCAGCTTGGCCAGCGCGGTGACGGTGTCCATGTAGATCGGGCCGCGACCTTCCTTCATTTCCTTCAGCATCAGGTGGTTGCGCAGGCAGGAGGCCGGCACAGCCGCTTGGCCGTAGGGCGGGTAGTCGTTCAGCATGTCCTTGTTCTTGGTCATGTAGTCTTCGCCGTAGGCGTTGGCTGCACGGGCCTTGAACAGCAGGAACCAGGCGCCGACCGGGCCGTAGCCGTCCTTGAAGCGGGCGGGCACGAAACGGTTTTCCATCATGGTCAGCTCGGCGCCGGCTTCAGCGGCCATCGAGTAGGTCGAACCGGCGTTCCACACCGGGTACCAGGCACGGCCCTGGCCTTCACCGACGGAGCGGGGACGGAACAGGTTGACGCAACCACCGGCGGCGAGCAGCACGGCCTTGGCCTTGTAGATGTAGATCTTGTTCTCGCGCACCGAGAAACCGGCGGCACCGGCGATGCGGGTCGGGTCGTTCTTGTCGTTGATCAGGTGCACGATGAAGACGCGCTCCTGGATGCGATCCAGGCCGAGCGCCTTCTTGGCGGCTTCAGCGACGATCCACTTGTAGGATTCGCCGTTGATCATGATCTGCCACTTGCCCGAACGGACCGGCTCGCCACCATCCTTCAGGAGGGGCAGGCCTTCGCGGATGGCTTCCGCGCCATCGTGACGCACGCCATTGGCATCGGTCTTCCAGATGGGGAGGCCCCACTCTTCGAACAGGTGCACGGAGTCGTCGACGTTGCGGCCCACGTCGTAGGCCAGGTCGTCACGGGTGATGCCCATCAGGTCGTTGGAGACCATGCGGGCGTAGT
>CALARK010000026.1 GCA_937888595.1 uncultured Sterolibacteriaceae bacterium | reverse complement strand
AGGGCCGCATTATATAGATCTCAACACCCCCGTCAACACCTTTCTCAAAGATTTTCGGGGGGCCTCAATCACCCTGCAGCCGACGTACCAGTTCGACGCGATTTCCGACCTGGCATTTCTTGAAGGCATGGGCGATATGGGTGCGTACCGTCCAGTAGCTGACCCCCATGTCCTCGGCAATGCGCTTGTCACTGAAGCCCATCGCAACGAGGGAACAGATGTTCGACTCCCGCGGCGTCAGCTGACAGGGTTCGCACCGCTTGCACTGCTGTGCCGGGAGCGCTTTCGCTTCTGCGTCCGGGCTAGTCCTTTCATCCGTGCGCCGATGCGTCATGCCGATGATGTGCGCCGAGAGCTCGGCCTCATCGACGGGCTTGGCGATGAAGGCGTTGGCACCGGCCCGCAAAGCCTCCAGGCGCCGCGCCTCGTCGGCATAGCCGGACATGGCGATGGCCACGGCCCGGGATGAAGCGAGCATCGGCTGGCGCAAGCGCCGCAGGAACTGTATGCCGGAGCAACTGCCGTTCAGGACAAGATCGACCAGAATGAAGTCGAAACGATGACGTTCGGCCTCCCAGAGCGCGGCATCACCGGAGGGCACATGGTCGACGGCAAAGCCGTAACGAGCCAGGCATTCCTTGTAGTAAGCGCCCAGTGCACGGTCGTCCTCGACGACCAGAGCGCGCAATACCGCTCCCTTGCCGCGCCCCACCGAACTGCTGGTGCTGAAATTTTCTAGATAGCGGGCCAGGTCATCGAGATCGCGCTTGAAGAAAACCTCGGTCATCCCCTTGTCGAAGGCCTGCTGTACGACATGTTCATTGCGCCCCGCGACCAGAAGCAGGACGGGGACCAGCCCCATGTCCTCCCGGCTCCGCACGCTGGACAGCACGTCGAGGTAACCGCCATCGGGCAACTCCGCTGCGGTGATGACAAGATCGTAGGGTGCCCCGTTCAGGCTTTCGCGCACCTCCGCCAAGCTGGCGCACAATCTCATGTCCAGTCCCCAGTCATCTCCAAGCTGTCCCAAAACCGCACGCAGCGATGGCGACGGATCGACGCACAGCAATTTGAGACGTTTTCTTTTCCGGTTTGACACGATCGTGTTAAGGGACTTGATGCACCAATATGGGAGCCAAGCATATACCACATGCCAAGCGGGCAGGTATCACTACTTCAAGTGATAACGAAGCAGTCACTCCCCCGCCGCCTGCCTTCCAGGGGCCAGTGATTCAAGACCCGATATCGGGCACCATCGCCCTGCAACCGTGACTCGACCAGACTGAACTCCTGCGTCTGCCAGCGCACGGGCGGACCCGGCGGGGGCAGGGACAGGCATTGCGCCCGACGCACCAAAGTGAGATGGGGATGGTAGGCCCGGGTCTCGGAGGGAAAGCCGGCCGATCCCAGTGCCTGCACCAGGGCATCATGAAGTCGGCGATGGCGGGACGGCATCGAGGTGCAACCCAGCCAGAGGATGTGGTTGTCGGGCCACCAGCCGACCCGGTCGAGTACGACCTCGAATGGCGGCGCCTCCGCCGCCACCGTCCCGGCGGCCTCGACAAGCAGGGGAAGCCGCGCCTCGTGAACCGCCCCGAGAAAAGCCAGCGTCACATGCAGCGTATCGCGGCGCATGCGGCGTCCGCCGCAACATTCCACACCCGTCCGGGCAAGGGCATCGAGCCTGTCGAGCGCCGCCTCGTCAGGCCACAGGGCGAAAAAGAGCCGTCGCGACCCCGACTCAGCCACGCCGCAGCAACACGACGGCCTCCGTGGCGATGCCTTCGCCCCGCCCGACGAAGCCCAGCCTTTCGGCCGTCTTTCCCTTGATATTCACCGCATCGGGCGCAACGCCCAGATCGGCGGCGATATTGGCGCGCATCGCCGCGACATGGGGCGCGATGCGCGGGGCCTGTGCGATCACGGTGCTATCGACATTGACGACCTGCCATCCGGCCGCCTGCACGGCCGCCAGCGCGCTGCGCAGGAGAACGCGGCTGTCTGCCCCCTTCCAGCGCGCATCGCTGTCCGGAAACATGCCGCCGATGTCCCCCATGCCCGCGGCGCCGAGCAGGGCATCGGTAATCGCATGGAGCAGCGCATCCGCGTCCGAGTGGCCATGCAGGCCCATGGCGTGGGGAATCGTCACGCCGCCGAGAATCAGCGGCCGCCCGGGTACCAGCGGATGGACATCCCACCCCTGACCGACTCTCACGTCCATTTCAAGCCTCCCGGTTCTGCAGGATCCACTCGGCCAGGCGCAGATCGAGCGGATAGGTCACCTTGAGATTGGTCGCATCGGCGGCGACCAGGCGCGGATGCAGGCCGAGCGCCTCGATCGCGCTCGCCTCGTCGGTAACGCGCGGCGCATATTCGAGCGCTTCGGCCAGCAGGCCGAGGCGGAACATCTGCGGCGTCTGGGCCTGCCACAGCTCATCGCGGGCGACCGTCGCCGCGACACGCACGCCATCCGCAATCGTTTCGTGGCCGCGCTTGAGCGTATCGGCCACCGGTACAGCCAGCAGGCCGCCAACGGCATCGTCGCCGACTTCGGCAATCAGCTTCCCGACATGGGCCGGCGTGAGGCAGCAGCGCGCCGCATCGTGGACCAGCACCCAGTCGTCGGGGGCGGCCGTTTCGCGCATCGCCCGCAAGCCATTGGTGACGCTTTCGGCACGTGTCTCACCGCCGCAGCGGAGCACCGTCAGCCGTCCGGAGAACTCGCTCCAGTCGAAGCGATCCCACTGCGTATCCTGGTCTGCCAGTACAACGAACACCTGCCCGACCTCAGACACGGACGACAGCGCGGCGAGCGTATGCCACAAGACGGGACGCCCCGCCAGCGGCAGGTACTGCTTGGGGCAATCGCTGCCCATGCGGACGCCGCCGCCGGCTGCAGGAACCAAGGCAAAATAGCTCATGGCGTAATTCTATAATGGCTTCATGTTCGAACCGGCTGCCTATCCTGTCGTCCAAGCCTTCGCCATCAGCCTCGGCATCGGCCTGCTGATCGGGCTGGAACGCGAGCGCAAGACCGACACCAAGGCCGGCCTGCGTACTTTCGCCCTCACCGCCCTGCTCGGCTGCCTGGCCGGAATGCTCGGCGAAAAGACCGGCAGCGGCTGGCTCGTCGCGGTCGGCCTGCTCATGGTGGCGGCGATGATGATCGTCGCCCAGGCCCGCGACCCGCTCGACGACGGCGACCCCGGCACCACCTCGGTGATCGCCCTGATGCTCTGCTACGGTCTTGGCGTGCTCGTCTGGTACGGCCAGGCGACGCTCGCGGTCATGCTCGCGATCACCACCACCGTGCTGCTCTACTTCAAAACACAACTGCAAGTCGTCTCGCGCAGCCTGACGCACAAGGACCTGATCTCGATCCTGCAGTTCGGCGTGCTGTCGCTCGTCATCCTGCCGATCCTGCCGAATCGGGATTACGGCCCCTATGACGCGCTCAACCCGCACCAGATCTGGTGGATGGTCGTGCTGATCTCGGGGCTTTCGCTGGCCGGCTACGCCGCCCTGCGCATCGTCGGCAACCGGCATGGCGCTCCGCTGCTCGGCTTTTTCGGGGGCCTCGTATCATCCACGGCGACGACGATGGTCTTCGCCCGCAATGCGCGCGACGACGCCGGACTCACGGCCACCGCCACGCTCGTCATCCTCATCGCCAACCTGGTCGTCATCCTGCGCATCGGCATCATCGCCGTCGTGCTGGCGCCGACTTTGCTGGTGCCGCTGGCCGGCGTCCTCGGCATCGGCCTGCTGTTCGGCGTCCTCGTCGCGGCCTTCAAGTGGCGCACCCTGACTGCCGCTGGCGAACTGCCGCTGCCGGAGGTGAAGAACCCGACGGAGATTCGCACCGCCCTCACGTTCGGCCTGCTCTACGGCATCGTCCTGTTGCTCTCCGCCTGGCTGCAAAATATCGCCGGCAGCCAGGGCCTCTATCTGGTCGCCTTCGTTTCGGGCTTCACCGACATCGATGCCATCGCCCTGTCGACATTGCGCCTGTTCAACCAGAACACCCTGATCTCCGACCCGACGGTGATCGCCATCGGCCTGGCAGCGCTATCCAATCTCGTCTTCAAATCCGGTCTGGTCATCACCATCGGCGGCCGCGATCTCGCCCGTCGGGCACTTCCCGGACTGGCAGCAATCGGCGTAGGATTCCTCATCGGCATCGTTCTCTTGGCTTGATTCCGCTTTGCCCGTCCCCACACCGGGTGAGGAAAGGAGGCATCGTCATGGAAATGCAGGGCACCCGTCCTCCCGCCGTCGCGGGCATGTTCTATCCCGGCGACCCCGACACCCTCGCCGGCGAAATCACGACCCTGCTGGCTGACGCCGTCGCGCCGGCGCCGACTTTTTCAGCCTGCCCCAAAGCCATTATCGTGCCGCATGCCGGGTACATCTACTCCGGAGCGATCGCCGCCAGCGCCTACGCCTGCCTGGTGCCCCATGCCGCTACGATCCGGCGCGTCATCCTGCTCGGCCCCTGCCACCGGGTGCCGATCCGCGGCCTCGCCGTTCCCCACGTCTCGGCGTTTGCCACGCCGCTCGGCACGGTCCCGCTCGATCAGGCCGCCATCTCGGCAGCCCTCGCGCTGCCGCAGGTCGTGCGTCACGAAGCCGCCCATGCACAGGAACATTCGCTGGAAGTGCAACTGCCCTTCCTGCAGCAGGTGCTGGCGAGCTTTTCGGTGGTTCCGTTCGCCGTCGGCTACGCCACGCCCGACGAAGTCGCCGAAGTCCTCGACCTGCTCTGGGGCGGCCCGGAAACCCTGATCGTCATCAGCTCGGATCTTTCGCATTACCACCCCTATCCCGATGCACAGCGCCGCGACCGCCATACCGCCGACGACATCGCCCATCTGCGCCTGCTGCTCGATCACGAGCAGGCCTGTGGCGCCACCCCGATCAACGGCCTGATCGAAATCGCCTCACGCCACGGACTGCAGCCCCGGCTGCTCGACCTGCGCAACTCCGGCGATACCTCCGGTGACAAGTCGCGCGTGGTCGGCTATGCGAGCTTCGCATTCTTCGAGAGCGGCCATGCCTGACGATGCCATCGACGCACTGGGCCACGCCCTCCTCGTCCGGGCCCGCAACGCCATCGCCGGTGAGTTCGGGTTGTCGCTGCAGACGGAACCCGGCCATCCGGCGCTGCGGGAACCCGGCGCGACCTTTGTCACGCTGACGCAAGCCGGGCAGTTGCGCGGCTGCATCGGCTCGCTCGAAGCCTGGCGGGCACTGGACTCCGACGTACGTCAGAACGCCAAGGCCGCCGCCTTTCGCGATCCGCGCTTCATGCCGCTGGAACACGACGAACTGGAGCGCACCCGTATCGAAGTCTCGCTGCTGACAGTGCCCGAGCCCCTGCCCGTTGCCGACGAGGAAGACGCTATCCGCCAGATGCGTCCCGGCATCGACGGCATGATCCTCGAATATCGCGGCCGGCGCGGCACCTTCCTGCCGCAAGTCTGGGAAAGCCTGCCCGGGCCGCGCCAGTTCCTCGACCACCTGAAACAAAAGGCCGGCTTCCCGTCCGAATTCTGGTCACCCGACGTCAGGCTCTATCGCTACGAGGTACGGAAATGGAAAGAACCGGAGAAGTCCTGAGCGGCACGCCGGCCCGCTGGTGGCATGCGCTCGACGACGGGCGTATCCAGTGCGACCTCTGCCCGCGCGACTGCAAGCTGCACGACGGCCAAAGAGCCGCCTGCTTCGTGCGGGCGAACAAGGGCGGGCAGATGGTCCTGACCACCTACGGCCGCAGTTCCGGCTTCTGCATCGACCCGATCGAGAAGAAGCCGCTCAACCATTTCTACCCCGGCTCGAGCATCCTGTCCTTCGGCACGGCCGGCTGCAACCTCGCCTGCAAGTTCTGCCAGAACTGGGACATCTCCAAGTCGCGCGACATGGACCGCCTGATGGACGAAGCCAGCCCCGAGGCCATCGCGCAGGCGGCGCAGCGGTACGGTGCGCAAAGCGTCGCCTTCACCTACAACGATCCGGTGATCTTCGCCGAGTACGCGATGGACACCGCCGACGCCTGCCACGCGCTCGGCATCAAGACGGTGGCCGTCACCGCCGGCTACATGCACCTCGCGCCGGCGCGCGAGTTCTACGCGAAGATGGACGCCGCCAACATCGACCTGAAAGCCTTCACCGACGACTTCTACTTCAAGCTCTGCGTCGGCCACCTGCAGCCGATCCTCGACCTCATCGCCATGGTGCATCACGAGACCGACTGCTGGATCGAGCTGACCACGCTGCTGATTCCCGACCATAACGACAGCGACGGCGAGCTGAAGCAGCTTGCCGACTGGTGCTTCAGGGAACTCGGCCCCGACGTGCCCCTGCATTTCTCGGCCTATCACCCCGATTACAAACTGGATGCCCCCGCCACGCCGCCGGACACACTGCAGCGCGCCCGCAGGATCGCGCTCGATGCCGGCCTGCGATATGTCTATACAGGCAATGTGCATGATCGCAAAGGCGACACCACCTACTGCCCCAGCTGCGGCCAGCCGCTCATCGAACGAGACTGGTATGAAATTCTCGAATACCGCCTGACCGACGACGGCCGCTGCCAGAAGTGCAATACCGCCATTGCCGGCCGCTTCGGGCATTTCGAAAAAGCCTTCGGCTCACGGCGCATCCCAGTACACTTGTGCGCCTGAATACAACGACAACCACCCCCCGAGATGAAACCCCTCCGCTGGCTGTTCCTCGCCCTCACAGCGACCGGCATGCCGTGCGCTGCATGGGCGGACGGCATGCCCCCCGCCACGCCCTACCGCCCCACCCTCTCGAACCCGGCCGAGCTTTCCGCGCCGGGCTGGCTGGAAATCGAAGCCGGCTGGCTGCGGACACAAAGCCAGGACGTGCGGCGCCAGGCGCTGTCCTACACCGCAAAACTGGCGTTCGACGAGGACTGGGGCATCCTCATCGGCGGCGAGGCCCACATCCGCGAAGCGACGCCGGATTTCGTGCGTACGGGTTTCGGAGACACCAGCGTCACCTTCAAGCGCCGCTTCGCCACGGGCGATGAAGATCTTAACTTCGGCGTCGAGGCCGGCATCAAATCCCCCACAGCGCACACCGGCCTGGGCAGCGGGAAAAGCGACTGGACCATCAACGGCATCGCCAGCCTCGATTTTGTCTCGTCCTGGCGCATCGATGCGAACGTCGGCGTCACGCGCCTGGGCGCGCAGGAAGAAGGGCTGGGGCGCAACGCGGCGCTTTGGGCGGCCTGCCTATCCAGGCAGGTCGACGCATGGAACTTCGCCGTCGAACGCTCCGGCACCCATCAGCATGGCTCGGCAACCGGCAGGCAATGGCTGGTTGCCGCCAGCCATGCCGTGACCCCGCAGGTCGTCATGGACCTCGCCATCGCCCGCAACCGCCAGGGCGACGAACGGCAGAACCAGCTCATGTTCGGCTTCACCTGGCTGACAGCTAGGCTGTTTTGAATCACCAGGAATAAGTCGGCGCTCACAAGACGGCAGCAGCGGTTTTTAGCCGCGTCGCCAGGTCGTTCCACCGGGACCATCCTCGAGCACGATGCCGGCGGCCTTCAGTTCGTCGCGAATGAGGTCGGCCGCAGCGAAGTTTTTCGCTTTCTTCGCCGCATTGCGGGCGGCGACCTTTGCCTCGATTGCCTCCGGCGTCAAGACATCCGCATCCGGCGATCCGGCTTGCAGGAAAGCGATCGGATCCCGCTCCAACAGGCCGAGCACGCCGCCCAGCCCCTTGAGTTGAGCGGCCAGCCTGGCGTCCCGGGTGCGATTCACTTCGTTGGCCAGGTCGAACAGCACGGCCACGGCCCCGGGCGTGGCGAAGTCGTCGTCCATCGCCTGCTTGAAACGTTGAGCGTGGGCCTCGTTCCAGTCGATGGCCGATGATTCGACATCAAAGCCCTTGAGCGCGGTATAGAGGCGGGTCAGGGCATTGCGTGCATCGTCGAGGTGGGCATCTGAATAATTGAGCGGGCTACGGTAATGGGCACGCAGGATGAAGAAACGCACCACTTCGGCGTCGAACTTCTTGAGGATGTCGCGGATCGTGAAGAAGTTGCCGAGCGACTTGGACATCTTCTCGTCGTCGACACGCACGAAGCCGTTGTGCATCCAGTAGTTGACGAAGGTCTTGCCGTGCGCGCCCTCCGACTGGGCGATCTCGTTCTCGTGGTGAGGGAACTGCAGGTCCTGACCCCCGCCATGGATGTCGAAATGGTCGCCGAGCAACTGCGAACTCATGGCCGAGCATTCGATGTGCCAGCCGGGCCGTCCCGCGCCCCACGCCGATGCCCACTTCACCTCGGCGGGTTCCTCGGCCTTGGCGTGCTTCCACAGCACGAAGTCGAGCGGATCCTGCTTGCCCTCCATCACATCGACGCGCTCGCCGGCGCGCAGGTCCTCGAGCGCCTTGCCCGACAGCTTGCCGTAGCCCTCGAACTTGCGCACCGCATAGCAGACATCGCTGTTGCCGGCCAGGTACGCGTAGCCGTTCTGCTCCAGTTTGCGGATCATGTCCAGCATCTGCGGCACATATTCGGTAGCGCGCGGCTCGTGATCGGGCCGCATGACGCCAAGCGCATCGGCATCCTCGTGCATGAAGCCGATGAAACGATCCGTCAGCTGGCGCACCGTTTCGCCGTTCTCTGCAGCCCGCTTGATGATCTTGTCGTCGATATCGGTGATATTGCGCACGTAGGTGACTTGATAACCGCTCGCACGCAGCCAGCGCGTCACCATGTCGAATACCACCATCACCCGGCCATGTCCGAGATGGCAATAGTCATAGACGGTCATCCCGCACACATAGAGACGGACCTTGCGGGGTTCGATGGGGGTAAATGCCTGAATGGATCGGGTGAGAGAATTGTAGATATTCAGCATGGAGGAAGCAGGCCGGGTCGCCGCTGGGCAGATCGAAAAGAGGACGAATAATGAAGCTGTTGCAGCCATTCGCAAACGGCGCGGCAGGATGCTGGCACAAGCTTCTTTGTTAGAATCATACGTTGAATTTTTCGCTCCGGACCAGCCCAGCATGACCAGATTCGCCGTTCTTCCGCGCTGTCTTCGCACCACTTCGCCAGTGCGCGTCTGGGTCGTCGCATTGAGCCTGCTGGCCTGTGGCGTCGCCGGCACTGCGGCGGCCGACAGCCTGGGCGACGCCAGCCGCCTGTTCAAGGCCGGCGAACATGCGCAGGCGCTGGAAGAGGTCAACCGCCATCTGGCCGGGAACCCCAAGGATCCGCAAGGCCGCTTTCTGAAAGGCATCATCCTTTCCGGGCTGAACAAGCAGGACGAAGCCATCGCCGTCTTCCGCAAGCTCACGGAAGACCACCCGGAACTCCCGGAGCCCTACAACAACCTGGCCGTGATCTACGCCCAGCAGAAGCAGTACGAGAAGGCCAAGGAGGCGCTCGAGAAGGCGATCCGTACCCATCCCGCCTACGCGACCGCTCACGAAAACCTCGGCGACATCTATACGCGCCTCGCCAGCCAAGCCTACGGCAAGGCCCTGCAGTTCGACGCCGCCAACGCCTCGGCGCAAACCAAACTGGCGATGATCAACGATCTGGTCGGCAGCAACGGCAAACCCGCCGCCGGCCCCGCCCCGGTCAAGCCAGCCGCCCCCGCGGTGCTCGCCAGGGTCGACGTCAAGCCCGCTCCGGCATCCGTGACGGCCCCGGCGCCTGCCGCCGTCCCCGCCAAGGCCCCGGTCGCGCCCCCGGCAACTGCACCGAAAACGCCCGAAACGAAGCCCGAGCCGCCGAAACCGGCCGCGTCAGCGGCGCTCGCGCCGGCCCCGGCGGTTCGCAACCCGGATACGGAAATCGCCGCTGCAGTCGATGGCTGGCTAGCAGCCTGGTCCGGCAAGAACGTCAAGGCCTACCTGTCGCACTACGCGGCGGACTTCCAAGTGCCCGGCGGCAAGCCACGCAAGGCCTGGGAAAACGAGCGGGCCTCGCGCATCGATAAGCCGGGCAAGATCGAAGTCGGTCGGGACAAGCTGTCGATCAGGGTCGAAAGTGCCGACAAGGCCACCGTCCGCTTCCGCCAGCACTACCGTTCGGCCAGCTTCAAGTCCTCGTCCGGCAAGACGCTCGTCCTGATCAAGCGTGACGGACGCTGGCTGATCCAGCAGGAACAGGTCGGCGGATGAAGACGCTGCGCATCCTGCTCACCCACGTCACCCTGCTGGCCGTCCTGCTGGGCATCGCCCCGGCGATCGCAGATCGCCACCCACCCCGCTATACCGATTCGGGACCGGAGCCGCTGCTGGCACAGGTCTTCCTGCTCATCGAGAAGCATCGCTGGGAGGCCGCCCTGGAGCAAACCGAGGCGATGCTGAAGGCCTATCCGAATTTCCGCCTCGGCCATCTCGTCAAGGGCGATCTGCTGCTCGCGCGTTCGCGTCCGCTGCAGAGCTTCGGCGAGGGCGGCGCCAAGCAGGCCCGCGACCAGGTCGCCGACCTGCGCGAAGAAGCCATCGCCCGCCTGCGCGCCTACCGCGAACGGCCGAGCGACAAGACGGTGCCCCGCTATCTGCTGCAGATGCGTCCCGACCAGAAGTACGCCGTCGTCGTCGACACGCAGAAAGCCCGCCTGTACCTGTACCAGAACGATGTCGAGAATGGCGGCACGCCGCGCTTCGTCGCCGATTACTACATCTCCCACGGCAAGCTCGGCGCCGAGAAATTCCGCGAGGGCGACAAGAAGACGCCCGTCGGCGTCTACCACGTGACCTCCAACATTCCGCGCCAGAAGCTGACCGACTTTTACGGCAGCGGCGCCTTCCCCATCAACTACCCGAACGAATGGGACAAGAAGGTGGGGCGCAACGGCCACGGCATCTGGCTGCATGGCACCCCATCCGACACGTTCTCGCGCCCGCCGAAGGCCTCGGACGGCTGCGTGGTGCTCGCCAACGCCGACCTCGACGCACTGGCCAAGAACGTGCAGGTGGGCACGACGCCGGTCATCATCAGCAACAGCATCGAGTGGCTCTCGCTCGACGACTGGCAGGCCGAGCGCCAGGCGCTGCTCGGCATGATCGACGCCTGGCGGCAGGACTGGGAGAGCCTCGACGCCGACCGCTACGCGCGCCACTACGCGCGCAACTTCAGCGGCGACGGCAAGGACCTCGACGCATGGGTCGCGCAGAAGCGCAAGGTCAATGCCGGCAAGCAGTGGATCAAGGTCGCCACTCGCAACATCAGCATGTTCCGCAATCCCGGCAAGGACGAATACGTCGTCGTCACCTTCGAGCAGGACTACCAGAGCAGCAACCTGGAGAACCGCATGCAGAAGCGCCAGTACTGGATCAAGGAAGACGGCCGCTGGAAGATCGTCTACGAAGGCGCCGCCTGATTCATCCCACCTCATTTCCGGAGTTCCCCATGAAGAAACTGCTTGTCCTGCTGTCCGCCCTTTGCCTGTCAACCGCGTGGGCTGCCAACCCGCAGGTCGAACTCAAGACCAGCCAGGGCGTGATCGTGCTCGAACTCGACGCCGCGAAGGCGCCCAAGACCACCGAGAACTTCGTCCGCTACGTCAAGGACGGCTTCTACGACGGCACGGTCTTCCATCGCGTCATCGACAACTTCATGATCCAGGGGGGTGGCATGACGGCCGACATGAAGGAAAAGCCGACCCGCACGCCGATCCAGAACGAAGCCAAGAACGGCTTGAAGAACGTCACCGGCAGCATCGCGATGGCGCGCACGCAGGATCCGCATTCCGCCTCGGCGCAGTTCTTCATCAACCTGAAGGACAACAGCTTCCTTGACTACCCGAGCCGCGATGGCTGGGGCTACGCCGTCTTCGGCAAGGTCGTGCAGGGCCTCGACGTGGTGCAGAAGATCGGCAAGGTCGCCACCGGCAATGCCGGCTTCCATCAGAACGTTCCCGCCACGCCGATCGTCATCGAATCGGCCAAACTGCTTCCCGAAAAGAAATAAGGATTTCCACATGATCAAGCTCACCACCAGCCACGGCACCATCACCCTCGAACTCGACGCCGAAAAGGCGCCCAAGACCGCGGCGAACTTCCTCGCCTACGTCGAGTCCGGCCACTACGACGGCACCATCTTCCATCGCGTCATCGACGGCTTCATGATCCAGGGTGGCGGCATGGGTGTCGGCATGAAGGAAAAGGCCACCAATGCGCCGATCGAGAACGAAGCCGGCAATGGTCTCAAGAACGACCGCGGCACCATCGCCATGGCGCGCACGTCCGATCCGCATTCCGCCACCGCCCAGTTCTTCATCAACGTCGCCGACAACGACTTCCTCAACTTCCGCGCCCCCTCGGGCAACGGCTGGGGCTACTGCGTGTTCGGCCGCGTCGTCGATGGCATGGACGTGGTCGACAAGATCAAGGGCGTCAAGACCGGCAACAAGGGCTTCCATCAGGACGTCCCGGTCGAAGACGTCGTGATCGAGAAGGCGGAAGTCGTCTGACGAAGCTGTTCATCTCCGACCTGCACCTGTCCCCGCACGAACCGGGGACGGCGCAGCTGTTTCTCGACTTCCTTGCCGGCCCGGCGCTGGACGCGACCCGCCTGACCATCCTTGGCGACCTCTTCGACTACTGGGCAGGCGACGACGACCTCGCCGACCCGTTCAACACGCGCATCACCGCCGCCCTGCAGCGGCTTTCGCAACAGGGCGTGGCGCTGTTCTTCATGGCCGGCAACCGCGACTTCCTCGTCGGCAGCGATTTCGCCGCCGCCACCGGTGCGACGCTGCTGCCCGATCCCTGCCTGCACGACATCGGCGGGGTCAAGACCTTGCTCACCCACGGCGATGCACTCTGCACCGACGACGCCGACTACCAGCGTTTTCGGGCGCAGGTACGCAGCCCGGAGTGGCGTAGCGGCTTCCTCGCCCGACCGCTCGCGGAGCGGCGCCGCGAGATCGAAGCACTGCGCGCCCGCAGCGAGGCGGAAAAGCGACTCAAGCCGATGCAGATCATGGATGTCAATGCCGACGCCGTCGCGGCGACGCTGCACACCCACGGGGCACAGGCGATGATCCACGGCCACACGCATCGCCAAGGCAGGCATGTACATAGCGTCGGCGGCCGGGCATGCCCTCGCTGGGTACTCGGCGACTGGCATCCCGAGCGCCGCAGTGTGCTCGCCTGCAGCACCGCAGGCTGGAGCTTCAGCGACTGAAAGTCGGCACCGGCGGGACGGCGGGATACCCGCCCGCGCTCACCCCGCTGCCTTCGGCAGCCATTTCCTCAGGAAAGCGAGCAGGTCGTCGGGCGACACCGGCTTGGCGATGAAATCGTCCATCCCCGCCTCGAGACAGAGCGCCCGGTCCTCGTCGAAGGCATTCGCCGTCATCGCGATGATCGGTACATCGCCGCCCTGAGGCCACTGGCGGATCCGGCGAGTCGCCTCCAGGCCGTTCATGCGGGGCATCTGCACATCCATCAGGATCAGGTCGTAGCGGCACTGGCCTGCCCGCGCCAGGGCCTCTTCGCCGTTCATCGCCACATCGACGTCCAGCCCGGCCTCTTCGAGAATGGCCAGTGCGATTTCACGGTTGACCGGCTCGTCTTCGACCAGCAGGACGTGCCCGCCCACCGGCTGCTCGACTTGCGCCGGGGCTTCTGCAGAAGCTTCAGCCGTCATTTCGTCCGGCGCACACTTGCCGAAACGGGCCGTCAGCCAGAACGTGCTGCCTGCACCAGGCGTGCTGTCTGCGCCCGCATCACCGCCCATCAGTTGCGCAAGCCGGCGGGTGATGGCGAGCCCGAGGCCGGTGCCGCCAAACCGGCGGGTATTGGTGTTGTCGGCCTGTTCGAAGGCGACGAACAACCGGCCCAGCGTCGCCGCATCGATGCCCATGCCCGTATCGGCAACCTCGAAGCGAATCAAGTGGCTGTCAGGCCCCTCCTCGATGCAGCGGGCGCGCAGGATGACCGTCCCCTGCTCGGTAAAATGACCTCGAGGAGGTGTTCGCCCGCCCTTTCCAGCTTGTCGAGGCGCTCCGCCTGCTCAGCCGACAAGCCTGCACGCCGGATCAGATGGGCCATGCCGGTGATCGCATTGAGCGGCGTGCGGATTTCGTGCGACATGTTGGCGAGAAACGCGCTCTTGGCGACATTCGCCGCCTCGGCAGCCGTTTTCGCTTCCTCCAACTGGGCGGTGCGCTCCGCCACAAGCGTTTCCAGATGCTGCCGATAGCGCTCGAGCTCGCTCTTGTCGGCCTGCAGTTCGCGGGTTTTCTCGCGAACCAGGCGCCGCAGCCAGGCGTTGCCGGCGACGACAAGCAACAGGACCGCCACCAGGCTCCCGAGCAGCCCCCACAGCCAGCGCGGCACGACTGTTTGCGGCGGCTGCCCCATCCACTTTTCCAGGATCCGGAAATAGGGCGAGTCGTTTTGCCCGAGCCAGCGCTCGAGGTGACGGTCGATGGCAACGAGCAGATCGGGATTGCTGCCGCGGCGGACGCCATAGAACAGCGCTGCCGGCTGGAACATGATCGGTGAGGCGAGCAGACCGTGCTCGCGGGCATGTCGCTCGCCGAAGAAACGGTTGGCGACGACGGCATCCGCCTCGCCCGCGGCAACCTTGCGAAAGCCGGCCGGCAGCGAATCGACCGCCAGCAGTTCGGCCCGCACGCCAAAGTCGGCGAGCAGTTCGCGCAGGTACTCCTCCTGGACGGAGCCCTGCAGGACGGCCACACGCTTGTCGCGCAGGTCGAGCATGGTGTGGATCGGCATGCCGGCGGGACGGTAGATTTCGGACCAGCTGTGCAATGCCGGCGTGCGGTGAAAATCGAAACGCTCGCCGCGCCACTCGTTGTAGGCCATGTCCGGCAACACATCGATCCGTCCGGCCTGCAGCGCCTGCAGGCAGTCGTTCCAGTCGCAGGGCACCGTCTGCAGCGTCCAGCCTTCGCGGGCCGCAATTTCGCTCAGCAGGTCGCCGAGGATGCCGCCGGGTTGGTTGTCTGCGGCCAGGGACAGTTTCGGCGCGTTGTCGTAGACGCCAACGCGTACCTCGCGCGGCTCGGCATGCAGGGCCGGCGACAGGCCCAGGCCCGCCAGAATCCACAGCCCAATGACCCGGTCCATCCATGCTCGCACCGCGAAGCCCTCACTTCTCGGTTGATCGACGCCGCCCTGGAGACCTGCGGCGGAATCAGCTTCCGCGCTTTTTGGCTCCGCCCTTGCTCATGCCCCGGCTGCCGGCCCGTTCACCCGCAGGCCGCCGGTCATGCGGGGTGGATTTTGCCGCGAAACCGGGCCGCGGTGAAGGTTTAGACGTCCGGGCCGGCCGGTCCGAAAAGTCGGCGCCCGCAGGACGGCGCGGCCGGCCCGCATCCTCTTCGCGGGGACGGCGGCCACGACCGAACGCGGGCTTGTCGCCCTCCCCCGGCGCGGCGGGACGGATCCGCAACGGCTGCTGGCGCACGCGCGTGCGCTTCAGGCTTTCCAGCACGTCTGCCGGCAGTTCCGGCAGTTCCACCGTGCTGTAGTCGTCGAACAGGTTGATCTGCCCGATCAGCCGACCGTCGATGCCGCCCTCGTTGGCGATGGCGCCGACGATCTCCTTGGGCAGCGCGCCCTGGTTCCTGCCGACCTCGATGCGATAGCGCAGCACCGGCGCATTGCCGAAATCGCGCTTCTCGACCGGCTTTTCGCGGCGCGGGCGCTCCGGCCTGTCTTCCCGTTCAAAAGTCGGTGCCGGCGGGACGGCACTCGCCGAGCCGCTGCGCGGCATGGGGACGGCACGCGCCTCCGGAGCGGCCGGCTCGGGCAGTCCCTCGGGCTGCAGCGGACGCTCGCGCTGGGCGAGAAAGGCGAGCGCCGCGGCGATCTGGCGCGTGGCGAGGTCGTCCTCGCCTTCCATGCGCCGCACCACCTCGTAGAAGAAATCGAGATTCTCCTCGGCCAGAACGTCCATGATCTGCTGGCGGAACTGGGCAATGCGTCGTTCGGCCACTTCGCCGCGCGTCGGCAGGGCGATCGGCTCGATCGGCTGGCGCGTGGCGCGCTCGATCGCCTTGAGCATGCGCATCTCGCGCGGGCTGACGAAGAGGATCGCCACGCCCGTGCGTCCTGCACGCCCTGTTCTGCCGATGCGGTGCACGTAGGCCTCGGTGTCGTAGGGCACGTCATAGTTGATGACGTGGGTGACGCGCGGCACGTCGATGCCGCGCGCCGCGACATCGGTGGCGACGACGATGTCCAGCGAGCCCGACTTGAGCCGCTCGATCACCTGCTCGCGCAGGCCCTGGGTCATGTCGCCGTTCAGCGCCGCTGCCTCGTAGCCGCGCGCCTCCAGCCGGTCGGCGAGCTCGACCGTCGCCGTCTTGGTGCGCACGAATATGATGGCGGCATCGAAGTCCTCCTCGACCTCCAGCATACGCGTCAGCGCCTCGATCTTGTCGGCGCCGCGCACCTGCCAGTATTTCTGCTTGATCGTCGCGACCGTGGTCGTGGCCGAACGGATCTTCACCTGCTGCGGATCGCGCAGGTAGCGCTGGGCGATGCGGCGGATCGGGTCAGGCATGGTCGCCGAGAACAGCGCCGTCTGGCGCGTCGCCGGCGTGTGCTCGAGGATCCACTCGACGTCATCGATGAAGCCCATGCGCAACATCTCGTCGGCCTCGTCGAGAACCAGGGTCTTGAGGTTGTCGAGGGAGAGGCTCTTGCGTTCGAGGTGGTCCATGACGCGCCCAGGCGTGCCGACGATGATGTGCGCGCCGCGCGACAGCGCGCGCAGCTGGATCACCATGCTCTGGCCGCCGTAGATCGGCAGCACGTGGAAGCCGGGCATGTGGTGGGCGTACTTCTGGAAGGCTTCCGCCACCTGGATCGCCAATTCGCGCGTCGGTGTCAGCACCAGCGCCTGCGGCCGCTTGTCCGCCAGGTCGAGCTTCGCCAGCAGCGGCAGGGCGAAGGCCGCCGTCTTGCCGGTGCCGGTCTGCGCCTCGCCCAGCAGGTCGCTGCCGGCCAGCAGGTGCGGGATGCAGGCGGCCTGGATCGGTGACGGGGTTTCGTAGCCGACCTCCGCCAGCGAGGAAAGGAGGAAGGGCGGCAGGGCGAGTGCCGCGAAGCTGTCGATGGTCTGCGTCATGGGGTGTGCCCGCTAGGCGGGTGGAGAAAGACAGGCAAGGCCTGCAAGGCCGGCATTATCGCAGACTCGCCGTCCCGCCGGCGCCGACTATTGGCGGCTCTTGCCCTGGCCGACCTTCTGCTCGACGGCGAAGACCGCCGCCTCGACGCGCGAGGTGAGGTTGAGCTTCGCGAGGATGTGCCGCACGTGCAGCTTCACCGTGTCGTGGCTGATATCGAGCTGCCGGGCGATGGCCTTGTTGGACAGGCCCTGCGCGAGATAATCGAGAATCTCGCGCTCGCGCGCGGTCAGTTGCTGCAGGGCATCGGACTTGGATGGCTGACCGCCGCCCTGCAGGAGGTGCACGAGCTTGAGCGTCATTGCCGGCGCGACCACCGTCTCGCCACGCACGGCGCGCTGCACCGCATCGACGACGTCGTCGGGCTCCATGTCCTTCAGCAGGTAGCCCTGTGCCCCGGCACTCATCGCGCTGGCGAGGTCGTCCTCGGCATCGCTGACGGTGAGCATCAGCACCGGGCCGCGCCAGCCGTCGGCACGCACCTGGCGCAGCAGCGCCAGGCCGCCGTGCGGCGGCATGTTGAGGTCGCTGATGACGACGTCGGGCTGGGTCTCCTTCAATAGCTGGAGGGCCTCGTCGCCATTGCCGGCGATGCCGGCAACGCTGATCTCGCCGCGCTGCTCGAGCAGTTCAGCCAGCCCTTTGCGGAACAGGGTGTGGTCGTCGACCAGCAGGACACGGATACGGTTCTTGTGGGTCATGCAGTCATCCTGTTGCCCGCCGGACTGACGGCGGGGAAAACGAGCCGGACGCGGAAGCCGCCCGACGGCAGGTTCGCGACTTCGACGCGACCGCCGATCAGGCGCGCGCGTTCGCGCATGATCGACAGGCCGAAATGATCGCGCAGATGGGGATGCTCCTCGAAGCCACCGGTACGGTTGGCGATGGCGAAGAAGCCCTGCCCGCCGCGGCCGTTGTCGTCGACGGTCACCACGTAGTGATCGCCGGCGCCTTCGATCGTCAAGCGCGCCAGCGTCGCCTCGGAATGCCGGCCGACGTTGGCCAGCGCTTCCTGGACGATGAAGAACACCTGGGCCTCCTGGTCGACGGTGAGCCGCAGGTCCTTGATGCGGTTGTAAAACTCGAGCTGGATGCCGGTGCGGTTCTGGAAATCGCCAGTCAGGCGCGTCAGCGCCTGCTGCAGGCCCATCGGGTCCATGCGGTTGCGGAACTGGGACAGCAATGCCCGCAGCTGGCTATAGGCCTCGTCGAGCGCCTGGGTGACGTCGGCCGCATATTTCCCGGCCCCCTCGTCGCCTTCCTTGCCCTCCTCGCGCAGCGCGTCCTGCAGCAGGGCCATGCGCATCTTCATGTAGGCGAGCGTCTGCGCCAGCGAATCGTGCACCTCGGCCGCCATCATCTGGCGCTCGTTCATCAGGGTGATGCGCAGGTTCTCGCGCTTGAGACGCGCGTTCTCGAGGGCCATGCCGAGGTGCTCGCTGATGGAGCGGAACAG
Organism: uncultured Sterolibacteriaceae bacterium; assembly: GCA_937888595.1. Classification (GTDB taxonomy): domain Bacteria; phylum Pseudomonadota; class Gammaproteobacteria; order Burkholderiales; family Rhodocyclaceae; genus Sulfuricystis. The sequence continues at coordinate 146,139 of CALARK010000026.1, read as the reverse complement.
CAGCGCGACTTCTTCGGGCAGTTCGAAGCGCTCGGGCAGGAACAGGTTGTAAGTGCCCTGCAACTGGCCGCCGTGCTGCAGCGGCACGACCACCATCGCCTGGCAGTCGCGGTCGAAATAGGGATGTTGCGTCCGCACGGCGCAGGCGTGCAGGTCGATCTCGTAGCGCGAGTGGTTGTCGGCGATGGCATTGCCGCACTGGCCACAGTCGATCGGCACCAGCCGTTCGCGCTCCACCACCTCGGGCGGCAGTCCGCGCGCCGCGACCAGCCGCAGATGCTTGCCGTCGGAGGTCACCACGCGCACCGCACCGGCATTGGCCTTCGTGAGCTTCAGCATCGTGCCGAGAAAGCGGCCGAGTAACTCCTCGACATCGTCCTCGTCGGCGAGGCTCGCCGAGACGGCGGAGAAGATATCGAGCGCGAGCAGTCGCGAATGCTCGTCGGCATCCACCTCCGGCATCACGGGCCGGAGCGTGGCGGGGGCTTCCATCCTGGCCTACTCCTCTCGATATGCCACGTGGTGTGGCGCTATGGCCTCCACGCAGCGAGGCATCTGTCGATATTGCGCAAACATTGTAACGCCTTCCGTCACGCCGAAACGGCCATCCGGCGGGCCATCACACGGGTAGCGGCCACTCTCCCGACAGGGTTTTCTCGGCCCACAGCAAGGCGGTGATGGTCTTGGCGTCGGTAATCTCGCCGTCCCGTACCGCGAGCAATGCATCGGCGAGGCTGAGTTCGACGATCTCGAGAATCTCGCCGTGGTCCGGGTCCTCGCCGACGAAGCTGAGGCCCTGCGCCCAGAAGATCTCGATGCGCTCGTCCGAATAGCCGATGGCCGGGTGCATGGTGCCGAGATGGCGCCAGAGCTTCGCCCTGTAGCCGGTCTCCTCGCGCAGTTCGCGGCGCGCGGTATCGAGGATGTGCTCGCCCGCATCGATCTTGCCGGCCGGCAGTTCGATGAATACGCGGCGCAACGGATAGCGGAACTGTCGTTCGAACAGCAGCTTGCCGTTGTCGAGCACGGCGATGACGACGACCGCGCCCTGGTGGCGAATGATCTCGCGCGTCGACACGTGCCCGTCGGGCAGGCGCACCTTGTCCGAAAACACCTTGAGCAGGCAGCCGTCGAACACCTGCTCGCTCTCGAGCGTCTCTTCGATGAAGTCCGTTTCGGTCATGCCATCCGCCAATCCATGTCAATCGCAGGGTTTTGATTTATCTTGAACTTTAGCAGAAAGACCCGAACTAATTTACACAAGACCAAACATCAACCCCACCCTAGACAGGAGATCGACATGTCATTCATTCCCGGTTTCGATAGCGACGGTGTCGTCACCGTCAACCGCGTGATCCTCAAGCCGCAGTTCTCCGTGGAGGATCTCGAGGAGCGCGTCGCCATGCTTTGCGAAAACGTCAAGACCTACCATTCAGACACCGGCTTCGTCGGCGGCATGGTCGTGCTCAACAGCGGCCAGGTGTCGAACGAGGGCAGCACCCTCGGCCAGGCGGTCGAAAATCCGCTCAAGGACCGCGAGGCGCTCATCGTCACTTTCTGGAACTCCTTCGAGGAGCACGAGGCCTCGCACCGCAGCGAAACCTTCCAGCCGCTGTTCAGGCAGGTCCTCGAACTGTGCGAGAACGGCAACGAGGAAATCGCCTACAAGATGCTGTGGTCCGGCAAGGCCTACTCGAAGGAGGAGGCCATCGAGGCCCGGGCCGCCAAGGAAAAATACTTGAAGGCCGCGTGAAAGTCGGCGCCGGCAGGACGGCACCCTGAAAATGAAAAACGGGCCGAGCGGCCCGTTTTTCGTCCATCCGGAAAGAGCGGACCCTTTATCAGACCCGTTCCCAGATCGTCGTGATGCCCTGTCCGCCGCCGATGCACATTGTGGCGAGACCATAGCGGCCATTCACGCGGATCAGTTCGTGCAGCAGCTTGGTGATGATCACGCCGCCTGTGGCGCCGACCGGGTGGCCCAGCGCGATGGCGCCACCGTTGACGTTGGTCTTGGCGGGATCGAGGCCGAGACCGCGCGCCACGGTAATCGACTGCACGGCAAAGGCTTCGTTCGACTCGATCACATCGATCTGGTCGAGCTTGAGGCCGGCCTTCTGCAAGGCGACCTTCGTCGACGGAATCGGACCCTCGCCCATCACGTCGTTCGGCACGCCGGCGATCGCATAGGCAACCAGGCGGGCGATCGGCTTCTGACCGGCGGCCGCAGCCTTGGCGGCATCGGCCAGCACCAGGAAAGCCGCAGCGTCGTTGATCCCGGAAGCATTGCCGGCCGTCACCGAGCCATCCTTCTTGAACGCCGGGCGCATCTTGGCCAAGCTCTCCATGGTGGTGCCGGCCTTCGGATGCTCGTCGGTATCGAAAACCACGTCGCCTTTGCGGGTCTTGAGGGTGATCGGCACGATCTGCGACTTGAAGCGGCCTTCGGCGATCGCCTTGGCGGCACGCGCCTGCGACTCGACGGCAAAGGCATCCTGTTCTTCACGGGTGATGCCGTGCTTGGTAGCCAGGTTCTCGGCCGTCACACCCATGTGGCCGACACCGAACGGATCGGTCAGCACGGACACCATCGCGTCGATGGCCTGGGTGTCACCCATGCGGGCGCCGGAACGCAACGCCGGCAACAGGTAGGCACCGCGCGACATGACTTCGACGCCGCCACCGATGGCGTAGTCGGCGTCGCCGAGCATGATCGCCTGGGCGCAACTGACGATCGCCTGCTGCGCGGAACCGCACAGGCGGTTGACCGCGAAGGCCACGGAATCCATCGACATGCCGCCCTGGATGGTGGCGACGCGCGCGACGTAGGGATAACGCGACTCGGTGGGAATGCAGTTGCCGACGCAGGCGAAACTGACCTGCTTGGGATCGACGCCGGAACGGCCGATCGCTTCCTTGACGACCATGCCGCCCAGCTCGGCGGGTTCGAGGCTGCTCAGCGAACCGCCAAAGGCACCCACGGCGGAGCGCACGGCACTCAGTACGACAACTTCCTTGTTCGACATTTTTCCACTCCTGGTTTTTTATGAATCGAAAACGTTTCGGTACTAACCCACCCAACTGGCCACCGTCAGCAGCGCCAGCAGCAGCAGGCACAACACCAGAGCGCGCCAGACGAGTCCGGTCGCACTCTGCAGATGCTCGATGTCGGCATCGTCGCCGAGGCCGAGTTCCGGGCGCGCCTCGATTTCAGCCACCCCCGGCAGCGGCTGACCGAGCTTGATACCCAAGGCGCCGGCACCGCTGGCCAGCAGTATACCGGTCGCAGCCTCTGCCCACTGTCCCGCCTGGGTACGCCAGCAATATACGGCGTCCTCGAAATCGCCGACCACGGCGAAGGTGACGGCCGTCAGGCGTGCCGGCAGCCAGTCGATGATCTGGAAGGCTTCGCGCGCGAACCGGTCGAACTGCCCCTCCTCGCCGGTCGGCAAGCCGCCCCGCGACCAATGCTGCGTCATGCCGAGGCCTAGCCGGTAGAACACCGCACCGGCCGGCCCGAGGACGACGAACCACAACAGCGGGGCGAAGACATGGCGGTGCGACGCGATGATCCCCTGCTCGATGCTCAACCGGGCGATCTCGGCCGAGCCGAGCCGCTCGGCGCCCGTGCCGCGCCACTCCGCGAGCAGTTGCCGGGCACGTTCGGTCTCACCCATGCGCAAAGCGAGCTGGATGTCGGTGAAGTAGTGACTGAACTGGCGGAAACCGAGGGTGAAGTAGAGCACGCCGACATTGAAGAGGAAGGCTGCCAGCGGATGCACGGCACAGGCGAGGATCTGGAGTGCCAGGACCAGCAGGGCCGGCAGCAACACGCCAAGGCTCCAGGCCGTCATGCCATGGCGACGCTCGCCACCGTTGAAGCGCTGTTCGAGGAAGTCGGCGAAGCCACCCACCGCGGAGCAGATGCGCGCCATCGGCGAGGCCTTGATCTGTTCGATGACGAGTACGCAGAGGATGCTGAGGAAGGTCATGAAGAATTACCGTGCGGGGCGCCCGGCGAAGATATCACACTCGCCCCTGCCCGACCGTCATGCGGACGCCTGCAGGCATTCGCGCAATCCGACCAGCATCCCGGCCGTGGCGCCCCAGATGTAGCGTCCCTCCCAGGGCACCGCCCAGAACTCCCGTTGCACACCTTGATAGAGGACGGACTCGCGCCGGAAATTGGTGGCATCGAGCAGGAAGGACAGGGGCGGCTCGAAGACTTCCGCGACCTCGAAATCGTCCAGCCGCAAATTCAGTGGCGGCGTCACCACCCCCACCACCGGGGTGACGCGGAAGCCCGTGCTGGTAGCGTACTCGGGCAGGCAGCCGATCACTTCGACCTGGTCCGGCCGAAGACCGACCTCCTCTTCGGCTTCACGCAGGGCAGTGGCCTGCGGATCGGCATCCCGGGGCTCGCAGCGCCCTCCCGGGAAACTGACCTGGCCGGGATGGTCGCGCAGGTGGGCCGTGCGCTGCGTGAGCAGGACCGTCAATCCGCTGGGCCGGTCGATGATCGGCACAAGCACAGCCGCTGCTACCGTATCCCGGCCGGACCGGCCTTCTTCCTCGACTGCTGGACGGGGCCGAGCCTCCGCACACCGCGCTCGCAGCCACGCCACCGATATCTGTCCCGACGCTAGAATCACTTTACCGACCCGCTCAGACATTGCCCTCGTCGCCCATGAACCCCATTGCCATCTTTCGCCACCATACCGGGGAAGGCCCCGGCTATTTTGCCACCTTCCTCGACGCCCACGGGATTCCCTGGCAACTGGTCTGCATCGATGCCGGCGCCCTGCCGCCGCCGACGTGTGCCGATTTTTCCGGTCTGTGCTTCATGGGCGGGCCGATGAGCGTCAACGACGACCTGCCATGGATACCACCGGTGCTGGCGTTGATCCGCGCCGCAGTGGATGCCGGCGTTCCTGTCCTCGGTCACTGCCTTGGTGGCCAATTGATGGCCAAGGCACTCGGAGGCTCGGTGACACGCAACTCGGTCAAGGAACTCGGCTGGGGGCACGTCGAAACCACCAGCCCGGCCGCTGCCGACTGGCTCGGGGACTTTGCCGGTTTCGATGCCTTCCATTGGCATGGCGAAACCTTCTCCATTCCGTCCGGGGCGACGCGCATCCTGAAAAGCGCGCATTGCGACAATCAGGCCTTTGTCATGGGGCCGCACCTAGCCATGCAGTGCCACGTCGAGATGACTGGGGCGATGATCCGCCTCTGGAACAAGGTATGGGATGAGGAGAAGGCCACCCCCGGCCCTTCGGTGCAACGCCCCGAGGAAATGTACGAGCGACTCGAAGAGCGTATCGCCAGGATGCGCTTGGCTGCGGACCGGCTCTATACCCGCTGGATCGCCGGACTTCGATAAAAACGGCGCCGGCGGGACGGCGCCGTATCCCTCTCAATCGCGGAAATTTCCGTAGCTGAGCGGGAAGTCGGTGATCGACTTCTTGACCAGCGCGATCGCCGCCTGCAGATCGTCGCGCTTGGCGCCGGTGACGCGCACCGCCTCGCCCTGGATCGTCGCCTGGACCTTCAGCTTGCTGTCCTTGACCAGCTTGACGAGTTTCTTCGCCAGTTCCTGCTCGATGCCGGACTTGATCTTCAGTTCCTGCTTGGCCTTGTTGCCGGAGACGCTCTGCACCACGCCGATATCGAGACGCTTGGTGCTCTCGCGCTCCTTCTTCTCCATCTCCGGGAAAAGGATGTCCTTGATCTGGCCGAGTTGGAATTCCGAATCCCCCCAGAGCGTGATCAGCTTGTCCTTCTCGTTGATCTCGGCCTTGGCACTCGTGCCCTTGAAGTCGTAGCGGTTGCCGATCTGGCGGCCGGCAACATCGACGGCGTTCTTCAGCGCCACCATGTCGGCTTCGGAGGTGATGTCGAACGAAGGCATGGCGCTTATCCGAAGTGACAAACGTAGTGGTAGGGCTCACCCGTGACCTCGATGTCGAAGGACGAGTTGCCGGGCACGTTGAAACTCTCGCCGGCCGAGGCGGTCTTCCAGTCATCCCCTTTCAGGCGATAACGGCAGGCCCCGGCGACAGTTTCCATGATCTCGGGTGCGCCGGTGTTGAAGGTCAGCGTGGCCGGCAGGATCACGCCGACGCTTTTCTTCGTGCCGTCGGCGAACTGGACGGTGTGGCTGACGCACTTGCCGTCGAAATAGACATTGGCCTGCTTGACGACGCTTACGTTATCGAACTCATTTTTCAACACGGTCATGTTCAGATACCCCACATTTTCTCGATGATGTTCTTGGCGACGAAACCCAGCATGCCGAAGGCGAGCACGAAGAACAGCGCGAAGGTACCGACCTTGCCCGCCTTCGACCGATAGGCCAGTTCCCCGATGATGAAGAGCATGTACAGCATGAAGGCCCCGAGGCCGAACGTCATGCCGAAATGGGCGATCTGCTCTTCCGTGTAACCGAACATTTACTTCTTCCGGTTCCGCTTCTGGCGTGCATTCTCGGCGATGCGCATGCGCAGGGCATTGAGCTTGATGAAGCCGCCCGCATCCCTCTGGTCATAGGCGCCGGCGTCATCCTCGAAGGTGGCGATGGTCGGATCGAACAGCGAATCGGTCTTCGAGTCGCGGCTGACGACGCTGACGCTGCCCTTGTAGAGCTTGACGCGCACCCAGCCATTGACACTCTGCTGCGTGTGGTCGATCAGCACCTGCAGTGCCTGGCGCTCGGGACTCCACCAGTAGCCGTTGTAGATCAGGCTGGCGTAGCGCGGCATCAGGTCGTCCTTGAGATGCGCGACCTCGCGGTCGAGGCAGACCGATTCGATGCCGCGGTGCGCCTTGAGCAGGATCGTGCCACCGGGCGTTTCGTAGCAGCCGCGCGACTTCATGCCGACATAACGGTTCTCAACGAGGTCGAGGCGGCCGACGCCGTGCCTGCCGCCGATCTGGTTGAGCGTGGCGAGCAGTTCGTGCGCCTTCATCTTCTTGCCGTTGATGGCGATCAGGTCGCCGGCCTTGAACTCGAGGTCGAGATATTCGGGTTTGGCGGGTGCCTTTTCGGGCGCCACGGTCCAGCGCCACATCGATTCCTCGGCTTCGGCGGCCGGATCTTCGAGATGGCGGCCCTCGTAGGAGATGTGCAGCAGGTTGGCGTCCATCGAATAGGGCGAGCCGCCCTTCTTGTGCTTCATGTCGATGGGAATGCCGTGCGCCTCGGCGTAGGCCATCAGCTTCTCGCGCGAGAGCAGATCCCACTCGCGCCAGGGCGCGATGACCTTGACATTCGGCATCAGCGCGTAGGCGCCGAGTTCGAAGCGCACCTGGTCGTTGCCCTTGCCGGTGGCGCCGTGGGAGATGGCCTCGGCACCGACCTTGCGGGCGATCTCGATCATGCGCTTGGCGATCAGCGGCCGGGCGATCGACGTACCGAGCAGGTATTCGCCCTCGTAGATCGTGTTGGCGCGGAACATCGGAAAGACGAAGTCGCGCACGAACTCCTCGCGCAGGTCGTCGATGAAGATGTTCTGCTTCTTGATGCCCAGTTTCAACGCCTTCGCGCGCGCCGGTTCCAGTTCCTCGCCCTGGCCGAGATCGGCGGTGAAGGTCACCACCTCACAGCCGTAGGTGTCCTGCAGCCACTTGAGGATCACCGAGGTATCGAGCCCGCCCGAGTAGGCCAATACTACCTTTGCGACCTTGCTGACGCCTTTATTGCCTTTCGCTTTCGCCATTCCCTTTTCCTTTATTCCTTGACTTTTCCCAGCACCAGAAACTCGAGCAGCGCCTTCTGCGTATGCAGGCGGTTTTCCGCCTCGTCCCACACGACGCTTTGCGGTCCGTCGATCACTTCCGCCGCGACCTCTTCGCCGCGATGCGCCGGCAGGCAATGCATGAACACGGCATCCGCCTTCGCCACACGCATCATGTCGCCATCGACCTGCCAGTCGGCAAATGCCTTGAGGCGCTGTTCATTCTCGGCTTCGAAACCCATCGATGTCCACACGTCCGTCGTCACCAGATCGGCGTCGCGCGCCGCCTCCATGGGATCGGCAAACTGCTCGAAATGGTCGGTGCCGTAGAGGCCGGCACGTTCGGGTTCGACCTCGTAACCGGGCGGCGTCGACACATGCACATTGAAGTCGAGCAGTTCGGCGGCCTGCAGCCATGTGTTGCACATGTTGTTCGAGTCGCCGATCCAGGCGACCGTCTTGCCCTGGATCGAGCCGCGATGCTCGATGAAGGTGAAGATGTCGGCCATGATCTGGCAGGGGTGGTATTCGTTGGTCAGGCCGTTGATCACCGGCACGCGCGAATGGCGCGCGAAGCGCTCGATGATGTCCTGTTCGTAGGTACGGATCATGACCGCATCGCTCATGCGCGAGATCACCTCGGCGGCATCCTCGACCGGCTCGCCGCGACCGAGCTGGGAATCGCGCGTGTTGAGGTAGATCGCCGAGCCGCCGAGCTGGTGCATACCGGCCTCGAACGACAGGCGTGTGCGCGTGCTCGCCTTTTCGAAGATCATCACCAGCGTGCGGTCTTCAAGCGGCCAGTATTTCTGGTAGGCCTTGAAGCGCTGCTTGATCGTTGCCGCACGTTCGAACAGATACTCGAATTCGGCGCGCGTGAAGTCCTTGAACTGCAGAAAATGACGCGGGGCGCTCATGTCGAACCTCCTTACGCGGCCAGAAACCGGCGAACGATATCGACCAGCCGATCGACCAGTTCGTCGGCCTCGTCATTGGTCATCACCAGCGGCGGCAGCAAGCGGACGACCTTGTCGGCCGTGACGTTGATCAGGATGCCGGCCTCTAGGCCGGCCGCAACCAGCGCGCCACAGGGACGATCGAGTTCGATACCGATCATCAGGCCGTTGCCCCGGATGTCCACGACCCCGCCCTCCCCCGCCAGCGCTTCACGCGAACGGGAACGAATGCGGTCACCCAGCGCCGCGGCATGCGCCAGCAGATTTTCCTCTTCGAGCACGGCCAGCGTGGTCAGCGCCGCGACGCAGGCGAGCGGATTGCCGCCGAAGGTCGAGCCATGATTGCCCGGCTTGAAGACACCCGTTGCCGGGCCGGCCGTCAGGCAGGCGCCGACAGGCACGCCGGAACCGAGCCCCTTGGCCAGCGTCATCACGTCGGGCCGGATGCCAGCATGCTGGTGCGCGAACCATTGACCGGTACGGCCGATGCCGCACTGGACCTCATCGACCATGAACAGCCACGCTTTCTCGTCACAGATGCGACGCAGGCCGCGCATGAAATCGTCGTGGGCGACATGGATGCCGCCTTCACCCTGCAGGGGCTCGAACAGCACGGCGACGACGTTGGGATTGTTCGCGGCCACCTGCTCGATCGCAGCAAGATCGTCGAACGGAACGCGTACGAATCCGGGAACGAGGGGCTCGAAGCCGGCCTGCACCTTGCGGTTGCCGGTCGCGGACAAGGTCGCCAGCGTCCGGCCGTGGAAGGCATGCTCCATGACGATGACGGCCGGTTGCTCGATGCCCTTCTGGTGGCCGAACAGGCGTGCCAGCTTGATGGCAGCCTCGTTGGCCTCGCAGCCCGAATTGCAGAAGAAAACCTCATCCATCGCAGACAGCGCGGCCAGGCGATCCGCCAACGCTTCCTGCTCTGCGACGCGGTAGACATTGGACACATGGATCAGCTTGCCGATCTGGCTGCCGAGCGCGGCAACCAGGCGTGGATGATTGTGCCCCAGCGTATTCACGGCGATGCCGGCAAGACCATCGAGATAGCGCCTTCCTGCGGCATCGTAGAGCTGACAGCCTGCCCCATGGGTGAATGCCACCGGCTGACGGGCGTAGTTGTTCATCAAGTGCGACATCGGATCCAGCCTTTTGAAAAGAAGACGGCGGCCGGAAGTAGGCCGCCGTTTCGTTTTTGCGGGACAAAGATCATAAGTGAAAAAGGCAAGGCTGTATAGGCGCTGCGGGGCCTCGGCGAAACAGCAGAAGCATCGCGTATGGATTAAATTGATCTTTTGCTACAATTCATCCAGTTAATAGCGATTCTATTGACACCCCTCCGCTGACCGTACCTCCACATTCATTCGCATGCCCGCATTCGTCGCCGAAAATTTCATCATCGTCGGGGTTACGCAGGCGGGTCGCAAATTTCGCCCCAGCGACTGGGCGGAGCGGTTGTGCGGCGTCATGTCCGCCTTCGGCTCGCAGCGACGCATGACCTATTCGCCCTATGTACAGCCCGGCAACCTGGATGGCGAAAAATGCGTTTTCGTGGACGGTCGCATTCACGACATCGAGCCGATGGCCTATACGTTCCTCGTCAATTTCGCGCGCGACAACGAGTTGCGTGTCGATCCCTGGACGGAAGAAGCCAAAGCGAACGACTGAAAATGCAAAAGACACGGCCATCCTTGCGGATGGCCGTGTCCCTGTTCAGCGACCCGTCGGAAAAAAGGGCTTAAAGCGTCAGGCTGCCAGTGCCTTGATGGCAGCAGACAGGCGGCTCTTGTGGCGGGCGGCGGCGTTCTTGTGAATGATCTTCTTGTCGGCGATCGAGTCGATGACGCACTGCGATTCCTTGAAGACGGCCTGGGCGGCAGCCTTGTCGCCGGCAGCGACGGCCTTGCGCACCTTCTTGATGGCGGTGCGCAGTTCGGAACGCTGGCTCATGTTATGGACGCGACGCACGTCGGATTGACGGGCGCGCTTGCGGGCTTGGGCGGTATTGGCCATGGGTAAGCTCGGTGGGAATTCGTTGAAAGCGCGCGATTATAGGTAGAGTTGCACCACTTTGCAAGGTACATTTCCCGGTTTCCGTCCCGGGTCGAATGGTTACCATCCAGCCATGAATCTTCTGCGCGTGCTCGCCACCGTCAGCAGCCTGACGCTGCTGTCGCGAATTCTCGGTTTCATCCGCGATTTCGTCATCGCCCGGGCGTTCGGTGCCGGCATGCTGACCGACGCCTTTTTCGTCGCCTTCCGGCTGCCCAACCTGCTGCGCCGACTATTCGCCGAGGGCGCGTTCTCCCAGGCATTCGTCCCGCTATTGGCCGAATACCGCAATCAGCGCGGACTGGAGGCCACCCGCCAGCTCGTCGACCGGGTGGCCACGATGCTGTTCCTCGTTGTCCTCGTCGTGGCACTGCTGGGCGTCATCGGTGCCCCGCTGCTGATCCACGTCTCTGCCCCGGGCTTCGCTGCCGATCCCGACAAGTTCGCCCTGACGGTCACGCTGACCCGCATCGCTTTTCCCTACATTCTCTTCATGGCCCTGGTGGCCCTGGCCGCCGGCATCCTGAATACCTGGAGTCGGTTCGCCCTGCCGGCGTTCACCCCGGTTCTGCTCAACCTGTCCTTCATCGGCATGGCGCTCTTCGCCGCACCGTATTTCGACCCGCCGGTACTGGCGCTTGCCTGGGCCGTGTTTCTCGGTGGCCTGCTGCAACTGGCTCTCCAGCTGCCATCCCTACACAGGATCGGCATGCTGCCGCGCATCGCATTCGCTCCGGGCGATCCCGGCGTACGGCGCGTGCTCAAGCTGATGGCGCCGGCCGTGCTCGGCGTTTCCGTCGCGCAGGTCTCGCTGCTGATCAACACGATCTTCGCCTCGTTCCTGACTTCCGGCAGCGTTTCCTGGCTCTACTATGCCGACCGTCTGATGGAATTTCCGGCCGGGTTGCTCGGCGCCGCGCTGGGTACGATCCTCCTGCCGAGCCTGGCCAAGGCGCACGCCACCGAAAATCCGCAGGAATTTTCCGCCCTGCTGGACTGGGGCCTGCGACTGACCTTCCTGCTCACCCTGCCGGCCGCGCTCGGCCTCGCCATGCTGGCCGTACCGCTGATCGCGACACTGTTCCAGCACGGTGCCTTCACGGCCGCCGACGTTTTGCAGACCCGTCAGGCACTGGTCGCCTACAGCATCGGACTGATCGGCATGATTCTCGTGAAAGTGCTGGCACCGGGCTTCTACGCCCGCCAGAACATCCGGACACCGGTGAAATTCGCCCTGATCACCCTGACGGCCACGCAGGCGATGAACCTCGCCTTCATCATCCCGCTGCAGCACGCCGGTCTCGCCCTGTCCATAGGCCTCGCTTCCTGCCTGAATGCAGCATTGCTGTTTCGCGGCCTGCGTCAGCGTGACACCTATCGCGCCCGGCCGGGCTGGGGCAGCTTCATGCTGAAAATCGCACTGGCACTGGTCGTTCTGGGAATCGTCCTGTGGCTGGGTACGGGACCGGAAGAGACCTGGCTGTCGGCAGGCGCACTGGATCGCGTCATCCACCTCGGCCTGCTGGTGACGGGAGGTGCTGCAGCCTATTTCGCCACGCTCTGGCTGCTGGGTTTCCGCCTGCGCGATTTCCGCCGGCGTTCCGCGTCCTGAACGCCGTCCCGCCGGCGCCGACTTTTACAAAAGACAACGGGCAGCCGCAGCTGCCCGTCTCCGCGTGCCAGTCAGGCCGGATGCATCAGGCCACCAGCGGCACGATCAGCAGCGCCACGATGTTGATGATCTTGATCAGCGGGTTGACCGCGGGACCGGCCGTGTCCTTGTAGGGATCGCCGACCGTGTCGCCGGTTACCGCCGCCTTGTGTGCGTCGGAACCCTTGCCGCCGAAATTGCCTTCCTCGATGTACTTCTTGGCGTTGTCCCAGGCACCGCCGCCGGTCGTCATCGAGATCGCGACGAACAGGCCAGTGACGATGGTGCCCATAAGGACGCCGCCCAGCGCGCGAACGCCGGCACCGACACCGTCGATCGGCGGCATGAGGAAGTTCATCGCCACGGCGACGACGATGGGCACCAGTACGGGCAGCAGCGAGGGAATCATCATTTCGCGGATCGCCGCCTTGGTCAGCATGTCGACGCAGGTGCCGTATTCCGGCTTGGCCGTGCCTTCCATGATGCCCTTGATCTCGCGGAACTGCCGACGCACCTCGATGACGATCGCGCCGGCCGAGCGACCAACGGCTTCCATGCCCATCGCGCCGAACAGATACGGCACCATGCCACCGACGAAGAGTCCGATGATGACGGCCGGATCAGCCAGGTCGAAGGCGAAATGCGTACCGGGTTTCACCGCCTCGAGACCATGGGTGAAGTCGGCGAACAGCACCAGCGCGGCCAGGCCGGCCGAACCGATCGCATAACCCTTGGTCACCGCCTTGGTGGTGTTGCCGACGGCGTCGAGCGGATCGGTGATGTTGCGTACGGACTCGGGCAGTTCGGCCATTTCGGCGATGCCACCGGCGTTGTCGGTGATCGGGCCATAGGCGTCGAGCGCGACGATGATGCCGGCCATCGAGAGCATCGAGGTTGCGGCGATGGCGATGCCATAAAGACCGCCCATCACATAAGCCGACCAGATCGATGCACAGACCGCCAGCACGGGCCAGGCCGTCGCCTTCATCGATACGCCGAGACCGGCAATCACGTTCGTGCCGTGGCCGGTCGTCGAGGCTTCGGCGATGTGGCGCACCGGCTTGAACTCGGTCGCGGTGTAGTACTCGGTGATGTAAACCATCAGACCGGTCAGCACAAGGCCGATGACCGCGGCGCCGTAGAGGCGCATCTGCGAACCGCCGCTCACGCCGAGCACCTGGTCGAGCAGGTGGTCATCGACGATCCAGCCGGTCAGCGGATAGAAGGCCACCAGTGCGAGCACGCCGGCGACGATCAGCCCCTTGTAGAGCGCGTTCATGATCTTCGCGCCAGGCGAGGTCTTGACGAACATCGCGCCAACGATCGAGGCGATGATCGAGAAGCCACCCAGCACCAGCGGATACAGCACCGCCGTCTCCGCCGCGGCTCCGTTCGCCTTGAACAGCAGGGCGCCCAGCAGCATCGTCGCGACGATGGTGACCGCGTAGGTCTCGAACAGGTCGGCTGCCATGCCCGCGCAGTCGCCGACGTTGTCGCCCACGTTATCGGCGATCACCGCCGGGTTGCGGGGATCGTCTTCGGGAATGCCGGCCTCCACCTTGCCCACCAGGTCGGCGCCGACGTCGGCGCCCTTGGTGAAGATGCCGCCACCGAGACGCGCGAAGATCGAGATCAGCGAGGAACCGAAGCCGAGACCGACGAGCGGATGCAGGATGTGGTCGAGACTCTGATCGCCCGCCATCGACCTGAGGATGGCATAGTAGCCGGCGACGCCGAGCAGGCCGAGGCCAACCACCAGCATGCCGGTGATGGCGCCGCCGCGGAACGCCACGTTGAGGGCCTCATTCAGCCCCTTGCTGGCCGCCTCGGCCGTACGCACGTTCGCGCGCACCGAAACGTTCATGCCGATGAAGCCCGCGGCTCCGGACAGCACGGCTCCGAGCACGAAACCGATCGCCGTGGACAACCCCAGGAAAACCGCGATCAGCACTGCCAGCACGATGCCGACCATGGCGATCGTCGTGTATTGGCGCCTGAGATAGGCTTGCGCTCCCTCCTGGACGGCCGCCGAGATGGCACGCATGCGATCGTTGCCGGTCGGCTGCGCGAGAATCCACTGAGCGGAAATCCAGCCATATGCAATCGCGCCGACTGCACAGACCAATGCGAACATCAGACCTGAAGACATAGACCCCCCTATTTAGAAGATAAGTACAGCTTATCAAATTGTAATTGACCCGCCCCGGTGGGGCGGGTTGTTGGGGACATCAAAAACGAAAGATCACAGCTTGAAGGCAGGCAGCTTCTTCGCCACCGCGACATTTTTCAAAGTCACGTACTTCGGCAGGCCGTCCGCTCCGTAGGGCGGATAATCCTCGCCTTTCATCAGCGGACCGAGATACTCGCGGCACTTCTCGGTGATGCCAAAGCCATCCTTGGTGATGAAGCTCTTCGGCATCATCTTCTCGACGTTGGCAACCTTGGACAACGGTGCCATGCCGACCTTCCACTTGTACGGCTTGTTCGAGAGGCGCTCGACAGTCGGCATCACCGAGTTGTGGCCCTTGAGGGCGAACTCGACGGCCGCCTTGCCCATCGCGTAGGCCTGATCCACGTCGCTCTTCGAGGCGATGTGGCGGGCGGCACGCTGCATGTAGTCGGCCACGCCCCAGTGGAACTTGTAGCCGAGCGCATCCTTGATCATGTTGGCGACCACCGGTGCGGCCCCGCCCAACTGGGCATGACCGAAAGCGTCGCGCGTCCCCTGCTCGGCGAGGAACTTGCCGTCGGGCCAGTGGCAGCCTTCGGAAACGACCACCGTGCAGAAGCCGAACTTCTTGACCAGCCCTTGCACCTTGGCCAGGAACTTCTTCTGGTCGAACAGCACCTCGGGGAACAGCACGACGATCGGCAGTTCCGTGTCACTGGTCGAAGCCATCGCCCCCGCGGCGGCGATCCAGCCGGCATGGCGGCCCATCACCTCGAGCACGAACACCTTGGTCGAGGTGGCGCACATCGAACGCACATCGTAGGTCGCTTCCAGCGTCGACACGGCGATGTACTTGGCCACCGAGCCGAAGCCCGGGCAATTGTCGGTGATCGGCAGATCGTTGTCGACCGTCTTGGGCACATGGATGGCCTGCACCGGATAACCCAGCGTTTCGGACAGTTGCGATACCTTGTAGCAGGTGTCGGCCGAGTCACCGCCGCCGTTGTAAAAGAAGTAGCCGATGTTGTGGGCCTTGAAGACCTCGATGAGGCGCTCGTACTCGCGCTTGTTGGCCTCCAGTGATTTCAGCTTGTAGCGGCACGAACCGAAGCCGCCCGACGGCGTGTGGCGCAGTGCGGCGATCGCGGATGCGGATTCCATCGTGGTGTCGATCAGGTCCTCGGTCAGCGCACCGATGATGCCGTTGCGGCCGGCATAGACCTTGCCGATCTTGTCCTTGTGCTTGCGTGCCGTCTCGATCACGCCGCAGGCGGACGCATTGATGACTGCGGTCACGCCGCCCGACTGGGCGTAGAACGCGTTCATTTTCTTGACTGCCATGTGCTGTTCTCCCTGACGGTATCGATTACTTCAGCGCGGCGAAGGCGGCGTCACGGACGTCATCCACCTTGCCGAGGCCGTTGATCTTGCGATACCTGGGCGCACCCGGCTGGCCGCTCTCGGCCCACTTGCCGTAGTAGCCGACCAGCGCCTCGGTCTGCTGGTGATAGACCTCGAGGCGCTTCAGCACGGTTTCTTCCTTGTCGTCATCGCGCTGGATCAGCGGCTCGCCGGTCACGTCGTCCTTGCCTTCGGCCTTTGGCGGATTGAACTTGACATGGTAAGTACGGCCCGACGCCACATGGACGCGGCGTCCGCTCATGCGGGCCACGATTTCGCTGTCCGGCACGTCGATTTCGAGTACGAAATCGATCGGTACGCCGGCCTCCTTCATCGCTTCGGCTTGCGGGATCGTGCGCGGGAAACCGTCGAACATGTAGCCGCTCTTGCAGTCGGCTTCCTTGAGGCGGTCCTTGACCAGCCCGATGATGATGTCGTCGCGGACCAGGCCGCCGGCATCCATGATCTTCTTGGCTTCGAGGCCGAGCGGGGTTCCCGCCTTGACGGCCGCGCGCAGCATGTCGCCGGTCGAAATCTGCGGGATGCCGAATTTTTCCTTGATGAAATTGGCCTGCGTACCCTTGCCCGCACCGGGAGGGCCCAACAAAATCAGACGCATGGTGTCTCCTTCTCTAATGATCTTATGGAACGATTATATTATTTTATAAGACTCCACTCCATGCGACCGGGAACTTACTCCCAATCGGCAACCCGCTCGAGCAGAAGTGCAAATGACGGGATTCTCACGACTTATCCATGGCCGCAAAGATGTTTCTGATGCGCTCGAGATCCTCGGCTGTATCGACGCCGGGGGCCGGGGTGTGTGCGCAATCGACGACGCGAATCGAGAAGCCATGCCATAGCGCGCGCAACTGTTCGAGCGACTCGCATACCTCGACCGGTGCAGGTGCGAGCAGGCCGTAACGCTGCAGAAAAGCGACCCGATAGGCATACAGGCCAACATGACGAAGTGGCACGAAGCCATCCGGCAAGCGTTCCCGGTTGGCGGCCAGGCCGTCGCGATGCCAGGGAATCGGCGCACGCGAAAAGTACAGGGCGCGGCCGTTCGCGGTGGTGACGACCTTGACGACATTCGGGTTCAGGAAGTCGGCGATGTCATCGATCGCATGGGCGGCCGTGGCGATCGACGCAGTTGCATCGCCGGCCAGCGCCTGTGCGACCTGCGCGATCAGGGCCGGGTCGATGAGCGGTTCGTCGCCCTGCACATTGACCACGATCTCGTCATCGTGCCAGCCACGTTCTTGCGCCACTTCCGCGATACGGTCCGTGCCGCTGGGATGGTCGGCACGTGTCAGCATCGCCGGATATCCATGGGCGGCCACCGCTTCCAGTACGCGCGGATCGTCGGTGGCGACGACGATTTCGCCGGCACCGCTGCGTGCGGCCGCCTCGCACACCCGCACCACCATCGGCTTGCCGGCAATATCAGCGAGCGGCTTGCCGGGCAGCCGCGTCGAGGCAAAACGCGCCGGAATGACGACGCGGAAATCCATCGTCGGCTAGGCTTCTTCGGGGCCGAGTTGCCGGGCTTCGTCCTCGAGCATCACGGGGATGTCGTCCTTGACGGGGAAAGCGAGACGGCAGGCCTTGCAGACGAGTTCGGACTGCGGCTTGCGGTAGTCGAGCGGTCCCTTGCAGATCGGGCAGACGAGAATTTCAAGCAGGCGCGGATCCATCGATTTTCTCCAGGACAAGTGCGGCCAGATCCGGCGCGACGACAGCATCGACCGGCAACACCCAGATCGGCAGGGTGGTCAGGCCGGCGCATTTTAGCGCGTCCTTTTCCGTCGTCAGGATCGCGTCGCCGGTGAATGACAGGTCTGTCGCGGCATAACGGTGATGATCCGGATACGCGTGCGATTCGAACTCGAGCCCGAGCGCCGCCAGATGGTCGAAAAAGCGCTGCGGCTCGCCGATGCCGGCGACGGCATGCAGGCGCAACCCGGCGAGTTCTCCCGGTGTCGCCCGGATCTCCGGCGCGTCGAGCCGACAGAAGCGATCGCCCCGCAGGTGCATCCGGTAGGCAGGGGTGTCGCGCGCAAAGGCGGCAGCACAATCATGGGCTACGACGGCATCGACCGAACGCAGCCGCGAGGCGGGTTCGCGCAAGGGACCCGCGGGCAGGGGCCAGCCGTTCATCAAGCCGCGCCGGTCGACGACCGCGATCTCGACATCGCGTTGCAGCCGGTAGTGCTGCAGCCCGTCATCACACAGGATCACGTCGCAATCGGGATGCGCCGTCAGCAGGGCGCGTGCCGCCGCGGCGCGGTCGGCCCCGACCGTCACCGGACAGCCGCTGCGGCGGGCGAGCAGCAGCGGCTCGTCGCCGACCGTTTCCGCCGTCTCGCCCGCGCCGACTTTTCGCACCGACGCATCGGTACGGCCATAGCCGCGGCTGACGATGCCGGGCCGACGCCCGCGCGCGCGCAACTGCTGCGCCAGCCACAGCGTCAACGGCGTCTTGCCCGCACCGCCCGAGACCAGATTGCCGATCACCACGACCGGCACCGGCAGGCGTTCGCTGCCCAGCAGGCCGAGGCGATAGGCAGCACGGCGGAGGGCAACAAGAGTGAAGAAACAGAGTCCAAGCGGCCAAAGCAGCCACGCGAACAGTCCGCGCGTCCGCCAGAGATCGATCAGCCCATCACTGCTTCTGCTGGGTGGCAAAGGAAATATGCGACAGGCCGGCATTGCGCGCCGCCTGCATGACGTCGATGACGCTCTGGTGCGCCGCCTTCGCATCGGCATTGATGACGACCACCGGCTCCTGAACGCCTTCGGCGGCACGGCGCAGGGCGATGCCGATGGCTTCGACGCCACCGGTCAACGGCGTCTTGCTCACCATCACGGTCCCGGTGGCGGTGACCACGACATCGATCTCGCGCGGCTTGTCCTGCTGCGCCTGCGCATCGGCGGTCGGCAGGTTGATCTCGAGGCCGGCGAATTTCGAATAGGTCGTGGTGATCATGAGGAAGATCAGGATCACCAGCAACACGTCGATCATCGGAATCAGGTTGATCTCCGGCTCCTCGCGAGATCGGCCGCGCTGGAAGTTCACTTGCGCTCTCCGTGCAGCTGTTCGACCAGCTTGAGCGCCTGTTGCTCCATCTCGATCACGCAGCTGTCGACGAAGGCGCGGAAATGCCGGTAGGCGATCATCGCGGGAATCGCGATGATCAGGCCGAAGCCGGTGTTGTAGAGCGCGACCGAGATGCCGTGGGCGAGCTGTTGCGGATTGTTGCCCGCCGCCGTCGCCGAGCCGAAGATCTCGATCATGCCGACGATCGTGCCGAACAGACCCATCAGCGGGCTGATCGAGGCAATGGTGCCGAGCGTGGTGAGGAATCGCTCGAGCTCGTGTGCGGCACCACGCCCCGCTTCTTCGATCGCCTCCTTCATGACCTCGCGCGAACTGCGGTCGTTCCTCAAGCCGGCAGCGAAGACCCTTCCGAGCGGCGAATGGGTGTCGAGCCGCCGCAGCAGATCCTCGGTGACGCCGGTACGCCGGTACTCGGCGATCGCGCTTTGCAGCAGACCGTTCGGCACGACCTTGGACCGGCGCAGGGCGGTGGTGCGCTCGATGATGAGCGCGACGGCGATGACCGAGGCCAGCAGCAGGAACCAGATCGGCCAGCCGGCAGCCTGAATGATGGAAAACACGGACAGTCCTCCGGGCGATGCGAATGGAACATGACTTTACTACGATCGCCGCCCGGGCAAACGCCGCCGGTGCGCCGAAATGGGCCGCTTTCCGCCCGTTTGTCCGGGCTTGGATTCCGGCTGCGACGCAGCACCGGCCTCTACAATGCCGCATGGATTCCGCACCGGACATCGCCACCACGCTGCACGACTGGCTCGCGCACTTCTGCGCCGTCCCGCCGGCGCCGACTTTTCGGGAAGCCGCCCCGCCCTCCGACCCCGCTGCCATGGTCGCCGTCCTGGCGGCATTGGCTGCCGAAGCGCTCGCCCGCGATCGCACGCTGTGGATCATCACGGCCGACGACGGCCTGCTGCCCGAGCTTTCCAATGCGCTCGACCTGCACCTGCGGCCACTCTGCCTGGTCCTGCCCGCAGCCGACCATGCGGGGCGCATCGCCCTGCGCGCCACACTTTCGCTGCTGAAAAGCCGCCTGGCTCGCGATGGGGCCGACAGCACCGGCCCCGCCTGGACGACGCAGAAATCCCGTCTCGACCGCCAGGCCGACCTATGGCGAAACTGCCTCGCCTGGAGCGCACGCGGCCTAGACAAGGAGCTGCCTCCTGACGGAATCGCACAACTCTTCCCGGTACGCATCGGTCCGCAGGTGCTCGTCGACCGGCTGGCCGCCCCCGCCGACTGGACAGTCTGCGTCGGCACCAGCCAGGGATTCGCCAGCGCCGCGACGGCGGCGCGGCAAACGCTGATCCTGTCCGCGGCGACTCTTCTGGGGCCCACCGGTCTTGCCTGCATCGACGAGGCCATCCGTTTGCGCGCCGAACTCGAGGTGCTCGGCCAGGAACTCGCCGAAATGGAACTCGAACTCGCGACGGCACAGGGAGAACTGGCGAACTTCAGCACCCGCTATCACGCGATCATCGCGGGACGGCTCGCCGAACTCGACCGCCTGCAGGCGGAACTGGCACAGCTGCGCATGCAGCAGTCGCCGGACGACCCTGAGCTTCGCACCACGGCACAAGCGGCGGCAGCGCGCGCCGCTCGCTCCCGCCAGGAAAACCGCCAGTACCGGGAAAACCCGGCAATGGCCGATGAACCGTTCCGGCCCGGCGACGACCTCAAGAAGCGCTTTCGCCAGCTGGCGCAGAAGATTCATCCGGACCGCGCCAGCGACGAGGACGATCGCGCCTGGCGCACCCAGTTGATGAGTGAAGCGAACCGGGCCTACCGGGCCGGCGATGCCGCCGCGCTGGACGAGGTGCTGTCCCTTTGGCTGGAGGGCCGCCGGGGCGACCGGGACGTCCGCCCGGCACGCAGTGCCGTCCCGCCGGGACCGACTTCTGCCAACGCGGTACTGGCGACCCAGGTCGAGGCCATCCGCCGCCGTATCGCGGCCATCGCCGCGGAACTCGACCGTCTCTATGGCTCACGCCTCTACGAGTTGTTCGCCGCCGCACGGCTGGCGACCCGCCAGGGTCGCGACCTGCTGGCCGAGATGGCCGCCCGCCTCGACGACCAGATCCTGCAGGCGCAGGCGGCGCTGGACGAAGCCTCCGCCCTCGCGCAGATCTAGAGGACGATCTCCATCCCTTCGCGCGCCAGCATCAGTTCGCAGTCGATGTCCGGATAGCGCGCCCGCACCTCGGCGAAGATCGCTTCGAGCGCATCGTCGCTCCGCGTCGGTTCGTGATGGGTGAATAGCAGGCGCTTCGCGCCGATCCGCCGCGCCATCGCGACGGCGGTATCGAAGGTACCATGGCCCCAGCCGATCTTCTGCGCATATTCGGCCTCGGTATAGGCGGTATCGACGATCAGCAGGTCAACCGGGCCGATGGTGGCATCGAGTTCGGCCTGGCGCTGCTCGACCATCGCCTGATACTCGGCATATTCCGGATCCTCGGGAGCATAGATGTTCCGCCAGGGCTCGTGATCGCCGGTGAAGAACAGCGACTTGCCGT
The DNA here is from genome assembly GCA_937888595.1 of uncultured Sterolibacteriaceae bacterium. Lineage (GTDB taxonomy): Bacteria > Pseudomonadota > Gammaproteobacteria > Burkholderiales > Rhodocyclaceae > Sulfuricystis. The sequence continues at coordinate 124,533 of CALARK010000026.1, read as the reverse complement.
TGCAATCGACACGGTAGCCGAGGTCGGGAACCGGATGGTTCATCAGCACGGGAGTCACGTTCGCGTCGCCGATCGCCATCGGCGTGCCGACCGTGAGCGTTTCGTATTCGACCCGCGCCTTGAGCTCCGCCTCGCGGATCGGGAAATAGCTGAACTGCAACTGCACGCTCATCACATGCTCTATGCCCTGCATCGTGACGAGGTCGTAGGCGCCATGGATGCGCAGCGTGTTGCCGGGAATGAAGATCGGAATGAAGAAAGGCAGCCCCTGGATGTGGTCCCAGTGGGTGTGCGTGATGAAGATGTTGGCCGTGACCGGAAGTCGCGGGAGCAGGCTCTGCGCCAGCGGGAAGATGCCGGTGCCGGCATCGAGGATGATCAGGCTGTCGTCGTCGCTGCGCACCTCGATGCAGGTGGTATTGCCGCCGTAACGCACGGTGTGCGGTCCCGGTGAAGGGATCGAACCGCGCACGCCCCACATTTTCACCTTCATGACGGACTACCTTTCCGTGCCGATCTGGGCAAACGACTGCGCGTCAGCGACGATCTTCTGCAGGTCGCCGAGCCGGGCGATTACCTCGGCGATATCGCCGCCGAAGCGCGCCGGCATGCGCGCCAGCTCGCCATCGCGCCATGGGTTGCCAGCCTCGCCGAAATCCTGCATGCGGCAGACCATGTCGGCCATGCGCAGGCAATCGAGCATCGCCGAAGGTGCGGCGTCCTCGTGATGGTGGTCGCGGATGCATTCCACGAGCGGCTCGGCGAACTGCCACTTCTTCGCCAGCAGGGCGCCCACATAGGCATGGTCTGCCCCGATGATTTCCTGCTCGGCGAGGTAGAGCGGCTTTTCGAAGTCGATCGCGGCCGCAAGCGACTTCATGAACTCGACGGAAAGAAACTGGGCGAACACCACCTTGCCGAAGTCGTGCAGCAGGCCGGCGATGTAGCAGTCCATCGGATCGGCCTCGCCGCGCGCATATTTCTCGCAGAGCATGCGAGCGACGGCCGCGACCGTCAGCGAGTGCAGCAGATAGCGCTGGATGTCGAAGCCGGTGGTGTTGAAGCGCGGCAGGATGCCGACGGCGGCGAACGACAGGGCGAGGTTCTTGATGGTGTTGATGCCGAGATAAACCACCGACTGCCCGACCGAGTTGATCTTGTTCGGCAGGCCGTAATAGGCCGAGTTGATGACGCGCAGGATCTTCATCGTCATCACCGGATCCTTCTCGATGACGCCGACCAGGTCCTTCGGCAGGCAGTTGATGTTGCGGGTCAGCTCCAGTACCGACTGCACGCTCTTCGGGAACGCAGGCATGCGCTCGACGGCGGTCGTCAGCTTGCGCTCGAGTTCGAGAGACAGATGCGGCATGTGGAACGGCTCCTCTCAGGACAGGGCCGGATTATATCGACCGGGATGGTGCTGCGACGCGGGAATGGCGTTCGTGTCAGGCGGTCGCCACGCGTTCATAGTAGCGGGCGCGATAGAGCAGGCGCCGCTTTTCGGCGGTCTCGGTGAAGCCGCTGCGATCATGCAGCACGTTGTTGCAAACCAGACCCATGCCCGGTTCCAGCCGGCCATGCAGGGTCCAGGGCGTCGGTGTCGCCAGCAGTTTCGCCAGCGCCGCCACGGCGGTCTGGGTGATCGCGTCCTCACGCCAGGCGATGCTGACGGTACGCGCCGTGTAGCGCATGTGCAGCGTGCCGTCGGCATTCACGGAAAAGACCGGGCCCGGCTGCGCGGCGCGCGCTTCGCCCTCCTCGTCCAGGCGCGGCGGTATGGTCATCGCCGCCGGCGCCGACAGGGCACAGATGTAATCCGGATTCTCGTCACGCAGCGCAATGTAGGCGAGCTCGTGGTCGAGCAACTGGTTTTCTCCGCCCGTCGCAGCACTTTGCACGCAATGGAGCATGAGGCCGCGGATGGTACGTTCCGGCGGGTTGTAGTAGCCATCGGTATGCCACCTGATCGGCTTGTCCGTATAGGGAATGAAATCCTTGCGCTCGCCGCGCTGCTCGGCACCGATGACGGATAGGGGAGAAATGCCGTCGCTGTCAGTCAGCCAGTGGCCGTCCAAGGTATGCAGCCCGAGTTGCTCGCCGAGCAGGCGGGGGATGTCCTTGTCGGGATCTGCGCCTGTCCTGCCGACGTAGATCGCCATGTTGCAGCGCGCGTTCAGATCGACGATGCTGCGACGTTCCGCAGCCGAAAGCCGGCGCGGATCATCGACCGTGACGACGACATCCTCGAGGCGGCTCGGTGCGGTATCGAGCTTTTCCTCGCGCCAGCGCGCGTAGGCGGCATCGTCCGAAAGATCGAAAGGTCCGGGCATGGGTGGTTCCTTCAGTCGATGCTGCCGCGCAGATCCTGGCGGCGCTGGCTGTGGGCCTGATCGGGATCGAACAGCCCCGTCAATGTCTTTTCGAGCATTTTCAGCGTTTCGGGCACCTCGATGTCCATCGCCTGGTCGACCACCCAGAGCTTGTCCTTCTCGGGCAGCACGTCGCGCAGGCAGGCGGCGAAATAGCGCTTGAAACCGAAGTCGGGTCCATCCTCGCCATAGTCGAATTCGGCGTAGTCCGCGGCACGGCGGTTGAACAGGTCGATGAAGTGCCGCTGCGATTCGCCCGGCACGGCTTCACCGAGCAGCATGATGTTGTTCTCTTCGATGAAGCGCCCGACGTTTCGCGCCAGGACGGTGGTGAACTCGATGCGCCCGGCTTCGTCCAGCTCGCGGTAGGCGACCCGGTCGGCGCAGACGACGAGGAAGGCGAGGAACTCGCACACGAAGTCGAAGTACGGCCGGCCCGCATCGATGTCGTAGTCGGCCTTGCGCATGCGCTTGATCGATTCGATGGCCAGCTTCCACGCCAGCACGGCCACCACCGAGGCCAGCGTCGCGGGGGAGCGCTGACCCTGAGTATGGAACTTGGTCTTGAGGCGGATGGCCATGATGGATTCTCGTCAGCGCCGGTCAGTGTGTGCCGTCCTGCCGGCGCCGACTTTTCTCGGGATCAGTAACCGCCCTTGCCTTTCGGCTGGGGCAGGCCGGCAATGCGACAGGCCTGCTTCGCCGCACCACCATCGGGGAAGAGGTCGAACATCAGCTTGTTGTCCGCCTCGGGCATGTCGGCCTCGTCCTGCAGGCCCTTGATCAGGTTCCGCGCATTGGGCGTATGGCCGTCTTCCTTGTACTTCTCGCGCAGGTAATTGATGATCTTGTGGTGCTGTTCGGTCAGTTCGAGGCCCTCGGCGGCTGCGAATGCCTGTACGGCCTCATCGCTGAAATCCGGCTCCAGCAGGTAGCCGTAATCATCCACTTCCTTCTCGACGCCGTTGATGACGATGCTCATGGTTTCCTCCTTGCTTAGTCTATGGGTTGGATTGAAAACTGTCTTTTGGGATCATTCTAGCGTTCCGACCGCGGCCCCCGACTTGTGGGGAACGAAGATGCCACAGCCACGCCCGCGCTCTATGCCGAGCCCCTCGTACTGAAGATTCAGGTTGTCCCCGTTGTCGAGATCGTAAAGCATGAGGCTGAAGCCGGACAGGAGCCCGGCCGACACCCGCATGCGCTGCGCCTTGCCGCAGATGATTTGCGGCCGGATGCCGCGACGATCGAATTCGGCCTGGCACGCGTCGATGAATTCGGCTTCATCGACCGGCCCGTCCGCGGCCGGCGTCATGGCGACGAACTTTGCATAGATCACCGGGCTGTATGCCAGTGGGCGCACCATGCCCTGGCCGAGGTCGATCTTGTATCCGGACAGCGTCAGGCGGGTACCGGAAAGCGCTGCCGTGGCCAGGTCGGCCTGAGCTTCCGTCAACCGCAGCGACAGACGGGAGCGTCGGGACAGATAGCACTCGCCCGCGCCGGCGTTCAGGCCCGAAACCGGATGGACACCGGCGACCGGATCCGTTTCCAGCCAAGGCAGTGCCATGCACAGGGCCTGCCACAAAAGGTCGGCATGATCGGCCGGCAGGGCACGGCCGGCAAGCGGAAATTGAAGGTCGACCATGTCTGCCTTCATGACGTCGGGTACGGTCTCACTCGGCATCCCCGGCTTCGACGGCGGCGAGTTGCCGTCGCGACCACGCCGCCATGAGTTCGCCCCAGTGCCCGGCGGTCACCGGATCGATGTCGAAAATGGTGAAGCGCCGATGCTCCCGTATGCGCAGGCGCAGGACGGGAACGCCTCCGGCTTCGAATTCGATCTGCTGCAGTTCGATTTCCTGGTTGCCGACGGGCACACGGAATTTGTCGAGGCTGATAATGTTGTCCACGTTGACTCGCGATCTGTATGTAATATGTCACCCGAGATGGGGCCGGACTATCGCACCGCAAGGCCATGGAAGACCATTACCGGATCCGGGAGGGCAGACTACTCCATCCGGGTAGGTATCCCTAACCCATCGATTGCAGTTAGTCTACCTGCCGGAGGTATGGTGCGCCGACAGGTGCAGCCTGATAATTGACGGAAATTCGGGATTGGACGCGCGCCACGCGGACGGTTCCCCAACAGCCACGTAAGAGGAGACAACATGGCCAAACAGCCTCACGCCACCCCCATGCTTGACGAACTTGAGAAGGGCCCCTGGCCCAGTTTCGTGACCGGCCTCAAGCGCCTCGCCAAGGACAAGGATTACGTCGTCGATCTGCTCGGCCACCTCGAGCATTCCTACGAGACCAAAAAAGGCTACTGGAAAGGTGGCACGGTCGGCGTTTTCGGTTACGGCGGCGGCGTCATTCCCCGCTTCACCGAGATCAAGGATGAAAACGGCGAGCCCAGGTTCAAGGATGCGGCCGAATTCCACACCATCCGCATCATGCCGGCCCCCGGCATGCACTACGATACCGACACCCTGCGCAAGTTCTGCGACATCTGGGACAAGTACGGTTCCGGCCTGATCGCGCTGCACGGCCAGTCGGGCGACATCATGATGCAGGGCTGCACCACCGAGAACGTCCAGAAGGCCTGGGACGAAATCAACGAGATGGGCTTCGACATGGGTGGCGCCGGCCCGGCCGTCCGTACCGCGATGTCCTGCGTCGGTGCCGCGCGTTGCGAGCAGTCCTGCTACGACGAAGCGCTGGCCCACCAGAAGATCATCAACCAGTTCCTCGACGACATCCATCGTCCCGCCCTGCCCTACAAGTTCAAGTTCAAGTTCTCGGGCTGCGGCAACGACTGCATGAACGCCATCCAGCGCGCCGACATGGCCGTGATCGGCACCTGGCGCGACAACATGAGCACCGACGAGGCGCTCGCCAAGCAGTGGTTCGCCAAGCATGGCCTGAACGAACTGATCAACGACGTCGTCAGCATGTGCCCGACCCGTGCCATCCAGCTCAAGGACACGAAGGACGTCCGCAAGGATGCGCATGTCTCGTCCGTCGCCGTGAATGACAGCCAGTCGCTCGAGATCGACAACAAGGACTGCGTGCGCTGCATGCACTGCATCAACGTCATGACCGGTGCCCTCGGCCCGGGCAAGGACAAGGGTGCCACCATCCTCGTCGGCGGCCACAGCCACCTGAAGATCGGCGCCACCATGGGCACCGTCGTCGTTCCCTTCATGGACCTCAAGAAGGAAGAAGACTACGAGCAGATGGTCGAGCTGGCCCAGAACATCATCGACTTCTTCGCCGAAAACGCACTCGAGCACGAGCGGACCGGCGAGATGATCGAGCGTATCGGCCTGGTCAACTTCCTCGAAGGCATCGGTGTCGAAATCGATGCGAACATGGTCACCAATCCTCGTATGAACCCCTACGTCCGCACGGACGGCTGGGACGAGGAAGTCGCCAAGATCAACGCCAAGAAGGCGGCGGCCTAAGTTTTCACTGCTGGCATCGACCGGATTCCGCAAGGAATCCGGCTTCGGCCAGCGTGATAACCCTATTCGCATAACGACAATTCACGACTAAATTACTCGGAGACGATTCATGGCTCAACCACAGATGCGCAAGCCGGTCGAGTACTTCCTCGACAACAAGAAATACCTCCACCCGAAGCTCGCCGCCAACTACGGCAACTGGAAATATCACGATCGCCCGCGTCCCGGCGTCCTGCACCACGTCGCCCACAGCGGGGACCAGGTCTGGTCCGTGCGTGCCGGTACCCAGCGCCAGATGGACGTGCACACGATCCGCCTGCTCTGCGACATCGCCGACAAGTTCGCTGAAGGCCGCGTCCGCTTCACCATCCGTTCCAATATCGAATACATCGTTTCCGACGAAGCCAAAGTCGCTCCGCTGATCGCCGAGCTCGAGAAGAACGGCTTCCCGGTCGGCGGTACCGGCAACTCGGTGTCGATGGTCGCCCACACCCAGGGCTGGCTGCACTGCGACATCCCCGGCACCGACGCCTCCGGCGTGGTCAAGTCGATGATGGACGCCCTGTTCGACGACTTCAAGAACGAAGAGATGCCCAACCGCGTGCGCCTCTCCACCTCCTGCTGCGAGATCAACTGCGGCGGCCAGGCCGATATCGCCGTCGTCATCCAGCACACCAAGCCGCCGAAGATCAACCACGATCTCGTCGCCAACGTCTGCGAGCGCCCGGCTGTCGTCGCCCGCTGCCCGGTCGCTGCGATCCGCCCCGCCCTGGTGAATGGCAAACCCTCGCTGGAAGTGGACGAGAAGAAGTGCATCTGCTGCGGCGCCTGCTACCCCCCCTGCCCGCCCATGCAGATCAACGACCCCGAGCATTCCAAGCTCGCCATCTGGGTCGGCGGCAAGAACTCCAACGCGCGCAGCAAGCCGACCTTCCATAAGATGGTCGCCGCCGGCCTGCCGAACAACGCGCCGCGCTGGCCCGAAGTCAACGCCATCGTCAAGAAGATCCTCGATACCTACAAGGCCGATGCCCGCCCGTGGGAGCGCATGGCCGACTGGATCGAGCGTATCGGCTGGCCCCGTTTCTTCGAGAAAACCGGTCTGCCCTTCACCAAGTACATGATCGACGACTGGCGCGGCAGCCGCTACAACCTGAACGCGTCGGCCCACGTCCGCTTCTGAGGATCACGACAAGATGAAGTTCGCCATTCTGGTTAACGAAGGTCCCTACACGCACCAGGCCTCCGACACCGCCTTCCAGTTCGCGAAGGCGGTGCTGGCCAAGGGCCACGAGATCTTCCGCGTGTTCTTCTATCACGACGGCGTGAACAACGCCACGCGCCTCACCACTCCGCCGCAGGACGACCGCAACATCGTCAACCGCTGGTCGAAGCTGGCCGAGGAGCACAACCTCGACATGGTCGTCTGTGTCGCCGCCGCCCAGCGCCGTGGCATCGTCGATGACGGCGAGATGAAGCGCAACGGCAAGGATGCCACCAACCTGGCACCCGGCTTCCGCATCTCCGGCCTCGGTCAGCTGATCGAAGCCGGCATCCAGGCCGACCGTCTGGTCGTTTTCGGCGATTGAGGAGGACGACACGATGACCACCAAGCAATTCATGTTCGTCAACCGCAAGGCGCCCTACGGCACGATCTACGCCTGGGAAGCCCTCGAAGTGGTGCTGATTGCCGCCGCCTTCGAGCAGGACGTTTCACTCGCCTTCCTCGACGATGGCGTCTACCAGCTCAAGAAGGGTCACCAGACCAAGGGCATCGAGGTCAAGGCCTTCGAGAAAACCTGGGGTGCGCTCGAGGACTACGATGTCACCAAGCTCTATGTCGACCAGGAGTCCCTGGCAGAACGCGGTCTGACCGCCGACGATCTCGCCGTCCCCGTCGAAGTGCTGTCCCGTGCCGAGATCGGCAAGCTGATGGAGGCGCAGGACGTTGTCCTGTCGTTCTGAGGAAACCGACATGCTGCATATCATCAACAAGTCCCCGTACGACCGTCCCGCACTCGACTCGGCGCTCGCCACTGGCGAAGGCGCCATCCTGCTGATCGAGGACGGCGTGTATGCCGCCGCCAAGGGCGGCAAGGAAGAGGCAAAGATCAAGGCTGCCATGGGCAAGTTCAAGTTCTACGCCCTGAGCCAGGATCTCGAGGCGCGCGGCATCGCCGACCGCGTGGCGGATGGCGTCACTGCCGTCGACTACGCTGGCTTCGTCGATCTCGTCGCCGAGTACAAGACCAACCAATCCTGGCTGTAAGCAGCCACACCGAACCAACGATCATTCACTAGGAGGCAAACATGGCTATCGATCTGAACGGCAAGTCCTACGAAACCGACGAGGAAGGCTACCTGATCAACCTCGGCGACTGGAACGAAGAAATCGCCGCGTACCTGGCGCAGCAGGAAGGCGTCAACATGACCGAGCAGCACTGGGAAGTCATCAACTTCCTGCGCGACTACTACAACGAGTTCCAGATCGCCCCGGCCGTCCGCGTGCTGACCAAGGCCATCGGCAAGAAACTCGGCCCGGAAAAAGGCAACAGCCAGTACCTGTACGAACTGTTCCCCTACGGCCCGGCCAAGCAGGCGTGCAAGATCGCCGGCCTGCCGAAGCCGACCGGCTGCGTCTAATCGCGCATCAGGCAAGGCGGCGACGCGCGCCAGCGGCCTAATCCGCTCGCACGCCGTCCCGCCAGGGCCGACTTTCGTTGCAGAGTCCGCGCAGGTTCAGCCTGCACGGGTTTCTGTTGCGGGGTCGACTGCTCTGTTCGTCGCTGTATTCGACACATGGTGCACCGTCCATGACTCTGTTTTTCACGATCCTGTTCTACCTCGCCTTCGTCATTCTCGTCGCCGGCCTGGCCTACAAGATCTACGACTTCGCCCGTACGCCGGCCCCGCTGTCGATTCCCACGACACCCGCGCCGACCACGAAACCGGGAGTGGCCTTCCGCATGGCCCGCGAGGTCGTCCTGTTCGAGAGCCTGTTCAAAGGCAACCTGTGGATCTGGCTGTTCGGCTGGATGTTCCACATGGGCCTGTTCCTCGTGCTGGTGCGCCACTTGCGCTATTTCATCGAACCCGTGCCGGGCTGGCTCGTCTTTTTCCAGCCTTTCGGCAAGTACGCCGCCTTCATGATGGTTGCCGGACTGGCAGGCCTGTGGGCGCGCCGCTTCCTCGTCGAGCGCATCCGCTACATCTCGACACCCTCCGATCATCTCTGGCTCGCCGTGCTACTCGGCATCGGCGTCACCGGTGCGGCCATGACCTTCGTCATGCACACCGACGTCGTCGCCGTGAAGGCCTTCTTCCTCGGCCTGATGACGTTCGACATCCAGCCGCTGCCGGCCCATCCCGGCCTGTTCGTCCATTTGCTCCTCGTCGCGCTGCTGATGATCCTGTTCCCCTTCAGCAAGCTGCTGCATGCCCCGGGCGTCTTCTTCAGCCCGACCCGCAACCAGGCCGACAATCCGCGTGAAACGCGCCATCTGGCGCCGTGGGCCGCCCAGATCGAGAAGAACTGACATGGCCGCACCCGAGTTCGAGATTCCCAAATACCGCGCCTTTCCCACCGTGCCGGCCATGGTGCCGGGTGCGATGGCGCACTCCAAGCCCTATGTCGCCAACGAGAAGATCCAGGAAGCCATCGGCTTCCAGGGCAAGCTCGACGAGGACTGGCAGGTCACCCACGACAAGGTGATCGGCAAGTTCGGCGAACTGCTCGGCAAGTACCGCTCGCTCAAGGTATTCATGGACGCCTGCGTGCATTGCGGCTCCTGTACCGACAAGTGCCACTACTTCATCGGCACCGGCGACCCGAAGAACATGCCGGTGGCGCGGCAGGAACTGATGCGCAGCATCTACCGCCGCTACTTCACCGTTCCCGGCAAGCTGTTCCCGAAGCTGGTCGGTGCACGTGATCTGACCAAGGACGTGCTCGACGAGTGGTTCAGCTACTTCTGGCAGTGTTCCGAATGCCGCCGCTGCTCGGTGTTCTGCCCGTACGGCATCGACACCGCCGAAGTGACGATGGCCGCCCGCCACATCATGGATTCCGTCGGTTACGGCCAGAAATACTCGAACGAGATCCTCGGCAAGGTCAACAAGATCGGCAACAACCTCGGCCTGCCGGGCCCGGCGCTCGAAGACACGCTGCTCGGCCTGGAAGAGGACGTCAAGGACGACACCGGCGTCGACGTCAAGTACCCGCTCGACGTGCAGGGCGCCGAGGTGCTGCTGATCACGCCCTCCGCCGACTTCTTCGCCGAGCCGCACATCGAATCGCTGATCGGCTACGGCAAGGTCTTCCACGCGGCCGGCATCAGCTGGACGCTGTCCTCCTACGCCTCCGAGGCCGGCAACTTCGGCCTCTTCAACGGCGACTACGGCATGATGCGCAAGATTGCCATGCGCATCCGCGAGCAGGCCCTCGAACTCGGCGTCAAGCGCATCGTCGTCGGCGAATGCGGCCATGCCTGGCGCGTCGCGTACGCCTTCTGGAACACGCTGACCGGCCTCGGCGCCGGCGGCAACGACCCCTTCGCCGTCGAACTGCAGAAGCAGCTCGACCCGAAATACAAGCAGCCTTCGCACATCTGCGAGCTCACCTGGGATCTGATCCAGCAGGGCCGCCTGAAGTTCGACAAGGAAGCCAACGACAGCCGCATCATCACCTTCCACGACTCCTGCAACGTCGCCCGCGCCTCGCGCATGGGCGATCAGCCCGGCGGCCAGTTCGACATCCCGCGCAATATCATCAAGTCGGTGGCGAACAAGTTCGTGGACATGGATGAGGCGACGATTCGTGAAATCACCTTCTGCTGCGGCGGCGGCGGCGGCGTACTGACCGACGACCTCATCGAGGCGCGCGTCAAGGGTGCCTTCCCGCGCATGGAAGCGCTGCAGCAGGTGGTCGACAAGCACGGCGTGAACTTCATGGCGACGATCTGCGCCATCTGCAAGGCACAGTTCACCAAGGTTCTGCCCTACTACGGTTTCAACATGCGACTGGTCGGAGGAGTTCACCAGTTGGTCAGCACTGCGATTCGCCTCGGCGACGAGCAGTAACTCTCTAGCACACATACAACGATTACTACGGAGACGACGATGTCAGCGACGACCGAAAACCAGACCGAAAAACTGACTTTCCGCAAGTTCAAGGACGGTGAGCCGCAGAAGTTCAGGCGCCTGCAGGACCAGATCTTTCAGGCCGGCTGGTCCCACAAGTGCCCGACCTACATCCAGTCCACCCCGCCCTGCCAGGGTTCCTGCCCGTCCGGCGAGGACATCCGCGGCTACCTGAATATCGTGCGCGGCATCGAGAAGCCGCCTGTCGGCGCCGACGGCAAGCCCGTCATGCCGTGGCAGGAGTACGCCTGGCGCCGCCTGACCGAGGCCAACCCGCTGCCCGCCGTCATGGGCCGCGTCTGCCCGGCACCCTGCGAGACCGGCTGCAACCGCAACCAGGTCGAAGACCATGTCGGCATCAACTCGGTCGAGCACTTCCTCGGCGAGTACGCGATCAAGAACAACCTGCAATTCAACAAGCCCGAGAAGCTCACCGGCAAGAAAGTCGCCGTCATCGGCGGCGGCCCCGCCGGCCTGTCGGTCGCCTACCAGCTCGCCCTCAAGGGCCACTCGGTCACCATCTTCGACGACCATGAGCACCTCGGCGGCATGATGCGCTACGGCATCCCGGGCTACCGCACGCCGCGCGACATCCTCGACGCCGAAATCCAGCGCATCCTGAACCTCGGCGTCGAAGCCAAGCTGAAGTGCAAGATCGGCGTGGATATCAGCATGGAGCAGATCCGCAAGGACTTCGATGCGGTCTTCCTCGGCCTCGGTGCCCAGGGCGGTCGCGCCCTGCCGGCCGAAGGCGCCGACAACGTCTCGAACGTGGTCACCGCCACCGCCTTCCTGAAGGCCTTCAACGACGGCCGCCTGCAGACCGTCGGCAAGCGTGTCGTCGTCGTCGGCGGCGGCGATACCTCGATGGACGTCGCCACCGTCGCCCGCCGTCTCGGCCACATCGACAGTGCCAAGCCCACCGACTGGGAAGGCGCGATCGCCGGCCAGCTGGCACAGGACGTCGCTGACATCTCCACCCGCAAGGGCGCCGAAGTCGTGCTGACCTCGGTCTTTCCGATCGACAAGATGATGGCCAGCAAGGGCGAGCTCGAGCACGCCCAGGCCGAAGGCATCGAGATCATGGGCGGCTGGATGCCGGTCGCCGTCGTCAAGGGCGCCGACGGCCGCGCCACCGCGCTGCGCGTCTGCCAGTGCGAAGCCAAGATGGCCGGCGGTAAACTCGAGATCAACAAGGTCGAAGGCTCCGAGAAGGACCTGCCCGCCGACCTCATCGTTTCCGCGATCGGCCAGATGGTCGATTTCGCCGGCCTCGACGAGTTCAACAACGGCAAGGGCGGCGTCAGCGCCGACCGCAACTACCAGGTGCAGGGCAAGCCGGGCGTCTATGCCGGCGGCGACGTGCTGCGCCCCCACCTGCTGACCACCGCCGTGGGCCATGGCGCCATCGCCGCGGAAGGCATCGACGAATACCTCTCCGGCCAGGAGCTCGGCCGTCGTCCGAAGGTCGATGTCCATGTCTTCGACCTGATGCGCAAGTATGTCGAGAAAGGTGTCGCCCTCGAGGAAATCAAGGAGCCGTTGCGCGGCACCAGCGATTCCAAGGGTGCCGTGCATAACTACGACAACCGTTCCGACCGCTACATCATCCCGCACAACGAACTGTTCCTCGGCCACTTCCAGTACACCCCGCGCAACAAGCGTCACATCACGCATCTGGACAAGGAATCCGCGCTGGGCAACTTCGAAGAGCGCCTGGACCCCCTCGACGACAAGCAGGTCGTCGCCGAGGCCAAGCGTTGCATGAGCTGCGGCCTGTGCTTCGAGTGCGACAACTGCGTGGTGTATTGCCCGCAGACGGCCGTCTATCGCGTCAAGAAGACCGAGGCCACCACGGGCCGCTACGTTGCGACCGACTACGACAAGTGCATCGGCTGCCACATCTGCCACGACGTGTGCCCGACCGGCTACATCCAGATGGGTCTGGGCGAATAAGTTGAGGAAACAGGGGTAAGAAGTATGACTTTCATGAAACAGGCGCTCGTCGGTTTTGCGGCAGTCCTGCTGCTTGCCCCCGCCTTGGCCGTCGCTGAGGCGCCCAAGCCGGCGCTGAAAATCGAAAACCCTGGCCAGTGCATCGCCCCGGCCGAGGAGATGCGCAGGAACCACATGGAGATGCTGAAGCACCAGCGCGACCGCACCATGCGCCAAGGCATCCGTGGTGAAAAAGCCAGCCTCAACGAGTGCATCAGCTGCCATGCGAGCAAGAGCACCGGCTCGGTTCTCGGCAAGGGCGGTTTCTGCCAGGAATGCCACAGTTATGCTGCCGTCAAGCTTGACTGCTGGGATTGTCACCAGCCCAAGGCCGGCCAGAAGCATGCCGGGGTTGCCGGAGTAAAAGAATGAACGACCCGCAAGACCGCATCGACAACCAGTCCCGGCGCAGTTTCGTCGGTACGGCCGCCGCCGTCGGCGCGGGCCTCGGCGTCGCCGCACTGGCGCCCGGCCTTCACCTGATCGAGGTTTCACAGGCCGGTACTGCCCGTTCGCCCGGAGAAGCCGCCAGCAACACTGTGCGCTGGGGCATGTTGATCGATACCACCAAGTGCGCCAGCGGTTGCGACGCCTGCGTCAAGGCCTGCAATACCGAAAACGGCATCAACGAGACCATCAAGGATGCGCGCCAGGGTTCGCAGTGGATCCGCAAGATCGAGCTCAAGGATCCAAAGAACGGCCGCGAGCACTCGCTGCCGATGATGTGCCAGCACTGTGCCAATCCGCCCTGCGTCGACGTCTGCCCGACCGGCGCCTCGATGAAACGCGCCGACGGCATCGTGCTGGTGGACCGCCACATCTGCATCGGCTGCCGTTACTGCATGATGGCCTGTCCCTACAAGGCCCGCTCCTTCGTGCATCAGCCGCTAACGGAGCAAAACCCGGAAGTCCCGCGTGGCATCGGTTGTGTCGAGTCATGCACCTTCTGTGTCCATCGCGTCGACAAGGGCCAGATGCCCGCCTGCGTGGAGGCCTGCCCGGAAGGTGCCATGACCTTCGGTGATCTGAACGATCCAGCCAGCGCCATCGCCCAACGCCTCGCCCGCGAACCGTCCACTCAAGTACGCGCCGACCTGAAGCTCAATCTCGGTGTCCGTTACCAGGGAATCTGACGCCATGCATCTCGAACAACACAGCCGACTGGAATCCGGACTCTTCTATGCATTGGTAGCTGCGGGAGGCTTGGTCACCGCCATCGGCCTCGGCGCCGCGCTCTTCATGGAGCACAGCGGCCACGTCGTCACCGGCATGAACAACCAGATCGTCTGGGGCCTGCCGCACGTCTTCGCCATCTTCCTGATCGTCGCCGCCTCCGGCGTGCTCAACGTCGCCTCGATCGGCTCGGTGTTCGGCAAGGCCATGTACAAGCCGCGTGCGCCGCTGTCCGGGCTGCTGGCGCTGGTCATGCTCGCTGCCGGCCTGATGGTGATCATGCTCGACCTCGGCCGCGCCGATCGCCTCGTCGTCGCCATGACGCACTTCAATCCCAGTTCGGTATTCGGCTGGAACGTGATCCTGTATCCCGGCTTCTTCGCCATCGTCGGCCTCTACCTGTGGATGCTGATGGACCGCAAGATGAACCCGTATTACAAGCCGGCCGGCCTGGCCGCCTTCATCTGGCGCCTGATCCTCACGACCGGTACCGGCTCCATCTTCGGCTTCCTCGTCGCCCGCCAAGCCTACCAGTCGGCGATCATCGCGCCGATGTTCATCATCATGTCCTTCGCCTGGGGCCTCGCAGTCTTCATGCTGGTTCAGCGGGCCATGTACGGCTGGAACGACCTGACGCTCGATCCCGCCATCCGTCAGCGCCTGAAGAACCTGCTCGGCACATTCGTGGCGGCCGTGTTCTACTTCGTGATGATCTATCACCTGACCAACATCTACTTCGCCAAGCAGACGGCTTTCGAAGCATTCATCCTGCTCGAGGGCGGCATCATCACCTGGATGTTCTGGGGTGGGTATGTGCTGATCGGCACCCTCCTGCCGCTCTTCCTGCTTTACCACCCGGATATCTGGCCGCGGCCGCTAGCCGTATGCGCGGCCTCGATCGGCGTGATCGTCGGCGCCTTCTGTCAGCTCTATGTCTTCATCATCGGCGGCCAAATGTTCCCGCTGGAAATCTTCCCCGACATGCTCGTCTCCAGCAGCTTCATGGATGGCCAGATCGATCACTACTCGCCAAGCATGCCGGAGTTCCTGCTCGGAATGGGCGGCATCGGCCTGGCATTCACGGCGACGGCCATCGGCGTGCGCGTCCTGAAGTTCCTGCCGCAGGACGACATCAGCAAGCTCAAGTCGGCTGACGGGCACCTGCTCGACTGATCGCGCGGCGGCGGGGCACGCACGCGTGCCCCGGACGCCATGCATCGATTTCCCATGCATCGCTTCCTCGTTTCCGCCGCCCACAAATCCTCCGGCAAGACCACGATCAGCATCGGCCTCGCGGCTGCGCTGAAGGCAAGGGGACTGACGGTACAGCCCTTCAAAAAGGGTCCGGACTACATCGACCCGCTCTGGCTCGGCCTGGCGGCCGGCCGCAGCTGCCGCAACCTGGATTTCTTCCTGTCCTCCCATGAGGAAATCCTCGACCAATTCAAGCGCGGACACGATGCCGACGTCTGCCTGGTCGAAGGGAACAAGGGCCTCTACGACGGCCTCGCGCTCGACGGCGCCAACAGCAATGCCGCCCTCGCCCGCCTGCTCGACCTGCCGGTCATCCTCGTCATCGACGCGCGCGGCATGACGCGCGGCATCGCGCCGCTGATTCTCGGCTACCAGGCTTTCGAGCGCGACATCCGCATCGCCGGCGTGATCCTCAACCGTCTCGGCGGCAGTCGTCACGAAGCAAAGCTGCGCAGCGTGATCGAGCACTACACCGACGTGCCGGTGGTCGGTGCCGTGCATGAAGATGCCCACCTCGCCCTCGTCGAACGCCACCTCGGGCTGATGCCGGCCAACGAAGCCGCCGGTGCGGAACACCTGGTCGCCGGCATCGCCGAACGCATCTCCCGGCAGGTCGATCTCGACCGCCTGCTGGACATCACCGCCACAAGCGTTCCGCTCGCCGCACCGGCGCCCCCCCCCGTGTCCGCGAGGCCGCCGTTGCGCGTCGCCATCGCCCAGGATGCCGCTTTCGGCTTCTACTACGGCGACGACCTCGACGCCTTCGCCAGGGCCGGTGCCGAACTCGTGCCGTTCGACACCCTGCACGACGCGCACCTGCCGCCCTGCGATGCACTCTTCATCGGTGGTGGCTTTCCCGAGTCCTTCCTCGACGCACTCACCGCCAACGCGAGCCTGCGGTCGGAGATCAGGTCGGCCATCGCGGC
This sequence comes from uncultured Sterolibacteriaceae bacterium, assembly GCA_937888595.1. Taxonomy (GTDB): domain Bacteria; phylum Pseudomonadota; class Gammaproteobacteria; order Burkholderiales; family Rhodocyclaceae; genus Sulfuricystis. The sequence goes on along the minus strand of CALARK010000026.1, from coordinate 108,210 downwards.
GGGCCTGCCGGCCTATGCGGAATGCGGCGGCCTGATGTACCTCGCCAGGGACATCACCTGGAACGGTATCACCCGTCCGATGGTCGGCAGCATCGAGGGCGAGGTCATCATGCATCCGAAGCCCGTCGGACGCGGCTACGTGATCCTCGAAACGACCGCAGAGCACCCTTGGCGCGTACATGCCGGCACCGGCATCGACGCGCGCCGTCCTGCCGACGCCGACTTTTCCGGGCCCACCCACGCCCACGAATTCCATTATTCGGAACTGCGCGGACTGCCCGCCGCCACGCGCTACGCCTACCGCGTCAAGCGCGGCCACGGCATCGACGGCACGCACGACGGCATCGTCCAGAACAACCTGCTCGCCTCTTACACCCATTTGCGCGCGGTGCAGGGCTGCAATTGGCCGGCGCAATTCGTACAATTCGCACGGGCATGCCACGCCGCCGGCACTGTCCGCCCACCACAGGAGATCGTTCCATGTTCCATCTGACCCCCGCAGCCGCCGAGCAGATCATGCAGTCCGCCGCAGCCCTCAACGACAGCGATACGGTGCCCAGCCTGCGCGTAGCTGCCAAGCTCGAGGATGGCGAGATCGCCTATGGCATGGGCTTCGATGAGGAGCGCGAGAATGATGCCGTGATCGAGGTCGAGGGCATCACCCTGCTGATCGCGCCTCCCAGCCAGCCCTTGCTGTCCGGGGCCACGCTCGACTTCGTCGAGTTGCGGCCCGGGGAGTTTCAGTTCATCTTCATCAACCCCAACGATCCGCCGCCCACCGTCAGCGGTTGTGCCAGTCGCAGTAGCGGTTGCGGTTCGTGCGGCGGGGGCAGCAGCGGAGGCTGTAACTGACATGAGCCTGCTCCCGAAGGACTACCCAACGCGCGGCCCGGCCGTCCCCGGCACCGTCTATCTCGTCGGCGCCGGACCGGGCGACCCCGAGTTGCTGACCCTGCGCGCCCTGCGCATCATCGGCGAAGCCGATGTGCTGGTCTATGACCACCTCGTCTCCCAGCCGATTCTCGACCTGGCACGGCCGGATGCGGAGCGCCTGTATGCCGGCAAGGAACGCGGCAACCACAGCGTTCCGCAGGACGACCTGAACCTGCTGCTCGTCAGACTGGCCAAGCAGGGCAAGCGTGTCGTCCGCCTCAAGGGCGGCGATCCCTACACCTTCGGCCGCGGCGGCGAGGAAGTCGAGACCCTGAAGGAGCACGGTGTGCCCTTCGAGGTGATTCCCGGCATCACCGCTGCGGCGGGCGTCGCGGCCTTTGCCGGCATCCCGCTGACCCACCGCAACTATGCCCAGGCCTGCGTCTTCGTCACCGGCCATCTCAAGGACGGCAGCATGAATCTCGACTGGCCCGGCCTCGCCCGCCGTCGCCAGACCGTCATCATCTACATGGGCCTGTCGGGCCTGCCCTACCTGTGCGAGCAGCTGATCGCCCATGGGCTCCCGCCGGAATGGCCTGCCGCAATCGTCCAGCAGGGCACGACCCCCAACCAGCGCACCGTGACGGGAACCCTCGGAACCTTGCCCGAACTCGCGATCGCAGCAGGCCTCAAGGCGCCGACCCTGATCATCGTCGGCGAGGTGGTCCGGCTGCAGAACAAGCTTGCCTGGTTCGAAGAATCCGTCGCAGGAGCATCCGGCTAACCCGGAGTCATTTATTACCTTTGGCATACAAATAGACTTTCGCTGCTGCTGATCACCTGCAGCAGCGAACCCAGCACGCCCGAGGCTACTTGATGCCCATGCGGATCGCGCCGTCGAGGCGGATCACCTCGCCGTTGAGATAGCGGTTGGCGAAGATGTGCTCGACCAGCGCGGCATATTCGGCCGGCTTCCCCATGCGCTGCGGATAGGGCACCATCTTGCCGAGCGACTCCTGCACCTCGGGCGGCATGCCCAGCAGCATCGGCGTCTCCATGATGCCCGGCGCGATCGTCATCACGCGGATGCCGGAACGGCTCAGTTCGCGCGCGATCGGCAGCGTCATGGCCACGACGCCGCCCTTTGAGGCGGCATAGGCGGCCTGGCCGAGCTGTCCCTCGTAGGCCGCCACCGACGCGGTGCTGACGATCACGCCGCGTTCGCCATCCGCATCCGGTTCCGCTGCGCTCATGATCTCGGCCGCGAGGCGGATCATGTTGAAGCTGCCGATCAGGTTGATGCCGATCGTGCGTGAAAAACTCTCCAGCTTGTGGGCGCCCTCGCGGCCGACCACCTTCTCGGCCGGCGCCACGCCGGCGCAGTTGACCAGCCCGCGCAGCGTACCGAGGGTAGTAGCGGCGGCGAATGCCGCACGCGCACTCTCATCGCTGCTGACATCGGTCTGAACGAAACGTGCACTGTCGCCCAGATCGGCCGCGACGCGTGCACCGGCCTCCGCATTGATGTCGGCCAGCACCACCTTGCCGCCCCGGGACGCGAACATGCGGGCCGTCGCCTCGCCCAGCCCCGAGCCGCCGCCCGTCACCACGAAAACATTGTCCTTGATCTGCATGCCATCCTCCTGTCGTGTACGCGGCTATTCTAGCGACAGCCGCTGCGCTACCCATGCCTGCCCGAAAGACAATCCACCATCGTTGGGCGGCAAGCGGCAGGCCTCCAGCAGATGCAGCCCGCGCCCGGCGCAGCCTGCACGCAAGCCCTCCGCCAGCAGGCGGTTGAGCAGGCAGCCACCCGCGGCGACCACGGTGTCGATGCCCTGCCGCAGTGCCGCATGCGCGACCCAGTCGACCAGCGCGGCGGCCAGCGTGGCGTGGAAATGCGCGGCGTGCCGGGCAGGATCAGGATCGTCGCCAGCGGAACGTAGCCGATCGAGCAGCGGCATCAGGTCGAGTCCGCCATCGTCGGTCAGTCGCCAGGCGGGCCATGGCGGCACAGGGCCATGACCCGCCGCCAGCCCTTCGAGCAGCATCGCCGCCTGCCCCTCGTAGCTGGTACGGCGCCGTACCCCCAGCAGCCCCGCGGCGGCATCGAACAGGCGGCCTGCGCTCGACGTCGGGGGACAGCGGACACCCTGAGCCAGCATCGCGGCAAGCGCGACGGCGCCCTTCTCGTCGGCAAAACGGCGCGGAATTTCCGCGGCGTGCCCGAGTGCATGCAGCGCTGCAGCCGCCATGCGCCAGGGTTCGCGTGCCGCGACGTCGCCCCCCGGCAGCGCCAGCGGGGCAAGATGTCCCAGACGCTCGCAGCGCGCACCTTCGACGCGCAGCAATTCGCCGCCCCAGGCCGTGCCGTCGCTGCCCAGGCCGACGCCGTCCAGCGCCAGTCCCAGCACCGGATGCCTGGTCCCATGCTCGGCACAGACGGCGGCAATGTGGGCGTGGTGATGCTGGACGGCGATGGCCGGGATGTTTTTCCCGACGGCGAAGGACGTCGCGAAGCGCGTCGAATGGAAGTCGGGGTGCAGGTCATGGGCGACGATGGCCGGCTCGACGTCGAGGATGTGCAGCAGGTGTGCGACCGTCTCCTCGAAGAAGCCGCAGGCCGCGGCATTGTCGAGATCGCCGACATGCTGCGAGACGAAGGCTTCATCGCCGCGCGTCACGCAGACCGTGTTCTTGAACCAGCCACCGACGGCCAGCACGGACGGCCCCGACTGCGGCAGTTTGATGGCGCGTGGGACATACCCCCTCGCCCGCCGGATGAATCCTGCCCCCCCGCCTCCGCGGCGCACGCTGTCGTCGCAACGCACGACGATGTCGCGATCGTGCAGCAACACGGCATCGGCGATCCCGACCAGCCGCTCGAACGCCTCGTCGTTGCCGGTGACGAGGGGTTCGCCATGGGGGTTCGCGCTGGTCATCACGAGCGCGAGCGGCTGCGGCTCGTCGAGCCAGGCGCTCCCCGCCGGCCGGCCGGCGGCCTCATGAAACAGCAGGTACTGGATCGGTGTCGCCGGCAGCATCAGGCCGAGTTCGGCCAGTCCCGGCGCGATGCCGGGCAGTGCCGCGTCCGTCGTCGGCTGTTTCGGCAACAGCACCACCGGGCGTTCCGGACTCGCGAGCAGCGCCGCATCGCCTGCAGCCATGCGGACAAAAGTCGGTGCCGACGGGACGGCGGCGACCATCACGGCGAAGGGCTTTTCCTCGCGCTGCTTGCGTGAACGCAGGTTCGCCACGGCCGCGGCATTGCGGGCATCGCAGGCCAGATGGAATCCGCCCAGCCCCTTGATGGCGACGACCCTTCCGGCCCGCAACAGGGCGAGCGTCGCCGCGATCGGATCCCCTTCAATCGGGCCGCCTGCCGCGTCGAGCAAAACGAGACGCGGACCACAATGAGGACAGCAGGTCGTTTCGGCATGGAAGCGCCGGTCGGCCGGGTCGGCGTATTCGCGCGCGCAGTCGGGACAGAACGGAAACGGCGCGAGGCTGGTCTGCGGCCGGTCGTAGGGCAGGCGCCGCGTCACCGTGTAGCGCGGGCCGCAATGGGTACAGGTGATGAAGCCGTGCCGCCAGCGCCGACTTTCGGGATCGAACAGTTCCTTCAGGCAATCGTCGCAGGGCGCGGTGTCGTGACCGATGGCGGTACGCACCTTGCCCCCCACGCTCTCCTCGATTGAAAACCCATGGCAGCCGACCGATGCTGCGGCCACGGACGCCACCGTATCAACGCGCGCCAGCGGCGGGGCATCGCTTTTCAGGCGCGCAGCGAATGTATCGAGATCGCGGCCCTCGGCATGAATCTCGACGCCGGCCGCATCGTTGCGTACCCAGCCGGCGAGCTTCAGTTCGTTGGCCAGCCGCCAGACGAAGGGACGGAAACCGACGCCCTGGACGACGCCCGAGACGCGAATGCGTCGAGCCTGGGTGACGCGAATGCGTCGAGCCTGGGTGACGCGATTCCGAACGGCTTCAGGCACGGACTGCGGCAGCGCCCTTCTCTACCCAGGCCAGCCAGTCGGCCATGCCCTCGCCCTTGGTCGCCGAGACGCGGATCACCTCGATGAGCGGATTGACACGGCGCGCGTTGGCAATGGCCTTGTCCACGTCGAATTCCAGGTAGGGCAACAGGTCGCACTTGTTCACCAGCATCAGCCGCGCGGCGCGGAACATGTCCGGGTACTTGAGCGGCTTGTCCTCGCCCTCGGTGACGGAAAGGATCACCACCTTGCCGGCCTCGCCGAGGTCGAAGGCGGCCGGGCAGACGAGGTTGCCGACGTTCTCGATCATCAGCGCGCCGCCGTTTTCCAGCGGCAGCTGCTCCAGCGCGTGGCCGACCATGTGGGCGTCGAGGTGGCAGCCCTTGCCGGTGTTGATCTGCACGGCCGGCGCCCCGGTGGCGCGGATGCGCTCGGCGTCGTGGCTGGTCTGCTGGTCGCCCTCGACGACCGCGACCGCCAGCCGGTCCTTGAGCGCCTCGATGGTCTTCACCAGCAGCGTGGTCTTGCCCGAGCCGGGGCTGGAAACGAGATTCAGCGCGAAGATGCCGCGCGCGGCGAACAGTTCGCGGTTGCGTGCCGCGTAGGCGTTGTTCTTCGCCAGGATGTCCTGCTCGAGCCGAACCAGACGCCCCTGCTCATGTTCATGCTCATGTCCGTGCTCATGGGCATGCCCATGGCCGTGGTGCTCCTGCCCGGGATGCTGGTGCGTGTGGTCATGGGCATCGCCATGGCCGTGCGCATGCGCGTGGTCGTGCGGATGGCTGTGCGTGGTGCCGTCCGCATGGGTATGCGCATGTTCGTGCGCGGGCAGGTCATGCCCCTCGATCTTCGTCTCGCCCTGTCCGCAACCGCAAGTCGTACACATGATTCACTCCACCTCCAGATCGATGACGCGCATCTCCGTGCCGCCGATGACGGCTACGGGAACGCTGCCGCAGTGCTCGCACGGATCATATACCTGCTGCAGGATTCCTTCCCGGCCGCATTGCGGGCAATGCCCGCGTCCCGGCGTCGCGACGATCTCCAGCCGGGCGCCGTCGGTCAGGCCACCCCGCATGGCGAGGTCGAAGCAGAATTCGAAGGCTTCGCGCTCCACGCCGCTCAACTGGCCGAGCTCAACGCGCACGCTGCGCACCCGCGCGAATCCCTCGCGCACCGCCGCAGCTTCGATCAGCTCGCGCACCCCCTCGACCAGCGACATCTCATGCATGCGTCGATTCTATCCCCGCAGGCTGGGCCGGGCGGTGGATGGTCCGGCCCAGCCTGCCTTGCGCGCCCGATGCAGTCCGACCATGCCGGCGAGTAGGCGCTTGTGGCCGACCTCGACGAAACCGTGTTTTTCCAGCAGGGCGGAAAACTCTTCCGCCGAATAGAACTTGTCGAGCGCCTCGATGAAATAATTGCGGCAGCCGAGGGCGGCCCGACCGCTCCGGAACAGCCAGGCCGTGAGGTTCAGGCAGCCGCGCAGATAGCCGAAATACCAGCGTGCGATGCGCGGACTGGAGGGCCTGAGCATGTCGCAATGATGGAAGCTTCCGCCCGGCTTCAGCACCCGCTGCACCTCGTCCATCACCGCTTCGATGCGCAGGTGGCGCGAGGCCCACTGCAGCGTGACGATGTCGAAATGCGCGTCCGGAAAGGGCAGCCTGTGCACGTCGCCGATGCTGCTCTCGATGTGCAAGCCGCGTGCTGCGGCGCGGCGGCGACCGACGGCCTGCATCGCCTCGCTGCGGTCGATCGCGAACACCTCGAGTGCCGGCTCGCTGCCGAGCAGGGCGATGCCCACCGCATTGGTGCCGGCACACAGGTCGAGAACACGCTGGCCCGGACGCAGCGAGAAGGTGGCGAGGAAGTGCTTCAGGAACCATGACCACAGCCCCAGGCTGGCGACCACATTGGCCCGATCGTAGTAGGGTGCGACGTCGGCGAACACGTCGTTGAGATCGTGCTTCCAATAATGTCCGAAAAGCTTGACGCGCAGTTGTTCGCGCAGTTGCTCGTTGTCGTGCGGCAGGGGAGCGTGCATGGGATATTTCCGGGAATCGTTGCAGTTCGATCGGGGCCGCGACCGCTAGCCGGTGAAGAAGCGGCGCCGGTCGGGCCGCGCCGGCGCATCGGGATCCGCAGGCTGCCCATCCGGCACCATGTCGAGCGCGATCAGGCAGGCACGGGCGGTCATGACGGCGGTATCGTGGTCGACGAACTGCTGCATGTCGTGGATCAGTGGGCAGGCCAGGTAATCGCCCAAATCATCTTCGTGGTTGGCCAGGAAGGCGAAGGAACCGGCGGGATACGCGCGAAACACGCGCTCGTGCGGCCCGGGCACGGGCCAGTCGCTGCACGCCGGCAGCAGCAGCAGGTTGATGCCCCACGGCGTGACGAGAACGCCGCGCCAGTCCGTCGCATCACCGTTGATGCGCGCGAACCCGACCGCCGCGACCCCGACACGCGGGTTGAGCATCGGCATGTCGGCCATCCGCTCGGCATGGATGCGCCGGAACACCTCCTCGATCAGTCGGCTGGGGTCGCCCGCATGAAAGCTCACCGCCGTCCCGCCAGCGCCGACTTACATCCGCGCGGTTGGGACGCAAGGCCGCGCGTCGACAACTCCGCGACGACCTGCGCCATTAATTCAGGCACGCGGGCGGCAACGGTCGGCGTGAGTTCCGTGGAAAGCTCCATCGACAACGGCTGCACGCCGAGAATGACCATCTCTTTCGGCTCGGTGCCCAGGAATTCGAGCGATGCCAATACATCCGACAAGCCGATGCCGTGCGGCGAGAGGTTGCGGCGGAAGAACACCGGCACCTCGTCGCCGACGAGCTTCACCAGTTCCCCCGGGGCCTTGCCGGCGGCGATGGCATCCACCACGATCAGCAGGTCGAGATGGGAAAGTTCTTCGAGCAACTCCATGCCGGCCGTGCCGCCATCGATAACGGTCACTTCGTCCGGCGGCACGAATTCGCGCTCGAACGCTTCAACGACGCGCACACCGACGCCCTCGTCGGCAAGGATCACGTTGCCGACGCCCAGAACAACGACTTTCATCGACGGTTCAGACCACCTTGACCGAAATGCTGGTCTCGTTTTCCTTGTCGGTCAGGTGGATCGCACAGGCGATGCACGGGTCGAAGGAATGCACTGTGCGCAGCACCTCGAGCGGCTTCTCGGGATCGGCGATGGGGTTGTCCATCAGCGACGCCTCGTAGGGGCCGGCCTCGTCCTTCTCGTTGCGCGGGCAGGCATTCCAGGTCGAGGGCACGACACACTGGTAGTTCTTGATCTTGCCGTTGTCGATGACGACCCAGTGGGAGAGTACGCCACGGGGCGCCTCGTGGAAGCCGACGCCCATCGATTCGCCCTTCGGGAAAGTCGGCGGGTTGAAGGTCTTGGTATCGCCCTTGCCGATGTTGCCGATCAGCAGGCTCCACTGGTCGGCCAGCTGGTCGACCATCACCGCGCAACGCACCGCACGCGCGGCATGACGGCCGATGGTCGAGTGCAGCGCATCGATGCCGACCTTGGTCTTGGCGAGGCTGGACACGGTATCGAGCGCCAGCGTGGCGTACTTCTTCGTCGGCTCGTGGCCGGCGGCGAACATGGCCAGCACGTTGGCGAGGGGGCCGACCTGAGCCGGCTTGCCGTAGAAGGTCGGCGACTTGAGCCACGAATACTTGCCGCCGTCCTGGAAGTCGGTGTAATTCGGCTTGGTCTCGCCATCGTAGGGATGCAGCGGTTTCTGCGTACTGTAGTCGTACCACGAGTGCTTGACCGACTCCTCGACGCCCTTGCCCCAGAAATCGTCGTTGAAGCTGGCGATCGGCTTGAACTTCGACACGTCGCCGCCATCGATGTAACCGCCGGGCAGCGCGAACTGCGTCCCCTTCGTGTCGAGCGGGATGTCGGGCACGGAGAGATAGTTGGTGATCCCCGCGCCGTATTTCGTCCAGTCGGCATAGAAGGCGCCGACCGCGGCGACGTCGATCAGGTAGACGTTCTTGACGAAGTCGGCCAGCTCGTCGATGAAACCCTTGATCGCCATCAGCCGTTCGACCGTCAGCACCGTCTGCGAATCGGTGGCGATCGGGTTGGCGACGCCGCCGACGGCGAGGTTCTGGATGTGCGGTGTCTTCGAGCCGAGGATGGCGACGATCTTGTTCGCCTTGCGCTGCACTTCGAGCGCCTGCAGGTAGTGGGCCACGGCGAGCAGGTTCACTTCCGGTGGCAGCTTCATCGCCGGATGGCCCCAGTAGCCGTTGGTGAAGATGCCGAGCTGGCCGCCATTGACGAAGCCGGCCAGGCGGTCCTTGACCGCGCGCATCTCGTGCTTGCCGTTGCGGTTCCACGACGACAGGCTTTCGGCGAGGCTGGCGGTCTTGTCCGGGTCGGCCTTCAGCGCCGAGGTGACGTCCACCCAGTCGAGCGCCGACAGGTGGTAGAAGTGCACGATGTGATCATGCACCGCGTGGGCGAGGATGATCAGGTTGCGGATGTACTGCGCGTTGAGCGGCACTTCGAGTTGCAGCGCATTCTCGACCGCACGCACCGAGGCGATCGCATGCACGGTGGTGCAGACCCCGCAGATGCGCTGGGTGATCGTCCAGGCATCGCGCGGATCGCGGCCGAGCAGGATCAACTCGACGCCGCGCCACATCTGGCCGGAGGACCAGGCTTTTTTCACCTTGCCGCCGTCGACATCGCAGTCGATGCGCAGGTGGCCTTCGATACGGGTGATCGGATCGATCGTGATGCGTTTGCTCATGGTGATCTCCAGCGGTCAGGCGTGGGCCGATTCGCGCGGCAGAACCGGGAAGCGGCGGGTAATGATGATGTAGCCAAGCACTTCGACGGCGAACATGCCGACGGTGACCATGATTTCCGTGACGGACGGGAAATACTGGTAGCCGCCACCGGTGTTGTAGCCGATCAGGTAGCCGTTGATGCGCAGGATGGAACCGGCCAGCATCAGCAGGATGCCGCCGATGAACAGGCGGGCCGGGTTGCGGCGCTGTACCTCGGTGCCGATGATGAAGAACGGTGCCACGAAGCAGGCCATTTCGAGCCAGAACATGAAGGTTTCGAGCGACAGCGAGAACGCAGTGCCGAAAGCGCCGCGCATCACCAGATCGCCGACACGGACGACGAGGTAGGCGGCCAGCACGCCCAGCATCACCTTGGCCATCGGCGTCAGCAGATGCATCTCGATACTGCGCCGGTAGGCCGACGAGGCGACGCAGGACTCGAACAGCACCACGGCGTAGCCCATGATGATCGCCGTCAGCAGGAACAGCAGCGGCACCATCGGCGTCTGCCAGAGCGGATGAACCTGTTCGCCCAGCACCACCCACATCGTGCCGAGCGAGGACTGGTGCATCATCGGCAGCAGCGTGCCGAGCGCAATGATGAAGAACATGTATTTGCCGAGCTTGCGCTTCAGCGAGTTGAGGCCGAACTTCTCCATCACGACTGGAGAGAATTCGATCCACATCACCACGATGTAGAGCGTGATGCAGATCGCCACCTCGAACATCACCGAGTTGAGGTTCACCGACCACGGCCAGTACATGTTCCAGACGTTCCAGTAGCGCCCGAGGTCGAACACCACGCCGACGCCGGCGAGGGTGTAGCCGAACAGGCTGGCCAGCAAGGCGGGCCGCACCAGCGGGTGGTACTCGCCCTTGTTGAAGATATAGACCAGCATCGCGACCGAGAAGCCGCCGCAGGCGAAGGCCGAGCCGACCATGACGTCGATGACGATCCAGATGCCCCACGGATAACCGTCGTTCATGTCGGTGACGCTGCCGAGGCCGAAGACGAAGCGCACCAGCAGGATGACGGCCATCACGAGCACCAGGACGCCTGCCGTCAGGGTCACCGCATTGACCAGCGGGCCGCCGACCGGCGCGGGCTTGGCATGATGATGGAGTTGTGCGCTCATGATTCGTCTCCTTCATCCGGTTTGACGTTGCGCTTGGCGATCCAGGTCAGCGCACCGAGCACCGCGACCGGCATCAGCAGGCCGCCGTAGAGGGTGTGCTGGATGGTTTCCGACGTCGCCGCGGAGGAATACGGCGGCAGCTTCGGCATGCCGACCTTCTCGAAGGGCACGCCGGAGAGCTTGAGCACCTGGGTTCCGCCATACTCCTTCTCGCCATACACGTGCTGCTGGTAGTTGCCGACTACGCCCTCGTAGTTCTGGTTCGGCTCGTCCTTCCAGCCCGCCCGCTCCATCCGGCCCTGTCCCGCCGGCTGGCCGAGCAGTTCCTTGAGCTGGCCGTGGCGCAGATGGCCGCGCGGATAGGTGGTGACGGAGCCGGGCTTCAGCGCCAGCCGGCGCTTCGCCTCGGCCAGCAGGTCGGCCGTCCGGCCGAACAGCGTCGCCCCGGTCGGGCAGACCTCGGCGCAGGCCGAATAGTGGCCGTCCTTGTGGCGGTGGTTGCACAGCTCGCACTTGCCGATGCGTCCGAAGGGATCATTGAACTGGTACTTCGGGATGCCGAAGGGGCAGGCCAGAACGCAGTAGCGGCAGCCGATGCACTTGTCCGGGTTGTACTTGACGATGCCGGTGACCGGGTCCTTGGTCATCGCCGACACCGGGCAGGCCGACACGCAGCTCGGATCACCGCAGTGCAGGCAGGAAACCTTCATGAAGGCGTAGCCGTTGGTCTCGGCATCCTTCGTTTCCATCGTGCCGTTTCGGTACATCTTGATGATGTTGAAGGTATCGCCGCTGGTGTCGAGCGGCGTATCCCACAGGTGGTCCACGGTGTTGAATTCGGCCGGGTTGTCGTTGGCCTGCTTGCAGGCCGCGACACAGGCCTTGCAGCCGACGCACAAAGTCGCGTCGTAGAGCAGGCCCAGCGCCTCCTCCGGCACCTTGTGGGTCTCGCGCGCCTGTACCGGCGCCGTCCCGCCAGCGCCGACTATCGTACCGGCCGCCAGCGCACCCTTGAGAAAGTCGCGTCGGGTGGTCATCTCACGCCTCCGCTTTTGGTTGGGCGTCCTTGCTCTTTTCCTGTTCGGCGGCCTGGTGCGAAAGACCGAGATTGCGCGCCAGCATCGCCGCGCCGCCGGCCGCCGCACCGGCGATGGCTGCCAGTGCCGCCGCCGAAGCGAAGTTCGAACCCTTGCCGATGGTTTCGTCGATGCGCGGATACTGCAGCGGCGGCGCGACATTGAGCATCTTCGCCATGCCGTGGATCGGCTTGGTGAAACCGATGCCCTGTTCGGTGCAGCCGATGCAGGGATGGCCGCAACCGACCGGCCAGTTGTTCTCGCCCGCATCGCCGAAGCCGATCGACGGGCAGTTGGCGTAAGTTTCCGGTCCCTTGCAGCCGAGCTTGTAGAGGCAATAGCCCTTGCGATGCCCCTCGTCGCCGAACTGCATCGCGAAGCGGCCCGCATCGAAATGGGCGCGGCGCTCGCAGTTCTCGTGGATCAGGCGGCCGTAAGCGAACAGCGGCCGGCCGAGCTTGTCCACCGCCGGCAGCGAGCCGAAAGTGAGGAAATGCACCACCGTCGCAAGGAAGTTATAGGGATTGGGGGGGCAGCCGGGGATCGTGACGACGGGCTTGCCGAGGATCTGGGCGACCCCGGCCGAGCCGGTCGGGCTGCTGTCCGCACCGTCGATCGAGGGCACCGTCGAGGGCATGCCGCCCCACGAGGCGCAGGAACCGATGGCGATCACCGCCGCCGCATCCGCCGCGCACTCTTTCGTCAGCTCGATGGCCGTCTGGCCGCCGACCTTGCAGTAGATGCCGTTTTCGCGGGTCGGGATCGCGCCCTCGATCACCAGCACGTACTTGCCCTTGTTCGCCGCCATCGCCGCCTTGCGTGCCGCCTCGGCCTGATGCCCGGCCGCGACCATCAGCGTCTCGTGGTAGTCGAGCGAAATGACGTCGAGGATCAGCTTCTCGAGGGTCGGATGCTCGGCGCGCAACAGGGATTCGGAACAGCCGGTGCATTCCTGGAAATGGAGCCAGATCACCGAAGGCCGCTTGGCCGATTCGACCGCCTCGGCGACCGCCGCCTCGGCTCCGGCCGGCAGGCCCAGGGTGGCGGCGACCGTGGCGCAGAACTGGAGAAACTCGCGGCGCGATATATGCAAACGGCTCTCGACAGCATCAAGGCCCTCGCGCTCGAGATCGAAGATGGATGCACTCATGAATCCTCCCTTTGCGCCGGCGGCGCTGCGTTCTTGGCGATGCGGTTTTTTAACAGCGCCGACAGGGAGGACTTTTGACCGTAATCAAAAGCAGGTCAATTAATTGCTAATGGGATTAAATTATTCGATGGCGGGCGAGATGGCGCGGCGTCCAGGACTGCGGGGACTTGGCGACGAAATGCCAGCGCGCCACGTGGTAGCTCGGGTCGAAGCCGTAGAAGTTGCGGCGCATGCGTGCAAGCTCCTCGGCGCGATAGGCGGCAAGCGGTTTTTCCACCTCGTCGCGTACCCGACGTGCGCGCTTGGCGGCGATGACCGCGTCGAAGCCCGAGGCCAGCTCCGCCGCGCGGCGCGCGACATCGACCCTGAAAGTCGGTCCCGGCAGGACGGCGTCGTAGAAGCCCAGCCGCACCGCCTCGGCCGCCAGCATCGGCAGACGATGCTGCATCAAGGCGGCAGCACCCGCAGCGCCGACCCGCTGCGGTAACAAATAGGTCCAGAACTCCGAGCCGTAGAGGTTGCCCATGTTCTTGTAATGCGGATTGAGCACCACACCGTCGCGCGCCCAGACCTGATCGCAGGCGCGCGCGAGAAAGCAGCCGCCGGCGCCGGTATTGCCGCCCAGCGCGGCCACCGTCAGATGCGATTCGCAGCGCAGGATGGCTTCGGCCAGGTCATCGATGGCGTTGATGTTGCCCCAGGACTCGTCCGCCGGACTATCCGCGTGCTCGATCAGGTTCAGGTGGATGCCGTTCGACCAGAAGTCGCGCCCGCCCATGAGCACAATCGCGCGCGTCGGACGCGAGGCCGCCCACAGGAAAGCCTCGCGCAGCCGTTCGCACTGGCGCGTGCCCATCGCGCCGTTGTAGAAGTCGAAGTGCAGGAAGCCGACGCCATCGGCTTCCTCGTAGCGGATGTCTTGCCAGGTGGCATGGTTGGCGGCGAACCAGCCGGCCAGTGGTGCCTCAGGCACGGCGGTGCATTCGGTGGCGAAAGCGACCGTCGCCGGCAGCTTGATGGCGCCGTTTTTTTCGTCTTGGCGCTTGACGTGGCCGATCCAGACCGCGCCATCAACGGTCGCGCGGCACAGGGCCGTTTCGCGCCGGGCGATCACCTCACCGGGCGCACCGTGCAGGCGTTCCTCCGGCCAGGCGTCGTAGAGATGGCAGGCGTGGCCGAACAGGCTGTCCGCCACGCCGGGAAACCCGTCGGCCGCATCGATCTTGCGCAGGATGGTCTGCGCGTCGTCACGCCGCCAGTCGATGGCGCGGTCGGCCTGTTGCATCACCGGGCGCAGTTGCCCGCGTGCATCCGGATGACTCGCCAGCGGCACCGGCGCCTCGCTGCGCGCCAGTTTCGCCAGCGCGTCCTTCACCGCGCGCCATGCCGCCTCGGTCACCTCCTGACGGTAAATGCTCGCCTTCTTGTCGCGCCGCAGGGGAAATGTCGCCGTCGCCCAGACCGGTCCGGCGTCCATCTCGGCCTCGGCCTGCAGGACCGTCACGCCCCATGTCGCCTCGCCATTCATGATCGCCCAGTCGAGCGCAGAGGGGCCACGGTCGCCCACGATGCCCGGATGGACGATCCAGCACAGATGATGCTTCCAGATCGATGCCGGAATCGCGCGCTTGAGGAAGGGTGCGAGGATCAGGTCGGGCTGCCAGAGGGCCACCGCCTCCTCGCTCACGCTGTCGGCGATGTCGAACTCGACGGAAACTTCGTGGCCGAGGGCCGTCAGCTCGGCGTACAAGCGCTGCGTCAGGCTGTTGAAGCTGTGGGTCAGGAAGAGAATCTTCATTCCCGTTCCTCTTCCCGGTGTCGGCCGTAGGTGTAATAGGCCGCACAGGCGCCTTCCGACGAGACCATGCACGAACCGATCGGATTCTCTGGCGTACACACGGTGCCGAACAGCTTGCAGTCGCGCGGCTGCTTGACGCCGCGCAGGATCGCACCGCAGTCACAGGCCTTGTGGTCGGGCACGGGGAGGTATTCGAGCGCGAAGCGCTTCTCGGCGTCGAAGGCCGCGTAGCCCTGGCGGATCGACAGCGCCGAGTAGGGAATCGTCCCCATGCCGCGCCATTCGAAGGCGCGCCGCAGCTCGAACACCTCGGCGACGAGGTTCTGCGCCTTGAGGTTCCCTTCCGGCGTCACTGCGCGCGTGAACTCGTTCTCGACCGCGCAGCGCCCCTCGTTCACCTGGCGCACCAGCATCAGGATCGCCTGCATCACGTCGAGCGGCTCGAAGCCGGCGATGACCACGGGCTTGCGATATTCCTCGGCGAAAAACTCGTAGGGCCGGCTGCCGATCACCGTCGAGACATGCGCCGGGCCGATGAAGCCATCGAGCGGCACCGTGCCCCAGCGGCGCACCTCGGGTGACTCGAGGATGCTGGAAATGGCGGAAGGCGTCAGCACGTGGCAGCACAGCACGCTGAAATTCTTCAGGCCAAGTACGGCGGCCTGCTTGATGACCACCGCCGTCGGCGGCGTGGTGGTCTCGAAGCCGATGGCGAAGAACACCACCTGCCGCGCCGGGTTCTCCTGTGCGATGCGCAGCGCGTCGGCGGCCGAATAGACCATGCGCACGTCGCCGCCACGCGACTTGGCTTTCAGTAACGACATGCCCTCCGAGGCCGGTACCCGCAGGCAATCGCCGTAGGTGCAGAGGATCGCGCCCTGTTCGAGCGCAAGGCGGATCGCCATGTCCACGCGGCCGATCGGCAGCACGCACACCGGGCAGCCCGGCCCATGGATCATGCGCACGTTGGCCGGCAGCAGGTCGGACACGCCATAGCGTGAGATCGCGTGCGTGTGGCCGCCACAGAATTCCATGAAGGCGTAGCGCCGTCCAGACTGCGCCTCAGCCGCAATGGCCGCCGCGATTCCGCCGGCGAGGCGGCCGTCACGAAACTCGTCGATGTACTTCAAGCCGGGTTTCCTGCGGCCTCGTCTTGCGCCGCCACCGCGGCGCCCATCTCGGCGAACAGCGCCAGGGTCTTCTCCGCTTCCTGCGGATCCATCTTGTTGAGTGCGAATCCGACATGGACGATCACGTAGTCACCTACGGCCACATCGTCGATCAGCGCCAGGGAGACCTCCTTGCGGACGCCACCGAGATCGACGATGGCGGTCTCTTCGTTCGGCATGGATTCGATGCGGGCGGGAATCGCGAGGCACATTGGCTTGTCTTCGTAGTAAATGTCTTTTTTCCAGCTTACCATTGATCACAGCGCCGTCGATCACGACACGCCGGGGCACTGGTTATCGTCACTCGGAAAGGAATCTGGCCATATCGCGGCCACGGCGCCCCCGGTGCCGGTCCAAGTTCCGTCCGTTCAGAACAACAGCTTCGGTGCATGCCATGCCTGCGCTGTCTGCCGCTTCCCCCGAAATTTGATCCAGGGCAACAAAACCTCACACGTCCGGCGTAAGCTATGCGCATGTCGCAGTGCAGCATGGGGAGCATCATGAACGTAAACGAAGTCATCACGGCCACCCTGGCCCGCCACGGGAACGACGGCACCCGGCTGATGCAGATCCTGCGCGAGACGCAGGAAGCCTTGGGCTGGCTGGCGCCGGAAACCCTCACCGCCATCGCCGAGGGCGTCGGCTGGCCGCGCGCCAAGGTCGAGGGCACCGCCGCTTTCTACAGCTTCTTCCACCTCCGGCCGCGCGGCAGGTATTGCGTGCTGTGGTCGGACAACATCACCGACCGCATGCTCGGCAACCGCGAGTTGATGCAAGCTCTGTGCGAAAAACTCTGGCTGGAACCCGGCCGCCTCTCCGAGGATGGTCTCGTCAGCGTCAACACCACCTCCTGCACCGGCATGTGCGACCAGGGGCCGGCGGTGCTGGTGAATTACCGCGCCATCACGCGCATGGACATGGCGCGCGTCGAACAGATGGCCGAACTGATCCGCAGCGAGACGCCGCTCGACCAGTGGCCGGCCGAGTGGTTCAAGGTCGAGGACAACATCCGCCGCAAAGACGCCCTGCTCGACCACGGCCTCGTGCCGGGCCAGGCGCTCGCCGCCGGCATGGCGCGCGGCCCGCAGGGACTGATCGACGAGATCAAGGCTTCCGGCCTGCGCGGGCGCGGCGGCGCGGGCTTCTCGACGGGCATGAAGTGGGCCTTCTGTCGCGAGGCGAAAGGCGAGGCGCACTACGTCGTCTGCAACGCCGACGAGGGCGAACCCGGCACCTTCAAGGACCGCGTGCTGCTGACCTCCTACGCCGACCTCGTCTTCGAGGGCATGACCCTCGCCGGCTACGCGATCGGCGCGCAGAAGGGCCTGATGTACCTGCGCGGCGAATACCGTTACATGCAGGACGCGCTGGAGTCGGTGCTGGCGCGACGGCGTTCCGAGCGCCTGCTCGGCGCGCGCATCCTCGACAAGGATTTCGACTTCGACATCGAGATCCACTTCGGCGCCGGCGCCTACGTCTGCGGCGAGGAGTCGGCGCTGATCGAATCGCTCGAAGGCAAGCCGGGCCGGCCACGCATCCGCCCGCCCTTCCCGGTGACGAACGGCTACCTCGACCAGCCGACCGCGGTGAACAACGTCGAGACGCTCGCCGCCGCCTGCCTCGTCGCCCACCACGGCGGCGCCTGGTACGCGCAGCTCGGCACCGAGAAATCGGCCGGCACCAAGCTGCTGTCGGTCTCCGGCGACGTCGAGCGGCCCGGCATCTACGAGTATCCCTTCGGCGTGACGGTGCAGCAGGTGCTCGACGACGCCGGTGCCAGAGGCTGCGTGCAGGGCGTGCAGATCTCCGGCCCCTCGGGCGTGACGCTGTCGGCCGACGAACTCGGCCGCCGCATCTGCTTCGAGGACATCCCGACGGCGGGCGCCTTCATGGTGTTCGACTGCACGCGCGACATGTTCGAGGTGGCGCGCAACTTCGCCCACTTCTTCGCCCACGAGTCCTGCGGCTTCTGCACCCCCTGCCGCGTCGGCACGCAGGTCGTCGCGCGGCTGATGGACAAGCTGGCGACGAATCACGGCTCGCCCTACGACATCGACGAGATGTTCAAGATGCACCGCCTGATGCAGGGCGCCAGCCACTGCGGGCTCGGCAACTCGGCGTGCAACCCGCTGTTCGACACGCTCAACAAGTTCCGGCCGGCCTACGAGCGGCGCCTCAAGTCACTCGACTACGAACCGGCCTTCGACCTCGACGCTGCGCTGTCGGAAGCGCGCCAGATGACCGGCCGCGACGACGCCGGCGCCCATTTGCAAAACGTGGAATGACAGCCATGAGCGAACAACATACCTTCCAGCTCGACGGCGAGGAAATCCCCTTCGCCGCCGGCCAGACCATCATGCAGGCCGCCCAGGCCGCCGGCAAATACATCCCGCACCTGTGCTGGCATCCCGAATTCAAGCCGCACGGCTCCTGCAAGCTGTGTACGGTGAAAGTAAACGGCCGCTTCGGTTCCAGCTGCACCATGGAAGCCTCCGCCGGCCAGAACGTCGAGAACCGCACGCCGGAACTCGACGACAAGCGCCGCACGCTGCTGCAATTGCTGTTCGTCGAGGGCAATCACTTCTGCCCGAGCTGCGAGAAAAGCGGCAACTGTCTTTTGCAGGCGACCGCCTACGAACTCGGCATGATGACGCCGCACTTCGACCACTTCTATCCGGACCGCCCGGTCGACGCCTCGCACCCGGACGTGATGCTCGACTTCAACCGCTGCATCCTCTGCTCGCTGTGCGTGCAGGCCTCGGAACTGGCCGACAAGAAGTTCGTCTTCGTCATGGGCGGGCGCGGCATGCGCGGCCGCAAGATCATCCTCAACAGCGAATCGGGCCGTCTCGCCGACACCGACTTTTCGGTCGAAGACCGCGCCGCGAGCATCTGCCCGGTGGGCGTGATCCTGAAGAAGCGTGTCGGCTTCGCCGTGCCTTATGGTGAGCGCACCTACGACCAGGCGCCGGTATCGGCGGTGGAGGTGGCGAAATGAGCAAACTGCGCGTGGCCACGACCTCGCTGGCCGGCTGCTTCGGCTGTCACATGTCCTTCCTCGACATCGACGAGCGCCTGCTCGACCTGCTCGAACTCGTCGAGTTCGACCGCTCGCCGATCACCGACATCAAGCACTGCGGGCCCTGCGACCTCGGCATCATCGAGGGCGGCGTCTGCAACGCGGAAAACGTGCATGTGCTGCGCGAGTTCAGGAAGAACTGCAAGATCCTCGTCGCCATCGGCGCCTGCGCGGTGAATGGCGGCCTGCCGGCGCAGCGCAACCACCTTGAGCTGCACGACATCCTGACGGCCGTGTATCAGACCGAGGGCGGTCTCGCCCACGGTGTGCATATCCCCAACGACCCCGAACTGCCGTTGCCGCTCAACAAGGTGCATCCGATCCACGAGGTGGTGAAGGTCGACTACTTCCTGCCCGGCTGCCCGCCCTCGGGCGACGCCATCTGGAAATTCCTCACCGACCTGATCGCCGGACGCACGCCGCATCTCGGTCACGGTCTGCTGCACTACGATTAAGCGATTAAGAGGTCTGTCATGCCCTTCGAACTGGAAACCGCCCCCCATCCCGAGAAACTCAAGCGCGTCGCCATCGAGCCGGTCTCGCGCGTCGAGGGCCACGGCAAGGTCACCATCCTGCTCGACGACGCCAACAAGGTGCAGCAGGTGCGCCTGCACATCGTCGAGTTCCGCGGCTTCGAGAAGTTCATCGAAGGGCGGCCCTTCTGGGAAGTGCCGGTCATGGTGCAGCGCCTCTGCGGCATCTGCCCGGTCTCGCACCACCTCGCCGCCTCGAAGGCGATGGACCAGATCGTCGGTGCGACGCTGACGCCAACCGCCGAAAAGATCCGCCGCCTGATGCACTACGGCCAGATATTGCAGTCGCACGCGCTGCACTTCTTCCACCTGTCCTCGCCCGACCTGCTGTTCGGCTTCGGCGCGGATGTCGCCACGCGCAACATCGTCGGCGTCGCTGCCGCGCAGCCGGAGATCGCCAAGATGGGCGTGCTGCTGCGCAAGTACGGCCAGGAAGTCATCCGCATGACCTCGGGCAAGCGCGTGCATGGCACGGGCTCGATCCCCGGTGGCGTCAACAAGTCGCTCTACCCTGAGGAGCGCGCCGCGCTGCTGAAGGACATCTACCAGATGGTGGCCTGGAGCCGCGATGCGGTGCACCTCATCAAGGGACTGTTCGAGAAGAACCTGGAGCAGTACAACGCCTTCGGCCGCTTCGCCGCCCATACCATGAACCTCGTGCGCGCCGACGGCGCGATGGACCTTTACCACGGCGGCCTGCGCGCGCGCCGCGCCGACGGCAGTACGCTGTTCGACCACTTCGACTATGGCCGCTACTGGGATGTCATCACCGAGGACGTCAAGTCCTGGAGCTACATGAAGTTTCCGTTCTTCAACGCGATGGGCAACTCGGACGAGGGCTGGTACCGCGTCGGCCCGCTGACGCGCGTCACGCAGAGCGACTTCATCCCCACGCCGCTCGCCGACAAGGAGCGCCAGGAATTCATGACTTTCGACAACGGCAGCGCCACGGGAGCGACATTGGGCTACCACTGGGCGCGCATGATCGAGATGCTGCACGCCGCCGAGGCGCTCAAGGACCTGCTGCACGACGACGACATCTCGGGCCGCGAACTGATGGCCACCGGCCAGCGCCAGGAACGCGGCGTCGGCGTCATCGAGGCACCGCGCGGCACGCTGATCCACCACTACCGTGCGGACGAGAACGACCAGGTGATCCGCGCCAACCTGATCGTATCGACCACCCACAACAACCAGGCGATGAACGAGGCGATCCGCGTCGTGGCGAAACAGTATCTCGATGGCAAGGAGCTGACCGAAGGCCTGCTCAACCACATCGAGGTCGCCATCCGCTGCTTCGACCCCTGCCTCTCCTGCGCCACCCACGCGCTCGGCCAGATGCCGCTCGACGTCGAACTGGTCGCCGCCGATGGCACGATGCTCGACCGCGTGCTGCGCGACATGCACGGCGTTTGCGTGCGGGAGTGACCGCGCCGATCCTGATCTTCGGCTGGGGCAACCCCAGCCGCGGCGACGATGCGCTCGGACCGCTGCTCGTCGAGCGCATCGAGACCCTCGCGCTACCCGGCGTCGAATGCCTCACCGATTTCCAGCTCCAGGTCGAACATGCCCTCGACCTGCTGGGCCGCGAGCGTATCCTCTTCGTCGACGCCAGCATCGAAGCCGAGGCACCGTACCACCAGCGCCGACTTTCGCCGGCGCGAGACGCCACCTTCAGCACCCATGCCATCACGCCGGAATCCGTGATGCAAGTCTATGTCGACCTGCACGACGAGGAACCACCGCCCTGCGACCTGCTGGCTATCCGCGGCGAACGCTTCGAACTCGGCGAACCAATCTCGCCCATGGCGTCAGCCCATCTCGAAGCAGCCCTGCGGTGGGCAAGGGAATGGATGGGGCGCTGATCGCATTGCCCGTGGTGCTTTTGGCAACAACAGTTTCAGCCAAAATACCGATTACAACTCGTTACAAAATATAAGGCACCGAGGCCGATGAAAGAGGCTGAAGTGCATCGCCTCCGCTCCCTATAATCTCGCGCGCCCGCACAACGGGTTCCAAGAAATTCAACCCTCCTCCTTAAGGACTCCGACATGAAATCCTCCCTGATCGCTGCCACCCTGGCCGCACTCGTTCTGGCCGCCTGCGGCAAGCAGGAAGCAGCTGCTCCCGCCCCTGCACCGGCCCCGGCTCCCGCCCCTGTCGCCGCTCCGGCCGCTACTCCGGCTGCCGATGCCGCCCAGGCGCCGGCTGCCGCTCCGGCCGACGCTGCCAAGCCCGCCGAAGGCGCTGCACCGGCTGCTCCGGCCGCTGCGCCCGCCGAAGAGAAGAAGTAAGCAGTCTTCTCTTCCCGGCAACAAAAAAGGCCAGCCGAAAGGCTGGCCTTTTTCTTGGTACGAACCGCGCTTACTTCTTCTTGGCTTTCTTGCCAGCGACAGCGGCCTTGAAACCGGCGCCGGCGGTGAACTTCGGCACGGTCGTGGCGGCAATCTTGAGCGGCTCGCCGGTCTTCGGGTTCTTGCCGGTACGGGCGGCGCGCTTGGCGGACTTGAAAGTGCCGAAGCCGACCAGGGTGACGGCATCGCCTTTGGCAACGGCCTTGACGACGGCATCGATCATGGCGGAAAGCGCGCGCTCGGCTGCAGCCTTGGAGATATCGGCAGCTTTTGCGGTGGCTTCGACGAGTTCGGATTTGTTCATGTTGTAGCTCCTAAGGCTAGGGTTGTGGTGTGCTGATGCAAATATCAGGGGCGGTTTTCCTTGTCGGGAAACCGCCCGCTTGATTCCTCCTGTTGCTCACAGCCGACGGCGCTCATGCCGTCGTATTGATGATGGTACCTGTTTTTTGGCCTTGTGCATTCACAACCGGCTTCGGCGCTTCCTGCCGCTCTACCCGTGCCGGGGCCTGCGACGTTGCGGCCCGCTCGGGCGGACGGCTGTTGGCTTGCGACTCCCGGGGACGGGCACTCTCGCTGCTTTCGCGGGGCGGCGCCGACTGCTGCTCTTGTGTCGCCCGGGTGGACGAATACTGCAACTGCTGTTGCTGGACGGCACTGCTTCCTGCGCTCACTGAACTGATTGCCATGGCTTTTTCCCTTCAAACGACACGTTCAGGCCGTCGTATTGACGATGGTCCCCGTCACTTGCCCGGATGAATTCAAGACTGGAGCAGGAGTTGCAGATGTAGCTGCGCTTTCCTGCCGCACACTCGCCTGCTCGACCGTACCGGCCAGCCTCGTCTGCATCTCGCCAGCAGATTTCATCATGGCCACGCCTTGCCGTGCCTGGCCGGCCGCGCTCTGGGCCTGATCGGAGCGGACATACAAGGTGCGCGCATCCTCTTGCGCCCGGTCGGCCGTACGCTGGGCTTCATTGGCCTGCGACCGCAAACTGCGAGCCATCTGCTCCGCCCGCTCTGCATTTTGCAGGGCCTGCTGCACTTTCAATTGCTGCAAGCCGGCTTGTGCAGCCGTCTGCGAACCGAGTGTAGAGGATGAAATTCCAGCCATCACGGGCACCACTTGATTAACCGGACAAAATCAATATAGCGCTATATGCCTGTGAAAACAAGGCTGAAGCAAAGTCAAAGTCCTGGTGCCGGGAGAGGGACTCGAACCCTCACACCTTGCGGCGGCGGATTTTGAATCCGCTGCGTCTACCGATTCCGCCATCCCGGCCGATGGAGGGCGCGTAGAATGCGCGCCCGGTCGTTCTAGGGTGCATTCTAGCCCGGAAAATCGGCCATTCCCGCAAACCATGATGCTGACCCTCGACGATTTCGACTATCCGCTAGCGCCGGAATACATCGCCCAGGCACCGCTCGCCGAACGCAGTTCGAGCCGGTTGCTGGTCATGCACGGAAGTACGCTCGAAGACCTCAATTTTGTCGATCTGCCCGGCCTGCTCGCCCCGGGCGACCTGCTGGTGATGAACGACACGCGCGTGCTGCATGCGCGACTGCTGGGGCAAAAGGAAACCGGCGGACAGGTTGAGGTGCTGGTCGAGCGCATCACCGGCGACGACACGGTACTGGCGCAGGTGCGTGCCAGCAAGTCGCCGAAACCCGGCGGCCGTCTCCGTCTCGAGGACAGCATCGACGCCGAAGTGCTCGGTCGTGAAGGCGAGTTCTACCGGCTCCGTTTCCAGGGCGACGCCGTCGAACTGATCGAGCAGCACGGCCGGCTGCCGCTGCCGCCGTATATCGAACGCATGGCCGCCAGCGCCGACGAAGAACGCTACCAGACCGTGTTCGCGCGCCCCGACAGAGCGGGTGGCTCGGTGGCGGCGCCAACCGCCGGCCTGCATTTCGACGCGCCGCTGCTCGAACGGCTGCGCGACCGGGGCATCGGCATCGCCCACGTCACGCTGCACGTCGGCGCCGGCACCTTCCAGCCGGTACGCGTGCAGGACCTGTCGCAGCACCGCATGCACACCGAGCGTTTCCGTGTGCCGCAGGCGACGGCCGAGGCGATCGCCGCGACGCGTGCCCGCGGCGGCCGCATCGTCGCCGTCGGCACCACCTCGCTGCGTACCCTCGAATCAGCGGCGCAGGAGGATGGCCAGGTAAAAGTCGGCACCGGCGAGACGGCGCTGTTCATCACGCCGGGCTACCGCTTCAAGGTCGTCGACCGGCTGGTCACCAACTTCCACCTGCCGAAATCGACGCTGCTGATGCTGGTCTCGGCCTTCGGCGGCATGGAGGCCATCCGCGCCGCCTACCGCCACGCCATCGACAACGGCTACCGCTTCTTCAGCTACGGCGACGCCATGCTGATCGAAAGACACGATGAAATTTGACCTACTGACCACCGACGGCGCCGCGCGGCGCGGTACCCTCACCCTCGCCCACGGCACGGTCGAGACGCCCGTGTTCATGCCAGTCGGCACCTACGGCACGGTCAAGGCGATGGCGCCGAACGAGCTCGTCGACATCGGCGCGCAGATCGTGCTCGGCAACACCTTCCACCTGTGGCTGCGGCCGGGGCTGGACGTGATCCGCGCCCACGGCGGCCTGCACCGCTTCATGGGCTGGGACAAGCCGATCCTTACCGATTCGGGCGGCTTCCAGGTCTTTTCCCTGGGCGAGCTGCGCAAGATCAGCGAAGAAGGCGTGAAGTTCGCCTCGCCGATCAACGGCGACAAGCTCTTCATGCGCCCCGAGGATTCGATGCAGATCCAGCATGTCCTCAACTCGGACATCGTGATGATCTTCGATGAATGCACGCCCTACCCGGCCGACCGCAAGCAGGCGGCCGACTCGATGCGGCTTTCGCTGCGCTGGGCGCGCCGCTCGCGCGACGAGCACGATCGGCTGCAGAACGCGAACGCGCTGTTCGGCATCGTCCAGGGCGGCATGCACGAGGACCTGCGCGACGAATCGCTGGCCGGGCTGGACGCGATCGGCTTCGACGGCATGGCCATCGGTGGCCTGTCGGTGGGCGAGCCGAAGGAGGACTTCGCGCGCATCCTCGCCCATACCGCGCCGCGCCTGCCCAGCCACAAGCCGCGCTACCTGATGGGCGTCGGCACGCCCGAGGACATCGTCTTCGCCGTCGGACAGGGCATCGACATGTTCGACTGCGTGATGCCGACGCGCAACGCCCGCAACGGCCACCTGTTCACGCGCTTCGGCGACATCCGCATCAAGAACGCCGCGCACAAGGACGATACCCGGCCGCTCGATGCGAGTTGCGACTGCTATTGCTGCCGCAACTTCAGCCGCGCCTACCTGCACCATCTGCACCGCTGCAACGAGATCCTCGGCGCGCGCCTCAACACCATCCACAACCTGCATTACTACCAGACCCTGATGCGCGAACTGCGCGCGGCGATCGCTGCCGGCGGTTTCGCGGCCTATGCGGCCCGCTTCGCCGCAGAGCGCAATCAAGGCACATGAGGCGCACGCGTATAATGCGCCGCTTTTCCAGACCAGAACGAGTGATCCGAACATGCTGATTTCGAACGCCTACGCCCAGACTGCCGCCGCCCAGGATCCGACGGGGGGCCTGATGGGCCTGCTGCCCATCATCCTGATGTTCATCGTGCTGTGGTTCCTGATGATCCGGCCGCAGATGAAGAAAGCCAAGGAACACCAGAAGATGGTCGGAGAGCTGGCCAAGGGCGACGAGGTGGTGACGCAGGGCGGCATCGCCGGCAAAATCGTCAAGGTCGGCGAAAACTACATCACACTCGAGATCGCCGAACGCAAGGACGGCGCGATCGAAATCCAGATCCAGAAGCAGGCCGTGACCGCCCTCCTGCCCAAGGGCACCCTGAAGGCACTCTGAAGACCCTTTCGATGAACCGCTACCCCCTCTGGAAGAACGCCACGGTCATCATCGCCTTGGTGCTCGGCTTCCTGTACACGCTGCCGAACTTCTTCGGCGAAGTGCCCGCCGTGCAGATTTCAAGCGTCAAGGCGACCGTCAAGCTGGATACCCGTCTCCAGGCCCGCGTCGAGGAAACGCTCGCTGCCGCAGGCATCCAGCCGACCGGCCTGTTCTTCGAACCGCACAGCATCCGCGTGCGCCTCGCCGACACGGACACCCAGCTCAAGGCACGCGACGCGATCGAGAAGGCGCTGAACCCGGAACCGGCCGACAGTTCCTACAGCGTCGCGCTCAACCTGCTCTCGGCCTCGCCCGACTGGCTCACCGGGATGAATGCGCTGCCGATGTATCTGGGTCTCGATCTGCGCGGCGGTGTGCATTTCCTGCTGCAGGTCGACATGAAGGGCGCGCTGACCAAGCGCCTCGACTCCATCTCGGCCGACCTGCGCAGCCTGATGCGCGACAAGAGCATCCGCCACGGCGGCATCGTGCGCGAAGGCAACACCCTCGTTGTCCGCTTTCGTGAAACGGCGATCCGCGACCAGGCGAAATTCGCGCTGACCGAAAACCAGCCCGACCTCGACCTGCTCGAGAAGGAAGATGGCCCGAACCATCTGCTCGTCGCCACGCTCAAGCCGACCGCGCAGAAGCGCATCCAGGAATTCGCCATCAAGCAGAACATCACCACCCTGCACAACCGGATCAACGAACTCGGCGTCGCCGAGCCGGTGATCCAGCAGCAGGGTGCCGACCGTATCGTCGTGCAGTTGCCGGGCGTGCAGGACACCGCCAAGGCCAAGGACATCCTCGGCCGCACCGCGACGCTCGAGATCCGCATGGTCGACGACGAGGCCAGCGCCAACCTGGACACGCTGCAGGCAGCCGCCAATGGCCAGCCGCCCGCAGGCACCGAGTACTACGTCGAACGCGGCGGCCGCGGCCTGCTGGTCAAGAAGCAGGTGGTGCTGACCGGCGAGCGCCTGACCGACGCCCAGGCCGGCTTCGACGGCCAGACGCAGGAACCGGCAGTGCACCTGACGCTCGATGCCGCAGGCGCGCGCATCTTCAAGGATGTCACGCGCGAGAACGTGAACAAGCGCATGGCCATCCTGCTGATCGAGAAGGGCAAGGGCGAGGTGGTCACCGCGCCGGTGATCCGCACCGAGATCGGCGGCGGCCGCGTGCAGATTTCCGGTCGCATGACCACCGTCGAGGCCAATGACGTGGCGTTGCTGCTGCGCGCCGGATCGCTCGCCGCACCGATGGAGATCATCGAGGAACGCACCATCGGACCGAGCCTCGGTGCTGACAACATCGCCAAGGGCATCAGTTCGACGCAGTGGGGCTTCATCGCCATCGCCGTGTTCATGATCGCCTACTACCTGTTGTTCGGCCTCGTCTCGGTCACGGCACTCACCGCCAACCTGTTGTTCCTCGTCGCCCTGCTCTCGCTGCTGCAGGCGACGCTGACGCTGCCGGGCATCGCGGCCGTGGCGCTGACGCTGGGCATGGCCATCGACGCCAACGTGCTGATCAACGAGCGCGTGCGCGAGGAACTGCGCAACGGCGCCACGCCGCATGCCGCGATCACCGCCGGCTACGAGCGGGCCTGGGGCACGATTCTCGATTCCAACATCACCACGCTGATCGCCGGCGTCGCCCTGCTGATCTTCGGTTCCGGGCCGGTGCGCGGCTTCGCCGTGGTCCACTGCCTCGGCATCCTCACTTCGATCTTCAGTTCGGTCGTGGTATCGCGCGCGCTGGTCAACTGGATCTATGGCAGCCGTCGCAAACTCGAAAGCGTCAGCATCGGCCAGGTCTGGAAGCCGGGCGCCGAGACGAAATAAGGGGGATATGCATCATGGAATTCTTCCGCATCAAGAAAGACATCCCCTTCATGCGCCATGCGCTGGTGTTCAACGTCATCTCGTTGATCACCTTCGTT
Organism: uncultured Sterolibacteriaceae bacterium; assembly: GCA_937888595.1. Taxonomy (GTDB): domain Bacteria; phylum Pseudomonadota; class Gammaproteobacteria; order Burkholderiales; family Rhodocyclaceae; genus Sulfuricystis. Next base: position 80,343 of record CALARK010000026.1, on the reverse strand, counting down.
CTGGCCGTGTTCTTCCTCGCCACCCGCGGCCTGCACTTCTCGATCGAATTCACCGGCGGCACGCTGCTGGAAGTCGGCTACAGCCAGGCAGCGGACCTCGAGAAGATCCGCAAGCAGCTCGAGTCCGATGGCTTCGAGGATACGCAGGTCATCAACTTCGGATCATCTCGCGACGTGCTGATCCGTGTGCCGCTTAAAGCAGGAGAAACCGCGAAGCTCAGCGAGCGCGTCAACGCCAGCCTTCAGGCGGCCGGCGGCGAGCCGCAGATCAAGCGTGTCGAGTTCGTCGGCCCGCAGGTCGGGAAGGAGCTGGCCGAGGACGGGGCGCTGGCCCTGCTGCTGGTCATCATCGGCATCGTCGTCTATCTCGCCTTCCGCTTCGAGTGGCGCTTCGCGATCTCGGCGATCATCGCCAACCTGCACGACGTAGTGATCATCCTCGGCTTCTTCGCCTTCTTCCAGTGGGAATTTTCGCTGCCGGTGCTGGCGGCCGTGCTCGCCGTGCTCGGCTATTCGGTGAACGAGTCGGTGGTCGTGTTCGACCGCGTGCGCGAGACCTTCAAGAAGCAGCGCGGCCTGACCACCCCGGAAGTGATCAACCACGCGATCACCAGCACCATCTCGCGGACCATCATCACCCACGGTTCGACGCAGATGATGGTGACGTCGATGCTGATCTTCGGTGGGGCAGCGCTGCACTACTTCGCGCTGGCGCTGACCATCGGCATCCTGTTCGGCATCTACTCCTCGGTGCTGGTCGCCAGCCCGATCGTGATGTGGCTCGGCGTTTCGCGCGAGCAGTTCATCAAGGCCAAGAAGGACAAGCCCGAGGGCATGACCGAGGACGGTGCCTGCGTCTAGCGCCATGTGTGTAGGCGCACCGGGAGTATCGCGGCCGGCCGGCAAGGCCCGCGTCTGGGACCTGCCGACGCGGATCTTCCACTGGGCGCTCGTGGCCTGCATCATCGCCGCCTTCGTCACGGCGAAGATCGGCGGCAATGCGATGATCTGGCACGGCCGCCTCGGCCTCGCCATCCTCGGCTTGCTGGTATTCCGACTGGCCTGGGGGTTCGTCGGCTCGACCTACGCACGTTTCACCCAGTTCGTGCGCGGCCCGGCCGCGATCCGCGGCTATTTCAGGGGGGAATGGCACGGCCAGGGCCATAATCCTGTCGGGGCGCTCTCGGTGCTCGCCCTGCTCGGCGCAAGCGCCGCCATGGCCGGTACCGGGCTGTTCGCCAACGACGACATCGCCTTCGAAGGCTATCTCTATGCGCTGGTCGGCAGCGAGTTGTCCGGCCGCATCACCGGCGTGCATCACCTGCTGGAAAAGGTGCTGATGCTGCTGGTTGCGTTGCATGTCGGTGCGATCGTCTTCTACGCCCGCGTCAGAAAGCACAATCTCGTCAAGCCCATGCTGACCGGCTGGGCCGACGGCAAGCCCTGCGAATCCGCCCGGGGTGGCGGGGCCGTCGCTTTCATCATCGCCACACTGATCGCTCTCGGCGCCGTCTGGGCCGCTTCCGGCGCCCTGCTGCCACCGCCCCCGCCACCTCCGGCCGGCGAAGCGCCGGCGTTCTAAAAGTCGGCGCCGGCGGGACGGCGCAAAAAAGCCACCCGCAGGTGGCTTTTCGGGCGGCGGGGCCGGGTGCTTACTCTTCTGCCCGGAATTTCTCGTGGCAGCCCTTGCAGCTTTCGCCCAGTTTGCCGAACTGTGCCTTGACGGCGGCCGCATCGCCGGAGGCGGCGACCTTGGCCATTTCGTTCGCTTCCTTGCCGAAGGCCATGGCAACCTTGCCGACGCCCTCCTTGTCCTTGAAGAACTCGGATTTCAGGCGGGTGTCCTTCCAGCCCTTGCCCTTGTCGGAACCCGGCTGGTAGAGCGCGCCCATCTTGGAGTTGGCGATCGCCTGAATGACGTTCGCGGCTTCGGCGACCTGATCCTTGTTGTAAGTGCCTTCGACGTTGGCCTTGATGCGGCCCATGCTCCAGGCCATCACGTGGTAGGCCGACTGGCGCCAGCGGATCTGGTCTTCCATCTTGCCGATCGTCTGGGCCGAAACGGCACCGGCAGAGGCCAGCAGCGTGCCGGCGAGAACGAGGCTCAGGGTTTTCTTGTTCATGGTTTCTCCTTCGGGGTGGTGGGGAATCGCGACTATGCCATATCGCCGGCGGCAAACACCTGCTTGACGCGAAGCTGGCCGCCTTCTGCGACCAGCGCTGCCAGCCGGTCGATGTTGGGGTGCTTGCCCGGATTGGCATGCGCATCGACCGCATGCTCGGCATAAAGTTCCAGTCCCTTTTTCGCCGCCTCGACGGTAATCGCACCGTAGAGCTGGGCGAGATGGTTGTAGACCGCCAGCGAGCCGGCCTGTCCCGGCTTGTTCTCGATGGTGGCGACGACGGCCCCTTCCTTGTCGATCAGCTGCATCGCCGCCAGATGGGAAACCTTGGGCAGCTGCTTGAGATTCTCCGCGAACGCCATCAGATCTTCCTCGCCAGCTCGACCGCCTTGCCGATGTAGTTGGCCGGGGTCATGCCCTCGAGCCGTGTCTTCTCGGCCACCGGAATCGCCAGCCCGGCGATGAAGGTACGCAGCGCGTCCGGCTCGATGCCCTTGCCGCGCGTCAGCTCCTTGAGCTGCTCGTAGGGATTGGGCACACCGTAGCGGCGCATCACGGTCTGCACCGGTTCAGCCAGCACTTCCCAGCAGGCATCGAGGTCTTCGGCCAGGCGCACGGGATTGGCCTCCAGCTTGTTGAGGCCGCGCATCGTCGAATCGTGCGCCAGCACGACGTAGCCAAAGGCGACGCCCATGTTGCGCAGCACGGTCGAATCGGTGAGGTCGCGCTGCAGGCGCGAGATCGGCAGCTTCTCGGAGAGGTGGCGCAGGATGGAATTCGCGATGCCGAGGTTGCCTTCGGAATTCTCGAAGTCGATCGGGTTCACCTTGTGCGGCATCGTGGACGAACCGATCTCGCCGGCCTTGGTCTTCTGCTTGAAGTAGCCCATCGAGATGTATTGCCAGATGTCGCGGTCGGCGTCGATCAGGATCGTGTTGCAGCGGGCCATCGCGTCGAACAACTCGGCCATCGCGTCGTGCGGCTCGATCTGGATCGTGTAGGGATTGAACTCGAGCCCCAGCGACTCGATGAAGCGTCTGGCGATGCCTTCCCAGTCGAGTTCGGGATAGGCGGACAGGTGGGCGTTGTAGTTGCCGACCGCGCCGTTGAACTTGGCGCTCATGTTCACGGCGGCGATGCGCGCGCGGGCACGCAGCAGGCGCGCAGCGACGTTGGCCATCTCCTTGCCGAGCGTGGTCGGCGAGGCCGGCTGGCCGTGGGTGCGCGAGAGCATCGGCAGATCGGCCAGGTCGTGGGCAAGCTGGCGGAAGCGCTCGATCACCTTGTCGAGGCCCGGCAGCAGGATCGCGTCGCGCGCGTCTTTCAGCATCAGCGCGTGGGAAGTATTGTTGATGTCCTCGGAGGTGCAGCCGAAGTGGATGAACTCGGACACCTTCGTCACCTCGGCATTGGCCTTGAAACGCTCCTTGAGCCAGTATTCGACCGCCTTGACGTCGTGGTTGGTGACCGCTTCGATCTTCTTGACGGCATCGGCATCGGCGACGGCGAAGCTGGCGATCGCGGCATCCAGTTCGGCGACGGTGGCCGCCGAGAAGGCCGGCACTTCGGCGATGTCCGGATTCGCGGCCAACGCCTTGAGCCACTCGATCTCGACGCGGATGCGGTTCCGGATCAGGCCGAACTCGGAGAAGTGCACGCGCAGGGGCTCGACCTTGGCCGCGTAGCGGCCATCGAGCGGAGAAAGCGCCATGAGGGCGCCGAGCTTGTCGGTAGTCATCGAGAGCAACCCGTAAGGAATGGAGTCCGGGAATTTTAGCAAGGGCGGGGTGCTAGAATTCGCGCCTCTCCCTGCGGCACGGCACTTCATGAAGCTTTTCGGCACGCTCACCAGCCCCTACACGCGCAAGGCGCGCATCGTGCTGGCGGAAAAGAAGATCGATTACGACTGGGTCCTCGACAGTCCCAGCGCTGCCGAGAGTAGCGTCCCGTCGCACAACCCCCTGGCCCGCATCCCCGTGCTGGTGCTCGACGACGGCACGGCGGTCTTCGATTCGCCGGTGATCGTCGAGTATCTCGACAACCTCTCCCCGAACAACAAGCTGTTCCCGCAGCCCAACCGCGAACGCATCGAGGTCAAGCGCTGGGAAGCGCTGGCCGACGGCCTCTGCGATGCCGCCGTGGCGATCCGCCTCGAATCGCTGCGCCCCGAGCGCCAGCGCAGCAAGAAATGGATCGCCGACAACCGCAAGGTGATCGACGACAGTCTCGCCTTCATGGCGCGGGAACTCGGCGAGAAGGAGGGCTGGTGCATGGGCACGCACTTCACCTTCGCCGATGCCGCCGCCGGCTGCGCCCTCGGCTACCTGCTGTTCCGCTTCCCCGAAATCGGCTGGCAGGCGCAGTACCCGAACCTGGCGCGCCTCTACGACAAGCTGATGCAGCGACCGTCCTTCGCGGACACCGTGCCCCGGGACTGAGTTACAGGATTACACCGCCGCCGAGGCAGACACGGCTCTCGTAGAGCACCACCGACTGGCCCGGCGTCACCGCCCATTGCGGCGCGGCGAAAGCCACCTCGCAGCAATCCCCGTCCAACGTTTCGATGTCGCAGGCCGCGTCCGGCATGCGGTAGCGCGTCTTGGCTGCATACACCCAGTGGGTGCGTGGCGGAGTGGGTGAAATCCAGCTGAGCTGCGAGGCGACGAGCCGGTCACGCAGCAGCGCCGGGTGGTCGTGGCCCTGCACGGCATAGAGCACATTCTTTTCGAGATCCTTCGCGGCGACGAACCACGGCTCCTCGGGCGCATCCTTGACGCCACCGATGCCAAGCCCCTCGCGCTGGCCGAGCGTGTAGTAGGCGAGCCCTTCGTGCTTGCCGATCACCCGTTCGTCGTCGAGACGGCGGATCTCGCCGGGCGTCTTCGGCAGGTAGCGCGCGAGGAACTCGCGGAAGCGCCGCTCGCCGATGAAGCAGATGCCGGTCGAATCCTTCTTGGCGTGATTGGGCAGTCCCGCCTCTTCGGCAATCTTCCTGACCTCGCGCTTGTAGAGCTCGCCGAGCGGGAACAGGCTCTTCGCCAGCTGCGCCTGGTTGAGGCGGTAGAGGAAGTAGCTCTGGTCCTTGGTGCCGTCCTCGGCCTTGAGCAGCTGGTACTCGCCGAGGAACTCGCGCACCTGCGCGTAGTGGCCGGTGGCGATAAAGTCGGCGCCGAGGCGCAGCGCATGATCAAGGAAGGCCTTGAACTTGATCTCGGAATTGCACAGCACGTCCGGGTTCGGCGTGCGGCCGGCCCGGTACTCGGCGAGGAACTCGGCGAACACGCGCTCCCGGTACTGGTCAGCAAAGTTGGCGGTCTCCAGTTCGATGCCGATGATCCTGGCCGCGGCCTGCGCATCATCGAGGTCCTGCTTCGCGGAGCAGTAGTCCTCGGTATCGTCGTCCTCCCAGTTCTTCATGAACAGGCCGACGACCTCGTGGCCCTGGCGCTTCAGCAGCAGCGCGGCGACCGAGGAATCGACGCCGCCGGACATCCCAACGATTACTTTAGCCATAGTGACGAATCAACTCCATCGGGTAGCGCCGGCCGGCGAGCCAGTCCTGCACGCACTGCAACACCAGCGGGCTGCGGTGGCGGTCCGCACAGGCCTCGATCTCCGCGACCGTCATCCAGACGGCACGCAGGATGCCGGCATCGAGCGGCCGTGCCATCTCATGGGCGCCGACTTTTCCGGCGAAGGCGAAGCGTAGGTAGGTGATGTCGCCCTGGGGACGGGGCCATTGGTAGACGCCGACCAGTTCGGTCGGCTCGAACGCGTGGGCCGTTTCCTCCATCGCCTCGCGGGCGCAGGCGGCGGCGAGCGACTCGCCCTCGTCGAGATGGCCGGCCGGCTGGTTGAAGCGGATCCCGTCGGCGGTCTCCTCCTCGACCATCAGGAAGCGGCCGTCGCGCTCCATCAGCGCGGCGACGGTGACATTGGGTTTCCAGATGCGATCCATGCCACGCATTCTACAGGCACGATAGAATCCGCTTTTCGCCGAATCAACCCGAATCTGGAGACCCACCATGTCCATGGCCGACCGCGACGGCTTCATCTGGCAGGACGGCAAGCTCGTGCCCTGGCGCGAGGCCACCACCCACGTGCTCACCCACTCGCTGCACTACGGTCTCGCCGTCTTCGAGGGCGTGCGCGCCTACAAGACGGTCAATGGCACCGCCATCTTCAAGCTCAAGGAACATACCGACCGCCTGTTCAACTCGGCGCACATCTACCGCATGCCGATGCCGTGGGACCGCGAGACCCTGATGGAGGCGCAGAAGGAAGTCGTGCGCGCCAACCAGCTCGAGTCGGCCTATATCCGCCCGATCGCCTTCTACGGTTCCGAGAAGATGGGCGTCTCGCCCAAGGGTGCCAAGACCCACGTCGCCATCGCCGCCTGGCCCTGGGGCGCCTATCTCGGCGAGGAAGGCATGGAGAAAGGCATCCGCGTCAAGACCTCCAGCTATGCGCGCGGCCACGTCAACTCCATCATGCCGCGCGCCAAGGTGGCCGCCACCTACGCCAACTCGATCCTCGCCAACATGGAAGCCACCGAACATGGCTACGATGAAGCGCTGCTGCTCGATACCGACGGCTTCGTGGCCGAAGGCGCCGGCGAGAACCTGTTCGTCATCAAGGATGGCGTGATCTACGAACCCGAGATCGCCTCGGCCCTGATCGGCATCACCCGCGCCACCATCCACACGCTGGCCGCCGAACTCGGCTACAAGGTGGTGTCCAAGCGCCTGACGCGCGACGATGTCTACATCGCCGACGAAGCCTTCTTCACTGGCACGGCGGCCGAAGTCACGCCGATCCGCGAACTCGACAGCCGCGTCATCGGCGTCGGGCATCGCGGCCCGATCACCACGAAAATCCAGAGCCTGTTCTTCGACGTGGTGAACGGCAAGGTGCCCGCCCACGCTGACTGGCTTTCCCCGGTCTGAGGCCCGTCATGACCCAACTCGACGAAACCGTCCGCGAAGTCGCCGTCACCGCGCACGACCTGCCGCTGCACTGCCCGCAGCCGGGCGCCCCGCTGTGGGCCCGCCATCCGCGCGTCTTCCTCGACGTGCTGAAGAACGACGAGGCGGTGTGCCCCTACTGCGGCACCAAATACCGCTTTGCCGGCGAAAAGCCGAAGGGGCATCATTAACAGGGTCCTCGTCGTCGCTCCTTCCTGGATCGGCGACACGATCATGATGCAGCCGCTGCTGATGCGGCTGCAGAATCCCGATACCGAGATCCACGTCCTCGCCCCCGCGTGGAGTGCGCCATTGCTGGCACGCATGCCCGAGGTGGCCGGCGTCATCGAAAACCCGTTCGCGCATGGCCAGTTCGACTGGGCCGGCCGCAAGGCGCTCGGCCGCCGTCTTGCCAGCGCCGACTTTTCCGCAGCCTACGTGCTGCCGAACTCGTGGAAATCGGCGCTGGTCCCGTGGTTCGCGCGCATCCCGCGCCGCGTCGGCTACCACGGCGAGGCGCGCTATGTCCTGCTCAACGAGCGCCATCCGAAAAGCGCCCTGCCCTCATTGCCGCGCTTGGTCGATCGCTACGCCGCACTCGCCGGCCAGTTTCCCGACCCGACGCCGGATCCGTGCCTGACGTCGACACCCGAACAGCAACGCGCCGCGCGGGACGCGCTCGGACTGCCGACCGATGCGGCACCCGTCATCTTCTGTCCCGGCGCCGAATACGGCCCGGCCAAGCGCTGGCCCGTGCATCACTTCGCTCGGCTGGCAAAACTTCTGGCGAGGAAAGTCGGCGCCGGCAGGGCGGCAATCTGGATCGTCGGCTCGGCGAAAGATGCCCCGGTGGGCGAGGAGATCGCCGCGCTGTCCGAAGGCATGGCCCTCAACCTCTGCGGCCGGACGAATCTCGAGCAGGCGATCGACCTGATCGCCGGCGCTCAGGCCGTGGTAACCAATGACTCGGGGCTGATGCATGTCGCCGCCGCGCTCGACCGGCCGCTGGTCGCCCTGTACGGTTCATCCAGCCCGGGCTACACCCCTCCGCTCTCGCCCCGTGCGACAATTCTTTCGCTCGGCCTCGAGTGCAGTCCCTGCTTCAAGCGCGAATGCCCCCTGGGGCACCTGCGCTGTCTCGAGGACCTGACACCCGAACGCGTGTTCGCAGCGCTGCCCCACTGAGAAATGCCGAAGAAGCCGATCTACACCTCGCCGCAGGAAGCCGAAGCCGCCTTCTACCAGGCGCTGGAGCGCGGCGACCTCGACGCGATGATGACGGTCTGGTCGGAAGACGAGGAAATCGTCTGCGTCCACCCCGGCGGGAGCCGCATCGCGGGCTACGCGCTGGTGCGCGAAGCCTGGCGACACATCTTCTCCGGCGGACGCCGCCTGCAGGTCCAGCTGCTCGCGCTGTCGACCGTGCATGCACCGTTCTTCGCCGTGCATAGCGTGATCGAGCAGATCACCGTCGTCGGCGAGAAGCACCTGGCCGCGCCGGTCGCGGCCACCAACGTCTTCGTGCGCGGCGCGCAGGGCTGGCGCATGATCGTCCATCACGCTTCCGCCGTACCGCCCGGCAGCATCGGCGACGCGCCCACGATACTGCATTGAGCCCATGCGATAATCGCGGGCAAAAAAGGACATACGCATGAGCATGATCGCACCCGAAATCTTCAAGGCCTACGACATCCGCGGCATCATCGGCCGCTCGTTGACACCGGAGGCCGCGCGCGACATCGGCCGGGCGCTCGGCACCGAGGCGCAGGAGCGCGGGCTCGTCGACATCGTCGTCGGCCGCGACGGCCGCCTGTCGGGGCCGGACCTCGTCGCCGCGCTGGCGCAGGGCATCACCTCCACCGGCATCGACGTCATCGACATCGGCTGCGTGCCGACGCCCGTCACCTATTTCGCCGCCCACCACCTCGGCACGCAAAGCTGCGTCTCGGTCACCGGTAGCCACAACCCCCCCGACTACAACGGCTTCAAGATGGTGCTCGACGGCGAGACGCTCTACGGCACGATGATCCAGGCCCTGCGCAAGACCATCGAGGCGGAACGCTTCACCGCCGGCCGCGGCATCCTGCGCCATGCCGACGTCAAGGCCGCCTACATCGACCGGATCGTCGCGGATGTGAAACTCGCACGGCCGATGAAGATCGTCATCGATTGCGGCAACGGCGTGGCCGGCGCCTTCGCCCCGGACCTGTTCCGCCGCATGGGCTGCGAGGTGATCGAGCTGTTCTGCGAGGTGGACGGCAACTTCCCGAACCACCATCCGGACCCGTCGAAGCCGGCCAACCTGCGCGACGTGCAGCGCGTGCTGCGCGAGACCGATGCCGAACTGGGCCTCGCCTTCGACGGCGACGGCGACCGCCTCGGCGTCGTCACCAAGGATGGCGAGATCATCTATCCGGACCGCCAGCTGATGCTGTTCGCCGCCGACGTGCTGGCGCGCAATCCCGGCGCCCAGATCATCCACGACGTGAAGTGCTCGCGCTGGGTGGCCGAATCGGTGAAGTTCCAGGGCGGCGTGCCGGTCATGTGGAACACCGGCCATGCGCTGATCAAGGCCAAGCTGCGCGAAACCGGCGCGCCGCTGGCGGGAGAGATGAGCGGTCACATGTTCTTCAAGGAGCGCTGGTATGGCTTCGACGACGGCCTCTACGCCGGCGCGCGCCTGCTCGAGATCGTCTCGCGCTGGCCGGATGCGAACTGGCCGCTCCAGCACCTGCCGAACGCGATTTCGACGCCCGAGCTCAACCTCAAGATGCAGGAAGGCGAACCGCACCGGCTGATCGCGAACCTGCAGAAGAATGGCCGCTTCCCGACCGCGCGCGAGCTGATCACGCTCGACGGCGTGCGCGCCGAATACCCGGACGGCTTCGGCCTCGCCCGCGCCTCCAACACCACGCCGGTGATCGTGCTGCGCTTCGAGGCGGACACCGCGCAGGCGCTGGCCCGCATCCAGGACGAATTCAGGGATGCGCTGCAGGCCGCGTGGCCCGGATTGCACGTCGATTACGAGGATGCCCACTGATGGCCGGCGAGGAAATCTTCATCGGCCGCCAGCCGATTCTCGACCGCCAGCACCAGCTGTTCGCCTACGAACTGCTGTTCCGCAGCGGCGGGCAGAAGAACGAGGCCAACGTACAGGACGATCTCGGCGCCACGGCGAACGTCATCAACCACGCCTTCGCCGAACTCGGCGTCGAGCAGGCGCTCGGCCCCTACAAGGGCTTCATCAACTGCGATGCGAGTCTCTTATTGTCCGACATGCTCGAGATCCTGCCGACCGACAAGATCGTGCTGGAAGTGCTCGAGACCGTCGAGGTCACCCCCGAGATCGTCGAACGGTGCACCGAGCTCAAGGCGCGCGGCTTCACCCTCGCGCTCGATGACTTCGTGAATTACGAGGACCGCTGGAAGCCGCTGCTCGACCTGATCGAGATCGTCAAGGTCGACCTGATGCCATTGAGCCAGGAGCAGCTCGCCACGGTCACCGGCCAGCTGAAACGCTGGCCGGTCTCGCTCCTGGCGGAGAAGGTCGACGGCCGCGAACAGGCCGAACACTGCCACGCCCTCGGCTACCACCTGTTCCAGGGCTACTACTTCGCCAAGCCGGCGATCATCGCCGGCCGCAAGCTCGGCCATTCCCAACTGGCGCTGGTGCGCCTGCTCAGCCTCGTCATGGAGGATGCCGAAACCACCTCACTTGAGGGAATCTTCAAGCAGGAGCCGGGGCTGGCGATGAACCTGATGCGCCTGACCAACTCGGTCGCCACCGGCGTGCGCTCGAAGATCACCGGCCTGCGCCACGCCATCACGGTACTGGGCCGCCGCCAGCTGCAACGCTGGCTGCAGCTGCTGCTCTACACGAACCCCTCCGGCAAGGACAACAACGTCGCTAACCCGCTGCTGCAGCTGGCCGCCACGCGCGGCCGCTTCCTAGAACTGCTGGCCGGCAAGCTCAAGCCCGGCGCCCGCGAATTCGAGGACCACGCCTTCATGACCGGCATCATGTCGCTGATGCCGACGCTGATGGGCGCCCCGCTGGAAGAGATTCTCAAGGGCATCCAGCTCGAGGGCGACGTGCAGACAGCGCTGCAAAGCAAAGGCGGCCCTCTCGGCATCATGCTCCAGCTGACCGAGGCGCTCGAAGCCAGCGACGGCGAGGCCTGCCATGCCCTGACAGAGCAACTGCCGGGTGCGGACCACCTCATGGTCAATGCCTGCCTGACACAGGCGCTCACCTGGGCGAGCAATATCGGCCGTGAAAACGCATGAACGGCCGGTGTGCCTGCGCTGCACGCACTACTTCATCACCTTCGACCCGCAGTTTCCCTACGGCTGCCGGGCGATGAACTTCAAGAGCCGGGCCGCACCGGACACCGAGGTGCGTGCCGCCAGCGGCATGGACTGCCAGCTGTTCCGGCCGAAGCCGGTCCAGCGCGCTCAGAAGGTCCCCGGGTAGGCGCCTCCATCCAGCAACCAGTTCTGGCCGGTGATGTAGCCCGCCTGGGCGCTGCATAGCCACGCACAGGCGGCACCGAACTCGGCCGGATCGCCGATGCGGCCGGCGGGGATGGTCTTCACGCGCGCCGCCAGCGCCGCATCGTAGTCGACACCCTGCGACTTCGCCTGCGCACCGACGACATTGCGGATGCGGTCGGTGTCGAACAGGCCCGGCAGCAGGTTGTTGATCGTCACGTTGTGCGCCACGGTCTTGCGTGCCAGGCCGGCGACGAAGCCGGTGAGGCCGGAACGCGCCCCGTTCGACAGGCCGAGCACGTCGATCGGCGCCTTCACCGCCGCCGAGGTAATGTTCACGATGCGACCGAACTTCCGTTCGATCATGCCGTCCACTGTCGCCTGGATCAGCTCGATCGGCGTCAGCATGTTGGCGTCGAGCGCCTTGAGCCAGTCGTCGCGGTTCCAGTCGCGGAAATCGCCGGGCGGCGGGCCACCGGCGTTGTTGACGAGGATGTCGGGGGCGGGACAGGCGGCCAGCGCGGCGGCCCGGCCCTCCGGCGTGGTGATGTCGGCCTGGACAGCCTGATGCGCCACCCGCTGCGCCATCCCGCCGGCGCCGACTTTTTCGAGCTCGGCCAGCGTCGCGTCGAGGGCCTCCGCGCCGCGCGCGACGATCGTCACCTGCACGCCCTCCGCCGCCAGCGCCAGCGCACAGCCACGCCCCAGTCCCTTGCTGGCTGCGCACACCAGCGCGCGCCTGCCACGAATACCCAAGTCCATGCAAACCTCCTTCAACGGTTGATCGTGCCGGAGCTAGAATCGGTGCTCCACACCAACCATCATAACGAGGAGACTCCCCATGCGCATGCGTTCCCTGATCGCCGCCTCGGCACTCGCCATCGCCGCCTCGGCCGGTCACGCCGCCGAATTCATCAATGTCCTCACCGGCGGCACCAGCGGTGTCTATTACCCGCTCGGCGTTTCCCTCACGCAGATCTACGGCAAGGTCATGCCGGATGCCAAGACCTCGGTGCAGGCCACCAAGGCCAGCGCCGAAAACCTCAACCTGCTGCAGGCCGGCAAGGGCGAAGTGGCCTTCACGCTGGGCGATACCTATAGCGAGGCATGGAAAGGCAATCCCGACGTCGGTTTCAAGGCCCCGCTGGACAAGCTGCGCACGCTGGCCGCGATCTACCCGAACTACATCCACTTCCTCGCCAGCGCCGATTCCGGCATCACTTCGCTGGCCGACCTGAAGGGCAAGAAGATTTCCGTCGGCGCCCCCAAGAGCGGCACCGAACTCAACAGCCGCACCATCATCAAGGCCGCCGGCCTCAGCTACGCGGACCTCGGCAAGGTCGAATACCTCGGCTACGCCGAGTCGGTCGAACTGATCAAGAACCGCCAGCTCGACGCCACGCTGCTCTCCTCCGGCCTCGGCGTCGCCGCCGTGCGCGACCTCGCCACGGCCGTGAAGATCGTCGTCATCCCGATCCCGGCCGACATCGTCGCCAAGATCGGCGATGCCGCCTACCAGTCCGGCGTGATTCCGGCCAACACCTACAACGGCCAGACCGCCGACGTGCCGACCATCGCCGTGCCCAACTTCCTCGTCACGCATGCCGGCGTTTCCGAGGACACCGTGTACAAGATGACCAAGTCGATGTTCGAGAACCTCGACGCGATGGTCGCCGCCCACGGTGCCGCCAAGGCGATCAAGAAGGAAAAGGCCGCCACGGGTGCCCCGGTGCCCTTCCACCCGGGCGCCGAGAAGTACTACAAGGAAGTCGGGCTGCTGAAGTAATCCATGACCGATCGTTCGGTCGCTCCCGACCACGGCCAGGAAGCATTCTCCGAGCACGGCGTGCAACGCCGGCTCGGAGGTTTCGCGTTGCGGGTGCTCATGGCGCTGGCCTTGGCCTTCTCCATCTACCAGTTGGTGGTTGCGGCCTTCCACCCGCTCTCCAGTCTGGTGATGCGGGCCCTGCATGTCGGCTTCCTGCTGTCGCTGACCTTCATCCTCTACCCGGCCTTCAAGAGCGGCCAGCGACTGTCGAAAGTCGGCATCGGCGATACGGTGCTGGCGCTGGGCGCCTTCCTGCTGTCCACCTACCAGTGGGTCTATGAAGGCGAGCTGATCCAGCGCGCCGGCGACCCGACCACGGCTGACTTGTGGGTCGGCACGGCGATGGTGATCCTCACCTTCGAGGCGGCGCGGCGCATCCTCGGCCTGGCGCTGCCCATCGTCTGCGGCCTGTTCCTGCTCTACGGCCTGTTCGGCCAGCACCTGCCCGGCGACCTGGCGCATCGCGGCTACGATTTCGCGCAGATTGTCGACCAGCTCGGCTTTGGCACCGAGGGCATCTTCGGCATCCCGACCCTGGTGTCGGCCACCTACATCTTCCTGTTCATCCTGTTCGGCACCTTCCTCGAGCATGCCGGCATGATCCACCTGTTCAACTCGATCGCGCTCGGCTTCGTCGGCCACACCAAGGGCGGCGCGGCCAAGGTGTCGGTGCTGTCCTCGGGCCTGATGGGCACCATCTCCGGCTCGGGCGTCGCCAACGTGCTGACCACCGGCCAGTTCACCATCCCGCTGATGAAGCGCTTCGGCTATTCGGGCGTATTCGCCGGCGCGGTCGAAGCCACGTCGTCGATGGGCGGCCAGATCATGCCGCCGGTGATGGGCGCGGTGGCCTTCATCATGGCCGAGAACCTCAACGTCCCCTACGCCGAGATCGTCAAGGCGGCGCTGGTCCCGGCCATCCTCTACTACGCCACGGTGTTCTGGATGGTGCATCTCGAAGCCGGCCGCAAGCAGCTGCTCGGCATGCCGAAGGCGGAGTGCCCGAACCCGTGGCGCGCGATGCGCGAACAATGGCACCTGATCCTGCCGCTCGCCGCACTTGTCGGCATGCTGTTCAACGGCTTCACGCCGATGTATTCCGGCATGGTCGGGCTGGCGCTGACCGCCATCCTGATCCTCGGCGCGACGGTCGCGGCGCGGCTGTCCTCGACGGCCTTCCGCTACGTCTTCTGGATCATCGTCGGCCTCGCCTCCGCCCTGCTGGTGAAATGGGGCGTCTATCCGGTGCTGGCGGTGATCGCCACGCTCGTCATCCTCTGCTTCTCGGTCAGGGGCGGGCGGCAGACGCTCAAGATCATGCGCGACAGCCTCATCGATGGTGCAAGGCAGGCACTGCCGGTCGGCGTCGCCTGCGCCATCGTCGGCGTGATCATCGGCGTGCTGACGCTGACCGGTGCCGCTTCGAACTTCGCGGGCTACATCCTCAAGGTCGGCGAGACCAACCTGTTCCTGTCACTGGTGCTGACCATGGGCGTCTGCCTCGTCCTCGGCATGGGCATCCCGACCATCCCCAACTACATCATCACCAGCGCCATCGCCGCACCGGCGCTCCTGAAACTCGGCGTGCCGCTGATCGTTTCGCACATGTTCGTCTTCTACTTCGGCATCATGGCCGACCTCACGCCGCCGGTGGCGCTGGCCGCCTTTGCCGCCAGTTCGGTGGCGAAGGAATCGCCGATGAAGATCGGCCTCAAGGCGGTCACCATCGCCATCGCCGGCTTCGTCGTGCCCTACATGGCGGTCTACGACAATGCGCTGATGCTGCAGGGCAATCCGTCGGTGCTGGCCGTCGCCTACATCGTCGGCAAGGCGCTGCTGGCGATCGCGCTGTGGGGTGCGGCGGCCATCGGCTACCTGCGTGCGCCGCTGAAGCTCTGGGAGCGGGCCTTCGCCGTCGCCGGCGCCTTCATGCTGGTCGCCGCCCTGCCGCTGACGGACGAGATCGGCTTCGCAATCTGCGCCCTGTTCATCGGCTGGCACCTCTTCAGCACGCGCAAGCCGCACCGCATGACGGCATGACGGGCATCTGCCTCGTCGCCGGGCTGCTCGTCGCGCAGTTCGGCGACCGCGTCACGCTGCGCTGGACGCATTCCATCGAAAAAATCGTCTGGGAAGAGGACTACCGCCGCGAAGGAGCGGCCCTGTGGCTCGTCGAGGCCCGCGTGCGCGGCACCGGGGCGGGCATGGAGCCGCCGGCGGGCGCCGTGCTGAGGGACGGTGCCTGGCACTACGTCCCGGCATTGCCCCCGCTCCCCCGGATCGCCCTGCGCCACTCCTCGTACGTGAAGCCCTACGAGATCTGCGGCAACGGTGACTGCCGCGCCATCACCGAGTGGCTGCCCGGCCTTCCGGTGGAAGCGACGCTGGAACTGGCACCGTGCTCCGACGCCGGCCCTGGCATCGGCAACGGCCGAAAATGAAAAAGCCGCTGCCCGAAACGCGGGTGCAGCGGCTTTCATGTATTCTCTGGTGCCCAGGAGAGGACTCGAACCTCCACGGTTTTACCCGCTAGTACCTGAAACTAGTGCGTCTACCAATTCCGCCACCTGGGCAGGCGTGCGAGAAGGCGCGCATTCTAATGAAAAAACCAACGATGTCAAACAAACACAAGCAACGACCGTCACAGCACAAGCTGTCCAACATCCGCCGCGCCGATCCCGAGTTCGCGCGCGAGAGTGAAAAATACGAATTTCCCCTGCCGAGCCGCGAATACATCCTGCAGACGCTGGCCGAACAGGGCGTGCCGACCAGCTTCGAGCGACTCTGCCACCTGCTCGACGTCGCCGACTTCGAGCGCGAGTCCTTCGTGCGCCGCCTCGGCGCGATGGCGCGCGACGCACAGCTGCTGCAGAACCGCCGCGACGACTGGCTGATTCCCGACAAGGCCGACCTGCTCAAGGGCAAGGTGCAGGGACATCCGGACGGCTTCGGCTTTCTCGTGCGCGAGGATGGCGGCCCGGATCTCTTCCTGCCCGAAAAGGAAATGGACAAGGTGCTGCATGGCGACCACGCCATCGCGCGCATCATCGGCATGGACCGCAAGGGCCGCCCCGAGGGCAAGATCGTCGAGGTCACGGAGCGCGCCAACAGCCGCCTCGTCGGTCGCGTCTTCCAGGAACACGGCGTGTCCTACGTCGTCGCCGAGAACCGCCGCATCAGCCAGGACATCCTGCTGTCGCCGCCGGCCAAGGGCGATCGCAAGGCGCTGCGGCCGCAGGCGGGCCAGGTGGTGATGGTCGAGATCCTCGAGCAGCCGAGCAAGCAGTCGCAGCCGATCGGCCGTGTCGTCGAGATCCTCGGCAATTATGCCGATCCCGGCATGGAGATCGAGATCGCGCTGAGGAAGCACGAACTGCCCCACGAGTTCGCGAAGGAAGCGCTCGCGCAGACGAAAAAACTGCCGGATGCCGTGCGCCGGATGGACTGGAAGGGCCGCGAGGACATCACCACGCTGCCGCTCGTCACCATCGACGGCGAGACGGCGAAGGATTTCGACGACGCCGTCTATTGCGAAAAGCATGGCAAGGGCTATCGCCTCATCGTCGCCATCGCCGACGTTTCACATTATGTACAGGACGGCGACGCCCTCGACGCCACCGCACGCGAGCGCGGCAACTCGGTGTATTTCCCGCGCCGCGTCATCCCGATGCTGCCGGAGAAACTCTCCAATGGCCTGTGCTCGCTCAACCCGCAGGTCGAGCGCCTGTGCATGGTCTGCGACATGAACATCTCCGCGACCGGCACGATCCGCCACTATCGCTTCTACCCGGCGGTGATGTGGTCGCATGCGCGCCTGACCTACACCGAGGTCGCCGCCGCGCTCTACGACAAGGACGCCGCCGCACTGGAGAGGGTCGGCGCGCTGCTGCCGTGGCTGCAGAACCTCGACGATCTCTATCGCGTGCTGCAGAAGGCGCGCGCGAAACGCGGTGCCATCGACTTCGAGACGGTCGAGACGCGCATGATCTTCGACGACCACGGCAAGATCGAACGCATCGAGCCCTACGAGCGCAACGACGCCCATCGCATCATCGAGGAATGCATGCTCGCCGCGAACGTCTGCGCCTCGGACTTCCTCAAGGAACGCGAGCATCCGGCCCTGTATCGCGTGCATGAGGGCCCGACGCCCGAGCGGCTCGCCAAGCTGCGCGACTTCCTCGGCACCTTCGGCCTGCAGCTCGGCGGCGGCGAGGAGCCGCACGCCAAGGACTACGCCCAGCTGATCGACAGGATCCAGAATCGCCCCGACAAGCAGCTCCTGCAGACGGTGATGCTGCGCTCGCTCAAGCAGGCGATCTACAGTCCGGACAACGTCGGCCACTTTGGATTAGCGTATGAGAGCTACACGCACTTCACCTCGCCGATCCGTCGCTATCCCGACCTGCTGATCCACCGCGCGATAAAGTCGGCGCTGGCGGGACGGCGCTACGACACCCTGAACTGGGAAGAGGTGGGACTGGCGTGCTCCGCCACCGAACGCCGCGCCGACGACGCGACGCGCGACGTCGAGGCCTGGCTCAAGTGCTGGTACATGCAGGACAGGATCGGCGAAACCTTCACCGGCAGCATCTCGTCGGTGGTGCCCTTCGGCATCTTCGTCGCCCTCGATGAAGTCTTCGTCGAGGGCCTCGTCCACGTCTCCGACCTCGGCCGCGACTACTTCCATTTCGACGAGAAGCAGCACGCGATGGTCGGCGAACGCAGCGGCGCCCGCTACCGCCTGTCCGACCGCATCAAGGTACAACTGGTACGCGTGGACCTCGACCAGAACAAGATCGACTTCCGCCTCGCCGAGGAAGCCGTGCCGCCCGGCACCGAAGAACCGTGGCCGCGGCACGGCCGGCGCTGATTCATGCGCGCGGCGGCACCTGCGCCATGATGTATTCGGCAATGGCCGTGATGCTGAGCGAGGGATTGACGCCGGGGTTGGCCGAGATCATCGATCCGTCGCAGACCAGCGCGTTGCGGTAGCCGAACAGCCGCCCGGCAGAATCGATCACGCCGTTGTCTGCATCCCGGCCCATCACCGCCCCGCCCAGGATGTGGGCCGTCGACGGGATGCCGAAGGCCTGCTCGGTGAACAGCGTGAACGGCTTGCCGCCCACCTCCTCGGCATAGAGGCGCGCCAACTGCTCGGCGCGCGGGATGTGCGGCTGCGGCGCCGGGCCGTTGTCCGTTGCCGAGGTCATCCGGCCGCCGCGGCCCAGCTCGAAGCGCAGCGTCGAATCGAGGTGCTGCATGAACAGCAGGAACTGGCTGCGCCGCGCCCAGTCGCGCACCGTCGCGATGCGCAGGTAGGCGAGCGGATGGCGCACGAACTCGCCGAGCACCTTGCCGAGCCGCACCCAGGCGCTGCGTCCATAGGCCATCGGCAGCATGCCCAGCCGCCAGGTCCCGGACCCCGCCCCGTAGCGCACCGGCTCGAGATGGCTGTGGGCGTCGGCGTGCAGTATCGAGCCGATGGCGATACCCTAGGAAAAATCCTCCGTGCCGCGCGCCGTGGTCACGGCGATCAGGCACTCGTTGTTGGTACGCACGTCACGGCCGATGCGCGCCGAGAGTCCCGGCATCGAGCCCTGCCGCAGCTTGAACAGCAGCTTGACCGTGCCCAGCGTGCCGCCGGCGAAGACGATGCCGCGCGCGCGCAGCGTGTGCCGCCGCGACAGCCAGCGCAAGGAATCGCGCACGTGCACCGCGTAGCCGTCCTCGCCCTGCGGCCCGAGCGGGTGCACGTCGCAGACGCGGGTCTCGGCCTGGATGCGCGCACCGTACCGCTGCGCGAGGTGCAGGTAGTTCTTGTCGAGCGAGTTCTTGGCATCGTGGCGGCAGCCGGTCATGCAGGCACCGCAGTGGATGCAGGCGGTGCGTGCCGGCCCTTCGCCGCCGAAGAATGGATCGGGCACGGTCGCGGCCGGCGACACCCCGGCGCGGCCGAAGAAGATGCCGACCCGCGCGGGCACGCACTCGCGCTCGCGCCCGATACGACGCGCCACGCGTTCCAGCGCACGGTCGCCGGGGCCGGGCCGCGGGTTTTCCGCGGCGCCGAGCATGCGCCACGCCGTCTCGTAGTGCGGCGCCAGCACCCGCTCCCAGTCGGCCAGCCCCGCCCAGCTGCCCGAGGTGAAGAAGGCCGGCTGCGGTCGCGGCAGGGTCGCCGCATACACCAGCGAGCCGCCGCCGACACCCACGCCGGACAGTACGGAGATGTGGCGGAAGAAGGCCAGGCGCATGATCCCGCCGAGCTTGAGCCGCGGCAGCCACAGCCAGAGCGCCGCAGGTTCCAGGTCGTCGTGCCGAAATCCTCGCTGCGGTAGTGGCGGCCCTGCTCGAGGACGAGCACGCGGTAGCCCTTCTGCGCCAGCCGCAGGGCGCTGACCGATCCACCGAAGCCGCTGCCGACGACGAGGTAGTCGCAGTCGTACTGCTGCGCGTCCATCGCTTCAGCGCCGCCCGAGCATCAGCGCCAGCAGACGGCGTGTGCGTGCGCCATAGGGCGGTGCCAGCAGCGGCAGCGTGCTCAGGCGCCCCTGGCGGAACACCGGCCGCGCCTTGGAGAAGGTGCGGAAGCCTTCCGCGCCGTGATAATGACCCACGCCGCTATCGCCGATGCCACCGAAGGGCAGGTCGTCCTGCGCGACGTGCAGCATGCAGTCGTTCACCGTCACCCCGCCGGAGCGCGTCGCGGCGATGCAGCGGTCGATGCGCGCGCGATCGTCGTCGAACAGGTAGAGCGCCAGCGGACGCGGCCGTGCGTTGATGAAGGCCAGCGCGCCGTCCACGTCGTCGTAGGGCAGCACCGGCAGCAGCGGGCCGAAGATTTCCTCGCGCATCACGTCGGCTTCGGGTGGTACATCGAGCAGCGCCTGCGGCAGCAGGTGCCGGCCCGCCAGCGGTGTGCCGTCGCCGAGCAGCGGCACGCAGCGCGCGCCCAGCGCACGGGCCTGGTCGAGCAGCGTCTGCAGGCGCGCCAGCTGGCGGTCGCTGATGATCGCGGCGTAGTCGGGTGTACGGCCGTCACCGAAGAGCGCGCCGGCGGCGCGGCGCAACGCGGCGACGAAGCGTTCCTCCTCGCCGCGGCGCACCAGTACATAGTCGGGCGCCACGCAGGTCTGGCCGGCGTTGAGCAGCTTGGCGTGGGCGATGCGACGCGCCGCCAGCGCCAGGTCGAAGCCCGGTGCCACCAGCACCGGCGACTTGCCGCCCAGTTCCAGCGTCACCGGCACCAGGCGGTCCGCCGCGCTGCGCATCACCTGCCGGCCGACGGCGGTGGAGCCGGTAAAAAGCAGGTGGTCGAACGGCAGCGCGGCGAAGGCCTGCGCCACGACCGCGTCGCCCTCCACGACCGCCAGCTCGTCGGCGGCGAAGCGCGCGGCGACCAGGCGGGCGAACAACGCGGAAAAGCGCGGCGTGTGCTCCGACATCTTCACCATGGCACGGTTGCCCGCCGCCAGCGCCGCCGTGAGCGGACCAACGGCGAGGTAGAGCGGGTAGTTCCAGGGCACGATCACGCCGACCACGCCCAGCGGCTGCCAGCGCAGCTCGGCGCGCCCCGGCAGGAACCACAGCGATACCTGGCGCCGCTCGTCGCGCATCCAGCGCGCCAGGTGGCGGCGCGCATGGGCGAGGCCCTCGAGACTGGGGAAGATTTCCAGCAACGCCGTCTCCGTCGGCGGGCGGCCGGCGAAATCGGCATCGATCGCCGCGGCGATCTCGTCCTGGTGCTCGCGCAGCAGGTTCGCCAATCGCCGCAGGCGGTCCTGCCGCACGGTAAGGCCCGGCAGGGGATCGGCGAGGAAGGCCTGCCGCTGCCGTTCCAGCAGGGCAGCGAGCGAGGGGGCGTCATGTCGAACGGGTTCCGTCATGAAGGCATCCTAGCAAAGCTCTACAATCTCCCCATCCGAAAAAGGAGCAGGAATGAACCCAGGCTACCCGATCGCCACCGATGCCACGCGCGCCCTGCTGCGCGCCAGCCTGCGCGACCGTGCCGAGCAGTTCGCGATCTGGCTGCTGGAAGGCCAGCTGAAGAACGTACTCGCCGTTGTCGACAAATCCCCGCAGGCGCTCGCCGACCTGCTGCCGATCCTCGCCAACCCCGAGGCCAACATGAATGTGCGCTTCGGCGCCAGTGCGGTACTGGAACGCCATGCCGGCAGCCCGGCGCTGCACGCACTGCTCCCCGCGCTCGGCATGCTGGCGGCGCACGGCGACCACCGCGTGCGCGCCGATGCCTGCCACATCCTCGGCCTGTCGGGCAGCACCGACGCGATCAAATATCTCGAAGCCCGCCTGGACGACCCCGACGCCGAGGTGCGCGAGATCGCCGCCGAAGGCCTGGAAGAATTGCAATCACAATAAATCAAGAGGAGCACCACATGACGCAACTGCCAGACCTGCAGGCCCGCTACGCCGGCGCCGATTTCCTTTCCTTCAGCGAGAAGGCCCCCGGTTTCGTCGCCATCGAGGTCAAGACCGCCTTCTCCACCGCCACCATCGCGCTGCAGGGTGCGCACGTGATGACCTGGCAACCCGCCGGGCAGAAGCCGGTGATCTGGATGTCCACCGCGGCGAAGTTCGCCCCGGGCAAGTCGATCCGCGGCGGCGTGCCGCTGTGCTGGCCGTGGTTCGGCCCGCACAGCACCGAAGCGGGCTATCCCGGCCACGGCTTCGCGCGCACCATCCCCTGGTCGCTGTTCGACGCGCGCAAGCTGCCCGACGGCCGCGTGCGCCTCGAATTCAAGCCGGAGATGAACGACGCGGCGCTCGCGCAGTGGCCGCATGCCTCGACCGTGCGCTACACCGTCACGGTCGGCCAGGAGCTCGTCGTCGCGTTGCTCACCCGGAACACCGGCACCGTGCCGTTCCAGCTCGGCCAGGCCCTGCACACCTACTTCCAGATCGGCGACATCAAGCAGGCCTCCGTGGCCGGCCTCGAAGGCTGCACGTACATCGACAAGGTGGACGGCGGCAAGCGCAAGAAGCAGAAGGGCGTCGTCGCCTTCAGCGGCGAGACCGACCGCGTCTATCTCGGCACCGCGGGCTGCAGCGGTATCGTGGACCCGGTGATGAAGCGCACGCTCCTGATCACCAGCACCGGCAGCCGCTCCACCGTGGTGTGGAACCCGGGCAAGGAGAAGGCCGCCAAGATGGGCGACTTCGGAAACAAGGGCGAAGACCGCATGCTCTGCGTCGAGACCGCGAATGCCGCCGATGACGTGATCACGCTGGCCCCGGGCGAGACCCATCGCATGACGGCACAGTACCGCGTAATTAAACACAACTGAGAGCATGGCTGAAGACCTTCGCCTGATCCACGGCTTCCACGCCGTCACCGCCAAGCTGCGCCACGACCCCGAGGGCGTGCGCGAACTTTGCGTCGCGGCCGGGCGGCAGGACGCCCGCATGCGCGACCTGGTGCAGCTGGCCGATTCGCGCGGCGTGCGCGTCACGGCCCTCGACGCTGCCCGCCTCGACGGCCTCGCCGGCAACACCCGCCATCAGGGCGTGGTGGCGAAAGTCGCCGCGCAGCAGAAATACCTGACGGTCGACGACGTCCTCGATGGCCTCCAGGAACCGGCGCTGCTGCTGGTGCTCGACGGCGTGACCGACCCGCACAACCTCGGCGCCTGCCTGCGGGTCGCCGACGCGGCCGGCGCGCACGCGGTGATCGCGCCGAAGGACCGTGCCTGCGGCCTCAACGCCACGGCCATCAAGGTCGCCAGCGGCGCGGCCGACACGGTACCCTACATCGTCGTCACCAACCTCGCCCGCTCGCTGCGCGAGATCAAGGAACGCGGCATCTGGACCATCGGCGCGGCCGGCGAGGCGACGCGCGATCTTTATGCGATCGACCAGAAAGGGCCGACGGCCTGGGTGCTCGGGGCGGAAGGGGAAGGACTGCGCCGACTGACGCGCGACACCTGCGACGAACTGGCGAAGATCCCGATGTTCGGTTCGGTGGAAAGCCTCAACGTGTCGGTCGCCTCGGGGATTTGCCTCTTCGAGGCGCGCCGCCAGCGAGGCTGAAAACTTGAGCGTGAAGCGCGCCGCGAGTCTCCCCTTCTATGAGGAAGGGGCTGGGGGAAGGCGGGTTTAGCTCACCAGAGCTTCCACCACGGCACGTCCTTGTTCAGGCCGCGCACGAAGTATTCGCTGTTCGGGAAGTTCTTGCGCATCACGCGCTCGGCGTCGTCGCGCAGGTCGTCCATCTTCATCACGTCGTAGGCCTTCACCATGATGAACAGCGCCTCCTCGACCGCCGGGGCGTCGGGGTAGGTCTTCACAGCGGTCTGCGCGCGGTTGGCGGCAGCGACGTAGGCACCGCGGCGCATGTAGTAGTTGGCGACATGCACCTCGTGCGAGGCGAGCGCGTTCACCAGGTAGGCCATGCGCAGCGCGGCATCCTTGGCGTACTTGCTTTCGGGGAACTTGTTCACCAGCGCCTTGAAGTCCTCGAAGGATTCGGCGGCGGCCTTGGGGTCGCGCTCGGTCAGGTCCTGCATGCTGACGTGGCCGAGCAGGCCGAGGTCTTCGTTGAAATTGACCAGACCCTTGAGGTAGTAGGCGTAATCGACGTTCGGATGGTTCGGGTGCAGGCGGATGAAGCGTTCGCAGGCGGCGATGGCTTGCGGCTTCTCCTGTTGCTTGTAGTAGGCGTAGGCGACTTCGAGCTGCGCCTGCTGCGCGAAGCGGCCGTAGGGATAGCGCGCCTCGAGCTTCTCGAAATACTTGATCGCCTTGTCGTAGGTGCCCTCGCCCATCGCGGTCTTCGCTTCGGCGTAGAGCTTGTTTGCCGACCAGCCCGCCGTCTCGTCCGTCTCTTCGGGCAGCAGGCCGCAGCCGGCCGTCAGGAGGGTGAGGAACAGCACGAGCAGGGCGGCTAAACTACGCATGATGAACGAGTCCCGGAAAGAAAACGAAGAGCCGCCCCGAGTTTGCTTGCCCCTTGAGGGGGGAAACGAGCGCAGCGAGTTTTTCGGGGTGGGTCCAAGCAGGTCGGATGATTATAGCGAAGTCGCCAGGCTCACCGTGCCCGGCGAATGCGCCGGCATGCGGCTCGACGCCGTGCTCGCCCGGCTGCTGCCGGACCACTCGCGCAGCCGCCTGCAGGCCTGGTTGAAGGCCGGGCGGGTCCGGCTCGACGACGCGGCGTGCGAAGACGCGAAGCGCAAGCTCTGGGGTGGCGAGCGTCTCGACGTCGCCGTCCCGCAGGAACCGGCTTTGCAGGATGCACCGGAAGACATTCCCCTGCCGATCGTCTTCGAGGACGCATCGATCCTCGTCATCGACAAACCGGCCGGCCTCGTCGTGCATCCGGGCAACGGCAATGCGACGGGCACCCTGATGAACGCGCTGCTGCACCATGCGCCGGAACTCGCGCAGGTGCCGCGTGCCGGCATCGTGCACCGCCTCGACAAGGAGACGGCCGGCCTGATGGTGGTGGCGAAGACGCTCGCCGCCCAGACCGATCTCGTACGCCAGCTGCAGGCGCGCACGGTGAAGCGCCACTACCTCGCGCTGGTGCACGGAAAAGTCGGCGCCGGCGGGACGGTGGATGCGCCGCTGGGACGCCACCCGGTGCAGCGCACGAAAATGGCCGTGCTCAAGCACGGCGGCAAGGAGGCGCGTACGCACTACACGGCAGAAGAGCGCTTCGAGCGCTGCACCCTGGTCGAATGCCGGCTGGACACCGGCCGCACGCACCAGATCCGCGTCCATATGGCGAGCATCGGCCATCCGCTGGTCGGCGACCCTGTCTATGGCAAGACAAAGAGCGGCGATGCGCGCCTCGACGCCTTTCCGCGCCAGGCCCTGCATGCGTGGCGGCTGGCGCTCGTTCATCCGGCATCGGGCGAAGCGATGCAATGGGAATCGCCCCTGCCGGCGGACTTCGCGCAACTGCTGGAGAGCCTGCGTGCCGCCTGAATTCATCCGCCCCGACTGGCCGGCACCGACCCATGTGCATGCGCTGATCACGACGCGCAGCGGCGGCGTCAGCAGCGGCCCCTACGCCAACCTCAACCTCGGCGACCATGTCGGCGACGATCCGGCGACGGTCGCCGAAAACCGCCGCCGGCTACGCGCCGCACTGCCCGCCGACCCGGTCTGGCTCAGGCAGGTGCATGGCAAGCGTTGCGTCGATGCCGCTCAAACGACGACGGACAACGAAGCGGATGCCGCCTGGACGAACGTTCCCGGCACGGTCTGTGCGGTACTGACCGCCGACTGCCTGCCCATACTGCTCTGCGACGACCGCGGCACTGTCGTGGCGGCGGCGCATGCCGGCTGGCGCGGCCTCGCGGCCGGCGTGATCGAGGCGACGGTACGGTCGATGAATACGCCGGGCGAACGGCTCATGGCGTGGCTGGGGCCGGCGATCGGGCCGCAGCATTTCGAAGTCGGCGACGAGGTCCGTGCGTGCTTCGCCGCCCACGACCCGCAGGCCAATGCGGCCTTCGTTCCACAGGGCGGCGGCAAGTGGCGCTGCGACCTCTACCAACTGGCCCGCCAGCGACTGAACGCGCTCGGCATCAGCCGTATCGCCGGCGCCGACTTTTGCACCGTGCGTGATGCGGGGCGTTTCTATTCCTACCGCCGCGACGGTGTCACCGGTCGCATGGCCAGCCTGATCTGGCGCTCATGAAACGCGCTGCACGTCGAGCAGTCGCGTGAAATCCGCGATCGGGAGCGGCCGGCTCATCAGGTAGCCCTGATAGAAGTCGCAGCCGCGGTCCCTGAGGAACTCCAACTGCGCCACGGTTTCGACGCCTTCGGCCAGCACTTTGAGGCGCAGCGTGTGGGCCATGGCAATGATCGTCGCGGTGATTTCCATGTCGTCCGACAGCCGCGGGATGTCGTCGACAAAGGACTTGTCGATTTTCAGCACGTCGATCGGGAAGCGCTTGAGGTAGGACAGCGAGGAATAGCCGGTGCCGAAGTCGTCGATGGCGATGCGGATGCCCAGCGCACGCAGGCGGCCGAGGATTTCCAGCACATGACTCTCGTGCTCCATCAGGGTGCTTTCCGTCAACTCCAGCTCGAGACGCTGCGGCGGGAAACCGGTTTCGTGGAGGATGCGCGCCAGCCGATCCACGAAGTCGCCGCGCTGGAACTGGCGTGACGACACATTGACGGCCAGCGTCAGCGCCGGCATGCCAGTATGGTTCCAGCGCTGGCCCTGGCGGCAGGTCTCGCGCAGGACCCAGTCGCCGATCGCCTCGATCAGCCCCGACTGTTCCGCGACCGGGATGAAGCGGCCCGGCGGCACCAGCCCTTCCTCCGGACTCTCCCAGCGCAGCAAGGCCTCGGCGCCGACGATGGCCCCGCTGGCGATGTCGATCTGCGGCTGGAAATGCAGGCGCAACTCCTCCTGGACGAGGGCACGGCGCAGGCGGGCCTCCAGCGCGATGCGGTCGCGCGCCGCCTGCGTCAGGCTGTCCGAGAAGTAGCGGTAGCGTCCGCCGCCCTCGGCCTTCGCCTGGTAGAGCGCCGCATCGGCGCCCTGCAGCAGCGCCTCTTCCGTCTCGCCATGGTCGGGGTAGATGGCGATGCCGATCGTCGCGCCCACCACGACCTCGCTGCCGTTGGGCAGTTCGAAGGGTTCGTCGAGGACCTGGATCAGGTCTTCCGCCACGCGCGCCGCCTCGGCCGGACTCTCGATGTTCTCGAGCAGCACGGTGAATTCGTCGCCGCCGAGCCGGCTGACGGTATCGGCATTGCGCACGCGACGCACCAGGCGGTCGGCCACGTCACGCAGCAGGGCATCGCCCATCAGGTGGCCGAAGCTGTCATTCACGTCCTTGAAGCGGTCGAGGTCGATCATCAGCAGGGCGAGGTGCGAACCGTCGCGGCGGGCGCGTTGCAGCGCATGTTCGACGCGCAGGTGCAGCATGCGGCGGTTGGCGAGGCCGGTGAGGTGGTCGTGGCGCGCCTGGTATTCCAGCCGCGCCTCCGATTCCTTGATGTGCGAGATGTCGGTATGCACGGCGACGTAGTGATCGACGCGACCGTCGGCATCCTTCACCGCACTGATCGACAGCAGCACGGGAATGATGCGGCCATCCTTGTGACGGTCGAGCACCTCGCCCTGCCACTGCCCGTAGTCCTGCAGGGAAGTGCGCATCTCGGCGTAGAAATCGGCGTTCTGGTGGCCGGACTGGAGGAACTTGGGCGTGCGGCCGCGGATGTCCGCCTCGTTGTAGCCCGTCAGGCGGCAGAAGGCGCGATTGGCGCGCAGGATGCGCTGCTGGCGGTCGGTGATCAGGATGCCTTCCCGGCTGCTTTCGAATACCGAGGCCGCCAGCAGCAGGTGCTGGCGCATCGGCGTGGCGAAACGCAGGCTCAGCCGGCGCGTCGCCACGAAGCCGATGCCCAGCAGGCCGGCCCCGGTCGCCACCATCAGCAGCATGCCCTGCAGGATCGCCCGGTTGCGCTCGGCCTCGGACAGGCCGGCCCGGATCGCCCCGCTCAGATAGAAACCGCTGGCGGCGAGGATGGCCACCATCAGGATCAGGATCAGGACACCGAAAGCCAGCGCCATGCGGCGGTCGACGTCGATGAGGGCGTGCTGGGTCATGCGTAATCGAATCCAAACGGGAGTTCAGGGGAGCGACAGATCACCTTCAACTGTGATGCAAGTTTATCAAAAGTTATATTTTTTACCCAATGCCGCACCTTATCCTTATGTCGGCCTGCTCATTGACACTCAATATGCTGCATTGCAGAATGGCGTTTTTCCGTCCGTACCGCGAACCGCACATGATGCAAGCTCCCGCACCCGACTCCGCCATCGTCGCCCTGCAGCAGGAGTGGCGCGAAAAGCAGGCCGCACTCTGGCAGTCGATGCTCGGGCGGGACAGGAACAATCCCGCCACACCGCTGGTGGAAGCGGAACCGGGCGACCGGCGCTTCGCTCATCCGGCCTGGGCGGAAAGTCCCGTCTTCGACTATCTGCGACAGGCCTACCTGCTCAACGCGCAATATCTGAAGAAGATGGCCGACGCTGCCCCTGCGGCCGATGCGCTCGCCCGCAGCCGCATGCAGTTCGCCACGCGCCAGTTCGTCGATGCGCTGGCCCCCTCGAACTTCGCAGCGACCAATCCGGAATTCATCCAGAAGGCGCTCGAGACGAATGGCGAAAGCATCCGCCTCGGCCTGCAGAACCTGCTCGGCGACCTCGAAAAGGGACGCATCTCGATGACCGACGAGTCGGCCTTCGAGGTCGGCCGCAACCTCGCGGTGTCGCCCGGTGCCGTCGTCTTCGAGAACGAACTATTCCAGCTGATCCAGTATTCGCCGCTGACGGACACCGTGGCAAAACGGCCGTTCCTGATCGTGCCGCCCTTCATCAACAAGTTCTACATCCTCGACCTGCAGCCGGAGAACTCCTTCGTCCGCTACGCCGTCGAGCAGGGCAACACGGTCTTCCTCGTCTCGTGGCGCAACCCGAAGGCTGACATGGGCCACCTGGGCTGGGATGACTACCTCGAGCAAGGCCCGTTGACGGCCATTCGCATCGTGCGCGAGATCTGCGGCACCGACCAGGTCAATGCGCTCGGCTTCTGCGTCGGCGGTACGGTACTGACGGCAGCGCTGGCGGTCGCCCGGGCGCGTGGCGAGGACCCGGTCGCTTCGCTGACGCTGCTGACCACCCTGCTCGACTTTACCGACACGGGCGAGATCGGCTGCTTCGTCGATGAGCAATCCGTCACCGCGCGCGAGGCCACCATCGGCAAGGGCGGACTCCTCACCGCCCGCGAACTGTCGACCACCTTCTCCGCACTGCGCGCCAACGACCTGATCTGGCAGTACGTGGTCGGCAACTACCTGAAGGGCAACAAGCCGGTACCGTTCGACCTGCTGTACTGGAATGGCGACTCGACCAACCTGCCCGGCCCCTTCGCGGCCTGGTACCTGCGCCACCTCTATCTCGAGAACAGCCTGCGCGTGCCGGGCAAGCTGTCGATGTGCGGTGTCCAGTGCGATCTCGGCAAGGTGGATATGCCGACCTTCATGCTCGCCACGCGCGAAGACCACATCGTCCCCTGGCAATCGTCCTATCTCGGCCGCGGCCATCTCGGCGGGGAAACGACCTTCGTGCTCGGCGCTTCCGGCCATATCGCCGGCGTGGTCAACCCGGCCGCCAAGAACAAGCGCAGCCACTGGGTCAGCGACAGCGACACCGCCCATCCCGACGAATGGCTGGCCGGCGCGACCGAAGAAAAGGGCAGCTGGTGGCCGCGCTGGGCCGGGTGGCTGAAGCAATTCGCCGACGGCGAGACCAAGGCCCGCGGCAAACTGGGCAGCAAGCAACATCCCGCGACCGAGCCCGCGCCCGGTCGCTACGTCAAGGAAAAAGCTTAACAACACCAACCAGAAGGGAAAGGGAACATCATGACTCAACGCGTCGCATTCGTCACCGGTGCCATGGGCGGCCTTGGCACCGCCATCTGCCAGGCTTTCGCCAAGGACGGCCACAAGGTCGTTGCCGCCTACCATCCCCAGTTCGACAACAAGGACGAGTGGCTGAAGGAAATGGCCGAAGCCGGCTTCAAGGATTTCGTCTGCGTCGCGGGCGACGTCTCGAACATCGAGGACTGCCAGCGCATGGTCGCCGAAGCCGAAGCCGCGGCCGGCCCGGTGGACATCCTCGTGAACAACGCCGGCATCACCCGTGACCGCATGTTCGCCAAGATGGAAAAGGACCAGTGGGATGCCGTCATCTCCACCAACCTGACCTCGCTGTTCAACCTGACCAAGCAGTGCTCCGCCAAGATGGCCGAGCGCGGCTGGGGCCGCATCATCAACATCTCGTCGGTGAACGGCGTCAAGGGCCAGGCCGGCCAGACCAACTACTCGGCTGCCAAGGCCGGCGTGATCGGCTTCACCAAGGCGCTGGCGCAGGAACTGGCCACCAAGGGCGTCACCGTCAATGCCATCGCCCCCGGCTACGTCGCCACCAAGATGGTCATGGCGATCCGCGAGGACGTGCTGAAGAGCATCATCGACACCATCCCGATGAAGCGCCTGGCCAAGCCGGAAGAGATGGGTGCCCTGTGCTCCTACCTCGCCTCCGACCTGGCCGGCTACATGACCGGTGCCACGATGAACATCAACGGCGGCCTCTACCTGCAATAAGCTGCAGCAAGCATCACCCGTCCGCGCCGGCCGCCGGCGCGGACGCCAGCTAGACTAGGGGAGAACAACATGGCCGAACAGGCTCGCCTCATCAAGAAATATCCGAACCGCCGCCTCTACGACACGCGCACCAGCACCTACATCACGCTGGCCGACGTCAAGGAACTGGTGCTCAAGCACGAGGAATTCCGCGTCGTGGACGCCAAGAGCGGCGACGACCTGACCCGCAGCATCCTGCTGCAGATCATCCTCGAGGAAGAAGCCGGCGGCGCGCCGATGTTTACCTCCGACCTGCTGGCGCAGATGATCCGCTTCTACGGCAACGCCATGCAGGGCATGATGGGCCAGTACCTCGAGAACAACATCACGGCCTTCGCCGACATGCAGAAGAAGCTGCAGGACCAGGCCAAGCACCTCTACGGCGACAACGCCGCGATGAGCAAGGACATGTGGGCCCAGTTCCTCAACTTCCAGGGACCGGCCATGCAAAGCATGATGGGCACCTACGTCGAGCAGAGCCAGAAGATGTTCCAGCAGATGCAGGACAGCATCCAGGAACAGACGCGCAAGATGTTCAGCGGCTTCCAGTTCCCGGTGCCGCCCGCCGGCCACGAACCGGCCGAGAAAAAGAAGTAAGTGGCGAGAAAACCGCGCGCCCCGCATGTCGGCTTCGTCTCGCTCGGCTGCCCCAAGGCCGCCAGCGATGCGGAACAGATCCTGACCCGGCTGCGCGCCGAAGGCTACGAGATCTCGGGCAGCTATGACGGCGCCGACCTCGTCGTCGTCAACACCTGCGGCTTCATCGATGCCGCGGTCGAGGAATCGCTCGACGCCATCGGCGAGGCACTCGCCGAGAACGGCAAGGTGATCGTCACCGGCTGTCTCGGCGCCAAGGGAACGGTCGTCCAGGACACCCACCCGAGCGTGCTCGCCGTCACCGGCCCGCATGCGCTCCAGGAAGTCATGGACGCCGTGCACGCCCACCTGCCGCCGCAGCACGATCCCTTCGTCGATCTCGTGCCGGCGCAGGGCATCCGCCTCACGCCCGACCATTACGCCTATCTCAAGATTTCCGAAGGCTGCAACCACCGCTGCAGCTTCTGCATCATCCCGAGCCTGCGCGGCGACCTCGTCTCGCGACCGATCGGCGACGTGCTCAAGGAAGCCGAAACACTTGCCGATGCGGGCGTGCGCGAGTTGCTGATCATCTCGCAGGACACCAGCGCCTACGGCGTGGACGTCAGGTATCGCACCGGTTTCGTCGGCGGCAAGCCCGTCAAGACGCGGCTTTACGAGCTATGCAAGGAACTCGGCGAACTGGGCATGTGGGTGCGCCTCCACTACGTCTACCCCTATCCCAGCGTCGACGACCTGCTGCCGCTGATGGCGGAGGGCAGGCTCCTGCCCTACCTCGACGTGCCCTTCCAGCACGCCAGCCCGCGCATCCTCAAGGCGATGAAGCGTCCCGGCGACGTCGACAAGGTGCTCGACCGCATCGCCGCCTGGCGCAAGGCGGTGCCGGACCTGACGATCCGTTCCACTTTCATCACCGGTTTCCCCGGCGAGACTGAAAGCGAATTCAACGAACTGCTTGACTTCCTCGATGCCGCGCAGCTCGACCGCGTCGGCGCCTTCGCCTATTCGCCCGTCGAAGGCGCGGCGGCCAACGCGCTGTCCGGGGCGCTGCCCGAGGAGGTACGCGAAGAACGCAAGATGCGCCTGATGCGCCATCAGGAAGACATCTCGACGCAGCGCCTCGAAGCGAAGATCGGTCGAATCTTGACGGTATTGGTTGACGACATCGACGAGGAAGGCGCCATCGCTCGCAGCGAGGGCGATGCGCCGGACATCGACGGCCTCGTATACATCACCGACGGTCACGACCTCGAGATCGGGGAGTTCGTCGAAGTGACAGTCACCGACTGCGACGTGCACGACCTGTACGCCGAACTGGGTACCGAACGACGACCCGCCGTCCTATGAGCGCCGACTTTTTGCCACGGCTGCGCGACATCGTCGGCGCATCGCATGTCCTCACCGAAGCGTTCGACATCGCCCCCTACGCCAGTGACTGGCGCGGCCGCTACAGTGGCGAACCGATCTGCGTCGTGCGGCCGGGCAGCACGGCCGAAGTCGCCGCCGTGGTCGCCGCCTGCGCCCAGGCCGGCATCGCCATCGTGCCGCAAGGCGGGAACACCGGCCTCTGCGGTGGCGCGGCCCCCACCCGTGGCGAAGCGGTGGTCAGCCTGACGCGTTTGAACCGCATCCGTGCCATCGATGCGGACAACAACACGCTGGTCGCCGAGGCCGGCTGCACGCTCGCCGCCGTTCAGTCTGCCGCGGCAGCGGCGGGCCGGCTGTTCCCGCTCTCGCTCGCCGCCGAGGGTACTGCGACTATCGGCGGCAACCTGTCGACCAACGCCGGCGGTGTACAGGTGCTGCGCTACGGCAATGCGCGCGAGCTGTGCCTGGGCCTCGAGGTGGTGCTGCCCGACGGCCGCATCTGGAACGGCCTGCGCGCCCTGCGCAAGGACAACACCGGCTACGACATGAAGCATCTCTTCATCGGCGCAGAAGGCACGCTCGGCCTCATCACGGCCGCCGTGCTCAAGCTCTTCTCGCGACCGCGCGCCACCGCCACCGCCTGGGCGAGCGTTCACTCGCCCACGGCCGCTGTTGCCCTGCTCACCCGCCTGCGCGAAAAAATCGGCGGCCGCGTGACGGCGTTCGAGCTGATCGGCCGCCCTGCCCTCGACCTCGTCCTCAGGCACATCCCGGAGAGCCGCGATCCCTTGCCTGCCCGCGCCGCCTGGCAGGTGCTGATCGAGCTTTCCGACACCATGGAAACCGACCTCGATGCACCGCTCGAGGAAGTGCTCGCCGCGGCGATGGAACACGGCGAGGTCATCGACGCCGCACCCGCGCGCAGCGCGGCGCAGGTTCAGGCCTTTTGGGCGCTGCGCGAGAACATCTCCGAGGCGCAAAAGATCGAAGGCATCTCGATCAAGCACGACATCTCCCTGCCCGTTTCGCGCATCGCCGAATTCATCACACGTAGCGATGCGGCGCTGTCGCAAGCCTTTCCCGGCGTACGCATCGTTTGTTTCGGCCACCTCGGCGACGGCAACCTTCACTACAACCAGTCGAAGCCGGACGGGCAGGACAACGCCGCCTTCATCGCCCTGACGCCGACCGTCAACCGCCTCGTGCACGACCTGGTGCATGAACTCGGCGGGTCGATCTCCGCCGAGCACGGGCTCGGCCAGCTCAAGCGCGAGGAGATCCTGCGCTACAAGAGCGGCGTCGAAATGGACATGATGCGTGCGGTCAAACAGGCCATTGATCCGCAGGGCATGATGAATCCGGGAAAAATTCTTTGAAAATTTTCCTCCGGAAGGTTTACAGCCGCGGGTGGATGGGTATAATGCGCGCTCTCTTTTGGGGGTATAGCTCAGCTGGGAGAGCGCTTGCATGGCATGCAAGAGGTCCGCGGTTCGATCCCGCGTACCTCCACCACGACGAAGTCCCTATCGTCTAGAGGCCTAGGACAACACCCTTTCACGGTGTGAACCGGGGTTCGAATCCCCGTGGGGACGCCAGAATCAGAAATGGCCTGACCGGAAACGGTCAGGCCATTTTCTTTCCAGCCGATCAATCCTTTTCGTATTGCCGCCGCAGGCGCTCCAGCCCCTGCCGATAGGCTTCCGCATCGCCGTAGTCGAAGAATTGCGGATAGCGTTCATGGGCGGCCTTGACTCGACGCGCGTGCTTGATCGGGCACCAGTATTGTTCGGTTCGGGCCGCGACCTCGCGGAAATAGGCCGCCACGCCGTTGCCGTAGGAGCAATAGAAGCAGTTGAACTTCTCGATGATGTTGAGATAGGGCAGTCCCTCGCGGTCGAACACCACGTAGTCCGATCGGCGGACTTTGGGAATCCGATAGACCGGAAAGCACACCGCCTGATAGACGGTGACGAACAGGTCGAGCAGCAGGAAGGGAATCCAGCCCGCATAGATGACCGGGGCGGTGAGCACCACCGGCAAGCTCGAACGGCGCAGGAAGCGGAACAGGCCGATCTTGTAGCGGCGCTGCTGGCGCAGGAACTCGCCGGCGAGCTCCTGCCGCTTCTGCTCGAATTCTTCGCGTCGCCTGAGGTATTCCGCCTCGATCTCGTCCTGCAGGACGCGCATGCGCGCCAGCAGTTCGTCGATATGTTCCCGCATGACAGCCTCCGTCCCTCGCCCCGAGGGCGTCTGCATCAACCCTTCAGCGCGGTGAGCACCTCGTCGAGCATCTTCTTGGCGTCACCGAACAGCATGCGGTTGTTGTCCTTGTAGAAAAGCGGGTTGTCGACACCGGCATAGCCGGACGCCATCGAGCGCTTCATGACGATCGAGGTCTTCGCCTTCCAGACCTGCAGCACCGGCATGCCGGCGATCGGGCTGGACGGATCATCCTCGGCCGAAGGATTGACGATGTCGTTCGCTCCGATCACCATCGCGACGTCGGTGTCGGGGAAGTCCGCGTTGATCTCGTCCATTTCGAGGACGATGTCGTAGGGCACCTTGGCTTCGGCGAGCAGGACGTTCATGTGGCCGGGCATGCGGCCGGCGACGGGATGGATGCCGAAGCGCACGTTCACGCCTTTCGCGCGCAGCAGCGTCGTGATTTCGTAGACTGTATGCTGGGCCTGCGCCACCGCCATGCCGTAGCCGGGGACGATGATGACGTTCTTCGCCTCGCGGAGCAGTTCGGCGGTTTCGGTCGCCGAGACAGAGACCACTTCGCCTTGCGGTTGTGCCGTCCCGCCGGCGCCGACTTTCTGGCCGTCGCCGGTGCCGAAGCCCCCGGCGATGACGCTGATGAAGTTGCGGTTCATCGCGCGGCACATGATGTAGGAGAGGATCGCGCCCGAGGAGCCGACCAGCGCGCCGACGACGATGAGCAGGTCGTTCGACAGCATGAAGCCGGTGGCGGCGGCTGCCCAGCCCGAGTAGCTGTTGAGCATGGACACCACGACCGGCATGTCGGCGCCGCCGATGGCCATCACCATGTGGATGCCGAACAGCAGGCCGATGACCGTCATGACGATCAGGGCCGTGGCGCCGGCCGCCGGATCGTGGGCCTGCAGGAAGGCATAGCCGTAGTAGATGACGACCAGCGCGGCGATGCCGTTGATGGCATGGCGGCCGGGGATGAGGACGGGCTTGCCGCCGATCTTGCCCGAGAGCTTGCCGAAAGCGATGATCGAACCGGAGAAGGTGACGGCGCCGATGTAGATGCCGACATAAATCTCGAGTTCGTGGATCGCCTTCTCGGCGCCGGAAAACACGATCGAGGTGTCGATGTAGCTGGCGAAGCCGACGAGGCAGGCCGCGAGGCCGACGAGGCTGTGCATCAGCGCCACGAGTTCGGGCATCTGCGTCATCTGCACCTTTTTGGCGGCGATGAGGCCGATCGCTGCGCCGACGACCATGGCGCCGACGATCCACGGGATGCCGGCCAGGGTCACGCGCGGCCCGAGCACGGTGGCGAGCACGGCGATGGTCATGCCGACGATGCCGTAGAGGTTGCCGCGCCGGGCGGTCTCGGGATTGGCGAGGCCACCGAGGCTGAGGATGAAGAGGATGGTGGCGCCGATGTAGGCGACGGAGACGAGACTGGAGGTCATGGCATCACTTCCGGAACATCGCCAGCATGCGGCGGGTGACGGCGAAGCCGCCGAACATGTTGATCGCGGTGAGCGCCAGGGCGAAGACGGCGAGGCCGAGGATCCAGCCCGACGGGCGCCCTTCGGCGACAGCCTCCAGTGGCGGTGCCACCTGCACCAGCGCGCCGATGGCGATGATGCTGGAGATGGCGTTGGTCACGCTCATCAGCGGCGTGTGCAGCGAGGGCGTGACGTTCCAGATCACCATGTAGCCGACGAAGCAGGCCAGCACGAAGACGGTGAAGTGGGAAAGGAAGCTCGCCGGCGCATAGGCGCCGACCAGCCAGAACAGCACCGCGCCGATGCCGAAGATCGTCGCCAGCGTGGAACCCGCCATCGGGGCGCCGGCACCGTGGCCGTGGCCGGACGACTTCTTCTCCGCAGCCGGCGCGGCGGCGGGCTTGGGCGGCGGCGGCGCGGCCACTTTGGGCGCCGGGGCCGGCCAGGTCACTTCGCCGTCCTTGATGATCGTGAGGCCGCGGATCGCGTCGTCTTCCATGTTGACGTCGATCCGGCCATCCTTGGCCTTGCACAGTTCCTCGGCCAGTCGCAGCAGGTTGGTCGCGTAGAGGGTCGAGGACTGCTTGGCGAGGCGCGAGGGCAGGTCGGTGTAGCCGAGGATGGTGACGCCGTGCTTGACGACGGCCTGGCCAGGTTCGGTCAGTTCGCAGTTGCCGCCCTGCTCCGCCGCCATGTCCACGATGACGCTGCCGGGCTTCATGGTCTTGACCATCTCGGCGGTGATGAGCTTGGGCGCGGGCTTGCCGGGGATCAGCGCGGTGGTGATGATGATGTCGACTTCCTTCGCCTGCCGCGCGTACATGGCGCGCTGGGCGGCCTGGAAGCCTTCCGACATCACCTTGGCGTAGCCGCCGCCGCCGGAACCTTCCTCCTCGTAATCGACCCGGACGAATTCGCCGCCCATGGACTTGACCTGGTCGGCCACTTCGGCGCGGGTGTCGTTGGCGCGCACGATGGCGCCGAGGCCCGCGGCCGTGCCGATGGCGGCCAGGCCGGCGACGCCGGCGCCGGCGATGAAGACCTTGGCCGGCGGCACCTTGCCGGCGGCGGTGATCTGGCCGGCGAAGAAGCGCCCGAAGGCGTTGGCGGCCTCGATGACGGCGCGGTAGCCGCTGATGCCGGCCATCGAGGTCAATGCGTCCATCTTCTGGGCACGCGAGAGCATGCGCGGCAGGCAGTCGATGGCCAGCACGGTGGCTTTTTTAGCGCTGAGCGCCTGCATGAGTTCGGGGTTCTGCGCCGGCCAGACGAAGCCGATCAGGGCACCGCCTTCCTTCATCAGCCCGACTTCGGCGAGGCTCGGCGGCCGCACCTTGAAGACGATGTCGCTCCGGCTCCACAGCGTCGCGGCGTCGGCGACGATCTCCGCGCCCGCGGCACGGTAGGTATCGTCCGCACAGTTCGCGGCATCGCCCGCACCGCTTTCGACGGCGACGGCGAAGCCCAGCTTGACCAGTTTCTCGACCACCTCGGGAACCGTCGCAACGCGCTTCTCGCCCGCGAAGGTCTCCCTCGGCACTCCGATCGTCAGTGACATGATTTCCTCTTTTCTTTCTTCTACTTGACCGCCGACCGCTTCCACGGCGGCACGGCTTTTTCCTCTTCGAGCTGCTGCAGGCGCACGATGGCCAGCGAACAGTTGTCGCCGCGGCCGTTGGCGCGGTCGCGGGCGGTATTGATCAGGATTTCGGCCGCCTGGCGCACGGGAAAATCCTTGAGCACGCGGCCGAGTTCCTCGTCCGTGAAATAGGCCCACAGGCCGTCCGAGCATAGCAGGAAGCAATCGCCATCGGCCAGCGGAACCGATTCCGCGCACTCGATCTGCGGCGGCTCCTCTTCGCCCAGGCACGAGATCAGCAGGTTCTTCTGCGGATGCTGCTCGGCCTGATCCTCGGTCAGATAGCCCATCTTGACGAGGTTCATGACGTGGGAATGATCCCAGGTCCGCGACAGGCGCTGGCCGTCGCGAAAGTGATAGATGCGCGAATCGCCGCAATGCGCCCAGTCGGCACGCCCCGGCTGCAGCACCAGCAGGCAGGCCGTGCTGTGCGGATCGGTCTCGCTCGACAGGCGGGTGAGCTTGATGCCGTCGTGCGCATCGTTGATCGCGGCGACGAGCGTGGCGTGGATGTCGCTGGCGGTGAGCGAACCGGTCTCGAAATTGGCCTTCGCCGAATGCACCACCTGCTGCGCGGCCAGCGCGCCGCCCGTATGCCCGCCCATGCCGTCCGCCAGCACCGCGAGCAGGGTGCCTTTTCGCGCCGGATGGGCGAACAGGCCGACGCGGTCCTGCTGCTCCGAGCGGTCGCCGATGTGCTGCGCGGTGCAGGTTTCGATGTTGAAGGGCATGCGGCAATTATACGGTTAGAATCCGCCACTTATCCCGTCAGAAAAGGACGATGAACATGCTTCCGGGCCGCGGTTACAACGAACTGAATGTCGGCGATGCCTACGCGTCCGCCATGACCCTCACCGAAACCCATGTCGTGCTCGGCGCCGGCCTCTTCGGCGACTTCAATCCGCTGCACATCAACGAAAGCTGGGCCAAGCAGGGCAAGTTCGGTACCCGCATCGCCCATGGCTACCTGACCAGCAACGTCATGGCGGCGCAGATGGGCATGCTGCTCTACGGCACGGCGATCGCCTACATGGAGCACTCGATCCGCTTCACCGCCCCGGTCAAGCCCGGCGACACGCTGCACGTCACCTGGACGGTGACCGCCAAGGACGACAAGCCCAAGCATGACGGCGGCATCGTCAGCTTCACGGGCGTCTGCCAGAACCAGGACGGCACCACGGTGGCCGAAGCCACCGCCAAGCTGATGGTGAAAAACAACGTCTGACCGCCGCTGGCGGCCGGACTGCGCGGGCCCGGATCCGCGTTCCTTCCCGGGCCGGATCCGCCTACGCTTCCCGGGCTCAGCCCCCTGCGCCGTCCAGGAAGCTGGCAGTCATCAAGTCATAGAAATCGGTCTCCTCGTCCGCGCCGAGGCCCAGTTCCGACATCACGCGCGCCCCGATCCGTTCCCACAGCGGGTCGTCCACATGGTGAAGCCGGTGATAGAAGTGGCTGGCCGCCTGGATGATCGCCACGAGGCTGACCGACGCGCCGATGGTCTTCTCATCCGGCAGGTCGTGATGGAAGCGGATGGCGTCGCAGACGAAGTCGGGCAGTCCCCAGTGGCGGGCCACCAGGTAGCCGACCGAACAATGGTCGACACCGAACTTCTCGTCCTCCTCCGACAGGTTCGGCCAGCAGGTGGCATTGTCGAGATGCAGCGTGTCGCAGTACTTCGGAAAGCGCTGCATCAGCACCGGCACGCCGCATTCGTGGAAGATGCCGGCGAGGTAGGCCTGGTCGGGGAACACGTTGCAGACCGACACGCGATCCCCGGCGACGATGGCCGCCATCTGGGCGATCTCGTGGGCGCGGTTCCAGAACACGTCGAAGGCCTTGCGCGTCTGGTCGTTGATGGTCGCGGACAGCGAGGCGGCCTGCACCAGGTTGAACACCTGCTTGATGCCGATCACCATGAGGATCTGGTCGAGCGAGTCGATGCGCCGGCCGCGCGAGAAGGCCGACGAGCGCGCCAGCCGGAACAGCAGCGCGACGATGCCGGGGTCTTGGCCGATGATGCGCGCGACTGAGCGCATCTCGTAATCGTCCGAGCGCAGCAGATCCTGCAGCTCCATCAGGACGCGTGGCTGCGGCGGCAGCTTGACACCCTGCTTCATCAGGCGTTCGAGCGCCGCCTTTTCATCCACCTGCATCCCTGTACTCCCTAAGCCGTCAACTGCTCTTCCAACCATTCTATCCAGTGTTTGACCGGCAGGGCGGTACCGGACTGCAGATGGGCGATGCAGCCGATATTCGCGCTGGCGATGCCGATCGGTGCGCCGTTCGACAGCGCCGCCAGCTTGTTGTCGCGCAATTGCACGGAGATTTCCGGCTGCAGGATCGAATAGGTGCCGGCCGAACCGCAGCACAGGTGCGCATCGGCCACCGGTACCGGGTCGAAGCCGGCCGCCACGAGCAATGGCTCCACACCGCCGCGCAGCTTGAGGCCGTGTTGCAAGGTGCAGGGTGCATGGACCGCGATCCTGCGCCGTCCCGCCGGCGCCGACTTTTGCAGCAGGTCCGCCAGCGCATCCCGCTCGCCCGCCACCACTTCGCTCACATCGCGCGTCAGCTCCGCCACGCGCGTCGCTTTCGCCGCATAGGCCGGATCGTCCTGCAGCAGATGGCCGTAGTCCTTGACCTGCACGCCGCAACCCGAGGCCGTCATCACGATCGCCTCGACACCCGCGTCAATGTGCGGCCACCAGGCATCGATGTTGCGCCGCGCATGGTCCCTCGCGCCGGCCGCATCGTTGAGATGCAGCTTCACGGCGCCGCAGCAGCCGGCCTCGCGCGCCTCGAACAGCTCGATGCCGAGCCGCGCGAGGATGCGCTTGGCGGCACCGTTGATGTTCGGGTACATCGAGGGCTGGGCACAGCCGGCCAGCACCAGCATCTTGCGCGGCAGTCCCGCGGGAAGCTCGCGCGGCAGGGTGCCGGCCGAACTCAGCGGCGGCACCTTGGCCTTCAGCGCGCCGGGCAACAGCGGCCGCACCATCTGGCCCATGCGCATGGAGAAGCCGAACAGGGTCGGGCGCGGCAGCGCCTCGCGCAAGGCCCCGCGCAGCAGCCTGTCGACACCCTTGCGCGGCACCCGTTGCTCGACGAGTTCGCGGCCGATGTCGAGCAGGCGCGAATAATGCACCCCCGACGGACAGGTGGACTCGCAGGAACGGCAGGTCAGGCAGCGGTCGAGGTGCAGGCGGGTCTTTTCCGTCGGCGGCACGCCTTCCAGGACCTGCTTGATCAAATAGATGCGGCCGCGCGGTCCGTCGAGCTCGTCCCCCAGCAACTGGTAGGTCGGGCAGGTGGCGGTGCAAAAGCCGCAATGCACACACTTGCGGAGGATTTCCTCCGCCTCGCGGCCGGCCGTCGTGCCACGCATGAAATCGGCGAGATGCGTTTCCATCAGAACTCCGGGTACAGGCGGCCGGGATTGAAGATGCCCTTGGGATCGAAAGCGGCCTTGAGATTCCTGTGCAGCTTCAGCAGCGGCGCGGACAGCGGGGCAAATGCACCGACCTGCGCCTTCAATGCCGCCGGCGCGCGATAGAGTGTCGCGCTGCCGCCGGCCTGATGCGCCGCGGCGCGAATCGTTTCGGCGGGGCTGTCGGACCTGAGCCAGCGCAACGCGCCACCCCATTCGATCCACTGTTCGCCCGGCAGGGCGAGCGGCGGCGCGACCGAAGGCACGGACAGGCGCCACAAGCGTTCCGCCGCGAAGAACGGCAGCGCCTGGTCCCGGCAATCGCGCCAGAATGCCGTCGCGTCAGCGCCGACTTTTTCGCCACCGAGCTTCAATTGTGCCGCCTCGACCGCGGCACGCGCCCCGCCGAGGCGCAAGGTCAGCACGCCATCGTGCCAGGCGCTGGCGACGATCGGCAGCGGCTGTCCGGCCCAGCGGTTGAGCTTGTCCAAGGCGTCACCCTGGTTCAGCTCGAAACGCAGCGTCACCTCGGCGACG
The DNA here is from genome assembly GCA_937888595.1 of uncultured Sterolibacteriaceae bacterium. GTDB lineage: Bacteria > Pseudomonadota > Gammaproteobacteria > Burkholderiales > Rhodocyclaceae > Sulfuricystis. Next base: position 38,469 of record CALARK010000026.1, on the reverse strand, counting down.
GGCACCGGCAGCACCTTGAGCGTCACCTCGGTGATCAGGCCCAGCGTGCCCAGGCTGCCGGCGATCAGGCGCGAGACGTCGTAGCCGGCGACGTTCTTCATCACCTGGCCGCCGAAACGCAGTGCGCGCGCCTCGCCATCGAGGATGTCCACGCCCAGCACAAAGTCACGCAGCGAGCCGGCGCTGACGCGACGGGGGCCGGAGAGGCCGGCCGCCACGACACCGCCGATGGTCGATGTCGGCGAGAAGCGCGGCGCATCGAACGGCAGGCACTGGCCTTTCTGCGCCAGCACCGTCTCGATCTCGGCGAGCGGTGTGCCGCACTTGGCCGTGACGAACAGTTCGGTCGGCTCGTAGGCGACGATGCCGGCATGGCTGCGGGTGTCCAGGATTTCGCCGTTCAGCGCATGGCCATACCAGTCCTTGCTGCCGGCACCGCGGATGCGCAGGGGCGCATTCGTCCTGCCGGCCGCCGAAATGCGCGCCTTGAATTCGTCGGTCATCAGAAGCGCTCCAGTTCGGGGAATTTGGTTTCGCCATGATGCACGTGCATGCGGCCGAATTCGGCACAGCGATGCAACGTCGGCACGGCCTTGTCCGGGTTGAGCAGGCCCTGCGGGTCGAAAGCCGTCTTGACGCGATGGAAAGCGGCCAGTTCGTCGTTCTGGAACTGCACGCACATCGAACCGATCTTCTCGTAGCCGACGCCATGCTCGCCGGTGATGGTGCCGCCCAGTTCGACCGAGAGCTTGAGGATCTCGGCACCGAAGGCCTCGGTACGTTCGAGTTCGCCGGGCACGTTGGCGTCGTACATGATCAGCGGGTGCAGGTTGCCGTCGCCGGCGTGGAAGACGTTGGCGCAGCGCAGGCCGTACTTCTTCTCCATGCCGGCAATCGCCGTCAGCATTTCGGCAAGGCGCTTCCTCGGGATGGTGCCGTCCATGCAGTAGTAGTCGGGCGAGATGCGGCCGACGGCCGGGAAAGCGGCCTTGCGGCCGGCCCAGAAGCGCAGTCGCTCCGCCTCGTCGCTGGACACGCGGATATCGGTCGCCCCGCTCTTCTCGAGCACGGCGCGCATCGCGGCGACCTCCTCCTCCACCTCCTCCGGCGTGCCGTCGGATTCGGCCAGCAGGATGGCCAAGGCATTCAGGTCGTAGCCCGCCTTGACGAAGGGCTCGACGGCCGCCGTGGCCGGCTTGTCCATCATCTCGAGGCCGGCGGGAATGATGCCGGCCGCGATGATGTCGGCCACCGCTGCACCCGCCTTGGTCACATCGTCGAAGGACGCCATGATCACGCGCGCCACCTCGGGCTTGGGCACCAGCTTGACCGTCACCTCGGTGACGACGGCCAGCAGGCCTTCGGAGCCGATCATGAGCGCCAGCAGGTCGTAGCCCGGCGCGTCGAGCGCGTGGTTGCCGAACTCGACGACGTCGCCGTCGATCGTCACGCCGCGCACGCGCAGCACGTTGTGCACCGTCAGGCCGTACTTGAGGCAGTGCACGCCGCCGGAGTTCTCGGCGATGTTGCCGCCGATGGTGCAGGCGATCTGCGAACTCGGGTCCGGGGCATAGTAAAGGCCGTGCGGTGCGGCGGCCTCGGTAATGGCGAGGTTGCGCACGCCCGGCTGCACGACGGCCGTGCGCGAATACGGATCGAGCTTGAGGATGCGCTTCATCTTCGCCAACGACAGCACCACGCCATGCTCGATGGGCAATGCGCCGCCCGACAAGCCGGTGCCCGCGCCGCGAGCGACGACCGGGACGCCGAGCCGGTGGCAGGCCTTGAGGATGGCGACGACCTGCGCCTCGTCGCCGGGCAGCGCCACCGCAAGCGGCAGGCGGCGATAGGCCGAGAGGCCGTCGCACTCGTAGGGCTTCAGGTCCTCGCGGTCGGCGAGCAGTGCATCGGGCGGCAGGATCGCGCCGAGCGCGTCAAGCACGGCGGACCGGTCGACATCGGAGAAATCCTGGTCGCGCTCGTGCGAATGGATGCGTGGTTTCATGGTTCGATGAGGATGGCGCGGAAATCGTTGATGTTGGTGCGGGTCGGACCGGTGACGACCAGATCGTCCAGCGCCGCGAAGAAGCCGTAGGCGTCGTTGTTCGCGAGCCGGGCTTTCGCGTCCATTCCGGCGGCGAGGGCACGCACCAGGGTGTCGGGGGCGACCAGCGCGCCCGCATTATCCTCCGAACCGTCGATGCCGTCGGTGTCGCAGGCGATGGCGTGGATGCCGGCGGCGCCCCCGAGGGCGATCGCCAGCGCAAGCTGGAACTCGGCGTTGCGGCCGCCCCGCCCGCTGCCGCGTACCGTCACGGTGGTCTCCCCGCCGGACAGCAGCACGCACGGCGGCCGCGCCGGCAGGCCGGCCACCCGGCAGGAGAAGGCGATGCCCGCAAGCACCTTGGCGGCCTCGCGCGCCTCGCCCTCGATGCGGTCGCCGAGGATCAGCGGCGTCACGCCGGCCTGCATCGCTGCAGCGGCAGCCGCCTGCAGCGAACCCTGCGCGGTGGCGATCACGCGCGTCTCGCAGTTCGGGTAGGCCGGATCGCCGGGCGCGGGCACGGTCGGCCCGGAGGCGATGGTGGCCGGATCGTCGCCCGGCACATCGGAAATCACCAGCGTCAGCACCCGCGCCGGCATCGCGGCGGCGGCCAGCTTGCCGCCCTTGATCGCCGACAGCCGCTTGCGCGCGGCGTTGATCTCGTGGATGGACGCGCCGTTCGCCAGCAGTTCGCGCGTCGCCGCCTGCTTCTGTTCGAGCGTGATGCCGGGTGCCGGCATCGTCAGCAGGGCCGACCCGCCACCGGAGACCAGCGCCAGCACGAGGTCGTCGGCCGACAGGCCCTGCAACATGGCGAGGATGCGACGGGCGGCGGCCAGGCCGGCTTCGTCCGGTACCGGGTGGGCCGCCTCGACGACCTCGATCCGGGCGGTCGGCACCGCGTGGCCGTAGCGCGTGACGACGAGACCCGAGACACGGTCGAGCCGCCCGGCCCAGGCCGTTTCGACCGCCTGCGCCATCGCGGCGGCCGCCTTGCCGGCGCCGACCACGACGATGCGGCCCTTCACGCTGGCCGGATCGGGCAGGTGGGGCGGCACGCAGACAGACGGATGTGCGGCGGCGACCGCCGCGTCGAACAGTCCGCGCAGGAATTCAGCCGGGGCGGGCGGGGCGGGCGGGGCGGCCGGGGTCAGCGCCACGAGGCGAGCCAGCCGAGGCTGGCCTCCGTGCCGCCCATGCCGCCACCGGGATGGTATTCGCAGCCGATCCAGCCGGCGTAGCCGAGTTGCCGCAGGCGTTCGAAGAGGAAATCGAAGCGGATCTCGCCGGTGCCCGGCTCGTGGCGGCCGGGGTTGTCGGCGATCTGCAGGTGGCCGATGCGGGCGAGGTTCGTCTCGAGCGTGCGCGCGAGGTCGCCTTCCATGACCTGGGCGTGGTAGAGGTCGTACTGCAGGAACAGGTTCCTGCTGCCGACGGCGTCCATGACCTGCAGCGCGGCGCGCGTGGTCGGCACGAGGAAGCCCGGGTTGTCGCGCGTGTTGAGCGGCTCGATCAGCAGGCGGATGCCGGCGCGCTGCGTCACCGCGGCGGCGAACTTCAGGTTGTCGACGAGCGTTTCGATCGCCTTGTCGCGGTCGCCGGCCGGAATGCCGGCGAGACAGTTGAGCCGGGTGCAGCCGAGCGCCTCGGCATATTCGACGGCGCGGCCGACGCCGTCCTGGAACTCGGCCTTGCGCGTCGGCAGGCAGGCGATGCCGCGCTCCCCCGCCGCCCAGTCGCCGGCCGGCAGGTTGAACAGCACGACCTCGACACCCGAGGTCAGCACCACCTCGGCGAGTGCCGCCTTGTCGTGTTCGTAGGGAAAATGGAACTCGACGCCATGGAAGCCCGCCCGCGCCGCCGCGCCGAAACGATCCGGAAACGCGTGTTCGGCGAACAGGAAGGAGAGGTTGGCGGAGAACTGGAGCGGCATGGCCGGCATTATGCCAAGGCCAGCGCCCGTATGTCGTGCGACAGCGCCTCGACCGCCGACTCGTCCATGTCCATCAGGCGGCGGGCGAGCGCTTCGAAATGCGTCGCCCCGCGTTCGGCGAGCGCCCGCAGAGCCGTCCCCGTGCTGGCGGCGGATCCGGCATGCGCCGTCCCGCCGGCACCGACTTTTTCGACATCGAAGGCGGCCAGGGCCGGAAACAGTTCGCGCCGCATGCCGTCGAAGTTGGCGAACCAGACCCACAGCGAGGGCCAGGCCTGCCGCTCGACCAGCGCCGGCAGCGTGACGAGGCAGTCGGCCAGGTTGTCGCGCACCGCGCGCATCAGGATCTCTGCGCGGCGCTTCGCGGAGCAGGCGAGCCGGTCTTCCCAGGCGACACCGAGCAGCCGCCCGGCGGCATGCTCGCCGCGTTCATGGAGAATCAGGCTGTGCGTTTCCGCATCGGTCATGCGCTCGAGCGCCGCGGCCGGGTCGACGGCATGGCCGTGGGCGTCCAGCGCCCGCGCGAAGGCGCCCGGCGTGCGCTTCAGCGCCCAGGCCTCGGCCTTTTCCCACAGCCACTGGCGCAGCGCCTCGCGGCGCACGATCACGGTATCGCCCTGCAGGGCGGCCGGCATGGTGGTGAGGTCGCGCGCGTACTCGCATTCGCAGACGAGCACCGTCAGGCCATCCTGCGCATCGATCCGCTCGAGCCGTCCGAGAAAGAAATGCGGCTTGCCGAAGCGGCCGATGCCGGCGCCATAGACGAGGCCCCGGGGCACCAGAACGCGATTGACGTCGGCCACGGCGAAGGGTTCGTGCTGTACAGCGTCGACCGGCACGGGACCGAAATCGTCCTCGGCCAGCGTTTCCCAGAGCGCCTCGCGCGCCGTCAGCCACTCGCCCACCTCGGGCCGCGCCAGCGGGTCGCCGAGCGGGATGCCCGCTTCCCAGCGGTAGAACTCGCGCATTTCGAGCAGGTAGGTGCACAGCGTCATTTCGCGCGCGTGGCGCGCGTCGGCGATGTGGCAGTTACGCTGCACGGCCTCGACGAGGCGCGGAAAGCCGGCGATCATGCCCGCTCACTCCCGGGTCGGCCGCCGCCGGCGGATCTGCCAGTGGGCCACGCCCTGCACGATGCGCGAGAAGGGCAGGTCATCGAGGCTTTCATATTCGGCCTGCGCCTGCCGCACCAGCTTGATCACGTCGGGGGACGGGGCCTCGGGATCGAACAGGTCCTTGAGTCCGGCCAGCCCGCCGCACTGGACCTTCATCATCATCGCGTGCGGCAGGATGCGCTGGGTATCCCTGAGCTTGAGGGCGAAGGCCGAATTGGCACGCAGCAGCGTCAGCAGCTGGCCGCAGGCAGCGCGCGCCAGCGGCTCGCGGCAGGCGATCATCTCGCGTTCGGCCAGCGACAGCTTCTGCGCCGCCTCGCAGACGGCCGCCTGGCACAGCAGCGCCTTCTCGAAGACGCAGGGCAGCGGATTGATCTCCTTGCGGACGTTGCGGTAGCTGTGCTCGTCCATGGCCCTGAACGGCCTACCAGTCGTCGCCGGTCAGCGGTTCGGCCGGCCGCACGGTATTGAGCGCCTCCTCGGCCTGCAGTTCGTTTTCGCCGAAGACCACCTGGATCTTGCATTGCGTCAGGTCGGCGTCCTTGCGCAGCTCCTTGGCCCGTGCCGAGGCCTCCTTGAAGACCTTGTACTCCTCGAGCTTTTCAAGATTCTTCACCGGGCCGAGCTCGGTGATGCGGTAGATGTAGTAGGGCATGGGCTTCCTCAATCGATGTAACGCTTGGCGGCCTTGCGGCGGCCGGGCTTGGACTTCTGGATGATCACGCCCTTGATGACCGACAGGTCCGGGATGCGTGCGCTGGGGTAGTTGGGGTTGAGGGGGTGCAATTTCCAGCCCCCGTCGGCATCTTTCAGCAACTGGCGGAAGATCCACTCGTCGGCCAGCCAGGCCATCACGTAGGAGCCGTCGGTGGCGAGCCCCTCGGGTTCGATGACGATGATGTCGCCCTCGACGAACTCGGGCTCCATGCTGTCGCCGAGCACCATCAGGGCGAAGGATTCGGCGGCGCTGCAGTTGTCGAGCGCGGGATCGGACTCGGGCCCGGCGGGAATGACGGGGATAGGAAAAGGTTTTTTCTCGCTCACGCTGACAACCATCTCACCAGGTAGTAAAGACGAAAGCCCTCGGAAGAACGCGAGGGCCCCATGACTTCGGCGGCATGCAGATCCTGCGCCGGATTTTCGCGCGAGAGCGCTTCCTCGGCCGAGGTGACGACTTCGACCACGTTTTCGGGAAAGCGCTTGCGCTTGGCGCGGATCGAGGGCGCGGCCTGCACCAGGGCGAAAGTCTGCTGCACCAGTTGCGGCGCCTCCGCGTCGAGATAGACGCCACCCTTCATGATTGCCCCCTCAAGACGCGAATGTGCCCGAGGATCGGCGCGAACACGGGCTCGAGATGGCGGCGCATCAGCGGGCCGATCGCCGTGGTCTTGGTCAGCACCGGCATGGCGGCGGCCTCGGACAGCTGCGAAAGCGCCTGCAGCGCGGCCGCCTCGGCCGGGCAGGACTCCAGGCCGGCCGGATCGCGCCCGGCGGCGAAGTAGGCGCCCATCAGGTCGAGCAGCAGATACACCGCCTCGTGGGCCGGCGGCTTCTCCAGGGCGAGTTCCGCGGCCTTGAGGTAGCTCTGCCCGGACCCGGAACAGCAGCGCGCCAGCAAGCGGGCCGCCGGCGTATCGGGCAGGCCAACGGACAAACCCTCGGGCAGCGGACGCGCGGCCTCGGCCGGCAGGTCGTCGGGCAGGCTTTCGAGGAACCCGATCAGGTACCAGGGCCGGCGCTTGCCCTTGGCCCAGAGCTGCTCGCGCGCCGGTGCATCGACCAGGCCGGCGGCGAGCACCGCGCGGACCGTGTGCATCGCCGCGATCGGGTCCTCTTCGAAGGGCAGGTGCTCGACCAGGAAATCGGCCAGCACCGGGCCCATCGTGCCGGTACGCACCGCAGGGTTCGCGAGCATGACGCGCGCCACCTCCATGGTCGGCAGCACCCACCAGACCCGGCGGGCGAGTTCGTCCGTCAGGGTCGGTGCATAGGCGACGGCCAGCACGGCCTCGGGTTCGCCGAGCTTGAGCAGGGCCTCCAGCCGCTGCGGCTCGGCGTGGCCCATGCGCGTCCAGCGGCGCAGATGCACCGGGTAGCCGCCGGGCGAGCCGAGCGCGTGGCCGCCCAGCAGTTCGCGCACGCGCTGGAAATAGCGCTCGGCGCGGCCGGCCGGATTGAGCGGCACGCGCGCCTCGCCCCGCGGCGTCAGGGCGTGCAGCACCCGCGCCCCCTCGTCGAGCCGCACCGCCAGCAGTTCGCCGGCCAGCAGCACGTTGAGGCGCAGGGCATCCTCGGCAGACAGTTCGATATTCGCGATGCTCATGGGCGGAACATATCACTGGCCGATCGTCCGCGCGCAGGCGGCGCATGCGAATCCTTTATGCCGCCATTTCCGGGTCGCCGGCGGGGTCTTGGAAAAGTCGGCGGCGGCGGGACGGCACCCCGGCTCATCCCAGCGCCTGCCGCAGGCGCGCGGCATAGGTTTCGAGCAGTTCGCGCGGCGGATCCTTGCGCGGCCAGGACAGCGCGATGCCGTCGTTGCCGTGGCGCGGCACGACATGCAGGTGGAAATGGAAGACCGTCTGGTCGCCCTCCCGGCCGTTGGCCTGCAGGAGGGTGATGCCCGGCGGATCGAACGCCGCCTGCACCGCCAGCGCGACGCGGTGCGCCGTGCGCATCGCCGCGGCGGCTTCGTCGGGCGTCAGGTCGAGCAGGGTCGCTGCGTGCCGCTTGACGGCCACCAGCGTGTGGCCGGGATTGAGCTGCCCGATGTCCATGAAGGCCAGCGTCAGTTCATCCTCGTAAATCCTGGCGGCGGGAATCTCGCCCGCGATCAGGCGACAAAAGAGGCAGGCGCCGGGTGGCGAAGGATCGACGAACATCGGCATGGCAGGGATCTCCCTGGTCAGTTCAACTGGATGCGCCGCCCGAAGGGCACCGGCGCCTTGCCCTTGACGAGCCACAGCACCGGATAGCTAGGCGCCTCGCGGGGAAACTCGCCCTCGGCATCGGTGAAATACACCAGCGTGTCGGGCTGGACGCCATGGCGCGCGATCCACTCGAACACCGGCGCGAACGAGGTGCCGCCGCCGCCAGCGAACTGCCGCGGCAGCCGCAGTTCGTCCCACGGCTCGAACGTCCACGGGGCGCCTTCCGCCAGCCCGGAATCGCAGGCGAACAGCGTGATGCGGACCGGCGTCGTGCCCTTGAGCGCATTCAGCTCGCCGAGGAATTCGGCCAGGTCCTTTTCGGTCACCGAGCCCGACACGTCGATGGCGACGTGGATGTCGCCGCTGTGGCTGCGCAGCGAAGGCCAGATCACCTCCCCTTCGCGGCGCGACGGGCGCAGCCAGGTGTAGTCGTCGCGCGCCGCCTGCGACAGGTACTGGGCGAGCAGGGCCCGCCACGACACCTGCGCCGCCAGCGCCGCTTCGGTTAACCGCGCCAGCGTGCCCGAAAGCTTGCCCGCCTCGCGGGCGCGCTGCGCGGCCGCGGCCAGATGTCGCTGCCACTGCTGCTTCAGGTTCTCCTTTTCCTGCGCCGTCAGCGGCGGCGGCGGGCCGTTCGCATCATCGCCCGCCGTCCCGCCGGCGCCGACTTTTTCCGGGTCGTGCCCGCCCTCCTCGCCGCCGCCCTGCTGCCCCTGGCTCTCTTCGTCCTTTTGCCCGCCTTCGTCGCCATCCCAGAGATGGTCGTCCATCATCTGGCTGTCATCGACGTCATCTTCGATGCAGGGATAGATCTCCTCCGCCGCCATGCCGCGATAGACGTCGAGGACGATCGCCTCGCCGGGCGGCTTGAGGCCCTCGTCCACGAGGATCGGATTGACGGCGAAATCGCAGGCCATGTCCCACTTGCGCTGCACCCGGTGGCCGCGCCGCGCGAAATGGCCGAGCGCGCAGTGCAACGCCTCGTGTGCCAGCGCGAACTGCACCTGCGCATTGCTCAGGCTGTCGATCCAGCGCGGGTTGTAATAGAGCGCCCGTGCATCCGTCGCCGTCGTGCGGCACCACGTCGCCGGCTTGAGCGGCAGGCGCAGCACCAGCGCCCCGAGGAAGGGCTTGTCAAGGATCAGCCGCGTGCGGGCCGCGGCCAGCCGCGATTCGATGTGGGCGTCGAGTTCGGACATGCGGGCGATTGTAGCGACAGCGCGGATCCTTGCGATTTTTGGGCGACAATCCGCTTATGACACCGGAACAATTCATCGCCCGCTGGCGCGGCAACGCCCTCTCCGAACGCGCCGGTGCGCAGGCCCACTTCGACGACCTGTGCGACCTGCTCGGCGTCGACAAGCCCAGGGACCCCGACCACTACTGTTTCGAGCGCGGCGCCGGCAAGGCCAGCGGAGGCGACGGCTGGGCGGACGTCTGGAAGCGCGGCCACTTTGGCTGGGAGAACAAGCGCCCGGGCCGCGACCTCAAGGCCGCCCTCAAGCAGCTCACCGACTACGCACTGGAGCTTGAGAACCCCCCGCTGCTCGTCGTCAGCGACCGCGAGATCATCGAGATCCACACCGCCTTCACCGGCTATCCCGACCAGCCGCACCGCATCGCCATCGCCGATATCGGCGCACCGGAAAACCTGCAAATCCTGCGCTGGGTGTTCACCGATCCCGAGCAGTTGCGTCCGGTGAAATCGCTCGCCGCCATCACCGAGGAGGCCGCCGGCCAGTTCGGCGCGCTCGCCGAAACGCTGCGCGGGCGAGGCAACGACGCACAGCCGGTCGCCCACTTCCTCATCCAGTGCCTGTTCTGCATGTTCGCCGAGGACGAAGGCCTGTTGCCGCGCGGCATCTTCACCGGCCTGCTGACCAAGGCCGCCGCCGATCCGGCACGCGCCGCCAACCGGCTGACGGCGCTGTTCTCCGCCATGCGCGACGGCGGCGACTACGGCGACGAAACCATCGCCTGGTTCAACGGCGGCCTGTTCGCCACGGTCGCCGTGCCACCGCTGGAGAAGGCCGACATCGCCGCCCTCCAGCGCGCCGCCGAGATGGACTGGCGCAACATCGACCCCTCGATCTTCGGCACCCTGTTCGAGCGCGGCCTCAACCCGAAGAAGCGTTCCCAGCTCGGCGCGCACTACACCGATCCGGCGACCATCATGCGCCTCATCGAGCCGGTCGTCGTGCGGCCCTTGACTGCTGAATGGCAGGCCGCGAAGGACAAGATCGCCGCGACCCTCAAGAAATCCAAGAAGCAGGGCGACAAGGCCTACAAGGACGCGGCGGCGCTGTTCCACCACCACCTCGAACGCCTGCGCAACTACCGAGTGCTCGACGCCGCCTGCGGCAGCGGCAATTTTCTCTATCTCGCGCTCAAGGCGCTGAAAGACCTGGAGCGCCGCGCCAACGTCGAAGCCGAGGCGCTCGGCCTGCAGCGGCAGGTGAACATCGAAGTCTCCCCCGCCAACGTGCTGGGCATCGAACTCGACCCCTACGCCGCCGAACTCGCCCGCGTCACCGTCTGGATCGGTGAAATCCAGTGGATGCTCCGGAACGGCTACCCCGTCGCCACCCAACCCATCCTGCGCCCCCTCGAAACCATCGAATGCCGCGACGCTCTGATGGAATACGTTCAAGGCACGGATTGGGATGATGTCGATGCCAACGGCAACGACATTCACGGCGAAATGGGATGGGGCGAGGAAGCGGTCTGGCCTGTCTGCGATGCCATCGTCGGCAACCCGCCCTTTCTCGGCGACAAGAAAATGCGTGGCGAACTGGGCGATGGCTACACTGATGCCTTGCGCCGCTGTTACAAGGGCAGAGTTCCCGGCGGCGCCGATCTCGTCACCTACTGGTTCGAGAAGGCTCGGGCGCAGATCGAGGCAGGTAATTGCATGGCGGCTGGCCTCGTTGCCACTAACTCCATTCGCGGCGGCGCGAACCGCAAGGTACTGGACCGTATCGCAGAAAGCACACGAATCTTCGATGCCTGGAGCGACGAGGAATGGATTAACGAAGGCGCGGCAGTGCGGGTGTCGTTGGTGTGCTTCGGACATAGTGCGGGCACACGGCTAAATGGTTTTGTGGTCGAACACATCACCAGCGATATTGCCGAAACAGTTGGAGCATCGTCGGCATCCCGGCTTAGTGAAAATGCTGGTATTTGCTTCATGGGTGTTACGAAAGTTGGTTCATTTGACATAGCTGGCGAACTTGCCCGCCACTGGCTGTCAATGCCAAACCCTCATGGCCAATCCAACTCAAATGTTTTGTGTCCATCGTGGAACGGTTTGGACGTAACACGTCGGCACCGTGATAACTGGATTGTCGACTTCGGATGCACCATGAGCGAAGAAGATGCCTCACTCTACGAAGCACCATTTGCCTACCTGACAGAAAACGTCAAATCGGAGCGCAGTAGTAACAATCGCGAACAATATCGCCGTTACTGGTGGCGACATGGAGAGCCAAGGCCCGCGCTGCGTACTGAACTCGCAAAACTGTCACGCTACATTGCAACCCCAGAAGTTGCAAAACATCGCATTTTTGTATTCATTCCCGTTGCAGTTCTGCCAGACAAGAATCTTCAGGTCATCGCCCGCGCCGACGACCTCACCTTCGGCATCCTGCATTCCCGCTTCCACGAACTCTGGTCGCTCCGGCTTGGCACTTCGCTCGAAGATCGCCCGCGCTACACCCCGACCACCACCTTCGAGACCTTCCCCTTCCCCGCCGGAATGACACCGCGGGACACGGCGGGATGGGGGCCGGGGGCGACGATTTGTGGCAGCCATGAGGAGTCCCCGGCCCCCATCCCGCCGTGCGCTCAGGCCATCGCCTCCGCAGCCAAGCGCCTCAACGAACTCAGGGAAAACTGGCTCAATCCGCCGGAGTGGACCGAGCGCATTCCCGAAATCGTCCCCGGCTATCCCGACCGCCTCGTCGCCAAACCCGGCCACGAGGCCGATCTCAAGAAGCGCACCCTGACCAACCTCTACAACGCCCGCCCGGCGTGGCTGGCCAACGCGCACCGGGCGCTCGACCAAGCCGTGGCGGCAGCCTACGGCTGGACGGACTACACGCCCGACATGCCGAACGAGGAAATCCTGCGGCGGCTGCTGACGCTGAACCTGGAACGGAGCGCTTCTGCAAAATGACCAAGAAGCTGATATTCCGCAAGCACGCCTTGCAGCGCATGTTTCAGCGCAGCATCGCCGTCGAGGATGTACGCGCCGTGCTTGCAAATGGCAAAACCATCATTGACTATCCCGATGACCAACCCTATCCGAGCCGCCTGATGCTGGGGTGGCACGGAGCCCGACCGATTCACGTGGTTGCCGCCGATACCGAAGATGGTGAGACAATCCTCATTACGGTCTATGAACCCGATCCGGCATTGTGGGAGCCGGGTTTTGAAAGGAAGAAGCCATGATCTGCCCGATCTGCAAGTGTGGTCACACCCAGCCGGGATTCGCCAGCGTGACGCTGGAACGCGACGCGATGACGCTGCTGGTGAAGCAGGTGCCGGCCGAGATTTGCGAAAACTGCGGCGAGGAGTTCATCGACGAGGCCGCCAGCGTTCAGTTGCTGAGCACCGCCGAAGCGGCGATGCGTGATGGCGTGCAGGTCGAACTGCGCCAGTTCGCCGCCGCCTGAGGCTTGCACGCCGTCCCGCCGGCGCCGACTTTTATCCGGCATGGAAGTACTCCTCTACTGGATCGGGATGACGGCCGTCGCCGTCAACGCCCTGACCGGCGTGCTCGATGCCGGCCGGCAGAAGATGGACCTCGTCGGCGTGGTGATGGTCGGCTGCGCCACGGCGCTGGGCGGTGGCACGGTGCGCGACCTGCTGCTCGACCGGCCGGTGTTCTGGATCTCCGACCAGACCTACCTGATCGTGGCGCTGGCCACCACCGTGGCGACGTTTTTCGCCGTGCGCGGCCTGCGCCTGCCACCGAAGCTGTTCCTGATTCCCGATGCGGTCGGCCTCGCGCTGTTCACCATCGTCGGCACGCAGGTGGCGCTGGCATGGCAGGTGCCGTGGCTGGTGGCAACCCTGCTGGGCGTGATCACCGGCGTGGTCGGCGGCGTGTTGCGCGACGTGCTGTGCAACCAGGTGCCGCTGATCTTCGTGCGCGGCGAACTGTACGCGTCGGCGGCCTGGGCCGGGGCGCTGACGCTGGTCGGCCTGCAGGCGCTGGGCGTCGGCGGGCTGGCGGCCTCCTGGGCGGGAATGGCGGTAGTGCTGGCGGCGCGCCTGCTGGCGATGGCCTACCGTATCACGCTGCCCACCTACGCCGAGCGCGAATAGCCGTCCCCATTGGCGAGTCGGGCACGGCTTGCGCCGTCCCGCCAGCGCCGACTTTTTGCGGTATTACTCGTAAAGCATGATGTCGGCCACCGCGTTCGCCCAGGCGGCGAATTGCGGCACGGCGAACAGCGCCTGTCCTATTCCCCGATGCATGTCGGAGATCAGCATCACGCCCATCTCGCGCTGCGGGAAGCGCTGCGCGTAGTCGAGGATGTGGCCCCAGATCAGATTGGCGTCGGGACCGGCCTTGGCACGCAATGCGCGCCCCACCAATGCGGCAGCGACGGCGTACTGCAGGTCGATTTCGGTGGGCACCGCCACTTCCTGTCCGGCGCAGATCGCGTCGAGGTCGGGCAGGCGGTCGAGGCTGTCGACAAACGCGGCGCACTCGATGCCGGCCGCGTGGCCAACGCAGGCGGCGAGCGCGCCCGCCAACAGCTCCGGATGATCGGCGAACTTCTGCAGCGCACGGTGGGCGAACTCCCACGAACGCGGGCTGGGGAATGCCATCTCGCCGCCAGCATTCTTCGCCGGGTCGAAATCGAAGATCAGTTCGGGCTTGAAGCGCAGGAAGGCGATCAGCCGTTCGTCGATGCCGTTCGCGTAGGCCCAGTGCGCCCAGTCGTCGAGATTGACCTCGACCTCGAAGTGCGAGAAGCGGTTGGCCAGCGGCGCGGGCATGGCGTAGGTGACGCCGCGGTCGCCCTGCCGGTTGCCGGCGGCGAAGATCGCCCAGCCGGGCGGCACGCGGTATTCGCCCAGCTTGCGGTCGAGGATCAGCTGGTAGGCGGCGGCGGACACAGCCGGCGGCGCCGAGGTGATCTCGTCGAGGAACAGGATGCCCGAGGGCCAGTGGCGATTGGCGTCCGGCAGCATCGCCGGCACGGCCCATTCGACGCGGTTGTCGACGCGGAAGGGAATGCCGCGCAGGTCGGAAGGCTCCATCTGCGAGAGGCGGATGTCGATGACCGGCACGCCGTGGCGCGCGGCGACCTGCGCGACGATCTGCGACTTGCCGACGCCGGGCGGCCCCCACAACATCACGGGGGTGTGATGGCCGGCGGCAGTGCTGAGGAATTCGCGGTCGAGGATGAAGGCGAGTTGGGCGGGACGCATCAGAGCACCTCCGTACGCAATTGGGCCGCGGGCAGGCCGGCGGCCGTCAGCACGCGCTCGGCCGCGGCGACGAAGGCCACCGGACCGACGAGGTAGAGGTCGCGGCCGGCGAAACCGTCCTCGTCGAGCAGCCGCTGCGCGGCCGCTGCGCCAGCCGCGGCTTCGTCGGGCGCCGCGAGGGCGACGTAGCTGAAGGTCTCCAGCGCATCGGCCCAGGCACGGCACTGGTTCTCGAGGTAATGGCCGTCGGGACGTGTCGCCGCCCAGACCAGCCGGATCAGGCCCGGCACGTCGGAGGCGAAGGCATGCTCGACGAGGCTTTTCACCGGCGCGAAGCCGGTGTCGCAGGCGATGAAGACGATGTCGTTGGCCGAGTCCTTCTGCAATGTGAAATCGCCGAAGGGACCGAACAGGCTGACCGCATCGTTGGCCTGCAGCGCACCGGCGAACAGGCGGTCGGCGAATTCGTCACGTTCCTCGCCCTGTGGGCGGCGGATGTGGAAAATCAGGTTGCGGTCGTCGCAGGGGCAGGAGGCGACCGGGTAGTCGCCACGGAAATTCGCCGTCGAGCCGGTCACGGACAAGGTGACGCCCTGCCCGGCGAGGAAGCGCAGCCGGTTGGTGCGCGGCGTCTGCAGGTGCAGCTTCAGGATGTCGTTCGTCAGCGGTTCGACGCTGCGCACCTTGGCGATGATCTCCTGTTCCGGGATGTCATCCGGCGATTGCGCCTCGAGCATCTCGACGACGAGGTCGGACACCGCCGTGTGCGAGCACAGCAGCGCGTAGCCCTGTGCCCGCTCGCTGGCCGAGAAGGGGTAGTCGCTGTTGTGCACCTGCCGCGTCTGCCCGGACACGATGCGCGCCTTGCACAGGCCGCAGTTGCCGTTGCCGCAACCGTAGGACGGCGCGAGGCCGGCGCGCAGCGCGGCGGACAGGATCGTCTCGCTGCCTTCGACGAAAAATTCGTGGCCCGAAGGCTTCACCGTCACGTGCGCCGTCATGACGCGCAGCATGTTGTCCATCACCGCCACCGTATCCGTGGGTTCTTCGCTGCCCAGCACGCCGGCCAGCGCGTCGTCGAGGAAACGCCCGAGATCGGCGCACTGCTCCGCCGCCGATCCGTGGGCCATGATGTCGATGCGCTCGCGCAGCGCCTCGATCAGGTCGTGATAATGCGCCAGCGTGCGGCGCACGTCCTCCAGTTCCTCGCTCTGTGCGGCGAGACGCTGGGCGAGGACTTCCTGGTTCGGCAGCACGCGTTCGCGGATGCGCTTGCCGAAGGCTTCCTCGCGGATCTTGGTGATGCGCTCGAAGGCGCCCGAATCTTCCAGGCGCACATCGGGAAATAGCTTCTGCAGGTCGTCCGTGGTGACCATGCCGTCGTGGGACGGCAGTTCGCCGGCGGCGATGTGCCTCTGCAGCACGGCGCGGGGCACGCCGATCAGGTGGGCCGCGCGCGAGAGCGTCAGCGGTTGCGACATGGACTGCTCCTCTTGTTATTAGTGCGCAGGAATATACCGAATAAACTCCCGCCACCCACCGATAGGCCCGCGATCCTCATGGATACTCCGACCGCCGTCCCGCCAGCGCCGACTTTTGGCGATGGCGGAAAGCCCGCCCACCCGCCAGCGCCGACTTTTCCCTCGCTCGGCGAGGCGTTCCCCTACTGGCTCAAGCTCGGCTTCATCAGCTTCGGCGGCCCGGCCGGGCAGATCGCCCTGATGCACCAGGAGCTGGTCGAGAAACGCCGCTGGATCAGCGAACGTCGTTTCCTGCATGCGCTCAACTACTGCATGCTGCTGCCGGGACCCGAGGCGATCCAGCTCGCCATCTACATCGCCTGGCTGATGCACGGCATCGGCGGCGCGATCGTCGCCGGCCTCCTGTTTTTCCTGCCGGCCTTCGTGCTGCTGTCGGCACTGGCCGCCGTGTATCTCAACTTCGGCGACGTGCCGCTGGTGCAGGGCATCTTCCTCGGCATCAAGCCCGCCGTGGTGGCGGTGGTGCTGTTCGCGGCCTGGCGCATCGGCAACAAGGCGATCAGGAACGGGCTGCTGGGCAGCATCGCCATGCTGGCCTTCGCCGGCATTTTCTTTTTCAGGATCGACTTCCCCTGGATCGTACTAGCGGCCGCCCTGCTCGGCACCATCGGCGGAAAACTCGCCCCGGCCAAATTCAAGGGCGGCGGCGGCCACGGTGCTGCGCACCCCAGCTACGGCGCGGCCCTGATCGACGACGACACGCCGCCGCCGGCGCATGCCCGCTTCTCGTGGGGCAAGGTGGTGGCCACGACCGCCGCTTTCGTGCTGCTCTGGAGCGTGGCGTGGGCCCTCACGGCCGGCGCCGCGACGCTACGCGACATGGGCGAGTTTTTCACCGGCGCCGCCTTCCTCACCATCGGCGGCGCGTATGCCGTGCTGCCTTACGTCTATCAGGCGGCCGTCGAGCAGTTCGGCTGGCTCACCGGCCCGCAGATGATGGACGGCCTCGCCCTCGGCGAGACGACGCCCGGCCCGCTGATCATGATCGTCACCTGGGTCGGCTACATCGGCGCCGGACTCGCCGGTGCGACGGTGGCCACCTTCTTCACCTTCCTGCCGAGCTTCTGGTTCATCCTCGCCGGCGGGCCGCTGGTCGAGGCGACGCGCGGCGAGTTGAAATTCACTGCGCCGCTCACCGCCATCACCGCCGCGGTGGTCGGCGTGATCCTCAACCTGGCCGTGTTCTTCGCCTGGCATACCTTCTGGCCGCAGGCGACCGCAGCCGCGCCCTTCGCCGGACCGTTCGCCGGGCTGTCGGTGCTGATCGCCGCAGCGGCCTTCATCGCGTTGTGGAAATACCAGGCGGACATCATGAAAGTCATCGGCGCCTGTGCGCTGCTCGGGCTGGCCCTGTCCCTGCTGCCGTAGGAAAAGTCGGCGCCGGCGGGACGGCGCGCCGCAACGAAAAATCCCCGCCGCAGCGGGGATTTCGCGTCGTTGCGGACGGGCGGGTCAGTGCACTTCTTCCCAGCCGGTGATCATCGCCTTGAGGTGCGAGGTCAGCGTCGCGCCGGCGGTGATCAGGTAGATGTGGGCGATCAGGAACAGCAGCATCAGGAAGGCGCCGATGACGTGGCCGGTGGCCACCAGCGACAGGTCGAGGCTGCCCAGCCCCCACGCCGCCCATTGGTCGTAGAACAGGTACAGCCAGCCGGTGACCCAGATCAGCGGGCTGATGAACAGCAGCACGCCGAGGTAGGCCAGGCGCTGCAGCGGGTTGTGCTTGCGCAGCGAGGTCTGGCGGAACGGGTGCGGCGAGTTCTTGAAGATGCCGAGCAGGTAGTACTGGACCATCGCCACGACCTTTTCGGTCGTCGGGATGTACTGGCGCCATTCCCCTGTCGTCAGGTGCCAGAAAATCGCGAACACCCACAGGCCGACCAGCGACCAGGCGGCGATCGTGTGGTAGCCCACCGCCTTTTCGAAGCCGAAGTTGCTGTAGGCGCCGTGGATCTCGAAGCCTGTGAGCATCAGGAAGATGATCAGGCCGGCCTGCGACCAGTGCCAGAAGCGCTCGAATTTCTTGAAGATGTAGATTTTTTCCGACATGACGATCTCCCTCAATGCTTGCGTCCGGTGACGATGCGCAACGCGCCGTGGCCAAGCACGCCGAGCAGCGTCAGCAGTGCCAGGATCCAGCCGGCCTTGTCGATGAGCGGATTGGCATCGCGTCCCGGCAGATAGACGCCTTCGACCCCCTCGAGACGGCCGCCCTTGGTATGGCATTCGGCGCAGCCGACCGCCTTGTCCTTGGGCGCGACCATGTGGGTGATCGGCCAGTACATCTCGGTCTCGATGAAGTCGACCTTGCCCGAGAACGGCAGGCCGGTGTTCTTCATGCCGGCGGCAACGGCCTTTTCCCAGTCCAGGTTCTTCCAGTAGCCGGTATCGTCGTTGCCGGCGGTATGCGGCTTGACCAGGTTCTTGTACTCAGGATCGTAGGGCTGCTTGCCGTGCATGATCTTGAACGGCCAGATCATCGACTTGCCGTCGTTCGGGCTGCCGTTGATCTTGTTGATGCCGACGGGTCCGCCGTTCCCCTTCTCGATCTTGTCGCCCAGCAGCGTGTAGGTGACCTCGCCGTTGAACCAGCGGTATTGCGGCTTGACGTTCTGCCCGAGGACGAAATCGCCCTTGTGCGAGGCATAGATGGCATGGCCGTGCTCATCGTTGATGGTGAACTGCTTGCCGTCCTTGTCGAGCTTGCCGGCCGTGGACCAGTCCCAGCTCATCTTGGTCGGCACACCGCCGCGCGCAAATGACGGAATGTGGCAGGTCTGGCAGGCCACCTTGTTGGCATGGTGGTTGAGGCGCGCGGCCTGCTTGGTGTCGGCCTCCTTGTGTGGCGCGTTGCTGTGGCAGGCGACGCAGGTGGCCGGATTGCGCTTCTCCGTCATGCCGCGAATGATGGCGCCACCCTTATCCTGCGCGGTCGGGACGTAGCGGCTGCCCGGCACGTCGTGGCTCGATGCCTTGTGGCAGGTGCCGCAGGTGAAGTCGAGGCCGGCGGCATCCATGTGGATATCGACCTCGGCATCCGGCGCGGCCAGGGAGGTATCCATGTCGCCGTGCTTGACACCGTCGCCGCCGCCGCCGCGGAAGTGGCAGGCGCCGCAGGTGTCGCGGCTGGTCTTGCCGACCTTCTGCGCGACCTTGGTCAGGTCGACCGGCTTGATGAACTTGCCCGAGCCCGGCGGCAATTCCTTGGGTTCGCCGACGACCGGGTTGCCGGCCAGTCCCGGCGGCTTCTGGTAGAGGCCGGTGGTGTCATGGCAGACCAGGCAGTCGACGCTCTCCTCCTTGGTGAAATCGAAGTTCGCATCCTTCCAGCCATAGCCGACGTGGCAGGCCGTGCAGCCGGCATAGTTGGACTCGACGGAGATGCAGAAGTTGTTGAGGACGTTCTTCTTGCCCAGCTTCTGCTGGCTATCGGGATTCAGGTACTCCCAGGTCCAGTGCTTGGTGCGATGGATCTGCTTGGCCGCTTCCGTGTGGCAGGACAGGCAGACCTTGGTGACCTCCGGTCCGGAATTGAAGGTCTGCTGCAGTTCCTTGAACTTGGTGTGATCGGCCGTCGTGTTCAGCTTGACCGAAACTTCCGCAACTGCCGTGCCGCTGACCAGCGACCCCATCAGAAAAACCGCCACGGTGGCGGTGAACAGCTTGCGTAGCATGATGCCCCCCTGTTTCATATTGGCACGCGACGTAATCTAGTACGCTTATTGCGTCATAGCCATTACCCATAGGGGTTATGTGGTTTGGCTAAAGGGGTGCTATGCTCGGGCCAGACGAATTTCAATTTCCCATGCGTCCCATTGGAGGAGAGTCACCATGAAATTGCGTTCCGCTTTTGCCCTGATGGCTGCATCGGCCATGTTCGCTTCCGTCGCCCAGGCCTACGATGGCGACTGGAAACGCGGCCGCGTCTACTATCGCAGCGTCTGTACGTCATGCCACGCCGCCTCGCCGATCGGCCAGATCAACCCGAGCGCCAAGACCAAGGCCGAATGGGGTGCCTATATCCAGGCCGACAAGCATGCCAAGGGCAAGGAATCCGTGAAGCAGTACGTCAGCAAGGATTACCGCGCCAAGATCAAGGCCAGCAACAAGGCTGCCGAGAAATTCGCCGACGTGCCCGAGCAGGAACTGCTCGAGGACGTGAAGATTTTCCTGCAGCGCGGCGCCAAGGACGGCGAAGCCCCCGCCAGCTGCAGCTGATCCCTATCAGCGACCGATCGCGTCCGTCTCCCGCTCGCGGGAGCGGACGACTTTCCATGGCCGGACTATGAGGGCGCAATCTTGAGGGAGGTGTCGCCATGAGCTGGACTGCCGGATTCAAGTCGGACTACGAGAAGATTTTCGTCGAGGAATGGTCGCACTACACGGGCGCCATCCTGCTGGTGCTGGTGGTCGCGGCACTGATGATCAACGGCCTGTTCTGGGGCGTGTTCGGCGGCGTGCGCTACTGGGGCGACCAGATCAACCTCCTGATCGGCCTCGCGCCGCTGCTCGACATCCACGCGCCCGACGAGGGCTGGCTGACGCATCGCATGTCGCTGATGAACATCATGCTGCTGCTCGGCGCCTTCGCCGCCGCGCTGATGTCGCGCCAGTTCCAGCCCAACCGGCCGCCGAAGCTCGAACTGATCTGGGCCGCGCTGGGCGGCACCCTCATGGGGACCGGGGCCTCGCTGGCCGGCGGCTGCACCACCGGCGGCTTCTTCAATCCCGTATTGCACTCCTCGCCGGCCGGCTGGATGATGTGGGCCGGACTGCTCACCGGTGCGGTGATCGGCCTCAAGCTGCTGCTGTGGACGCTCGAGCACATCGAGTGGGGCATGCAAGCCCCACCGACCATCAACGTGCCCGAAGGCATCACGAAGCTCTATCCGTTCGCCGGCCTCGCCGTCATCGTCGGCGTGCTGGCCTGGACCGCCAGCTGGTACAGCTCGCCTGACACGGTACTGGCGACGCGCGCCGTGATCGTGCTGCTCGGCTTCCTGATCGGCTTCATCATGCACCGCTCGCGGCTGTGCTTCGCGCGCGCCTTCCGCGAGCCCTTCATGACCGCCGAAGGCGACATGACCAAGGCCGTGATCCTCGCACTGGCGATCGGCATCCCCGTCGCCGCCTTCCTGTTCGAAAAGAAGGTGATCGACCCCTACATCGCCATCCCGCCGACCTTCTGGATCGGTTCGCTGCTCGGCGGCATGATCTTCGGCATCGGCATGATCTTCGCCGGCGGCTGCGCCTCGGGTTCGCTGTGGCGCATGGGCGAAGGCCACCTCAAGCTGTGGGTGACGATGTTCTTCTTCGCCTGGATGGGTTCGATCGCCAGCGCCATCCTCAAGAAAACCGGCATCACCTCGCTCGATCCCGACAATGTCGAGGATTTCGACATCACCGCCGTGGGCTATCAAGCCTACTGGCCCGACCTGATACCCGGCTGGGGCTGGACGCTGATCGTTGGCGGCCTGCTGCTGGCTGTCTGGTATGCCTTCGTACGGTATAACGAATCCACAGAAAGATTCACCGTACTTTAATCATCACCCGATCTAAGGAGGTCATCCATGGTGAAGAATCTCAAGCTGATTGCCATCGCCGCTGCCGTCGCACTCGTCGCGGGCTGCGCACAATCACCCGCCACAACCGCCGGCGCCAAGCCGGCCGAATCGGCGGAAGGCCTGATCCGCTACCAGCACGTCGTCGATTACGACTACGTCAAGAAGCATGCGGCCCTGCCCCGCGACCCGAAGGCTTCGCTGATCGTCGATTCGCGGCCGGCCGCGCGGCGCTACGACATCGGCCACATCCCGGGCGCCATCAACATCCCCGAATCGCAGTTCGACAAGCTGGCGCCGACCCTGCTGCCGGCCGACAAGGGTGCCGAGATCATCTTCTACTGCCAGGGCCCGACCTGCGACCTGTCGGCGAAATCCGCCTACAAGGCCGAGAAGCTGGGCTACACCAACATCAAGGTCTATGAAGCCGGCATCCCGGACTGGGAGGCCCACGGCGAACCCGCGTCCGTGAGCACCGCCTTCATGCAAAAGGTGATCAAGGACAAGGCCGACATCGTGCTGATCGACTCGCGGCCGGCCCGCCGTGTCAAGAGCGAGGGCACCATCCCCGGCGCCATCAACATCTCGGACACCAGCTTCGACAAGGAAACCAGCAAGCTGCCGCAGGACAAGATGAAGGAAATCATCTTCTTCTGCCAGGGCTTCGCCTGCGACCTGTCCGACAAGTCGGCCAAGAAGGCGATGGCGCTCGGCTACAAGAAGGTGCGTACCTACGCCGCCGGCTTCCCGGCCTGGAAGGCCGCCACCGAAGGCAAGTAACCCACCCTCCGGGGAGGGCGCCGCGCGCCCTCCCCGCCCGGTCTGACTACCCATGGAGAACCGCACATGAAAAACCGCTTCCTGAACATCATCCTGTGTGCCGTCGCGCTCGCCTTCGCCACGCTGGCGCAGGCCGCCGATATCGCCATCGAAGCCGGCAAGGAGAAGGGCAGCATCAGCATCGCCTCCTTCGAGCGCATCATGAAGGAAAACCCCTCGCAGATCCTCGTCGTCGACGTCCGCGACGACCGCGAATTCAAGAAGGGCAGCATGCCCGGCGCCATCAACATCCCCGTCGGCGATGTCGAGAAGAAAATGGGCGAACTGCCGAAGGACAAGCCGATCGTCTTCGTCTGCCCGACCGGTGCGCGCTCCGGCGAAGCCTACGACACGGTGATGATGCTCGACGGTGGCGTCAAGGCCTACTTCGTCGATGCCAACATCACCTTCTCCGGCGACGGCCAATACAGCATCAAGCCGCGCTGATCCGCGCACGCTCCGCGGGTGCCGGCCAGAAAGTCGGCGCCGGCGGGACGGCGGGCCACCGCAATATTTTCATGAAGAAACACCGCTCGTTGCTGCTGCTCGTGGCGCTGCTGTCGCTCCCCGCCGCGGCAGAAGACCTGCGCCTGTTCGCTCCGCTCCCGCCGGCGGCGCAGGAAACCCTGCGCCTGGAAATGCTCGACAACCTGGTCGCCCTGAACGAAATCCTCGCGCTGCTGGCCGATGGCAAGGTGAAGGAGGCCGGCGAGGTGGCCGAAACGAAGCTGGGCAAAAGCGCGATGGGCAGGAATGCCCGGCTGCCCTTCGAGGCGCGGCCCGGCCCGCAGATGCCCGCCGCGATGCACGAGATGGGGCGCAACGGCCATTTCGTCGCCAGTGAATTCGCTGCCGCCGCGGCGACCGGCAGTCGCGATGCCGCCCTGGCGAAGCTGCCGGCGCTGATGAGCGCCTGCATCGCCTGCCACGCTTCCTACCGCACGCGTTGAAATTCCGCCGTCAGGCCGTCAGTGCCGGACCGGCTTCAGGCATCCGTTCAGCATGTCCAGTTCAGGGCGGTAGATCGACGTCTCGATCTCCATGAAGCCCAGCACCGTATGGAAGAGGTTGTCGTGCGTGAACTCCTGCATGCGCTTCTTCATCAATGCCGGCCGGTCCAGTTCGTCAAAGCTGTCGCTGAACCACATGATGGCGGGCACGTGCAACTGTGCCTTGGGCGCGATGGCGCGCGGCAGGCCGTGCAGCCAGGTGCCGGCCTCGCCGAGCGATTCGCCGTGGTCGCTGAGGTAGAACAGCGCCGCCTCGAACTTCGGGCTGTTCTTCTTCAGTAGCGCGATGGTCTCGGCCAGGAAATGGTCGGTATACCGCAGCGCGTTGTCGTAGGCGTTGACGATCTCTTCCTGCGTGCAGGCACTCAGGTCGTTGCTCTGGCAGGCCGGCACGAAGGTCTCAAATTCCGCCGGATAGCGCTTGTAGTAGGCCGGGCCGTGGTTGCCCATCTGGTGCAGGACGATCAGGATGTCGCCGCTCGGATGGGCATCGATGAATTCCTGCAGGGGAACGAGCATGCCGACGTCGCGGCATTCGATGTCGCAGACCGTGTTGTTCTCGGGTGACTTGAAGTCGCGGTAGGGCACGCGCAGCGCGACGCCCTTCGAGTCGGAGTTGTTGTCCAGCCAGAGCACGCTGACGCCGGCACGCTGCACCACGTCGAGCAGGTTTTCCCGATGTTCCGTTTCCCCTTCGCTGCCGGCCAGCGAAAACATGCAGGGCACCGACACGGCCGTCGAGGTGCCACAGGCATGGAAGTTACCGAAGCTGATGACATCGGCTTTGGCCAGCCGGGGATTGGTATCCCGTTCATAGCCGTTGAGGGAGAGGTGGTCGGCGCGCGCCGTCTCGCCGACGACGAGGATGACGAGATCGCGGTGCGGATGGGGCGGAATCCGCGCATCGGTACCGATCGCGACGAGCTTGCCGTTGGCGGGCGACTTCCAGCGCTGGCCCACGAACTTGCCTAGGGAATACAGCGGGTAGACGGGATTCATGTAGGAACGCAGCGGCTTGTGCTCGCGCGCGAACGAGGCATAGAAGCTGCCGAACGCCAGCACCATGCCGACGATGGCCGCCAGCGCGGCTGCAAGCAGCCCACCGCGGGCCAGCAGCTCGCCGCGCCAGCCCCGCCGCCGCAATGGCACCCGCCACACGAACCAGGCCGGCAGGATGCCGAGCGCGAACACGTAGGCCGCCAGGCGCAGGTTGAGCAGATCGCCCGCCTCGGCCGGATTCGTCTCGGCGGCGTTGCGCAGCATGTCGCTGTCGATGACGATGCCGTAGCCGTCCATGAAGCTGGCGGCGAGCGCAGTCAGCACCAGGACGACGGCCAGCAGCGGCCGCGTGAGCCGGCCGAAGCAGAACGGCGCGACGGCCAGCACGATCGCCGCCGCGAGGACGACGACCAGCGACAGCAGTGCCGGCGTCAGGGCGGCCGTGGGGGGGAAGGCTTTCAGCACCTGGCTGCGGAAGGCGAGGTTGCCCGTCGTGACGATGAAGGCGACGACGCCCAGGATGAGGGTGTTGGTCGTCAGTGCGGGCAGGCGGAACAGCTTCATGCGGGAATCGAATCCAGAGGGTTGAAAATCACGCGGACGATCAGGCCGGGCGCGGCATCGGCGAGTTCCAGCCGGGCGCCGTGCAGTTCGGCGATGCGCGCGACGATGGACAGGCCCAGGCCGCTGCCTTCGACATTCTGCCCGGCCAGGCGGTGAAAGCGGTGCAGCACGTTCGCGCGCTCGGCGGCCGGGATGCCCGGCCCGTCGTCGGCGACGGACAGGATCACGCCATGCCCGCGCACCGTCACGCCGACGCCGACTTTTCCACCGGCCGGCGTGTAGCGCACGGCATTATCGACGAGATTGCGCAGCAGGACGCGCAGCATCGCATCCTGCCCGGCCACCAGGACAGGCGCCGGCGCATCGAGCTCGAGGGTGACCTGTTTCGCCAGCGCAGCCGGACCATGGTCCGCGCAAACCTCCGTCGCCAGCGCATCCAGCGACACGGCTGCGAATGCGGGCACCGCAGCGGGGTCCAGCCGCGCGAGGGTCAGCAGCTGCTCGACGAGATGCGTGGCCCGCCGGGTGCCGGCTTCGACCTGCCGGATGGCGTGGTCGCGCTCGGCCGCGTCCTGCGCACGCAGGGCGACCTGCGCCTGCGTGGTCAGCGCGGCCAGTGGCGTGCGCAGCTCGTGCGCGGCGTCCGCCGTGAAACGCCGCTCGTTCTCCATCGCCAGGCCCACGCGGCCGAACAGGCCGTTGAGCGCGTCGAGCAGGGTGCGAATCTCCTCGGGGGCCCGCGTCGGCGTCACCGGACCGAGCCGGTCCGGCGCCCGTTCGGCCAGCTGGGCCGCGATCTCCTCGAGAGGCGCCAGGGCGCGTCGCGTGGCGAACCAGATCCAGGCACCGAGCAGCAGCAGGCCGATGGCGCCCGGCACCAGCAGGCGGCCGGCGATATGCCAGGCCAGTTCCTCGCGCACATGATGATCCTCGCCGACCTGCACGCGCAGCTGCCTTTCCGCGTCCCACTGGCTGTAGAGGCGCCATGCATGCCCATCCCCGGAAATGGCATCGGAGAATCCGTCCGTCTCGGTCAGCGGCGCGGTCGGCGCGTGGCGCGAGCGCAGCAGCAGGCGTCCATGGGCATCCCAGAGCTGGAAGATGAATTTCTTCTGGTACTTGTGGCCGTCCCCCGCCAGTTCGGCGATGTCGTCGTCGTCGTCGTACTCGCTGGCCAGCGCGAGCAGCGTCTGGGCCGCCTGCGCCAGCTGGGCATCGAACAGCTCGTCGATTTCGTGATGGCTGTCCAGGTAGGAAAACGCCATGATCGCCAGCCATCCCGCCGACACCCCGCCCAGCAGCATGGCGAGCAGGCGGCGGCGCAGCGAGAACCAGCGCGTCGCGGCGGAAGGCGATCCGCCTATGGCTGCGGTACTCACTTCGGCACTCACTTCGGCATCGTGTAGCCGATGCCGCGCAGCGTCCTGATGCGATCGGCGCCGATCTTCTTGCGCAGGTGGTGGATGTGCACCTCGAGGGCATTGCTGTCCGGTTCGTCGCGCCAGCCGTAGAGCGAGGCTTCGAGCTGGGCGCGCGTCATGACGCGGCCGGCGTTTTCCGCCAGCGTCTGCAGCAGCGAATACTCGCGCCCCGCCAGCTCGACGGGAACGCCGCCGACGCTCGCCGTGCGCGCGGCCGGATCGAGCTCGAGCTCGCCGACCTGCAGCAGCGGCTGGGCATGGCCGCTGGCGCGGCGCGACAGGGCGCGCACGCGGGCGGCGAGCTCGTTGAGGTCGACCGGCTTGACGAGATAGTCGTCGGCCCCCGCATCGAGGCCGGCCACCTTGTCGCCGACCGCGTCGCGCGCGGTCAGGATCAGCACCGGCAGCGTCTGTCCGCGCGCGCGCAGCTGGCGCAGCACCGTCACGCCATCCAGGCGCGGCAGGCCGAGGTCGAGCAGTAGCAGGTCGAAAGGCTCGCTCTTGAGGACCAGCTCGGCGGCGATGCCATCGCGCACCCAGTCGACCGCGTGGCCGGCCTGGCGCAGGCCGACCATCAGGCCGTCGCCCAGTTGCGGATCGTCTTCGGCGAGCAGTATGCGCATGGTCGGGGGATTCTAGCGGGCCAGCCACCAGGCGCAAGCGGCCGCACAGGCCAGCAGCATCGGCACCGCCCAGGGTCGCGCCCCGCGGATCGCCTCGGCCGGCGTCCCGTGCTTCATGCCGGTCAGCATCGCGAGCACCAGGTTCTCGCGGTGCGCGAGGCTGCTGACGACGACACCGGCGACATGCAGCACCGCCACGCCCAGCATCAGGGATGCCATCGCCTCATGCACTTCCTCGAACCATTCTCCGCCGACTTCGTTGTAGGTCAGCCAGCCGCTCGCTCCGGTCAGCAGCCCCAGCGCCAACAGGGCGACGATCGCCCAGCCGCCGGCCGGATTGTGCCCGGCGGTATGCAGCGGCCGGCCGGAGACCAGCCCCAGCAGGTAGTCGCGCACGCCGCCCGGGCCGCGCACGAAGCTGGCGAAGCGCGCATGGCGCGTCCCGACCACGCCCCACAGCAGGCGAAACGCGATGACGCCGACCACCGTGCCGCCCGCTCCGGCATGCACCAGCCGCCACGCCTCGCTCTCGCTCGTCAGCCACGCCAGCGCGAAGGCGCCGACGAGGAGCCAGTGGCCGATGCGCACCGGCCAGTCCCAGACCAGGATCCTGTCCATGTCAGTCCTCCCAGCGCCTGCCCGCATTTTTACCGACGGGCATCACGATCTCGCGCTCGCGATAGCTGCCCTCCGCGGCCCGCGTGTGGCAGGCGGCACAATTGGCGGGCGACTTCACCTGCGCGTGCGTCCAGTCGGCGCGCGGCACCTCGTGGTGCTTGCGCACGAACCACGGGCCGGTGGTGAGGCGCGGCGGCGCATCCGCGGCAGCCCCCGCCGTCCTGCCGACGCCGACTTTTGAGTTCTTGCCGGCATTGCGGACGAGGAAATCCTCGAGCGCAAGGCGCGTCTTCTCGTCGAGGCTGGCGTTGTCGCCATAGTGCCGGTCGAGCGTCGCCATCACGCGACGCCAGTCATCGGCCGCCATCAGCTGCGGCGGAAAGGCGAGGTGGCAGCTCGCGCACTCGGCCTGGAAGGCGGGTGGCGTATCGGCCGGCAGGCGCAGCTTGTCGGCGTGGGCGGTGAGCGGCAGCGCCAGCGACACCAGCAAGGCAGTCAGCCATGACTTTTTCATGTCAGCGTCCCCCGGTCAGGAATGCGATGAAATCGGCCTTCTCCGCGGCGCTGCATTCGCGGCCGACGACTTCGGTGCAGTTGCGGCGGAACCACTTCTCCGCCTTCGCGGCATCGGTGAAGCGCGCGGCATTGGCCGCCGGCGCCAGCGGCTTGATCGCCTTGTCGGTGACGACGTGGCGGCCGGCCAGCGCCGGGTCATCCGTATGGCAGCTCGTGCAGGCCGGCATCTTCGCCGACTGGCCGAAGCGGTTGGCGAAGAACGCCGCCCCCCGCTGCGCGGACGGCTGGAATCCGGCCGACTGCTGCGCGGCGGCCGACTGGTAGCCGGCCAGCAGCTCGGCCGGCGTGGCGGCCTGGACGGTCGTGGCACACAGCCCGACCAGGATGGCGAAAGCGTGTTGTCTCATTTCTCGGCCCCCGATGCGATGTTGAACATGTCATGCAGTGTGGGCGCCGAAACTTAAGGGCGTCTTAGCCCGGGCTTACGCCAGGCTTATCTCCGGTCAGGCCCCTGGCCTGCCTCGTCGAGGCCCCAGAGCTCATGCGCGTCGAGCAGCAGCCGGTAGCGCGCCTCGCTGGCATCGAGCTGCGCGCGGGTCGCCGCCAGGCGCGCTTCGCTGGCGAGGCGCCGGGCGGTCTGCAGCTCGGCGAACTGACCCTCGCCGAGACGCCAGGCCTTCTCGAGCAGGCGCGCGTTCTCTTCCATCCGCTGCGCCACGTCGGCCAGCCGCTGCCACTGGGTGTAGTTGCCCTGCGCGGTCTGGATCGTCTGGCGCGCCTCGGCTTCGACGCGCGCCAGCGTCAGGGCCTCCTGTGCGGCGGCGAGTTCGGCTTCGGCCACCCCGGAGCGGGCACTCGCGGCACGTGCGGCGCCGGGCAGCGGGATCGTCAGCTGCAGGCCGATGATGCGCTCCTGGCCGTTCCGCTCGCGGCCCACGGCCAGTCCGAGCGTCGGATCGGGCAGGCGCTCGGCCTCGAGCCGGCCCGCCTCGAGGCGGCGGCGTTGCGAGGCGCTGCGCACCACGGCCAGCGCATGGTTTTCGGCCAGGATGCGTTCGCGCCAGCGATCGGTCGCCGCGGGATCGTCGGCCGGCGGCGCCGGCGCCAGCAGCGTGACGCGCTCGGGCAGGACGATGTCGGGAAAATGCTGGCGCAGCTCGACCGCGGCCCGGTCGCGGCGCATCTGCGCCTGGGCGAACTGCGCCTCGGCCTGCGCGAGTTGCGCACCCGATTGCAGCGCCTCGAGTTGCGCCGTCTCGCCGGCGCCGACTTTCTTCTGCACGGCCCCATGCAGGTCGCGGAGGATATCCAGCTGCACCTGCCAGTCGCGCACGGCCGCCGCCTCGCGCTGCCAGTCGAACCAGCGCGCCAACAGGTAGCGGCCGCTCTCGTGCAGGGCGTCGCCCAGTGCGTACTGAGCCTGGGCGACCCCGGCCGCGCCGATGCCGGCATCGAGCGTCGCCTTGCCCGGCAGGCGGATCGCGCGTTCGATGCCGATCTCATGGTCGCGGGTCCGCTGGTCGGCCGCCAGGTCGCGGCGCTGCAGGCTCGATAGGCGCAGCGCGAACTCGTGCGGGCCGGCATCGAGGCGGTCGCGGTTCGCCTCCTCGGCACGCAAGCCGGCGGCCGCGGCCCGGACCAGCGGATAGGTACGCAGGGCCTGGACCACCTGGGGCGTCGGCGGCAGATCGGCAAAATCGGCCGCCCGGGCCCATCCGGCCCCGCCGGACAGGCAGGCCGGCACCATCAGCAGGCAGGCAAGGCGTTTCATAGGAAGCTCCCGGAAGACATGACCGGGGTCAGCCACCAAATGCTTTCCCGGCTGGACAAGTCGGTTCGCAACCGACCGAGCAGAACGTCGACATGACCGGAATCCATCAGAATCTCGATGCGCACGCGTTCGGCCCTGCCGCGCACCTGCTCGGCAGGGCTGGCGATGCTGTCGGGATCGCCATGGCCCTCGGCGCGGTGGGCGATGAACGGGCCGACCCATTCCGGATGCCGGAGCAACTGGTCGAGCACCTGGTCCTTCAGGGCGTTCGGCAGGATCAGGTTGAGGCAGACGTCGAGGCGCTTGCTCATGTTTCACTTCCCCAGCGTTGGTAAAGGATGGGCAGCATCACCAGCGTCAGCAGCGTGGACGTCACGAGGCCGCCGATGACGACGATCGCCAGCGGCCGCTGGATCTCCGAACCCGGCCCGGTAGCGAACAGCAGCGGCACGAGGCCGAAGGCGGCGATGCTCGCCGTCATCAGCACCGGGCGCAGGCGGCGCTTCGCCCCCTCGACCACCACCCGATGCAACGGCAGGCCCTGGGCGCGCAGCTGGTTGAAGTAGGAAATCAGTACAAGGCCATTGAGCACCGCGATGCCGAGCAGCGCGATGAATCCCACCGAGGCCGGCACCGACAGGTATTCGCCGGCGAGCAGCAGTGCGAACACGCCGCCGATCAGCGCGAACGGGATATTGACGAACACCATCGCCGCCTGCCGCACCGAACCGAAGGTGGTGAACAGGATGTGGAAGATCAGCGCCAGCGCGACCGGCACGACGAGCATGAGGCGCTTGGCGGCACGCTGCTGGTTCTCGAACTGCCCGCCCCAGGCCAGATGCACGTTCTCGCCGAGCTCGACCTCGGCCGCCACCTTCGCCTTCGCCTCCTCGACGAAGCCGACCAGGTCGCGGCCGGTCACGTTGGCCTGCACCACCGCCATGCGGTTGGCATTCTCGTGGTCGATCTTGACCGGTCCGGCGACGCGCTTGAGCCGCGCCAGTGCCGACAGCGGCACGTTGCCGCCGTCGGGCAGCGCCAGCTGCATGCCGGCGAACAGCGCCGGCGAATTGCGCATGCCCTCGCCGCCCTTGATCACCAAGGGCGTGCGGCGGTTGCCTTCGAGCACCAGACCGACCGGCTGTCCCTCGATCTGGGCACGTAGCGCGGCGGCGATCTCCTCGACGGAGAGGCCGAAGCGCCCGGCGGCAAGGCGGTCGATCTCGACGGTGAAATACTGCACCCCCTCGTTCTTCACCGTCAGCACGTCCTGCGCCCCGGGCACGGTTTCGAGCACCGTGGCGACACGCTCGGCCAGCGCGTTGAGCCGGTCGAGATCCGGCCCGAAGATCTTGACGGCGAGGTCGCCGCGGGTGCCGGTGAGCATTTCCGAAACGCGCATCTCGATCGGCTGGGTGAAGGCGATGTCCATGCCGGGAAAATCGGCCATCACCTTGCGGATCTCGTCGGTCAGCCACTCCTTGTCGGGATTGCGCCATTCCTTGCGCGGCGCCAGCACGAGGAAGCTGTCGGTCTCGTTCAGCCCCATCGGATCGAGGCCGAGCTCGTCGGAGCCGGCGCGGGCGATCACATCCCGGACCTCCGGAATGCGCTCGAGCAGGGCCCGCTGTACCGCCATGTCGGTCTCGGCGCTGCGTTCCAGGCTGATCGAGGGCAGCTTGGCAAGTTGTAGCAGGATGTCTCCCTCGTCCATGGTCGGCATGAAGGTCTTGCCGATCGTCATGAAGGCGATGACCGTCGCGGCCAGCAGGGCCAGTGCCGACACGATCACTTTCTTCGCATTGGCGAGGCTCCATGCCAGCACCGGCGTGTAGAGTCGCATCGCCTGGCGCGGCAGCCAGGGCTCGTGATGCGATGCACTCGGCTTTAGCAGGTACGAGGTCAGCACCGGAATCACTGTCAGCGACAGCAGCAGCGAGCCGGACAGCGCGAAGACGATGGTCAGGGCGACGGGAATGAACAGCTTGCCTTCGAGCCCCTGCAGCGTCAGCAGCGGCAGGAAGACGATGACGATGATCGCCATGCCGGACACCACCGGCACCGTCACCTCATGCACGGCGCGATAGACGCGGTGGAGGAAGGGCAGCTTTTCGCCGCCCGCATCGGCCAGCCGGCTCTCGATGTTCTCGACGACGACGACCGCGGCATCGACCAGCATGCCGATGGCGATGGCGAGACCGCCGAGGCTCATCAGATTCGCCGACATGCCGGTGAGCCGCATCAGGATGAAGGTCGTCAGGGCCGCCAGCGGCAGCACGCAGGCGACCGCGATAGCTGCGCGCAGGTTGCCGAGGAAGGCCAGCAGCAGCACCAGCACGAGCACGATGGCTTCGCCGAGCGCTTTCGACACGGTGCCGATGGCGCGGTCGACCAGCGCGCCGCGGTCGTAAAAGATCTTTGTCGTAACGCCTGGCGGCAGCGCGGGAGCGATCTCCGCCAGCTTGGCGCGCACCGACTCGACCACGGCGCGCGCGTTGGCGCCGCGCAGGCCGAGCACCAGTCCCTCGACGGCCTCCTCGCGGCCGCCACGGGTGACGAAGCCGTAGCGCGTCAGGCTGCCGATGCGCACCGTCGCCACGTCGCCCAGGCGCGTCACCTTGCCGCGCGCGTCACGGTGTACAACGATGGCACGCAGGTCCTCGATGCTGCGGGCGCTGCCGTCGACGCGGATCAGCAGCGATTCCTCGCCTTCGGTGAGCCGGCCGGCGCCGTCGTTGCGGTTGTTCGCCTCGATGGCGTGCATCAGGTCGCTGATCTGCAGGCCACGCGCCTTGAGCGCCACCAGAATCGGCTGGACCTCGAAGGTGCGCACCAGCCCGCCCAGGCTGTTGACATCGGCGACGCCCGGCAGGGTGCGCAGCTGCGGACGGATGGTCCAGTCGAGCAGCGTGCGCTTGTCCTCGAGGCTCAGGTCGCCCTCGATGGTGAACATCAGCATCTCGCCCAGCGGCGTGGTGATCGGCGCGAGCCCGCCGCTCGCCCCGGCCGGCAGGTCGCCAAGCACACCAGCCAGGCGTTCGGCCACCTGCTGCCGGGCCCAGTAGATGTCGGTACCGTCCTCGAAGTCGATGGTGATGTCGGCGATCGCGTACTTGGCGATCGAACGCAGCAGGCGCTTGTGGGGAATGCCGAGCAGTTCGACCTCGATCGGCGTCACGATGCGCGCCTCGACTTCCTCGGGCGTCATGCCCGGCGCCTTCATGATCACCTTGACCTGGGTCGACGAGACATCGGGGAAGGCGTCGATCGGCAGGCCGTTGAAGGCCAGGACGCCACCACCGACGAGGATCAGCGCCGCCACCAGCACCAGCAGGCGCTGGGTCAGGGAAAACTCAATCAGTCGCGCGAACATGGCGTTACTGTTCGCCGGCGCCGAGGCCGAGCCAGGCACCCTTGAGGGCGGCGATGCCCTTGACGGCGATCCTGACGCTCGGCTCGACCGGAGCGGCAATGCGGACCGATTGCGCAGTTTCCTCGAGCACCTGCACGGCCACCGGCCGGAAGCCGTCCGGCTCGGCGACGAAGATCCAGGTACGCGACAGGTGGCGCGTCACCGCGCCGGCCGGAACCCACCAGGCATAGCTGGTCGTCTGCTCGGCGGGCTTCACATCCACCTGGACGAACTGGTAGGGACGCACGCAGGCCACGCGGTAGGGCAGTTCGGCGCGCAGGCGCAGCGACTGGTCGTGGGCATCGACATGCGGCGCGACGACGGTGATGCGCCCGCCCGGCGGGCAGCCGGGCACGCTCACCGCGGCGCCGGGCGCGATGCCCGCCGCCTGCGCCGGCGTCGCCTGGATTTCCAGCCACAGCGGGGCGATGCGCCCCAGCTTGAACAGCGGCGTCATCGCATCCACCCGTTGCCCGGGCTGCGCGGGCGCATCGAGCACCACGCCGTCGAAGGGCGCGCGGATTTCCGCGCCGGAAGCCAGTGCCCCGCCCTGCTTGGGTTCGGGCAGGCCGGCCAGGCGCAGCGCCAGTTGTTTCTCGGCGAGCAGCAGGGCCGCCTGGCGCTCAGCCGCACGGGTGGCGGACAGGCGCGCAGCGGAAATGATGCCGTCGGCGAAGAGGCTTTCGTCGCGGCGCAGGCTCTCGCCGGCCAGATCGGCCTGCGCGCGCGCCGCGGCGGACTCGCGCTGCAGTTCGATCAACGGCGCCCCCTGCAGGCGGGCGAGCACCTGCCCCTTTTTCACCGTCTCGCCATGGGCGACGCGCACCGTCGCCACCATGGCCGGCAGGGGCGCGGCGATCACCTCGATCTGCGCGGGCGGCACCACCACCTGGGCGGGCAAGCGGATGCCGGCGGCCGACTGCATTTCTCCGAGCGGTGCTGTCACGACGCCCTGACGGGTGCCCTGCTCCGGCGTCATCTGGATTTCGGCAGCCCCTGTCAACCACGGCAGGCAGGCCAGCAGAAAGAAAATGAGAATTCGCATGTGCTTATTCCGTCCTGGTCAATTTGCAGGCATTGACGTCGAGACTGACCGTGTCACCGACCCTGACATCCATGCCCTCGGGCACCGGGAACGCGCGCCAACGCAGGTGCGAATTCCCCGTGTAGCGAATCAAAGCGTAGGTCGGCGCCTCCGCCGCGTTGGCGCAGGTATCGGACAAGCGCGCCAGAATTTCCCGGTCATTCCCGATCTCGGTCACCGTACCCGGCCGCCAGCCATCCCGATGCACGTAACCGGCCCCCGTGCCGGCACAGCCGGCGAGCAGGCCCCCCGCACACAACACAACAATCCATGCAGTACCCGTCTTCATGGAGATATCCTTTCTTGAGACACGTTCCGTTATACATCAGTCACATGCAGCGCGAACGGAAACGACGCTGCGCATCCTATAAGGCGAACCTTAAGGCTTGCTTATCCTGGCCCTGCGCCAGGACTGGCCGGGCCATCGATCCGGCTGCGGGACAGGCAGGCGCATCAGACCGCCGAACACCGCGTGATCGGCTTTACGCAGCGCGGAGCGGCGGCCTCAGTCGTCGTGCTCGCGGCCGCGGCGACGGCCCTCGCGCTCACCACGTCTAGCCCCGCCATCCCGGCCGGCCCCGCGGATGTCATGCTCGTCGGCGTTGCGGTGGCACTCGACGCAGTTGTCGAAGTCGCGGATCCCTTCCTCGATGTGCTCGCGGCGGATCTTGTTCGGCGTGTGCTCGTGGCAGCCGTAGCAGGTGTAGCGGCTGTAGTCGTTGCGCACGTGGCAGGTCACGCATTTCGCATTGTGGTCGCGGTCGAGCTCGAAATACTTGAAGTGGTCGAAGGTCGCCGGCGTCCATTTCTCCTGGCCGTGGCACTGGCTGCAGTTGCCGGTGATCTGCTCGTGCAGGCTGTCCTTCGGCGACTTGTGGCAGCTCTGGCATTCGTCGCGGGTCGCCTTTTGCAGCAGCGTGTGGTCGAAGTGGCCGGTCGGCCGGAAGCGCTTCACGCCGGCATGGTCGCTGTGGCAGGCCACGCAGTCGTCGTTGACGAGCTTCTGGTGGAAGGGCGTGCTGGTCAGCGGCTTGACGACCGGCTGGCCGGTCGTGGTCAGGCGGCCGATATCCGCCGGCGTGTGGCAGGTGATGCAGCGCTGCGATTCGGCGCCGGTGAATGCCGCATGGCAGGCGAAACAATCGGCCTCCAGCTTGGCATGGCCGGGGATCAGCTTGCCCGGGCCGACCATCAGGTGCGGATAAATGAAGGCCAGCATGGCAATCGCCAGAAGGTTCGCCGCGAGGACCCATTGCACGACTCGGCTCATTTCCATCCCCAGAACAGGAAGATGCTGACGATATGCCCGAGCGCGAGCACGGCGAAGACGACGAAGATCGGGATATGCACCTTGCGCCAGCGGGCCATGGCGTCGAGGGTCACCGCGTCCCAGAACACCGCCTGCTCCACCTCGTGCTTCGGCAGGCCGCGCAACTGGTAGTGGTCGCGCTTGCCCAGGACATGCTCGCGCGAACGGCGCAGCAATAGCTTGCCGACCATGCCGCTGATGACATTCACGCCCATCGCCACGGTCGCCAGCCAGGGCAGGATGGCGTTGAAGTGGATGCCGGCATGCAGCAGCACCATCAGCGAGCCGAGCCAGGTGCCGACCTCGTGCATGCTCAGCCAGGACTTGACGTCGCCCGCCGTGATCATCTTGCGCTTGCGCAGCGAATAGAGCAGCGAGCCGATGATCAGCAGCGTGCCGGGGATGCCGAGGTAGCGGCCCACCCAGACAAGGTCGAGGCGATGGAGCAGCCAGTCGCCGACCAGGGTCGCCGCCGCCAGCAGGCCGAGCAGCAGGGTGAAGGGCAGGATGTGCTTGGTCCAGAGCGAGCGCGTCATCTAGGCCTCCAGGGTCACGCTGGTCTTGGGCGCGCAGCAACAGAGCAGGCAGCTGCCCGGCTCGGGATCGTAGTCGGGCGGGTTGGAATAGGCAACCTCGCCGGAGCGGATCGTCGTCTGGCAACTGCCGCAGCCGCCGGCGCGGCAACCGGAATCGACGTGGATGCCATTGGCCTCGGCGAATTCGAGCAGGCTGCCGGCGCCGGCCGGCCACGCCAGCTGCTTGCCGGACTTGGCGAAGGTGACCACGATGTCGGTCGCGTCCGCCGTCCGGGATTCTGCGGTTGCGGGTTCGGCCGTCACCGCTGCGGCTGCCGGCTGGCGCTTGATCGAAGCCGGGCCGAAGGCCTCGAAGTGGATTCGCGCCTCGGGCACGCCCCAGTCTTCCAGCCCGGCCACGAGGCTTTCCATCATCGGCGTCGGGCCGCAGATGTAGAAGTGGTAGGGCTTGAGCGGCAAGCTCATGCGCAGCAGATTCACGTCGACGCGGCCGCGATACTGGTAATCGCGCCCGTGCTGCTCTTCCGGCAGCGGATCGCTGAAGCAGAAGCGCAGCCGGAAGTTCGGATGCGCGGCGGCCAGGGCCTCCAGCTCGGCCTTCATGACCGGTTCGCGACCATTGCGCACGCCGTAGAACAGCCAGACCTCGCGGCCGGGCTGCGCGGCCAGGCACCAGTGCAGCATCGACAGCATCGGCGTGATGCCGATGCCGCCGCCGATCAGCACCACCGGGCTGTCGCCGCGATCGATGTGGAAATGCCCGCCCGGCGCGCGCACCTGCAGGATGTCGCCGACGGCGACGCGGTCATGGAAGTGATTCGACGAACGCCCCGGCGGCAGGTCGCTGCCGGCCGGCGCGGGCACGCGCTTGATCGAAACGCGGTAATGGTCCGGGCACGGCGCGTCCGACAGGGAATAGCAGCGCACGATCTGCTCCGTCGGCAGGTCGAGCCTGAAGGTGAGGAACTGGCCGGGCAGGAAGGCCGGCAACTGCTGGCCGTCGGTGGGCACCAGGTAGAAGGAGCAGATCGACTGCGCGGCGTCCTCGATCGTCTTGCGTTCGACGCGGAAGGGACGGAAGCCCTGCCAGGCCGCGACGTTGGCCGGCTCGCGCGCCTCGACGGGCGTAGCGACCGGCGCCGGCTGGCCACCGCGCAGGGCCTGATATTCCAGCCAGTGGCGCCAGAAGCCAATGCCCAGCCACAGCGCCACTTGCAGCGCGATGCCTAGGACGATCCACAGCAGCAGGGAAAGCGAGGTCATGGCGTGATCGTCGTCCTGATTGGTTGAATCGTTGTCTTGATGCTAGTCCGTGAAACTTAAGGCAGGCTTATGGGGAACTTTTCCTGCCGCGCTTCGTTATAGAAACAGCACAATGCCGGACCCGCAAAGGCCGACGAGAGGAAACAAAACCGAGGATGGACGATGCCGACGATGAACTGGCTGCCCGCGCCCAGGCCGGCGACCGGCAGGCTTTCGAGCTGCTGGTGCGCCGCCACCAGGAGCGCGTGTTCCGCTTCGTCCTGCGCATGCTCGGCAGCCGCGACGAGGCCATGGACCTGACCCAGGACAGCTTCCTCAAGGCCTGGAATGCCCTGCCTGGCTGGCGGCCCGAGGCGCGCTTCGCCACCTGGCTGTTCCAGATCGCCCGCAACGCCGCCCGCGATCTGCTGCGCCGGCGCCAACGGGTCGAATTCGTCCCCCTCGACGCCGACGTTTCCGGCGAGACGGCCGGCGATCAGAGCGACCCCGCGCCATCGCCGGAACAGCGGCTGGCAGGCCGGCAGCGCCTCGGCCTCCTGGAACGCGCCCTCGCGGCATTACCGGCCGAGCAGCGCGAGATCCTGCTGCTGCGCGAGCTGGAGGACATGAGCTACGCCGAGATCGCCGCGACGCTCGACATCAACGAGGGGACCGTCAAGTCGCGCCTGGCGCGCGCGCGCGTCGCCGCCCTCGCCCACTATCGCCACCACGCCGGGGAGAGTCCAGATGACCGATCCGCATGAAATCCACGCTTCCGACGAGCAGTTATCCGCCTATCTCGATGCCGAACTCACCAGCGTCGAGCACCGCCGCGTCATGGACCATCTCGCCGCTTGTCCGCGCTGCGCCGCGCGCCTCGCGGACTTCGCCATCCTCTCGACCGACTTCGCCCGGCTGCCGCGGGAAAGCCTTGGCTGCGATCTCGCCGGCGTCGTCGCGGGACGGCTCGCCGCCGC
>CALARK010000025.1 GCA_937888595.1 uncultured Sterolibacteriaceae bacterium | reverse complement strand
GCGTGCCGGTCGAGGAAATCGTCGAGGGCATCAAGAACGGCGTGCGCAAGGTCAATATCGACACCGACCTGCGCATGGCGTCCACCGGTGCGATCCGCCAGTTCCTCAACAAGGACCGCAAGAACTTCGACCCGCGCAAGTACTTCACGGAAGCCCGCAAGGCCATGAAGGAAATCTGCAAGGCGCGCTACGAAGCCTTCGGTTGCGCCGGCCAGGCCAGCAAGATCAAGGCGGTCTCGCTCGAAGCCATGGCCAACCGCTACAAGAAGGGCGAGTTGAGCGCGGTCATCAAGTAAGCCCCCGCTGTTACGCTGCACCACAAGGGCCGCTCCACGATACGTGGGCGGCCCTTTGTTCATTGGGTCGTCGGCAAGCCAGTGTTGCTTATGCCCGAGGACACGGGTAGCATTCCCATGCCTTAAGTATGGGTTTGTGCCGCTGGTTTCCCCACATTGCGGTGGCGCATGTACCAGTTCAACCATAAGAAAAACGGACAACAGATGGCTGCATGGATCAGGTCGCCATTCCCCAGGACGACCGCAAGACACCTCCTCGGCGGGGCGGTTCTCGTTTGTGCGTTGCTGAACGGACTGGCCTCGCCGGTCAAGGCCGCGACGCCCCGGCCACCAATCCTGATCGCACATGTGGCGCCGGTGGCCGGGCGCTTCGCATTGCACGCCGAGGCGGATCGCCGCGGGGCTGAAATGGCGATCGACGAATTCAATGCGCGGGGTGGCGTGCTCGGGCGAGAGATCGTGCTGGTCTCGCGCGACCCGTCAATGGACGAAATGCAGGCGCGACGGGTGGCCGAGGAACTGATCACCCGCAACCGTGTGAGCTTCCTGGTCGGGGCGATCGCATCCGGAGTGGCAGCCAGCATGTCGGCCGTTGCCCAGAAGTACGGGGTGATCTTTATCAACACCAACTCCTCGGCGCCTTCGGAATCGGTCGAGAACGCCCATCGGACCAAGTTTGTCTTCGACTCCAATGGCGCCAACATCAATCGTGCGCTGCTCAAGTATGCATTGGCGAACCGCAAGTCCAAGCGCGTGCTGCTGCTGACCGAAGATAACAATTTCGGTCACAGCAACGCCCAAGCGATGAAGCCGTATATCGCCGAGTACGGTGGCACGGTTGTCGGAGAAGTCGTTGCGCCAGAGCGCCTGTCGAATCCCGAAGCCGTTCTGCGGCAGGTCGCGGCGATTCCGGCAGATGTCGTTGCGGTCAGCATCAGCGGCGACAACCAGATCAAGCTGTTCTCGCAGGTCGATCCCGAAGTCCTCGAAAAGCAGTTCTGGATCGTCGGCGAGGTGGACTGGGAGGAACTCTATCCCGCCCCGGGCACGCCGCGACCGCTGTTCGGCACCACCTGGGCCTGGAACCTCCAGACCCCGGGAACGGCGGAGTTCGTCGAGCGCTATCGCAAGCGCTACGGCCATACGCGGCTGGATTACCCCGGCGATGTCACGCATGCCGCCTATCTTGCCACCCAGGCCCTCCTGGACGCCGTCGAAAAGGCGGGTACGACCGACAGCCATGCGGTGATCGCGGGGCTGGAGCAGTACCGGGCGACGGCCAGGGAGCGGATGCAGGATGACGATGCCATCATGGACCCGCTCAGCCACCATCTCCAGCAAAGCATATACATCGCCCGCTGGCGGCCGGACCCCCGCCATCCCGAGCGGGGCATCGAGATCGTCGGCCGGGTCACGCCTGCACAGGCGCGCTACGGGCCCGAACAGACCACGCAGCTTGAACCGCTGGCCGATACCCCGCATTACGTTCCCTGATCCGACATGAAGCGTCCGGGCCTGATCGGCCGTATCGCCCTGCTGGTCGTCTGCATCGAGCTGACCGTGTTCAGCACGCTGGGATGGTTCTATGTCGACCGTTTCAGCAGCACCCTCGATGAACACCTGCATGCCGGATTGCGCAACGTCGGCCGGATGCTGGCGAACGAGGATCTGGCCATCAGTGCGGTCGGGCGGGCCTCGTTGATCGAGGGACTCGTGGGGGCGCCCTACCTCGAGGGCATGGTCGTCGGCGGCAGCGGCCGGGTCATCGTCGCCACGGATCCGGCCAGGCTCGGACAGGAAGCTGACAGCATCCCCGGCATCCCGTCCGCCTGGCTGGCCGAAGGGGCGGCGGACGAGCAGATGATCATCGACAAGCCGCGCCTGACCAGCATCATGCGCCTGAGCGGCAGTACGGGCCAATCCCCTCTCTACACCGTCATCGTGACCGTCAGCGTGGCCGACATCGAAGCCCGCAAGCAGGCGATCATCCTGTGGGGCGTGCTGGGATCGCTGCTGTTCATCCTGTTGAGTTCCGCAGCGATCATCGTGATTACACAGCGCTTCATCGGGAACCGTGTCGAAGTGTCGCTGGCCATCCTCGATCGCGTCGAGAACGGCGAACTCGAGGCGCGTATCCCCGTCACTTCCGACGACGAACTCGGGGAATTGCAGCAGGGCATCAATTCGATGACGACGACCATCGGGCAATTGCTGGATCGACACCGTGCCGCAAACCAGCTGCTCGAGTCGATCGTCGAGAACATCCCGAACATGGTTTTTCTCAAGCGTGCCGACGACCTTCGATTCGTCCTGTTCAACAAGGCCGGAGAGCAGCTGCTGGGATTCCGGCGCGAAGACCTTCTCGGCAGGAACGATTTCGATTTTTTCCCGGAGGAGCAGGCCCGCTTCTTCATCGAAAAGGACCGCGCCGTCCTCGCTACCGCCGCCATCTTCGATATTCCGGAAGAACCGATCAAGACCGCCTCCGGCGAAACAAGAATTCTGCACACCAAGAAGCTGGCGCTTTTCGACATGGATGGCAAGCCGGAGTACCTGCTGGGGATTTCCGAG
Source organism: uncultured Sterolibacteriaceae bacterium (assembly GCA_937888595.1). Classification (GTDB taxonomy): domain Bacteria; phylum Pseudomonadota; class Gammaproteobacteria; order Burkholderiales; family Rhodocyclaceae; genus Sulfuricystis. The sequence goes on along the minus strand of CALARK010000025.1, from coordinate 76,017 downwards.
GACATCACCGAACTGAAGCGCAACATCGCGGAAATCGAGCAGCACCGCCATCATCTGGAACAGCTCGTCGCTTCGCGCACCGTCGAGCTCAACCAGGCAAAGGAGACCGCCGAGGCCGCCAACCGGGCCAAGAGCACGTTCCTGGCCAACATGTCGCACGAAATCCGCACCCCGATGAACGCCATCATCGGTCTCGCCCACCTGATGCGACGCGATGCCGTGCTGCCACGGCAGTTCGACCATCTCGACAAGATCGGCAGTGCCGCCCAGCATCTGCTGGGCATCATCAACGACATTCTCGATTTTTCGAAAATCGAATCGGGCAAGCTGGCGCTGGAGGAAATCGATTTCGACCTGGATGGCGTCTTCCGCAGCATCAACATCCTGGTCGGAGACAAGGCCGCCGAAAAGGATCTCGAAGTCGTGACCCGGATCGATCCTGCCCTGCCGCAAATGATCCGGGGCGACCGCATGCGCCTCGGGCAGATTCTGCTGAATTTCGTCAACAATGCGATCAAGTTCACCGAAAACGGCAGCGTCACATTGCGTGCCCGGCGCATCCCGTCGCCGGACACCATGACGGTCCGCATCCGCTTCGAGGTCAGTGATACCGGGATCGGCATGACGCAAGAACAGGTGGGGCGACTGTTCCAGCCCTTCGAGCAGGCCGATGTTTCCACGACCCGGAACTATGGCGGCACGGGGCTCGGCCTGGCCATCTCGAAGCGCCTGGCCGAACTCATGCAGGGCGCCGTGGGCGTGGAGAGTCAGCCGGGTGAGGGCAGCACCTTCTGGTTCGAGGCACCCTTCGCCCAGGGGCAAGGAAAGCCGGCCGCGGCACGCCGCGAGCTGCCTCCCTGCCGGGTGCTCGTCGCCGACGATCTCGTCGAAGCGCGCGAATCGCTGTGCGACATGCTCGCCATGCTGAAATTCCAGACCAGTTGCGTCTGCTCGGGCCTGCAGGCGCTCGATGCCGTCGCCAAGGCGGCCACCCTGGGGCAGCCCTACGACCTGGTGATGCTGGACTGGCGCATGCCGGAAATGGACGGAATCGAAGCCGCCCGCCGGATCCAGGCGCTCAACCTGCCGCACCCGCCGGCCATGATCCTGATTACCGCCTTCGGCAGCGAATGGCCTGCCGAACAGCTGGAGGGATCCGGGATCCGGCAGACGCTCGCCAAGCCGGTAACGCCTTCGTCACTCTACGAGGCGATCGTCGAGATCACGACCGGCGTCCCGCAGCCGCGGCCGGCAGTCGATGCGAGCGTCGACCTGGCGCGGCTCAAGGGACGTCGCATCCTTCTGGCCGAAGACAATCCCATCAACCAGGAAGTCGCACTGGACCTGCTGCGCGATGCGGGGCTGAGCGTCGATCTTGCCGAGGACGGGGTGAAGGCGGTCGAACTGGCTCGCCGCAACGCCTACGACCTGGTCCTGATGGACATGCAGATGCCGCACATGGACGGCATTGCCGCCACCGCGCAAATCAAGCGCCTGCCCGGCCGTGAGCATCTGCCGATTCTGGCGATGACGGCCAATGCCTTCGCCGAAGACCGCCAGGCCTGCCTGAATGCCGGCATGGTTGATCACGTCGCCAAGCCGGTCAATCCGGATGCCCTGTTCGCCTCCATCCTCCGGTGGCTGCCGGCCGCGCCGGTTGCGGAGGCCGCCCCGTCCGGGACAGGCGCATCGATCCAGGCCGATGCAACGCTCGACACGCAACGCCGGATGCTGGCGAAGATCGATGGCCTCGACCTGGCCGCCGGACTGTTCATCGTGCGCGACAAGCTGCCCACCTATCTGCGCGTCGTCCGCATGTTCGTCGACAGCCATGCCGGCGATGCGGCGAAACTGCGGGCGCTCGTCGCGCGAGGCCAGTTGCAGGAAGCGACGGCCATGGCCCATTCGCTGAAGGGGGCGGCAGGCAACATCGGGGCGCAACAGGTGTTCGACCTGGCGTCCTCGCTGCACACGGCCCTGCGCCGCGGTGCCGTGAACGAGCTGGACTTGCGGCTCGACATGCTGGAGGCGAAGCTGCCGTCGCTCGTCGCCTCCCTGCGCGCTGCCTTGTCTCCGGACGCGCCGCACGATGAAGATGCGGCCCTGCGCACCAGGGCGTCAGGCGACAAGGCCGAGGTCTAGCGATTCGAGCATTTGCTCGCCAGCGGCGACCTGGCGGCCATGGATGCCTATGCCGCGATGCGCGGCCGAATCCCGGGCTGACCCTCTCCCCGTCGTCGTCCCCGGCAAAAGTCGGCGCCGGTGCAACGGCGATCGCTTCCATGGTCCGACAAGAGCGGAAAGAATGCGTATCCTTGCGCCCTCATTCGTGAAAGGAATGCCTCTTGGTCCTGCTTGAATTCTCCATGTCGCCCTTCGGCAAGGGCGAAAGCCTCAGCCCCTACGTCGCCCGGTCGCTCGACATCATCGACAGGAGCGGCCTGCCCTACCAGCTGACGCCGATGGGCACGATCATCGAAGGCGAGTGGGACGCCGTGATGGCCGTCGTCCGCGACTGTTTCGAGGCGATGCGGGACGACTGCGACCGCATCAGCGCGCAGATCAAGATCGACTACCGGGCCGGCGACTGCGCCCGCATGCAATCGAAGATCGACGCTATCGAGACGCAGCTGGGCCGCACGCTGGCCACCTGAGCCGCGCCTGCCGCCGTCCCGCCAGCACCGACTTTTTCGCAGCCGTCATGGATCACCGCAAGCCGCTCGACGCCCAGGCGATGGGCATCATGGTCGTCCTCTGCCTGATCTGGGGCCTGCAGCAGGTCGTGCTCAAGGCTGCGGCTGCCGACGTGTCGCCGCTACTGCAGATCGCCCTGCGTTCCGGTCTCGCCGCCGTGCTGGTCGGCCTCCTCATGGTCCGGCAGGGCGTGCGCTGGTCGCCCGGCGACGGTACCCTGCGCCCCGGACTGCTGGTCGGTGTCCTGTTTGCGCTCGAATTCATGCTGGTCGGCGAGGGGCTGCGCTTGACCACCGCGTCGCACCTCGTGGTGTTCCTCTATACCGCACCGATCTTCGTCGCGCTGGGCCTGCACTGGCGGCTGCCGGCCGAACGCCTCGCCACCCTGCAATGGTTCGGCGTGGCCCTCGCCTTCGGCGGCATCGCCGTCACCTTCCTCGGACGCGACGGACCGTTGCGGGATCCGGGCGACATGTTCTGGGGCGACGTCCTCGCCCTGCTGGCCGGCATTGCCTGGGCAGCCACCACGGTGGCGGTGCGCCTGTCCAGCCTCGCCCGCGCGCCGGCGACGAAGACCCTGCTATACCAGCTCGTCGGCGCCTTCATCCTGCTCACGCCTGCCGCATTCGCCCTCGGACAGGGTAGCTTCAATCCCACACCGCTGGCCTGGGGCAGCCTGCTGTTCCACGCGCTGGTCGTTTCCTTCGCCAGTTATCTCGCCTGGTTCTGGCTGCTGCGCCATTACCTCGCTTCGCGCCTCGGGGTGTTTTCCTTCCTCACGCCGCTGTTCGGCGTCGCCTTCGGCGTCGCGCTGCTCGATGAACCGCTCGAGCCCGGTTTCGTCGCCGGTGCGCTGATGGTCATGGCCGGCATCGTGATGGTGAGCGGCCACCACTGGCTGAAATCGGTGTTGATCCGCTCGCGCTGAAACCTCGCTGCAAATGGCGAGCGGCCCCTCCCCTCTATGCCTTTATCATCGCGCCGGGTCATGGGAGAATCCGCATCGCGGCCATCATTCCGGAATGGACCGCAGACCTAGAGCCAATCTCCACACCAGGCTGAACCCACGGATCGGGAAATGATCAAGCTGAATTTCGACATCGACTCGGCCATCGGCGCGCATAGCGCATGGCGGCAGTATTTTGAAGCGGCGATCGAGGGCATCGACGGTGACAAGCTGACGGATCCGGCGCTTTACGATCACACGCGCTGCGTACTCGGCGCATGGCTGCACTCACCGGAACAGCAGCCGCTGGAACGGCTGCCCGTCTTCAAGGGGCTGATCGAGTGCCATGAGGACTTTCATCTGCTGGCGGAAAAAGTCGTGTCCCATCTGCACCGGGGAGATGTCGATGCCGCCCAGGCTGTCCTCTGCAACCAGTTCACCCTGGCCTCGAACACCTTGGTGGCGCATCTGGAAGAACTGCGCGACTGCCTCGCTACAGCGACGGATGGCGCGCCGGACCAGGCCGGGCCCGGGTCATCCTGAAGCCGGACGTTCAGGAAACGCGCACTTCCTCGTCACCGACCCTGACCACCTGACCCGCGCGGATCTTGCACGCCTTGCGGGTCTCGGTGTGGCCATCGACGCTGACTGCGCCGGCGGCGATCATGGCTTTGGCGGCACCGCCGGAGGAGGCGAGGGCGAGCAGCTTGAGCAGGGCGTGAAGTTCGACGAAGTCGCCACGCAGTTCGAAACGGTGTGGGGTCATGGAAGTCGGCGCTGGCGGGACGGCGAATGAGCGGCGGCTAGAAGCCGAACAGGCGCGCGAGTTCGGCGCCGGGGGAGGGGGCGCGCATGAAGGCTTCGCCGACGAGGAAGGCATTCACGCCGTGCTGTTTCATCAGCGCGACGTCGGCGGGGGCGAGGATGCCGGATTCGGTGACGACGATGCGGTCGGCGGGGATGCGGGCGAGCTGCGACAGCGTGGTGTCGAGGCTGACTTCGAACGTCCGCAGGTTGCGGTTGTTGATACCTTGCAGCGGGGTCTTGAGCTTGAGCGCGCGGTCGAGTTCGCCGGCGTCGTGGCTTTCGACGAGGACCGCCATGCCGAGCGACAGGGCGAGCTCTTCGAGTTCGGCCATCTCGCTGTCGGTGAGCGCGGCGACGATCAGCAGGATCGCGTCGGCGCCCATCGCGCGGGCCTCGTAGACCTGATACGGGTCGATCATGAAGTCCTTGCGCAGCACCGGCAGGGCACAGGCGGCGCGGGCGGCCTGCAGGTAGTCGGCGCCGCCCTGGAAGAACTGCCGGTCGGTGAGCACGGAGAGGCAGGCGGCGCCGTGCTGCGCGTAGTCGGCAGCGATCTCGGCGGGGCGGAAGTCGGGGCGGATGACGCCTTTCGACGGGCTGGCCTTCTTGATTTCGGCGATGACTGCCGTCCCGCCAGCACCGACTTTTCGCTGAATGGCGCCGGTGAAGTCGCGAGCTGCAGGCTGCGCTTCTGCTTCGGCTCGAATCGCGGCAAGCGGCTTCGCGGCCCGCGCGGCGGCGACTTCCTCGCGCTTGACGGCGAGGATCTTGTTCAGGATGTCGCTGCTCATGCTTTGTTCGTGAAGGCGATGAACTCGTCGAGCTTCGCGCGCGCCTTGCCGCTTTCGATGGTCTGCCGCGCCAGCGCGATGCCGGCGCCGATGTCGGCGGCGAGGTTGGCGGTGTAGAGCGCGGTGCCGGCGTTGAGGCAGACGATCTCGAGCGCCGGGCCGGGCTGGTTCTCCAGCACGCCGAGCAGGCGGCCTTTCGATTCGGCGGCATCCGCCACTTTCAGGTTGCGGCTGGCGATCATCTGCAGGCCGAAATCCTCGGGGTGGATTTCGTATTCGCGGATCTCGCCGTCCTTCAGTTCGCCCACCAGCGTGGCGGCGCCGAGCGAGATTTCGTCCATGCCGTCCTTGCCATGCACGACGATCACATGCTGCGCCCCGAGCTGCTGCATGACGCGCACGAGGATGCCGACGAGGTCGGGGTGGAAGACACCGAGCAGGGTGTTGGGCGCGCCGGCCGGGTTGGTCAGCGGGCCGAGGATGTTGAAGATGGTGCGCACGCCCATTTCCTTGCGCACCGGGGCGACGTTCTTCATCGCCGGATGGTGGTTGGGCGCGAACATGAAGCCCATGCCGGTGGCCTGGATGCACGCGGCCACCTGCGGCGCCTGCAGGTCGATCCTGGCGCCGAGGGCTTCGAGCACATCGGCGGCACCGGACTTCGAGGAGACGCTGCGGTTGCCGTGCTTGGCCACCGTGGCGCCCGCCGCCGCGGCGACGAAGGCCGAGGCGGTGGAGATGTTGAAGGTGTGCGAACCGTCGCCGCCGGTGCCGACGATGTCGACGAAGTGGGGGTTGTGCGGCACCTCGACCCGGGTGCACAGCTCGCGCATCACCGTCGCGGCGGCGGCGATCTCGCCGATGGTTTCCTTCTTGACGCGCAGGCCGGTGAGGATGGCGGCGATCATCACGGGCGAGACCTCGCCCTTCATGATCAGCCGCATCAGGTGCAGCATCTCGTCGTGGAAGATCTCGCGATGCTCGATGGTGCGCTGGAGCGCCTCTTGCGGTGTGATCATGTCAGTTGCCTTCGAGGAAGTTCTTCAGCAGGGCATGGCCATGCTCGGTCATGATGGATTCGGGATGGAACTGCACGCCCTGGATATCGAGCGTCTTGTGGCGCACGCCCATGATTTCGCCATCGTCCGTCCAGGCGGTCACTTCGAGGCAGTCCGGCAGCGTCTCGCGGCGGATCGCCAGCGAGTGGTAGCGCGTGGCGTTGAACGGGTTCGGCAGGCCGCTGAAAATGCCGCTGTCGGCGTGATGGACGGGAGAGAGCTTGCCGTGCATCAGCTGCTGGGCATGCACGATCTCGCCGCCGAAGGCGTAGCCGATGCTTTGGTGCCCGAGGCAGACGCCGAGGATCGGCAGCTTGCCGGCGAATTCCTGGATCGCGGCGACCGAGATGCCGGCTTCCTTCGGCGAGCAGGGGCCGGGGGAAATGACGAGCCGGCCGGGTTTCATCGCGGCGATTTCCTTGAGCGTGATCGCGTCGTTGCGGAACACGCGGACATCTTCGCCGAGTTCGCCGAAATACTGCACGAGGTTGTAGGTGAAGGAATCGTAGTTGTCGATGACCAGAAGCATTTGGGGTGAGCCCTTTCGAGCGGCATTGGCGTGGCGAAGGCCGCATTTTCGCTCAGATTGGACGGCCGGGCGACATCTTGTCGGCACCGGCCGCCATCCCGGGCGCGGTGCGACTCAAAAGTCGGCGCCGGCGGGACGGGCGACCCTGAAGCCGAGCAGCTGGCTGCGATAGCTGGCGGGATTGCCGTTGCGCACGGCAGCACGCACCGATGCCGGACCGCTCCAGCCGCCGCCGCGATAGACCCGGCGGACGCAATCGTCCGATACCCGCGCCGAGCCGTCCCGGGGCGCCCCGATGTAGTTCACCGTCTGACAGTCCTCCACCCACTCCCAGACATTGCCGAGCATGTCGTGGAGGCCGAACGGGTTGGGCTTGAAGCTGCCGGCCGGCGCGGTTTCCACATAGCCATCCTGGCAGCCGTGCGGTTCCCAGTCGAATTTCCGGATCTGCTGGGTCACGCGGTCGTGCACGTTGGCGAATTCGCAGGCCAGCTCGGGATCGTCGCCCCAGTAGCGCGAGGTGCGGGTACCGGCGCGGGCGGCATATTCCCATTCCGACTCGGACAGCAGGCGATAGGGCTTGCCGGTTTTCATCGACAGCCAGGCCACATAGGCCTTGGCATCCTGCCAACTGACGCAGACGGCCGGATGGTCGTCGTTCTGGACGAAATCGGGGTCGCGCCAGTTGCGGCCCGGCTGGTTGATCCATTCGGACCCTACCCAGACGAAGCACGAGCCTTCGGCCTTGTGACGGCTGGCCTCGACGAAGGCGGCGTACTGGCGGCGGGTGATTTCGAAGCGCCCCACCGCGAGCGGTTCGGGGATGCGCACGTCGTGGCGGGGCCGCTCGGCATCGCCGCTGCCGACCTCGCGCGGAGACGCCCCCATCTGGAATCTGCCGGCAGGGATGACCACCATCTCGGGACAGTCCGGGCAGTCGCGGAACACCGTGCGGTCGGCGACCCGGTCGAGGCTGCCCGCGGCCGGCGCAGCGGCGGTCTGCGTGGCCTCGTACTGGTGCAGGCGGCTGGTCGCGAGCGCGACGAACTGGCCGCGGGGATACTGCTGCAGGTAGGCCCTGAAGTCGTCCGGATGGGTACTGTCCTTGATGCTGTCCCAGAAGGTCAGCTCGAAGGTGGCCGCGATGCCGGGGCCGGATGCGGCCGCCGGCGCGGTGGCACCGGCCGCTGCGCGCGGGCCGCCGACGAAATAGAAGTCGCCGTCCATGCTGCCTTCCATCCAGGGTTCCTGCTGGCCCTGGGAGTCCTTCCTGACGCCGGCGACGATGCGCTTGAGGCTCTGCTCGATCGGCTGGTCGGGCACCTCGATCTGGGCGAGCAGGTGTTGCGTGTAGAGGCCATGGTCGCCTTCGCCGTCCGCGGCCACGCTGCCGGGCCGGGTGGCGAACGAGATCAGCGTGCCGGAGGGCGCATCGACGCGCGCAAGTCCGCCGGCCGCGGAACGGAAGCGGCGCGTGAAGGGGTTGTTGCGGCAGGCATCGAGGAAGACGAGGTTGAGCCGGGTCTTCGCATCGCCCATGATGTCCAGCACCTGGTTGAGGCTGATGCTGTTGAGCGGCACGTCCTCTTCGCTGGCGATGTCCGCATCGATGCTCGGCAGGTAGTTGATGCCCCTGACCTGCATGCCGTGGCCGGCGTAGAAGAACAGGGCCACGCTGCCGGGTGCCAGCCGCGCGCGGAATTCACGCAAGGTCGCGCTGATCTGCCGGGTCGTCAGGTTTTCGCGGCTGATCACCTCGAAACCCAGATGCTTGAGCCGGTCGGCGATGGCGCGGGCATCGTTGCCGGGGTTCTTGAGCGGCGAGCTGCGATAGGTGGCATTGCCGATGACCAGGGCGACCCGCTGCTCCGCGCCATGGGCGTTCCGTGCGATGGCGAAGGCAGCGAGCAGCGCTGCAGCCAGAAGCCAAAAAACCCTCGTTGGCGGCGCCAAGCATTTCATGGCCGAATGGTAGTATGAAACCACACGCACTGCATGAGCCTGCTGCAGACATTTCATGACACCCGTGTCCCCCGCGACCGCCGGCATTGCCGCACCTTCCCGCCCCGCATGGCGTCGCCTGATCATCCTGCTTGTCGCTGCCCAGTGTCTGGCCCTGTGGCTGCTGGGTGCCATGCTGCTCGACAAGCATCATGGCCTGTTGCGGAACCTGATTGCGTCACGGATCGAAATCCAGGCCGGGGAACTGGCCGCCTCCCTGCACACGGCCGCGCTGACCGGCCTGCGGCCCGACGAAATCCATTCGTTGCCTGCCATGGTGCAGCGGCTCAAGGATGCCGATCCGGCGATCGCGGGCATCGCCGTGGCGACATTCGACGGAAAGGTCGGCCGCATCGTCGCGGCATCCGATGCCGCCGATGCCGTGATGGATTCGACGGCCTGGACGCATGCGAACGTCGCGCGGGGGATGGCGCGCGAGCAATCGGCATCCGGCCCGCTGATCACCGCGACGATTCGCGATGCGGCGGATGACCCGGTCGGCGGCTTGCGCATCGCTGTCGATGCGTCGTTCCTCGCGCGGGAGGAGGACGCCATGGCCGCAGCGCTCTGGCCCCGCATCCTCGCTGCCAGCGCGGCCATGATGCTGGGAACCCTGGGCCTGCTGGCCCGGATCAGATCGACGGGAATCGGCGGCGCAGTGCTGCGCCGCCGCGTCATGGCCGTGGTGTTGCTGGCGACCATGGCGGCCGGCCTGCACGTGGCCTGGCATGCCCGGGGCCTGTTCGAGGATGGGCTGCTGCCTGCCTTGACGTCGAAGGCGGCGATGGTGGCGGACCTGGTCGCGGGAAAACTGCTGCGGGCCGAGCAGCTCGGCATCCCGCTCGAGCAACTGCCCGGAGTGAACGCGTATTTCGACGATCTGATCGCGAAACATCCGGAAATCGCAGCGCTGCGCCTCGACGCTGCCGGCGGTACGACGCTGGCCGGCCGGGGCGAGGCGAGCGATGACTGGATCGAGCGGTCGGCCGGCGGCGGCCGGATCGGCGTGTCCGCCGATCGCGCGCTCGTCGCCCGGCACTTCGGCGCACTGGCCATCGATGTCGGCATCGTGCTGCTGGTGGTCGCCCTCGTGTTCCGCGAACTTCTCGGTGCCCTGGTCGGCGTTCTGCCCGGTGGCGATGCCGGCCGGGCAGAACGCCTGCAGTCCCTGCGACTGCCCCTGTTCCTGTTCATCCTGACGGAGGAGATGTCGCGCGCTTTCCTGCCGCTGTATATCCAGTCGTTCGCTTCCGGCGCCGGCTGGCTCGGCCGCGAGACCGAAGTGGGCCTGCCGATCGCGATCTACATGCTGTGCTTCGCGCTCGCCACGCCATTCGCCGGCCGCTGGGCCGATCGCTGGGGGACCGCCCGCGTCTTCACCGCGGGCACGGTGCTGACGCTGGCAGGATTCCTCTGGACCGCGCTGGCCGGCAGCTACTGGGAGCTCCTTCCCGCGCGCGCCCTCTGCGCCTGGGGCTACGCGACGGGGACCATGGCCTGCCAGCGCCAGCTGATCATGCTGACCACGCAGGGCGAGCGGGCGCGCGGACTGGCCCTCTTCGTCGGCGCGATCGGCATTGCCGCCATCTGCGGCGCGGCGCTCGGCGGCGTGCTGGCCGATCAGTTCGGCTTTCGCCCGGTGTTCGCCGTTTCCGCCGTGCTGGCGCTGCTGGCGCTCGGCATCTTCCGCCTGACGCAGGGCAAAGCGGTCGATCACGGCGAACCCGTACCGCCCTTGGGCCTGGCCGACATCCGCCGGCTGCTGGCGGACCGGCGCTTCGCGGCCCTGATGCTGGGCGGTGCCATCCCGGCCAAGATCGCCCTGGCCGGCTTCCTGTTCTATCTGGTGCCACTGGCGCTATACCAGCTCGAATACAGCCCGGCCGCCATCGGCCGCGCGGTGATGGCGTACTTCGTCCTGGTCGCGATGATCAATCCGCTCGCCTCGTGGATGTCCGATCGTCACGGCTGGCGGCTGTCTCTCACGCTCGCCGGCGGGACCGTCATCGGACTGGGCGGGCTGGCCGGGCTGGCGTCGTGGCTGACGGGCGGCGCGCATGCGACGTGGATGATCTGGGCCGGCATCCTGGCGCTCGGCATCGGCACCGGGCTCGCCAGCGCGCCGATGCAGGCGCTCGCCACCGAGATCGGCGCGCGTACCGGCGCCACGTCCGTTGCCGTCGTGCTGCGCACGCTGGAGCGGCTGGGCAGCGTGATCGGACCGCTCTGGGCCGGTCTGTGGCTGGCCACCACCGGCTGGGGGGGGGCGATGGCTGCCATCGGTCTGGTGGTGCTGGCCGGTACGTCCTTGTGCCTTGCCGCGCGACCGGAGGCCCGCACATGAGGCGCATGCTGCTAGCCCTCCTCCTAGTAGGCTGCCTGGCGCCGGCGGGCATGGCGGCCGAAGCGCAGCCCCTTCACGTCATGATGCTGTTGTTCCGCGGCTGCGAGGAGTCCTGCCAGGGATTCCAGGAATATTTCAGGCGACAGAAGATTCCCGTGCGCTTCACCCTGCGCGACGCGGCGCAGGACCGGGCGCGCATCCCCGCTTTCGTGGCGGAAGCGAAGCGCCTGCGCCCCGATTTGGTGGTGGCCTGGGGAACCAGCATTGCGCTGGAGACGGCAGGGGAATGGGATGGGGTCGATCCGTCCCGGCACATCACGGATATCCCGGTGGTGTTCATGGCGGTGACCGATCCTTTGCGCAGCCGGCTGGTCCCGTCGCTGGCCGGATCTGGTCGCAACGTGGCCGGCACGCTCTATCTGCTCTCCGCCGAGGTGCAACTGCGCGCTGCCCGGATGTATCTGGATTTCAGCAAACTCGGCTTCCTGTACAACCCCGCCGAGCCGAATTCGCGCACCAGCCTGGAGGAAGTGCGTGCGGCTGCGTCGCGCCTCGGCGCCGCATTCGTCGTGGAGACGCTGCGGCTCGACGCCGGCGGCCGCCCGAATCCCGATGACATACCCGGGCATTTCGCGGCGATGGCGGCGGCAGGCGTCGACCTGTTCTACGCCTCCCCCGACAGCTTCATCAATAGCCGGCGAAAGGAAATCACCGCGGCGGCACTGGCGCATCGCCTGCCCGTCTTCGCGGCAGCCGAAGCGCTGGTCGACCGGGCCGACGGGCTGTTCGGCGTGGTGATCCGCTACGATGTCATGGGCAGGTTCACCGCGCGCCTGGCGCTGCGGATTCTGCAGGAGGGGCTGCGGCCCGGCGACCTGCCGGTGGAATTGCCGCGCAATTTCTCATATCTCGTCAACCTGCGCACCGCGAAGATGCTGGGCCGCTATCCGCCCTTGCCCTTGCTGGACGTGGCCGAGTTCGTGGGCGGCGCGGAAGGAAAGCCATGAAACTGGTTCTTTGCGTCAAGCGTGACCTGCACGGCTGCATCTTGTTGAACCACCTGCTGCCCGTGCTGGCCGGGCACGAAATTCAGATCCTGATGTCCGACAAGACCCGGCCCGCCGAGCAGGATGTTCCTGCACTGGGCGAACTGGCCTACCTGGAACGGGGCCTGCCTTGCGATCGCCTGTTTCCGCTGCTCGATCGCCTGCCGGATCAGGGGGAGTGGGCGACGTTCGAAGGGCTCGCGGCACGACATGGCGTTCGCTTCGAAACGGTGGACGACATCAACACCCCCGCGCGGGTCGCCAGCCTGGCGGCGTTCGCTCCGGACCTGATCGTGTCCGCCCGGTTCAGCCATATCTTCAGGCCGCCGGCCATCGCGACGGCACGCCATGGCGTGATCAACATCCACCCGGGCGAACTGCCCCTCTATGCCGGCCTGTTCGCACCGATGCGCACCATCGCCGAGGGCGGGGACGCGCTCGCCTGCACTATCCACTGGATGGATGCCGGCATCGACAGCGGCCCGGTCATCGCCCTGGCGCATCTGCCCTACCGACGCGACGCAGGGCTGCTGGAGCAGATCGCGGCACTCTACCCGCTGTCGATTCCGGTCGTTCTCGACCTGCTCGAGAGGCTGGGTCGGGGCGAGAGGATCGCCAGCCGTCCGCAGGATGCCAGCCGCCGGCGCTACCGTTCCATGCCCGACGCCGGAGAAGTGGCGGCCTTTCTGGCCGCGGGCCATCGCTTCTGGACCCCGCAGGCCTACGATGCCCTGCTGGCCCGCTTCATGCCGCGGCAGAAGGCCGTCTGAACTACGCCAGGCGCGTATCGAGTCCGCTCTCGGCCATCTCGGCGGCACGCAACTGTGCCTTCGCCTTGTTGAGCGTTTCCTGCCATTCGCTGTCGGGGTCCGAGTCGGCGACGATGCCGGCGCCGGCCTGCACGTGGATCTGGCCGTCTTTCAGCACCGCCGTGCGGATCGCGATGGCGAGGTCCATGTCGCCGTTGAAGCCGAGGTAGCCGACGGCGCCCGCGTAGATGCCGCGCTTGGTCGGCTCCAGTTCGTCGATGATTTCCATCGCGCGCACCTTGGGTGCACCGGAGACGGTGCCGGCGGGGAAGGTGGCCTTCAGCACCGAGACCGGGCCTTCGTCGTCCTTCAGCTCGCCCTCGACGTTGGAGACGATGTGCATGACGTGCGAGTAGCGTTCGATGAGGTAGCTGTCGGTGACCTTGACCGTGCCGATCTTGGCGACGCGGCCGACGTCGTTGCGGCCGAGGTCGAGCAGCTGCAGGTGCTCGGCGCGTTCCTTCTGGTCGGCCAGCAGGTCGGCGGCGAGGGCGGCATCTTCGGCCGCGGTGGCACCGCGTTTTCTCGTTCCCGCGATCGGGCGGGCGGTGATCTTCCTCGTCTCGCCTTCGCCTTCGAGCCGCACGAGGATTTCGGGCGAGGCGCCGACGACCTGGAAGTCGCCGAAGTCGAAGAAGAACATGTAGGGCGAGGGGTTGAGCGTGCGCAGGGCCCGGTAGAGCGCCAGCGGGCTGGCCGCGTAGGGCTTGCTCATGCGCTGCGACAGCACCACCTGCATGATGTCGCCATCGACGATGTACTGCTTGGCCTTGCGCACGGCGGCCTTGAAGTCGTCTTCGGGAAACTCGAAAGTCGGTGCCGACGGGACGGCGGCGGTGTCGGCCGGCAGCTGCACCGGCGTGCGCAGCTTGGCCAGCAGCTCCCGGAGGCGCGCCTGCGCATGCCGCCAGGCACCGGGGAAGCCGGGTTCGGCGAAGACGACGAGCGTGAGCTTGCCCGAGAGGTTGTCGACGATGGCGATTTCCTCGGAGAGCAGCAGCAGGATGTCGGGTACGCCGAGCGGATCCGCCTTTTTGGCATCCGCCAGCCTGGGTTCCACATAGCGCACGGTGTCGTAGCCGAAGTAGCCGACCAGGCCGCCGCAGAAGCGCGGCAGGCCGGGAATGTCCGGCACCTTGAAGCGCGCCATGAACTCCGAGACGAAGGACATCGGGTTGGTGTGCTCGCGCCGCTCGGCGACGCGGTTGCCCGACAGCAGCAGGATGGTCGAGCCGCTCACCGAGATGCGCGTCGGCGTGGTCAGGCCGATGAACGAATAGCGGCCGAAGCGCTCGCCGCCCTGCACCGATTCGAGCAGGTAGGAATGCGGCCCTTCGGCGAGCTTGAGGTAGATCGAGAGCGGCGTGTCGAGATCGGCGAAGGTCTCGAGCGTGACGGGAATGCGGTTGTAGCCTTCGAGGGCGAGGCGGTCGAAATCGGCTTCTTTCATGACAACTCCACAACAAATCTGGAACGGGATGCGCACGGAGATGTGCGCGTTGGCGGCGGGATCAGTGCCGCAGTTCAGCGTTCAGTATCGCCAGGGCCAGGCCTCGGCCTCGACGAGGCGGGCGGGCAGTGTTGTGGATAAGGACGATTTCATTGCGGCTTGAGTCTTTGCGCGGCATCTGCGATGGACGCGACTATAGCATCGGCGTCGAGGCCCCGTACATCCTGGCCTTCGTTGTAGCCGTAGGGCACGAGGAAGACGGTGCATCCGGCATTTTTCCCGGCGTGGAAGTCATGCACCGAATCGCCGATCATCAGCGTGTCGGCCGGCGAGACATCGAGGCGGCCGCAGGCCCAGACCAGCGGCATCGGGTCGGGTTTCGGCTTGGGCAACTGGTCTCCGGCGACGGCGACGCTCATGTAGGGCATCAGGCCGGTGCGCTCCAGCAGCGGCAGGGTAAAAGCCTGTGCCTTGTTGGTGATGACGCCCAGCGGCAGGCCCATCGCCCTGAAAGCGTCGAGCCCTTCGATCACTCCCGGGAAAGGCTTCGCGGCGCGGCCGTTGAAATGCTCGTAGTGCTTCTTGAAGCTCGCCAGCGCGTCGGCCGGCGGCGGCGCGGGATCGTCGGCTGCTTCCAGTTTGCCCGCCAGCACGCGCTTGACGAGGTTCGGGATGCCCCGCCCGACATAGGCGCGGATGTCCTCGATCGCGACCGGCGGACGGCCGAGGTCGTCAAGCATGCCGCAGGCGGCGGCATGCAGGTCGAGCACGGTGTCGAGCAGCGTGCCGTCGAGGTCGAGCAGTACCGCCCGAATTGCCCGCTGAGTCATCAGACGGTTTTCAGCGCGGCGCGCATCTCGCCGATGATGGTGTTGTAACGGTTCGGATCGGCGGCGTTGCGCTTGCCGAAGACCGCCGAGCCGGCGACGAAGGTGTCGACGCCCGCACGGGCGACTTCAGCGATGTTGGCCGGGCCGACGCCGCCGTCGATTTCCAGCTCGACCTTGAGGCCGCGGTCATCGATCATCTTGCGCACGGCACGCGCCTTGTCGAGCACGTAGGGGATGAACTTCTGGCCGCCGAAGCCGGGGTTCACCGACATCAAGAGCACCATGTCGAGCTTGTCGAGCGTGTATTCGAGCACGTCGAGCGGGGTGGCCGGGTTGAACACGAGGCCGGCCTTGCAGCCGCATTCCTTGATCAGGCCGATGGTGCGATCGATGTGCTCGGAGGCTTCCGGGTGGAAGGTGATGTAGGTGGCGCCGGCCTTGGCGAAGTCGGGAATGATGCGGTCGACCGGCTTGACCATCAGGTGCACGTCGATCGGGGCGGTGACGCCGTGCTTGCGCAGCGCTTCGCAGACCAGCGGGCCAATGGTCAGGTTGGGCACGTAGTGGTTGTCCATCACGTCGAAGTGGACGATGTCGGCGCCGGAGGCGAGCACGTCGTCGACCTCCTCGCCGAGGCGGGCAAAATTGGCGGACAGGATGGACGGGGCGATGCGGTAAGCCATTGAAGCCTCCTGGATCAGGTAAATTAGTATGAAAGCGTGAAAGCGGATCGACCGATTCTAGCGGCGCCGACTATCAGGCCTGCTAATATTTTCTGATAACAGCTATAAGCACATACCCCAACATGGCCGAAGCGAAAAAATACGAGATCGCCATCGAAGTGGCGACGCAGTACATGCCGGAGCAATCCGATCCCGACGAGGAGCGCTACTTCTTCGCCTACACCATCAAGGTGGCGAATATCGGCTCCGTCGCCGCGCAGTTGGTATCGCGCCACTGGATCATCACCGATGCCGACGGCAAGGTCGAGGAAGTGCGCGGCCTGGGCGTCGTCGGCCACCAGCCGATGCTCCAGCCCGGCGAGGCCTTCGAATACACCAGCGGCTGCCCGCTGGCCACCCCGGTCGGCACCATGAAGGGCAGCTACCAGATGGTCGCCGAGGACGGCACGCGCTTCGACGCGGTGATCTCCGAGTTCGTGCTGGCGATGCCCCGGACGCTGCACTGAATAGTCGGTGTGAGCCGGCAGGAAGAACCCGATAACCTTTGCCCCGGCTTTGGTGAAGGCTCACGTGAGCGTAGCGAACGTTATGCCGGAACAAAAGTCGGCGCGGGCGGGACGGCGGGATGGGTTTAGTTTTGTTCGACGTCTGCCCTACACGCGGTGAGGGTGCAGGACGCCGGAGCGCCAGTGGACAGACGTTGAATAAAACTAAACCGAAGCGGGAGTAGCTTCCTGCAGTCCCACCGGCCGGTGATGGCCGACTCCAGCCGTCTCGCCAGCGCCGACTTTCACGTACGACTATTCCCCGAAGGTGGCCGGGTCTGTCGTCTGCCTCTAAGTACCGCGATCCATGGCTTCTTTCGAGCGTTGCACGAGGTCTTCCGCCTGGTCTGCCGGGAGGGATTTCCTTGGCAGCGGCACCAGCCCGGGCACCCGTTCGCGATACTCACGATAGGCCGTGCCGAAGTGCGCTTCGAGCTTGCGCTCCTCCAGTCGCGATCCGATGACGAAGTAGAGCGTGATCGCCAGCGCTGACACCAGCAGGGGGCCGTTCATGTCGCGCGTCCAGACCAGCACGAGGCCGAGGAAATACCAGGGATGCCGCACATGGCGATGCAGCGGCGAGAGGCGGAAGCCGTCATGCTCGGCGGCATCGCGGCGCTTTTGCCGCAGTGGCGTCAGGCCGAGGAATTCGCCCATGTCGTAGCTGCCGCTCGAGAACAGGAAGCCGGCGAGGGCGGCGAGCGCCAGTCCGTTCGCCAGCCAGGCCCAGCCTCCGGTCCAGCGCCACAGCCACTCGCCCGGCAGGGCCCAGGTCGCCCAGAGCAGTGGCAGCAGCAGGATTGTGGCGATCCCGTTGTAGGCGAGCCGGTAATACGGGGCGAGGCCGGGCAGATGGCGCGTGATGCGGTGCTTGATCGCGAGCGCGGCGAGCACCGAGTGCAGCGCGGCATAGGCGAGCCAGCCGAACGCGAGACCGAGCAGATCCGGACGAAATGTCATGGTTCAGGAACCGAAATGGAGCAGGAACAGGGCCGATTATCTATCGCTTCGGTATGATTCATCCGTATGTGCCGGCACAGACGCGGCTCCGGGCCTCCCGGATGAACGAAACGGAAGCGATGGGTCTTATGGAAGCGGAAGCGGGACTGCGTGCCACCCTCGAACATGCACCGAATGTCGCGGTGCAGTGGTATGACGCATCGGGTTGCGTGCGCTACTGGAATCGGGCCTCCGAAGCGCTTTACGGCTGGGAATCTGCCGACGCGCAGGGCAGGACGCTCGACCAGCTGGCGATTCTCACGACCGACGGGGCGAGCGCTTTCCTTCGGGAGATCCACGCGATCATCCGCAGCGGCGGCACGGTCGGGCCGCACGAGTACCTGACCCGCAATCGTGCGGGCGAGCCGCGCTGGGTCGAGGCCAGCATGTTCGTCGTTCCGGGCGGGGAGTGTTCCGGCCCCTGCGTCGCCTGCGTCGACGTCGATATCACGTGCCGCAAGCTGCAGGAAGAGGAAAACGGGCGGCTGCAGGCGCAACTGCAGGCGGCACTCGACGCGCAGGCGGAGACAAGCAAGGCGCTGCGCGAAAGGGAGGAGCTGTATCGCGCCATCGTCAATCATGTCGAGATCGGCATCGATATGGTCGACATCGAAACACTGACGTTCGTCGAGGTGAACGCGGCGGGCTGCCGGATGCTCGGCTATACGCGCGAGGAGCTGCTGGGCATGCCGCTCGCCGGCATCCAGGCCGATCATGACGAGGCCGCCCTGCGGGCTGCGGTCGAGCAGCTGCGGCTGGCGAGCAGCGCCAGCTTCGAAAACCGCCATCGCCGCAAGGACGGCAGCATCATCGATGTGCAGATTCTGGTACGCCACATGCGCTTGCGCGAGCGCGACTATCTGGTCGCCATCTGGCGCGACATCACCGGAGAGAAGGCGGCCCGGATCGCCCGCGAGAGCGATGCGGAACGGCTGCGCGTGCTGGTCGAGAATTCCTCGGACGGCATCGCCATCTTCGATCAGGAGCACCGCGTCATCGAGGCCAACCGGCGCTTCGCCGAGATGCTCGGCTACACGCAGGAGGAGGCGCTGCGCCTGCATACCTGGGATTTCGAGGTCAATCTGTCCGAGGCGGAGATCCGCAAGGGCTTCGCCGACCTGCCCCACACGCGCACGACCTTCGAGACGCGTCACCGGCGCCGCGACGGCACCTACTACGATGCCGAGGTCAGTGCCTCCGGTGCATCCATCGGCAGCGAGAACGTCGTCATCACCGTCACCCGCGACATCTCGGCGCGCAAGCAGGCCGAGCGCCGGCTGCAGGAGCGCGAAGGGAATCTGCGGGCCTTTTTCGACACCATCGACGATTTCCTGTTCGTGCTGGATGGCGGCGGCAACATCCTGAACGTCAACCGCATCGTCAGCGAACGGCTCGGTTATGCCGAGGCGGACCTGGTCGGCCAGAGCGTGCTCTCGGTCCATCCCGAGGCGCGCCGCGACGAGGCGATGGCCATCGTCGGTGCGATGCTCGCCGGCGATGCCGACTACTGCCCGGTGCCGCTGCAATGCGTCGACGGGCGCCTGATCCAGGTCGAGACGCGGGTCGTGCATGGCCAGTGGAACGGCCAGCCGGCGCTGTTCGGCGTCAGTCGCGACGTCACCGCCCAGCGGCAGGCCGAGGAGCAGTTGCGCGAAAGCGAATTCTTCCTGCGGCAGAGCCAGCAGGTCGGCCAGCTGGGCGGCTGGCGCGCCGATCCGGTACGCAACACCGTGATGTGGACCGAGGGCGTCTACCGTATCGTGGAAATGCCGACGGACTATCAGCCGGACCTGGAGACGGGCCTCGACTTCTACACGCCGGAGTCGCGCCGGCGGGTCGTCGAGAATCTCACGCGCAGCCTGGAGACGGGCGAGTCCTTCGGCATCGAGGTGGAGGTGCGGGGGGCGCAGTCCGGCAAGCTGAAGTGGACCCAGCTGCGCGGTTCCCCGCATTACGACGGGCAGGGCCGCATCGACTACATGATGGGGACCCTGCAGGACATCAGCGAGCGCAAGTCAGCCGAGGCATTGCTGCAGGCCAATGCGGAACGCCTGCACCTTGCCCTCGAGATTGCCCACCAGGGCTGGTTCGACCTGGACATCCCGACGGGCGCCGTCGCCGTCAGCCCCGAATACGCGAAGCTGCTCGGCTATGCACCGGGCGAGTTCGAGACGAATTTCGAGAACTGGCTGGCCCAGGTTCATCCGGACGACCGGCTCGCGCTGATGGGGATCTTCCGCAGCGCGCTCGCCTCCGACCGGACGCATGAAATGTCGTATCGGCGGCGCTCGCGCATGGGCGATTGGGTCTGGATCGACTCGGTCGGCCGCATCGTCGAGCGCGATGCCGAAGGCAAGCCCGTCCGGATGATCGGCATCCACATGGACATCACCGACCGCAAGCAGGCGGAAGCCGAACTGGAGCGGCATCGCCACCACCTCGAGGAACTGGTCGAGATGCGCACGCGGGACCTGCAGGAAGCCAATGCCGCGCTGATCGAGGCGAAGGAGGCGGCCGAAACGGCGAACGTGGCCAAGAGCGCCTTCCTCGCCAACATGAGCCACGAAATCCGCACGCCGCTGAATGCCATCACCGGCATGGTGCATCTGCTGCGCCGTGGCGGCGTGACCATGCAGCAGGCCGACCGGCTCGACAAGATCGAGGTCGCCGGCCAGCATTTGCTCGAGATCATCAACGCCATCCTCGACCTGTCGAAGATCGAGGCCGGCAAGTTCGCCCTCGAGGAAACGGCGGTGCGGATCGATGCCCTGCTCGGCAACGTGTCCAGCATGCTGCAGGATCGCATCCGCGCCAAGGGCCTGGGCCTCGTCATCGATAGCGAATATCCGTCGGGCCGCCTGCTGGGCGATCCGACACGGCTGCAGCAGGCGCTGCTGAACTACGCCACCAACGCCGTCAAGTTCACCGAAACGGGCACGGTGACGCTGCGGTCGCGCGTCGAGCACGAGGACGGGGCGGCGGCGGTCATCCGCTTCGAGGTCCAGGATACCGGCATCGGCATCCCGCCCGAAACCGTGACCAAACTGTTCGCGGCCTTCGAGCAGGCCGACAACTCGATCACCCGCAAGTACGGCGGCACCGGCCTCGGCCTCGCCATCACCCGCAAGATCGCCGAGGTGATGGGCGGCAGCGCCGGCGTGAGCAGCGTGCCCGGACAGGGCAGCACCTTCTGGTTCACCGCCCGCCTGCGCAGGCAGGAAGGGATTGAAACGGCCGTGGCCGGCAGATGTTCGCCGGTGGCGGCCGAGGCCGAGCTGCTCGACCGGCATCAGGGACGGCGGGTCCTGCTGGCGGAGGACGAAATCGTCAATCGCGAAGTGGCGCTGTCACTGCTCTGCGACGTCGGTCTCGTGGTGGACCTGGCGGAAGACGGCCAGCAGGCGGTCGACATGGCGGTGCGCCACGCCTACGACCTGATCCTCATGGACATGCAGATGCCCGACATGGACGGACTCGAGGCGACGCGCCGGATCCGCCGCCTGCCCAGCGTCGAGGGCGTGCCGATCATCGCGTTGACCGCGAACGCCTTCGCCGACGACCGCACGCGCTGCATCGCCGCCGGCATGGACGACTTCATCGCCAAGCCGGTCGATCCGGACACCCTGTTCGAGATCCTGCTGCGCTGGCTGGACAGGAGCACCGTCCCGCCGGCGCCGACTATTGGCCCGGGTGGCCGCTAGCTGCGGTAGTCGGCGTTGATCTTCACGTAGTCGTAGCTGAAGTCGCAGGTCCAGACCCTGGCCTGCTGGTTGCCGCGGCCGAGGTCGACGCGGATGCGGATCTCGGCCGGCTTCATCGCGGCGGCACCGTCCTCTTCCTTGTAGCTGACCGCACGACCGCCGTGCTCGGCGACCAGGGTTTCGCCGAGCCACACCTTCACCTTCGTGTCGTCGAGGTCGGCGAGTGCCGGGTCGAGGTTCCAGGCGTAGCCGATGGCGGCGAGGATGCGGCCGAGGTTGGGGTCGGAGGCGAACATGGCGGTCTTGACCAGCGGCGAATGCGCGATGGCGTAGCCGGCCGCCTTGCACTCGCTGACGGTGCGGCCGCCCTCGACGGCGATCTCGATGTACTTGGTCGCGCCCTCGCCGTCGCGGACGATCGCCTGCGCCAGTTCGCGCGCCACCGCGATGACGGCCTGCTTGAACTCGGCCCAGCCCGGCGCGTCCACGCTCTCGAATTTCGCCGTGCCCTGGCCGGTGGCGATCAGCACGAAAGAGTCGTTGGTCGAGGTGTCGCCGTCGACGGTGATGCAGTTGAAGGACTCGTCGGCGGCTTCCTTGACGAGGCGTTCGAGCATCGGCTGGCTGACGGCGGCGTCGGTGGCCATGAAGCCGAGCATGGTGGCCATGTTCGGGCGGATCATGCCGGCGCCCTTGGCGATGCCGGTGATGGTGGCTGCCGTACTGCCGGCGCCGACTTTTCTGCTGGCCGCCTTCGCGACGGTGTCGGTGGTCATGATCGCGTGGGCGGCGTCGTGCCAGCCATCCGCCTTCAGTGCCGACAGCGCGGCGGGCAGGCCGGCCTTGAGGCGCTCGACCGGCAGCGGTTCGAGGATCACGCCGGTGGAGAAGGGCAGCACCTGGTCGGCACGCAGGTCCATCAGCTTGGCCAGTGCGGCGCAACTCTGGCGGGCGGTTTCCATGCCGGGTTCGCCGGTGCCGGCATTGGCGATGCCGGTGTTGATGACCAGGGCGCGAATGCCTTCGTTCTTCAGGTGCGCGCGGCAGACATGCACCGGGGCAGCGCAAAAGCGGTTCTTTGTGAATACGCCGGCGACGCGGCTGCCGGGGGCGAGTTCGATCACGGTCAGGTCGCGGCGGTTGGCCTTGCGGATGCCGGCTTCCGCCGTACCGAGCCGGACGCCCGCGACGGGGTGGAGTTGATCGGGAGTAGGTGTCGAGTAGTTCACCGGCATGTCATTCTCCAAAGACGTGTTTCCAGAGGGCGCGCACCGCGGCGATGCGCGCCTGGTGCGTTGCGGCGTCGACGCGGCTGTCGAGGTTGTTCAGCCGACGCAGATGCTGCAGGCGGCGGTATTCGCGGTAGGCATCGCCGACCGTCACGGCCAGGTCGGCCGGGATCAGCCCGCATTCGGCGGCGATGCGCAGCAGCGCGATGTTGCCGAGGTTGCCGGTGAGCCGCGGGTGGTCGCAGGCGTGGGCGAGGATCAGGTACTGCACCGCGAACTCGACATCGACGAGGCCGCCGAAATCCTGCTTCAGGTCGAAGATTTCGTCGTTGCCGCGGGAAGACAGGTTGTCGGACATCTTCCGCCGCATCGCCAGCACTTCCTCGCGCAGCTTGTCGCGGTCCCGGCGCTGGCAGAGGATCTCGACGCGGATCTGCTCGAAAATCTCGCCGATGGCCGGGTCGCCGGCGATGAAGCGCGCCCGCGTCAGGGCCTGGTGCTCCCACACCCAGGCATTCTCGAGCTGGTACTTGCGGAAGGCCTCGAGCGATGAGACCACGAGGCCGGCATCGCCGTTGGGGCGCAGGCGCAGGTCGGTCTCGAACAGGATGCCGGCGGCGGTCCGCGACGACAGCCAGGTATTGAGCCGCGTGCCGAGCTTGGCATAGACATGCCCCGCTTCCGGCGCCGGGTCGTCGAACAGGTAGACGAGGTCGAGGTCGGACGCGTAACCGAGCTCCTTGCCGCCGAGCTTCCCGTAGCCGATGACGGCAAAGGCCGGCCCCATGTCGTCGGGGCGATGCTTCGTCAGCAGCTTGCGCCAGGCCAGCGTGATGGTGCGCCCGACGAGGATGTCGGCCAGTTCGGACAGGTGGTCGGAGAGCTTCTCGACGGTGAGCAGCCCGGCGATGTCCTGGCTGACGAGGCGGAAGATCTGGGCGTGATGGGCTTCCCGCAGGGCGTCCATCTGCGCTTCGGTATCGGGCTCGAGCGCATCCGTCTGCTCCTCCAGCTGCTGGCGGAAGCCCGGCCAGTCCGGCGCCATCTGCAGCAGCCGCGCATCGAGCAGCTCGTCGAGCAGCACCGGATGCTTGAGCAGGTAGTCGGCCGCCCACGACGAGGCGCCGGCGATGCGGGCGACCTGTTCGAGCGCGTGCGGGTATTGCAGCAGCAGGGCGAGGTAGGCCGAACGCCGGCCGATCGCCTCGAGCAGGTCGAGCATGCGCGACAGCGTCGCGTCGGGGTTTCCCGACGCCGCGGCAGCCTGGATGGCACGCGGCACGAGCGCGTCGAAGCGACCCTTGGCCTGTTCGCTCATCGACTGGTAGCGGCTCCCGGCGCGGATCGCGGCGAGCCGGTCGCACAGGGCCGCCGTCTCGCCGAAGCCGATTTTTGCCAGTTCCTCGCTGTGGGTCCCGTCGCCGTTCCAGACGCCGTCGAGCTCGTGCCCGGCCTCGTTCGGGTCGGCGAAGATGCCCTCGAAATGGCGCGCCACGGTCTGGCGATGGTCGTCCAGTTCCATCAGCAGCGCCTCGTAGTTGGCGAAACCCATCGACAGCGCCACGCGCTGCTGGTCCTCCGGGTTGTCCGGCAGCCTGTGGGTCTGCGCGTCGTCGAGGTACTGCAGGCGATGCTCGAGCCGGCGCAGGAAGCGGTAGGCGGCGGAAAGCTCGACGACGGCGTCGAGCTCGAGCTGGCCCCGGTCGACGAGCAGCTTCAGCACCTCGAGCGTCGGCTTGATCTGCAGCGCGACGTCGCGGCCGCCGCGAATGAGTTGAAATACCTGGGCGATGAACTCGATCTCGCGGATGCCGCCGGGACCGAGCTTGACGTTGTTCGCCATGTCCTTCTTCGCCACTTCGCGGCGGATCTGGGCGTGCAGGTCGCGCATGGCGTTGATGGTGCCGAAGTCGAGGTACTTGCGGAAGACGAAGGGGCGGCGGATGGCCTCCAGCTCATCCCAGCGATTCCCGGTGAGCGGCCGGGCCTTGATCCAGGCGTAGCGCTCCCACTCGCGGCCCTGCGCGACGAAATAGGTTTCCAGCATGGCGAAGCTGCACACCAGCGGGCCCGAGTCGCCGTTCGGCCGCAGCCGCAGGTCGACGCGGAACACCTGGCCGTCCTCGGTGATGTCGGCGATGGCGTTGTTGAGCGCCTTGCCGAGGCGGCCGAAGAACTCGAAGTTCGAAATGCTGCGCGGGCCGTCGGTATCGCCGTCCTCGGGGTAGACGAAGATCAGGTCGATGTCGGACGAGACGTTCAGCTCGCGCCCGCCGAGCTTGCCCATGCCGATGACGATCAGTTCGATGCGCTCGCCGGCCGCGTTGCGCGGCGTGCCGTAGCGCGCGACGAGGGCGGTTTCCGTGACCGCGAGGGCCGCGGCGACCACGGCATCGGCCAGCAGCGTCATGCTCTCGACGACTTCGGCGAGATCCGCCTGCCCGGACAGGTCGCGGCCCGCGATGCGCGCCATGGCGCGCTGCTTGAGGCGGCGCAGTGCCGGCTTCAGGTTGTCCTCCGTCAGCGGCGCTTCGGACAGCCAGGCCTGGATCAGCGGTGCGGACAGGGGCGTCGTGCCGGTGTCCATTTCACAGGCGAGTCCCGGGCGTGCCTGCAGCAGACGGGCCAGATAACGCGAGTGATCGACGGGGGAGAGCGGGGAAGTCATGGATTAGAATTTGCCGGACCATTCATCGGCCATGATCATGCATGGCCGCCACAAATACCGCCGCATTCTAGCCCCCTCCCCCTTGCCCGCGCCTTCCTTTCCCCCCTCAGGATTTGCCCGTCGCGCGCTCGTCTGGTCGGGGCGACTGGCGTTGCTCCTCTACTTCGCCGCCGGGGCCCTGATTCTCGGTGGCCGATATTTCCTGATGCCGCAGCTCGCCGGCCAGCAGGCGCTGGTGGAAGCCCGGCTGACGGATGCGATCGGCCTGCCGGTCACCCTGTCCGGCCTGTCGGCCGAATGGCCCGGCCTGCATCCCCGCCTGGCGTTGCAGGGCCTGCAGATCCACGACCGGGAGGGGCGCCCGGCCCTGCGCCTCGAGCATGTCGAGGCCGAGATCGGCTGGTCGTCGCTGCTCGTGTTCGGCCTGCGCCTGCATCGCCTCGAAATCGTCGCGCCGCAGCTCGACATCCGCCGCGATGCCGCCGGCACGATCTTCATCGCCGGCCTGCCGCTCGCCGGCTCCGGCGACGGCGGTTTCGCGGACTGGCTGCTCGGGCAGGGCCGCATCGTCGTGCGCGATGCGACGGTCGCCTGGCACGACGAACTGCGCGGTGCGCCGCCGTTCAGCCTCGCGCGGCTGAACTTCGAGCTGAGGAATTTCGGCCGCCACCACAGTTTCGGCTTCAGCGCCGAGCCGCCCGCCGCCGCCGCGGCTCGCCTGGACCTGCGCGGCAACCTGGTCGGCAGCGATATCGCCGATCCCGGCGACTGGGAAGGCGACCTCTATGCCGACCTGCGTGCGGCCGACCTGGCTGCATGGCAGGCCTGGCTCGACCTGCCGCTGGAATGGTCGAGCGGCCGGGGCGACGTGCGGCTGTGGCTGACGGTCGCCGATCGCAGTTTCACCGGCCTCACCGCCGAACTGCAGCTCGCCGACGTGGTGATGAAATTGCGGCCCGATCTGCCCGAACTGGCGCTGAGCCATCTCGCCGGCCGGCTTGACGGGCGCCGCGAGGGCGATGGCTACACGGCCGCTTCTCGGCGGCTGACGCTGGCGACGGCGGATGGCATCGTGCTGCCGCCCACCGATGCGCGCCTGCGGCTGGTGCCGGCCGGCCGGAAGGCCGGGGGCGAGTTTGCGGCGAACACCCTGGATATCGGTGCGCTGGCGGCGCTGGCCGGCCATTTGCCACTGCCCGGCCAGGCCCATGCGCGTCTGCAGGAATTCAAGCCGCACGGGCAGCTTTCCGATCTCGACCTGAGCTGGGAGGGACCTGCTGCAGCGCCGACCCACTGGCAGGCGAAGCTGCGCTTCGACGGGCTGGCGTTCGCGGCCCATCAGGAGCTGCCCGGTTTCGCGGGCCTGTCGGGCCGGCTCGAAGGCGATGCGCATTCCGGTGATATCCGTCTCGACAGCCGCGACCTGCGTGTCGAACTGCCAGCGGTATTCCCCGAGCCGGTACTCGCCTTCGCGCAGTTCGAGGCGGATGCCGGCTGGACTGCGCGGGAGGGGGGGCTCGACCTCCGCCTCGCCCGGTCCGCGTTTCGCAACGTGGATGCGCAGGGCGAGGCCGCCGGCACCTACCGCTATACCGGCCAGGGGCCCGGCGAAATCGACCTGTCCGCGAAGCTGACCAATGCGGCCGGCAAGGCCGTGTGGCGCTACATGCCGCTGGTGGTCAATCAGGATGCCCGCGACTGGCTGCGTGCCAGCATCGTCGGCGGCATCTCCGAGAGCACCACCCTGCGCCTCAAGGGACCGCTGGCGCAGTTCCCCTTCCGCGACGGCAAGGGCGGGATTTTCCAGGTCAAGGGCACGATCCGCGGTGCGACGCTCGATTACGCGCCGGGCTGGCCGCGCATCACCGGCATCGATGGCGAGTTGCTGTTCGAGGGCGTCCACATGACGATCCGCGGCCGCCGCGCCAACATCATGGGCGTGGCCTTGTCGGACGTGGCGGCGGAGATCCTTGACCTCGAGGCCGCCGAGGAAATGTTGCTGGTGAGCGGACGGGCCAGCGGCGAAACCCGGCGCTTCCTCGATTTCATCGAGGCCAGCCCGGTGGGCGAGCGCATCGACCACTTCACGCAGCCGATGAGCGCCGAAGGCCGGGGCGAACTCTCGCTGCGGCTGGCCATGCCCCTGCGCCGCATCGCGGAGACCGATGTGCAGGGCAGCTACCGGTTCGCGGACAACCGGATCCGCGTCTTGCCGGAACTGCTGCCGCTGACGGCGGCCCAGGGCGAGTTCTCGTTTACCTCCGATCGCCTCCAGGCACGCGGGTTGCGCGCGCAGCTGCTCGGGGCGCCCGTGAGCATCGACGTGGCGAACCTTGCCGGCGGCGCCGTGCGCGTCGAGGCGAAAGGCACGCTGCCGGCGGCGGCGCTGCGGCAGCAACCGGAACTGGCGCAACTGTCCGGATCGCGCGTGTTCGACCACCTGTCCGGCGAGGCGCCCTGGCGGGCCACGGTGACGGTGAAGAAGCCGGCAGCCGAGGTGCTGGTCGAGGCCGGCTTCGACGCGATCTCGTCGAGCCTGCCCGAGCCGCTCAACAAGTCGTCCGGCACGCCGCTGCCGCTCAGGGTCGCCGGGCGCATCGAGGCGCAGGCCAATCGCTGGACGGCGGAACTCGGCACGCTGGCCAGCGTGCAGTTGCAGCAGGATGGGCCGGGCTGGCGCGGCCGGGTGGCGCTCGGCGAGGCCGCGCGGCAGCCGGCGGCCGCGTTGCCGGAGCGCGGCTTGTCGCTCGCCATCGCCGGCGCGTCGCTGGATGTCGATCGCTGGCGCAGCCTGCTGGCGCCCGCGCCTGCGGACAATGGCAGCACCTCCGACGCGCCGGGGGCGGACCTGCCGCTTGCCGGCGTGAAGCTCCGCAGCGACGTCCTGCGCGTGCAGCAGCGCGACTTCCACGACGTCCGGATCGACGCCACGCAGAGCGGCGGCCGCTGGCGCATCGCGCTCGACAGTCGCGAGGCGCGCGGCCAGCTGGACTGGACTCCCGCCGGCGCCGGCCGTATCGCCGGCCGTTTCGCCACGCTCGCGCTGCCGGCCGCCCAGCGGTCCCCCGAGGCGGCGGGCGAGGCGCCGGATACGTCGCAGGAACTGCCGGCGGTCGATCTCGTGATCGACGATTTCCGTCTCGGCGAGATGGCGCTCGGCGCGGTCCGCGTCGCCGCGGAGAACCGTGCCGGGAGCTGGCAGGCGAAGCTCGATGTGAAGAACGAGGCGGCCCGTCTCGAAGGGACGGGCAAGTGGCGCCCCAGCCGCACCGCACCGGAAACCGCCCTCGACTTCCGCCTCCAGGTCGACGATGCCGAGAAGCTGCTCGACCGGGCCGGCCTGCCCGATGCCGTGCGGCGCGGCAGCGGCAGCGTCGAGGGCAGCCTGAGCTGGGCCGGCACGCCGTTCGGCTTCGACCTGCCGAGCCTCTCCGGCCAGATGAAGGCCGACATCGGCAAGGGGCAGTTCAAGAAGCTCGAGCCTGGCGTCGGGCGGCTGCTCGGCGTGCTCTCGCTGCAGTCGCTGCCACGGCGCATCACGCTCGATTTCCGCGACATCTTCAGCGAGGGGTTCGCCTTCGACAGCATCGTCGGCACGGCCGGCATCGCGCGCGGAATCATGCGGACCGACCGGCTCGACATCCGCGGGCAGGCGGCGAAGATCCTGCTCTCCGGCCAGGTCAACCTGATGACCGAAACGCAGGACCTGAAGGTCAGGGTACAGCCCTCGGTCGGCGATACCATCGCGACCGGCACCATGCTGGCCAATCCGGTGGCCGGGGCGGTCGTCTGGCTCGCGCAAAAGGCGCTCGATGACCCGTTCGGGCAGGCCTTCGCCTACGAGTATGCCGTGACCGGCCCGTGGAGCGACCCGCAGGTCGAGAAGATCAACCGCAATGTCGACACCGACAGGAAGGCCGCCGCGCCATGAGCCTCCGCATCGCCGCCGTCCAGATGATTTCCGCGCCCGACGTGGCGCCGAACCTCGCCACCGCCGGCCGCCTGATCGCCGAAGCGGCCGACCGGGGCGCGCAACTCGTCGCGCTGCCCGAGTACTTCCCGATCATCGGCCCGAGTGACGCGACGCGCCTGCAGGCCCGCGAGCCGGCCGGCAGCGGGCCGCTGCAGGATTTCCTCGCCGCCGCCGCGGCACGCCACGGCCTCTGGCTGGTCGGCGGCTCCATTCCGCTCATGCCACTGTCGGCGAATGCGCCGGACAAGCTGCTCAACAGCTGCCTCGTCTTCGACCCGGCCGGCCAGCAGGTCGCGCGCTACGACAAGGTCCACCTGTTCGGCTTTGCGAAGGGCGAGGAACATTACGACGAGGCCGAGACCATCGAGGCCGGCCCGCCTCAGCCGGTGGTGTTTGACGCCCGCATGGGCGACCATGGCCTGCGCATCGGCCTGGGCATCTGCTACGACCTACGCTTCCCCGAACTCTTCCGCGCCATGGGGCCGACGGACCTGATCGTGCTGCCGGCCGCCTTCACCGACACCACCGGCCGCGCGCACTGGGAGCTCCTGCTGCGCGCCCGCGCCGTCGAGAACCAGTGCTACGTGCTCGCGTCCGCGCAGGGCGGACGCCATCCGACCGGGCGCATGACCCATGGCCACAGCATGGTCGTCGATCCGTGGGGCGAGGTGATCGCCGCCATGGAATACGGCGAGGGCGTGGTGGTGGCCGACCTCGATCCGGCACGCATCGCCGAGGTACGGACCAGCCTGCCGGCCCTGCGGCACAGAAGGCTGTAAACTCGCCCCCATCTCCAGAAAGTCGGCGCCGGCAGGACGGCGCTCCCCCATTCCCCGACCCCCAATGACCCACGACACCCTTTTCCAGACCGCCGAGCGTCACCTGCTCGCGCCCTACGACCTGACCACCGGCCACCTGTCCGGCGTCTTCGGCGAACTGTTCGGCCATCGGCTCGATTTCGCCGACCTCTATTTCCAGTTCGCCCGCTCCGAGGCGTGGAGCCTGGAGGAGGGCATCGTCAAGTCGGGCAGCTTCAACATCGAGCAGGGCGTCGGCGTGCGCGCGGTCAGCGGCGACAAGACCGCCTTCGCCTATTCCGACGAGATCAGCCTGCCCGCGCTGATGGGCGCGGCGAAAGCGACGCGCGCGATCGCGGCGGCCGGCAGTGCCGGAAAGCTGCCGCAATTGAGCGGCCGCGCGGCGGCTGTCCTGTATGCTGATGCCGACCCGATCGGTTCGCTGCCCGCCGCAGCCAAGGTGAAGTTGCTGGAGCGGCTCGAAGGCCTCGCCCGCGCCGAGGATCCGCGCGTAACGCAGGTGATGGCGCACATCGCCGGCAGC
The DNA here is from genome assembly GCA_937888595.1 of uncultured Sterolibacteriaceae bacterium. GTDB lineage: Bacteria > Pseudomonadota > Gammaproteobacteria > Burkholderiales > Rhodocyclaceae > Sulfuricystis. The sequence goes on along the minus strand of CALARK010000025.1, from coordinate 45,573 downwards.
TGGGAGACCATCCTCGTCGCGCGCTCGGATGGCCGCCTGGCGGCGGATGTGCGGCCGCTGGCGCGCGTCTCGGTCACCGTGATCATGGAGGAGAACGGCCGGCGCGAGCAGGGTTCGTCCGGTGGCGGCGGTCGTTTCGACTACGGCTATTTCACCGATGCCGTGCTGGCCGACTATGCGCGGCAGGCGGTGCATCAGGCCCGCGTCAATCTCGGCGCCGACCCGGCGCCGGCCGGGGAGATGACGGTCGTGCTCGGCAGCGGCTGGCCCGGCATCCTGCTGCACGAGGCGATCGGCCACGGGCTCGAAGGCGACTTCAACCGCAAGGGCAGCTCGGCCTTCTCCGGCCGCGTCGGTGAGCGCGTCGCGGCGAAGGGCGTCACCGTCGTCGACGACGGCACGATCCCGAACCGGCGCGGGTCGCTGACCGTCGACGACGAAGGCGAGCCGACGCGGCGCACGACGCTGATCGAGGACGGCATCCTCGTCGGCTACCTGCAGGACACGCTCAATGCGCGCCTGATGGGCGTCGCGCCGACGGGCAACGGCCGGCGCGAATCCTTCGCCCACATGCCGATCCCGCGCATGACCAACACGACCATGCTGGCCGGCGACCGCGACCCTGCGGAAATCATCGCCTCGGTGAAGAAGGGGCTCTACGCCGCCAATTTCGGCGGCGGGCAGGTCGATATCACCAGCGGCAAGTTCGTCTTCTCGGCCGCCGAGGCCTACCTGATCGAGAACGGCAAAATCACGCGCCCGGTGCGCGGCGCCACGCTGATCGGCAACGGCCCGGACGTGCTGACGCGCGTGTCGATGATCGGCAATGACCTGGCCCTCGATCCGGGCGTCGGCACCTGCGGCAAGGAAGGCCAGAGCGTGCCGGTCGGCGTCGGCCAGCCGACGGTGCGGATCGACGGCTTGACCGTGGGCGGGACCGGATAGCCCGTCATCCCCCAGCCCCTTCCTCCCGGAAGGGGAGATTGTCAGTGCGCTTCGCGCACAAAAAGTTGGCGCTGGCGACACGGTGTCGGGGTGCTGCACTGCGATAAAATCAGCCGCTTTCCAGTCAGGGCCGCAGCCATGAAGCATATCGTCGACGACGTCCGCATCCGCGAAATCAAGGAACTCTCGCCGCCCGGCCACGTCCTGCGCGAATTTCCGGCCACGGATCTGGCCGCGACGACGACCTACGAAGCGCGCGCCGGCATCCACCGCATCCTGCACGGCGCCGACGACCGGCTGCTGGTCGTCGTGGGCCCCTGCTCGATCCACGATTTCGAGTCGGCCATCGAATATGCCCGTCGCCTCAAGGCCGAGCGCGACCGGCTTGCTGACGACCTGCTGATCCTGATGCGCGTCTATTTCGAGAAGCCGCGCACGACCGTAGGCTGGAAAGGCCTGATCAACGACCCGCGCCTCGACGGCAGCTTCCGCATCAACGAGGGCCTGCGCGTCGCGCGCCGCCTGTTGTGGGAACTGACGGAGATGGGCCTGCCCTGCGCCACGGAGTTCCTCGATACCATCACACCGCAATACACGGCCGACCTGATCAGCTGGGGGGCCATCGGCGCCCGCACCACCGAATCGCAGGTCCATCGCGAACTCGCCTCGGGCCTGTCCTGCCCGGTCGGTTTCAAGAACGGCACCGACGGCAACATCCGCATCGCCGTCGATGCGATCCGCGCCGCCCAGGCGCCGCACCATTTCCTGTCGGTGACGAAGGCCGGCCATTCGGCCATCGTGTCGACCAACGGCAACGAGGACTGCCACGTGATTTTGCGCGGCGGCAAGCAGCCGAACTACGATCACGCCAGCGTCGAGGCCGCCTGCAATGAACTGGCGAAATCCGGCCTCGCCGCACGCGTGATGGTCGATTTCTCGCACGCCAACAGCCGCAAGGAGTACCGGCGGCAGATGGAAGTCTCCACCGACGTCGCCACCCAGCTCGCGGCCGGCGAAGACCGCATTTTCGGCGTGATGGTCGAGTCGCACCTCAAGGAAGGGCGCCAGGATCTCAAGCCCGGTGCGGCGCTCGACCACGGCGTGTCGATCACCGATGCCTGCATCGGCTGGGAGGACACGGTGACGGTGCTCGACCAGCTGGCCGAAGCCGTGCGGGTACGCCGCACGCGGCTCGCCGAGCGCTGATCCGGTCGTGCGGCACTTCCCCGTGTCCGCCGGTCGCCTGTTCCTTGCCGCTGCCGGCCTGACGCTGGCGTTCCGCTTCTGGCTGGCAGCGGTCTTCCCGATCACCGGCGACGAAGCCTATTTCATCTGGTGGGGCAAGGTTCCCGATTGGGGCTTCTACGACCACCCGCCGCTGATCGGCTGGTCGCTCGCGGCGCTCCTCGCCGTGACGGATGCCGAGTGGTGGCTGCGCCTGCCGCAGATCGTCCAGCCGCTGCTGCTGGCGCTCGCGGTGCGCTGGGCGTGGCCCCGGCTGTGGCCTGAACAGGCGGACCGACGTGACTGGGCGGCGTTGCTGGTGCTGCTGGCGCCGGTCAATGTCTGGAACGTCTTCGTCACCACCGATACGGTGCTCGTCTATTGCGCCGTGCTCTCCGGACTCGCGTGGCTCAGGGCGGTACGAGAAAACGACGCCCTGCGCTGGTATTTCGTCGCCGGCCTGTTTCTCGCCGGCGCGGTGTTGTCGAAGTATTTCGCCGCGCTGCTCGGTTTCGCCTATCTCGTCGACGCGCTGCGGCGGCGCTCGCGCGGGGCCTGGGCCGGCCTCGCCATCGCCTACGCCTGCACCCTGCCGGCGCTGGGGCTGATGGCCTGGTGGAACAGCGGCCACTGCTGGACGAACTACCTGTTCAACTTCGTCAATCGCCATGATGCGGGCAATGCCGGATTGAGCTGGCAGACGCCGCTGCTGTATGTCGCGACGCTCGCCTACGTGCTGACCCCGCCGGTGCTGTGGGCCCTGTTCCGGCGCCGTCCTGCCGGCACCGACTTTTATGGAGGGACGCTCGCTACGCTGGCGATCGTCCCGCTGCTGCTGTTCGCCGGCCTGTCGCTGGTGAAGACCATCGGCCTGCACTGGGTGCTGGCCTTCGTGCCCTTCGCGCTGCTGATCGCAGCACGGCAACTCTCCGCGAGCGCCCTGCCGAAGCTGGGCGCGTTCTTCCTCGGCTTCGCCGCGCTGCACCTGGCTGTCGTGCTGGTGACTTCTCGCCTGCCGCTGGAAACCTGGCATTCGATGCGCATCTATCCCGGCGCGGTGCTGACCTTCGACAGCCGCACGCTCGTCGCGCGTGCGCAGCTCGGCGACAGCCTGCTCGCGTCCGACGGCTACTCGAACGCGGTGACGCTCGGCTACAACTTGCGTCGCTACGTGCCGGTGCTGGGTCTCGCGTCGAGCCATGCGCGCCATGACGACATCCTGACCGACTGGCGCACGCACGACGGCCGCGACATCACCGTGCTGCGCAAGACGGCCCCCGACCCCGGCGAGTACGACCAGTGGTTTCGCAGCGTGACGATCGAGGACTTCGAGCATCGCGGCGCACGTTTCTGGGTGGTGCGCGGCTACGGCTTCGACTTTGCGGCCTATCGCGATGACGTGCTGGATCAGGTGCGGCGGCGCTACTATGCCATCCCGCCGTGGCTGCCGCAGCGCGGCTGTTATTTCTGCGACCGTTATTTCCCCGACAAGACATGTCTCCGCTGATCCGCCTGATGCGTCCGCACCAGTGGCTGAAGAACGGCTTCGTCTTCGTCGGCCTCCTGTTCGGCCATGCCTGGCGCGACCCGGACAGGGTGGCGTTGGCGCTGTCCGCCTTCATCGCTTTCTGCCTGCTGTCTTCCGCCGTCTATGTGGTCAACGACCTGGTCGATCGCGAGCAGGACCGCCTGCATCCCGAGAAGCGGCACCGCCCGCTCGCCAGCGGTGCGGTGGGCGTGCCGGCCGCCCTGGCGCTCGCCGCCTTCTGCCTGATGGGCGGGCTCGGCCTCGCCTTCGGCTCATTCGGCCACCTCGGGCTGCCGGCCTCGCAGGTGCCGTGGATCTTCCTCGCCTACCTGCTCCTCAATGTGGGCTACAGCGCCGGACTCAAGCATGTCGTGGTGCTCGATGTCTTCATCATCGCGGCGGGCTTCCTGCTGCGGCTGCTCGCCGGCACGCTGGGTATCGGCATCCAGCCCTCGCACTGGCTGCTGCTGTGTGGCCTGATGCTGACGCTGTTCCTTGGCTTCGCCAAGCGTCGCGCCGAACTCGATGCGCTGCTGGCCGAAAGCGGCAGCCATCGCCGCGTCCTCGACGACTACACCGTGCCGATGCTCGACCAGTTCATCACACTCGCCGGTGGCGCGACGGTGCTCGCCTACAGCCTCTACACCGTCAGCGAAGAGACGATAGCGATGCACGGTACGCGCTGGCTGATCGCCACCGTGCCCTGCGTCGCCTACGGCTTGCTGCGCTATCTCTATCGCCTGCACCGCGCAGGTGGCGGCGGCGATCCGGCCCGGGAACTGCTGGCCGATCCGCACCTGCTGGGCGTGTTCGCCCTCTGGCTCGGGCTGGTGTTGTGGCTGCTGGCCTGACCGGCAGCCCGGCGCCGACCCCGGCCATGCGCCGCCCGACGAAGCACCTGCAGTCGCGGTCGGCACGCAAGGCGCTCCACGCTATACAATGAACCGATCGTCCGTCATCCCGCAGACATGAACGCCGCTCCCGCCTCCGACCCGTTCGCTTCCTTCCTCGCCCTCGGCGATGCGACGGGCTTCGTCGACCGGATCCTCGAGATCATCGAGCACATCCGCCTCTTCGAGGACTTCGAGCATGCGGAGATCAAGATCCTGTCGCGCTACCTGCGCTGCTACCGTGCCGACACCGGCGCCGAGATCATCCGCGAGGGGACACCCGGCGACTTCATGCTGCTGATCATCGAGGGCAGCATCGAGATCCTCAAGCTCGATCCTCGCGGCCTGCCGCAGCGCCTCGCGGTGGCCGGGCCCGGCAAGACGCTCGGGGAAATGTCCCTCATCGACGGCGAGCCGCGCTTCGCCAGCTGCGTGACCCTCGAGCCGACGATCTTCGCCACGCTGGACCGCGATGCGCTGATCCGCATCGTCCATGACGAACCGCGTTTTGGCGTCAAGCTGTTGATGGAACTGCTGATGCTGCTGAACCAGCGTCTGCGCTCGGTCAGTGGCGAACTGATGCGCTGCCTGGAAAATCAGCGCTTACGTATTCGCTAGCGCTTCCGCTGATGAAAGTCGGCGCCGGCAGGACGGCGCCTGCGGGTTGCCGGGCTAGGCGTTGATGCCCTTTTGCCAGAGCACATCGCCCTGACCGGCATCCTTGTTCAGCCAGCGGGCCAGCACGAACAGCAGGTCGGACAGGCGGTTGAGGTACTGGCGCGACGCTTCCGAGATCGCCTCGTTGTGCGCAAGCGCGACCACCGCGCGCTCGGCGCGGCGGCAGACGGTACGGGCGTGGTGGGTCAGCGCCGCGGCACGCGTGCCGCCGGGCAGGATGAATTCCTTGAGCGGCTCGAGGTCGGCATTGAAGCGGTCGATGGCGGTTTCCAGGCGGCCGGGCTGGGTGTCCTTGAGGAAGGCGCCGCCCGGCACCGAGAGCTCGCCGCCTAGGTCGAACAGATCGTGCTGCACGCCGGTCAGCAGCGTGCGCACCTCGTCGGGCATCGCTTCGCAGAGCATCACGCCGATGATCGCATTGAGTTCGTCGACGTCGCCCAGCGCGGCGATGCGCGGCGCGTCCTTGCCGACGCGCGAGCCGTCGCCGAGGCCGGTGGTGCCGGCATCGCCGGTGCGCGTGTAGATTTTCGAGAGTCGGTAGCCCATGGCGTGCAGAAAGTCGGTGCTGGCAGGACGGCGATGATAGCCGCTTTGACACGAAACGCCGCGATGGCGTCAGGCCTGGTTGCGCACCGCCGCGACGAGGTCTGCCGGTTCCGGCGGACGCTTGACCACCAGCACGGCGCAGCCGAGCCCGCCGACGACGAGGTCGGTGGTCTGTCCGGCGAGCTTCCTCGACAGGCCCTTGCGCTGGTCGTTGCCGATCACCACGAGATCCGCGCCGACCTCCTGCGCCGTATCGATGATGGCGCGGTCCGGCAGCTTGTCCGCGATCACGGCATCGCAGGTGATGCCTTCGATGCGCAGCAGGCCGAGCTTTTCGGCGATGTCTTCTTCGGCCCGGGCACGTTCCGCGTCGGACCCGGCGGCGGCCAGCACGGTCACCGGCAGGCGCGAGGCCTTGGCGATCTGGGCGGTGATCTCGGCGACCGTGGTGCTGATCTGCGAGCCGTCGGTCGCCATCAGGATGCGTTTCTGCCAGGGCTGCGCCTGCCAGTTGGCGACCAGCACGTGGCAGGGCGAGCGGACGATGATCTGCTGGGCGATGTCGCCGACGAGCTTCTCCTTGACGCCGCCGCGGGGTGGCCGGCGACCGATCACCAAAACATTGCTGTCCGCCGCCTTGGCGGCGGCAACCACCTCGTCGACCGGCAGCTTGCCGTAGCGGATGGTCGTTTCGCTATCGACGCCGGCGACCATGGCCTTGCGCTCGGCCTGCGCGAGCCGGACGCGGGCGATCTCGTCGTCATCGGACGATTCGACGCTGGTCATCAGGTCGAGAGTGACGCCGAAGCTCTTCGCCAGCGCGATCGCGATGTCTTCCGGGGCGTGGCTGAATTCGCTGCCGTCCGTGGCGAGCAGCAGGCGCTGGCGGCGGAAGCCGTCGGGCAGGATGCCCTTGTTGCACTCGTCGAAGATGCGCGTCTTGCAGGTGCGGCAGATGTCCGGATTGAGCGTCCAGTAGAGCGCGCTGGTGACGTTGGTCATCACCGGGAAGAAGGCGCCTTCGCCGATCTCGTGCGTGTAGCCGCCCTGGCGCAGGAACTGGTAGTTGGTCTGGTTGAGGCGGTAGAAATACAGCCCGCCGCCGATGCGCCGCCGCCGCCGCGCTTCCTGCGCGAGCACCTCGGCGCCGGCGATGTCGATGTAGGACAGGCCGGAGCAGGTGAGCAGTACCGATTTCTGCTGCGGGTTGTCCTCGTCGATCTGCTGCAGCATCTGCTGGACGTAGCTGGCGGCGCCGAAGTAGAAGGAGCCGGTGACGCGCACGGCGCGCAGCTGCGGGCATTCGGGCCGGCCCTTGGCGCGCACGAAGTGGTAGGCACCCTCTTCGGGCGCCGGCACGACCGGGATCAGCTCGGGTTTCGAGGTGCGGTAGAGGAACATCAGCAGCGAGAGGAACACGCCGAGGAAGATGCCCATCTCGAGGTTGATCAGCGTGCCGATCAGCGTGCTGGCGAGGATGGCCGATTCCGCCTTGCTGGTATGCCAGATGTGCGAAATGTGGTGGAAGTCGATCAGGCCCCAGGCGACGAGGAACAGGATGCCGGCCATCGCCGCGTTGGGCAGGTAGGCGGCGAGCGGTGCGACGACCAGCAGGATCAGCACCAGTGCGACCGAGGCGAACACCGAGGCGAGCGGCGTCCGCGCACCGGCCTCGTAATTGACGCCGCTGCGGTTGAAGGAGCCCGAGGACGCATAGGCCGAGAAGAAGCTGCCGACGATGTTCGACAGGCCCTGGCCGATGAATTCCTGGTTGCCGTCGATGCGCTGCTCGGAACGCACGGCGATGGCGCGCGAAATCGACACCGCCTCGGTGAGCGCCAGCATGGTGATCACCAGCGCCGGGCCGACGGTGGCCTTCAGCGCCTCGAGCGAAAAGTCCGGCAGCGACAGGGGGGGCAGCCCGGCCGGCAATGCCCCGACGGTGAGGATGCCCGTGGCCTCCTTGCCCTGCCACAGCACCAGCGCCTCGGCGAACAGGCTGCCGACGACCATCGCGGCGATCATGTAGGGAATCTTCTTGGCGTATTTCTTGGTCAGGATGCCGGTGGCGAGGGTGACGAGGCTGATCGAGAGGACCCACGGGTTGATGTCGAAGAACTGCACCCAGAGCTGGTGCAGGATCTCGTAGAAGGGCGTGCCGCGCGGGATGGCGATGCCGAAGAAGTTCTTCACCTGGCTGGCCGCGATCAGGATGGCGGCCCCGGCCGTGAAGCCGATCACCACGGTATGCGAGATGAAGTTCACCAGCGCGCCCATGCGCGCCAGGCCGAGGATCAGCTGGAATACGCCGACGAGGAAGGTCAGTGTCAGCACCAGCTGGATGTATTGCGCCGAGCCCGGATCCGCCGTATGCGACAGGGCGGCGAAGACCGCGATCGAGATCGCCGTGGTCGGGCCGGAGACGAGGTGCCAGCTCGAGCCGAACAGCGCGCCGATGATCGCGGGCATCATCGCGGCGTAGAGGCCGTACTGCGGCGGCAGGCCGGCGATGGTGGCGAAGGCGACACCCTGCGGTAGCACGATGAGTGCGCCGGTGAAGCCGGCCAGCAGGTCGTCCTTGAGGGTGCGCCGGGTGACCAGCTGCCACCAGATCATGAAGGGGAAGAACTTGCCCAGGGGGCCCGCAGGCATTTTCATGGGGGTCGGGGTGGGGTCGGGAGCAGGGGAGTGGGTCAGCGAGGAAACCATGAATATTAGCAGAGCCGTATATAGGCGGGTCGGAGTCCGCCGAAGCCGGCGATGCTAGCGGGGAGGGCGTGAAGCCAGCGTCAAGACGCGAACTGGACGCTCACCGTCGTTCCCGCGACCGGATGGCTGGTGAGCGACACGCGCCAGTCGAGGCGTTCGCAGATGCGCCGGACCAGCGACAGGCCGATGCCCGCGCCGGTGCTTTCGTTGCCACGGAAGTGGCGCTCGAAGACATGGGCGAGATCGGCTGCGGGGATGCCGCTGCCGGTATCGGCGACGACCAGCTGTCGCGGGTCGAGCCGGATCGTGACCGTGCCATTGCGGGTATGGGCGACGGCGTTATGCACGAGGTTGGCGACGATGATCGCGAAATAGGCGGCGGGCACCGGCAGCAGGACCTCGTCCGCTTCCAGCGCCAGGTGCGTATCCTGTTTTGCCGCCTGGCCACGATACCGTTCGATGCAGTTGCGGGCGATGCGAACGGCATCGCAGGGTGCCTCGACCGGTGCCGCCTCCTCGCGCGAAAGCAGCAGCAGCGCCGCGATCAGCTCGCCCATTTCATCCGTCGCCCGCAGGATGCGGCCGATGCGTGCCGACTGGGCATCGGTCAGCACGGGGTCGTCGGCGAGTACTTCCGCGGCACCGCGGATCGCGGACAGCGGCGTGCGCAGCTCGTGGCTGGCGTCGGCCGCGAAATTGCGCTCGCGTTCGATGAAGGCGGCCAGCCGCGCGAGGTAGCGGTCGAAAGCCCGTGCCAGTTCGTCGACCTCGTCCCCTGGCCCGGCGGAGCGTGCCAGGCGGGGCGGGTTTTCGGGGTCGGCCCGGCCGACGGCCTGTGCGAGTTCCGTCACCGGCGCGATGCCGAGTCCGGCGAGCCAGTAGCCACCCAGCGCTGACATCAGCGTCATCAGCAGCGCACCGCCGATCAGCCAGGCGAGGAAGCGTTGTTCGCGGCGCTGCTGGCGCGATTCGTTGAAAAGCAGGATGAAGCGTTCGCTACCGCTGTCGGCGATGGCGACACGGTAGGGCGTATCGCCGATCGTGATTTCGTGGCGGCCGGACGGCAGGCGGGCGAGTCCTTCCGGCAGTTGCGGGGCCGCTTCGCCGGGACGGATCAGATAGCCGCTGAGGTTGGCGGTGGCCGGCGGCAGGGATTGCGGATTGCGCGCCCGCCGGGCCATATAGTCGGACAACTCTGCAGCGAGCGTTTCGTCCATCAGGCGTTGCGACACGTCGTGGGCGGCGAACCGGATCCCGACAGCGAAGATCAGGCCGAGTGTCGCGCCGAGAGCGGCGAAGGCGAGGGCGACGCGGACGCGGAGGCTATGCCGCTTGCGCATCGCCGGGCGGCGGATCGGCCGCGAGCTGCCAGCCGATGCCGCGCAGGGTGTGCAGCAGCGGACGGCCGAAGGGCTTGTCGATGGCGCTGCGCAGTACGTGCAGGTGGGTGCGCAAGGCATCGGAGTCCGGCGGGGAGTCCCCCCACAGGCTACGCTCGAGTTCCGCCCGGACGAGGACGCGCGGTGATGCGCGCATCAGCAGTTCGAGGATGCGCAGCGGAATCGGCGGCAGCACGATCGGCCTGCCGGCGCGGGTAACGCGGAAGGTGGCCGGGTCGAAGACCAGGTCGGCCACCCGCAGTTCGGTGGGGACGACCGCCGCCTGGGCGCGCCGGGTCAGTGCCTGGATGCGGGCCACCACTTCGCGCAGGGCGAAGGGCTTGACCAGGTAGTCGTCGGCGCCGGCCTCGAGCCCGGCGATCTTGTCGTCGAGGGTGTCGCGCGCCGTGAGCATCAGGATCGGCGTCGCCTTGCCGGCGGTCTGGCGCAGGTGGCGGCACAGGGTAAGGCCGTCGATGCCGGGCAGGATCAGGTCGAGCAGGATGACATCGAAATCCTGCGTGCCGGCAAGATGCAGGCCGGTCAGCCCGTCGCTGGCCGTGTCGACGAGACAGTTGCGGGCCTCCAGATAGTCGACGAGGTTGGCGGCGAGGTCGGGGTTGTCCTCGATGACGAGAATTTTCAACGCAGGGTTGGAGAACATGGGCATGTAGTCATTATCGCCTGTCGCGCGGGCAAAAGTCGGCGCCGGCGGGACGGGGCGGAAGGATCAATTCTTTACGGCCAGCACCGGACAGCCGGCGAGCCCGATGACGCGTTCGGCGACGCTGCCCAGCAGCAACCGGTCGAGGCCGGTGCGGCCGTGGGTACCGACGATGATCAGGTCGGCGCCGGCGTGGCGTGCCTGGTCGAGGATGACCTGTTCGGGGCGGCCCTCGGCGACGATGCCGGTCGCCAGGGTGCCGACGGCGAGGCCGAGCTTGACGCGCTCGACGGCCTGAACCGCTTCGCGGCGGCGCTGTTCGTTGTGGCTGGGCAGCACCGCGGAGACGATGGCGAGCGGCAGGCCGGCGGCGGCGGCGAGCCGGCCGGCCGACCAGGCGGCCGCATCGCCGTAGCGCGAACCGTCGGTGGCGACCAGCACGCCGTGCTCCCAGGCCTGGGCGCCGCGCGGCACGACCAGGACGCTGCACGGGGCGTGGCCGATCACGCGCGCCGTGGCGTCGCCGATCATCGTCCGCGCCAGGCCGCGCCGGCCGCGCCTTCCCATGACGATGACGTCGGCACGGTACTCCTCGGCGGCCTCGACGATGCCGCGCCAGGGATCGTCCGCCACGGTGATGACGACTTCGTGATCGACCGCCGTCGCGGCGGCGGCCGCGGCGGCGACGTTCCGCCTTGCCTGCTCCAGTGCGGTCGCCTCGAGTCCCGGCACGCTGGTCGCGTATTCCGGGTTGTAGACCGCCACGCCGGCGATGAAGAGCTTCGCGCGGTTGCGGCGGGCTAGGTCGAGGGCGACGCGTTCGGCGCCGGCGCTGTATTCCGAACCGTCGGTGGCGAGCAGGATGCGTTCGAAGCGGCCGCTCGGGTTGAGGCTGCCCATGCTGCCGGGGGCGGGCGCCAGCGCGGCCATGCTCGCCGCGAGCTGGCGCGCCATGTCTGCCTTGCGGTGCTCGGCGATGCCCTTGGTCAAGGAGGTGAGCACGGTGATCGCCCCGAGGATCAGGGCGACGGCCAGCACGCTGTCGCCCAGCGTCTTCAGCGTCGCGATGTGGCCGTCGCTGATCGGGTCGATCATGCCGAGTCCGGACAGGTAGCCGGGGATGTAGAAGATGCGCGAGAACAGCACGGTGAGCATGATCACCGCCATGACCAGCTTGATCTGGTAGTCCTTGACGTAGGTGGTGCCGATCGCGCCGAGCTGGATGCCGAACAGCGAGCCGAGCAGGATCAGCATCGACAGGCGCACGTCCACCGCACCCTCGAGGCCATAGAGGAAGGTGCCGCCCATCCCCATCACGAAGGCGATGACCAGTTCGGTCCCGGAGGCGACCAGTGCCGGGATCCCCATCAGGTAGATCATCGCCGGCACGCCGATGAAGCCGCCGACGGCGATGGCCGAGGCCAGCAGGCCGGTGGCGAAGCCGATCGGGATGACGAACAGCAGCGAGATGCGGGTCTTGATCGCATCGAAGTAGACCATCGTGCCGGGGATGTGGATGGACTGGATCCAGCGCGCCAGCTGCGGCGTTTCGTGCGGCAGGTCGTGGTCCGCATGCCGCAGCTTGCGGTAGTCGCGCAGCACGAAGCTGCCGACGACGGCGAGCACTGCGATGAAGATGACCGATACATACAGGTCGGTGCCCGTCTTGCCGAATTCCCGCATGATGCCGACCATCAGGTGCTTGCCGGCGAGCATGCCGAGTTCCGCGAAGATGCCGAGGACGATGCCGAGCTTGACGTCCACCTGGCCGTACTTGTGGCGCTTGGTGGCCCCCACGAGCGCCTTGGGAAACTTGTGGCAGATGTTGGAGGCGACCGCGACGATGGCCGGGGCACCGAGCGACATCATCGCCGGCGTCAGCACGAAGGCCCCGCCCGAGCCGATGAAGCCCGACACCATGCCGCCGATGAAGCCGATCAGGACGAGCAGGAAAACCGTCGCCGCATTGAGTTCGATGAACTGGATGGCTTCCATGGCGTCAATGCTTGTCCGGATGGGTGGCGGCCTTGAGCCCCATCATGTCCCAGAACAGGCCGGTGAAGGCGCCGTGGGCGAAGGAGATGGCGAGGGCGAACAGGATCGGGATCAGGACATGCCACCACACGCCGGGTTCGAGGTGGCCGCCTTGCGCCGCGCAGGCGTCGGCATCGGGCTTGTGGAAGTAGACCGCATCGGCGCCGTGGCCGACGACGCAGGCGGGCGGGGTCGTATGGGCCATGTGGAGGATCAGGTCGCCGTAGTAGAACAGCGACGCATACAGCAGTGCCGTGACCGCTCCCCAGAACAGGGTCTTGCCCCAGCGGGCGTTGTGCAGGTCCATGCGGATTCCTTCGCGTCGTGATGCTGCAGTGCGGTAGCGGGATATGTGTCCCTGATTGAGCAATAAGTACCTTGTTGCGCCATGGTTACTCACGACTGCTAATATCACCCGTCGCGTCAAGACACCGTGAAAAGACCGTCCAAGGCGCGTAAAGACGGCCGGTACCCATTGAATGCAAACGGATTTCATGAAGCGCATCCTGCCCTTCCTGCGCTGGTTGCCGTATGGCGGCGCAAGCTTGCGCGCCGACTTTGTCGCCGGCCTGACGGTCGCGCTCGTCCTGGTGCCGCAGTCGATGGCCTACGCGCAGCTCGCCGGCCTGCCGGCCTACTACGGCCTCTATGCCGCATTCCTGCCAGTCGCCGTCGCGGCGCTGTGGGGTTCCTCGAGCCAGCTCGGCACCGGCCCGGTCGCGGTGGTGTCGCTGCTGACGGCATCGTCGCTCGCGCCGCTGGCGGCCCCCGGTTCCGACCATTTCGTGGCGCTGGCCATCATGCTGGCCCTGCTGGTCGGCATCGTCCAGCTCGTGCTCGGTGTTTTCAAGCTGGGCGTGGTGGTCAACTTCCTGTCCCACCCGGTCATCGTCGGCTTCACCAACGCTGCGGCGATGATCATCGGCCTGTCGCAGATCAACAAGCTGATCGGTGTGCCGATGAGCCGCTCGGAATCCTTCGTCAGCGACATCTGGGGCGTGGTGAAGCAGGTCGGCGATACCCATTTGCCGACGCTGGCGATGGGCTTGGCGGCGATCGCGATCATGTGGGCGATCCGCAAATGGCGGCCGAAACTGCCCGGCGTGCTGATCGCGGTCGCGCTCACCACGCTGGTTTCATGGCAGGCCGGCTTCGAGCGCAACGCCACGGCCCGGCTCGACCAGATCGGCGACCCTGAGGCGAGAGCGCTGCTGGACGATTATCTGGGTACCGAAGGGCGCATCGCGGAGATCAACGCGCAGATGTCGGCGAAGGGTGCCGAACTCCTGAAGCTGCACAAGGGCGGGACCGGCGCTTCACACGCAAGCGCCACGCTCAACTACGAAATCGAACTGCTCAAGCTCCAGCTCAAGGATCGCGAAGAAGAGAACCGGCGCCGTACCCGGGCCATCCGCAGCGTCGTGTTCGAGCAGGTGGCGGCGGTCGAGGGCGTGCCTCCGCAGTTCTATGCCCAGGGCCGGCTGCCGGCCGGGGCACAGTCGGACGGCAGCCAGTGGCGCATTGCCCGCGCGGTACACGGCACCGGCGGCGAAATCAGGCTTGCCGGCGGCGGCCAGGTGGTCGGCAAGGTACCCGAAGGCCTGCCCAGCTTCAGCATGCCGACCATCTCCTGGGATGCACTGGGCGCGCTGCTGTCCACCGCCATCGTGATCTCGCTGGTCGGCTTCATGGAGGCGATCTCCATTGCCAAGGCGATCGCCGCGAAGACCCGCGAGCGCATCGATCCGAACCAGGAACTCATCGGCCAGGGCCTGGCCAACATCGTCGGCAGCCTCTCGCAGGCCTTCCCGGTCTCGGGCTCGTTCTCGCGCTCGGCGGTGAACATCAATGCCGGTGCGCAGACAGGCATGTCCTCGGTGATCACGGCCGCCTTCGTGCTGCTGACCCTGCTGTTCCTCACGCCGCTGCTCTACCACTTGCCGCAGGCCGTGCTGGCCGCGGTGATCATCATGGCGGTGATCGGCCTGATCAACTTCGGTGCGATCAGGCACGCCTGGCACGCCAACCGGCACGACGGCATCGCCGCGGTCGTCACCTTCGTCGCCACGCTGGCCGTCGCGCCCCATCTGGACAAGGGCATCCTGATCGGCGCCGGACTGGCATTGGGCCTCTACCTCTACCGCACCATGACGCCGCGCGTCGCCATCCTCGGACGGTTTCCGGATGGCACCCTGCGGGACGTCAGGGTCAACGACCTGCCCGAATCGCAGGTGGTCGAGGCGATCCGCTTCGACGGCCGGCTCTATTTCGCCAACGTGTCATTCTTCGAGGATGCGATCCTCGAGGCCGTCGCCCACCACAAGCGCCTTTCCTACATGATCATCGTCGCCGACGGCATCAACGAGATCGACGCCTCGGGCGAGGAGATGGTCCGCCAGCTGGTCGAGCGGTTGCGCGCCAACGGCATCACCGTCATGTTCGCCGGCCTGAAGAAGCAGGTCATCGACGTCATGCGCGCTACCGGCCTGTTCGACTACATCAGCCAGGCGAATGTGTTCCCGACGGCGGAGCAGGCAATCGAAGCGGCCTATGCCGCTGCCGATGCGGCCGGCATCCCGCATTCCTCAACGCTGCTCAGGAAGCCGCAGACGGCCCCCGTCGACTGAGCACGCCGTCCCACCCGCACCGACTTTTGCATGAAGGTAGAAGAAAGATGAACAAACCGAATACCAAGACCCTCGTCGCCGCCGTCCTGTTCCTGATCGCCTGGGGCATCGCCGCCACCGTCGTGCCCAGCAGCCAGATCGCCGTCGTGCTCGGCATCCTGATGCTGACGGTGTTCCTGTTCGCCTTCGAGGTGGTCGGCGTCGATGTCGCGGCCGTCAGCATCATGGTGCTGCTCGGTTTGATCAGCCACTTCCATGGCGTGTTCGGCTTCGAGAAGCCGCTGGTGCCGAGCACCGAGCTGTTCCGCGGCTTTTCCTCGAATGCGGTGGTGTCGATCATCGCGGTGATGATCATCGGTGCTTCGCTCGACAAGACCGGCCTGATGAGCAAGGTGGCGGCGACCATCCTCAAGCTCGCCGGCCAGACCGAGGCGCGCATCATCCCGGCCATCTCCGGCACCGTCGGCTTCATTTCCAGCTTCATGCAGAACGTCGGCGCCGCGGCACTGTTCCTGCCGGTGGTGAGCCGCATCTCGGCACGCACGAACCTGCCCATGTCCCGCCTGCTGATGCCGATGGGCTTCTGCGCCATCCTCGGCGGCACCATCACCATGGTCGGTTCCAGCCCGCTGATCCTGCTCAACGACCTGATCCTCACCTCCAACAAGGCCCTGCCGGCCGAGCACCAGATGGAAACCTGGTCGCTCTTTTCCGTCACGCCGGTCGGCCTGGCGCTGCTGGCGACCGGCATCGTCTATTTCGTGCTCGCCGGCCGCTTCGTGCTGCCGGGCAAGGCGCAAACCGAAGATCCGGGCAGCTTCAACGACCCGCTCGACTACTTCCAGCAGCTCTACGGTCTCGACTACGCCCTCTACGAGATGGTCGTGCCGAAAGAGAGCCCGGTGGCGAACCAGCTGATCGGCGACATCGAGACGCCCAACCGCCTGCGCATCATCGCCATCCACCGCGGCAACAACGACCTGCGCATGGGCCCGGCCCGCGACGTGCAGATCTATCCGGGCAGCGTGCTCGGCATCCTCGGCGCGCCCGACCGCCTGCGCGAATTCGCCGCGGAGAACGGCCTCAAGCTGCGCGACCAGCTCGAAACCTTCGCCGAACAGCTGGCGCCGACCAAGGCCGGCATCGCCGAAGTCGTCATCCCGCCGGGTTCCGACCTGATCGGCAAGAGCGCCCGCGACGTCTGGATGCGCAAGACCTACGGCATCTCGATGACGGCCCTGCACCGCGGCGGCGAAACCCTGCGCGAGGGCGACGGCATCCGCGACATGCCGTTGATGGCCGGCGATGCCATCGTGGCGCATACCACCTGGGAGGCGCTGGCCCACCTCGAGCGCGACAAGAACTTCGTCGTCGTCACCACCGAGTATCCGCACGAGGAGCTACGGCCGAACAAGGTCAAGCCGGCACTGTTCTTCTTCGCCATCGCGCTGGGCTTGATCCTGTTCACCGACATCCGCCTGTCGATCGCGCTGATGGCCGGCGCCATCGGCATGGTCCTGTCGGGCGTGCTGAAGATCGAGGAGGCCTACCACGCGGTGAGCTGGAAGTCGGTGTTCCTGCTCGCCAGCCTGATTCCGCTCGGCCTCGCGGTCGAGACCAGCGGCACGGCGGCCTGGATCGCCCAGCAGACGCTGGCGCTGCTCGGCGGCACGCCGATCTGGGTGATCCAGCTCGCCATCGCGATCCTCGCCACCTTCTTCACGCTGGTCATGTCCAACGTCGGCGCCACCGTGCTGCTGGTGCCGCTGGCGGTGAACATCGCGATCGGCGCCGGCGCCAACCCGGCGGTGTTCGCCCTGACCGTGGCGCTGGCGACCTCGAACTCCTTCTTCCTGCCGACCCACCAGGTCAATGCCCTGATCATGGGACCGGCCGGCTACCGCGTCGCCGATTTCATGCGCGCCGGCGGCATCATGACCGTGCTGTTCATCGCCGTGCTGATGGTCATGATGAATCTGGTGTT
The DNA here is from genome assembly GCA_937888595.1 of uncultured Sterolibacteriaceae bacterium. GTDB lineage: Bacteria > Pseudomonadota > Gammaproteobacteria > Burkholderiales > Rhodocyclaceae > Sulfuricystis. The sequence continues at coordinate 28,365 of CALARK010000025.1, read as the reverse complement.
CTGAACGGGAGGCGCATTAGAATCGACGCTTTACCCACGAGCCGCCGAGTCCGAGCCCATGATCCGCAAGAATCCTTCCGGCGACCTTCCGGTCGTGCATGAGTCCGCTTTCGTCGATCCCACCGCGATCCTGTGCGGCAAGGTGATCGTCGAGGCGGATGTTTTCATCGGCCCCTACGCCGTCATCCGCGCCGACGAGATCGATGCACAGGGCGGGATGGAGCCCATCGTCATCGGCGCCGGCTCCAACATCCAGGACGGCGTGGTCATCCACTGCAAGGCCGGCGGCGGCGTGACGATCGGCCGCGAAAGCTCGATCGCCCACCGCTCCATCGTGCACGGCCCCTGCACGGTCGGCAACAACGTCTTCATCGGCTTCAATTCGGTGCTGTTCAACTGCACCGTCGGCGACGGGTCGGTGGTGCGCCACAACTCCGTCGTCGAGGGCTGCCACGTGCCGCCCGGCTTCTACATCCCCTCGACCACCAACGTCCATTCCGATGCCGAGCTGGCCAACATCCAGCCGGTGACGGGTGATGCGACGAGTTTCTCGGAGAGCGTCGTGGCTGCCAACCGCAGCCTGGTGCAGGGCTACAACCGGATTCGCAACGAATTCTGATCGTGCCCGGCCTGCTGCCCATCGACACCCTGCTGATCGTCGCCTGCGCCTGGCTGGCGATCGGGGCGGCGGGGCTGGTGGCGCCGCGCAATACCCGCTTCATCGCCCGCACGCTGTTCCCGCTCGGCGCACTCGTCGGCATCGTCGCCGGCCTGGTCGCGCTGGGCTCGCTGGGCAGCCCGGCACAGACCGCCGTGCTCGCCATCGGCCTGCCCGACCTGCCCTTCCACCTCCGGCTCGACAATCTTTCCGCCGTGTTCGTGCTGCTGCTGGGCATCGTCTCCGCCGGCATTTCCATCTACGCCGCCGGCTATTTCCGCCATCCGGGCCAGGGCGGGCAGGGCACGGCGCCCGGCGTGCTGTGCGTCGAATACCACCTGTTCCTCGCCAGCATGCTGATGGTGCTGCTGGCCGACGACGCCTATGCCTTCATGGTGGCCTGGGAGACGATGGCGCTGAGCTCCTTCTTCCTCGTCACCACCGACCACCGGCATGCCGCGATCCGCCAGGCCGGCTACCTCTACCTGCTGATCGCCCACGTCGGTGCCATCGCCATCCTGCTGTCCTTCGGCGTGATGACCGGCGGCGTCGGTGGCAGCGGCGACTACACGTTTGCCGGCATGCGCGCGCAGGAACTGTCGCCCTTCTGGGGCTCGGTGGCCTTCCTGCTGGCGCTGTTCGGCTTCGGCGCCAAGGCGGGCCTGCTGCCCGTCCATGTGTGGCTGCCCGAGGCGCATCCGGCGGCCCCATCGCCGGTGTCGGCGCTGATGAGCGGCGTGATGCTCAAGACTGCCATCTACGGCCTGCTGCGCGTCAGCTTCGACCTCGTCGGCATGACGCTCTGGTGGTGGGGCGTGGTGGCGCTCGCCATCGGCCTGCTGACCGCCCTGTTCGGCGTGTTCTACGCGACGGTACAGTCCGACATGAAGCGCCTGCTCGCCTACTCATCGATCGAGAACATCGGCCTGATCGCCGTCGGCATCGGTCTGACGCTGATCTTCCACGCCTACGCCATGGAGGCGCTCGCCGCGCTGGCGCTGACCGCCGTCCTCTACCACTGCCTCGCCCATGCCGGCTTCAAGAGCCTGCTGTTCCTCTGTACCGGCTCGGTGCTGCACGCGACGAAGGAGCGCAGCCTCGGCAAGCTCGGCGGCCTGATCGGCCCGATGCCCTGGGTGGCCTGGCTGGCGCTGGCCGGCGTGATCGCCGGCGCCGGCCTGCCGCCGCTGTCCGGCTTCGTTTCCGAATGGCTGCTGCTGCAGGGCTTCCTGTTCTCGCCGGGGCTGCCGCATCCCTGGCTCAACATGGTGGTGCCCGTCGCCGCCGCGATCGTCGCGCTGGTGGCCGCACTGGCCGGCTTCGCCATGGTCAAGTTCTACGGCATCATCTTCCTCGGCCAGATGCGCGAGCCGGCCCTCAAGGACGCGCATGACGCCGGACCCTGGGAACGCCTCGGCCTGGTCTGGCTCGGCGGGCTGACCCTGCTGCTCGGCGTGCTGCCCGGCACGATCATCCTGCGCATCGACGCCGCGACGCAGCAACTGCTTGGCAAGGGCCTCGCCGACCGTGTCGCCGAAAACGGCTGGTGGATGCTCGCACCGATCTCGCCGGAGCGGGCCAGCTACGAGCCGCTGCTGTTCCTCGCCTTCATCGTCGCCACGCTGCTGTTCGGCCGCTGGCTGGTGCGCCGCCTCTACCACGGCCGCGTGCGCCGCTCGCCCGCGTGGGATTGCGGCTACCACTTCCAGGGACCGCGCGCGCAGGACACCGCCGAGGGCTTCTCGCAGCCGATCCGCCGCATCTTCGAGCCGATGTTCCGCATGGAGCGCCATTTCCCGACCCTCCGCGACAAGGAACCCTACTACTCGGTCAAGGTCGAGGACCATTTCTGGTACTGGCTCTACCTGCCGGTTGCCCGTGCCGCCGCCTGGGTGTCGACGCTGATCACGCACCTGCAGGGCGGCCGCATCGCGGTCTACCTGATGTACAGCTTCGTCACCCTCATCCTGCTGCTGCTCGTCGCCCGGCCATGACATTCAGCCTCTCCGGATTCCTCGGCCAGCTGTTCGCCATCGTCCTGGCGCTGGCACTGGCGCCGCTGCTGACCGGCTGGGTCAACCAGTGCCGCGCCTGGCTGCAGAACCGTGGCGCGCCTCCGCTGCTGCAGCCCTACTACATGCTGCACAAGCTGTTCCACAAGGACGTCGTGCTGGCGCACGGCGCCTCGTCGCTGTTCCGCGCCGCACCCTTCGTCATCTTCGGCTGCATGGTGCTCGCCTGCGCGATCATCCCCAGCCTGTCGACCGACCTGCCGTTCGCACCTGCGGCCGATGCGCTGGCGCTGGTCGGCGTGTTCGGCCTGGCGCGTGTCTTCATCGCGCTGGCCGGCATGGACATCGGCACCTCCTTCGGCACGCTCGGCGGCCGGCGCGAGATGCTGGTCGGCTTCCTCGCCGAGCCGGCGCTGCTGATCGTCATCTTCACCGTCGCGTTGATCGTGCAATCCACCTCGGTGGCGACCATCGTCGAGACGCTCGCCCACCGCGACTTCATCATCTACCCGAGCCTCGCCTTTGCCGGCGTCGCCTTCACCATGGTGTCGCTGGCCGAGAACGCGCGCGTACCGGTCGACAACCCGGCCACCCACCTCGAGTTGACCATGATCCACGAGGCGATGATCCTCGAATACTCCGGCCGCCACCTCGCCCTCATCGAGTGGGCGGCGAGCCTCAAGCTCTACGCCTATTCCTGCCTCGGCCTTGCGCTGTTCTTCCCCTGGGGCATCGCCGAGCGCGACAACTTCCTCGCGCTGCTGGCCGCGATCCCGCTGCTGCTGCTCAAGCTGGGCATCGGCGGCTTCCTGCTCGCGCTGATCGAGACGATCAACGCCAAGATGCGCATCTTCCGCGCGCCTGAGTTCCTCGGCACCGCCTTCCTGCTCGCGGTGCTCGGCATGCTGGTCAAGCTGCTGCTGGAGAACCGCGTATGAATGCCGTGATACCGCTGTCGGCGCAGCTCATCAACCTGTTCGCCTCGGTGATCCTGCTGCTCGCCTTCGCCATGCTGGCGCAGCGCCGCGTGCTCAAGCTCATCGACCTCTTCGCGCTGCAGGGCTTCACGCTGTTCCTGTCCACGCTGGTGGTCGCCGTCAAGACCGGCCAGTCGCATCTTTATTACTCCGCCGCGCTGACGCTGACCCTCAAGGCCTTCCTGCTGCCGTGGATCCTGCACCGGCTGGTGCGCCGGCTGCACGTCAAGGGCGAGGTCGAGCCGCTGATCAACATCCCGACCACCATGCTGATCGGCATCGCGCTGGTGATGATCTCCTTCAACGTCGCGCTGCCGATCTCCGAGCTGTCCAGCTCGATCGCGCGCGGCACGCTCGGCATAGCCCTTGCCGTCGTGATGCTCGCCTTCCTGATGATGATCACGCGCCGCAAGGCCGTCACGCAGGTGGTCGGCTTCCTGTCGATGGAGAACGGCCTGTTCCTCGCCGCCACCAGCGCCACCTACGGCATGCCGATGGTGGTCGAGCTCGGCATCGCCCTCGACGTGCTGGTCGGCGTGATCATCCTCGGCGTGTTCTTCTTCCAGATCCGCGACCAGTTCGACAGCCTCGACATCCATCACATGGAACGCCTGAAGGACAACTGAGCCCATGGATCTCTTCATCCTCATGCTCGCCATTCCCCTCGTCAGCGGTGCGCTGCTGACGGTGGCGGGCGAGCGCGCCTGGGCGCCCAACCTGAATGTCCTCGCCAGCCTCGGCACCTTCCTCGCCGCCGCCGGCCTCACGGTCGAGATCGTCGCCAACGGCCCGCGCTTTGCCTTCGGCGAGCAGTTCTTCATCGATTCGCTCAACGTCTTCTTCGTCGCGCTGACCGCCTTCGTCGGCCTGACCACCAGCATCTTCTCCGGTCCCTACATGGCCAACGAGGCGGCGCACGGCCGCCTGACCAAGCCGCGCCTGCGCCTCTACAAGAGCATGTACCAGTTCTTCATGTTCACCATGCTGGCGGCGCTGACCACCAACAACCTCGGCCTGCTCTGGGTGATGATGGAAGCGGCGACGCTGACCACCGTGCTGCTGGTTTCGCTCTACCGCACGCCGGCCTCGCTCGAAGCGGCATGGAAATACTTCATCCTCTGCGGCGTCGGCATCGCGCAGGCGCTGTTCGGCACCATCCTGCTCTACTTCGCCGCCGAGCGTGTGCTCGGCCACAGCGGCACCGCGCTCTTGTGGACGCATCTCGTCGAGGTCAAGGGCCAGCTCGAACCCGCCATCATGGTGCTCGCCTTCATCTTCCTGCTGGTCGGCTACGGCACCAAGGTCGGCCTCGCGCCGCTGCACAACTGGCTGCCCGACGCCCACGCCGAAGGCCCGACGCCGGTCTCGGCAGTGCTTTCGGGCCTGCTGCTCAACGTCGCGCTCTACGCCATCCTGCGCGTCAAGGTGCTCGCCGACGGCGCCATTCCCGACAATTTCGCCGGCAACCTGATGATGGGCTTCGGCCTGTTCACCCTCCTGCTGGCCGCGTTCTTCCTGTCGCGGCAGAAGGACGTCAAGCGCATGTTCGCCTATTCGTCCATCGAGCACATGGGCCTGATCACCTTCGCCTTCGGCATGGGTGGCGCGGTCGCCAACTTCGCTGGCCTGCTGCACATGACCATGCATTCGCTGACCAAGTCGGCGATCTTCTTCGCCGTCGGCCACGCCACGCAGAAGACCGGCACGCAGATCATGGCGGACATCCGCGGCCTCATGAAGATCAATCCGCTGATCGGCTGGGGCCTGATGCTCGGCACCCTCGCCATCCTCGGCATGCCGCCCTTCGGCGTGTTCGCCAGCGAGTTCATGATCCTGACGCACGCCATGAAGCACCACGCCTGGGCGACGCCGATCCTGCTGCTGGCGCTCGGCGTCGCCTTCGCCGCCATCTTCGGCAAGGTGCAGCCGATGGTCTTCGGCGAGACGGAGGCGAAGCGCCTGCCGCACGCGCCCGCCATCACGCCGGTGTTCGTCCATCTCGGCCTGGTGCTGATGCTCGGCCTGTGGATCCCCCCCTACCTGACGCGCTGGTTCCACGAAGCGGCGCGCATGCTCGGCTAGCCCGTCCATCTGCCCATGTTCCTCTTCGACGACGAACCGATCGACTTCACGCTGCAGCCCGGCCTCGCTGCACCGGTGTGGCGCGGCCGCGCCGCCGACGGCGACGAACTCAAGGACTTTGCCGCGGCCGTGCAGCTCGCCGGCGGCCGTCTGGCGGCGCTGTGGGGTTCCGACTGCCGCGCCGCGGGCAAAGGTTTCCGGCTCGACGTCGTATTCGGCCTGAATGAGGGACATGCGTGGGTACGCCTCGACCTGCCCGAACAAGGTAACGAGTGCCCCGTCTATCCCGACCTGTCCGGCCGCTTCCCGGCCGCCAACCGCATGCAGCGCGCCACGCGCGACCTCGTCGGCATCGCGACGGAAGGTGGCGACCAGCGCCCCTGGCTGCGTCACGGCGGCTGGCCCGCCGACTGGTATCCGCTGCGTCACGATGCGGGCGAAGCGCCTGCCTTCGACAATCGGCCGACCGACTACGACTTCGTCCAGGTCGGCGGCGAAGGCGCCCACGAGATTCCCGTCGGCCCCATCCACGCCGGCATCATCGAGCCGGGACACTTCCGCTTCTCGGTGATCGGCGAACGCCTGCTGCGCCTCGAACAGCGGCTCGGCTACCAGCACAAGGGCGTCGAGCGCCGTCTCGCCGGCGCCGACTTTTCCACGGGCGCGAAGCTTGTCGGCCGCATCTCCGGCGACTCCACCTGCGCCTTCGCCTGGGCCTACGCCAGCGCCGTCGAGGCCGCCTGCGGCGTCGAACCCTCGCCACGCGCGCTGGCCCTGCGGGCGCTGATCCTCGAACGCGAGCGCATCGCCAACCACCTCGGCGACCTCGGCATGCTCGGCAACGACGCCGCCTTCGCCTTCGGCCTGGCACAGTTCTTCCGCCTCAAGGAGGACTGGGTGCGCCTCAACGCGCAGCTGTTCGGCCACCGCTTCATGATGGACAGCATCGTCCCCGGCGGCGTCGCGCAGGACCTCGATGCCGCGGCGCTGGCCGCCATCGTCGCGCAGTGCGAGGCGATCGGGCCGGCGGTGAAGGAACTGCGCCGCATCTATGACGAGCATGCCGGCCTGCAGGACCGTTTCCTGACCACCGGCCCCATCGACGCCGCCCTCGCGCGCGAGCTGTCCCTGAGCGGCATGGCCGCCCGCGCCACCGGCCTGATCCTCGACGGCCGCGCCTATCGGCAGGGCTACACGCCGCCGCCGCCCTGGGCACAGTTCGGCGTGCGCCCGGCCACCGACGAGCGCGGCGACGTCGCCGCCCGCGTCGCCGTGCGCTTCGACGAAGTCTTCGAGTCCCTGCGCCTGCTGCGCCTGCTCGCCGCCGGCATGCCGGCCGGCGAGATACGCCGTCCCGTCGTGCCCGTCGCCGACGCCAGCGGCCTTGGCATCGTCGAGGGCTGGCGCGGCGAAGTGCTGGTCGGCGTGCGCTTCGGCGCCGACGGCCGCCTTGCGCGCGTTCATCCGCACGACCCGTCGTGGCAGGCCTGGCCGGCGCTCGAACACGCGGTGATGAAGGACATCGTCCCCGACTTCCCGCTCATCAACAAGTCGTTCAACCTCTCGTATTCCGGGCAGGACATCTGAACATGTGGTCCGTCCTCAAGCACATCCTCAAGACCGGCGTCGTCAGCGAGCCCGCCCCCGACGCGGGGGATGCGAAGAGGGAACTCGACCGCCTCAACGATGAAATCTTGCGCATCCTCGGCCGCGCGCTGACCATCCGCGAGGTCGATGCCGGCTCCTGCAACGCCTGCGAGCTCGAGATTCACGCGCTCAACAATCCCTACTACAACCTCGAAGGCAGCGGCATCAAGTTCGTCGCCAGCCCGCGCCACGCCGACATGCTGCTCGTCACCGGCCCGGTGACGAAGAACATGGAGAACGCGGTGAAGATCGCCTACGCCTGCACGCCCGATCCCAAGCTGGTCGTTGCCGTCGGCGATTGCGGCTGCGGCTGCGGGGAGATCGGCCAACTCTTCGGACCCAACTACGCGACCTGCGGCGCCGTGGAAAACGTCATCCCGGTCGATGTCCGGATTCCCGGCTGCCCGCCCACGCCGCTCGCCCTGATGCAGGGCATCCTCGCCGCAGTCAGGACGCGCTGAAACGTTCGGGCGCCGTCCCGCCGGCGCCGACTTTCCTGCCGGGTCCTTTCAGGCCCCGACCAGACGCTCGAACTCCTCCCGCGGCAGCGGTTTCGCGTAGAGGTAGCCCTGGCCGAAATGGCAGCCGAGGCGGGTGAGGAAGGCCGCCTGCTCACGCGTCTCGACGCCTTCCGCGACGACCTGCAGCTTGAGCGCGTGCGCGACCTGGATGATCGCGGTGACGATCTGTTCGTCCTCGCTGCTGGTGCCGATGTCGTTTACGAACGAGCGGTCGACCTTGAGGACGTTGATCGGCAGGCGCTTGAGGTAGCTGAAGCTCGAGTAGCCGGTGCCGAAGTCGTCGACGGCGATGCTGATGCCGAGGGAGGACAGCCGGCCGAGGGCGCGGATCGCCTGTTCCGGGTTGGCCATCACGGTGGACTCGGTCACCTCGATCTGCAGGTGGCTGCCGTCGATGTCGTGGCGCCGCAGGATGTCGACCACCCGTGCCGCGAACTCGGGATCGTCGAGCTGCAGGGCCGAGACGTTGACGGCGACCGGCCCGGCGATGCTGCCGCCATCGCGCCAGCGGCGCATCTGGGCGCAGGCGGCATCGAGTACCCAGTCGCCGATCGGTACGATCAGGCCGGTTTCCTCGGCCAGCGGAATGAAGTCCGCCGGGGACACGAGGCCGAGTTGCGGGTCGTGCCAGCGGATCAGCGCTTCCATGCCGCAATGGCGTCCGTCCAGCAGGCAGACCTTGGTCTGGTAGTAGAGCTCGAACTCCCGGTCGGCGATGGCGCGCCGCAACGAGGCTTCGAGCTTCAGGCGCTGCTGGGCGCGGTCGTTCATGCCCGTGTCGAAGAAGCGCAGGGTGCCGCGTCCGGCCTGCTTGGAGGCATACATCGCGACATCCGCATTGCGCAGCAACGTTGCGGGATCGGTGCCGTCCTCGGGGTACACGCTGACGCCGACGCTCGCGCCGACATACAGCGTATGGTCCTGGATCGTGAAAGGCTGGGCGATTTCCTGGATGATCTTTTCGGCGATCTGCGCCGCATCGGCGCTGTGCTCGATCGGCGCGAGGATGACGAATTCGTCGCCGCCGAGGCGGGCCACGGTGTCGCTGCCGCGCACGCAGTCGGTCATGCGCCGCGCCGCTTCCTTGAGCAGCAGGTCGCCGATCAGGTGGCCGAGGCTGTCGTTGATAACCTTGAAGCGGTCGAGGTCGATGAACAGCAGGGCGATCCGCTCGTCGCCGCGGCTGGCCGAGCGGATCGCGTGCTCGAGGCGGTTGTTCAGCAGGGTGCGGTTCGGCAGGCCGGTCAGCGCATCGTGGAAAGCCTGGTGGCGGATGCGCTCCTCGTTGCGGCGCTCCTCCGTGATGTCCGTCATCACGGCGATGCGGCGATAGGGCTTGCCTTCGGCATCGTTGATCGTGGTGATGCTCGTCCACTGCAGGTAGGCGTGGCCGTCCTTGCGGCGGTTCCACAGCTCGCCGCGCCATTCGCCGCTCGGTGACAGGGTGGCCCACATGTCGCGGTAGAAATACTCGTCCTGGTGATCGGAGCGCAGCAGGCGCGGCGTCCGGCCGATCGCTTCCTCCGGCGAGTAGCCGGTGATCTGGGTGAAGGCCGGGTTGACCGACAGGATGATGCTGTCGGCATCGGTGATCATGATGCCCTCGAACGCATGCGAGAACACGCCCGCGGCGAGCTCGAGTTCATCCGCATACGAGCGCACCTGCAGGAGGGCGATGTCCTTCTGGGCCACCGCCTCCTTCAGCTGCTCGTTGCTCTCGTTCAGCTCGGCATTGCGCTGCCGCAGGCTTTCGCGCATCGTGTCGACGGCCTGCGCCAGCCCGTGGATCTCGTCGCCGCGGCTGGAAGGGAAGCGTGTCTCGATGCGCAGCGGCTCGTCGAGGTGGCCTTCCGCCATCCGGCGGGTATGCGCGTGGATGCGCTCGACCGGGGTCGTGATCATGCGCTGCACGAACAGCAGCAGCAGCGTCGCCACCAGCACGGTCTTGAAGCTGTTGAGGACCAGCGTCAGCCACAGTCGCTGCCAGGCGCGCGCCACGGGGCCGGCATCGCTCGCCGCCACCTCCAGCGTGCCGATTGGCTGGCGCGTACCGCGATAGTCGTACTCGATGTCGAAGCGGCGGGAAAACTCGTGGGTTTGCGGCGGGGTGCCGCTACGGGCGATCACCTCGCCGTCGGCCTGCACGACCGCATGCTCGAAATCCGGCAACTTGCGAATGCCGTCGACCAGAGTCTGCAGCGCCGACCGGTCCATCACCCAGAGTCCCTGCGTCACGCTCGGCAGGTAAGCCGTCTCGATTTCGCCGAAGCGCCGCTCGATGTCGGCGATCTCACGATCGTACTCGAGGTAGATCTGCACCAGCGTGATGAAAGTGGCGATCAGGCCGCTGGCCAGCAGCGTCAGCAGTACCAGCCGCCGGGCGAGGCGGTGGCTGCGGTGCGGCTTGTCCTCCGCGGGCATCATGGCTGCCCGAAGCCGGGCAGGCTTTCCGCGGCGATGCGCTGCCAGGTCCCGTCCGCCTTCATGTCGCGCAGGGCGCGGGCCGCCGGACCGGCCAGGTGGGCGTGCTTCTTGTGCAGGTACATGAACATTTCGCTTTTGGCGAGCGGGGGAGCGAGAACCTGCGCCCGGATGCCGGTCTCCTTGAGAATCTGGTTGCCCTGCCAGCGCTCGTAAAGCACCACGTCGGCCCGGCCCTGCTCGAGCAGGGTGAAGAGCTGGGGCGCCTCCTGGACCTTGGTCACCGCGACGTCGCCGGGAAGGTTGGCCTCGAAGATCTTCCAGCCGTTGATGAACGCGACCTGGCGGCCTTTCAGGGCCGCGAAACTGGTCGTGGCGAAATCGGCCTGCTTCGCGTAGGCGACGAAATCGTTGTCGATGATCTTCTCGTCGACAATCACCAGGTTGGGGTAGTTCTTCTCGAGGCCGCGGATGCGCAGGACCAGGCCGTCATCGACGCCATTGTTGGCATTGATCATCGCGCGCTCGGAAGCGGCGTACTGCACGCCGACGGCCGTGATGCCGATGCGGCGGAACACCTCGGGCACGAGCCGGTCGATGAAACCGGACTGGTCGGGCTGGAAGTAGGGGGCGCGTACACCACTGTTCAGCCGCAACGGCTCGGCCGCCTGCAGCGCAGGGGAAATGCCCAGCACGAAACCCAGCAGGGCCCATCGGAGAAGCTGCAGCCAGGCAGCCGGATTGCTCATCGCTCTGTCGGTCATAAATAAGCTGAATTATTTTGTTATGCGGCGTGTACCCGCGGTGGGGCAGCGACCTCCTCGCAGTACGCATTTTGCCGTAATTGCCCTGTTGGCGTCAGCAATATGCTGCTTGGTGCGCCGTCCCGCCCGCGCCGACTTTTCACTGCCCGTCGATCAGCTCCAGCCGGCGCGAGCGCCAGTCGAGCACGGCGGTGCGCATCGCCATTTTGTCGGCCAGCGCCGGGAATTCCTGCCGGATCACGCCGGCGGCGAAGTCGGACAGGAAGCGCGACTTGAGCTCGGCGCGGGCGCGGTCGACACCGATCTCGTCGTAGGGTACCGAGGCGAGCAGCAGGAAGCCGTCATCCGGGATGCGGCCGGCCGCCATGTTGGCGGCGATGATGCCGGCAGCGGTGTGCACCGGCACGTCGAGGTTCGGGCTGTAGGGGCCGACGATCAGGGCGACGTTCGGCGTGTGCAGGAAGTCGAAGCCGCGGCCGAGGCAGATCATCCATTCGCGGTGCTCGATGTCGAGTTCGCGTGCGTTCTGCGCGATCTGTGCGCGCACGGCGGCGATGTGGTCGAGGTTGCCGTTGAGCAGCGGCAGCAGGTCGGCGCGCATCTGCGCCGGCATGTCGGGCAGCAGCGCGGCCAGCCGCGGCGCCAGCGCGGCGCGTTCGCCGTCGCCATCGCCAATATTCGCCATCTCCAGCGTGGCGCCGTCGCTGCCGTGCAGGATCAGCGCGTCCTCGTCGGTCTCGAAGCCGCAGACGAGGGGATAGACGGTGCCGTGCGCGCTGCCGAAGATGTGCTCGACCTGGCGGCGGATTTCGTACGTGTGCGCGATGGCAGCGGCGGTGTCGTTGCCGAAACCGGCGCAGCCGCGTGCGGGGCTGCCCTTCGAGAAGTGGTAGGTGATGAGGAAGAGCACGCGCCGGCCATCTGCCACCATGCGCTGCACGTGGTGGGCGAGCACTTCGCCGAGGTGCGGCCAGCCGAGGTCGAACATGCCGCCGAGGTTGCGGAAGGGCATCAGGATGCCGACGGGCGTGTTCGTCGCCACGGGGATGTTGATGCGGCCGTCCATGCACTTGAGCACGGCGATGGCGGTGGGATGCTCGGCGAGATAGCGCTCGCGCGCCAGCCAGGCCTCGGGGCTGCGGTAGGCCGCGCCATGGCGGTCGGCGAGGTCGAACACCCAGTCGATGCGTTCCTGGATCGGGCGGCGGTGGATGGCCATGTCAGAGGCGCTCCTCGAGGATGCGGGTGAGTTCGGCGTCCGTCAGTTCGACGGGATTGGTCTTCATGCTGCTGCCGCGGCTGTGCGCCACCACCCTTGAAAAGTCGGCGGCGGCGAGACGGTAGTGCGACAGGCGCGGCAGGTCCAGCGCGGCTTCCCACTGCCGCAGCGTGGCGACGAGGAAGGCGCGCGCCTCGTCGCCGTTCAGTCCCTTCTGCATCGCGAAGCGGCGGCCGACCTCGGCGTATTTCGGCAGGGCCGGGCTGTCGGGCAGACGTTCTTTCAGGGCCGCGATGTTGACCTCGGTGGCGGTCGCCACCAGCGTGCCGCAGGCGACGCCGTGCGGAATCGGAAAGAAGGCGCCGAGCGGTGCCGCCAGCCCGTGCACCGAACCGAGCCCCGTCTGCGCCAGACATATTCCTGATAACAGCGCGGCGTAGGCCATCTTTTCGCGCCACAGGGGCGATTGGGGCGCCGCCGGTTCGCGATGGAGCGACAGCAGGCTGTCCTTCACCATCATGATGCCGCTGCGGGCCAGCGCGTCGGTCATCGGGTTGCTGCGCGTCGAAACAAAACTCTCCAGCAACTGGGTGAAGGTGTCCATGCCATCCGCGGCGATCAGCGCGGGCGGGCAGGTAGCGAGCAGGTCGGGATCGACGATAGCCCATTCGGCGACCAGCTTGTCGTCGCGGAAGGATTTCTTGAACTGTCCCGCGATCGACAGCACGGCGTTCTTCGTTGCCTCGGAGCCGGTGCCCGCGGTCGTCGGCACGGCGATGAAGGGCGTGGCCGGGCCGGCGTAGGGCAGCTCGGGGCCGACACCTTCGAGGTGGTCCATCACCGAATTGCCCGGCTTCAGCAGACCGGCGACGGCCTTGGCGGCGTCGAGCGCCGCGCCGCCGCCAAGGCCGATCACCGCGTCGAAACGCCCATCGCGCAGCGCCGCCACCGTCTCATCGACGAAAGTCGGCGACGGCTCGACGGCGACCTTGACGACCTCCCAGCCGATGCCGCGTGCGCGGAAGGCGTCGAATAGCGGCTCGGCCTGCGGCGATTCGACGAAGCTGCGTGCGCCGGTGACGAGCAGCAGCCGCTTCCCGTAGCTCGCGGCGATGTCGGGCAGCTTGCGGAGGGCGCCGCTGCCGAATTCGATGCGCGGCAGGCGGGAAATCGCGAAAGGCGGAATCATGGGCGGCATCTTTACAGAAACTCGTAGCTCCCGCACCACTCGCCGTTCGCATGGTCGATCCTGACCCGCTTTGGCGCGACGTGGTGCAGTGCCTCGCTGTCGATGTCCTTTTCCGGCTGGCGGCCGAGACGTTCGGCAACCTCGAAGGTGCAGGCGGTGGAGGTGACCGGGCGGAAGTAGAGCAGCAGCCTGTCGCCCACCGGCACCGTCGGCTTGCCGCGCGAGTCGGCGCGGAAGTGCACGAATTTCTTCACCAGGCAGGAGAAATAGAGTTCCAGCTCGACGTAGAGCGGCTCGCTGCGCGCCGCCAGCGCGCGTTCCGCGGCCGGGGTGATCTCGACCGCCACCGTGCGGCCGTTCATCGTGACTTGCGTGTGTGCCATGCGGTTCCTCCTGATCCGGGCGAACCTTACCGCGAAGCGGCGATCGGGTGTAAGTTCCGGCGGCCTGCGGCGACCAATCCGTGCGACCGATCCGCATACGACGAGGAACGACGATGCGTCTGCTGAACGATATTTCCCGCTTGCTGGGCGGCAGGGGTGACCGGATGCCGACGAGGCGCGCGGTTTTTCGGCGCCACAGATCCGGACTGACAGCCGCGCCTTCGTCGTTGGCTGGCGCTTCAGCCGGCGTGCTGCGGACAGCTGTCGCCGCTCGCCTGACGCAGCCGCCGATACAGGGTATTGCGGCTGATGCCGAGCCGGCGCGCCGCTTCCGACAGGTTGCCGCGGCTGGTGGTGATGGCGCGGGTGATGGCGGCAGCGGACAAATGCTGGAGGTTGTCTGTCTCCGGCAGCTGGGGCGGGGCCGCATCCAGTCGGGCCGCCGGCGTGACGGAGCGCAACTCGTCGAGCAGGTCGTCGGGCAGGTGCGCCCAGCCGATGCGTTGCTCATCCTCGTCCAGCAGGGCGCACGCGGTGCGCAGCACGTTGGCGAGCTGGCGTACGTTGCCCGGCCAGGCGTAGGCGGCGAAGGCGGCGGCGACGCCCGGCTCGAAGTCGAGGTCGCGGCCGGGAGCGATGTCGTGTAACAGGCGTGCGATCAGCGCGGCGAAGTCGCTGCGTTCGCGCAGGGCCGGCAGCTTCAAGGTCAGGCCGTTGATGCGGTAGTAAAGGTCGGCGCGGAAGCGGCCGGCCGCCATTTCGGCCTTGAGGTCGCGGTGGCTCGCGCAGATCAGCACGAAATCGACACGTACCGGCTTGTCGCCGCCGACCGGCACCACTTCCCGTTCCTGCAGCACGCGCAACAGTCGCACCTGCTGGGCGAGCGGCATGTCGCCGATCTCGTCAAGGAACAGCGTGCCGCCATGCGCCGCACGGATGCGGCCGGGATTGCCTTCCTTGCGCGCCCCGGTGAAGGCGCCGGGGGCATGGCCGAACAGTTCGGCTTCGATGAGGTTTTCCGGCAGGGTGGCGCAGTTAACGGCGATGAAGGGCTTGCCGCGGCGCGGCCCCGCCGCGTGGCAGGCCTTGGCGAACAATTCCTTGCCGGCTCCGGATTCGCCCTGCAACAGCAGTGCGATCGGCTTGTCGAGCACGCGCCGCGCCTTGTCGATGGCGGCTTGCAGGCGTGTGTCGCCGGTGTCGAGCGCGGCCAGCGCATCGCGTTCGCGGGCCGTACCTGAAGCAGGATCAGCCGCATGATCGGCGCCCGCCACGATCACGCGGCGGGCGTGGCGCCCCGGCTCGACGCGCACGAACAGGCGCGTGCCGCCGCGCCGCTGAGTGGGCAGCGCATCGCTGCCGTGCCGGCGGCCCCAGTCGACCAGGTCGGCCGGCTGCAGCTGCAGCACGCGGGCGATCGGCGTGGCGCCGATGTCGGCCGGCGCCAGGCCCAGCAAGGCCAGCCCGGCCGGATTGGCGCCGACGATCCAGCCGTCGTCGGACAGCGCGACGACGCCTTCGGCCACGGTGCCGATGCCCTCGGCGAGTGGATGGAACCGCAATCGCAAGGCTTCGCCGTGGCGCGCGTCGAACAGGCGGTTCTCGATCATCTGCGCCGCCGCGCGGACGAGGCCGAAGGTGTGCGGATGACGGCCGCGCTGGTCGCCGGAGATGTCCAGCACGCCCAGCAGGCGGCCGTCCGGCGCCGTCACCGTGGCGGCCGCGCAGGTGAGGAAGCCGTTGCGTTCGAGAAAGTGTTCCGCACCATGCACCACCACGGGAGAACCTTCGGCCAGCGCGGTGCCGATGGCGTTGGTGCCGCGATGACGTTCGTGCCAGGAGGCGCCGGGCGCCAGCGCGACGCGCTCGGCACGGCCGACGAAATCGGCGTCACCGAGCGTCTGCAGCACGATGCCGCGGTCGTCGGCGAGAATCACCATGCTGCCGGAATCACGCGTCTGGCTGTGGAGGTATTCCATCACCGGCCGGGCGTGGGCGACCAGTTCGCCCTGACGTTCCGTCGCGCGCTGCACGGCCTGTGCGTGCAATTGCGGTACCTCGCCGAGACGGCCGACGGGCGCGAGCCCCGCTTCGAGGCAGCGGCGCCACGAGCGCGCCACGGTCAGGCCGACCAGATCGTCGGGGGGCGGCACGCCACGCTCGACCAGTAAATGACGCGCCTGGCGCAAGGCGGCGCCGGTAGGCGTGGATAGCATCTTTATCTCCTCGTGTTGGGGTGCGCTCCGTGAAACGCCCCTCGTCGTTATGGCTGCCACCATACGCGGGCCGAAAGTGCGGTGCAAGTGCTCCAGCGGATTGCGCCATGCGGGTGTGTCAAAACGTGACAGTGAGCGGGACAGTGTGCGGAAGCGGGACGTCCCTGTTGGCCGATCCCGTACTGCCGGTGGCACGTAAACATGCATGAAAACAGCAAGTTGAAAGTCTTCGGCACTGCTGGCACGCTGCCTGCGTAAGGCGGTCAGGGCCGGCGTCGTGCCGGGCCATATTCCGAGAATAGAGGAGAGACCATGATTTACGCAGCCCCCGGCGCCGCCGGCGCCAAAGTGCAGTACAAGGCCCAGTACGACAACTTCATCGGCGGCAAGTGGACGCCCCCGGTCAAGGGACAATACTTCGACGTCATCACCCCGATCAATGGCAAGGTCTACACCAAAGCCGCCCGCTCCGACGCCGCCGACATCGAACTGGCGCTCGACGCCGCCCATGCCGCCAAGGATGCCTGGGGCAAGACCTCGCCGGGCGAGCGCGCCAACCTGCTGTTGAAGATCGCCGACCGCATCGACGCCAACCTGGAGCTGCTGGCCTACGTCGAAACGGTGGATAACGGCAAGCCGATCCGCGAGACGCTCAACGCCGACATTCCCCTCGCCTCCGACCACTTCCGCTACTTCGCCGGCTGCGTGCGTGCGCAAGAGGGTGGCATCAGCGAGATCGACCACACCACGGTCGCCTACCATTTCCATGAGCCGCTCGGCGTCGTCGGCCAGATCATCCCGTGGAACTTCCCGATCCTGATGGCGGCGTGGAAGCTCGCGCCCGCGCTCGGTGCCGGCAACTGCGTGGTGCTGAAGCCTGCCGAGTCGACGCCGATCTCGATCCTGGTCCTGGTCGAGTTGATCGCCGACCTGCTGCCGCCGGGCGTGCTCAACATCGTCAATGGCTACGGCCGTGAGGCCGGCATGCCGCTCGCCACCAGCAAACGGATTGCGAAAATCGCCTTCACCGGCTCGACCACCACGGGCCGCATCATCGCCCAGGCCGCTGCCAATAATCTGATCCCCGCCACGCTGGAACTCGGCGGCAAGTCGCCCAACATCTTCTTCGAGGATGTCATGGACGCCGACGACGGCTTCCTCGACAAGGCCATCGAAGGTCTGGTGCTGTTCGCCTTCAACCAGGGTGAAGTCTGCACCTGCCCGAGCCGCGCGTTGATCCAGGAATCGATCTACGACAAGTTCATGGAACGCTGCCTCGCGCGCGTCGCCGCCATCAAGCAGGGCAACCCGCTCGATACCGACACCATGCTTGGCGCCCAGGCCTCGAAGGAGCAACTGACCAAGATCACTTCCTACCTCGACCTCGGCAAGCAGGAAGGTGCCGAAGTGCTGATCGGCGGTGCGCAGGCGCAGATGGCAGGCGAACTGGCCGGCGGCTATTACGTGCAGCCCACGCTGTTCAAGGGCCACAACAAGATGCGCATCTTCCAGGAAGAAATTTTCGGCCCGGTGCTGGCGGTGACCACCTTCAAGGATGAAGCCGAGGCGCTCGCCATCGCCAACGACACCTTGTATGGATTGGGTGCGGGCGTGTGGAGCCGCAACGGCAACATCGCCTACCGCATGGGCCGCGCCATCCAGGCCGGCCGCGTGTGGACCAACTGCTACCACGCCTACCCGGCCCACGCGACCTTCGGCGGCTACAAGGAATCCGGCATCGGGCGCGAGACCCACAAGGTCATGCTCGACCACTATCAGCAGACCAAGAACCTGCTGGTCAGCTACGCCGAACACAAGCTCGGTTTCTTCTAATCAGGCTTCCTCCTCCGCGCAACGCGGATTCGGGGACGGTGCCGCCCGTTTGACGGCGCCGTCCCTGTTTTTCCGAAGGAAACGCACATGGTCGACAGAGTCGTTGCCACGCCCGCCGCGCTCGATCTGATCGAGTTCCTCAAGCAGAAGCACGGCGGCACACTGATGTTCCACCAGTCCGGCGGCTGCTGCGACAACAGCGCCGCCAACTGCCTGCTGCCCGGCGAGATAACGATCGGCGGCGGTGACGTCCATCTTGGCGACATCGGCGGCTGCCCGTTCTACATCAGCCGGTCGCAGTTCGAGACCTGGAAGCACACCCAGCTGATCATCGACGTGATCGAAGGCACGGGCGGCACGTTTTCGCTCGAAGGGCCGGAGGGCAAGGCCTTTCACACCCGCTCGCGGGTGTTCGGTGCAGAGGAACTCGCCGAACTGGAATGCGCTCCTTCTCCGGAGGCTGGCCAATAGAGGCCAATAGGTCGGCCAGCGCGGCAGTGCAGGGCGAATGGGCCATAATCGCCGCTCGTTCCGACCGTGGAGTGCAACGATGCTGGATTATGTGCTGTTCGATGAAGCGCTGTGCCGCCGCTTTTGCAATGCCGCCGCCGAGCGCGGCTTGCAGTGCGCGGTCGAAGACGATCCGATGGACGGCTACGTCATTCATGTGACGGGCGAGATCGATGACGCTGCCGCCGCGGCGCTCGAAGCGTTGTATGACGAACTGATGACGCTGCAGCAGGACCTGGTCGACAACGACGACGACGGACTGACCGTGATGGCCGTCGACGTCACGCTGGCGGGCGGCGAAGAACGCGCGATCCGCCTGCCGGCCGCATTCGCGCGCCGCCTGCACGAGCATTTCGACGTCGACGAAATCCGCGCACTGGTGACGGCCATCGCGCAGCAGACGCTGACGCCCGACACCACGCCGTTGTGCTGCCGCATGTAGCGGCCAATTGTCGTCCCGCCAGCGCCGACTTTTTCGCGATCAGGCAGTGACGTCCGACGCGTCGAGGTGACGGTCCAGCAGGTCGAACAACTGCGCGGCGTCGATCGGCTTGGTGATGTAGTCGTCCATGCCGGCCGCGAGGCAGAGTTCGCGATCCCCTTCCATCGCGTTGGCCGTCATGGCGATGACGGGGAGATGCGGGTTAGCTACCGTGGTGCTGCGGCGCAGCTGACGCGTCGCTTCGTAACCGTCCATCACCGGCATCTGGCAATCCATCAGCACCAGGTCGAAGGGTTCATTCGCCAGCAGGTCGAGGGCGACGGCACCGTTGTCGGCGAGGCTGACCCGGTAGCCGCGCTTTTCGAGCAGGCGTCGCGCCACAAACTGGTTGGTCGGGTTGTCCTCGACGAGCAGGATGTGGCCGGCATCTTCCGGCAGTGCCTCGGCGAGGCTGTGGCGGGTGATGAGCGGTGTATCCCTGTCGGGCTGCTGGCCGCGCAGGCTGGCGAGGCAGCGCCGGATGTGGTCTTCGTGGAGCGGCTTGGTGAGGTAGGCGTCGAAGCCGGCGGCGCGCAGCCGGGCGGCATCGCCGCGCATGGCCACCGAGGTGAGCATGACGCGTCGTGTCGTGGCGAGCTGCGGGTCGTCGCGGATCAGTCGCCCGAGCGTTTCGCCGTCCTGCCCGGGCATGTTCATGTCGAGCAGCGCGATTTCGAAGGGCTGGCCTTCGGCGACGGCGGCCTTGAGCAGGTGCAGGGCCGCCGCGCCGCCCGCCGCCTCGGCCGCCTGGCAGCCCCAAGCCTTGAGCAGGCTGAGCAGCAGGCGGCGGTTGGTGTCGTTGTCGTCGACCACGAGCACGCGGCAGCCCGACAGGTCAACAGCCGATTGCGCTTCGGGCTCGGGCGCGGTGTCCTCGGCCGGTTCCATCGCGATGGTGAACCAGAAGGTCGAGCCCCGGTCGGGCTGGCTTTCCACACCGATTTCGCCGCCCATCAGTTCGACGAGGCGACGCGAGATCGACAGCCCGAGGCCGGTGCCGCCGAAGCGTCGCGTCGTCGAGCCGTCGGCCTGGCTGAAGGGCTGGAACAGCCGAACGAGATGTTCGGGCGGGATGCCGATGCCGGTGTCGCGCACTTCGAAGCGGAGCATCTGCCGCCGGCCGACATGGCTCCCGGCCCGTACCACGATGCCGACTTCGCCGGCGGCGGTAAATTTGATGGCGTTGTCGGCCAGGTTGAGCAGTACCTGCCGCACCCGCCCGGGATCGCCGCGCATGCGGCGCGGCAGGGCGGGGTCGATGTCGCAGAAGAATTCGAGGTTCTTCTCGGCCGCGCGCACGGCCAGCACATCCGCCGTCTGGGCGACGGTGGTCGAGACGTCGAAATCGATGGCCTCGATGTCGAGCTTGCCGGCCTCGACCTTCGAGAAGTCGAGGATGTCGTTGATCACCGTCAGCAGCGCTTCGGCGCTGTCCTTGACGATGACGGCGAACTCGCGCTGCTCCGTGTCGAGCGGCGTGTCGAGCAGCAACTGCGTCATGCCGATGACGCCGTTCATCGGCGTGCGGATTTCATGGCTCATGTTGGCGAGGAACTCGCTTTTGGCGCGGCTGGCGGCCTCGGCCTGGGTGGCCGCCTCGCGCAGCAGTCGGACGGCGCGTTCGCTGAGCACGGTCAAGGCGAACAGGTCGCCGATCTGCTCCAGCGTATCGAGGCGCACCGCATCGGCAACCGGGCCGGGCAGGGTGTCGAGCACCAACATGCCGACGGATTCGTGGCCATGTCGCAGGGCGACCTGATAGTGGCCGTGCTGCGGCTGGCCCTCCAGCCGGTGCGGGCAGTCGGAAACCGTCTCGACGGGTTTTTCGTTCCCCGGCGCGGCGGCGCCGTCCGTGGGGCGCGACAGCCACAGGGCATTGCCGCGATGGAAGCGCGAGTGGCCGGCCTCGACGCCGTCGACGGCCAGCCATGCGCCGCCCTCGGGCAGCATGCCCTGCATTTTGGCCAGTGCTGCGAGCGCGGCGTCGATGCGCTGGTCGAACGGCCGGTCGACGGCGTGCAGGGCACGGGCGACGGCGAACTTGAGCGCGGTCATCTCGTTGCGCACGGCATCAGCGGCTTCAGCCTGCATCACCCGGGCTTCGATGCGCCGTACTCGCCAGGCGAGCGCGATGGCCAGCAGGGCGGCCAGCGCGAGCGATACGGCGATCAGGCGGGCGAAATCGCGCTGGCGGGCCTGCTGCTGGGCGTCGATGTTCAACAGCAGGGCGAGCGAGGCGACCGGCCGTTCCTCCATGTCGGCCAGCGGCAGCAGGTGCGCCACCCAGGTATGACCGTCGCTTTCGATCTGGAAGGGCGGGGGCAGCGGGCCGCCGGCGGCATAGGCCTGCCAGGCGGACAGCAATGCTGGCGGCAGCGGACTCAAGGTCTGTTCGGTGAGGGCGATGCCTGGGAGGCTGGCCCATTGGCCGACGAAGCCGAAAGAACGTTTTCCCAGTTCGAAATGTTCTTCGCGGGTGTACGCCTTATGCACGGCGGCGGCGAGGTCGATGCCGCCGATCGGCTTGATTTTGCCGACGAACCATTCGGTTTCCATGCCCATCTCGAGATAGCCGATCAGTTCGCCTTGCCCGTCGCGCCAGGGCAGGACATGGCGCAGCGTCAGGGCGGCCGTCGCACCGAGTTCCAGCCCGGTGCTCGGCTGGCCTGACGCGACGGCCTGCCGCATTGTGGTCCGCTCGACCCGGTCGCCCGCCGTGTCCGGGGCATGGACGCGCAGCAGGATGCGCTGATCCGGGCTGATGAAATACCAGTGCGTGATGCCGAACTTCGCTTTCAGGGTGTGATAGCGTTCATCGCTCAGTGCCATGAGGGCGCGTGCATCGCGCTGGCGCATCGCCTGTTGCAGTTCGGGATTGGCGGCGGCCTCGGCCGTGAACCAGGCAAGCTGACGGCTGGCATCCTGCTGCAGGGTCTGCCAGATGCTGGATACCTGGGCGGTGGTCTGCGACATCCGCATCGCCACCCGCCAAGCCAGATAGCGATCGAAGCCGTAGATCAGCGAGGCGACGATGGCCAGCAGCACGACGACCACCGGGAGGACGATCTGGCGCTGGAATCCCAGCGTGGCTGGCATGCCGGATGCGGCAGCAGCGGAAGGAGTGGAAGGTGCAGCCATGTGGCGGTTCGTTTGCACGGCTTCGGATGGCCGTTGCGGCTACGATATCACCAAAGTACCGGCTTGTGCTGTGCTTTTGTCATGCGGGGACGGGGCCGAAAGCAGGGGGCTGCCGTCCGTCCGATGCCGACTTTTTCAGGCCGGTCAGAGGGTGCAGATCGCCAACATCCCCAGCGTCGCCATTGTGACTGGAACGCCAATCGCCGCATGTGCGCGCCAGTCGATCTCGATGCCACTTTTGCGTGCGAGATCGACGACGATCAGGTTGGCGATCGATCCGACCAGCAGCAGGTTGCCGGCGAAGGTGCTGACCAGCGCGAGCAGGGTGGCGGACTCGGGCCCGGACAGGTGCGGCATCAGCAGCATCACCGCCGGCACGTTCGAGACGAGGTTCGAGAGCGCCAGCCCGGCGACGAACAGCGGCCCCGGCTCGGCCAGATGCACGCCCTGCGCCGCCAGCCAGCCGACCGCCTGCGCGGCGAGGCCGGTGGTCTCGAAGGCATGGTTCACGACGAAGAGGCCGATGAACAGCACCAGCAGTTCCCAGTCCACGAAGCCGAGCACGTGCGAGGAATGGAAGCGCCGCGAGAGCAGAAGCACGCCGGCTCCGACCAGGGCGGCCACCTCGCGCGGCCAGTTCGCGAACAGGAATACGACGACCAGCACCGTGGCCACCGCCAGTCCCTTGGCGGTCTGCCAGCGGTCGAAGGCGGGGGCGTCGTCGGGCGGCAAAGTCGGCGCTGGCGGGACGGCAGGCATGCGGCCCAGGCGCCACGCAAGCCAGGCCCAGAGCGCGAGCAGCGACAGTGCCACCGGCGGCAGCGCCTGCCCGGCATAGGTGGCGAAGTCGAGTCGCAGCACCGCACCGATCAGCATGTTTTGCGGGTTGCCGATCAGCGTCGCCGCCGAGCCGATGTTGGCGGCGCAGGCCAGCCCGACCAGGAAAGGCAGCGGCGGCAGGCCGCGCTGCAGGCAGATGCGTGCGACGACCGGCGTCATGGCGAGGCAGACGATGTCGTTCGAGAATATGGCGGACAGCGCCGCCGCGACCGCCAATAGTGCGCCGAGCAGGCCGGCGGGAGAATGCGGCAGGGCGACCACGCGGCGCGTCACGGCCGTGTAGAAGCCGCCCAGCCGCATCTGCGCCGAGACCACCATGAACGAGAACAGCAGCAGGAGGGTCGGCAGGTCGACCGCGCGCGCCGCTTCCTCCGTCGTCACCGCCCCGATGCCGATGACCGCGATCGCACCGAGCAGCGCAACGCCCGCGCGGTCGAGGCGCAGGCGCGGCAAGCCGCCGAGGAACATGCCGAGATAGACCACGGCGAAGATCGCGACGATGCCCCAGTCGGTGGCGGGGGTGGCGGGGGAGGGCGGCATGGGCGGCGGCGGGAATGACGAGGCGCGCATGATGCCGCAGTTCGGCGAAGGTTTGGGGCAGCGCCGGCCCGGTAGCCGGGCGTTGGTATACTGGGTCAGGAAGCGCGGGCGCTTCCTTCGCTTCCTTCCTTAATCCTTAATGCCCGATAGCAAGGATGGTCAGTTCGCCGCGATCGACATCGATCCTTGCCCGGCCCCGACGCCATGCGCGTCACGCGAACTACAGCATTCCGTCATCGAGAGGCATACGACATGAAAATTCTCCTTTATCTGCAAGCCGCCGTCCTCTTCATCTTCTCGGCCAACGCCATCGCGTTCCAGCCCAAAATCGAAATCGTCGAGCAGTTCGATAACCTGAGAGTGGTCGCCTTCGTTGATGCGGATGACGTGGCCGCCAGTCCGGAATGGAACCCGAATCTTTCGCCCATACCCTTGACGGTCGGTCAGGCCATCCAGGCCGTCAAGGATTTCAACAAGGGCCCGGAGGCCATCGCGGCCATCAGGGAGATTGAAATCAGGAAAGTGCCCGGGCATGAATCGCGCTGGCACTACCTGATCAGAATCTCCAATGCGCAGCTGAAGACGAAATACGATATCTATGTCGTGCTGATGAATGGCAAGGTCATCCCTGGAATCATCAAGCTGGACGGATACAGATAGCGCCAACGCAGACAGGAGGTACGCATGGCGGGCAAGCTTTCCGGTGCTCAAATCGATGCCTTCCTTTCCTCCGTGGAGACCGGTCCCTGTCGCTGGATCGTCCGCGGCGGAAAGCTGTGCATCTCGCTCGGGTTCCCGACGTTCAAGGAGGCATTCGCCTTCATGGCATCGGTCGCCCTGTATGCGGAGGCACATGACCATCACCCCGAGTGGACCAACGTCTATAACCGCCTCGAGATCGCGTTGAGCACCCACGATGCGGGCGGCATCACGCACAAGGACATCGACCTCGCCGCATACATCGTGCGGACCTATCCGCGCTACACCGAATGACGACCGCCCTTCCCTTGAAACTGACACGGATCCTGATCCTGATGGCCATGCTGTTCCCGGTCTTCGCCTCACATGCCCAGCCACTGGTGCCCGGCATGATCGCTCCCGGCTTCGCCCTGCCTGATGCAGGCGGCCAGATGCACAAGTTGGCCGACTGGAAGGGGCAGTGGCTGGTGCTTTATTTTTACCCCAAGGACAACACGCCGGGCTGTACGACGGAAGCGAAGAATTTTCGCGACACGGCCCAAGCCTTCGCGTCCCTCAACACCCGGGTGGTCGGGATCAGCCTCGACGATGGCACCTCCCATCAGGCCTTCGCGGACAAGCACCAGTTGTCATTCACCCTGCTGTCGGACCCCGGCGGAGAGGTGGCGAGGCAGTATGGCGCCCTGTTCAACCTGGGCATCATGAAATTTGCGAAGCGCCACACTTTTCTGATCGACCCGGCGGGGCAGATCGCGAAAATCTACCGCGATGTCGATCCCGACACCCATGCGCAGGAATTGCTCAAGGATATCCGCGCGCTGGCGGAGTAGCGGTAGTGCGGCTGAACTGTGTCTGATCGCTTCCGGAAGGGCATGTTCGCTTGCAGGAACTGGTGCGGCTGGCCTTTCTCGACCACAACCGGCCTTTGACCTTCTGACGACCTATGTCGGCTACGTACGTACCTCAACCGGACAATCAGTTACACAATAGGTATGCTATTCATAGGTCATAGTCAACGGAGTCCGCATGTCCGATAAAGAAATACCTGATGCAATCGTTGCCCTCAGCGCCCCCCCTAGAACAAAACCTTCGAATTACCCAGAACCGTTTGCCTCACGAATGGCCGGACGTGAGAAGCGGGCGCTCGGGGATCTGTTCGGCTTATCAAATTTTGGTGTCAACCTCACTCGCCTAGTGCCCGGGGCCGGTTCTGCTTTACGTCATGCGCATTCCAAACAGGATGAGTTTCTCTATGTACTTGAGGGCTTTCCTGTGCTGATAACCGACCATGGTGAAACACCCCTAGCTCCTGGTATGTGTGCCGGATTCAAAGCTGGCACAGGTAATGGTCATCAACTCGTTAATCGAACAGAGGGTGAAGTGCTTTACTTGGAAATCGGCGACCGTACCCCAGGCGATTCTGTTACCTATCCCGACGATGATTTGAAGGCAATTTTAGGTAGCGATGCCAATTGGGTGTTTGTGCACAAAGATGGAATGCCATACTGACCATTTAGGCTAGTCGGCTAAATAGCATTTATGTTTGCTCAATTATGCAATATTCGCTTTGAGGCGATAGCCGTCGCCTGACCTTGATGTGCGAATGACCAGAGAGGATCGCATTGAGTCATTCAATAGGCTCGCAGCGGTCATTGGCTGGATCTGAAGCCAGCCTGAATTGCTTCCTTGAAATGTTTCAAGCCGGCTATGACCATTTGGTGAGGACGATAAGCAGCGCATCCTCGCCAGACCTCGAAAGTCTGCTTTCCCAAACGCCGAGGGCTATCTGCGGTCCGCGGCCCGCCGTCCCGCCAGCACCGACTTTTCGGGGACACATGGCGATATGCAAGCCGCGGCGGGGCTCCGGTATCATCGCCGCATTCGCAATGCCCATACAGGAATCCAGCCATGCAAGAAGACGGAAAGATCTACGCCGCCACCCTCGTCCGCTCACAGCGCATCACCCCGCCCGAATCGTCGGAAGAGGTGCGCCATCTCGTGTTCCGCCGCGATGATCTCGGCTTCGATTGCCGCATGGGCCAGTGCGTGCGCGTGATGGCGCCGGGCCAGTACGGCAACAAGTACCACCCGCGCCTCTATCTGGTGGCCGACGAGGTTGCCGAGCGCGACGGCGGCATCGAATTCGCCATCTGCGTCAAGCGCCACAACTACGTCGACGACTTCAACGGCGAACGCTATCCGGGCATCGCCTCGAACTACCTGTGCGACCTCGCGGTGGGTGCCAGCGTCGAGTTCTCCGGCCCGTACGGCTATCCCTTCGCCGTGCCCGACAGCCGCAAGGCCGGCATCCTGATGATCGGCATGGGCACGGGCATCGCGCCCTTCCGCGCGCTGATCCGCACCATCTACGAGAAGTTCGGCACCTGGGATGGCAAGGTGCGCCTGTTCTACGGCGCGAAGACCGGCCTCGAGATGCTCTACATGAACGACGAGAACAAGGACCTGTCACAGTACGTCTACCAGCCGACCTTCAAGGCCTTCCAGGCCATCAGCCCGCGGCCGGCGTTCGATGCCCCGGTCGAGCTCGACAAGGCCATCGAACAGAATGCCGCCGAGGTCTGGGAGATGCTGCAGGCAGCAGACACGCACGTCTATCTCGCCGGCGTCACCGACATGCAGGCGGCCATCGAGAAGACCCTTGCCGGCATCGCCGGCTCGGAGGATGCCTGGCTCGAGACCAAGGACGCGATGCAGACGGCCGGCCGCTGGCACGAAGTGCTGTACTGACGCGTCACGGAAAAGTCGGTGCCGGCGGGACGGTGGCAGCCTCCCGTATAAGCCTCCCTTAAGCCGGCCCTCATTCCGCCTTAAGTTTCGGCGGCCAGACTGCGGGGCATGTTCAACACGCCCCGCAGAAAGGAGCCGCAATGTCCATACAGCGCAAGTCCCCCAAATCCCCCAAGTCCCCAGGATCCACCAGGCATCTGCTCGTTGCGGGCCTGATCACCCTGGGCATTCTTCCTGTTGGCGTTGCATGGGCCAATCCACCGGCTCAGTCGTGCGACCAGATACGCGCCCGAATCAAGGCGCACACCGGCTTGCCGGACAGGCCGAATACCCCTTTGCTCGCCCAGGTCGGCGAGAACCGCCAGTGCCGCTTCACGGCCGAGGAGGCCTACCGTGCCGCCTGGGGCGATAAGCCGATGCCGAAAGATTCTCCCGGCCAGAAGCGCGCCAGGCATCGCGAAGACGATTGAGACGTTTGAGACGTCGCGAAAGTCGGCGCCGGCGGGACGGCGGCAGATCGCCATCCCGCCGGCATTTCAGTGCGCGATCGGCTGGAAGCCCGGGTCGTCGAAATACTTGCCGTAGTTGTCGAGTGCGCCGATTACCTTGACGGCGCCGTCCATGCGCTTGACCTGGCCGGCCATCTGCTCGGCGCCGGCGAGCAGGTCGGCGACGACGATGTGCAACTGGGCGTCGGCCGCCGGCGGCAGCTTGCAACTGGCGACGATTTCGTTCACGGCGCCTTCCACCTTCTTCGCCAGCCCGCCGTAGGCTTGGGCCGAGAACTTGTTCTCATGGATGGCTTGCAGCGAGGACGTCATCGACTGGCGGATCTCGCTCATCGCCTTGCGCAGCGGGGCGTCGGTTTCCCATTTCTTGCCGGCGTTGAGTTGCAGTGTGGCGCCGTGCGCCTCGTGGCCGTGCTCGTGGGCGTTGTTCGCGGCGAAAGCCGGCGCGGCGGCGAGGGACAGCGCGGTCAGGGCGGTGAGCAGGTAGGGTTTCATGAGCATGATTCTCCAGATAGATAAGGGTTGATGGAAGCCGGCATTTGCCGGTCTCACCCGTTTAACGAGCCATGCCGCCGATTGTTCCCGCCGCGTCAGTCGCCGTGCAGGCGCTCGAAACCGGAAGGGCCGGCGGGCTGGGCGAGCAGCAGCGCGGCGAGCCGTTCGCGCTGCCCCGCGTCGAGCAGCTCGCGTTCCCTCAGCAGTTGTTCGATCACGCGCTTCTGCTGCGCGTCCTGCAGCGCCGCGATGGCGGCGCGTTCGGCGTCGATCCGGGCGGGATCGGGCGCGTCGGAAAAAATCGTGCGGATCAGGCGGTCGCGGTGTGCCTGGATCTCTGCCGCGCCCTCGGCGAGCTGGGCGAGGAAGCCACGCTCCGCCTCGTGCCAGTGATGCGCCTGCTCGGCGTCGAGACCGAGGTGGCGCGGCAGGCCGGAGATCGGAAGAGCACACGTCTGAACTCCAGTCACGAGTGGATATCTC
>CALARK010000024.1 GCA_937888595.1 uncultured Sterolibacteriaceae bacterium | reverse complement strand
TCCTGTGCCGGGCCCCGCGCCGCAGGCGGGCCCGCACGGCCCGGTGCTGAAAAAGGAAACCGTGGCCTTGTTGGCCAGGCGCGGACTCAAGCCGATCACCGGCCGTGCGCTGAATACCAAAGCCAGCTGCAGCTTCCGCGACGATACCGGCTATGCCGGCCGTCTCGACCTCGATGTGCGGGATGCGCGTGTCGAGGCGCTCGAAGCACGTGTCGATGTGCCGAGGCGCGGCAGCTGCAATTTCAGGCTGGCAGATTTCCGCCAGACCGAGCACCTGCCGATCGTCGTCCTCGCTTCGCCGCGGACCCCGTGCAAAGTGAGCCTCTGGGAACAGGGTGACCAGGTCACGGTCGCATTCCGCGACTGTCGCGCCGAATGCGGCGGCGATGCAGTCAATTACCTCTGGCCGATTCTGGTCGACAACCGGAACGGGCGTTGTTCATGAAGGATTTCGTATGACCTGGGAAGTCGTGATCGGGCTGGAAACACACGCCCAGCTGCAGACGCGGTCGAAGATTTTTTCCGGCGCCAGCACGGCCTTCGGTGCCGGGCCCAACCGCCAGGCCTGCGCGGTGGACATCGCCCTGCCCGGCGTGCTGCCGGTGCTGAACCGCGAGGCGGTGGTGTGTGCCATCAAGTTCGGCCTCGCCATCGGCGCCGAGATCGCGCCGCGCTCGATCTTCGCACGCAAGAACTACTTCTATCCCGACCTGCCCAAGGGCTACCAGATCAGCCAGTTCGAGATTCCGGTCGTTGCCGGCGGCAACATCACGGTCCGCGTCGGCGAGCAGGAAAAAACCGTGCGCCTGACGCGCGCCCACCTCGAGGAGGATGCCGGCAAGAGCCTGCATGAGGACTTCCACGGCAAGACGGGGATCGATTTGAACCGCGCCGGCACGCCGCTGCTCGAAATCGTTTCCGAACCGGACATGTGTTCCTCCGCCGAGGCCGTTGCCTACGCGAAGGCGCTGCATTCGCTCGTCACCTGGATCGGCATCTGCGACGGCAACATGCAGGAAGGATCGTTCAGGTGCGACGCCAACGTCTCGGTGCGCCGCCCCGGCGAACCGCTCGGCACGCGCCGCGAGATCAAGAACCTCAACTCCTTCCGTTTCCTGCAGCAGGCCATCGACTACGAGATCCAGTGGCAGATCGCCGAGATCGAGGACGGCCGCAAGATCCAGCAGGCCACCGTGCTGTTCGACCCGGACACGGGCGAAACGCGTGCCATGCGCAGCAAGGAAGATGCGCACGACTACCGCTATTTCCCCGATCCCGACCTGCTGCCGCTGGAGATCAGGCCGGACTGGATCGACGCAGTTCGGGCCACGCTGCCCGAACTGCCGCAGGCGATGCAGGCGCGCTTCCAGGCCGACTACGGCCTGTCGGCGTACGACGCCGCGACGCTCGCCGCGACGCGCGACATGGCGAAGTATTACGAGGATGCCGTCGCGGCGGCCGGCAAGGAAAACGCCAAGCTGTGCGCCAACTGGGTCATGGGTGAGCTCTCGGCCCGCCTCAATCGTGTCGGTGGCGAGGAAAAGGACATCGCTGCCGTCCCGCTGGCGCCGACTTTATTGGCCGGCATGGTCAAGCGCATCGCCGACGGCACGCTTTCCAGCAAACTCGCCAAGGAAGTCTTCGAGGCACTGTGGAACGGGGAGGGGCAGGACGCCGACGCAATCATCGAGGCGCGCGGCCTCAAGCAGGTGTCGGACGCCTCGGCCATCGAGCCAATCATCGACGAGGTGCTGGCCGCCAACCCGAAATCCGTCGAGGAATTCCGCGCCGGCAAGGAGAAGGCCTTCAACGCGCTGGTTGGCCAGATCATGAAGGCGACCAAGGGCAAGGCCAACCCGCAACAGGTCAACGAGCTGCTGAAGAAAAAACTCGCCGGCTGAGAAAAGTCGGCGCCGGCAGGACGGCGCGCATTGCCCGGGCGGGCTATTTCCTGCCGCTCAACCGCTGATAGCGTTCCTTGTCGTCATCGAAGCGCGCATTGATGGCGGCGATGTCGGCATCCTTGTCCTGCAGGGCTTTCTGCTGGGCGGCGATCTCGGCTTCGTTGTCCTGGATCTGCGATGTCAGGGCGGCCGGGAGCGGCTTCTTCTGGTAGAACTCCTTCTCCTGCTCGAGCGCTTTCTGCTTCTTCAGCGCCGCATCGAGGCGGTTCTGGGCCTGGGTGGCATTTCGCCGGATCTCAGTGATCGCGCGTTTCCTCGCCGCATCGATCTCCTTCACGCTCGAATAACTGGCCATCAGAGCGCGATCGCGACGCGCCTGCTCGGCCGCCTTGCGTTCCTCTTCCTTCTTGCGCGCATCCTCGGCCTCGCGTGCGGCGCGCTGCTCGGCCGTCAGGGGAGCATCGACCTCTTTCGCTACGCCGCGCTCGAACACCTTCTTCGCCTTGTTCAGGCATTGCTGGGGCGCCGGATCGCCGCAGAAACGCTTGCCGTCGACCTCGCAGCAGGTGATGCGCGCCGCGGCAGAAAGCGAAAACAGCATCCCGCAAGCCAGGACGGCCGCGGAAAGGGGCAGTGAACGCGACAGGGACGGTTTACGCAACACCATAGGTCTCCCGATAGCGGCGGACGGCCGCGAGGTTCGCTTCGAGGGCCGGCTGTCCGGCCAGATAGGCGATCACGTCGACGAGGCGGGCGACCGAGATCACCGGCATGCCCTGCGTCTGCTCGACTTCCTGGACGGCCGACAGCGAACCGGTGCCGCGTTCCTGGCGGTCGATGGCGATCGCCACGCCGGCCGGCGTGGCGCCGGCTGCACGGATGATCCCGACCGATTCGCGCACCGAGGTGCCGGCGGAAATCACGTCATCGACGATCAGCACGCGTCCGGCGAGCGGGGCGCCGATCAGGCTGCCGCCTTCGCCATGGTCTTTCGCTTCCTTGCGGTTGAAGGCGAAGGGCAGGTTGCGGCCGCGTTCGGCCAGCTTGATGGCGATCGCCGCGGCCAGCGGGATACCCTTGTAGGCGGGGCCGAACAGCATGTCGAAGGCAAGGCCGGAGGCGAGGATCGCCCGGGCGTAGAAGTCGGCGAGCCGCGTCAGCGATGCACCGTCGTTGAACAGGCCGGCATTGAAGAAGTAGGGGCTGAGCCGTCCGGCCTTGGTCTTGAATTCACCGAAGCGCAGCACGCCCTTGTCGCAGGCGAAGGCGATGAACTCGCCGCTAAAATCGTTCGTGTCCATAGGCGGATCATTCTACATGCTGCGTATCGTCACCCTGAATCTCAATGGCATCCGCTCGGCGGCCCGCAAGGGCTGGCCCGACTGGCTGGCCGGCCAGTCGGCCGACATCGTCTGCGTGCAGGAACTCAAGGCGCAGGATGCCGATATCGACCCGGCCGTGCGTCGCATCGACGGCCTGCAGGGCTATTTCCACTGCGCCGAGAAGAAAGGCTACAGCGGTGTCGGCCTGTATGCGCGGCGGCCGCCAGTGCGCGTCGTCGAAGGTATCGGCGTGCCCGAGTTCGATGCCGAGGGCCGCTACCTGCGCTGCGACTGGCCGGGACTGTCGGTGATTTCCCTCTACGTACCCTCGGGGTCGTCCTCGCCCGAGCGCCAGGCCGCCAAGTTCCGCTTCATGGACGTGTTCCATCCGCACCTGGCGGCGTTGCACGACGAGGCCCGCCGCGAGGGGCGGGAAATCGTCATCTGCGCGGACTGGAACATCGCCCCCACCGAAAAGGACCTGAAGAACTGGAAATCCAACCAGAAGAATTCCGGCTTCCTGCCCGAGGAGCGTGCCTGGATCGCCCGCGTCAAGGATGAGCTCGGCTGGGCCGACGTCTATCGGCGCCTGCATCCCGAGGCCGAAGGCGAGGCCTATACCTGGTGGTCGAACCGCGGCCAGGCCTGGGCGAAGAATGTCGGATGGCGCATCGACTATCAACTGGCGACTCCGGGCCTGGCCGCGACGGCCAGGCAGGCTGCCGTCTACAAGGCGGCGCGCTTTTCCGATCATGCCCCCTTGACGATCGATTATGACTGGCGGGAAATGCTGTGAGACAATGAATCCAATGCAATCCGATCAACCCCGGTAGCGGGAAACAAGGAGCTGGAAATGACCGAAATGACCGATGTCAGCAAGGAAAAACTGATCGCCGATTTCAAGGTGGTCGTGGCCGATGCGGAAGAGTTGCTGCGCGCTACCGCCAATCAGGCGGGCGACAAGGCGACCGAGTTGCGCGCCAAGGTTCAGGCACGCCTCGCCGATGCCAAGGTGCGCCTCGCCGACGCCGAAGCCGCCGTGGTGGACCGCGCCAAGCAGGTCGGCCGTGTCGCCGACGACTATGTGCATGACAATCCCTGGCGTTCCGTCGGCGTCGCTGCCGGCTTCGGTTTCATCGTCGGCCTGCTGATCGGCCGCCGTTGAGCCATCCGGCCGGATTGTTCGCCTCCCTGCGCGGCTTCGCGGCGACGTCGGTCGCCTTGCTGCGCACCCGCCTCGAACTCCTGACGGTCGAGGCGCGAGAGGAGGCTGGTCGACTCTCCGGCCTGCTGCTGTGGGGGATGGCTGCGGTATTGCTCGGTAGCATGGGTTTGAGCTTTTTGGCCGTTTTCCTGACTGTGCTGCTGTGGGAAAGCCATCGCCTGCTGGCGCTCGGGATCTTCAGCGCGCTGTTTCTCGGCGCGGCAGGCGTCGCTGCCGGTATCGCCGTACAGCTGGCAAGGCGCGGGTCGCAGCTGTTCGCCGCCAGCCTTGCCGAACTGCGGCAGGACGAGTCGGCCTTGCGCGGCGGCCGCTCCTCATGAACGCCATCGAACTGGCGCTGGCACGCCAGCGCCTGCAGTACGAAGCCGGCATCCAGCGTGCGGCGCTCGCGGCGCATGCTGCCGGGCTGCAACCCTTGTTCGAGGCAGCCGATGGCCTGCAGTCGGGTGTCCGCTGGGTAAACCGGCATCCCGAAGCGGTGGCGGGCGGCGTTGCCGTCCTCGTCGCGACCAGCCGCCGCACACGCCAGTTTCTTTGGCGATGGGCAAAGCGCAGCCTGGTCGCCTGGAAGCTCTGGCGCGAAAGCGAACGCTGGCTGGCTGCCTCCGGCCATTTGCGTTGAGCATGGACGAACGGAGGGCGATTCGCGAGGCCGGCCGGCAATTGCAATCGATCAGCCGGCGACGTCTGTCACCCATGTTCATCCAGCGCATCCTCGAGGCACAGCAGCGCGAGCGCCACCAGATCACGGCCCACTTCGTCAAGGTCCGCGGACTGATGCCGCTCCTGATGAAGCGCCGCAACGGCGGTCGCTGGACGTCCGAGGAGCGTGCCGAGCTGGCGCACCAGTTGCAGGCACTCGCCCATCTTTCGCCTTATCTGGTCGTGCTGGCCATGCCCGGCTCCTTTGTCGCCCTGCCGATGCTTGCCTGGTGGCTCGACCGCCGTCGCCTGCAGCGGAACGGGGGAATGCGTCCGGAACGGGCCGCCGAGAATTCTCAGGATCTTTGATCTCGAACAACATCAGAGTATTCTGATGTCTTAATATTGCCGCATCGGGGGGTGCCGCAATGAGGGAAGCAGTCAGGTCCGTTCTCTATGTTCGTCTGCCGGTCTGGAAGATCTGGCCGGGCGGCGTCGTTTACGTCGCGGACTTCATCCACAAGCAGCGACCGGATATCCGCCAGGAAATCCTCGATCTCGCGGTGATCCCGCCGGCCCGTCGCAAGGCCGTGCTGGCGGAACGGATCGCTGCGCTCGATCCTGACGTGGTCGCGTTTTCCTGGCGCAACATGCAGACCTTCGGGCCGCATCCCGAGAACGATGCGCTCGACGTGGTGATGAATTTCGACCATTCGCCGCATCCGTGGCGACGCCTCAAGGCGGCCTGGCAGGCGGTCGGCATCATCGCCGACTATGCCGCCCAGCGCCTGCGCAACTTCGGCTACCTGAAGCAGGTGCGCCGGCAACAGCCGCGGGCCCGGCTGGTGGTCGGCGGGACGGCCGTCTCGATCTTCGGCAAGTACATCGTGCAGAAGTGCCCCACCGACACGGTGGTCGTGGTCGGCGAGGGCGAAGAGGCGATGCTGTCGATCGTGGATGGTTTTGCCCATCCGGCCGGCCACCACTACTACAAGGATGAAACCGGGCAGGTGCATCATCGGCCGGCCGAAGAAAGCTTCGACCTGGCGCGACTCACCGCCGTCGATTTTTCCTACATCGATTCGATCTTCCCGGCCTTCCGCGACTATGTCGACGGCACGCAGGCAATCGGTGTGCATACCAAGCGGGGCTGCCCATTCCAGTGCCATTTCTGCCTCTACAACAAGATCGAGGGCGCGCAGCAACGCTACCGCGATCCGGTCGAGGTGGCGAAGGAAGTCGAGATACTGAACCGGCAGTACGGGGTGCAGCACATCTGGTTCACCGACGCGCAGTTCTGCTCGACCCGCCGCAGCATGGCGCATGTCGAGGCGATTCTCGACGAGATGCTGGCACGCCAGGTCAGGGTGCGTTGGACCGGCTACCTGCGCCTCAACTACCTGACGCCGGACATCGCGCGGAAAATGATCGCGAGCGGGCTGGAAAGCATCGACCTGTCCTTCACCGGCTCGCAGGACATGATCGACAGCCTCACCCTCGGCTATGCCCTCGACCAGCAGATGACAGCCTTCCGGATGTTCAAGGAGGCCGGCATGACGGACCAGCAGGTCAAGCTCTACCTGCCGCTCAACGCGCCGGGCGAATCGCCGGAAACCCTGCGGGCCACCATGGCGCGCATCGACGAGCTCTATGCGCTGTTCGGCCGCGACAAGGTGCTGCCCTTCATCTTCTTCGTCGGGGTGCAGCCGAACACGCCGATCGAGAGGAAGCTGATCGAGGACGGCTACCTGCCCAGGGACTACGACCCGCTGACCCTGTGGCCGTTCACGATCAAGAAGCTGCTGTACAACCCGGGCGCACTCGGCCGCCTGATCGGCCGCGCCTACCTGCGCGCCCTGGAATACTCGAGCAAGCTCGACGACACCACGGGCGAATACGTCGGCCGGGCGACGCTCGCCATCCTCGACCGCGAACTGGATACGTTCATGCCAGAGACAGGCACACGTACTTCAGCTCCAGATACTCCTCGATCCCGTATTTCGAACCTTCCCGTCCGATCCCCGACTGCTTGACGCCGCCGAAGGGAGCGACCTCGTTGGCGATCAGGCCGACGTTCACACCGACCATGCCGTACTCGAGCGCCTCGGCGACGCGCCAGACGCGGCCGAGGTCGCGCGCATAGAAGTAGCCGGCCAGGCCGTACTCGGTGGCGTTGGCCAGGGCGATCGCCTCGGCCTCGTCCTCGAACCGGAACAGCGGTGCGACCGGGCCGAAGGTTTCCTCGCGTGCGCAACGCATCGCGGCCGTCACGTCGGCGAGCACGGTCGGTTCGTAGAAGGTGCCGCCTTTCGCGTGGCGCCTGCCGCCGGTCAGCACGCGCGCCCCTTTCGCCAGCGCGTCAGCGACGTGGGCCTCGACCTTGGCGAGCGCCTGCGCATCGATCAGCGGACCCTGCTGGGCGCCTTCCTCGGTACCGGCGCCGACCTTGAGCGCGGCCACCTTCGCGGCGAGCTTCTGCGCGAATTCCTCATAGACGCCCGCCTGCACCAGCAGGCGGTTGGCGCAGACGCAGGTCTGGCCGGCGTTGCGATATTTCGACGCCATCGCGCCCTCGACCGCCGCATCGACATCGGCATCGTCGAAGACGATAAAGGGCGCGTTGCCGCCGAGTTCCAGCGAGACCTTCTTCAGCGTCGGCGCACACTGCGCCATCAGCAGGCGGCCGACCTCGGTGGAGCCGGTGAACGACAGCTTGCGCACCGTCGGGTTGCCTGTCAGTTCGCCGCCGATCACGGGTGCGTTCGCCGCCGAACCGGTGACGAGGTTGAACACGCCGGGCGGGAAGCCGGCCTGCTCGGCGAGGACGGCGAGCGCCAGCGCCGTCAGCGGCGTCTGCTCGGCCGGCTTGACCACGACCGGGCAACCGGCGGCCAGTGCCGGCGCGACCTTGCGCGTGATCATCGCGCAGGGGAAGTTCCATGGCGTGATTGCCGCGGCGACGCCGATCGGCTGCTTGAGCACCAGCAATCGCTGGTTGCCGATGGTCTGCGGAATGACGTCGCCGTAGGTGCGCTTGGCCTCCTCGGCGAACCACTCGACGAAACTTGCCGCGTAGAGGGCTTCGCCGCGCGCCTCGGCGAGCGGCTTGCCCTGTTCCGATGTCATCAGCAGAGCCAGATCGTCGGCGTTCGCCACGATCAGGTCGTGCCACTTGCGCAGGATCGCGCCGCGCTGCTTGGCGGTGAGCGCCCGCCAGGCCGGCCAGGCGGCCTCGGCAGCGGCGATGGCGCGTCGGGTTTCGAGGGCACCCATGTCGGGGACGCGGGCGAGCACGGCGCCGCTGGCCGGGTCATGGATGGCGACGGTCGCGCCGCTGTCGGCGGCGATCCAGGTGCCGTCGAGATAAGCCTGTTCGCGGAGAAGTCGGGGATCGCGCAATTGCATGGGCAACATTCCTTTGTTTTTCGGGTCGCCGGCGAGTCTACCGGAATAGGATGGCCGGATGCGCTGGCCGCTCCTTGCCTTGATCCTGTCACTCGCCGTCGCCGGCTGCGGACACGTTTCCGTCTCGCCGGGATCCTCGGCCGCCCCGCCGGCCGCCGGCCGGCCCGCGGACGCGCGCGCCCACGACGTGGTCCTCTATGCGCTGCACCTGATCGATACCGGCTATCGCTTCGGCGGCAAGAATCCGGACGCCGGGCTGGACTGCAGCGGCATGGTCAGCTACGTCTTCGAGAATGCGGCGGGAGTCGAGCTGTCGGGTTCGGCCGCCGACATCGCCCGCCGCGGTCGGCCGATCGACAATGCGGAACTGCGCCCCGGCGACCTCGTGTTCTTCAATACCCGCAACCGGCCGCATTCCCACGTCGGCATCTATGTCGGCGACGGGCGCTTCATTCATGCGCCGAACAGCAACGGCAGGGTGCGCATGGAAAGCTTGACGCGCGGCTGGTTCGCGACGCGCTTCGAGGAAGCGCGCACTTACTTCGATTGAACTGAAAAGTCGGCGCCGGGCCGCCCCCAGCCGACGCTCCCCCCCCTGTGGGGGGCAGCGAGTCGCTTTTACGAGCGTGGGGGGCTAATAAAGTCGGTACTGGCGGGACGGCGACCGAGTGCCTGCCGGGCGACCCGATAGACCGTGCCGCAGGGCAGGCAGTAGGATTTCGGGCAGGTCAGGTCATCGTTGCGCCAGATCGCCGCCAGCCAGAACAGCAGGCCGGCAAGGATGCCGCCCACCATGAACAGAAACAGCAGGAAGCCGAAGGCGAAGGGGCTGCCGACGAACGGCAGCGCGCACAGGCTGCCGCCCAGTCCGCCGAGCAGGGCCATGCGCCAAGGCTCCCAGTAGCGGCGCTTGCAGCAGAAATACAGCGTCGGGTAGCCGCAGGCGAGTATGCCGATGGACACGCCATAGACGTTGCCGTAGCGGTGCAGGCCGAGCCACAAGGCCAGCACGGCGAACGCCAGCGCCAAACCGATCAGGGCGGAAACGGGACGAAGCATCGGGAATTTCCTCCAGTATCCGGCCGGTTCTATCGCCTGCCGTGAGGCGTGGATTCTGACAACGAAACCGGCCGGACTCAAGCCGTCATTTCCGGTCGGTATCGCACCCGTATTGCACTCGTTTGGTGCTGCAGCCCGCCCGCTATTTGTGCATATTGCGATCCAAGCCCCATGAAAAATTTACATCACATTGTTTATTAACGAAAACATGTCGTGGAACGCTTGTTGCTCACGTTGTTCCACATTTGGGTCTGGAGGGCACCAACATGGAGAATTTCAAGACATCCGCCGACGTGCTGTTCATCCTGCTCGGCGCCATCATGATCCTCGCGATGCATGCCGGCTTCGCCTTTCTCGAACTGGGCACCGTGCGCCGCAAGAACCAGGTCAATGCGCTGGTCAAGATCCTCTGCGACTTCTCCGTCTCGACCATCGCCTATTTCTTCGTCGGCTACGGCATCGCCTATGGCGTGCATTTCTTCTCCGGAGCCGAGGTCCTGCTGGAGAAGAGCGGCTACGATCTGGTCAAGTTCTTCTTCCTGCTGACCTTCGCAGCGGCGATTCCGGCCATCGTCTCCGGCGGCATCGCCGAGCGGGCGAGGTTCAATCCGCAGCTGGCCGCCACCTTCGTGCTGGTCGGCTTCGTCTACCCCTTCTTCGAAGGCATCGCCTGGAACCAGGCCTACGGCATCCAGGCCTGGCTGGCGGCGACCTTCGGCGCCGAGTTCCACGACTTCGCCGGCTCGGTGGTGGTGCATGCCGTCGGCGGCTGGATCGGGCTGGCGGCCGTGCTGTTGCTCGGCGCCCGCCGCGGCCGCTACCACAAGGACGGCGGCATCGCCGGTGGCCATCCGCCCTCGTCGATTCCCTTCCTCGCCCTCGGTGCCTGGATCCTGATCGTCGGCTGGTTCGGCTTCAACGTGATGAGCGCCCAGACGCTCGAGAAGGTCTCCGGCCTCGTCGCCATGAACTCGCTGATGGCGATGGTCGGCGGCACGCTGGTCGCCCTCGTCATGGGCCGCAACGACCCGGGCTTCGTGCATAACGGTCCGCTCGCCGGCCTCGTCGCCGTGTGTGCCGGCTCGGACCTGATGCACCCGCTCGGTGCGTTGGTGACGGGGGGCATTGCCGGCGGACTCTTCGTCGTGATGTTCACGATCACGCAGAACCGGCTCAAGATCGACGACGTGCTCGGCGTCTGGCCGCTGCACGGCCTGTGCGGCGCCTGGGGCGGCATCGCGGCGGGTATTTTCGGCAGCCAGGCGCTGGGCGGCATGGGCGGCGTGGCCGTCATGAGCCAACTGGCCGGCACGCTGCTCGGCGTCGGCATCGCGCTGACTGGCGGTTTCGCCGTCTATGGGACGCTCAAGGCGGCCGTCGGCATCCGGCTCGATGCCGAGGAAGAGTTCAACGGCGCCGACCTCTCGATCCATCAGGTGTCCGCCAGTCCCGAGCGCGAGACGCTCTGGTAGCCGCTTCGCGGCAAAAAGTCGGCATCGGCGGGACGGCGGGATCGCATGCCCGCCGCGGCGCGTGACTTGCCTTGGTATATAGTTTTGTGCAATAGTAAAAAGTCACGAAACAACCGCCAAGGGAAACGCCATGACCATGGAGTCTTCCATCATCGGCGAACTGCTCGGCAACGGGGTTTCCCCGCCCGTCCTGTCCGGTCTGCGCATCCTGCTCATCGGCATCCTCGCCTGGGTAGCCGCCGCCTTCGCCAATCGCCTGATCCGCGGACTGCGGATCTATGTCAGCCGCAACCTCGACGACCCCGAGGAAGTGAAGCGCGTCGCCACGCTGGGACGGGTGTTCCGCTACCTCGCCTCGGTGGCGATCACGCTGATCGCCGGGATGCTGATCCTCGGCGAGCTCGGCATCTCGGTGGCGCCGATTCTCGGCGCGGCGGGGGTGGTCGGCCTGGCCGTCGGTTTCGGTGCGCAGAGCCTCGTCAAGGACTATTTCAGCGGCTTCTTCCTGCTGCTGGAGAACCAGATGCGCCAGGGCGACGTCGTCGAAGTGGCCGGCATCGGCGGTATCGTGGAAGACCTGACCCTGCGCTACGTGCAGCTGCGCGACTACGAGGGCAATGTGCACTTCATCCCGAACGGCAGCATCACCACGGTGACCAACAAGACGCGCGGCCACGCCTTCGCCGTCGTCGATGTCGGCGTCGCCTACCGCGAGAACGTCGACGAGGCGCTCGAGGTGATGCGCCGGACCGGCGAGGACATGCGGGCCGACGCGCAGTGGCAGGCGCGCATACTCGAGCCCGTCGAGATCGTCGGCGTGGAGAACTGGGCCGATTCGGCGGTGATCCTGCGCTGCCGCTTCAAGGTCGCGCCGATCGAGCAGTGGGGCGTGCGGCGCGAGTACCTGCGCCGCCTCAAGCAGGCCTTCGACGCCGCAGGCATCGAGATTCCCTTCCCGCACCTGACGCTCTATGCGGGGCAGCTGAAGGATGGCACCGCGCCGCCCTTCCGCGCCGCCGTACCGTCTGCGACGGACGCCTCATGAACGACACGACCAGCAGCGATCCGCTCTGGTTCAGGGATGCGATCATTTATGAGCTGCACGTCAAGGCGTTCTGCGACAGCGACGGCAACGGTTTCGGCGACTTCCGCGGCCTGACGGAAAAACTCGACTACCTGCAGGATCTCGGCGTCAACACGCTCTGGCTGCTGCCCTTCTATCCCTCGCCGCTCAAGGACGACGGCTACGACATCGCCGACTACCGCAACGTCCATCCGGACTATGGGACGCTGGCCGACGTGCGCCAGTTCATCCGCGAGGCCCACCGGCGCGGCCTGAAGGTCATCACCGAACTGGTCATCAACCATACCTCGGATCAGCACCCGTGGTTCCAGGCCGCCCGTGCCGCGCCGGCCGGGTCGAGCAAGCGCGATTTCTACGTCTGGAGCGATACGGACAAGAAATTCCCCGAGACGCGCATCATCTTCACCGACACCGAGAAGTCCAACTGGGCCTGGGACGAGACGGCGCAGGCCTACTACTGGCACCGCTTCTTCTCGCACCAGCCGGACCTCAACCACAACAACCCGGAAGTCGTGAAGGCGGTCATCCGCATCATGCGCTTCTGGCTGGACCTGGGCGTGGACGGCCTGCGGCTGGATGCCATACCCTACCTGTGCGTACGCGACGGCACGGACAACGAGAACCTGCCCGAAACGCATGCCGTGATCCGGAAGATGCGCGCCGAGATCGATGCCCATTACGCCAACCGAATGTTGCTGGCCGAGGCGAACCAGTGGCCCGAGGACGTGCGCGAGTATTTCGGCGACGGCGACGAATGCCACATGGCCTACCACTTCCCCCTGATGCCGCGCATCTACATGGCCGTGGCGCAGGAGGACCGCCATCCGATCGTCGAGATCATGCAGCAGACGCCCGACATCCCCGGCAACTGCCAGTGGGCGATCTTCCTGCGCAACCATGACGAGCTCACGCTCGAAATGGTCACCAGCCGCGAGCGCGACTACATGTACCAGATGTATGCGGCCGATGCGCGCATGCGCGTCAACGTCGGCATCCGCCGCCGCCTGGCGCCGCTGATGGACAACAACCGCGACAAGATCGAGCTGATGAATTTCCTGCTCATGACGATGCCCGGCTCGCCGATCCTCTACTACGGCGACGAGATCGGCATGGGCGACAACATCTTCCTCGGCGACCGCAACGGCGTGCGCACGCCGATGCAGTGGAGCCCCGACCGCAATGCAGGCTTTTCGCGCGCCGACCCGCAGCGGCTCTACCTGCCGCCGATCATGGACCCGATCTACGGCTACGAGGCCCTCAACGTCGAGGCGCAGCAGCGCAACCCGTCTTCGCTGCTGCACTGGGTCAAGCGCCTGATCGCGGTGCGCAAGAGCTACAAGGCCTTCGGCCGCGGCCGGCTCGAATTCCTCGAGCCCGGCAACCGCAAGATCCTCGCCTTCGTGCGCGAGTGGGAGGACGAACTGATCCTGTGCGTCGTCAATCTGTCGCGTACGGCACAGCCGGTCGAACTCGACCTCGCCGCCTGGAAGGGCCGGGTACCGGTCGAGCTGCTCGGCGGCACCGCCTTCCCGCCGATCGGCACGCTGCCCTACCTGCTGACGTTGAGAGGGTACGGCACCTACGGCTTCCGCCTCGCCGCGGACGTCGAAATTCCCTATTGGCACGAGGAGCGCCTCCCCCGGGCCGAATTGCCGGTGCTGGTGCTCACCGAAGGCTGGATGACGCTGGCGGACAGCCAGGCCAGCGCCAGCCTGGTGCGTCGTACCATCGCCGCGACCACCGGCGATCAGCTCGCCCACAAGGTCATCGGCCCCTATCTCGCCACCAAGCGCTGGTTCAAGGGCGGCACGCATGCGATCGAACGCGTCGCCCTGGTGGAGAAGGGCGAATGGACGACCGCCGAAGGCA
Organism: uncultured Sterolibacteriaceae bacterium; assembly: GCA_937888595.1. Taxonomy (GTDB): domain Bacteria; phylum Pseudomonadota; class Gammaproteobacteria; order Burkholderiales; family Rhodocyclaceae; genus Sulfuricystis. Next base: position 22,867 of record CALARK010000024.1, on the reverse strand, counting down.
GCTGGTTCCTCGCGATCATCGAGCTCGGCTTCGCCGATCTCGCGCCCCAGCGTTACTTCCTGCCGCTGGCGATCGCCTGGGAAGACGACATCGGCGCGGCGCAGCTGGCGACGCTGGCACCCTGGACGCTCGCGAAAGTCCGCCAGAAGGGGCGCATGGGCATCCTCTACGGCGCCTTCGGCGACGAGCATTTCTGCCGCGCATTGGTGCGCGGCATCGGGGCCAATCTCGACCTCCCGCTGGGCAGCGGCAAGGCGCGCATCGCCTTCCGTGCCTGCCCGTCCTTCGACGCGCTGGCCGAGGGCATCGATACGCCGGTGCGCCATCCCGCGCTGGAACAGAGCAACACGGCCGTCTATTTCGACAACCGGCTGTTCCTCAAGGGCTATCGCCGCGTCCAGCCCGGCACCAATCCAGAAGTCGAGGTCGGCCGCTTCCTTTCCGAGCAGGTCGCCTTCCCGCATGTCGTGCCGGTCGCCGGCGCGATCGAGCTGCGCGACGGGTCCGGCCAGTCCTACACGCTCGCCCTGCTGCAGCCTTATGTCGAGCACCAGAACATCGGCTGGAGCTACGCGCTCGACTATGTCGACCGCTTCCTCGCCGAACAACTCGCTGCGCCGGAGTCCCCGCTGCAGCCGCCGCATGCGGACAGCCCGCACGGCTTCTTCCTGGCGTTGATGGAGACGCTCGGCCGCCGTACCGGCGAACTGCACGTGGCCCTGTGCCGCCCGACCGAAGACCCCGCCTTCGCCCCCGAGCCGATCGGCCCGGACGACATCGAGGCGTGGTGCAGGCAGGCGCGCAGCCAGGCGGTCGCGGCGCTCGATGCGCTCGAAGCCGGACGCGAGCGCTTCGCGGATGGCGAGCTGGCCGCCGGCATCGACCGCCTGCTGGGGCAGCGCCAGGCGTTGCTCGATCATTTCGCGCCGCGCCGCCTGGCGGACGCAGGGGTGATCGGTGGCCTCAAGACCCGCTACCACGGCAACTACCACCTCGGCCAGGTGCTGCTGGTGCAGAACGACTTCGTCATCACCGACTTCGAGGGCAACCCCGAGCGCGAGCTCGCCCAGCGCCGCCGCAAGCACAGTCCGCTGCGCGACGTCGCCAGCATGCTGCGCTGCTTCAGCTACGTGGCGGCGATGGCGACCAACCGCGCCACCGCCGAGCGGCCGGCCGACCGCCACCGCCTCGGGCCGCTCGTGCAGCGCTGGGAAACCGAGACCACGGTCGCCTTCCTGTCCGGCTACTATGCCGCCACGGCCGCCTGCACGGCCTTCGGCGCGGCGATGGCCGCGACGCAGCCGCTGCTCGAATTCTTCACGCTCGAAAAAGCCCTCGACGAATTGCGCGGCGAACTGGAGCAGCGCCCCGACTGGCTGCCGATCCCCCTGTTCAGCCTGCTGCGTCGACTCGAACAGGCCCATGAACCGCCCCATGAACCGTCGGGGGCTGAAGCATGACGTCCTGGCGACACGACATGCCCTTCGGCGCCGCGCCGATCGACGGCGGCGGGGTCGCGTTCCGCCTGTGGGCCCCGTCCGTCCCACAGGTAATACTGCACATCGAAGGCAGCGAACCCGCGGAATTTCCGATGATCCGCTACGCGGATGGCTGGCACCGGCGCGACGTCACCACGCCGGGCACCGCCGGCCCCGGCACGCGCTACCGCTTCCTGTTGCCCGATGGCTTGCTGGTGCCCGATCCGGCGTCGCGCCGCAATCCGGACGACGTGCATGCCGCGTCGGAAGTGGTCGACCCGGCCGCCTTCGACTGGCCGGACGGCGAAGCGGGCTGGCGCGGCCGTCCCTGGCGCGAAGCAGTGATCTACGAGCTGCACGTCGGCACCTTTGCGCCGACCGGCGACTTTGCCGGCGTCGAGGCCCGGCTCGACTATCTGGCCGAGCTGGGCGTCACGGCGCTCGAGCTCATGCCGGTGGCCGACTTCCCAGGGCGACGTGGCTGGGGTTACGACGGCGTGCTGCCCTTCGCGCCGGACGCGACGTACGGCACACCCGAAGACTTCAAGCGCCTCGTCGCCGCGGCCCACGCGCGCGGGCTGATGGTGTTCCTCGATGTCGTCTACAACCACTTCGGCCCGGACGGCAACTACCTGCATGCGTACTGCCCGGAATTCTTCGACCCGGCGCAGCACACGCCCTGGGGCGCCGCGATCGACTTCCGCCGCCGTCCCGTGCGCGACTTCTTCATCCACAACGCCCGCTACTGGCTCGAAGAGTACCGCCTCGACGGCCTGCGCCTCGACGCCATCCACGCCATCCACGACGCAGGCGTGCCCGACATCGTCGACGAGATCCATGACGCCGTGGCGGACCTCGCCGCCGCGCAGGGGCGCCACCTGCACCTGATCCTCGAAAACGACAAGAACCAGGCGCACTACCTCGATCCGGCCAAAAGTCGGCGCCGGCAGGACGGTAACGCCCAGTGGAACGACGACATCCACCACGCCCTGCACGTCATCGTTACCGGCGAGACCGACGGCTACTACGCCGACTACGCCGATGATCCGCACGGCCACCTGATCCGCTGCCTGACCGAAGGCTTCGCCTGGCAGGGCGAGCCGTCGCCGTTCCGGGGCGGAGAGATGCGCGGCGAGCCGAGCGCGCACCTGCCGCCCGGCGCCTTCGTCAACTTCCTGCAGACCCACGACCAGATCGGCAACCGCGCCTGCGGCGAACGGCTCGGCCAGCTCGCTCCGGCGGCGGCCGTTGAGGCAGCCACCACGCTGCTGCTGCTCGCGCCGCAGACGCCGCTGCTGTTCATGGGCGAGGAATTCGCGGCCGCGACGCCCTTCCTCTACTTCTGCGACTTCGCCGGCGAACTGGCGCAGGCGGTGACCGAGGGACGCCGCCGCGAGTTCGCATCCTTCGCCCGCTTCGCCGATCCGGTCGCGCGCGCGCGCATTCCCGACCCCAATGACGCGGCCACTTTCCTCGCCAGCCGCCTCGACTGGGCTTGCCTGGACGAGGCGGCGCACGCGGCCTGCCATGCCCGCGTCCGGCATCTGCTGGCCGTGCGGCGGCGCGAACTCGTGCCGCGCCTCGGCGATGCGCCGCTGCCGGTGCAGGTCGCGCGCCTCGGAGCGCAGCGTCGCAGCCTGCGCCTGATCTGGACGCTGGCCGATGGCAGCCTGCTCACGCTCACGGCCAACCTGTCGGGCGAGGCGATCGGCGGCGTCCTGCCGGCCTGGGGACGACAGCTCGCCGGCACCCTGCCTGCAGAAGCGGAACTGGGAGAGTCAAAGTCGCTGCCGCCCTGGACGGTTTTCTGGCATCTGCGCGAGGCCTTCCTGCCATGAACGACCCGGCATCCGATCTGCACGCGCTGGCGCGCCACTGCGGCATCGCCGACGGCTACGACGACATCTGGGGCCAGCACCACGCCACCAGCGACGCGGTGCGGCGCGCCCTGCTGGCCGCGATGCACCTGCCGGTCGACACGGCGGATGCCGGCACGATCCTGCGCGGACTGCAGGACGCCCACTGGCAGAAGCCGCTGCAGCCGGTGCTGGTGGTGCGGGCCGGCGCACCGGCGCGCATCGAGCTCAACCTGCCCGTCGAGTTCGCCGGGCGGCCCTGGCGCTGGACGCTGACCCTCGAGAACGGCGAGACACGTCGCGGCGAACTGGTGCCGGAGCACCTCTCGCCGCTCGGCCAGCGCCGTCCCGCCGGCGCCGACTTCTGGGACCGGACGGAAGCAGCCGATTTCAGCCGCCACCTGATCCTGCTGCCGGCGCTGACGCTGACCGGCTACCACCGCTTCGCGGTCGAGACGCCGGACGGCCGGCACGACGCGATGGCCCTGATCGTCGTGCCGCCGGCCTGCTACCAGCCGGACGCGATCCGGAATGAAGGAAAAGTCTGGGGCCCGGCCGTGCAGCTCTATGGCCTGCGCTCGCGGCGCAACTGGGGCGTCGGCGACTTCACCGACCTGCGCAATCTCGTCGATGTCACGGCCGATGCCGGCGGCGGCATCGTCGGCACCAACCCGCTGCACGCGCTGTTTCCTGACAACCCGGCGCATATCAGCCCCTACAGCCCCTCGTCGCGGGCGGCGCTCAACCTCGTCTATCTCGACGTCGAGGCGCTGCCCGAATTCGCCGCCTGCGCGGCGGCGCAGGCACGCGTCGCCGATCCGGCCTTCCAGGCCCGGCTGCGCAGCCTGCGCGCGACCGAGCTGGTCGATTACCCCGCGGTCTGGGCGGCGAAGCGCGAGGTGCTTGAACTGCTGTGGCAGCACTTCCGGGACAACGAGTGGGCGCACGACACGGTGCGGGCCCGCGCGTTCCAGTCCTTCCGCGAACGCGGCGGGGCGCCGCTCGAACGGCTGGCGCGCTTCGAAGCCCTGCAGGCGCACTTCCGCAGCGAGGATGCCGGCTGCTGGGGCTGGCCGGCCTGGCCGGAGGCCTTCCGCGATCCGGACGGCGCGGCCGTCGCGGCGTTCGTCGCGGAGCATGCGGATGCCGTCGCCTTCCATGCCTGGCTGCAGTGGTGCGGCGACGATCAGCTCGGCGCAGTCGGCCGCCAGTCGTGGCGGCGCGGCCTCGGCGTCGGCCTCTACGCCGACCTCGCCGTCGGCGTGAATCCCGGCGGCGCCGACGCCTGGGGCTGGCAGGGCGTGTTCGCGCGCGGCGCCCATGCTGGCGCCCCGCCGGACGACTTCAACCTCCACGGCCAGGAATGGGGCCTGCCGCCCTTCGTGCCGCATCGCCTGCGCGAAGCCGCCTACGCCCCGTTCATCGAACTGCTGCGCGCCAACATGAAGCATGCCGGCGCGCTGCGCATCGATCACGTGATGGGCCTCGCCCGCATCTTCTGGGTCGCCGCCGGCCGGCCGGCGAGCGAGGGTGCCTATGTCAGCTACCCGCTCGACGACCTGCTCGGCATCGTCGCGCTCGAAAGCCAGCGCAACCACTGCCTCGTCATCGGCGAGGACCTCGGCACGGTGCCCGAGGGCTTCCGCCCCCGTCTCGCCGCCGCCGACTTTCTGGCCTACCGCCCCTTCCTGTTCGAGCGCACTGACGACGGCGGCTTCCGTCCGCCCGGCGCGTACGAACGCAAGGCGCTCGTGGCCGCCAGCACGCACGATCTGCCGACGCTGGCCGGCCTGTGGCAGGGGCTGGACATCGACCGCCGCAGCGAGCTGGGCCTGTTCCCGACCGAGGCGCTGCGCGAGCGGGTCATCGTCGAGCGCGCGCAGGACCGCGCCCGCCTGCTGGTCGCGCTCGAGCGCGACGGGCTGCTGCCGGCCGGCACCGGCATCCACCCGGTGGCGGTGCCGGGACTGACGCCCGAGCTGGTCACGGCGATCCATGCCTGGCTGGCGCGCACGCCCTGTCAGGTGCTGGCGGTGCAACCCGAGGACGTGCTCGGCCAGGCCGAGCAGGCCAACCTGCCGGGCAGCCCGGACGACCGCCATCCCAACTGGCGTCGCCGCCTGCCGCTCGACCTCGAGGACTGGCGCGACGATGCGCGTTTCATCGCGCTGGCCGAAGCGCTGCGCGCGGCGCGCGGCTCGGCCGTGACGCCGCACAGCGTCGACTACGGCGCACCCGCCTCGCAGCGGGTCGCGGTGATCCCGCGCGCCACCTACCGGCTGCAGTTCAACAAGGACTTCACCTTCAACGCCGCCGCGGCGATCGTTCCCTACCTCGCCGCGCTCGGCGTCAGCCATGTCTATGCCTCGCCCTACTTGAAGGCGCGGCCGGGCAGCAGCCACGGCTACGACATCGTCGACCATGCCGCGCTCAATCCCGAGATCGGCGGCGAGGAAGACTACGCCCGCTTCGTCGCCGCGCTGCAGGCGCACGGCATGGGGCAGATCCTCGACATCGTGCCCAACCACATGGGCGTGATGGGCGCCGACAACGCCTGGTGGATCGACGTGCTGGAAAACGGCCCCGCCGCCGCGCATGGCGACTTCTTCGACATCGACTGGGACCCGCTCGATCCAGAGCTCAAGGGCAAGGTGCTGCTGCCGCTGCTCGGCGACCACTACGGCAGCGTCCTGAAGCGCGGCGAGCTGCAGCTGCGCTTCGATGCGGCGGCCGGTGAATTCAGCCTGTTCTACTGGCAGCACCGCCTGCCGATCGACCCGGCCACCTACCCGCAGATCATCGGCCCGCCCGGCACCCGTTACGCGGAGCGGCTGGCAGCCGTGCTCGGCGAGGCGAATCCCGCGCTGGCGGAGCTGCAAAGCCTGCTGACCGCCTTCGAGCGCCTGCCCGGCCGGCTCGATGGCGACCCCCTGCGCAGCGGCGAACGCCAGCGCGACAAGGAAGTCCACAAGCGCCACCTCGCCGCGCTGTGCGCCGCCTCGCCGGACCTGGCGCTGCATGTCGAGGCGATGGTGGCCGAGTTCAACGGCCGGCCCGGCGACGCGGCCAGCTTCGACGCGCTGCATGCCCTGATCCGGGCCCAGGGCTGGCGCCTCGCCTTCTGGCGCGTCGCCGCCGACGAGATCAACTACCGCCGCTTCTTCGACATCAACGAGCTGGCCGCGCTGCGCATGGAGGATGCGGCCGTGTTCGACGCCACCCACCGCCACTTGCTCGAACGCGTGCGCATGGGGCAGATCGACGGCCTGCGCATCGACCATCCGGACGGCCTCTACGATCCCGGCCAGTACTTCACCCGCCTGCAGGAAGCGGCCGGCGGCCGGCCGCTCGCCGCCGCCGGGGACGGCGAAGCGCTGCCGCTCTACCTCGTCGTCGAGAAGATCCTCGCCGAGCACGAGCCGCTGCCGGCGGAATGGCCGATCCACGGCGCCACCGGCTACCGCTTCGCCAACCTGGCCAACAACCTCTTCGTCGATCCTGCCGCCGAGCGGCGCCTGACGCGCATCTACGACGACTTCACCGGCGCGCCGAGCGACTTCGACGCGCTCGCCCATCGCGCCAAGCACCTGATCATGGATACCGCGCTGGCGAGCGAGCTGGCCGTGCTGGCCAATCGCCTCGCCCGCATCGCGGCGCTCGACCGCGACACGTGCGACTACACGCTCAACGGCCTGAAGGATGCGCTGGCCGAGGTGGTCGCCTGCTTCCCGGTCTATCGCAGCTATGTCGGCCCGGCCGGCCTGTCCGACGCCGACCGGCGCCACATCGAGTGGGCGGTGGCCGTGGCGAAACGCAGGAGCCCGGCGGCCGACACCAGCGTCTTCGACTTCGTGCAGGGCGTGCTGACGACCGACATCGCGCAGGGCCGCAGCGAGGACTACCGCGCCGCCGTGCTCGGCTTCGCCATGAAGTTCCAGCAGTTCTCGTCGCCGGTGATGGCCAAGGGCGTCGAGGACACCGCGTTCTACCGCTACCACCGCCTCGCCGCGCTCAACGACGTGGGCGGCGAACCGAAGCGCTTCGGCGTCTCGGTAGCCGCCTACCACGCCGTCACGCGGGAACGGATGAAGCATCACCCGCACAACCTGCTCGCCACCTCGACGCACGACAGCAAGCGCAGCGAGGACATGCGCTGCCGCCTCGACGTGCTGTCGGAACTGCCGGCCGCGTGGAAACTGATGCTGCGACGCTGGTCGCGCATCAACCGCGCGAAGAAGCGCACCATCGACGGCCGAACCTGTCCCTCGGCCAACGACGAATACCTGCTCTACCAGACCCTGCTCGGCAGCTGGCCGCTGGAGCCGGATTTCGACCCCGATGCCTACCGCGAGCGCATCGTCGCCTACCTGACCAAGGCGGTGCGCGAGGCCAAGGAACACAGCAGCTGGGTGAACGCGAACGCCGACTACGAGGCGGCGCTGGCCGACTTCATCGGTGCGCTGCTGGCGCCGGGCGACAAGAACCTGTTCCTCGCCGATTTCATTCCCTTCGCCCGGCAGGTGGCCCGCCACGGCCTGTTCAACAGCCTGGCACTGGCACTGCTCAAGCTCACCGCGCCCGGCGTGCCCGACATCTACCAGGGCTGCGAGTTGTGGGCCTTCAATCTCGTGGACCCCGACAACCGCCGGCCGGTCGACTACGCCGCAAGGCAGCAGCTGCTGAACGGGCTGGACAGCTTCGACCTGATGCAGGCCGTGCAAGCCGACCCCGCCGATCCGCGCCTCAAGCTGGCGGTGATCCAGCGCACGCTGGCCTGGCGGGCCGGGCAGCCCGCGCTGTTCCGCGACGGCGACTACCAGCCGCTGGCGGTGAAGGGCGGGCAGGCCGCCCACGCCTGCGCCTATGCGCGCGTGCTGGACGACGCGGCCGTCATCGCCGTGGTGCCGCGCCTCACCGTCAGGCTGCTCGGCGGGCAAGAGGGCGCGCCGGTCGGCGCGACCTGGGGCGATACCGTTCTCGAATTGCCCCGCTTCCTGCGCGGCCGGCGCTGGCGCAACGTGCTGACCGGGGCCACGCATGCACCCGGTGCCACCTTGCCGCTGGCCGAAGCGCTGGTCGGCGTCCCGGTCGCGCTGCTGGCCACCGGCTGAAAAGTCGGCGCCGGCGGGACGGCGCCGATCCGTTTCAGCGGATGTTGGCGCTGCCCTTGTCGAGCGCTTTCTGCAGCATCGGCGCCGGCATGTAGCCTGGGGCGCGTGTGCCGTCGGCGAAGAACATCGTCGGCGTGCCTCGGATGTTGAGCTTGCGGCCGAAGGCGACGACCTTGTCGGTCGGGTGGTCGCAGTTGGCGGCGGCGGGTGCCTTGCCGTCGACCATCAGGTCGTTCCACGCCTTGGCGCGGTCGCCGGCGCACCAGAGGTTCTTCGCCTTTTCCGAGGAGTCGGGCGAGAGGATCGGGTAGATGAAGGTGTAGATCGTCACGTCGCTGACGCCCTGCAGTTCCTTCGCCAGCTTCTTGCAATAGGTGCAGTTCGGATCTTCGAAGGTGGCCAGCATGCGCTTGCCGTTGCCTTTCACCTGCTTGATGGCGAGGTCGAGCGGCAGGTCGGAGAACTTGATCTGCGAGAGCTTCTGCTTGCGCTCCTCGGTGAGGTTGCGGCGCGACTTGGTGTCGATGATGTCGCCGAGGATGACGTGCGTCACCTTGTCGTCGGTGTAGACGAGTTCGCCGTCGATCTGGACTTCGTAGAGGCCGAGCGCATCGGCCTTGCGGACGGCGTCGACCCGCGGGCCGTTGCTGCCCAGCCAGGCTTCGACGCCTTTCTTGACGTCAGCTTCGCTGGCGGTGGCGATCTGGGCGGAGAAGAGCGCGGCAAACAGTGCGATGGGGGCGGCGCCGGGAAGGGTGCGGGCGAACAGTTTCATGAAGACTCCGGAGGGGGTGGGATTATTGGAAGGCACGATCAGCCCATGGCATAGCGTACCAGGGCATCCTTGATGACCGGCAGGCGGTCGACAAAGTTCAGGCCCAGGTTGCGCAGCACGCCGAGCGGCATGGACGGCGTGCCGAACAGCCGCTGCAGCCCGTGGGTGACGGTTTGCAGTGCGACGACTTCCTCGCGCCGGGCACGCTCGTGGCGGCGCAGCCACGCAAGGCTGCCGCAGTCGATATGCGCCGGGCAGTCGGCGAGGATGCCGGCGAGGCTTCTGGCGTCCTGGAAGCCGAGATTGATGCCGTGGCCGGACAGCGGGTGGATGGTATGCGCCGCGTCGCCGATCAGCGCGAGGCGATGGGCGACGGTGTGCGGCGCGCGCATCAGCCGCAGCGGGAAGCCGGCCGGCGGCGTGACGAGTTCGAGGTTGCCGAGCGCCTGTTCGCCGGCTGCGGCGACGCGGGCGCAGAATTCCGCGGGAGGCAGCGCCAGCAGCTCCTGCGCGTGATCGGTCGGCGTGGACCACACGATTGAGATCAGCTGGTCCGGCAGCGGCAGATAGGCCAGCACGCCGTCGTGGCGGAACCACTGGAAGGCGGTTTCGCGATGGGGCCGGGCGGCGCGGAAATTGGCGACGACGCCCACCTGGTCATAGGGCAGGAAATCGACGTGGATGCCCGCGGCGGCACGCGTCCAGGAATCGGCCCCGTCCGCTGCGACGACCAGACGGGCCGTCAGGGTGCGCCGGTCGGCCAGTTCCAGCACGGCCTCGCGGTCGCCGATGTCGAGGCAGGCCGGCGTGGCGGGGCAGAGCAGGTCGACATTGCCCTGGCGTCGCGCCGATTCGCGCAGTTCCGCTTCGAGCAGGGAGGATTCCATGATCCAGGCCAGTTCGCCGACACTGCTGTCGTAGGCGGAGAAGCCCAGTTCACCCGCGCCGTCCCCGCGCACGGCCATCTTGCGCACCGGCATCATGCGCGCAGGGTCGAGATGTGCCCAGATGCCGATTTCGTCGAGGAAGCGTGCATTGGCCGGGCTGACGGCATAGATGCGCGCATCCCAGTTGCCGTCACCGCTGACAGGCTTCTGCGGCGCCCGGCCTTCCACCACGGCGATCCGGAGCCGGCTGCGGCGCAGCGCCACGGCCAGCGACAGACCGGCCAGACCGCCACCGACGATGATCAGATCGTAATCCATGCCCTACCGTCCATTTGTCGCCGATCTTGACAAGATCGGCACCACGCCGGGATAATCCCGCCCCTTCGCGCGGTGATGTAGCTCAGCTGGTTAGAGCGACGGATTCATAATCCGTAGGTCGAGGGTTCAAGTCCCCCCATCACCACCATCATTTCAAGGGCTTACAGGTTGTTTGGCCTGTAAGCCCTTTCCATTTGGCACGCTAGCGGCACACTGTCCGCCAACTCTTACCAACAAAGCTACGCCACCGCGCATGTCGCTCAACAATCGAGCGATAAGTATTGTGCCACACGGCACATCCTGCCCTACCTGTGGATAACCCCCGGTTTTTTGGGTTTGGTGTACCGCTGGTGTTCCATTGCTAGAGTTGATATTGCGAAGATGTACATAAACACTGGGTGTGTATCCTTGTTATCTACGGATTGATAGTCTCATGTTGTAATTTGTGGCCCCTTGTTCTAGGATGTTGAAGGTGGTTGAACGGGGGTGCGAACATGGCAACTATCCAGAAGCGGAAGAACGACGACGGCACGACAAGCTACCGCGTGATGATTCGCCTCAAGGGTCATCCCAATGCCAGTGCAACCTTCTCCCGGCTGACCGATGCCCGCGAGTGGGCGACGAAAACCGAAGCGAACATGAAGGCGGGCCGCTTCTTCGGTACCGCCAAGCTCAAGACCCTTGAAGACCTGTTCGACAAGTACAAGGCGGCGGCATCGCAGCGTCTCAAGTCATGGGGTGACGTAGAGCGCCGCCTAGCTTGGTGGAAGGCGAAGGCGGGAAGTGAAATGCTGGATGCCATCACGCCGGCGAGGATTGCCGAGTGGCGCGATGAACTACTCGCTACCCCGAAGCAGCACGGCGGCGGCAAGCGTAGTGCAGCGGACGTGAATCGAACCATTGCAGCACTGTCATCGGCCATGACCCACGCCGTCAAGGAGCTTGGCTGGATCGAGCGCAACCCCTGCGAGCGCGTGACCAAGCCGAAGGAAGCAGGTGGGCGCGTCCGCTTCTTGAGTGATGAGGAACTGCCCCGACTACTGGATGCCGTTCGCACCTCGTCGCATCCCGACTTACTGCCTGCCGTACTGCTAGCGCTGACGACGGGCGCACGCAAGGGCGAGATTCTTGGGCTGCGCTGGTCGCAGATCGACTTCAAGCGCCGGGCAATTACGTTGCACCAAGGGGAGACCAAGAACAACGCGGGCCGCGCCCTGCCGCTGTCCGGCGAGATTGTCGAACTGTTGAAAGCGCGGAACAAGGTGCGCAACCTGAAGGACGACCGGGTATTCCCCCCCGCCGAAGATTGCAAGGAACTGGAGTTGCGCGAACCGTGGAAGTCGGCACTGGTGCAGGCCGGTATCGACGTGCGGCAGGCAACGCGCAGCGGGAGGGCTAGGAAGGACGCGCCACCGGCGATGACTTCGGACTTCCGTTGGCACGACTTGCGCCACACGGCAGCAAGCTATCTGACGATGGCAGGGGTGTCGGCGATCGAGGTGGCCCGCGTGCTCGGGCACAAGACCCTCGCCATGAGCCTGCGCTATTCGCACCTTGCGCCCGACCGCGTGACCGAGCTTGGGGATAAGCTTGCGGCGAGGATGGGGCTGTAATGAGCATGCAAAGCATGTCAGATTTTTTCTCGCGCCATTGTAAAGATGACGCCGCCCGTATCGACCTGCTCAAGCACATTGCGCCGCGAATTCACCTTGTCATGGCATACGATGTGACGGCGGACGGACTGCTATCGCTTCGTGACGGTGGTGGGGAATGGTTTAACGCGGACGCTATCGTGCCACCGAGCGATGCGCTTCGACTGATTGTAGTTCGTCAGTTGGATGACGTAGAGCTTCCCGAAGATTCGGCCTATGCTTTGCTGGAAAAGGTGATCGGCAATCTGCGCAAGGCCGTGATCGGTATTTGCGCGCCGGATTGGGATGGCCTTCTTGGATGCGCATTCATCACCGATAGCTTTGCCGATGAATGGATGAGGGTTGCACCTGAGAAAGTCGGCGCTGGCGCGACGGCGGTAGAAAATCCCGACATTCCCGGCAAGTTGCCGCGTATTGCGATAGGGCGGCTGGCCGTTACTGCCGCATGGCAGATTGAGTGCGAATCCAAACGAGCAGCTACAGCCGATAAGGTAATCGAGCAACTTCAGGCATGGGCGACTGGCGGCGAATACTCCGACATTCTGTTGCGAGCTGAACCGAAGAAGCGTGCGGTAATCTGGATGAGAAAAAAAACAGGGCTGGGAAAGGAATACGACGTGGGCGCATGTGGGAAAACGCTAAATGAATGGCGAAAAAGCCGCGTCTAGGGAGAGAGTAAGGATGCAAGGCAGAGAGTAGGGACGCTAGGGATGTAGCTGTATTGCATACCTCCAAAGTGCGAAACATCAGCGAAGCGCGACGCATAACAGCAACGTGCCGCCGCTGACAAGTTTCCTCAACTTCGGAGAATGAAACATGCAAACAGTAGCGATTCAAACATCGGCATCCGTGCCGACAATACACGCAGCACTGATTACTCCTTCCGCAGAGCGCGGCTGCGTAACTATCAGGCAGTGCGCCGAACTGCGCCCTGCCTTCACCGAGGCCGCACTGCGCGACATCCGCTTCAAGGCGTTCGACCGCAAGAACAGCCGGGGTGATGTGATCGAAGGCAACGGGTCAGGCAAAGCCGGCGTCTGGGTCCGGATTGGTAAGAAGATACTAGTCGATCTTGAAGCCTTCGATGCTTGGGTCAAGTCGCACAAGATGGGGGGCGGAAAATGAATACGCTCCCGAACCAGCCTGCATCCGAGAGCGCTCCTGACAAAGCGAATCATACAACCAACACATTCAATGGCACGAAGAATCCACGACATTTGCGAGCACTGAGTGCCCTGCTTGAAGGCGAGAAGCGACGGGAGCAGCTTGATGCCATCGCGGGTTGCAGCAACGGGCCGCAACTTGTCGCGGAGTTACGGCGTCTTCAGTTGGAGATTCCCTGCAAACTTGTCAATGGCATTGACCGTGATGGACTTCACATTAAGCGTGGCGTCTATTGGCTCACCGAGGAGGACCGAAGGAAACTTAAGGCATGGCCCGGCTATCGCTCCCTTATTCTTGTTGAGGAGTGCTCATGAATGGCGCGTACTCGCCACAAGCGCACCGATCGCGATGGCAGTCGCTTCTTGGCGCTACCCCACACAGTACTGGACTCACCGGCCTTCATGAGGCTCTCTGCGCCGGCAGTGCGATTATTGATCGACATTGCACGCCAATACTCCGGCGCAAACAACGGGCAGTTCGTGGCCTGCATGAGCTACCTGTCGAAGCGAGGATGGACCAGCAACGACACGATTACACGTGCCCGGCGCGAACTCGAAACTGCGGGCTTCTTGATTCAGACACGCATTGGCTGCAGGCCGAATCGAGCAGCATGGTTTGCAGTGACATGGTTGTCGTTCGACTGGACGCCGGCAATGGATATTGCAAGGACAGGCTTCGAGCGGGGCCTGTACTGCAAGAACGTTTCTCTACCACCATTACTGAAAACGCAAGCCTTACACCGTCAGCCGGAGGGTATTGGTACAAATTAGCACCGCCTCACGGTGTAGAGAGCCCATCGTTTACACCGTCTAACGGTTCTATGTGGACACGTTTCTGCATCTGCTCTGCACCGTCAGCCGGTGACTATCTAGATATTGCCATCTATCGGAGGGAACAAACATGAAGAAGACTGAAGGCAAGGCATTCGAACCCAAAGAACCGGAGATCGACCCGAGAGATATTTTGCAGTTGAGTGTTGTTGAGTGTGAAGGGTTGAGTCCTGACCGCGCAGAGGCGGAGGTCGCCCAATCAACGATTCACACGAACGCCCAGACGGCCCGGTCGTTCGCACAAGGCACATATGGGACCACTGACTGGACCGAATCCGTGGCGGCCCTGAAGGATAAGGTGGCCAAGGTGGGGGCAGGAGACCTGTCAGGCATGGAGGCCATGCTGGTCTCTCAAGCCACTACCCTCGACTCGATATTCACAGAGATGGCGCGACGTGCGGCGATGAATATGGGCGAGTACCCCAAGGCCGCAGACCTCTACATGCGCTTGGCGCTCAAGGCGCAGTCACAGTGCCGCTCGACCGTGGAATCCTTGGCGGAAATCAAGACCCCACGGCACGTGGCGTTCGTGAGGCAGGCCAATATTGCCCATGGCCCGCAGCAAATCAATAATGGGGCTGGCGAGTCTCTCGCGCACGGAAAATATGTGAACCCATCAAACGAACTATCAGGAGCAGGGAATGAGCTACTACAGGACAGCAGAGCATCGACGCTTGAGGGCCGAATTGATACGCCAGTGGAGGCCATGGGAGAAATCCACCGGGCCTCGGACTGAAGACGGCAAGGCCCGAAGCGCGGGCAACAGCCGAAAGCATGGCAATCGATCGCAGGAAGTACTTGGGCAGGTGCAAGCAGTCAGTGAGATATTGCGACTATGCCGCGAAGTAATCCAGTAATGTGAGGGCAACGTTTGGCCATCTATGAAGTTTGCTCTTTAAAGCTAATGTAGCGACGCATTGCACCAAGTACAGTCAATCCGGTAAGCATTAGTACAAACGCAGGGGGATTAGGAACTGGGGAAGCCGTTGAAGCCCGGACTAACCAAGACCCGGTGTATACACTTGTCTCGTTGTACTTCTGAGTCCCATCGTAAGGAGCAACTTGCCCTGCGTTACCGTATGTCACCAGACTAAATCTGTTACGACTCTGACCATACGGACCGTCGCTCATACCGGACAGTGGACTTAAAATGCCTCGTGAAATCGCATAGGTTGATGAAATCGTCTGGGTTACTCCAACAAACTCCATCAGACTAGAGATTGGTAGGTAGTTCTCGGACAGCGGGTGAATACTTGGCAATACCCCACCCGCATTAACTACAAATCCCTCAACCTCTTCGCGCTGCGCAAATCTAAAACCCTGAAAGGCTGGGTCATCCGTAATAAGAGACTCGACAAATGCCCATGACATACCCTGGGTAACTGTTAAATCGAGCCAGTCAAGTCCTGATAGTGAGTCCTGCGTTATCAACCCGTCGCTGTCAGTTCTAAAGTCCAAGGATAATAATGCTGCCTGAGATGGACTTGTTACAAGTATGAGTAATACGAGGATGGCTCCAGAAAAGAATGAACCCATAACACTACCTCCCCCTCATATGTAATATAAATAGAGCAGTTGCCGATATGACAAGCGTACTTTATCAACACAACATGCCATACGCGAAATATTAAGCTACTATCACTTGACATAATAGGTCATCAGCGTAGGATAGTACTTGCCGATTTGAGTAACAGCTTGCGGGCGCGGTGTGGTTGGCAACAACTATCCCGAAACAGCTAAAGCGTGGGAAACCCGTCTGATGCTGTCGCAAGCTAGACGGGTTTTTTCATGGGTGCTCCGGCACCGTCGCCGAGTTAAATGACAACTTGCAGGGCGACTGACAAATGCTGCTAAAGCGTCGCCAGCTCCTCGCCCCATGGAGCCCGGCTGACGCCGGCAGGACAGGGGCAGGAGTGCAACATGAACTTCAGTCAGCAAGAACGGGCCGCCATCGCCAGTGCCATGGCGATTCTCGAAGAGCGCGCCCGCTACGACGCCATCTCCCTCTCATCGCCCGGTGCCGTCACCGACTACCTGCGCTTGCGCATTGGCAGTCTGGAACATGAGGTCTTCGGCGTACTCTGGCTTGATGCCACCAACCGGCTCATCACGGCCGAGGAACTGTTTCGCGGCACCCTGACCCAGACCTCCGTCTATCCGCGCGAAGTCGTCAAGGCCGCTTTGGCGAACAACGCCGCCGCGGCGATTCTCTATCACAACCACCCCAGTGGCAGCCCGGAACCCTCGCGGGCCGACGAACTGCTGACCGGCAAGCTCACGGCGGCACTGGCGCTCGTCGATGTCCGGGTACTCGACCACTTCATCGTCACGGTCTGTCGGACGACCTCCTTTGCCGAGCGGGGCCTGCTTTGAGTCGTCTCTCCCGAGTACGCACCGCACAGCCTGCGGGCTGTCCAGTGCGGATTCCCCGCGCTCCCGCTGATTACGGGTCACAACATCAGGAGTCGATCATGGCACGTTCAGTTTCAATCCCCTGTGGCGCCCTTGACGTCGCATTCGCCAGCTTCATGGGCGACGAAGAAGACGCTACGTTTGAGTTTTCCGACCGCATCGCCGATATGCAATCAGCTCTCAAGGCCCGATACCCCAGCCTCGAAACCTGTGGCCGGTGGATCGGTCGTGAAGACTACGCCTGTCTCCAAAATGGCTTCTGCTCGATCGGGGTCTCCGAGTACAACGGGCTGGTAGCGGTTTGGATCATTCCCAACATCGACAATCCTTTTGCTCTCCGCTGGTGCGACAAGGTCGATCTCAAGCCGGCTGCGGAATGTTTCGGTCCCCGTCTGAACAGGCTCGGCACCTTCAGCAATGGTGAGGCCTATTTCGCACCCGCCGATGGCCAGCAGCGTGGTTCCATGGGGCTCGGCTTCACTTCCAAGGAGGGCTGGCTATGAGACGCATGAAAACTATCCCTGCGTCGCGCATCGAAGACGCGCTCAAGGCCTGTCTGCCTGGCCTGCTACCGAGGGGTTCCGGTCTCTGCTACGGCTTCGAGCTGGACACCAAGCTGGGCAAGTTGTTTATCAGTCCCTGCGACGGCGCTATTCGGACGCGCTTCGATGAAGTGCCTGCAGCTGCCCCCTGTGGCACCAGCCTGAATCCGTATTCAGGCAAATGGAACTTTGAGGGTCTCGACGACGATGCCGACGTCGGACGGGCCATCTACTGGATCGAAAGGATTGCGACATGAGCAACGCAACTGATAAGCCTGCCCAACAAACATGGTCAGTGCTCGTCCTCGACATGTTCAACTACATGGATGAAGGCAGCGAGCGGCTGATTCAGGGCTTCGAGAGTCCCGAAGCAGCGATTGAGTATGCCCGGCGCCGGGTACGCAGCTCGGTCGAGGAGATGCGCCCCACCGCACGTGATGCCGAGGGAATTCGCAGCCAGTGGTTCATGTTCGGCGAAGACTGCATCGCTCTAGGTGCCGGGTACAAGGGGCTGGACGAGTTGGATTACTACATCGCCAACCCGGCCACCCCGGAGGAGATTGACTGGGCTTCACTGGAACCCAACCCACAGCTCCGCGCCCTCCTGATGGCGGTGGCAAAGCAAGAGAAGGTGTCGTCATGACCCCGAGCCTTTCCATGTACGCCCCCGTCGAGCAGGCCATCCTTGCGGACTACTTCCGGCTCGACTGGCCGGATAGTGATGATGACCTCGATCTCTGGGAACCTGACCCCGCCGAGCCGGACGCGATTCATCTGGAACCGGACTGCTGTGGCAGCCGGGATACCGATCAGGCCAACGCGAATGCCGTTGCGAGAATTGCCCTGTCGCGCGTCCAGAAGATGCTGCCCCAGTTCGCGGTGTGTTACCCCGACAAGATTGAGTTCGGTCGGAATATCGAGCCTGCCCGCCGCCGGCCAGTCGAGGTGCTTCCCCGGCATCTCTTCACGATCGACTGGGCGATGACCGCCCCGGGTGTCAGCTGGCCAGAGGCGTATTACCTCACGTGGCTGCCCGGCATCGATCGTTGGCTGGTGACAGCCTCGCGTGACAGCCCAGAGGTGGGAGGCTACTGCGATAACGCCCTCGGGCATTTCGGGGCCGAGGAAGACCCCGTAGAGGGCGCAGGATCGATTCTGATCGAGGTCTGGGGGAATGCCTACCAAGCGTATGACCAGCAGCGCTGGGAGGTCTTCTTCGAGTCCGGGATGGTTGGCCGGTTTACGGCAGGGACTTGGGCCGACGAGGTGTGGAATATCGACAGCGATGTGGAGGCGCCGGCCGACGAAGCTATGACAATGTCCAGTCAATGTGATGAAATCGCTATACCCGTGGTGAGTGATATCAGGGAGGGAACATGAACAATGCATTCGACGAGGTAGGGCTCCTTCTACAGGCAGTCGCCTTTGCTGCCGAGAAGCACAGGAACCAGCGCCGCAAGGATGCGGAGGCAACGCCCTACATCAATCACCCGATTGCACTGGCGAACGTCCTGAAGCAGGAGGGCGGCATCGACGATGTGACCGTTCTGGCCGCTGCCATTCTGCACGACACCATCGAGGACACCGAGACGACGGCCGATGAGCTCCGTGCCATCTTCGGTGAGGAGATTGCCGGCATCGTCTTGGAGGTGACTGATGACAAGTCACTGCCCAAGGCGGTGCGTAAGGAAGAGCAGATCAAGCATACTGCGCATGCCAGTCCCAAGGCCAAGCTGGTGAAGCTCGCGGACAAGATTTGCAACCTGCGGGACATTGCCTCGAATCCACCGGCGGATTGGTCGGAGGAGCAGAAGCGCGAGTACTTCGGGTGGGCAGCGAAGGTGGTCGCTGGGTGCAGAGGAACCAGCGCCAAGCTAGAAGCGACATTTCATGTAGCAATGAAAGGCTGCCCGTAAATCCCGGATTGTGAGAGTTTCAGACAACTGAGGGGACGATGATGCTTAATGATAATTGGAGGATGTTAAGGAGGAAGCTTGCCGCGAGCATTGCGGCCTTCATTATTTGTGCCCCACTCACCGCGTATGCACAGGGTTCGTGGGATGCAAGAAAGGTCGCTGCTTACAGCAACCACAAGATCAATTTGGTAAATACGAATGGCATTACTGTTGGCACGGTGGATAGGGACAACATGAGAAATGTTGTGGCCGTCTTCGAGAATATGACCAGACAAGTTGGTATTCCAGCTGAACTGTATATAGGCGAAATGCCGGGGTTGAATGCTTATGCAACCAATCAAACTGGCGTGAATGTCGTCGTAATGAGCCTTGGCATGGTGAACCTGTTTGCTGGCGAGAACGATATGTATGCAGCAGTTGTAGGTCATGAACTCGCTCACCTTGTCAGGGGACATCTGGATGAGGGCAAATCTCGCGATACAGTCTTGGGACTAATCGGCTTTGTCGCTGGTATTGCCATTGATGTCAGCTTGGCAAGCAGATACAGAGTTAGCACGGACCTTGGCAGACAATTAGCCGGTTTGGGTGCAACGATGCTCTCCCGAAAATATTCTAGGGATCAGGAAAGAGAGGCTGACCAGCTGGGCGTGAAGTGGATGCATCAAGCAGGCTACGACCCTCAGGCTTCAGTCCGGTTGTGGCAAAGGATGCCAGCGGGTAGCGATTCGTTTCTAGCTACACACCCTTCATCAGATGAGCGTGCAGAGAGCATAAGTGCATACATTGCTACGCTTCCCGCACTGCCCAATAGGCAGGTTGCTACGAAGTTTGAGCCTCCAAAACTATCTGAAGCAGATATGCAGGTAGCCAATTTCAAGAATGAGGAGTCAGCTGAAGACGATCCATTTGTGTTGGCACTAAATGCATACAACAGTGGCCGGTTTGAAGAGGCTTACCAGTATGCTAAGCAGTCGGCAGACTCAGGCGACCCAAGGGGGCAGTTTGGTGTTGGGTTTGCCTACTACTCTGGCATTATCGTCAAGCAGGATTATCAGGCGGCTGCTGACTATTTTCAAAAGTCTGCAGATAAGGGAAGTTCAATTGCGAGCACTTACCTAGGGTTTATGTATGAGAAAGGTTTGGGGGTTAAGAGGGACTACCCAACTGCTTTATCTTACTTTCAGAAGGCAGCTGACTCGGGTTATCCAAATGCGCTCGCCCACCTGGGGGAGATGTATTACGCAGGTTATGGCGTAGAGAAAAATCCTGAGAAGGCACTGCAACTGGTAACTCAGGCAGCAGATAAGCAGGACCCATATGGGGAGTTCTGGCTAGGCCATGCTCTCTACATAGGTTGGGGAGGAGCAGTTAAGGATTATGCTCGGGCTGAGGCTCTGTTTAAGAGCTCCGCAAGGAGGGGTATTACAATTGCAGACTCGTTTTTGGGTCTCTACTATTCTTCTGGAATAGCGGCCCCACCTGATTATGAGCGAGCCCTGAAACACCTCAGGCAGGCAGATAGTAAGTCTGAGTTTCTCTCAAAACACATTCTCGGCACGTTTTATTTCAACGGAACAGGCGTGGACATAGACTACGCCGTAGCAAAAAAGTACTTTCTTGAGTCCTTCCGTCTGGGGTTCGGTAATGCCGGAGCAGAAATTTGCGTCATGTATGTAATGGGACGCGGGGTGCAGAAGGACTTGGTCAAAGCCTATGCTTGGATGGAGGCTGCTGCAGCGAAATCTGGTGTCGTCCACCCAGCAACTATCGATCTCAGAAATAGATTGAATGCTGCGCTGACGCCTGATCAGAAGGCTTATGGGCTTTCATTGACGAAGAGCATTCTGGCTGGCACAGACATATAGACCGACCAAATAGAGGGTTGATGGCCTTGTCATGGCACGCTGGCGGCACACTACCAGTCGAAAAGTCGCAACAATTCACAGTAGTCTTCAATGCTGTGGAGCGTCAAAGGGTTTGAATCGATTGTGTCTTCTCATTGATGAATGTTGTAATTCAATGAGTTATCGCGATTCATAATCCGTAGGTCGAGGGTTCAAGTCCCCCCATCACCACCACCCCATTCAAGCCAAGCGGCCCTCCTCGGAGGGCCGTTTTCATTTCGCGAATCGCGCGCACATTAACATATCCGCGGCAACTGGTCGCCCGCCAGCCAGTCCACCATGCGCTTGCCGCCCAGCGCGGTGACGAGCTGGACGAAATGGCGTTCGTCGGCGATCACTTCGCCGATGCGGGCGGCGTCGGCACCGAGCGGGTGGGCGCGCATGGCGGCGAGCAGCGCCTCGGCCGCGTCGGCCGGGCAGATGCAGATCAGCTTGCCTTCGTTGGCGACGTAGAGCGGGTCGAGGCCGAGGAATTCGCAGGCGGCGGCGACCGTGGGCCTGACCGGGATGGCCGGTTCCTGCAGCAGCATGCCGACGCCGGACTGGGCGGCGATCTCGTTGAGGGTGGTCGCGAGCCCGCCGCGCGTGGGGTCGCGCATCGCGTGGATTTCGGCGCCGGTCGCCAGCAGGGTGCCGATCAGGCCGTTCAGCGCGGCCGTGTCGGAGATGATCGGCGCGTCGAAGCCGAGGTTTTCGCGCTGGCTCATGATGGCCATGCCATGATCGCCGAGCGTGCCCGAGAGCAGAATCGCGTCGCCCGGACTGGCGCGGGCGCCGCCGATGTCGCGGCCCGCCGGCAGTGCGCCGACCCCGGTCGTGGTGATGAAGAGGCCGTCTGCCTTGCCGCGCTCGACCACCTTGGTGTCGCCGGTCACGATCGGCACGCCGGCGCTGCGGGCCGCTTCCGCCATCGAGGCGACGATGCGCGCCAGGTCGGCGAGGGGGAAGCCCTCTTCCAGGATGAAGCCGGCCGCGAGGTAGAGCGGTGTCGCGCCCATCACGGCGACGTCGTTGATCGTGCCATGCACCGCGAGGCAGCCGATGTCGCCGCCGGCGAAGAACAGCGGCGTGACGACATGGCTGTCGGTGCTCATCACGAGCTGTTCGCCAAAAGTCGGTGCCGGCAGGACGGCGCCGTCGTCGCCGCGGCCGAGATAGTCGTTGCCGAGGTGATGGTGGAACAGGTCGGCGATCAGCTGCGCAGAAGCGCGGCCACCGGCGCCGTGGCTCAGGTCGATGCGGCCGTTCTTCAGATCGAAGGGGCGGTGATAGGCGCGTTTGGGGGAGGGCGAGGTCACGGCGCGCAGTTTACGTGTTTGCAATAAAGATGGGTCTATCATTTGACCCGTGAAACCGAAATCACTGACCGTCGCCTTCGAGCCGCTCGACAATGCCCGGCTGGCGAACCTGTGCGGTGCCCTCGACGAGAACCTGCGCCAGATCGAGACCGCCTACGACGTGACCATCGCACGCCGCGGCGAGCATTGCCGCATCGAGGGCGAGGTCGCGCAGGCCCGCCTCGCGGCGGCGGCGCTGCAGCATTTCTACCAGCAGGCCGGGGCGACGCTGTCCGTCGACGACATCCAGCTCGGCCTCATCGAGCTGCGCAACAGCGGCCGCACCAGCGCACGTCCGCTGCCGGCCGGCCTCTTGACGAAGAAGAGCGACCTGCACGGCCGCACGCCGCACCAGGTCGAATACCTGAAGAAGATCCAGGAACACGACATCACCTTCGGCATCGGCCCGGCCGGCACCGGCAAGACCTACCTCGCCGTCGCCAGCGCCGTCGATGCCTTCGAGCGCGACCAGGTGCAGCGCATCGTGCTGACCCGGCCGGCGGTCGAGGCCGGCGAGCGGCTCGGCTTCCTGCCCGGCGACCTGGCGCAGAAGGTCGATCCCTACCTGCGTCCGCTCTACGACGCGCTCTACGACCTGATGGGCTTCGACAAGGTGGCGCGCCTGTTCGAGAAGCAGAGCATCGAGGTGGCGCCGCTCGCCTACATGCGCGGCCGCACGCTCAAC
>CALARK010000023.1 GCA_937888595.1 uncultured Sterolibacteriaceae bacterium | reverse complement strand
CGAATCCGGTTTTCGGACGCCGGTTCGGTTCCCAAAACGGGAATCGAATTGGCCTATGCCTGCCCGCCGAAAACCGTGCTGATCAGGTAGGCCGTATAGCCCACGTAACAGACCAACAGCACCGCGCCCTCGATGCGGTTGATACGTCCTGGTCCCCGGAATCCATAGCCGATCACGAATAGCGACAGGGTCAGTGCGGCCATCACCAGCATGTCCCGGTTGAAGACTTCCGGCCCAACGGCCAGCGGGTGAATCGTACCGGCGATCCCCACCACCGCCAGGGTGTTGAACAGGTTGGAGCCGAGAATATTACCGAGAGCGATATCGTGTTCGCCTTTCCTGGCTGCAATGATTGATGAAGCCAGTTCCGGCAACGAGGTGCCGACCGCGACCACGGTCAGGCCGATGATCAGATCGCTGACTCCGAATCCATGGGCGATCTCCACCGCGCCCCAGACCAGTACACGGGAGCTGACAATTAAAAGCGCCAGCCCCACCACCAACCAGAAGACCGCACGGCGGATGGGCATGGCGCGAACGTCCAGTTCCTGCTCCATCTCGTTTCCCAGCGCATCCTCTTTCTTCCGCAGCCCCTGCCAGATGGAGATGGCTACGATCTGTTGTGCAAGGTCATTTCGCCTACTTTGGTGTGCCCGTCAGTCGGGCTTCAAAAAGACCAGGCAGGATAGCGAAGTAACCAACTGATCCATTACTCGTAACGCGCACTATCAAAGTTGTAGTGAAAGGCTGAGCGCCCCGAAATCATCGCGGCGGTCGCCCTGGCCTTTGAACTCCCGTGTCCTGAGCACATGGGTATAACCCAAACGCAGGTTCCGCCAGGTAATAGCGATACCGAACTGGAGGTCTCCCACCAGCGGTTCTTTGTCTACGTTGCGGCTGTCGCGAAAGGTGTTGCCGTCAAGAAAGATGTTGCGGGCGACGGCCCGGCCCTCAATGCCTGCAAACAGATACCAGCCGAAACCGTGCCGAGGAATAAAAAAGCCTGAGCCCGGCACGCTGGGCTGGATTCGGGGAGGGCCATAGTCGAGCGGCAGGTTTTTGCCGTAGCGCAGCATTAAGCCGGCATTGGCGTAGGTGAATATGTTGCCCAGGGCGCCACCCGCATGCGGAGTCAGGTCGAAGGGAATGCCCAGCAGTGATTCCGCAACCAAACTACGCCAACTGCGGCTATAGGCCAGGATGAACCCTGGCTCGTTCTTGAGTTGGGTGTCCCAGCCTCGCGGTTCATCCGCGTTCACGAATGAATGAACGCGCTTCTGGGTCTGTTCAGCAAGCGAGGCGGGGCCTACCATGCCCACGGTCAATTCGAGTTGATCAAGACGTTGCCCGGTTTCGGCGATTAAGCCAACGGAACCATAGAGCCAGCCGCCATAAGGGCGGTCATCGAGCGGGGGGTCCCGCAAAGTGATGTCCTCCGGAGTATACATGTTCTGGCCGACCGCGTAGCTCGCCCGCACGGCTTTGCCGACAGGGAACAAAGGGAACTTGTCGGCCAGGCGCAACACCCACTCCGGAGTTTTGTCTTCGGCAGACAACCAGGATACACGCACCCCGTTGGTGTAATTCCGGTCGGTATTGTAGAACAGGTCGTTTTCCAGGACCAGGCTGAGGATGCCCTTCTCCGCCTTCTCGGCGGCGAAGGCCGCCGTGGGCGCGAGCAAAAGCATGCCGATCAGGATGGCGGCGATTCTCCTTCCCGGGTGGATCACTCCGGGATTTATGGTGAGCATCGGGGCTGCCGTCATTCTGCTCATCCCATGGTCTCGATGGTTTTCCGAAATCGCGCAAGCGCGAAACCAAACAATGCCGTTCCGATCAGGGCCAGGCTGACGAACTGCGGCCAGACCGCCGTGAGGCCAGCGCCCCGGTACAGGATCGACTGAGCCAACATCACAAAATGCGTGTTGGGCGCGGCGAGCATGATGTACTGGACGGCCTCCGGCATGCTCTCGCGCGGCGTCGAAGCGCCGGAGAGCATTTGTAGCGGAAGCAGCACCAGCAACAGCAACAAGGCGAACTGCGGCATGGAGCGGGCGACGGTGCCGAGGAAAATGCCCATCGAGGTGGTCGCGAACAGATGCAGCGCCGTGCCGGCCAGGAACAGCGCGAGCGAGCCCTGGATCGGTACGGAAAGCCAGCCCTGCACGACGACGGTGAGTGCCGTGGCAGTGGCGGCAAGGACGATCAGCCCCATCGCCCACACCTTGCTCGTCATGATCTCGAATGGCGTGACCGGCATGACCAGCAAATGCTCGACCGTGCCGTGCTCGCGCTCGCGGATCAGCGCCGCGCCGGTTAGCACGATGGAGAGCATGGTCACGTTGTTGATGACCTGCATGACGGCGCCAAACCATGACTTGTTGAGCTGGGGATTGAAGCGCGCGCGCAGCACCAAATCGACCGGCAGAGCTGGCACCTCGCGATAACGCTGCACGAAAGCGCGCACCTCGTCGCTCACGATGGTCTGGATATATCCACTGCCGGTGAACGCCTGGCTCATCCGTGTGGCGTCCACATTGAGCTGAATCGTGGGTTGGCGCCCGGCGAGCAGATCGCGCTGGAAGTTCAGCGGAATATCCAGGGCGAAGGTGGCCAGGCCGGCATCCATGCGGGCATCCATCTCCGCGTGGTCGATGATTTCGGGGGTCACGAAATAAGGCGGGTAAAAGGCGCTGACGATGCGCCACGACAGCGGTGAGCGATCCTCGTTGACGACCGCGATCGGCGCCTTGTTGAGGGTCTCCGGCATGGCCGTTGCCGCCGTGTAGACCGAAATGGTGAAGGCATAGACGATCAGCACCAGCATGATCGGGTCGCGCATCAGGCTGCGCAACTCCTTGATTCCGAGATGAAGGATGTTGGCCGGGCGCATGGACTATCGCTCCTGCTTCTTGAGCAGCGCGGCGGCGAGCGCGATCAGGATCGGCACGGCCAGCGCCAGCGGGACGAAGGCCGCCTGCAGATCGGAGAAGTCGAGCGCCTTCGAGAAGGTGCCGCGTGCAATGGTAAGGAAATGGGCGGTCGGGTAGATCTGGCCGATCAGCCGGCCCGCTCCTTCCAGCGATGAGACTGGATCGATCATGCCGGAGAAGTTGACCGCCGGCAGGATGGTGAGTACCGCCGTGCCGAAGATCGCCGCGATCTGGCTGCGCATGAAGGTGGAAATCAGCAGCCCCACGGCCGTGGCGGCGCCGACATAGAGCAACGCACCCGCCGCCAGGGTCAGGAAGCTGCCCTTCAGCGGCACGCCGAAGACGGTCACAGCGAGCAGGGTGAGCAACAGAAAGCTCAGGAAGGACAGCACTATATAGGGTAACTGCTTGCCGAGCAGGAACTCGAGCCGCGTGGTGGGCGTGACGTAGAAGTTGGTGATCGAGCCGAGCTCCTTCTCGCGCACCACGCTGAGCGCCGCGAGCATGGAGGGGATCAGCATGAGCAGCAGCGGGATCACCGCCGGCACCATCGCCACCAGGCTCTTGACATCCGGGTTGTAGCGGAACCGGGTCTCGATATTCACGAGCCCCGCCAAAGCCTCGCCGTGCCCAGCCTCGCGCGCCTTGGTCGCCAGCCAATGGGCATGAATCCCCTGCACATAGCCGCGGATGGTCTCTCCCCGTGTCGGCATGGCGCCGTCGATCCAGGCGCCGATCTCGACCCGCCGGCCCCGTGCGATGTCGCGCGCGAAGCCCGGCGGGATCTCGATCGCCAGACTGATGTCGCCTTCGCGCATTCGCCGGTCGAGATCAGCATAACCGGTAATCGGAGCCCGCTCGATGAAGTACCGGGAGCCGGCGAGGTTGAGCGTATAATCGCGGCTGACGGTGGTCTGGTCGCGATCCAGCACCGCGAAGGTGAGATTCTCCACATCGAGGCTGATCCCATAGCCCATCACGAACATCAGGATGACGCTGCCGAGCAGGGCCAACGTCAACCGGATGGGATCACGGCGCAGCTCCAGCCCTTCGCGCCGGGCATAGCTGATCATGCGCCGGGGGTCGAATCGGCGCCGCCAGCCCTGTGGTTCGACATGACTTGGCGAGGCCTCGACTGAATCGAGCGAAGTGCTTGCGTCCGGTTGGCGTGCCTCGCCAGCGCTCTGCGCTTCGGCATCCTTCAGATAGGTGATAAAAGCCTCTTCCAGGCTGTTCTCGCCATGTTTGCTTGCCAGGGTGGCAGGCGCGTCAGTCACCAGTACCCGACCTGCATGCATCAGCGAAATGCGGTCGCAGCGTTCGGCCTCGTTCATGAAGTGGGTGGAGATAAAGATGGTCACCCCGTCGCGGCGCGAGAGCTCGACCAGCATGCGCCAGAAGGTGTCGCGCGCCACCGGGTCGACACCTGAGGTGGGCTCGTCGAGAATCAGCATTTCGGGCTTATGGATCATGGCGACTGCCAGCGACAGGCGCTGGCGGTGGCCGAGGGGCAGCCGGCCCGGCAAGCTGTCAATCACTGTGGTCAGATCGAAGCGTTCAACCATTTCGTCCACGCGCCCTGAAATCTCGGCAGCGGGCACGTGGAACAGCCGGGCATGCAGCGTCAGGTTCTGTCGCACCGTCAGTTCGGTATAGAGTGAGAAGAACTGCGACATGTAGCCGACGCGGCGGCGGGTCGCGAGGTCGTGCGGGTCCACCTCGTGTCCGAACAGCCAGGCCCGGCCTTCGCTCGGCGGCAGGAGACCGGTCAGCATCTTCATCGTCGTGGTCTTGCCGCAGCCGTTGGAGCCGAGAAAACCGAAGATCTCACCCCGTGGGACACGCAGGTTCACATGATCGACCGCGGTGAACTCGCCGAAGCGCATGGTCAGATCCCGGGCCTCGATCGCGGTATCGCCATCGTCTTCCGGCCGCGGCGGAATCTCGACCGCCCGATAATCCCGGCGCTTGTCTTCCGGCAGCAGCCGGATGAAGGCCGCCTCCAGCGAAGCCGCCCCCGTGCTTTGCAGCAGGCCTTCGGGCGTGTCGCTGGCCAGCACCCGCCCACCGTCCATCGCCGCCAGCCAGTCGAAGCGGGCCGCCTCCTCCATATAGGCCGTGGCCACCAGCACGCTCATGCCGGGCCGGGAACGACGGATGCCGGCGATCAACTCCCAGAACTGGCGGCGCGAGAGGGGATCGACGCCGGTGGTCGGCTCGTCGAGGATGAGCAGATCCGGATCGTGGATCAGTGCACAGCAGAGGCCGAGTTTCTGTTTCATGCCGCCGGAGAGCTTGCCCGCCGGGCGAGCGAGAAACGGCCTGAGCCCGGTGGCCTTGGTCAGGGCCTCGATGCGGCGCGTCCGTTCGCTACGATCCTGCCCGAACAGCCGTCCGAAGAAGTCGAGGTTTTCGGCCACCGAGAGCGTCGGATAGAGGTTTCCTCCCAGACCCTGGGGCATATAGGCGATACGCGGGCCGAGTGCGCGCCGATGGCGCGCATCGGCCATATCGCCGCCGAGCACCTCAACCTGCCCCGTCTGGACCGCGCGGGCGCCCGCGATCAGCGCCAGCAGGCTCGACTTGCCGACCCCGTCCGGGCCGATCAGCCCGGCCATGCAGGCCGCAGGGAAATCGAAGCTGACCTCGTCGAGCGCACGCACCTTGCCGTAGCGCAGGGACACATCCCGCAGGCGGGCAACCGGTGCGGCAGCACTCACGCCATCCTCGATCTGTGCATGTATGTCCCGGCTCATTGCGGCAGCCTCGTCTGCAGTTCAGGCGGCCAATCCACCCGTGGGTCGAGCCGCACATAGGCCATGCCCGGCAGGCCGGTCTTGACCTGGAGGAGGTGCTCTCTGAGCAGATCCGGGGCGATCCGCGCCTTGACCCGGAACATCAGCTTCAGGCGTTCTTCCGTTGTTTCCACCGTTTTCGGGGTGAACTGGGCCTCGTCGGCGACGAACGAGATCTCGGCCGGGATGACGTATTGCGGGGCGGCATCGAGCACAAGACGCGCTTCGGTACCCAGTGCGATCCGTCCGGCCGCCTTCGTCGGCAGGAAGAAGGTCATGTAGACATCGGTGAGGTCGATCATGTTCAGGACAGTGCCACCGGAGGCCAGCACCTCGCCGGGCTGGGCCACCCGGTATTGCACCCGTCCCTTCTGCGGCGCCTTCAGCACGCTGTCATCAAGGTCAGCCTGGATTCGCTCAAGCATCGCCCGGGTCGCCTCCACATCGGCTTGCGCGCCAAGCACCTGCGATCTGGCCGTGGCAATGGCCGCGGCCGCCCTTGCGACATCAGCCTCGGCAGCGCGCAACATAGCTTCGGCGCTGAGAAAAGCGGCTCGATCGTCGTCGAATTTCTGCTGGGAAACGGCTTTGTCGGCGACCAGCGATCGCGACCGCTCAAGCCGTATCCGTGCCACCTCGGCCTCGGCCACGCGTTGCGAGACCACTGCCTGCGCTGCCGTTTTCTCGCTTTGGCGCTGCACGACCTGGCTGTTGGCGATCCGCACCGAGTTCTCAGCCTGGCGCAAGCGGGCCAGCCCTTCTCTCAGCTGAGCTTCCAATACGGCGGTGTCCATCTTCGCCAGAACTTGTCCGGCCGTGATGAAATCGCCTTCGTCCACCAGGATATCCTTGAGCCGCCCCGCCGTCTTGGCGGCTATGTCAATCTCCACCGCTTCAATGCGGCCGTTGCCGCTGGTGAAGCCGTCGGGAAGACCCTTTTTCTGCAAGGATTGCCAAGCAAAGAGTGCGGCCCCGATAACAAGCACCCCTATGGCGATGGCCAGCAACCGTCCTTTATTAAGCTTCGACATTTTTTGACCTCCGCTTTGCCCCGTTCCCAGAGAACAGGCGGCCATTCCGGAACAGATTCCAGTGAGCCGAAATATCTCCTAAAAACGGCTGCCCGGAATCCTTGTATTCTGGATAAGGGGCCAGCTTCATCACTCAGCCTCCCCGACAATCTGTTCCAGAAAGCCTTCGGTCTCCTGCTCCAGGGCGTAGATATCGGCCTTGATCTTATTTAAAGTGCATCCATTACGGAAGATCAGATGGCTTTTGATTTTGCTTATCCGTTCAATGGCCATTCTGTTCCCCACCGTTCCTCTGTCAATCGTGCTCATTTCACATCCCCTCCCATAGCAAACTCCTCATCGATCTCGAACAGATCCGGCGTCGAACGATGGACGCCGATGCCGTGTTCCATCAGCAGCATTACAAGCTGTTCCCCGTTCATCAGGGCGATGGGAGTCTTGTCGGGCTGGGCCGCTTCCTTGATGGCTCCGGCACTGAAGTCGCTGGTGGTAATGATCAGCCCTTGCTCGTGTGCTCCGAGGCTGCCGCGCACCTGCTGCACAACCGGAGCTTGGATATTATTCTTGAGCTTCCATTTCTTGACCTGGACGGCCATCTTGATGCGGACCACGGCACCGACCACCAAGGTGCCCCGGACATCGATGCCGCCGTCGCCGCTGAGTTTGGTCACCTCGACCATCTCGAAACCCATCTCCGCCAGTAACTGAGAGATGAACTCCTCGAACTCACCGGGCTTCATGGCCAGCAAGCGCTCGCGCAGGACCTTGCGGACCTGGTGGTTGTGCTGCTCGATTTGGAATGCGAGTCCACGCCCCATCCATTGGCTCAGGCCCACATAGCCACGACCGTGCTGAACGAAGCGGGGCCGCTCACCGCGTTTCTGCTGGCGCTTGATCTCGGTGATCACCTGGGCGTACATGGTGGCCTCGGGCGTTTTGCCGCCTGTCACCAGCCAGCCTTTTTGCAGGGCCTTCTCGGTTATTTCCTTGTAATGCATCGGCTTCTTGCCGCCGAACTCTTCGAGCACCTTCTGAGCGCAATCAGTGAAGGAGAAACCCGCGTTCGGATGATGTTTTGGGGCTTCTTCGACGGCCGCAGGAA
>CALARK010000022.1 GCA_937888595.1 uncultured Sterolibacteriaceae bacterium | reverse complement strand
CGCCGCCCTTGCCGCCGCCCTGCATCTGGCGCATGAAGAAGATCCACACGCCGATCAGCAGCAGCATCGGGAACCACGAGACGAACAGACTCATGAGGAAGGACTGTTCCTCCTCGGGCTTGGCGACCACCTTCACGTTGTTCTTGAGCAGGTCGGAGACCATCCACAGGTCGGCCGGCGCATAGGAGATGATCTTGCGCCCTTCCTGCGTGGTCGCTTCGAGCGTGCGTCCCTGGATCACCACCCTGGCGATCTTGCCCTGCTTCACCTCGTCGAGGAACGCCGAATACTCCATCGTGTTCTGCGCGGCCTGACGCGTGTTGAACTGGTTGAACACCGTCATCAGCACGATACCGATCACAAGCCAGACAGCCAGATTTTTGAATAGGTTGTTCAAGTGCTTACCTCACTTTTCCTCGACGTACAGCAAACAGTGGCTTCATTCTATGTCATTCGCCCGCTTCTTACGGGCGAGCAGGTACAACTCCGCACTCCGATCACGCGAGGCGGCCGGCTTGCGCGTGGCGAGGCTGGCGAACGCCGCCTGCATCGCCTGGCGCAACTCCATGAAGCCGGCACCCTGGAACACCTTGACCAGCAAATCGCCGCCGGGTTTCAGATGCTGCCGGGCAAAATCCAGCGTCAATTCCGCCAGATAGAGCACCTGCGCACTGTCCGTGGCCGCGATACCCGTCATATTGGGTGCCATGTCCGACAAAACAAGATCGACGGGCCGTCCCGCCAGCGCCGACTTCAGCTTTTCCAGCACCTCGTCTTCGCGAAAATCACCCTGGATGAATTCCACGCCGGGTACCGGCTCGAAATCCAGCAGGTCGAGCGCGATCAGGCGACCGCCCGGCTGGATACGCCTGATCGCATACTGGCTCCAGCTGCCGGGGGTCGCGCCGAGGTCGACCACGGTCATGCCGGGCTTGAGCAGCTTGTCCTTCTCGTCGATCTCCTTGAGCTTGAATACCGCCCGCGCACGCCACCCCTCCTTCTGCGCCTGTTGCACATAGGGATCGTTGATGTGCTCCTGCATCCACTGCTTGCTCTTCTTTTTCTGCTTGGTCGTCCAACTCATCGATAGAATCCGTCCATGAACGAATTATCTCCCATTGAGCGTCGCGCCCTGCGCGCCGCCGCACATCACCTGAACCCGACCGTTGCCATTGCCGACAAGGGCCTGACGCCCAACGTCTTCAAGGAAATCGACCTTTCGCTCAAGTCCCACGAGCTGATCAAGGTCAAGCTCCACGGCATCGAGCGCGAAGATCGCAGCGCCCTGCTGGAGGCGATTTGCACCGAGCTCGATTGCGCCCCGGTACAAAGCATCGGCAACATCCTCATCCTCTGGCGTCCGAAGCCCGAGGGTGAGGAAGCGACGTCGAAACCGCGCCGGCGCAAGGCCGCCGCACCCAAAACCAAGAAACAGGCCGCCGCCGCACTGGAAAAGAAGGCCCGCAAGAAATAACTGCCGTCCCGCCGGCGCCGACTTTTTAGGCTGCCGGGGCGTCGTGGCCCGAGTCGCCGAAAGCCAGTTGCTTGAGCCGGAACAACTCGTCGCGCGCCGCGGCAGCCTGTTCGAACTCGAGGTTCTTCGCGTGCTCCTGCATCGCCTTTTCGAGCCGCTTGATCTCGCGCGCCAGCGCCTTCTCGCTCATCGCCTCGTACTTCGCCGCCTCTTGCGCCACCTTGAGTTCGCGCTGCAGGTTCTCGGTATCGTAAACGCCGTCGATGATGTCCTTGATGCGCTTCTTCACTCCGACCGGCGTAATGCCGTGCTCGGCGTTGTAGCTTAACTGCTTGGCACGACGGCGTTCGGTTTCCGCCATGGCACGCCGCATCGAGTCGGTGATCTTGTCGGCGTAAAGGATCGCCGTACCGTTGAGGTGCCGCGCCGCGCGGCCGATGGTCTGGATCAAGGAACGCTCGGAGCGCAGGAACCCTTCCTTGTCGGCGTCGAGGATGGCAACGAGTGAAACCTCCGGAATATCGAGGCCTTCGCGCAGCAGGTTGATGCCGACCAGCACGTCGAACACGCCGAGCCGCAGGTCGCGGATGATCTCGACCCGCTCGACGGTATCGATGTCGGAATGCAGGTAGCGCACCTTGATGCCGTTGTCGGCGAGGAATTCGGTCAGCTGCTCCGACAAGCGTTTGGTCAGCGTGGTCACCAGCACGCGTTCTTCGTCGGCGACGCGCTTCTTGATCTCGGACAGCAGGTCATCCACCTGCGTCGTCGCCGGCCGTACCTCGAGCACCGGATCGACGAGGCCGGTCGGCCGTACCACCTGCTCGACGACCTGGCCCTGGTGTTCCTGCTCGTAGTTGGCCGGCGTCGCCGAGACGAAGATGGTCTGCGGCATCAGCCGCTCGAACTCTTCAAACTTCAGTGGCCGATTGTCGAGCGCCGAGGGCAGGCGGAAGCCGTAATTGACCAGATTCTCCTTGCGCGAACGGTCGCCCTTGTACATCGCGCCGACCTGCGAAATCGTCACGTGCGATTCGTCGATGAACATGACCGCGTCGGGCGGCAGGTAGTCGTAGAGCGTCGGCGGCGGCTCGCCGGCTTTTCTGCCCGACAAGTGGCGCGAGTAGTTCTCGATGCCCTTGCAGAAGCCGATCTGGTCGAGCATCTCGAGGTCGAAGCGGGTGCGCTGCTCGATGCGCTGCGCCTCGACGAGCTTCTGTTCGGCATAGAAGAACTCGGTGCGCTCGCGCAGCTCCTTCTTGATCTTCTCGATGGCCTGCACCACGGTACCGCGCGGCGTGACGTAATGGCTCGACGGGAACACCGTGAAGCGGCCCAGCTTCTGTTTGGTGTGGCCGGTGAGCGGGTCGAACAGCGTCAGCGTCTCGATCTCGTCGTCGAACAGCGTGACGCGCAAAGCACTCTCGGCGTTTTCCGCCGGAAAGATGTCGATCACGTCGCCGCGCACGCGGAAGGTGCCGCGGTGGAAGTCCATCTCGTTGCGCTCGTACTGCATCTCGGACAGGCGGCGGATGATCTCGCGCTGGCCGACCTTCTCGCCTTCGCGCAGATGCAGGATCATGGCGTGGTAATCGACCGGATCGCCGATACCGTAGATCGCCGATACGGTGCAGACGATCACCACATCGCGGCGCTCCAGCAGCGACTTGGTGGCCGAGAGGCGCATCTGCTCGATGTGCTCGTTGATCGCCGAGTCCTTCTCGATGAACAGGTCGCGAGAGGGAACATAAGCTTCCGGCTGGTAATAGTCGTAGTAGGAGACGAAATACTCGACCGCGTTCTCGGGAAAGAACTCGCGGAACTCAGAGTAGAGCTGCGCGGCCAGCGTCTTGTTGTGCGCCAGCACCAGCGCCGGGCGACCGAGCCGGGCGATGACGTTGGCCATGGTGTAGGTCTTGCCGGAGCCGGTGACGCCCAGCAGTGTCTGAAAACTCAGGCCGTCATTCACGCCCTCGGTCAGCAGGCGGATCGCCTCGGGCTGGTCGCCGGCCGGCGGGAAGGGCTCGTGCAGCCGGAAAGGGCTGCCCGGAAAGGTCACAACTTCTTCATTCATCGGAAAGTTTTATAGAAAAGTCGGTGCCGGCGGGACGGCATGCTTGGCGCGGAAGAGTATCATTGCGCGCCTGTTTTCCTTCCCTTTTCACGCACCGGAGTTTTGCCGCCATGAGCACTTCCCTCTTCGCCAACGTCGAGATGGCCCCCCGCGACCCGATCCTGGGCCTCAATGAAGCCTACAACGCCGAAACCAATCCCGCCAAGGTAAACCTCGGCGTCGGCGTCTACTTCGGCGACGACGGCAAGATTCCGCTGCTGGCCGCCGTCAAGCAGGCCGAGCAGGCCCGCCTCGCCGCCCAGCCGCCGCGCGGCTACCAGCCCATCGAAGGCACGCCCGCCTACAACGGCGCCGTGCAGAACCTGCTGTTCGGCAAGGACAGTGAATTGCTGGCCGCCGGCCGCGCCATCACCGCCCAGTGCCTCGGCGGCACCGGCGCGCTCAAGGTCGGCGCCGACTACCTGAAGCGCCTGCTGCCCGACGCTGCCGTCTACATCTCCGACCCGAGCTGGGAAAACCACCGCGCCCTGTTCGAGGCCGCCGGCTTCCCGGTCAAGGACTACAAGTACTACGACCCGGTCACCCGCGGCGTCGACTTCGCCGGCATGAAGGCCGCGCTGGCCGCGATGCCCGCCAAGAGCATCGTCGTGCTGCACGCCTGCTGCCACAACCCGACCGGCGCCGACCTCACCGCCGCGCAATGGGCTGAAGTGGTTGCGGCCGTCAAGGAAAAGAACCTCGTCGCCTTCATCGACATGGCCTACCAGGGCTTCGCCGACGGCATCAAGCAGGACGCGGCTGCTTTGGATCTCTTTGCCGCCTCCGGCCTGCAGTTCTTCGTCTCCAGCTCCTTCTCCAAGTCCTTCTCGCTCTACGGCGAGCGCGTCGGCGCGCTGACCATCGTCACCGCCAGCAAGGACGAGTCGGCCCGCGTGCTCTCGCAAGTGAAGCGCGTGATCCGCACCAACTACTCGAACCCGCCCACCCACGGCGGCGCCGTCGTCGCAGCCGTGCTGTCCAGCCCCGAGCTGCGCCAGATGTGGGAAGACGAGTTGGCCGGCATGCGTGATCGCATCCGCGCCATGCGCACCAGCCTGGTCGAGAAGCTGGCTGCCGCCGGAGCGCCGGACTTCGGCTTCATCAACGTCCAGCGCGGCATGTTCTCCTACACCGGCCTGACTGCCGCGCAAGTCGAGAAGATGCGCGCCGAATATGGCATCTACGCCGTCGGCACCGGCCGCATTTGCGTCGCGGCGCTGAACACGAAGAACATCGACTACGTCGCCAAGGCCATCGCAGCCGTCATCAAGTAGGGCTATAATGCGCGCCTCGCTGGCGGTGCCTGGCCCCGGCGAACGCTAACCGGGCGGTTAGCTCAGCGGTAGAGCACTGCCTTCACACGGCAGGGGTCACTGGTTCGATCCCAGTACCGCCCACCAACACAACCCTCTGAGAAATCAGGGGGTTTTGTTTTTCTGGCGCCCACCAGCCCCAATTCTTGTCCTGCTCTTGCCCTACGAGGAGATCGAGGATGGCAGCACGTTACGCTAGAAATTTGGACTTCATGAACCGCACGCTCTACCTCATTGCCCTGCTGCTGGCATGGCTTCCTGACCTGGCTGATGCCCAGGAGCACAGCCTATCCCCGGGCATCAACCGTTACTACCAGAACCCGGACTACCTCCAATGGCAGGCGACCTTCGAGAGCGAGGGCCGCGAAATCTACGAGCAGCGCCAAGGTATCGTCGAGGCCCTCCGGCTCAAACCCGGCATGGTGGTCGCCGATGTGGGCGCCGGGACGGGGGCGCTGTCCCTGCTTTTTGCCGAAAAAGTCGGCGCTGGCGGGACGGTGATCGCGCAGGACATCGCGCCTGAATTCCTGCGCGGCATCGAGGAGCGGGCGCGAAAATCCGGGCTTGCCCAGGTACGCACCGTCCTTGGCGGCAACAAGGACACACATCTCGCGGCGAACAGCATCGACCTCGTCTTCACCAGTGACACCTACCACCATTTCGAATATCCGCAGGCGATGCTGGCCTCGATCCATGCTGCCCTCAAACCGGGCGGACGGCTGATCGTCATCGACTACGAGAAGATTCCCGGGCGTTCCAGCCCCTGGGTATTGGGCCATGTCCGTGCCGACCGCGCAACGGTGATCACCGAAATCACCGCAGCGGGCTTCGTGCTGGAACGCACGCACGCCTTTCTGCGCGAGAACTATTTCCTGGAATTCAGGAAACCTTGAACCTACTGCATGACCTGGTCGGATACACAGCCCCCACGCTGGCGACGCTCGTCTTTATCCCGCAAGCCCGGCACTCATGGCGCATCCTCGATGGGCGCTATCAGGCCGGCATCGTCATCCTGCGTCCTGCCCACCCGACGATCCACCGGCCAGGCCTGGATCAGGTTTTCGTCACACGGCGCCACCAAAGACGAAATTGCATCCACGGGTGCGGACAACCAGGCTTGCCAGTGCTCGGGCGCAATGATCACCGGCATCCGGTCATGAATCGGCGCCATCACCGCATTCGGTCCGGTCGTAATCACGCAGACGGTCCGCAGCAGGCTGCCATCCGGTGCCTTCCACGACTCCCATAATCCGCCCATCGCCATCGGTTCCTCGGACTTCGGGCTGATGTAGTACGGCTGCTTGATCGTGCCTGCCTGTTTCCACTCATAGAAACCCGAGGCCGGAATCAGGCAACGCCGGCGCTTGAAGGCATCACTGAACGAGGGCTTGCCGGCCACGGTTTCACCGCGGGCATTGTTCAGCTTCGCACCGATGCCTTGATCTTTCGACCAGTGAGGCACCAGGCCCCAGCGCAGCAGGTGCAGCACCCGTTTCCCTTCCGGCGACTGGCGAATCACCGGGATGTCGGTACCGGGCGGGATGTTGTAGCGCGGGCCGAAGTCAGCGCATTCGTCGAGACCGAACCGGTTCACCAGATCCGCCGGCGTCGCTTTCAGGACATAACGGCCACACATGCGCCTACTCCGGATTCCGGGAGCCGCTCGCCGCGAGGCGTATCAGGGTGCCGATGGGGAATCCGGACCATCGCGCTGCTCGGTGGCAGGTGCCCGCCGCACGCCGCATCTGCCGCTCCTGCAGCTTCCCGGTGCGGCGGCTTCGATCCCCTGCTCCCCCATGCTTTTCAGGAGCAGATAAATGGCGCCGACGGCGGCGAACAGCAGGATGAGGGCGATGATCACGGTCAGCATGATGATGTGTGTAGGCGCAACGACGGACGTTATGCTACCGCCGAATGGCCCGAATCCGTCCGTCCCGCGAACAGGCCGGCGCGGGCATGCGCGCTGACCGTGCGCGCTGCGGGATGTGTCAGGCGCCGTTCCGGCGAAATAAGGAAATAGCGTTCGCGAACCTCGTCGGTGGTGCCGACCTGCTCGACCCGATAGTGCGACAGGACATCCGGGAGACTGGTGGTTGCCGCAGGAAACACCCCGGCCCCACCCTCACCGAACGCCTTCATCAGGGCACTGTCGTCGAACTCGCCGACGATCCGCATCCTCACACCTTGTCGATCCAGCCAGCGTGGCAGGGCACCATGCAGCGCACTGTCCTTGCCGGGCAAGAGCAACGGCTGCCCTTCCAGATTCCCTGGGAACGCGCCCGCCAGCTTTCCGGCAAGTTCGGGTGAAGCCATGAAAGCGATGGCCGACTCCCCCAGCGGATGACTGTAGCCCTTGATCTCGGTTCCCGGCGGCATCGGACGATCGGACAGAACCATGTCGAGGCGATGGATCGCCATATCGGCCAGCAGGCGTTCGAGCCGGTCCTCCTGACACACCAGCCGCACCGCTTCGGGCAATTCGAGTACCGGTGCGAGCAGGCGATGGGCGACGAACTTGGGCACGACATCCGCAATGCCGACCCGAAACGTGACGAAGCGCTCTTCACCGCCATGGCGCAGGATGTCTTCCAGTTCGGTGCCGGCCTGAAAGATTTCCTCGGCGTAGGACAGGGCCAGCTTGCCGGCCGGGGTCAGCTCCATGCGACGGCCGGTACGGTTGAAGAGGGCTACGCCAAGGCGTTCCTCGAACTGCGACACCTGGCCCGACAAGGTCTGCGGCGCCAGATGCAGACGTTCGGCCGCCCGAATGATGCCGCCCTCCCGGGCAACGCTGACGAAATAGTGCAGATGCTTGTAGTTCAGCATGGATCGCCTCTTCTCTTGGTCGCTTTGCCCAGACATTTACATTGTTCGATATTTTCGAACATATCACCAAATAATATCTGTTTGTAGCGAACAAAGCCGACCCCCATAATCCATCACTCGCGGGGCGGCAACTTGTCCGCCTGACTTGGCCGTCCCGCGGCGACCGACGCTTGCAGAAAGAACGACATGAACCGCGAAGAACGACAGGCTATCCTCGCCATCGCCATCCATGCGGCCTTCGCCGATGGAGCGAAGGACGAGCGCGAGCGCGAGGAGGTGCGCCGCGTCGCCGACAATCTGGCGAACGAGAACGATGCCCCGGACCTGCCGCGCCTCTACCAGGATGTGCTGCTCAAGCGCCTGCCGCTATCCGCAGCCACTGCACAGCTGAGCGACACCGGCCAGCGCCAGTTCGCCTACGAGATGGCCCTCTGCGTTTGCGAGGCCGACGGTCGCCTCGCCGAGAGCGAACGGCGTTTTCTTGACGAACTGAAACGCATGCTCGCCCTGCCGGCCGGCGATGCCGAGCAGATCGAGGCGTCGGTGGATGCTTTCGTCGGCCAGACTGCGCTCGCCCCCACACCAGCCGGCGTGGCGATCGCACCCGCTGCCGCTGCCGACCAGGACCCGTCGATCCTCAATTACGCGCTGCTGGCCGGGGCGCTGGAACTGCTGCCGCAATCCTGGGCGTCGATGGCAATCATCCCGCTGCAGATCAAGATGGTCTATGGCATCGGCAAATCGCATGGCGTATCGCTCGATCAGGGCCATATCAAGGAATTCATCGCCGCTGCCGGCGTCGGGCTGACCTCGCAATACCTCGAGCAATTCGGCCGCAAGCTGCTCGGCGGCCTGCTGGGCCAGGCGGCGGGCAAGGCCTTCGGCAAGGCCGGCAGCGCGGCGACCGGCATGGCTTTCTCCTTCGCCACCACCTATGCGCTGGGCGAGGTCGCCCGTCGTTACTACGCCGGAGGACGGACGATGAGTACCGCCCTGCTGCGTGAGACCTTCCAGGACATGCTGGGCCCGGCCAAGCAGTTGCAGACGGAGTACCTGCCGCAGATCCGGCAAAAGGCCGCGTCGCTCGACGCCGGCCAGGTCATGGCGCTGATGCGCGCCTGAGGACGCCCCATGAACGACGCCGCCGCCATCAGCTTCGCCACCGGCCCGATGTGGACCGGCTTCATCGCCTTCGTGCTGATCATGCTGGCGCTGGACCTCTTCGTCTTCGGCGGCCGCAAGGTGCACCGCGTCCATGTGCGCGAGGCTGCCGCCTGGGTCGCCGCCTGGGTCGTCCTGGCGTTCAGCTTTGCCGGCCTGCTCTGGTGGTACCTGAACGATACCCAGGGTGCCGAGGTGGCGCGCACGAAGACCCTCGAGTTCATCGCCGGCTACCTGATCGAGCAATCGCTGTCGGTCGACAACATGTTCGTCTTCGTCATGATCTTCACCTACTTCGCGGTGCCGCCCGAGATGCAGCGCCGCGTGCTGCTCTACGGCGTGCTCGGGGCCATCGTCATGCGCGCCGGGATGATCTTCGCAGGCGTCTGGCTGGTGCAGCAGTTCGCCTGGATCCTCTACGTGTTTGGCGCCTTCCTCGTGGTCACCGGCATCAAGATG
This sequence comes from uncultured Sterolibacteriaceae bacterium, assembly GCA_937888595.1. GTDB lineage: Bacteria > Pseudomonadota > Gammaproteobacteria > Burkholderiales > Rhodocyclaceae > Sulfuricystis. The sequence goes on along the minus strand of CALARK010000022.1, from coordinate 569,929 downwards.
CTGATCTTCGCCGAGGCCGAACCCGACCTCGAGAAGAACCCGCTGCTGCGCTGGCTGCGCGGGCATCTGCGCATCACCCCGGAGTTCCACGGCGAGAAGTTCTTCGTCCGCCGCAACGGCATTCTGTGGGCGACGCCGATGTTCCTCGTGCTGGCGCTGATCGAGGCCAGCGACCTGGTGTTCGCGGTCGACAGCATCCCCGCCATCTTCGCGGTAACCACTGACCCCTTCATCGTGTTCACCTCGAACATCTTCGCCATCATGGGCCTGCGTGCGCTCTATTTCCTGCTCGCCGACATGGCGGAGCGCTTCCACCTGCTCAAGTACGGCCTCGCCATCGTGCTCGTCTTCATCGGCGGCAAGATGCTGGCGATGCCCTGGTTCCACGTGCCGATCCAGTGGTCGCTGTCGATCGTCGCCAGCATCATTCTCGTCTCGGTCGTGGCCAGCCTGGTACTGTCGAAAAGAAAGCCCGTTGCCGCAGGAGAGGAAGCATGAAGCCGACGCAAGTGATCCCCGTCCAGTACGACAGTGCACGCGACGACGACGGCCGCCTGGTCAGGCTGGTGTTCGAGAGTACGCCGGCGTTGCAGGCGGCGGACCTCAATCCCTGGCTGGTCGCGGTCGATAGCTCGGACAACGCCCTGCGTGCCGTCGGGCATGTCGCCGGACAGGCAGGCAACATGAGCGCCTGCGCCCTGCATCTGGTCCATGTGCAGCCATGGCTGTCCAGGGAGGCCGCCGAGACGGAACTCGCGCACCGGGCACTGGGTGCAACGGCACGGGCGCGCGCCCTGCTCGACGCGAGAGGACTGCCGTGGCGCCTGCATGTGGCGATGGGCGAACCGGCCGAGGAAATCCTCGCACAGGCTGCACGACTGCACGTCAACGGCATCGTCATCGGCAGCCGCGGACTGAATGCCGTCGAAAGCCTGTTGTTCGGTTCCGTCGCCTACAAGGTGATGCACCTATCCCCGCTACCCGTACTGGTGGTGCCCTGAGATGCACCGTCCCGCCAGCACCGACTTTTCTTCCCAACCCGAAAGGAGACCCCGATGAACAATCACTTTCCCCGCGCCCGGGCGATCGCCCTGCCGCATGGTGGCGTCGAATCCGTCCTCGCCACCAACAAGGTGATCCGCAACACCTATCTGCTGCTGTCGCTGACCCTCGCCTTCGCCGCCGTGACGGCCGGCGTATCGGCGGCGCTCAAGTTGCCCCATCCCGGCATCCTGCTGACGCTCGGCGGCTTCTTCGGCCTGCTGTTCGCAGTACACAAGCTCAAGGACAGCGGCTGGGGCATCCTCGCCGTCTTCGGGCTGACCGGCTTCATGGGCTACACCCTGGGCCCGATCATCAACCGCTACCTCGGCCTGCCCAATGGCGGAGAAATCGTCATGCAGGCGATGGGAGCCACCGCGGTCATCTTCGTCGGCCTTTCCGCCTACGCACTGACCACGAAGAAGGACTTCAGCTTCATGGGCGGCTTCCTGATGGTCGGCATCCTGCTCGCGTTCATCGCCGGCCTGGCGGCGATCTTCTTCGAGATCCCGGCGCTGTCGCTGACCGTCTCGGCCGCCTTCGTGCTGCTGATGTCGGGCCTGATCCTTTATGAAACGGGCAACATCATCCACGGCGGGGAAACCAACTATGTGCTGGCGACAGTGACGCTGTTCGTCTCGATCTTCAACCTCTTCACCAGCCTGCTGCAACTGCTCGGCTTCATGGGCGGAAACGATTGAGCAGGCGCGGCAAGCGGACGGGCCGGCCGCCACCGCCCCGTCCGCTGCCACATCGAAGGTAGCTCGATGCAACCCATGCGGGGCAAGATGACATAATTGATGCTCGATACCTCGGGCACGAGATGAAAAAACGCATCGAGCGGCTGTTGCACCACAAGGCGACGGCATGGATCGTCCTCGCACTATCCCTGGCCATGACCCTGCTGGCGTGGATCGTTGCGCATCGCTATATCCAGAAGGACGCCACCGAGCGCTTCAATGCAGCCGTGCAACTGGCGCAGCACAGCATCGAGGAGCGCATGGCGGCCTACGCATCGATCCTGCGGGCCGGCGCCGGGCTGATTGGCAGCAGCGAACATGTCTCACGGGACGAGTGGCGATTTTTCGTCGACAGCCTGCAACTGAAAACCACCTACCCTGGCATCCAGGGGCTCGGCTACACCGTGGTGGTGCCGCACTCCGGCAAGGCAGCACTGGAAAGATCCATCCGCGCAGAAGGTTTTGCGGGCTTCGCGATCGAGCCCGCGGGCACCCGGGACAGATACAGCGCCATCATTTATCTGGAACCGTTCGACTGGCGCAACCAGCGGGCCTTCGGCTACGACATGCTGTCGGAACCGGTACGCCGGGAAGCGATGGAGCGCGCCGCCGCGACCGGAAACCCAGCCATGTCGGGACGCGTCACGCTCGTCCAGGAAACGAACGAGGCCGTCCAGCCAGGCACGCTGCTATACCTGCCGATCTATCGCAAGGACCTGCCAACCCGGACGCAGGAAGAGCGGCTGGCGGCACTCTCCGCGTTCATCTACAGTCCCTTCCGCATCGGCGACCTGATGAACGGCATTCTCGGACCGAGTGACGGATCACTGCATTTCGATCTGTACGATGGCGTCGAGGCCGGAGAAGACAGCCTGATGTACTGCTCCCGGCGCACGCGTTCGACCGCCCCCCGGGACCCCGCCATGCACGTCGTCCGGCAGAAAAGCGCCCAGTTCGCAGCGGATGTGCCGATCGAGGTGGCCGGCAGGACCTGGACATTGCGATTCACCAGCAGCACCGCATTCGAGTCGGCCGTCCACAGCATCCAGCCGGCGCTCATCGCCACCGCAGGCATGGTCGCCAACTTGCTGCTGTTCTTCGTCCTTTTTTCGATCGCGCGCACTAGCCGCCTGCTGGCACGCGAGAAACGGCGCTTCGAAAGTGCGGTCGAGTCCGCCCCGATCGCCATGGCCATGGTGGACGAGGATGGCTGGATCGAACTCGTCAACGCCAACTTCGAAAGGATGTTCGGCTATGGCCGCCGGGAGTTGATCGGCCGCAAGATCGAGATATTGCTGCCGGCCAGCCTGCATCATCAGCATGCCGCGTATCGCAACCAGTACCTGGCCAACCCCGAACTGCGCCAGATGGGCGAAGGGAGGAATCTCTACGGCCTGCGCAAGGACGGCAGCACGTTCGCGGTCGAAGTCGGCCTCAGCCTCATGCGCCGGGCGACCGGCAGGCATGTGATCGCCACGGTGGCCGACATCACGGAACGCAAGCAGCAGGTGGAGGCCCTCAAGGAGCGCGAAGCACGCTACCGCGGCGTGGTCGAAGCCTCGCCGGACGGATTCTGGGCCACCAATCCCGAGGGACAGCTGATCGTCGTCAACGATGCCTATTGCCGCATGTCCGGCTACAACCGCGACGAATTGCTGGGGATGCGCATCCCCGACCTCGAGGCAAACGAAAAACCGGAGGAAACGGCTGCCCACATCGACAAGATCTACCAGGAAGGCTTCGATCGCTTCGAAACCATCCATCGCCGCAAGGATGGCAGCCTGTGGCCGGCCGAGATCACCGTCAGCATCATCCCCTCGGTCGGCGAGTTGTTCGTCTTCGTCCGCGACCTGACCGCCCTGAAGGCGCTCGAGGCCGAACGCGAGCGCAACGAAGCGCGCATCAACAATCTCGCCTTCCACGACGCGTTGACCGGCCTGCCGAACCGGCGCCTGCTGATCGACCGCCTGCGGCAGGCGATCGCAGCAGCGCGGCGCAGCCGCAAGCATGGCGCCCTGCTGTTCATCGACCTCGACAAGTTCAAGCACGTCAACGACACGTTCGGGCACGAGGCCGGCGACCAGTTGCTGGTCGAGGTCGCCCGCCGTCTCGACGAATGCACGCGCGAGGAGGACACCGTGGCCCGTCTCGGTGGCGACGAGTTCGTGGTCATGCTGAACGGCCTTTCCGAGACGGAACGGGACAGCATGATGCAGGTCCGGTTTGCCGGCGAGAAGATCCTGGACGCACTCAACCGACCCTATCGCCTTGGCGACCAGTTCCATGACAACACGCCGAGCATCGGCGCGACCCTGTTCCGGGACGATGAGGATGTCGACACGATCCTGAGGCAGGCCGATGCGGCCATGTACCACGTGAAGTCGACCGGCCGCAACGGCATGAATTTCCACGGCTGTGCGGCACCCGCCGACCTGACGTGAACCGGCGGCCCCGGCTGGAGGGGGCGCAGTACAATCGACCATCATGAAAAACATCCTGACCGACCACAGTCGCCTGAGCGACCTCGACCTGCATCTCTTCCGCGAGGGCAGCCACACGCGTCTCTACGAACGCCTGGGGGCGCACGCCGAAATCCGCGACGGCCTGCCCGGCTGCCATTTCGCGGTCTGGGCGCCCAACGCCCACGCCGTGTCGGTGATGGGCGACTTCAACGGCTGGCATCGCCACAATCACTGGCTGCGGCAGATTCACGCCGGCTCGGGCATCTGGGAAGGTTTCCTGCCCGGCGTCAAGGCCGGGGAGCGTTACAAGTTCCATATCGAGTCCGCCCTGCACGGCTACAAGGTCGACAAGGCCGACCCCTTCGCCTTCGCCGCCGAGGTCGCCCCGGCGACGGCCTCGGTCGTCGCCAACCTCGAGCATGGCTGGAATGACCACGAATGGATGGCACGGCGCAGGCAGGCGAATGCGCTGGATGCGCCGATCTCCGTCTATGAGGTGCATCTCGGCTCGTGGCGCCGTTCGCCGGACGCTCCGGACCAGCCGCTCGGCTATCGCGACCTCGCGCCGCAGCTGGCCGACTACTGCCTCGAGATGGGCTTCACGCATGTCGAACTGCTGCCGGTGATGGAGCATCCCTTCTACGGATCGTGGGGCTATCAGGTCACGGGCTATTTCGCGCCCACTTCGCGCTACGGTTCGCCACAGGACTTCATGGCCCTCGTCGATCACCTGCACCAGCGCGGCATCGGCGTGATCCTCGACTGGGTCCCCTCGCACTTCCCGAATGACCAGCACGGGCTGGCCTATTTCGACGGCACGGCGCTTTACGAGCACGAAGATCCTCGCCAGGGCTACCACCCCGAGTGGAGCAGCCAGATCTTCAACTACGGCCGCCACGAAGTCCGCGCCTTCCTGCTTTCCAGCGCCCTGTTCTGGCTCGACAAGTATCACATCGACGGCATTCGCGTCGATGCCGTCGCCTCGATGCTCTACCTCGACTATGCCCGCAAGGAAGGCGAGTGGATTCCCAACGAGCACGGCGGCCGGGAAAACATCCACGCCATCCAGTTCCTGCGCCAGCTCAACGAGGCCGTCTATCGCGACTTTCCCGACACGCAGACCATCGCCGAGGAATCGACCGCCTGGCCGATGGTGTCGCGCCCGACCTGGATCGGCGGCCTCGGCTTCGGCATGAAGTGGAACATGGGCTGGATGCACGACACGCTCGACTACTTCGCGCACGAACCGGTGCACCGCAAATTCCACCACGACCAGATCACCTTCAGCATCTGGTACGCCTTCCACGAAAACTTCATGCTGCCGATCTCGCACGACGAGGTAGTGCACGGCAAGGGTTCGCTGGTCGGCAAGCTGCCGGGCGACGAATGGCAGCGTTTCGCCAACTTGCGTTTGCTGCTCGGCTACATGTGGGCGCATCCGGGCAAGAAGCTGCTGTTCATGGGCAGCGAATTCGGCCAGACGCGTGAATGGAATCACGACACCAGCCTCGACTGGCACCTGCTCGATTTCTGGCCGCATGCCGGCGCGAAAGCCTGGCTGCGCGACCTCAACGGCGTTTACAAGACACGCCCGGCCCTGTTCGGCCGCGACTTCTCCAACGACGGCTTCGAGTGGATCGACTGCCACGACAGCGACGAAAGCGTGATCAGCTTCCTGCGCCGCGGGCCGAACGGCGAAACCCTGCTGGTCGTGCTCAACGCCACGCCGGTGCTGCGCGAGGGCTATCGCGTCGGCGTGCCCCACGGGGGCAATTGGCGCGAAGTGCTCAACAGCGATGCACCCTGCTACGGCGGCAGCGGCCAGGGGAATGCCGGCGAGGTCGGCGCACAGGACTGGGCCCACCACGGCCGCTCGCACTCCCTGCTCCTGCGGCTGCCGCCGCTGGGCGTGCTGTTTCTCGAGCCGGCTGCCTGACCGGCCAGTTGGTGCGGCGCCGTCCCGCCGGCGCCGACTTTTCCTCCCCGGCGCTTACCCGACGCTTATCCGGCACCGTTCTCGCCGGCGATGGGCTCGGTCCGCCCTTCCATCTGGGCCAGCAGGGCGACGATGCCGTTGCGCAGTTCGTCCAGCTTCGCCGCCGGCATCTGCTGCAAGGCATTGCGCAGCTTGCCCTGCAACGGCCCCGGCAGCTTGCGCACCACCTCCTCGCCTTCCGGCGTCAGGTGCAGGAACACCACGCGGCTGTCGGCCGGACTGCGGCTGCGGTGCAGGTAACCTTTCTTTTCGAGCTTGTCGAGCAGGTTGCTGGCCGTCGACATGTGGATAAACAGGGCCTCGGCCAGGTGCGACACCTTCATCCCCGGCATCACCGAGAGCTGCCACAACGCCCATAGCTGGGCGCCGGACAGGCCGCTCTGCTTCTCCAGCGACTGCATGTTCGCCTGAACGACGCGGAATAGCCGCAATACGTCGCCAAATGTTTCTTCTGCCAGCCGGGTTTGCCGCTGCTTCATGTCCGCTCCGATTAATTTTTACCTAAAACTGTTTTGTATAATAACAAGGCAGCCATATGCCGCTAGCCCTAGCCATATGCCGCTGCAAATTATCCAACACAACAGGAGAGATCCATGGGTGAACGCAACTACCGGACCTACCTGCTGCAGAACTTCCGCGACATTCCGCAAATGGCGCAGCTGCCGGAAAGCCTGAAGACCGACATCGAGGTGGTGGGCCATGTGCTGCCGTTCAAGGCCAACAATTTCGTCGTCGACGAACTGATCGACTGGGACATGGCGCCCGACGACCCGATCTTCACCTTGACCTTCCCGCGCCGCGAGATGCTGCGGGCGGAGCACTACGACGAGATGGCCGGCCTGCTGGCGAGCGGCGCCGACAAGGCGACGATCAAGGCGGCGGCCGACCGCATCCGCCTGCAGCTCAATCCGCACCCGGCCGGGCAGTTGGAACATAACGTCCCCATGCTCGAGGGCATGCCGCTACCGGGCATGCAGCACAAGTACCGCGAGACGGTCCTGTTCTTCCCGAGCCAGGGACAGACCTGCCACGCCTACTGCACCTTCTGCTTCCGCTGGCCGCAGTTCGTCGGCATGTCGGAGTTCAAGTTCGCCAGCCGCGAGATCGACAGCCTGGTCGCCTACCTGAAGGCGCATCCGGACGTCAGCGATATCCTGTTCACCGGCGGCGACCCGATGGTGATGGCGGCGAAGAACCTGGCCCCCTACATCGACGCCCTGCTGTCGGCCGACCTGCCGAACATCCGCCGCATCCGCATCGGCACCAAGGCGCTGACCTACTGGCCCTACCGGTTCATTGACGACAAGGACAGCGCCGAACTGCTCGACCTGTTCCGCCGCATCACGGCCGCCGGCAAACATCTGGCGATCATGGCCCACATCAACCATGCGCGCGAACTCGAGCCGCCGGCCGTCGCGCAGGCGATCGCCGCCGTCCGCGCCACCGGCGCGGTCATCCGCACCCAGTCCCCGATCCTGCGGCACATCAACGACGACCCCGCCGTCTGGGCGCAGATGTGGGACCGACAGGTCGACCTCGGCTGCGTGCCCTACTACATGTTCTTGGCACGCGACACCGGCCCGCGCGACTACTTCAGCGTGCCGCTGGTCGAAGCCTGGGAAATTTTCCGCCAGGCCTACCAGCGCGTCAGCGGCCTGTCGCGCACCGTACGCGGGCCGAGCATGTCGGCCACGCCCGGCAAGATCCAGGTGCTCGGCGTCGGAGATGCCGGCGGGAAGAAAGTGATTACGATGCGCTTCCTGCAGGGGCGCGATCCGGATTGGGTGCACCGTCCCTTCTTCGCCGAATACGACCCGCAGGCAATCTGGCTCGATGACCTGAAGCCGGCCTTCGGTGACGACCAGTTCTTCTTCGAGAAGGAGATGGCCGAACGATTCCATACCCGCATGGACAGCAGCACCGCCGAAGACTTCGAGTAGCCACGGTCCGGCGCCGTCCCGCCGGCGCCGACTTTTATGCGACGAGCGTGCGCCAGAGCGTCTTGCCCTTGCTCTCCTTGTCGATCTCGGCGAGCACCCGCTCATGCTCGGCGAGTTCGTCGGCCGAGGCCGCCACGATGCGGATGGCCGGGCGTTCGCCGGGGGCGAACGACACGATCTCGCTCCCGTCGCCGTCGAGATCCATCATCAGGCTTTCCTGGCCGCGCGTCATCGCCAGATAGACCTCGGCCAGCAATTCGGCGTCCAGCAACGCCCCGTGCAACTGGCGGCCCGAGTTGTCGACACCGAATTCCACGCACAGGGCATCGAGCCCGTTCTTCTTGCCGGGCCGCAATTCGCGCGCCATCTTCAGCGTATCGGTGATGCTGTCGCAGCAGCTCTTCAGCGGCTCGCGGCCGACCAGCCCGAGTTCGTTGTCGAGAAAGCCGACATCGAAGGGCGCGTTGTGGATGATCAGTTCGGCATCGCGGATGAACTCCAGAAGTTCGTCGGCGACCTCCGCGAACTTCGGCTTGTCGGCGAGAAACTCGTCGGTCAGTCCATGCACCGCCTGCGCGCCGGCGCCGATGGCCTTGTCCGGGTTCAGGTAGTAGTGGAAATGCCGTCCGGTGAGACGGCGGCCCAGCAATTCGACGCAGCCGATCTCGATGACGCGCTCGCCCTGGCGCCATTCGAGTCCCGTGGTTTCCGTGTCCAGCACGACCTGCCGTATTTCGCTCATCGGCTCATTTCCTTCCGTTCTCGATGGCCTTGCGCGCCAGCGCATCGACGCGTTCGTTCTCCACATGGCCCGCATGGCCGCGCACCCACAGCCATTCGATCTCGTGCCCGGCAGCGGCGGCATCGAGCGCCTGCCACAGGTCGGCGTTCTTCACCGGCTGGCGGTCGGCCGTCTTCCAGCCGCGTCGCTTCCAGCCGTGGATCCACTCGCTGATCCCCTTCTGGACGTACTGCGAATCGGTATGCACCCGTGCCGTCACCGGCCGCTTCAGCGCCCGCAGCGCCTCGATCACGGCCATCAGCTCCATGCGGTTGTTGGTGGTCGCCGGATCGAACCCGGAGAGTTCCTTTTCCTTGTCGCCCATGCGCAGCAACGCCCCCCAGCCACCGGGACCGGGATTGCCGCTGCAGGCGCCGTCGGTATAGATGTCGATCGTTTCGCTCATTGTCCGTCGATGCATTGGTCGTGTTTTTGCGCTATCGGCTTTTGCGGCATCAGCGCGAGCGCCTTGGCACGCGCCATGCGGTCCTTCCATTTCGGCATCACCAGCCGCATGCCGTGCTGGCGCTTGATGGCCTGCAATACGTAGACCGCCCCCGCGACGGGCCACCAGCGGTCGCCGGCCGATTCCATGAAGTCCCAGCGACGCAGCCATTTCTCGTCGCCGAACGGCGGCGCATAGCACCCGAAGGCCCCGCCACGCGTTTCGAAGCCGAGCAGCGCGAACCAGTCACGCAGCCGCGGCACGGAAAGATAGCGTCCCTGCCAGGGCGGCAGGCCGCGACGCCCCGCGAACATGCGACGCAGCCCCCAGAGGCTGAAGGGGTTGAAGCCGGTGACCACGGCACTGCCTTCCGGCACCAGGACGCGTTCCACCTCGCGCAGGATCTGGTGGGGATGCGGGTCGAACTCGAGGATGTGCGGCAGCACGACGAGATCCACGCTGCTGGCAGCGAACGGCAGGTGATGCGGGTCGCTCTGCACCGCCACGCCGGTCCGGTCGCAGCAGCAGATGCGGAAGGGCATGCGGTTGGCCCGCAGGGTATCGAAATGGGGAAAGCCGAGTTGCAGGGCGTTGAAGCCGAAGATGTCGGCCAGCAGGATGTCGAGCTTGGCCTGTTCCCAGGCCTGCACGTAGCGGCCCTGCGGGGTTTCCAGCCATGCGGAAAAGCTTTCGATCGCCATTAAAATGCCCGCCCATGCAGATCGAATCCCTCATCATCGAACCCATCCCGGCCTTCGAGGACAACTATATCTGGGCGTTGCGTGCCGACGGCGGAGTCGCCGTGGTCGATCCGGGCGAAGCAGCGCCGGTCGAGCGCTACCTCGAAAAAGTCGGTGCCTGCCTGACGGCGATCCTCGTCACCCATCGCCATGGCGACCACACCGGCGGCATCACCGGGTTGCTGGCACGCCATGCGGTACCGGTTTACGGTCCGGCACGCGAGGCGACGGAGGTCGTGACGCATCCCTGCGCCGATGGCGACCGGGTCGCGGTGCTGGGAACGGAATTCGAGGTCATCGACGTGCCGGGACATACGCTGGGACATGTCGCCTATTATGCCCGCGATGTCGGCCTGTTCTGCGGCGACGTGCTGTTCGGCGCCGGCTGCGGGCGGGTCTTCGAAGGCACGCTCGACCAGATGTACGCCTCGCTCGCTCGCCTCGCCGCCCTGCCCGCCGACACCCGGGTCTACTGCGCCCACGAATACACGCAATCCTGCCTGCGCTTCGCCAAGGCCGTCGAACCCGGCAATGCGGCCATCGACGCACGCATCGCCAAAGTGGCCGCCCAGCGCGGCGCCGGCATGCCCTCGGTCCCATCGACGCTGGCCGAAGAACTGGCCACCAATCCCTTCCTGCGCTGGCAGGCGCCGGCCGTCATCGCCGCCGCCGCACGCCGCCTCGGCCATGCCCCGGGCGACGATGCGGCGACCTTCGGCGCGATCCGCCTCTGGCGCGACAGCATTTGATCATTAATTAAAAGGAGAGACGACATGAAGAAAATCCTCGCCGGCGCCCTGCTCGCCGCTTCCCTCACGGCGGTGCAGGCCGCCACACCGGTCAAGGTCGGCTTCCTGTCGACGCTGTCCGGACCCGCCGCCGGCCTCGGCGTGGATATCCGCGACGGCTTCCAGCTCGCCATGAAGCATCTCGACGGCAAGCTCGGCGGCCTGCCCGCCGAGGTGATCGTCGCCGATGACCAGCAGAAGCCGAATACCGGCATGCAGATCGCCGAACGCTTCCTCAAGAAGGACAAGGTCGACTTCATGACCGGCATCGTTTTCTCGAACATCCTGCTCACCGTCGCCAAGCCGGTGTTCGACAGCCAGACCTTCTACATCTCGGCGAATGCCGGTCCCTCGCAACTCGCCGGCAGCAGCTGCAATCCCTACTTTTTCAACGTGTCCTGGCAGAACGACAACGTTGCCGAGGCGATGGGCAAGTGGGCCAGCGACCAGGGCTACAAGAACGTGATCGGCATCGCCCCCAACTATCCGGCCGGCAAGGACGCCATCAACGGCTTCAAGCGCTTCTTCAAGGGCCAGATCGCCGACGAGATGTACACCAAGCTCGGCCAGCTCGACTACGCCGCCGAACTCGCCCAGCTGCGCGCCGCCAAGCCGGACGCGGTGTTCTTCTTCCTGCCCGGCGGCATGGGCATCAACTTCATCAAGCAGTTCGTCGCCGCCGGCCTGTCGAAGGAAATCCAGCTGATCACCTCCGGCTTCTCGGCCGACCAGGACACCATCCCCGCCGTCGGCGAGCCGATGCTGGGGCTGTTCAACTCCTCCCACTGGGCCCACGACCTCGACAACGCCGCCAACAAGAAATTCGTCGCCGACTTCGAGAAGACCTACGGCCGCATCCCCTCGCTCTACGCCTCGCAGGGCTACGATGCCGCCATGCTGATGGATGCCGCCGTGCGCCAGGTCAAGGGCAAGCTCGACGACAAGGCCGCCGTGCGCAAGGCGCTCGAAGCCGCCCAGTTCGCCTCGGTGCGCGGCAAGTTCAAGTTCAACGCCAACCACTACCCGGTGCAGGACTACTTCCTGCGCGTGGTGCGCAAGGACGGCCAGGGCCGCATCACCAACAAGCTGATGGGCACCATCTTCACCGACCATGCCGACGCCTACGTCGGCGAGTGCAGGATGGCGAAGTAAATGGCGTAAGCACGCCTGCCTGACCCGGGCGCCGTCCTGCCGGCGCCGACTTTTTGCGGCGGATCGTCCTGCGACGTCCGCCGCAATTACTTTTGCCCCGAAGAGTGTGGTAAACAGCCAGACACACATTCGTGCGCGCTTCGGTCCCGGCCCTGTCCGGGACGGATGGTGTGTTTCCCCCATCGAGGCGACAGTTTTTCTGTCGTCGCTTTCTGATAGACGCAATGCAAAACCCATTCGAACCTACCCCATTCGGCGGCCGGGTGGTGATCGTCGGCTTCGGTGCGATCGCCCAGGGCGTGCTGCCCCTGCTGTTCCGCCACCTCACCCTCAAACCGGAACAGGTCACGATCATCACCGCCGATGACTACGGCAGCGACGAAGCCGGGGCCTACGGTCTGCAGCACTGCATCCACCCCCTGACCCGCGAGAACTACCGCACAGTGCTCGCTCCGCTCGTCGGAGTCGGCGACTTACTGCTCAACCTCGCGGTGAATGTCTCGAGCGTCGCCCTGATCGAATTCTGCCGCGAGCGCGGCGCACTCTATCTCGACGCCTGCATCGAACCCTGGGCGGGCGGCTATACCGACGCGGCCCTGCCCCCGTCGGCACGCTCGAACTATGCCCTGCGCGAACAGGCGAAGGCGCTGCACGTGCCCGGCGGGCCCACCGCCGTGCTGACCCACGGGGCCAACCCGGGCTGGGTCTCGCATTTCGTCAAGCAGGCGCTGCTCGACATCGCCCGGGACTGCGGCCAACCCGTGGAGCCCCCCGCCGACCGCGCCGGCTGGGCCAGGCTCGCCCAGTCCCTGTCGATCCGGGCCATCCACATCGCCGAGCGCGACTGGCAGACCGCCGAACCCTGCAAGCGGCCGGGGGAATTCGTCAATACCTGGTCGGTGGACGGCTTCGTCGGCGAGGGCTGCCAGCCGGCCGAACTGGGTTGGGGCAGCCACGAGAAGCAACTGCCGGCCGACGGACGCCGCCACGGCTTCGGCTGCGAAGCGGCGATCTATCTCGACCGGCCGGGCGCCGCGACGCGGGTGCGCACCTGGACACCGCTGGCGGGGCCGATTCACGGTTTTCTCATCACGCACGGCGAGGCGATCTCGCTGGCCGATTACCTGACGGTCGGCGCCGGCCCGTCGCCGGCATACCGGCCTACGGTGCATTACGCCTACCACCCCTGCGACGATGCGGTGATGTCGCTCCACGAACTGGCCGGCCGCGAGTGGGAGATCCAGCCGGGAAAACGGATCCTGCGGGATGAGATCGCCACCGGCGTCGACGAACTGGGCGTCCTGCTGATGGGACATCCCAAGGGAGCCTACTGGTATGGTTCGCGCCTGTCGACCGCCGAAGCCCGCAAGCTCGCCCCCTACAATTCGGCCACGGCCCTGCAGGTCACGGCCGGCGTGATGGCCGGCGTGGTCTGGGCAATCAGGAATCCGGCACGCGGCATAGTCGATCCAGAGGAGATGCCCTTCGCCGAGATCATCGCGCTGTGCCGCCCCTATCTCGGCGAAGTGGTCGGGGTATATTCGGACTGGACACCGCTCAAGGAGCGCGCCGGCTTCTTTCCGCAGGACATCGACGCCGGCGACCCGTGGCAATTCAGGAACTTTCGCGTCGGATAAGCCGCCATGCCGATCATTCGCAACCTCACCCACCGCGACATCGCTGCCGCCATCGAACTGCAGAAGGACGTCTACGAAGCGATCCCGGCCTTCCGCCCCGAACAGTTCGCAAACCTGCTGGAACGCTTCCCCCAGGGACAGCTCGCTGCCGAGAACGAGGGACGGCTGGTCGGCATCGCCATCTCGCTTGTCATCCTGTGGGACGACTACAGCCTGCACCATACCTGGGCTGACATCACCAACAACGGCAATTTCGACACCCATGATCCGGTCAGCGGGCGAACCCTCTACGGCGCCGAAGTGTGCGTCGATCCCGAAATGCGCGGACAGGGCATCGGCCACCTGCTCTACGACGCCCGCCGCCAGCTGTGCCGCGACATGAACCTGAAGCGCATCATCGCCGGCGGCCGCCTGCCAGGCTACGCCCAGCATGCCGCATACATGTCCCCCGAGGAGTACGCCAAGCGCGTCATCTGGGGAGATATCTACGACCCGGTGCTGCGCTTCCAGCTGGACGAGGAATTCGACTACTGCGGCATCCTGCACGGCTATCTCCCGAGCGACGCCGATTCGATCGGCAACGCCGCCCTGATCGTCTGGCTCAACCGCGACTACGACCCGGCGCAGCCGACCCGCCTACCGCCACCCCGCTTGATGGAGGAAAACGCATGAGATCACGCATCGCCGCGGTGCAGTACAAGCTGCGCCACATCGACGACTGGGCCGGCTTCGAGGCGCAGGTCGACTTCGTCCTCAATGCCGCGGCCGACTACCAGCCCCACTTCGTGCTGCTGCCCGAGATCTTCACCACCCAGATCCTGTCCTTCATGGACAACGACAACGTGCCCAGCGCGGTGCGCGAGCTGTCCGGCTACACCGAGCGCTACACCGAGCTGCTGCGTCGCCATGCGGTCCGGCACGGCTACTTCCTGATCGGCGGCAGCCACCCGAACATCCGTGACGGCAAGCTGTTCAACACCGCCTTCCTGTTCACGCCTTCCGGTGAAGTCCACACCCAGGACAAGATCCACCGCACCCGCTGGGAAAAAGAGAAGTGGGCCACCGACCACGGCGACGTGCTCAAGGTTTTCCACACGCCGCACGGCAAGATCGCCATCCTGATCTGCTACGACATCGAATTTCCCGAACTCGCGCGGCGCGTCGCCGAGGAAGGCGCCGAGATCATCTTCGTGCCCTCCTGCACCGATGACCGGCAGGGTTTCCTGCGCGTGCGCTACTGCTGCCACGCGCGCGCCATCGAGAACCAGGTCTATGTGGCGATGACGAGCACGGTAGGCAACCTGCCGGTGGCGGGACTGCGCCTGCACTACGGCCAGGCCTCGATCATCACGCCGTCCGACTTCCCCTTCGCCCGCGACGGCATCGCCGCCGAGGGCGTGATCAACGAGGAACAGATCGTCGTTGCCGACGTCGACCTCGCCCTGCTCGACGAGAACCGCCTCAAGGGCACGACGATTCCCCTGCTGGACAAGCGCAACGACTTCTACGGCAACCGCCCGGTCAGCATCGCCGTCGCCTGAAAGACGGCAGCGGCAGCCGGCAACTACAGGTCCAGCATCTCCTGCGCGTGCCGGCGCGTGGTGTCGGTGATGCGGACGCCGCCGAGCATGCGCGCGATTTCCTCGACGCGGCCCGCCGCGTCGAGCGGCGTGACGCGGCTCAGCGTCGCGTCGCCCTCAGGCGTGCTTCGTGTCTCCTTGGCGATGGACCACTGCCAGTCGGCCCGCGCCGCCACCTGCGGCAGGTGCGTGACGCACAGTACCTGGCGATCGGTGCCGAGCTGGCGCAGCATCTGGCCGACGATCTCGGCGACGCGCCCGCCGATGCCGACATCGACCTCGTCGAAGATCAGCGTCCCCGCGGCATGCGACTGGCTGGCGATGACCTGCAGCGCCAGCCCGATGCGGGACAGCTCGCCGCCCGAGGCCACCTTGGCGAGCGGCCGGGGCGGCTGGCCCGCATTGGCGGCGACGAGAAACTCGACCGCTTCGAGGCCATGCGACGCCCCCTCCTCCAGCGGTGTCAGGGCGACCTCGAAGCACCCGCCGGCCATCGCGAGCTCCTGCATCGCCTGCGTGACGGCCTCGGTCAGCGCCCGTGCGGCGGCCTGCCGGGCGGCACTCAATTTCTCGGCCGACCCGCGGTAGGCCTGGCGCGCTGCGCGCTCCCGCTCGGCCAGCACCTCGGGGTCCGCCGCCAGCGTCAGCTCGTCGAGGCGGGACTGCAGGCGGTCGAGCACGGCGGGCAGTTCCTCCGGGGCAACGCGATGCTTGCGCGCCATCTGCGTCACGGCATCGATGCGCGCGTCGAGCTCCGCC
Source organism: uncultured Sterolibacteriaceae bacterium (assembly GCA_937888595.1). Taxonomy (GTDB): domain Bacteria; phylum Pseudomonadota; class Gammaproteobacteria; order Burkholderiales; family Rhodocyclaceae; genus Sulfuricystis. Next base: position 553,868 of record CALARK010000022.1, on the reverse strand, counting down.
AGCCGCGCCGGATCGAGGTCGAGATGGTCGCGGTAGCGCCGTAGGGCCAGCGCCGACTCTTCGAGCTGGATCAGCGCCCCCTCGAACAGCTGCGCCGCATCGCCGAGCGCAGGATCGACGCCGGTCAGCTCGGTCAGGCGGCCGCTGGCATGTCGCAGCGCGGACAACGCCGCGGCATCGCCGTCGTCCAGCGCCGCCAGGGCGGCCTCGCTCGCTTCGAGCAGGCTGGCCGCATGGGCGAGGCGGCGCTGCTCGGTTTCCGTTTCCTGCCACTCGCGGTCGTCGAAGGCGAGCGCGGCCAGTTCCTTGACCTGCCACTCGAGCAGTTCGCGTTCGCGCACCGTCGCCGCGACATCCTGTTCGGCGGCCAGCCGTGCGTCGCGCAGCCTGCGCCAGTCGGCATGCAGCGTCGCCACCTCCCGCACCAACGCCTGCACGCCTGCATGGGCATCGAGCAACGCCCGCTGGGCATCGGCACGCAGCAGCGAATGGTGGGCATGCTGACCGTGGATGTCGCAGAGAAAATCGGCCGCCTCGCGCAGCTGGCCGAGCGTCGCCGCCGTGCCGTTGAGCCAGGCGCGCGAACGGCCGCCGGCATCTACGACGCGGCGCAGCAGGCAGGTATCACCATCGTCCATGTTGAAGTCGTTGGCGGCGAGCCAGGCGGCCAGCGCCGAACCGGGTGTCACCTCGAACTCGGCCGACACTTCGGCCTTCGCGGCCCCCGTGCGGATCACGCCGGGATCGGCGCGCTCGCCGAGCGCCAGCGACAGCGCATCGACGAGGATCGACTTGCCGGCCCCGGTCTCGCCGGTCAGGGCACCGAAGCCGGCGGCGAACTCGAGTTCGAGCCGGTCGACGATGACGAAATCGCGGATCGAGAGGCGCAGCAGCATGGTGATTACGGACGCCGGGGCGTGGCGCTCCAGTGCAGTTTTTCGCGCAGCATCGCGAAATAGCTGTAGCCGGGCGGATGCAGCAGGGTGACGACGTGTTCGGAACGGCGCACGCGCACGACATCGCCCGCCCGGGCGTCGAAGTGGCTCTGGCCGTCGCAGTGGACGCGTGCATCGTAGGGGGCGACCAGTTCCATTTCGATCGCGCACTGGTCGGAAATGGTGATCGGCCGGTGCGTCAGCGCATGCGGGCAGAGCGGCACCAGCGCGATGCCCGGCACGGCCGGCTGCAGGATCGGGCCGTTGGCCGACAGCGCATAGGCCGTGGAGCCGGTCGGCGTCGACACGATCATGCCGTCGGCACGCAGGACGTAGAGCGATTCGCCGTCCACGCGCACCTCGAGTTCGATCATGCGGCCGAGGTCGCCCTTGTTGACCACGACGTCGTTGAGCGCCAGCGTCCGGAACAGCTCCTGTCCGTTGCGCAGCACGCGTGCGTCGAGCAGCATGCGCCGGTCGGCGGCGAATTGGCCCGCCAGCATCCGGTCGATCGCCGGCAGCATGTCGGCGCGGGCGATATCGGTCATGAAGCCGAGCCGGCCCTGGTTGATGCCGACCAGGGGGACACCATGGGCAGCGAGGCGGCGGCCGGCGTTCAGCAGCGTGCCGTCGCCCCCGAGCACGATGGCGACATCGGCATTGGCGCCGATCGAGTCGATGTCGGCCGCGGCCGCGACCATGCCCAGGTCGGCTGCGATCTCCTGCTCGACCAGCACGTTGAGTCCGCGTCCCTGCAGATGCTCGAGCAGGGAAACCAGCGACTCGACCACCTCGGCGCTGCCGGTCTTGCCGAACAGGGCGATGTTGCGATACCCGCGGCTCATGCGGCGACCGCCTCGGCCGGATGCCGGCGGATATTCTGTGCGCGCGCCAGCTTCAGCAGCTGGTCGAACACGGGCGGCAGCAGGCAGCCCTGCAGGCTGCGCTGCGTGAAGAGATAACGGCCGTCGCAGACGAAGCCCAGCTCGGCCCAGTCGACCTGGTCGTTGAGCATCTCGGTGGCGAGCACCAGGTCCATGCCCGGAATGCGGGGGAACAGCGCCAGGACCGAGCCGTCGTAATTGGGGCAGTCGTGCAGGAAAAACGGCCGCGGGCGCCGCGTCTTGCAGTTCACGTAGATGCGCGGGCCCTGCGCCACATGATGCAGCCTTCCCCATTGCCACCAGTTCGACTCGTCGAAGCGGCGCACCCGGCGTTCCAGCAGACGGTCCCTGTGCGCCTCGAGATGCGGGTGGGACTGGCCGAAGATCATGCGCCGCGTCGAGCCATCGTCAACCGTCTTGGAGCAGACGAATTCGGCGTTGCCCTCGGGATGCTCGAAGATCTCGTCGGCGCCGGAAACGGCCCCGACCTTCACGTCGAACAGTTCGGCCAGGGGAATCTGGTAGCTGCCGCGCAGGAACATCAGCTGGCCATCGACGAGTGCGAAGTGGCGGCCGTCGTTGAGCCGCCGCTGATGGCGGCCGCGCTCGAAGCGGAAGATCGCGCAGTTCGGATTGTGCCCGCCGAAGATGCGCGCGTCGCCGAGCTCGATGAAGTCGGTGATGTCGCCCTCCTCGTAGAGGAAGGCATTGAGCTTCCTGGCCGCCGTCAGCTTGGTGAATTCGCGCGGCACGATGAAGATCAGCTCGCCGCCGCGTCGCAGGTGGCGGACCGCCTTTTCGATGAAATAGAGGTAGAGGTTGCTGCGCCCGTCGAACAGCACGCTGTCGAGCCGTGCCAGCGTCTCGGCCGGAATGTCCTGCTGGCGCACGTAGGGTGGATTGCCGATGATGGTTTCGAACTTCTCGTCGGTCGGCAGGGCGAAGAAATCCATCACGCGCGCACCGGGCGGGGCCACCGTCGGGTCGATCTCGATGGCCTCGCAGCCGTTGATACGGGTGCTGAAGGCACCGTCGCCCGCCGAGGGATCGAGGCTGCGGCCGCGCCGCTGGCGCAGGGTGAGCATCTGCCGCACCACCGCTTCGGGGGTGAAGACCTGCCCGAGGGCATGGACGTTCAGTGGTTTCGGCATCGAAAGTCGGCGCTGGCAGGACGGCGGAAGGCGGCTCGGTCAAGGGCTCGAGGACGACGGGATTGTAATCCAGCCGTCCGCTACAATCTGCGCACCATGCTCGACCCGCGCGCCCAAACCCTGCTCAAGACCCTCATCGAACGCTACATCGCCGAAGGGCAGCCGGTCGGCTCGCGCACGCTCTCCAAGTATTCCGGCCTCGAGCTTTCCCCGGCCACCATCCGCAACGTGATGGCCGACCTCGAGGAGATGGGCTTCATCGCCAGCCCGCACACCTCCGCCGGCCGCGTGCCGACGCCGCGCGGCTACCGGCTGTTCGTCGACACGCTGCTCACCGTCCAGCCACTCGACCCGCGCCGCGTTTCCGAACTCAAGGTCGCATTGCTGCCCGACGTGCCGCAGCGCGTGCTGAACCAGGCCTCGCAGATGATTTCCGAACTGACGCACTTCGCCGGCGTCGTCGTTGCGCCGCGCCGCCAGGCGCCGCGCATTCGCCAGATCGAATTCCTCAGCCTCACCGAAACGCGCATCCTGCTGATCATCGTCACCGCCGAGGGCGAGGTGCAGAACCGCATCCTGCTGACGCAGCGCCCCTATACGCCATCCGAACTGGTCGAGGCGGCCAACTACCTGACGCAGCATTTCGCCGGCTTCGACTTCATGCAGATCCGCCAGCGCCTGCAGGATGAGCTCAAGCAACTGCGCAGCGACATGACCGAGCTGATGAGCGCCGCCGTCGATGCCGGTACCGAGGCGACCACCGACGCGAAGGCGCAGTACGTGATCTCGGGCGAACGCAACCTCCTCGACAGCGAGGACCTGTCGACCAACATGGGCCGACTGCGCCAGCTGTTCGACCTGTTCGAGCAGCGTACCGGCCTGATGCAATTGCTCGACCTGTCCAGCCGCGCTGACGGCGTGCAGGTCTTCATCGGCGGCGAATCGGGCATCGCGCCCCTCGACGAATGCAGCGTCGTCGCCGCGCCCTACGAGGTGGACGGCCAGGTGCTCGGCACCATCGGCGTGATCGGCCCGACGCGCATGGCCTACGAGCGCGTGATCCCGATCGTCGACATCACCGCCCGCCTGCTGTCCTCCGCCCTCAGCCCGAACTGACCCCAAGCCCACGATGCCGCGCTTCGCCCCCGAACCCGCCCACGCTCACGACCAGCCACTGCGTACCGGCGTGCTGCTGGTCAACCTCGGCACGCCCGACGCGCCCACCGCGCCGGCGCTGCGCCGCTATCTCAAGCAGTTTCTTTCCGACCCGCGCGTCGTCGAGATCCCCAAGCCGGTCTGGTGGCTGATCCTCAACGGCATCATCCTCAACGTCCGGCCGAAAAAGTCCGCCGAGAAATATGCTTCCATCTGGCTGCCTGAAGGCTCGCCGCTGCGCGTCTTCACCGAGCGGCAGATGAAGCTCGTCAAGGGCCTGCTGTGCGAACATCGCCACGACCACCTGAGCGTCGACTACGCGATGCGCTACGGCCAGCCCTCGATCGCCGCCGCGCTCGACCGCCTGAAGGCCGCCGGGGCCGACCGCATCCTCGTCGTGCCGCTCTACCCGCAGTATTCGGCCAGCACCACCGCCAGCGTCTTCGACGATGTCGCCGACTGGGGCAAGCGCCAGCGCAACCTGCCGGCGCTGCGCTTCGTGCGCAATTACCACGACGACCCGCGCTACATCGCGGCACTGGCGGCGAGCGTGCGCGAGCACTGGGCCAAAGCGGGCCGTCCCGCCGGCGCCGACTTTCGTCTGGTGATGAGCTTCCATGGCCTGCCGCGCCGCAACCTCGACCTCGGCGACCCCTACTACTGCGAATGCCGCAAGACCGGCCGCCTGCTCGGCGAGGCCCTCGAACTGGCCCCGGAGCAAACCCTCGTCACCTTCCAGTCGCGCTTCGGCAAGGCCGAATGGCTGCAGCCCTACACCCAGCCGACGCTGGAACAACTGGCCCGCGACGGCGTCAAGCGCGTCGACGTGATCTGTCCCGGCTTCGCGGCCGACTGTCTCGAAACGCTCGAGGAAATCGCCATGGAATGCAAGGCGGCCTTCCTCTCGCACGGCGGTGGCGAATTCCACTACCTGTCCTGCCTCAACGACCGCCCCGACCATATCGAACTGCTGACCGCCCTCGTCGAGGAGCATCTGGCCGGCTGGATCGTGCCGCGCACCGGCGACACGCAAACACAGGAAAGAGCGAAGGCAGCCGGCGCCCCGGGCTGAACGGGTTGAAATTCCAGCGACGGCAGACATCTATCAGCCAATACTGATACAGGAGCCTGAGATGTCCGACAGCGCCATTGTCGTATGCCCCCACTGCCACGCCCCGAACCGCGTACCGACGGACAAACTGTCGGCGGGCGGCACCTGTGGCAAGTGCAAATCGCCACTGTTCGTAGGCGCCCCGGTGGAACTCGACGCAGCCAGCTTCGACCGGCACGTCGGCCGCAGCGACCTGCCGGTGCTGGTCGACTTCTGGGCCCCGTGGTGCGGGCCCTGCCGCATGATGGCCCCCGCCTTCGCGCAGGCAGCCCGGCAACTCGAGCCCCACGTCCGCCTCGCCAAGCTCAACACCGAGGACCATCAAGGGCCGGCCGCCCAGTACGGCATCCGCAGCATCCCGACCATGATCCTGTTCCGCGACGGACGGGAAGTCGCCCGGCAGTCGGGCGCGATGGATGCGGCCAACATCGTGCGATGGGTGAAGTCCGTGCTGTAAGCCCATGATCCGGTGCCGATAAAAGTCGGCGCTGGCGGGACGGCAGATTTTTCCTGTGCAATCAAGGCTCAAGGCACGAAGACAGCGGACGTAAACCATCCCATGGGCACACTTTGCCTCTGGAGTCCGCCATGAAAATCGCCGCTACCGAACTGGCCCTGCAGGCCGATCATCTTTTCGCCGAACGGCAGCAAAGCCACGAAACCCTGCGCGCCTGGCGGAGCGAGCGGCCCGATTTCGAGGCCGGACCTTCCGCGCTTCCCCGCATTTCCGCTGCCGCCCGGCAAGCCTTCGCCGCCGACCCGGCACCGGTCGCCGGCGAAACGGCCGCCATCGACAACGCCCGGGAATCGATCGACAACGACCCCTTCCTCGCGATGGTCCGCCAGATGATCGAGTTCCTCACCGGCGAGGAGGTGCGCGTATTCGACATGAACGCCTTTTCCGCCGAGCTGCGCCACGTCGAGGTCGCCTCGAACGCAAGCGGCCAAACCCTTCAGGGTGGAAGCAACGGCGGCATGGAATATGACTTCCATGCCGTGCGCGAGGAATTCGAGCAGACCCGTTTCTCCGCCAGCGGCACCGTCCGCACCGCTGATGGCGCGGAAATCAGCTTCCGCATCGATCTCGAGATGACGCGCCTCTACCGCGAGGAAACGCATGTCAGCCTGCGGACCGGCAATGCCGTGCGCAAGGACCCGCTGGTCGTGAACTTCGCCGGCACGGCGGCGCAACTGACTGCGGATGCGCAGCGCCGCTTTCTGTTCGACCTCGACGGTGACGGCCGCCAGGAGCGCCTGCCGGGCTTCGCTGCGGGCAGTGGCTACCTCGCATTCGACCTCGACGGCAACGGTCGCATCGACGACGGCAGCGAACTGTTCGGCCCCCGCAGCGGCAATGGCTTCGCCGAACTGGCCCGCCTCGACGAGGACGGCAACGGCTGGATCGACGCCGGCGACAGCACGTTCGACCGCTTGTCTGTCTGGACGCCGGCCGCCGACGGTGCGGGCGAATTGCGCAGCCTTTCGGAACTCGGCATCGGCGCCCTGGGCCTCGCCCATGCGGCGACGCCCTTCGCCCTGCGCGGAGAAGACAACGAGGATCTGGGCGCGGTCAAGTCCACCGGACTGTATCTTGGCCGGGACGGGCACGCCGGCACCCTGCAGGAAATCGACCTCAGCGTATAACGAAAGTCCGTTCGCAGCCCCTCCTCCATCCCCTCCGGCCGGCACTGTCTTGGGTTACACTCCCGGGCATCGTTAGCGGGAGGAGCCCCATGCGCGTGGCTGACATGAAAATCTGGCTGAAACTGACGACCGCGATCTGGCTCATGCTGGTCATCGCCTGGACCGGCATGATCTTCTGGGAAAGCAAGGTCAATCGCGACACGGCCATTGAGCAGGCCAAGCAGTTTTCGCTGTCGATGCACGAGTCGACCCTCGCCGGCCTCACCGGCATGATGATCACCGGCACGATCGGCCAGCGCGAGGTTTTCCTCGACCAGATCAAGCAGTTGTCGATCATCCGCGACCTCAAGGTCCTGCGCGGCGAAGGCGTCATCAAGATGTTCGGCCCCGGCAACGCCCAGGACACGGCGGCGGATGCCATCGAACAGCAGGTCCTGACCACCGGCAAGGAGTTCGTCGAAGTCCAGCAGGATGCCCAGGGGGAATACCTGCGCGTGGTTCGCCCCACGCTCGCGAGCAAGAACTACCTCGGCAAGGACTGCATCCTCTGCCACCAGGTCCCCGAGAAGACCGTGCTCGGCGTCGTCAGCATGAAGGTCTCGCTCGACAGCGTGAATGCCGCCGTCTCCTCGCAGCGCATCAAGTCGCTGCTCGCCGCAGTCGTCGTCAGCATCCCGCTGCTGGTCTTCATCTACCTGTTCGTCACCAAGGTGGTGACTCGCCCCCTCGACGAAATGGTCTCCGGCCTGCGTGCCATCGCCAGCGGCGAGGGTGACCTGACGCGCCGCCTCGAGGTAAAGAGCGATGACGAGATCGGCCAGGCCAGCAAGGTGTTCAACGACATGATGGCCAATTTCGCCAGTCTGGTCCGCCAGGTCGGCGAATCAGCCAGCCATGTCTCGGGCGCCGCCCACGAACTGGTCCAGGGCGCCACGCAGGTCGCCAACAGCTCGCACCAGCAGTACGAAAAATCGCGCGTCGTCACCGATGCCGTCGAGCGCATGGTCAACAGCATCGTCGAAGTCGCCGAAAGCACCGAACGCGTCCACCAGCAGTCGCGCGAGAGCCTCGATCGCTCGCGTGAAGGCAACCAGACGCTCGGCCGACTGATCACCGAGATCGGCCGTGTCAAGGCAGCCGTCAATGAGATGGCCGGCGCGGTCAACGAATTCGTCAGCAGCACCGTGTCGATCACCAACATGACCCGCGAGGTCAAGGACATCGCCGACCAGACCAACCTCCTCGCGCTCAACGCCGCGATCGAGGCCGCACGCGCCGGGGAACAGGGCCGCGGCTTCGCGGTCGTCGCCGACGAAGTGCGCAAGCTGGCGGAAAAATCCGCGACCTCGGCCAACGAGATCGACAGCATCACCCGCACGCTCAACGACAAGTCCGACGCCGTGCGCCATTCGATCGAGGAAGGCCTCGCCGATATCGCCTCCAGCGAACAGTCGCTCGATGCGGTGGCCACCGCCATCAACGAGTCCAACCAGTCGGTCGAGCAGGTTGGCAACGGCCTGGACGTGATCGCCGGCGCCACCGAAGAGCAGCGCCAGGTCAGCACCGAGGCCTTCACCAACATCGAGGCCATCGCCGCCATGGCGCACGAGAACAGCGATGCGGTCGGCAATACGGCCAGCGCCGCGCAGCGTCTCGAGGACCTTGCCAACCAGCTGCAAAACACGGTGGGCCGTTTCCGCACCTGATCGCGCGGAAATTTGCCGCTCTGCCCTTGAAACCGGGCAGAGTGGCCCCAGTTCCTGCAGGGTTAAATGTCTTCACAAGGACCCAAGCCCATGCAGGACGCACAGCAGGACAATCCCGCCCTGACCGAATCCAACGCGAAAGTCGGTGCTGAAGAGACGGCGGCAGCACCGCAGGAACCGGGAGCGAACGACACCATGCCGAGCCTCCAGGAAGCCCTCCAGGCGGCCGAACTGAAGGCCGCCGAGCACCACGACGCCTGGCTGCGTGCCAAGGCCGAGACGGAAAACATGCGTCGCCGCGCGCAGGACGACGTCGCCAAAGCCCACAAGTTCGCCGCCGAAAAGTTCGCCGGCGAACTGCTGGCCGTCAAGGACAGCCTCGAAGCCGCCCTCGCCGTCGAGGAACAGACCGTCGAGGCCCTCAAGTCGGGCGTCGAGCTCACCCTCAAGCAACTGGTGGCCGCCTTCGAAAAATCCTCGGTCAAGGAACTCAACCCCCTCGGCGAGAAGTTCGATCCGCATTACCACCAGGCCATCGCCATGGTCGATGCCGAACAGGAAGCCAACACCGTCGTCAGCGTCCTGCAGAAGGGGTATGCCCTGCACGACCGCATCCTCCGCCCGGCGCTGGTCACTGTCGCAAAACCTAAATCCTGAGCTTGAACTATCGGGTCATAACCCCATATCGAGCGCAGGTAAGAATTTCTCCACAAATTCAGCAATAAAGGAACAAAACATGGGCAAGATCATCGGCATCGACCTCGGCACCACCAACAGCTGCGTCGCCATCATGGAAGGCGGCAAGCCGAAGGTCATCGAAAACTCGGAAGGTGCGCGCACCACTCCCTCGATCGTCGCCTACACGGAAGACGGCGAGATCCTCGTCGGTGCTTCCGCCAAGCGCCAGGCCGTCACCAACGCCAAGAACACCCTGTTCGCGGTGAAGCGCCTGATTGGCCGCCGCTTCGAGGAAAAGGAAGTGCAGAAGGACATCGACCTGATGCCCTTCAGCATCTGCAAGGCCGACAACGGCGACGCCTGGGTGCAGGTGCGCGACAAGAAGATGGCGCCCCCGCAGGTCTCCGCCGAAGTGCTGCGCAAGATGAAGAAGACCGCCGAAGACTACCTCGGCGAGGAAGTCACGGAAGCCGTCATCACCGTGCCCGCCTACTTCAACGATAGCCAGCGCCAGGCCACCAAGGACGCCGGCAAGATCGCCGGCCTCGAAGTGAAGCGCATCATCAACGAGCCGACCGCGGCCGCGATCTCCTTCGGCCTCGACAAGCAGGAAGGCGACCGCAAGATCGCGGTCTTCGACCTCGGCGGCGGCACCTTCGACATCTCGATCATCGACATCGCCGAAGTGGATGGCGAGCACCAGTTCGAGGTGTTGTCGACCAACGGCGACACCTTCCTGGGCGGCGAGGACTTCGACCAGCGCATCATCGACTACATCGTCACCGAGTTCAAGAAGGAGCAAGGCGTCGACCTGAAGAACGACGTGCTGGCCCTGCAGCGCCTCAAGGAAGCCGCTGAAAAGGCCAAGATCGAGCTGTCGTCGAACCAGCAGACCGAGATCAACCTGCCTTACATCACGGCGGACGCCTCCGGCCCGAAGCACCTCGCCATGAAGATCACGCGCGCCAAGTTCGAGGCGCTGGTCGACGACCTGATCGATCGCTGTGTCGAACCCTGCCGCATCGCCATCAAGGACGCCGGCGTCAAGGTCGCCGACATCTCCGACGTGATCCTCGTCGGCGGCATGACGCGCATGCCCAAGGTGCAGGAGAAGGTCAAGGAAGTGTTCGGCAAGGACCCGCGCAAGGACGTGAACCCCGACGAAGCCGTCGCGGTCGGTGCCTCGATCCAGGGCGGCGTGCTGCAAGGGGAAGTCAAGGACGTGCTGCTGCTCGACGTCACCCCGCTGTCGCTCGGCATCGAAACCCTCGGCGGCGTGATGACCAAGCTCATCACCAAGAACACGACCATCCCGACCAAGACCAGCCAGGTGTTCTCGACCGCCGACGACAACCAGTCGGCCGTGACCATCCACGTGATGCAGGGCGAACGCGAGATGGCCGCCGGCAACAAGAGCCTCGGCCAGTTCAACCTGTCCGACATCCCGCCGGCGCCGCGCGGCATGCCGCAGATCGAGGTCACTTTCGACATCGACGCCAACGGCATCCTGCACGTCTCGGCCAAGGACAAGGGCACCGGCAAGGAAAACAAGATCACTATCAAGGCCAACTCCGGCCTGTCGGACGACGAGATCAACCGCATGGTCAAGGACGCCGAGGCGCATGCCGACGAGGACCGCAAGGCCCACGAACTGGTCGAGGCCCGCAACCAGTGCGACGCGATGATCCACTCGGTGAAGAAGGCCCTGGCCGACCACGGCGACAAGATCGAGGCCGACGAGAAGGCGAAGATCGAAGATGCGATCAAGGAAGCCGAGGAAGCCATCAAGGGCAGCGACAAGGCCGCGATGGAAGCCAAGACCCAGGCGCTGGCCGCCGCCTCGCAGAAGCTCGGCGAGAAGATCTACGCCGAGGCGCAGCAGGCGGCCGGCGGGGCGGGAGGCGCCGAAGGAGGCGCCGCGGGGACCAGTGGCGGCGAATCGAAGAAGGGTAAGGCAGACGATAGCGATGTGGTGGATGCCGAATTCACCGAAGTGAAGGACAAGAAGTAATCCGCCGGCAACACGCATAACCAAGCATCAACGGGCCGCCGGCTGGCATTTTCAGCCGCGGCCCATTGTCGTTTCCAGAGGCAGCCATGGCAAAACGCGACTATTACGAAGTACTGGGCGTCAATCGCGACGCATCCGACGACGAGATCAAGAAGGCCTATCGCCGGCTGGCGATGAAGCACCATCCCGACCGCAACCCGGACAATCCAAAGGCGGAGGAACACTTCAAGGAAGCCAAGGAGGCCTACGAGATCCTCTCGGATGCCAGCAAGCGCCAGGCCTACGACCAGTACGGCCACGCCGGGGTCGACCCGCAGGCCGGCATGGGCGGCGGCGCGGGCATGGGTGGCTTCGCCGACGCCTTCTCCGACATCTTCGGCGACATCTTCGGCGGCCGCGGCGGCGGTGGCAGCGGCGGCCGCTCGAATGTCTACCGCGGTGCCGACCTGCGCTACAACCTCGAAATCTCGCTCGAGGAAGCCGCCCGCGGAACCGAGACCCGCATCCGCATCCCGACCATGGCCGAGTGCGAAACCTGCCACGGCACCGGCGCCAAGAAGGGCAGCGAGCCGAAGATCTGCCCGACCTGCGGCGGCCACGGCCAGGTGCGCATGCAGCAGGGCTTCTTCTCGATCCAGCAGACCTGTCCGAAGTGCCATGGCAGCGGAAGATATGTTGCCGACCCCTGCGGCACCTGCCACGGCGCCGGCCGCGTCAAGCAGCACAAGACGCTGTCGGTCAAGATCCCCGCCGGCATCGATGAGGGCGATCGCATCCGCCTGTCCGGCGAGGGTGAACCCGGCGTGAACGGCGGACCGCCCGGCGACCTCTACGTGCAGATCCACCTCAAGGCGCACCCCGTGTTCCAGCGCGACCACGACGACCTGCACTGCGAGATGCCGGTGAGCTTCACCACGGCGGCACTCGGCGGCGAGATCGAGATTCCGACCCTCGACGGCGTCGCCCGCCTCAAGGTGCCGGCCGAAACGCAGACCGGCAAGGTCTTCCGCCTGCGCGGCAAGGGCATCAAGGGCGTACGCTCGATCGGCCACGGCGACCTGCTCTGCCATGTCGTCGTCGAAACCCCGGTGAGCCTGACCGACCGGCAGAAGGAACTGCTGCGCGAGTTCGAGGACATCAGCCAGGGCAATGCCGCCAAGCACAACCCGAAGGCGCAGGGCTGGCTGGACAAGGTCCGGGAATTCTTCGCCGGCTGATCTCCACCCATCGTCGGCGCTGGCGGGACGGCGATGCGATAATCCGCCGCCCTGCCAGGCAACCGCTTTATGAATAATCCGTTGTCCCTGCCGGCCGCTGCGAAGGCCGGACAGCGCGTTTCCCTCCCCGCCTTCGCCGGCTCCGCCGATGCGCTGGCCATCACCCGGCTGGCGCACCCGGGCAAGATGCTCGCCGTCATCACGGCCAGCCCGCTCGAAGCCCAGCGCCTCGCCGAGGAAATCGGCTGGTTCGCGCCCGTCCTGCGCGTCCATCTGCTGCCCGACTGGGAAACGCTGCCCTACGATCACTTCTCGCCGCACCAGGATCTGGTGTCGGAGCGCCTCGCCACGCTGTTTGCCGTGACGCAGGGCCAGTGCGACGTGCTGATCGTCGCCGCGTCGACAGCTGCGACACGCCTCGCGCCGCCCGCCTTCCTCGCCGCCCACACCTTCTTCATGAAGCAGAAGGACCGGCTCGACCTCGACAAATTCCGCGCCCAGATGACGCTGGCCGGCTACCAGCACGTCACGCAGGTCGTGGCGCCCGGAGAATACAGCGTGCGCGGCGGCCTGGTCGACCTGTTCCCGATGGGCACCCAACTGCCCTACCGCATCGAACTGTTCGACGATGAGGTCGAGACGATCCGCAGCTTCGATGTCGACAGCCAGCGCACCCTCTATCCGGTACCGGAGATCCGCCTGCTACCGGCGCGCGAGATGCCCGCCGGCGAAGCCGGCCGGACGAAATTCCGCCAGCGCTTCCGCGAGGCCTTCGAGGGCGACGCCTCGCGCATCTCTCTCTACAAGGACGTCTCGAACGGCATCCTGCCCGCCGGCATCGAGTACTACCTGCCGCTGTTCTTCGACGAAACTGCGACGCTGTTCGACTATCTGCCCCAAGGCAACAATGGCGCCACGCTGCTGCTGCACGGCGACGTGGCTGCCGCGCTGGCCGAATTCTGGACCGACCTGCAATCGCGCCACAAGCTGCTCGGCGGCGACCGCTCGCGCCCCGTGCTGCCGCCGCAGGAACTGTTCCTGCGCGACGAGGCGTTCTTTGTCGCCGCGAATGCATTTCCTCAATACGTCGCAAAAGTCGGCGTTGGCGGGACGGCGGCGCAGTTGCCCAATGCGCTGCCGACGCTGGCCGTCGACCGCAAGGCCGACGACCCGCTCGCCGCGCTGCGCGCCTTCCTCGACGCCACGCCGCAGCGCGTGCTGCTGCTCGCCGAATCGCCAGGCCGCCGCGAGACGCTGAACGAATATCTGGCCGAACACGACCTGCATGCGGCGATCTGTCCGGACTTCGCCGCCTTCCTCGCCGGCGAGGCACGGCTCTCGCTCGCCCACGCGCCGATTTCCGGTGGCTTCGTACTCGACGACTTCGCCGTCGTGACCGAGAACGAGCTTTACGCCGCCACCGCCCGCCCGCGCCACAAGCGTTCCGACGCGCGCCGCGCCAACCTCGAAGGCTGGCTGCGCGATCTCTCCGAGCTCAAGATCGGCGACCCGGTGGTGCACGAAAACCACGGCATCGGCCGCTACCTCGGCCTCGTGCACATGGACCTGGGCAGCGGGGAGGAAGAGTTCCTCCATCTCGAATACGCGAACGAGGCCAAGCTCTACGTGCCGGTCGCCCAGCTCGAGGTCATCTCACGCTACAGCGGCGTCGATCCCGAAGCGGTGCAATTGCACGTGCTCGGGTCCGGCCAGTGGGACAAGGCCAAGCGGAAAGCCGCCGAGCAGGTGCGCGACACCGCCGCCGAGCTGCTGCACCTCTACGCCCAGCGCGCCGCGCGCCAGGGCCACGAATTCAGCTTCAAGACTAGCGATCTTGAATCATTTTCCGCCGGCTTCGGCTTCGAGGAAACCCCCGACCAGCTCGCCGCCATCGGCGCGGTCATCTCCGACATGGTCTCGGGCAAGCCGATGGACCGCCTCGTCTGCGGCGACGTCGGCTTCGGCAAGACCGAGGTAGCGATGCGCGCCGCCTTCGTCGCCGTGGCCGACGGCAAGCAGGTCGCCGTGCTGTGCCCGACCACGCTGCTGGCCGAACAGCACTACCAGAACTTCGCCGACCGTTTCGCCGACTGGCCGGTCAAGGTGGCCGAAATCTCGCGCTTCAAATCGAAGCAGGAACAGGCCGAGGCGGTGAAGCAACTGGGTGAAGGCAAGATCGACATCCTGATCGGCACGCACCGGCTGCTGCAGCCCGACGTGAAATTCTCCCGCCTCGGCCTCGTCATCATCGACGAGGAACACCGCTTCGGCGTGCGCCAGAAGGAAGCGCTCAAGGCGCTGCGTGCCGAGGTCGATGTACTGACGCTCACCGCCACGCCGATCCCGCGCACCCTGGGCCTGTCGCTCGAAGGCCTGCGCGATTTCTCGGTGATCGCCACGCCGCCGCAAAAGCGCCTCGCCATCAAGACCTTCGTCCACAAGTGGTCGACCGGGCTGGTGCGCGAAGCCTGCCTGCGCGAATTCAAGCGCGGCGGCCAGGTCTATTTCCTGCACAACGAAGTCGACACCATCGAGAACATGCGGGAACGCCTGCAGGCCTTGCTGCCGGAAGCGCGCATCGCCGTCGGCCACGGCCAGCTGCCGGAGCGCGAACTGGAGCGCGTGATGCGCGAATTCACGCAGCAGAAGCACAACCTGCTGCTGTGCTCGACCATCATCGAGACCGGCATCGACAACCCGCACGCCAACACCATTGTCATCGACCGCGCCGACAAGTTCGGCGTCGCACAGCTGCACCAGCTGCGCGGCCGCGTCGGCCGCTCGCACCACCAGGCCTACGCCTACCTGCTCACCGACGAACACGCCAAGCCCAGCACGCAGGCACAGCGCCGCCTCGACGCCATCCAGGCCATGGAGGAGCTCGGCTCCGGCTTCTTCCTCGCCATGCACGACCTCGAAATCCGCGGTGCCGGCGAAGTGCTCGGCGAAAACCAGTCGGGCGAGATCCACGAGGTCGGCTTCGCGCTCTACACCAACATGCTCAACGCGGCGGTGCGCGCGCTCAAGGATGGCAAGCAGATCCCCGACCTCACCCAGCCGCTCGCCATTACCGCCGAGATCAATCTACGTGCGCCCGCACTCCTCCCCGACGCCTACTGCCCGGACGTGCACGAGCGCCTGACGCTCTACAAGCGCCTCGCCAACTGCGAGGCGGAAGAGGAACTGCGCAGCATGCAGGAAGAACTCATCGACCGCTACGGCGACATGCCCGCGCAAACGCAGGCCCTGATCGAAACCCACCGCCTGCGCCTGCTCGGCAAGCCGCTCGGCATCGCCAAGCTGGACGCCGGCCCGAACTCGATCCAGCTCCAGTTCGTGCCATTTAAGCCCAATGAGCCCCCCGTCGACCCGCTCGTCATCATCAAGCTGATCCAGAACGACCGCAACATCAAACTCGCCGGCCAGGACAAACTCACCTGGCAGAAAGCCACCAGCACGCTCAAGGACCGCGTCAGTGCAGTGAAGGAACTCTTCAGTTGGCTGAAGTAAAAGTCGGCGCTGGCGCGACGGCAACGATCGCCCCACAAAAGTCATTCGAACTCTATCGCAATGAATGCTGGCTATCGGAAGTGGGGATACCTCTCGCCAGTTCGCGATGACCCTTGTTTTAGCGCTTTGTGGATGCCCGGTGTTGATGCTTAAGTTTGCCCGATCATCCCTGCTGAGTGGTAATGGCTTTACGGAAGCGCACCCAGGCACCGGTAAAGAAGACGACACCAATGGCGGTGGTAGCGAGCATTTGCGGCCAGACGACCTCCAGGCCTGCAGCACGGTACAGGATCGCTTGCGCCAGGCTGACGAAGTGCGTGGTGGGTGCCAGCTGCATGATGTTCTGCACGATGATCGGCATGCTTTCACGTGGCGTCGATGCGCCAGAAAGAATCTGTAACGGCAGCAGGACCATGATCAGCAGCAGTCCAAACTGTGGCATCGAGCGCGCCACCGTGGCGAGCAGAATGCCCAGCGATGTGGCGGAAAACAAATAGATGGCTGTGCCGAACAAGAACAAGGGCAGCGAGCCGGCGATCGGCACCCCGAGCAACCCTTTCACCACGAACTGCAGCGAAAGCGCAGCGGTGACCAGCACCACCAGGCCATTGGCCCAGATCTTCGCGGCCATGATCTCGATCGGCGTGAGCGGCATGACGAGCAGATGCTCGATGGTGCCATGTTCGCGCTCACGGATCAGTGCGGCACCGGCCAGCACCATGCTCAGCATGGTGATGTTGTTGATGATTTCCATCACGGCCGAGAACCAGCTGCTGGTGAGGTTCGGATTGAAATGCATGCGGGTGACGAGATCGACCGGGAGGGGTGTGGCACCGCGAGAGTGGCGCAGATATTCCTCGACCTCACCGTTGACGATGTTGCTGATGTAGCTCGATCCGATGAAGGCATGGCTCATCTGCGTCGCATCGACATTGACCTGCAGGGTCGGCCGCCGGCCGGCGAGAACGTCGGCGCCAAAACCGGACGGGATGTCGAGCACAAAGGTGTAGCGCCCGCCATCCATGCCGCGATCGATCTCGTCCAAGGCGATCAGATCCGGTGTGCGGAAGTAGGGGCCGTAGAAGGCATTGATGATTCGCTGGCTCAGCACCGACTGGTCCTCGTCCGCCACGGCGATCGGCGCGTTGCGCAATTCCATCGAGACGCCGGTAGCGGCCAGGTAGACGCCCACGGAAAACGCCCAGACGATCAGGAACATCAAGATCGGATCGCGCGTCAGACTGCGCAATTCCTTGATGCCGAGATGCCAGATGTTGTGCAGTCGCCGCATGTTCATTTCCCCTGTTTCTTCAGCAGCAGCACGCACAGGGTGGTGACCACCAGCGGGAAGGCGACCAACGGCAGGAAATACGGATACAGATCGGCGAACCCCAGCGCCTTGGAGAAGGTACCGCGGCTGATCAGCAGGAACCAGGTGGTCGGGTACAGCCTGCCGGCGAGCGCGGCGCCGCCTTCGAGTGAGCTGATGGGGTGGGTCATGCCCGAAAACATGATGGCGGGCACCATGGTCGCGACCCCGGCAAAAAACAGCGCCGCGATCTGCGTGCGCGTCACTGCGGATATCAACAGCCCCAGCCCGGTTCCCGCAATGACATAGAGCAATGCACCAGCCGTCAGCACCAACAGGCTGCCCTTGAGCGGAACACCAAAGATGAAAACTGCCAGCAGCACGAGGCAGACGAAGTTGAGCATGGCGAGCGTGGCATAGGGCAACTGCTTGCCCAGCAGGAATTCCAGGCGCGTGACCGGCGTGACATAGAGATTGACGATGGAACCGAGCTCCTTTTCACGCACCACGCCGAGGGCCGTCAGCATCGCCGGGATGAAGATCAACAGCAGCGGGATCACCGCCGGCACCATCGCATCGAGGCTGCTCACATCCTGGTTGTAACGGTAACGCACCGCCACTTCGACGGCCCCGGCCCCGGCTGTTCCCGCTAGCCCGGCCAGATAGGTGAAGTGGGCACCCTGCACATAGCCCAGGATCGTCTCGCCACGGAACGGCATGGCGCCATCGATCCAGACGCCGACCGCGGGCCGGGCGCCCCGCTTGAGGTCACGCCCGAAGCCGGGGGGGATTTCGATGGCCAGACTGAGCTCCCCGGTGCGCAGGCGGTGGTCGAGTTCGGCCTGGCTGGCGAGCGGCGGGCGCACCACGAAGTAGCGCGAGCCCTCGAAGTTGCTCAGGTAGTCGCGGCTTTCGCTGGACTGGTCGCCGTCGAGCACGGCGAACGGCAGGTCTTTCACATCCATGCTGATGCCGTAACCGAGGATGAACATCAGCAGCAAGGTGCCGATCAGCGCGAATACCAGCCGGATTGGGTCGCGCAGCAGTTCGAGCGATTCGCGATGCGCATAGCTCGCCATGCGCTGCAGGCTGAATCGCCGGGGTGGTACGGCCGGGCGAACGACGATGGGTGTCGCGATTTGTGCCGGCGTAGCGGTATCGACCAGTGCTCCGCCCGCCTGCTCCAGATGTTCGATGAACGCGGCTTCGAGCGTTCCGCCGGCGCTCGCGGCACTCAGGGCCGCGGGTGTGCCGCTGGCGAGCACGCGTCCGGCATCCATCAGCGAGATGCGATCACAGCGCGCCGCCTCGTTCATGAAATGGGTCGAGATGAAGATCGTCACCCCGTCGTGCCGTGACAGGCCGATCATCAATTCCCAGAAGCCATCGCGCGCGATTGGGTCCACGCCCGAGGTCGGCTCGTCGAGGATCAGCACTTCCGGCCGGTGAATCACCGCCACCGCGAGCGACAGGCGCTGGCGCAGCCCGAGCGGCAGGCTGTCCGGGTAGGCATCGACCTGCGCCTCGAGACCGAACTGTTGCAACAACTCCTGCACACGCGCCGGGATGGCGCCAGGCGGCAGATGGAACAGGCGCGCGTGAAGTTCGAGGTTCTGCCGGACAGTCAGCTCGCCATAGAGCGAAAACGACTGCGACATGTAGCCGACCCGCTTGCGGGTTTCCAGATCGCGCGCATCGATCGGGCGGCCGAACAGCGCGGCACTGCCCGCAGTGGCTTCCAGCAGGCCGGTCAGCATTTTCATGGTGGTGGTCTTGCCGCAGCCGTTCGAACCGAGAAAGCCGAAGATTTCGCCGCGCTCGATGCGGAAGCTGACACCATCGACTGCGGTGAACCCGTCGAAACGGCGCGTCAGCGCATTCGCCTCGATGGCAATTTCGGCATGCTGCGGCGGCCGCGGCGGCACCACCAGGACGTGATGACCGGCGCGCTGCACTTCGGGCAGCAGGGCGATGAAGGCGGCTTCCAGCGTGGGCGCCCCGGCCTGCGAACGCACGCCAGCCGGCGTGCCGCTGGCAAGCACCTGCCCGGCGTTCATCGCCACCAGCCAGTCGAAGCGCTCCGCCTCGTCCATGTAGGCGGTGGCCACCAGCACGCTCATGTTCGGGCGTCTTGAGCGGATGCGTGCGATCAGTTCCCAGAACTGGCGCCGCGACAGGGGATCGATGCCGGTCGTCGGTTCGTCGAGGATCAGCAGATCGGGATCGTGGATCAACGCGCAGCACAAGCCAAGCTTCTGCTTCATGCCGCCGGAGAGCTTGCCGGCCGGCCGGTCGGCGAAGGCGGCAAGCCCGGTGGCCTGCAACAGTTCCTCGATGCGCGCGTCGCGTTCGGCACGTGCATGGCCGAACAGGCGGCCGAAGAAATCGATGTTCTCGAACACCGAGAGCATGGCATAGAGATTCTGGCCCAGGCCCTGCGGCATGTAGGCGATGCGCGGGCACACGGCGCGGCGATGCCCGGCATCGGCCATGTCGCCAGCGAGCACGGTGACGCTGCCATCCTGCAGCGCTCGCGCCCCGGCGAGCAAACCGAGCAGGCTCGACTTCCCCACACCGTCCGGACCGATGAAGCCGACCACGCAACCAGCCGGCAGGTCGAGATCTACTGCGCCGAGGGCGGCAACCGCACCATAGCGGTGGGTGACGTTGCGCAGTCGTGCGACCAGCGGGCCGCCCGGTCCGGCCGGCGTCTGCGGCGAGTCGCTCACTGCGGTAGCTTGACCTGCAGGTGGGCAGGCCATGCGGCGTCGTTAGTCAGCCGCACGTAGGCGACGCCGGGCAATCCGGTCTTGACCTGATCCAGATAGCGTTGCACCAACTCGGGCGCCACGCGCGCCTTTACGCGGAAGACCAGTTTCTGGCGTTCGCTGCGGGTTTCGACCGTCTTCGGGGTGAACTGCGCTTCCGCGGCGACAAAACTCACGGTCGCCGGAATGACATACTGCGGCGCGGCGTCGAGTACCAGCCGCGCTTCGGCGCCGATGGCCAGCTTGCCGGCCATCGTTTCCGGCAAAAAGAAATTCATGTAGACGTCGCCGAGGTCGATCAGCGTCAGCAGCTTGCCGCCGCTACCGAGGACTTCGCCCGGTTGCGCGACGCGGTGCTGAACGCGCCCGGCCCGGGGTGCCTTGAGCGTGGCGTCGGCCATTTCCACCTGCAGCCGCTTTACAGCCGCACGCGCCGCTTCGATCGCCGCGTCGGCCTCGGTTACCTGCGAGCGCGCCGCGACAATGGCCGCTTCCGCCTCGAGCACCTGCGACTGCGCGGCCGCCAAGCTGGCCTGGGCGCTTTCGCGCTTCGAGCGGTCGGCATCGATTTTTTGCGGCGTGATGAAGCCGCGCGAAACCAGATCCTGCGAGCGCTTCAGTTCGGATTCGGCCAGCGCCAGTTCGGACCGGCGCTGCGCGACAATCGCGCTGGCGCTGGTGCGCATGCTTTCGCGCTGGCGCACCACCGCCATGGCCGTCGCATGCGCATTTTCACTACGCCTGACCAGCGCCTCGGCCTGGCGCAACTCGGAAGCGAGGCTGTCGGTGTCCATGCGGGCAACCGTCTGGCCGGCTTGCACGAAGTCGCCTTCGCCGACCAGAATCTCGCGCACGCGGCCGGCAGTCTTGGTGGCAATGTCGATGTCGACCGCCTCGATCCGACCGTTGCCGCTGGCGAAGCCCTCTGCCAACGGTGCCGGTTGCTTCGCTTGCCAGACCCAATAGCCTGTAGCGGCTGCCGCCAGAGCGACCGCTGCCCCCAACCAACCCCAGCGCATCTTCATTCCCAAGCTCCCATTGCGATGGCGTGCCTATCTTCAGGCCACCGTATTACTTATACCGCAAATCAGCAATCGATATGTTGTGATTCATCAACTCATTGGGTTGCGGAATGTGCAGAAATTCACGATAGGAAACATACTCTGAGGGGCGTCCATTACCGCCTGTTTGCTACAAAAGGGATCAACCGCCGCATCGATCCGCCAACGACAGTCCGGAAGCGCTGGTGGTGCAGACAGAATCCGCCAAGCAGTCCGATAGAACACCCCAGCAGGGTGTCATAGAAACGTGCATGGATAAGCACTGCAGCCGAACCATGTTCCAAGTTGGTTGCATCCGCCAGCAGGATGGTCATCGGGGTAATGAAAATGGCGGCAAAACCGTAATGGCGGACGACGGCAGTCTCAATGACAAAAGCCAGCGCCATCATCAATAAGGAGATGCTCCACTTGTCGAGAGGGAGCGTCAGCAAACCCCAGGACAACAGCAGACCGATGCCGGTGCCCAGCAAGCGATGCACCTGCCTGTCCCAGACAGCGCGCAAGGTCATGCCCTGGATCACGGCAAGGCAGCTGACCGGCACCCAGTAAGCGTTCTCGAGCTGCAGCAGTTGTGCAATTGCCAGCGAAATGCCGACGCAAAGCCCGATCACCACGGAATCGAACACCACGAAATCGAAGTTCTGTGCCGGCAAGGGTTCAATGGGTCTAGGAGCTCGCCGCCGTAGGATATGGATGCTGTAGAAGAATGCGATCAAGCACGCGAGCAGACACCCCAGGGCCATCAGCCCGACCTTGAGCGGAACCTGCAGAACGTCTCCGGGCGAATAAGCGCCAATCGCAGCTGCCATCACGAAGAACAGGCTTCCGGGAGCCCCCACACGATAAAAGCGGCAGACCATCGTGACGAGAATGGCGATGAAGGTCAGCACCATCATCATGGCCGACGGCAACAGATGGCTCATGACACCGAGTGCATAACAGGCGGTCATGGCGAACGCGCAAGCCATCAGCGACACCATGCGGTGATGCAATGGCGTTTCGGGGAGATACAGGAAGACGAGGCCACCGAGGGAGGAGATCAGCCCATAGTCCATGCGGCCAAAATAGGCTCCGACCAGCAATGGCAGTCCCGAGGAGAGTGCAGCGGCGAATGGCATTTGCCAGGGCCGGTCGCTCGGCCTGATCGTGGTGAGCTGGCGCAACTCCTCCCGGAGCAGTTCCAGAAGGCGACTCCATCTGCCAGGGTTGGAGATCAATTCGTGCCGTGCCATCAACGCATCTGGAACAGTTCCTGATGGAAGCGCTCTGGCGGCAGCCCATTGGCCACGAAATCTTCGCGTAGCGCCTGTCCAAATCCCGGTGGGCCGCAGAACCAGAGACTGGCATTTTTCCATTCCGGCACGGCGGCACGGATGCGTTCGCCATTCAGGCGCCCGTCCTTGCCATCCACCAGCAGATGCAGGTGCACGCCGGCGGCGGCCGCATCTGCGGTGAGGCGATCGATGGCGGCCGGCTCGAACTCGGCAGTCGGATGGAACAGGTCGACAGGCTTCGTCTCTGGCGTGGCGGCACGTTGCTTCATACGAGCGACGAAGGGCGTGATGCCGATGCCGGCGCCGATCCAGATCTGGCGCGGCTGCGCGTCCTCGAAATCGAAACAGCCATAAGGACCTTCCACCGTCACCGGCATGCCGGCCTGCAGATGTTCGCGCAAGCGGCGGGTATGGTCACCGAGCGCCTTGGTGATGAACGTGAGACGACGGTCTTCAGGATTCCAGGCAGAGGCGATGGTGTAGGGGTGCGCACCCTCCTTTTTGTCCGAGGTGACGAAGGCAAACTGCCCGGCGGCATGGCCGCGCCAGCCCTCTTCCAGTACCACGGCGGTTTCGAGCACACGCAGCACCGGGTAGTCGGTCAGCGAGGCAATCGTGCCTTGCACCTTGCGGTCGGCACCGATGCGGCCAATCAGACTCAACAGCGCTGCCACGCTCCCACCGATCAGCAAGGCGGCCAGTACCCAACCGACCGGCTGCATCCAGTAGTCGATCTTGGTCAGCACCACCGTGTGATAGGCGAGCGCCAGGTAGGCCGCCGCCAGCCATTTGTGGGTCTTGACGAACAGGTGGTAGGGGAAGCGCTTGACCAGGGCCAGCACGATCAGCACTGCCGCAGCATAGAACACCCATTCGCCGACGGATTCGGCGAGTCCCCGTTGGCTACGCAGCCAGCCTTCGATGACACCCAGTGTTTCTTCGACGCGGGGTTTTTTCGCCGGTTTTTCCAGCCAGCCCCAGCCGACCATCCATTTGGTGCCCTTGGCCCACCACCAGTGCAGGACGGAAACGGCCAAGGCACCGATGCCCAGCCACTTATGCAGACGGTACATCTTGTCCAGGCCGTCCAGATGCGGTTCCAGCCATTTCGGCCGCAGTGCCAGCAGCATGGCGATGCTCATCAGGCCGATGCCGAGTACGCCGCTGTATTGCACGAACACGGCACGAAACGAGAAGTAGTTTAAGGGCGTCGGTACCAATGTGTCGGCGGCCAGCCAGAGCGCAGTCAGCAGGAGCAGTATGGCTCCGAGAGAAACTTTGATGCGCTTAATGATTGACTCCTGAGTGAGTGTGGCCCTATCTGGCCAAAGAACGACAACCCAGACGACCGACCTGGCATCCCCGCAGAATTGAGACGCCGGTGGATATAACTGGTTTCAGTTTACCTGACAGATATCTATCTAGATAGATATATTACAATCGGTTACTCCTTAACCAGGACAAAGCCATGAAGCCAGATCGGTTGAGTACGCATCAATGGGATACGTCCCTCGATCCCGAGATCGTCCCTTTGTTCCTGAAATTACAATGGGCTCAGTCGCAATCACTGCACACCCTTAAGCCAACCTTATTGGCACACGGCTTGTCGATGGCCGAGTTCGACGTTCTGGCAACTTTGCGCAATGCCAAGCCACCTTTCACGATGACGCCAAAGGAAATTCAGGGAGAGGTGGTGATTACCTCCGGGGGATTGTCGAAGGTGATGCTTCGGCTGGAGTCTCGAGGGCTGGTAGTGCGACTTCAGCAGGAGAAGGACCTCCGCGTCAAACCGATTCAATTGACGTCGCAGGGAAAACGACTGATTGAGAAAGCCATGGGACAGATGCTGAACGAGACCGGGGCGTGGCTCAGAGGGGTATTGAGCCAGAACGAAATTCAGATACTTACCGAGTTGTTGGGCAGGATTGCTTAGGCTCCGAAGCTGACTTGTCTTGTAAGCAGACGGGGCAGGTTCAAAATGTAACCAGCCCTACGGATGTCGGCTCTATCGAGAATAGGAAGGCCCGCTTCTGGCCGATCGCAGCCCACCATCAAAGGCCTGATTTGCCGTCCCGCCAGCGCCGACTTTTCGGTCCCGGACAGGCCTAACTTGCTGCCGGGCGGTAGAATCGCTCTCTCGTTTCCACCGGTGCAGCCCGCCATGCAACAGACCGAAAACCTCAATATCGAATCCTTCGACACGATGCCGACGCCGGAGGAAATCCACGCACGCGTCCCCATGAGCGAAGCCGCCGAAAAGTCGGTGGTGGCGGGACGGCGTGCGATCGAGGCGATTCTCGACCGGCGCGACCCGCGCGTGTTCGTGGTGGTCGGCCCCTGCTCCATCCACGACCCGGTGGCCGGCATCGACTACGCCCGGCGGCTCAAGGCGCTGGCGGATGAAGTGTCGGATACGCTGCTGCTGGTGATGCGCGTCTATTTCGAGAAGCCGCGCACCTCGACCGGCTGGAAGGGCTACATCAACGATCCGCGCATGGACGACAGCTTCCGCATCGAGGAAGGCATGCAGAAGGCGCGCGAATTCCTGCTCGCCGTCAACGAAATCGGCCTAGCGGCCGGCACGGAAGCGCTTGACCCCATTGCGCCGCAATACCTCGGCGACCTGATCGCCTGGACGGCCATCGGCGCGCGCACTTCGGAGTCGCAGACGCACCGCGAGATGTCTTCGGGCCTGTCGACGCCAGTCGGTTTCAAGAACGGCACGGACGGTTCGATGGAAACCGCCGTGAATGCCATCCTCTCCGCTTCCAAGCCGCACAGTTTCCTCGGCATCAACATGCAGGGCCGTTCGTCCGTCGTGCGTACGCGTGGCAACCGCTACGGTCACATGGTGCTGCGCGGCGGCGGCGGACGGCCGAACTACGACACGGTCAGCGTGGCGATCGCCGAGCAGGCGCTGGCGAAGGCCGGCCTGCCGCAGAACGTGGTCGTCGATTGCTCGCACGCGAACAGCTACAAGAAGCCGGAGCTGCAGCCCCTCGTCATGCACGACGTGGTGAACCAGATCCGCCTCGGCAACCGTTCCATCGTCGGCCTGATGATCGAGAGCAATCTCGAGGCGGGCAGCCAGCCGATTCCCGATGACCTCGCAGAACTCAAATACGGCTGCTCGGTCACGGACGCCTGCATCGACTGGCCGACCACCGAGAAGATGGTGCGTGAAGCCTACGACGTCCTGCGCGGCCCCCTGGCCGGACGGGCAGGAAGGAAGGCCGCCTGATGGAAACGCCGACCCTGATCAGGCCCTTCCGCGGCCTGCGCCCCGCGCCCGGACGCGCCGCCGAAGTCGCCGCGCCGCCCTACGACGTGCTCTCCTCCGATGAGGCCCGGGTCAAGGCCGAGGGCAAGCCCTGGTCGTTCCTGCACATCTCCAAGCCGGAGATCGACCTGCCGGCCGACATCGA
Source organism: uncultured Sterolibacteriaceae bacterium (assembly GCA_937888595.1). GTDB lineage: Bacteria > Pseudomonadota > Gammaproteobacteria > Burkholderiales > Rhodocyclaceae > Sulfuricystis. The sequence goes on along the minus strand of CALARK010000022.1, from coordinate 528,029 downwards.
TCCCTACGCCCCCGCCGTCTATGCGAAGGCGGCCGAAAATCTCGGGCGCATGGTGGACGCCGGCGTGCTGACGCGCGATGCCGCACCCTGCTACTACGCCTATCGCCTGAACATGGGTTCGCACGAGCAGACGGGGCTGGTCGCCAGCGCCTCGGTCGCCTGCTACGACGCCAACCGCATCCGCAAGCACGAGTTCACGCGTCCCGACAAGGAGGACGACCGCGTCCGCCAGATCGAAGCGACCAACGCCCAGACCGGCCCGGTGCTGCTCGCCTACCCTTCCTCGACGGCTGCCGATGCGCTGGTCGACGCGGTCACGCAGGGCGAACCGGTTGCCGACGTCACCGCCGAGGATGGCATTCGCCACCGCATCTGGGTCTGCGACGATGCAGCGGCGGTCGACGCGATCACCCGCTGCTTCGACGGCATGGAGGCGCTCTACATCGCCGACGGCCACCACCGCTCGGCCGCCGCATCGCGCGTCGCCGCCGCCCGCCGCCGTGAGGACTGCATCCAGTCCGCCGACTACTTCCTCGCCGTGATCTTCCCCCAGGCGCAGATGAAGATCATGGACTACAACCGCGTGGTGAGGGATCTCAATGGCCTGACGGCGGACGAGTTCCTCAAGCGGCTCGAGGAAAAGTTCCTCGTCTCTCCCGCGTGCGATGCGGTACGGCCGCAATGCCCCGGCGAAGTCGGTCTCTACCTGCCGAAGCGCTGGTACCGGCTCAACATCGACCCCAAGCTGTTTTCGACCGACCCGGTGGCCGGCCTTGACGTATCGCTGCTGTCGGAGCACGTCCTCGGGCCGATCCTCGGCATCGCCGACCTGCGCCGTGACAAGCGCATCGACTTCGTCGGCGGCATGCGCGGCCTCGAGGAACTCGAGAAGCGCGTCGACTCGGGTGAGATGGCGGCGGCCTTCGCCATGTACCCGACCCGCATGGGCCAGCTCATGGCGGTCGCGGACAGCAACCAGGTGATGCCGCCCAAGTCCACCTGGTTCGAGCCGAAACTCGCCGACGGCCTCGTTTCGCACGTGCTCGACTAGGCTTAAGCCATACGGCAGCCCTTCCCAAGGCAGGGCCGATTCGCCATAATCCATCTTCATAATCACGAGGAGCGCTGGATGGCGGAAAACGAAGCGATGCAGCATCAGATCGAGGCGCTGCGTCGCGAACTGGACGAGCGCGAGAGCGAAATCGCACTGCTGCTCGAGACCAGCCGGTTGATCGGCAGCGAACTGGATCTCGACGCCGTCTTCATCGCCATCGCTGATCGGGCCCGCCGCCTCATCAAGGCCGAGACCGTCCTCGTGCCGCTGCTCAACGCCGACCGTTCCGCCTATACCTATCGCGCCGGCGTCGGCACGAATGCCGACGAGATCGTCGGCCAGTCGTTGCCCATCGAGTTCGGCCTGTGCGGCTGGGTGCTGCGCCACCAGCGGCCGTGGTGGCTCGGCGCCTTGTCCGAGTTGAGCGACGAGGAACGCAATCTCTGGGAACATGAGGCCGGCACCATCCTGCTGGTACCGCTGGTCGGCCGACACACCTTCCTCGGCGGCCTGGCGGGCATCAACAAGGAAGACGGCGGCAGCTTCAGCCAGCGCGACATGAACCTGCTGCAACTGTTCGCCGCGCAGGCGGCCATCGCGATCGAGAATGCCATGGCGATGGAGAAGATCGAACTGGCGCGGCACGATGCCGAATCCCAGCAGCACGAACTGCAGCGCCTCAACAAGCGCCTCAACGCCGCCAACCTGCAGCTGGAGCAGATGTCCCTGTTCGACGGACTGACCGGCCTGCCCAACCGCACGCTGTTCCGCGACCGCGTCCATCAGGAAATCGAGATGGCGCACGCGATGGGTTCGACACTGGCCATCCTGCTGATCGACCTCGACCAGTTCCAGGAAATCAACAACAGCTACGGACAGGAAACCGGCGACGCCCTGCTCAAGGAAATCGCACGCCTGTTCGGCAGCATGCTGAAGACCGGCAGCACCCTGAGCCGCGTCTCCGGCGACGAATTCGCTGCCCTGGTCTGCGATGTCGACGAGGCGGAGGCGGTCGCGATCGCGCGTTCGATGAACGAGCGGCTCGCTGCCGGCATCACCGTGGCGACACACCGCATCGCCATCGGCGCCAGCATCGGCATCGCCATCTATCCGGCGCAGGGCGCCGACCTGAGCGCCCTGATGAAGAGCGCCGACCTCGCCATGAACGGCGCCAAGCGCAACCATGGCGGCGTGCATGTTTTCGACCCGGCGAGCGACACGCCCGTCGCCGGACGCTTCGCGCTCACGCAGCACCTGCGCGATGCCCTCGACCGCAGCGAGTTCACGCTCTACTACCAGCCGAAGCTCGACCTCGCTTCAGGCAGCATCACGGGCTGCGAGGCGCTGGCGCGCTGGCCGCACCCGGAACGCGGGCTGGTGCCGCCGGACATGTTCATCTCGGCGCTGGAACAGACCGGGCTGATCCTGCCGTTCACCCGCTGGCTGCTCGCCACCGCCCTGCGTCAGCAGCTGGCCTGGCGCAGCCGCGGCTGGGAAATCGACATCGCCATCAACGTGCCGCCCATCGTCCTGATGAATCCCGAATTCATGGCGATGCTCGATGCGCAGGGGCCGCTGACGGGGCTGACGCTGGAAATCACGGAAAACGTCTTCCTCGGCGACCTGGACCGGCTCGCCGCGGTGGTGGCACGCATCCGCGAACAGGGCATCGCGCTGTCGATCGACGATTTCGGCACGGGTTATTCCTCGTTGCAGCGCCTGCGCCAGACCGCCGTCGGCGAGATCAAGATCGACCGGTCCTTCGTCAAGGACATGCTGGCGAACAAGGACGACGCGGTGATCGTGCACTCGACCATCGAGCTCGCCCACAACCTCGGCCTGCGCGTCGTGGGCGAAGGCGTCGAGGATGCCGCGACGCTGGCACGTCTCGCCGCACTCGGCTGCGACAGCCTGCAGGGCTACCACATCTGCCGCCCGATGCCGCCCGAGATGCTGGAGGACTTCTTCGCCCGCTCGGCATGGCCGCCGCAGCGGCTTGCATCGGAGCAGGCGCAGGCCTGAAACGCACCATGAAAAACGGCAGCCGGGGCTGCCGTTTTTCGTTCTTGTGTTGCCTTGCTCAGAGTGCCTTGAGCGCCGCTTCGTAATCCGGCTCCTCGGCGATCTCGGGCACGAGCTGGCTGTGCAGCACCTTGTCGTTCTCGTCGAGGACGACCACGGCGCGGGCGGTCAGGCCGGCCAGCGGGCCCTCGGCCATCTTCACGCCCCAGGCCTGCATGAACTCGGGGTGACGGAAGGTGGAGAGGTGGGCGACGTTCTTCAGGCCCTCGGTGGCGCAGAAGCGGCCGGCAGCGAACGGCAGGTCGGCCGAGACGACCAGCACGACGGCATTGTTCAGGCTCGCCGCCTTTTCGTTGAACTTGCGCGTCGAGGTGGCGCAGGTCGGGGTATCGAGGCTCGGCACGATATTGAGCACCTTGCGCTTGCCGGCGAAGTTGGCAAGCGTGACATCGGCCAGCTCGCCGTTGGTCAGGTTCAGGGCGGGGGCGGCGCTGCCGACGGCGGGCAGGCTGCCATCGACACGGAAAGGATTGCCTTGCAGGGTGACGGTGGTCATGGGGTTTCTCCGGTTGTGGTTGTGAGTTCCTCGAGCCGCGGCAGGACGGCCAGCGCGTTCGCAGTCGTCGCTGCGGCCAGCGCGTCGAGCGGCAGGGAGCGCAATTTTGCCAGTGTTTCGGCGATCGGCACAAGGTCGGCCGGCGTATTGCGCCCGCCTTGCCGCCATGCGGGCGGAATGTCCGGCGCATCGGTCTCCAGCACGATGGCATCGAGCGGGAGTTCGGCGGCCAGGGCACGGATGCGCTTCGATCCCGCGTAGGTCATCGCCCCGCCGAAACCGAGCTTGAAGCCGAGCCGGATGAACTCCTGCGCCTGTTCGCGGCTGCCGTTGAAGGCATGCGCGATTCCGCCGCGGACGCGGAGGTCGCGCAGGCACTTGAGGATCGGGTCGATGGCCTTGCGGACGTGCAACAGCACGGGCAGGTCGAACTCCGCCGCGATCCGGAGCTGCTCCGTGAAATAGCGCAGCTGTCGCGCGTCGTCACGCGGTTCGACATGACGGTCCAGACCGATCTCGCCGACGGCCACGGCGCGCTCGCGGCGCAGCGTCTCGCGTAGCGCCGCGAGATCTTCGGGCCGCGCACGATCGACATACATCGGGTGGATGCCGTAGGCGGGGGCGCAGCCGGGATAGTCGCGGCAGACGCTGGCGACGGCACCGAAGTTGGCGCGCTCGACGGCCGGCACGACGATGGCCCCCACCGCCGTCCGGCCAGGGCCGACTTTTGCCTCAGCCACCCGTGCGTCGCGGTCGGCATCGAACTCCGCCGCATCGAGATGGCAGTGCGTATCGACGAGGACTACTTTTTGTTCCACGGCACGGTGGTCAGCCCGAGGCTCTTCCATGCCTGCATGCCGCCGCGGTACCACTTGAGCTTGTGGGCGGGATAGCCGAGCGCCAGCAGCTGCTTTATGTTGGTGGGGGATTGGCCGCACCACGGCCCGTTGCAGTAGAACACCAGCGTCTTCGCGTTTTCGAAGTTCCACAGCTGGACCTTGCCCCCGGTACGGGATGCGCCGAACTGCAACTCGAGGATTTCCGCTATGGCCGCCGCTTCGGCATGCTGCGGATGCAGGCGCTCCCACTGCAGGTGGGTCGCGCCGGGAATCATGCCGGAGCGCTTCAGCCAGTCGCCATCGCGGGAATCGATAACCTGCGTATCGTCGTCACCACGCGCGATGCGCTCGAGGTAGCCGAGCATTTCCAGTTCGCCGATCGTCTCGACCCCCGGCGCCAGATGCATCGGCTGGATGCAGTAAGGCGGACAGGGCCGCGAGGTCATCGCGAAGTCGGGTTCGATCTGGTTGAAGCTGTCCTGCTCGCGCTGGATGCGCACCGGCTTTCCGGCATGAAGCACATCGACGGCGGCCCGGTCGGCGGTGATATTGACCGGCGGGTCCGCCTGCACGTTGCTGGCGAGCAGGATCAACAGCGCGAACCGCCGCAGGGCTTTCATTCCGTCTCGTCGATCCAGGCCTGCTGGATGGCTTCGAGCTTCTTCTCGCCGCAGTGGCGTTCGTCTTCCTCGAAGCCGGGCAGTTCCATGACCCAGCGCATCAGGTCGACGAAGTTGATGGCCTTCGGATCGACATCGGGATGGCGTTCGGCCAGCTCGATGGCAATGTCGAGACTGTCGGTCCACTTCATTTGCGCCCGCCTCCTTCCTTCGCCATGTTGATCGTGTATTTCGGGATCTCCACCACCAGCGGCGTGCCGGTCACCAGCGCCTGGCAGGAAAGACGCGAGGTCGGTTCCAGGCCCCAGGCCTTGTCGAGCAGATCCTCCTCCACCTCGTCCGCCTCATCGAGGGATTCGAAGCCCTCGCGCACCACCACGTGGCAGGTGGTGCAGGCGCAGGACTTCTCGCAGGCATGCTCGATCTCGATATCGTTGGCGAGCAGCGCATCGCAGATGGACGTGCCCGGTTCCGCCTCGATGACGGCACCCTCGGGACAAAGTTCGACATGGGGCAATACGATGATCTGGGTCATATCTCCTCGACCTTCTTTCCGGCCAGCGCACGCTGGACGCTCTGGTTCATGCGACGCGCGGCGAATTCGGCCGTGCCCTTCGACAGCGCATCCATCGCACCGTCGATGGCCCGCCGGTCGTCGCCGAGCAGGACGGCCTGCAGTTTCGTCAGGCAGCTTTCGACATGCGCACGCTCAAGCGTCGACAGCAGGTGGGCATCCTCCTTGAGGGCGGACTGCACGGCCTCGACGAGGCGCTGCGCCTCGACCTGGGCCTCGCGCAGCGCACGACGGAAGGCATCCTCCGAGGCATGGGTGAAGCTGTCCTTGAGCATCGAGGTGATTTCGTCGTCGTTCAGGCCGTAGGACGGCTTGACCTCGATGCGTGCCTCATGGCCGGTGGTCTGCTCGCGCGCCGTCACCGACAGCAGGCCGTCGGCATCGACCTGGAAGGTGACGCGGATGCGCGCCGCGCCCGCCACCATCGGCGGGATGCCGCGCAGCTCGAAACGGGCGAGGCTGCGGCAATCGGAGACCAGCTCGCGCTCGCCCTGCACGACATGCAGCGCCATTGCCGTCTGGCCATCCTTGAAAGTCGTGAATTCCTGCGCGCGTGCCACGGGGATGGTCGAGTTGCGCGGGATCACCTTCTCGACCAGGCCGCCCATGGTCTCGATGCCAAGCGAGAGCGGGATGACGTCGAGCAGCAGCCAGTCGTCGCCGGCGGCACGGTTGCCGGCCAGCAGGTTGGCCTGCGTGGCCGCGCCGAGCGCGACGACCTTGTCCGGATCGAGATTGTTGAGCGGCTCGCAGCCGAAGAAATCCTCGACCGCCTTCTGGATCTGCGGCATGCGCGTAGCGCCGCCGACCATCACCACGCCGGTGATCTCGTCGGGCGACAGCCCGGCATCGCGCAGGGCCTTGCGCGTGGGACCGAGCGTCTTGTGCACCAGCGTATGGGTGATCTCGTTGAAGACCTCGGTGGTCAGGCGCAGGTCGACGAACTCGCCGGAGGACAGGCGTGCCGTGATCGGGGCCTCTCCATGCTGGGTCAGGTATTCCTTGGCTTCGCGGGCGCGCATCTGCAGCAGGCGGGCATCCTCGTGGGAAAGCGGGGACAGCTTCGACTGCTCGATGATCCAGCAGAACACGCGGTGGTCGAAGTCGTCGCCGCCGAGCGCCGAATCGCCGCCGGTGGCGAGCACCTGGAACACGCCCTTCGACAGCTTGAGGATCGAGATATCGAAGGTCCCGCCGCCGAGGTCATAGACCGCATAGATACCCTCGGCCGCGTTGTCGAGGCCGTAGGCGATCGCCGCCGCCGTCGGCTCGTTGAGCAGGCGCAGGACGTTGATGCCTGCCAGCCGGGCGGCATCCTTGGTCGCCTGCCGCTGTGCATCGTCGAAATAGGCCGGCACGGTGATCACCGCGCCGGTGAGCTGGCCCCCGAGCGACAGCTCGGCGCGCTCGCGCAGCGCACGCAGGATGTCGGCCGACACCTCGACCGGGCTCTTGACGCCCTGCGCGGTCTTCAGCCTGACCATGCCTTCGGCATCGACGAATTCGTAGGGCATGGCCTCGACATGCTCGATGTCCGCGAGGCCGCGGCCCATGAAGCGCTTGACCGAGACGATGGTATTGCGCGGGTCCGATGACTGGTGCGCCTGGGCGCCGTAGCCCACCTCGACCTTGCCGTCGGACCCGTAGCGCGCCACCGATGGCAGCAGCGGACGACCCAGTTCGTCGTTGAGCACGACGGCCATGCCGCTGCGGACCGTGGCGACCAGCGAATTGGTCGTGCCGAGGTCGATGCCGACCGCGAGGCGATGTTCATGCGGGGCAGCCGACTGCCCCGGTTCGGAAATTTGCAACAGTGCCATTGTTCTTGTAATCCCCCTGCGCCCGTGACGCGGTCAATCCTGTTCAGGTCTCCAGCAGCGCCAGCGCATCATCGATTTCCTGCAGCAGTTTTTCCTGGAACATCAGCTGCCGGACCAGTTCGCCGGCCCGGTCCAGATCTGCGGCATCGAGCGCGGCCTGCAAGGCTTCCAGTTCCGTCCGGATGCGTTTTTTCAATTCCCGGTGCTGCCGGTCGAGGGCATCGACGTCCGCCGCCTCCTTCGCCTCCGCAACGGCCTCGCGCAACTCCATCTGGGCCATCAGGAACTCCATCGGCATCGCGGTATTCGTTTCCAGACGCACATCATGGCCCGCCAGTTCGAGCAGGTAGCGGGCGCGCCGGAGCGGATCCTTGAGCGTCAGGTAGGCCTCGTTCACCCGCGTGGCCCATTGCATCGCGACGCGCTGCTCGGCGTCGGACAGGTGGGCATGCCGATCGGGATGGACTTTCGCCTGCAGGTCGCGATAGGTCGATTCGAGTTGCGCGACATCCAGCGCCTGCCGGCACGGCAGGCCGAACAGCGCGAAATGATCCTGCTGGAGATTGTCGAAGCCGGACCCTGTCATCAGACGTTGAAACTTTCGCCGCAGCCGCACTGGTCCTTCACGTTCGGGTTGTTGAACTTGAAGCCCTCGTTCAATCCCTCCTTGGTGTAGTCGAGTTCGGTGCCATCCAGGTAGGGCAGGCTTTTCGGATCGATCAGCACCTTGAGGCCGTGGCTGTCGAACACCATGTCCTCGGGCTCGGCGGCATCGGCGAACTCGAGCTTGTAGGCCATGCCCGAGCAGCCGGAGGTCTTGACACCGAGGCGAATGCCGATGCCCCTGCCGCGCTTGGCGATGAATTTCGCGACGTGCTGCGCCGCGGCTTCGCTCAATGTGACCGACATGATTATTCCCCGTGCTTTTTCTTGTAGTCGGCGACCGCCGCCTTGATCGCATCCTCGGCCAGGATCGAGCAGTGGATCTTGACCGGCGGCAGCGCGAGTTCCTCGGCGATGGCCGTATTCTTGATGTCGAGTGCCTGGTCGAGCGTCTTGCCCTTGACCCACTCGGTGACCAGCGAGCTCGATGCGATCGCCGAGCCGCAGCCGTAGGTCTTGAACTTGGCATCCTCGATCACGCCGTCCTTGCCGACCTTGATCTGCAGCTTCATCACGTCGCCGCAGGCCGGCGCGCCCACCATGCCGGTCGCCACGCCCTCCTCTTCCTTGGCGAAGGAGCCGACGTTGCGGGGATTTTCGTAATGGTCGATGACCTTTTCACTGTAAGACATGTGATGCTCCTCGATGAAATCCTGTTAGTGCGCTGCCCATTGGACAGTATTGAGATCGATGCCGTCCTTGAACATTTCCCAGAGCGGCGAGAGTTCGCGCAGCTTGCCGATCTTGTCGTGCAGCAGCTTGACGGCGTAGTCGATTTCCTCGACGGTGGTGAAGCGGCCGATCGTGAAGCGGATCGAGCTGTGCGCCAGCTCGTCGGAACGTCCCAGCGCGCGCAGCACGTAGGAAGGCTCCAGCGAGGCCGAGGTGCAGGCCGAGCCCGACGACACGGCCAGGTCCTTGATCGCCATGATCAGCGACTCGCCCTCGACGAAGTTGAAGCTCATGTTGAGGTTGTGCGGCACGCGCTGCTCCAGGTCGCCGTTGACGTAGGTTTCCTCGATGTCGGACAGGCCCTTGAGCAGGCGGTCGCGCAGCATGCGGATGCGCTCGTTCTCGGTCGCCATTTCCTCGCGGGCGATACGGAAGGCCTCCCCCATGCCGACGATCTGGTGCGTCGCCAGCGTGCCGGAGCGCAGGCCGCGCTCGTGGCCGCCGCCATGCATCTGCGCCTCGAGGCGGATGCGCGGCTTGCGGCGCACGTAGAGGGCGCCGACGCCCTTGGGGCCGTAGGTCTTGTGCGCCGAGAAGGACATCAGGTCGACCTTCAGCTTCGCCAGGTCGATCGGCATCTTGCCGGTGGCCTGCGCCGCATCGACGTGGAAGATGGTGCCGTTGGCGCGGCACAGTTCGCCCAGTTCGGCGATCGGCTGGATGACGCCGATCTCGTTGTTCACCGCCATCACGGAAACGACGACCGTATCCTTGCGCAGGGCGGCCTTCAGCTGTTCCGGAGAAATCAGGCCGTTTTCCTGGGGATCGAGATAGGTCGCCTCGAAACCCTGGCGCTCGAGCTCCTTGACCGTGTCCAGTACCGCCTTGTGCTCCGTCGCCACGGTGATGATGTGCTTGCCCTTCGTACCGGCGTAGAAATGCGCCGCGCCCTTGATGGCCAGGTTGTTGGATTCGGTGGCTCCCGAGGTCCAGATGATTTCCTTCGGGTCGGCGTTCACCAGCTTCGCGACTTCCTCGCGTGCTTCCTCGACGGCCTTCTCGGCCTCCCAGCCGAAGGGATGGGAACGCGAGGCGGGGTTGCCGAAATGTTCGGTCAGCCAGGGAATCATCTTCGCGGCTACGCGCGGGTCGACCGGGGTCGTGGCCGAGTAGTCGAGATAGATGGGCAGTTTCAACATGTCGTTTAACTCCTATTCAGCCGGCGGCGACGGCCGTCAGCGATTGCAGATTGGAAACAGTGGCGGCCAGGGCCTGCAGGAAGCCTGACAGGTCCGCAGCCGAGTTCAGCCCCCCGAAGCTGACCCGCACGGCGCCGCGGGCGACATCGGGGGCGACGCCCATGGCCAGCAGCACATGCGAAGGCTCGGGATTGGCGGAAGAACACGCCGCCCCGCTCGCGACGGCATAGCCGGCGCGGTCGAGCCGGGCGACGAGCGTTTCGCCATCGATGCCCGGGAGGGCGAAATAGACGGTATTCGGCAGGCGCGAAGTCGCACGCGAAAACACCACGCCCCCCATTGTCGCCAATGCGCTTTCAAGTGCGTCGCGCATCGCGGCGAGGCGTGTGGCGCGCTCATCCAGCCCCTGCACCGCCTCCTCGCAGGCGACACCGAAACCGACGATGGCAGGTATGTTCTCGGTACCGGAACGCAGTCCGCGCTCCTGGCCACCCCCGTCGATCAGGGGTGCGAGGTCGACCCGCTTGTCGAGAATCAGTGCACCCGCACCCTTCGGCCCGCCCAGCTTGTGACCGGAAAGCGTCATGGCATGCACACCGGCCGCATTCAGGGCGCGAAAATTGACCGGGATCTTGCCCAGCGCCTGCACGGCATCGGTATGAAACCAGGTACCCGAGGAGGCAGCCATGGCCGCAAGGACGTCGACATCCTGCACCACACCGGTCTCGTTGTTCGCCAGCATCACCGAGCACAGCGCCGGCCGTTCGGCCAGTGCCGCGGAAAAGTCGGCGCTGGCGAGACGGCCCGTCTCATCGACGGCGACTTCGCGTACCCGCCAACCGGAACGACGGAGCGCTTCGGCGGGCCTGCGGACGCAGGGATGCTCGATGGCCGAGATGGCGATCGTGCCGGGCCGCATGACCGTGGCCGCTCCCTTGATGAACAGGTTGTTCGCTTCCGAACCGCCGCTGGTGAAGACGACTTCTGTCGGATGGGCACCGACGGCATGAGCCACCCGCTGCCGCGCCTCGTCCAGCGCATGCCGCGCCGCCCGCCCATACTCGTGCCGGCTGGATGCATTGCCGCAGCGCGCATCGAAGAACGGAAGCATGGCCTCGAGCGCCGCCGGGGAAACCGGCGTCGTGGCATTGTGGTCCAGATAGACGGGAGTGAACATCGAACGGCTGCCTTCCTGCAGGCGACGTCAGGCGGTTGCCATGACCGGGATACGGCGCACGGACCGCGCGCCGCCCGGCTTCATCGTCAGGGCGTGTTCGTCGGCACAGCCGGAGCCATGCTGCTGGCGCACCAGATCATCCAGGCTCACCGAACTCAGGTACTCATGCATGCGCATGTTGAGGCTGGTCCATAAATTATGCGTCATGCAGGGATGGTCGTCGTGGCAATTGCCCTTGCCGCCGCAGTTGGTGGCATCGAGGGGCTCATCGACCGCGCTGATGATGTCCGCCACGGACACGGCTGCGAGCGGTTTTGCCAGCGTATAGCCGCCGCCCGGGCCGCGCGTGCTGGCGACCAGATGGTTGCGCCGCAACTTGCCGAACAGCTGCTCGAGATAGGAAAGGGAAATCTTCTGGCGCTCGGCAATGCCTGCCAGCGTGACCGGGCCGCCATGCTGGCGCAGGGCCACGTCGATCATCGCCGTCACTGCAAAACGTCCTTTGGTCGTCAGTCTCATGAAGCACCTCGTCAGGGTCGAGTGTTATCCGGAATGAAATTGGGGAAGCGGTCAATATCCGACTTCTTTGGTCAAGATATAGTTCCTTATCTTTTTAGTCAACTACTCAGTCCACAATTTTCGACAAATATTTCGGATCGAACTTGTCGGCCGTGGCGACATCATCTTCCAGCGAGACACCGGCCCGCTCCATTGTCTTGAGCAGGGCGGCGATGCGCCGGTCGGTCTCGACGGCATGATCGAGCAGGCCATGGATCGCCATGGACAGCGGATCGTCCTCGCTGCGGGTCACGGCATAGGCGGAAAAACCCAGATTCTCGGCCTTTTCCTGGCGCGCCTGCTCCTGACCCGGCTCGATGATGCGGGCGGGAATGCCGACCGCCGTCGCGCCGGGTGGAACATCGCGAACGACAACGGCATTCGACCCGATCTTGGCACCCTCCGCCACGGTGATCGGGCCCAGCACCTTGGCGCCGGCACCGATCACCACGCCGCGCTGCAAGGTCGGGTGTCGCTTGCCCTTGTTCCACGACGTGCCGCCGAGGGTGACGCCATGGTAAAGCGTGCACTCATCCCCGATGACGGCAGTCTCGCCGATCACGACGCCCATGCCGTGATCGATGAAAACGCGCCGGCCGATGGTCGCCCCGGGATGGATCTCGATCCCGGTCAGCATCCTCGTCAAGTGCGACAACAACCGGGCCAGCCAGCGCAGCCTCATTCCCCACAGGCGGTGAGACAGGCGATGCAGGGTCAATGCATGAAAACCCGGGTAGCAGGTCATCACCTCCCAGGTGGAACGGGCAGCCGGATCGCGTTCGAAAACGCAACTGATGTCTTCACGCAGGCGGGCGAACATGGATCGGGAAGTGGCCTTAAGGAATATGAGGGAATTCTAAAATTCCCGAGCATGTCGGTCAACTTAAATGACGCTTGCCGGTCGGCCTTTCGAAAGAGGCGAGCAAACCGCGCAGGATATTGACCTCCTCACGCTCCAATCGCGCCCTGGCGAACAGCCGGCGCAACCGCAGCATCAGCCGGCGCGGCTGTTCCGGGTCGAGGAAGCCGCTGGCGATCGCGGACTGCTCGAAATGGATCATCAGGCGCTCGACGTCGTCGTGCGTCGCTACCGCACCGGATTCGGCACAAGTCGGCGCCGGCGGGACGGCACCGAACGCCAGCCGCAGCTCATAGCACATCAGCTGCACGGCGGCGGCGAGGTTCAGCGAACTGTAGGCCGGATTCGCGGGAATCATCGCCCAGCGTCCGCACAGCGCCAGTTCGTCGTTGGTCAGTCCAGAGGTTTCGTTGCCGAATACCAGCGCCACCTCGCCATGGGCGGCTACAGAGGCCAGTTCGGCAGCACCCTCACGCGCCCAAAGGGGCTCCGTCGCGAGGTCGCGACGCCTCGCCGTCATCGCCATGGCCAGTTCGACGCCCTGCAGCGCGTCGGCAAGCGAATCCACCACCCGTGCCGAAGCGAGCACATCCCCGGCGCCCGAAGCCATCGCCTCTGCCTGCGGGTCGGGAAATATTTTCGGCTCGACCAGCACCAGTCGGGAAAAGCCCATGGTCTTCATCGCCCGGGCCGCGGCCCCGATGTTGCCCGGATGGCTGGTACGGGAAAGGATGACGCGGACCCGCTGCAGCGAATCAGGCGCAGGAAATGCCGACAGTTTAGAATTCATCGTTTCTCATCGAACGGGCTCTCGCCCCGCCTGCCATGCATCCCATGCTCAACACGGCCGTCAAGGCCGCCCGCCGCGCCGGCAGCATCATCGGCCGCGCCAGCCTCGACCTCGGCCAGATCCAGGTCGGCGTGAAGCAGCAGAACGATTTCGTCACCGAAGTCGACCGTGCCGCCGAAGCCACCATCATCGAAACCCTGCGCGAAGTCTATCCCACGCACGCCATCCTCGCAGAGGAGTCGGGCCGCAGCGGCGACCACGAAAACGCCGAATACCAGTGGATCATCGACCCGCTCGACGGAACGACCAACTTCATCCACGGCTTTCCGCAATATGCCGTGTCGATTGCACTGCTGCACAAGGGCGTGCTGACGCACGCGGTCGTTTTCGATCCGAACCGCAACGAACTGTTCACCGCCAGCAAGGGCGCCGGTGCCTTCCTCAACGACAAAAGAATCCGGGTCAGCAAGCGCGCCAAGCTGGAAGAAGCGCTGTTGGCGACCGGCTTCCCTTATCGTGTCTTCGACCATGTCGATGCCTACCTCGGCATCTTCAAGGAAATCACCCGCCGCAGCGCCGGAGTGCGCCGCCCGGGCTCGGCTTCGCTCGACCTCGCGTGGCTCGCGGCCGGACGCGTCGACGGCTTCTGGGAGTTCGGCCTCGCCCCTTGGGACATGGCGGCCGGCGCGCTGATCATCCTGGAAGCCGGCGGCCTCGTCAGCGACCTGTCCGGCGAGAGCAACTTCCTGCAAACCGGCAACATCGTCGGCGGCACACCCAAGGTTTTCAGCCAGTTGCTGCAGGTCGTGCAGTCCCACCGCACCGCCGCGCTGCAGGCCTGAAAATTCTTCTCAGGGCGCGTTGACACGATCGAATTCGTTGGTAGAATGCGCCCCTCTTGCGGCAGTAGCTCAGTTGGTAGAGCGCAACCTTGCCAAGGTTGAGGTCGAGAGTTCGAGACTCTTCTGCCGCTCCAATTTTCCAAGGGGAAAGCGTGGCTTTCCCCTTTTTGCCTGGACGCAACCCGACAGGCAGCGGCGCGATAGCAAAGCGGTTATGCACCGGATTGCAAATCCGTGTAGGTCGGTTCGACTCCGGCTCGCGCCTCCAAATTCCCATACCCAATACGCATCTTGAAATCATGGCTATCGCCATGAACTATTCACGCGTCTGTCGGTCATCATCACCTGTCATCGACGAGGATTCCGAATGAAACGAATTTTTCTCTTCCTGGCGACCAACATGGCCATCGTGCTGGTCCTGTCCGTCACCATGCGCCTGCTGGGCGTCGAGCCCTACCTCAACGCCAATGGCCTGAACCTGACCTCCCTGCTGATCTTCGCAGCCGTCATGGGCTTTGGCGGCTCGTTCATCTCGCTGGCCATTTCGAAGTGGTCGGTCAAGCAGTCGATGGGCGTCCATGTCATCGAGGCGCCCTCGAATTCGACCGAGTTCTGGCTCGTGGAAACCATCAGGAAGTACTCGCAGGAAGCCGGCATCCGCATGCCCGAAGTCGGCATCTACGAATCGCCCGACGTCAATGCCTTCGCCACCGGCATGAGCAAGAACAGTTCGCTCATCGCGGTATCGACGGGGTTGCTGCAGCAGATGACCCGTCAGGAGGCCGAAGCCGTGCTTGGCCACGAGGTCTCCCACGCCGCCAATGGCGACATGGTGACGCTGGCGCTGATCCAGGGCGTCGTGAACACCTTCGTGATGTTCCTCTCGCGCGTCATCGGCCATCTGGTCGACCGCGTCGTCTTCAAGACCGAACGCGGTACCGGACCTGCTTTCTTCATCACCATGATCATCGCCGAACTGATACTGGGCATCCTCGCGTCGATCATCGTGATGTGGTTCTCGCGCCAGCGCGAATTTCGCGCGGATCGCGGCGGTGCCAGCCTGGCCGGGCGTCGCAACATGATCGCCGCACTGGAGCGGCTGAACTCACTGCATCCTCAACCGCTACCCGACAAGATGGCAGCCTTCGGCATCGCCGGAGGTATCGGTGGAGGCCTCAAGCGCCTGTTCATGACGCACCCGCCGCTGGAAGAGCGGATTGCAGCCCTCAAGTCCGCCGGATAAGCCGACGACAGGCAGCAGGGCACCCCATCATTCCAGGGCCGTCCGGATCCTCTGCCTCGGATCCGGGATTCTGGCCCTGGTTCTGGCGATTCTCGGAATTTTCCTGCCGCTGCTGCCAACCACGCCGTTCATTCTGCTGGCCGCGGCCTGCTTCGCCCGAAGCTCGAGCCGCCTGCATGACTGGCTTCTGACACAGCCCGTCGCCGGGCCGGTGATAAGGGATTGGCACAACCACCGCAGCATGCCTGCACGGGTGAAGCCGTGGGCCGTTCTACTGATCGTCGTTTCGTTCAGCCTGTCGATCTGGCTGATGGATTCAGACTGGCACCGGATCATGCTCGGCATCCTGATGTCGGTACTGCTTCTGGCACTCTGGCGCATCCCCGTACGCAACGAAGCCTAAATCGGCCACCTGCGGCCTGATCGGCCTTTATGGGAAAATCGCGCCATGACGCGTGTATCGGCATACGGGACGAACAGGCCGCAGGCTGCCATGGCTTTCACCATTCCGGTACGGGCGCTGGTCGCATTCGTCTGCGCCTATCCGCTGCTGGACTGGATCAGCTACACGCACCCCATGGCGCATTTCAATATCACGCCATGGAACCCACAGCCGGCACTGGCCATCGCCCTGCTGATGACGTACGGCCAACGCTGGCTGCCTGCGGTGACGCTGGTCATCGCCATCACCGAGCAACTGATCCGTGACACGGCCACCCCCTGGCAGATCGACATCACGGCAGCGCTGGTTCTGGGCCTTTGCTACGGCGCCATGGCACAGGCGCTGACGCAGCAGTTCCGCATTTCCCCGCGGCTCGATGCACTGCGCGACGTCCTGCGCCTGATCGGCATCGTCATCCTGGGCTCCCTGCTGACCGGGACGCTTTATGTCGGCACGCTGGTCGCGGGCAATGCCGGTCCCGCAGTGCAGTTTCCCGAAGCCCTGCTGCGTTTCTGGATCGGCGACGGCGTCGGCATGCTGGTCTTCCTGCCGATGACGCTCATGCTTGCCGACGATGCGCGCCGCCGCCAGCTCGCCGCGATGCTGTTCAAACCCGAAACCCTGCTGCAGGCCACGTTCATCGTGGCCACGCTACTTTTCATCTTCGGTCAGAACCTTGCCGAACAGGTCAAGTTCTTCTATTTGCTGTTCCTGCCGCTGGTATGGGTTTCGGTCCGGTCGGGCCTGCTGGGCAGTGCGGTCGCCGCCCTGCTGATCCAGACCGGCATCATCATCGCCGTCCACATCACCGGGCAGACACCGCTGTCGGTCTTCGAACTGCAGACCTTCCTGATCGCGCTTACTGTCATGGGCCTGTTTCTTGGCGTGACGGTCGACGAACGCGAACAGGCCGAGCTCGCCTTGAGAAAATCCCAGAAACTGGCCGCTGCCGGACAAATGGCCGCCGCATTGACCCATGAACTGAGCCAGCCGCTGACCGCGCTCGCCAACTACGCCCGTGCGGGCCAGTTGCTGGTGATCGCCGACAGCCCCGATCGCTCGCAACTGGAAGAAACCATGAACAAGCTGGTCGCCGAATCGAGGCGTACAGCCGACGTAGTACGACGCCTGCGCGACTTTCTGCAACATGGCGCCATGAGGATGGAACAGGCAGACCTGGTCGCGTTGCTGGAGAACAGCGTCGCCCGGCTGCAGGACGCAGCCGCCGCAGAAAACACCATGTTGAAGTGCCACGTACCGGCCGGTCCGCTGCCCGTGACGATCGACACCCTCCAGATCGAAATCGTCCTGCGCAACCTGCTGCGCAATGCGATCGACGCGGCCTGCGACAACCCGGCCGAACCTCGCGAGGTACACGCCAGCATCGCATGCGACTCCGCGCGAGAAGTCACCGTCAGCATCGTCGACAGCGGCCGTGGAATTCAAAGGGGCCAGTCCGAACAGATATTCGAACCCTTCGAGACGACCAAGGCACGCGGCATGGGGATGGGACTCGCCGTCAGTCGTGCCATCATCGAGGCCCATCGCGGCCGTCTGTGGGCGGAAGATGGCGGCAAGGCGGGCACCCTGCGCTTTACGCTGCCGATCGGCGACATCGATCATGAGTGACCTTCGTTCGCGCTATACCGTTTTCATCGTGGACGACGACCTGTCAGTCCGTGATTCGCTGTCACTGATCCTCAGCCTGAAGGGGTTCCGTAACGCCACATTCGCATGTGCCGAAGACTTCATGAAGGCTCTTCAGCCCGACTGGAGCGGCTGTGTCGTAGCCGATCTGAAAATGCCGGGAATGAGTGGCCTCGAACTGCAGCAGACGCTCGCCAGCCGCGTGCCGCCCCTGCCGATGATCATTATTTCCGCACATGGCGACGTCGCTTCGTCCCGCGTCGCCTTCAAGGCCGACGCAGTCGACTTCCTCGAGAAGCCCTTCGACGACGAGCAGATCGTCCAGGCCATCGAGCTGGCCATGAACAGGCTGCATGACCGTGAATCCGACCTGCAGGCCAGGCAACGGCGCGAAGCCGGACTCGCCCGGCTGAGCACGCGCGAGCGGGAAGTGATGCAACTGCTCGGCGAGGGCCTGCAAAACCGGGCGGTCGCCGAACAGCTCGGCCTCAGCCCGCGTACCGTCGAAGTGCATAAGGCGCGCGTCCTGGCAAAACTCGGCATCCGCAACGTCGCCGAACTTGTCCGGCTGGTCGATGCGACCGATTAGCGTCCGGCGTACGTATTAGCCCTTACGGGGGCGCCCGAATTTCCAGTCGCAGGGCGAGTCGCTATTCTCCTTACAGGAGGATGGTTTGCGTTTCGACATGGAAATCCTGTATCCCGAGCTGAGTTCGTTCCCCCCCGAAGACCGGGCGCGTGCCCTGCATGACGCGAGACAGACCCCCTTCGACACCCTTGAACTTTTCGGCATGGCGGCCGCATTGGTGATCGTGACGGCGCTGACCGACTACTCGGGCGGAGGACCCGACGGCAACCAGCGTTTCTTCTCCGGGGTGCTCAATTATCTAGCGGCCCTGCCGCTGCTGGCCGTCACGCTCGGCCCCTTCCTGATCCGACGGGTCAGGCGCGGGCTGCGGTCGGAACGCAACAAACTTGCCGGGAAACGCTAGTCCCGCCCCGACACCTGCATCCCCACCCCGCTCCGGCATGTTCCGTCCCCTGATTTTTCTGCTTGTCATCTACGCCTTCTGGCTGCTGCTGTCAGGCATGTATACGCCGTTCCTGCTGGCAGCCGGTGCCGGATCGGCGCTGGGCGTATTTCTGCTTGCCCGGCGCATGGACGTCATCGACCACGAAGGCTTCCCCATCCACCTCGGCTGGCAGGCACTCGTTTCCTACTGGCCATGGCTCATCAAGGAAATCGTCCGGTCGGCCTGGGACGTGAGCAAACGCATCCTCCATCCGGAACTGCGAATCTCACCGACGATAGTCGAATTCGTACCTTCCCAGAAGACCGATCTCGGACTCGTGATCCACGCCAACTCGATCACCCTGACACCGGGCACGATTTCCGTGGAAGTCGCCCCCGGCCGCTTCCTCGTTCACGCCCTGACGCGCGAAGGCGCTGCCGGGCTCGCCGGCAGCGAAATGGACCGCCGCTGCGCCGCGCTGGAGGCCGTGCATCCGTGATCACCGCCGCCACCCTGGCCCTGATCGTCTCGCTCACCCTCGCATTGGTACGGGCTGCCGCCGGGCCGAGCATGTTCGATCGACTGCAGGCCGCGAACACCATCGGGACCTGCGCGATGCTGTTGCTTGCAGTCTTCGGCTTTCTGAATGGCCGCCCGGAATTTCTGGATCTGGCACTGGTCTATGGCCTGCTCAACGTGATCGGCGTCATCGCCGTGCTCAAGTTCTTCCGCCAGGGCAATCTGGGAGCTTGCGCCGAGGAAGAGCCACGTCGATGACAAGCGTGATCGAGACGCTCGGCGGCCTGATCCTGATCGCCGGCACGTTTTTCTGTCTGGTGGGCGCCATCGGCCTGGTGCGCATGCCGGACTTCTATACGCGCATGCATGCGGCGAGCGTGCTCGAAACACTCGGCGCGGGCCTCGTCCTGCTCGGGCTGATGCTGCTGGCCGGATTCACGCTGGTGACGGCCAAGCTGCTGATGATCGGCCTCCTGATTTTCTTCGCCAGCCCGACGGCGAGTCATGCCCTGGCGCGTACCGCGATGGCGCACGGCGTGAAGCCGCAACTGACAGAACCCGGAGCGGCATCATCGAAACCCTGATCGTCGATACCCTGCTGGTGCTGATGGCCTTCACCGTGCTGGTGCTTGCGCGTACGCGCAATCTGTTCGGCGTGGTCGTACTGTCCGGCATCTACAGCTTCCTGATGGCGACGGTACTCATCGCGCTCGATGCTGTCGATGTCGCCATGACCGAAGCCGCTGTCGGCGCCGGCGTATCGACCGTGCTGATGCTCGGCGCCCTCCACCTGTGCAAGAGCGAGGAAGCCAAGCCCGCACATCGTCCGTGGCTGCCGCTGGCCCTGTCGACGGCGACGGCCGCCCTGCTGATCTACGGCGCCCTCGGATTGCCCGATTTCGCCGACCCGAATGCGCCGATCCATCAGCACGTCGCACCCCGCTACCTGCAAAACGAAATCGACGTACCCAACGTCGTCACGGCGGTACTGGCGAGTTTCCGCGGCTATGACACCCTGGGCGAAACCACCGTGGTATTCACTGCCGGGGCCGGCATCATCGCATTGCTGCGGCGGCGCAAGGGCAAGCGGGGCAGCGATGAAAAATGATCTCGTGCTGCGAGTGATCGGCAAGTTGTTGATCCCTTTCATCCTGCTCTTTGCGGTTTATGTCCAGTTCCACGGCGACTACGGCCCTGGCGGAGGTTTCCAGGCCGGCACCATCTTCGCTGCCGGCATCGTCTTCTACGCGCTGATCTTCGGACTGGACAACGCACGCAAGGTCGTTCCCGACCGACTGGTCGAGGCCATGCTCGCCACGGGCGTTCTGCTCTACGCGGGCGTCGGCGTCGCCGGCCTCCTGCTGGGCGGCAACTACCTCGACTATTTCGTCCTCGACAGCGACCCGATCCACGGTCAGCATCGCGGCATCTTCTGGGTCGAGGCCGGCGTCGCCGTGACCGTCTGCGGCGTGATGCTGAAGATCTTCTACATGTTCGCTTCGCGCGGGGAGCGCGACAGGGACGTGCCATGAGCGAACTGATCGAGCACTTCTCCTACATCGTGACCATCTTTTTGATGGTCACGGGACTGTACGTTGTCATGGCACGCGGCAACCTGATCAAGAAACTGGTCGGCCTGTCGGTCTTCCAGACATCGGTGTACCTGCTCTACATCGCGCCCGGCAAGCTGATCGGCGGCACCGCCCCGATCCTCGCGCCGCAGTACGGCGCGTACTCGAATCCGCTGCCGCACGTACTGATCCTCACCGCCATCGTCGTCGGCGTCGCGACACTGGCACTCGGCCTGGCGCTGGCCGTACGCATCCGCGAGGCCTACGGCAGCATCGAAGAAGACGAGATCATCACGCTCGACCATCGTGGCGACGATCTGCGGAACCAGGAATAATGGGCCTGACAGCACATCTTCCAGCACTGCAGGTGGTATTGCCGCTGCTCGCGGCACCGCTCGCCGTGTTGCTGCGCCATGGCGGATTTGCCTTCGGCCTCGTCACCGCCTGTGCGTGGGCAGCCTTCGCCGCAGCGATCGGCCTGTGGCTGCAAGTCGGGGCTCTGGAAGGCGGCACCATTTCGTACCACATCGGCAACTGGGCGCCCCCCTGGGGCATCGAATACCGCGTGGATCGCCTGACCAGCTTCGTCCTGCTGCTGGTCTCGGGCACGGCGGCCATCGTCCTGCCCTGGAGCCGGGCGAGTATCGAACGCGAAATCCCCGCCGACCTGCACTATCTGTACTTCGCCATGTTCGGCCTTTGCCTCGCCGGACTGCTCGGCATCACGATCACCGGCGACGCCTTCAACATCTTCGTCTTCCTCGAGATCTCTTCGCTGTCCACCTACGTGTTGATCGCGCTGGGCCGCGACCGCCGCGCGCTCGCCGCCTCGTATCGCTACCTGATCATGGGCACGATCGGCGCGACCTTCTTCGTCATCGGCATCGGCTTCCTTTACCTGATGACCGGGACGCTCAATCTCGCCGACATGGCCGAACGGCTGCGCGGCGTCGAAAATTCGCCGCCGGTGCTGGCCGCACTGGCCTTCATCACCGTTGGCGTCTCGCTCAAGCTGGCGTTGTTTCCGCTGCACCAGTGGCTGCCGAACGCCTACACCTACGCGCCTTCGGCGGTCACCGCCTTCCTCGCCGCCACGGCGACGAAGGTGTCGGTGTATGTGCTGATCCGTTTCTGGTTCTCGGTGTTTGGCGAAAGCCTGATCTTCGAGAAGCTGCCGCTGCCGCAGATCCTGCTGCTGCTGTCGCTGGCCGCGATGTTCGCCGCCAGCTTCACCGCCATCTTCCAGGACAACCTGAAGCGCCTGTTCGCCTATTCCAGCGTCGGCCAGATCGGCTACATCACGCTTGGCATGTCTTTCGACAGCGTCAATGGCCTCGACGCGGCGATTCTGCATTTGTTCAACCACGGCATCACCAAGGCGGCGATCTTCCTGCTGATCGGCGGCATGGTGATCGGTCTTGCCCGGCCCGGCGCCGTCCTGCCAGCGCCGACTTTTGACCGGCTCGCCGGCTTGTCGCAGCGCATGCCGCTGACCTGCTTCGGCATCGTCATTGCCGGCTTGAGCCTGATCGGCGTGCCGGGTACTGCCGGCTTCATCAGCAAGTGGCACCTGATCCTCGCGGCGATGGAGAAGGGTCAGTTCTGGATTGTCGGCGCGATTCTGCTTTCGTCGCTTCTCGCCATCGCCTACGTCTGGCGCTTCGTCGAAGTGGTCTACTTCAAGCCGGCGCCGGAAGGGGCGACGAAGCAGGAAGCGCCGCTGTCGATGTTGATTCCTGCCTGGCTGTTGGTGATCGGCACGATCTGGTTCGGGCTCGATACTTCCTTTACGGTCGGCACCGCCACCGAGGCGGCCATGCAACTTGTGAAGATCGGCAAATGACTGCCCTGCACCTCGTCTTCCTCATTCCACTGCTCGGTGCCGCCGGCATCGCGCTGGCGGGGAAATGGCCGAACCTGCGCGAGGGCGTAACGCTGACCACCGCCGTCGTGTTGTTCGGCACCGTGCTGCAACTGCTCGGGCCGGTGCAGGCGGGGCAGCAGCCGGCGCTGAGCCTGTTCGAATTCTTGCCCGGCCTGAGTATTGCCTTCCGCGTCGAGCCGCTCGGCATGCTGTTCGGCCTGATCGCCTCGGGCCTGTGGATCGTCAATTCGGTCTATTCGATCGGCTACATGCGCGGCAACGACGAGAAAAACCAGACACGTTTCTACGTCTGCTTCGCCTTGTCGCTCGCCGCCGCGCTGGCTATCGCCTTCGCGGCGAACCTGCTGACGCTGTTCCTCTTCTACGAGGTGCTGACACTGCTGACCTACCCGCTGGTCACCCACGCCGGCACCGACAAGGCGCGGGCGGGCGGGCGCACCTATCTCGGCATCCTGATGGGCACCTCGATCCTGTTCCTGCTGCCGGCGGTGATCTACGTCTGGCACGTCACCGGCACCACCGACTTCACCGCCGGCGGCACCCTGCCCGATGGCATGGACAGCGGCGCGGTGGCGGTGTTGCTGGCCTTGTTCATGTTCGGCATCGGCAAGGCGGCGCTGATGCCCTTCCACCGCTGGCTGCCTGCCGCGATGGTGGCGCCGACGCCGGTCTCCGCGCTGCTGCACGCGGTGGCGGTGGTCAAGGCGGGCGTGTTTTCGGTGGTCAAGGTGGTCGTCTATGTCTTCGGCCTCGACGCGCTCGCCGGCGCCACCGACTGGCTGGTGGCGATCAGCGGCTTCACCATCGTCGCCGCCTCGGTGGTCGCGCTGCACGCCGATAACCTCAAGCGGCGGTTGGCCTATTCCACTGTCAGCCAGTTGTCCTACATCGTGCTGGCCGCCGCCCTGATCGCCCCACTGTCCATCGTCGGCGCGGCGCTGCACATCGCCACCCACGCCTTCGCTAAGATCACCCTGTTCTTCACCGCCGGCGCCATCTACACGGCGGCGCACAAGACCGAGGTGTCGCAGCTCGACGGTATCGGCCGCCGCATGCCATGGACCATGGCGGCCTTCACCATCGGTGCGCTGTCGCTGATCGGCATCCCGCCGCTGGCCGGCTTCGTCAGCAAGTGGTTCATCCTGACGAGCGCGGCCGAAGGGGGGCATTTCCTCGCCGTCGCGGTGTTGATCCTCAGCACCCTGCTCAACGCCGCTTATTTCCTGCCGATCGTCCATGCCGCCTACTTCAAGCCGCTGTCGGCCGAGGACGAGCATCACCCGCACGGCGAAGCGCCGCTGCCGATGCTGCTGGCGCTGTTGACCACCGCCGCCGGCACCATCGCCCTGTTCTTCTATTCCACGCCGCTGCTGCGCCTCGTCCAGCCGCTGGCCGCGACCTGACCCGGGAGCCGCCATGACGCCACCTGCCGATTCGAAAAAGTACTGGCTCGACGATCCGCACAATGTCACCAAGCTCTACAAGGGCTTGTGGATCGCCTGCGGCCTGCTGATCGCCATCGACCTGTTCCTGCATCGGCACGAGGATTTTGAATTCGCCACCGTGTTCGGCTTCCACGGCGCCTACGGCTTCTTCGCCTGCGTGGCACTGGTGCTGGCCGCCAAGCAGTTGCGCAAGCTACTGATGCGCGACGAGGACTACTACGACAGGGACAGCCATGAGCGGTGATTTCCCCGTCGCCCTGATCCTGATCCTCGGCGCGGCGCTGGTGCCGTTCCTGCCGGGCCTGCTGCGCAAGGCCTGGATGCTGGCCCTGCCGCTGATCGCCTTCGCCTACCTGCTGGCGATCCCGCACGGCCTGCACGGCCAGGTCGAACTGCTCGGCCAGACGCTGACGCTGATGCGCGTGGACAAGCTGAGCTTCCTGTTCGGCACCATCTTCCTGATCGCCGCCCTGCTGTCAGTGATTTACGCGCTGCATGTCGACGACAGCACGCAGCATGTCGCCGGCCTTGTCTATGCCGGCAGTGCGCTCGGCGCCGTGTTTGCCGGCGACCTGATGACGCTGTTCCTCTACTGGGAACTGACTGCCGTCTCGTCGGTTCTGCTGGTGTGGGCGCGGCGCGGCGCGCATTCCGCCGCCACCGGGATGCGCTACGTCATCGTGCAGCTGCTGTCCGGCATGTTCCTGCTCGCCGGCGCGCTGCTGCACTGGCGTGCCACTGGTTCGCTGGAATTCGGCCACATTGGATTGTCAGACTCCGCCGGCCTGCTGATCCTGATCGGCTTCGGCATCAAGAGCGCTTTCCCGCTGCTGCACAACTGGCTGATGGACGCCTACCCGGAAGCGACGCCGACCGGCACCGTCTTCCTCTCCGCCTTCACCACCAAGCTCGGCATCTACGCCCTGGCGCGCGGCTTCGCCGGCACCGAGGAACTGGTCTGGATCGGCACGCTGATGGCGGCCTTCCCGATCTTCTACGCGGTGATCGAAAACGACCTGCGCCGCGTGCTGGCCTACAGCATGAACAACCAGCTCGGCTTCATGGTGGTCGGCATCGGCATCGGCACCGAGCTGGCCATCAACGGCGCGGTCGCCCACGCCTTCGCCGACATTATCTTCAAGGGCTTGCTGTTCATGAGCATGGGCGCGGTGCTGCTGCGTACCGGCACCATCAAGGGCAGCGAATTGGGCGGGCTCTACAAGTCGATGCCCTGGACCACTGGCTTCTGCATCGTCGGCGCCGCCTCGATCTCGGCCTTCCCGTTGTTCTCGGGCTTCGTCACCAAGTCGATGATCATGAGCGCCGCCGCCATGGAGGGGCTGACCTTCAACTGGCTGGTGCTGCTGTTCGCCTCGGCCGGTGTGTTCCACCACGCCGGCATCAAGATTCCCTACTTCGCCTTCTTCGGCCACGACTCGGGCATCCGCTGCGCCGAGGCGCCGAAAAACATGCTGACGGCGATGGGAATCGCCGCCGCGCTGTGCATCGGCATCGGCGTCTTCCCCGACGCGCTCTACCGCTTGCTCCCGTACGCCACCGACTACCAGCCCTACACCGCCTCGCACGTGGTCGCGCAGACGCAACTGCTGTTCTTCTCCGCGCTGGCCTTCGCTGTGCTGATGCGCACCGGCATCTATCCGCCGGAACTCAAGTCGGTGAACCTCGACAGCGACTGGCTTTACCGCAAGGCGGCCTACGGCTTTGTCGCGACCTTCCGCGATGCACTCGCCTCCACGCGTGCCGGTCTGACCGGCCTACTGGAGGTGCGCCGTCTCGCCATCGCCGTTTTTTTGCTTCGCCACCGCCGCCCCGAAGGGATGCTGATGCGTTCCTGGCCGACCGGCAGCATGGCCTTGTGGGTCATGACCATGCTGCTGGCGAACCTGGCCTTCTACTACCTGGGCTGAAGAAGCTTCCCGGGCTCAGAACAGGCGATCGCCCAAACCTGCCAGCGCCGCATCGCCCGACTTGACGGTCTCGGCATACGCCATGGCCTGCGGCAGGAGGCTGTCGGCATAGAAACGTGCCGAGGCGATCTTGGCCCGATAGAAATCGGCATCCCCGTCGTCGCGATCCAGATGAGCGGCGGCTGCCAGTGCGGCCCGTCCCATCTGCCAGCCGCCGCAGACGACCACGGACAACTGGAGATAAGGCACGGCTGCCGACAGCACGCCAGACAGCCCCGTCTTGACGTTCGCCGCCAGCCATTCGGTCGCCGCGATCCACGCCTGCAATGCGGCACCGAGCCGCTTCCCGATCGCCTGCAGTTCCGGCCTGGCGGATGACATCAGCGCCGTCACGCCAGCGCCGACTTCTGCAAAGACGGCTTTCGCCGTCGCACCCTGGTCGCGCATCAGCTTCCGAAACAGCAGGTCATTGGCCTGTATCCCCGTCGTGCCCTCGTAGATCGTGGTGATGCGGGCATCGCGCCAGTGCTGGGCAGCCCCGGTTTCCTCGATGAAGCCCATGCCGCCGTGGATCTGGATGCCCAGCGAAGTCACCTCGATGCCCATCTCGGTGCTGCCGCCCTTGACGATGGGAATCATGAATTCGGCCAGATACAGGGCACGCTTCCTCGCCTCCTCGTCCGGCGCGGCATGTGCCCGGTCGAGCAGGCCCGCGGTGTAGTAGGCCAGTGCGCGGCAGGCCTCGACCTGGGATTTCATCAGCATCAGCATGCGACGGATGTCCGGATGCCGGTCGATGGTGACGAGCGCCTCGCCGGTCACCGCGTCGCGGCCCTGCTTCCGCTCCCGGGCATAGGCCAGCGCCTGCTGGTAGGCGCGCTCACCGAGCGCGACCCCCTGCAGGCCGACGCTGTGGCGCGCCTCGTTCATCATGATGAACATGTATTCGAGGCCGCGATGCGGTTCGCCGAGCAGCCAGCCGACGGCGCCGCCGCCGAACGTTCCCTCATCGCCATAGGCCATCACACAGGTCGGGCTGGCATGGATGCCGAGCTTGTGTTCGAGCGAGACGCAGTGCGCGTCATTGCGTGCACCGAGCGTGCCATCGGCATTGACGAGGAACTTCGGCACCAGGAACATCGAGATGCCCTTCACGCCGGGCGGCGCATCGGGCAGGCGGGCGAGCACGAGATGGACGATGTTGTCGGTCATGTCGTGGTCGCCGTAGGTGATGAAGATCTTCTGGCCGAAGACGCGGTAGCTGCCGTCGGCCTGCGGTTCGGCACGCGACCGGATCAGCGCGAGGTCGGAGCCGGCCTGCGGCTCGGTCAGGTTCATCGTGCCGGTCCACTCGCCGCTCACCATCTTCTCCAGGTAGACGGCCTTCAGTGCGTCGCTGGCGCAGGTCAGCAGCGCGGACACGGCGCCCGAGGTGAGCAGCGGGCCGAGCGAGAAGGACATGTTGGCGGACTGCGCCATCTCCATGACGGCGACGCCCAGCGCTTCCGGCAACCCCTGCCCTCCGAACGCCTGCGGCTGGGTAATGCCGCTCCATCCCGCTTCGCAGTACTGGCGGTAGGCTTCCTTCCAGCCCGGCGGGGTCGCTACGCCCTCCGGGGTCAACGTGCAGCCCGTCTTGTCGCCGATGCGATTGAGCGGGGCGAGCACTTCGCCGGTGA
The DNA here is from genome assembly GCA_937888595.1 of uncultured Sterolibacteriaceae bacterium. GTDB lineage: Bacteria > Pseudomonadota > Gammaproteobacteria > Burkholderiales > Rhodocyclaceae > Sulfuricystis. The sequence continues at coordinate 500,412 of CALARK010000022.1, read as the reverse complement.
ACTTCGCCGCCTCGTCGAGAATGGCATCCGCCATGTCGGGCGTGGCCTCCTCGAAGCTCGGCAATTGGCTGATCTCGGGCAGCCCGGCCAGTTCGTCCATGACGAAGCGCATATCCTTGATGGGTGCGCGGTAGTCGCTCATTTCCTGTTTCCTTTCCTTTCAGTACGCATGACTGCACAACGCCGCCTTCGCGGTGTCGTATTCCCTTTTCATTCCGGCAACCACCGTGGCGGCCGGCTGCACCTCGTCGATGACGCCCACGCCCTGGCCCGCCCCCCAGATATCGCGCCAGGCCTTGGCGCCCGCCGTCGCATCGCTGCCGAAATTCATCGCCGTCTTGTCGCGCACCGGCAGGTTGTCGGGATCGAGTCCGGCACTGACGATGCTCTGCTTCAGGTAGTTGCCATGCACGCCGGTGAAGTACGGCGTATAGACGACGTCCGTCGCAGCCGCATCGAGCAGGGCCTGCTTGTAGGCCGGCGGCGCATTGGCCTCGTCCGTCGCGATGAAACGCGTACCGATGTAGGCGAAGTCGGCGCCCATCGCCTGCGCGGCCAGGATGGCGCTGCCGCTGGCGATGGCACCCGACAGCGCGATCGGCCCGTCGTAGAACTTGCGGATCTCGCCGACCAGTGCGAACGGGCTCAGGGTGCCGGCATGGCCGCCGGCGCCGGCGCAGACGAGAATCAGGCCATCGACGCCCGCTTCCAGCGCCTTTTCGGCATGGCGCACGCTGATCACGTCGTGGAACACCAGCCCGCCGTAGGCATGCACGGCAGGCACGATGTCGCCGGGCGCGCGCAGGCTGGTGATGATCAGCGGCACCTCGTGCTTCACGCACAGCGCCATATCATGCTCCAGCCGCGTGTTGGACTGGTGGATGATCTGGTTGACAGCGAAGGGTGCGGCCTGCGGATCTGCAGCCAGCGCGGCCTTGATCTGCCCCAGCCACTCGTCGAGCAGTTCCGGCGGACGGGCATTGAGGGCCGGGAAGGCGCCGATCACGCCGCTGCGGCACTGGGCGACGACCAGCGCCGGCGTCGAGACGATGAACATCGGCGCTCCGATCACGGGCAGCGCAAGGTTCCTGCGCAGGGTGGCGGGAATCGGCATCAGTTGTCCTTCAGCGCACGGCGCAGGATCTTGCCGACGTTGGTCTTCGGCAGGTCGTCGCGGAACTCGACGTGCTTGGGCAACTTGTAGCCCGTCAGCACGGTGCGGCAGTGCTCGATCAGCATCGTCTCGGTCAGCAGCGGATCCTTGCGCACGACGAAGATCTTCACCGCCTCGCCGGAGTGCTCGTCCGCCACGCCGATGGCGGCGACCTCGATCACGCCCGCGTGCATCGCGACGGCCTCCTCGACCTCGTTCGGATAGACGTTGAAGCCCGAGACGAGGATCATGTCCTTCTTGCGGTCGACGACGAACACGTAGCCGTCCTTGTCCATGTAGCCCATGTCGCCGGTGCGCAGGAAGCCGTCGGGCCCCAGCACCAGTTCGGTTTCTTCCCGACGCTGCCAGTAGCCGCTCATGACCTGCGGACCGCGGATGCAGATCTCGCCGACCTGCATCAACTGCACTTCGTGGCCGTTGTCGTCGCGGATCGATACTTCGGTCGACGAGATCGGCAGGCCGATCGAACCATTGAAGACCCGCTGGTCGAGGGGGTTGATGGTCGCCGCCGGCGAGGTCTCGGTCAGGCCGTAGGCCTGGATCAGCGGGTTGCCCGTCACCTTCATCCAGCGTTCGGCCACGGGCGCCTGCACCGCCATGCCGCCGCCGAGCGTCACGTTCATGGTCGAGAAATCGAGCTTGGCGAACTCGGGGTTGTTCAGAAGCGCATTGAACAGCGTGTTGACGCCGGTCAGGACGCTGACCGGATACTTGCGCCACTCCTTGATGAAGTTCGGGATGTCGCGCGGATTGGCGATCAGCAGGTTGCGCGCCCCGATCATCAGGAAAGTCAGGCAGTTCGCGGTCAGCGCGAAGATGTGATATAGCGGCAGCGCGGTGACGATGAACTCCTTGCCGTCGCGCACCTTGGAGCGGATCCACGCGTGCGCCTGCATGACGTTCGAGCAAATGTTGCCGTGCGTCAGCATCGCCCCCTTCGATACGCCGGTGGTCCCGCCGGTGTACTGCAGGAAAGCGATGTCGTCATGGCCGAGCGTGACCGGCGTGAAGCCGAACTGACGGCCGGCGGAGAGCGCGCTGTTGAAATTCGTCGCCCCGGGCACCTTCCAGGCGGGCACCATTTTCTTGACATGGCGCACCACGAAATTGACGATGGCGCCCTTGAGGCCGCCGATCATCTCTCCCATCGGCGTGACAATCGCATGGCGGACCGAGGTCCGCGCGATCACCTGCTCCAGCACATGGGCGAAGTTCTCGACGATGACGATAGCCACCGCCCCGGAATCCTTCAACTGGTGCTCGAGTTCGCGCGGCGTGTAGAGCGGATTGCAACTGACCACGACGCAACCGGCGCGCAGCGTGCCGAACAGCGCCACCGGATACTGCAGCAGGTTGGGCATCATCAGCGCGACGCGGTCACCCTTCTTCAGGCCGAGCGACTGCAGCCAGCCGGCGAAGGCGCGGCTCTCATCGTCGAGCTGACGATAGCTCATTTCCTTGCCCATGCTGATATAGGCCGTCTGCCCTGCGTAATCCTTGCAGGCCTTCTCGAACAGCGCCACCAGGGATGGCACTTGATCGATGCTGATCTCGGCCGGGATGTCCTTCGGATACGTCTTCAGCCACACCTTTTCCATCATGCCTCCTCCTGTTTTATTTTTCAGCCGCCCAACAGATTCCTTTTCAAGTCGGCATCGGCGGGCTGGTCGCCGAGCCAGACGCGCAACAGCGCCCGGCCGAAGGATGCCCCCTCGACCCGGCCCTGCGCCCGGCCATTGACGCCGACGCCGATGCCCTGGCTATCGAAGTCGATGGCGATGCTGTCACCCTCCTTCACCGCACCGATGCCTTTCATGAGGGCGCCGAGCTGGTCGATCTGCGCCTTGAGTCCGGCGAGTTCCGCCTCGGCGAGGTTGTTGCGCAGGCCTTCGTCGAGCGCCTTGTAGAGGGATTCGGCATCCATGTCGCGCATCATGCGCATGAGCATGCGGCGGGGCGCCGGGCTGTCGTAGATCCCTGCCGGAGTCGTCGCCTTGTCGGCGACATACAGCGCGCCGACATAGACCTTGAAGACGAACTTGGTGCGCAGGCCGGCACCGTTCAGCACGAGTTCCCGACCCGCGACCTGCACCTTGTCGTCCAGCTTGATGCCGGCCACATCGGCCGCCTGCAGGCCCGGCGCAGCCGCTAGGGCGGCCAGCAGCGCAGCACTGCGCATGAAACGCGACAGCTTCATGTTCCCCTCCTCCCGTCAGACCCGCTCGAAGATTCCGGCGGCACCCATCCCGGTACCGATGCACATCGTCACCATACCGTATTTGCCACCGGTGCGGCGCAGCCCGTGCACCACTGTCGCCGTGCGGATCGCCCCGGTCGCGCCGAGCGGGTGGCCGAGCGCAATCGCCCCGCCGAGCGGGTTGACCTTCGCCGGATCGAGGCCCAGCTCCTGGACCACCGCCAGCGACTGTGCGGCGAAGGCTTCGTTGAGTTCGATCCAGTCGAGGTCGTCCTGCTTCAGGCCGGTCTGTTCCAGCACGCGCGGGATCGCCGCCACCGGGCCGATGCCCATGATCTCGGGCGCCACGCCGCCAACGGCGTAGCCGGCGAAGCGGGCCAGCGGCGTCAGGCCGTATTCCTTGAGCGCCTTCTCCGACATCAGCAGTACGGCCGCCGCACCGTCCGACATCTGCGAGGAATTGCCCGCCGTGACCGAACCCTTCGCATGGAACACCGGCCGGAGCTTCGCCAGCTTCTCGAGGCTCGAATCCGGCCGCGGCCCCTCATCGGTGTCGACTGTGCGTTCCCTGATGCGCACCTCGCCGGTCTTCAGGTCGGGCAGATGTTCGCGGACGAGGTAGGGCGTCGTCTCCGCCTTGAAGTGTCCGGCAGCGATCGCCGCCGTGGCGCGACGGTGCGACTCGACGGCGAAGGCATCCTGCGCCTCGCGCGATATCTTCCACTGTGCGGCCACCTTCTCGGCCGTCAGTCCCATGCCGTAGGCGATGCCGAGGTTCTCCTCCTTCTCGAAGATCGCCGGGTTCATCGCCATCTTGTTGCCCATGATCTGCGGCATGATGGTCATCGACTCCGTGCCGCCGGCGATCATCACGTCGGCGAGGCCCAGCCGGATCTGGCAGGCGGCGTCGGCCACCGCCTGCACGCCCGAGGAGCAGAAGCGGTTGATGGTCATGCCCGGCACCGTGATCGGCAGCCCGGCCAGCAGCAGGCCGATGCGTGCGACGTTCATGCCCTGCTCGGCTTCCGGCATCGCGCAGCCGACGATGACGTCGCCGATGCGCGCCGGATCGAGGCCCGGCGCCTGGGCGAGCACCGCCCGGATGGCGTGGGCCAGCATGTCGTCGGGCCGCACGTGGCGGAACATGCCGTTCTTCTTGGCGACGGGCAGGCGCGTCGCGGCGACGATGTAGGCGTCCTGGATTTGTTTGCTCATGGTGTTCTCCTGCCTCAATTACGCAGCGGCTTGCCGGTTTCCATCGTGTGGGCGATCCGGGCCTGGGTTTCGGGGGTCTTCAGCAGTTCGACGAACAGGCGGCGCTCGACAGTGATCAGCCATTCCTCGTCGACGCGGCTGCCGCCCTCGACCTCGCCGCCGCACAGGGCGATGGCGGCTGCCTTGGCGACGCGATAGTCGTGCGCGGAGATCATGCCGCCCTCCTTCATGTTGACCAGCATCATCTCCAGCGTCGCGATGCCGGTGCGGCCGGCGACGATGACGTCGCGCGCCGGCTGCGGCGGGGCATAGCCCGCATCGGCGAGCGCACGCGCCTCCCGGATCGCGACCCACAACAGTTCGTGTGCGTTGAACAGCACCGTATCGGACGGCCGCGCGAAGCCGAAGTCGATCGCCTCCAGCGCGCTGCCGGCAACCTTGGCCATCGCGATGGTCTGGAATACCGGTTGCAGGAAGTCGAACACCTCGCCCGGCGTCGCCGATTGCGCGGCCCATTCGGCGGCACGAACGGCGAATTCCTTGCAGCCGCCGCCGGCCGGAATCAGCCCGACGCCGGCCTCGACAAGGCCGACGTAGCTTTCCAGCGCCATCACGCGCTTCGCGGCATGCATCAGGAACTCGCAGCCGCCGCCGAGCGCCATGCCCTGCACGGCCGCAACGACCGGCACCTGCGCATACTTGAGCAGCTGCGAGGTGCGCTGGAACTTCTCGACCGTCTGTTCGAGCAGGTCGAACTGCCCGGCCGCGCAGGCCTCGCTGACCTGCTTGAGGTTGGCCCCGAGCGCGAAGGGCGCGGCATGCCAGACCACCACGCCATCGAGCGTCGCCTCGGCCTGCTTCACCGCGGCGAGGATGCCGTCGAGCACCTCGTTGCCCAGCGTATGGTTCTTCGAAGTGACGGACAGGATGCCGATGCCGGCATCGATATCCGGCAGGCGCCACAGGCGCACGCCTTCGTTCTGGTAGAGCGTTTCTCCCGCTTGTTCAGGTGCCGTCCCGCCAGCGCCGACTATTTGCTCGGGGAACAACTGGCGCTGGTAGACCGGCAGTGTCGAGCGCGGCACATGGGCCTGCTTCGCCGCCGACCACGAACCCTCCGGCGCATGCACGCCGCTGCGGCCATCGGTGACCCAGGCCGGCAGCGGCACGTCGCTCATCGCCTTGCCAGCGGCGATGTCGGCGGCAAGCGCCTGCGCGATGGCCTGCCAGCCGGCCGCCTGCCAGGTCTCGAACGGGCCCTGCGCCCAGCCGAAGCCCCAGCGCATGGCGAAGTCGACGTCGCGGGCGTTGTCGGCGATGTGCTCGAGCTGCACGGCGCAGTAGTGGAACACATCGCGGAAGATCGCCCAGAGGAACTGCGCCTGCGGATGGGCCGAGGCCCGCAGGGCGGCGAACCGCTCGGCCGGGTTGCGGTTCTTGAGGATGGCGGCGACCTCGTCTGCCACCGTGCCGGTCGACGCCCGATAGTCCTTGAGCGCCGGGTCGAGCACCTGAATTTCCCTGCCCTGCTTGCGGAAGATGCCGCACTTGGTCTTCTGGCCGAGCGCACCCTGCGCGATCAGCGCCGCAAGCCACTCCGGCGTCCTGAAATGCGCATGCCATGGATCGCCGGGCAGCGTGTCCTGCATGGTCTTGACGACGTGGGCCAGCGTGTCGAGGCCGACGACATCCGCCGTGCGGTAGGTGGCGCTCTTCGGCCGGCCGATCTGCGGGCCGGTCAGGGCGTCGACCTCGTCGAAGCCGAGCTTGAACGCGGCGGTGTGATGCATCACCGCGAGGATGGAGAACACGCCGATGCGGTTCGCCACGAAGTTCGGCGTGTCGAGCGCGCGGATCACACCCTTGCCGAGGCGCGAGGTCAACCAGGTTTCCAGCGTGTCGAGCGTCGCCGGCGCGGTGTCGTGCGTCGCGATGATCTCGACGAGATGCATGTAGCGCGGCGGATTGAAGAAGTGGATACCGCAGAAATTCGGCCGCAATGCCTCGGGCAAGGCCCGCGCCAGCGCGTTCATCGACAGGCCCGAGGTATTCGAGGCGACGATGGCCGAAGGCGACAGATGCGGCGCGATCTTCGCGTACAAGTCGTTCTTCCAGTCCATGCGCTCGGCGATCGCCTCGATCACGAGATCGCAGCCGGCCAACAGCGGAAGGTGCTCCTCGTAGTTCGCGGCATCGATGAACTTCAGCTTGCTCTTGGATGCCAGCGGGGCGGGACTGAGTTTCTTCAGGGCCGCGAGCGACTTCGTCACGACGCCGTTCTTGTCGCCTTCCTGCGCCGGCAGGTCGAACAGCACCACCGGCACGTCTGCGTTCGCGAGATGGGCGGCGATCTGCGCCCCCATCACGCCGGCACCGAGTACGGCGGCCTTTCTCACGATCAGCTTGTTCAAGCGTTTCTCCTTTCCTTGTTTTCCTTGTTCTGCGAATAATTCAGCGGCCCGCCGGTGAAGGGGGCGAAGCCGGTACCGAAAATCACGCCGGCGTCGGCCAGATCGGCATCCGCCACGATACCCTCATCCACCAGTCGCTGCGCGGCCTCGATCAGCGGCGCGGCGAGACGCTCGGCCAATCCCTCATCTGCGGCATTTTGCACCGTCCCGCCGGCGCCGACTTTTTGCGGTTTGCCATCCAGCCATCGATAGAAGCCCTCGCCGGATTTCTTGCCGAGTTTCCCGCCCTCGACCTTCCCGAGCAGGCAACGCGGCGGTTCGGCCCCGCCGGCCAGTTGCTTCCCGGCCGCCATGGCGATGTCTAGCCCGACGGTATCGGCCAGTTCGATCGGCCCCATCGGCATGCCGAAGGCCAGCATCGCTTCATCGACCGCGGCAGGCGCGATGCCTTCATCGACGGCGCGCATGGCGGCAAGCATGTAAGGCGCCAGCACCGCATTGACGAGGAAGCCCGGGGCCGATTTCACCGGCAGCGGCAGCTTGTCGATCTGCTTCACGAACGCGCAGGCTGCCTGCACGGCCCCGGTGTCGCCCCCTTCAGCTGCCACCACCTCGACCAGCGGCATCATCGCCACGGGATTGAAGAAGTGGATGCCGACCAGCCGCTCGGGCTTTGCCAGCACGGTGCGCAGGTCCTCGATGCGCAGGCTCGACGTATTGGTGGCCAGCACCGCATGCGGCTTGAGCTTCGGTTCCATGGCACGGAACAGCGCGTGCTTGGCCTCGACGTTCTCGAAGATCGCCTCGATCACCACGTCGGCATGGGCTACGCCGTCGCCCGCCACATCGGGAATCAGCCGGTCGCAGGCATCGCGTACCTTGAGTGGATCGCGCAGCCGCTTCTCGAACAGCGTGCGGGCCCGCGCCAGCGCCGGCGCGATGCGCTCGACGCTCTGGTCCTGCAAGGTCACCGTCATGCCGCGCAATGCGCACCACGCCGCGACGTCGCCGCCCATCACGCCGGCACCGATCACATGCACGCGCCGTATTGCCGACGCCGACTTTTCTTTTCCAAATCCCTTCAGCCGCTCCTGCAGGAAAAAAACGCGCACGAGGTTCTTCGCCGTCGGCGAGCGCACGATCCGGTCGATGATCTCCGGCGCGGCCAGCGCGTTGCCATTGTGCTTTTGCCAGAGATCGATGATCGCGTAGGGCGCCGGATAGTGCTCGGGCCGCGCCTTCTTCGCCACTTGCTTGCGGGCGCCGTTGGCGACGACGGACCTGAGCGGACCGTTGAGCAGCTTCTGCAGCAGCGGCAACGAACGGCGCGGCTGGCCGGACAGCAGCAGCTGTTTCGCCGCCGGCATCATGATGCGCGGCGGCACGCAGTCGTCGGCGAGGCCCATGCGCTTCGCCCGCTTCGCGTCCAGCGTCTTGCCCGTCAGCATCAGGTCGAGCGCGGCGGCCGGGCCGATGCGCTGCGGCAATCGCAGCATGCCGCCCCAGCCGGGGAAGATGCCCAGCATCACTTCCGGCAAGCCCAGCTTGGTAGCCGGTTCATCCACCACCAGCAAGTACCGGCAGGCCAGTGCCAGTTCCAGCCCGCCACCGAGGCAGTGGCCGCGCACCAGCGCCAGCGTCGGGTAACGCACGGCGACCAGCCGGTTGAACAGGTCCCAGCCGCGGGCCACGAGGGCCCGGCTCTGCGCCTCGCTGTCGAGCAGCGAAAACTCGGTGATGTCGGCACCGGCGATGAAGCCCGCCGTTTTGGCCGAGCGGAAGATCAATCCCCTGGGCGGCTCGCGATCGCACTGGTCGAGCAGTTCGCCGAGCTCGGCCATCACTTCGGCGGACAGTGCGTTTGCGGCCTCGCCGGGACGATCGAGAATCGCCCACGCCACGCCATCCGCATCCCGTTGCAGTTGCCAATTCTTCAACGGTTTCATAGCGCCTCCACCAGCATCGCGCCGCCGAGGCCGCCGCCGATGCAGATCGTCGCGATGCCGCGTTTCGCCCCATTCCGGCGCAGGACATCGAGCAGGTGCAGCACGATGCGCGTGCCCGAGGCACCGACCGGATGGCCGATGGCCACCGCACCGCCGTCCACGTTGAGCCGACTTTCGTCGATCGTGCCGAGCGCGCCCGGCAGGCCCAGTTCCTCGCGGCAGTAGTCGTCCGATTGCCAGGCTGCGAGGCAGCCGAGCACCTGCGCGGCAAACGCCTCGTTGAGTTCCCAGTAGTCGATGTCGGGCAATTGCAGGCCATGGCGCTGCAGGATCGGCGTCGTCGCATGCACGGGGCCGAGGCCCATCTGCGCCGGATCGAGGCCGGCCCACTGGCTATCCACGATGCGGCCGATCGGCTTGAGGTTCCACTTCGCCACCGCGGCCTCCGAGGCGAGCAGCACCCAGGCCGCGCCGTCGGTGATCTGCGAACTGTTGGCCGCGGTAATGTTGCCGTACTTCCTGTCGAAGAAAGGCTTCGGCTTGGCCATACCTTCCATCGACGCATCCGGCCGCACACCGTCGTCCTCGGCATGGATCTTGCCGCCGGCATCGACCACCGGCACGATCTCGTCGAAATGCCCGGCGGTGCGTCCCGCCATCGCCCGCTGGTGGCTGCGCACGGCGAACGCGTCCATTTCCCGCCGCGTAATGCCGAACTTCCAGGCGAGGTTCTCGGCGGTCTGGCCCATCAGCAGGCCGACCACCGGGTCGGTCAGTCCCTTCATCAGGCCGATCACCGGCGACAGCAGTGCGGCCGGGCGTAGCTTGAGGAAGTGTCGCGCCTTCTGGCCCAGTGTGCGCATCTGCATCATGCCGGCGAACCAGCGCACCATCGCATCGGGATACAACAGTGGCGCCCGCGACAACGCATCGACACCGCCGGCCAGGACAAGGCTGGACCGCCCCAACTGGATGTTGGCGATGGCCGAGTCGATCGCCTGCATGCCGGAGGCGCAGTTGCGCATCACGGTCCAGCCCGGCACCTTGCGGCCGCAACCGAGGCGCAGCGCGACCATGCGGCCGATGTTGGTCTCGTCCGGCGAAGGCGCGGCACAGCCGAGGATGACCTCGTCGAGGTCGGCCGGCTCGAAGGGCTGGCGCAGCAGCAACGCCCGGCCGGCCTGCGTCGCGAGGTCGGAAGCGGCGAAGGGACCCGGTCCCTTCTGGGCCTTGAGGAACGGAGTGCGAGCCCCGTCGATGATGTAAATCGGTGTGTTCATGCTCACGCCGCCAGACGGCACTCGGCGGGCTGGTTCGCCGTCGCGATGCCGTAGTCGAAGGGGAAGTCGTCGACGCGCACGACGATGTCGCGCAGATGGTTGCGACGCTTCATCGTCTCGTGCTCGGCCGGCGTGATGATGCCGAGCTCCGCGGCGACCGTCGCGATGTCGCGCACGTTGGCGCGCGGATTGCCGTCGAAGCGGCCTGCCTTGTCGGCGGCGCGAATCTTCGCCTCGACCGGTTCGGCCGCCAGCGTCGCCGCCAGCGCCAGTTCGATGGCGCCGACCGGGTCCGCCTCGTCGCGCTCGATGAAGCATTCGGCGGTCAGGCGGTCGCGGGTCGCCGAGGGCTCGATGAGCGTTTTCGCCACCTGGTGGCCGAGCGCGTCGGACGGCACGACGTAAGGGTGTCCCCAGGGGAAGATGCTCCGGTGCAGGAAGGCGCCGATGAAGCGGTTCGGGAAGTTGGCGATGACGCCGTCGAAGGCCTGCTGCGCCTGGTACATCGCATCCCAGATCGCCCAGTGCGCCAGTGGCGCGTCGGCCTGCTGGCGGCCTTCCGCTTCGTAGCGCTTGAGCGTCGCCGACATCAGGTACATCTGGGCGAGGATGTCGCCGAGTCGGGCCGACAGCTTCTCGCGCCGCTTCATGCTGCCGCCCATGACGAGCAGAGAGATGTCGGACAGGAAGGCGAAAGCGGCCGAGAAACGCGTCAGTTGCTGGTAATAGCGCTTCATTTCCGGCGCGACGTCAGCAGTGACATTGACGAAATGCGAGCCGGTCATGCCGAGCCAGAGCGCGCGGAAGCCGTTCCTGATCGTGAAGCCGATGTGGCCCCACAGCGCCCGGTCGAAGGCCGTCAGCCCGCGTGCCGGATCGTCTTCATGCGCCGCCTTCATCTCGGCGAGCAGGTAGGGGTGGCAACGGATCGCCCCCTGGCCGAAGACGATCAGCGAGCGCGTCAGGATGTTGGCCCCCTCCACCGTGATGCCGATCGGCACCTGCTGGTAGGCACGGCCGAGGAAGTTCGACGGGCCGAGGCAGATGCCCTTGCCGCCGATCACGTCCATGCCGTCGTTCACCACCTGGCGGGCGCGCTCTGTGACGTGGTACTTGGCGATCGCGGAGACGACCGACGGCTTCTCGCCGAGGTCGACGGCGCCGGCCGTCATCTTGCGCGTCGCGTCCATCAGGTAGGTCCAGGCGCCGATGCGCGTCAGCGCCTCCTCGACGCCCTCGAAGCGACCGACCGCGAGGTTGAACTGGCTGCGCACGCGGGCGTAGCCGCCGACGGCGCGGGTGGTCATCTGCGCCATGCCGGTGTTCGACGAGGGCAGCGAGATCGAACGGCCGGCCGCGAGGCACTCCATCAGCATGCGCCAGCCCTGGCCCGCCATCGCCGGGCCGCCGATGATGAAGTCAAGCGGCATGAAGACGTCCTTGCCGCGCGTCGGGCCGTTCATGAACATCGCGTTGAGCGGGAAATGGCGGCGGCCGGTATCGACACCCGGATGGTCGTAGGGCACCAGCGCACAGGTGATGCCGATATCTTTTTTGTCTCCCAGCAGGCCGTCCGGGTCGAACAGGCGGAACGCGAGGCCGAGGAGAGTGCATAGCGGCGCCAGCGTGATGTAACGCTTGTCCCAGGTGACGCGCATGCCGATCACCTCGCGCCCCTGCCACATGCCCTTGCAGACGACGCCGGCGTCGGGAATCGCCGCCGCGTCGGAGCCAGCCCACGGGCTGGTCAGCGCGAAGGCCGGGATCTCGATGCCCTTCGCGAGGCGCGGCAGGTAGCGGTTCTTCTGCTCCTCGGTGCCGTAGTGCAGCAGCAGTTCCGCCGGACCGAGCGAATTCGGCACCATCACCGAAACGGCCAGCGCCGAACTGCGCGTCGACAGCCGGGTCACCACCTGCGAATGCGCGTAGGCGGAAAACTCCAGGCCGCCGTAGCGCTTCGGGATGATCATGCCGAGGAAGCCTTTCTCCTTGATGTAGCGCCAGGTTTCGGCCGACAGATCCTGCAGTTCGTGCGTTACCTGCCAGTCGTCGACGAGACGGCAGGCCTCGGCCACTTCATTGTCGAGGAAGGATTGCTCTTCGGCAGTCAGTTGCGGCACCGGATAGGCCTGCAGTTTGCGCCAGTCGGGATCGCCGCGAAACAGCTCGCCCTCCCACCAGACGGTGCCGGCCTCGAGGGCCTCGCGTTCGGTATCGGACATCTGCGGCAGCACCTTGCGATAGGCAGCGAAGACCGGCCGCGTCAGCAGGTTGCGGCGCAGCGGCCGGATCAACAGGAGCGCTGCGGCCAGCGCGAGTAGCGAAAGCAATAGGTAGGACATGCATCTCTCCTCAGGATCTTTTCTTATGCGTTGTCGGAAAACTGCGGCAGCGGTGCGCGCAGGCCGCCGAGCAGGAAGGACATCAGGCGCGGCAGCAGGCGGTCGAGGCGGTCCGTGGCATCGGCATCCTCGATCTGCCAATCGGTGATGAGGCGCAGCGCATCGGTGCCGGCGATGGCGTAGGACGTGGCGCCGAGCATGAAATGGAAGCGCCAGACGATCTCGGCCTTCGGCACGTCGGGCAGCGCGAGGAACAGCGCGGCCTTGTAGCGTTCGAGGACCTCGCGGTACTCCTCGGCGAGGAAGGTCCGGATGAAATCCGAAGGCTCGGTCAGCGTCCGGCCGAGCAAACGCAGGAAGGTGATGCCGCCGCGATCCTCGTCGTCCGCCATGCGCAGCAGGGTGCCGAAGAAGCCGTCGACGATTTGCGAGGGCTTGAGCGGCTTGCCGGCCGCCTGGCTTTCCATCGCGTCGAGGATGCGCAGCCTTTCCGCATTGAGCCAGTCGAGCCGACGCCCCAGCACGGCCTGCAGCAGCGCCTCCTTGGAACCGAAGTGGTAATTGGCCGCGGCCAGGTTCACCCCGGCATCGCCGGTGATCTGGCGCATCGACGTGCCATCGTAGCCATGCGCCATGAACAGGCGCTCGGCCACATCAAGAATGCGTTCCCTCGTATCGACCGACCGGGTTTCCACCCTGCCCTCCACTTAATTCAAACGTTCGTTTGATATTAAGGCGGCTTTTGAGCGAATGCAAGCATTTTTGTTCGATGCCCGCCTTCGAGGCCTTGGCTAGGGGGCCAGTACCTGCTCGACGAGCCGGATCCAGTAACGGATGCCGGTCGGGATCACCGCGTCGTTGAAGTCGTAATGCGGGCTGTGGAGCATGCAACCGCCCTCGCCGGGACCGTTGCCCAGCCAGACGTAGCAGCCCGGGACGACCCGTGACAGGTAGGCGAAATCCTCCGCACCCATGCTCGGCTTCAGATGAGTCATCACCCGCGCCTCCCCGACGACCTGACGGGCGACCTCACGACAGAGGGCGGCGGGTTCGGTCGCATTGACCGTCGGCGGATAGCCGCGCGAATACTGCAGGTCGATCTGCACGCGATGAGCGAGCTCGACACCATTACAGAGCCGGCGCATGCCCTCTTCGAGCGCATCCTGCAATTCGGGCCGGAAGCTGCGCACGGTACCACCCAGCACGGCCTGCTCGGGGAGGATGTTGTCCGCATGACCGGCCTGGAAGCGCGTCACGCTGACCACCGCCGAATCGAGCGGGTCGGTCTGGCGGCTCACGAGCGACTGGAGCGCCTGCACCAGCGCCGATCCGGCGAGGATCGCGTCGGTGCCCTGGTGGGGCATCGCGGCATGCGCCCCGCGCGCGGTAATGACGATCTCGAAACGGTCGGCACCCGCCATCACCGGGCCCTCATGCACGGCGATGCTGCCCGCCGGCAGGCCGGGCCAGTTGTGCAGGCCGAACACCATCTCCATCGGGAAGCGGTCGAACAAGCCTTCCTCGACCATGACCCGCCCGCCACCCTCGTGCTCCTCGGCCGGCTGGAAGATGAAGTAGACGATGCCGTCGAAGCCGCCATGATCCTTCAGCTTCGACAGGGCCTCGGCTGCCCCCAGCAGCATGGCCGTGTGCCCGTCATGGCCGCAGGCGTGCATGCGGCCGGGGTGACGCGAATGGTGGGGAAAGGTATTGAGTTCCGGCAGCGGCAACGCATCCATGTCGGCGCGCAGGCCGATCGCCCGCGACCCGGACCCGGCGCGAAGACAGCCGACGACACCGGTTCGTGCAATTCCTTGATGCACCTCCAGCCCGAGACGCTGCAAATGCTCCGCGACGACGGCAGCGGTGCGCGTTTCCTCGAAAGCAAGTTCCGGATGGGCATGCAAGTCGCGCCGCAAGGTGGCGATGCGCGCGGACAACTCGGGCAGCAGGCCGCTTAGGCTCATGGTCGTTTCCTCCTCTTGATGACTGCACTCTAACCTACAATCGAAGCATGACGAACACCATCCTGCAGACCAAGGCACTGCGTGAAATCGAGTCCGCCCACGCCAACGCCGAGCCGCCGCTGATGGAGCGCGCGGGTAGCGCGGCAGCCGCAGTCGCGCGGGAAATGATCGGTGATTCCCAGCTGCCGGTGCTCGTTCTGGCCGGTCCCGGCAATAACGGTGGCGATGCCTTCGTCGTCGCCCGCCTTCACAGGCAATCCGGCCGTGACGTCTTGCTTGTCTTTGCCGGCGACCCGATGCGCCTCCCGCCCGACGCGCGCCGCGCCTGCGACGCCTGGATCGCCACAGGCGGCGAATGCTTGAGCGACATGCCGGACGGCCCGTGGGGACTGATCGTCGATGGACTTTTCGGCGTCGGCCTCGCCCGCCCCATCGAAGGACGGTACGCAGACTGGATCGACCGGGCGAATGCGAGCGGCTGCCCGATTCTGGCACTCGACATCCCGAGCGGCCTGGGTGCAGAAACGGGGTGTGTCACCGGTCCCGCCATCCGCGCCACCCGCACGGTCACCTTCATCGCCCTCAAGCCCGGCTTGCTGACCGGGGACGGCCCCGATCATTGCGGCGAACTCGTGGCATGCGACCTCGGTCTGCCCATTCCGGCAGGGGACGGGCGGCGCATCGCCCCCGACCTGTTCCGCTCCTGCCTTCAGCCACGGCAGCACAACAGCCACAAGGGCAGCTTCGGCAGCGTCGCCATCCTCGGCGGCGCCCCCGGCATGGCCGGTGCCGCCCTGCTGGCCGGCCGTGCGGCGCTCGGCCTCGGCGCGGGCCGCGTCTATCTGGGCATGCTGGAGCGCCTGCCCGTCGACCTCGGGCAGCCCGAACTGATGCTGCGTGGGCCCGACGAGGCCCTGGCTGCCGCCACGGTCGTTGCCATCGGGCCCGGGCTTGGTCAGACGATACAGGCGAGCGAACTGCTCATGCGCACGCTCGAAAGCCCCCGCCCTCTCGTCCTCGACGCCGACGCACTGAACCTGCTCGCCGAAGTCACGCTGCTGCAGCGCATGCTCGCCGTCCGGCCGGCACCGACTTTTCTGACGCCGCATCCGGCCGAGGCCGCTCGACTGCTCGGCACCCGCACCGAAGACATCCAGTCGAATCGCCTCTCCGCCGCCCGCGAACTGGCCCGCCGCTTCAAGGCCCATGTCGCCCTCAAGGGCTGCGGCACCATCGTCGTCGCACCCGACGGCCGCTGGTTCATCAACGCGACCGGCAATCCCGGCCTCGCCACCGCCGGCAGCGGCGACGTGCTGACCGGCATGCTCGCCGCCCTGCTGGCCCAGCACTGGACACCACTCGAGGCCCAGCTGGGCGCCGTCCATCTTCATGGTGCTGCGGCCGATGCCTGCGCGGCCAACGGCCATGGCCCCATCGGCCTGACCGCCAGCGAACTCGTCGCCCCCGCCCGCAACATTCTCAACGGCTGGACCGCCACACCTTGAGCGACACGCCTCACCCCCTCCGCGGCATCCTGCTGATGCTCGCGGCCGTGCTGTGCTTCGCGCTGCTCGACGCGACGGCCAAACACCTCGCCACGAAGTTTCCCGTGCCGATGCTGGTGTGGGCACGCTATACGCTTCACTGCCTGCTGATGTTGATCTTCCTCGCCCCGAGCATGCGCTGGAAGCTGATCGCAACGCAACGCCCCAGGCTCCAGACCACCCGTGCGGTAATGCTGGTCGGCGTGACCGGGCTGAACATCGCCGCCCTGCATTACCTGCCGCTCGCCGAAACCACCGCCCTGCTGTTCCTCGCCCCGTTAGTCGTCGCCCTGCTCGCCGGTCCCTTTCTCGGCGAAAGGCTGAGGCCGGCGCACTGGGCCGTCATCCTGCTGGGCTTCGCCGGCGTCCTGCTGATCGCCCGGCCCGGCAGCACCCTGCACCCCGCCGGGCTCGCGCTCGTGCTTGCCGCCGCGCTCTGCTACAGCATCTACCAGATCCAGACCCGCCAGCTCTCCCCGACCGAGAATACGCTGACCATGCTGTTCTATACCGCGCTCGTCGGCACCGTCGGCATGACGCTCTCCGCACCGCTCTATTGGGGCGGACCGATGCCTGACTGGCGGGAAGCCCTGCTGATCGCGTCGCTCGGCATCTACGGCGGCACCGGGCATTTCCTGCTGATCAGCGCCTTCCGGCATGCGCCCGCAACCACGCTGTCGCCGCTGCTCTACGTCCAGCTCATCTGGGCAACGCTGCTGGGCTGGCTCGTGTTCGACCACTGGCCCGACGGCATGACGCTCGCCGGCATGGCGATCATTGCGGCGAGCAGCGCCATGCTCGCGCTGCTCCAACGGGGCGGCAGGGTTAGCCGCTAGAATCACGCCATGAATTTCCCCATCGATCTCGCTGCCGAAGTCGAACGCAACGTCGTCGCCGCGCTCGCCGAAGATATCGGCGGCGGCGACCTGACAGCGCTGCTGACCCCGGCCGACCGGCCTGCCGTCGGCATCGTCACCAGCCGGGAAGATGCCGTCCTGTGCGGTACCCGGTGGTTCGATGCCTGCTTCCGGCATCTCGACCCAGCCGCCCGCATCCGCTGGCTGGTACAGGATGGCGATGCACTTACCGCCGGCCAGATCGTCTGCGAGATCACCGCCGACACGCGCGCCCTGCTCACCGCCGAACGCGCTGCCCTCAATTTCCTGCAGCTGCTCTCGGGCACCGCCACCCTCACGCGCACCTACGTCGAGGCCATCGCCGGCACGCGCGCGAAGATCGTCGACACCCGCAAGACGCTCCCCGGCCTGCGTCTCGCGCAGAAATACGCGGTGAAGTGCGGCGGCGGCACCAACCACCGCCTCGGCCTCTACGACGGCATCCTCATCAAGGAAAACCACATCATCGCCGCCGGGGGCATCACCGCAGCCTTCGAACAGGCACGCCGTCTCGCCGGCACCGACTTTTTCATCCAGGTCGAAGTCGAAACGCTCGAGGAGCTTGCCGAAGCCCTCGACGCGGGCGCCACCATGATCCTGCTCGACAACATGGATCTTCAGCAGATGCGGCAAGCCGTCGGCCTGACCGCCGGCCGCGCCGCACTCGAAGCCTCCGGCGGCGTGCGCCTCGAAACCGTCCGCGCCATCGCCGAAACCGGCGTCGACCGCATCTCCATCGGTACCCTCACCAAAGACGTCCGCGCCATCGATCTCTCGCTCCGGCACAGCGAAGGCTGACTCTGCTAGAATCCGCGCCCTGCCGCACGACAGGCCACCGCGGAGAGGTGGATGAGTGGTTTAAGTCGCACGCCTGGAAAGCGTGTTTGGGGTAATACCCCAACGCGGGTTCGAATCCCGCCCTCTCCGCCAGATTTCACGTTGACGCACATGTCGAAATTCACTAACATGCGCGCCTTCATCGTTCCTCGATAGCTCAGTCGGTAGAGCGCCGGACTGTTAATCCGTAGGTCCCTGGTTCGAGCCCAGGTCGGGGAGCCAAAGAATCAAGCACTTAAGCCCGCGCAAGCGGGCTTTTTGCTTTCTGGCCGTAGGAAAAACGTAGAAAACAAAACTACGCTCCCGCCGCCACTTCCACCACTACCACTGCTTCCTTCCGGACAACTTTCGATCCGCTTGGCCGGAGCCGCTAGATGCTCGGTTGCTACTGCTCATAATCGAGAAAACTATGCAGATGCATCCGAAATTAGCCTCTTTAGCTTTGTCAACTGACGACGAAGACCAAGAGGCGTCAAAGATGTCATGCTACGTGATATACAAAAATCGACATTAACCCACTTATGCGGCTTTCGAGTGACAAGGTAGCAAATCCTATTTGCATGATGAAGCCCACTTGATATCCACTGCCCTGCACCTGTACCCGCATCTATGACTGTCCAAAGGTATTCAGAATTAAGTCGATTGACAATCTCAAGATCCTCCCCATACGTTTCTAGCCCGATACCACCCCAAATATTGAAATGCGCTTCAGGATGGCGGTATGGCTCAAAATATTCATAAAAGGTGTCCTCATGCAAGACAAGAGGGCTGTGTAGTATGTTCATCGATTAGTCGCTCCGCTTGTTGTCTATGAAAACCTCCAAACGATGATGCGCGATAAAAGCAGCGTCTGGCATGAACCTTTCCGGTAACTCAATTGGTCGACCACTCAATGGGAGCATTACCTCTCTAATGAAAGCTCCCTCGTTACGTTTTAACTTATCAGAAACAATTACCCGAAATTCGTCTGATATCGTAAGTAGCCCCTTGTCGAATGCTTTGTCATGGATAGCAGATAAACATAGACCGTTACTCGGATTAAGCCTATTTGCCTTGTCTTGGCTCCAAGGCACAATGTGACTGGCAATTAGCAGGGAAGGCTCGGACAACCCTGACATGCAGCACCGGCCTCGATAGCTACTTAATACGGCACGACGAAAGAAGTGCTGTTTTATGCGTTGTTCGGTGACAACTTGGCGCGTTTGTCCCGTGTAGTCCTCTAACCCTGATACTTCTTCTTGTTCTTCAGGGTTGGTAGCCGCGACTGTGCCATGAGACTCCAGTAGCTTGGACTTTAGACGGTTGCACTCAACAGCAAGCCCTTCCCAATCGGCGTGAAACTCATCCCATATATTTCGATCAAGAGAGGATGCGTTGCCTAGGCCAGAGCGTCCCGTTGAGGTTATCGTGGGATCTAGACTGGCAAAGTTGACCAGTTTCATAGCCACAGCTGAAGGAGTGCGTCCGATCAGATTGGCCAATTCGATAATTTCCGGATTACGGCTATGGAGCTTACCGAATGGAAGCTGACAGTAAAGATGGAAAGTCAGCTTGAGTTGGTCATGCGTCCAGCGTCTATGGCTCATGATTTTTATGGGGTACCGTACGCATGCACCCACCCCTCCCTCACATTGAAAGAATCCCGACAAGGCATGCATTCAATCTTACCGATGCAAAACACAAACGTGGGACCCGTTGGCATGACGACAAGAAACAACAAATTAACCTATTGTTTTATATCGAGTTCCTTGACCATGAATCAATAGACTTCTAGCCACTCCAAGTCGCGGGACCAAAGAATCATGCGCTTAAGCGCATATGAGTTCAAAGAAAAAGCGGTGCAAAAGGCCATACCATTTCTACCTATCCAATCTGCTTTTATGTTGCGCGGCAATATGAGATACTGCTAATATAACTTGCAGATCAAGTCCAATAATTTCAATCAAATCCATCAACAACAGCTTCGGAAAGCCGTTAATCTGGATACCATGATTGCTGCACCGCATACAGAGAGGTACGCGCCATGAACATGACCAAAGTCGGGAAATTTGAAAGCT
Source organism: uncultured Sterolibacteriaceae bacterium (assembly GCA_937888595.1). GTDB lineage: Bacteria > Pseudomonadota > Gammaproteobacteria > Burkholderiales > Rhodocyclaceae > Sulfuricystis. Next base: position 480,546 of record CALARK010000022.1, on the reverse strand, counting down.
TGAAGATCGTCAACGAGTTCGATCAGTCATTGATCGAACTGTTCGGCATCAACATGACGGACGCCCGCATCACTCGCTACGAAGTGCTGGAGGCCTGCAACAAGCTGGGAAGTGCCAGGCAGGCGGCCGAGGCATTCGGTGCCCAGCGCGGGATGAAGCCGATTGCCGAGGTCGAACCCGCAGCCTGATACGGGCGCATCAGCAGCAAAAGTCGGCGCTGACGGAACGGTGCCGATCGATTTCCAAGGTGTGTCGCCGCACGCCCCCGAGTCGGTCAGAACAGGCTGGCGACGACGAAGCGGTCCCGCGCAGCGAGTCGCTCCAGGCCGCGCGCCGCCTCGAGCGAAGCGCCCCGCTTCATGACGTGCGACAGGAATGTCGTCAATGCGGCAGCGAGCGAGTAGCCGGTTTCCCGCCATTCGGCGCGGAACTCGGCGAAGCTGATGGAACGCGCCGACAGCTTTCCACTTTTCATCGGCACGAGGGTGACTTTGCAGCCATCGTTGCGAATCACGATGGCAGTATGGCGTTGAGCGTTCGTCACGACCACGGTAATACCCCCTGCAGGCTACGGATGATTCCTTAACGGCCGCGGCCTGCGCGGCTTGAACCCGAGCGTCAATGAACACCCGCGGCGACGGCAAGCATCTTCTCGGCCCGGCGGCGGCGGGCTTCCTCTGGGGTTAGCCCGACCAGCGACTCCGGCGGCAACGGCACATCCCAGTGCTGCTGGAACAGATCGACGTCCTCGCCCGTGTCCAGATGGGCCCGATAGATTTTTTCCTGGTAGGTGGGCGCATCCGGCAGCGCCACCAACTCGACCGACTGGATGATCATGAAGCACCTCTACGCGAATGAATCGTGAAAACGGCCCCTATCCTGCTCCCGCTGGCAGGCCGGCTCAAGCGAAAGAATGGGGATAAAATCACCCCTGCTTCGCCATCCCGGACACTCAAGCTTTCGCTATCCGGAACCGTATTTATCAGATGAACCTTTGCCAGCCCGCCGACCCGACCGCACTCTCAGCCCGGCTGCGCATGCTGGAGCATGTACTGGCAAGAAGCGGCGAAGCCATCCTCATCACCGACCATGAAAACCGCATCGTCGAAATCAATGCGGAATTCACCCGCCTGACCGGATACACCCTCGACGAAGTGCGCGGCAAGAACCCGCGCATCCTGGCTTCCGGAAAACATGGTCCCGATGATTATCGGAAATTCTGGCAATCCCTGCTGCGCGACGATGTCTGGCAGGGTGAAATGTGGGATCGCGCGAAGGACGGCACCCTCTATCCCAAATGGATGACGGTATCCGTCGTCCGCGACGAGGCGGGGGCGATCCAGAATTTCGTCGCCCATTTCGCCGATCTTTCTGAAACCGCCGAGGCCGCGGCCAAGCTGGCCTACATGGCGCACTTCGACGCCCTGACCCAGTTGTACAACCGTGCGGCCATCGACTCGCTGCTGCCGCAGGCATTGAGCAATGCCCTGCGGGATGACGTCCAGGTCGCCGTGATGCTGATCGATCTCGATCGCTTCAAGAGCGTGAACGATTCGTTGGGGCACGCGGTAGGCGACCACCTGCTCAAGGTGGTCGCGCAGCGGCTGCGCGACACGATGCGTGCCAGCGATATCGTCGCCCGGCTGGGTGGGGATGAATTCGTCGTCGTGCTCCCCGACGTCGAGAACGCCCTCTCCGTCACCGGCGTCGCCAGCAAGCTCAAGCGCAACCTGGCCGACAGCTATCTCGTCGAGGGCCACACGCTCTATGCGACACCCAGTATCGGCATCACGCTGTTCCCCGGTGACGGCAACGATGCCGCGACACTGCTGAAGAATGCGGACCAGGCCATGTATCACGCCAAGGCCCAGGGCCGGGACAATTTCCAGTTCTTCGCCGAGGGCATGAACGTGGCTGCCAGCGAGCGCATGCAGCTGGAAAACGGCTTGCGCCAGGCCATCGAAGGTGCCCGGCTCGGTGTGCAACATGAATTCCGACTTTATTTCCAGCCGCAGCTGCACGTCGCCAGCAATCGCATCATCGGACTGGAAGCGCTGGCCCGCTGGTTCCATCCGGAGTGGGGCGTCATCCCGCCGAACAAGTTCATTCCGGTGGCCGAAGACACCGGCCTGATCCAGCCCCTCGGCGACTGGGTGTTCTGGGAATCGTGCCGCCACCTGCGCATGTTCCGCGATGCCGGCCTCGCCGACATCCGGGTAGCCGTCAATCTGTCGGCCCAGCAGCTACGTCACAGCGACCTGCCTTTCGTGGTCCACGGCGCGCTGGCCTGCTACGACCTGAAGCCGACCGACCTGGAACTGGAAATCACCGAATCGACGGCGATGCAGAATCCGGCCGCCACCATCGCCATTCTCGAGCAGTTGTCCGACATGGGCATCGTCCTGTCGATCGACGACTTCGGCACCGGTTACTCCTCGCTGTCCTATCTCAAGCATTTGCCGGTTCATCGCTTGAAGCTCGATCGCAGCTTCGTGCAGGAAATCGAAACCAGCCGCGACGACCACGCCATCTGCTCGGCGACCATCGCGCTCGGGCACAACCTCGGCCTGGAACTGGTCGCCGAGGGCGTCGAAACCGAAGGCCAGCGGGACCGGCTGAACCAGCTGGGCTGCGACATGCTGCAGGGCTATCTCTACAGCCGCCCGCTCCCGGCGGACGAAGTGATTCCCTTCCTGAAAAGATGGCCAGCCGCAGGAGGCGACTAGGCAAAAGTCGGCGCCGGCAGGACGGCAGCGCAGACGACCGGCGGACAAAACGCCGCGGACAAAACAAAAGGCACCCGCTTGTGGCGGGTGCCTTTTTTCTTCTTTGACTCCTCCTCCGGTTCTCTTCCGGATCAGATACCCTGTTTGAGCTGATCCAGAATCGCGGGGTTTTCTAGTGTCGACGTATCCTGCGTGACCTCTTCGCCCTTGGCGAGCGAACGCAGCAGGCGACGCATGATCTTGCCCGAACGCGTCTTCGGCAGGTTGTCGCCGAAACGGATGTCCTTCGGCTTGGCGATCGGGCCGATTTCCTTGCCGACCCAGTTGCGCAGCTCGTTGGCGATCTTCTTGGCATCCTCGCCGGACGGACGGGCCTGCTTGAGCACGACGAAGGCGCAGATGGCCTCGCCGGTCAGGTCGTCGGGACGGCCCACGACGGCGGCTTCCGCCACCAGCGGGTTGGCGACCAGCGCGGACTCGATCTCCATGGTACCCATGCGGTGACCGGAAACGTTCAGCACGTCGTCGATGCGGCCCATGATCGTGAAGTAGCCGGTCTTGGCGTCGCGCACCGCGCCGTCGCCGGCGAGGTAGAGCTTGCCGCCGAAATCGACAGGGTAGTAGGACTTGACGAAGCGCTCGGGATCGCCCCAGATGGTGCGGATCATCGACGGCCAGGGCTTCTTGACGACGAGGAAGCCACCGTTGCCCCACGGCACGTCGGCACCGGTCTCATCGACGATGGCGGCCTGGATGCCGGGGAAGGGCAGCGTGCAGGAACCCGGCACCAGCGGCGTCGCGCCCGGCAGCGGGGTGATCATGTGGCCGCCGGTCTCGGTCTGCCAGAAGGTATCGACGATCGGGCAGCGGCTACCGCCGACATTGTCGTAGTACCACATCCAGGCTTCGGGGTTGATCGGCTCGCCGACCGAACCGAGGATGCGCAGCGACTTGAGGTCGTAGTTGCGCGGATGGGTGGTCGGGGTGGTTTCCGAGGCCTTGATCAGCGAGCGGATCGCCGTCGGGGCGGTATAGAAGATGCTGACCTTGTGGTCCTGGATCATCTTCCAGAAGCGGCCGGCGTCCGGATAGGTCGGCACGGATTCGAAGACAATCTCGGTCGCACCACAGGCCAGCGGGCCGTAGGTGATGTAGGTGTGACCCGTCACCCAGCCGATGTCGGCCGTACACCAGAACACGTCGTCCTTCTTGATGTCGAAGGTCCAGCGCATCGTCAGGATGGCATGCAGCAGGTAGCCGCCGGTGGAGTGCTGGACGCCCTTCGGCTTGCCGGTGGAGCCGGAGGTGTACAGCAGGAACAGTGGGTGTTCGGCTTCGACCCACTCGGGTTCGCAGGTGTCGGGCTGGCTGGCGGAGACTTCGTGATACCACACGTCGCGGCCGGCAACCATGTTGCAGGCACCGCCGGTGCGCTTGATGACGAACACGTTCTTGACCTGATGGCCCTGGGCCAGGTTCAGCGCCTCATCGACGGCCGGCTTGAGCGGAATCGACTTGCCGCCGCGACACTGCTCGTCCATGGTGATGACGGCAACGGCGCCGGCGTCGAGGATGCGCTCCTCGAGCGACTTGGCAGAGAAGCCGCCGAACACGACGGAGTGGATCGCGCCGATGCGGGCGCAGGCCTGCATGGCAACAATGCCTTCGACGGACATCGCGACGTAGATCAGGATGCGGTCGCCCTTCTTGATGCCGCTGGCGCGCAGGGCATTGGCAAACTTGTTGACGCGGGTCAGCAGGTCCTTGTAGGTGACCTTGGTGACGGAACCGTCATCCGCTTCGAAGATCAGGGCAACCTTGTCGCCGAGGCCGGCTTCGACGTTCTTGTCGAGGCAGTTGTAGGAAACGTTCAGTTTGCCGTCCGGGAACCACTTGTAGAACGGCGCATTGGACTCGTCGAGCACCGTGTTGAAAGGCTCCTTCCAGACGACGTGCTCCTTGGCCAGGCGCCCCCAGTAGCCCGTATAGTCCTGCTCGGCTTCCTTGCACAGGGCCTCGTAGGCGGCCATGCCGGAAATGGTGGCTTTCTTGACGGTCTCTTCGGAAGGCGGAAAGACGCGGCTTTCCTGCATGACCGATTCGATGGCGCTCATTGAGACTTCTCCTCTCGCAATGACGTTTGAAAAGTGGCGTTGGACTGCCGGATAAAACAGCCGCCCTCTCCCGCTACTCCCAGCGGTCGGACGGCTTTGTTTGGTTCTGATTTTAGCCGCTTATTACAGCCGATTAATCTTACATGCCACTTACGCAAATCGCGCCTTCCAAGCGCGGCCGGGCGCGGGAAGGCGGCAATATCGCACGTGTAGAATTCGACGCCTATCGAGATCCCTGAAAGCCTGACCATGCAAAAGACCGTCAAAGCCCTGGAACACTTCATCTTCTGGAGCCGCTGGTTGCAGGCCCCCCTGTACGTCGGCCTGATCCTCGCCCAGGGCGTCTATGTCTACCAGTTCATGCACGAACTGGCCCACCTGATCACCAAGGCCGGAGAGTTGACCGAGGTCGAGGTGATGCTGATCGTGCTGGGCCTGATCGACGTGGTCATGATCGCCAACCTGCTCATCATGGTCATCATCGGCGGCTACGAGACCTTCGTCTCCAAGCTCGACCTCGAGGGCAACCCGGACCAGCCGGAATGGCTGTCGCACGTCAATGCCGGGGTGCTCAAGGTCAAGCTCGCCGTCGCGCTGATCAGCATCTCGTCGATCCACCTGCTGCGCACCTTCATCAACGCGCCCCAGATGGAGGACCGTGTCATCATCGCCCAGATCGCGATCCACGCATCCTTCCTCGTGTCGGCGCTGGCGGTCGCCTGGACGGACAAGATCATGATGCAGACGCTGGCCATCAGCCACAGAACGCCTCACTGAGCTTCGCACTGAAATACATAAAACAAAACCAGAGGGAAATCGCCATGTCCAAACCCATCCAGCAGGAGGACTTCATCGCCTCCATCGCCGATGCCTTCCAGTTCATCAGCTACTACCATCCGCTCGACTACATCACGGCCCTCGGCCGTGCCTATGAACGCGAGGAATCACCCGCAGCGAAGGATGCCATCGCGCAGATCCTGACCAACTCGCGGTTGTGCGCCGAAGGCCGGCGGCCGATCTGCCAGGACACGGGCATCGCCGTGGTCTTCCTCAAGATCGGCATGAACGCCAGATGGGACGCCACCCTGTCGATCCAGGAGATGGTCGATGAGGGCGTGCGGCGCGCCTACAACCACCCGGACAACAAGCTGCGCGCCTCGGTGCTGCTCGACCCGGCCGGGAAGCGCCAGAACAGCAGGGACAACACGCCGGCGGTGGTGCATTACGAAATGGTGGCGGGCGACCACGTCGAGGTGATCTGCGCCGCCAAGGGCGGCGGATCGGAGAACAAGTCGAAGATGGTCATGCTCAACCCCTCCGACTCGATCGTCGACTGGGTGCTCAAGACCGTGCCGACCATGGGCGCCGGCTGGTGCCCGCCGGGCATCCTCGGCATCGGCATCGGCGGCACGCCCGAGAAGGCGATGCTGCTGGCCAAGGAGTCGCTGATGGCGCCCGTCGACATCGACGAACTGAAGGCCCGCGGCCCCTCGAATCGCATCGAGGAACTGCGTCTCGAACTGCTCGAAAAGGTCAACGCGCTCGGTATCGGTGCGCAGGGCCTCGGCGGCCTGACTACCGTGCTCGACGTCAAGATCATGGATTACCCGACGCACGCCGCGAGCCTGCCGGTGGCGATGATCCCGAATTGCGCCGCGACGCGCCACGTGCATTTCCACCTTGATGGCAGCGGCCCGGCGAAGCTGGAACCGCCGAACCTCGACCAATGGCCGCAGGTATCGTGGCAACCGAACACCGAGACCTCGACGCGCGTCAACCTCGACACGCTGACGCCGGCGGAAGTCGCATCATGGAAGCCCGGTCAGACGCTGCTCCTGAACGGCAAGATGCTCACCGGCCGCGACGCCGCGCACAAGCGCATTCAGGACATGCTGGCCAAGGGCGAGAAACTGCCCGTCGACTTCACCAACCGCGTCATCTACTACGTCGGCCCCGTCGATCCGGTGCGCGATGAGGTGGTCGGCCCCGCCGGCCCCACCACCGCCACGCGCATGGACAAGTTCACCGAGATGATGCTGGCGCAGACCGGCCTGATCTCGATGGTCGGCAAGGCCGAGCGCGGCCCGGTCGCCATCGAGGCGATCCGCAAGCACAAGTCGGCCTATCTCATGGCCGTCGGCGGCGCCGCCTACCTCGTGGCCAAGGCGATCAAGGGCGCCAAGGTCGTCGGCTTCCCCGACCTCGGCATGGAGGCGATCTACGAGTTCGAGGTCAAGGACATGCCGGTCACCGTGGCCGTCGATTCGACCGGCACCTCGGTACACCAGACCGGCCCGCAGGAATGGCAGGCGCGGATCGGCAAGATTCCGGTCGTGACAGCCTAGCCAGCGCCGTCCTGCCAGCGCCGACTTTTCGATGATCGGAGTATTCGATTCAGGGCTGGGCGGATTGTCCGTCCTGGCCGCCATCGCCCACGAGTTGCCGAAGGCCGACCTGATCTACCTGGCCGACACGGCCCACGTTCCCTACGGCGACAAGCCCGATGGTTTCGTCACCGGCCGCGTGCTGGCTATCGGGCGGCATCTGGCAGACCAAGGCTGCGACCTGATCGTGGTGGCGTGCAACACGGCCACCACGACGGCGATCCAGGCCTTGCGCGAACACCTCCCTAATATTCCCGTCGTGGGCGTCGAACCCGGCGTCAAGCCGGCCGCGGCCGGCTCGAGCAGCCGAAGGATCGCCGTGCTGGCGACGGAAACCACCGCGAAGAGCAAACGCCTCGCCCATCTGATCGACACGCATGCCGGACATGTCCACGTCGACATCGTGCCCTGCCCCGGCTGGGCGACGCACGTCGAGACCCTGCAGCCCGACACGCCGGCCTTTCGCGCGGAAATCGCGGCCAAGATCTCGCCGCTGCTCGATACCGGCGTCGACCGCATCGTGCTCGGCTGCACCCACTACGCCTTCCTCGCACCGCTGATCGAACCGCTGCTCGCCGGACGCGCCCAGCTCATCGATGTCGCGGCGGCCGTCGCCCGCCAGGTGCTGCGCCTGCGCAGCGACAGCCATGCCGGCGGCCACCTTCACCTGCAGGCGACCACCCGGCCGGAGCATCTCGCCGCCGCCCTGCCCGCGCTCGGCCTGCACGCACTCGCCGCACGCATCACGACGGTCGGCTTGGCAAGCCCGTCGTAGTAGCGGACGACGCCCGCGCAAGGTAGATCACAGCGGCCAGAATCAACGCACCGCCGGCCAGCTGCATCGCGGTGACCTCTTCGCCCAGTACCAGCGCCGCCAGCGTCAGCGTTACCAGCGGTTCGAGCGTGGATAGCGTCGAGGCGTCTGCCGCTCCGAGTTTTTCGAGGCCCTTGAAGAAACCGAGGATCGCCAGCAACGTCGAGAAGACAGCGATGGCGAGCACGGCGGCCCATCCGCCGAAGCTCGCCGGCCAGGATGGACCGGCCGACCAGGACGCCGCACCGAAGACCCCTGCCGCTGACAGCATCACCACCGTCGCCGCCGGCAGCGGTCCGACACGCGGCATCACGCCTTCGCCCGCAAGGATGTAGGCCGAATAGATGCACGCACAGGCAATGCCCAGCAGAATTCCGGGCAGTTCGCTGTGCAGATCGCCGCCGACCGTCAGCGCCGTGCCGGCCAGCGCGACCGCCACGGCCCAGCCGCGGCCGATACCGATGGCGCGCCGGAACAGGAGGGCGGACAGCACGACCACGATCGCGGGATAGAGGTAGAGCAGCAGGGCGACGAGCCCCGCGCTCGCATACTGCAACGCGGCGAAGTAGCTGAAAGACTGGCCGACATAGCCGATGCCGCCCATGCCGACGAGCCACAGCAGATTGCGGCCGCGCGGCCAGCGCACGCCACGCATAATGCCCCAGCCCGCCAGCAGCACACCGGCGATGGCGAAGCGCAGGAACAGCATGGTCGGGAGCGACACGCCATCCCGGTAGGCCAGCTTGGCAAAGATCGCCATCGCGCCGAAACCGATCGAAGAAAGGACGATCCAGAATACACCGTGCCAGCGGCTCGACATGCGGGCAACCTCGCTCTAAATGGCCAAGCAGTTTACCGTCCTGCTTCGGCGATAATGGCGGCATGAAATTCGATGTCGCCGGCTTCCGCGCGTGGGAGCACAAGAAGATCACCCTGCTCGGCATGTCGGGCGTCGGCAAGACCTGGCTGTCGTCGCTGTTGCGCCGCCACGACTGGTTCCACTACTCGGCGGACTTCCGCATCGGCAAGCGCTACCTCGACGAGCCGATCCTCGACCTGATCAAGCAGCAGGCGATGCAGGTCCCCTTCCTGCGCGACCTGCTGCGCCGCGACTGGATCGACATCAAGAACAACATCAAGATCGACGACCTCGGCCCGGTGCTCACCTTCGTCGGCAAGCTCGGCGACCCCGCGCGCGGCGGTATTCCCTACGACGAATTCACACGCCGGCAGGCGATGTACCGTAGCGGCGAGATCGCCGCGATGTTCGACGTGCCGGACTTCGTGAGCAAGGCGCGCGACATCTATGGCTACGCGCATTTCGTGAACGATGTCGGCGGCAGCCTGTGCGAACTGGAGGAACCCGCCGTGATCGAGCAGCTCGTCGCCAGCACGCTGATCCTCTATATCCAGGTCACGACGCCCGCGGAAGAGGCGGAGCTGATCCGCCGCGCCCAATCCGACCCGAAGCCGCTCTACTTCCGCCCCGCCTTCCTCGCCGAACAACTGCCGCACTACCTCGCCGAGCGGCACCTCGAAGATATCGCACAGGCGGACCCGGACGATTTCACGCGCTGGATCTTCCCACATCTCTTCCACTCGCGCATTCCGCGCTACGAAAGCATCGCCCGCCCGCATGGCTACACCGTCACCTCGGCCGAGGTGGCGCAGGTCCGGGACGAGCAGGACTTCCTTGCGCTGCTGGAAACGGCGATCGACCGCCAGCCGACCGCAGAATAGCGCCCGTGCCGATCAGTGGGCGTGGGCGTGGCCGCCCTCGCCATGCACGTGGCCGTGCGCGACCTCTTCCGGCGTCGCCGCACGCACGTCGTTCACCGTGCAGGAAAACACCAGCGCCATGCCGGCCAGCGGATGATTGCCATCGACCACCACCTTGCCTTCGGCGATGTCGGTGATCGTGTAGAGCATGTCGTCATCGCCGTTCTCGGTGGCGCGCTCGAACTGCATGCCGACCTCGATGTCGTCGGGAAACAGGTCGCGCGACTCCATCAGCACGAGTTCGGCATCGTAGTCGCCGAAGGCCTCTTCGGGATGCAGGCGGATGTCCTTCTGAAAGCCGATGGACTGCCCGAGCAGCTCCTCCTCGATTTTTTCGAAGATGCCGCCGTAACCGCCATGCAGGTAGACCAGCGGACGTTCGCCGGCATCGATAAGGTTGCCGTCGCTGTCGGTAACGCGATAGGCGAGCGTGACTACGGTATCCGGGCCGATTTGCATGAATGACTCCTGTCGATGAAGGGGGTAACTATTTCTTGCCGAGCTGCTTGACGAGCTGGAAGACCTCGGCGGCGTGCCCCTTCGGCGTCACGTCGTGGAGAGCGTGGCGGATCACGCCATGCTTGTCGATGATGAAAGTCGAGCGGATCAGGCACAGTTTCTTGTGACCGTCGTGCTCGCGGTAGTGCAACACGCCGAACTTGTGGCAGACGGCGCCGTCCTCGTCCGAGAGCAGGCGGATCGACAGGCCGTGCTTGTCGCGAAAATCCGCATGGGCGAGACAGTCGTCGCGCGAGATGCCGACCACTGTGCAGCCGAGCCGGTTGAACTCGCTCTCGTGGTCGGAAAAATCGATGGCCTCGAGCGTGCAGTACGGCGTACCGTCCTTCGGATAGAAAAACAGCACCAGATGCTCCTTGCCGATCAGCGACGCCGAATCGAATGGCTCCATGTCGGCATCGGGCAAACTGAAGTGGGGAGCGGGTTGTCCTGCCTGCAGATGCATGAGGGTCTCCGGAAATCGTCGGACGATTCTAACCGACGATATCGCCGCCGCAAGCGCATTCCCCTGCCACGGGAAAGGGATCTAGAGCAGGTCGCCCTGCGGGGACTCCCCGCGCGGCACGCCGGCATGAATCCGGTAGGCGTTGCGGCCGCCCTCCTTCGCCTTGTACAGGGCCGAATCGGCATTGCGCTGCAGGTGCTCGCTATCCAGGCCGTGCTGCGGACACAGCGCGATGCCGATGCAGCCGGAAATTCTCGCCGTACCGGCATCGAGATAGTAGGGCTCGGCCAGCAACGCGACAGCACGGCGCGCCACCTGCTCCGCTTCCTTCTCGTTTTCCAGTTCGGTCAGGATCATCGCGAATTCGTCGCCGCCGATTCGTGCGATGGTATCGGCTTCGCGCACGCAACTCGACAGGCGGCGCGACGCCTCGATCAGCAACTCGTCGCCGGCGGCATGCCCGAGCGAGTCGTTCACTTCCTTGAAGCGATCGAGGTCCACCATCATCAGCGCAAAGCTGCGGCGGTAGCGGCGTGCCTGGCTCAAGGCGGCCTCGAGCCGGTCGCGGAACAGGGCCCGGTTCGGCAGGTCGGTCAGCGGGTCGTGCTGGGCCCGATGGCGCAGCGCATCCTCCGCTTCCTTGCGGCGAGTGATGTCGTGGAAGACGGCGAGATAGCGGCCGCCCCCGGGATCTTCGCCCTCGATGCGGGAAATCGACAGCCACTCGACGAAGATGTCGCCATTCTTGTGGCGATTCCAGATTTCCCCCTCCCAGTGGCCGAGGGTGTCGAGCGACTTCCACATTTCGTCGTAGAACGCCTTGTCGTGGCGGCCGGACTTCAGCAGTCCGGGATTGCGCCCCGTCACTTCCTTCGGCGTGTAGCCCGTGATCGCGGTGAAGGCGGGATTGACTCGCACGATATTGTTGTCGGCGTCCGTGACCACGATCGCCTCCGCCGCGCTCTCGAACACGGCGCCCGCCAGCCGCAACTCGTGTTCGTTGCGACGGCGTTCGACGATCTCGCGCCGCAGATCCTCGTTGCGCGCCTCGAGTTCGCAGGTGCGTTCTGCGATCACGCCTTCCTGGGTTTTTGCGAGCCGCTGCAACTGCAGGTAGTACGTGCGTGCCCGCCCGGCGAGCAGATGCAGCAGCGCACTGGTGACGATGAAGCTCGCCAGAACGATCAGCATCGACCCCCTGACCCGCTGGTCCCGCACCGCCATCAGATCCTCGGCCGGCATCGTGACCGAGATGCCGCCGCGGATATCCCCGACCCGGTAACCCTGCTTTTCATGGCAGGTGAGGCAGGGTTTCTTGACCAGCAGGGGCGCCATGTAGCGATGCGCCGGACGCGACTCCTGTGTGCCGAAGGGATAGCTGTCAAAATACTGGACACGCTCCTTGAGGACGGCAGACTCGAACATGCGCAAGCTGCTGGCCTCCCATTCGTCGGCCTCGTTGGCGGGACGTATCGGCTTCAGGCTGGTGATATGGAAACGCACGCCGGTCATGCGCTCCGCCAGTTCCGCGATCTGCCGCGTCATGAAGGCCGGATTCACCATGGTCAGCCGATGCCCGTCGGTCGTTTCCACGTCGCGCCGCGGATGCTCGAGATACGGGTTCGGCTGTGTCGTCTCGGTAACCGGCACGTAAATACCGCCATGGCGGGCATTCCAGTCGCGAGTCAGCTCGATCAGGCCGAACAGCACCCGCCCGCGCTCGAGCGCGATCGCATCGATGTTGTCATCGATCCGCTGCCGTTCGTAGACGCCGAGCCCGAGGAAAAACAGGGCCGAAACCGCATAGAGCGATACCAGTATCGTCCGGTAGCGGCTCAGCGAAATTCCTTCGGCTACGATCGGAGAATCGCTGGCGGAGAGGGAATCGGGCGGGCTTTTCATCGGCCCATTATGAGCCAAATGCAGCGGCCCGCTTTGCGCTTCGTCAAATGCTGCGCAGCCCTTCGGCGACCCGGCCCGAACGCGATTGACGCGTCGCCGCCAGGCCGGCAGCGACCACTCCGCCGGCACCGACCAGCAGGCCGGTCAGCAGCAAGGCCGGCGTGGGCAGATAGGGCAGCTGGAACACCCAGCGGGCGAGTGCCGTCCCGAGGGCCGTTGCCGCGATGCCCGCCAGCAATCCGGCTACAGCACCGAGGGTGCAGAATTCGGCCAGCAGCGCATCGCGCAACTGCCGGCGCCGTGCACCCAGCGCCCGCAGCACGGCCAGTTCATGGCGCCGTTCCCCGGCTGTCGCCTGCAGGGCGGCATACAGCACCACCAGCCCGGCCAGCAGCGCGAAGCCGAACACCAGTTGCACCGCGCCGACCACTTGGTCGAGCGTGTCCTGCAACTGGCGCATCAGGGCGGCGACGTCGATGGCCGTGATGTTGGGAAACTCGCGCACCAGCGCGGTGATGAAGCCGGACTGTTCCGCGGGCAGATGGAAACTGGTGATGTAGCTCGTGGGACGGTCGTCGAGGCTGCCCGGCGGCGTGATGACGAAGAAGTTCACGCGCATCGAGTCCCACTCCAGGCTGCGCAGAGAGGTGACGCGCGCGACCAGCGGCAACCCGGCGATGTCGAACTCCAGCTCGTCGCCGACATGCAGGTTCAGGGTTTCCGCCAGCCCGGCCTCGACCGAGAACTGCGGACCGGCATGTTCACCGTGCCAGCGGCCGGCAATCACCCTGTTGGCGGGCGGCAGGTCGCCGCGGGCGGACAGGTTGAACTCCCGCTCGACGAGGCGTCGGGCGCGCGGCTCGACGAAATCCTGCGGCCCCACGGCACGTCCGTTGAGCCGGACGAAACGACCCCGCACCATGGGCTCCATCTCGGGTGGCGCCAGCCCCGCGGCACGGAAAAAGTCGGCGATGGCGGGACGCTGTTCGGGCTGGATGTTGATGAGGAAACGGTTCGGGGCATCCGGCGGGATGCGCGTGCGCCAGGCATCGAGCAGATCGTCGCGTGCCAGCGTCAGCAGCAGCAGGGTCGTGAGGCCCAGCGCCAGCGCCACGGCCTGGACCAGCGAAGCCTCGCGGCGGCGCTGCAGGTTGGCCAGACCGATGCGCCAGCCGCCCGTCGCACGATGCTTCAACAGGCGCCAGACAACGGCTAGCAGCAGCCGGCCGGCCACGGCAAACACGGCAATGGCGACGAGGAATCCGCCCAGCACGACGAGGCCCAGCCGCCACTCGCCGGCCATCCAGAGCATCAGGGCTGCCAGGCAACCCAGGCCCGCCAGGTAGGACACGAAAGTCAGCGGCGCGGTATCGCCCCACTCACGACGCAACACACGCACGGTCGGGACCGCCTTGAGGCGCAGCAGCGGCGGCAGCACGAAACCGGCGATCAGGACGCTGCCGACGGCGAAGCCGTGCAGCCAGGGCAGCGGTCCGGGGGCGGGCAGCGTGCCGGAGACCAGTCCGGCGAGCAGTGCCTGCAACAGCAACTGCAGCAGGTAGCCCAGCCCGCTGCCCGCCAGTGTCGCCGCCAGTCCGAGCAACAGGAACTCGCCACCATGGATGAACAGGATCTGGCGCTCGCCGGCCCCGAGGCAGCGCATCACCGCGCAGGCGTCGAGGTGCGTGCGCATGTAGTGCCGCGCCGCGAGGCCGACCGCAACGGCGGCCAGCACCACGGTGAGCAATGCGGCCAGGCGCAGGAAGCGCTGGGCGCGTTCGACGAGGTTGCGGATTTCCGGGCGGGCATCGTCGAGCCCCTCGATCCGCTCGCCGCGGCCGAGCCGCGACTGCGCCCAGCGGCGGAATTCGGCCACGGCGCGGGCCTCGCCCGCGAGATGCAGCCGCCAAGTGACGCGGCTGCCCGGCTGGATCAGCCCGGTGGCCGGCAGGTCGGCGAGCGACATCAACAGGCGCGGCGCGATCGCGAAGGGATTGATGCCGCGATCCGGCTCGAAGGTCAGGATGGCGGCGACCGCCGTCTCGCCGGCGCCGACTTTTAGTCGCCCGGCCGGATCGCCATCGCGCGACGATGGCGCCACGCCCAGCGCCGCCGCCAGACGCTCGTCCGGCCAGGCCGTTCCCGGGGCGGGACTGCGCGCATCGCCGCCCGCCTCGGCATCCGGCACGTTGAGATCGGGCGCCTTGCGCAACGCTCCGCGCAGCGGGTAGCCGGCCGAGACGGCCTTGATCTCGGCCAGCTGGACGCCGGCCGGCCCGCCGACCATGCTGGGAAAGCTCGCACTCTCCGCGAGCCTCAGGCCCCGCTCGCGGGCCGCATCCCGAAACGCGTCGCTCCACGGATGGTCGGATGTCAGCAGCAGGTCGCCGCCGAGCAGCTGATGCGCTTCGCCCTCCACCGCGCGTTGCACGCGGTCAGCGAGAAAGCCCACGCCGGTCAGCGCCGCGACGGCGAGTATCAGGGCGATGCTCAGGACGGTCAGGTCGCCGGAGCGCAGGTCGCGCCACAGCATGCGCAAGGTAAGCCGCAGGGTATTCATACGATCAGCAAGCGTTTGAGCGGGTCCGACCCGAGCCAGGCCTCGAACTCGTCGGCTGGCAAGGGTCGGGAAAAATAATAGCCTTGCACGAGGTCGCAGCCAACCTGTCGGACATACGCGAGCTGCGCGGCGGTTTCCACCCCTTCCGCCACCAACTTCAGGGCGAGGCCGCGGCCGAGCCGGGCGATGGCCTGGACGATGGCCGCGCCGGTACTGTCCTGCGGCAGGTCGTCGATGAAGCTCTTGTCGATTTTCAGGCTGTCGACGTGCAGATACTTCAGGTAGGCGAGCGAGGAGTAGCCGGTACCGAAGTCGTCGATGGCGGTTTGCACGCCCATGCCGGCAAAACAAGCGACCATGCCCATGCCGTTTTCGGCGTTCTCGAGCAGGAAGCTTTCGGTAATCTCCAGCTGCAGCCGCTCCGGCGAGAGGCCCGTTTCGGCCAGGACGGCCGCGACGGTGGCGACGAAATCGCTGCGCACGACCTGCTGGCCGTCGACATTGACCGCGATGTGGTCGAGCACGATCCCCGTGGCCTGCCAGCGCTGCACCTGCCAGCAGGCGGTACGCAGCACCCATTCGCCGAGCGGCACGATGAGGCCGGTATCGCTCGCTACCTGCAAGAACTCCGCTGGCGGCATCAGGCCACGTTCGGGATGCCGCCAGCGGACCAGCGCCTCCACGCCGACGACGCGGCGCCTGGCCGGATCGATCTGTGGCTGGTACCACAATTCGAGCTCGTCCCGCTCGATGGCCAGGCGCAGGCCCTGCTCGAGCTCATGACGCTGCCGTACCGCGGCCGACATGTGGGCATCGTAGAAACGATAGGTATTGCGCCCGTCGCGCTTGGCGACATACAGCGCGGTATCGGCCGCCTTGAGCAGGGCCGTGGCATCCGTGCCGTCGGCAGGGAACAGGGCAATGCCGATGCTGCTGGTGACGCGTGCCGCATGGCCGTCGAGATCGAGCGGCTCGGCGACCGCGGTAATGATCTTGTCGGCCACGATCGCGGCATCATCCGCCGAACCGAGCGACTCCATCACGATGGCGAACTCGTCGCCCCCCAGCCGGGCGACGATATCCTCGTTGCGAAGCACTTCGCGCAAGCGCCGGGCGACGATCTGCAGCAGCCGGTCGCCGGCCGGATGCCCGAGCGTGTCGTTGACATTCTTGAAGCCGTCGAGGTCGATCTCCATCACTGCCAGCAGGTCATTGCGACGGGCCGCCCGTCCCAGCGCATGCCGCAACTGCGCGCCGAACAACAGGCGGTTGGCCAGGTCGGTCAGGGGATCGTAATGGGCCAGGCGCTCCAGTTCGGCCGCCGAACGCTTGATGTCGGAAATATCCGAAAAGACACCGATATAGTTCTGCACCTGCCCCTGGGCATCGCGCACGGCGCTGATGGTCAGCCACTCGGGATAGATCTCGCCGTTATTGCGGCGGTTCCAGATCTCGCCCTGCCACTGCCCGCTCCGGTTGATCTCCGCCCACATCTGCTGGTAGTAGGTCTCATCGTGCCGGCCGGACTTCAGGATGGCAGGACGCTTGCCTACGGCTTCCGCAGCGCTGAAGCCGGTGATGCGCTCGAAGGCCGGATTGATCGACTGGATCACGCCCTGCGCGTCCGTCGTCACCACGCCTTCCGCGGTGTTCTCGAAGACCGTGACAGCACGCCGCACATAGGCCTCGTGGGCGATGCGGTCGGTAATGTCGGTCACGAGGGCGAACGAACCCTGCCTTTCGCCATCCGCGTCGTAGATGGGCGTACCGTTGAAGTTGCAGTGTCGCGTCGTGCCGTCGGGGCGGGCCACGACGATCTCGTAGCTGCTGCTCTGCCCGGCCTCGCGCTTCGGCATCTGAGCCAGGAAGACAGCGATGCTCTCCGCGGTGAAAAAGTCCGTGGCACGGCGACCGACGATGCTTTCGCGTGTCCAGCCCAGCATGGCGCAATAAGCGGCGTTGACTTCCACCACCGTCATGTCCCGATCGATCCGCAGAAAGCCCTCCTGGGTCGTCTCGAGAATATTGCGCATCCGGAATTCGCTTTCGCGCAGGCGGCGGGTATTTTCCTGGGTGCGGCCGGCGATGGCCGCCACCATGACCAGCAGGATCAGCAGGACGGTGAAAATGCTGACGATGATCGCCAGCAAGGTCGGCTGGAACATGCTGTCGGGGATGCTGCCGTCGCCCTCGCGCAAAAAATAGGTCGCGGCCATTGCAGTGTAGTGCATGCCGGAAACCGCGCAGCCCATGACCAGCGCAGCTACCAGGTTGCCCAACCGGCTGTTGGCCCGCATCCGGTAGCGGATCTGTAACGCCAGAAAAGCCAGCACGACCGCCACGACGATGGAAAGGACGAACAATTGCGGGTTGTAGCGGAGCAGTCCGTCGATGCGCATCGCCGCCATGCCGCTGTAGTGCATGGTCCCGATACCCGCTCCCAGCAACAGGCTGCCGGTGGCGATCTGCCAATGGCTCGGCCGGACATGACGAATGACGTTGATGGCGATGGCGCTGGCCAGGATGCCGGGCAGGATCGACCAGAGGGTCAGCGGCGCATCGTAGCTGACGCCGCACGGCAGCTGGAGTGCCAGCATGCCGATGAAATGCATCGCCCAGATGCCCCCGCCCATCGCCAGTGCCCCCAGCGCGATCCAGGCCATGCGGCCGTACAGCCTTTCCGTGCGGCGGGCACGCACGGCGACATCGAGCGCGGCCAAGGAGGCAAAAATGGCGATGCCTACCGATAACGCGACCAGCCGGGGATCGTAAACGCCGACATAGAGAGCACTCGACGGCGGTGCAACGGGGAGAAAGACGAGGGCGTCGTTCAATGCCATGAAAATATCGGCGCTGGCGATACGGCGTGTCAGCCTATCACGTCCGCATCCGCTCGATCGCCTGCTCGACGCGCTCGAGCGCGATCACTTCGAGCCCCTTGATCGCCTGCTTCGGCGCGTTGGCTTTGGGAATCAGCGCGTGGGTGAAGCCGAGCTTGGCGGCCTCCTTGAGGCGTTCCTGCCCGCGCGGCGCGGGGCGGATCTCGCCGGCCAGGCCGATCTCGCCGAAGGCGACCCACTTGCCCGGCAGCGGCTTGTTGCGCAGCGACGAAACGATGGCGAGCAGCACGGCGAGGTCGGCCGCCGGCTCCTGGATGCGCACGCCGCCGACGGCGTTCACAAAGACATCCTGATCGCCGCACATCACGCCGGCGTGCCGGTGCAGCACGGCGAGCAGCATCGCGAGGCGCTGCGCGTCGAGGCCGACGGTGAGCCGACGCGGATTGCCGCCCATGGCGGAATCGACGAGCGCCTGGATCTCGACCAGCAGCGGCCGCGTGCCTTCCTGCGTCACCAGCACGCAACTGCCCGCCACGTCCTGCGCGTGCTGCGAGAGGAACAGCGCGGACGGGTTCGACACGCCCTTGAGGCCCTTGTCGGTCATGGCGAACACACCCAGCTCGTTCACCGCGCCGAAGCGGTTCTTGAAAGCGCGCACGAGGCGGAAGCTCGAATGCGTGTCGCCCTCGAAATACAGCACAGTATCGACGATGTGTTCCAGCACGCGCGGACCGGCGAGCGCGCCCTCCTTCGTCACGTGGCCGACGAGGATCACGCAGGTGCCGGTCTGCTTGGCGAAGCGCGTCAGCTGCGCCGCGCATTCGCGCACCTGCGCAACCGAGCCGGGGGCCGATTGCAGCGCGTCCGACCAGAGCGTCTGGATCGAATCGATCACGGCGACGAGCGGCTTCTCCTCCTGCAGCGCTACGACGATCTTTTCGAGGTTGATCTCGGGCAGCAGGCGCAGCCCCGCCGCCGGCACCTGCAGGCGCTGGGCGCGCAGCGCCACCTGCTCCGCGGATTCCTCGCCCGAGACATACAGGACAGGCTGGCCGATCTCGGCGAGCCGCGCGAGCGCCTGCAACAGCAGCGTCGACTTGCCGATGCCAGGATCGCCGCCGATCAGCACCACGCCGCCAGCCACCAGCCCGCCGCCGAGCACGCGGTCGAACTCCTCGATGCCGGTCGGCTGGCGCGGCTCCTCGCGCGGGCGGATCATCGCGAGATCCTGCGGCTTGCCGGTGGCCGTCAGCGGCGCGAAACTCGCGCCGAAGCGTTTCGCGCCCGGCGCCACGTCGGCGACGCTCTCGACCAGCGTGTTCCACTGCCCACAGCCGGGGCACTGGCCCTGCCACTTCGGCGAGGTGGCGCCGCACTCGGCGCAGGAATAAACGGATTTCTGCTTCGCCATCAACCGACCTCGCTCACCGACACACGCGGCGCCAGCGCGCAGAACAACTCGTAGCTGATGGTGCCGGCGGCGGCGGCCACTTCATCGGCGGCAAGTCCCTCTCCCCACAAGGTCACCGTCCCGCCAACGCCGACTTTTGTTTGCGACAGATCGACGCAGAGCTTGTCCATCGACACGCGCCCCAGCGTGCGGGTGCGCATCCCCTCGACCAGGATCGGCGTCCCCGTGCCTGCGTGACGCGGATAGCCGTCCGCATAGCCGCAGGCGACGACACCGATACGCATCGACCGCTCGGCGGTGAAGGTGCAGCCGTAGCCGACGCGCTCGCCGGGCGCGAGTTCCTGCACCGCGATCACCTCGCTTTGCAGGGTCATCACGGGCCGCAGGTCGAGTTCCGCAGCGGAAACATCGGCGAACGGCGAACCGCCGTAGAGCATGATGCCCGGCCGCGCCCAGTCGCCGACGCTGGCCGGATAACGCAGGATCGCCGCCGAATTGCCGAGCGAATGCGCACCGTCCATGCCGGCGGTCATCGCGGCGAAGCGCTCCAGCTGCCAGTCGATGCCATGCGGGCCATCGGCATCGGCGAAATGCGTCATCAGCACGACCTCGCGCACCCGTCCCGCCAGCGCCGACTTTGCGGCGGCGAGGCCGGCGGTATCGAAGCCGAGCCGGTGCATGCCGCTGTCGATCTTCAGATAGACCGGCAGGTCGACGGGCCAGTCGGCGGCGAGCAAAGCGTAGATCTGGTCGCGACGGTGCAGGACGGGAATCAGCCGGTGGCGGATGAACAGGGGCAGCTCGTCAGGCGAATAAAAGCCCTCGAGCATCAGGATAGGTAGCGTCAGGCCGCGTTCGCGCAGGTGGACGGCACGCGCCAGTTCGATCAGGGCAAAACCGTCGGCTTCGTCGTGTAGCGCGTCGACGGCGCACTCTAGGCCGTGTCCGTAGGCATTCGCCTTGACGACCGCCCACAGCCGGGCATGGCCGGCATGCCGGCGGGCGACGCGCAGATTATGGAGAAGCGCCGCGCGATCGACGACGGCGCCGATGGGTCTCACTGCAGGAGCCTCATGGCAGGCAGGCGGCCACCGTGCGGCGCGACGCTAGCGCGCCTTGCACTCTTTGAGTTTCTCCGTCGCGAAGTCCACGAACGCCGTCACCAGCCGCGAACGGAATTTTTCCTTCGGATAGACCATCGACAGCTTGCGCGTCAGGCGCGGCTTGAGCGGAATCGAGACCAGATCGCCGAGGCGCAGCGACTTCATCACGGACGTCCGCGAGGCGATCGCGTAGCCGAGCCCGGTTTCCACCACTTCGAGCAGCGCTACGGGGCTGCCGAGTTCCATCACCGGCATCATGTGATCGATGTCGACGCCATGCTTGCGCAGATACACCTCGGTGAATTCGCGCGTTCCCGAGCCGGGTTCGCGCGAAACGAAGGGATGATCCACCAGGTGCTGCGGGGCGACCTCCTTGAGGCGCGCCAGCGGGAACTTCGGATTGCAGATGACCTGCAGTTCGTCTTCGCAGCAGACCTCGGTCTGCAGGTTGGGCTGGTGCGAAGGCGACTCGATGAAACCGATGTCGATGGTGTGCTCGGCGACGCGGGTCTCGATGCTTTCGGAGTTGGCGACGATGAGGCGCGGCCGCACATTCGGATACTTCGACTTGAATTCGCCGAGGATGCGCGGCAGCAGGAATTCGGCGATCGTGGTCGAGGCGCCGACCAGCAGCGAACCGCCTACCTCGCCGGTCATCTCGGCGAGGCGCACGTCCATTTCGCCGGAGAGGCCGAGGATCTTCTCCGCGTAGGCGAGCACCAGCTCGCCGGCGGGCGTCAGCGAAATGCGGCCGTGGCCGCGATCGAACAGGCGCGTATTGAAATGTTCCTCGAGCTGCTTGATCTGGAAGGTCACCGCCGGCTGCGTCATGAACAGCACTTCGGCGGCCTTGGTGAAGGACAGCTGACGTGCAACGGCGTGAAAGACCTGAAGCCTGCGATCCGCCATGAAAACTCCTCGGTTTATCTATTTATGTTGATATTCAATCACAATTTCTTGACATAAGAAAGCCTGATAACGCGCCTGCGGCTCGCTCCAACGGGATTCCGCGCACGAGGCCAAGGAATTGGCAAAACACTTTCGTGCTATAAACCGGCGGCCATGAGCCTCGGGTTCTACATCATCATGGCGGCGCAATTCTTCTCCGCGCTCGCCGACAACGCCCTGCTGATCGCCGCCATCGCCATCCTGCGCGACATGCAGGCGCCGGCTGAATACGAACCCCTGCTGAAGACCTTCTTCACCGTCTCCTATGTCGCGCTCGCCGCTTTCGTCGGCGCATTCGCCGACTCGATGCCCAAGTGGCGCGTCATGTTCATCAGCAACGGCATCAAGATCTTCGGCTGCAGCCTGATGTTCTTCGACGTGCATCCGCTCGCCGCCTACGCAGTCGTCGGACTCGGCGCGGCCGCCTACTCACCGGCCAAGTACGGCATCCTCACCGAATACCTGCCGCACCGCCAACTGGTCATCGCCAACGGCTGGATCGAGGGCCTGACCGTGGGTGCCATCATCCTCGGCGTGGTACTCGGCGGCATGCTGATCCAGCCTTCCATCGCCGGCCACCTGCTTGCATTCGACCTGCCCCTGGTCGACACCGGCGTCGACAGCATCGCCGAAATGAACCTGCTGATTATCGGCGGGCTGTACCTGGTCGCCGCCCTGTTCAACCTCTACGTACCCGACACCGGCGTCGACCACAAGCCGCTGAAGAAAAACCCCGTGTACCTGTTCCACGAGTTCAACCACTGCCTCCGGCTGCTCTGGCGCGACAAGCTGGGCCAGATCTCGCTGGCGGTGACGACGCTGTTCTGGGGGGCCGGCGCCACCCTGCAGTTCATCGTCATCGAATGGGCCAAGGCCGCACTCAATCTCGACCTGTCCAAGGCCAGCATGCTGCAGGGTGTCGTCGCCATCGGCGTCGCCATCGGCGCAGTGCTTGCCGCGCGACTCATCACGCTGCGCAAGTCGGTACGCGTCATTCCGCTCGGCATCGCCATGGGCGTCGGCATCATCGTCATGGTCGTGGTGCGCGACACCTGGGCCGCCATGCCGCTGCTCGTGCTGGTCGGCGTCTGCTCGGGCTTCTTCGTCGTGCCGATGAATGCCCTGCTCCAGCACCGCGGCCACATCCTGATGGGCGCCGGCCACTCCATCGCAGTGCAGAACTTCAACGAAAACCTGTCGATCCTGATCATGACCGGCATCTACTCGGTGCTGATCAAGGCGGGCCTGCACATCTACTGGGTCATCATCCTGTTCGGCCTCTTCGTCGCCGGCACGATGTGGCTGGTCAAGCGCCGCCACGAAGCCAACCAGCGCGAACACGACGCCGTCGGCCATCTCGAAGACGTCCGGCACTGACAAATAAAAAGCGGCTGCCGGAAGACCGGCAGCCGCTTCGTGTCTGGCGCGCCCGAAGAGATTCGAACTCCTGACCCCCTGGTTCGTAGCCAGGTACTCTATCCAGCTGAGCTACGGGCGCGTGAAACGAGGCGCGCACTATAGCGAAAAACAGATTTCGCGTAAAGTCCGCGGCCACTTTTTTAATCACAGGGGCTTCTGGGCCTTAATTTGCACCTTGCGCGGACTCCTGCGAAGGGCACTCTTGCACCTACCATGAAACAGAACTACGACGAATCCTCCTTCCGCGTCCTCAAGGGACTCGAACCCGTCCGCGAACGGCCGGGCATGTACACGCGCACCGACTCTCCCGCCCACATCGTGCAGGAAGTCATCGATAACGCCGCCGACGAGGCGCTGGCCGGCTTCGCCAAGCACATCCATGTGCTCGTGGCGAAGGATGGCAGCCTCACCGTCGCCGACGACGGACGCGGCATTCCCGTCGGCCCGCACCCCGAGGAAAAGATTCCCGTCGTCGTGCTGGCCTTCACGCGCTTGCACGCGGGCGGCAAGTTCGACAAGAAGGCCGGCAACGGCGCCTACGCCTTCTCCGGCGGCCTGCACGGCGTCGGCGTCGCGGTCACCAACGCGCTGTCCATCAGCGTGGATGTCGAGGTGCGCCGCGAGGGCAAGATCCACGCGGTGAGCTTCAGCGCAGGCGGCGAGAAGGTCTCGGTGCTGGCGTTGCTCGGCGACTGCGGCCGGCAGACCGGAACGCGCGTGCGCGTCGTCCCCGATCCGAAGTATTTCGACTCGCCCAAGGTGCCGCAGGGCGAACTGGAGCGCCTGCTGCGCTCCAAGGCCGTGCTGCTGCCCGGCGTCAAGGTCACGCTGGCGGTCGAGCAGCCCGACGGCAAGCTCGCCGAGAAGACCTGGCGCTATCCGGAAGGCCTGGCCGGTTATCTGCGCGAAATCGCCGGCGAAGAACAGGCGGTCGCCCCGCTGTTCGCCGCCGAGAACTACGCCGGCGCCGACCACGAGAGCTTCGCCGCCGGCGAAGGCGCGGCCTGGGCCTTCGGCTGGTGGCCCGAGAACGCGCCGTCCGAATCCTACGTGAACCTCATCCCGACGGTGGCCGGCGGCACCCACGAATCGGGCCTGCGCACCGGCGTGTTCGAGGCGGTGAAGAGCTTCATCGAGCACCACGCCCTCCTCCCCAGAGGGGTCAAACTTCAGCAGGAGGACATCTGCGGCAAGATGGGCTTCGTGCTCTCCGCGCGCATCCTCGACCCGCAGTTCCAGGGCCAGGTAAAGGAAAAGCTCAACTCCCGCGAGGCGGTGAAGCTCGTCGCCGGCATGGTGCGCGACCCCTTAGAAATCTGGCTCAACCAGCATGTGGAAGCGGGAAAAGCGATCGCCGAACTGGCGATCAAGCAGGCCCTCGCGCGCCAGAAGAACGCCCAGAAGGTCGAGAAAAAAAAGCAGTCCGGCGTCGCCGTACTGCCGGGCAAGCTCTCCGACTGCGAATCCACCGACATCGCCGAGAACGAGCTATTCCTCGTCGAGGGCGATTCGGCCGGCGGTTCGGCCAAGATGGCCAGGAACCGTGAAACGCAGGCCATCCTGCCGCTGCGCGGCAAGGTGCAGAATTCCTGGGAGATCGAGGCCAACCGCCTGTTCGCCAACAACGAGATCCACGACATCGCCGTCGCCCTTGGAATAGAACCCCATGCGGCCACTGACAATCCCGACCTCGTGAATCTGCGCTACGGCAAGGTCGTCATCATGTCGGATGCGGACGTGGACGGCGCGCACATCCAGACGCTGCTGCTCACCCTGTTCTACCGCCACTTCCCGGCGCTGATCGCCAACGGCCACATCTATATCGCCCAGCCGCCGCTCTACCGCGTCGATGTGCCGGCCAGCGGCAAAAAGCGCCCCGCCAAGCGGCTCTACGCGCTCGACGAAGGCGAACTGGAAGCGATCAAGGACCGCCTCGCCAAGGAAGGCATCGCGCCCGAGAAGGCTGAGGTCGGCCGCTTCAAGGGCCTCGGCGAGATGAATCCCGAGCAGTTGCGCGAAACCGCGATGGACCCGGCGACGCGCCGCGTGCTGCCGGTCTTCGAACGCGGCGAGGCGCATGAGGAAACATTGAAACTCTTCAACCTGCTGATGGGCAAGGGCGAGGCCGCCGGCCGCCGCGCCTGGATGGAAACCCGCGGCCATCTGGCAGAGGCTGACGTATGAACCAAGATACCCCCGACCTATTCGACGAAGTGGCGGAGATTCCGCCTCCTCCCACCGTCCCGCCAGCGCCGACTTTCGCCGAAGGCGAAGCCCTGCCGCTCGACAGCTACGCCGAGCGCGCCTATCTCGCCTATGCGATGAGCGTGGTGAAGTCCCGCGCCCTGCCGCAGGTAGAGGACGGCCTCAAGCCCGTGCAGCGCCGCATCCTGCATGCCATGAACGAGATGCGCCTGCAGGCGACGGCCAAGCACGTCAAGTCGGCACGCGTGGTCGGCGACGTGATCGGCAAGTTCCACCCCCACGGCGACAGCAGCGTGTACGACGCCATGGTGCGCGTCGCCCAGGACTTTTCCTTGCGCTATCCGCTCGTCGACGGCCAGGGCAACTTCGGCTCCCGCGACGGCGACGGCGCGGCGGCGATGCGCTACACCGAATGCCGCCTCACGCCCATCGCCGAGTTGCTGCTCTCCGAGATCGACCGGGGCACCGTGGACTTCGTGCCCAACTACGACGGCACCATGGTCGAGCCCGCGCTGCTGCCGGCGCGCCTGCCCTTCGTGCTGCTCAACGGCGCCTCGGGCATCGCCGTCGGCATGGCCACCGAGATTCCACCGCACAACCTGCGCGAAGTCGCCGAGGCGCTCAAGTTGGTGATCCGCCGCCCCACCGTGCCGCTCGAAGAAGTGCTCACCGTGCTGCCCGGCCCGGACTTCCCCGGCGGCGGCCAGATCATCTCCACGCCCGCCGACATCCGCGCCGCTTACGAAAGCGGCCGGGGCAGCGTGCGCATGCGCTGCCGCTGGCGCATCGAGGACCTGGCGCGCGGCCAGTGGCGCGTCATCGTCGAGGAACTACCCCACGGCGTCTCCACCGCCCAGATACTCTCGGAGATCGAGGCCGTCACCAACCCGCAGCCGCGCCCCGGCAAGAAGGACGTCTCGCAGGAACAGAAGAACCTCAAGCAGGTGATGCTTGGCGTGCTCGACGCCGTGCGCGACGAATCCAACGAGAAGGAACCCGTGCGCATCGTGCTGGAACCGCGCACATCCAAGGTGCCGCAGGACGAGTTCATGGCCGTGCTGCTCGCGCGCACCAGCCTCGAAGCCAACGTGTCCATCAACATGACCATGATGGGCACCGACGGCCGGCCGGCGCAAAAGCC
The DNA here is from genome assembly GCA_937888595.1 of uncultured Sterolibacteriaceae bacterium. GTDB lineage: Bacteria > Pseudomonadota > Gammaproteobacteria > Burkholderiales > Rhodocyclaceae > Sulfuricystis. The sequence goes on along the minus strand of CALARK010000022.1, from coordinate 454,236 downwards.
GCTGATGAGGATGCTGCACGAGTGGATCACCTTCCGCCACGTCACCGTCGAGCGCCGCTCGTCGCATCGCCTCGCCGAAGTCGAGCGCCGCCTGCACATCCTCGCCGGCCGTATGCTGGCCTTCCTGTCCATCGACAAGATCATCAAGACCATCCGCGAGGCCGACGAACCCAAGGCCGAGCTGATGGCGAAGTTCAAGCTGTCGGAAATCCAGGCCGAGGACATCCTCGAAATCCGCTTGCGCCAGTTGGCCCGCCTCGAAGGCATCAAGATCGAGCAGGAGCAGAAGGCGCTGGAAGAAGAAGCCAAAGACCTCCGCCGCATCCTCGAAGACCGCAAGGAACTCACCAAGCTCGTGGTCCGCGAAATCACAGAGGACGCCAAGAAGTTCGGCGATTTAACAAAAGATGCGCGCCGCACCCTCATCGAGGCCGTCGCTCCGGTCAGCACCACCGAGGTGGCGATTCCCGACGAGCCGGTCACGGTGATCGTCTCGAAGAACGGCTGGGTGCGCACGCGCCAGGGCCACGGCATCGACCCGAACAGCATCTCCTACAAGACCGGCGACTTCCCCTATCTCGTGCAGGAAAGCCGCACGATCTGGCCGCTCGTCGTCATCGACACGAACGGCAGGGCGTACAGCGTGCGCGTCGCCGACCTGCCCGGCGGGCGCGGCGACGGCGTGCCGCTCGCCACGCTGATCGAATTCCAGGACGGCGGCAAGCTCGCCCAGGCGCTCACCGACGCGCCCGAGGTGCACTACCTGTTCGCCAACTCTGGCGGCTATGGCTTCATCGCCAGCATCGCCGACCTTGTCTCCCGCAACCGCGCCGGCAAGGCGTTCATGAGTCTGGAAAAAGGCGAGAAGCCTTTGTCTCCGGCAAAAGTCGGCGCTGGCGACACGGTGGCCGCGATCTCCGCCGCCGGCCGCCTGCTGCTTTTCCCCCTCGCCGACGTCAAGACCATGGCCAAGGGCCGCGGCACGATCCTGCAGGCGCTGGACGGCAAGGATGAAATGGCGGCGGTGGCCGTCGGTGCGGATGGTTTCGTCGTCAGCGGCACCGGTCGCGGCGGCAAGGTCGCGGAATGGAAACTGCCCCGCAAGGACAGCGACCACTACCGGGCGCAAAGGGCCCGCAAGGGCCAGCCGATCCCGGCAAAACTCAGGCCAGCCGGGCTGGTTTCAGTCCAGGACTAGGTCCGCGCATCTCTTGGTATAATTCGCCGGCATTATGAGTGACAAGAATTCCCCCGCTACCCGCTACTGCTACCACTGCCGCACCCACCATCCGGTGGAGGAGATGAAGCTGCTCGTCACCAAGACGGGTTCGCGCTGGCGTTGCATCAAGAGCATCGAAGCTGTGAAACGCTCCAAGGAAGAGCGTGACCAGTACGGTCGTCAGGTTTCGGCCGCCAACCAGGCCGAAGCCTCCGGCCGGGCCCGCATGCTCAACAAGATCCAGCAGGGTCGGTAAGCCTCTTTCAGGCGAGTTTCTCGCATAGCGCGGACATCCGTTCGGCGCGGTTTCCGATCGCGCTTCGGAGCACGTCTTCGCCCGCTTGCAGCTCGACCCCCTGTTTTGCCCGCGTCACACCGGTATAGACCAGCTCGCGCGAAGCACCCCGCGTCGCGACCGGGGGCAGGACCAGCAGGACCCGCTCGAACTCCGAGCCCTGGGACTTGTGTACGGTCATGGCCCAGGCCGGCTCCCAGGCCGGCAGGCGCACGGCCGGAATCCATCGATACGTGCCGCCTTCCGTTGGAAAACAGACCTTCAGGGCGCCGTCCGCCGGGTCGGGCAGCACCAGCCCGATGTCGCCGTTGAAAAGGCGCAGCAGGACGTCGTTCCTGTGCACCATCACCGGCAGCCCGGACGCCAGTGCATCGCCCAGCGCGCGGTTGACCGCCGCGACATCGCTGCGCAGCGCGCACAGCACGCGGAAGCGGGCGAACCGCTCGAACAGCTCGGCTGGCGCGGCCCCGGCGAGGACCGCCTCACGATACGCCGCGTAGCCGTCACGCGCGGCTGCAGCCAGCGCACGCGCATCGCCGTCCCGCCAGCCGACATCCCCGCCGCCAGCCTGCAGATGCGCGATCGCCTCCGTCGCATCGCCGGCACGCAAGGCGTCGGCCAGCCGGCCGATGCTGCTCGCGGCACCGAAGCGGAAGTTCGTCGTCAACGTGGCGACACAGCCGGCGAGGCGCGGACTGGCGCACAGGTCGGCGAACACCGCGCCGGCCTCGACCGCGGCGAGCTGGTCGCGGTCGCCGAGCAGGATCAGCCGGGCCGTCGCCGGCAGCGCCGCCAGCAGGTGCGCCATCAGCGACAGGTCAATCATCGAGGCTTCGTCGACGACCAGCACGTCCGTCGCCAGCGGCCGCTCCTTGTTCCGGTAGTAACCGCTGCCATCGGCACGCAGGCCGAGCAGGCGATGCAGCGTCTGCGCCTCGTCCGCCACAAGCACGCCCGCCGCACGCAGCGCATCGCCCATGCGGGCAGCGGCCTTGCCGGTCGGGGCGGCGAGCGCGATGCGCAGGCCCGGTTCCCGGGCCTGCAGCAGGCCGATGATGCGTGCCAGCGTATGCGTCTTGCCGGTGCCCGGTCCGCCGGAGACCAGACAGAGGCCGCGGGTCAGCGCGACGCACGCCGCACGCCGCTGACCCGCATCCGCAAACATTTCCGCGAGCTGCCGTTCGAGCGCTGCATCCACCGGCCGGGCGATTGCCGCACGCGCGGCCAGGTCGGTGGCGACCGTGCGTTCGTAATCCCAGTAGCGGCGCAGATAGAGGCGGCGCCCATCCCAGACCAGCGGCGTCCAGTCCTCGGCCGCGCCGACGATCGCCATCCCCGGCAGCCGCGCCCGGAAGTCGGCGCGCTGCGCGGCGTCCATCGCCTCCGCCCACGGCCCCCAGCCCGCCGACTGATCGAGGTCGGCGCAGACGTGGCCGGCCTGCGTCGCCTGGCAGGCGAGCGCCGCGGCCAGCTCCATCTGCGGGTCGCCGCTGCCGAGGGCGCGCGCGAGGTGGAAGACGATCGAGGGTGCGAGGGAGGAGGTCAAGGCAGCCATTCGCCAATCTCGTCGAGGGTGGGCCGGGCGAAATGGATGCCGGACGAAGAGCCGGGCGCCATGCCGCGCAGGAACAGGTAGAACACGCCGCCGAACGACTCCTCCCAGTCGAGGGCGGGCTCGCGCAGCGCCAGCGCCCGCTTCAGGGCCGCCGCATAGATGGCGAGCTGAAGGTCGTAGCGGTGCGCGCGCATCGTCTCGGCGAGTGCCGCCGGACCGTAGTCGGCCGCACCGTCGCCGAGCCGGTTCGATTTCCAGTCAACGATGTACCAGCGCCCGCCATGACGGAACACCAGGTCGATGAAGCCCTTCATGTAGCCCGCCCGCCCGGCGGGTGATTCCATCGGAAAAGCGAACTCCAGCTCGACCAGCCGTGCCGCCCGCGGCACGTCGGCGAGCCGCAGGCCGGAAGCGTCGAGCGGCGTCGCGAGGACGTCGGCGACCATCCGTTCGAGCGCCGGCTGCCATTCCGGCGCATAGCCGAAGTCGGCGAGCGCGGCCGCGACGACGGGGCCGGCCTGCGCGGCGCGCTGGAAGTCGATGCGTTCGAAAATCGCGTGCAGGCAGCTGCCGGCCCGCGTGCCGCGCGGAAAGGCGTGGATGCTCGCAAAAGTCGGCGCCGGGCCGTCCCGAGCCGACGCCCCCCCCTCGGGAGGCAGCGAGCCGGATTTGCGAGCGTGGGGGGGCCACAAAGTCGGCGCCGGCGGGACGGCGACCGGCATGGCAGGAGCGACCAGCGCATCGCGGTCGGCCCCACCCGACTCCGCGGCCGCCTCATCCGCCAGCCTTGCCGCCAGCCCGGAGAAGCTGGTGATACGCCAGGGGGCGGGAATCGCGACGGTGAAGCTGCGTGACGGACCGGCCGATACCGGCCGCGCCTGCAAGGGCGCCTGGGTGCCATCCGTCGGCAGCGGCGACACGCGCAGCGCGCCATCGAGTCGCCGCGCAAGGTCATCCAGCGCGGCGTTCAGATCTTCGTCTCCGCGCGCCAGCCGGTCCGCCAGCCAGGAGCGCGGATCGTCGGCCATCGCTTCCCGCGGCCCGAACAGCAGCCAGGCCAGCGGCGAACGCTCGCACTGGTTGACGCGCCCCCACGCGACGACACATCGGTGCTGGGCACGGGTCAGCGCGACATAGGCGAGGCGCAGCTCCTCGGCGGCGGCTTCGAGGTCGGCCTGACGCCGCAGCGCGTCGATGCCGGGTGAGCCGAAATCCAGGCAGGCCCTGCCTTGCTCGTGTTGCCCGCCTTCACCGTCATGCGCCAGTACCGGCCAGCCGGCCTTGTCCTCCTGCGGCCCGTCCCACAGGAACGGGCAATAGACGACGGGATACTGCAGGCCCTTGGCGGCATGGATGGTGACGATGCGCACCAGTTGCGCGTCGCTCTCCAGACGCAACTGGTTCTCCTCACCCTCGGGAGCCTCGCGCTGCCGCAGGATGTGGCGCGCGAGGCCGGCCGCGTCGAGCGTGCCCGCATGCTCGGCCGCCTGCAGCAGTTCGGCCAGGTGGCGGTAGTTGGTCAGGCGCCGCTCGCCGTCGGGGCGCGCCAGCACGCGCGCGACTACCCCTTCGCGCCGCAGCAGCCGCCGCCACATCGCCATGAAGCCGCGCTCGCGCAGCAGCAGGTGGTCGGCGTGGAAGCGCTCGAGCCGCACACTCCAGCCCTCAGGATCGTCGTTCCAGGCCGCGAGCTGCGTGGCCCCGGCCCCGAGCAGGACGGTGGCCAGCGCGGCACGCACCAGTCCTTCGCGCGCCGGCGCGGCCACCGCCAGCAGCAGGCGCTCCATCTCCTCCGCCTCATCGCTTTCCCAGACGCTGCCGCCGCCCATCGCCACGCTGGCGATGCCGTGCCGGCCCAGCGCCTGCCGCACGGCCTCGCCCTGCCGGCGCTTGCGTACCAGCACGGCGATGTCGCCGCCATCCAGGGGGCGGCCGTCGAACCGTGCGCGGCCATCCCGGGCGAGCGCCAGCAACCGCGCGATATCGGCGGCCACGGCCGCGGCCACCTGCGGCAGGGCGAGCTCCTTCGAGATCGGCTTGCCGTCTTCCGTCGCGCCCATCGTCCATACGGTGAACGGTGCGGCACCATCGTCGATCGCCAGCGACCGGCGCGGCATCGAGGCAGGCACGGCCTCGTCGAAGGGAAGCGCGTCGAGCAGGAAGGGCCGCGCCCGGTCGAACAGCGCATTGAACGCCGCCAGCAGCGGCGGATCGGAGCGGCGGTTCTGCAGCAGCGCGTAGCCCGCATCGGCGCGCTGTCGCGCATCGAGGTAGGCGAACACGTCGGCACCGCGGAAGCCATAGATCGCCTGCTTCGGGTCGCCGACGAAGATGAGCGGATGATCGGCCGAACCGAATACGCGGCTGAAGATGTCGAGCTGCAAGGGATCGGTGTCCTGGAACTCGTCGACCAGTGCGGCACGGTAGCGCAGGCGCAGGCTGGCGGCGAGCGGCGCCCCGCTCTCGCCCTGCAATGCGGCGGCCAGGTCGGCCAGCAGGTCGTCGTAGGTCTGCTGGCCACGACGACGCTTCTTTGCCGCCAGTTCCTCGCGCGCCGACAGCAGAAAATCGTGCACCAACCGGCGCAGCGCGACATCGCAGGCGGCTGCATACCCCTCGGCCGCGGCCAGCAACGCATCCATCGACGCGAAGAACGGATGCTCCGGCGCGCTGGCGCCCTTGTTCAGCTTGGCCACGATTTCGCTGGAACCGAAATACTTCGCACCTTCGGATACAGGCAGCGCGGCAACGTTCTGGCCAAGAAAAACTTCGAGCGCCTGGGCACGCTTCGCGATCTGCTTGGGCTTGTAGCTGCCTTTGTTCAATTTCGCGTTCTCGAGCAAGGCCAGGATCCTGTCGGCATCGGATTGCCACAATTCGCGCGCACTTTCGAAGGCGGCCACGAAATCGCTCTCGGCAGTCGCGCGACCCGGCGCCGCCGGCGCCGCGAGCGACGCATAGCCGCGGCCGAGGTGATTCTTGATCAGCCGCGCCAAGTCTATGGGCCCTGCGACCTTCCCGGCCAGCCAGCCAGACCAGGCCGGCGTCGCCTCCGCCATAAGACGGCGCCAGGCATCGCGCGCTACGCTGTCGAGTAGTTCCGTCTGGTCGGCCAGCAGCTCGCGCTCGAAGCCGCAGCCGGCCTCGAAGGCCGCCTCGGCCAGCGCCCGCTGGCAGAAGCCGTGGATGGTATGGATCGCCGACTCGTCGAAGCTCTCGAGCGCGAGCCGCAGCCGCGCCATCGCCGTTTCGCGCCGATATGCCTGGCGGGCCAGCAGTTCCTGCAGGAAAGGCTCCTCGGCCGTGCCGGCCGCGAAGGCGGCCAGCGCACCGGCGAGCCGCGCGCGGATGCGTGCGCGCAGCTCGCCGGTGGCGGCCCGCGTGTAGGTAACCACAAGGATCTGTCCGATCGCCAGCTCGTGTTCGAGCAGCAGGCGCAGCACCAGCGTGGCGATGGTCCAGGTCTTGCCGGTGCCGGCGCCCGCCTCGATCAGGCGCGTGCCGGACAGAGCGACGTCGAACGGGCCCTGGAGCGGAACGAAGTGGCGTTCAGTCATCGTCCACCACCTTCGCCAGCGGCTCGAGGATGCGCCGAGCCAGCGCCTGAAAACGCTCGCCGAGCGGATCGTCAGGATGGTCGCGCAGCGCGAGACGGACATAGGGATCGTCGCACTCGCCGCGCCGGTTGTGGTAGGAATCGCCTTCCCATTCGTCGCGACATTTGCCTTTCCTGAGCCAGGCCCAGGCGGTCTCGGGATAGAAGGGCAGCGCCATGCGCCGGCCGTCACGATAGATCGCCAGCAGTTCGGCGAGCCGTTCCGCCGCGTCGGCCACGGAAGGCGGAGGCAGCAGCCGCAGCACGCCGTCGCGAGCGACCAGCGCGCTTTCGCGCATGACTCCCGCCGGTGCGCAAACCTGCAGGGCAAGGTGGTCGAGCCAGAGCCGCAGCCGGTCGCTTGCCCGGATGCTGCCGGGCCGCACGCGCCAAAGGCCCTGCGAAGTCAGACCGTCGAGCCGGCCGACCAGTTGGACGCCGCCTCCTCGAAAGTCGATGTCGATCGCCGGCACCGCCTCAGCCTCGCGCCATGGCCGCGCCCGTTGCCAGAGCGTGTCCGCCTGCGCACACGCGGCGGCGCACGCGAGTTCGCCGGCTACTCCGTGCGGCAGCCAGCCGCGTGCCCGCAACAGGTGCGCGATCGCGACATCGTCGGCGCCCGTGAGGCGCAGATCGAAACAGGCGGCGCGCAGTCGGTACTCATCGAGCTTGTCGGGCACGAAGGGTTCGTGGATCTCGAGCAGTTCCTCGCCCTCCTCCAGATGGATGCCGAGCCGTTCATGCAGAAAATTGCGTGTCGGGTTGGCGAAGAAGCGCTGGAGTCGGGCGAGATCGACCTGCAATTCGTCGTCCGCGATCCCGGACGTCGCGTCATCGATGGTCAGGAAGGCGGGTGGGAACTGCATGCCGGGCAGGCAATGCTCGTTGTCATAACTGAACAGGCGCCCATCGCTATCACTGCTGCCATCACCACTGCCATCGCTGCTGCCACCCCGGTAGGCTGCGCCGAAGGGCTGCAGGGGGTGCGCCACGACGAATGCCTGCGCCTCCAGCCCGGTCATCGAGGCCAGCGTATCGAGCAATTCGGCCAGCGGCGCGGCAGGCGGTTGCTCGACATTGCTGCGCGCATCGTGGCCGGTATAGGTAAGGACCAGCGCGTCGCGGGCACACAGCAGCGTCTCGAGGAAGGCATGGCGTTCCTCGCCGCGCCGGTTGCGGTCGCCGGGACGCGGATGGCGCGCCAGCAGGTCGAAGCCCGGTTGCGGCGCGGGCCGCGGCCAAGCGCCGTCGTTCATGCCGACCAGGCACAGCACGCGTGCCGGCAGCGGACGGCCGGGCTGCAGCGCGGCGATGGTGGCACAGCCGCCGGCGAAGGCCTGTGCCGGCGCCTGCTCCGCAAGCAGCGCATCGAGTTCGCGCAGGACCGCCGCCAGCGGCAGTTCGGTCGTGCAGCGTGCATCGCGGACGTGTTCGTCGAGCTTCGCCAGCGCCTCGCGCAGGCGCTGCATCTGCCCCTCTTCCGCCTCATCAGGCAACAGGAAGCGCTCCATCGATCCGACCAGGAGATCACTCCATTCAGACGCCGTCCTGCCGGCACCGACTTTTTCCGCAAGGTTGAACAGCGCCTCGCAGAAATCGATGAAGCGACCGAGCAGGGCGGCACGACCGCCTTCACTGCCGGCCGCCGGCAGCATGTCGTGCCACAGCCGTTCTGGCGCATCGGGCAGCGCCACGCCGAGCAGCAACCGGCGCAGGCCGGCACGCCAGGTGTGCGCATCGTCCGCGGGCAAACCCAGGCGGCGGCGCGCGCGGCCGTCCTCGGCCCAGCGGATGCCGGCCTGTGCCACCCAGTCGCGCAGCAGCGGCATGTCCCCGGCTTCGATGTCGAAGGCTCGCCGCAGGGCAGTCTCCTCGAGCAACCCCATCACGCTCTCGGCGTCCAGTTCGCCGCCAGCGACCGCGCAGAGTCGACGCAGCGCGCGCCACAACGGAGCGGCAGCAAGAGGCCGGTCGGCCACCGCACAGGGAATGCGCAGCGCCGGTTCCGCATGCGTCAGCACCGCCTCGACCAGCGGGGCATAGGTCTCGATGTCGGGGGTCAGGATCAGGATGTCGGACGGCTGCAAACCGGGCAGCCGCTCGAACAGGTCGAGCAGGCGATCGTGCAGCACCTCGGCCTCGCGCAGCGCACCGTGGCAATCGTGTACTTGCAACGAGGCATCCGGTGCGGCCCTGCTGCACGGAGCCAACGCGAGCAGGTCGCGCTGCAGCGTGCCCAGCAGGGTCGCCGGCGGCTCGACGAACCAGGCGTGCTCGGTACCGCTGCCGAGGGTGTCGGCCAGCCTTACCGCCGCATGCTGCCGCGCGCGGCCCAGCGAGGCGAGCAGCGGGTGGCCGGTCTCATAGAGTGTCGCGGTCTCCGGATGCTCGAGCGCCATGCGCAACTGCTCCCGCTTCCTGTCGATGTCGCCCCAGTATTCGCGGCTCGGTGCCAGCACGAACACATGCAGTTCGACCCACTCGGCCAATCCGGCGAACACTTCCCAATAGAGTTGCGGCATCGCCTCGACGCACCACAGCGAGAGGCGTCGCGGCAGGCGCGCACGCGCCGCCGGTTCCTCCTGCAACCGGGCGAAGAACCGCTCGCGCGGATGCTCGGCAGCCGGATCCACCAGTTCGCCGGCAAGCTTGCGCCACAGCCCGGCCTGCCAGGCCTCGTCCGGACCGAGGCCGAGACGTCGGCCCGCACTCCAGGCGGCTATCCAGTCCGGCCGCTCGACCAGATAGCGCTCGAACAGCGCGGCGAGGCGACCGGCCAGTTCGCTGGCACGCATCCCGTCGTCCCCGGCGAGATAGCGCCTGACCTCCGGCGCATCACTCGTGCCGAGCAGACGCAGCAGTCGCCACTGCAGGGTGGTGCGGTCGAAGGGATTGCGCGATGCGACTTCGGGCAGCACGCGCCCGATCAGTTGCCAGGCATGGGCGGCCGCGAATGGAAAGGCTGTCTGGGTAGCGATGTCGAGCGTGTCGGCAAGGCGGAAGCCCAGCCAGCGCGACACCGCCGTCGATGGCGTCACCACCACCTCGGTCTCGAGCAGCGGCAACGGATCCACGCGCAGCACGGCGGCCAATGCAGCGACGAGAGGTTCGGGGCGATTGCCGAGATGCAGATGCAACATGACGGGGCAATGCTATCCCATGCGCAGTCTCACCAGACGAGCCTGCCGGGAAAATCCCTCAAGGCCCGGAGGCTCCCATGGGCCACGGCCGCACCCCAAAAGAAAAACCCCGGCGGAAAGGGGAAAACCGCCGGGGCGCAATGAAGGCATAGGCACCTTCTCAGGGAGGTAAAAACTACGGGAAGCAGATTACCGATCCCCCTCGCAAAAACTTTGTCGCTTCTGCAAGCATTCGTAACCGTTTGTAAGTCACCCACAGAAATTGTGGGTAAGCCTGTGGGCATCCTCATAAGCATGCAGCACAACAGCCACTTATGGAAATGATCCAGAGTGAACATCAACATTCGTCCGTAACTGTCTTGCCAGACCCGGGCTTGCCCTGTCGTGGCTTGTTGTGTCCCGCTGGCCACCAAAGGAAAAGGGGTTACAGACTGGTCGTCTGTAACCCCTTGATTGGGTGGGGTGGCTAATGGGACTCGAACCCACGACAACCGGAATCACAATCCGGGACTCTACCAACTGAGCTATAGCCACCGCCGTAAACTGGGCTCTCACACCGTATGTATTGTCACGGCTGGGAGGGCGCGAATTCTAGCATTACTTTTTCTAGCGGTGCTTGAACTGCGGCTTGCGCTTCTCGGCAAAGGCCGCCATTCCCTCTTTCTGGTCTTCGAGCGCGAACGCGGCATGGAAGGTACGGCGCTCGAATAGCAATCCTTCGGCAAGCGAGGATTCGTAGGCGCGATTCACGGCCTCCTTGACCATCATGACTACCGGCAACGAGAAGGACGCAATCATCTGGGCGGCGGCCAGCGTTTCCTCGAGCAGTTTGTCGACCGGGAAGATGCGTGCGACCAGTCCGCTTTTCTCAGCCTCCTGCACATCCATCATGCGTGCGGTCAGGCAAAGATCCATCGCCTTGGCCTTGCCGACCGCACGCGGCAGTCGCTGCGAGCCGCCGAGGCCGGGCAATGTGCCAAGCTTGACTTCCGGCTGGCCGAACTTCGCGTTCTCGGCAGCGTAGATCATGTCGCACATCATCGCCAGTTCGCAGCCGCCGCCGAGGGCGTAGCCCGAGACTGCCGCGATGACCGGCTTGCGGGCGGTACGGATGCGTTCCCAGCGGTTCGACAGGAAATCGGACTTGTAGGTATCCATGTAGCCGAAGTCCTTCATGTAGGCGATATCCGCACCTGCAGCGAAGGCCTTTTCGGTGCCGGTGACGACGATGCAGCCGATGTTTTCGTCCGCCTCGAAGGCGTCGACGGCCCGGGCGATGCCATCGGCGACATCGTTGTTGAGGGCATTGAGGACTTCGGGGCGATTCAGCCGGATCAAGCCGACTCGTCCATGAATTTCGGTAAGTACGACGTCTGGCATGGGTCAATCTCCATTGGGGGAAGATCACCAGCGTGTCGTCTGAAAATCGCCTGGTCCGCCCGGCGAGACTCGAACTCACAACCCCCGGCTTAGAAGGCTCAGCCGAATCCAGCCGAAACACGCTTGGCAACTGGTGTTATGCTCTCCACAACCACAAAATGGAACCAGATTGGAACCAGACATGGCACATATCGAGCAGAAAGCAGGGAAGTTTATCGCACGCATCCACCGCCGGGGCTTCCCAACACGTTCCAAGACCTTCTCAAGTAAGCGCTTAGCAGAAGCATGGGCGCGAGAACTTGAAAGCCAGATGGACAAGGGCATTACCCCTGCCAGGGTCAAGAAAAGCACAACGATAGGCGATATTTTTGACGAGTACTTTGAAGCCGTAACACCTGACTGGCGGGAAGTAGGACGGTACCGACAAGTGCAGGAGGACTTGAAAGCGTACACGCTCGAAACGCTGACTAAGCAACGAGTAAAAAAGTACCTGCAGGTGCTGAAAGAAACCCCTGTGCCTGACAGGCGGAAACCGGAAAATCGAACAAGCAGCACCGCCAATCGGCACAAGCTTTACGATGGAGCCACTGTTAAGACGTATTCAGACTCAACAATCAGGAAATATTTTTACTCCCTAAAGACCGTTTTGCAGTGGCACGCCGACCACCACAACTACCCGTTCGACTCGTCACGCTTTTCGGGAGTCGAGGTTCCCCGCCCTTGGTCGAATGTTCGGGAGCGGAGGCTATCGCCAGACGGCAAAGAACTGAAGGCATTGCTGGATGCTTGCACGCTCATGCCTTCGAAGGCAAAAGCATGGGAAAACCTAATACTTTTCGCAATAGAAACGGCAATGAGAGCACAGGAGCTAATGCTTGCGAAGTGGACTGACGTTACGCCTGATAAGCGAGCTTTGTACGTTAAGCCTGAAAACGAGAAAACGAAGAAAGGACGGACGGTGCTGCTGTCGAAAGCCGCTCGCGAGCTTCTTGCAAAACAAAGGCATAACGAGTCATATTTGTTCGAAGAGTTTAAGAATAACTCGCGCGAGATGATTAAAAGCTTCAGGCTACTGTGTCACAAGGCAGGAATTGATGACTTTAAATTCCATGACTTGCGCCATGAAGCTATTTCCCGCTTATGCGAGAACAGCCACAAACACAAGCTCAGCATGCTTGAAGTAATGGAAATGACTGGACACTCGTCATTGCAGACATTTAAGCGATATACACGCTTTTTTAATACCCGGAAAGCAGATTTTCTGTGAAACAGGCAATCAAGCTGGAACCAATCACCCCTGCAACCCGAAAAAGACTTAGCAAATTATTTAAGGGTGCAGGCATAAAGCCTGCACCTGCGAGCGACCCACTTGTAGGCAAGAAAAAGCGCACACCACGAAATATTCCGCAATTCCACGAAAGGGAAAACGGCTAAATTTCCAGCAATGGCAAAGTAAAACTGGAAGTGCACACCACGAATATTTCCGAAAAGCCAATCAGAACTGTGGCTTAAAGCCGGTGAATGTAACGGAACCCACTGGGTTCCCTCGGCTAATTGGAAAAGGGGGCTACCGGCATCGCCAGGGTTATGGCTTCCCTTTCCAAATAGTCGCGATTGCATTGCAATCGCCTACCCAGAATTGATCGCCTACCCTGTCAGGGTCTACAGGGAAAAGCTATTCCCTGTATTGGTATGTTTATATAGGGGTGACCAAACGCGCACACCACGAAAGTTTTTCGCAATAAATCTGCGAAATAATTTGCGATATTTTCGCATAGGTACCTATACTAATTTAAAACGTATTTTTAACTATAACAACAGGGAGATAATTATGCTTGAAACAATGAAAAAAAGGGAGGTGGCGGCAAAATTCGGCGTAACGGAGCGAACCATTGAGAATTGGGTGAAACAAGGCAAACTACCTGCCCCAGGCTACCTAGGCGGTCGACCGTACTGGCTTGCCGCGGCAATTGAAGAATTTATATTCACCAAGTTCAAGCTAAGCCAGCACAAATGAAAAAAGCTTCCGAGTCGCTGGGGAGCGGAGCCGGAAGCTTTAAAAGAAACTACGACAATATAGGCAATAGCTGGCTGGATGGCAATAAATTTGCCCAAATCCCCGCTAAAGCTATCAGTGATGCGCGGTTAAAGCCTTCGGACCTGAAAGTTCTGCACACCCTTGCATTGTATGCAAACAAGTCAGGGGAGAACTGCTACCCGAAACGCTCAACGATTGCCAAGGCTACAGGACTATCCACATCCGAAATATCACGAGCAACGACCAGGCTGGAAAAGTGCGGTTGGCTGGAAAAGAAACCCGCAAGCTGCACAACCTTCTACAAGCTCAAACAACCGTCAGCCTGTTAGCCACCAAATCAATCATCGCAAACCAAGGTCAGAGCGCTTGCGTCTAAAACCTTCTCGCCTAGCTCGCCGGCACCATCTTCGAATTGAATAATTGCAGTGGTCGGGGTGACAATCCTGACTACTGAACCCCACCTATACAAACCTTCTCCAACATTAACCAAGACACTACTGCCAGCTTCGGCATAACCCACGGGGCCACCGGTCTTCTTTAGAACGCTAGACACACGAATACGGGCCATTTCAATCATCACTAGAAGCGTTCTTTACAGCCCAGATAATTGACCTAAGTAGCGTCACGGAGAAATAACAACCAACCGCCAAAACAAACCACGTTTTCTCTCTCGAAAGCCATTCATTGTACGCCTTACCTACAGAGGTAATGTCATCTGGCAAGCCACCAAAGGCGCCCATTGCTACATATATCACACTAGGTCCAATCACAACCCCAGCCACACATGCAACCAAGAATATTATCCACTCTTTCGCCACTCTTTTTTTGCCCATGACCCCTCCCTCTAACCTTTGATTACCTACCCGAAAGCACCCTATTTACACACAAGCCCATCGTCTTTTCAGCCAATGCACCGTACTTTGCTGGGTTTTTATCCGAATCCTGCATCTGCCGAAATGTTAGCTTTTCAGATAAATCTTTGCCAAAGCACAAGCAAATTGGCTTTATCATTTCTGCTGGCAGAGGATCTTTATTCGAAGACAATCCCATTGAACACGACGCGTACAACTTACTTTTGTAAAATGCGACATAATCTGACTTTTTAGAAGTAGCAGGATTCCCCCATTTTTCAGAAAATACACCCCTGCAAAAATGGTCTGATTCCTGAATTTTAGGCAAGACCTTATCCAAGGTTCTGTGTCTGTTAGCGTAATCAAGCTCTTCTTTAGTTATTCGACTATAAAACTGCTTGGCGTAGCACAAACAAAACTCCCTGCTCTGCTCGTCTGAAAAGTACTCGTTGCCAGGAGCACTTCTCTGCTTCTTCATACAGGACTCAAGCGTAACTGACATGTTTCTATCAAGCTCAGACTTAGAGTACCCAGCCGCAACGCTACCCATCGAGTAAGAACAGGCAAGAACAGCTACGACCAAAGCAACCACAGGTCCAAATGAACTATCACGCATATTGGTATGCATTCCATGAGCGGTATCTGATGATACTACCACACCTAACCATAATGCATATAGTCTTCAGGTCCCGCCTTTCTCCCTATTGCATTTCTTGCATAGCATCTGGCAGTTATCGGCAATAGTCCTTCCTCCTGCATGCCATGGCGTTATGTGGTCAGCCTCCATCTCCGCAAGCTTGTAGGATGTTGGAGGGGAGCACCGCGGACACACTCCCTGCTGCCGTTCAAACGCTTCTCGCTTCATGGTTTCAGAGAAGGTGCGAACGCTCAAACAACTCTCCTTCCCCGTTAGCAGATAGGTATAAATTCCTGTCTTGTTGCTAACATCGTCATCCTGCATCAACTTTGCCACTTTTGCTTCCAAGTCTTTCGGGGCGTGCTTGCTATCCTTGTAATCGTTATAGAGCCTTCCCCATGCCACCTTCTTCATTTCCTTCCTGTAGTTCGGGAAAAGCGTCTTAGCCCAAGCCATAACATTCTGAAAATAAGTCCACAGTTCGGTAGCATGCGTATCCTGCTGGTGGTTTGCCATGTATTGCTTGATTTGTCCCCGGCTAATCCAGTCGAGCACTGTTTCAAGGTACTCCTGCCTAATTGGCGAGCCTTCGAGGTAGTTGCTCCCTAGGTTCCAGGCTGGGCAGTTAGTCTTGCTGAAATGCTTCTTGGCATCTGTAAGCCATTCCCCTGTATAGACTGCATTGCGTAGTTCCTGCTCCGTAAGCTTTTCGCCTGCGATGTTTATTGTTCTGAACCAGTCCAGTTTTTCGCTATCGCTTCCCTCGCAGAAATACACCATGAGCCTGTAGTCAAGGATTTGCTCCTGCTGGTCCTTGGGGAGATTGTGAAAATACTGCTCAGAAATTGAGTAATCACCCTTGAAGTACTGGCATAGGCTGATAGTTCTCTGCTGTCCATCCAGTACTTCAAAAGTACCATCGGTGTTCTTTACCCAGTACATGACATTAAGAGGGAACCCCTTGCGAACCGTTTCGATAACCCTAGCTGCCTGCTGAAGCTTATATACAAACTCCCTTTGATACTTTGGGCGGATATTCAGCTTGCCACCGTACCCCGTAACCCCTTCCTCGGCGTCATCCTTATAACCGCCAACCACCTCCCTGATTGGCACCTCTTTAAGCTCAATCTTCATTGCCTACTCCCTTTCTTGTTATTATTATTCTGAAATATACCTCTCGCCCCTGGATGAGAGGACGCCCATGCGGAGTGTTTTCATACCTAATGCCATTATTAACCTCTCCAGTATTCATAATCCCAACAATCTTGAACTGCTTCGGGTTGTACTTGTCGAGGAAGGTAATCGGCACCCCCATATAGCCATCGTAGTCGCAAGGAATATCCTTGACCTTGCCAACTTCTATGGCATCATAGTTGTCATACTTCGGATAGTCCGCCGGGGCCTTCGAGTACTCACGGTAAAGAATCAACTCTTCGTTCCGTTTTTTGTGGCTGAGGTTAGTGAACCAGCAGGCATTTACTTGGATTGTTTCCCCTTCCCCTGTTTTGAAGGACATACTTCTAGGGCTTATTCCAAGCCAAACCCTGTTTTCCTTGATTAGCTTAAAAATCTCTTTGTAGGTGATAGCATTGTTGTTCCCGATTATCAGGAACTTTTTTTCATGCTTTACAAGCTGGGCGACATACTCACGGAACAATGAGAACGGCGGGTTGGTTACAACAATGTCCGCCTCCTTCAGGATTGCAATGCATTCCTCGCTGCGAAAGTCGCCATCCCCTGCCAACTGTGTCTTGACAACCCTGCCGCCAGGAAAGCATTCGAGTTTGTAAGACTGCGCGCCTTTTTCGTAATGCGTAGAAACCACTCTTGCCAACCCTAAGTGGTCAATATTTAAGGTAAAGTATTTCCAGAAGTTTGACCACTCCGGGTCATCACAATTACAAAATACCGTTTTCCCTTTGAAATGCGCCTTGTAGTGGCGTAACTCTTTTTCTATATCTTCAAGCTGCGTATAAAACTCGTCGTTCTTGGCTTTCTTGGCCGAGTGTAAATTTCCATTCTTTTTTGAGGACATAACTGCTTCCTTGCGAAGCAGTACCCGTAGCTTTTCCTATGTCCTCTTTCTGGCTCGCGAGCCTGCTACGGGTGTCCTCTGGGTACTGCGTTGTTATTATTGCTACCCCGAAGTAGCGTTCTTTCCCAGCAATCCGTAAAGTGATTCAGTTTCTGACTTTTGCCTGTTTAGGTAATACATTCTTTGCAGGCTTGGGCGTTTCTCCTTACCCCGAGAACGCACCCACTCATTTTTGTACAGCTGCGCCAATTTCTTGACCTGCTTACGGCTGCCTGAAAACCCTGGCGTTGCATAAAGCGTCTGCAACATCTTTTCCACTTTGTCCACGTCCCCTGTGCGGACAGTATTAATAATTCTGTCCCGCCACCCCTGATAGTTTTCACTGGTCATTTGCCAGGTCCAGGAAGGCTTTTCCGCGCCTTCGCGGGTAAGCCTGACAAGCTCATACCCTGTTAGTTTGATACGCTGTTGCTTGTCAATAGCGTCACGAAGCCTCTCAAGCTTGTAGGCTGGATGCTCCCCTTTTGAAACAAGCAATATCCAGTGAATCAACTCTGCATTTTTTTGCCTATACATCAGAAACGTAGCAACCCCTTCGCCTTTTCTTTTTGCGCGGTTGCGTGCGTTCTGATTTAAATCGACGCGGTAATACTGCACAAACTTTCGCACCAAATCTTGCGCCTTTTTGAGCGGCACTTCCCCAGCAACATAGCTGCAATATCCAAGACGAACGTAGTCTTGAATGCGTTGCATGTAAGCTGCTTTGAATGTATGCACCTTGGCGTCAAACACTAATCACCCCCCTGATTGCGGATATATAGAAAGCACGCAACGGCGGGCTTTCTGACTATGTATAGATACAAGGGGTGATTACAGAGTAGGATTCCTTGAAAATTTTTTATCTATACTGATCAACTCGGGTGCTGATGCACTACGAGGGTGCCAACTCTGCCAAACTTGATTCTTAGGCCATGCGGGGTTGCCACCCCCGTTAGCCATATCCGATACCGCGAGGCGGATGCCTCATACGCTGGGTCGCCAACCCAGCTAGACAGCGGAAGCGTGGTGCTTGTAATTAAGCTCGCCACGCATACAACGGAGCGCTCGAAGCTGAAATGCTTCGTTCGACTCCATTCCTTTCAGGTCAAATATGGCCAGTAATTGGGCGACACGGACACGGACGCGAGGAGGAAATGCCTCGATGTTCCTGACACGAAATGTATGGGTATCCAGTCCCATCCACGGGGAGCCGGAGACGGTTCAACGTGTGACGCGCGGTAGGCTTCTGAGGGCGTAGAAATACGTCAGGGGTGCAAGCGAGAGTGGCGCACCTGGGCGCGATCTGACGCAAGTCAATCGCCTCGATGAATAGCTCAAACCGATAAGGGGTCCCGTTGAGGACTCTTGCGGAATGTGATGCGTGTGAATACCCGCAGGGTATTTAGTCAAGCTGTGATGAGTGTTGAGAGGGGTAAGGTATCCGTCTTGGAATCCTGGGAACCTGAAAACCGAAGAAATTCGGTGAAGTGCTGAGCACTAGAATATCTCGCAACATGAGCAGGCACGCTAAGCATTTAACTTTTGTGTATAACGTGGGAAACGCTGACTCCGGCGCATTGGCAATGCGTATCAACGGAAAGCGTGGGAGACTCGGTGAGTAGTGATTGAAACCTATAGGCTGACTTGACGATGGTCTAAGGGAGTAACGAAAGCTGAGAGCTGTCGAAAACGGTAACACTGTCTGGCAGACAGGTATGGCACTAGGGGCAGTTAGAAATTGCCCCGCTCCACCCCGCAACTTGGCGGTTGCGGGTTCACACGAGTGGCATCGTGGTGTGGAGGCGTCGAGTGGACGAGTCCAAGGGCAAAGAGGATTTTTTGACTCTTGACTCAATGCGAACCCTCCTTCGGGAGGGTTCGTTTCGTGTATAGCTACAACTTCCCCCGCTTCGCTAGTTCGGCAAGGTCAGTCCAAAATTCGACAAGAAATTCTGCTTGCTGGAGATTATGTCTCACCAACGCGCTAAGGCTAGCTGCTTGCTGATGCTTGCGAAACAGCAAGGGTCCGATGCCAGGTCTTGCTGACGATTGTGGGGCGCTAGTGCGATTTTTTTTCTTCAGGGAAGGGGGAGCCTTGGGTCCGCTCGGCTTCGCTTCTTCTGCGAGCCATTTTGCAACTGTAAGCTTATCAACACACACCCGCCTTCCTACCCGCTTCAGCGGGAACGGGAAGTTGCCTCTTGCTCTGAGGTTTTCTTGTTGCTTTTTGCTTAGCTTTAGCAGTGTGCCAATGTCTTCCGAGTACAACACCTCGGCAGGCGTAAGTTCGTCCAGCCGTTCTAAGTATCTTTTGACCTTGCTTGCTAACATATGGAACCACGCATGGAACCAGTTTTCGAGTGTTCGGGAGGGTTAGTGAGTTTCACAGAGCAGGCAACTCCATGATATTTATGGATTTTTGGTCCGCCCGGCGAGACTCGAACTCACAACCCCCGGCTTAGAAGGCCGGTGCTCTATCCGGTTGAGCTACGGGCGGCCGGTGATGCCATGCATGTCAACACTCGAAACGCTGGATACTGGTCGGGGCGGAGGGATTCGAACCCCCGACATCTTGCTCCCAAAGCAAGCGCGCTACCGGGCTGCGCTACGCCCCGAGGAAGGCGCATTCTACTGAGGGGCCAGGACCCGGTCAATCGGACTCCGTAAAAACTTGCGACGACCGGGGGTTTCGTTTATAAACGCTTCTTTTTTGCCGAGCGGACAAGAGAGAATGGCTGAAGACTTTCTGCACAAGCATTTCCCTCCCTACACCCCCAAGAAGGGCGAGGAGTACATGAGCGCCAAGCAGCTGGCGCATTTTCGGCAAATCCTCGAAGCACTGAAACAGGAACTGGCAGGCGATATCGAGCGTACCGTGCATACCATGCAGGACGAAGCCACGGTGTTCGCCGACCCCAACGACCGCGCCAGCCAGGAATCCGACATCGCCCTCGAGTTGCGCAACCGCGACCGTGAGCGCAAGCTGATCAAGAAGATCGACGAGTCGCTCGCCCTGATCGAGAACGGCGAATACGGCTACTGCGAAAGCTGCGGCGTGGAGATTGGCCTGAAGCGCCTCGAAGCCCGCCCGACCGCCACGATGTGCATCGACTGCAAGGAACTCGAGGAGCGTCGCGAGAAGCAGCTGGCCAAATAGTAGCTGGCCAAGCGATGACGCATTGATTCGCGCATCTGCAGACAACAAAAAAGGACGCCGCAGCGTCCTTTTTTGTTGTTGCGGAAGTCCCTTTTACTGGGCAGCGGGCGCTTCGCCACCCTCTGCCAGCAGCGCCTTCATCGACAGGCGCACGCGGCCCTTGTCGTCGGTCTCGATGACCTTGACGCGCACGACCTGGCCTTCCTTCAGCTTGTCGGACACGGCATTGACACGCTCGTTGGCGATCTGCGAGATGTGCAGCAGGCCGTCCTTGCCGGGCAGGATCTGGACGATCGCACCAAAATCCAGCAGGCGCAGGACGGTACCTTCGTAGACCTTGCCGACTTCGACCTCGGCCGTGATGTCCTCGATGCGCTTCTTGGCAGCCTGGGCCGCATCCGAACTCACCGAAGCGATCGTGACCGTGCCGTCATCCTCGATGTCGATCGAGCAACCTGTCTCTTCGGTCAGGGCGCGGATGGTGGCGCCGCCCTTGCCGATCACGTCGCGGATCTTTTCCGGATTGATCTTGATCGTGATCATGCGCGGGGCGAAGTTCGACACCTCTTCACGGTGCCCGGTCACCGCTCCCTCCATGATGCCGAGGATGTGCTGGCGCGCTTCCTTGGCCTGCGCCAAGGCGACCTGCATGATTTCCTTGGTGATGCCCTGAATCTTGATGTCCATCTGCAAGGCGGTCACGCCGTTGCGTGTGCCAGCCACCTTGAAGTCCATGTCGCCAAGATGATCCTCGTCGCCGAGAATGTCGGTCAGCACGGCGAAGCGGCTGCCTTCCTTGATCAGGCCCATCGCGATGCCGGCGACGTGCGCCTTGAGCGGCACACCGGCGTCCATCAGCGACAGCGAACCGCCACAGACCGAGGCCATCGAGGAGGAGCCGTTCGACTCGGTGATCTCGGAGACCACGCGCATCGAGTAGCCAAACTCTTCGGCGGACGGCAGCACGGCGACCAGCGCGCGCTTGGCGAGACGACCGTGACCGATCTCGCGACGCTTCGGCGAACCGACGCGGCCGGTTTCGCCGGTAGCGAACGGAGGCATGTTGTAGTGGAGCATGAAGCGATCACGGTACTCGCCCTGCAGGGCATCGATGATCTGCTCGTCGCGGCCGGTGCCCAGCGTGGCGATGACCAGCGCCTGGGTTTCGCCGCGGGTGAACAGCACGGAGCCGTGGGTGCGCGGCAGCACGCCGGTACGGATAGTGATCGGACGCACGGTGCGGGTATCGCGGCCATCGATGCGCGGCTCACCGTTGAGGATCTGCGAGCGGACGATCTTTGCCTCGAGTTCGAAGATCAGATTGCCCACGGCGGTGGCATCGGGTTCGCCTTCGCCGGCGCAGATCGCCTCAATGGTCTTGTTCGTGACCTCGCGGCATTTCTGCGTGCGTGCCTGCTTGCTGGTGATGCGGTAGGCCTCGCGCAGGTCGGCCTCGGCCAGTGCGGCGACCTTGGCGATCAGCGCCTCGTCCTTGGCGGGGGCCTGCCAGTCCCATTCGGGCTTGCCGGCGACTTCGACCAGTTCGTTGATGGCATTGATGGCGACCTGCATCTGGTCATGGCCGAATACCACGGCGCCGAGCATGACATCCTCGGAGAGCTGCTGGGCCTCGGACTCGACCATTAGCACGGCCGCCTGCGTACCGGCGACCACGAGGTTGAGCTGGCTGCCGACCAACTGGCTGAGGGTGGGGTTGAGCACATACTGGCCGTCGATGTAGCCGACGCGCGCGGCGCCGATCGGGCCGTCGAAGGGAATGCCGGAGATCGCCAGCGCGGCGGAAGCGCCAAGCATCGCCGGGATGTCGGGGTCGACTTCCGGGTTGCTCGACAGCACATGGATGATGACCTGGACTTCATTGTAGAAGCCCTCGGGGAACAGCGGGCGGATCGGCCGGTCGATCAGGCGCGAGGTCAGGGTCTCCTTCTCGGAAGGACGGCCTTCGCGCTTGAAGAAGCCGCCGGGAATACGGCCGGCGGCATAGACTTTCTCGACGTAGTCGACGGTGAGCGGGAAAAAGTCCTGCCCAGGCTTGGCGTCGGTCTTGGCAACGACCGTGGCGAGCACGACGGTATCGTCGACATTCACCATCACGGCACCGGTCGCCTGGCGGGCGACTTCGGCGGTTTCCATCGTGACGGTATGCGCGCCGTAGGTGAATCTTTTCTTGAAGGGTGTCAGCACAACGTTTCCTCTCGGTAATTTACTTGCGCAGGCCCAGGCGCTCGATCAGCGCGCGGTAGCTATCGGCATTGCGGGACTTGAGGTAGTCGAGCAGCTTGCGGCGCTGGCTCACCATCTTGAGCAGGCCGCGGCGGGAATGATGGTCCTTGACGTGGGTCTTGAAGTGACCGGTCAGGTCGTTGATGCGCGCGGTCAGCAGGGCAACCTGCACTTCGGGGGACCCGGTGTCGCCTTGGGCACGCTGGAAATCGGTAACGATCTTCGCCTTGTCGGCAGTAGTAATGGCCATGAGTTTTCTCTCAAACGCTTGGTTGAAAAACAGGCGCCGCCCCGGTTTGATAGAGCCGAACACCCTCGAAAAAAGAGCGGGAATTATATACGTAAACGGACAAAGCCCGGCTACCACCGGGCTTTGTTTTCAGGAGGTTATATCAGGACTTGCGACGACGCAAACCTGCTAACCCTGCAAGGCCAATACCCAGCAGTGCCAAGCTGGCAGGCTCCGGTACATCGTTGTTCGGAGGTTGAACCACGCCACCACGTACTTCAAAGATATAGCGACCAAGAACATCACTATTCAAAGAATGACTGATCAGCGCATTGGGGCCGCCATCAATGAAGGCGCCATTGACCAGCGAACCGGGCAACGTGTAGTTCGATGTCGGACTGGTCCAGTAACCGGCAAGTGCGGAAGTTCCTCCCAAACCACCTGTTGGTGCATTACTTGCCGTACCGGCTTCCCAGTTGATATCGTCGTAGTTGAATTCGATATCAAAGTCACCCACCGCGATATCGCTTCGATCGGTGAGAATCATCTGAAAACTGTTGAAGATACTTTGATAGCTATATACACCCACATTGATGTAGTTCACACCAAATACGTTATGGCCACTCAATGTAGCACTACCATAGCTCACCAACGATGAACCCGAGGCACGCGTATCCACGTCAGCAAAGAACGGCGCAATGATAGGACCATATGATCCATTACTGATAGCCGACGGAGTGTAGGTCGACATAGCCTGATCGAAGGTGATGTTGCCGTTATTGTTGACGTAGGTTTGTGAGTAATTCGATCCGTTGATCAGGGCCGTGAACCCCAACCCCACCAGACCTGTAGAACCATCGTCGTTGGCAGCAAGCGTGTTCGTAAACAAATTGGCATCACGAATCGCCGCAGCCTGAGCCGAGTTCATAGAGAACGCACTCAACAGAGACACGGCAATCACAGAAATGGCAAGCTTGGCATTCATGTCAGATCCTTATTTGAAATTATTCACCTGAACAAGCCATAAGCACAAGTTGGACCACCTATTAATTATTATTTATATACAACAAGTTAGGCACTAAATCTTTATCCCAGAGCGATTGGCCTGTAAAAAATATCGACAAATTCGCGCTCGCTAATTGGTCGAGATAAGGCGCTTTGGCCTCAGCCAGCCATCGGGATCGCATTCGCCAAGTCCGATGAAGCCATGCGGGCCGAAAAGTTTATGCTCGCGAGACGACATATCAACCAAGTCATTCCGGCGAATCGCCTGACCTTGCATTATGCGGGCTGATTCCAACTCGTCGAGTTGAACAACAGGGAGCCCGACCAGCAAGGTATCCGCCGACTGCAGTAAGCAGTCTCGCTGCTCTACAGGCAAGACTTCAATAGCTGGAAGTGTTACGGCCGAAGATATATCCATCGATCCGACGCGGGTGCGCCGCAGTGCCGAAAGGTGGGCACCGCAACCTAGCGCGGCCCCAATATCAGCCGCAAGAGTACGGATATACGTGCCCTTGCTGCAATCCACCGCAAGAGCAAAGCCATCGCTCCCCCATGTCGAGACTTGGAGCGAATAAATGGTGACGCGCCGCGGAGCGCGTTCGACTTCGATCCCCCTGCGTGCAAGCTCGTACAGAGGCACGCCATCCCGTTTCAAGGCCGAGTACATCGGGGGAACCTGCTCGATTTCCCCGGTAAAGCGCGGCAGCACGGCATGCAGATCCGCCTCGGTCACCGTGACCGGATGCGTCTCGAGCACCCTGCCCTCGGCGTCCGCCGTATCGGTGACGATACCGAGGCGAACGGTGGCAAGGTAGGACTTGCCGGCATCGAGCAGTTCCCCGGAAAACTTGGTCGCCTCGCCGAAGCACAAGGGCAACAGTCCGGTCGCTAGCGGATCAAGCGTTCCGGTATGTCCGGCCTTCTCGGCATTGAACAGCCAGCGTGCCTTCTGCAGCGCGGCATTGGAACTCATGCCTGCCGGCTTGTCGAGCAGCAGCACGCCGTCGACCTTGCGGCGGGGCGCCCTCCGGGGCTTATTCACCGTCGGCTGCTGCAGCGCGATCGGCCTCGATGACCTCGTCGATCAGGTGCGACAGGCGGGAGCCTCGCTCGACCGAGGCATCGAAGACGAAATGAAGTTCAGGAATATGGTGGATATGCAGACGACGGCCGAGTTCGCGGCGCAGGAAGCCGGCGGCATGGGCCAGCCCGCGCGCGATGTCCCGGCCCTGGTCGGGCCCGGCCAGCGAGGTGTAGAACACCTTGGCATGTGCGTAGTCGGGCGTCACCTCGACATCGGTGAGCGTGACCAGCGGCAACAGGCGTGCGACCCGCGGATCCTTGACCTGCCGCAGCAGGTCGACGAGGTCGCGGCGGATCTGCTCCGCCACGCGCTCGCCGCGCGAAAAACCCTGTGCCTGGTGCCGTCCCGCCATCGCCGACTTTTATACAGCCATCACAGGGTACGGGCGACTTCCTGAATCTCGAAGATTTCGAGCTGGTCGCCTTCCTGGATCTCGTTGAAATTCCTCAACGACAGGCCGCACTCGAAACCCTCCTTGACTTCCTTGACGTCGTCCTTGAAGCGCTTGAGCGAATCGAGCTCGCCGGTGAAGATGACGACGTTGTCGCGCAGCAGGCGCACCATCGAGCCGCGCTTGACGAGGCCGGAAAGCACCATGCAGCCGGCCACCGCGCCCACCTTCGGCACGCGGAAGACCTGCCGGATCTCGACCATGCCGAGCATGTTCTCGCGCTTCTCGGGCGTCAGCATGCCGGACATCGCTGCCTTCACCTCGTCGACGGCATCGTAGATGATGTTGTAGTAGCGGATGTCGACACCGAAGGCCTCGGCCGCCTTGCGCGCCCCTGCATCGGCACGCGTGTTGAAACCGATGATGACGGCCTTGGAGGCCTGCGCGAGGTTGACGTCCGACTCCGAAATGCCACCGACGCCCGCATGGATGACATTGACCTTGACCTCGTCGGTCGACAGCTTGGCGAGCGCATGGGCCAGCGCTTCCTGGGAGCCCTGCACGTCCGCCTTGATGATGAGCGGCAGCGTCTTGACTTCGCCTTCGCCCATCTGCTCGAACATGCTCTCGAGCTTGGCAGCCTGCTGCTTGGCCAGACGCACGTCGCGGAACTTGCCCTGCCGGAACAGTGCGATCTCGCGCGCCTTTTTCTCGTCGGCCAGCGCCATCGCCTCGTCGCCGGCAGCCGGCACGTCGGACAGACCCTGGATCTCGACCGGAATCGAGGGGCCGGCCTCGTCGACCGGACGGCCGTTCTCGTCGAGCATCGCCCTCACGCGGCCATACACCTGCCCCGCCAGCAACACGTCGCCACGCTTCAACGTACCGGACTGCACCAGCACCGTCGCCACGGCACCACGGCCCTTGTCGAGCCGAGCCTCGATGACGAGGCCCTTGGCCAGCGCATCCTTCGGAGCAGTCAACTCCAGCACCTCGGCCTGCAGCAGCACGTTCTCGAGCAGCTCGTCGATGCCCTGCCCGGTTTTCGCCGACACCGGCACGAAGGGCACGTCGCCGCCATACTCCTCGGGCACCACGCCTTCGGCAACCAGTTCCTGGCGCACGCGATCCGGGTTGGCATCGGGTTTGTCGATCTTGTTCATCGCCACGACCAAGGGCACATTCGCCGCCTTGGCATGGTGGATGGCCTCGCGCGTCTGCGGCATCACGCCGTCATCGGCGGCCACCACCAGAATCACGATGTCGGTCGCCTTGGCGCCACGCGCACGCATCGCGGTAAAGGCTGCGTGGCCCGGAGTATCGAGGAAAGTGACCATGCCGCGGGGCGTCTCGACGTGATAGGCGCCGATGTGCTGGGTGATGCCGCCGGCTTCGCCCGCCGCCACCTTGGCACGGCGGATGTGGTCGAGCAGCGAAGTCTTGCCGTGATCGACGTGGCCCATGACGGTGACCACGGGCGCACGCGGCAGGAGTTCGGCATCCTTGTGCTCGTCATGCGCTTCGTCGAGGAAGGCGTCCGGATCGTCGAGCTTGGCAGCGAACGCCTTGTGGCCCAGTTCCTCGACGACAATCATCGCCGTTTCCTGGTCGAGCTGCTGGTTGATCGTGACCATCATGCCCATCTTCATCAGGGTCTTGATGACCTCGGTCGCCTTGACGGACATCTTGTGAGCCAGATCGGCCACGGAGATGGTCTCGGGTACGTGTACTTCGCGGACAACCGCCTCGACCTGCTGGGAAGCAGAGCGTTCCTGTCCCTGCTGGCGGCCATGGCGCCCCCCTTGCTTGGGGCCACCGCGCCAGCCGGTGGTACCACCGCCGGCATCGCCACGCGTCTTGATGCCGCGCCGATTGCGATCGGCTTCGTTCTTCAAACCGGGGGCCTTGCTCTCGGGCTTTTTCTCGCCCTTGCGCGGTTCCTCGCCGGGCTTCGCAGCCGGCTTGTGGAGGGTGCCGCTGACGTTGGCTTCTGGTTCGGCCGCAGCCTTCGCTGCAGCGGCCTCCGTCTGTGCCTGAAGCTGCGCAAGGCGAGCCTCAGCCTCGGCACGGGCCTTCGCCTCGCGCTCCTGCTTTTCTTTCAGTTCGGCCGCCTGGATCGCCGCCAGTTCGGCCTGGCGCTTCGCCTCGGCTTCACGCAGGGCCGCCTGCTCGGCATCGATGACGGATACGGGAGATGCAACCGGAGCAGCGGCCTCGGGAGCCGGAGCCGCCTCGACAGACAACTCCGCATCACGCTTCACAAAGGTCCGCTTCTTGCGCACCTCGACCTGGATGGTCCGCGCCTTGCCGGAGGAGTCCGCCGACTTGATCTCCGTCGTCTGCTTGCGCGTCAGCGTGATCTTGGCCTTGGGCGCGGCCTCGCCATGCGACTTGCGCAGGAAATCCAGCAGGCGGGTCTTGTCCTGCTCGGTCAACTTGTCGGTACTGGCCTGCTTGACGACGCCGGCCTTGGCCAGCTGCTCGATCAATGCCGACGGCGGCATTTTCAGCTCCGCGGCGAATTGGGCAACACTCATCTGGGCTGACATCACGCCTCCTTACTGCTGTTCATCGGCGAACCAGTGAGCGCGCGCGACGGTAATGAGAGCCTTGGCACGTTCTTCGTCGATATCGGTCATTTCCATCAACTCATCCACCGCCAGGTCAGCCAGGCTGTCGCGATCACAGATCTCATGCTTGGCGAGCTTCGCGGCCAGCGGACGATCCATGCCGTCGAGGTTGAGCAGGTCATCGGCCACCTTTTCGAGTTCCTCTTCATCGACAATCGCCTCGGTGAGCAGGACATTGCGCGCGCGATCGCGCAACTCGTTGACGGTCGCCTCGTCGAAAGCATCGATCTCGAGCATTTCGGCGAGCGGCACGTAGGCGACTTCCTCGAGGGTGGAGAAGCCTTCCTGCACGAGGATGTCGGCGACCTCTGCATCGACGTCCAGCTTCTCCATAAACAGTTCACGGATACTGGCGGTCTCGCGTTCCTGCTTCTCCTGCGATTCCTCGACCGTCATCAGGTTGATCGTCCAGCCGGTCAGTTCAGAGGCGAGGCGGACATTCTGGCCGCTGCGGCCGATCGCGATGGCCAGGTTGGCCTCGTCGACCACCACGTCCATGCTGTGCTTCTCTTCGTCTACGACGATGGAGTTGACTTCGGCCGGCGCCAGGGCGCCGATGACGAACTGGGCCGGGTCGGCCGACCACAGCACGATATCGACGCGCTCCCCGGACAGTTCGTTGGTCACGGCCGTCACGCGCGAGCCGCGCATGCCGACGCAGGTACCGATCGGGTCGACGCGCGGGTCGTTCGACTTGACGGCGATCTTGGCACGCACGCCGGGATCGCGTGCGGCCGACTTGATCTCGAGCAGACCGTCCTCGATCTCGGGCACCTCGAGCTCGAACAGCTTCATGATGAACTGCGGTGCGGTGCGCGACAGGATCAGCTGCGGACCGCGCGCATTGCGGTCAATCTTCATCAGCCAGGCGCGCACGCGGTCGCCGGGGCGCAGGTTTTCCTTCGGAATCATCTGGTCGCGGGGCAGCAGGGCCTCGACCCGGCCGGCCTCGACGATGGCGCTGCCACGCTCCATCCGCTTGATGGTACCGGTGACAAGATGTTCCTTGCGTTCGAGGAAGTCGTTCAGGACCTGCTCGCGCTCGGCATCGCGAATCTTCTGCAGGATGACCTGCTTGGCAGTCTGCGCACCGATACGGCCGAAATCGACCGCCTCGAGTTGCTCTTCGATGTAGTCGCCGATCTGCACGTCCGGATCGTCCTGGCGCGCCTCGGACAGACCGATGTGCTGGGCAGGGATCTCGACCTCCTCATCATCCAGTACCAGCCAGCGCCGATAGGCCTCGTAGGCGCCGGTTTCGCGATCGATCTCGACACGCACATCCGCCTCGTCGTGAATGCGTTTCTTCGTCGCCGACGCAAGGGCGAGTTCGAGGGCACCGAACACGATGTCCTTGTCGACGTTCTTTTCCCGTGCCAGGGCATCGACCAGCAGCAGCAACTCGCGGCTCATTCCATTCTCCCGTTCAATTTTCCAGAATTCGTTTCAGAACTTGGGCACCAGGCGTGCCTTTTCGATATTGTCGAAGGCGAACTCGCGTTCAGCCTCCCCCGTCTGAATGCGTACAATCTCGCCGGCCACCCCGAGAATCCGTCCGGAAAAGTTCCGTTGCGGACCGGCGGCCGGATTTTCCGGAATGCGCAACTTGAGCTGCACTTCCTGCCCGGAAAAACGATCGTAGTCGGCCAGCTTTTTCAAGGGCCTGTCCATGCCCGGCGAGGACACTTCGAGACGGTCGTAATCGATGTTTTCGACGGCAAACAACCGCGTCAGGTGATGACTGACCGCCGCACAGTCATCGACCGTGATGGCGCTGGACGCCACATCGCCCCCGCTGCCCGGCAAGCGGTCGATGAAGACACGCAACAGACGTGCGCGCGGACTCGCCTCGAAATCCACGAGTTCGTAGCCCAGCCCGCCTACCGCCTGTTCGATCAATCCAGCCAGATCCGCCATAACCATCCGACGCTACAAATAAAAAATGGGCAAACTGCCCATTTTCTTTTCCGCGCAGCCCGCCCAATCGAATCCTGACGGGCAAACCACGAGACTTTTGAAGCGCGCGATTATACAAGTGCCTGCGGAGCAAAGCAATTTCTATCGTGAAATCATTCCCGCAGCGCCTTGATCAAGGCCTGAACCTCGGCCGGTTCCAGTTCGCGGCACTGGCCGCGCTTGAGATTGGCGGGCAGCACGACGGGCCCGTAGCGAACGCGCATGAGACGGCTGACGGTGACGCCCACCGCTTCGAACATGCGGCGCACCTCACGGTTACGCCCCTCTTCCAGGGTGACGTGGTACCAGTGGTTCGCCCCTTCGCCGCCAGCGACCTGCAGGCGGATGAAGCGGGCCATGCCGTCTTCGAGTTCGATACCTTCGGTCAGCCGCTTCAGCGCGGCCTCGTCGATTTCACCCAGTACGCGCACCGCGTATTCGCGGTCGATGCCGTAGCGCGGATGCATCAGGCGGTTCGCCAGCGCACCGTCGGAGGCAAACAGCAGCAGCCCGCAGGAATTGAAGTCGAGCCGGCCGATGGCGATCCAGCGGCCGCCGCGCAGGCGCGGCAGGGCGTTGAAGACGCTCGGACGGCCCTGCGGATCGTCGCGCGAGACGATCTCGCCTTCGGGCTTGTGGTAGAGCAGTACCCGAGGAACACGCGCGGCGAAGTGCAGATTCACGAGCCGCCCCCCGACCTTGACCTTGTCGGTGGCGACGATGCGCTGGCCGAGATGGGCCAGCTGGCCATTGACCTGCACACGACCGGCGGTAATCCATTCCTCGATCTCGCGACGCGCACCGAGGCCGGCATCGGCGAGTGCCTTCTGCAGCTTGACGCTGGGCAGGACTGCCGCGGACGTTGCCGGACGGGATGGCGCTCCGTCAGGCCGGGGCTGGTTCGCCTTCGCTGGTGCCCGAAAAGGCGTCGGTTTGCGCCGGCTGTTCTTCAGCGGCTGCGCCGCCTGGGGCGACTGGCTGGCTGACGCACTCCGGCGCGGAGACGGTTTCGGGGGCCTGGCTGGCTTCGGTGGTTTCGGAGGGGTTGGCATCGATCATCCGTTCGATTTCGGCCAGCGGCGGCAGTTCGGAAAGGCTGCGCAGGCCGAGGTCGTCGAGAAACTTGCGTGTGGTGGCGTACAGGGCGGGACGCCCCGGGGAATCGCGATGGCCGACGGTGTCCACCCAGCCGCGGCCTTCGAGGGTCTTGATGACGTTGGGAGACACCGCGACGCCACGAATATCCTCGATATCGCCACGCGTCACCGGCTGGCGGTAGGCGATGATCGCCAGCGTCTCCATGACCGCACGCGAATAGCGCGGCGGCTTTTCGTTCTTGAGGCGATCCAGATAGACTTGATACTCCGGACGAGTCTGGAAACGCCAGCCGGACGAGAGCTGCACCAACTCCACCCCGCGCTCGGCCCAGTCGCGCCGCAGGTCGTCGAGCAGGGTGCGCCAGGTATCGTCGTCGAACGGATCGTCGAAGAGCTTGCGCAGCTCGGCCATGGGCAGCGGTTCGGCGGCGGCGAGCAGGGCTGCCTCGAGGACACGCTTGTAGTCTTCAGGTTTGTAGAGTTGCAGCATCGCGGGATTTTACATAGATGGGTGCCAGCGCTTCGCTCTGGGTCAGCTCGACGAGGCTTTCACGGGCCAGCTCGAGGATGGCGAGGAAGCTCACCACCAGGCCGGCAACGCCGATGCCGGTGTCGAACAGGCTTTCGAACACGACATAGCCGCGCCCCTGCAGATTGCGCAGGATGATGCCCATGTGCTCGCGCACCGACAGTTCCTCGCGCTGGATACGGTGGTGCTGGTGCATCCTGGCCTGCTTCATCAGCGCCAGCCAGACCACCTGCAGATCATGGACGCTCACTTCCGGCTGGCGCTGCGATACCTTGTCGGCGATCCAGACGGAAGCCCACTCGTAGTCGCGGTGCGCCTGCGGCAGCGCATCCAGCTTCGCCGCGGCAAGCTTCATGCGCTCGTATTCCATCAGGCGGCGCACCAGTTCGGCGCGCGGATCCTCCGGCTCGCCGCTGTCGGCCTTGGGTGGGCGCGGCAGCAGCATGCGCGACTTGATCTCCAGCAGCATGGCCGCCATCAGCAGGTAGTCGGCGGCGAGTTCGAGGTTGGTGCGGCGCATCGCCTCGACGTATTCGAGATACTGCGCCGTCAGCGGCGCCATCGGGATGTCGAGGATGTTCAGGTTGGCCTTGCGGATCAGGTAGAGCAGCAGGTCGAGCGGCCCTTCGAAGGCATCGAGGATGACCTCCAGCGCGTCCGGCGGGATGTAGAGGTCGCGGGGCATCTCCGGGTAGGGCTCGCCGTAGAGCTTCGGGATGTGTGGCGCTTCCGTTGCCGTCCCGTCGGCGCCGACTTTTTCCTCGATGGCATCCATGTTCATGGAACCGCTCATCACGAAACCGTATACGCCGCCGTGCCGACGGAAATCAGTTCGTCACGGTCATTGACGAGCTCCATGCGCGTCACCGCCACCTTGTTGCCGGTACGCAGCGGGAATCCGCGCGCGACGAACCACTCGCCCAGCCCTGGACGCAGGTAGTCGATGCGCAGGTCTATGGTGCCGATGCGCGAGAAACGCTCCAGCACCTCCTCCACCGGCTTGCCCTTGAGCTTCTGCTGCACGCCCAGAAAGGCGACCAGTCCGCCGGTCACGTCGAGCACCGAGGAGATCACACCGCCGTGCAGCATGTTGCGCACATAGTTGCCGACCAGCTCGGGCCGCATCTCGAAACGCAGTTCTGGCCGATCGTGGTGCAGCGACAGCACGTCGATGCCGAGAATGCGGTTGAACGGCATGCGCTCGACGAAGCTCTCGCGGATGATCGCGAGCAGCTTCGCCTCTTCGGCGTCCGCAGTATCCGTGGCCTTTTTCACGAGTAGTCCAGCCCAATCGCCTCGCGCACGTCGCGCATGGTTTCCTGCGCAAGCTTGCGGGCCCTCTCGCAGCCGTCGGCGATGATGTTCTTCACCAGCTGCGGGTCTTCCTCGTACATGCGCGCACGTTCGCGCATCGGCTCCTGCTCCCTGAGCACGCCGTCGATGACCGGCTGCTTGCATTCGATGCAGCCGATACCGGCCGTAGTGCAGCCCTGCCGCACCCAGCCCTTCACCTCGTCGTTCGAATAGATCTGGTGGAACTGCCAGACCGGGCACTTGTCGGGATCGCCCGGATCGGTGCGCCGCACGCGCTGCGGGTCGGTCTGCATGGTGCGGATCTTCTTGCGGATCGAATCCTCGTCCTCGCGCAGGGCGATGGTGTTGCCATAGGACTTCGACATCTTCTGGCCGTCAAGCCCCGGCATGCGCGAGGCTTCGGTGAGCAGTGCGCCCGGCTCGGCGAGGATCATCTTGCCGCCGCCCTCCAGATAGCCGAACAGGCGCTCGCGATCGCCGTGCGAGAGGCTCTGCGCCTCATCGAGCACCGCATGCGCTTGCTCAAGCGCATCTTCCTCGCCCTTTTCCTGATAGCGCGTGCGCAACTCCTCGTAGAGCTTGGCGCGCTTGCCGCCGAGCTTCTTCACCGCCTCCTTCGCCTTCTCCTCGAAACCGGGCTCGCGGCCATAGAGATGATTGAAGCGGCGCGCGATCTCGCGCGTGAATTCGAGATGCGGCACCTGGTCCTCGCCGACCGGCACCTTGTCGGCGCGGTAGATCAGGATGTCGGAGCTCATCAGCAGCGGGTAGCCGAGGAAGCCGTAGGTCGTCAGGTCCTTGTGCGTGAGCTTTTCCTGCTGGTCCTTGTAGGTCGGCACGCGTTCGAGCCAGCCCAGCGGCGTCATCATCGACAGCAGCAGGTGCAGCTCGGCATGCTCGGGCACGCGCGACTGGATGAAGATGGTCGCCTGTGCCGGATCGACCCCGGCGGCCAACCAGTCGATGACCATGTCCCAGGTGTTCTTCGTGATGTTGCCGGGGTCATCGTAGTCGGTGGTCAGCGCGTGCCAGTCGGCGACGAAGAACAGGCAGGGATACTCGTGCTGCAACTTGATCCAGTTGGCCAGCACACCGTGGTAGTGGCCGAGGTGGAGGCGGCCCGTGGGGCGCATGCCGGAGAGGACTCTTTCGACGAACATGGTTTCAGAAGGCGAACAGGTTTTTGATGAAGAAGAGGAAGCTGCGCAACAGCGGAGTCAGAATCAGGTCCAGCCCGCCGAGAAAAAGCAGCGCCAGGATGATGGCGAAGCCGAAGCGTTCGATCTGTGCAAATTTCACCGCCAGGCGGTAGGGCAACAGGCTTACCGCGATGCGGCCACCGTCGAGCGGCGGGATCGGCAGCAGATTGAGCAGCATCAGCACGGCGTTCACGTTGATGCCCGCCCGCGCCATCTCGGCGAGCGGCAGACTATACGCATTTTCGGGCATCAGCACCGCCAGCTTCAACAAGACCGCCCAAGCAAGTGCCATCGCGAGATTCGCGCCGGGGCCGGCGGCAGCGACCCAGAGCATGTCCTGCTTGGGCTTGCGCAGGCGACTGAAATCGACAGGGACAGGTTTGGCCCAGCCGAACATGAACGCACCCTTGCTGAAGAACAGCAGCAGTGCCGGCACCAGCAGCGTGCCGAATGGGTCGATGTGCCTCGCCGGATTGAGGGTGATGCGCCCCAACTGCCATGCCGTCGGATCGCCGAAGTGGCGGGCCACATAGCCGTGCGCCGCCTCGTGCAGGGTGATGGCGAACAGTACCGGGATGGCGTAGATCGCCAGCGTCTGGATCAGGTTCTCCATGCCGGAATCAGTCCCCTTCGAGACCGAAAGGTTCGAGCGGTCCGCCGCCGCGGCGCACCAGCTCGACACCGCCGCCGGCCAGGTTAAGTACGGTCGTCATGCCGCAGCCACAATAGCCGGCATCGATGACGAGGTCGACCTGCTTGTCGAGCCGTTCGCGAATTTCGTCGGCATCGCACAGCGGCTCGTCTTCGCCGGGCAGGATCAGCGTCGAGCTCAGGATCGGCTCGTTCAGCTCGGCCAGCAGGGCCAGCACGACGGGATGATCCGGCACGCGCAGGCCGATGGTCTTGCGTTTCGGATGCAGCACGCGCCGCGGCAGCTCCTTGGTGCCCTCAAGGATGAAGGTATAGCTGCCGGGTGTTGCCGCCTTGAGCATGCGGTATTGCGCGTTGTCGACGCGCGCGTAGGTCGCGATCTCGGACAGGTCGCGGCACATGAGCGTGAAATGATGGCGCTCGTCGACACCGCGGATGCGGCGGATGCGCTCCAGCAGCCCCGCGTCGCCGACATGGCCGCCGAGCGCATAGGCGGAGTCGGTCGGGAACGCCGCCAGCCCGCCCTTGCGCATGATCTCCGCCACCTGCGCGACGAGGCGCGGTTGTGGGTCGTGCGGATGCAGCTCGAAGAATTGGGCCATCACCAGTCCGTCCAGACGGGTTTGAGGTCGGGCGGTAGTTGCGCCATGCGGCCCAGGTCGGTATAGCTTTCGCCCGGCCCGTGGAAATCCGAGGCGCGCGAGGCGAGAAAGCCGAATTCGCGCGCAATGCCGGCGAACTCGCGCACCTCGTCCGCACCATGCGAACCGGAGATGACCTCGATACCATCGCCGCCGAGATCCCTGAACGCGGCATACAGCTGGCGACGCTCCGCACCGGTCAGCCGGTAACGTCCCGGATGCGCGATGACCGCGATGCCACCGGCGGCCTGTATCCAGCCCAGCGCCTCGGACAACTCGGCCCAGGGGTGGCTGACGTAGCCCGGCTTGTCCTTGGCCAGCCAGTGGTCGAACACCGTCTTGACGTCCGGAGCGAAGCCGCGCTCGACGATGTAGCGCGCGAAGTGGGAGCGCGAAATCAGCGCGGGATTGCCGGCATATTTGAGCGCGCCCTCGTAGGCGCCGTCGATGCCGACCTTGGCGAGCTCTGCGGCCATGCGGCCGGCGCGCGCATCGCGACCGCCGCGCACGCGGGCAAGACCGGCGACGAGATCGGGATGGCGATGGTCGAAATTCAGCCCGACGATATGCACGGTCTGGTCGTCGCCCCACGATACCGATATCTCGGTACCCGTCACCAGCCGCAGGCGGGACGCCGCCGCCGCAGCCATGGCTTCGTCCAGCCCGCCGATCTCGTCGTGGTCGGTCACGGCCAGCAGGTCGACGCCGTTGGCCGCGGCCCGGGCGACGATGTCCGCCGGGGCCAGCAGGCCGTCGGAGACGGTGGAATGACAGTGCAGGTCAGCGTTCGCAGGGTTCATGGCAGCTTGTTCAGTCCGCGCAGGTAGGCGGCGAAATCGGTCCCGACCTCGGCATGGCGCAGCGCGTACTCGACCGTCGCCTGCAGGTAGCCCAGCTTGGACCCGCAGTCGTAGCGCACGCCTTCGTAACGGTAGCCCAGCACCTGCTGCTCGGCGAGCAGCGCCGAAATGGCGTCGGTCAGCTGGATCTCGCCGCCGGCACCGGGCTTCACGTTCTCGAGATGGTGGAAGATGCGCGAGGTCAGCACATAGCGACCGACCACCGCGAGCGTCGACGGCGCCACGTCCGGCTGCGGCTTTTCGACGATCGCGCCCACGCGCTCGACGCGTTCGGCGAGCGGCTTCGCATCGACGATGCCGTAGCTGGCGGTGTCCTCGCGCGGCACGTCCTGCACGCCGAGCACCGAGCAGCGGTAGTAGTCGTAGGCATCGACCATCTGCTTCATGACGGGCACATCGCCATCGAGCAGGTCGTCGGCGAGCAGCACGGCGAAAGGCTCGTCGCCGACCACCGGCTTGGCGCACAGCACCGCATGTCCAAGGCCGAGCGCCTCGGCCTGGCGGATGTAGATGCAGTTGATGTTCTTCGGCAGCAGGCCGCGCACGAATTCCAGAAGTTGCGTTTTGCCACGCAGTTCGAGTTCGCTTTCGAGTTCGTAGGCCTTGTCGAAATGGTCTTCGATGGCGCGCTTGGAACGCCCGGTGACGAAGATCATGTCGGTGATGCCGGCCGCGACGGCCTCCTCCACCGCATACTGGATCAGCGGCTTGTCGACGATCGGCAGCATTTCCTTGGGGCTCGCCTTGGTGGCGGGCAGGAAACGGGTGCCCATGCCAGCGACGGGAAAGACCGCCTTGGTGACTTTATTCATTTTCAATCAACTCCCTGAATTGCGCCTCATCCAGAATGGTAACGCCCAAAGCCTGCGCCTTCGTCAATTTGCTGCCGGCCTCGGCACCGGCGACGACGTAGTCGGTCTTCTTCGACACCGAACCGGCGACCTTGCCGCCGCGGGCCTCGACCAGTTCCTTGGCCGCCTCGCGCGTCAGGGTCGGCAGCGTGCCGGTGAGCACGAAAGTCTTGCCAGCAAATGGCAGTGCGGTGGCCCGTCCGTCCGTCTCGGCCGGCGTCACTCCCGCCTTGAGCAGTTCGTCGATGACGCCGAGATTGTGCGGCTCGGCGAAAAAGCGCCGGATCGAGGCAGCCACGACCGGCCCGACATCGGGTACCTGCTCCAGGGCCGCCGCATCGGCGGCCACGAGTGCGGCCAGCGTGCCGAAGTGACGCGCGAGGTCTTTCGCGGTCGCCTCGCCGACATTGCGGATCCCCAGCGCGTAGATCAGGCGCGCCAGCGTCGTGTGCCTGCTTTTGTCGATGGCCGCCACCAGGTTGGCCGCCGACTTTTCTGCCATGCGGTCGAGCCGCGCCAACGTGGCGGCGCTTAGCCGGTAGAGATCGGCGGGCGTCTTGACGGTACCGCTGTCGACAAGCTGATCGACGAGCTTCTCGCCCAGGCCCTCGATGTCCATGGCGCGGCGCGAGGCGAAGTGCCACAGCGCCTGCTTGCGCTGCGCCGGACAGAACAGGCCGCCGCTGCAGCGTGCGATCGCCTCGTCCTCCGGTTTTTCGACGGCCGAGCCGCACACCGGGCACTTTTTCGGCATGACGAATTCGGGCGCCAGGATCGGCCGTTTCTCGACCACCACGGAAACGACCTCGGGGATCACGTCGCCGGCCCGGCGCACGATCACGGTATCGCCAATGCGTACGTCCTTGCGGCGTACCTCATCTTCGTTGTGCAGCGTCGCGTTGGTCACTGTCACGCCACCGACGAACACCGGCTTGAGGCGCGCGACCGGCGTGATCGCGCCGGTACGCCCGACCTGCACCTCGATCGCCTCGACGGTCGTCAGCGCCTCCTCGGCCGGGAACTTGTGGGCGATGGCGAAGCGCGGCGCGCGCGAGACGTAGCCGAGCCTTTCCTGGTCGGCGATACGGTTGACCTTGTAGACGACACCGTCGATGTCGTAGCGCAGGCCGCGCCGCTGGGCCCCGATCTTCTCGTAATAGCCGAGCAGGCCGGCGGCGCCCTGTACCACGGCACGCTCGACGGCGAGCGGAAAGCCCCAGGCGGCCAGCCGTTCCATCATCGAACTGTGAAAAGTCGGCGCCGGAGAGACGGCACCCACATCCGCAACTCCATAAGCGAAGAAGCGCAATGGCCGGGTGGCGGTGATTCTCGGATCGAGCTGGCGCAGGCTGCCGGCTGCGGCATTGCGCGGATTGGCGAATACCTTCTCGCCGATGGCACGCTGCCGTTCGTTGAGCTTCTCGAAATCGGCACGCAGCATCAGCACTTCGCCGCGCACCTCCAGCCTGTCCGGTATGCCTTTGCCCGTCAGGCGCAAGGGGATGTTGCGCACGGTACGGAGGTTCTGCGTGACATCCTCGCCGGTGAAGCCGTCACCACGTGTCGCCCCCTGCACGAACAGTCCGTTCTCGTAGCGCAGCGTGATCGCCAGCCCGTCGAACTTCGGCTCACAGGCGTAATCGACACCCTCGACCCCCAGCCCCTCGCGGCACCGGCGGTCGAAGGCGGTCGCCTCTTCCGCGCTGAAGGCGTTGTTGAGCGAGAGCATCGGCACCGCGTGCGCGACCTGGCCGAACTCCGGCAGCGGCGCGCCGCCGATGCGCCGGGTCGGCGAGTCGGGCGTGACCAATTCCGGATGCCTCGCCTCGAGGTCCTGCAGTTCGCGGAACAAGCGGTCGTATTCCGCATCCGGAATCGTCGGCGCGTCCAGGACGTAATAGGCGTGGTTGTGGCGCTCGAGCTCGGCGCGCAGGAAGGCCGCCCGGCCGGCCGGATCGGGTGCGGAATCGTTCGACATCAGGAAAACAGTCGCAAGGCGCGCACGCTGCCGGCCGGGATGGCCATGCGCGCCATCTTCGCCTGCAAATCGTCGATGCGGCCGCGGATGGCATCGAGTGTCGCCTCCGCCAGCGGCTGGCCGTGCGCATCGGCCAGTTGCCCGCCGAGGGCCTCGGCGCACTGTCGCGCCAGACCGACCATGCGCGTGAATGCGGCCATGCCCTCCTCGACGCGCGGCACGTCGAGGCTGAAGGTCAGGCCGGTCAGCGCGAGGGCATCGATGCGGCCGGCGCAGTTCCCCAGCGCGGTCTGGCAGGTCAGCGAGAAGGCTTCGTTACCGCTGTCGTCGACGGCGACGAGGCGCTCGCCTTCGCGCTGCAATCCGGCCGCCGTGATGACCGGAGCGAGCCGTGCGCCGACCATCTCGCCGATGCTGCCCGCGCGCGGGACAACATGCAGGGAAAGCTGCAGGTCGACCGCCGCACAGAAGGCATCGAGTTCTGCGGCGCGGGCCTGCACCTCCGCCGCATCGGGCAGGTCGGCCAGGCCCGAAAAGCGGCGGGCAAGACGGTGGACGCCGTCGATGAAGGTCGACAGCGTCGCGGAATTGACGGCACCCCGGCGATCGGTCAGCTGCAGCGCCACCGCGAGCTGGGCAACCATGCTGGCGTCCTGTGCGTGCAGCACGCGCCAGCGGCCGGACTTTTCATCGAGGCCGAGCCATTGCAGCGGCTTGTCGATCTGATCGCTCCAGTCGGCCTGTTCGGCCCATAGCCCGGCCACCGGCTGGGCATCGACGAATTCGATGCGGACCAGGCAGTCAGCACGGCCATCCGCCCACTCGGCCGGCAGTTCCGCCGATTGATGACATTCCGGAACGGCGGACGGAGGTGTGTCGGAGCTTTCCTCCGTAGCGATGGGAGGAACCGCCGGAGCATCGAGCGTCGGCTCCCGCGGGACGGCGACAGCCGGGCCGACGGCATCAGGAACGCCATCGTCCTCCGCACGACCAGCCATCAGGACATCGGAGGTGCCCGGCGGCAGCACTTTTTCGGCCTGGCTGCGGTACTTGCGCTCCTGCCAGAAGTTGTAGGCCCACACGGCGGCCACGAGGAATACGCCGAAGCCGATCAGGGCCAGCTGCAAATCGTTCATCGCCTGCCTCCCCCTTCTGCCGGCACGCTACGCGGCCTCCTTGTCGGTCATGCGCAGGGCCTCCTCGATATCGACCTCGACCACGCGCGACACGCCCTGCTCCTGCATGGTGACGCCGATCAGCTGCTGCGACATCTCCATGGTGATCTTGCTGTGCGTGATGAAGACGAACTGCGTCTGCCGCGACATGCGCTTGACCATCTCGCAATAACGGATGGTGTTGGAATCGTCGAGCGGCGCGTCCACCTCGTCGAGCATGCAGAACGGCGCCGGGTTGAGTTGGAACATCGCGAAGACGAGCGCGATGGCCGTCAGCGCCTTCTCGCCGCCCGACAGCAGGTGGATGGTCGAATTGCGCTTGCCCGGCGGCTGCGCCATGATCTGGATGCCGGCGTCGAGGATCTCGTCGCCGGTGAGGATCAGCTTCGCCTCGCCACCGCCGAACAGCTCCGGGAACAGCGTGCCGAAGCTCGCGTTGACCTTGTCGTAGGTTTCCTGCAGCTGCTCGCGCGTCTCGCGGTCGATGCGGCGGATCGCGTTTTCCAGCGTCTCGATCGCGGTCGCCAGGTCGGTCGACTGCTCGTCGAGGAAGCCCTTGCGTTCCTGCGCGCTCGCCAGTTCCTCCAGCGCCGCGAGGTTGACCGGACCGAGCGCCTCGATCTCGTTCGACAGGCGGGTGATCTCACCCTGCAACGTCCCGTCGCGCAGGCCCGGCGTCAGTTCGGCGGCCAGCGCGGTCTCGTCCTCGGGCGAGACGACATGCGCCTCGGTCAGGCGTTCCTGGAACTGTTCGACGTTGAGGTGGGCGGCCTGCTCCTTGAGCTTGAGGTCGTTGATCTTGTCGCGCGCCGGCTGCAGGCCCTGCTCCAGCCTCAGACGTTCCTCGTCGGCGGTGCGCAGCTGGGCAGCAGCGGCCTCCAGCGCGTCGCGCCGTCCCGCCAGCGCCGACTCCTGCGTGCCGCGCACGGCCAGCGCCGACTGCAGTTGTTCCTGAATCACCGCATCGCTGATCGCGGCCAGATCCTGCTGCGCGGCGGCGCGATCCTCGGCCACCTGGGCGAGCTGGGCCTTGGCCGTCTCGGCGGCGCGGGCGTTGTCGGCCAGCTTGGAATGGCATTCCTTCTCGGAGTAGCCCGCATCCTGCGCTTCGCGCGCCAGCTGGTGTTCCAGCGCGCGCGCCTCGCGCAGCGCCGTGTCGCGGGCACGCTGCAACTCCAGCGCGGCATCCATGCGGCCGCGCGCGGCATCGAGCGCCTCGCGACTGCGCGCGATCTCCTCCTCGGCACGCGCGAGCGCGATGCGCTCCTCCTCCTCGACGCGGACGATCTCCTCGAGGTCGCGCGCCATCTGGCCGGCGCGTTCGTCGTAACGGGCCTGCGCCTCGCGCAGCTTGAGCGCCGCGACCTGTGCAGCGTGCAGGCGCTGCTGCGCCTCCTGCGCGGCGCGGCGGGTCTCGGCCAGCTGCTGCATACCGGCGGCGACGGCGGCTTCGGCCTCCGCCTGCGCTTCGCGCGCCTGCGCCTCGACTTCCTCGAAGGCCATGATCTGGGTCGCCAACTCGTCGATCTCGCGCTGGCGCTCGATGACGCCGTGGGTCTTGGCGTCGGGCGCGTAGAGCGTCAGCCCGTGCGGCGTGGCCAGGTGGCCGGCGCGACTGACGCACCAGCCTGCGGCGCTTGTCAGGGCGCTGTCGTCCGCGACGATGCGCACCTCGCCGAGCCATTCATCCAGCACCGGCGCCCAGCGCGCATCGGCGCACTTGACCTTGCCGCGCAGGCTGTCGGCGGCAGACGGCTTCGAGCCGCCTTCGCCCAGCCGGGCCAGCGCCACGGTGGCGGGG
The DNA here is from genome assembly GCA_937888595.1 of uncultured Sterolibacteriaceae bacterium. GTDB lineage: Bacteria > Pseudomonadota > Gammaproteobacteria > Burkholderiales > Rhodocyclaceae > Sulfuricystis. Next base: position 412,660 of record CALARK010000022.1, on the reverse strand, counting down.
GGCGGCGAAGCCAGCGCCAGCGTCAGCTGCTCGCCGTCGGCCGGCAGCGCCATCAGGCGTTCGCGCAGCACGGCCTCGATCGCCGTCTCCCAGCCCGGCTCGACCTGCAACGCCTGCCAGAGCGGCGCGGCGTCCTTCAGTCCGAGGTCGGACAGCCAGCCCGACAGGTCGCCGCCTTGCCCGACCCGACTTTGCAGCTGGGCCAGCGCATCGTGGCGCGCCTTGGCCGAGGTGACGCTGCGGTGCGCCGTCTGCAGCGATTCGCGGGCCGTGCGCAGCGCCGCCTCCAGCTCCGGCTGGCGGGTCTGGAGTGCGGCTAGGCGCTCTTCCGCCTGTTCGAGGGCGGCCTCGGCCATCGCCTCGGCCTCCTGCGCGCCGGCCAATTCGGCCGGGTCGGGAGCGACGAGGTTGCCGCGTTCGGCATCGATGCGGCCACGCCGATGGGCCAGGTTGTCGAGCGCGCGCACGGCGTGGCCGCGGTCGGCCTCGGCCAGCCGCAGGGCCTGCTCGGCAGCATTCAGCGCGCGCCGCGCCTCCGTCGCCTGCGCCTCGGCTTCCTTGACCGCGTCCTCCGCCTCGGGCAGCCGCGCAGCGGCTTCCTCGTGGCGGGCGGCGGCCGTCAGGGCGCGTTCGCGCGAGTTTTCCAGCAGCGAGGTCCAGCGAAACTCCTCTTCCTCGACACGGCGCATCTCGGCCGACCAGTGCTGGTCCTGCGCCTCGAGCTGGGCGAGGCGGTTTTCCAGCCGCTGGCGCGCATCGCGCAGGTGCCCGATCTCGGATTCGAGACGCTTCACCTCGGAATTGGCCGAATACATCTCGGCCTGGGCGGCGTGCAGCGCATCGGAAGCGGCGAAATGCGACTCGCGCAGCTGCTCGACACGCGCTTCCACTTCGCGCAGGGCGGCCGTCTCGGCCTCGACGCGGTTGATCTGCTCGGCCACCAAACGCTCAAGCTTGACGGCCTCGGCCTGCGCGTCGTTGCGCTTCTTGAGCCACAGCAGGCTCTGGCGGCGGTTCAGCTGTTCGTTGAGCGCACGGTACTGGCGCGCCACCTCGGCCTGCGCCTCGAGCCGGCCGACCTGGCTGTCCAGCTCGCCGCGGATGTCGTCGACGCGCGCGAGGTTCTCCTTGGCGTCCTCCAGCCGGCCCTCGGTCTCCTTGCGGCGCTCCTTGTACTTGGTGACGCCGGCCGCCTCCTCGAGGAAGAAGCGCAGCTCGTCCGGCTTGGCCTCGACGATGCGCGAGATCATGCCCTGACCGATGATCGCGTAGGCGCGCGGGCCGAGGCCGGTGCCGAGGAACAGGTCGATCACGTCGCGGCGGCGCACGTGCAGGTTGTTGATGTAGTAGCTGGAATTGCCTTCCCGGTCGAGGATGCGCTTGACCGTGATCTCGGCATACTGCGACCACTGGCCGGCGGCGCGTCCCTGGGCGTTGTCGAAGAACAGCTCGACGCTGGCCCGGCCGACCTCCTTGCGGTTGCCGGAGCCCTTGAAGATCACGTCCTGGATCGACTCGCCGCGCAGTTCCGAGGCCTTCGATTCGCCGAGCACCCAGCGCACCGCATCGATGATGTTCGACTTGCCGCAGCCGTTCGGTCCCACCACGCCGGCGAGCTGGCTGGGGAACAGGACGGTGGTCGGCTCCACGAAGGACTTGAAGCCGGCGATCTTGAGCTTGGTCAGGCGCACGGAAATGGGATGGGTCTGGATTGGGGCGGCCGATTATAAACGGTGGGGATTTCGGGGGCCCGGGGAAAAGTCGGCGCCGGCGGGACGGCGCACAAAGTCTCCCCGCTCGCGCGGGCGGGGCTGGGGGTGGGCGGGCCACAATGTGTCGGCGCCGGCGGGACGGCATAATAATGGCATGTCACCCGCTTCCGCCTTCCTCCTCGGCGTGCGCGCCCTGCTGCCGATGCTGCTGGGCGTGGCGCCCTTCGGGGTCATCTACGGCGTGGTGGCGCTGCAAAGTGGCATTCCGCCGCTGGCGGCCTTCCTGATGTCCTCGCTGGTCTTCGCCGGTTCGGCACAGTTCCTGCTGGCGCAACTGGTCGGCGCGGGCGCTCCCGCATTGCTCTCGGTCGGTGCCGTGGGGCTCATCAACCTGCGCCACGCGCTCTACAGCGCTTCGGTCGCCCCCGTCCTGCATGCCCTGCCACGCCGCTGGAAGCTGCTGCTCGCCTACCTCCTGACCGACGAAGCCTATGCGGCGGCCATTCCGCACCTGTTGGGCAACCCGAAGTCGCCGGTCGCGCACTGGATCCTGTTCGGCGCCGGCTTCGCGCTGTGGGCCGGCTGGCAACTCGCCACGCTGGCCGGCGTGCTGCTCGGCGCGCAACTGCCGCCCGACCTCGGCCTGGATTTCGCGCTCCCGCTGACTTTCATCGCCATCGTCGTGCCGCTGATCGACAACCGCGCACGGCTCGCGGCGGCGCTGATCGCCGGCACCGTCGCCGTGGCGCTGTCCGGGCTGCCCTACAAGACCGGGTTGTTCGCGGCGGCGCTCGCCGGCCTTGCCGCGGGTGCCTTCATCGGGGAAAAGCGATGAACTGGCTGCCACTGTGGCTCGCCTGCGGCCTGATCACCTTCGCGATCCGCTACTCCTTCATCGCGCTGGAAGGGAGCTACCACCCGCCGGGCTGGTTCGTGCGCTGGCTGCCTTTCGTGCCGATCGCGTCGCTGACCGCCCTGGCCGTGCCGGAGCTGCTCCTGATCGCCGGAAAGATCGGCGTCGGGCTGGACAACCCCCGCCTGTGGGCCGGTCTCGTCGCCATTGGCGTGGCCGCACGCTGGAAGAACACCCTGCTGACCATCGCCGTCGGCTTCGCGGTATTCGCATTGCTGCGCTGGATCGGCTGATCTGCGGCGATTCCGATGCGATAATGCGCCCTCGCATTTACGCCGAAATCCATAGACGAGTTTTGCATGAAACATATCGATGACCTGCTGATCCTGGTCGCTGTGATCATGGGTGGGGGATATTGGGTGATGGGCGCTTTCGTCACCCCGCTCTCGCCGCATTTCGTGATCCTGCCCATCCTCCTGACGCTGGGGGCTCTCGTCTATGAACGGCGCAAGCATGCCGCCGTCAAGGCGAAGCAGGAGCGCTACGCGGCCGAGCTGGCCCAGGCGATGGCGGAGTACAGCATGCTCTCGACCGTCGCGATGGAGCATGCCGAGCGCCAGTTCAGCGCGCTGGAAAACGAGATGGAGGACGCCCGCCGCATCATCCGCGACTCGGTGATGAAGCTGTCCGGCAGCCTGACCGGCCTCGAAGCCCAGTCGACCGACCAGCGCCAGGTGCTCAAGTCGCTGATCGACGAGATGCTCGAAATGACCGGCTCCGACGAGGGCAAGGCCTACGAGCAGGTCAGCCTGCAACGCTTCTTCGACGAGACCAACCACCTGATCGCCGAGTTCTCGGCCAAGATGAACGAACTGAAGTCCGTGAGCGAAGGGATCGCCACCAGCTTCGAGGACATGCGCAGCCAGGTCGGCCGCATCACCGCGACCCTCGACGACGTCAGCGACATCACCAAGCAAACCGACCTCCTCGCGCTCAATGCCGCGATCGAGGCGGCCCGCGCCGGCGAGGCCGGGCGGGGTTTCGCCGTCGTCGCCGACGAGGTACGCAAGCTCGCGGCCCGCACCGGCGGCTTCAACAGCGAGATCCGCCAGGCGCTCACGGGCATGCTCGATTCGCTCGAGGAAGTGGGCGTGCGCGTCGCCCAGGCGACCCGGACGGACATGAGCGTCGCCGAGAAATCCAAGGAAACCCTCCAGGACCTCGGTGGCGAAATGCTCGACCTGACCGAAAAGGCCCGCGCCCATTCCCGCCACATCACCGAAGTGACCGAACAGATGCACCACCTGACGCAGGAGGGCGTGCTGGCCATGCAGTTCGAGGATATCGTTTCGCAGATGATGGAACGCATCAACCAGAAGACCCTCAATGTCAGCGAATACCTCCACGCCTTCCTGAGCCTCCACCAGGATCGCGACGAGAAGGACGGCCTGCAGCGCTTCCGCAAGCGCTCCCAGCAGTTGGTCGCACTGATGGCCGAATCGCAGATCAAGCTGGACAGCATCCAGTCGCCACGCAGCACCGGCCAGGTCACCGACGCTAACGCCATCGAACTGTTCTGAACTAACGAATACGCAGCCACGCCACCGGATCCCCGCCATGCCCTCATCGCCTACCAAAACTCTCGAAACCTTCGACAACCCGGCCCCGCAGCGCGACTACCGGATCCACATGGAGATCCCGGAGTTCACCTGCCTGTGCCCCAAGACCGGCCAGCCCGACTTCGCGGTGCTGACGCTCGACTACGTGCCGGACAAGCGTTGCGTCGAACTGAAGAGCCTCAAGCTGTACATGTGGAGCTTCCGCGACGAAGGCCACTTCCACGAAGACGTCACCAACCGCATCCTCGACGACCTGGTCAAGGCGACCAAGCCGCGCTTCATGCGGCTGACGGCGCGCTTCTTCGTGCGCGGGGGCATCTTCACCAACGTCGTCGCCGAGCATCGCAAGAAAGGCTGGCACGCGCCCGCGCCGGTCTTCTTCGACGCCCTGCCCGCCCAGTCGAACACGCGGGGCTAGCGCCATGGAATCGCGACCGCTCGGCCTCGACACCATCGCCGTCGCGCTCACCGACGGCTGGCAGGTCGCCACCGCCACGCGCGGGACCAGCATCGCCTATGCGGCGATCTTCACGCTGATCGGGGCCGTGATCCTCGGCCTGCTGCTGGCGCAGGGATTCACGCCGTTCCTGCTCGCCGCCGCCGGCGCCTTCATGCTGGTCGGACCGGCCGTGCTGGCCGGCTTCTTCGGCATCGCGCAAGCCCATGAAGAAGGACGGAAAGCCGGCTTCGGCGAGACGGCGCGCGGTTTCGCGGCCGCCTCGAACGCCATCTGGGTCATCGCGCTGATCTCCGCCCTGCTGTTCATGATCTTCGTCACCGACGCCGCCATCCTCTACAGCTACATGGTCGGCGGCGCACCGGTCTGGCTGACCGAACTGGTCCCCGCCACCGCCGGCGTGATGGACTTCCTTTTCTGGGGCGCGATTTCCGGCTCCGTCATCGCGTTCCTGCTGTTCTGCATTTCCGCCTTTTCCGTGCCACTGCTGTGCGAACGCCGCGCGGGGCTGGTCAATGCCGTGGTCGCGAGCGTGCGCGTCGTCTTCGGCAATTTCCTGCCGGCGATGACCTGGGCGGCCCTGCTGGCCGGGCTGGTGATGGGCAGCATCCTGCTCCTGCCACTGCTGCCGCTCACCCTGCCCTGGCTGGCCTACGCCAGCCGTTCGCTGTACCGCCAGGTTTTCCCATGAATCCCAATCTCGACAAGCTGCAGCCCTATCCCTTCGAAAAACTGCGCGAGCTGTTCGCTGGCGACACCCCGCCCGCCGGGCTCAAGGAAATCCGGCTGCATATCGGTGAACCGCAGCATCCGACGCCGGCCTTCATCAAGGAAGCCCTGACCGCCAATCTCGGCGGCCTGGCCAGCTACCCGGCCACCAACGGCAGCGACGACCTGCGGCGCGCCATCGCCGACTGGATCGGCCGCCGCTACGGCATGCCCGCGCCGGATTTCGTAACCCAGGTGTTGCCAGTGAATGGCTCGCGCGAGGCATTGTTCGCCTTCGCCCAGACAGTGATCGCGCCGCGCAAGCACGAACAACCGGTGGTCATCTCGCCCAACCCCTTCTACCAGATCTACGAAGGCGCCGCCCTGCTCGCCGGCGCGCGGCCTTACTTCCTCAACCAGACAGCGGAAAACGGTTTCCGCATGGACTGGGCGAAGGTGCCCGAAGCCATCTGGCAGGCCTGTCAGCTCGTCTTTGTCTGTTCACCGGGCAACCCGACCGGCAAGGTGATGGACCTCGACGAGTGGCGCACGCTGTTCGAACTATCCGACCGCCATGGTTTCGTCATCGCCGCCGACGAGTGCTATTCGGAGATCTACTTCGACGAAGCCAGGCCGCCGCTCGGCGGACTGGAGGCGGCCCGCAAGCTCGGCCGCGACGACTACCGCCAGCTCGTCATGTTCAGCAGCCTGTCGAAGCGCTCCAATGTCCCGGGCCTGCGTTCGGGCTTCGTCGCCGGCGATGCGGCGATCCTCAAGCAGTTCTGGCTCTACCGCACCTATCACGGCTGCGCGATGTCGCCGCCCGTGCAGGCCGCCAGCGCCGCCGCCTGGCGCGACGAAGCGCACGTGCAGGAAAACCGCCGCCTTTACGTCGAGAAGTTCGCGCAGGTCACGCCGATCGTGGCGGCCCACCTGCACACCACGGTACCCGATGCCGGTTTCTACCTGTGGGCCGACGTTTCGCCGACCGGGCTATCCGACACCGAATTCACCCGTCGCCTGCGCGCCCAATATAATGTGAGCGTCCTGCCCGGCAGCTTCCTCGCCCGCCATTCCGGCGTGGGGGCCGATACCAATCCCGGCCGCGACTTCGTCCGCATCGCGCTGGTCGCCGGCACTGAAGAGTGCCTCGAAGCCGCACACCGCATCGCCGCATTCTGCCAATCGCTCTGATCACATTACAAGGAATCGTCATGTCCGAACTGCAAAGCCTGATCGAACAATACTGGGAAGACCGCGCCAGCCTGAAGCCGGGCTCCGCCCCGGCCCGCCTCGGCGAGGCCGTCCAGACCGTCCTCGGCGAACTCGACGCCGGCCGCCTGCGCGTGGCCGAAAAAATCGATGGCGACTGGGTGACGCACCAGTGGATCAAGAAGGCCGTCCTGCTGTCCTTCCGCATCGAGGACAACGCGCTGATGGACGGCGGCCCGATCCGCTACTACGACAAGGTGCCGACCAAGTTCGCCCAGTACGACACGCACACCTTCCAGAAAGGCGGCTTCCGCGTCGTGCCGGGCGCCGTGGTGCGCCGCGGTTCCTACATCGGCAACAGCGTGGTGCTGATGCCCAGCTTCGTCAACATCGGCGCCTACGTGGGCGACGGCACGATGGTCGACACCTGGGCGACGGTCGGTTCCTGCGCCCAGATCGGCAAGAACGTGCACCTCTCCGGCGGCGTCGGCATCGGCGGCGTGCTGGAACCGCTGCAGGCCAACCCGACCATCATCGGCGACAACTGCTTCATCGGCGCGCGTTCCGAGGTCGTCGAGGGCGTCATCGTCGAGGACAACTGCGTGATCTCGATGGGCGTATTCATCGGCCAGAGCACCAAGATCTACGACCGCGCCACCGGCGAAATCATCTACGGCCGCGTGCCGGAGGGCTCGGTCGTCGTCAGCGGCAACCTGCCCTCGAAGGACGGCAGCTACAGCCTCTACTGCGCGGTGATCGTCAAGCGTGTGGATGCGCAGACGCGCTCGAAGACCAGCATCAACGAACTGTTGAGAGATTGAGGAGCCGCGAATGGGCGCGATGCAGAGACTTTTCCAGCTGATGGCCGACAAGAAGGCCTCGGACATCTTCGTCTCGGTGGGCGCGCCCATCAACATCAAGATCAACGGCGTGGCCATGCCGATCAACCAGCAGGTGATGGATAGCACCACCATCATGGGCCTGCTGGGCGAGATCCTCTCCGAAGTACAGCTCAAGGAATACGAGGAAACCCTCGAGCTCAATACCGGCTACGCCCTCGAGGGCGTGGGCAATTTCCGCATCTCGGTGATGCGGCAGAAGGGCACGCCCGCCTTCGTCGTCCGCTATATCCCGGCGGAAATCCCGAAATTCGAAACGCTCAACCTGCCGCCGGTACTCACCGATGCGATCATGGAAAAGCGCGGCCTGATCCTGATGGTGGGGGCCACCGGCTCGGGCAAGTCGACCACGCTGACCGCCCTGCTCGATCACCGCAACGAGCGCATTTCGGGCCATATCCTGACGCTCGAGGATCCGATCGAGTTCATCTTCCGGAACAAGAAGGCGATCATCAACCAGCGCGAGGTCGGCGCCGACACGCGCGCCTTCCAGACCGCGCTGAAGAATGCCCTGCGCCAGGCACCGGACGTCATCTTCATCGGCGAGATCCGCGACAAGGACACCATGTCGCAGGCCATCGCCTACGCGCAGTCCGGCCACCTGTGCGTCGCCACACTGCACGCCAACAACAGCTATCACTCCTTGTCGCGCATCATCAGCTTCTATCCGCTGGAGAACCGCCCGGCGCTGCTCGCCGACCTGGCCGTCACGCTCAAGGTCATCATCTCGCAGCGCCTCGTCAAGAAACCCGACGGCCTGCGTACCCCGGCCTGCGAGGTGATGCTCAACTCGCGCCACATCGCCGAACTGATCGAAAAGGGCGACCTGAACGGCATCAAGGAGGCGATGGAACAAAGCCTGTCGCCCGGCTCGCAGACGTTCGAGCAGTCGCTCTACCAGTTGTACAAGTCAAACACCATCACCAAGCAGGAAGCCTTGGCCAATGCCGACTCGGCCAACAACCTCGACTGGCTCATTAACAATGCCGCCATCGAGGAAAAAAAGGAAGAGGCGAAACCCGTCACCCCGGAAGCCTCACCTGACGCCACCGCCAGCACCACCGACAGCGGCGCCAGTTTTTCCGAGTTCACCCTGAAGATGGACTAGCGACTCGATCGCGCTTGCAACCACCATGTCGGACACCCTTTCCCTGGCGAAGGAACTCATCGCCCGCCGCTCGATCACGACTGAGGATGCCGGCTGCCTCGAGTTGATCGCCGCCCGCCTCGAACCGCTCGGCTTCACCTGCGAACGACTGGACAGCACCGGACCGACCGGCCTCGTGCGCAACCTCTGGGCTCGGTACGGCACGGCCTCGCCCCTCGTCGTCTTCGCCGGACACACGGATGTCGTACCGCCCGGCCCGGTCGAGAAATGGTCGAGCGATCCCTTCGTACCGACCGAACGCGACGGCATGCTCTACGGCCGCGGCGCCGCCGACATGAAAACCTCGGTCGCCGCGGCCGTCGTCGCCGTCGAGCGCCTGTTGGCCCGTGGTACCACGATCAACGGATCAATCGCTTTTCTACTGACCTCGGACGAGGAAGGCGATGCCACCGATGGCACGATCAAGGTGGTCGAAACGCTCAAGGCGCGCGGCGAGACGCTCGACTGCTGCATCGTCGGCGAACCGACTTCGGTCAACCGGCAGGGCGACATGATCAAGAACGGCCGGCGCGGCTCGCTCTCGGGCAAGCTCGTCGTCAAGGGCATCCAGGGCCACGTCGCCTATCCGGAAAAGGTCAGGAACCCGATCCACCAGGCCGCGCCTGCGCTCGCCGAACTGGCCACCACGCGCTGGGACGAGGGCAACGACTACTTCCCGCCCACCAGCTTCCAGATCTCGAACATCCATGCCGGCACCGGCGTGACCAACGTCGTGCCCGGCACCTGCGAGATCCTGTTCAATTTCCGTTTCTCCACGGCCAGCACGGCCGACGGCCTGCAGGACCGGGTGCATGGGATTCTGGACAAGCACGGACTCGAATACGACCTCGACTGGACGCTCGGCGGCCGCCCCTTCCTCACCACGCCCGGCCGCCTCGTCGACGCGCTGACGGCGGCCATCGAGTCCGAAGCGGGCATCCGCCCGGCGCTCTCGACCAACGGTGGCACCTCCGACGGCCGCTTCATCGCCGATATCTGTCCCGAAGTCGTCGAATTCGGCCCGGTCAACGCGACGATCCACAAGATCGACGAGTGCATTCCCCTTGCGGACATCGAGCCGCTATCCCGCATCTACACTGCGACGTTCCGTGCCCTGCTCGCCTGAAAGTCGGCATCGGCAGGACGGCGACAGCCCTTCAGGCAGCCCCCGAAAAGTCGCACACGCCCGGATCCTGCTGCTGTTCGTCCTGGTTGCATGGTTGGGCATGCCTGCCCATGCGGCCGCGCCACTCGCAAAAACATCCATCCAGCTGAACTGGATGTACCAGTTCGAGTTCGCCGGACCGATCGCGGCGCTCGAAAAGGGTTTCTATCGGGAGGCCGGACTGGATGTCGAGTTGCATCAGGGCGGCCCGAACATCGACCCCATCACCCCGGTCGCCAATGGCGCGATCGATTTCGGCATCGCCGGTTCGTCGCTGGTGCTGGATCGATACGGCGGCAAGCCCGTGGTGGCGCTGGCATCGCTGATGCAGCACTCGGCGGTCGGCCTGCTGGCACGCAAGTCCGCGCACATCGGCAGCGTTTTCGATCTCAAGGGCAAGCGTCTGGCGATCACCTTCGATACCGCCGCGGAGAACGACGCCTATCTCAAGTCGCAGGGCATCACAGCGTCCGACTATCAGCGCATCGACCACTTCGTGTCCGTCGCAGGGCTTGATGCGGGCGAGGCCGATGCCATCGCCGTCTATGTCAGCAACGAGCTCTTCCAGATCCGCGACCGGATCGACGCGTACATGCTGTTCACCCCGCGCTCATCGGGCATCGACCTTTTCGGCAACATCCTGTTCACGAGTGAAAAGCTCCTCGCGCGACACCCCGAACGGGTCAAGGCCTTTCGCCAGGCGACGATCAGGGGCTGGGACTACGCACTGAAGCACCCGCAGGAAATTGCCGACCTGATCCTGGCCAGGTACAACAGCCAGCACAAGTCCCGGGAGCACCTGCTGTTCGAGGCGGAGAAGCTGCGCGAACTGACCCGCCCCGACATTGTCGAGCCGGGCTACATGAGCCCCGGTCGCTGGCGGCACGTGGCGGAGGTCTATGCCGAGCTCGGCAAGCTGCCGGCGGACTTCGATCTGGACGGCTTCCTCTACGACCCCACCCCCCGGGCCGACCTGACCTGGGTCTACCTCGGCCTGTTCGGCAGCTCGCTGGCATTGCTGGTCGTGCTCGGCATCGCCATGCATTTCAGGCGCATGAACCGCCGCCTCGTCCTCGCCAACCAGGCGGCGCACGCCGCACGGCAGGCGCTCGAACAAAGCGAGCAGCGCTTGCACCAGCTCTTCGACTCATCGCCCGACCCGGTCTGGATCATCGACAACCATCGCTTCGTCGAATGCAACCAGGCGGCCGCAGACATGCTGGGCTATCCGGACAAGGAATCGCTCAAGAACACCCATCCCTCCGACCTGTCGCCTGAATACCAGCCCGATGGTGAAAGCTCCTTCGTCAAGGCCGAACGCATCATGTCTCATGCCCAGAAGAAGGGACTGCACCGCTTCGAGTGGGTTCATACGCGCAGGGATGGCACCGACTTCTTCGCCGAGGTGACGCTGTCGAGCCTCTCCCTGCAGGGCCGCCCGGTGATCCACTGCACCTGGCGCGACATCACCGCACAAAAACAGGCGGAAGAGGCGCTCATCAACGCGAAGGAGCTGGCCGAATCCGCCAGCCAGGCGAAGAGCCGCTTTCTCGCCACCATGTCCCATGAAATCAGGACGCCGATGAACGGCATCCTGGGCATGGCCCAGCTGCTGCTCATGGATGATGACCTGCCGAACGAGCAGCGCAAGGACTTTACGCGCACCATCCTCAATTCGGGCCAGACGCTGCTGACCCTGCTCAACGACATCCTCGACCTGTCGAAGGTCGAAGCCGGCAAGGTGGCGTTGTCCAGCACCGTATTCGATCCGGCCCGACTGATCGAGGAATCCACCGCCCTGTTCGCGCAATCTGCCCGGTCGAAGGGGTTGCGCATCGAAGCCGGCTGGCTTGGGCCGTCCGGCATATGCTATGAAGCCGATGCCTCCCGCCTGCGGCAGATGCTTTCGAACCTCGTCAGCAATGCCGTGAAATTCACCCACCATGGCTTCGTGCGGGTGGAAGGCTCCGTCATCGAGGCGGATGAGCGGCAGGCATTGCTCGAGTTCGCCGTCAGCGACAGCGGCATCGGGGTGCCGCAGGAAAAGCAGGCGATGCTGTTCCACCCCTTCACGCAGGCCGACAGCTCGACCACTCGCGAGTACGGCGGCTCGGGTCTCGGACTGTCGATCATTCGCAGCCTGGCACGACTCATGGGGGGCTCGGTCGGCATGGAAAGCGAACCGGGCAAGGGGTCGCGCTTCTGGTTCCGCGTCCGCGTCGAATCGCTGGGCGATGGCAGGGAGCGTCGGCATGCGAAACGCAACGTCGATATCGATGACAGGCTGCGGTCATCGATCACCGGGAAGCTGCTGGTGGTCGAAGACAACGAGGTCAACCGCAAGGTGATCCAGACCCTGCTCGGGCGACTGGGCCTCGATGCCGTCTGCGTGGTCAACGGCCTCCAGGCCGTCGAAACCCTGCGCAACGGGCTGGAGCCCGACCTGGTGCTGATGGATGTGCAGATGCCCGTCATGGACGGCATCGAGGCGACGGGTCGCATCCGTGCCTGGGAACGCGAAACGGACCGGAAGCGCCTGCCCGTGGTCGCCCTGACGGCGGGCGCATACGCAGAAGACAGCCAACGCTGCCTGGCAGCAGGCATGGACGATTTCCTGACCAAGCCGATCGACATCGACGCCCTCGTCGGCGTCCTGTCGAAGTGGCTCGGCACGCGCTGAAGCGGCCGCTTGCGGCCCGCATTCTGTCGCATAATCGCGGCCATTCCACCTCACGCCGTCCCGCCGACGCCGACTATTGCCACATGTCCGAACTTCTCGACGACCTCCACACGATCCGCGACTGGCTCCGCTGGGGCGTCAGCCGCTTCCACGAATCGAAACTGTTCTTCGGCCACGGGTGCGACAACGCGCACGACGAAGCGATGTGGCTCGTCCTGCATGCGCTGCACCTGCCGCCGGATGAACCGGAGCGCATCGCACCCTACCTCGATGCCCGGCTGACGCGCCACGAACGCCTCGCCGTGCTCGAATTGCTGCAGCAGCGCATCGCGCGCCGCCTGCCCGCCGCCTACCTGACGCACGAGGCCTGGCAGGCCGGCCTGCGCTTTTATGTCGATGAACGCGTGCTGGTCCCGCGTTCGTATTTCGCCGATCTGCTGGTCGAGGGTTTCGCCCCCTGGATCGACGATCCCTACGTGATCGACGACGCGCTCGACCTGTGCACCGGCTCGGGCTGCCTCGCCATCCTGATGGCGCACGCCTTCCCGAACGCGCAGATCGACGCCGCCGATCTCTCGCAGGATGCCCTCGAGGTGGCGAAGCGCAACGTTACCGACTACGACCTGGCCCAGCGCATCCGGCTCGTCCAGGGCGACCTGTTCGGCAAACTCGGCAAGCGCAGGTACGACCTGATCATCAGCAACCCGCCCTACGTCACGGCGCAGGCGATGCGCGACCTGCCGCCCGAGTACCGCCACGAACCGGAGAACGCGCTGGCCGCCGGCGACGACGGCCTCGACATCGTGCGCCGCATCCTCGCCGGCGCGAAGACGCATCTGAAACCGCACGGCCTGCTCGCCGTCGAAGTCGGCCACAACCGGGACATCATGGAGGCGGCGTTCCCGCAACTGCCCCTGACGTGGCTCGACACCGACAGCGGCGACGGCAAGATCTTCCTGCTGCGACGCGAAGACCTGGGCTGATTCCGGGCGGCTTCAGCGCCGCGCGAACAGCCCGGTGTCGGCCAGTACGGTCGCGATACCCTCCGCGAGCTGCCGGTAGCCATCGGCATTCGGATGGATCGGATCGGCCTTCAGCTGCGGATCGGACAAGACGCGGGCAAAGACATCCGGTACCAGCGGCACCTGTTCCTCTTCAGCCAATTCTTCGTAGAGCGGCGCATCAGGGAGCAGGCCGACGGCCGCGCCGAGCGGCGAGAACGCCGGCGTCGCCACCAGGACCACGGGGATGCCGGCGGCCTTGATGCGCTGCAGGATGGCGCGGATGTTAGCCTTGACGGCACTGGCCGGCTGTCGGCGCAGGAAGTCGTTGCCGCCGATCTCGACGATCACGAGCGCCGGCTGCACTTCCGCCAGTGCCGCGTCGAGCCGCGCCCGCGCGCCCGCGGACGTGTCACCCGGCACGCCGTGGTTATAGACCGACCAGCCGGTGATCTCGGCCAGCCGGGCGGGATAGTCCTCGCCCTCGCCGGCGCCCGTGCCGAAGGTCACGCTGTCGCCCAGCGCGAGCACCGCGCTGCCTGGCGGGACGGCAACATGGGTGGGGGCCTTTGCGCAACCGGGCAGCACGCCCGCGAGCAGGACCAGCAGGGCGAAAAGCAGTTTGCCGACCATGGGGCTAGAAGCGCTCGTCCGGCTTCAGGAAACGCCACTGCCCCGGCGGCAGGTCGCCCAGCATCACCCGGCCGATGCGTACGCGCTTGAGGCCGACCACGCGCAGGCCGACCAATTCGCACATGCGGCGGATCTGACGCTTCTTCCCTTCCTTCAGGATGAACTGCAGCTGGTCATCGTTCTGCCAGCGCACTTTCGCGCGCCTCAAGGGCTTGCCATCGAGCGACAGCCCGTGGTTGAGACGCTGCAGGCCCGCTTCATCGAGGCGCCCCTCCACGCGAACCAGATACTCCTTCTCGACCTCGCTGTTCTCGCCGATCAGCGTGCGCGCCACGCGGCCGTCCTGGGTCAGCACCAGCAGGCCGGTCGAATCGATGTCGAGCCGCCCGGCGGGGGCCAGCCCCTTGATATGCTGCGGGCGGAAGCGCTGGAAATCGCCGGCCATCTGCGTTTCGGGCTTCACCAGCACGACCGCCGGCTGGTAGCCGTCCTCGGCCTGGCCGGAAACGTAGCCGACCGGCTTGTGCAACAGGATGGTCGCGAGCTGCGCCTGCTGGTTCTGCGCCCGCGACGCCAGCTCGATCTTCGCGTCCGGCGCACAGCGCGTGCCGAGCTGCGTCACTTTCTCGCCATCGACGTATACGAGGCCGCGCTCGATGTAGGCATCGGCCTCGCGGCGCGAGCACAGGCCGCGCGCCGCCATCAGCTTCGAGACGCGTTCGAGCGCCATCCCGGCCGGAACCGGGGACGACTCGCTGGCGGGCGCCGCCACCACGCGACGGCGGCGGGCGGGGGCTTTATCTTGCGTATCATTCATGCCGACCATTCTAAGGCCCGCCATGCTCAGCTACCGCCACGTCTTCCATGCCGGCAACCACGCCGACGTCCTCAAGCACGCCGTGCTGCTCGCGGTGCTCGACTACCTGAACAGGAAGGACAAACCCTACTGGGTGATCGACACGCATGCTGGTGCCGGGGGCTACCGCTTCGATATCGGCCGCTCGAAGACGCATGCCGAATACGAGGACGGCATCGGCCGGCTGTGGGAACGCAAGGACTTGCCACCGCTGCTGGCCGCCTACGTCGCCGCCGTCCGCGCCGACAATCCCGACGGCCGGCTGAAGCGCTATCCCGGCTCGCCGCTGCTGGCCTTCGCGGCAATGCGCCCGGCCGACCGGCTGCGCCTCTTCGAACTGCACCCGGCCGACGTCAAGCTGCTGGCGCAGAACATCACGGCGGCCGCCCCGGATGCGCAAAAGCGCGTCCAGATCCGGCAGGAAGACGGCTTCGCCGGCATGAAGGCGCTACTGCCTCCGCCACCCCGCCGTGGCTTGATCGTCATCGACCCGGCCTACGAAGACAAGCACGACTATGCGCAGGTCATCACGGCCGTTAAGGAAGGCTTGCAGCGCTTCGCCACCGGCACCTTCATGGTTTGGTATCCGCTGCTGCAGAAGAACGAAAGCATCGCCCTCGCCGGCAAGCTGAAAAAGCTCGCCCCCGACTGGCTCAACGCCACGCTGACTGTGCAGCCGCCATCGCCGGATGGGATGGGGATGCATGGCAGCGGCGTCTTCCTCGTCAACCCGCCGTGGACACTCGCCGGCGAACTGAAGGAAGCGCTGCCGTGGCTGGCCGACGTGTTAAAAGTCGGCCCCGGCGGGACGGCGGAATTCAGCCTCGAAGTCTCAGGAAGCTAGTTCGGCGCGATTCCTGAACAGGTCGAGCGCCTCGGGATTCGCCAGCGCCTCGCTGTTCTTCACCGGCCGGCCGTGCACCACCTCGCGCACGGCGAGTTCGACGATCTTGCCGCTCTTGGTGCGTGGGATGTCGGCGACCTGCAGCACCTTGGCCGGCACGTGGCGCGGCGTGGTGTTGGCCCTGATCTGCTCCTTGATGCGCTTCACCAGCGAAATTGGGGACAGACCACGATTTCCTGCTAGCCTGCGACGTACCTGACCGCCAGATAGAGACCGCCATGCCCCGCCGTCCACGCCTGACCCTGCCCAACGTCCCGCTGCACCTCATCCAGCGCGGCAACAACCGACAGGCCTGCTTTGTCGCAGATGAAGACTACCGTTTCTACCTTGACTGGCTTGGAGAATATGCCGGCAAGGCCGGCTGCCGGACACATGCCTACGTCCTCATGACCAACCACGTCCATCTGCTCGTCAGCGCCGAGCGGGGCGGGGCGCCCGGCGAAATGATGAAAGCCCTCGGCCAGCGCTATGTGCAGTACTTCAACAAGACCTACCGCCGCAGCGGCACCCTCTGGGAAGGCCGCTATCGCTCCTGCCCCACGCAGGCCGAAACCTACCTGCTGGCCTGTCAGCGTTATATCGAGCTCAACCCCGTGCGTGCCGCGATGGCAGAGCACCCGGCCGACTATCGCTGGAGCAGCTACCGAGCCAACGCGCAAGGCGAGCGCAATCCTCTCGTCATTTCCCACGAGGTATATCAGTCACTCGGAAGCGACCCGTCGAGCCGGCAAGCCACCAACGGCAACTACGCGCTGGGCAGCGCGTTTTTCGGCGAACAAATCGCCGCAGCAATCAAGCAACGGGCGATGCCGGGAAAAGCGGGCAGGCCGAAGAAAACGCCTGCCCCGGAAAGCGGCGAGCTTTTCTGAAAAGTCGGCGCTTGCAGGACGGCGCTATGGAGTGGAATCGTGGTCTGACCCCTATGACCTCTCCTGATGAATATCGATTGGAATAGCGAGTTATTTCTGCTGATCGAGCAGGCGATCAATGCGCCATTTCGCTGGCTGGCTGTTGCGCATGATCCAGTGGCCCCGGTACAGCACCATGTCACCGCACATCTCGATGATCCGTTTCTCCGGCAACGCCTCCCTCAGAATGGCGCGCAGCTCCGGTTGCCTTGAGTCCCGGTTCATCCGCGCTATATCGGTGATCGAAGCCAACCCCAACTTGTCCAATTCTTTTTCATTATTGCTAGTGCCAATAACGAGATTGATGGTTTTGAATTCCACTGGCAGTTCCGCTAACTGAATACGCTGCCATACGTTACCGTCATGTTTGAAGATGACATAGGGAGGATTCGGCCGTCCCCACTTGTTGTAGGCAAGACAGCCATATGGAGTTGCTACGATGTATGGCATGTCGTTCTGGATGTGCAGGGCCAGAATGCCAAAATTGGCCGACCCCACATCCTCGCTGTACTCATCCCGCCATGTAATAGTCTTGTCCGACTCTGGCAACGTAAAGGTAATGCTGTGTTCCTTGACTGGTGGGCCAGAGGTGATTTCATGCCGGCCACCCCGTTTGTGCCACCGTTCCACCACGATCCTCGTCCCGTCGTGCAGCAGCACTTCCTCCTTCCAGCTCGTGCCGCCCAATCCGAACAGTCCAGCCATCGCATTCATACCCACCCCCATCGTCAGAATTACCACCAGCGCTTTCAGTAGAGTGGCCTTGTTCATGCTGTCGTCCTCCATTCCCCGTCATTTGCCGCCGTCCCGCCGGGACTGACTTTTTTCCACGCGACCAGCAAGTCGTCGCCTTCTTCGCCATGCAGTTCCTGGCTGCCGGCGCCGTTTCTGATGATGTCGTTGCCCGATCCGCCCCAGCCGATGGCACCGGTGAAGGCGAGGTCAACAGGATAAAAGGGGACAGACCACGATTTCCCCTTCACTGACGACGTCACACCTGCGCCGACTTTGCAGCAGAAAGGGATCTGTCTCCGCTTTTCTGGCGTCAGTGCGTAGAAATTCCATGTGCATGGATGCACGCTACCGGCAATGCCTGGCCGGGTCAATCCGACGAAAGTGATGCGTGCAGAAGAAGAGAGAAGCATCAGCCAGCGCCGACACCCTCATAATCGTGGTCTGTCCCCTATTTTTCAGCGCTTCGCCACCGGCACCTTCATGGTCTGGTATCCGCTGCTGCAGAAGAACGAAAGCATCGCCCTCGCCGGCAAGCTGAAAAAGCTCGCCCCCGACTGGCTCAACGCCACGCTGACTGTGCAGCCGCCATCGCCGGATGGGATGGGGATGCATGGCAGCGGCGTCTTCCTCGTCAACCCGCCGTGGACACTCGCCGGCGAACTGAAGGAAGCGCTGCCGTGGCTGGCCGACGTGTTAAAAGTCGGCCCCGGCGGGACGGCGGAATTCAGCCTCGAAGTCTCAGGAAGCTAGTTCGGCGCGATTCCTGAACAGGTCGAGCGCCTCGGGATTCGCCAGCGCCTCGCTGTTCTTCACCGGCCGGCCGTGCACCACCTCGCGCACGGCGAGTTCGACGATCTTGCCGCTCTTGGTGCGTGGGATGTCGGCGACCTGCAGCACCTTGGCCGGCACGTGGCGCGGCGTGGTGTTGGCCCTGATCTGTTCCTTGATGCGCTTCACCAGCGCCTCGTCGAGCGCCAGGCCGTCCTTCAGCTTGACGAACAGCACGACGCGCACGTCATTGTCCCAGTCCTGGCCGATGACGATCGATTCCATCACCTCGGGCAGCTTCTCGACCTGGCGGTAGATCTCCGCCGTGCCGATGCGCACGCCGCCGGGGTTGAGCGTGGCATCCGAGCGGCCGTGGATCATGAAGCCGCCATGCGGCGTCTTCTCGGCGAAGTCACCGTGGCACCACAGACCGGGGAAGCGCTCGAAGTATGCGGCACGGTACTTGGCGCCGTCGGCATCGTTCCAGAAGCGGATCGGCATCGACGGAAAGGGCCGCGTGCAGACCAGTTCGCCCTTCTGGCCCACCGGGGCGGGCAAACCGTTCTCGTCGAAGACATCGACCGCCATGCCGAGTCCCGCGCACTGGATCTCGCCGCGCCACACCGGGCCGAGCGGGTTGCCGAGCACGAAGCAGGAGACGATGTCGGTGCCGCCGGAGATCGAGGCGAGCTGCAGGTCGGCCTTGAAGTCGCGATAGACGTAGTCAAAGCTTTCGGGCGAGAGCGGACTGCCGGTCGAGAACATCGCGCGCAACGGGGACAGGTCGTGCGTCTCGCGCGGCTTGAGTTCGATCTTCGCGCAGGCGTCGATGAACTTGGCCGAGGTGCCGAAGTGCGTCATGCCCTCGGCGACGGCGTAATCGAACAGGATGTTGCCGCGCCCCACGAAGGGCGAGCCGTCGTAGAGCAGCAGCGTGGCGTCGGACGCGAGGCCCGTCACCAGCCAGTTCCACATCATCCAGCCGCAGGTGGTGAAGTAGAACAGCTTGTCGCCCGGCCGGACGTCGGCGTGCAGGCGATGCTCCTTCAGGTGCTGCAGCAAGGTGCCACCGGCGCCGTGCACGATGCACTTGGGTACGCCGGTGGTGCCGGAGGAATAGAGGATGTAAAGGGGATGGTCGAACGGCTGGCGCGCGAACTCGATCTCGGTCTGCCAGCGGTAGGGATCGACGAAGTTGCGCAGCATGATGCCGCGCGGGATCTCGCCGACCTCGTGGCCGGACTTGCGCACATAGCGCGCGACGACGACCTTCCGCACGCTCGGCAGGCCGGCGACGATCTCTTTCACGCGCGGCAGGCTGTCGATGGTCTTGCCGTTGTAGTAGTAGCCATCGGCGACGAACAGCAGCTTCGGCGCCACCTGGCCGAAGCGGTCGAGCACGCCCTGCACGCCGAAGTCCGGCGAGGCCGAGGTGAACACCGCGCCGATCGAGGCGGCGGCGAGCATCGTGATCAGCGTCTCGGGCATGTTGGGCATGTAGGCGGCGACCACGTCGCCCGTCACGATCCCCTCGTTCTTCATCGCCAGCGCGAGGCGCGCGACGCGGCGGTAGAGGTCGCCGCGCCCCATGCGCCGCATCAGTTTGTCCTCGCCCCAGAACACCAGTGCCGTGCCGTCGTCGCGCCGGCGCAGCAGGTTCTCGGCGAAGTTCAACCGCGCATCGGGAAACCATTGCGCGCCCGGCATGCGGTCGGCATCGACAAGAACGCGCTCGCCCTTCTCGCCGATCACGCCGGCGAAGTCCCAGACGGCCGACCAGAACTCGGCGGGCTGTTCGACCGACCAGCGGTGCAGCGCGGAAAAGTCGGCACCGGCGGGACGGTGCGCGAAAGCGGCAAAAGCGGTCAGGTGGGCAGCGGCCACGCGCGCGGCGTCGGGTTGCCAAAGCATCTGGGCGTCAGTCATGGGGATACAGGACTCGGAGGTTGTCGGGCAGGGTAAGCGATTTGCCGGTTTTGGGATTCCACCACACGACCTTGGCGGCGCCTTCGGCGTAGACCTCATCCTCGCCGACCACGCGCATCTCGTAGTAGGTGGGCAGGCTGCTGCGGCCGGGCTTGCCGATCAGCGTCCGCACCTCGACGGTGGCCGGATAGGTGATCGGCTTGAGGAAGGTGCAGCTGGCGTTGATGATCACCGGCCCTTCCTCGACGGCGACGATGTCGGGATAGCCGAGCGACAGGAGCCATTCGATGCGCGCCTGCTCGGCATAGCGGAAATAGACAGTGTTGTTCACGTGGCCGAGGGCGTCCATGTCGCCCCAGCGCACGGGAATCAGCGTGGTGTGTACGGGGTGGCGGAGATGTTCCATCGGGCCGAGTCTGACACGAGCTGTCGGAAGAGGATGTCCTGCGGGAGACAATTACAAAACAAGCGACAACTATAATATTCGCTAATCGCCACGCAGGGAACGCACAGGGAGAAAACGATGGACACAGTGGTTCGCGAATCGATGGAATTCGACGTGGTGGTGGTGGGTGGCGGCCCGGCGGGACTCGCCGCGGCGATCCGGCTCAAGCAAGTCTCTCCGGACACCAATGTCTGCCTGATCGACAAGGGCGCCGAGATCGGCGCCCACATCCTCTCCGGCGCCATCATGGATCCGCGCGCGCTGAACGAACTGATCCCCGACTGGCAGGAGCGCAACGCCCCGCTCGACACGCCCGTGTCGGCCGACCGCTTCATGTTCCTGACCGCAAGCGGCGGCATGGCATTGCCGACCGCCCTGCTGCCCGCCTGCTTCCACAACGACGGCAACTACGTCATCAGCCTCGGCGACGTCTGCCGCTGGCTCGGCGAGCAGGCCGAGGCGCTCGGCGTCGAGATCTACCCCGGCTTTGCCGGCGCCGACCTGATCGAGGAAGACGGCGCCATCAAGGGGGTGATCACCGGCGACATGGGCGTGCAGAAGGACGGTACGCCCGGTCCCAACTTCCAGCCCGGCATGGAACTGCGTGCGAAATACACGTTGTTCGCCGAGGGCTGCCGCGGCCATCTCGGCAAGCGGCTCGAACAGCGCTACGCCCTGCGGGCCGGTGCCGCTCCGCAGGTCTATGGCATCGGCATCAAGGAACTCTGGGAGGTCCCGGAAGCGCAGCACGCCAACGGGCTCGTCATGCACACGGCCGGCTGGCCGCTGGCCGCCGACACCTACGGCGGCGGCTTCTGCTACCACTACACGAATGCGCAGGGACAGCGCCTCGTCTCCTTCGGCCTCGTCGTCGGCCTCGGCTACAGGAATCCTTACCTGTCGCCCTTCGAGGAAATGCAGCGGCTCAAGACCCATCCCGAGATCCGCAAGATGCTGGCAGGCGGCAAGCGGCTCGCCTACGGCGCCCGCGCTCTCGCCTCGGGCGGCCTGCAGGCGCTGCCGAAGCTGATCTTTCCCGGCGGGGCGCTGCTCGGCGACGATGCCGGCTTCCTCGTGGCCTCGCGCATCAAGGGCAGCCATGCGGCGATCAAGTCCGGCATGCTGGCGGCGGACGCCGTGGCCGAGGCCCTGGCATCCGGCCGGCAGGGCGACGAGCTGACCGCCTACCCCGAGGCGTTCCGCCAGTCCTGGCTGTTCGACGAACTGCATCGCGCGCGCAACTTCAAGCCGCTGATGAATCGCGGCCTGTGGCTCGGCTCGCTGCTGTTCGGCATCGACCAGAACCTGTTCCGCGGCAAGGCGCCGTGGACGCTGCCGCTGACGGCCGACCACGTCAAGCTGGAACCGGCGGCCAGGCACACGCCGATCGATTACCCGAAACCCGATGGCACGCTGACCTTCGACCGGCTTTCCTCCGTCTTTCTCTCCAACACCAACCACGAGGAAGACCAGCCCTGCCACCTGCGGCTGAAGGATGCGGCGGTGCCGATCGCGCACAACCTCGCCCTCTACGCCGCGCCCGAGCAGCGCTACTGCCCGGCCGGGGTCTACGAGATCGTCGAGGAAGGCGGCCCGCGCCTGCAGATCAACGCGCAGAACTGCGTGCACTGCAAGACCTGCGACATCAAGGACCCGGGGCAGAACATCGACTGGGTCACGCCGCAGGGGGGAGAAGGCCCCATCTATCAGGGAATGTAGTATCAGCCACGATAACTTTGGGCATAAAAATGTAAACTCGGGAACTTGCGCAACCTACCCGAACCTCCGTGCCTAACCAGCCCCACGCAACGAAAGCTGCGACCGCCCTCAGGTTGAAGATCGCCTTCGCCATGGTGGCGTGTCTGGCGATGGTATGGCTGGCCGGCGGCTACGAACTCGACCGCAGCCGCTCGGCCCGCCTCGGCGAATTCGAGCACTCGACGGTCTTCCAGGCACAGGCCTTCGCGGAGAACTCCCAGTCGATCACGCGCCGCATCGACGAGATCCTGCGCGACCTGCGCGAACGCTGGAGCGGCGACCATGCCGCCTTTTCCGGATACGTGCAGCGCCGCCAGACCTACATGGCCGACATCGCGTTTCAGGTGGCCATCATCGATGCCGAGGGCTACCTCGCCTACTCGAACCTCGCCGCGGCGACGAATCGCGTCTTCCTCGGCGAGCGCGAGCATTTTCGCGTGCACAAGGAACGCGAGTCCGACCAGTTGTTCATCAGCCAGCCGGTGAAAGGCAAAGTATCCGGCAAGTGGTCGATCCAGTTCACCCGGCCGATCATCCGGGACGGGCGCTTCGACGGAGTCATCGTCATCTCGGTCAGCCCGGACATCTTCGGCGCTTTCCGCGAGAAGCTCGGCCTCGATACCGATGCCATCATCACGATGGTGAACGAATCGGGTGACATCCTGGCACGCAACCCCGGCGGCGAACTGACCATGGGAAAGCGGATCACCGACACTCCCTATCTCGTGCCCGCGTCGCCACACTCCGGCAGTTTCCGGCGGATCGCCCAGGTCGATGGCATCGAGCGCATCTACGGCTTTTACCGCCTGCCGCAGTACGGCCTCATTTTCGTCGTCGGCCATGCGGTGGACCAGGTGCTGCGGCCCTGGACCGAACACCGCAACAGCGTCATCACCGCCGCCCTGGCCGTCAGCGCCCTGACCATCGTCTTCCTGTTCCTGCTCTACCGCTCGCTCGCTGCACGGGCCATCGTCGAGCAGCGCCTGCTCGACAGCCAGACAATGATGCGCTCGGCCGTGGACACCATCGGCGAGGCCTTCGTGATCTACGACGAGCATGACCGCCTCGCCTACTGCAACGAGCAGTACCGCACCTACTACCCGACCTCGGCCGACCTGCTGGTACCGGGACGCACCTTCGAGGAGATCATCCGCATCGGTGCGGAGCGTGGCCAGTACCAGGAGGCCGTCGGTCATGTCGATGCCTGGGTCGCCAAGCGGCTCGCGGCGCACCGCAGCGGCGACACCGACCTGATCCAGCCGCTCGACGACGGTCGGGTCCTGCGCATCCGCGAGCGCCGGACGCCGGAAGGCTTCACCGTCGGCTTCCGTATCGACATCACCGAGCTCTACCAGGCGAAGGAAGCTGCCGAAGCGGCCAACATCGCCAAGAGCCGCTTTCTCGCCACCATGTCGCACGAGATCCGCACGCCGCTCAACGGCGTGCTCGGCATGGCGCAGTTGCTGCTGATGCCGGACATCGGCGAGGAGGAGCGCAGGGAATACGCCCGCACCATCCTCAACTCCGGCCAGACGCTGCTGATCCTGCTGAACGACATCCTCGACCTGTCGAAAATCGAGGCCGGCAAGCTCGAGCTCAAGCAGGCCGCCTTCGACCCGCACGCGCTGGTGCATGAAATCGTCACGCTGTTCGCCGAACCCGCGCACGCCAAGCAGCTCACCATCGAGTCCCGGTGGCACGGTCCCGCGGGAAGGCGCTATGAGGGTGATGCCGTGCGCCTGCGCCAGATGCTCTCGAACCTGCTCTGCAATGCGATCAAATTCACCGAGCGTGGCTCGATCCGCATCTCGGCCGACGAAATATCCGCCGACGGCGACGAGGCCCGACTCGAGTTTTGCGTGACCGACAGCGGCATCGGCATCAGTCCGGTACAGCAGGCGCTGCTGTTCAAGCCCTTTTCGCAGATCGACAACTCATCGACACGCGAACAGGCGGGAACCGGACTCGGCCTGTCGATCGTCCGCCAGCTCGCGCTGCTGATGGGCGGCGACGTCGGCGTCGACAGCCTCCCCGGCCAGGGCGCGCGCTTCTGGTTCCACATTCGCGCCCGAATCGTTCCGGGCGACAGTGAAACCCGGCTGGCAGAACGCCACAGACACGCTGCGGCAGGCACGGGCAGGCTCTCGGGCCATGTCCTCGTCGTCGAAGACAACCCGACGAACCGGGTCGTCATCAGTACGCTGTTGAAGAAGATGGATATCGGCCACGAATCCGTCGGCGACGGTCACGCCGCGGTCATCGCCGTCGCGCAGGATTCGCGCCCCGCTCTCGTCCTGATGGATGTGCAGATGCCGGTCATGGACGGCATCGAGGCCACCGAGCGAATCCGGCGCTGGGAAGCCGACAACGGCTGCACGCGCCTGCCGATCGTGGCGCTCACGGCCA
This sequence comes from uncultured Sterolibacteriaceae bacterium, assembly GCA_937888595.1. Lineage (GTDB taxonomy): Bacteria > Pseudomonadota > Gammaproteobacteria > Burkholderiales > Rhodocyclaceae > Sulfuricystis. The sequence continues at coordinate 387,868 of CALARK010000022.1, read as the reverse complement.
GCGTCTACGACGAAGACCGCCAGCGTTGCCTGCAGGCGGGGATGGACGACTTCCTCACCAAGCCGGTGCACATCGAGGAACTGGAAGCGATGCTCCGGAAGTGGCTGGGCGGCCGCCCTGCTTCACCTACTTCAGCGCGCTGATCAGCGACTGCACCTCGCCGGCGGATTCGGCGAGGACCTCGGACAGCATCGACGAATCGAGCACCATGTCGATGCGCGGCAGGCCCGTATCGGCGCTTTCGGCACCCGGCGACCAGTAGAGCGGCGAGGCGACCGGCGCGAGTTCCTCGGCCAGCAGCAGCGTGTCGCCGAGCGAAGTGGAAGGGATGGCCAGGTAGCCTTCCCACAGGTCATCGATGGCCTGCACCACGGCTTCCGGCACTTCGAGTGCCTTGAGCAGCGCCGCGCCGACCGTCTTTTCCCCTTCCCCCTGCCAGTCGGCGAGGTCGCCTTCGAGCAGCTCCGGCATCTCCTTCGCCCGGGCGATCAGGTAGAAGCCGGCCACTTCGTGCAGGATGCCGGCGAACAGGGCGGCTTCGGGGTCCTGATGCGTCACGCGGCGGGCGATCACGTGGCACAGGGCGGCGACATGCACCGTGTGCTCCCAGAGCCCCTGCGCCAGTTCGCGGTGGACCGGATTGGCCGGCTCGCCGGACAACTGCTTGACCAGCAGCGACATCGCCAGGGTGCGCAGGGTACGGAAGCCGAGGCGGGCCACGGCCTGGCGCACATCGGCGATTTCCCGGCCACCGGGGTTGTAGGCGACCGAGTTCGCCACGGCGACCACGCGTGCGGCGAGGAAGGGATCGGCCTGCACCAGCTTCGCCGCCTGGTCCACGGAGCAGTTCGGATCGTCGAGCGTGCGGCGGATGCGCAGCCCGAGTTCGGCGTGCGTCGGAATGACCACATCGCCACCATTCGGGCCGGCGGCGATGCGACGGTAGAGTTCGCTTCTGTCCATGGGCGAGGAGTGTAGCAGCCCGCGTCCGGCTTCCTGCATCAGAACTGGTCGTCGTGCAGGGCCAGCACGCTCGCGCCGCCGGCAACGATCTCGCGGGCCAGCCCCGGCGCCTCGACCAGGACGTGCTCGGCGTAGAAACGTGCCGTCCTGAGCTTGGCCGCATAAAAACCCGCCGTCTCCGAGGTGGCGGCGGATCCGGCTGCCGCCGTCCCGCCAGCACCGACTTTTCCGAGTGCGACCTGCGCGGCCCGCGCCATCTGCCAGCCGCCGGCGACGATGCCCATCAACTGCAGGAATGGCACGGCACCCGCCGCGACCGCACGGACGTCCGTCCCGTACTGCGCGACGATGTAGTCACCGCACTGCCCGACGGCATCGATGCCGGCCGCCAGTGCCGCGGCGATCGCGACGGCGTCGGCATCGGCCGAGGCCGCCAGTTGGGCCTGCGTCGCGCGCATCTGCGCGATCACGGCCTGCAGCGTCGCGCCGCCTTCGCGCGCGATCTTGCGGCCGATCAGGTCATTCGCCTGTATCCCCGTGGTGCCCTCGTAGATGGTGGTGATGCGCGCATCGCGCATGAACTGCGCCGCCCCGGTCTCCTCTATGAAGCCCATGCCGCCATGCACCTGCACGCCGAGGTAGGCGATGCGGTTGGCCGTCTCGGTGAGCCAGCCCTTCACCACCGGCGTCATCAGGTCGACGAAGGCGGCCTGCCGCTGCCGCTCGTCCGCATCGGGGTGATGCAGGGCCTTGTCCTGCGCGGCGGCCGTGACGTAGGCCAGCGCGCGCATCGCCTCGGTCTGCGATTTCATCAGCATCAGCATGCGGCGCACGTCGGGGTGGCGGATGATCGCGACGGAGGCATCCGAGCCCTCGATGGCCCGCCCCTGCACGCGCTCCCTGGCGTAGGCCAGCGCGTGCTGGTAGGCGGCCTCGGCATGCCCGAGGCCTTCGAGGCCCACGGCGTAGCGCGCCGCGTTCATCATGATGAACATGTACTTGAGGCCCTCGTTCGGCTTGCCAACCAAGAAGCCGGTGGCACCGCCATGGTCGCCGAAACTCATCACGCAGGTGGGGCTGGCGTGGATGCCGAGCTTGTGTTCGATGGAAACGCAGTACGCGTCGTTGCGCGCGCCCGGGGAGCCATCCGCATTCACGAGGAACTTCGGCACGACGAACAGCGAGATGCCTTTCACCCCGGGCGGCGCATCCGGCAGGCGCGCCAGCACGAGGTGGATGACGTTCTCCGCCATGTCGTGCTCGCCGTAGGTGATGAAGATCTTCTGGCCGAAGACCCTGAAGCTGCCGTCGGCCTGCGGCTCGGCGCGCGAGCGGATCGCCGCGAGGTCGGAGCCGGCCTGCGGCTCGGTGATGTTCATCGTGCCGGTCCATTCGCCCGACACCATCTTCGGCAGGTACTGTTGCTTCAACTCATCGCTGCCGCACAGTTCCAGCGCCTCGATGGCACCGTCGGTGAGCATCGGGCACAGCGCGAAGGCGTGGTTGGCCGACTTCCACATTTCGCGCACCGCCGCCGAGACGACACGCGGCAGGCCCTGGCCGCCGAACTCGGGATCGTGGCCGAGGCCGGCCCAGCCGTTGTCGACGAACTGGCGATAGGCGTCGCCGAAGCCCGGGGGCATGGTTACCGTGCGGTCGAACCAGATCGCGCCGGTCCGGTCGCCAGTGCGATTGAGCGGCGCCAGCACGCCGCCGGCGAATTTGCCGGCTTCGTCGAGGATCGCGCCGACGACATCGGCCGTCGCCTCCTCGCAGCCGGGCAGTTGCGCCACCTCATCGAGGCCGGCGAGTTCATCGAGGACGAATTGCATGTCCTGCAGCGGAGCGGTGTAGTTCATGACTTGGGTTCTTTCTTCTGCCAGAGGTAGCGCCGGTCGTCGAAGCTGCCGACCCAGCGCGGGTAATAGACCACCATCAGCGTGATGGCGGCACCGTTGAGCCAGGCTTCGGCGAAGCCCAGCAGCACGTAGAAGGGGAGGTAGTCGGACAGCAGCAGGTCGGCGGTATAGGCACCCGCCAGCCACAGCATGCCGCCGGTCAGGAGCCCGGTCGCCACCGCCGCCAGCGCGCCGCCGAAAAATGCCGCACCGAAGAAATAGACGAAGACGTTCGGCGGCAGGCAGCGTTCGACGCAGCGCAGCACGGCCCGCGCGACCAGCACGGGGAACACGGTCAGCGCCAGCGCATTGAGCGCGAAAGGCTGCCAGCCGGTCAGGCCGCCACCACCCGTCTTCAGCGAAGCATTGAGGGTCACGGCCGCGAGCACCACGGCCAGGCCGATGATCGCCAGCTGGCGGCCGAACATCAGCGTGAAGGCCGTCACGCCGAGCAGATGCAGGTTCAGCCCCGGCTTGACGCCCGCCTTGAGGCTCCAGACCAGCGTCAGCACGACGATGGCACCGAGCCAGACATTCAGCAACCCGCCCTCGCGTCCCTCCGCCAGGCGCGACCACGGCGCCGTGCGCACGGCCTGCCACAAGATCAGGGCGTAGGGCAGGATCGCCGCGTAGGCCCAGAAATCGCCGAACAGGCCGTCGGGAAAGTTCATGCCTGCATCACGGCACGTTTGTGCGCTACAGCGCGGCGGTCAGCTCCGGCACGAGCTGGAAGAGGTCGCCGACCAGGCCGTAGTCCGCCACCTGGAAGATCGGCGCGTCCGGGTCCTTGTTGATGGCGACGATGACCTTGCTGTCCTTCATGCCGGCGAGGTGCTGGATCGCCCCCGAGATGCCGATGGCCAGATAGAGCTGCGGCGCGACCACCTTGCCGGTCTGGCCGACCTGGTAGTCGTTCGGCACGAAGCCCGCGTCGACGGCGGCGCGCGAGGCGCCGAGCGCGGCATTGAGCTTGTCGGCGAGCGGCTCCAACAGGCTATGGTAGTTCTCCCCCGAGGCCAGGCCGCGCCCGCCCGAGACGATCACCTTCGCGGCGCCGAGTTCGGGACGTTCGGACTTCGTCAGCTCGCGGCCGACCAGTTGCGTCAGGCCGAGGTCCGGGCCGGCGGCGATGTTTTCCACCGTTGCAGCCCCCCCCTGGCCGCAGGCGTCGAAGGCCGTAGTACGCACGGTGATGACCTTCACCGTGTCGGCGGACTGGACGGTCGCCAGCGCGTTGCCGGCGTAGATCGGCCGCACGAAGGTATCGGGCGACTCGACGCCGCAGATCTCGGAAATCTGCGCCACGTCGAGCAGCGCCGCGACGCGCGGCAGCAGGTTCTTGCCGAAGGTGGTCGCGGGCGCGAGGATGTGCGTGTAGCCCTGCGCATTGGCGACGACCAGCGCGGCGAGGTTTTCGGCGGTCTGCTCGGCGTAGTGGGCCGCGTCGGCGACCTTCACCTGCGCCACGCCCTCGAGCGCGGCGGCGGCCTGGGCGGCGGCGGCGCAGCCGGAACCGGCGACGAGCACATGGATTTTCCCGCCGATCTTCGAGGCGGCGGCAACGGTATTGAGGGTGGCCGCCTTCAGCGCGGCGTGGTCGTGTTCGGCGATGACGAGAATGCTCATTTAGATCACCTCAGTTAAATCACTTTTGCTTCGTTCTTGAGTTTCGCCACCAGCTCGGCGACATCCGCGACCTTCACGCCGGCCTGGCGCTTGGCCGGCTCGACCACCTTCAGGGTCGTCAGGCGCGGCGCGACATCCACGCCGAGTTCGGCGGGCTTGAGGGTATCGAGCGGCTTCTTCTTCGCCTTCATGATGTTCGGCAGCGTGGCGTAGCGCGGCTCGTTGAGGCGCAGGTCGGTGGTGACGATGGCCGGCAGCTTGATCGCCAGCGTCTCGAGGCCGCCGTCGATCTCGCGCGTCACCGTCGCCTTGCCATCCGCGACGACGACTTTCGACGCGAAGGTGGCCTGCGGCCAGCCCATCAGCGCGGCCAGCATCTGGCCGGTCTGGTTGGCGTCGTCGTCGATGGCCTGCTTGCCGAGGATGACGAGCTGCGGCTGTTCCTTCTCGCACACCGCCTTGAGCAGCTTGGCGACCGCCAGCGACTGTAATTCTGCATCGCTCTCGACAAGGATCGCGCGGTCGGCCCCGAGCGCCAGTGCGGTGCGCAACTGTTCCTGCGATTGCGTCGCGCCGCAGGACACGGCGACCACCTCGGTGGCGACGCCGGCTTCCTTGAGCCGCACCGCCTCTTCCACCGCGATCTCGTCGAAGGGGTTCATCGCCATCTTGACGCTGGCGAGCTCGACGCCGCTCTGGTCGGCCTTCACCCGTACCTTGACGTTGTAGTCGATCACCCGTTTTACCGGCACCAGAATCTTCACATTCGTCTCCTCTGCGCGTTCATAGCGTTCATGGACCATACCGATGCGTATGGTCGGCTGCTATACTAACCCAAATCCCGGACCCGTTTCAATACCACCCCGTATGGACAAAAAGCCGTCCCGCAAACCGCCAGCCAGCCGCGAGGCGCTCGACCGCGCCGCATGGATCGCCGCCGCGCTGAACATCGTAGCGCAAGACGGCATCGATGGCCTGCGGGTCGAAAGCCTCGCCAAGCAGCTCGGGGTCACCAAGGGCAGCTTCTACTGGCACTTCAAGGACCGCCGCGACCTCATCGACGCCGTGCTCGACGACTGGCGCGCCAGCCGCATCAAGGACATCCGCAAGCAGACCACCGCCGATCCCGGCGGCGAACACGATGCGCTGCGCCACACCATCGACGTCTACGCCGCGGCGAAGAACCGCAAGGGCATCTCGATCGAGGCGGCGATCCGCCTCTGGGCACGACAGGACGCCAACGGGCTGGCGGTCGTCGAGGAAGTCGACGCCGAGCGCCTCGAATGCACGCGCCGCCTCTTCCTTGCCCTCGGCCTCCCCCCTGCCGAAGCCGCCGCGCGCAGCGCCCTGCTCTACGCCTACGTCTTCGGCTTCAGCATGATGCAGTGCGGCCGCTTCGCCATGGACGCGGCGCAAACCAAGGACTGGATCGTCGGGCGCATCACGCAGTAAAAGTCGGCGGGGGCAGGACGGCGGTCCTACCTATCACTTCTGCCAGATTGACCACCCATCCGGCCGGGGGTAGGCTACCGGCACGCAACGTTCGCATCCCGCTTTACCCAGTATGCATGCAGCTCCAGAGTGCATATCCCGCCAGCCAAGCCCCTTCATGCAAAACCGCACGCCAGAATATTCAACAGATCTATGTCGCTGCATTATTGGCATGCGAGATAGGCACCGTAGGCTGAATACATATACACCTCTTTGTGTGTTCACTAAACGTTAGGCCGCTATGTCGTCCTTCAAGGGGTTTGCACTTCTACAAGAGCCAAGCGATCTGTTGGCGAAGCTCGTTCATGACTTTGAGAGGATTCGTGCCGCTCCAGATGACACATATGCTGCATTCGACTTCTTTGTTACTGCCGAGCACATTGTCGATTGGCTGCTTCCAGACTCACCAGGGACCAATCAGTCTTCCGCTCGAAAGGCAAAGCGAGAGTCGTCGGAGTTACTGAAGATCACGTCCCACATCGCAAATGGTGCCAAGCACTTTCAGGCGCTAGCTAAGCAGCACGACTCCGTCGCAGACCTAAAGCAACAAAGTGGTGGTTTTGATCCACGCTCATTTAGCCCACGCGCCTTCAGTCCCGCTGCATTCAAGATGCATGGCCTCAACATTAAGCTTGAGAATGGTCGCGTAGTTCACGTGCTGTCCCTCGCAGAAGACGTATTGCAATATTGGCAGAGAGAAATTGGGGCCAATGAACCAGCGGCCTAACCCATCCATCAACACGGACGCTGCGCGATGAAGCCGCGCAGCGCCGGTTATGTCAGACGTTAGCCCTATAGGAGAACTATGGATCCCGTTACCGCTGCTGGAGCAGGACTTGCAGTCTGGGGCTCTAAAGACCTGATGACGAAACTACTTGGCCCGACGGCTGATTACATCGGCGGTGAGGCCAAGAACTTTGTCGCGAAGTGCAATATCAACTTGGATGGCATTTTCAGGAAGGCTACGCAGAAGCTTGGTGACAGGATTGAAACGGAAGGAAGCGTCAATCCTCGCGTGCTGAAGCATGTCGTTGATGAAGGTCGCTTTTGTGAAGACGAACTTACGGGCGAGTATTACGGCGGAATACTGGCGTCTTCTCGATCAGGGAATGGGCGAGATGATCGAGGTGTAACGCTACTCGCCACCATCAAAGACCTCTCCGTTTATCAATTGCGCTTTCACTACCTCGTATATTCAGTTCTCAACCGCCTGTATAACGGGAAAGGACTAAACCTCGGGGATGGAAACGATTGCAGAAAAATGGCGGTTTTTATCCCAATGCGGGTCTACGAGAAAGCCATGGCATTCACCCCGGAAGAAAATGCCAGCACGATTCTTTCGCATGTTCTTTTTGGACTGAATAAGCACACTCTGATTTCTGATTTCTCAAGTGGTAATGCTGAGTTCCTAAAGAAGCGGAACCCACAAATTCCCGAGGCAGGAATCGTGCTGTCACCTACATTGCCCGGAGCCGAGTTGTTCTTGTGGGCAGTCGGGCTATCTGGTGCGTCTGGACGAGAGCTATTGAATGTCCAGATTTCTGGTGGTGTTGATGGGTTGGTCATTGAGGATGGCTCAGCTTCGATTGAAGAGCTTAAGTCCATCCCAGCTCCTCAAGCGTGATAACAGGGCTAACCCATCATTCCACCGGACCTGCGCGAAAAGCCGCGCAGGCCGGTGAATTCAAACGTTGGGCGTCTCTACTCTTAATCCCCTTTGGAATTCTCATACATGAATAGCGCATACGTCGTTGGTCACATCACGGTGAAAAACCCTGAAATGTGGGCGGAATATCGAAGCAAAGTCCCCGGAACATTGACTCCTTGGGGAGGCGAACTTGTATTTCGTGGCAAACAATTGGCTGCCCTTGCTGGCGATAACCCACATCCAGATATCGTTGTCATCCGGTTTCCAACCGCCACCGCTCTGAATAGTTGGTTTTCGTCGGCCGAGTATCAGTCACTTATCCCGCTTCGGCAGCAAGCAGCGGAAATGGTCTTGCTGTCGTATGAGGCTTAGTTTTCTCCCTCCGTTTACTATCGCATGGGGCGCTACCGCTCTTCGTGGCAGCGCCGTCTCGCCAGCGCCGACTTTTGTGGGTTCTTGGTTGTCAGTGCTCTTGCCACACTTACAGCCCAACCCGGCAGTCGAGCGGACCTGCGCGAAAAGCCGCGCAGGCCGCTCACTTCTACGTTGTGCGTCACAACCGCATCGTTGCCTATCCTTTCTTCCATGAATATCGAATACCGCCACAACCTCCCGCTTGACCCTACTGACGTCGCCCGCGTGTTCGACTCCTCCGGCATCAAGCGTCCAACGGACAACATCCCTCGCATAGCCAGAATGTTCGCGGCGTCGAACTTGGTCATTTCCGCATGGGCGAACGGAGTTCTGGTTGGAATGTGCCGCGCAATCACTGACTACAGCTATTGCTGCTACGTGTCCGATCTCGCGGTCGATCAAGCGTTTCAGAAGTGCGGCATCGGCAAGGAGCTCATCAGGCGCGTGCAAGACACTGTCGGCGATGAGGTGTCCCTCATCCTGCTCTCGGCTCCTGATGCCATGTCGTACTACCCGTCTGTGGGCTTTGCCAAGGCCGAGAACGCCTTTGTCATCAAGAGGACCAAGTGACGCCCAACCCATCATTCCACCGGATCTGAACGAAAGTCCGCGCAGACCTGTGAATTCATACATTCCCACCTTCGACCTTTGGCGCTTAAGCGACTTTCAATTTGGCACGAAAACGACGACTGCTGCTGAAATGGCTCAAGGTGCTGATCTGAAGCGTGCCGGCTCGGGGATAATCGGGGCGCACAATGAATATTCACTTTGAGAGGACAGCAATGAACACGTTCAGGAAAGCTTTGGCCGCCGGGCTGGCGGGAATGCTCTTGCTCGGGCTGTCGGCCTGCGCCCCCGAGATCGGCAGCGACAAGTGGTGCGCCAACCTGAAGGCCAAGCCGAAAGGCGACTGGTCGGCGAACGAGGCCGTCGATTTCGCGAAACACTGCATCCTGAAGTAAAGTAGGCGCCGCGCCGGCCGATGCCCACCCTCGCCCGGCTGCTCGCCGACGTCCGGTCCTGCACGCTGTGCGCGGCGCACCTGCCGCTCGGGCCGCGTCCGGTCCTGCAGGCGCATGCGGCGGCGCGCATCCTCATCGCCGGGCAGGCGCCGGGCCGCAAGGTGCATGCCTCCGGCGTGCCTTTCGACGATGCGAGCGGCGACCGCCTGCGCGACTGGCTGGGCATCCCGCGCGAGGTGTTCTACGATCCGCAGCAAGTAGCGATCCTGCCGATGGGCTTCTGCTATCCCGGCAGCGGCAAGTCGGGCGATCTGCCGCCGCGGCCGGAATGTGCGCCGGCCTGGCGGGCGCCCCTGCTGTCGCATCTCAAGAACGTGCAGCTCACGCTGGTGATCGGCCGTTATGCGCTGGCCTACCATCTGCCGGCGGAGCCGGCCACCATCACCGAGGCGGTGCAGGACTGGCGCAGGCATTGGCCGCTCCGGCTCGTGCTGCCCCACCCGAGCCCGCGCAACAACCTCTGGCTCAGGCGCAACCCGTGGTTCGAGGCCGAACTCCTGCCCAGGCTGCGCGAACGGGTCGCGGCCGTGCTCGCGCCGCGGCAAACGCCATGCCCCCTGCCATGACCCCTGCGCGCCTTGCAGCCTTGACCCTGGCGACCATGATCGCCTTCGCGGCCAACTCGGTGCTGTGCCGCATCGCGCTGAAAGAGACCGGCATCGACGCGGCGAGTTTCACGACGATCCGTCTGGTTTCCGGCGCGCTGGTGCTGTGGCTGATCGCTACCACCCTGCGCCGCGAACGCGCCGGGCACGGCAACTGGCTGTCCGCCCTCGCCCTGTTCGCCTATGCCGCCGCCTTTTCCTTCGCCTACCTGAGCCTCACGGCCGCGACCGGCGCGCTGCTGCTGTTCGGCGCGGTGCAGGCGACGATGATCCTTTACGGCTATCTGCATGGCGAACGCTTCGGGCGCCAGCAGCTGGCCGGGCTGGCGCTGGCGCTCGGCGGACTCATCGGCCTGCTGCTGCCCGGTCTGAGTGCGCCGCCGCTGTCCGGCTCGGCACTGATGCTCGCGGCGGGCGTCGCCTGGGGGGTGTATTCGCTGCGCGGCCGCGGAGCTGGTGATCCGACGCGCGTGACGGCCGGCAATTTCCTGCGCGCGATGCTGTTCGCCGCCGCGCTCAGCCTGCTGACGCTGCCCGGCACGCAACTGGACGCGGCCGGGGTCGGCTATGCGGTGGCCTCCGGTGCCATCGCCTCGGGCATGGGCTATGCCCTCTGGTATGCGGTACTGCCTTCACTCAAGGCCACCAACGCGGCGACGATCCAGCTCAGCGTGCCGGCACTCGCGGCGTTCGGCGGCATCGCCTTCCTCGGCGAGCCGCTGACCCTGCGCCTCACGCTGGCCTCCGCGGCCATCCTCGGCGGCATCGCGCTGGTGATCCTCAACCGGGCGAAGGCCCGCTAAACCCGATTAGGCCCCACAAGACCCGATAGCGCCGTCCCGCCGGCGCCGACTTTTCGCCGGCGTCGTCCCGCAGGCCTCTATCCCTAGCCCTTCTTCTTGTTCATGAAGCCATCGATGCCGGCCACGGCGTCGTCGCACATCATGTTGCAGGCCATGGTTTCACCGGCGAGCTGGTAGGCGCCGGCGAGGCCCATCTCGAGCTGGCGGTAGAAGAGCTGCTTGCCCATCGCGATGGCGGTCTGCGACTTGGCGACAATGCTGTCGGTGAGGCGCTTCACCTCGGCGTCGAGCATGTCGGCCGGGACGACGCGATTGACGAGCCCGCGCCGCTGGGCTTCGAGGGCATCGATGAACTCGCCGGTCAGCAGCATTTCGAGCGCCTGCTTGCGGCCCATGTTGCGCGAAAGCGCCACGGCGGGGGTCGAGCAGAACAGGCCGACGTTGATGCCGGAAACGGCGAATTTCGACACATCGGCGGCGACGGCGAGGTCGCAGCTGGCGACGAGCTGGCAGCCGGCGGCCGTGGCGATGCCATGCACCCGGGCGATCACGGGTTGCGGCAGCGATGTGATCGTGGTCATGACGCGGCCGCACTGGCGGAACAGCGCCTGCATGTAGCCCTTGTCGTGGTTGGCGCGCATCTGCTTGAGGTCGTGCCCGGCGCAGAACGCCTTGCCGGCGCCGGCGATCACCACCGCGCGCGCCGTCCCGTCGGCGCCGACTTTGTCGAGCTCGGCCTGCAGGGCCTCGAGCAGTTCCGTCGACAGCGCGTTGAATTGCGCCGGCCGGTTCAGCGTCAGCGTCACGACGCCACCGGCATCGCTGCGCAGCAGCAAGGCTTCATTGTCCATTCTCGTTTCCTCCTCTGTTGCATTGGGCGGCAACGGCCGGCGTCGCCAGCCACTGAGCCAGTCGTGTCGCGAGCCGTTCGACCGCACGGCCGGCCGCGGCAACGCCACCGCGCGCATCCGGCGTCGGCGCGGCTTCCTCGATGTCGATACCGAGCTGGACCGCCGGACCGCTCCTGGCCCGCGCGACGAGCCGCAGATGGCTCGCCGCCGGCGCGGTAAAGACCTGCTCGAACTCGACGAGATCGACGCGGAAGCGGCAGCCGGCGGGAATGTCGGCGCCGCCACCGGCCAGGCGGCGCTGCAGCTGCAGGCGCAGCAGCTCGGCCGGCGGCGCGGCCCAGCGGCTTTCGGCGTAGGCGTGGCGCTGCGCCGGCGCGTCGTGCAGCAGGCGATAGTGCATGGCCGTGCCGGACAGCCAGGAGGGCGCCGTGATGCCGACCCGGATGGGTACGGCCACAGTGGCCACGGCCGGCAGGGGGCCGAAATCGTATTCCGCCGGCGCCGCCGGGCGCAGGTTGCCAAAGCAGCCCGTCGTCAGCACCGTAGCCACGGCGAGGACCAGTCCCGTGCGTCGATTCATCGCGAACTCCCCGAAGAAGTGACATGGCCCGCTTCGCCCGGACCGGGGGCGACCGTCGGTCGCCCGAAGAGCAGCGACTGCGGTGCGGCATCGAGCGCCTGCAGCAGCCGGTCGAGCCGCTGCGTGGCGGCGGCGATATCGCCCGTCAGCGCCTCGGCCTGCGGCAGGGTCGCCGTATTGAGGCGGTCGCCGGCACGTTCGAGCTTTTGTGCCAGCAGGGCCAGGCTGCGGATCAGCTCGCGCGTGTCCTGCGCCAGCGGCGCGGCGGCCTCGGTCGTGGCGTCGAGCCGGGCCAGGACGCTTTTCAGATGCGCGAGATTGTCCGCCGACAGGGCATTGCGCAGGGCGGCGACCAGTGCCGGCAGCTCCTTCAGGCTTTCGGAAGCGGCCGCCATGCGCTCCAGCGTCGCCGCAGCATTCTGCAGGTTGCGCTCGTCGAGCAGGCGGTTGAGGCGGCCACCGAGTTCGGCGAACTGCTCGGTGATGTCGCCGGCCTGGTCCCCCAGCGTGGCCAGCAGCCCGGGCTGGAGCGGCAGGCGAGGCGGATTGGCGGCATCGGCGGCCAAGGGAACGCCCCGGCCTGTGCCATCCTCCTCGAGCATCACGTAGGCCAGGCCGGTGACGCCCTGGGTATTGAGCCGGGCGATCGTGCGATCGGTGAGGCGGTACTTCTGTTGCAGGCCGATCTCGACGAGCAGCAGGCCGGGGTCGGTCGGATCGGGCCGGATGTCGCGTACCTTGCCCGCCCGGATGCCGCGGTAGCGCACCTGCGCTTCGAGGTTGAGGCCGGTGACGCTGCCGCGCGTCGTCAGCACATAGGTGTCGGACAGCTCGCGCGTGCCGGAGAACCACCAGACCGCGAGCGCCGCGGCCAGTGCGAGGCAGAGGGTGAAGAGACCGGCGAGCAGGGCGTGGGCGCGATTTTCCATAAGCGGGTTCAGTGTGCCTCAATGCGCATGGGCCAGCGCCCGCTGGCTGCGCTCGGAGTGGAAGAAGTTGCGGATGAAGGGATGATCGATGCGCATGATGTCGTCAATGCTGCCATAAGCGAGGATATGCTGCTCGGCGAGCACGGCGACCCGGGTCGCCAGCGCCGCGAGGGTATCGAGGTCGTGCGTCACCAGCAAAACCGTCAGGCCGAGCTCCTCGCCGAGCATGCGGATCAGCCGCACGAAGCTGTCGGAGCGGTCGGGATCGAGGCCGGCGGTCGGCTCGTCGAGCAGCAGCAGTTCCGGTTCCAGCGCCAGCGCGCGCGCCAGCGCGACGCGCTTGATCATGCCGCCCGACAGCTCGGCCGGCATCAGGGCGGCATGGCGCGGCAGCAGCTCGACCATCTCGAGCTTGAGCATCACCAGTTCGCGGATCGTCGCCTCGTCCAGGACCTTCAGTTCGCGCAACGGAAAGGCGATGTTGTCGAAAACGCTGAAGGCCGAGAACAGCGCGCCCTGCTGGAACAGCACGCCGAAGCGCTGGCGCAGGGCGCGCTCGCGGGCAACGCCGCCGCCGAACAGCGGCTCGCCGAACAGGCGGATCTCCCCGGCCGTCGGCAGCAGCAGGCCGATCATCTGCCGCAGCAGGGTCGTCTTGCCGCTGCCCGAGCCGCCGACGAGGCCGACGAGATCGCCGGCGGCGACCGTCAGGTTCAGGTCGCGGTGCACCCAGACCTCGTCGAAGCGCGTCGACAGCGCACGGACCGAGATGACCGGCACGCTCATTGGGGCAGCCCGATGTTGCGCGTGGCGATGGCGAACACGGCATCGAGCAGGATCACCACCGTGATCGCCGACACCACCGAGGCGGTCGTGTTCGCCGACAGGCTCTCGGTATTGGGCTGCACGCGCAGGCCGAAATGGCAGGCGACCAGCGCGACGGCGATGCCGAACACCAGCCCCTTGGACAGACCGATCCAGAGGTTGGCGACCGGCACCGCCCGGGGCAGCGCCTCGAAGAAATAGCCATAGCCGATGCCGAGCTGCAGCTGGGCGGAAACCATGCCGCCGACCAGCGCAATCGCCGTCGTCCACAACACCAGCAGGGGCATGGCCGCGCCGAGCGCGACCACCTTGGGAAAGATCAGCCGCAGGCTGCGCGGCACGCCCATCGTGGCGAGGGCGTCGATCTCCTCGGTGACGCGCATCGTGCCGAGTTGCGCCGTCATGGCCGAACCCGAGCGTCCCGCCACCAGCACGGCGACGAGGACCGGCCCCAGTTCGCGGATGATGCCGAGGCCGAGGATATTGACGATGAAGACCTCGGCGCCGAACAGCCGCAGCTGCAGCGACGACAGGTAGGACAGCACGACGCCGATGAGGAAGCCGACCAGCGCGGTGACCGGCATGGCGCGCACGCCGCTCTTGAAAATGTTGGCGGAAATCTCGCGCTTCGGCACGTCGACCGGATGACGCAGCAGGTGCAGGCAATCGAGCACCAGCTGGCCGAGCAGGACCATGAAATCCTGCACATGGCGCAGCAGGGCCAGCGCCACCGCCCCCGTCTTCTCCAGCCATGCCGCGCGGCCGGGGGCGGTCGCGGCATGGGCGCCCCCGGCGGGCGCGTCGGCAATGCGCTCGAAAATGCGCAGGTGGGCCGGCTGGATCAGCAGCATTTCGGGCAGGCGACGCCCCCAGAGCCGCCACAGCAACAGGGCACCCGCCGAGTCGAGCGCCTCGATCGCCATGCAGTTCCAGGAAATGTCCGGACGCGCAGCGAGGTGCTCCAGCTGGCGTTTCCAGTCGTCGCCCGCGGCGGCCAGGGCGCGCAGCGTCCAGCGGCCCCCGAGCGTCAGTTCGGGCCAGTCGTCCGCCCCCCCGGTTTCGCTGAAAGACGGCGCCTGTGCCATGCCCGGTGTCGTTCAGTGCGTCTCAGGCATTCGGGCGTCGGGCGCGCACCTTGAACTCGATGCCGACGTTCGCCCACTGCACCGTCTCCTCGTCGAGGACGGCCGCCGTCAGGGGCGCCCCCGCCAGCCAGTCGCGGTCGACCTGCAGCTGGAAACCGCGCGGACTCATGCCGACGGCGAGTTCCGGCAGCGGTGCATCGTCGCGCGCCCGCTGCAGCAGGGCGGCGGTGCGCAGGCAGAAGATCAGCAGCCATTCCGGCGCCTCGCTCGCCAGCGCCTGCACGCGCTCGAGCTTGCCGCGGTGCGCCAGCACCAGGCGGGCCAGCAGCGCCTGGTCGCGCTTCGAGAATCCCGGCATGTCGGCATTCGCGAGGATGTAGGCGCTGTGCTTGTGGTAGCTGGAATGGGCAACCGAGATGCCGATCTCGTGCAGGCGCGCCGCCCAGACGAGGAACTGCGCGGCCGGCGACTCCTCGACCTCGTCCTGCGGTCGCAGCTGCTGGTAGAACTCGAGCGCCAGCTGGGCGACGCGCGCCGCCTGGCGGCGGTCCACCTCGTAGCGCTGCATGAAGCGGGTCACCGTCGCTTCGCGCAGGTCCTCGTGATGGTAGCGGCCGAGCAGATCGTAGAGCACGCCGAGGCGCAGCGCGCCCTCCGAGAAGGTCATGCACTCGAGGCCGAACTCCTTGAATACGGCTGACATGATCGCGAGGCCGCCGGGGATCACCGGCATGCGGTCGGCGCGCATGCCCTGCAGGCCGGTACGCCCCGTCGTCCCCGATTGGGTCAGGCGCCCGCGCAGCTGATCGAGCCCCTCGCGCGTGATGTCGCCGTCGGCGAAGCCGTTGAGCTGGAGGATGTCGCGGATCGCCTTGGCGGTGCCGGAGGACCCGACCGCCTCGTCCCAGCCGACATCGCGGTAGGCATGCACGATGGTCTGCAGTTCGCGGCGGGCCGCCAGCTCGGCCTCTTTCATGCTGCGCTTGTCGATGCGCCCGTCCGGGAAGAAGCGCAGGCTGAAGCCCACGCAGCCCATGTAGAGGGATTCGAGCCGCAGCGGCTGGATGGCCTGGCCGATGATGAATTCCGTCGAGCCGCCCCCGATGTCGACGACGAGGTGGCGGATGCGCGGATTGGGCAGGGTATGCGCCACACCGAGGTAGATCAGGCGCGCTTCCTCGCGGCCGGCGATGATCTCGATCGGGAAGCCCAGCGCGGCTTCGGCCGCCTGCAGGAAGGCCGGGCCGTTCTTGGCGACGCGCAGCGTATTGGTGGCGACGGCACGCACGGCGTCCGGCGCGAAGCCGCGCAGGCGCTCGCCGAAGCGGGCCAGCGCGGCGAGCGCGCGCTGCTGCGAGGTCTCGTCCAGAAGCTTCTCCGGCGTCAGGCCGGCAGCCAGGCGGACGGTTTCCTTGAGGCCGTCGAGCGGATAGATCTGGTTGCCGACGATCCGCCCGACCTGCAGGCGGAAACTGTTGGAACCCATATCGACGGCGGCGACGTGTTCGTGGACCACGATGGGACGCTGGACGTTTGCAGTGCGGCGATTCTAGCCGAGCTCCGGGAAAAGTCGGCGCCGGCGGGACGGCAAGACCAGCCAGCGCTCGTTCCGACTTTCGTGGAGGCTCACCGGCGAAGCCGGTTAAGCGCAGTGGCCGGAACAAAAGTCGGCGCCGGCGGGACGGCGCTGTACGCGCAGCGCACACGCTGCCTTGGAAGGATTCGGGTTGGCGCGCCTATGTCATACTTGCGCAATCCATATGAAACATCATTGCCGCCGCCCTGACGGCCCCCGACCATGAACCTGATGTCCGCACTGCACGATTTCCCCGCCGAGCACTTCCTCAATCGCGAACTGTCGCTGCTCGCCTTCAACCGCCGCGTCCTCGCGCAGGCGGCGGACGAGCGCGTGCCCCTGCTCGAGCGCCTGCGCTTCCTCTGCATCGTCTCGTCGAACCTCGACGAGTTCTTCGAGATCCGCGTCGCCGGCATCAAGGAGCAGATCAAGCTGCGCAGCAACGCCACCGGCGCGGACCGGCGCACGGCCCACGAGGTGTTCCGGCGCGTGACGCAGGAGGCGCACGCCCTGATCCAGGAACAGTACGCCCTGCTCAACGAGGTCATCCTGCCGGCCCTGCGCGGCGAGGGCGTCGTCTTCTTCAAGCGCTCGGAATGGACCGAGGCGCAGCAGGCCTGGATCCACGACTTCTTCCGCCGCGAGGTGATGCCGGTGCTGACGCCGATCGGCCTCGACCCCGCCCACCCCTTCCCGCGCGTGCTCAACAAGAGCCTCAACTTCGCCGTCGAGCTGGAGGGCAAGGACGCCTTCGGCCGCAGTTCGGGCGCCGCCATCGTGCAGGCGCCGCGCGCGCTACCGCGCGTCATCCAGTTGCCGCAGGAACTGAGCGGCGTGGACCACGGCTTCGTCTTCCTCTCCTCGATCCTGCACCGCCATGTCGGCGAGCTGTTCACCGGCATGCACGTGCTGGGCTGCTACCAGTTCCGCGTCACGCGCAACTCCGACCTGTTCGTCGATGAAGAGGAGGTCAAGAACCTGCGTACCGCCCTGCAGGGCGAACTGCCGCAGCGCCACTTCGGCGACGGCGTGCGCCTCGAGGTCGCCGACAACTGCTCCGAAGTCATGTCCGACTTCCTGCTGCAGCAATTCGGCCTCGGCCGCGAGGATCTCTACCGGGTGCCCGGCATCGTCAACCTGGTGCGCCTGATGTCCGTGCCCGACCGCGTCGACCGGCCCGACCTCAAGTTCGCGCCTTTCCAGCCCGGCCTGCCGAAGCAGCTGTCCGGCCGCTACGACATGTTCGACGCGATCCGCAAGAGCGACATCCTGCTGCACCACCCCTTCCAGTCATTCACGCCGGTCATCGAATTCCTCAAGCAGGCGGCCGACGACCCGCAGGTCGTCGCGATCAAGATGACCGTCTACCGCACCGGCACCGACTCGGTGCTGATGGAGCACCTGCTGCGCGCCGCGCAGAAGGGGAAGGAAGTCACGGTCGTCGTCGAACTGATGGCACGCTTCGACGAGGAGGCCAACCTGTCGATCGCCGCCCGCCTCGAGCAGGCAGGCGCCCATGTGGTCTATGGCGTGTTCGGCTACAAGACGCACGCCAAGCTGATGCTCGTGCTGCGCCGCGAGGAGACGGAGAAAGGCAGCGGCTATCGTCGCTACCTGCACCTCGGCACCGGCAACTACCATCCGCGCACCACGCGCTTCTACACCGACTTCGGCCTGATGACCTGCAACGACGAGATCGCGTCCGACGTCAACGAAGTCTTCAAGCAGCTCACCGGCCTCGGCAAGGCGAGCGCGCTCAAGCACCTCTGGCAAGCCCCGTTCTCGCTGCACTCGGGGATGCTCGACGCCATTCGCGCCGAGACCGCCATCGCCCGTTCCGGCCGCAAGGCCCAGATCATGGCCAAGATGAACTCGCTGCTCGAACCCGAGATCATCGAGGCACTCTACGAAGCCAGCCAGGCCGGCGTGCATGTCGACCTGATCGTGCGCGGCGTCTGCTGCCTGCGCCCCGGCGTGCCGGGCCTGTCGGAAAACATCCGCGTGCGCTCGGTGATCGGACGCTTCCTGGAGCACCACCGCATCTTCTATTTCCATGCCGATGGTGCGGAACGGCTCTATCTCGCCAGCGCCGACTGGATGGAGCGCAACTTCTTCCGCCGCATCGAAGTCTGCTTCCCGGTACTCGACGCCAAGCTCAAGCGCCGCGTCATCAAGGAAGGCCTGCGCGGCTACCTCGCCGACAACTGCCAGGCCTGGGACATGGACAGCGACGGCAGCTACCGCATCAAGCCCTCGCGCCGCGTGCGCACCTGCGCGCAGGAACTGCTACTCGGCGAACTGGCCGAAGAGTAAGTCCCATCCCGGAAACGGTGCGCAAGCGTACGCAGCCAGCCCGGATCAGAGGAAGGTCGCGCCTGCGACGTTTGCGATAGGCGCGGGACCGAGGGTGAGTGGGGCTAATAGTCGGCGCCGGCGGGACGGCATTCCACGGCGCCGGCAGGGTTGTTGCGATGCCGCGAAAGCGCGATAATTCGGCGCTGCCGGGGTCTCCCGGCTTTTTGCGATCATGACCAGCTACCTCTTCATCGTCCTCGGCGCCGTTCTCGTCAACAACGTCGTCTTCGTCCGAATTCTCGGCCTGTGCCCCTTCATGGGGGTATCGAAGAAGCTGGAAACCGCCATCGGCATGGGCGCGGCCACCACCTTCGTGCTGACGCTGGCCTGCGGCACCAGCTACATCATCGACAGCTGGCTGCTCGCCCCCAACGACCTGCTCTACCTGCGCACGCTGTCCTTCATCGTCACCATCGCCGCCATCGTCCAGCTGACGGAACTGGTGATCCAGAAGACCAGCCCGCTGCTGCACCAGGTGCTCGGCATCTACCTGCCCCTCATCACGACCAACTGCGCCGTGCTCGGCATTCCCCTGCTCAACATCGGCCTGAAGCACAACTTCGTCGAGTCGATGCTGTTCGGCGCGGGCTCCGCACTCGGCTTCACGCTGGCGCTGGTGATGTTCGCCGGCATCCGCGAACGGCTGGAAGGCGCCGACGTCCCGGTCCACTTCCGCGGCACCGCCATCGCGATGATCACCGCCGGCATCATGAGCCTCGCCTTCATGGGCTTCGCCGGACTCGACAAGTACAAATAAGCCATGCTGGCAGCGATCCTCGTCATGGCTCTCGGTGCGGTGCTGCTCGGTGCAGCACTGGGCTTCGCCGCGGTCAAGTTCAAGGTCGAGGGCGACCCGCTGGTCGAGAAGATCGACGCCATCCTGCCGCAGACGCAATGCGGCCAGTGCGGCTACCCGGGCTGCAAGCCCTATGCCGAAGCCATCGCCAAGGGCGAGGCCGAGATCAATTGCTGCCCGCCGGGCGGCGATGATGGGGTGCGCAAGCTGGCCGACCTGCTGGGCCGCGAATTCAAGCCGCTCTCCGGCGAACACGGCATCGAAAAGCCCAAGAGTGTGGCCTTCATCGACGAGCAGACCTGCATCGGCTGCACCCTGTGCATCCAGGCCTGCCCGGTCGATGCCATCGTCGGCGCAGCCAAGCAGATGCACACGATCATCGCCGCGCAATGCACGGGCTGCGAACTGTGCCTGCCGCCCTGCCCCGTCAACTGCATCAGCATGAACGCCCTGCCGGAAACCATCGACACCTGGAAGTGGAAGTACCCGCAGATTCCGATCGTCCCGATCAAGGCGACGCCCCATGCTTGAACTCTTCCGTTTCAAGGGTGGCGTCAAGCCGGCGTCCCACAAGCAGGAATCGTCCGGCGCGGCGATCCAGGCCGCCCCGCTGCCGCCGCTGCTGGTCGTGCCCTTCCGCCAGAGCGCGACGGGCGCCGCCACGATCCAGGTGCAGGTCGGCGACACGGTGCTCAAGGGCCAGGTCATCGGCTCGGCCGAGGGGCCGTTCGGCACCGTGGTCCACGCGCCCACCTCGGGTACCGTGCGTGCGATCGAGGCCCGCACCCTGCCCCACCCTTCCGGGCTCGCCGCACCCTGCGCGATCATCGAGCCGGACGGCGCGGAACGCTGGATCGAGCGCACGCCCCTCGATCCCTTCACCGCCGATGCGGAGGCCCTGCGGGCGCGCATCCGCGATGCCGGCATCGTCGGCCTCGGCGGTGCGGCCTTCCCGAGCCACGTCAAGGCCAAGGCCGCCATCGAGACGCTAGTGATCAACGGCGCCGAATGCGAGCCCTGGATCACCTGCGACGACCGCCTGATGCGCGAACGCGCCGCCGATGTCGTCGCCGGCGCTCGCATCCTCGGCCGCCTGATGGGCGCGAAGCGCATCCTGTTCGGCATCGAGGACAACAAGCCCGAAGCCGCCGACGCGCTGCGTGCCGTGCTCACCGAATGCGAAGGCGCCAGTTGCCAGGTCGTCGCCGTGCCGACGCTCTACCCGGCCGGCGGCGAGAAGCAGCTGATCCGCGTGCTGACCGGCATCGAGATCCCCTACGGCAAGCTCGGCCCGGATTTCGGCGTGCAATGCTTCAACGTCGGCACGGCGTATGCGGTCGCCCGCGCCGTACTGCAGGGCGAACCCCTCGTCTCCCGGATCGTCACGCTGGCCGGCAACTACGGCAGGCCCGGCAACCTCGAGGTGCTGATCGGCACGCCGATGGATGCGCTGCTGCCGCTCGGCGAACCGCGCGCGGACACCGACCGCGTGGTGATGGGCGGACCGATGATGGGCTTTCCCGTTCCCGACCTCGCCGTGCCGGTAGTCAAGGCCACCAACTGCCTGCTGGCGATGAGCCCGGCGCTGTTCCCGCCGCCGCCGCCCGAGATGCCGTGCATCCGCTGCGGCGCCTGCACGCGCGCCTGCCCGATGGTGCTGCAGCCGCACGAACTGTACTGGTACTCGAAGTCGAAGAATTTCGGCAAGTCGCAGGAATACCACCTGTTCGACTGCATCGAGTGCGGCTGCTGCGCCTTCGTCTGTCCGTCGCGCATTCCGCTGGTCGATTACTACCGCTTCGCCAAGTCGGAAATCCGCGCCCGCGAACGCGAAAAGGCGGCCGCCGACACGGCCCGCGATCGCTACGAATTCCGCCAGTACCGCGAAGAGCGCGAGAAGGCCGAGAAAGCCGCCCGGCTCGCCGCCAAGGCGGCCGAGACCAAGGCCAAGCTCGCCCAGGAAGAAGCCGCAAAGCCTGCCGGCGGCGAGCCGTCCGGCGCAACCGGCGAAGCTGAAAAAGTCGGCGCCGGCGAGAAGGCAGCCCCGGACAAGGCCGCCCTTATCGCTGCGGCGCAGGCCCGCGCGGCTGCGAAGAAGGCCGCGGCCGCCGAGGCTGCCGACGCCGCCCCATCCAAGGAAGAGAACGCCTGATGCACACCTCGCCTCACGTCCTCCAGCCCGCCAGCGTGCGCAGCGTCATGTTCCGGGTATTGCTCGCGCTCATCCCGGGCATCGCCGCCTACGTCTGGTTCTTCGGCGCGGCCATCCTCGTCCAGCTCACGCTCGCCTCGATCACGGCACTCGCCGCCGAGGCGCTGATGCTGCGGCTGCGCGACAAGCCGGTAATGCTCTTCCTCACCGACGGCAGCGCACTGGTGACCGCATGGCTGGTCGCCCTCACCTTCCCGCCGATCGCGCCGTGGTGGCTCACCGTGACCGGTGTGCTGATCGCGATCGTCGTCGTCAAGCACTTGTACGGTGGCCTCGGCCAGAATCCCTTCAACCCGGCGATGGTCGCCTTCTGTACCATGATCGTCGCCTATCCGCAGCTGATGTCGCAATGGCCGCGTGCCGAGTTCAACGCGCTGGGGCCGATGCTGCACGCGATCTTCTCCGGGGACCGGCAACTCGACGCCCTCGTCATGGCCACGCCGCTCGACGCCCTGCGCACCGTCCTGCGCGACCCGGAGCAGCGCGCCACCATCGCCGGCATCCTCGGCATGAAGGGCAATGAGGCCACCTTCGGCAACATCGGCGGGCGCGGCTGGGAATGGGTCGCCGCCGGCTATCTGCTCGGCGGCCTATGGCTGATGCAGCAGCGCATCATCACCTGGCATGTGCCGGTCGCCTTCGTCGTGACGCTCGCCGTCATCGCCACCGGCTTCAACATCGCCTATCCGGAACGCTTCGTCGGCGCCAACTTCCACCTCTTCACCGGCGGTGCGATGCTCGGTGCCTTCTTCATCGCCACCGACCCGGTATCGGGCTGCACCACCCCGCTCGGCAAGCTCATCTTCGCCGCCGGCGCGGCACTGCTGACCTGGATCATCCGCAGCTTCGGCGCCTATCCGGATGGCATGGCCTTCGCCATCCTGCTGATGAACCTGCTGGTGCCGCTGATCGACATGAACACGCAGCCGAAAGTGTTCGGTCATGCGAAACGGAGGTGAGCATGCACGACGCCGCACCCACCTCAGCCACTTCTTCCGCCAACGTCCCGCCGCCCGCAGGCGGCGCGCTGCGCGTCTCGGCCCGCACCGCCCTGATCCTGCTCGCCTTCACGCTCGTGTTCACCGGGCTGATGGCCTCCATCTACACGTTAACAAGTCCGCAGATCGAAGCGACGATGCTCGAAGCCAAGCGCCGCCTGATCGGCGAAGTGCTGCCGGCCGCCGCCTACGACAACGACCTGCTGGCGGATGCGATCGAACTGCCGCCGAGCCCCGAACTCGGCCTTGACGAGCCGACCCGGCTCTACCGCGCCCGCAAGGACGGGCAGCCGGCTGCACTCGTGTTCGAGGCCGCGGCCCCAGACGGCTACTCCGGCCACATCGGCCTGATGCTCGCCGTGCAGGCGGACGGCCGCCTCGCCGCCGTGCGCGTCACCAGCCACCGCGAAACCCCAGGACTGGGCGACTACATCGACCCGAAGAAGGACAAGAACAAGGCCAGCCCCTGGATCGCCCAGTTCGCCGGCCGCAACTTCAGCGACACGCCGCGCGAGAAATGGAAGGTGAAAAAAGATGGCGGCGCCTTCGACCAGCATGTCGGCGCCACGATCTCGGCACGCGCCGTGACCAAGGCCACCGGCCGGGCGCTGGACTGGGCGCTGGAGCATGCCGACGCCCTCTACGCCCTGCCCGCGGGCGCCCGGCACGAGGAGAGCACGAAATGAGCATCTACCGCGAGATTTCCCACAACGGCCTGTGGAAGCAGAACGCCATCCTCGCCCAGTTGCTCGGCCTCTGCCCGCTGCTGGCCGTCAGCAGCACCATGGTCAATGCCGTCAGTCTCGGACTGGCGACCATCCTCGTCATGGGCCTGTCGAACTTCGCCGTCTCGCTGCTGCGCGGCTTCATCCCCTACGAGATCCGCATTCCCGTGTTCATCCTCATCATCGCCGCGCTGGTGACGATCGTCGACCTCTTGTTCAACGCCTTCCTGCACGACCTCTACCTCGTGCTGGGCATCTTCATCCCGCTGATCGTCACCAACTGCATCGTGCTCGCCCGCGTCGAGGCCTTCGCCGCCAAGAACGGCGCCGGGCTGGCTGCTTTCGACGGCGTGATGATGGGCATCGGCTTCGTCTGGGTCATCGGCCTGCTCGGCGCGATCCGCGAATTCATCGGCCAGGGCACGCTGCTGTCCGGCATCGACATGATCTTCCCCGGCATGCAGGCGATCCAGGTCCTGCCGGAAAGCTATCCCGGCTTCCTCATCGCCATCCTGCCCCCGGGCGCTTTCCTGGTGCTCGGCCTGATGATCGCCGGCCGCAACTGGCTCGAATACCGCGCCAACGAACGCGCCAAGGCCCGCCTGCTGGCGCAGCAGCAGGCCGCCGGTGCCTAGCCGCAAAGCCAGGCCGGCGCTGCGCATGAAGCCGGCGGCCCGCGAGGCCTTCTTCCGCCGCCTCGCGGCAGCGGACCCCGAACCGAAGACCGAGCTCGGCTATGCCACCCCGTTTCAGCTGCTCGTCGCGGTGATCCTTTCAGCGCAGGCGACCGACAAGAGCGTCAACCTCGCCACCGGGCCGCTGTTCCGCGATGCCCCGACGCCGCAGGCCATCGCCGCCCTCGGCGAGGAAAAGCTGGTCGACTACATCAAGACCATCGGCCTGTTCCGCACCAAGGCGAAGAACGTCATCGCCACCGCCCGGCTGATCCTCGAAAAGCACGGCGGCGAAGTGCCTCACGACCGCGCCGCGCTCGAAGCCCTGCCCGGCGTCGGCCGCAAGACCGCCAACGTCGTCCTCAACGTCGCCTTCGGCGAACCGACCATCGCGGTCGACACCCACATCTTCCGGCTCGCCAACCGCACCGGCCTCGCACCGGGCAAGGATGTCGATGCCGTCGAACAGAAGCTGCTGAAGGTCGTTCCGGCGGAATTCCGCCAGCACGCCCACCACTGGCTGATCCTGCACGGCCGCTACGTCTGCAAGGCGCGCAAGCCCGAATGCTGGCGCTGCATCGTGCGCGACCCCTGCGGCTTCCGGGAGAAACTGGATGTTCAACCCTAGCCGAGACCAGGCCCGGCAGTTCCTCATCGACGCCTGGCGCAAGCGCGTCGACGCGCTGCCGGCCACGCCGCTGGAAACGCTGGCCGCCGACATCGTCGCGCTGCATCCGGAATACCACGCCCTGCTCGCCGACCCGGCCGCGCTGGACCGCGACTGGACGCCCGAGGATGGCGCGATGAACCCCTTCCTTCACCTGTCGCTGCACCTCGCCATCGAGGAGCAGTTGTCGATCGACCAGCCGCCGGGCATCCGCACCGCCTTCGAAAGTCGGCTACGGCGGGACGGCGACCGGCACGCCGCACTGCACGACCTGCTCGAATGCCTCGGTGAAATGATCTGGCAGGCACAGCGCGATCGCCGCCCGCCGGATGGTGTAGCCTATCTGGACTGCATCCGCCGGAGGACCTGATGGACAGACGCGTACTGCTGCAAAGACTGGGGGTCGCCGGCCTCCTATCGGCGGGCGGCGTGGCGGGCTTCCTGCAGCGTGCGCTGGCCGCCGGCGTCGACCCGGTGCCGCCCGGCCTGCACAAGTTCAGCGGCACGGTGACAGTCAATGGCCAGCCTGCCCGGCCGGGCCAGCTGATCCGCCCCGGCGACACCGTCGCCACCGGTGCGGACGGCGAGGCGATTTTCGTGATCGGCCAGGACGCCTTCCTGCAGCGCAGCGGCAGCACCGTCAGCTTCGGCAACACGGCAGCGAACTTCATGCGCGTCGTCACCGGCCGCCTCCTCTCGGTATTCGGCAAGGGCGAGCGCCAGCTGCACTTCTCGACCGCGACCATCGGCATCCGCGGCACCGCCTGTTATATCGAGGAAGGGATGAAGCGGGAAACCTATTTCTGCCTCTGCTACGGCAGCGCGCTGGTGACGCCGACTGCCGCCCCACACGAGGCGGAAACCCTCACCACCCGCCACCACGACCACCCGCTGTGGATCTCGGACGACATAAAGATGCCGTCGATGATGGTGACTGCGCCGGTCGTCAACCACACCGACGCCGAACTGACCCTGCTGGAAAACCTCGTCGGCCGCTGGCCGCCGTTCTACGGCAATAACGACTACCGCTACTGAGGCTACTGAGGCAGCGTCACCAGGTCCTGCAACGGCGGCGCCACCTTGAGCACTTCCTCGATAGTCGTCAGGCCTGCCGCGACCTTGCGTGCGCCCGAAATGCGCAGCGGCTGCATGCCGCCCTTCATCGCCCTCTCGCGCAGCTTGACGAGATCGGTGTGCGCGGTGACCATGCCCTTGAGCTCGACGCTCATCGGCATGATCTCATACAGGCCCATGCGGCCGAGATAGCCGGTCATGCGGCATTCGAGGCAGCCGACCGGGTGGTAGAGCTGGGTCGGCTTCTTCGACTTCCACGGCGACACCAGTGCCTGCCAGAGATCCTCGTCCTCGGCGCGCAGGCCGCCCGCCTTCTTGCAGTGCGGGCAGAGCGTGCGCACCAGGCGTTGCGCCATCACGCCGAGCACCGTCGATTGCAGCAGGTAGGGCGGCACGCCGAGGTCGAGCAGGCGCGTGATCGCCGTCGGCGCGTCATTGGTGTGCAGCGTCGACAGCACCAGGTGGCCGGTCAGCGCCGCCTGCACCGCCATCTCGGCGGTTTCGATATCGCGGATCTCGCCGACCATGATGATGTCCGGGTCCTGGCGCATCAGCGCGCGGATGCCGGCCGCGAAGTTCATGCCGATGTCGGCCTGCACCTGCACCTGGTTGAAGGCCGGCTCGATCATCTCGATCGGGTCCTCCAGCGTGCAGACATTCACCTCCTGCGTCGCCAGCTGCTTGAGCGTGGAATAGAGCGTGGTGGTCTTGCCGGAGCCGGTCGGGCCGGTGACGAGGATGATGCCGTTCGGCTTGCCGGTCATCTCCTGCCAGCGCGTGGCATCTTCGGCGGAAAAGCCCAGGTCGGCAAAGTCGCGCACCAGCACCTCGGGATCGAAGATGCGCATCACCAGCTTCTCGCCGAAGGCGGTCGGCAGCGTCGACAGGCGCAGCTCGATTTCCTCGCCGTCGGGGGAGCGCGTCTTGATGCGGCCGTCCTGCGGACGGCGCTTCTCGACCACGTCCATGCGGCCGAGGATCTTGATGCGGCTGGTCATCGCGTGCAGCACCGGCATCGGGATCTGGTAGACCTGATGCAGCACACCGTCGATGCGGAAGCGCACCAGCCCCATGTCGCGTCGCGGCTCGATGTGGATGTCGGAGGCGCGCTGCTCGAAGGCGTACTGCCACAGCCAGTCGACGATCTGCACGACATGCTGGTCGTTGGCGTCGAGGGTGGCCTTGCCCTTGCCCATCTCGACCAGCTGCTCGAAATTGGTGATGCCGGTGCCGGCCACGTCGCCGCGCTTCATGGCGCCCTTGATCGACTTCGCCATGTTGTAGAACTCGATCTGGTAGCGGGCGATGTCCTCCGGGTTGGCGACGACGAGGCGGATGTCCTTCTTCAGGATCGGCTTCAGCTCGCTTTCCCAGCCGCGGATGAAAGGCTCGGCCGTGGCGATCGTCACCTCCGTCGCCTTCACTTCCACGGGCAGGATGCGGAAGCGCGCCGCATAGGAACTGCTCATCACGTCGGTGACGGCGGCGAGATTCACCTTGAGCGGATCGATGTGGTAGTAGGGCAGAGTGGCCCAGCCGGCCAGCCATTCCGTCAGCGTCTCGAGGTCGAGCAGGCGATGCGGTGGCACCGACGTTTCCGGCGACCTCCAGCGCTGCTCGGCGATCACGCTGAGCGGATGCGCCGTGCCGCGGTAATAGCGGCGCTCCTGGCGGAATTTCTCCGCCTCCTCGCGCGGCACCTTGCCGGAGGCGATCAGGGCATCGACGACCTCGGCGAGACTGAGGCGATGTTCGGCATGGGCGGCGGGAGATGCACTTGAGGCATTCATGATGCGCGACTATACCGACAAAAAGTCGGCGCCGGCGGGACGGCGCAATCCGGTCCGAAGAACTGGCACGGAATCTGCCTTCTTTTCGACAAGCACCGGATGGGCGGGTGCCAAACCGATCCAATAACATCAAGCTTGCCGCCGGAAACGAAAAAAGCGGCACACTTTGCCGGAGACCGCCATGCGCAAACCCCGTTCGAAACGGACCACCGTACTTCCGCTCGGCATCAAGAACAAGGTGAAAACCGAGCTGCCGGCGCTGGTCGCGCTTGCCGCCATCGGCGAACCCTGGTTTTCCGAGCAGCACCAGTCCGACCTGCTGGTCGTGGCGCTGGTCGTCACGGAACTGGCCGAGCCCGACAGCCTGCCGGCGCAATGCGCCGCCGAACTGCAGCGCCTGTGCGAGCAGCCGGTCACCCTCGAGCACAAGGTGGCGATCGCCCTCAACCTCGCGGAATGTCTGCCCTGGCTGCAACTGCAGCAGAACCACCATATCGAGCGGGCCATCGAGGCAATCGCGGCGCATCACCTCGCACAGGCCGCCTGACATCCCCCGGCCCGGGAGGTCGGCCGGGGGCTGCCTGCCGCTTATTTCTTTTTCTGGTACGCCACGCAATAGCCCTGCGGCGAGATTTCCGTATCGCCGGGCATCAGACGGCAACCGCCCATGTCCTTGGGTGACTTGCCGGCCAGGAACTGGACGCAATCGACACACTGCTTGCCCCCTTCGGGCTTGTCGCGGTACTTGAGCGAAGTGCGCATCGCAGCATTGGTGGCCGCCGTGGCACGGCCCGACACCGCCAGTACGGGGATGGCGGCCAGCACCGCACTGCCGAGGCGGAGAAATTCGCGTCGCTGACTGGGGATAGACTTCATGGGCTTTCCTTTCGTTGAGGTTGGAAAATCGTGAGTCACCACCCTAATTCCCCGCCCCTTAAGAGAAACTTAAGGTCCCGCAGGCTAGGCTTGGCGGCAATGTAACAACGAAGGGATCCGTCGCAGCGATGCGCTTCCTGCTTGTAGAAGATGACCGGATGATCGGTGTCGGCGTCCAGCGCGGACTGGCTCAGGAAGGCTACGCCGTAGACTGGGTGCAGGACGGCAGGGCGGCCGGCCTCGCGCTGGCCGACCAGACCTACGACCTCGTGGTACTCGATCTCGGCCTGCCGCACAAGGATGGCCTGACGCTGCTGGAGGATCTGCGCCGCCGCGGCGACACCGTGCCGGTACTCGTCGTCACGGCGCGCGATACCGTGCCGGAGCGCATCCGGGGACTGGATGCCGGCGCCGACGACTACCTGGTGAAGCCCTTCGACCTCGACGAATTGCTCGCGCGCATCCGCTCGCTGCTCCGGCGCAGTGCGGGGCGGGCACAAACCGAACTGCACGCCGGGGGCCTGCGGCTGAACCCGGTCACCCACGACGTCCATCTCGACGACCGCCCCGTCAGCCTGTCGGCGCGCGAATATTCCCTGCTCCTGACGCTGATGGAGCACCCCGGCAAACCCTTTTCACGTGCCGAACTGGAAGAACGGCTGTACGGCTGGGGCGAGGAAATCGAAAGCAACGCGGTCGAGGTCTATATTCATGCGCTGAGACGCAAGCTCGGCAGCGAGCGGATCCGCAACCTGCGCGGCGTCGGCTACCTGGTGCCGCGGGAGCCATGAGGTCGATCCGCCGCCGCCTGCTGGGCGCCCTGCTGGCCGCGATCGTCGTCGGGCTGCTCGTGGGTGCCTACGGCACCTACCGCATGGCTCGCCAGGAGGCGACCGAAATCTTCGACTACCACCTGCGCCAGCTCGCCCTGTCGCTGCGTGACCACGCCTTCGCCCGCGCCGCGTTGCCGGACGATGCACTGGCGGAGGACGAGCGGGATTTCCTGATCCAGGTCTGGGATGCCCGGGGCGCCGTGCTCTACCAGTCCGATCCCCGGGCTGCCCTGCCGCGCCAGGCGGCGGCCGGCTTCTCGACCATCGAAACCGCCACGGGCCGCTGGCGCCTCTACGTCAGCCACTGGCAAGGCCGCATCATCCAGGTCGCCCATCCGCGGCACGTCCGCGATCGTCTGGCCATCACGATGGCCTTGCGGCTGATGCTGCCGATCCTGCTCGTTTCCCCGGGACTCGGCCTGCTGATCTGGTGGCTTGTCGGCCGGGGCCTCAGCCCGCTCGGCCGCCTCGCCGCGGGCGTGACGCGCCGCGCACCGGGTGCACTGCAGCCGCTCTCCCTCGCCGGCGTACCGGACGAAGCGATGCCCCTCGTCGAGGCGATCAACGACCTGCTGGCACGGCTCGACCACGCCCTCGCCGCCCAGCGCAACTTCGTCGCCGATGCCGCCCACGAATTGCGCACCCCGCTGACCGCGCTGCAATTGCACGTCCAGCTCGCCCGACGGGCGAACGACGAAGCCGGGCGACGTGTGGCGCTGGATGAACTGCGCGCGGGACTGGAGCGGGCCAGCCATGTCGTTCAGCAGCTGCTGACGCTCGCCCGACAGGAGCCGGGCGCACAGGAGGAGCGGCCACTGGTGCGCGTCGACCTGTCTGCCGTGACCGCGCAGGTCGTCGCGGATCATCTGCGCCTGGCAGAGCAGCGCGACATCGACCTCGGCATGCCGGACAGCCTGCCCGCCGCCGCAGTGAAGGGCGATCCGGCCGCCGTGCGCACCCTGATCGCCAACCTCGTGGATAACGCCCTGCGCTACACGCCCCCCGGCGGCCGCGTCGATGCGGCGATTCGCCAGCATGCCGATCGCGTCCGGCTGTCGATCGACGACAGCGGCCCCGGCATACCGCCTGACGATCGCCAGCGCGTCTTCGACCGCTTCTATCGCCGCACCGGCAGCGACGAAAGCGGCAGCGGCCTGGGACTCGCCATCGTCCAGGCGATCGCCGAGCGGCACGGCGCCACGGTGGTACTCGGGAACTCCGTGCTCGGCGGCCTGCAGGTAACGGTGGACTGGCCCGGATTAAGTCAGGATTAAGTCTGGTGCGGTTAAGG
Source organism: uncultured Sterolibacteriaceae bacterium (assembly GCA_937888595.1). Lineage (GTDB taxonomy): Bacteria > Pseudomonadota > Gammaproteobacteria > Burkholderiales > Rhodocyclaceae > Sulfuricystis. The sequence continues at coordinate 357,261 of CALARK010000022.1, read as the reverse complement.
TGCCGTCCATGACGGACACTGCCATGAACCCCCACCCCCTCCACCGGAACCGCCTCGCCAGCATGACATGAAACAAACCGCGCTCGCCCTCTTCCTGACGACCTTGGTGTCCACCGCCTTCGCGATGAACCCGCAAGAACTGGCCAGCACGCGCAAGCAGGCCGAGCACGGCAGCGCTTCCGCCCAGGTCCTGCTGGGCATCGCCTACCTGGAAGGCGACGCGGGACGGGCGGCCGATCCGCAGGCGGCGATACGCTGGCTCGAGCGTGCCGCCCTGCAGGGCAATGCCTACGCGGCCTCCCGCCTTGCGAGACTGTATGAAAACGGGCCCGGCATCGCGCACGACGCGCGGCTGGCCGCCGACTGGTGGCGCCGCGCCGCCAACCGCGGCGACATCGATGCGCAGTTGCAGCTCGGACGGTTGTACCTGCGCGGACACGGCGTGCCGAAAGACCTCACGATGGCACGCTCCTGGCTGCGCAAGGCGGCCACGGCAGGCAACGGCGAAGCTGCATACCTGCTCTCCCACCTCTACCGCCGCGGCCTGGGCGGGGAACTCGACGAAGACGAGGCCGACAGTTTCGCCGCCCGCGCCGCCGATCGGGCCTACGGGCAGGCCAACAACCTGTTGAGCGAGGTGGTCGGCGACTTCGGGCACACCCATGACCGCCCGCTCAGCCCGGACGCCTTGCAGGCCCTGGCGGAGGATGGCGACAGCGGCGCCCAGGTCGCGCTGGGCCATCAGTACGAACACGGCAGCGGAGGCAGGGGCGCGGACATGACGCTCGCCATGCGCTGGTACACGCAGGCCGCCGAATCGGGCAACGCCGATGCGATGCAGGAACTTGCCCGTCTTTACGGTACGGGAGCGCCGGGCGTGCCGGCCGATCCCCACGCCGCCCGGGTCTGGCAGGCACTCGCGGCCAAGGTCCGCGAGGTGCGTCCATGATGGCGGGCTTCGACATGGACTGGGCCAGACCTTTCGCCGCCGACCTCATGGCGTTCGCCGCCAGCACGCTGCTGGTCGGCATCTACTACCTGTGGCTGCGCGCCCGGGTACGGCGGAATCCGACCTATACCATCCACGGGGTCAACGAACTGGCGCGGACCCTCTGGGTCGCCAGCGTCATGCGCAATCCCGGCAGGGATGTCATGGCGGTGCAGACCCTGCGCAACTTCATCATGGGGGCGAGCCTGATGGCCTCCACCGCGACGCTGCTGATCATCGGCACGCTGACGCTGTCCGGGCAGGCGGAGAGCATCGCCCGCAGCTGGCATGTCCTCAACCTCGTCGGCACCCATTCGGCCGAATTGTGGATCATCAAGGTGCTGTCCCTGCTGGCCGACTTCATCGTCGCCTTCTTCGCCTTCGCCAGCGCCGTGCGCCTCGCCAACCACGTGGTGTTCATGCTGAACGTACCCGAGCACGACAGCCATCACAACCTGACGCCGCAAGCTGTGGCGCGACGCCTCAACCGCGCCGGCAACCTGTTCGCCATCGGCATGCGCGCCTTCTTCTTCGCGGTACCGCTCGTGTTCTGGCTGTTCGGGCCGGCATTCCTGATCATCGCCACCGCCGGCCTGGTGTTCTCCCTGCGGCGGCTGGACCGGAGCGAGCCCGCCGCTGCGTGAGCAGCAGCAAACGGGTCAGGCCGTTCGCTGAAAAGCCAAGCCCTCGCGCCACGCCGCCAGCTTGCGTTCGAAACTTCAGCCGGCATTGGCCGGGCTGGTGGAGGGCAGAATCAAGGTCTAGAAACCATCGCCTGCAGTTGTAGCGCGAAGCAGCCCGGAGCTGCCCGTTGGACAGGACATGCCGTACTACCGGCGCCGATTTTTTCCTAGAACTTGTACCCCGCCATCACCCAGACCCGTGGATTGCGATCCGCACCGTCCGACACCGGCGAACCACCATGGCTGCGCCAGGCCAGGGTCGCATCCAGGTGCCAACTACCCCGGGTGTAGCGAAGGCCCAAGCCCTCTCCCCCGATCGAACGGTGGTTGGGGTTCGGGGCTACGGCCAGCCCGTCGGGGTTAGCATTGAGCTTGACTCGACCGCTGTCATGGAAGAAATAAGGGCTGTAGGGGCCCATGGCATAGCGGATTTCCAACTGCACCAGCCAGCCTTCATCGCCATTGCCTTCACCAGAAGGATAGGGTCGTACACCGTTGGCACCCCCGAGACTGAAACTCTCGGAGCTATCCAGGTTCTTGCCGGCCCACTGCGATGACAGGCGGCCGAACAGTGTCAGACCAGCTACCGGCGTAGCCTGCACGCGCGCGATATCGAGGTTCCACTTGTCGAAGCTGCCGCGCGTGTTCTGGCCGCTCGCGCGGTCGGCCGCCTCGAGCACACTGCCGAGCTTGAGCCGGCCGGCAGTGTAAGACAGGCTGCCGTAGGTAATGCCGCCGCCCCACAGCCCGTCGCGCCGATCGAAGTTGAGTGCGATCGGCACACTGTCGCTCGACTTATCGTCGTTTGTTCCTGCCACTTGCTGCTTGTCGTTGAGACGCTTGTGCTGATAGGTGGCCGCTAGTGTCAGGTTAGCTCGCTGCGAACGGATGATCGGATAGGTGATCCCCAGCGTCGTCACTTTCGCGGTGCCGGTAGCTTGCAGGTTGGCAAAGTCCTTGGCCAGTTCGTAGTAGGTATGTGCGTAGCCGATATTGCCACGCAAGCCGCTGCTGCCCAGGGGCAGGCTGTACCCGACGCTGCCTAGCCACATGTCTTCGTCGGAATAGATCACGCGGGCGGTAACCTGGTCGCCGAAGCTGAAAGGGCTGTCCCATTGCAGGTTCGCGCGCAGACGATGCTCACCGGTATAGCGGTTGCCATGGTTGTCGAAACCGACATCCCCGCTGAAGTCCGGGGTGCGCTCGACACGTACGTCGAGATCGCCGGTGCCCAGTTCCTGTCCTGGACGGATGATGGGGGCAACCTGGATACCCGGCTGGTCGTCGAGGATGAGGGTGGCGCGCTCCAGCGGAGCCGAGGAGATGACATCGCTAGATTTCAGCGGCGCCAAGAAGCCGACGGCGGCGGCCACAAGAGCTTTGTCGCCCAGCGCCTGAACCTGGCCGAAACGACCTTCCACCACATCGATGCGAAGCTTGCCGTCGGTGATCGGTTGCGGCGGAATGTAGGCACGCGTGAACGGGTAGCCGTTGTCGCGGTAGTGGGCCGAGATGCGCTCGGCCAACCCGCGCAGTCCTGCGAGGTCGTAGCGCTGGCCTGTCACGTCGCCGAGCACGGCGAGCAGATCGGCTTCACTGAAAACCGAGGCACCGGCAACGCTCACGCTCGAGAGGGCCACTTCGGCGCCGCCCGGCGCCACCGTTGCGGTAGCGGGTGGCTGGATATTGATGGCTGGGCCGGTGCGCGGCAGTTGTGGCACCTGTTGTTGTTGCTGCAACGTCTGGCCGGCATCAGGCGCCTGCTGGGCAAGTGAGTAAGAAGCAGGAAAGGCCGCAGCAAAGGAAGCGGCCAGCAATGAAAGACGAAATACGGTCATGGCGAAACTTCCTTGGCGTTATTGGGCGACGTTTTTCTGACGATTCTGGCCGGGAGCATTGAGCGCCACTTCAGGCAGGTTCAAGCCCCCCCCTACTACGAAGACGCGCATGAAGCCCATCGGGTCACGCCCACCCAAATCCGGCGGCAAGTCGGCTACGCTCTGGATCGTGGTCGTCGTGCTGTTGCTTGAGTTGTTGGGTGACGTATTGCCGCCCGTTCCCTGAGGCGCACCGACCTGAACGAAAGCCAAGCCCCCATTGACATCGAAGACCGGCAGGCTGCCCTGTTGCGAAACCACGACCGTCGGCGGCGGCGCGCTTGGCGCCACGATATTGGAGGGAGTCGCAGTATTGGTCAGCGGCGTGACTACCGTGCTTTGCACCGTGGCAACGGCAGTATTCTGGGGAACCGAATTCGTCGGAGTTGATGGCGGAACGCTGGGACTTGACGGAGACCCAATAACCACCCCGGAAGATCCCAAAGGCCCGCTCGGATCGACAGCTATTGGTGCGAATGCCTGACCGTTCAACAACGTCGTACCCGCAGCATTGGCCACGCCGAGAATTGGCGAATATGAAGTGTCATCCAGATTGAATGTACCAAAGCCTATCCTATAGTCACCCGCCTGCCCCGCCTGGAGTGTCACGGTTTGCCAGCCAGTGCTGCCGTAACTTTTCGTACTCCAGTTGCCAGTCCCTGCCACCGTGGCACCCAAGACCATCACCGGGGTGGTCAGCCCGTAAATCTTCACTGTATTGTCAGCCGGAATAGTGGTGTTGACAAAAGACAGGAAGGAGCCGTCGTTGAAGGGATAGTAGTCGGTCGATGTATAGGTCCACGCCCGCGTTAGCGACTGGCCCGCAGAAAGGGTAACGGTTTGGTAGAAGTACGAAAAATTGGTCGTGTTGTTATCGAAAACTTCATTCAAATAGTCCACGCTATCGCCCGACATCGACAATGCGGTACTCGTAAGTGCAAGATTAGATTCAGCGCCCTCATCACCATCCGGTTGCATGATGAACATGTGATTTCCTGAAGGGGCGATTTCCCACAGGAACGGGCCTTGTACGCCATCATCCTGCAGACTATCGTCATCGTTATCAACCGTCAGCGACGGCACAACCTTGGCCCCGTAGCCGAAATGGCTGGTAATTGCCAAGCCATCAGTGCCCAGTTTCTCGGTGAATTTTCCGCCGGTGGGTAAAGAAACAAGTCCATTAGGGCCGAAGCTGTAATCGGCAGCATTTCCAGTGGCCACAGCCCCCTGGCCGTAGTGCAATGCCAGTTCGCCACCTGCGTTGCCAACTTCGATTTCTTCATTGATCAGAATGTTCCTATGAGCGGAAAGCGTCAGCTTCTGGGCCGAATTCCACGAGATAGAGGAGTCAACTGTGATGTCGCCGTCGGTTCCAGCCTCGCCGGAAGATGTATCTGGCGTGTTGCCTCCATCCGTCGTGATAGTCACATCACCGCTCCCCAGTGCCGTCTCTATTGAGCCAGCCAGCCCTGCATCAATGGTGATATTGACCGGATCGATCAGCCAGTGACCGGCCTGGATCGTGGCCCCTTCCTGAATCTCAAAAGTTTTTCCAGAGCTTTCGACAAACCCGCCTTCGGCCTTGATCGTGCCGCCGACATTCATGTGGCCATCATGCGCAAACAGGATGATCTCGCCCTTCTCGCCCGTCGCCAGCGTCTGCGCTTCAATCACACCCGTGTTGTTGATCACGCTGCTGGCCAGAGTGTTGGCCGCCTGCGAGGTGAGCAGCACCCGCCCACCATCGGCCCTTATCGCACCGCCGTTCTGGATCAGGGTTTCCAGCGTGTCGTTCTCAATCTGCAGCTTGACCGGGCCGCCCATGTCGAGCGTGACCTTGCTGCCTGCGCTGAGCAGGACGTTGCCACCATTGGCTGCAAGGGTGCCGTCGTTGGTGATCTTGGCGGCGATCAGGGCGATGGTGCCACCGCTGCCATCTCCATGCGCAGTGATGTTGCCCTGGTTGATGATGGCGTTGCTGCTGGCGCCCTGGAATGTGTAATTGCCGGCCATGAAGTCTTCCGTCTTGATGGCGAGCGTGGAGGCCACCAGACCGCCGACGTCGACCTGCGCACCGGGGGCGAACAGCACGCCGTTCGGGTTGACCAGGAAGACCTGGCCGGTTGAAGTAAGCTTGCCGTAGATCTGGCTGGCGTTGGTATCGAGCACGCGGTTGAGCGCCGCGCCGCCATTGGGCTGTTCGAAATGCACATGCGCGGCACTGCCGATATTGAAGGTGGCCCAATCGATGGCCGTGCGCTGGGTGGTTTGCAGCACATCCATGCGCGAACCATCGACACTGATGGAGGCAGAACCGGCGACAACATTGCCGCCGCTGGGCAGTTCGTTAGGCATGGGGGCAGCGAGTGCGACACCGGCGAAGAGGAAGCTGGCAACTGCGGTTGCGCGGCGCAGACTGCGGGTTGATTTCTCTTTGCCATGCGCATTGCCGGTTTCGCACACTGCCTGCCAGACAGCCTTGCTGGCGTTCCAGACGACACGGTAGACGCGGTTCATCGAGCCGTTGCTTTTCATGGTGGGTTCCCCGGGAAATGGATCTGGAAAAGTTGACGGCGCGATGCTAGAGGGGAATTTCAAACAGTACTTTTGGTAAAGCTCCTGGAAGTTTTGCTGGAGAGAGTATTTTCCGCCGTCCCGCCGGGACCGACTTTTAGGCGCCCGCCGGATTCACTGATGAAGACACTTCACCCGCACGCTTGGCCCGGCTGTCCGCCCGGCGCAACACGTCTTCGCCGTCGGCAGTATTGTCGAACACGATGGGGTCGCCAGCCGGTACGACGGACTCGCCCACGGCCGCGCACAAGCGCGCCGCCACCCGCCCGGCCTGTGCGCTGGCCTCCACCTCGTCATGCGCCAACCCGCCGAGGAGGACGGCGATGGCCGTGCCATTGAGTTGGGCGATGGTGTCGACTTCGCGGGCAACGGTGTTGATCTGATGCACCACCACGTCGTGCCGCACCGGCGCAAGCGGGATCAGCACCAGCAGCGCGGCATGGCCGCTATCGCGGCGCAGGCCGGCCAGCACGCGCCCGAGGCGCTCTTGCAGCAGGCGGCGGCTGGGCACTTGCGTCAGCGGGTCGACAAGGCTGAGCTCGGCGAGTTGGGCTGCGGTGCGCTGCTGGTCGGCCAGTGCAACGGCGAGGCGGCGGCGCAAACTCAACAGGATGAAAGCGATGGCGCCGAGGGCCGCCAGCAGGCCAAGTGCCAGGTAGAGGCCGGTGCGGTCGCGCGGGGCATTCGGTTCGTAGAGAAAACCGTCCAGGCTGAAATCGGCCGGTAGCAGGCCGAGGCCGGCATAGGTGTTGGCGATGTGGCGCCAGCGGCCGCGTGTCATGTAGCCGACTTCGATCAGGTCGGTGCGTAGCAGCGGCACCATCTGGGCGGCTTCGAAAAGATAGAAGTCGCGCGGATGCTGTTGCGAATACTTGGCGAGGATGAGGTCGGCGATCTCCTCGGGGTGCGCCATCGCGTATTGCCAGCCGCGCAGGCTGGCGGCGCGAAAGGCGCGCACCCGTTCGGGGTGTAGCTTCAACTCCTGCTCGGTGGTGAACAGGTTGTCGCCGTAGAAGTCGATGCCGCCCGTACGCGGCGTGAAGGTCTGGTAGGGAATGCCGGCCCGATCGAGATAGAAAGGCTCGTTGGTGACATAGGCGCTCATCGCCTCGACGCGGCCGTCGATCAGGTCTTGTGGATCGGTGCTATGCGGCAGTTGCTGCAGATGCTCGGGGAGGATGCCTTCCTGCCTGAGATAGGCGATCAGCTCGTCGGACTGCGGCTCAATCATCACGCGCTTGCCGACGATGTCATGAATGGTTTGGATGTTGCCGGAAGCGTGCGCGACAGAATCGCGGCGAACCACCAGCACTAGCGGCGAATGCTGGAACACCACCGCCAGCACCACCACCGGCTGCTCCGCCTGACGCGCCAGCAACAGGCTGCTGGTGCCCACGCCGTATTGGGCCTGGCCGGACAGCACCGCCGCGAGCGGATCGCTGCCGGGGCCGCCGGCACGTAGGATCACTTCGAGGCCGGCGTCGCGGTAATAACTCTTTTCCAGCGCGGCGTAGTAGCCGGCAAACTGGAAGGCATGGCTCCACTTGAATTGCAGGCTGACGGTATCAAGCGCCCAAGCTGCCGTCGCCCAGTGCCAGAGGCACATCGCCGCCAGTAATCGAAGGGTTCGCATGGGACAATGATAATGGCCGCCGTACCGCCAGCGCCGACTTTTGAAAAAGCCACCAATAGTTTTCCTGGAGCGAGTATTTTTCGGCAGCAACGGCACAATGCGCTTGTGTTTTGGTTAGCCTCCGCCCCTTTTCTAACCCATTGCGCCGAATCATGTCTGACCGCCCCGCCCTTGCCGCCAACCCGACCATCCTGCTGATCGACGATTCGGTGATGGAGTTGCGCGTGCTGATCGAGCTCTTGTCGGCGCGCAAATGGCGCACAGTGGTGAGCTTCGACGGCATGGACGGCTACCGCAAGGCCGCACTCAAGCAACCCGACCTGATTTTGCTCGATGTACGCATGCCCAATCTGGATGGCTTCGGCACCTTACGGCGGCTGAAGGCCGATGCGCGCACGCAGACGATTCCGGTGATCTTTCTGACGGCGGCGGAGGACAAGGCCGACCGCCTCACCGGCCTGTCGCTCGGCGCGGTCGATTACATCATCAAGCCCTTCGTCAGCGAAGAAGAAGTGCTGGCACGCATCGGCATTCATCTCGAATTGTCGCGCCGGCTCGGCGTGGCGCCGCAGGTCACCGCCAATCACAGCGAGGGGCAATCGGCGCTGGTAGCGGCGGCCACCGCACTGCTGCTGGAAAAGCTGGCTGCTCCACCGACAATGGATGCGCTGGTGAAACAGCTTGGCACCAACGAAAAGCGCCTCACCGAAGCCTTCCAGGAAGCCTTCCAGCTGACGCCCTTCAGCTGGCTGCGCGAGCAGCGCCTGCGACTGGCGCGCCAGCTACTGGTACAAACCGACACGCCGATCGCCGATATCGCTGCCCACTGCGGCTACAGTTCCTCCGCCAACTTCGCCACCGCGTTCAAGGAGCGCTTCGAATGCACGCCGCGCGAATTCCGGCGCGTGGCGGCGGATAGCAGCGATCCGGCCGAGGAGGAGGCCCCACCATGATGCGCCGCTGGCGGGGTTTGATCGGGCTGCTTTTCGGGCTATTACTGCTGGCTGGCACGCTGCGGGCCGCCCCACCAGAAGGGGCACCATTGGTGGTCCAGCCCCTGGCCGCGCAGCAGGAAGCATCAGCGCAATTGCGCCTGTTGCGCGATCCGCAAGAGCAGCTTGGCCTGCCCGAGGTGTTGGCACGACTCGACGATTTTCGCCCGGCATCGCGGCATGAGCTGCTCATCGGCTTCAATCCCGGCATCATCTGGCTGCACCTGCGCCTGGTGACGCCCGCCGACCAGCCGCTGACGCGCTGGCTGGCGGTCGGCAGCAGCAAAACCCAGGTGGTCACCGCCTATCAGCGCCAGCAAGGCCAGGATGGTGAGTGGCAGGCGCAGCGCTCGGGCCGCGCGGTGGTTCCGCTGGAGCGTCCGATCGTCACGCTGGCGCCGGTGTTTCCGGTGTGGATTTCCCCCGGCCAGACCACTGAACTGTTGTTGCGCGTGGATTCCCGCGGCACCACCGATCTCGCAACCCACCTGTGGCAGCCCGAGGCCTATCACCCGCTCGAAAGCCGGCAGGTCGCGCAGGTGGCGGTGTTGCTCGGCGGCTTGCTGCTCGGCGGCGGGCTGGCGCTGGTGGTGTATGCCGCCCTGCACGAAGGGCAATACCTTTGGCATGCGCTGCTGCTGCTGGCGATTGCCGGCCTCGAGGCGAGCCGGACCAACTTTCTCGGTACTTTCGTCTGGCCGGCCGACCGATTGCTCCCCCCCGCCTCGCTGGCACTCTTTGCCGGCCTCGCCTTGTTCAGTCTGTCGAAGATGGCGGCGCACGCGCTGGAGCTCGCCACGCGTATGCCCGCTGCCCACCACCTGCTGATGGGCCTGCGCTGGTTTGCCGTCGGCAGCACCTTGATCACGTCTCTCCACTACGGATACGGGGTGCGCCTGCTGTCGATCACCGCAATCATGCATAACCTCGCGGTGCTGGGGCTGAGCCTGCTGGCCTGGCGGCGCGACCTGCCCAATGGCCGTATTTTCCTGATCGGCTTCAGCATGGCGCTGCTGGTCGAAATTGCCCGCCAGTTGGCCAACCAAGGGCTGCTGCCGTGGGCCGCCGCGCTGGATACGAGCTCCTGGTTCTTCCTGCTGGGCAGCCCGCTGATCCTGATCGGCCTGCTCGCACAAACCCGCCGCCTGTCGGATCGGCTGCGCTTCACCGAGGAGTTGCAGACCGCCAAGTCGGCCTTCCTGGCGCGCGTCAGCCACGAACTACGCGCCCCGCTCAATACCATCCTCGGCTACAGCCGCATGCTGGCGCGCGGCTCGGCCAAGCTCAGCCTCGCTGAAGGTACCAGCGGCATCGAAAAGAGCAGCCTGCGCCTGTTGCGGCTGATCGACGAACTGCTCGACGAGGCGCGCGCCGCCGCCGGCAAATTGACGATCCAACCGACGCCGCTAGCGTTGCGACCCTGGTTCGGCGAGATCGAACACGCTGCCCGCCTCACCTGCGAGGCCCACGGCAACCGCTTCGAATGCGTGCTGTCCGGCGATGTGCCGGCAATGGTTCGCATCGATGGCCAGCGACTGCGCCAGGTGCTGGAAAACCTGCTGGCCAACGCCAACCGGCATACCCGCGATGGCACACTGACGCTGGCATGCCAGGCCGAGCAGCCGGACTTGCTGGGCGACACCGTGGTACTTGCCTTCGCTGTCGAGGATGACGGCGAAGGCATCGCCCCAGACCGGTTGGCCAGCTTGTTCGACCCCTTCGAGCGCGGCGAAACGAGCCAGCCCGGCCATGGCCTCGGCCTGGCCATCTGCCGTGAACTGATCCGCCAGATGGGCAGCGACATCGTCGCCTCCAGCACGCCAGGCCAGGGCAGCCGCTTCGCCTTTACGCTGCATTGTCCTCTGGTCAGCATGACATCCAGTCCAGCGGCAGGCGCCGACCTACCCACCATGCCTGCTAATCATGTCCCACTGGCGGACGCGCCACGGGCCTTGCTGGTCGACGACGACCCCCTGCAACTCAAGCTACTGGAATTTCAGTTCGACAATTCAGGCATTGCCACCGTGACCGCCAGCAGTGGTCAAGCCGCACTGGATGCGTTGCATCAAGCCGACTGGGACATCGTGGTAACAGATCAGATGATGCCGGAGATCGATGGCTGGCAAGTGTTGCAGCGGGTACGCCAGGAAAAGCCGGGGCTACCCGTGATGATGCTGTCGGCAGTGCCATCGTGCCGGCCGGCCAACATGCCTCCAATGCTCGACTTCGATATCGCGTTGCTGAAGCCCTGTGCGGCGGGCAAGATTATCGCCAGTGCCTGGCAACTGATCCTGAAAGTCGGCGCCGGCGGGACGGCACTCGACTGGAGCACCCTCGCCCGCCTGGCCGGTGAGGGCGACGTGAGCGGCATCGAAGACTGGATCGCCACCAGCCGCGCAACGGCCCCGGAACGGGAACACACGCTGCGCTGGATGGAAGGCCTGCTGCATCGACTGGATTTACAGGTGCTGGAGCAGATTGCCTTGCATGCGGCACGCGGCATTACCGGCCCGTTACACCGTCTATCCACGCCTTGAGTTTGCGTTCGAAGCCCCAAGTTGCATTCGCGGGGCTTGTCGAAGGCAGAACCAAAGTATCTAAACCGAGCGACTGCAGTTGCGGCGCGAAGCATCCCGGTGTTTTCCCGTTGAACAAGACATGCCGTAGTGCCGGCGCCGACTTTTTCAGGGCGGCGAAGTCGTTGGGAATCCCGTTGCGGATTGCGCTGTCGAGGCTACCGGCGCGTTCGCAACTGGCAAAGACATCCCAGATCGCGATGCCGGCGGCCTGCACCACCGCCTTGCGGTCCGCGTAGTCCATCTCGAACAACGGCTGCTGCAGGATCGCGCCAAGGATCTTCCAGAACTGGTTCTGCTTGTGCGCGTAGTACTGCTGTGCCGCGAGGGACGCCTCGGAGGGAAACGAACCCAGGATCAGCATCCGGGCCCGCGCATCGATGATCGGTGGCAGGCCGGTCAGCCGCTGCGTCGTCACTTCACGACCAGCAGGCTGTCGTCCCAGGCCGGATGCTTCTCTAAACCGAGCAGGTTCGCCGCGGTCGCGGCGATGTTCGACAAGCCGGCGGTTTCCGTCTGCTTCAGCCCGAGCCTGCCGCCGCTGACATTGTCGTAAAGGATCAGCGGCACGGGATTCAGCGTGTGCGCGGTTTTGGCCTTGAAGCTGCCGTCCGGGTTCGTCGCAGGCTTGCCGGTCTTCTTGTCGATTTCGAACATCTCGTCGGCATTGCCGTGGTCGGCCGTCACCAGCGCGACGCCGCCGGCCGCGTCGATCGCGGCGAGGAGGCGGCCCAGCGCCAGGTCGACCGCCTCGATCGCCATCGTCGCGGCGCGGAAGTTGCCGGTGTGGCCGACCATGTCGCCATTCGCGTAGTTGCAGCGCAGGGTGCGGTATTGGCCGCTGCGCAGCGCCGCGATCATCGCGTCGGTGATTTCGGCCGCCTTCATCCACGGCCGTTGCTCGAAGGGGACGACATCGCTCGGCACCTCCTGCCAGGTTTCGCCCTCGAACTTGCCCGAGCGGTTGCCATTCCAGAAATAGGTGACGTGGCCGAACTTCTGCGTTTCGGAACAGGCGAACTGCCGGATGCCGGATTTCGCAAACCACTCCCCGGTGGTGTCGCGGATCGCCGGTGGATCGACGAGGAAGCGCCCGGGAATCTTCAGGTCACCGTCGTACTGCAACATGCCGGCGTAAGTGACTTTCGGGAAACGCACGCGGTCGAACCGGGTGAAATCCGCTTCCTCGAAGGTGCGCGAAATCTCGATCGCCCGGTCGCCGCGGAAGTTGAAGAACACCACCGCGTCGCCATCCTCGATCGTGCCGACCGGCTGGCCGTTCGCCGCGATCACGAAGGGCGGCAGGTCCTGGTCGATGGTGCCGGGGTGCTTCTCGCGCAGCGCCTGGATGGCCGTGGCGCAATCCGGAAACTGTTCGCCTTCGCCCAGCACATGCACGCGCCACCCGCGCTCCACCATCGCCCAATTGGCCTCGTAGCGATCCATCGTGATGGCCTGGCGACCGCCGCCCGAGGCGATGCGCGCATCGAAATCCGCGCCATCGAGACTGGCGAGGAAAGCCTCGAAAGGTTCCACGTAATCGAGCGCGCTGGTCTCGGGCACATCGCGGCCGTCGAGCAGCACATGGATGCGCACCGTGCGGATGCCCTCCTCCTTCGCGCGCGCCACCAGCGCCTTGAGATGGTCGATGTGGCTGTGCACATTGCCATCGGAGAACAGGCCGAGGAAGTGAATCGCGCCGCGTCCAGCCTTGGCACCGGCCACGATTTCGTTCCACGCCTGGCCGGCCCAGATCGAGCCGGAGGCGATGGCGTCGGCCACCAGCGCCGCGCCCTGTGCATAGACCTGGCCGGCACCGATGGCATTGTGCCCGACCTCGGAGTTGCCCATGTCGTCGTCGGACGGCATGCCGACCGCCGTGCCATGCGCACGCAGGCGGATGTTCGGATAGTTCGCGAACAGGCGGTCGAGCGTCGGCTTGCGCGCGGCGGCGACGGCACTGCCAACATCGGCCTTCGCCAGGCCGACGCCGTCCATGATGATCGTGACCACGGGGCCGGCGATGCCGGGGAAAGCAGAAAACTTGGGCAACATGTTCCGTTCCGAATGAAAGTGTGCGAATCGGGCCGATTTTCTCATTTTGCAGCGCAAAATAAAAACGGGACGCCCGAGGGCATCCCGTGTTGCGGACGATCCTGCCGTCTCAATTTCCTGACATCGAGAGCATCAACTCATTGACGCGCTTGACGAAACTGGCCGGATCGTCAAGCTGCCCGCCCTCGGCGAGCATCGCCTGTTCGAAGAGCACGGCGCTCCAGTCGTCGAATTTCGCTTCCTCGTACTTGAGGCGCAGCACGACCGGATGCTTCGGGTTGATTTCGAGGATCGGCTGTGCATTCGGCGCCTTCTGGCCGGCCGCCTTGAGGATGCGCGCGAGGTTGCCCGAGACGTCATGCTCGTCGGCCACCAGGCAGGCCGGGCTCTCGGTCAGGCGGTGCGTGACGCGCACTTCCTTGACGCGTTCGCCGAGGCTCTTGGCGATCTTGTCGGTCAGCTCCTTGAAGTCGGAGGCCTCCTGTTCCTTCTCCTTTTTCTCGGCTTCGTCTTCGAGCTTGCCCAGGTCCAGGCCGCCCTTGGCGACGGAGACGAGTTCCTTGCCCTCGAACTCGGTCAGGTGCGAGACCACCCACTCGTCCACGCGATCGGACAGCAGCAGCACTTCGATGCCCTTCTTGCGGAAGACTTCGAGGTGCGGGCTGTTTTTCGCCGCGTTGAAGGTCTCGGCGGTGACGTAGTAGATCTTGTCCTGCTCGGGCTTCATGCGGCCGATGTAGTCGGCCAGCGACACGGTCTCTTCGGCATTGTTGGCCTCGGTCGAGGCGAAGCGCAGCAGCTTGGCGATCTTCTCCTTGTTGGCAAAATCCTCGCCGACGCCTTCCTTGAGCAGCTTGCCGAACTCGCCCCAGAACCTGGCGTACTTCTCCTTGTCATTCTCCGCCATGTCCGTCAGCAGGCCGAGCACCTTGCCGGTGCAGCCCTTGCGGATGGCCTCGATGTCCTTGCTCTCCTGCAGGATCTCGCGCGAAACGTTGAGCGGCAGGTCGGCCGAGTCCACCACGCCGCGCACGAAGCGCAGATAGAGCGGCATGAGCTGTTCGGCATCGTCCATGATGAATACGCGGCGCACGTAGAGCTTGATGCCGTGGCGGGCGTTGCGGTCCCACAGGTCGAAGGGCGCGCGGCCGGGGATGTAAAGCAGCTGGGTGTATTCGCTCTTGCCCTCGACGCGCGCGTGCGTCCAGGCCAGCGGGTCGTCGTAGTCGTGGCCGACGTGTTTGTAGAAGGCCTTGTAGTCGTCCTCGGTGATGTCGCCCTTGGGCTTGGCCCACAGGGCGGAAGCCTGGTTGACCGTCTCGTCCTCGTCGCTCTCGACCTGTTCCTTCTTCTCCTCGTCCCACTTCTCGGCCTTCATCACGATCGGCTGGACGATGTGGTCGGAATACTTGCGGATGATGGACTTCAGTTTCCACGATGACAGCAGGTCGTCCTGGTCGGCGCGCAGATGCAGCGTGATCTCGGTGCCGCGCTGCGGGCGGTCGATCATGGCGATGGTGAACTCGCCACCGCCGTCCGACACCCACTCGACGCCTTGATCCGCGGCCTCGCCGGCGCGGCGCGTGCGCACCGTCACCTTGTCGGCGACGATGAAGCTCGAATAGAAGCCGACGCCGAACTGGCCGATCAGGTGGGCATCCTTCTGCTGGTCGCCGGTGAGCTGCGAGAAGAACTCGCGCGTGCCCGACTTGGCGATGGTGCCCAGGTTGGCGATGACTTCGTCGCGATTCATGCCGATACCGTTGTCGGCGATGGTCAGCGTGCGCGCGTCCTTGTCGAAGCCGATGCGGATCTTGAATTCCGCGCCGTCTTCCATCATGGCGGCGTTGTGCAGCGATTCGAAACGCAGCTTGTCGCAGGCGTCGGAAGCGTTCGAAATCAGCTCGCGCAGGAAGATCTCGCGGTTGCTGTAGAGGGAATGGATCATGAGGTGCAGCAACTGCTTCACCTCGGTCTGGAAGCCCAGGGTTTCGTGCTTCTGGTCAGCGGTAACGGTGCTCATGCGGTTTCCTCCAAAAAAGACCACGTCCATATGGTGGCCTCCCGCCGCATTTCAAGATTCGTAGCTGATCTCGACGACTTCCAGCTCCCGCAGACCCGCAGGGCTTTGAAATTTCACGACATCGCCCTCGCGGGCCTTCAGCAGCGCCCGTGCCAGCGGCGAGACCCAGCTGATCGCCCCGCCGGCGGGGTCGGCCTCGTCGATGCCGACGATGCGGTAGGTGATGTCGACCGCCTCCGACGTGCCGAGCGGCATCACCGTCACGGTGGCGCCGAAAAAGACCTGGTCGAGGTTCTGCTGCTGCGCCGGATCGACCACTTCGGCGTTATCGAGCCGCTTGGTGAGGTAGCGGATGCGCCGGTCCATCTCGCGCAGCTTCTTCTTGCCGTAGATGTAGTCGCCATTCTCGGAGCGGTCGCCGTTGCTCGCCGCCCAGGCGATCACCTGCGTCAGATGCGGCCGCTCGACCTTGATCAGGCGCTCGAATTCCTCGCGCAGGGTGCGATGGCCGGCGGGCGTCATGTAGTTTTTCGTGCCGGGCGGCAAGGACGGCAGACCGGGCAGGTCGTCCTCGTCGTCGTCGCCATCGGCTTCCTTGACGAAGGCCTTGTTCATGTTGGGGGCGAAAGCAGTTGCGGAAGTCGCTATTATCCCGGGTCCAAGCCGTCCCGCCAGCACCGACTTTTCTGCCCATGCACACCCACTGGAGAACTCCCCTCGTCGTCCTCGTCTGCGGGGGCCTGTTGATGACGCTGGCCATGGGCGTGCGCCATGGCTTCGGCCTGTTCCTGCAGCCGATGACGCTCGCCCACGGCTGGGGGCGCGAGACCTTCGCCTTCGCGCTGGCCATGCAGAACCTGCTGTGGGGGGCGAGCCAGCCGATCGCCGGCCTGATCGCCGACCGCTACGGCGCCGGCAAGGTGCTGTTCGTCGGCAGCGTGCTCTACGTGCTCGGGCTGGTCGGCATGGCACTATCGACTTCGGGCACCGGCTTCGTGCTGTCGGCCGGCTTCCTGATCGGCATCGGCCTGTCGGGCACGACCTTCAGCATCGTCTATGGCGTGCTCGGCCGCATCACGCCGCCCGAAAAACGCAGCATGGCGCTCGGCATCGCCGGGGCGATGGGCTCCTTCGGCCAGTTCGCGCTGCTGCCGGTGTCGCAGTCGCTGATCAGCGGCTTCGGCTGGCTGCAGGCGCTGCTGATCCTCGCCGCCGTCGCCGCGCTGATGGCGCCGCTGTCGGCCGCGCTCGCCGAGCCGCATCGCGACCTCGCGTCCGGCCGGCACGCGCAGTCGGCCTGGGAGGCGATCCGCGAGGCCTTCGGCCATAAAGGCTTCAACCTGCTGACCATCGGCTATTTCGTCTGCGGCTTCCAGGTCATCTTCATCGGCGTGCACCTGCCGGCCTATCTCTCGGACCAGGGGCTGCCGGCCGACGTCGGCGTCACCTGCCTCGCGCTGATCGGCCTGTTCAACATCTTCGGCACCTTCGGGGCCGGCTGGCTCGGCCAGCACTTCAGCAAAAAGCACCTGCTGGCGGCGATCTACATCACGCGCAGCGTCATCATCATCGCCTTCCTCGCCGTCCCGCTGACGCCGACTTCCGCCTACCTGTTCGCCATGGCGATCGGCCTGCTGTGGCTTGCCACCGTGCCGCTGACCAACGGCATCATCGCGCAGGTGTTCGGCGTCGCCTACCTGTCCATGCTCGGCGGTTTCGTCTTCCTCAGCCACCAGATCGGCAGCTTCCTCGGCGCCTGGCTCGGCGGTTTGCTGTTCGACCGCACCGGCAGCTACGACATCGTCTGGAGCATCATCATCGGCCTCGGCGTGCTGGCGATGGCGATCAACCTGCCGATCGACCAGCGGCCGCTGCAGCGTTTACAAGGGGAACCCGCGTAAACGATGGCAACAGGAAATAGTACTTACCGCATCGAATAAAGAGCTTGTCCAACGCCAAGTTGGACAGAGCTTGGACAGGATTGCCAAACCCGGATCGCACAAAATAACGTATACGCTCCATTGTGAATAATAGAGCATCAGTTACTCCGTGGGCATTGGACCTACTGATGCACTGCCTCTTTGTCGCCCATGGAATCAAGACGGGGTAGCTTTTCTGATCCTGAAGGGTGGCCGCTGATTACCTACCCCGCAAAAAATCCGATCAGGATTTTTGAGCTTTTTAGTTTTGTCTGGAAATCGGCCATTGCTGCCGCTGGCAGCCCCGTAGTTATCGGGCCGCACTACACTCGGAAGGAGCCATTCAAACCGATCATTCGCTTGCCGCAGAGTCCAGCAAGGCCGGCAACGCCCACTTTGCTTTCAGTCCCGGCATCTGTAGCGCCCACTCCAATGCCGTATCGCTGGCCTTCACAAAATCCATCTGCGCGTAACCGGGAATCCGGGCCTGGGCCAGCAAGCCTGCCAAGGCTGACCATGCGTTGGCATCCTGACCCTCCAAGGCTGCGTGTCCAACGGCAGACGCTTCCAGCAGTCCATCGGGCGGGAGACCATAGCGAATTGATACGATCCACACTGCCAGCAAGTCGCAATACGCCTCTTCCAGATCGATTTCATGAAATAGTGCAGGGTCGCATTCCTTGCCACCGCACCCATTGGCTTGGGCAGCCCTCTTTGCATGCAGTTTCCAGGCGGCATGCGCCATTTCATGACCGGCCGTCAGCGCCAGCGTCAGTTCTTCGCCAATCCGGTGCACCATCGCTTCCGATAATCGCTGCCATTGGGGAATGCCAATGCCAACAGGCGACACGGCGATTTCATCGCTGTGGCGACGAATCAGCGCGCCGTTCGAGAAGAGTGCATCGGCAATGAGTCCGCATCGTCCCAGATGCCGGCTATCGTCGGGAGAAAGTTCGTAGCAGTCGATTCTCAGCTTCTCCTCCCCGTCTTTCTGGCCGAGATAACGCAGCGCCATGTCGCGGTTCGCGGTCCAGATGCGCAACTCGGCCGGGAAGCCGCGAGCACGCGCGGACGTGACGAGGTCTGCCATCATCGGCTGGTAGAACGACATCGCTTCTGCCGCCACCACATTCCTTGTCACCTCCCCACGCAAGGCCCTGCGCATCGCCTCCGGCCCCTCGCCATAGGCATGGTGGATCGCCACGAGGAACTCGGGCCACGACGGCAGGAGACGCCCTATGGGGGTGCCCCGCAAGGCCTCCCAGGCCGCCCCGGGTTCGCCGCCCTCTTTGCCCAGAAGAAAGCGGGCCGCACGTCGTTGTAACTCCAATCCCTGCTCGATGCCTGCTTCGGTCAATTCCATGCCAAAGATACCCAGCAGGGTCCAGTGTGTAGATTTGCCCGTCAGGAAGGCATCCATGTTCCGCCACAGCAGCCAAGCCTGGCGGGCGGTATCGTGCCGCGCATCCGTTCCGGGTGGCAACAGGATGTTCAAGGCTGCCGCATCGGCCTCCACTTCGGCGCGCAACATGTCCAGGTCCGGGGTATCTACATCTCTCCAGAGATCCTGGCGGCAATGCCGCCGCTCGTGAGCGGCCAGCATCTCCACCAGCAAATCGAAGTCGGCCTGTGGCGAGAATGCAAGGATGCTGCGAATCTCCTCCGTGCGAACGAGCACAAGGCAGGCGCGGCGCTGCCCCGGCTGAAAGCGGATCGCGTAGGAATCCAGCCCTCCGGCGCTGAACGCTGCATGCTCGCCGAACGCCTCCACCAGATCCGGCTCTGCGCCAACTTCCCGGGCGATGCGCCGTGCTGCGCTCGCCGCCCGCTCGGCATCGTCGGCCTGCCCGGTGACGATGACGACCGCTTCGAAGATGTCATCCACTTCGCTGTTCTGGCTACCCGAACCAAACAACAGCGCGAGAGCCGAGGCAAGAATCAGCGCCGCACTCATTTCAAGCCACAGCCTTCACCCGCTCGGCAATGGGCGGATGCATCTGGAAGATGTCCCACTTCGAATAGCGCTTCACCATGCCATTCACCTCGGCGAGCTTTTCCAGCGCTGCCTGAAAAGCCGCCACGTCGCCGGTCGCCGCGACGGCGAAACGGTCGGCCTGCCGCTCGAAGCGGCGCGACAGGAACTTGAACATCACGCCCCAGTAGAGGCCGAGGGCGATCAACACCGGCCAGATCGAATCGCCCAGCAGGTCGAATTGCGCCAGCGCATCGACCAGACGCGGGATGACGAACACACCGCCGAGAGCGATGCCGAGGTACCACCACAGATGCCAGTGGCGGATGTGCCCCACCTCGTGCGCGAGGATGGCGCGGATTTCGGCCACGCTGAAGCTTTCCAGCATGTGGTCGGTGAGGTAGATGCGACGCAGCTTCGGCCACAGGCCGGCGACGAGCGCGTTCGCCACCCGCGTTTCGCCGAGTTTCAGCACGCGTACCTGATCGATGCCGACGCCGGCCTGCGCGCACAGATCACGCGCCATCGCGGCAACCGGATGTTCCGCCGGCAGCGGTGTGGTCGGGTTGGCCAGTTGAATCTGCCAGGGCGACAGGCTATGCACGACCAGCAGAAAGCCAGCCACTACCAGTGCGAGAGTTGCCACCTCACCGCGTGCAATGAACTGCGAGACGAAGGGCAAAACAACGCCGATCCACAGCATTAGTGGCAGGAAACCGGCTAGGGTGCCACGCAGGGTCAATTTGAGTTGGGTGTTGCGCACGCGGCTACCCTGCGTCCGCTTGGCGATGCGGTCGAGCCGCAGCCATGGCAGCGAATACAGGCTGTAATAGAGCACGACCAGCACCATGCCCAGGATGGACAGGACGGCCGCCGTTGCCGGTTTCCCGATGACTCCCTTCAACAGACCGGCGAATGCTCCCATCTGGTCGAGAAACCAGGCGGGCGTCGCCATGTGCACTCCCCAGTTCAGCATGATCGACCAGAGCAGGCCCGTCTGGACAAGGATGGCCGGGGTGATGACCCAGGACAAGCGATAACGCCGCCGTGCCTGCTCCTCGGGCGGAGCGTCCAGCAGGCCGCGCTCGAAATAACGGCCGACCAGCATCACGGCCAACAGGGGCAGGACGAGTGACGCGAACAGCATCAGGTCAGCCATGATGGACTCCATTCAAGGCACGCTCGCGCGCCGCGTCGAGGACGTGCAGCCACGCTTGCAAGCCAAAATCGGCATAGCCCTGTGCGCAGGTGTCGTAATAGGTCGCGCCGGGGACATCGGCCCGGTCGATGGTGTTCATGCCGTCGGCGGTCATCTCGTAGATGAGGAATTTCTCGGGCAGTTCACCGGTCGTGAGCTTGAGATCGCTACCCGGCAGCATGCGCGGTGCGTAGAGCCAGGGGGCGCCCTCGTAACGGTCGAGCACCTGACGAGCCTGCTCGGTGATGCGCCACAGCGCCAGGGGAACCATCGCGCCACTCTTCGGCATCACGGTCAGCACGCCACGGCGAAACTCCAGTTGCCAGTCCTGCAGCAGGGCGGTGCCGATCGGTTCGGCCTCGTTGCCGGTGCGCGCCAGCATCTGGCGGCGATTCATATTCGAGCCATAGGCAGCGTATGTGATCATCACAACTGCACCGGATTCGAATCGGGAAATTCTTTCACGATCAGATCCATCGCCGCCGCGACGAAAGGATGCCAACTGCCATAGTCCTCGGAAAACCCCACTGTCCCATGGCCTTCCGGGCGGAACACGCCGAGCGCCCATGCGCCCTTGCCTTCGCTCGCCAGAAAGGGATTCGACTCGGCCGCCACCATGAACAGAGGAAACATCGTGTCGCCCACATACACGGCGGCGAGGTAGCGGTATTGCACCATGCCGCTCGACCGCAGGTTGTCGTAGAAAACTACGCGCAGGCCGGACGCGCCGCCGAAGCTTTGTACGGTTTCGCCGTATTCGATGGGCGGCAGATAGTGCCAGGTGGGCAATGGGTTCGTTTGTGTTTCAGCTTCCATGGTCGTCTCCGGTGAGCTTACGACCATAAAACGTGGCGGACGCGAAATTTTGAAAAGTCGGCGCTGGCGTGACGGCGCACCGCCTCTGCCAGTCTCGCGTATGTCGCTTGACGCCATACCTCAGTCATGGCACAGTACGCCATATGCAGGCAAAGCGTGTGTTCTACGACCGTGCGGAATTTCCCGACGGCGCCATCGTCGAAATGACCATCTGGGATGTTCCCAATCGGGTCACTGGCAGTTCGCACCGCTTCAAGTACAGCCTGTTCTACGGTTATCCGGGGCAGCGCGTCGTTGGCTACGACAACGAGCGAGGCAAAGGCGACCACCGGCATCTGGGCGACAAGGAGGAGTCTTATCGTTTCTCGTCGGTGGAAGCCCTGATAAACGATTTTTTGACAGATGTTCAACGTGCGCGGGGTGAATCATGAGCGGAACGATCAATCTTCATGTCGGCTCGGTCGAGGACATGGGCAAACGCTTCATCGACGCCTGGCACAAGCTTGAACAGGGTACGGCGGTCAACGAAACGCACCTCACCTTTCTCGATCTGGAAACCATGGTATCGACACTATCGCCCAAGCGCCTCGCGCTGCTGCGCCATGTGCGGCAACACCCGGCCGAAAATGTGGCCGCGCTGGCCAAGAGCCTCGGGCGAGACTACAAGCGCGTGCATGAAGATGTCGCTGCCTTGGTTCATACCGGCTTGCTCGAACGCGATGCCCAAGGCATCCGCGCCCCCTACGACAGCGTGCATGCCGAGGTATCGCTGGCCGGTAATCCCCCCAGAAATTGAGGGTGGCCAGAAGTAGAATTTTCTCGAGAGAGGGAGTTCTGCATGAAGAAGTCGAAATTCACGGACAGCCAGGTGATGGAAGCGCTCAAGCGAGTGGAAGCCGGGTTGTCGGTGCCGGAGATCTGCCGGGAGTTGGGCATCAGCTCTGCGACGTTTTACAAGTGGCGGTCGAAGTACGGCGGCATGGATACACCGATGATCAGCCGGATGAAGGAACTCGAACTCGAGAATGCTCGGCTCAAGAAGATGTACGCCGAGGAACGGCTGAAAGCCGAAATCCTAAAGGAGGCGATGGCAAAAAAGTGGTGAGGCCATCACGCCGCCGCGAGATGGCCCAACAGGCAGTAGCGCAACACGGCATCGCCATCCGACTGGCCTGCGCCGTCTTCACTGTGAGGGAAACCTGCTACCGGTATGAAGCCAAGCACAATGCCGAGAACGAGCGGATTGCCGAATGGCTGGTGCGTCTGACCGACAACCAGCGCAACTGGGGATTCGGACTGTGTTACCTGTACCTGCGCAACGTCAAGGGCTTCCCCTGGAATCACAAGCGGGTGTATCGCATCTACAAGGAGCTGGAACTGAACCTGCGGATCAAACCCAAAAAGCGTCTGCAAAGAGAAAAGCCCGAACCGCTCATGGTGCCGGCAGCGATCAACCAGGTCTGGTCGATGGACTTCATGCACGACCAGTTGGGCGATGGCCGGAACTTCCGACTGTTCAACGTCATTGACGACTTCAACCGGGAAGCGCTGGGGATCGAGGGCGACTTCTCGCTGCCGTCGGCGCGCGTCATCCGTGCGCTGGAGCAGGTCATCGAATGGCGCGGCAAGCCCACCGCATTACGCTGCGACAACGGGCCGGAGAACATCAGCGGTCTGAATCGCCCCGGGATTTCTAGACGCCTCGAAGCCTTAAACTTTGGCTTCCAAGGGAGGTGTCATGAGCAGCAAGCGTTATGCGGACGAATTCAAGATCGAGGCGGTCAAGCAGGTGACCGAACGGGGCCATGCCGTGGCCGACGTGGCGGCGAGGCTGGGCGTGTCGCAGCACAGCCTGTATGAATGGATCAAGCGATTCAGCCTGCCGCCGGCCGAGCGGGCCGAAGCCCGCGGTCAGCAAGAAGAGATACGCCGACTGAAGGCCGAATTGCGCCGGGTGACCGAGGAACGCGACATTCTAAAAAAGGCCGCGGCGTACTTTGCCAAGGAATCCCGGTAAGGTACGCCTTCATCCGTGCCCATGAAGAACAGCATGCCGTGCGGACGATGTGCCGCATGGTGAAGGTCCATCCGAGCGGCTACTACGCCTAGCGAGCCAATTCGGTCTCCGCTCGTGCCAAGGAAGATCAGCGCCTGACCGGACTCGTCAAGCAATCCTGGCTGGAAAGCGGTGGCGTCTATGGCTATCGCAAGGTAACCGACGATCTCAAGGAACTGGGCGAGACCTGCGGCAAGCATCGGGTCTATCGACTCATGCGTACTGAGCAACTGAAATCGCAGACCGGCTATCGCCGGCGTCCCGGCCAGCGCTACGGACGCCCTGCTGTCGTGGCGCCGAATCACGTCCAGCAGGAGTTCGATGTGGCCGAACCGAATCAGGTCTGGGTGACCGACATCACCTATATCCGTACCTACGAAGGCTGGCTATACCTGGCCGTCGTGCTCGATCTCTTCTCGCGGCAAGTCATCGGCTGGTCGATGCAGTCGCGCATGGACCGCGAACTGGCCATCAACGCCTTGCTGATGGCGGTGTGGCGCCGGCAACCCAAGAATGAGGTCATCGTCCATTCCGATCAGGGGAGCCAGTTCAGCAGCCACGACTGGCAATCCTTCCTGAAGACCCACAACCTGATCGCCAGCATGAGCCGGCGCGGCAATTGTCACGACAATGCCGTGGCCGAGAGTTTCTTCCAGTTACTCAAGCGGGAACGCATTCGCCGGCGCATCTATGCCGACCGCGAGGAGGCGCGGCGGGACGTGTTCGATTACATCGAGATGTTCTACAACCCGAAACGCCGTCACGGCTACGCCGGCAGCGTTTCTCCAGTACAGTTCGAACAGCAGTATTTCAACCGGCTAGAGACTGTCTAGAAATCCCGGGGCGATTCAGTCAGCAGATAACCGGGCGAACTCCTGCAACGCATTGAGGACATTGTTAGCCTCGTCGCACGAAATGCCTTTTGAAGCAAGATGATCTACAACATCAGGCATAAGGAGTTCGACTGCCTTTTCAAGCTTGGCAAGAATTTCAGGCAAGGCCTTCGACGCTGCAACATGCCTTTGCTCATATTCTTTATGAGCTTTGTTCAGTTGTTCATGAGCGGCATTCCTGTTGTAACCCGCTTCAGCATCGGAAACTATCGATACGATAGCTTCGACCTCACCCTTTGAAAGTTCTACTTTTTCTCGACTCAATACCTCGCTTAGCCGCTGTGTAGCAACTTGCTTGTACTTTGCCATCCTAGCCAGAAGCTCGTCGTTATGAAGTCGAAAAGGCTTTTCATCGTCAATCGTCATCATGCATCCCCTTCACGCGCCCCCTCGTAGCAGGATGAATCGAGGACAGGCACATGAAGGGGAAATGCGCTTTTCGGTTGGCCGACCTAGCCCTCGCAATTAGCTTATTGGCGAAGACACGTTGATGCAAATGAAAGATGGCCACATACACATATTTTCAATATCGCAAAGTGACAGAAAACGATGGTGTGTGCAATGTATGGTTGTGCTCGAATAAATGGCGAGGCGCATGGCCTCGACACAATACAACGCCAAGCCTGTTCTTCTAGTGCATCTCGCCCATCACCGCCTCCGCAACCTCGACGGCACATTCAGTGCTTTATCACGAGTGCGCAGCCAAGTTGCTCCAACATGCGATTCTTTAGCGCCGCGAACATGACCAAGGTTAAGATTTAATGCCCCCATGAAATACCCCTCCAAGTTAAGCGAGCTTTTGTGCAAGGATCTCAGCCTGCGGGTGGTAATACCTTTTGAGCATGTTCAAGCTCTTGTGGCCAGTAACTGCACTGAGATCTAGGACGTTCGTCAATTTGCCAGCAAGCCGCGTTGCCGCCGTATGTCGCAAACTGTGGAAAACAAAATCCTTCAACCCTGCCGCCTTGCGCGCACGAAAGAAAACCGCTTCCAGCGTCCAATAGTTGATTGGGAACACACGGTCATCGATTGACCTCGGTAGTTCCTCCAAAACCTTTATCGCACGCGGGCTCAACGGAACAGTGCGAGCAGTACCATTCTTGGTCATTGGCAAGAATGCTGTACGCCGTGCAAGGTCGATGTTCTTCCATTGCAGGGACAACAATTCGCCACGCCGCATAGCAGTTTCTAATGCAAGGATCACTGCCGGCTTGACCCAAGGAACCACAGTACATGTCGTGAATTGCCCGTTTTCACCACGAGCTTGATATGGCGTCAGTGCATCAAGCAAACGCCTTTCCTCGTCCTCTGTCAAAATACGTTCACGAGGGGGTGGTGCAGATGGCTTGCGTACCGCCTCAACTGGATTACTTATGCCGTAGCCCCATTCGCGTCGAGCGTGGTTTAACACAGCCCGGATAGTACCGAGATCGCGCAGTACAGTTCCGCTTGATACTTTACGCAACCGCTCATCGCGGAATTGCGCGATTGCTTTGGGTGTCAGATTGGCAAGACTCAACTTCGCAATTTTCTGCTTGGCAAGGAAACGCAACATCGCCTCTTCTCGCGTGCTTCGATGCGAGGGTGAAACTTCCTCTGCGTACCGCAAGAGCACATCCGCCAAGGTGATGCGCTCCGCTTCACGAAGACTAACGAACTTACCTTGGTCGATTTCTGCTTCGATACCTCTGGCCCATTTGACAGCCGTATCGTAGCTATCGAAAGTTTTTGTTTCCGGGAGATAGCCCCGCCTTGTAACTCGTACTTGCCAACGCTCACCGCGTTGCCGAATTGATGCCATGTTCGCCTCCATTTGGACAGGCGATGGACAAGAGCTTGATTCGACATAAGACAGACACAGCCAACCAACTAATTTGTACGTACTATTTGCTGTTCGACCGCACCGGCAGCTACGACATCGTCTGGAGCATCATCATCGGCCTCGGCGTGCTGGCGATGGCGATCAACCTGCCGATCGACCAGCGGCCGCTGGCACGGCTGAAGGCACAAGCAGCCTGACGCCGGGCCTGACGCCGCCGTCCCGCCGGCGCCGACTTTTCCGGATCAGGCCGCCTGCTTGATCGCCAGCAGGGCCTGGTTGCGCAGCGTTTTCAGGAGCGTCAGCTCGCGCTCCGGAATGCTGATCGAGCCGGCCTTGTCGCGGTCGCAGTAGATCAGCGCCACCGGCCGGCCCTTGATGTTTAGGGGAAACAGCACGAAGGTCTTGGCCGGGATGCGCTCGCGGTACCACTTCGGCACCTTGTCGGCGATCTTCGGATCGTCGATGTCGGTCAGGATGATGTCGACACCGCGGCCGGTGGCGAGCTGGAACACGTCCTGCAGCTGGTCGCCGAGCGCGAAGCGGAATTGGCGTGCCAGTTCGCCGACCTCGGGGCCGAGACCGAAGCGGCCGGTCATCTGGCCGCTCTTGGCGTCGCGCAGGGCCAGCAGCACGCGCTTGAAGCCCATCGCGCGGTACATCGTCTCGAGGATGATGCGCAGGATGTCGTTGAGCGAGACCTCGTCGACCAGCGAGTTGCTGATGTCCTGGATGCCGGCCGCCAGCACGCTCTGCGCATCGTCCGGCACGCCGGCGCTGTGGTCGCCGGCGTGGGCCGCCGCATCCGCCCCGATCCCGTCATGCGCCAGCGGTGCGTCGCCGAGCACCGTGGCGGCGAGTTCGTCGTCACCGGACTGTCCGTGCGGGATGAGCGTCGCATCCGCGGCGGCAGTACCGCTCACGTAGGCGGCGGCCTGGCGGGCGAAGGGGCTCTGCCTGAGGTTGACGCGCAGGATGTTCGCCACCTCGGCGAGCTCCTCGACCGCCTTTTCCATGTTCGCCTGCAGCTGGCGGTCACCAAGCTGGAGCCCGTTCCCGAAGCGCTGGCCGATCTTCTGCGTCAGCTTGCCGCGCTGCTCGGGCGGCGTGGCCGCCAGCAGCTCGCACATTTCGTTGGCGAAGCCGGAGACGACGTGCAGCGCCTCCTCGGTGGTGTTGGGCTTGCGTACCTCGCCTTCGGGCAGGCGCCGCATACTGTTGATGATGGCGGTCGGGAAGCCCCAGTTCTTCGCGATGCCGATGCCGAGGTCCTCGAAGGAAATGCCGAGCACCTGGGCCGAAGCCGCCTGCGGCGAAAGCTTCTTGTACTCCACCTGCTTGCCGATTTCCTCGACTTCTTCCGGGAAGTAGTATTGCGCCAGCAGCTGGCCGAGGCCGTGGAACAGTGCGCAGATGAAGGCCTCCTCGCCCTGGCGGCGCAGCAGCGGCCCCTGGCAGCTCTCGCGCGCCAGCAGGCCGGCGAGGTTGGCCCGCAGGAAGGCCTCCTTCAGGTCCTTGGCGTTGGCCTTGTCCTGCAGGTGCTCGAACAGCAGCACGGTGATGGCGATGTTGCGGATGGTGTCGAAGCCGAGCACGATCACGGCACGCGAAACCGTGCTGATGTTGCCGCCGCCCGCCTGGCGATAGAAGGCGGAGTTCACCAGCCGCAGGATCTTGTTGGTCAGCGCATAGTCCTTGAGGATGGTGTTGGACAGCGAGCTGACGCTTTCCCCTTCCGAGGCAGTGAGCTTGTTGATGGCAGAGACCGAATCGGACAGCGCGGGGAAGTCGGACTTGTGGCGCATGCGCCGCAACAGGAACTCGAGCGTCTCCTGCTGGGCGATGGCGGCCTGCCCTTCGGCGCGCTCGGCCTCGCCCTCGGCGAGCCAGGCGGTGAGTGCCTCGCACAGCTCGGCAGCGCTGGCATAGCGTTGCGCCGGATCGAGCGCGCAGGCGCGCAGAATGATGCCGCCCAGTTTCGGATCGATGGGCGGCGCGGGTGGTGAGGGCGGCAGCACGACCGGTTCGGTAGCGATCCGGGTGAGCAGGTCCTCGATCGAGCCGGCATCGAAGACGCGCCGGCCGGTCAGCGTCTCGAGCAGGACCAGCCCGGTGCTGAACACGTCCGACTGCGGGCTGATGCGCTGCTGGGTGATGTATTCCGGCGCGAGATAGGCGGGCGTGCCCGTCAGTTCCGCCGCCTTGCCCCCGGCATCCCGCCCTGCGTCGGCGATGCGGATGGCGATGCCGAAGTCGGTCAGCCGCGGCGCGCCGTCGCGGGCATCGACGAGGATGTTCGAAGGCTTGAGGTCGCGATGGACGATCCCCTGGGCATGAGCCTGGGCGAGTACATCGGCGACCTGGCGCATCAGCGCGACGGCCTTGACGGCCGGCAGCGGCCCGTCGTCGCGCAGGATGTCGGACAGGCTGCGGCCCTCGACCCGCTCGAAGACCAGGTAGGGATCACCGTCCTGCACGCCGGCATCGAAGATCGGCACGACATTCGCATGACGGAAACGGCCGGCGGTACGGGCCTCGTCGAGCAGCTGGGCATTGCGTGAGGGGTCGGCATGCGTGAAGTGGAGCGTCTTGATCGCTACCTCGCGCTGCAGCTGCGGATCCCAGGCCAGATAGACGACGCTTTGCGCTCCGCGACCCAGTTCGCCGCGGATCTCGAAGCGGCCCAGTTCGCCGCTTTTGGCGGTCGGATCGGCAGATTGTTGTCGCGCTTCCTCCATGGATTCATTCTACCGTCGGCATTGCCAATTGCCGCCCGGACGCATAAGATTTGCCGCACCATGCTGCCCGACGATACCGCCCGCCTGCAGGCCCTGCTCACCGAGCTCAAGGTGGAACATCATGACCTCGACGCGACCCTGGCGCGCCTCGAGGAAAGCCCGCCCTCCGACGAACTGCTGCTGCGACGCATGAAGAAGCGCAAGCTGCAGCTCAAGGATCGCATCGCCGCCGTCGAACGCCTGCTCGGCCCCGACCTGATCGCCTGACCCGGCTGCCCTTCCGTCGGGCTCGGCACCCGTCCCGGTGCCACCTAGAACCTTCGTCTGATTGACACACCGGATGCCATCCCCATACGATACCGGCATACCGGACGACGCGGCCCCTTCATGAAATCCGATTACGAAACCATCGCCTCCAGCCACCGGCTGCTGCTGTCCATCTACCGGCATGCGGAGCAAACGTCGCCCGACTGCGGCGAGGGTGGGTACTGCAGCGACGGACAATGCCCGGGACAGAAGGAGTGCATCCACAAGGCACGCGAGACCTTCCATCGCGTGCTGTTCGCCACCATTGGCCACTTCAACCGCGAGGACAGGCTGATCCGCCATGCCATGGCGCCCGACGCCTTCGAGCGCCATGTCGCTGGCCATGCCGCGATCACCGATGCCATCCAACTGGCGATCAACACGTTCGGCCGCGACCTGGACATCCCAGCCGCATTCCGGAGCATCCGTGCGATCGGACAACTGTACTCGGCCCACCACGCCGAACAGGACCGCGAATACCTGCAGCTCCTCGCGCCCCGCAGCGCCCCGTCCTGACCTTACCCCCCAGCCAGCGGTGCTGGCGACCGGGTTTCGCGGTTTCTCGACCGGTTGGCAACTCGCATTCACGCGTTATCATTTATTTGCATTTTTTATTTTTTTGGAATAAAGTGATATCCAGCGATGAACGAGCATGACCGGAAAGTTGAGGGGTGCCGATGAAAAAAGTGTTGATCGTCGATGACCAGGACAGCATCCGCAAGATGCTGCGCTTGGCACTGGGCAGCCAATACGATCTGTTCGAAGCGTCCGAGGCCCGGACGGCATGGGAGATTCTCGAACGGGAACGACCCGATGCGGCGATTCTCGACATCATGATGCCGGGCGAGATGGATGGCTATGCATTGTGCGGGAAGATCCGCACCACCCCAGGGCTGTCCGGCATTCACGTGGTGATGGTGACGGCACGCGGCCAGGAAGCCGATCGCCAAAAAGGGCTGGACAATGGCGCCGACGCCTATTTCGTCAAACCCTTCAGTCCGATGGCGCTCGCCCAACATCTGCAGACGGCACTGGCCGGGATGCACTGACCGACAGGAAAGGAGAAGCGAACATGAGCCTGAAAACGCAAAAACTGCTGATCGTCGACGACCAGGACGACCTGCGCAAGATGCTGCGGCTGGCCCTCGGCTACGGCAAATACCAGTTGCTCGACGCCGCCGACGGCCCCAGTGCGCTCGCCATCGCCCGGGCCGAAAAGCCGGACGTGATCCTGCTCGACGTCATGATGCCGGGCGGGATGGACGGCTTCGAAGTCTGCCGCGCCATCAAGGCCGACCCCGAACTGTCCCATGCCTTCATCGTCATGCTGACCGCGCGCGGCCAGACCTCGGATTACGCCGATGGCGACGCGGCGGGTGCCGACGCCTACATGGTCAAGCCCTTCAGCCCCACCAAGCTGATCGAGGTCGTCGAAATGCGCACCAAGCTGACCCGGCCGATCGGCGCCCGCAACTACTGACACGCCTGCCGGCAGGATGGCGATGAACGCCCCGGCATTGCGAACGAAGGGCCCGCTGTTTCGCCTCACGGCAGGCGTGCTGCTGCTGGCCGGGTTGTATGCCCTGTTCGGCTGGCTGGCCCACTTGCCGGAACTGATCGGCGGGACATCGATCTACGCGGCCCCCATCTGGCTCCCGGCCGGTTTCGCGCTCGGTGCCCTGCTCGTCTATGGACGGTCGCTGTGGCCGGGCATCTGGCTCGGCCAATTCATCGTCATCCTCGTCTACCTGCTGCCCCAGACAGGCACCACGCAGGCCATCGTCGCCACATCGATCATCGCCACCGGCTCCGTCCTGCAGGCCCTGTTCGGGCTTGCCCTCACGCATCGCTTCATCGGCCGCCAACCCGCCCTCGACAACGTGCCGGAAGTCCTGCGCTTCCTCCTCCTGTGCGGCCCCCTGGCATCGCTGCTCAACGCCACCATCGGCAGCGCCACGCTCGCCGTGGTCGCAAGCAAGGGCTTCGCCGGGCTGCTGCTCGAATGGCTGTCATGGTGGTCCGGTGACACCATCGGCGTGCTGTTCGGCGTCCCCATCTTCCTCGCCATCGCGGGTGCCCCCAGGGTGATCTGGCGTCCCCGCCGGCTGACCGTCGGGCTGCCGCTGATGTTCGCCGCCGTGCTGATCTTCGCATTCTTCTACGCCATCGGCCGCCTCGAACACGAAAACCGCAGGACGGAATTCGAGCGCCATGCCGAGCTGCTTGCCCATACGGTGCAGGCCGCCTTCGCTTCCGCGAACGAGGCGGCACGGAGCCTGGCCGACTATTTCAATGCCAGCGAGCAGGTCGAAGCGAATGAATTCCTCCGCTTCGCCGGCGGCATCCACCAGAGACATCCGGATCTGCAGGCGCTCGAATGGGCTCCGCGCATCACGGATGCGGAACGCGCCGGCTACGAGGCCGGGCGGCGCAGACAGGACGAGACCTACCCCGGCATCCACGACTACGGGCCGGGCGGCACGGGCACACCCGCCCGCCGGCGCGATGCGTATTTTCCGGTCCATTACATCTACCCCAGAGCCGGAAACGAAGCGGCCATCGGCCTCGACCTCGGGTCGGAGGCCATTCGCCGTGAAGCGCTCGAAGCTGCCCGGCAGAGCGGGCATCTGGCCGTGTCCGGGCGGATCCAGCTGGTCCAGGAAGGCAGGCAGCGGGGCGCTGTCCTGGTCATCGCCCCGCTCGCCGACCCCGGCCGCGGCAGCGACCGGGCCGCGGGCTACGCCATCGCGGTCGTGCGCATCGCCGATGTGCTCGAGCTGGCGCTGAAACCGCTGCTGCACAAAGACGTCGCCTACCGACTGACCGACCTCGACGCCGCCCCGGCGATGCGCCTGCTGCACGAAACGGGCAAGGTCACCGGCCCCCCCCTGTACGGCCACACCCACGATTTCGATTTCGGCGGCCGGCGCTGGCACCTCGACATCCGCGCCGGGGAAAATTACCGTTTCGCGCATCGCGCCAGCTACGCCTGGGCCATGCTCGCGGGCGGCGTGGCCGTATCGTCGCTGCTGAGCTTCTTCCTGCTCGTCTTCAGCGGCCGCACGGCCCACACCGAACAACTGGTGCGCGAACGCACCACCGAACTCGAAGAAGCGCGCGCCGCGGCGGAAAAGGTCCGCCAGCTGCTCGAGGAATCGGTCGGCAGCATCGCGGAAGGATTCACCAT
Source organism: uncultured Sterolibacteriaceae bacterium (assembly GCA_937888595.1). Classification (GTDB taxonomy): domain Bacteria; phylum Pseudomonadota; class Gammaproteobacteria; order Burkholderiales; family Rhodocyclaceae; genus Sulfuricystis. The sequence goes on along the minus strand of CALARK010000022.1, from coordinate 324,956 downwards.
TTACGACGAGAACGACCGGCTGGTGCTCTGCAACGAGGCCTACAAGAGCATCTACCAAACCAGCCGCGACCTGATCGTGCCCGGCAACACCTTCGAGGAAATCGTCCGGCGCGGTGCCGAGCGCGGCCAGTATGCCGCCACCGGCAACATCGACGCCTGGGTGGAGGCCCGCGTCGCCCAGCACCAGAGCGCAAGCGGGCAAAGGATCGAACAGCGGCTCGACGACGGACGCTGGCTGCTGATCGTCGAGCATCGCACGCCGAGCGGCTACATCGTCGGCAACCGCATCGACATTACCGCGCTGAAGCGCACCGCGGCGGCGCTGGGCGACCGCAATGCCCAGCTCGATGCGATCTTCCAGCTCAGCCCGGACGGCTTGGTGTCCTTCGACCTCGACGGCCGGGTCAAGAGCGTCAATGCCGCCTTCACGCGCATGACCGGCCTGGCGGCGGAGGCAGTCACCGGCCTCAGCCAGGCCGGACTGGAGCGTCAGCTGCGCGCGCTCGCCGAGCAGCCCGGACAGTGGCCCGGCCTCGAATCCTGCTTCCGCGCAGCAAAAGTCGGCGCCGACGGGACGGCACCGGAACAGGCCGACCGCCACCTGCTGCCCCTGCAGCGCCCGCACGCGGCCGTGCTCGACCTCGTCGGCATCAACAGTGATGCCGCCAGCGTCAGCCGCCTGCTCTACCTGCGCGACGTGACGCACGAAGTGGAGGTGGACCGCATGAAGAGCGAATTCCTCTCCCATGCGGCCCACGAGTTGCGCACGCCGATGGCGAGCATCTTCGGCTTCACCGAGTTGCTCATGCACCAGGAGTTCGACGAGGCCACCCGCAAGGACCTGCTCGCCACGATCTACAAGCAGACCGCCTGGCTGGTCGACATCATCAACGAACTCCTCGACCTCGCCCGCATCGAGTCGCGCCGCGGCAAGGATTTCTCCATCACTACCGTGGCGCTGCCCGACCTGGTCGCCGACGTCCTGCGCGCCCTGTCGCTCGATGCAGAACGCTGGCCGATCACCGTCGAGGTCGCGGACGACTTGCCGCCCGCGCTCGCCGATGCGGCCAAGCTGCGCCAGGCCCTCACCAACGTGCTCGGCAATGCGGCGAAGTATTCGCCCGCGGGCGGCACCATCTCCTTGCGCGGTGTCACGCGCGTCAGCGATGGCCGCCTCCAGGTCGGCCTCGTCGTGTCCGACCACGGCATCGGCATGACACCCGAGCAGGTCGCCCACGTCGGCGAGCGCTTCTGGCGCGCCGATACGTCCGGCAGCATCCCCGGCACCGGCCTCGGCATGGCCATCGTCAAGGAAATCCTCGATCTGCTCGGCGGTGCCTTCGCCGTCGATAGCTCGCCCGGTGCCGGCACCACCGTCTCACTGTGGCTGCCCGTCGCCCCGACCGATCAGGCACCTGAGAAAAGCGTCGCCAGATGACCTCGCCTTCCTCTTCTTCTGATATGTCCCGGTCCGCACTGGCCGTACGCATCGTGGTCGGCTCCCTAGTCTACCTCGCGCTCGGACACGCCGGCCTGGCCCTGTCCATTCCCACCGGCTATGCGAGCCCGGTCTTTCCCGCCGCCGGTTTCGCCGTGGCCTTCCTGTTATGGACCGGGTGGCGGGCCTGGCCGGCCATTTTCGTCGGTTCGACCCTGCTCAACCTGAGTGCAGGCTTCCTCGACACCAGCCATGTCGCCGCGGCACTCGGCATCGCGCTGGGTTCCACCGCACAGGCGCTGGTCGCCGCACGGCTGATCGCGCGCCGCCACGACATGAACTGGCGCACCCTGGAATCGGTCCGCGACATTACGCGCGTCCTGTTGATCGCCGGCCCGCTGGCCTGTCTGGTTTCGGCGAGCATCGGCGTCAGCACGCTGTATTCCACGGGGCTGGCGCCCCAGGGCGACATCGCCTTCACCTGGTGGAACTGGTGGGCAGGCGATACGCTGGGCATCCTCATTGCACTACCGCTCAGCCTCACCTTCCTCCTGCGCAACGAGCCCGCCTGGCACGCACGCCAGGCCGCCCTGGGGCTGCCGATGCTGACGACCCTGGTCGTCATCGCCACCAGTTACACCGCGGTGTCCGAATGGGAGCGCAACCGTGTCGATGCCGCGATAGATCAACATGGCGCGCAACTGACGAAACGCCTCGAACAACGCTTCATCGCCCACCAGGAAGCACTGGCAGCACTCAAGCGCCTCATCGAGGTCACGCCGGACATGAACTACACGCAGTTTGACCACTTCACGCGCATCACCCTACGGGAAAACCCGGATATTTTCGGGCTGAGCTACAACCTCTACGTGCGCCAGGCCGAACGGGCTGCCATCGAGCGGCGCATGGCCGCCCGCACGCAACGGCCGGATTTCGAAATCAAGGAACGCAACCCGCAAACAGGCCTGGTCCGGGCTGGCGACCGAACCGACTACGTCGCGGTCGGCTTTATCGCGCCCTTGCCGGGCAACCTGCCCGCCATCGGCTTTGACATCAATTCGGAACCGGTGCGGCGGGCCGCGATCCGGAAGGCCCGTGAAACGCGTCAGCCCAGCATCACGGCCCCGATCCAGCTGGTGCAGGAGAATCGGAAGCGCGTCGGCGCATTGCTGCTGCACCCGGCGTACGAAACCGGGCCGGACACGGACGCGCCGGCGAGCGATGCCAACCTCAAGGGATTTGCCGTCGGCGTCATCAAGCTCGACGAGATGGTGCTGATCGCGACCGCGCAGGACCGCATCCCCGGACTGGAATTTCACATCGACGACGTGACGGATGCCCAGCCGAGCAAGGTGCTGCATTCCAGCGACGCCCGACCGGCCGCCGCACACAGTACCCATCTGAAACGCCGCGAACTCCACATGGCGGACCGCATCTGGGCAATGACGGTTTTTCCGACTGCCGCCTATCAACCCGCCACACGTCCCTGGATCGCCTGGGCGACGGCGATCGTCGGCCTGCTGCTGGCGGCCTTGCTGCAAGTCCTGCTGCTCGTCACCACCGGCCAGCGTGCCGCTGCCGAACGCCAGATGCTGCGGCAGAGCGTGCGACTCGAAACCCAGGACGCCGAACTGCAGGACCGCACGGCCCTGATCAATGCACTGTTCGACCTGAGCCCGGACGGGTTCGTCGCCTTCGCACCCGATGGCTCGATCCGCTTCGCCAATCCGGCCTTCCACCGGCTGACGGGGATTGCGGCAGATGATGTGTATCGACAGACGATTGACAGCCTGGATCGACATTTGCGCGCATGCGCCGAGCAGCCGGAACGCCATGTCTCGCTCGCCAACCTGTTCTCCGACCAGGCGCAGACCGCCGCAACCCAGAAACTGACGCTGACGCGCCCGCAAAAGACCGTGCTGCAGATCGTCGGCGTGCGCGGTCTCGCGGCGACCAGCATCGATCGCTTCGCCTATTTCCGCGACGTGACGCACGAAGCCGAAGTCGACCACATGAAGAGCGAATTCCTCTCCCATGCGGCCCACGAGTTGCGCACGCCGATGGCGAGCATCTTCGGCTTCACCGAGTTGCTCATGCACCAGGAGTTCGACGAGGCCACCCGCAAGGACCTGCTCGCCACGATCTACAAGCAGACCGCCTGGCTGGTCGACATCATCAACGAACTCCTCGACCTCGCCCGCATCGAGTCGCGCCGCGGCAAGGATTTCTCCATCACTACCGTGGCGCTGCCCGACCTGGTCGCCGACGTCCTGCGCGCCCTGTCGCTCGATGCAGAACGCTGGCCGATCACCGTCGAGGTCGCGGACGACTTGCCGCCCGCGCTCGCCGATGCGGCCAAGCTGCGCCAGGCCCTCACCAACGTGCTCGGCAATGCGGCGAAGTATTCGCCCGCGGGCGGCACCATCTCCTTGCGCGGTGTCACGCGCGTCAGCGATGGCCGCCTCCAGGTCGGCCTCGTCGTGTCCGACCACGGCATCGGCATGACACCCGAGCAGGTCGCCCACGTCGGCGAGCGCTTCTGGCGCGCCGATACGTCCGGCAGCATCCCCGGCACCGGCCTCGGCATGGCCATCGTCAAGGAAATCCTCGATCTGCTCGGCGGTGCCTTCGCCGTCGATAGCTCGCCCGGTGCCGGCACCGCGGTGACACTCTGGCTACCGGCCGCTGGCAGCCAGTTCAGCACCCCCCCCAGGATACGGACCCAGGAGCAACCCACATGAAGATCGCCTCGCTCGTCACCACCCTCCTGCTGCTGTTCGCCACGCAGGCCGTCCACGCCGACGATCTGGACGCCATCAAGGCGCGCGGCGAACTGCGCCACCTGGGCATCAAGTACGCCAACTTCGTCACCGGCGCCGGCGACGGTCTCGACGTCGAGCTGGTGCAGGGCTTCGCCCGGCAGATCGGCGTCAAATACACGCTGGTCTATTCCGACTTCTACAGCATCATCCGCGACCTGCTCGGCAGGGACGTCGCGGTGAAGGACGGCCAGGCCGTCCTGTCCGGCCACCACCCCGTGAAGGGCGACATGATCGCGACCGGCTTCACGGTCCTGCCGTGGCGCAAGCAGGTGCTGCTCTACTCCGACCCGGTCTTCCCGACGCAGGTCCTGCTGGTGGCGCGCGCCGAAGCGCCGCAGCAGCCGCTACCCGGCAGCCAGAGCCTGGCGCAGGACATCCGGGACACCAAGGCGATGATCGGCAGGAAGAGCCTGCTGGTCATGGAAAAGACCTGCCTCGATCCGGCCGGCTACGGTCTCAAGGGCACGGGCATCGACCTGCGCCCCTACACGAAGAACACCAACATCAACGAAATGGTGCCGGCGATGCTGATCGGCGTGGCCGAATACACGCTGCTCGACGTCGCCGACGTGATCCTCGACCTGCAGAAGTGGGCCGGCCGCATCAAGGTGCTCGGCCCGATCTCGGAAGAGCAGGAAATGGCGGCCGCCTTCCCGCCCGATGCCCCGCAACTGCGCGCCGCCTTCAACGCCTACCTGCGCCAGGTGCGGGCCGATGGCACCTACGACCGGCTGGTGCGCAAGTACTATCCGGGCATCCACGCGTATTTCCCGGCCTTCTTCGCGCAGGCCCGCTAGACGATGCAAGCCGGCGCCCCGTCACTCCCGGCTGGTCCGCTGCAGCGCCTGCTGCAGCGCTGGCCGCTGCTGCTGGCGGTCGCTTTCACGCTGTATTCCGCGCTGCTGCTCTCCTACACGATCGGCAACATGCAGCGCATGCACCAGGATGCCAACCGCTACCTGGTCGCGGACAACGCGCGGCGCGCAGCGGCCCTCGGCGACCTCGCCACCGAACTCCAGAGCGCCGCACGCATCAACGCCGACCTGCAGGAAATCCGCAGCTACCTGGCCAACCGCGATCTGGGCATGTCGCCGCGCTACGGCTTGAATGCTTCCCGGGCTGCCATCTCGGAACGCTTCCGGGAGCGTGCGGACGAACTTGCGCAGCGCTGGAACATCGAGCCGCCGCGCATCGCCTACTTCGCGGCCAACGGCGAACTGCTCGCCGACAGCGCGCCGGACGCCGCGGCGGTCACGCCGCCGCTGGCGTCCGATCTCACCGCCCCCATGCGCATCGATGCCTGGCGCGGCACGGTCGAAATCGCCCTGGCCGTGCGCCACAAGGGACGCGAGGACGGCATCGTCGTCACGATCATTCCGATCGCCGTGCTTTACCGCAACTTGCTGCCCTTCGATCCCGCCAGCGGCTATCGCGAACTGTTGCTGACGATCGACGGGCGGCGGCCCCCCGGCCGCGACAGCGACATTCCGCTCGATGCGGCCCAGTTGCGCCTGCTGGCAGGGCTGGCCGACAACATCGTGCTCGCGGTGGATGCGGTACTCGGCGAGCGCATCGCCTCCCCCCTGCGGGACAGCCTGCTGGTGAAAGCGACGGTGCCCGGCATGCCGCTGGTGCTGGCCAGCCTCGTTCCCGAAGAACGCATCTACGGTCATCTCCTCTCACGTACCGTGCTGATCGCTGCCGGCCTGCTGCTGATGATGATGCTGCTGGGCGCCTTCAAGCTCGACCGCATGCGCCGGCAGGGCGAGCGGCTCGCAGCCGAAGTCGCCAGCGCCGAACAGCAGCGTGCCCTGACCGAGTTCCGCAACGTCGAGCTGTCCGCCGAGATCCGGCGGCGCGAACTGGCAGAGCAGGCGCGTCTCACCGCCGAAGCACGCATCCTCGACCGCAACGAGCAGTTGAACACCCTCTTTGCCCTGAGTCCCGACGGCTTCGTATCCTTCGATGCCGGGCGCCGCGTCAAGTATGCCAATCCGGCCTTTCTGGCCATGACCGGTTTCGTCGAGTCGGAACTGATCGGCCTCGACGAAGCGGCCTTCTCGGCGCGCCTGTCTCGCGACTGCCGGCCGGAAACCCCTTTCCTCGGCATCGACGCGATGCGGCGCGACAAGGAAGCCGAGGCGGCCGGAGAGGCGCGTGGTGCGGCGCCGTACAAGTCGCGCCTGCTGGTGGAACTGGCCGGCCCGGTCCACTGCGTGATCGAGCTGAAGCTGCGCCTCGCCGCCTCGCCCACCGTCTCGCAGATCCTGTATGCCCGCGACGTGACGCACGAGGTCGAGATCGATCGCATGAAGAGCGAATTCCTCTCCCATGCCGCCCATGAATTGCGTACCCCAATGGCCAGTATCTTCGGCTTCTCCGAGATCCTGATGAGCCAGGATTTCGACGCCGAAACGCGCAAGGACCTGCTGGCCACGATCCATCGCCAGACACAGCGCCTCGTCGACATCATCAACGAACTGCTCGACCTTTCGCGCATCGAGGCCCGCCGCGGCCGCGACCTCAAGCTCGACGACGTAAAGCTGGCGCCGCTGGTCGACGACGTCGTGGCCACCCTGCGCATCGATCCCGTGCGCTGGCCCGTCGCGGTCGCCGGGACCGGCTTCCTGCCCCCGGTGCGGGCCGATGCGGGCAAGCTCGCCCAGGCACTCACCAACGTGCTGAGCAATGCCCTGAAGTATTCGCCCGACGGGGGCGCGATCGCCATTCGCGGCATGCTCCGCGAAGAGGACGGGCAAATCCGGGTCGGCCTGAGCATCACGGACCACGGCATCGGCATGACGCCGGAACAGGTCGCCCACCTCGGCGAGCGCTTCTGGCGCGCCGACACGTCCGGCAGCATCCCCGGCACCGGCCTCGGCATGGCCATCGTCAAGGAAATCCTCGAACTGCTCGGTGGCGCCTTCACCGTCGAAAGCTCGCCTGGCGCCGGCACCACGGTGACGCTGTGGCTGCCGGCCGCCGCAACGGCACCGGATGTCGTGGTAGAGAGTACGGACGGCTGAGCCCTAGGCTAACCGGCGTCGCGCAGCGCCGCGCGCAGCTCGTCCAGCGCGCCCTGCAGGGCCGGCAAGCCCGCGGCATGGTCCGCCCAGCGGCCATCGCGGGCGGCATGCTCGAGCGCCTGCGCGGCCACCGCCACCCGGCGTGCCCCCAGCTGCGCTGCCGAAGACTTGAGCGAGTGCGCCAGGCGCCGCGCAACGTCGGCATGTGCATCGCCCTCGCCCGACCCGGCGAGGGCCTCGATCTCCCCGGCCAGCCGCCAGACATCGGCCGAGAACATCGACACGATCTCGTCGCGGGTCATGCCGGTCGCCTGTAGCAGGTCGTCGAGCGCCGCCGGGTCGAGTACCGGCAACTCGGGCGCCCGGGCGGGCGACACGCCGCCTGCCGGCAGCTGCGCGTCGGCCGGCGCCGTCCCGCCGGCGCCGACTTTTGCCGGCAGCCAGCGCTGCAATACCGCCACGAGATCGCTCGACCGGAACGGCTTGGCGATGAAGTCGTTCATGCCGGCCTCGATGCATCGCTGCCGGTCCTCGGACTGGACGTTGGCCGTCAGCGCGACGATCGGTACCATCGCCGCACCGCCCTGCGCTTCCCGGGCACGCAGGATGCGGGTCGCCTCGATGCCATCCAGTTCCGGCATCTGCATGTCCATCAGCACGAGGTCGAAGGGCTGCACCGCGCAGCGATCGATCGCCTGGCGGCCGTTCTCCGCCCCCTCCGACTCGAGGCCGAGACGGCCGAGCATCAGGCGGACCACCCGCATGTTCACCGGATTGTCCTCCACCACGAGGATGCGGCCGCCCAAGGCGACGGGCGGCCGCACGGCTGCTGCCGGAGGCGCGGAAGGCGGGTGCCTGGCATCGCAGGCCGGCAGGCTCAGCTCGAACCAGAAACTGCTGCCGGCACCTGGCGTGCTGGCGAAGCCGATCTCCCCGCCCATCGCCTTCACCAGGCGGTGGGCGATCACGAGGCCTAGGCCGGTGCCGCCGAAACGCCGCGTCATCGAGGCATCGGCCTGGGAAAACGGCTGGAACAGACGGGCCTGCGACTCGGGTGCGATGCCGATGCCGGTGTCGCGCACGCACAGGCGGACCAGCGCATGTCCCGCCGCCTGCGGCTGCCAGGCGAGCTCGACGTCGATGCGCCCCGCGGTCGTGAACTTGACGGCATTGCCGACCAGATTGAAGAGCACCTGGCGCAAGCGATGGCCGTCGCCGCGCAGGCAGGCGGGCAGGTTTTCCGGGCAGTCGAGGGCAAGCAGCAGTCCCTTTTCCTCCGCCAGCGGCCGCAGCAGCTCGCAGACCTCGAAGGCCACGCTGGCCAGGTCGACATCGGCGCACTCCAGATTGATCTGGTCGGCTTCGATCTTCGAAAAGTCGAGGATGTCGTTGATGATCGTCATCAGCGTACGGCCCGAAGACTGCAGCGTGGCGACGAAATCCCTCTGCTCGTCGTCGAGGCGCGTGGTCATGAGCAGATCGGCCATGCCGAGCACGCCGTTCATCGGGGTGCGGATCTCGTGGCTCATGACGGCGAGGAACTCGCTTTTCGCCCGGGACGCGGCCTCGGCCGCCGAGCGGGCCCGCTCGAGGTCTGCGAGCGTCCGCCGCAGGCGCAACTCGGCCTCGCGCCGGCGGTTTTCGATCAGGGCCAGCAGTAACAGCGGGCCGACGATGAGGAAGCCCGCTGCCAGAAAGCCCAGGCGGATCGTCCCGGCATTGCCTGAAACCGCCGACCAGCCGCCGCGCGGCCGGGCCGCGATCTGCCACGATCCGGTCGGCAGGGCGATGTCGAGCCGCACGGCACGGCCATCGAAGAGGCCGGGATCGCCGAAGAACACCTCGCCGGAAGAGCCCTTGGCATCGCGACCGCGCAGTGCGACTTCGACGGGCATACCCGCGTCCAGCAGGCCGCTGTCCCGGTAGAGATGCTCGACATCGATCACGGCCGACACCAGGCCCCAGAACCGTCCGCCGTCCGCCTCGCCGAGAAACACCGGAATGCGGCCGATGAAGCCGTAACCGCCCTGCGCGAGCTTCACCGGGCCGGCCAGAATCAGGTCGCCGGTATCGCGCGCCCGTTCGGCCGCCTCCCGCTGGCCGGGCATCTTGCGGTAATCCAGGCCGATCACCTTGTCGTTGCCGACGAGCGGATACATCAGGCGTATCACCATGTCGGGGGCCGCCGCGATATTGCGCAACTGGGATTGCCCCTCGAGCAGGGGCTGGGCTGCCCGGGCAAACTCGGCCTGGGTCAGGCGCGGATTGGCGGCGATCACGCTCACCAGGCCGCGCGTGAGCAGGATGTTGCCGCGCACATTGCCTTCCAGCCGGCTCTGTAGCAACTGCAGGCTTTCGCGCACCGCATTCTCTTCGCTGCGCCGGTGCCCCGCCTCGTCCTGCCGCTCGACGAACCGTGCCGTCATAAACAGGGCGACCGCTGCGACGAACGCCGCCAGCAGGATCAATGCGGGACGCACACCGGCGATGCGATCCGAACCCTTCGTTTTTTTCATCGTGTCGCACCGGCAGGGACTGCACGCACCTGCCGCCTCCTTTGGCGGATGATTGTAAGTGCAAAGCTTGAAAAGCCCTCGCGCGACACCAGCTAGATCGGACACCCTGCCTAGGATATTGCCATGACTACCCTCTCCACCGACGTTTCACCCGCGGTGCTCGACCAGCTGTTCCGCAGCGCCCGTACCCATAACGGCTGGCTCGACAAGCCGGTTCCCGATGCCTTGCTGAAGGAATTGCACGACCTGATGAAATGGGGGCCGACCAGCGCCAACTGCTGGCCGTTGCGCGTGGTCTATGTCCGGTCGCCGGAGGCGAAGGCGCGCCTGCTGCCGCTGCTGATGGAAGGCAACCGCACCAAGACCGAAGCGGCGCCCGTGACCGCGATCCTCGGCATGGACCTCGATTTTCCCGACACCCTGCCGAAACTGTTCCCGCACACCGACGCGAAGTCGTGGTTCGCCGGCAACGCACCGCTGATCGAGGCCACCGCCTTCCGCAACGGCAGCCTGCAGGGCGCCTACTTCATGCTGGCCGCGCGGGCGCTCGGCCTCGACTGCGGCCCGATGTCCGGCTTCGACGCCGACCAGGTGAACGCCGAATTCTTCGCCGGCACGAACATCAAGGCCAACTTCATCTGCAACCTCGGCTACGGCGACGCGGCGGCCCTGTTCCCGCGCAGCCCGCGCCCCGAGTTCGACGAGGTCTGCAAGATCATCTAAAAGTCGGCGCCGGCGGGACGGCATCAGCCCCCTCCACACCATGACGAACGGCGCTTGGGGTTAAATAGCGCCGTTCTTCATTTCTGGAATCCCCCATGGCCGGTGCCAGCCTGCTCGCCCTGCTCGACGACATCGCCTCGATCCTCGACGATGTCGCCGCGATGACCAAGGTCGCCGCGAAAAAGACCGCCGGCGTGCTCGGCGACGACCTCGCCCTGAACGCCCAGCAGGTCAGCGGCGTGCATGCCGACCGCGAACTGCCGGTCGTCTGGGCCGTCGCCGTCGGCTCGCTCAGGAACAAGGCCATCCTCGTCCCCGCCGCGCTGGCGATCAGCGCGCTGCTGCCCTGGCTGGTCACGCCGCTGCTGATGGTCGGCGGCCTCTACCTGTGCTTCGAGGGCGTCGAAAAGCTCGCCCACAAACTCCTGCACGGCAAGGAGGAGGCAACGCACGACCTCGCCATCGACATCGACGACTTCGCCGCCCACGAAGCCGAGAAGATCAAGGGGGCGATCCGCACCGACTTCGTGCTCTCGGCCGAGATCATCGTCATCGCGCTCGGCACCGTCGCCGACAAGCCCTTCATGACCCAAGTGATGGTCCTCATCGGCATCGCGATCCTGATGACGGTCGGCGTCTATGGCCTCGTCGCCGGCATCGTCAAGCTCGACGACCTCGGCCTGCACCTCGCTGCCAAGCCCCGCACCGCCACGCAGGCCATCGGCCGTGCCCTGCTGCTCGCCGCGCCGAAGCTCATGAAGACGCTCGCCGTGGTCGGCACCGCGGCGATGTTCCTCGTCGGCGGCGGCATCCTGCTGCACGGCATGCCGCCTGCCGCCCATGCCGTCGAAGCATGGGCGGCGGGCCTCGGCATTTGGGGCGCCCTGCTGCCCTCGCTCGCCGGACTGCTCCTCGGCGTGATCGCCGGCGCGCTCGCGCTCGGCGGCTTCGAGCTCGGCAAGGCCGTGCGGAACCGGCTCACCGCCGCCTGACCCATGCCCCTCATCAAGCTCGACAACGGCTGCCTCGCCTATGGCCACGTCGCCCTGCTCGACGCGACCGAATTCCAGCTCGATCCCGGCGAGCGCGTCGCGCTGATCGGCCGCAACGGCACAGGCAAGTCTTCGCTGCTGGCGGCGCTGGCCGGTCTTTCCGCGCTTGACGACGGCACGATATGGACGCAGCCCGGCCTCAAGCTCGGCTATGTGCCACAGGAGCCGCCCTTCGATCCCGCACTCACCGTCTTCGAGGCCGTGGTCGCTGGCATGGGCGAGACGGCGCGCCTGCTGGCGGAATATCACGAGGTGTCGCATCGCATGGCCGAAGCGAATGCCGACCATGATGCCCTGCTCGCCCGCATGGAAGCGCTACAGAGCGAGATGGAATCGCTCGGGGTTTGGGCCTACGAGGCGCGCGCCGAGCAGGTGATTTCGCGTTTCGCCCTCGATGCCTACGCCAAGGTGGGCACGCTGTCGGGCGGCCAGAAGAAGCGTCTCGCGCTGGCGCAGGCGCTGGCCGTGGCTCCGGACGTATTGCTGCTCGACGAGCCGACCAACCATCTCGACATCGCCGCCATCGAGTGGCTCGAAGATTTTTTGCTGGAAACCGGCGTGACGCTGCTGTTCATCACCCACGACCGCCGTTTCCTCGACCGGCTGGCGACGCGCATCGTCGAACTGGATCGCGGCCATTTGGCGAGCTATCCGGGCAGCTATGCGGCTTACAAGACGCGCAAGGAGCAGGAACTCGCCGACGAGGGCAAGGCGAATGCGCGCTTCGACAAGTTGCTCAAGGAGGAAGAGGTCTGGATTCGCCAGGGCGTGGAGGCGCGGCGCACCCGGGCGGTGTTCCGCATGCAGCGGCTCGACCGGCTGCGGGCCGAACGCGCCGCGCGGCGCGAGCGCATGGGGCAAGTGACGCTGAAACTCGATGCCGGCGAAAAGAGCGGACAACTGGTCGCCGAGCTGAACCACGTCGCCAAGTCCTTCGGCGACAAGGTCGTGGTGCGCGACTTTTCGACGCGCATCCTGCGCGGCGACCGCATCGGCCTGATCGGTCCCAACGGCGCCGGCAAGACCACCCTCCTTCGACTCATTCTCGGCGAGTTGCAGCCCGACAGCGGCACGGTCAAGCGCGGCACCAAGATGGAAGTCGCCTACTTCGACCAGTTCCGCGCCCAGCTCGATCCGGAGGCGACGCTGGCCGACATCATCTCGCCGGGGTCGGACTACGTGGAGATCGCTGGAGCTCGAAAACATGTTGTCGGCTATCTCGGCGACTTCCTGTTCGCCCCGCAACGCGCGCGCTCGCCGGTGAAGTCGCTCTCCGGCGGCGAACGGAACCGCCTGCTGCTGGCACGCCTGTTCGCCCGGCCGGCCAACGTGCTGGTGCTCGACGAACCGACCAACGACCTCGACATCGACACCCTCGATTTGCTGGAAGACCTGCTGCAGGACTATGCGGGCACGGTCTTCCTCGTCAGCCACGACCGCGCCTTCCTCGACGCCATCGTCACCCAGACCATCGCTGCGGAAGGCGACGGACACTGGCACGAATACGCGGGCGGCTACAGCGACTGGGCGGCCTACCAGGCTGGCCGCCGCGAGGCACAGCGGGCGGAGAAGGCCGCCGGAGCGCAAAAGTCGGCGCCGGCGGGACGGCAGGAAGAGCGGCAGAAGCCCGTGAAACTGTCATGGAAGGAGCAGCGCGAGCTGGACGCCCTGCCCGACCGCATCGCGGCGCTGGAGGCCGAGCAGGCCACGCTCACCGCGCGCCTCGAAGACCCGGCGCTGTATGCGAATCCGCAGGATGCCCAGGCGGTCTCGGCCCGGCTGGGCGCGATCGAGACGGAGCTGCTGGAGCTGCTGGAGCGCTGGGAAGTCCTGGAGGCGCGCCAGGCGCCGCCGCTTTCAGGCCGCTGAAGCCGACCAGCGCAGCATCTGACCGTCGCTTTCCTCAACGTGCTGGCGATACCAGCGCGTCAGGAAATCGCCGCTCCGCGCCACCTCGGTCGGGTCGCCCATCGCCTCGACGCGATCGAGCAGCAGGCCCAGCTCGATGACCAGTCCCATGTGCTGGCGGCGGTGGTGGTCGAAGTCAGGATACGCCGCCGCATCCATCAGGGCTTCCTCGTAGCCGAAATGCATGCTCATCTCGGCGATCAGGGCGAGCAGGCTGGCGACCGCCGTTTCGCGCTGTACGGCATCGAAGAGTTGCCGCACGAAATCCTCCAGACGCCCGGCCACCCCGGCATGTTGTCGCTCCAGCTCCTGCAGTTCACCGGCCCCGATGCGCATGCTCACGTCTTCAGCATCTCGAGCGCGCGGTCGACGATCCCGCCGCGCTTCAGGTAATCGAAACGGCGTTCCCGGTCTTCGCGGGTCAGCGTGGCCAAGTAGTCGAGGTTACGCGCGATCGACTCGGTGTAGTAGTTGCGGTGCACCCCGCGCTCCCGCTCGAAATGCTTGGCCAGCTGCGGCGCCAGCCCGCCCAGCTCGTTCTGCAGCCGGCCCGCCATCAGACGGTAGAAGCCGTCGGTCTTTTCCAGCAGGTCGTGAACGTCCGAAAACATGTCGATGCCCGCCTCGCGGAATTCATAGTAGAGCAGCATCAGGCGCTCGAGATATTCGCGGTTGGACATCTGCCCGACCAGGTCGGCCGTCGCGGTGACATGCGCAGCCAGGCGTTCGGCGGGCGTATCGAACACCGGCATGACCGCGCCGGGCCGGTGGTCGGTGGTCAGGATCACCTTGCCGGTCGCCGACAGCAGCTCGGGCGACATGACCGTGGCCAGGCGGGTTTCGGCGAAGACCACGCCCCGCACCACATGGGTGAGGGTGAATTGTGCCCCGGTACCCGCCGAGCCCCGGGCCTCCTCTTCGTTCATCAGATAGCCGGAATCGTGCAGCAGCGCCCCGACGATGCTCGCATCGATGGTCAGCGCATCGATTGGCTGGCCCCCGAGGTGCAGGGCATGCAGGAGGCGCACGCTGCACAGTACGACCTCCAGCATGTGCGCCCGGTCGTGATAGGGCGTCTGCAGGGCAGCGTAGCCGTCGAGCCGACCCTCGCAACCCGCCTCCAGCAGGCTGAAGGCCAAGTCGATGAAGCGCATGTCGTGGCCGGGGGCGAACGCATGGATGAGCCGATGCACTTCGGCCCGCACCTCGGCGAAATCCCGGCTGTTCCCGATTTCCTGCGCTGGACTATCCAAACTTCCCGACCCCCATATGGCCGACTTTCGGCCGAATTCTTTGCTTTGGTTATATATATTAATCCTCGCATCCCGCATCAGGCAATGGAAGTGAATTGATGCCGCGCGAGTCAACCCCCGGTTCGGGAGTCGATTTGATGCAACGCAACATCCCGCTCCAGCCCCCAGCAGCCCCAACAGACTGATTTTTCGGGCGCTTTTCCGCTACAGAAACCTACTATATGTAGTGGTATAAATTCCGCATAGCACTAGGAAAAATCATAACTTGCTGTTTTATAAGGGAGCAAAAATTTTTCTCTTTGAGCATTACGGAGGTGCCGCTATGCTTCGCCGCTCGCATCCATCGCCCCAGCGCAACCACTCAACCGACCAACCAGCGAACCCGACCATGACCATCGAACAGACCACCGATACCGCTCAGGAACAGTCGCAGGAAGAATATACCGGGCAGCTTGGCCTGCCCCTGCCGCAAGAGATTTCCGGCGAAGTGCTGCTCGAGAAATACGCCAAGGGCAGCGAACGCAATGTCCATGACGTCCGTAGCCGCGTCGCCCGCGCGCTCGCCAGCATCGAAGTGGAAGATAAACGCGCCCTCTGGGAAGCCCGCTTCCTCGAGGCCCAGGAAAACGGCTTCGTGCCGGCCGGCCGCATCAACTCGGCTGCCGGCACCGACCTCTGTGCCACGCTGATCAACTGTTTCGTCCAGCCGGTCGGCGACTCGATCTCCGAGGTCGTCGATGGCCGTCCGGGCATCTATACCGCCCTGTCGCAGGCCGCCGAGACGATGCGCCGCGGCGGCGGCGTCGGCTACGACTTTTCCAGCATCCGCCCCGTCGGCGCCCATGTGAAAGGCACGCAGTCGCGCGCTTCCGGCCCGGTGTCCTACATGCGCGTGTTCGACCGCTCCTGCGAGACGGTCGAATCGGCCGGCTCCCGCCGCGGCGCGCAGATGGGCGTCCTGCGTTGCGACCACCCCGATATCGAGGCCTTCATCCACGCCAAGGACGGCGGCGACCTGACCAACTTCAACATCTCGGTCGGCGTCACCGACGCCTTCATGCAGGCGGTCGAGGCCGACGGCGACGTCGAACTGGTCCATCGCGCCGAGCCCTGCGCCGACGTCAAGCAGGCCGGGGCCTACCAGCGCGACGACGGCCTGTGGGTCTATCGCAAGGTCCCCTCGCGCGAGCTGTGGGACCAGATCATGCGCTCGACCTACGACCACGCCGAGCCGGGCATCCTGTTCATCGACCGCATGAACAAGGACAACAACCTCAATTACTGCGAGACGATCGAGGCCACCAACCCCTGCGCCGAGCAGCCGCTGCCGCCCTACGGCTGCTGCTGCCTCGGCTCGGTCAACCTCACCCTGTTCGTCAATCATGCGTTCACGGAAACGGCCGACTTCGACTATGCCGCCTTCGGCAAGGTGATCGACACCTCGATCCGCATGCTCGACAACGTGCTCGACGCCACCCACTGGCCCCTCGAGCAGCAGGCCCAGGAAGCCGCCAACAAGCGCCGCGTCGGCCTCGGCTTCACCGGCCTCGGCGACGCGCTGATCATGCTTGGCCTGCGCTACGACACCGACGAGGCACGCAAGACCGCCGCGAAGATTTCCGAATTCATGCGCGACCGCGCCTACATGGCTTCGGTCGAACTGGCCAAGGAGCGCGGCGCCTTCCCGCTGTTCAACGCCGACCTCTACCTCTCCGGCGGCAACTTCGCCTCGCGCCTACCCCAGAACATCAAGGACGCCATCCGCAAGCACGGCATCCGCAACTCGCACCTGCTGTCGATCGCCCCGACCGGCACCATCTCGCTGGCTTTCGCGGACAACGCCTCGAACGGCATCGAGCCGCCCTTCTCCTGGACCTATACGCGCAAGAAGCGCATGGCAGACGGCACCCACAAGGAATATGCGGTCGAGGACTACGCCTGGCGCCTCTACAAGCACCAGGGTGGCGACGTTGCCCAGTTGCCCGACTACTTCGTCACCGCCCTCGAGATTTCCGCACAGGCCCACGAACGGATGGTCGCGGCCGTCGCCCCGTATGTGGACACCTCGATCTCCAAGACGGTCAATGTCCCCGCCGACTACCCCTATGCCGACTTCGAGGACCTCTACATGGTCGCCTGGAAGTCCGGCCTCAAGGGCCTGGCCACCTACCGCCCCAATAGCGTGCTCGGCAGCGTGCTGTCGGTCGAACCCCAGCAGACGACGGCAGCCCAGGGGCAGAACAACCAGAAGCAGCCGCAGGATGTCACCATCGACGGCGCCAACCGCCGCATGAAGATCGGCTCGCTGCCGGCACCGGTACTGGCCAGCCTGCGCTGGCCGAGCCGGCCGAAGCTCACCGACGGCAATGCCGCCTGGACCTACATGATCGAGACACCGCACGGCGAGTTCGCCCTGTTCGTCGGCCAGATCGAGAACGAGCAGCGCAAGAACGTGCCATTCGAGGTCTGGGTCAACGGCACCGAACAGCCGCGCGGCCTCGGTGCGGTCGCCAAGACCCTCTCCATGGACATGCGCGCCAACGATCCGGCCTGGCTCAAGCTCAAGCTTGACGTGCTCGCCGGCACGGTCGGCGAGGAAGGCTTCGAGATGGCCATGCCGCCGCATGGCGAACTCAAGATGATGCCCGGCACGGTTGCCGCGATGGCACAGGTGATCCGCTACCGCTGCGAGCAGCTCGGTGCGCTCGCCAGCGACGCCAGCACCCCCGTGCTCGACTGCATGTTCAGCCGCGACGAACCCAAGACCGGCACCGATGGCACGCTGTCCTGGACCGTCGATATCGTGAACCCCGCCTCGCGCGAGGACTTCGTGCTCGGCCTCAAGGAAATCACGCTGCCCGATGGCGTCACCCGCCCCTACTCCTGCTGGCTCTCCGGCAACTACCCGCGCGCCCTCGACGGCCTGACCAAGCTGCTCTCGCTCGACATGCGCGTCATGGACCCGGCCTGGATCGGCATGAAGCTGCGCAAGCTGCTCAACTACCCCGAGCCGCTCGGCGATTTCATGGCGCGCGTGCCCGGCTCGAACAAGCAGCAGAACTGGCCCTCGACCGTGGCCTACATCGCCCGCCTCATCATGCACCGCTACGCGATGCTCGGCATCCTCGACGAGCATGGCTATCCGATGCGGGAAATGGGCATCCTCGAGCGCCCCAGCGAGAAGAAGGGCGAGCTCAAGGTCACCCAGGGCTCGCTGTGCGCCGAGTGCGGCAACCTGACCGTGATCCGGAAAGACGGCTGCGATTTCTGCACGGCCTGTGGCGCGGTAGGCAGCTGCGGTTAAAATCCGGCCAAGGCTTAAGTAATAACTCGAACCCGGCCTTGCGCCGGGTTTTTTCATTCGAACTCGGGAGGTTGTCCTTGATCGGTTCCTTGCGCGACATCTGGCATCACGCCTGGGTATCCGTGCTCGTCGAAATGAGCGAGCAGGAGATCGGCTGGCTGCTGCGTTCCCGCAACCACATTTCCCTGCTCGAAAAACGTCGCGCGACGATGATCGTTTCGCGCGTGCGACTGGTCGCGGGCCTGTTCGCCCTGCTGACCCCGCTGTGGATCATCGTCGACATCGCGGCCTTCCCGCGCGAAGTCTGGCTGCCGCTGGTGATCGCCCGCCTGGTGGCGACCTTCGCCTTCGCCCTGATCCTGCTGCTCTCGCGGCGCATGCACTACATGCGGGACGCCTACCGCGGACTGGCCCTGCTGTTCGCCGTACCGACCGCCTTTTTCCTGTATTCCTATCAGCACATGGCGCAGTTCGACCTGCACGGCATCCAGCTCGCCTTCTCGACCGGCTACGCCTTCCTGCCCTTCGTGATGCTCGCCGGCCTGTCGATCTTCCCGCTGACGCTGCTGGAAAACATCGCCTTCATCTCGCCCCTGCTACTGATGCAGGTCATCGCCGGCATCATGCGCCTGCCGGTCCTGGACTGGCCGACCTTCGCCGCATCGTTCTGGCTCATGCTGCTGATCGCCGGCGTCTCGCTGCTGGCGGGACTGTCGCAGCTCGCCTTCATCATCGTGCTGGTGCGGGAAGCCATCCGCGACACGATGACCGGCTGCTTCTCGCGCCAGAGCGGCGAAGAACTGCTGGAACTGCAATTCATCCTGTCGCGGCGCAGCGGCAATCCGCTGGCCCTCGCCTTCATCGATCTCGATCACTTCAAGCAGGTCAATGACACCTACGGCCACGATGCCGGGGATGCCGTACTCACGGGTGCCGCCAATGCCATCCACGGGCGCCTGCGCATGGGAGACATCCTGGTCCGCTGGGGTGGCGAGGAGTTCCTGCTGATCATGCCGAACACCACTGCCCCCATGGCCTGTGTCGCCCTCGAGCGGGTCCGTAGCGCTGACCGGGGCCTCGGCTCGCGCCCCGACGGCAACCCGGTGACGGCGAGCATCGGGGTGGCGGAGCGCATTGCGGACGCCACCGATGACTGGAGCACGCTCGTCGAACTCGCCGACGAGCGGATGTATGAGGCCAAACAGACCGGGCGCAACCGCATCGTGGGATGCGACCCGGCAGCCGCTTGCGCCCCGTCCTAGCGGACGGGCGGTGGCGGCGGAGATCCCGGTGGCGGTGGCGGGTTGGGCGGCGAGGCCGGGGTATAGTGGCCGCTGACCGGAACGCGGTGCCCCTTGGCATACATGCACTGCACATAGGCATTGTCGTAGCGCCGCTGGTTGCCCCAGGTACCGCCACGAGACGCCTCGGCCCCTGATACGCTGCCGATGATCAGCCCGGTGCCGGCACCGACGCCGGCGGCATCGCGCCCACCGATGACCGCGCCGGCCACGGCACCGACCGCCGTCCCGATCGCCGCATTGCGAACGGCAGCGCTGGTGGCCACATCCTCGCCCGCTTTCCCGCCGACCTGTCGATAGGCGAAATCACGGCACACCATGTCGTCGGTGCGGAACTCGTCGAAGCTCTTGCCCGTGCCCGGGAGCACCATGACATCGGGTCCGGTCGGCACGCTGGCACAACCGGCCATGAATGCCGCAGCGATGAGGGAAATCCCGACTCCGGTACGCATGTTCGTCTCCTTGAATTGGCAGGAATCAGCGGGGCTGTGGTGCGACCTTGACCCAGTCGCCGGGGCAGGTCTGGACATACGGATAATACGCGCCTGCCTCGTTGCAGTAATACCAGTAGCCGGACTCCAGCACGGGAACGGCAGAGCGGGCGGGGGCCTGTTCGATGTACAGGCGTGGCGCGGGCATGATGACGGGCGTCACCGGTACCCCGACCGGAAACACGACATGTGGCCAAGCCTGCGGGTGGCGGGAATGCATGCGGTAGGGGTAAGGCGGCGCCGGCCAGGGCGTACCGATCGAAATGCTGAACCGGACGCCATCGCGATGGTCACGGTGGTGCCGGTGGTCGGGACGGTCCGCCCATGCGTTGCCGGCGGCCAGTGCCGCCAGCGCACCCAGCGCGGCAGCGATCCGGAATCCTGTCTTCTTCATGGCAATGTCCTCCTCGATTGCATGAGGCACATTGAACCACCCGGCGGTATGCCGAAGATGTCGGAACGTCGAAAAAATGTAAGCGGGTATTGCCGGCGCCGTCCCGCCGGCGCCGACTTTTCTGCCTGCCTACTTGAACGGATGGCGCAGGACGATGGTCTCTTCGCGATCCGGCCCGGTCGAGATCATGTCGACCGGCACGCCGCAGACCTCCTCCATGCGCTTGATGTAGGCACGCGCCGCGGCGGGCAGGCCTTCGAGGGTCTTGACGCCGACGGTGCTGTCCTTCCAGCCGGGCATGGTCTCGTAGACGGGTTCGCAGCGCTCCAGTTCATCAGCCCCGACCGGCAGGATGTCGGTCAGCTGGCCGTCGAGCTTGTAGCCGGTGCAGATCTTCATTTCCTCGATGCCGTCGAGCACGTCCAGCTTCATGACGCACAGTCCGGACACGCCGTTGATCTGGATCGAGCGCTTGAGCGCGGCGGCGTCGAACCAGCCGCAGCGGCGCGCGCGGCCGGTGGTGGAGCCGAACTCGTGGCCCTTCTCGGCCATGTGCTTGCCGACCGGGTCCTGCTTCTCGATCGCGTCGTAGAGCTCGGTCGGAAACGGACCGCTGCCGACGCGCGTGGTGTAGGCCTTGGTGATGCCCAGCACGTAGTGCAGCATGCCCGGGCCGACACCCGCGCCGGTCGAGGCACCGCCGGCGACGCAGTTCGACGAGGTGACGAAGGGATAGGTGCCGTGGTCGATGTCGAGCAGCGTACCCTGCGCGCCCTCGAACAGGATGTTGGCGCCGGCCTTGTGGGCCTCGTAGAGCGAGCGCGGCACGTCGGCGACCATCTTCGCCAGGCGCGGCTCCAGCGCCATCGCGCCGTCGAACACTTTCTTGAAATCGACCGCCTCGGCGCCAAGGTAGTTCTTCAGCACGAAGTTGTGATAGTCGAGCACTTCGGCGAGCTTCTCGGCAAAGCGCTTGGGCCGCAGCAGGTCCTGCAGGCGCAGGCCGCGGCGCGCCACCTTGTCCTCGTAGGCCGGGCCGATACCGCGGCCGGTGGTGCCGATCTTCTTGGCACCCTTGGCGGCCTCGCGCGCGACGTCGAGCGCCTGGTGATAGGGCAGGATCAGCGGGCAGGCTTCGGAGATGCGCAGGCGCGCGTCGGCATCGACGCCGGCCGCCTTGAGCTCGTCGAGTTCCTTGATCAGCGCGTCGGGCGCCAGCACCACGCCGTTGCCGATGTAGCAGGTCACACCTTCGCGCAGGATCCCGGAAGGCACGAGGTGCAGCACCGTCTTCTTGCCGCCGATGACGAGCGTGTGGCCGGCATTGTGTCCGCCCTGATAGCGGACGACGGCTTGCGCGTGATCCGTGAGCCAGTCGACGATTTTGCCCTTGCCTTCGTCGCCCCATTGGGTGCCGATCACGACTACGTTCTTGGCCATGTCAGTATTCCTTCAATTTTCAACTAAGGGTTCGATGATCCATTGGTCGTCGCGGCGCACGAGACGACGGTCGCAACCGGCCTCGCGCCAGCTGCCTTCGTGTCCCGGCAGGCCGGCGACGACGGTTTCTCCGGCAGCGCGCAGGCGCTCCACCTCCGCCTGCGCGACGGTATCTTCGGGCCACGGCGCTAGGATCGCGCCGACCGCCGCCACCGGGGCCGACAGGCGGGCCAGGGAACGCAGGTCGAGTGAAAAGCCGGTCGCAGGGCGGGCCCGGCCATAGCGTGCGCCGATCGAGTCATAGCGGCCGCCGAGCGCGATGGCGGCGGGGCTGTCGTCGCAATAGGCGGCGAACACGACGCCGCTGTGGTAGTGGTAGCCGCGCAGGTCAGCCAGGTCGTAGGACAACGGCAGATCAACCAGCTCGTCAGCGAGACGGCGCAGTTCGCCCAGCGCATTCGTGATGGCGGGTAGGGCCGGCAGCCGGACCGAGGCCTCGGCGAGCACTTCGTCGCCCCCGTAAAGATCGGGCAGCGCAAGCAAGCCGGACCTGGCCGCCTCGGGCAGGCCATCGGTCAAGGCGTGCAAGGCTGGCACATCCTTGGCCTGGAGGGCATCGAACAACAGCTGATCCACACCCGGCGCGAGCGGGAGGCCATCGGTCAGCGCGCGGAAGATGCCGACATGGCCGAGATCGATGCGCCGTGAAGGCAGGCCGGCCAACTGCAGTACCCGGGCCAGCAGGCGAATGACCTCATGATCGGCCTCGAGCCCGGCATGACCGTAGAGTTCGGCGCCGAGCTGCAACGGCTCGCGGGTCGCCAGCAGATCGGCAGGACGGGCGTGCAGTACGCTGCTGCAATAGCACAGGCGTGTCACGCCCTTGCGGTTCAGCAGGTGGGCATCGATGCGCGAGACCTGCGGCGTGATGTCTGCACGCAGCGCCAGCGTGCGGCCGGACAACTGGTCGACCAGCTTGAAAGTGCGCAGATCGAGGTCGGCCCCGCTGCCGGACAACAGGGCATCGGCGAATTCGAGCAGCGGCGGGGCGACGAGCTGGTAGCCATGGACGGCGAACTCGTCGAGCAGCCGGCGACGCAGTCGCTCGACCTGGGCGGCCTCAGCCGGCAGCAGATCCTCGAATGCCTCGGGAAGAAGCCAGTTATGGGTGGTCATGCCGGCAGGTCATCCGAACACGGCCATCAGGACCAGGCCGATGATCATCGAGGTCAGCCCGATGAAGCGCAACTGGCCGTCTGCCAGCGCGATGGCACGCCGGAAGGTTTCGCGCCAGACGCGCGGCGCCACGAAGGGCATCAGCCCCTCGATCACCAGCATCAGGCCAAGCGCCATGAGCAACAGCGACATGGGCCACGCCCTACTTGCCGCCGCCGCGGTTGCCGTTCTTCAGGTACTTGAAGAAGTCGGCGCTCGGGTCGACCACCAGCAGGTCGTTCTTGTTGGCGAAGCTCTGGCGATAGGCCTCGAGGCTGCGGTAGAAGGCGTAGAACTCGGGGTTCTCGCCGAAGGCCTTGCCGTAGATGGCCGCGGCCTTCGCATCCCCCTCGCCCTTGATCTTCTGGGCATCGCGGTAGGCTTCGGCGACGATCACCTCGCGCTGCTTGTCGGCATCGGCGCGGATCTTCTCGGCCTCGGCAGCACCCTGCGAACGCAGTTCGTTGGCGACGCGCTTGCGTTCCGTCTCCATGCGGCGATAGACGGCCTCGGACACCTCTGCCGGCAGATCGACGCGCTTCAGGCGCACGTCGACGATCTCGATGCCGATGGCGCGCGCGTCGGCGTCCGCCTTCTTCTGCACGTCGGCCATAATCTTGTCGCGTTCGCCGGACACCACGTCATGCACGGTGCGCTTGCCGAACTCCTCGCGCAACCCCGAGTTGACGGTCTGGGAAAGACGCGTGCGTGCCAGCATCTCGTCGCCGCCGACGGAGATGTAGAACTGCCGGACGTCGGCGATGCGCCACTTGACGAAGGAGTCCACCAGCACCGGCTTTTTCTCCGCGGTGAGGAAGCGCTCGGGTTCGACCGAGTCCATGGTGAGGATGCGCCGGTCGAAGAAGCGCACGTTCTGGATCATCGGCCACTTGAAGGACAGGCCGGGTTCCTTGATGACTTCCTTGATCTCGCCAAGCTGGAAGACGATGGCGTACTGGCGCTGGTCGACGGCGAACAGCATGGAACCGGCCGTGACGAACACCGCGAAAACGAGGGCGAGGATGAAAGGCAGGCGTTGCATCAGCGATCTCCCCGTTCACGCGAGGACAGCGAACCGCGGGTCGGCACGTCGCGGTTTTCCATGGCGGAGGCCGGAGCGGACGGGCGTTCGACACCCGGCGTTGCGGCAGGCGTCGTACCGGCCGCCTGCATCAGCTTGTCGAGCGGCAGGTAGAGCAGGTTGCCGCCGCCCTTCGTGTCCACCATCACCTTGCTGGTGTTGGCATAGACCTGCTGCATGGTTTCCAGGTAGAGACGCTGGCGCGTGACTTCCGGCGCCTTGGCGTACTCGTTGTAGAGCTTGGTGAAGCGGGTCGCCTCGCCTTCCGCGGTAGCGATCAGGCGGGCGCGGTAGCCTTCGGCCTCCTGCATCAGGCGCGAGGCGGTACCACGGGCGCGCGGAATCACGTCGTTGGCGTAGGCCTCGCCCTCGTTCTTCTGCCGCTCGCGGTCCTGGCCGGCCTTGACGGCATCGTCGAAGGCCGCCTGCACCTGCTCGGGCGGCTGCGTGCTCTGCATCGTCACCGAACGGATCTGGATGCCAGTCTCGTAGCGATCGAGGATGTCCTGCATCGACTTCTGCGTATTGGCCGCGATGACGTCGCGCCCTTCGTAGAGCACGAAGTCCATCTTGTTCTTGCCGACCACCTCGCGGATCGCCGTCTCGGCGGCCTGCATCACGGCATCGTCCGGATGGCGGTTCTGGAACAGGTAGGCCTTCGGATCCTTGAGCAGATACTGCACCGCGAACTGCACGCTGACGATGTTCTCGTCGTCGGTCAGCATCAGCGCCTCCTTCGGCACCTTGTTCTTTTCCGAGCCGCGATAGCCGATCTCGATGGTGCGCACGCCGGTGAGGTTGACCACCTCGTGCGTCTGGATCGGCCACGGCAACCGCCAGCGCAGGCCCGGCTCGCTGGTTTCGCTGTACTTGCCGAGGGTCAGCACCACGCCGCGTTGGCTCGCATCGACGACGTAGAAGCCGCTCGCGAGCCATACGACCAGCACCAGGCCGACCAGCAGGCCGATACCGCCGCCGAACTGGCCGGGGGTCAGGGAGGGCAATCCGGGGCCGCGGCCACCACCATTGCCGCCGCCGTCGCCACCCTCATCGTCGCCACGCCCCGGCCCGCCACGCTTCTTGCCGAGCATGCCGGACAGGCGGCGATTGAAGTCGCGCCACAGTTCGTCGAGATCGGGAGGCCCCTGATTGTTGCGTCCGCCGCCGCCGCGATTGGGGTCGTTGCCCCAGCCGTGGTCATTGAGCGACATCAATATGCCGGTAATCATGGTTTTCGATGTGGGGATGGTTTTTCTGTTCTTCAATCGGAGCTGCGAGCCGGTGCGACATTTCCGCCAGGGCCGCGCGCAACAGGTCAAGGCCAACACCGGTACGGGCGCTGACACGGACGCGGGCGATGTTATCACACTCGTCCCGCTCGACTCCCGGCCCAACGGCCCCGCCGAGCAGGTCGATCTTGTTCCAGACGACGATCTGCGGCACGCCGGCCGCGCCGATCTCCTCCAGCACTTCCGCTACCGCCGCCATCTGCTGTTCGCGGTCGGGGCTCGCCGCATCGACGACATGCAGAAGCAGGTCGGCCTGGGTGGTTTCCTCGAGCGTCGCATGGAAAGCCGCCACGAGCGCATGCGGCAGGTCGCGGATGAATCCGACGGTATCGGAGATCACCACCTGGCAGCCGGAACGGCCATCGGCCAGTTCGCAGGTGGGCACGTAGAGGCGCCGCGAGGTCGTATCGAGCGTGGCGAACAGCTGGTCGGCGGCGTAGGCGCCCGCCTTGGTCAGGACATTGAAGAGGGTGCTCTTGCCGGCGTTGGTATAGCCGACCAGCGACACGGACAGGACCTCGCCGCGGCTGCGGCCCTTGCGGCGCACGGCGCGCTGCCGCTCGAGCGCCTTGAGTCGGGACTTGAGCAGGGCGACGCGCTTGCCGAGCAGGCGCCGGTCGGTCTCGAGCTGCTTCTCGCCCGGGCCGCGCAGGCCGATGCCGCCCTTCTGCCGCTCGAGGTGGGTCCAGCCGCGCACCAGCCGCGTCATCTGGTGCTCGAGCTGGGCGAGTTCGACCTGCAGCTTGCCTTCGTGGCTGCGCGCGCGCAGGGCGAAGATGTCGAGGATCAGCGTGCTGCGGTCGATCACGCGCATCTGGCAGGCACGCTCGAGGTTGCGCTGCTGCGCCGGCGACAGTTCGTGGTTGAACATCACCAGTTCGGCCCCGGCCGAAGCCGCGGCGGCGACGACCTCGTCGACCTTGCCCTTGCCGGCGAACAGGGCCGGATCGGGACGCGCCCGCCGGCCGGTAATGGTCGCGACGGGCTGGGCACCGGCACTGGTGGCCAGCAGCCTGAACTCCTCGAGTCGCTCGACGAAATCGCCGGCGCCGAAATCCAGCTGGACCAGCAGGGCGCGCTCGCTGGCGGCCGGCCGTTCAAACATCGGCCTGCCGGACCCTACGGTAAGGAATCACTCGGCTTCGTTGCTGATATTCACCGGGCGGGCGGGCACCACGGTCGAGATGGCGTGCTTGTAAACCATCTGGGTCACGGTATTCTTGAGCAACACGACGTACTGGTCGAAAGATTCGACCTGTCCCTGCAGCTTGATGCCGTTCACGAGATAGATGGACACCGGGATATGCTCGCGGCGCAGGGTGTTGAGGAACGGGTCTTGTAGCATCTGCCCTTTGTTGCTCATGGATGACCTCATGGAGTTCTGGTTATAGAAGTGAGCGCACTGTAGCCGATTTTCGCGAGCCCTGCCAGCTTCCCGGGCGCCGTGGCGCGTAGCGGCCGCGCCGCCGAATCAGCCGCCGCCCAGCGCCTTGAACAGTCCGGCGGCAGTCGTCGCCTGAGCCCGCCGTACCGCCAGCACCGACTGCTGGGCGGCATAGTGATCGCGCCGGGCGTCGAGCAGTTCCAGATAGCTCGACACCCCGGCCAGATGGCGTGCCTCCACCCGCTGCAGGCGTTCCGCCTGCGCCAGTTCCGCCGCCTGCAGGGCTTCGAGCTGGACGGCATAGTGCTCGCGGGCGGCAAGCAGGTCGGCGACTTCGCGGAAGGCCTGCTGGAGGGTCTTCTCGTATTCGGCGACGGCGACGTTCATGCGTGCCTCGGCCAAATCGACGTTCGCCTCGCTGCGCCCGGCGTCGAACAGCGGCCACTTGAGCAGCGGGACGAAGCTCCACGCACCGCTGCCGCCTCCGAACAGGCCGGAGAGCGCACGACTGGCCGTGCCGGCCGTGGCGGTCAGGACGATCTTCGGCAGGAAGGCCGCCCGCGCGGCGCCGATGTTGGCGTTGGCGGCGACCAGTCGCTGCTCGGCGGCCAGCACGTCAGGCCGGTTCAGCAGGACATCGGACGGCAGGCCGACGGCGATTTCGGGCAGGGTGGCAATAGCCGGTGCCTGATTTGCCGGCAGGGAAACGGCGCCATCACTGCCGACCAGCAGCCGCAGGGCATTTTCGGCGGCAGCACGCTGCCGGGCCAGGTTGGCGGCATCGGCGCGGGCACTCTGCCAGGCACCGTCGGCGGCGAGGAAATCGAGATCGCCGGCCAGACCGACGTCGCGGCGCTTGCCGATGAGCGCCCGGCTTTCGGCGCGGGTCGCGACCGCAGCTTCGGCAAGCGCGAGGCGCGCATCGAGTTCGGTGTAGCTGTACCAGGCCGAAGCGACCTCGGCGATCAGGCTCGAACGAAATGCCCGCTGGGCAAACTCGCTGGCGAAGAAGGTCGCGCGCGCCGCCGTCTCGAGACTGCCGACCCGCCCCCAGAAATCCAGCTCGAAGGCGGCCACGCCAAGGTTGGCATCGTAGCGGCGGCTGATTGCCTCACGTCCGCTGGAGGACAGATCGGCCGGCAGCTTCGCGGCTTGCTGCTGGAGATTGACATCGACCGTCGGCAGGCGGTCGGCGCGGGCGAGGCCGGCGAGCGCCCGCGCTTCCTCGACGCGCGCCACGGCGATCCGCAGGTCGCGGTTGTGTTCCAGGGCGAGGGTAATCAGCTGTCGCAGCGTCGCATCGGAGAAAAACGCCTGCCACTCGGCGACGGAAACCGAGCGCGCAGCATCCGCGCCAGCGGCGGTCGCCGTCCCGCCGGCACCGACTTTTTGCGGCCATTGAGCCGGGACCGGTGCGGCCGGGCGCTCGTAGCCGGGGATGAAGGAGCAGCCTGCGACGGTGCAGACGAACGACAGTAGCGCGAATTTATTCATGACCGTTCTCCGCATGATGGCGTGCGTGGCCGGGGAAGAAGCGGCGCACGACGACGAAGAACACCGGCACGAGGAAGACCGCCAGGACGGTCGCGGTCAGCATGCCGCCGATCACGCCGGTGCCGATGGCGTGGCGGCTGTTGGCGCCCGCGCCGGTGGAGATGGCGAGCGGCAGCACGCCGAACATGAAGGCGATCGAGGTCATCAGGATCGGACGGAAGCGCAGGCGGCAGGCCTCGAGGGTGGCCTCGACGAGCTCCTTGCCCTGTTCCTGCAGTTCGCGGGCGAACTCGATGATCAGGATCGCGTTCTTCGCCGAGAGGCCGATGATGGCGATCAGGCCGACCTTGAAATAGACGTCGTTGGGCAATTCGCGCAGGGTGACCGCCAATACCGAGCCGAAGATACCGAGCGGCACCACCAGCATCACCGCGAAGGGGATCGACCAGCTCTCATAGAGGGCGGCGAGGCAGAGGAACACGACGACCAGCGATACGGCGAACAGGAAGGGAGCCTGGCTGCCGGACAGCCGCTCCTCGTAGGAACTGCCGGACCATTCGAAACCGATGCCCGGTGGCAGTTGCTTCGCCACCTGCTCCATCGCGTTCAGCGCATCGCCGGTCGAGCGGCCCGGCGCGGGGTTGCCGGCGATCTTCATCGCAGGCAGGCCGTTGTAGCGGTCGAGCTTGGGACTGCCGACGATCCACTTGACCGAGGCGACCTCGGCGAGCGGGATCATGTCGCCGCGCGCGTTCTTCACCGGCAGGCGCAGCAGGTCCTCGGGCGTGCGGCGCACATCGGCCTCGGCCTGCATCTGCACGCGCAGGATACGCCCCTGACGCACGAAGTCGTTGATGTAGGCAGTGCCCAGCGTCGATTGCAGGGTATCGTTGAGCTCGCCGAGGTCGATGCCCAGCGCCCGTGCCTTGGCGCGATCGACGTCGAGGTAGACCTGCGGGCCGGCTTCCTGGCCTTCGGGCCGCACACCGACCAGCGCCTTGTTCTGGCCCGCCAGCCCGAGCGCCATGTTGCGCGCCTCGAGGAGCCTGTCGCGGCCGAGACCGCCGCGGTCCTGCAGGCGGAAGTCGAAGCCGCCGACGGCCGCAAGTTCCGGAATCGGCGGCACGTTGATGGCGAAGACCATCGCCTGCTTGATGCGGAAGAAGGCCATGTTGGCGCGCTGCACGATGGTGTCGACATCCTGCCCCCTGCCCGGCCGCTCATCCCAGCTCTTCAGCCGGACGAAGGCGATGGCGGCATTCTGGCCACGGCCGAAGAAGGAAAAGCCGGCGACGCCGATGACGTGGGCGACTTCCTTCTGTGCCATGTAGTGCTGCTCGATGGTCGACAGCACCTCGAGGGTGCGTTCGCGCGTCGCCGCAGGCGGCAACTGCACGATGTTGATGAAGTACCCCTGGTCCTCGCTCGGCAGGAAGCTGCTCGGCAGCTTCATGAACAACCAGCCGGTGGCGGCGAGGATGACGCCATAGACGAGCAGCCAGCGGCCCGGCCGGCCGAGCATCCGGCGCGTGGCCCCCAGGTAGCCCTTCACCGTGGCGGCGAAGAAGCGGTTCCACGCCCCGAAGAATCCGGTGGTCGGCATCAGGTCGTCATGCCCGGCCTCGTGCTTGAGCAGCGTGGCGCACAGCGCCGGCGTCAGCGTCAGCGCCATGAAGGCCGAGAAGGCCATGGTGAGGATCAGCGTCACCGCGAACTGGCGATAGATGGCGCCGACCGAGCCCCCGAAGAACAGCAGCGGCACGAACACCGCCGACAGCACCACGGTGATGGCGATGATGGCGTTGATGATCTGGCCCATGGCCTTGCGCGTGGCGGCGCGCGGCGCGAGGTTTTCCTCGCTCATGATGCGTTCGACGTTCTCGACGACGACGATGGCGTCGTCCACGACGATGGCGATGGCCAGCACCATGGCGAACAGTGTCAGCACGTTGATCGAGTAGCCGAGGAAGTAGAGGCCGATCATCGCGCCGAACAGCGCCACCGGCACGACGATGGTGGGGATGAAGGTGGCGCGCAGGTTTTCGAGGAAGAGGTACATGACGAGGAAGACCAGCACCATCGCCTCGAGCAGCGTCCACACCACCTCCTTGATCGAGATGTCGACGAAGGTCGAGGTGTCGTACGGCACCATCCACGAGATGCCCTGCGGGAAATACTTCGCCAGCTCGGTCATCTGCGTGTCCACCGCCTTGGCGGTATCGAGTGCATTGGCACCCGGGGCGAGGCGCACGGCGATGGCGGCGGTCGGCTGGCCATCGACGCGGGCCGAGATGTTGTAGTCCTGCGCACCGAGTTCGACGCGGGCAACGTCCTTGACGCGCACGGTGGCGCCGCGGCCGTCGCTCCTGATGATGATGTCGCCGAATTCCTCGGGCGTCGCCAACCGGCTACGCGTGATGATGGTGGCGGCGTATTCCTGCCCCGGGACTGCGGGGATCTGGCCGAGCTCACCGGTGGCGATCTGCACGTTCTGGGCACGCACCGCCTTGGCGATGTCCGCGGGCGTGAGGCCGAAGGACTGCAGGCGTTCTGGCCGTATCCACAGCCGCATCGAATACTCGGTGCCGAACAGGATCGCCTCGCCCACGCCCGGCGTGCGCCGCAGCGGCTCGAGCACGTTGGCGGCGGCATAGCTGCCGAGCGCGACGTTGTCGAGCGTCTTGTCCGGTGAGAACAGCGAGACGATCATGAGGAAGTTGCGCGCCGACTTGAGCACGGTGATGCCGAGACGCCGCACCTCCTCGGGCAGGCGCGGCTCGGCGCGCTTGATGCGGTTCTGCGTCTCGACCGAGGCGAGGTCGAGGTTGGTGCCGGACTTGAAGGTCAGCGTGATGGTGCCGAGGTTCTGCTCGGACGAGGATTCCATGTAGAGCAGGTTCTCGATGCCGTTGAGCTCCTGCTCGATCAGTGCGACGGCGGTTTCCTCGACCACCTTGGCGGAAGCACCCGGATAGGTGACGTTGATGGACAGCGCGGGGGCCGCCACGGGCGGATAGGCCGACACCGGCAGCTGGCGCAGCGACAGGTAGCCGCCAAGGACGATGATGATGGCGATGACCCAGGCGAAGATCGGCCGGTCGATGAAGAAATTGGGCAGCATCGTTGTTTACTTCTTCTCTGCGGCCGGTTTGGCGGAGGCGCCGGCCTGGGCGGACGGCGCCGGCAGGACCGGGGCGCCGGGTGTCCACGCTACCGGCTTCACGACGCTGCCGGGACGGGCCTTCTGCAGGCCATTGACGATGACCTGCTCGCCGCCCTTGAGACCGTCGATGACGATGAAGTCCGCGCCGGACATCGCGCCGGTCCTGATCGGGCGCGGCACGACCTTGCCCTCGGCATCGACGACCATGACCAGCTGGCCGGTGGCGCTGCCCTGGACCGCACGCTGCGGCACGCGGATGGCGTTGTCCATCTCGGCCTGCGGGAAGCGGATGCGCACGAAGGTACCGGGCAGCAATTCGCGCCTGGGATTGGGAAACTCGGCGCGCAGCACGACCGCACCGCTGTTCGGGTCGACAGCAAGGTCGGCGAATTGCAGGCGGCCCTTCTCGGCGTAGAGCGAGCCATCCTCGAGAATCAGTTCCACCCGGGCACTATCGGCCTTTTTCTGCGTACCGGCCTTGATGGCCTGCTGCAGGCGCAGCATGTCGGAATAGCTCTGGGTAAACTCGACGCGGATCGGGTCGAGTTGCTCGATGGTGACGAGATGCGTCGCTTCGCCCTTGCCGACCAGTGCGCCTTCCGTCACCAGCGCCCGGCCGATGCGCCCGGAAATCGGTGCGCGCGGGACGGCATTCTCGAGATCCAGCCTCGCCTTGGCCAGCGCGGCCTCGGCCTGCTTCAGGCGCGCCTGCGCGGCATCGAATTCCTGCTGGCTGACGGCCTTGATGTCGAGCAGCGGCCGATAGCGGTCGAACTGCGCCTGCGCCGCCGCCACATCCGCTTCGGCGGCGGCCGCGGCCGCCGCATAGGTGCGTGCGTCGATCTGGAACAGCGGCGCTGCGGCGGCGATATCGCTGCCTTCGTTGAACAGGCGCTTCTCGAGGATGCCTTCGACGCGGGCACGCACCTGGGCGGAACGGATCGCCTGCAGGCGTCCGGGCAGGTCCTGGGTGAGGGTCGCGCTGGAGGAAGCCACGGTGATCACGTCGACCTCGGCGGGCGGCGGAGCGGCAGCGGGTGCCCCGGCAGGAGCGGCGGGCTTGTTGGCCTCGCCGCAGCCAGCCAGCAGGCCAGACAAAACCACCACGCTGAAAATACGATGTGAGAACTTCATGTACGGCTCCGTGATCAAGGCGCAAAGGCGCGCAGGAAATAGTCGATGATTTTGCCAGCTTGCGACGGTTCGGGCATCGGCATGGCCACACCGGAGAACAAACAGTCGTTGCGTTCCGTCCCCACCAGCATGGACAATAGCAAGGTGGTGGCCAATTGTGGATCGTCCTGCCGCAGTTCCCCACGGCGCATTGCCTCGGCCAGCACCGCACACACGCGCGCCGCCGTTTCAGTCGGTCCGGCGCGGTAAAAGCTCGCCGCAAGTTCCGGGAAGCGCAGCGTTTCGGCCACCAGCATGCGATAAAAGCCCAGCCCCGTCGGGTTCAGCAACTTCTCCCGGTAGCGCGTGCCGAAACCGATCAGCCGTTCGCGCAGGCTCAAGTCGGCATCATCCAGCGTCACCAGCAGTTCCTGGGTCGCCAGCTGGATGACGGCACCGAACAGGTCGGCCTTGCTGGGGAAATGGTTGTAAAGCGTCTGCTTTGCCACTCCGGCATGGGCGGCGATGCGATCCACCCCGACCCGATAGCCCTCGGCGGCAAAGACCTCCGCCGCCGCTTGCAGCAAGCGCGCGCGGCAATCACCGGGACTGGGCGAGACGTCGTGAAAAAACATTGGGCAGAGGCATAGACTGGACTGTCCAGTCTACGTCAATCGTCCAACCAGGGCAAGCTGCAGGCTATTCCTGGGGAAAGAAATGGCCCTTGACCCGCACCGAGCGTCCCCGGAACACCGCCACGAGTTTGCTGTCCTGATTGGTGACCTCGATGTCGTACAGACCGCTGCGTCCGCCCTGCTGGCGCCGCGTGCCAGTGGCCGTCAGCACGTCACCGAGCTCGACCGGCGCGAGGAAGTCGATGTTCGCGCCGCCGGCCACCGCGTGATGGTTGTCCGAATTACAGGCGTAGGCGAAAGCAGCGTCGGCGACGGCGAAGATGAAGGCGCCATGACAATTCCCATGGCTGTTCACCATGTCCTGCCGCACGGACATGCGCAGGGTTGCGCTGCCCGGTCCGACGGCGACGATCTCCATGCCGAGGCCGCGCGCGGCGTGATCCTGTGGCCACATCAGCGCAGCGACCTTATCGGCGACCTCCTGTGGCGTCATCCCGTCCTCCTCAACGCTTGAGCTTCGCGAAAGCCGCCGCCATCGCGCCGGCCGGTTCCGGCTGGCGCTGCTGCTGGTGACGCTGGATATCCCGCGGACTCGCCGTCCTGCCAGCGCCGACTTTTTCCGTCTTCTTCACCTCATCTGCCAGGCGCATGGTCAGCGCGATGCGCTTGCGCGGGATGTCAACCTCCAGCACCTTGACCTTCACCACGTCGCCGGCCTTCACCACGGCATGCGGATCCTTGACGAAGGTGTTGGACAGCGCGGAGATATGCACGAGCCCATCCTGATGCACGCCGATATCGACGAAGGCGCCGAAATTGGTGACGTTGGTGACGACGCCCTCGAGCTGCATGCCGGGCTCGAGGTCCTTCAGGTCCTCGACGCCCTCGCGGAAGCTCGCGGTCTTGAACTCGGGACGCGGGTCGCGGCCGGGCTTTTCCAACTCTTTAAGGATGTCCTGTACCGTCGGCAGGCCGAAGCGCTCGTCGGTGTATTTCTCAGCCTTGAGCGATTTCACGGCGCGGCTGTCGCCGATCAGTTCCTTCACGCCCTTCTTGATGTCGGCAAGGATGCGCTCGACCACCGGGTAGGCTTCCGGGTGCACCGCCGAGGCGTCGAGCGGGTTCTCGCCCTGGTTGATGCGCAGGAAGCCGGCCGCCTGTTCGAAGGTCTTTTCGCCGAGGCGAGGCACCTTCTTCAGCGCCTCGCGCGAAGGAAAGGCACCATGCTGGTCGCGGTAGGAGACGATGTTCGCCGCCAGCGTGCTGTTGAGGCCCGAGATGCGCGCCAGCAAGGCGGCGGAAGCGGTATTCGCATCGACGCCGACGGAGTTCACGCAGTCCTCGACCACGGCGTCGAGGCTCCTGGCCAGCTTCGACTGGTTCACGTCGTGCTGGTACTGGCCGACACCGATGCTTTTCGGATCGATCTTCACCAGCTCGGCGAGCGGATCCTGCAGGCGGCGCGCGATGGAGACCGCGCCGCGCAGGCTCACGTCGAGGTCGGGAAACTCGCGCGCGGCGAGTTCCGAGGCCGAATACACCGAGGCGCCGGCCTCGGAGACGACGATCTTGGTCAGCTTCAGTTCCGGGTAGCGCTTCATCAGGTCACCGGCCAGCTTGTCGGTCTCGCGGCTGGCCGTGCCGTTGCCGATGGCGATCAGATCGACAGCGTGCTTCTGTGCCAGCGCGCGCAGCGCGGCGATGCTCACCTCCCAATCGCGGCGCGGCTCGTGCGGGTAGAGCGTGGTCGTTTCCAGCAGCTTGCCGGTGGCATCGACCACCGCGACCTTGACGCCGGTGCGGATGCCCGGGTCGAGGCCGATCACGGCCTTCGGCCCGGCCGGCGCGGCCAGCAGCAAGTCGTGCAGGTTGCGCGCGAAGACGCGGATCGCCTCCTCCTCGGCGCGCTCACGCAACACGCCCATCAGTTCGGTTTCGAGGTGCAGCGAAAGCTTGACCAGCCAGGTCCAGCGCGCGGTCTCGGCGAGCCATCGGTCCCCCGCCCGGCCTTGGTCCTCGATGCCGACGTGGCGCGCGATCATCGTGATGCAGGGCGAGGATTCGGGCGGGTCGCGCAGCTCCGGCTCAGTCTTGATCGCGAGGCGCAACACGTCCTCGTTGCGGCCGCGCAGCAGCGCCAGCACGCGGTGCGAGGCCGCGCTCTTCAACGGCTCGCGGAAATCGAACCAGTCGCGGAACTTGGCGACGCTGGGGTCGGCACTGGTTTGCTTGCCCTCGACCACGGTCGAGACGATCTGCGCATGCTCGTTCAGGTAGTTGCGCAGCTTCTCCAGCAGCGCCGCATCTTCGGCGAAGCGCTCCATGAGGATCTGCCGCGCGCCGTCGAGCGCCGCCTTCACGTCGGGCACGTGCTGCTCGGGCGGCTCCTTCTCGGGATTCACGTATTTCGCCGCCTCGTCCTCGGGGTTCAGCGTCGGGTCGCCGTAGAGCGCATCGGCGAGCGGCTCCAGCCCGGCCTCGCGGGCGATCTGCGCCTTGGTGCGGCGCTTCGGCTTGTAGGGCAGGTAGAGGTCTTCGAGGCGCTGCTTGGTCTCGGCGTGCTCGACCTCGTTGCGCAATTCCGGCGTCAGCTTGCCCTGCTCCTCGATGCTGGCGAGGATCGCGGCGCGGCGCTCCTCCAGCTCGCGCAGGTAGCCGAGCCGTTCTTCGAGCGTACGCAGCTGCGTGTCGTCGAGATTGCCGGTGGCCTCCTTGCGATAGCGGGCGATGAAGGGGACGGTGGCGCCGTCGTCGAGCAACTGGACGGCCGCGGCGACCTGGTTCGGATGGACGCCGAGCTCGGCGGCGATGCGATGTTCGATGGATGGAAGCATGAAGACCTGACGGCGAAAAAGGCGCGCACGGTACCGCAAGCGACCCGTCAAGGCAATCAACGAAACCATGATCCTGCTGCGTTAAGCTAGGCGCATTCCAATCACGACGGAGAAGAGGAACATGGGCATGGATGCGATCGACTACCGCCTGCACGGCGAAGACATGCAGTTCGTCGAGATCGAGCTCGACCCGGGCGAGGCCGCCATCGGCGAAGCCGGCAGCCTGATGTACATGGAAGACGGCATCGAGATGGACACCCTCTTCGGCGACGGATCTGACAAACACAGCGGGGTGTTCGGCAAGCTGCTCGGTGCGGGCAAGCGCCTCATTACCGGGGAGTCGCTGTTCACCACCGTCTATGTCAACCAGGGTGGCGGCAAGCGCAAGGTGGCCTTCGCCGCACCCTATACCGGCAGGATCGTGCCCTTCGATCTCAAGCAGCTCGGCGGCACGCTGATCTGCCAGAAGGACGCCTTCCTGTGTGCGGCCAAGGGCGTCGCGCTCGGCGTCGCCTTCCAGAAACGCCTCGGCGCCGGCTTCTTCGGCGGCGAAGGTTTCATCATGGAGAAGCTCGAAGGCGACGGCATGGCCTTCGCCCATTCCGGCGGCACGATGCTCGAACGCCGCCTCGGCCCCGGCGAAGTGCTGCGCGTCGATACCGGCTGCGTCGTCGCCTACACGCCGGACGTCGATTTCGACATCCAGTTCGTCGGCGGCATCAAGACCGCCCTGTTCGGTGGCGAGGGCCTGTTCTTCGCCGTGCTGCGCGGCCCCGGCACGGTCTGGCTGCAGTCGCTGCCATTCGCTCGCCTCGCCTCGCGTGTCTTCGCCGCCGCTCCCGTGACACAAGGCGGCGGGGGCTCGGGCGGCGAGCAGGGCGGACTGTTCGGCTCGATCTTCAATGGCCGAAACTGATCGCATGACGAGACAGCGCCTGCCCCCCCTGCTCGCAGCCGCGCTGCTGGCCATCCTGACGGCCTGCATGGGGCCGGCGCTCAGGCCCGGCGTAGACACCGAGGCCGCCGTCCTGCACCGCATGGGTTCCCCCGTGATGGAATGGACGCACGCCGACGGGAGCCGCCAGCTCGCCTATCCGACCGGCCCGTTCGGGGTGCATACCTGGATGGTGCGGATTGCCCCGGACGGCCGCCTGGAACGCATCGAGAACGTGCTCGCCGAAGAGCACTTCGCCCGCGTGAAGCCGGGCATGTCGATGGAAGATGTGCTGCAGGTGCTCGGCCCGGTCGACCCGTCGGGCGGCGTCACCTATTTCGAGCGACGCGACGAACTGGTCTGGGAATGGCTCTATTGCCCGGACTGGCGCCGCCTGTCGCGCTTCTATGTGCTGTTCGACGGCACCACGGGCAAGGTAAGGTCCACGATGTCGCTGATGGATCTCGAATGCGAACGGTTCAGGATGGGCTTCGGCGGCATCGGGGGGTGTGGCTGCGCGCGATGATCGCTCGCGCTTCAGGCCTGGCGAGATTCGCGCCAGGCACGCAACGTCTTGCGGGCGGCCATGAAATCGCATTCATGCATCTGGCGTCCCAAACGGGCAGCCTCGACACCCATCACGGCGTCGAACACGCTTGCGTTTTCCTGATACAGGCTGCCGGCCATGAAGTCATCGGTCGACAGACGCGCATCGAGTTCATCGAGCAAGGCCTCGAGTGCCTTCGGGCTCATCGTTGCCGGGGCAACGACTGCAGCCGCGCCCTGCCGGCCCGCGGCCGGCAAGGCGGCCGCCAGGGCCATGAAGGCCTGCCTGATCTGCGCCAAGGCCGCATCGAAATCCGGGCCGAACACCTCCCGGCCAGCGACGGACCCCAGGCGGAACTCGATCTGCCGCGCACGTTCGGCGAGCGACTCATAACCCAGCGTGGCGGCCGCACCCTTGAGGCTATGGGCCACCCGCGTCGCACGATCCACATCGCCGCTGGCCAGCGACTGGGCCAGCACATTGATGTCGCCCACATGCGCATCGGTGAACTGGTGCAATAGGTCGAGATAGCGTTCTACCTTGCCACGCACGACGGCCAGGCCACGGCGCGCATCCAGTCCCGGCACGCTGCGCATCAGCAGGGTCAGCGGATCCGGCAACAACGTGTCCTTGGGCGCCGCGCCAGTGCCCGCCCCGGGAGCGGCCGGGGAATCGACGCGGACCGACATGTTGTGCGGCAACCATCGCAGCAGTACGGTGTAGAGCGTATCGGGATCGACGGGTTTGGCGATGAAATCGTTCATGCCCGCATCCTTGCAGGCCTGGCGATCTTCGTCGAAGGCATTCGCGGTCATGGCCAGAATCGGAATGTGTTCGCGTCCCGGCAGCGCGCGTATCGCCCGGGTCGATTCCAGCCCGTCCATCCGGGGCATCTGGACATCCATCAGCACCAGGTCGTAATAGGTCTTGCGGCAACGGTCAAGGGCATCGAGGCCATCGACGGCGGTATCGACGCTGAGCCCCACGCCATGCAGCAGGTCCAGGGCCACCTCGCGATTGATCGCATTGTCCTCGGCAAGCAGCACGCGAGCAGCCGAATGCGCCGCACGCAGCTCGGCCTCGGCATGCATGACTTGTCCCTCCCGATCATGGGGCTGCTGCTGTCCCACCCCGTGGCCGCGCCGCAGGCGTGCCGTAAACCAGAAGGTGCTGCCGGAACCGGGCGTGCTTTCGACGCCGACCTCGCCCCCCATTAACTGGGCGAGGCTGCGCGTGATCACCAGCCCGAGACCCGTGCCGCCATAGCGACGCGTGGTCGAGGCATCCAGCTGTTCGAAGGCCTTGAAGAGATGGGGCAGCTTTTCGGGCGACACCCCGATGCCGGTATCGCTGACTTCGAATCGGACCATGAAATCATCGCCGGCTTCCTGCAGCAATGATGCACGCAGGCGGACGGAACCGTGCTGCGTAAACTTGACGGCGTTGCTGGCGAAATTGAGCAGGGCCTGCCGCAAGCGCAGGGGGTCGCCATGCAGCCACGGAGGCAAGGCTGCGTCCGCCACCATTTCGACGTTCAGGCCCTTGGCCTGTGCTGACTGGGCGATCAGCGAATACACATGGTCCAGTACTGCCGACAACGAGAAATCGCTCTGCTCGAGCTCGAACTTGCCGGCCTCGATCTTCGAGATATCCAGAATGTCGTTGATGATGGACAGCAGGTGACGGCCGGCGCTTTCTATCTTGTCGAGACGGTCGATCTGCTCGGCGTTCGCCTTCGCCCTCAGCAGATAGGCCAGCCCGAGGATCGCATTCATCGGCGTGCGTATTTCGTGACTCATGTTCGCAAGAAACATGCTTTTCGCCTGGTTGGCCGACTGTGCCTCGTCTCGCGCCCGGATCAGCTCGGCCTCGACCTGCTTGCGTTCGGTGATGTCTCGATAGAACGCGATGAAGAATTCATGATCCTTGTTTCGCTTCAGGAAGGTCGTCACCTCGACCGGGTAGGCGCTGCCGTTCTTGCGATAGTGCGTCGTCTCCACCGTCAGGCTGCCGCCACTTGTCCGTAATTGATCTGCCAGGCGGCTTACCCGGGTCCGGTCGAAATCCGGGTTGATGTCCCCGATGCACATCTCCAGCAATTCCCCCCGGCTATAGCCGAGTTGCCGACAGGTTTCGGCATTGACGTAAAGAAAGCGGCTGGTCTCGGCATCGTTCCACGCAACCCCCGTCCCGACGCTGTCAAGCGCGAACTGGGTATCCGCCAGCTCGCGCGTACGTTGCGCCACGCTGACCTCAAGGTGAGTGCGGTACTGTTGAAGTTCCTTCGCCTGGCTTTCGAGCGTCAGGAAGACTTGTCTCGTCCGCAGGGCGGTGTGTACGGTGGCGAATATCTTGTCTGCCGTCAGTTCGGACTTGAGCCGGTAGCCGTTGATGTCGTAGTCGCTCACCACCTGGCGCAATGGCACATAACCCGGCTGGCCGGTGACGAGCACGATCTGTACCGTATGGTTGCCACGGACTGTGCGAATTTCGCGCACCAGCCCCAGCCCCGCCTGCGCTTCCTCCATCACGTCATCGAGGAAGATCAGGTCGATGTCCGGATGCGCATCCAGGAGCGAACGCGCTGCGGCGGCGGAATGCGCATCGAACACAGCCAGGGGGCGACCTGCCACACGCACGTCCTGCAAGGCCAGTCGAACGACGGCATGGATATCCGGCTCATCATCCACGAGCAGCAGCTTCCACTGCGGTCCGGAGGCAGGGCTCCCGGTCAGCGGCGCCTCCGGGCCTGCGGCATCGGCCGGCTCGGGCGCGAACAGGGCATAGAAATCGTCGTTTTCGCTCATCGCGGAATATCGATCTGGAAATTGACCCCGGTATCGGGTGCGGAATCGCAGTGGATCGTGCCGTGCATACGGTGGGTGACGAGGTTGTAGACCAGGTACATCCCCAAGCCCATGCCGTTTTGCACATCGGTGGTGAAGAAGGGATCGAAGATCCGCGCCAACGTATCGGCCGACATGCCAACCCCGTCATCCCGATAACGCAGCTGCCAGCGTTTCGCATCGCTGCTGACCTGAATGTGGATCCGGCCATGGGAGCGGCCCTTGAAGCCGTGCTGCAGGGAGTTGCCGATCAGGTTGGCGACGATGCTCGACCAGTCGTTGGCCACCCCATCGATCAGCAACGCCGGATCGCATTCGATATCGACTTGCACATGGGCGGCGGCCAGTCGCTCGGCAAAGCTCTGCCGAACGGTTGCCAGGCTGTCGTACACAGAAAAGGTCGTCGTCGGCAGCGGCCGTTCGTTGATCGCCACCTGGCGAAATGCCTCAGTCAGGTGGGCGATGCGATCGAGGTTACTGCGCATCAGTTGCGTCGTCTCGGCGGCGTGCTTGAGATAGCCGTCGAGATCGCGCTGCGTCATGCTGCGTGCCGCGAAGCGCGCCACGAGGTCGCGGGTCTTGTCCTGCAGGCTGGAAGCGGCCGTCAGACCGATGCCGAGCGGGGTATTGATTTCATGGGCGACCCCGGCGACGACGATGGCCAGCGCGGACAGCTTTTCAGCCTCGATCAAGCGATGCTGGTTGCGGGCATTTTCGATCGCGAGACCGCAGACCCCGTTGATCGCGAGCGCCATGTTGAGGTATCGCTCGCGATACTCGGCAAACGCAAGGCGGTCGACGGCCACTAGGCCCAGCACGCTGTCCCCATGGGCGATACGCAACAGGAAGCCGTTGCCATCCGCGGTCCAGGCATGTTCGCGATCGAGACGTTCGAGCTGCGCGCGCAGTGCTGTGGAACCGCTGGCGGGATGCACCGGCATCACCCCCTCATTCTCGACCCGCAGGTAGAGGTACTCACCCGGCGCGAACAGCATGCGGAACAGGTGTTCGATCTGCGCGATCGCGGCATCTTCGTCTTGCGTCCTGGCTAGTTGCACCAGCAGATCCATTGCCGCGACGTGGTCGGCCAGTTCGCGCGCATGCCGGCGATGGCTTTCCATGCAACGGCGGCCGGCCAGGTCGAGACGCCATTCCAGTACCAGTCGCGCCAATCGGGCGCGCACGCCGTCGAGGCCGATGGCGAGGCGGCGTACCGGCAGCTTGATCTCCTCTTGCAGTTCGGCCAGCAGGCGGCCGGCATCGATCACCGTCCCGGTATCGAGCAACAGCAACTCGCGGGCGAATTCCTGGAACATCTCGCACGCCTGCCCGGGAGCGAAGCCGAGCGCCTGCAACTGGCCACGCCAGTCGGCCAGCCATGTCGGCGTAACCAGATAGCTGCCGGCGCTGATGGCCTCATCGACGAGCGTTTCACCGGCGATCAGATGGAAGCATTGCCGGACCGACACCCGCCGCAAGGAC
This sequence comes from uncultured Sterolibacteriaceae bacterium, assembly GCA_937888595.1. Taxonomy (GTDB): domain Bacteria; phylum Pseudomonadota; class Gammaproteobacteria; order Burkholderiales; family Rhodocyclaceae; genus Sulfuricystis. The sequence continues at coordinate 283,271 of CALARK010000022.1, read as the reverse complement.
GGAAAGCCCGGCGGGGTTTCGCCGAGGTTGTCGAGGCAGGCGCGCCCAAGCACCAGCACCTGATCGCAATCGGCCGGCAGCAGGGCGCGGATCTCGTCCCAGCCCAGCGGCGGGCGGCCGCAGCGTGCCGGAAAGTCGATGACATCAACATCCTGCCAGCCCTCCGCCGTCACGCCAGCGCCGACTTCTGCAACGAAGTTGCGACAGCACAGAATGGCAAGGCGATCAGTCATGGCAGGCAGATATTCAGGCCGGCGGCTTCCAGTCCCTGACCCAGTCGAGCGGATAACGGCCCCACTTGTCTGCCGCGGCGCGGATCGCCAGCAGCACGTCGTCCGGCACCTGCCAGGGAATTTCGCCGTGGTTGTCGCTGAGGATGAAACCACCTCCCGCAGCGGCTTGAGCGATCGCCTGCTTGACGGCGCGTTCGGCATCGTCCGCCGTCCAGCGGCGCATCTCGACGCCATTCAGATTGCCGAGCAGGCTGACGCGCTTGTTGGCCGCCGCCTTCAATTCGGCCAGATCTTCAAGAACGCTGACGCCGACCACCGCGGTACCGGTAGCGGCGATGTCAGCCAGGATCGGCAGGCAGCGGCCCGACGCCATGTGGGTCGCGGTCGGGCCCTTGATCCGGGGCAGCGTACGCTTGGCGACCTCCTGCCCGGTCTGCAGATAAAGTTCGCGCGGGATGTTGGTCGTGGAAGAGACCGGATCGAAATAGCAGATCGCCGTGGCACCCGCGTCCAGCTGGGCGTTGGCCCATGCCACCGTGAACTCGATGTTGAGCGCCATCAACCGCTCGAAGCGCGGGCGGTCCTGGTAAATCAGTTCGATGTACTTGTCGAAGCCCATCTGCATGACCGGCAGGGAAAACGGCGCGACCGCCACGGCGATGATCGGCACCGTATCGCCGACGCGCGCCTTCATCTGCCGGATCGACTCCAGTACCCGCTGCAACGGTTCGGCATCCGCCACGCTCGGTGTCCGCAGCGTGTCGATATGCTCCGGCCGGGTGATGACGGGCGCACCGCACAGGGGCGGCCCGTCGGGCAGGAACAGGGTGGTGCCGCCCCAGGCCTCCGTCTCGATGGCGGCATAGTAGAAGGCGTACAGGCAGTCGCTGCGATATTTCTCCAGAAGGCGCAGCTGCCCATCGGCCACCTGTTCCGCACGCGAGAAATACTGCTCGATCGACAGGCCGAGTTCCTTGGCACCATGCAGGCTGGTCAGCAGGAACAGCGGTACGCAATCGGGCTCCTGCTGGCCCAGCGCCGTCAGGGTGCGTTGCATGGAGTTCATCGCACTCATTGCATTTCCCCCATCCAGCGCTCGACGATCGCCACGGCATCGGCGGCACTGGCGCCCGTCGCGTCGGCACCGACTTCCTGCCACAGTTGCGGATCGAACAGGAAGGGCGCTCCGCCAACGAGGATCTTGAGCGCCGGATCGGCTGTCTTCAATCGCCTGCAGGCCTCCTTGACCTTGAGTGCCGAAGGCAGGATCAGCACGGAAATCAGCAGCACGCGAATCCTGTCGGCCAACACCCGCTCGACCAGTTCGTCGACATCCATGCGCCCATAATCGAACAGCTCGAAGCCGCTGGCGCGCATGACCGAATAAACGATGCGTTTGCCAAGCAAATGATAGTCCGAGAGCACGACGATGGCCGAACGCGGCTGGTGCTTGCGGTCCGGATCGGAGGGCGGCAGCACCCGGTCGACGATCTCTTCGCAAAAGCGTCCGCTCATGTACACCTGCGAGAGCGCGACATTGCCGTCATGCCACGCGGCGCCCACCGCTTCCAGGGCCGGCACCACCACCTGCTCGACCGCCTGGAGGGGCGAGAGTTGTTCGAGCGCATTCGCGAAAACGGCTTCAGCCGTCACGCGATCCAGCGCCTCGAGCGCATGACGAAAAGGGGTAGCCAGGGGATGTGCCGCTTTTTTCATGACGTTTATCAATATTTTCCATCCGTCCTGACTATAACAAAAGGCGGTGTTCCCTTTGAGTAGTGGAGACCGTCCGTCTTGACATTGGGACGAGCCTTCGCGATGGTGATATAAACAACACATCGGCAGGAGGTCGTCATGGTTGCGGTTGCCCCCAAGGATGTAATCGAATCCAAACGAAGAGGCGTAACGAAGCAGCCTGCCCGCTCGTCTGTTTCCCCGGATCATCTGCCAGCGTGGCTCATGGAAACCCTTGAACGAGCCCGGGGAGTAGAGTTGCCCGAGATCGACATCAACCGGCCAAGTCGTATGCCCGCCACCGACGATGACATCGAGGTGATCTATGCAGCAATCGATCATGCAAGACGAAGTGGCTTCGAACTGCCGGAAATCGACATCTCAAACACCAAAGCCAATCGTAAGTCAAAATGACGCCGGCAGAAGCGAAGATCGTGTGGCGGGCGTGTGCAAAGGATGCGTCTGAAAGACTGGCGCCAAAGCTTGCGAAATACTCCCACAAGGGAAAGCCCCTAGTGGTGTCTAAATTCCATTTAGACAGCATTTCGACGACACAGCATTTCGACGACAGTGGCCCGTTACGCACAGATGTGCTTGCATGATCCATCAGAGTCGTTAAGCAGGGCGGTAGTGGCAAGTTGTGGCCTTGTGGCCACTCACGAGACGACCACCCCGGAGCAGTTGTTCGCCTTCGGGAGTCCGTCCGTTAAGGTTGAAATTGGAACAAACATCCCGCAAGCCGCCATCGAGCAATTGTTTGCTGAATTCTGCACACAAGTGTTTCTGCTATGCAGCGGAGTGGATCTTCGAGCCATGAGCCAACATGCATTCTGGGAAATTGCTGTTAGATCGATGGCACCGGGTTCCAAGAGACGCCACGAGCTTCTCTCTGTTATGCTTGCTCATCAGTTTTCGCTTACAGCAAGCCCCCAGTGACCCGCGTCTCCAATGAACGGAAGAACCTCAACCGGCTGGCCGGCGAGTTCCTCGTCGCCTCGCGGCTGACGCAACGCGGCCACATGGTCACGCTCCAATGGGGGACGACCATCGGTTACGACATCCTCGCCTTCGACAAGGCCGGCCACGTCGCCTTCATCGAGGTGAAGACCGCCGCCCAGACCTCGAAGCGGTGGATTCTCCAAGCCAAATACGCCACGCCGGAGAACGACCGCATTCCCTTGGAGCGCAGATTCGTCTGCTGCGTCGACATGGCCGACGGCAACCCGAACCCCGACGTGTATGTGTTCCCCGCCAAGGTCGTCGCGGAGGGCATGCACTACTTCTTCGGCGGCAAGTTCCCCAACAGCACGAGCTTCCACCTGTCGCTCGACTTCAAGCCGCAGGGACGCACCAAGGAGGAAGGCGTCCTGACGGTCGGGGACCGCATCGCCGCCGCGTCCTACCTCGACGCGTGGCACCTGCTTGGGATCGAACCGGTCGTCGGCTGACCTCGCCTCAAACCTTCTTCTGGCAGTCCATGCAGAAGACCTTGCCGCCGAACTTCGCCTTGTTGAACCAGCAGAACTTGGCCACGTTGTAGGCGACCTGTTCCCCGCACGAATGGCAGGCGAGCTTCGACTTCGGCTTGCCGTCTTCCATGGCTTGCACGGCATCCGGTGTGGGTTCCGGTCTGGTGGCCGGAGCCGCTGCGGCAATCGCCGGCTTCGGCTTGGCCACCTGCGGAACCGGAGCGGCAGGCTTCGGAGCGGGAGCCGCGACGGTCGCCGGCAATCCGAACTTCGCCGCCCAATCGAACGAGGCGGGAAGGTGCAGGGCCGCGATCCGCCGGGCGATGTCCTCCAAGGTGTCCGAGCCTATCAGCTTGCCCATCGACAGGAGGCCGTTCTCGTCGACGGCCTTGTCGACCGTCTTGAAGAACTGGTCGTTCTTGATGACGCATTCGAGGCCGGCGGCTTGCGTGTCGGGCCGCAGAATCTTGGCCTTCTTGGACACGAGCACAAGCCCCTTCAACTCGGGCTTGATGGTGAAGCCGAGACGCTTCGGGAGATCGACGCCGCCAGCATCGAACAGCCGTTGAAGGATCAGGATGTGTTTCGCGTTCTGCTCGATCGGCGAGGGAACCCCGTAGGACTTCCCACCGAAGAACGACATGAATTCTCCGCTCTCGTTGATCTTCACGCCTTCGGAGAAATGCTTGCTCTCGCAGACCCACATGTCGAGCCAGCGGTTGACGACGAGATGGTCGATTTGCGCGAACAGGCCCCCGTGCTCGATCCGCAGGTCGTGGATCAACGCCCAGTTGCGGCTCTCGCCGTAATGGACCTTCATTTCGTAGGCCGCCTCCTGCTCGCCCCGAACGCCGGCTTGGATGTTGCGGATTTCCTGCTCGATCCGCTTGCGGGTCTCCGCGTTGGCGTCCGGCCTCGCCGCCAAGGCTTGCAGGGTTTCGATGTCGCGGGCCTTGTCGTCGGCTTCCTTGATGATCATGTCTGTTCGTCCAATGTCGGAATGACGCGGAGGGTAGCACGGGTCCGGGGCGGGTCAATGCGGACGGCATCGGCTCCGCCCGCCGGTCGTCGGGACGCCCTCACGGCTTGCGTTTGAACGAGGGTTCGAGGAACCGCTTCGCCGAAGTCGAGGTTCCCTTTTTGTCGAGAAAGCGGTGCCACCCGAGGTAGTTGTCCAGATACTTGGTCGCCACCCCGTTGAACCGGAACATCCAGCCTTTGAGCCGCGAGTCGAAGGCGTTGACCCCGTTGATGTGGAAGGCCCCGGCCGACCTCTTCGCCGAGACGCTCTTGACCGCTATGCCGTTGTTCTTCCCGATGGTCCGGTAGGCAGACGCCCCGTCCGTGCAGAGCAGGGCGTCCTTCGCCAGCCTCGGCAGCAGGGCGTCCCCGATGTCCTTGGCGTTGCGGCTGGCGAGCTTCGCCGAGAGCGTCGCCCCGCTCGACCGGTCGCGTGCCACGATGACCGGAATCTGCTCCTTGGACAGGCCGCGTTTCTTCGCGGGCGTCCCCCGCTTCTTGGCCGGCCTTGGCAGGCCGCCACGTTGCCCCTTGAACGACTCGCGGAAGAACGTCTCGTCGGCCTCCACCACGCCCGAGAGGGACTCCGGCTGGATCGCCCGCAGGGATTCGAGGAAGCGGTGCCGCCAGCGGAACGCGGTCTTGGCGTTCACCCCGAGGATCGCGGCGGTGTCCCGCACGGTCAACCCGCGCACCATGCACCTGGCGTTGTCCAGATGCTTCTCCGCCTTCCGCAGCCCCGCCAGCGGCGTCCCCGTCAGGGCGTTGAACGACTTCCGGCAATCAGTGGCCTTGCACTTGAACCGCCTGCGTCCGCCCTTGCTTCCGGCCTTGGAAATTTCTCGCGAACCGCAGTGCGGGCAGCGGTCGACCGCCGCTTCCGCCTCGGTGATCGCGACGGTGCTGTGCAGGCTCTGCTCCCTGCCTTGGAGGACTTGCTTGGCCTTGACGCACTCTTCGGCGGACAGGGCTTCGAGGGCCGCCATCAGGCGTTTGAGTTCCGAGGGTTTCATGCGTTTGGGATGGTCTTCTTGTTCTAGCAATGATGCTATACATATAACGCCTTGCGGATCAAGAAGTTGACGGCAAATCACTACTCAAAGGGAACACCGCCTAACAAAATAACTAGGCCAGGATTACGCCACGCGTGCTCATGAAGTCGGTGCCGGCGGGACGGCTCCGGGAAACCGTCAGGACAGGCCTTGGTCGAGCAGGCGGGCCAACTGGTCGGCAGGCAGCGGACGACTGAACAGGTAGCCCTGGACCTCATCGCACCCGGCCTCTCGCAAAAAGGCGAGTTGCTCCGGCGTTTCGACCCCCTCGGCGATCACATCCAGTTGCAGGCTGTGGCCCAGTTGAAGAATGGCCTTGACGATGGAGGCCCCATCGGCATCCACGAGCATGTCGCGGATGAAAGACTGGTCGATCTTGAGCTTGTCCACCGCCAGCTGCTTGAGGTAGGACAGGCTCGAGTAGCCGGTCCCGAAGTCGTCGATCGACAACTTGATGCCGAGCGCCTTCAACTGGTGGAGCGTCCGCATCGTCGCGGCGACATCCTGCAGCAGGATGGATTCGGTCAGCTCGAGCTCGAGGTATTGCGGCGCCAGGCCGGAGCGGGCCAGCGCCGCGGCCACCAGGTCCGCGACATGGCTGCGCTGGAACTGGATCGCCGACAGGTTCACCGCGACCACCACCGCGCCGAGACCGGCGGCCTGCCAGGCCTGCGCCTGCCGGCAGGCCTCGTGCAGGACCCACTCGCCGATCTGGACGATATGGCCGCTCTGCTCGGCCAGCGGGATGAATCGCGCCGGTGGCACCAGCCCATCCTCCGGATGCTGCCAACGCACCAGCGCCTCGACGCCGATGATGCAGCCGCTGCCGATATGCACCTGGGGCTGGTAGTGCAGCAGGAATTCGCCATTGCGCAGCGCAGGCAACAGCCGCCCCGTGAGCCGCATCTGCTCGAGGATGTCGGCATTCATGCGGCGCGTGAAGAAGCGATAGGTGTTGCGTCCGCCCTCCTTCGCGTTGCGCACGGCGGTATCGGCATGCTTCAGCAGGGTATCGAAATCGCGGCCATCGACCGGGAACAGGCTGATGCCGATGCTGAACGAAGTGTTCAGGCTGTGATTATCGACCGTCAGGGGCTCATCGAAGGCGTCGCGGATCGCATGGGCCACGCTGGCCGCAGCGGCCGAGTCGCGGATGCCCGACAGCAGGATGACGAACTCGTCGCCGCTCAGGCGGCAAATCGTATCCGTCGCCGGAATGCATTGCCACAGGCGCTCGACTGCAGCCACCAACAGCCGGTCGCCGACCTCATGACCGAGGCTGTCGTTGATCTGCTTGAAGTTGTCGATATCGAGATAAAGGACCGCTACCAGGCTGTTGTCCTTGGCGGCGGCCAGCATGGCCTGCTCCAGCCGGTCATGCAGCAGCACCCGGTTGGGCAGGTGGGTGAGCGGATCGAAACTCGCCAGGAAAGCCACCCGCTCCTTGGCCGCCTCATGCGCCGCCCGCGTGCGCAGCGTGAGGATGCCGTAGGCCAGGTCGTTGGCAAGTTCCTCGAGCAGTTGCACTTCCTCCGCATTGAAGGCACTGGGTTCCGCGGCATAGATGCAGAGCGCACCCAGGACGCCGCCCTCGCTGTTGAGCGGCAGCGCGATGCTCGACTGGTAGCCGCGCCGGATCGCGGCTTCGCGCCATGGCTTCATGCCGGGATTGGTCAGCACGTTCTGATTGACGCTGGTGATGCCGGTACGTATCGCCGTGCCGGTCGGCCCCTGCCCGCGCTCCGAATCGGACCAGGTGATATCGATGCCGTCGAGATACCCGGTCTCGAACCCGTACTGCGCGATCGGACGGACGCTCCTGGCCGCATCGTGCTCGGCATAGCCGACCCAGGCCAGCAGATAGCCGCCGCGATCGACGCAAAGACGACAGATCTCGTTGAGCAGGCGATACTCGTCGTCGGCGTGAACCAGCGCCATGTTGCAGTCGCTGAGCAGGCGCAGGGCCCGGTTGAGCCGCGACAGGTCGGTCTCGCGCTGGCGCAGTTCGACGGTCATGTGCTCGGCGATGCCGACAGCCCGGAGCTGCGTCGTCGCGAGCAGCCGTGCCACCACCGCCAGCAGCAGGCTGACGATGGCGCCAGTGACGGCGATGACATCGGCCTCCCGCGTGCTCAGGTGGGCATCGAAGGCCGGCAACGCATGAATCGAGATCGTCCAGGCATGGCCGAAATGCGTGATGGTGTGGCTGGCGGAATAAGCATCGGACGAAGGATGGACGGTGTCGTTCGAATCGAACAGCAGGCGGTTCGCAGCCATGCCCTCGCCATCGTAGATCTCCAGGTCGAGCGCATTCTCGACCTCGCCGAAGTGCTGGCCGAGCACTCCGCTCATCAGGTCGCGCATGCGGAAAGGCGCATAGACCCAGCCGACCAGGCTGGCTCGCCGCGCTTCCTGCGTATGCGGTGCGATCCGTTCGCGATAGACCGGCAGATACATGAGAAAGCCGGCCTGCACGTCCTGATCGGTCTCCTGTACCAGCTGCACCTTGCCGGAAATGCTGGCCATATTCTGGTCGCGGGCGCGTGCCATCGCGACCTGGCGCACCGGCTCGGAATACATGTCGTAGCCGAAGGCGCGGCGGTTGCGCCAATCGAAGGGCTCGAGGTAGACGATGGACGAATAGGCTGCGCGTTCGCCCGACGGATGGATCGCATAACCGGGGAAGCCTTCGGCACGGATGGACGCCTCGTGGCGGGCCTTGTCGCCCGCCGGTACCCAGGCGGAAAAGCCGACGCCCTGGATGCCGGGGTACTTGTAGCCGAGCCGGAGGCCGTGCACGTAGGTTGCGAACTCGCTACGGCTGACGGCACGCGATGCCGCGAACAGGCCGACGGTGCCCTCCAGCACCTGCTCGTAGCGCTGCAGGCGTTGCTGCAGGGTGTCGAGGATTTCCTTGACGCGGAAATCGAATTCGGCGCGACGGGTCTGCTCGGCGGCATCCCGTGCATTGTCCTGCAGCAGGTAAGTCAGCCCGAAGCCCAGCACCAGCACGAACCAGGGTACGAGGCGCAGCGGCAGCAGGAAAAATCCGGGAGAGGCAGGTTTCATGCTCAGTAATGCGGCGGGATCTCGTCGCGCAGGCTGCGCTGCTCGGCGGGCAAGGCCTCGGCCACCAGCGTGCGCAGGTCGCGGACCATGCGTTCCAGCTGGTCGATGCGTTCCTGCTGCCGGAATACCGTCTGGTTCAGGTTGTCCAGCAGGTCCTCGGCGAAGGCGAGCTTGACTTCGAGTTCGGTAACGCGGTCATCCATCACTCGCCCTCTTCCATCGGGTCAAAAGTCGGCTGCGGCGGGACGGCAGCGGCGAGCATCGCGGCGCGCGTTTCCGGCGTTTCGAGGCTGATGCGGCCGAGTGCCCCGCTGCGGTAGTCCGTCAACAGGATCATCGCCGCCTTCTCGAGGTCAAGCTCCCCGCCCCGGCCCCCTTTGACCTTGTTGAGACAGCCGCGTTTTCTGGCAACGGCCTCGACGACGCCGACGGCATCGATGCCGCTCATGTCGAGCTTGTAGCGCGCGGCCAGCAGCGCCGGATAACGCGCCAGCAGGATGCCGGCGAGGAAGGTCGCCACCTCCTCGTCGATCACCGCATTGCGGCCGACCGCATGGCTGGCGGCGAGCATGTAGCCGTCGGCATCGTGCTCGATCTTCGGCCACATCAGGCCGGGCGTGTCGGTGATGCTCATGCCCGGGCCGAGGTCGAAGCTCTGCTGCGACTTGGTGACGGCCGGTTCGTCGCCGACCGCCGCGATGCGGCGCTTGAGCAGCGCGTTCATCAGCGTCGACTTGCCGACGTTGGGGATGCCCATGATCATCATGCGCAGCGGCTTGGTGTAGTCGCCGGAGTCGTCGTTTCTGTGCGGCGCCAGCTGGCGGCACAACCCGGGCAGGCGGGCGGCATCGCCGGCCTTCTTGCACGAGATCGCCACCGCCTTCACGCCCGGCTGCCGGTCGTAGTACGCGAGCCAGGCGGCGGTCGCCGCGGGATCGGCGAGGTCGGCCTTGTTGAGCACGCGCAGGCAGGGCCGCTGACGGGCGAGGCGCAGCGCGCGGATCATCGGGTTGCTGCTCGCCTCCGGACAGCGCGCATCGAGCACCTCGATGACGACATCGGTACGCGCCATGGTTTCGGCGGCCTTCTTGCGCGCCGAAGTCATGTGACCGGGGAACCACTGGATGGGCATCGGGTGCCTTTGGTGTTCGTAGGGCCATAATTATCGCCCATGCTTCCGATTCTTTATCACGACGACTGGCTGGTCGCCATCGACAAGCCGCCCGGCCTGCTCGTCCATCGCAGCGACCTCGACCGCCACGAGACGCGCTTCGCCGTGCAATTGCTGCGCGATCAGCTCGGCCGCCGCGTCTATCCCGTGCATCGCCTCGACAAAGGGACTTCGGGCGTGCTGCTGTTCGCCTTCGATCCGGCGATCGTGCGCGCCCTGGCGGAGCAGTTCGAAACCGGCGCCGTGGAGAAGACTTACCGCGCCGTGGTGCGCGGCTGGCCGCCGGAAGCCGGCATGATCGAGCATCCGCTGACGCGCAAGTTCGATGCGTATGGAAGACAGCTGCCCGCGGCGGAACCTCAGCCGGCCATCACGCATTACCGCCAGCTCGCCACGATCGAGCTGCCGGTCTGCATCGACCGCTACCCGACCTCGCGCTATGCGCTGGTTGAGCTCAGGCCGCTCACCGGCCGGCAGCACCAGCTACGGCGTCACATGAAGCACATCGGCCACCCCATGATCGGTGACGCGACCTACGGCAAGGGCGTGCACAACCGCTTTTTCCAGCGCGAGTTCGGCTGCAGCCGGCTGCTGCTGGCCTGCATGCATCTCGGCTTCATTCACCCGGTGACGGGCGAAAAAGTCGGTGCTGGCGGGACGGCGGGGGATCCGTTCGCTCAGTGTCCGGGATTGAGCGAACGCTTCGACTGGAGCCAGGCCGCCGCGCCTGCACCCGCCGCACGGCCGCTGGCGAAGCAGGCGGTAAGCAGGTAGCCGCCGGTCGGCGCTTCCCAGTCGAGCATCTCGCCGGCGCAGAACACGCCGGGCAGCGCCTTCAGCATCAGGTGTTCGTCGAGCGCCGCGGCTACGACGCCGCCGGCGCTGCTGATCGCCTCGTCGAGCGGACGCGGCGCGGCGAGGCGCAGCGGCAGCGCCTTGATCGCGGCGGCGAGCCGCGCCGGGTCCGCGTAAGCGTCTTTCGACGCGCACTCGCGCAGCAACCCCGCCTTGACGCCGGCGATGCCGGCCCGGCTTTGCAGGTGGCTGGCCATCGAGCGAGAGCCACGTGGACGCGCGATCTCTTCCGTAAGCCATCCGATGCTCCTGGCCGGCGCGAGATCGAGCGACAGCGTCGCCCCGCCGTCACGCTCGATGGCATCGCGCAGATCGGCCGAGAAGCTGTAGATCAGGCTGCCCTCGACACCGTGCGTGGTGATCACGAACTCGCCCGGTCGCTGGCGGCCGGTGCAGGAGGCCACGACCGACTTGACCGGCTGGCCGGCGAATTTCGCGCGGAAATGGGCGCTCCACGGAACGTCGAAACCGCAGTTCGCCGGCCGCAGGCGGGCGACTGCGACGCCGCGCTGCTGCAGCCACGGCACCCATGCGCCGTCCGATCCGAGTTTCGCCCAGCTGCCACCGCCGAGGGCGAAGATAACCGCCGTCCCGCCGGCGCCGACTTTCGTGCCGCACTCGAACACCAGGGCATCGCCGTCCCAGCCGACCCAGCGATGACGCATATGGAAGCGCACGCCGGCCGCACGCAAGCGATGCAGCCAGGCGCGCAGCAGCGGCGCGGCCTTCATGCCCTCCGGGAACACACGGCCGGACGAGCCGACGAAGGTCTCGACCCCGAGGCCGCGCGCCCATTCGCGCAGGGCCCGGGCATCGAAGGCGCGCAGCCAGGGGGCAACCCAGTCCTGCCGCCCGCGATAACGTGCGACGAAGTCGTCGAAAGCCTCGGCATGCGTCAGGTTGAGGCCGCTCTTGCCGGCCATCAGGAACTTGCGGCCCGCGCTCGGCATCGCGTCGTAGACATTGACAGCCACACCGGCCGAAGCCAGCGTCTCGGCCGCCATCAAGCCGGCCGGGCCGGCACCGATGACGACCGCCCGCAGTTCGCTCATGCGGCCACAGAGGTACGGCGGCGCGCCAGCCACAGCGTCGCCACCGCGAAGGCCACCAGCGCCACGCCCGGAATCGCCAGCAGGTTGAGCGTCTGCCAGCCGGAACCGAGGATCAGTGCGCCGGCGGACACGGACGAAACGGCCTGTACGCCGAAGACGATGAAATCGTTCGAACCCTGCACTTTCGCCCGCTCTTCCGGCCGGTAGGTCTCGGTCAGCAGCGTGGTGCCGCCGATGTAGAGGAAGTTCCAGCCGATGCCGAGCAGCAGCAGCGCCCACCAGAAATGCATCAGGTCCTCGCCGGACAGCGCGATGCCGATGCAGCCGAACAACAGCACCGCGCCCACCAGCATCAGGTTCAGGACCCCCCAGCGGCGGATCAGCGCGCCGGTAAAAAACGACGGCGCGTACATGCCGATGACGTGCCACTGCAGCACGAACGCCGCATCGCCGAAGGGCAGGCCGCACATGTCCATCGCCAGCGGCGTCGCCGCCATCAGTAGGTTCATCGTGCCATAGCCGAGCGCCGCTGCCAGCACGGCGACGACAAACACCGGCTGGCGGGCAATCTGCCCCCAGGGCCGACCACCCGGCGCACCCGCCGCCTGGCCCATGTCCGGAATGCGCAAGCGGCTGGCGATCACGAGCGCGATGAGCGCGAAGACCGAGAGCATCGCGTAGGTGGCGGCGAACTGCACGGACCACAGGTTGCGCGTCCACTCGCCCGCCGCCGGCCCGACGAAGCCGCCGAGGATGCCGCCGGCCAGCGTGAAGGAAATCGCCTTGGCCTTCCAGTCGCTCATCGCCATGTCGGCCGCGGCGAAGCGATATTGCTGGCCGAAGGCGTTGTAGGTCCCGGCCAGCAGCGTACCGAAGCAGAGCAGCCAGAAACTGCCGATGCTCGTCGCCAGCGCACTGACGCCGCCGCCGAGGATGCCGAGCAGCGCGCCGAACATGAAGCCGGCGCGGCGGCCGTAGCGTTTCATGAAAAAGGAGGCGGGCAGCGTGGTCAGGGCCGTGCCGACGACATAGCCGGTCACGGTCAGCGTCGCCAGCGCCGGCGTCGGCGCCAGCTTCAGGCCGACCAAACCGTTGACGGCGATCAGCGTCACGCCGTTGCAGAGCAGCAGCGCCTGGCAGAACGCCAGCAGGCCGATGTTGCGCTTTACCGCGGCGGCACTCATGGGTGCGCCTGGCTCACTCCCACTCACTCATCAACGATAAGCTTAACCCATTGATTCTTGATGAACTTTTTCCGGTCATTTTGCCTGATACCATCAGTAATACCATTACCAATCAAGCTCTTGCTGTTGCCTGCCGCTGCCAGACTTTGCCAGTCGCTCGGCTGCGAATGCTATCAGTAGTCTGGTTGGCGTCGTGGCTGGCGTGGTGGCGATTGACGGCAAAACGGCCTGTGGGTCCAAGGATGGTCAGAACACGGCGCTGCACACGATCAGCGCCTACGCCACGGAGAGCGGCTTGTGTCTGGCCCAGGAGCATACCCGTGGCAAGGGCAACGAAATTCCCGCCATCAAGGCACTGCTCGATACGCTGGCGCTCAAGGGGTGCATTGTCACGATCGATGCCATTGGCTGTCAGACCGAGATTGCCCAGAAAATTCTCGACCGAGGCGGCGACTATCTTCTGGCGGTGGAAGACAACCAGGCAACCCTGGCCAATGCTTTGCGGGAATTCTTCACAGAGGGGGAGGCCGCTGGCTTTGGCAGCCTGCCAGTCAGCCGATACCAGTCCGTCGAAAAGGATCATGGTCGTATTGAAACCCGCCAGGCGGCGTGGGTTACCGATCTGTCGTGGATGGACAAGCCACTGCGACAGCATTGGCCCAAGCTCGCCGGTGTCGGCATGATCGAGCGGCGGCGTGAAATCAACGGCAAGATATCTTCCGAGCGGGCCTTCTACATCGGCAGCAAGGGCGTAACCACCGCCGAATCCTTCGCCAAGGCAGCACGCAGTCACTGGGGTATCGAGAACAGCCTGCATTAAGTGCTTGATGTCACCTTCCGCGAGGATGACAGCCGGGTGCGCAAAGACCACGCACCCCACAACTTCTCCGCCTTGCGCAAGTTCGCCCTGGCCTTGTTGCGTCAGGACTGCGGTGGTCCCGTTCGTTTGGACAGCCACCGGGGTGGAATAAGCTAAGGCCGGTGCCGGGATGTTGGTTTTGACTTTCCCGGATTTTATATCGATCGGATCGCGCGCTGTGGAGCTTGTGGGCAGCCGCCGACCTGTGGGCAAGCAGTGGGAAACGCGCTGCGTTTTCCATGGCTTGTCCATAGGGGACCGCGCTGGCGCGGTCAGGCGGGAACCGGCGCAGCCGGCTGTCCATAAATCCACAGCGTTTTCCCCCTACGCGGCCAGCGCCTGGGCGCTCGCCAAAGCCGCGAAATAGGTCTCGTCCGGCGTCTGCCAGCCGAGCGACTGATGGGGGCGCCGACGGTTGTACCAGTCGAAACACTCGGCCAGACTCTGCTTCTGCTCGATACCGTTCTCACAGGGGCGCAGATAGACCCATTCGTGCTTGACGGTCCACCACAATCGCTCGACGAAGATGTTGTCGTGACAGCGACCGCGTCCATCCATGCTGATCTGGATGTCGTGCGCCTTCAGTACATCCGTGAATTCCGCGCTGGTGAATTGGCAGCCTTGGTCGGTGTTGAAGATCTCCGGCGTACCGTAGCGTGCGATGGCCTCCTCGAGTGCAGCTGTGCAGAAGTCGGTGGTCAGCGTGTTCGATAGCCGCCAGGCCAGCACCTTGCGCGTCGCCCAGTCTAGGATGGCGCACAGATACAGGAAGCCGTGACGCATTCGGATGTAGGTGATGTCGGTCGCCCAGACGTGATTGGGCCGCTCGATCTTCAGTCCGCGCAGCAGATACGGGTACACCTTGTGTTCCGGATGCGGCTTGCTGGTGTCGGGCTTTGGCCCAATCGCCCACAGACCAAGCTTCTTCATCAGACGACGAATCCGCCGGCGACCAACCAGAACGCCCTCGCGCTTGAGCATCTGCTGCAGGCGCCGGCTGCCGTACATCGGGTTCTCGGTGAAGAGTTCGTCCAGCCGCTTGAGCAGATCGAGCTCCTCCTGCGATTCCGGCCGGGGCCGGTAATAGACGCTGCTGCGCGAGATACCGAGCAGCTTGGCTTGCCGGGCAATGGACAGCGCGCTTCCCGGGGCAATCATTGTCCGCCTTTCAACAGGCGGGCAATGGCGGGCTGTCCGGCCAAGAAATCCCGTTCGACTTGCAACTGGCCAATCTTGCGGTGCAGGTGGTCGATCACCGCTTGCGGGTCGGCGGCCTTCTTGTTGCCGCGCTCGAACAGTTCCTTGGCGTTCTTGACCAATTCCTGCTATCATCGTCGGATGAACACCATATTCCGACGCCAGCTCCGCCAGGGTCTTGTCTCCCGCCAAGGCTGCCATCGCCACTTGCGCCTTGAAGTCCGCGCTGTGTTGCTTGCGTTTCGTTCCCATCTTTCACGTTCCTTATCAACCGGTCAGCCTTAGCTTAGCCGACTGTCCGAAAAAGCGTGACCGCCGCACTTTCTCTTTGACAGACGTCAGCGACGTGACGCAAGCCCAATCTCTGCTGCATGGGGACGAGACGGGCGTCTTTGGCGATGCCGGCTACCAGGGGGTGGAGAAGCGAGCGGAGAACCTGGAGCTTCCCGTACGCTGGCACATCGCCCTGAAGCGCGGCCAGCGCAAGGATCCATGGGCTGCAAAATGGCTAATAGATAATCTGGAATAAGGATTCGTCATCATGCCTCGAGCCGTTGATCCACGGTCTTTTTTTCGTCCCGCAGCCATGGTACTGGCATTGGAACCACGCGTTCTGTTCGATGGCGCCGCTGCCGCTGCTGTTGCTGACCACCATGACGTCGCCGATGCCAGTGCGCAGCAAGCACAGGATCAGACCGCGCACGACACCGCCGCCAATGCCACCAGGCCCGCCGTCGAGGCCACGCCCGCGCATCCGGCGGAAGGCGCCGGCGGCACGCTGCTGGTGATCGATGCCCGGGTCGCCGACTACCAGAGCCTGCTTGCCAACCTGCCGGCCAACGTCACCGTGCTGGTCGTACAGGCCAACCAGTCCGGCCTCGCTGCCATCGGCGACGAACTCGCCAAGGGCGGCGTTTTCAGCTCCATCCAGATCGTCAGCCACGGCACGCCCGGGCATTTCGCGCTGGGCAGCGATACCATTGACAACACCACTCTCGCCACCGAAGCCGCGCAGCTCGCGGCCTGGGGCACCCATCTCACCGCCACCGCCGACATTCTGCTATTCGGTTGCGACATCGGTCAGGGTCAGGCAGGCCAAGCCCTGCTCACGCAACTCGCCAACCTCACCGGCGCCGACATCGCCGCTTCCACCAACCCCACCGGCCCGCCCAGTCAAGGCGGCGACTGGACGCTGGAAGCCCACACCGGCGCCATTGAAGCCGCGCTGGCGCTGAGCGCGGTGGACATGCAGGCTTACGGCCACCTGCTCGCCGCCACCGCCATCGCCGACGCCAACGCCGCCACGCCGCGCACCACCGCCGAAGACACGCCGCTCGCCATCACCGGCCTCAGCATCACCGACGCCGACAACCCGGCGGGCATGACGCTGCATGTGCAAACCACCGGCGGCAGCAGCAGCGTCACCCTGAGCGGATCGGCAACGGTTGATTACAACGGCACGGCCGACTTCACCGTGACCGGTTCGCTGACGGACATCAACAACACGCTCGCCACCCTGCAATTCACGCCGGACGCCAATCAGAACAGCTCCACCAGCGGCTTCACGCCGCAGATCGTCCTGACCGCCACCGATGTGACCAACGGAGGTTCCGGCAATCTCACTGTCAGCAACATCGCCGTCACCGCCGTGAACGACGCGCCCGACCTCAGCACCGGCGTCGCCCTCACCGTCAGCGAAGGCGGCAGCAGCGCGTTTGCGCTCACGCAGCTTGCCACCGACGCCAACGCCCTCGACGTGGACATCCTGACCGGCCAGCAGGTGCTGGCCCAGCAGATGGTGACGATCACCTCGCTGCCCACACTCGGCACCCTGAGCTACAACGGTGGCGCGGTGGTGGTCGGCTCCGTCATCCCGGTCACCAGCCTTGGCAATCTCACCTACACCCACAACGGCGCCGACATCGCCAGCAACACCACCGACAGCGTAGGCGTCACCGTCAGCGACGGCGGCGGCGCCACGACCAATGGCACGCTCTCCATCACCATCACGCCCAAGAACGTCATCCCCACCGTAAGCGGCAGCCCGACGCTGATCGAAGGCCAGGTCAAAGTCGTCGCCCCGACCATCGATCTGGGCGACAGCTACGACACGCTTGCCAACGCCACCATCGTCATCGACAACATCAATACCGGCGGCCAGGGCACGCTGTTCATCGACGCCAATGGCAACAACGTGGTTGACGCTGGCGAGGCACTCACCGGCACGGTGACGCTCGACGCCACCCAGCGCGCCAACCTCGCCACGCAACTCAAGTTCTTCCAGAACGGCGCCGAACCGAACGCGCCGGGCGCCATCACGCCCTCCTACCAAATCCACGTCACCGACGCCGGCGGCGGCGAAGGTGTAACAGCCAAGGCGACCGCCGACCAGACCATCACCCTGACGGTGCTGCCCAACAACGACGACCCGACGCTCAACAATGCCCACGCCGACTCGGACCACCCGCTCAACGTGCCCGAACGGGTGAGCGGCTCCCCGGTCACCCTGACCACCGCGATGCTGCAAATCCAGGACGCCGACCGCAACCCCGCCGACACCAGCCAGACCACACCCACCGACCAGCTCGTCTACACCATCGGTACCCGCCCGACCCAGGGCGAAATCCAGTTGTATGTCGGCGGCGGCGCGGGCTACGGCAACGACGGCTGGATCACGCTCGGCGACGGCGGCCGCTTCACCCAGGCCGACGTGGACGCGGGTAATGTGCGCTACTACCAGACCACCAACGTCACGGCCAACACGCAAGACAGTTTCACCTTCACGGTACGCGACTCGGCCTTCGGCTACGACGTGTGGACCGATCCCGCCAACCCCACCGGCGGGCGCGAAGGCGGCCTGCGCGACACGCCCTCCGGCGCCATCGCCACGCAAACTTTTTACATCAACGTGACGGCGGACGCCACGGCCAACCACGACACCTACGAGGGCGATCCCCGCCCCGCTACGCCGGGCTACGGCGGCGGCAACATGACCTACACCTTCGCCCCGGGCACCATGACCAACGGCAACGATACGGCCACCTGGAACGAAGCCAACGTCGGTGCCGGCGGCGGCTACGTCATCAGCAGCGATATGCTGAGTTACACCATCACCCGCACCGACGACATGGGCACGCCAGGCAACCCGGCCGACGACGTTTCCGTCACCATTCCACCGGCGGAAACCGTCTACACCCTCACCGTCCAGCCACCCAACGGCACGGTGGAGCGTAATATCAGCGGCGTCTGGACCGCCATCCCCACCAACGGCCAGTTCACGCAACAGGACATCAACGACGGCAACATCCGCTTCGTCCACGACGGCAGCGAAAACCACACCGCGAGCTTTGGCTACACCGTCAGCGACGGCACGCCCAACCATTACACCAGCAGCTTTTCCCTGAACATCACCCCCACCAACGACCGCCCCACCGCAAGCGGCGGCACGGCGCAGGTGACGGAGGGCAACACCAACGCCGTGCGCCTGGACGGCAGCGTCATCGGCATGAACGACGTCGACCTGAGTCAGGACCCGGCCAAGCAAACCGGCGAAGGCGCGCAGGACTTCCTCTGGTTCAAGATCACCGACGTGGCGAGGGACGGCGGCGGCACTCAACGTGGCCAGTTGCAGCGCTGGGACAGCATCAGCAGCACCTGGGTCAACGTGAGCACCGATGAGTGGCTGCCCAGCACCCTGCTCACCGCCAGCGCCGATGGCGACACCTCGGGCCTGCGCTATGTGCACGACGGCAGCGAGCCGCTTGCCTACAGCGGCGGCCCCAACCTGCACTTCAGTTACATCGTGCGCGATGATCTGGCCAACCCCAATGATCCTTTCGCCACCAACACGACGCCCCCGACGGACACCAGCGGCTCCGCCCAGTCCAACCAGAGCGCCCCCGCCACGGCCACCCTCCAGGTCATCCCGGTCAACAACCCGCCGCAAGTGGCCGACAAACCGGGCGACGCCGACCCGAGCATCGCCGCCACCATCACCGGCGGCGGCGCAACGGAAGGCAAGAACAATATCCTCGCCGACGTCCCCGAAGGCGGCACGGCCACCATCACCAGCGCCCACCTCACCGCCATCGATTCGGACAACACCACCGTCCAGCGCCAGTTCCGCATCACCCAGGCGCCGACACAAGGCGTGCTGCAATTGAACGGCGCCGCGCTGGGTGTGGGCTCCACCTTCACGCAGGACGACATTGACCACAACCGCGTCACCTACAAGCACAATGGCGCGGAAATCGGCACGCCGACCACCGACGGCCTCGGCACCTACAACGACAAATTCCATTTCGTGGTCAACGACGGCGTTGCGGAAGACAGCGGCAACGCCTTTCTCATCACGCTCAGCCCGACCAACGACAAGCCCACGCTGACCGCGCCCAGTGGCCCCATCGACATCGACAGCGCCAATCCGGCCAATAACCAGGTCATCGGCTTCACCATCGCCGACCCCGACCTCACCGATGGCCTTATCACCGGCGAAACCGATTTCGTCCAGGCCACCGTGCGTATCCTCGATGCGTCCGGCAATCCGATCGGCAATTACGCAACCGGCTTCGCGGGCGGCGGCGTCAGCATCGGCTATGCCACGCCGGGCGACACCTCCGGGCTTTGGCATGCCTCTGGCGGCGCCAACAGCATCCTGCAAATCCAGGGCACCCGCGCCCAGGTCAATGCTGCCCTGGCCGGGCTGAGCGTCACCTTCGCCAACGACACCAACACGCGCTACAAGCTCGAAGTCATCGTGGACGACCGGATGCGCGACGCCTCTGGCAACCTGACCAGCGGCGCGAACGGCGGCACGCTGAACCAGTCCGCCACGCCGGGCGGCGCCCCCACCACCGTGCCGAATGCGGTGTACGACTGGAAGAGCGCCGCCTCGCCCGCCGCCACCGACCCCAATCTGACCGCCGCCACGGTGGATTTGCGCGCCTCCCGCGTCAATGAAACGCCCACCTTTACCGGCCCCGGCTCGCTCACCGTCAACGAAGACACGCGCACCCAGATCAGTGGCTTCACGGTCTCCGACCCCGAATCCGCCGCCTTCGACACGCCGGTCACCGTCACCGTCTCGGTCGGCAGCGGTACGCTGGACTTCGGCGCCGCCGGCGCGCAGACCAGCATCACGCCCAGCGGCGGCCAGGCCGTCACGATCAGCGGCGACAACACGGCAACCGTCACCCTCACCGGCCGCGCCGCCGACATCCAGGCGCTGCTCAACGGCCGGAACTTTGGCAATACCGCCGATGACACCAGCGGCGGCCTGTTCTACACCGGCGCCTCGAACGTCAACCACGACATCAACGGCGCCGCCGCCGGCGACGTGACCCTGACGCTGACGTTCGACGACGCCGGCTCGCGCATCGGCAGCGACACGGGCAGCGGCAGCGTGGCCGCCAATCCGCCCAACATCGTCAGCGACATCACCCTCACTGCGATCAACGACGCGCCGACGGTGAGCCGCACCGCCTCGACCGTCACCATTTCGGACACCACCACGATCGCCGTCAGCGGCTTCTCGATCGGCGACGTGGACAGCAACGACGGCTACGCCACCGGCGAAACCGACGGCATCCTCCAGGCCACGGTGCGGGTGCTGGACAGCAGCGGCAATCCGCTGACGGCTACCGACTACACGAATATGGGCATCGTCCTGAACAGCAGCACGCCAGGCAGCGTCACCGTGGACGGCGTGCTCTCCGGGAACAACAAAGCCCTCGAACTACGCGGTACGCTGAGTCAGATCAACACCTATCTGGCCGGCCTGCAAGTTCAATTCACCAACCTCGGCAACGCCAATCTTGACGGCACCTACAGCATCGAAGTCATCGCCGACGACCGCCTGCGCGACGCGGGGGGCACACTCACCGGAAAAGCCAACGGTGGCGACAGCAACCAGCAGGTCGGCCTGCCGGCCGTGCCGAGCACCGACACCTTCGACGCCTACGCCACCAAAGTCTCGGACTACGGCGTCTATGACGTGGTCAGCAACACCCGCCCGTTGTTCATCTCCTCGATCAACGACCCGGGCAATGTCACAGCGAATGACGTCACGGTAAACGAAGGCTCGGGCACACTGACGCTCAATGCCGACAACGCCAACCTCAGCGTCGCCGACCCGGACAGCAACGGCGCGACCACCATGTCCACCACCGTCACGGTGGGCAAGGGCGTCATCAGCGCCGTCGGCGGCACGGGCGGCAGCGTGAGCGGCACCGGCACCCACACCATCACCATCACCGGCGCCACCCAGGCCGAGCTCAATTCCCGCCTGCAAGCGCTGACCATCACCTTCCCCGACGACCCCGGCACGCCGACCTCCGCCGACTGGAACGGCAGTTTCACCGTCACCGTGGTCTATAACGACAACGGCAATACCGGCACGCGGCCAACGTCGCTGACCGGCGACACCAACAATCCCGCCGCTTACCCCGGCGACTACAGCTACGCCGACGGCAGCAGCAACATTCTCGTCACCACCCGCACCTTCACGGTCACGGTCAATGGCGTGAACGACGCGCCGACGCGCACCGACGCCACGGCCGTCACGCTGCCGGCCGCCACCGAAGACACCAATGGCGGCAGCGGCGACACGGTAAGCAACCTGTTCGGCGGCAAGTTCTCCGACGCCCTGGACAACATCTCGGACGGCAGCAGCGCCAACAGCTTCGCCGGTATCGCCATCACCACCAACAACGCCATCGCCGCCCAGGGCAAATGGCAGTATTCGACCGATGGCGGCACGAACTGGACCGACCTGCCCGCCGTTTCCGACAGCAGCGCCCTGCTGCTCGACACCAACGCCAGGCTGCGCTTCGACCCGGCGCCTGATTTCCACGGCACCCCCGGCGGGCTGGATGCGCGCCTCATCGACGACAGCGGCGGCACGGTCACCAGCGGCAACACCGCCGACGTTTCGGGCGCCAACTCCGGCGGCACGACGCGCTACAGCGACGCCAGCAACGCCGTCACGCTGAACACCAGCGTCACCAACGTCAACGACCGCCCGACGGGCGCCGACACCACGCTTGCCAGCATCCCTGAAGACAGCACCAACCCGGCCGGCGCCACGGTGGCCAGCCTCGGATTTGGCTATGCCGACGCCACGGATGACCAATCCGCCATCGACGGCGGCGGCCACGCGGAAACTCACTTCGGCGGCATCGCCATCGTCGGCAATACCGCCAACGCAACTACGCAAGGCGTGTGGCAATACAACACGGGCAGCGGCTGGACTGACATCGGCACCCCCAGCGACGCCAGCGCGCTGATCCTGCCCACCGATGCCAGCCTGCGCTTCGTGCCGGTCGCCAACTACAACGGCACACCGGGCGGCCTCAGCGTGCGCGTTGCCGACAGCGCGCAAACATTCAGCGCCAGCAGCGACATCAGCACCACGGTCGGCAGCCAGACCAGCACCTGGTCAACCACCCACACGCTGGGCACCACGGTCACGCCGCAGAACGACGCACCAACCCTGACCAACACCGCCACCAACCCGACAGTCACGGAAAACGCGACCACCGGCAGCGGCACTTCAATCGATCCGGTGAATCTGCTCAGCTCCGGCACGCTCACTGACATTGACCTCAGCACCACCGCCGTCCTGTCAGCGTCGACTTTTGGCGCCGGCACAATCACCGTCACCCTGACCGACGGCGTAGCCGGCGACGTGCTGCAAGTCGCTAGCAGCGTCACCACCGGCATTGCTGGCACCAGCGGCGGCACTGGCAGCACACCGCTGGTTATTACGCTCACCAATACGGCAACCGTGGCGGATGTGGAAGCCATCCTCGCTGCAATCCAGTACAAAAACACCAGCGACAATCCCACCAACTTTGGCGCTGACACCACGCGCAGCTACACCGTGGTGCTCAACGATGGCAACAACGTCCAGCCCGGCGGCAACGCCGGCGGCCCGGCAGCGCTCGACGCTACAACCATCAACGGCACCATCACCATCAACGCCACCAACGACCCGCCGGTGGGTGTGGACGACAGCAACAGCGTCACCGAGGACACCGGTACGCCGGCTACCGGCAACGTGATCACAAACGATCACGACCCGGACAACACCACCGCCGAGCTGACCGTCGCGGGCATCCGCACCGGGCCGGAAGCCGGTGTTGGCACCGCCGGCACACTCGGCACGCCGCTCGCCGGCCAGTACGGCAGCCTCACGCTGAACGCCGACGGCAGCTACAGCTACGTGCTCGACAATGCCAATCCCACCGTCAATGCCCTGCTGACTGGGCAAACCCTGACCGAAACCTTCACCTACACGGTGCAAGACCCCGGCGGCCTGACCGACACGGCGCAGCTCACCATCACCATCCACGGCCAAACCGATGGTGCACCGAGCATCGCGCCGGTGGACGGCAACGGTGCGGCGACAGGCGAAGCCACGGTGTTGGAGCATGGCCTCACCTCGGCCGGCGACACCAGTGAAACCACCACCGGCACGATCAACGTCAGCGCGCCCGACGGCATGGCATCGGTCACCATCGGCAGCACCACCTTCACCGTGGCGCAGCTGAACGGCTTTACCGCCGCTTCACCTTCCGCCGTCATCGACACCGGCGAAGGCATTTTGCAGATCACCGGCTTTACTTCGTCCGGCGATCCCGCCGCGCCCACGGCGGGCACACTGACCTACACCTACACGCTGAAGGCGCCACTCGACCAACCGGGCGCCACCGAGAGCAGCGACGCCATCGCGCTCACTGTCACCGACCAGAGCGCCGGCACGGCCACCGGCACCCTGACCGTGCAGATCATTGACGACACGCCGACGGCGGCCAACGACAGTACCTCGCTCCTCAAGCAGACCGGCAGCGTCACCGGCAACGTCTACTCCAACGACGCCATCGGCGCCGACGGCGCGGCGGCGGCCGGGGCGGTCACGCCACAGACCAGTACAGGAAGCTACGGCAGTTTGGCGCTCAACGCCGACGGCAGCTACACCTACACGGTCGATCAGACCAACGCGGCGGTCATCGCCCTGGCCGGTGGTAGCCTGACCGACACCTTCACCTACACCATCACCGACCACGACGGCGACACGTCCACCGCCACGCTCACCGTCACCATCGGCGGCAACCGCCCGCCGGCCGCCAACAATGACACCCGCAGCACGCCCGAAGACACGCCGATCAGCGGCAACGTGATTTCCGGCAGCGGCGGCGACGTCGCCGACAGCGACCCGGATGGCAATCCCCTGACGGTAACGGGCTTCGACGTGGGCGGCCAGCACTACTCGCCTGGCCAGACGGCGAACATCCCCGGCGTGGGCACGCTCACCCTGGGTAGCGACGGCAGCTACACCTTCACGCCTGTTCCGGACTGGAACGGCAGCGTGCCCAGTGTCGGCTACACCGTGAGCGATGGCACCGGCGCCAGCAACGGCTCCGCCACGGCCACGCTCGCCCTCACCGTCACCCCGGTCGCGGATATCGCCGACGACAGCGCCAACACGCGCCCCGGCGTGCCCGTCACCACCAACGTGCTGGCCAACGACAGCTTCGAGAACCCCGACCACTCCATCACCGGAGTCACCCAGGGGCAGCACGGCAGCGTGACCGTCAACCCCGACGGCACCATTACCTACACACCCGCACCGGGCTATGTGGGCAACGACAGCTACACCTACACCGTCACCAGCGGCGGTGTGACCGAGACGGCCACGGTCACGGTGAATGTGATGGCGGAAAATCCGCCTCTCTCGCCAACACCATTCGGCGGATTGCCGCCCACGCCACCTATCGATTCGCTCTTGTCGCACGATCCGCTGTCAGTGAGTCCCGTAGTCACCGATCCAAGCGTGTATTTTCTCGGCGAGCGATTCAACGACGTGCGCCGGCTGCCGATTCCCTTCCACCCCATCGTTTATGTGAACCGCGCGGTGGAAAGCGCCCAGGCGGAGCGCGCAATGGACGACGCGCATCAGTTCGGCCGGCCGGAATGGGTTGCGGCAGGCGATATCCGGCTATCCTCGCAGACGCCGGACTTAGGCATGGACCCCAACCTGTTCATCCAGCATGCCGTGCGTGACTCGCAGCAACAGGCGACATGCATCGGTCGCGTGGTGGACGGCCGCTACGGTCGCATCACCCTGAGCAGTGACCATGCGCTGCCGACGCCGGAACTCTTCCAGCCGGATGCTCGACAACTATTGGAAAAGCAACTGAAAAAACAACCGCTTCAGCCCCCGGCGGAGGCGCGACCCAGCGAGGAGTCCGCCGATGCGTCGCGCATCGATACGTCAAGGATGCAGTCAACGACGGATACCGCTGTTGCGGGACGTATGGAACCGGTCGCGTCGTGGATCGACAGCCCCGCGCCATCGTTCGCCGATCAGTTGCGTGGCGGCATCGGACGTTTGCCGCTGCCCGCGGGTGCTTACGCCGCGCAGTCAGCGCACTCATCCAGTTAACCTTTCGATGCCCATTGATGCTCACGATGAAACCATGAAAAATCACAGACAGAAAAACACCATTCCTTTCTATCCTAGTTTGCTGGCTGCCTCCTGCTGTGCGCTGTTTCTCGCCGGTTGCGGCACGGTCAGCCCGATTCCCTACACCGACAAGGAAATCAAGGATCGGGTGACCCAGGACCGTATGCAGATGTACGCCGAGCAGGAGCCGATCACCGCCCCGCTGACCTTTGAAGATGCGGCAGCACGGGCGTTGAAATACAACCTCGACTACAAACTCAAGTTGATGGAAACGGCGCTATCGCAAAGCCTATTTGACGTCTCCACCTATGAGATGCTGCCTCGACTGGTGGCGGGCGCCGGCTATGTTGATCGCAACAACGATTCCGGCGGCCGTTCCGTGGGCATCGAAGATGGTCTGGAAACCCTGCGTCCTTCCACCTCCCAGGAGCGCCACCGCACTCTGGCGAATCTGACTTTCTCTTGGAATGCGCTGGATTTCGGTGTTTCCTATTACCGCGCACAGCAGAAGGCCGACCAGGTACTGATGGCCGAGGAACGCCGGCGCAAGGTCGTGCAGAACGTGCTGCAGGATGTACGCAACAGTTACTGGCGGGCGCTCGGCGCACAAAAGCTGATCGGTCGTGTGGATGCGCTGCTGGCGCGCGTCAATACCGCGCTGGCCCGCGCCAAGCAGGTGGAAAAGGAAGGCTTGATGCCGCAGGCGGAAGTGCTTGCCTATGAACGCGCACTGCTCGATGCGGTCAATCTGTTAACGCTGCGCCGCCAGGATCTGGAACTAGCGCGCGCCGAGCTGACGGCCTTGATGTCCATTGCGCCGGGCACAGCTTATACACTCGCCGATCAGCAGGAATTCACCTTGCCGCCGCCGCCCGCCAATGTCGCCGACCTCGAAACCATGGCGCTGGAAAAGCGCCCCGAGATCATGGAGGAATGGTATCGCCGCCGCGTCACCGAAAACGACATTAAGGCCGCCAAGCTGCTGCTATGGCCCAATCTCAGCCTCGATGCCGGCCTGCAATACGATTCCAACAAGTACAACTACAACAGCAGCTGGTTCGATACCAGTGTGCGATTGACGTGGAACATTCTCAAACTGGCGCAATGGCCATCGCTGAAAGAAGCTCACGAAAACCAGAACAAAACCGATGACATGCGGCGCATGGCGCTGTCGATGGCCGTGCTAACCCAGGTGCGGGTCGCCGTGCAACGCTATGCCCTGTCGCTGAATGAATTGTCGTTCGCCGAGGAAAGTCTGCGTGTCGACCAGCGGCTCTACCATTTCGCCCAGGCCGCCGCAAAGAGCAAGTTCGATTCCGAACTGGAAGTGATCCGCGCCGAAGCGCGGGCGCTGCTGGCCGAATACCAACGCTATGCCGCCTATTCGAACGCCCAGGCTGCCTGGGGTCGGCTCTATAATTCAGTAGGGTTGGAAGTGCTGCCCGAAACGATAGATAGTCACGATGTGAAAACCCTGGCCACGGCCATCGGGTCCACGCTGAACCAATGGCAGGGGCAGGTATTCAGAGTTGCCGACAAAAACGCCACGGATTCGCCCGCCGCCAAACCACAATAAACGAGGGATCATGCGCTGTTTTTATCGCTGGAACTTGGCTCTATTGGCCTTGCTGGGCTGTAGTCTGGCGGCGGCGCAGTCGCCGATTCCGCCGGCAAATGCAATCGCCCGACCGCCGGTGTCATCCCCAGTCGCGACACCGGCGAAATCCGCATCGGCAACGCCGGAAGACCCGAACGCCATTCGCGTCCTGCTCAGCCCTGAACTGGAAACCATTCTGGTTGCCGAAATGACCGGCCGCATCGCCCGGTTGAATGCCCAGCTCGGCGGCCGGGTGGCCAAGGGCCAAACCGTCGTCGCTTTCGACTGTGAGGAAGCAGCGGCCCGTCAGCGCATGGCCGAAGCCGAATATGCCTCGGCCAAGGAGACTTTGACCGCGAAAGAAGGCTTGCGCAAACTCGATGCCGCCGGCGACATGGAAGTTGCCCTGGCCACCGCAACTGCCGACAAGGCCAAGGCGGCGATCGGTGTCGCTCGTACCCAGGTCAGACGATGCACGGTAACCGCCCCGTTCAACGGTCGGGTGGTGAAAATTCATGTCAAACCGCATCAGGGCGTCAATGTCGGCGCGCCGCTGGTGGAAATGGTCAGCGACGGCCCGCTGAAAATCCGCCTCAACGTGCCTTCCCGCTGGCTGCGCGAGCTGCGTGAGGGCACGCCGTTTGAAGTCACGATCAACGAAACCGGCCGCAGCTATCCGGCGCATGTCACTGCCATCAATGCCCGGGTCGATGCCGTGGCCCAGACCATCGAATTGGAAGCCCGCATGGACAGCGTCCAGCCGGAGCTGTTGGCCGGAATGAGTGGCATCGCACATTTCAAGATCGGTCGCTGATTTCTCGGTAGATCGTTTCTTATCACGACAGCGGGCCAGCCGATGACTCCCGAACAAACCCTGGCCGCGTTGACGGCCGACCTCGAAGCTCGTGCCCGGGCAGCGCAAAACCCGGCCGAACTGACGTTCAGCATGGCCAATGACAGCTTTGCGCTGCTGCCTTTCCGGCAAGCAATGGTATTCGCCGCCGATGGCGCATTGCTGGCCATTTCCGGTTTGGCCAAGGTGGAAGAAGACAGCCCCTACCTGCTCTGGCTGAAGCGCGCTTGGCCTTGGCTGCTCTCCCGCTTGCCCACTGTCGGTGGCTGGTTTGCCGCAACGCCGGAAATCCTGACGGATGCAGCGGACGATGTAGCGCAAGGTTGGCGTGAATGGTGGCCGACGGGAGCTTACGTGTTGCCACTGAAACGTCGTTCCGGAGAACTACTTGGACACCTGTGTTTTCTGCTCGATGCGCCACCGCCTCAACCCATCGCCGATACCCTGCAACGCCTTGTTCAAACTTGGGCCTATTGCTGGGAAATGCTCGCCGGCTCGCCACGGCCGACTTTCAAGGCGCGCTGGCAAAAGCTCAGTCGCAAGCAGCGGCATCTCCTGCTCGCCGGTCTGGCCGTGTTTTTCCTTCTGCCGGTGCGGCAAACCGCACTGGCGCCGGCGGAAATCGCGCCGGTCGATGCGATGGCGATCACCGCCGCGCTCGATGGCGTGGTGAGCACCGTGCATGTCCGGCCGAATCAGCCGGTCAAAGCCGGCGATGTGCTGTTCTCGCTCGACGACACGACTCTGCGCAACCGGCTGGAAGTGGCGAAAAAAGCCGTCGCCGTGGCCGATGCCGAACTGCTCGCCGCCACCCAGCTGGCGTTCGACAGCAGCCGCAGCAAGGCGGAACTCGTGGCACTCACCGGCCGCGCCGAGGAACGCCGCGCCGAATTGGCCGCCGTGCAGGCGCAGTTGGCGCGGGTGAACGCGGTCGCGCCCTACGATGGCGTCGCCGTGTTCGCCGATCCCGACGAATGGAAAGGCCGCCCGGTAGTCACCGGCGAACGCATCATGCTGCTGGCCAATCCGGCGAAACCCGGCATCCTGATCCATCTGCCGGTGGCCGATGCCATCGCGCTCGATGTCGGTGCGCCGGTGAAACTGTTTCTTACCGTGCATCCTCTCTCACCGATCTCCGGCCGGATTACCGAAACCAGCTATCAGGCCACGCTCTCGCCCGATGGCATCGCCAGTTACCGGCTGCGCGCCAGCGTGGATGACAACAGTGACAACGTGCGCATCGGCCTGCGCGGCACGGCCAAACTGTATGGAGACTGGGTCGTGCTCGGCTACTACCTGCTGCGCCGGCCATTGGCCAGTCTGCGTGAATGGAGCGGATTGTGACCGGCAGCGCCATTGCCACGACGACCGCCCTGGCGGGCGATGTGCCGCCGCGTTCTCTGCCGCCGCTGCGCCAGGATTTGCGGCTCTACGAGTCCGGTACCGACAAGGATGGTGCGCCATTCTGGGTAATCCAGGACCCGTTGCGCAACCGGTTCTATCGCGTCGGCTGGTTCGAATACGAATGCCTGCTGCGCTGGCCTGGCGACCCAGCCAGCATCGCGGCGGACATCGCCGCCAAAACGCCGCTGGCGGCGGATGCCGGACAGGTCGAAGCCTTTGCGCGCTTTCTCGAACAACATCATCTACTGGCTTTGTCCGAAAACGGCCGACAGCGCCTGCTCGGACAATTGCGGCAGCCCGGCTGGCGGCATTGGCGCTGGTGGCTGCACCACTATCTGTTCATCCGCGTGCCACTGATCCGTCCAGAACGTTTTCTGGCGCGGCTGGCGCCACTGGTGCAGCCGCTGTTCTCGCCCACTGCGCGACTGATTCTGGCAGCAATCATCGTTACCGGTCTGATACTGGTGGCGCAGCAATGGGACAGTTTTACCCACAGCGTGACAAACATCCTGACGCCGGAAGGCATCCTCGGCTTTCTGCTGGCGTTGACAGTGTCCAAAACCTTTCACGAACTGGGGCATGCGCTGGTGGCGACGCGCTTTGGCGTGCGCGTCGCGCACATGGGGGTGGCCCTGCTGGTGCTCTGGCCGGTGCTCTACACCGATACCGGCGAATCCTGGCGGCTGCGCTCGCACCGCCAGCGACTGGCGATTTCGGTTGCCGGCATCGGCGTGGAACTCGCACTGGCGGGCCTTGCCACCTTCGCCTGGGCGCTGCTCGACGACGGCGCCTTGCGACAGGCCTCGTTGTATCTGGCCACCACCGGCTGGGTACTGTCATTGTTACTCAATGCCAGCCCGTTCATGCGTTTCGACGGTTATTTCATCCTCTCCGACCTGCTCGACTTTCCCAACCTGCACGAGCGCGCCGGCGCCCAAGCCCGGGTCTGGCTGCGCCGCCATCTGCTGGGTTTCGCCGATCCCTGGCCGGAACACTTCACACCGCGCAAACGCCGTGCGCTGGTGGCTTTTGCCTTGGTCACCTGGCTATACCGGCTGGTGTTGTTTCTCGGTATCGCCTTGGCGGTTTACCACTATTTCTTTAAGGCGCTAGGCATTTTTCTGATGGGGGTGGAAATCGGCTGGTTCGTCTTGCGACCCATCTGGTCAGAGATATCCATCTGGCGCGCGCGAAGCGCAGAAATCTTGCCAAATCGCCGTCGCCTATGGCTCATCCTGCTGATGATGGGCGGCATCGTACTCTTGGTGCCGTGGCGCTTCGGCGTCAGCGGCCAAGGCGTCGCACACGTCGAGCAACAGCAACTGGTATTTGCGCCCTTCCCGGCTCAGCTGGAAGAGATTCATCCGCCCGGCCCCGTTGCCGCTGGAACCGTATTGGCGCGTTTGAACAATCCCGATGTCACCGCGCGCGAGACTCAAGCACAGGCCGCTGCCTCGGCGATGGAACGCCGTCTGACTGGCCTACTCGACACCGAAGATGGTACCGAGCAACAAATGGTGCTGACCGGCCAACTAACCGAACAGCATGCCGAGATACGTGCCGCACGCGATGAGATGGGCAGGCTGCTCATCGTCGCCGCCTTCGCTGGCGAATGGCGGGATGTCGCACCCGATTTTCGCCCCGGCATGTGGCTAAGCGTGCGCGAACCGCTGGGCATCCTGATCGATCCACGGCAGTGGGTAGTTGATGCCTATGTCGAGCAGCGCCTGATCGACCGCGTACAGCCCGGCGCCACCGCCGAGT
Source organism: uncultured Sterolibacteriaceae bacterium (assembly GCA_937888595.1). Classification (GTDB taxonomy): domain Bacteria; phylum Pseudomonadota; class Gammaproteobacteria; order Burkholderiales; family Rhodocyclaceae; genus Sulfuricystis. The sequence goes on along the minus strand of CALARK010000022.1, from coordinate 252,293 downwards.
TCATTGCCGAAGGCAGCCCGCTGGCGCTGCCCGGCGTCGTCCTCGCCATCGATTCGACGCGTAGCCAGCGGCTGCTGCACCCGATGCTCGACAGTCGTCATGGCGGCGCGCTGGCAACCAACAAGGAAAAAGCCGAACCGATTCCCAGTGACGCCCTTTACCGTGTTCGGCTACGACTCGATCGACCGCCACCGACGCAACAGCAGCATGAACTGCGCGGCACCGTACACATTCGCGGCGCCGCGCGCAGTCTGGCTTGGGACGCCATCAAGGGTACGCTGGCCGTGATAATTCGCGAAAGCGGGTTCTGAATCACCGACCGGGAAACACCCATCCCATCCGATTCAACAACCGACATGCCTTGAACCTAAAAACGGCAGTTACCCAATTCCTTGAGCATATTTTCTTGGGGATAGGGATGTTTTTGGCGGGCCGATATTGGCGAGGATATGCTTGAGGTGATCGCAGACACGCTGCCAGACGGTAAGGGGGTTCAACTGCTCCGCAGCCTGTGTGGTCCATTCCTGAAGCAAGGCGGAGACACGCGTCAGGGCATCGCGCGCCTTGCCGAAATGCGCGTGCAAGCCGGTGAGGGTGATCGTCGTCTGGCCGGCGTGTTCCGTCTTGCGGCCGACCGAGGACATCAACCACGGCCGACTGGTAATCGCTTCGCGACGGGCCTGTGGGTTGGCCAGCCGCACGAAGAGACTCCACCAGTTGTAGATCAGCGCCACAGCGCGGGCTGAGTGCGGCGGTCACGTTTTTTCGGACAGTCGGCTAAGCTAAGGCTGACCGGTTGAAAGGAAAGTGAATCATGGGAGCAAAGCGCAAGCAACACAGCGCGGACTTCAAGGCGCAAGTGGCGATGGCAGCCTTGGCAGGGGACAAGACCTTGGCGGAGCTGGCGTCGGAGTACGGCGTACATCCGACGATGATCAGCGCCTGGAAGCAGGAATTGGTCAAGAACGCCAAGGAACTGTTCGAGCACGGCAACAAGAAGGCCGCCGACCCGCAAGCGGTGACCGGCGCAATGTCTCTTAGCTTGCACCAAATCCCCGAAAAATGGCTAATGGACAATTTGGGATTAATTCGGCCTGAATATGTTTGAACTTTTCACCCCGGCGAAAAGCTGAGGTCCAACTATTTGTTCCGCAAATTCCTAGTTGCCAGTTTCGCTGGCATGACGGTCACTTCACACTTCACCTAGCCGGATCAAGACGTTATTGCTTGTTCTTGCCTGTGGTTGCCAGATGTCTACTCCCACTCTATCATAAATGGCGCAGTAAGCGCCTTGATTTGTCTATTGTTTTTCCACATCGAGTTTCGCAATACCCTGCTGTATACCCTGCCGAAAAAATTCTTGCTCTTGCCTGTCGTTGCCAGATCCAATTGGAGGAATTCTTTTATTTTGCATCGCCGTGGCGTAATTAAACTACGATACGACGCACTAGGTTAAACGGACATGGCTTAGATCGGAAATCCTCAATAACCGTTTGGGACCTTTGCCGGGCTCCCTCCTCGCGCTCACTGCATTCATGCTGGCTCTGGCGCATCGGCCAACTGTGTAAAGCTGTCTTCAATGAATGCCGGAACTCTTTGTGAAGACAGAAGAATCAGGTACTGCCCTGCACGCGTCATCGCCATATAGAGCTTCCTGGCATTTTCTTCCACCTCGGCCGCCTGTACCTCCTTGCCGAGGCTTGGAGTGTCACTACCTGAGAGAAGATTCTCCATGCCGATCAGAAACACCACGCCAGCCTCCAGGCCGGTGGCAGTTTCGAGATTCGCCAGGCGCAGATAGTCCCGCTCGCATCCCTTCGGCGGCGCCTTGCGGTGTTCCTTCTTGTTGAGCCACCAGACGCTGTCCGCGCCGAATCGCCTGCACAGCCTGTCATACAGCAAGGCCTTCTGCACATTCTCGCCGTAGATGACCAACAGGTCGCCCAATGCCATGGTCCGCTCCTCAATATTGGCGGAGAGTTCGTTCACGAGCCGGTCCACCGAGTCCTGCGGCGAGTCGGTATAGACCAGCATCGGTTTGACACCGGGTTCCATGCCAGAAAGATCGGGCACCAGGAAATCATCCGGATCGCCTTGGGCATACTGCGCGAGAATGCGGTTCGCCGAGGCGAGAATCGCCTGCGTCGTACGATACGAGCGGCGCAGCTTCTTGGTGCGGCCAGACACATCGAGTCCGACACTCTTCCAGCTGAGCCGGTTCTTCATGAAACCCTGATTGGGATCGGCGCAAAGAAAAAGGCTGCTCCGCTCGCACATGGCCAGCCGGACCGCCTGAAACCAGGAGGGCGCGAAGAACTGTGCTTCGTCGATCAGGACATGATCGTATTTCTCCATGGCCGTCTGATCCGTTGCCTGGCAGATTTCGAGCGGAACCGCACTCCACAGCCGCTGGCCACTCCGGTTGAGCGTGGACGTCACAGCCTGGAACAACTCCCAGACCGCAGCCCGTTCCTTTGGTTTCAAAGCGAAGCCACGGCCGGCACGATTGGCGTTGAAGTAACGCTCCGCATCGGTAATCAGCGACTCGTTGATGAAATCGAGCTCCTCGCGCAGGAGTGATTCCGGCTGTCCCAGTTCCGGCCAGCGGGTCCGATAGTGCGCGATCAGTTCTTCTATCTCGCATGGCGTAGTGGTCAGTTTCAGCGGTTTCTTATAGAGATTCCGCCACTGGCGGTGCGCCCAACCGAAGAAGGTTTCGATCTCCAGATTCCCAGGCAGCGCGCCCTTGGTGCGAGTCAGTTTCGCTTTGATGTCGGCAACCACCGGCGTGTTGTGGATCAGCACCAGTACTCGCTGATCCGGATACAACTCGGACAGGAGCTGGGCGCGCGAGAGGGCAATCAGGGTCTTGCCGCTGCCCGCCACCCCGTTCACCAAGCGAATGGAAAGATCCTTTGCCGCTTCGGCCTGTTCCGGGGGCGGCTCCAAGTCGAGTTTCGCCGCCCATTCCTGCTGGTGATCCAGGAAGAACCGCTGAAGCCTCGCCGAGTTGTCGCGACAAAAATGGCGGCGGGTCGTGCAGGTGGCGTGAATTTCCGCTTCCGGAAAATAGCGGCTCAGAATGGCCTGCTCCGCCTCGGCGTCGATGGGCTCAAGTAGACGCGGCACCAGCTTGGCGCCAAGCTCCAGGAACTGGGCCTTGGAGAGCAGACGGATACCGAACCGCGCAAGATGCTGTCCGGCGATCATTCGCACCTCGTCCTGGCTGCATTTCCACATCAGGATCAGCTTTCCGAGAGGTGCCCGGCTTGTGCCAGGGAGGGCGGGAAAAGCCTGAAAGTCGGCAAGCAGTTTCTCGAAGGCGGCGCGCGCCTCGTTCTCGAACAACTGGTCGCCGGCCAGGGCGGAAAACGGCGTGTCGGCGACCGCGATGGCCAGCCAGCCGTTCTTCGGATGTTGGACGAAGAAATCGGGCAGCCACTCGCTGCGCCGGATCGGCGTGCGCACCACATGATCGTCATCGAGCGTGCTGAGCGTGCGCTTGATATGGATGCCGCGGGCGCTTACCGCGCCGACCCGTTCCGGAATGAACGTCGCCATGCCTACAACGCCACCTTCCGGCATTGGCTGATCATGTCCCGATGCCAGGCCACCCACTGCCGGATCGTCTCGTTACCGTTGTTGTCCGGAATGTCCCCGATTTCCGGGCCGATGACGATCAGCTTGGTCATCGCCCGCGTGACGGACACGTTGAGCCGCTCGGGCTGGAAGAAGAATTCGGCGATCGCCGAGAGGAACGCCTCGTCGCCCGTGGCCAGCGACAGAATGATAAGTTCGCGCTCCTGCCCCTGCATCCGCTCCACCGTGTCGGCCACCACCTGCCGGGCCGCCTCGCGGCCGAAACGTTCTGCCAAGAGCGTGCGTATGGTCCGCCCCTGGGCACGATAGGGCGAAACGATGCCGATCTCACTCATCGGCAGGCCGCCGGCGGCGATGGCCTCAACCAGGTCCGCCACCAGTTCGGCCTCTTTCCAGTTCTTCGTCCGCGCCGAGGTGTCCGGCGTCGGGATGAAAACCGCCGGGCTGTCAGCATCAAGCACGGCGGAGAACCGCGCCGGCATGCCGGAAAGCCGAAGTCGCCGTTCCCGGTTCTTCCCGGCCGCCTGCAAGGCACCGCCATAGAAGGTCCGGCTCGGCCAGTCGGTCAGCCAGCGGTTCATGCGGTAGGTCTCCTCCAGCATGACCAGGTGCTCGGCCTCGCGCGAGGTCAGGTGGGAAAAAACCGAATGCGACTCCTTGTCGAGCACGGAGCGAGACAGGAGCACGGGCGGCAACTGCCGTTGGTCGCCAATGAAGATGAAGCGTTTGCCCTTGCGCATGGCCATCAGCGCCAGCGGCACAGTGATCTGGCTGGCCTCGTCGAAAAGAATGGTGTCGAAGCCGTAGTTTTCGAGGCGGGACGTGCAGGTGGCGAACGGCGTAGCTCCGACCACATAGCCGTTGGTGGGGCGATCCTCCCAGCCGTCGAGCCCTTCGAAGTTCGGGATCGCGTCATCGAGCCCCTTGCGTTGCGTGGCGCGGCCAACCTTCACCACCGGCACACCCTGGACGTGAATCTTGTTCAGGGCGTTGTTGATAGCCATGTGGGTGTGCGAGGTCATCAGAATCCGCTCGCCGCGTTCCACGGCCAGCCGGGCGATCAGCGAGAGCACGCGGGTCTTGCCGGTTCCGGGCGGCCCCTGGATGCATGCTATATGCTGCGCGCCATGCGCCCAGCCGACCGCTTCCGCCTGCTTGTCGTTGCAGCCTTCGGCCTGAGCGATGCGAATCGCTTCCGCCATCGCACCCTCGTCGAACCCGATGTCCAACTGGCCGGACAGCAGCGGCATCAGGGTTTCCCTGCCGGCGGCGGAAGTAGCGATCTCTTCCAGGGTCTGCCTGTAGTAGCCGGTGAGGTCCATCGCGTCGGGGTCGACGTAGCAGGTCCCGCCCATGTAGTCGTTAAAGGCCGCAACGGCGCGTATTCCTCGCAGCAGCCAGCGATTGTCTTCCTCCAGCTCGAACGAGAGTCCCCGGCAAAGCGGTTCCAGTGGATTGCCCTGATGCAGGCAGAGCAGATCGCCTTCCCGAAAGCGCGATTCGGTATCGTCGGGATAGGCCCACAGCGTCGTCGGCTCAGGACCGCGTTCAATGCGGACGAAGCCCTGTGTAATGCCCTTCTGGAGCTTGTCCGACAAGGGACGCTCCCAGGTGGTAAAGAGCTGATGATTGGCGGTCTGCTGCTCGTCATGAACGAGCTGATACAAATCGGAGAGAAGACCGGCGGTATTGGACATGCGTTTTCCCATTGCAGCGGCCTGCTTACCCCGCCTGTAATACCTTCTCATGGTACCAGGCAAGGTGGATCGCGTGCTCCGGCGCCTGCCAGCGCAGCCGGATATCCGCCGTGAGGCCAAGTTTCGCGGGGGCTTCCGGGGCCAGTCGTGGCGAGATCAGCGGTACCCCCGAATCATCGAAGCTGATGAGGCCCCGGTCGAAGAGCGCGTCGAAATTGGCGATCAGCAGAAAGCCATTGAACACGTCGAGCCGTTCCGCATCTGCGTCGCAGTCGGCCCAGGGTTTTGCATGGCTGGACCGCAGCACTTCAGGCATATTGCCCCCAGTCACCGTGCAAGCGCCCCAGTCGTCCATTAAGGCCGTACGAAAGGTCCCTTATACCCCTCAAAACCACAGATTTCTGGCGAAGAGCACAACATTGGCTACGCAGCTGAAGCCGAAAACTCAAGGAACGCATGATGCAAACGTATTGGCATTGACTGCTCAGGACGTGCGTGCAAGCTCTGCCAAAACGGTCCGTCACTAACGCCGCTTGGGTCGAGGCGATCTGCTGGACGCGAAACCCGTTTCAAGTGAGCATTTACGCCATCGGCACATTCTGGCGGCGAACCGGAGAGCACGTAACCCACCATGAAGCCAACTGCATGGTTCTCCCCGTACTTCTCCTGGATGAATCGATCCATGCCCTCGACTACATATTCGCGGCATAAGTGGGTATCCAACCCGGCGATTCGTTTGCATTCGATGATCGCATGCGGGTCATGCTCGCCGAAGCGCAAAAAGATTTCGACAAACGCCAGCGGGATGTCGGTACGCCCGTCCGGCAGCACCACGCTGCTCTTGGATCGTGACTCAGTACCCGGCAGTACCCAAATCTGCTTATATGGCGAGTCCTTTGGAGCTTCTTTCTGCACACGGCGCATTCCGTCGCGCAAGCGCTCCGTTATTAGAACCTCGCCAGCATTGGCATTTATATCTGCGGCAGCACATGCGTACCGCCAACCGCTAGCTACTGTCATCAGGATGACTGCGACAATCTCAGGCCCCAGCTCGATGAACTCTCTGCCCAAAGCTGGAGGGGGCTCATACGGAATTCTCAAGCATTCCCCCCTGATAAGCTCTCCGCTACCACTGCATCGGCATCTTCCAACGCTGCGCTGCCCATCCAATGGCGACGCGCTGCCGGCTTGATGATCACGACTTCGTTGCGGCCATGCACTCGCAATTCACGCTCTGCAGTGAGCGCAGTCGCAATCCTGACTTTCAGGCGTCTGCCAATCCGAGCCAGCACATCGCTCAAGTCACCTTGTGGCGCAACAACGCTTACACTGGAGTCTCCCGGTCCGTCTTCCAGGACAAAGCGCACTACACGCAAGGCCGAACTTCTTGGCAAGTCGAGCACTTCGGCGCGCATGTGCCGCTTGTTGCGAACGGAGAGCCAGCCCGCCATGACGGAGAGGAAGGTCTTGGCATACGCCGCAACCTCGGTATGACTGTCCGAAATTGCAGCAGAGAACTCGCGGCCGTTTTCCCATTGCCATCCGGCACGCAGAAGTCCGTCTCGAATGACGACTCGATCGGTGTCACTAAGTCCGTATAAGTCGAAGACAGCTTCATCCAGGGCATCCCAATGCTGCGTGTCGATTTCGCGTTTACGCAGTGCATTCTCTAGTTCCAGTAAGCGTTGCCCCGCTTGCGACTTGGCAGCAGCTATGAAATCGGGAACCGGCAGAAAGCCAACGTCGCGCATCAATAGTTTTCGCTTGTAGATGCCAAACTCAGCGGCCGTCAAACCAAAGAACCACGAGGCTAGTGCGGAACTAAGGATTGCGGCGAGCAAATGCGCCGTTTGCTTATGGGCTACCGGCAGCGATACAGCGAAGAAGGAATCGGTAAAGACAAGATCGCGCTCGGCTACTGCAACCGTAGCTCGCGGATGACCCACCACCATTTCTTTGACGATCAGCAAAGGCGCTCGATAGGTATCGCGCGAGCGGGGCCACTGAGCCTTCGAACAACTGTATGCCGGAAGGTCGTCAGGAATGCGGAAGTGCTGCATGCCGTTGGCCTGCAGTAGCTCTAAGCCATTTATTTCACGGGCATCGCGGGTCTGGTTCGCTGGGCTGCCTTGAGTCAACCCATCGCGGAACTTCGTATCGAGTGATGCCAGTCGTTCGCCCAGGCTTTGATGCTCCGATGTCAGCTCGTCCAACAACAGGAGATCACGGCGACGACCTACCGCAGCGGCCTTCAACTTCAACGGCTGCTTTTCGATCTCGCCAAGACTCAACTTGATGACATCACTGGGCGCTACCTCGAACGAATGGGTTCTCGCGCCGTTTGGCGTCCACGGAATTTGAACGACCGTGACCTGATCTGCTCGCTGCGTCGGCCGATGGCGAGCAAAGAGGATCACTGCCGGCATGGTTGCTGTCTCGAAAAGCCAACTGCATAAGTTGGACAGATTGACCAAGGTGATCGGGGCCAAGGCGCGCATGACATGCAGGGCAGCTGCCATGCCTGTTCCGCTGCGACTGAAGAACGGCGTCGCGCTGAGAATGATGCCAAAGCGCGTCCTCTCATGCGCAAACTCAGCTGCCCGCAGCACGAAGTCCAGCCCCTCTCCCCGCGGCTGTGCAGGCACACCCGCGGTTCTGGTCTTGCGCCGTGCTTCGGTTCCGGCCTGTCCCTTGAAGCTCCAGGGCGGGTTGCCGACAATCAGATCGAACTGCTTCAGTCCCGTCGGGGTCGTCAGTGCCGCCTTCCCTTCTCCATAAAGCTCGACGGTCCGAGCATCGCTAACGAACAAGGTCCGACCTATCAACGGCTGAAACTTCAGCGAATGTGGGGGGTGCGGGTGCGGATCGGGGTCGAGTTCAAGCGCCGCCAAGTACAGGCTGAATGCAGCGACGCGAATGGCGGCTTCACTGATGTCCACCCCGTAGATCTGCTCATAGAGCGTCGAGCGGATCACCTCCCGAGTGGGTGCCTGACCTTGCATGCGCCGATGGACCAAGCGCCGTAACGCCTCGACCAAGAAGACACCGGAGCCGCACGTCAAATCCAGCACCGACTCCCGCCCAGACAGGCCGTCCATGACCTCATCTAGGATCAGCGAGACCGCGGACAGCCGTGTGTAATGTACGCCGTTGCGCAGCGCTTCCGTGCGCTTTCCATCTGGGCGCGGCTCGGCGTGCACGAACTGCTCGTAGATCGAACTGATGAGCTCGACCGGAATGACATCGAACTGGTACGGAAAGAAGCTGAGCTGTCCGTTTTCCGGATCAACGGCCTCGAGGAATTCGGCAACCCGCGTCAAGTGATGAGCGGCGGGTGTCGTCTTGACCGACGAGGGCGGAAACATATCGCCATTGAAGGTCTGGGCCAGCCACTCGAACAGCTTGCTCGTCGCTGATCGGTCGCACAGGATCGCCGGCAACGCGGTGTAGCCGCATATCTTCTTCAGCCGCGCCGCACTGACGATCTCGCGGTCGATCAGATACTGGGTGAAGATCACCCGCCCGATCAAAGCCTGTGCCATACCACGTGCGAGGTTGGCAGCGACTAAATCGCGTTCGAGACGTCCAAGGTCGGACAGGAGTTTTTGATCGACACTGGTCTTGCGATCGACAGCTGGCACTTGGGCCCAGAATTGGCCTGTCTCTATCGCCAGTCTGCCGGCGAGCGCATCCAGTTCCTTGAGCGAAGCGTCGATGTTTTCGAAACGCCGGATCAGGTGCCTCCGGGCATCATCTTCTTTCACGGGCGTGCCGAAACCATTGTACAGGTCGATACGCTGTGGCGAGATCACCCACAGCAATGGCGCGAACCCCTCGTTCCAGACCTCTCGTCGCCACTGGCTGACCAGATCGTCTGTAGGCGTGCTTTGCTCGAATTTGAAGTAGACGGTCAACGACGACGCACTTCGCCACAGCGCGTCTGGAGCAAAAACGCGGCCGTGGCGTAAGGCCCGAGCCTCAGCACCCAGGCGAAGACCACGCGCGGGTTGGCCGTCCGGCATGAAGCCGGTTGCAGCAAGCACATGTTCCAAGGTCGCGGTGTTCACGCCCTACTCCGAATTGCCTCGGGCGGAAACGGTAACGCTATTTGCCTTTGCGTTGGCATGACCGGCAGCATATGCTGTTGAAGCCGCGTGATTAAAGGATCGAGCGGGATGATGAGAGTCGGTTGCGTTGGCGCCGGGCCAACTCCCTCGAGGCCGATGGTGTCGCGCAGGATCGCCGAAGTAGGTGTCACAAACGCCACGGCCCCATTCAGTGCCAGGGCGCTACTGGTGGCCAGCAACCGAAACAACGCGTCGACGCCAGCGCTGACTGTGCCAATATGTACGCCCAATGAGCCAACCAGTTCGTTGGTGACCGCTAGGCCGAGGAGATCAGCAAAGGTGAACCGTGCGGCCTTCCCTGTCTTCGACGCCAAGTAAGGCACGGTCTTACGCCAATGCCGCACCGTCTCGACGGACACGCCGGTCAGGGTACGCATCTGATCCTGAGTGTATTGGATGGCAATGACGGCAGACATTTGCGTTGTCAACAACTAGAAAATGCGCATAGTTTGCCACGTATAGATGTCAAGCTCAACAGATAGAAGCCGAGGCAACTGCCAACAACAGCGGCGATCGTTCCACACTCCCCCCAGCAGCGGTCTTGAAAAAAAGAGGGGCGGGATGCCCCGCCCCGGAGTCAAGTCAACCCGGAGAGGGTCAGTAGTCCATCTCGGGCATCGCGGGGGCTGCCGCCTTTTCCTCCTTCGGCGCTTCCGCGACGGTCGCGTCGGTCGTCAGGATCAGGCTGGCGACAGAGGCCGCATTTTGCAGCGCGGTGCGGGTGACCTTGGTCGGGTCGATGACGCCCATTTCGAGCAGGTCGCCGTAGGCCCCGGTCGCGGCGTTGTAGCCGAAGTTGCCCTTGCCGGCTTCGACCTTGGCGATGACCACCGAGGGTTCGTCGCCGGCGTTGGCGGCGATGGCGCGCAGCGGCTCCTCAATGGCGCGCTGCACGATGCGGATGCCAGCTTCCTGGTCGGCGTTGTCGCCCTTGAGCGCCTTGATCGCGGCACGGGCGCGCAGCAGGGCGACCCCGCCGCCGGGAACGATGCCTTCCTCGACCGCGGCGCGGGTGGCATGCAGGGCGTCGTCCACGCGGTCCTTCTTCTCCTTCATCTCTACCTCGGTGGCCGCGCCGACCTTGATCACCGCGACACCGCCGGAGAGCTTGGCGACGCGCTCCTGCAGCTTCTCCTTGTCGTAGTCGGAGGTAGCGTCCTCGATCTGCTTCTGGATAGCCTTGATCCGCGCCTGGATGGCATCGGCCTTGCCGGCGCCGTCGATGATGGTGGTGTTTTCCTTGTGGATCTCGACGCGCTTGGCGCGGCCCAGGTCGGCCAGGGTCGCCTTCTCCAACTGCTTGCCGGTCTCTTCGGCGATGACGGTGCCGCCCGTGAGGATGGCGATGTCCTCGAGCATGGCCTTGCGGCGGTCGCCGAAGCCCGGCGCCTTGACGGCGGCGACCTTCAGCACGCCGCGCATGGCGTTGACCACCAGGGTGGCCAGCGCCTCGCCCTCGATGTCCTCGGCGATGATCAGGAGCGGCTTGCCGGCCTTGGCCACTTCCTCGAGCACCGGCAGCAGGTCGCGGATCGCCGAGATCTTCTTGTCATGCAGTAGGACGAGCGGTTCATCGAGGATCGCGCACTGCTTGTCCGGGTTGTTGATGAAGTACGGGCTGATGTAGCCGCGGTCGAACTGCATGCCTTCGACCACCTCGAGTTCGTTGTCGAGCGACTTGCCTTCCTCGATGGTGATGACGCCTTCCTTGCCCACCTTTTCCATGGCCTTGGCGATGATGTCGCCGATGGCCGTATCGGAGTTGGCCGAGATGGAGGCCACCTGGGCGATCTCCTTGTTGGCGGCGCAAGGCTTGGACAGTTTCCTCAGCTCGTCGACGACCGTCGATACGGCCTTGTCGATGCCGCGCTTGAGGTCCATGGGGTTCATGCCGGCGGCGACGTGCTTCATGCCCTCCTGGACGATGGCCTGGGCCAGCACCGTCGCGGTGGTGGTGCCGTCGCCGGCGACGTCCGCGGTCTTCGAGGCGACCTGCTTGACCATCTGGGCGCCCATGTTCTCGAACTTGTCCTTCAGCTCGATCTCCTTGGCGACGGAGACGCCGTCCTTGGTGATGGTCGGAGCGCCGAAGCTCTTCTCGATCACGACATTGCGGCCTTTCGGACCCAGCGTGACCTTGACGGCGTTGGCGAGGATGTTGACGCCCTTGACGATGCGGGCGCGGGCGTTGTCATGGAATTGGACTTCCTTTGCTGCCATGTCTTGTCTCCAGTGAAGTCGTCGGGGTCAGGCCGCCTTCTTCATCGAGGCGGCATCCGTTTCGATGATGCCGAGGACATCCTCCTCGCGCATCACGAGATATTCCTCGCCGTCCAGCTTGACGGTCTGGCCGGCGTACTTGCCGAAGAGCACGCGGTCCCCGGTCTTGACCTGCAGCGGACGCACCGTGCCGTCCTGCATGAGGCGGCCGCTGCCGACGGCGGTCACCTCGCCCTGCTCCGGCTTCTCCGCGGCGGTGTCCGGAATGACGATGCCGGATGCGGTCTGTCTCTGTTGTTCCACCCGCTTGACGATAATCCGGTCGTAAAGGGGTCGTATCTGCATAAGCGATCTCCTTAAGGTCAGATTATTGGAAAGCGTGTCGCGGCGACGCGCGCGGCCCGTCGCCGGTCACAGCAGGCACGGCGCGCCCCTGGGGCGGCCGCCGGACGGTGAAATGGGATCCGGGTCGCGGGATTTCAAGACCCGCTACGGTGTCAGCCAGGCACGATCAGCCGGTCGATGCGTCCCAGGCGGTAATGCGTCTGGCCGGTACGGCTTGCGGCGGGCGGCCGGGCGCCCACGGGACAGGGTGGCGCGCGGCTGCCGTCGTAGGCCAAGGTGTCGTCCGCGGCGACCGCCCGCCAGACACCTCCCCTTACGGGCCGGAACGTCCAGCGGACATAGCCGACGCGGGCGGCGAAATGCATCATGTCCTCCCGGTCGGGGGCTTCCGCGACCATCGAGGTGTTGCCGGGGTCCCGCAAGGGATCGTCGCCGAAGGCCTGACGACATTCGAGCGCCTCCCGGTCCGAGGCGCCGACCCGGTTGCAGCCGTGCCGCTCCTCGCGGAAAAGCTCCCAGGCGCCGAGTCGCCAGGCGGCATCCAGCATGGACTCGTCGAGTTCGGCGAGTTCCCGCCAGTCCCGGTTGATCTGCAGACCCGACGCCGGCACCGGATCGAGGCCGCGCCGCGCGGCCCGGACGGAAGACGCGTCAGCGGAGCGGAACGCATGCCAATGCAGCATCAACAACACAGGCGTCCGGCGGCGCGGGACCGCCGTCAGCGTGACCGCGAAAAGCGGTAGGTTCATGGCGTCGATCTGGGTGGAGATGGTGCCGAACATGTCCATGCGAACCTCCTGGCAGACGCTAAGGCCGGGAAAAATCTACCAAACGCGATGGCGCCGCGCAATCGTTGCCCCGGACCTTGAACTCCCGGCGATTCGCTCGATCTATTGCCGGTGATGCAGACAACCATGGGAGTGACGACAATGAACCTTCAGACGATCGCCGCGTTCCTGGCCGCCTCATCTCAATACCTCGGTCTGCCGTCATCCGAGCCGGGCGCGCAGACAGTCGAGCTCTTCGAGCAGATCGGCCATCAACGCCGCCAGTTCGGGTACGGCCTCGAAGTTGCGCTCCAGGTCCCGCATGCGCCGGGCGCGAAGGATAGCCGCGGCGGAGAACCGCCAGACGCCGGCAACGCTTTCGGCGTGGGGGAACAAGCCCTCCTGGATATGGCCTAGCAGCCAGTCCGGTTCCACCGCGCAGGCCTTCGCGGCCTGCTCGAGCGTCAGCCAACTGTCTTCCATCAGGCTGCCGATGAGGATGTCGTCGTCGAGCATGGATCACCCCCTGCGGTCGCTGCGCGGATCGAACGCCAGTTCCCGCGCCATCGTTTCGTACAACTGCCTCGCCCGCGGCGTGTCCGCCGGCGGGACGACGACCTGAATGTCCAGCAGCAGGTCGCCCGGTGGATTGCTTGGAATCCCCCTGCCGCGGACGCGCAACAGTCGGCCACTCTGCGCCCCCGCCGGGATGCGGACCTTGAGGCTCCCATCGGGCAGATCGACGGCGACCACGGCGCCCAGCGCCGCTTCCCAAGGGGCCACCGGCAGATCCATGCGCAGATCGGCGCCGTCGATGCGAAAGCGCGGGTGAGGGCGGAACGCCACCTCCAGCAACAGATCGCCCGCCTCCCCGTCGCCGGCGCCGGCCGCTCCCTGCCCCGCCAGGCGGATCACCTGTCCGGGACGCACGCCCTTGGGGATCTTCACGTTCAAGGTGCGCGTCGTCGCCACGAGGCGACCGCCGGCATCGAACTGCGGAACGCGCAGCGACAGCTGCCTGACCGGTCCCGAAAAACTGTCCTCGAGGTCCAGCAGCACCTTGGCGCGATGATCCTCGCCGCGCGCCCGGAACGGGCCCTGCGCGCCGAAGCCGCGCGCACCCCGCCCCATGCGGCCGAACAGTTCGGCGAAGAAGTCGCTGAAGCCGGCCATGTCCTGAGGGGAGAACCCGCTCCCCGAGAACTCGAAGCCGGCGTCCCAGCCGGGCGGCGGATGAAACTCCTGTCCTGGGCGGAAACCCTGCCCCAGCTGGTCGTAGGCAGCGCGTTTCTCGGGGTCGGAGAGCACGGCGTTGGCCTCGTTGATCTCCTGCATGCGCCGCTCGGCATCCGGCTCCTTCGACACGTCCGGATGGTACTTGCGGGCGAGCCGCCGGAAGGCCTTCTTGATGTCATCGGCCGTGGCGTTCCGGGGTACGCCGAGGATCTGGTAATAGTCCTTGAACTGCATCGAAAAACCTTGCTCCGCAATGCGTTGCCGACACGATACCTCCAAGATAAGGAAAGACCAATGTCGTTTCAAGGTCTTGAAAACCTGACGGCTGAATCCTATATCGGCCGCAGGGATACCGATCTTCGGCATCCGTTACTTCGTCAAGGAGGATTCCATGTTCTACAGAACCCTGTTTCCGCGCGATCTGTTCGCGGAACTCGATCGGCTGCAACGGGAACTCCAGCAGTCGTACGACCTGTCGCCGAGCATTCGCGGTTTCGCCCGCGGCGGCTTTCCGGCCATGAATATCGGCAACACTCCGCAGTCGGTCGAGATTTACGCCTTCGCCCCCGGCCTCGACCCGGACGGCATCGACGTCCAGATCGAGAAGGGTGTGCTGACCATCGCCGGCGAGCGCAAGGTGGATCTGCCGCCCCAGGACGGCAAGGCGACCGTGCACATCGACGAGCGCTTCGCCGGCCGCTTCCGGCGCGTGCTGACGCTGCCCGACGACATCGATCCAAACGCCGTGTCGGCGCGCTACCGCGACGGGGTGCTGCATGTCAGCATCCAGCGCCGCGCAGCCGCGCAGCCGCGCCGCATCGCCATTCAATGAAACGAGGAGCAGATCATGAGCGACACGACCACCGCCAACAAGAATGCCCCCGCACCGGCCGAGACCACCCTGCTGCCGCCGGTCGATGTGTTCGAGGATGCCGGCGGCATCACACTGACCGCCGACCTGCCCGGCGTCCCCAAGGACAAGCTGCATTTGCAGGTCGAAGCCGAAACGCTGACCATCGAGGGCGAAATGAAGCTCGATATGCCCGAGGGGATGGAATCGACCCATGTCGAGATCGCCTCGCCGCGCTACCGGCGGGTGTTCACGCTGTCCAAGGAACTCGATACCGAGAAGGTCACCGCCGAATTCGACCAGGGGGTTCTGAAGCTGAGGATTCCCAAGCTCGCCCATGCACAGCCGCGCAAGGTCGAGATTCGCGTGGAGTAGGAGTGAGCCGCCGCGCTCTCACATGCTCTTGCGTGCGACCGGCGGCTCGTCGCCCGACAGGAGGTTCTCGGCATGGACGAGCGCGGCATGAACGTCGAAATCGCCGATAGCCGCGGGTGAACGCCATCCGCATCGAGTAGCCTGCGGGCGCGCCGGACGCGCCCCCCCAATTCCCACCCGCATCCATGAGACAACACATCGAAGAATTGCTGGCACGTATCGGCGCCCTCCAGGAAGAGGTCGAGGAGGTCTATCGCGAGGCTCGCGAGGAATGGCAGCGGCAGCGCCTCGAACTCAAGGGCGAGTGGCGCCGCCGCCAGCGCCGCTACAAGATCGGCCTGTGGCGCTTCCTGAGCCGTGCGCGCCCGCTGGTCATCCTCACCGCTCCCGTGATCTACCTGGGATGGGTGCCGTTCGTCCTGATGGACGTCTTCGTCACCGTCTACCAGGCGATCTGCTTCCCGGTCTACGGAATTCCCAAGGTGCGGCGCTCCGATTACGTCGTCTTCGGGCGAGAAAGCCTGCCCTACCTGAACCTGATCGAACGCTTCAACTGCTTTTATTGCAGCTATGGCAACGGCGTCGCCGCCTACACCCGCGAAGTGGCGGCGCGCACCGAGCAATACTGGTGCCCGATCAAGTACGCACGGCGCATCCACGCGGCCCATCAGCACTACCCGAAGTTCGTCGATTACGACGATGCAGAAGCCTGGAGGGATGAACTGGATAAGCTGCGGCGCGAGCTGCGTTCGCTGCGCGAAAAGCCGGCCGGCAGCGATGCGGTGGCCGGCGCCCCCGATAGCGGACATCGCGGAACTTGATGCCATGGTTCCGGCATGAGCGAGACTTACCTCCGGGCGACGTCGATGTGGCTTCCCGACTACTACGCCACGCTCGGGATGGCGCGCGATGCGAGCCAGAACGAGACCGAGAAGACCTGTCGGCGTCTGATATCTTGCGAAGCGGGGCGCGGCTGAATGCGTGGCATCGGCTCTGCCGGCTGGCACCGGCACCGGGTCGCCAACTGGCTGCAAACCGTCGTCCTGATTCTGGCGCTGCTGGGCATCTGCGCCTTCACCGGCAGCTTGATCCTTGGCGAAAGCGGCTTGTGGCTCGCGCTCTTCGCCGGCGTGCTGGCGCTCGCCATTGAGCCGGCCGCCGCCACCGCGCTGACCTTGCGGCTCTATGGCGCGCGGCCGCTCGGCATCGATGAGGCCCCGGCGATCCACCGCATGCTGCGCGAACTGGCACGGCGCGCGGAACTGCCGGCCGTGCCGGCGCCCCATTACGTGGCCAGCCGCGTGGTCAATGCCTTTGCCGTCGGATCGTCGCGGCACGCCGCCATCGCGCTCACCGACGGCCTCTTGCGCTCGCTCTCGCCGCGCGAGCTGGCCGGCGTGCTCGCCCACGAGGTAGCGCACATCGCGCACCACGACCTGCGGGTGATGGGACTGGCCGACTACATCAGCCGCCTGACTCACCTGCTGGCGATGACGGGACAGTTGATGCTGCTCGTGATGCTGCCTTTCGTGCTGGCCGGGTCCGTCGGAATCAATCTGTGGGGGCTGGTGGCGCTAGCCTTCTCGCCGCAGCTGGCGCTCCTGGCGCAGCTCGGGCTGTCGCGCACGCGCGAGTTCGACGCCGACCTCGCCGCGGCGCGGCTCACCGGCGATCCGGCGGGATTGGCTTCGGCACTCGCCAAGATAGAACAGGTCAGCCGCGGCTGGCGCGCCTGGCTACTGCCGGGCTGGGGCAACCCCGAACCATCCTGGCTGCGCACCCATCCGGCCACGCACGAACGCATCGCGCGTCTTGCCGAGCTGGCGGCACATGCACCGCCCCTACCGCAATGGCCGACCGATGCCTTCATGTTCGAGACCCCGCTGCGTGCGCCGCGCTGGCGCACTGGCGGGCTGTGGCGCTGATCCATTCCCGTTCCGAGGACATCTCATGCCCTACGTTTCCAACCCTCCGCCACCGGATCGTTTTGTCCGTCGTTGGCTCATCGTCTCCGCAACACTTGCCGCCCTCATGCTCCTGTGGCAATTCCTGCCCGCCATTGAAGCCTGGTTCGCGCCGCGGGATGGCGCCCCACGCACGGTCATCGCTCGCGGCGACCTGGCGTCGGACGAAAAAACCACTATCGACCTGTTCGAAAGCGCCCGCGATTCGGTGGTTTTCATCAGCACCACGCAACGGGTGCGGGACTTCTGGACACGCAACGTGTTCGAGGTGCCGCGCGGCACCGGCTCAGGTTTCGTCTGGGATGAAGCCGGTCACGTGGTGACCAACTTCCATGTTATTGAAGGCGCCTCGCAAGCCACGGTAAAGCTGGCTGACGGTCGCGACTACCCGGCCACGCTTGTCGGCGCTTCGCCGGCCCACGACATTGCAGGCTAGGGAGGGAGAGCGAAGCCCAAACGGTGATACGCGGTTTGTAGCAATCGGGTATGTCGAAGCTCCATTTCCAGTGACCATTGGAAGGCGGTTCTGCAGCGATTGCCGTCCTTCGCGATGAGCAGTGCGGCGGCCCGATTTCGACCCATAGCAGACGTCTATATTTGGCATAGATAGCACAACTTATTTCCCTCACAGGCACCCGCGACCATGCCACAAAAATGACATCAACGAGTCATCAGGGTGTCATATCACGACATTACCATCGCTGCAATTCAGATTCGTAATCAGGTCATCATTTTTGATTACGAATTCAAATCTGCCGGAGGTGTCATGATCGAACTACAGAATGTCTCAGTCAGTTATGGTGATGCGATTGCACTGTATCCCACCACTCTCAAACTCCATCAGGGACAGTTCACCGTATTGCTCGGATCTTCCGGCGCTGGAAAATCCACGCTACTTCGCTGTATTAATTCGCTGCATGCGTCGCAGCGCGGCACCACCATTGTCGCCGGCTTAGGAAATTTGGCGAACTCGCGTGCATTGCGCATGCATCGCCGACAGACTGGCATGGTGTTTCAACAGCATCAATTGATTGGCCGACTGACGGCTTTGCAAAACGTTTCGATGGGCCGAATGGGCTACCACACGGCATTACGCAGTCTATTCCCCCTCCCGGCGAAGGATCAATCCATATGCTTGCAAAGTCTGGACCGAGTCGGCTTATTGCACAAAGCCTTAAGCCGTGTCGACGCATTGAGCGGCGGCCAGCAGCAACGCATCGGTATTGCCCGGGCTCTGGCTCAGCAACCTAAACTGGTGTTGGCTGATGAACCGGTAGCCAGCCTCGATCCTGCTACTGCAGAGCGAGTGCTAAGTCTGCTGCACCGCATTTGTAAAGAGGACGGGATTTCGGCGGTCGTCAGCCTGCATCAGGTAGACCTCGCTCAACGTTATGCCGACCGTATTATTGGCCTGTCCCATGGCCGAGTCATTTTTGATGCCGCCCCGCAGACTTTGGATCAAGCCAGTTACGACACGCTGTATGAACAAGTACCCCGTTCTTCTTTGAGCGTTCCACAAGACGCTCGAGAGGAACGGCTTATCGATACTTCATTTCCCATGCAACTTGCTACCGTAAAGGATTGATTATGAAAAAACTCGCATCCGCATTAATGTCTGTCTTGCTTGCCGCCGTCTGCAGCATTGGCCATGCATCATCCAATCCCGATCCAGAAACGCTCAAAGTTGCGCTGCTGCCGGACGAAAACGCATCGACCGTAATTAAAAACAACAAGCCGCTCGAAATCTATCTGGAAAAAGAGCTGGGAAAGAAAATTGAGCTGGTGGTTACCACTGATTACTCGTCAATGATCGAAGCCATGCGTCACGGCCGTATCGACATGGCATATTTTGGCCCCTTGTCGTATGTGCTGGCTAAGCAAAAGAGCGACATCGAGCCATTCGCAGCGATGAAGCAAAAGGGTAGCACTACCTACCAGTCCGTATTGATCGCCAATACTGGCGCCGGCATCGCCAAAATCAGTGATATCGTCAACAAGAATGTCGCTTACGGTGATAAGGCATCCACCTCCAGCCATTTGATTCCGAAGTCGATATTGGCGGAAAACGGTTTGAAAGCCGGCGAAAACTATCGCGAACACTTTGCCGGTGCGCATGACGCGGTGGCCATGGCCGTGCAAAACGGTCACGCGCAGGCTGGCGGCTTGAGTAAGCCGATTTTTGAATCCCTGGTTCAGCGCGGACTGGTCGATCCCAACAAAGTAAAAGTTCTTGCCGAATCGAAGCCATATCCGCAATACCCGTGGACCATGCGCAGCAATCTGAAGCCGGAACTGAAGGAAAAGATCCGTGCAGCCTTCTTGAATCTCAAAGATCCGGAAGTCCTGAAACCTTTCAAAGCCGATGGTTTCGGCCCGATCAGCGACAAAGACTATGACGTGGTGCGCAGCCTTGGCACACTGCTCAAGCTCGATCTGTCGAAGTTCTAAGTGAGCGACAGCATGCAAGCTGATTTTGGTTTGATTCTGGCCGAGCGCCAGCGCGTATGGAACCGCACGATACTGCAGTTTGCCGTTGTGCTGGCGATTGTGATCGGTTGCTGGTATTACGTCGGCCTATTTGATGCCGAGCGATTGAAGGATGGCATGCCAAGCCTGGTAAAAATTGCCGGCGAGATGTTCCCACCGAACTTCTCGCAGGCTGGCACCTGGGTCAAACCGGTACTGGATACCTTGGCCATGAGTATCGCCGGCACGGCAATCGCGGTATTGCTATCCATTCCCTTAGGAGTGCTCGCCGCGCGGAATACTAGCCCTCATCCACTCGTGTATCAAGCCACACGCGGCCTGTTAAACGCTTTGCGATCGATACCCGAACTGATCATGGGCATCCTGTTCGTGGCAGCCGTTGGCTTCGGCGCATTGCCGGGTGTTTTAGCCCTAGGCTTACATTCGGTTGGCATGATCGCCAAATTTTTTTCGGAATCGATCGAACATGCCGATCCGGCACCGGTAGAAGCCGCGCATGCAGCGGGCTGCACGCCATTGCAGGTGATTTTTCATGGGATCTTTCCCCAAGTGCTTCCGCAAATGGCCGATACCGCGATCTATCGATGGGAATACAACTTCCGTGCTTCGACCGTGATGGGCATGGTCGGCGCCGGTGGAATCGGGTTCGAGCTGATGGGCTCTCTGCGCATCATGCAATACCAGGATGTCTCGGCTATTTTGCTGGTTATTTTAGGCATGGTTACCCTCGTCGACGCCTTCAGCTCCTTCCTGCGTCGCAAGTTCAAATAACTCCCAAAGCTTACAAAGGTTTTTATGAAGCCCAAAGTCGTCCTCACCCACTGGGTGCACCCGGAAATCATCGAATTGTTGTCCGCTAGCGCCGATGTTATCCCCAACACCACACGGGAAACCTTGCCGCGTTCTGAGGTAATTGCGCGAGCCAAAGATGCGGATGCACTCATGGCTTTCATGCCGGACAGCATCGACAGCGCGTTTCTCGAGGAATGTCCAAAGCTGCGTGTCATCGGCGCCGCGCTTAAAGGCTATGATAACTTCGATGTCAACGCCTGCACACGCCACGGTGTATGGCTTACGATTGTGCCGGATTTGCTTACGATCCCGACCGCTGAACTGACTATCGGCCTTCTTCTCGGTTTGACAAGGCATATGCTGGAAGGCGATAGGCAAATCCGTAGCGGACACTTCCAAGGCTGGCGGCCGACACTATATGGCTCTGGTTTGACAGGAAAAACGCTTGGCATCATTGGTATGGGGGCGGTCGGCCGTGCAATCGCCCAGCGCTTGGCTGGCTTTGAAATGAATCTCTTGTATTGCGATCCGATTCCGCTCAATGCCGAACAAGAAAAGGCTTGGCACGTACAGCGCGTCACGCTCGATGAACTGCTCGAAAAATGTGATTATGTCGTGCCGATGGTTCCGATGGCCGCAGAGACACTGCATCTAATCGATGCCACCGCGTTGGCCAAGATGAAAACCGGTAGCTACCTGATCAATGCATGTCGCGGCTCGGTCGTGGATGAGAATGCGGTGATAGCAGCACTGGCGTCTGGAAAACTAGCTGGATATGCAGCCGATGTCTTCGAGATGGAAGAATGGATACGCGCTGATCGCCCGCAGGCTATCCCCAAGGCGCTGCTCGACAATACGGCACAAACGTTTTTTACGCCGCATTTGGGATCGGCGGTCAAGGAAGTTCGGCTTGAAATCGAGCGGCAGGCAGCGATGAACATCATCCAGGCACTCGCTGGTGAAAAACCGATGGGCGCGATTAATCAGCCGTATCCGGGAGTAAAGGCGGCGTGATAGATCTGGAGCGTGTGGCGACGTTCATTGCCGTCGTCAAATGCGGGGGCTTTCGCGAAGCGGCGAAGCAAACTGGATTGTCCCAGCCAACAGTAACGCAGCATATCAAGCGGCTGGAGCAGTCTTTGCAGGCCCGGCTGATTGACCGCGCAACAATGCCGCAAAGCCTGACATTGGAGGGAAAGATTTTTTTCCCCTATGCGGAACAATTGCTCCGTACTAGCCATAAGGCTACGGCAGCCCTCCACAATAAAAGCCTGGTCGTTGGTGCAAGCTCCAATATCGGCATTTATCTTTTACAACCCTATATCAAGGCGCTCCAAGATAAATTAGCAAACAAGATCGATGTGAGGATCGGCAAAAATATCGAGATTGCCGCTTTGCTGGAAACGCTTGAAGTGGATGTAGCGGTAATGGAGTGGTGGGACTCACGTCCTGGGTTCGTCTCAACAGTATGGCGGCGCGAGAGGATGGTTGTCATTGTTCGCCCCGGCCATCCTTGGGCTGCCGAGTCGACCATTCCACTTAAGTGGTTAAAATCCCAGAACTTGCTTGGAGGCGAAGCGGCTACCGGAACTGGGCGCCTACTACAACAATATGCCGGTGCCGACTCGGCAGAGTTCACAGTGGGTATGCAGTTAGGTAGCACCGAGGCGGTCAAACACGCGGTCCACGCAGGGCTAGGAATCTCGCTTGTGATGGAAAGCGCGGTCAAGCATGAACAGGCAAGCGGATGGTTACATGCAATTCCGATTGAAGAAGATGTTTACAAAGATCTTTATCTCGTACATCGCTCAGAAACTTCGTTAAGCGGTCCGGTGGCAAGCCTTGCAGATTTGATTCTCCATTCTCCGGATTTAGGCTCAATAGAATATAAATAGCAAAACGAATGTCTGCTTCTGGCCGAGTCGAGCCCGCCAGCTTTCGGAATTGCGCGCCCTAACAGGCCGTTGAAAAACTCCCCATCGTCCGGCCCTGCTGCCGGTACCATGTGAGCCAGGGCAACGACAAGACACCAGACACCGAAGATGAGAGGCACACAGAACTTTCAGGGGGCGATGTTCAGCTACATCAGCCTCGAAGAGCGGGTGCCGGCCAAACACCCGCTGCGCAAACTGCGCGCGGTGGTTGACGGATTGCTGGCCACCATGACGGCAGAGTTTGAGGCGGTGTATTCCCGCAACGGCCGCCCTTCGGTACCCCCCGAAATGCTGCTCAAGGCCCTGCTGCTGCAAATCCTGTTCTCCATCCGCAGCGAACGGCTGCTGGTCGAGGCCATCGACTACAACCTGCTGTACCGCTGGTTCGTCGGCCTGAACCTGGAAGACAAGGTCTGGGACCACTCCACCTTCAGCGCCAACCGCGAGCGGTTGTTCAACGAAGACCTGGCCCGCGTGTTCTTCGAGCGGGTGAAACACACCGCCGGCTGGGCGAAGTTGACCAGCGACGAACATTTCAGCGTGGACGGCACACTCATTGAAGCCTGGGCCTCGCACAAGAGCTTCAAGCGCAAGGACGACGACCCAACACCGACTGAGGGGCGCAACGCCGAGGTCAACTTCAAAGGCGAGCCGCGCAGCAACGACACGCACGCCAGCACGACGGACGCCGATGCGCGGCTGTTCAAGAAGGCGGCGGGTGACAAATCCCGCCTGTGCCACATGGGTCACATCCTCATGGACAACCGCCATGGGCTGGTGGTGGACGTGGAAATCACCCATGCCAGTGGCACGGCAGAGCGGGAGGCAGCACTCAACATGCTCGCGCGCCAAAAGCGCAAACGCCGCCAGTTCACCGTGGGAGCCGACAAGGGCTATGACTGCAAGGCCTTTGTCAAAGGCTGTCGCAAGCTGGGCATTACCCCGCACGTGGCGGCCAAGGCGCAGCACTCGGCCATTGACGGACGTACCCAGCGACACGAAGGCTACAAGACCAGCCTGCGTGTGCGAAAGCGCATCGAAGAGGCCTTTGGCTGGATAAAGACCGTGGGTGGTCTGGCCAAGACCAAACTGATTGGGCAGGCCAAGCTGACAGGGCAGGCGCTGATGTGCTTTGCCACGTACAACCTGGTGCGCATAGGCTCCATCGGTGGCTGGTGGGACGCGCATCATGCGTGAATCACGGCCTCAGTGCGCCCAAAATGGGCAAAAGGGCCTGGAAAGGGCCTGGAAAGGGCCTGGAAAGGGCCGCCCAAGCGGCTGCAAAAGCCAAGAAAAGCGCTTTGTACAGCCAGCGGAACAACGCAAACCGGAGCGAGACTGCTTCGATGAACACTTTTTCAACGGCCTGCTAAACCGGCCTGTCAGGACGTGCTGTATTGACCCAGTGAATTCCTGCTCAGGTGTTAACGTTGAAGGAAACGACGATGAGCACCCTGATGGAAGACGACATCAAGCGCTGGACAGCCAAGCGTAAAACCGCCCTGGTCCTGGACATCATCCAGGGCAAGACCACGATCTCGGAGGCCAGCCGGGCCTTCGATCTCAACCCCTCGGAGGTTGAGCAGTGGGTCGATGAAGGCAAGCGCGGCATGGAGAACGCCCTGCGCACCAAGCCCCTGGAAGTCAAAGAGCAGTACGAGAAGCAACTGCGCGAACTTCAGGAGGCCTATGGCGAAGCCATGTTGGAGCTGCGTGCAAGAAAAAAGCTGGCGTCCCTGCTGGGCAACGAGGACGAGAGATGATCCTCAGCCTTCAGCAGGGATTGGCACAAGACGGATTCAAGGTCAGCCTGGTCAAGCTGTGCCAGTGGTTCGAGATGCCTCGGCGTACGGTGTACTACCGCAGCACCAAGGCAGCGCCGAAGGTGCAGGATCACTTCGTCAAGCCCATCAAGGCGATGATCGAAGAGAACCCGTCGTTCGGCTATCGCACGGTGGCGCACCTGCTTGGCTTCAACAAGAACACCGTGCAGCGCATCTTCCAGCTCAAGGGCTGGCAGGTGCGCAAGCGTCCGGTGGGCTTCAGGCCTCGCATCCAGGCCTTGCCATCGGTGGCCAAGGCACCCGATGAGCGCTGGGCCACCGATCTGTGCCGCGTGTGGACCGGGCGTGATGGCTGGGCTTCGCTGGCCCTGGTGATCGATTGCTACAGCCGCGAGTTGCTGGGCTGGCACCTCAGCCGCAGCGGTCGATCCAAGACGGTGCTCAAGATCGGTGTCGGCTTCAAGCGCCCGCCACCGGTACCCATCGGCACCAGCCACGACCTCAAGGTCGGCCAGAAGGTGTTCGCCATCGGCAATCCCTTTGGTCTCGACTGGACGCTGACCGCCGGTATCGTTTCCGCGCTCGATCGCTCGCTGCCCAACGAACGGGGCGGACCGCCGATCGAGCATCTGATCCAGACCGATGCTTCGATCAATCCCGGCAATTCGGGCGGGCCGCTGCTCGATTCCGCCGGACGCTTGATCGGCATCAACACCGCCATCTACAGTCCCTCGGGTGCTTCCGCCGGGATTGGCTTCGCCGTCCCGGTGGATACGGTGATGCGCGTCGTGCCCCAGCTCATCAGAACCGGCCGTTACATCCGTCCAGCACTCGGCATCGAGGCCGACGAGACGCTCAACCACCGTCTGGTGGCCGCCACGGGCATCGCGGGGGTGTTCGTACTGCGTGTCGCACCGGGCTCGGCGGCTGAGAAAGCGGGGCTCACGGGGGTGCGAATGACGTCGATGGGCATCGAACCCGGCGACGCGATCCTCGCCGTCGAAGGGAAGACCGTGGATTCCTTGCCCAAGCTTTTGGCGCGGCTCGACGACTTAAAGGTGGGCGACACGGTCACGCTGACCGTGCGCCGCGGCAACAGCACACACGAGGTGGCGGTCACCTTGCAGCCCGGAGCCTGAGGGCTGCATGATTCAACCGAGCTGTGCCGTGGCCCAGCGCACGATGTCCTGAGTGCCCATCGCACCGTTTTGCCGTGCGAGTTCATGCCCACCGCTGAATAGCACCAAGGTTGGAATGCTGCGAATCCCGTAGCGGGCGCCAAGCTCCGGTTCGGCCTCGGTGTCGACCTTGGCCAGGCGTACGCGCGGCTCGAGGAGGCGTGCCGCCTGCTGGAACTGCGGCGCCATCATCTTGCAGGGGCCGCACCAGGGCGCCCAGAAGTCCACCAGCAGGGGCAGGTCGCTGCGCTCGAGGTGGCGGGCAAAATTCTCCCCCGTGAGCGCCACGGGCACCCCCTCGAACAGCGCCCGATGGCAGCGGCCGCAGTTGGGCCGCTCGGTCAGACGGTCGGCCGGCACCCGGTTGATGCTGTCGCAATATGGGCAAGCGATGTGAAGCGGAGAGGTCATCTTGCATTGGCCCTCGGCTCGTAAGTCCAACACGTCACGATCTAAAAGGTCTCAGCGCACCGAACCGAACGACGGATCCTCCACGTCGTCCGGCTCGGGCAGGCCGGCAAGGCGCATGCCCTGGCGCAGGGGGCCACCCGGAAACAGCATGTAGAGCCAGCGGCCCCCGCCCGCGTCGGCGAACTGCTGCTCAAGGATGCGCAGAAGTTTGTGCGCGGGCAGGGCGAGACCGCCCTGATCCAGCGCCAACACGCGTAGGAACTCCAGGACGCGATAGTGATCGTCGTCCAGCGTCAGCCCTTCCCGTTCGGCGATGGAGCGCGCAACGTCACGCGACCAAGGCTCGATCTCGACCAGATCGCCGTGACGGTCACGAACCAGCTGCCTACCTTCGATGGCGGAGAGAATGGGTGAAACCATGGCGTCGCCTCCATTTCAATTCAATTGATCGGGATAGCGCGACCACGTTGCCCTGCAGCCTGCGCACGCTTGTCGATGGTGACGGTGAGCACGCCGTTCTTGAACGAGGCCTTGATGGTGTCCTGGTTGGCGTCTTCCGGCAGGTTCAAGGCGCGCTGGAAGTTGCCGTAGCTGCGCTCGACACGGTGATACTGGCCTTCCTTTTGCTCCTGTTCCTGGCGCTTCTCGCCGCGGACCCACAGCACATCATCGTCCAGGGTGACCTGAATGTCCTTTTCCTCGACGCCCGGCACTTCCAGGGTGATCCGGTACTGCTTGTCCGACTCCTGGATGTCGAGCGCGGGGCGCAGCAAGCCGCGCCACTCTGTCGCCACCGTCGGCAGCGTCAGGCGCGGCCACCGCGCGCCGAAACCTCGGAACGCATCGTCGAACAGACGATCCACCTCGCGATGCAATTGCAGCAAGGGGTCGAGCGAGGACGACGGCGGATTCATCGGCACGTTCGTCTTTGCCACGGGCACGTTGCCCGCGCCCTGCTCGGCGTCCTGCTCCTTCTTGAACCAGTTCCACGGAGCCCATTTCTTCATGTCAAGGTTCATGGTTTTCTCCTTTCGCTTGAATGATGGACACGGCCGCGCCGAACCATTTTTTCCACACAACGGCCGCAATGCCTCAAATATGCTCGCGCCACATCACATCCGGTAGCCGACGAGCATTCCCTTACGAAAAATATGGCTTTGGTTGCGCAAATCAAGATGGGGCCCGTCTGTCCGCCGCTATCGGCTTGTTCTCGAATCCGGGCCTCGACAGACTTGGCTGCCTATGACTGAGAGTCGAGACAAGACACGGATTGTCAGTACAATGTCCGGACATCTATAATGAAGCCATTCAAATTCAGGAGGGGCCATCCATGAGCACCCCGAATCTTTCCAAGACCGAACGCATCGATGTCCGCGCAAGCACGCCGGTCAAGCAACTGCTGCAAGAAGCGGCGCGCGCGTCCCACAAGAACGTCAGCGAGTTCCTGCTCGACGCGGGCGTGACGGCTGCCGCCCAGACGCTGGCAGATCGTCGCCAGTTCGTGCTGAGCGATGCGCAGTGGCAGGCGTTCCAGGAAGCGCTGGATCAACCGGTGCAAAGCAAGCCGCGCCTGAAGAAGCTGCTGAGCGAGCCCGGAGTGCTCGATTGAGCGGTGGCTACTCGCCCGTTCGCAAACTCGCGGCAACGGATCAGGTCGATGCCTTCGACTGCGGCGAGAATGCGCTGACCCAGTTCCTGCAGCGCTACGCCCTCGTCAACCAGAAGGCCAACAGCGCGCAGACCTACGTCTGCTGCCAGGGTGACGTGGTGGTTGGCTTCTACAGCCTCGCCGTCGGCAGTGTCGATCCGGAAGCCGCGCCGTCGAGGGTGATGAAGGGGTTGGCGCGTCACCCGGTGCCGGTCATGATCCTGACCCGGCTCGCGGTGGATAAGGAACATAAGCGGCGGGGCCTGGGCCGGGCATTGCTCAAGGATGCGCTGCTGCGCACGGCGCAGGCCGCCGACATCGCCGGCATTCGCTGCCTCCTGGTGCATGCCAAGGACGATGCGGCGCGGCGCTGGTACGAATCCTGGGAATTCGAGCCCAGCCCGACCGATCCGTATCACCTGTTCCTGATGCTCAAGGACCTCAAGGCCATGTTGGGCTGAAAGGGGATGCGCCCTGCGCCCCGGGCCGCATCACAGAACCTTCTCGACGGCTTCCAGCCCGACATCCCTGGGACGCCGGAAAGCGGAGGCCACCTTCTCGCACTGGTCATCCGGCACCCCGAGCTCATCGAAGACCACCCGCCATTCGCGCGTGACCGAGGCGACGCGTTCGATGATGGCCGCCGCTTCCCGCTTCAACAGACCGAAGGCGCCATGGGCCTCCAGGAGGTTGTCCAGCATTGCGAGCCGTCCCCGGGGACCGACGGACAGGTGGAGATACCGTTCTGCCGCCATCTGGGGCCGCGGCACCACGTCGTAGAGCGGCGAGAGTCGCCAACCCTTTCCGGCATCATCCCAGACGAAGGCATGGTTGCGCAGATGGTCGTCGTCGTTGGAAACGAGGATATTGAAAGCGATGCGGCCGTAGAGTTCGCTGCGGTCGGCCTGCACCTGGCCGTCGACGCCGAAGCGGCCGATACGCTCGGAAATTTCTTCGTAGCGCGCGCCCAGGGATTCGGACTCGTCCTTGGCCAAAAGGGTGAGCGCGGAAACGGCATGCCGGCGGACGAACCCCTCTCCCCTGGCTTTCCGGTCGAAGCGCTCGATAAGCATCACCGCGCGGCCATCCGCCAGCCTCACGAGATCGGTCGGCGGCACATCGAGGCCCGCGCGGCGCGCGAGTTCCAGGCAGGCCCGCTCCACGACCGGCACGTCGAAGCCGTCGTTCCGGGCCGGAAATTTGGCCAGGTATTGCTCCCCGCGATGGATGACCAGGGCCTTGGGCCGCGCCCCGCCCATGGTGCCGCCCGTGAAGATCGGCTCCAGCTGCGCGGGGACGGGCAGGCCCTGCTCGACGCGCTCGACAGCCTCCATCAGGTAGTTCAGTTGGGCAACTGGCGGCAAGAGGCCGGCCGCTTCGGGGCTGTCCATGGACGGCCGGAAGTCGAGGGCACCGAAACGATGGGGGCCGGCATGGAGCAGATAGACGGACTCGGGCACCGAGTCGGGCGGCACCTTGAGCCGCGCCTCGATCACGCGCCGTCCCCAGAAGTCAGGAGCGGCATCGCGCACCGCTCCGAAGAGCGGCGGATGGAGCGGCTCATAGGTCGCCTCGTCGCCCGGCAGGCAGGAAAGCGGCAGACTCTGCGGATCGACCGGCACGGCATGGGGCCGGGCCAGATACCGGCGTCCGTAGCCGAAGCGGCTGGCGGTGGAATCCGGCCCCGTTTCCTCGAGGACGAGCCTGCCCGCCGGGACGGCTTCGAGCTCACCCGGCAGATAGATGAAGAGGTAGCCTTCCCAGCTCATGGCGATCAGAAGTCAAAGGCGTCGCGCTTGGCGGCGCTGGGACGCGCGCGCAGGCGAACCGCCTCGGCCCGCGGCTGAACCGACAGTCCGGGGGACAGCGCGAGCGCATCCAGCAGCCCCAGGCATTCCAGCGCGGAAAGCCAGGCGCCCATGCTCACGGAAACGTCGCCCCGCTCGATCTTCATCCAGGTGTAGGCGGACATCCGGGCACGCTCCGCCGCCGCCGCCTGGGTCATGTTGCGGGCAAGGCGGGCCGTCCGGATGACGGGCGCGAGCCGCTTGGCGGCAGCCGTGACCTCGCTGGAAACGAATTTGTCTTCCTGGCGGCGCATATTGCTTACTATTGACCAAATGCGCTTAGTCTAGTTAGTAAGCAATACAAAGTCAATCATTGACTACTTTTCTGCGGAGGTCAAGTTGCTGGTGAAAAAACCGGGCGGGACTAAGACGGTTACCGTCGGCGGAGCACGTCCCCAACCTGCTCCAGATCTATCCCCTCGGTCGGCGGGCTGCCATCACGACACAAATTGATACCATAGTCGACGCCGAACTCAGTCATTCTGCCGTCCTTCGTCGGCACGTTGGCTTGCTTCAACCGAACATTGAGGCGTTTGCAGCCTTCCTGCTTGAAGCTCGTGATGGTTGTGACCTCCACCACAACAGGGGATCTCGACCCAGTCGTCGCGCTGAATTTTTCGGCAACCGGCCCGACGACGAGCCCTCTTGCTATGCCATCAGGTGCGTCGATCGCCTCCAGCATCGCCTGTTTGATGCCTGCGTACTCTGCCGCGACCGCTCCATGCGAAGCAATCCAGCAAAGCGAGCCGAACAAGATATGCCTGAATCCCACCACTCACCTCTGATAGTAGTTCTGCATCTTCTGTTGGACCGATGTCTGGATCTGCTGACTCATCGTCCCGATGTTGGGCATCTTGATGTTCGCCATGACTTCTCCCATGAACTCCGACAGATCAATCCTGGAGAAATCGATTGCCGCGAACTCGCTTTGAGTAAAGCCAGAGCAATTCGGGCTCTTTGGGCTACCCCAGCTCTTGCCGATCTGCGCCCTGCCCTGCTCGCTGATGATGCGGGCAAGCCGACTGTTGTAGCAGCAGTAGGACTTCGTATGCTCGATACAAATCTTGGCGACGAGAAGCTTCAGCTCCTTGGAGCAATAGGTTCCGATCTCGTGGCACAGGTTCTGCCCACGACGCATCGCCAGTATCTGTTCTGACTGTTCACAGGACATTAGATCCTGGAGAATCATGAGGCCGATCTGAATGGCCAGAGAAGTCGGATCAAACCCCGTAAAGATGAAGCCCTGACTCGGTAGGAACTGGAAGGAGAAACCGTAGAAGCTGAACGATGGGTTGAACAGACCGTCAGCTCCCGTAACGCCGAGGATAGCCCCCAACCCTTCCTGCAGGGTAGGAGCGTCATAGAGGGCATCATAGACATAAGCCGAGCCAACATCGAGCGCCTGTCCTCCAACCTTAACGGCCGCACCGATCAATGCCGAGTTCGAGAAGTTGCTGCCGCCGCTGCTCTTCTTGCAGCAGTTTGCAAGCCCGAATAGTTTGATCTTGCACCGAGAATCGGTTCCACTGAAGATCGACGTTTCGTTTCCATATACGCCGGCCTCACGTGCTGCTTCCATGAGAGCCATCGTTCGCGCGAAATCCGTGTCGTTCTGATATCCCTTATCGAAACAGTTGCCGTTCTGGCAGAAGAGCTGCCCAGAACAGTCTGTGATCGTGCTCGTCTTAGGGGGCTGAGACATGCACTGATAAGTCCTTTGCTCAAGGATGCATTGACCGCTGACCGTGTTGTTGCACGTGGAGCTTTGCTGATTGCAGTTCGGATTGGCGGCATAGCCATCGCATTCCGAGGAGTCCGCGCGTCCAGTCAGACAGGCATAGGTGTTCTGCTTCTGATAGCAGCCGTCCGGAGCCACTTGTGTAGGGTTGATTCCGGGCGGCAAAGGAGATGTAGGTGTCGTCGACACGCATTGGCTCTCTGCGATCGAGCAATTCGTGTTGTTATCGAGCGACTGGCATGGCGCAGAATCATAGTTGCTCGATATCAGCGTGTAGGTGTCGGAAAGCCGGATCGTATTGCTCGGCGTTGGCATCGACGGATCGTTGCAGCGCCAGGTTTGCAGATATTTCATACAGCCACTATTGAACAGTGTGTCCATCTGGCTGCACTGAGATCCAGTCTGCCAGCATTGCGGTTGCGCATTGACGAAAGGCTGGCAGTAATTGACTGCATTCGGTTTGAGGCACGTGTACGTGTCCTCATACTCCCAGCACCCTCCGACCTCAGCCAACGTTACCGTGACGCCCGAAATGTTCTTGCTAGGCGACGTATCGACGCAAACCGAGCCGGAAAGGTGGCAGTCGCCCGCACTGGCCGCTGCAGCCCACATGAAAAACAGGAATGCGACCAGCGACCTCATTGTGTGCGTGCCTTCAAAGCCATGCACTGGTCAGATGTCCAGTTGCTTATGGTCTTGGTGAGCGGTAGTTGCAGGGGGGCGCCTGTCCCGTTGCCGCTGGCTGCATTGCAACCAGAGCTCACGCCGCGAATGGATGGAGTGCACGTGGACGTCCCGCAACTTACGCTGTAATAGACGTAGAGGTTGCAACCAAACCCAAGGTTACTTACGTAGTAGTCGACGACAGACTGTCCCGGCGCCACCGCCACATTGAAATACCCATAGCTACCATCCCATGGATATCCAATCCAGTTGTAGTCGTAGCGGTTCACGCCGTCATAGGAACGATACGGATTCACCCTGTATGAACGGCCATCGCTTCCGCAGTAGATGTTCATGGCCATATACGGATCGACACACCAACTGCAATCCACGTAGGCCACCCTACCTAGCCACGCGCCTGGCGTGCACAGTCCGAAGCCCACGGTCACGCTGCTTCCGCGCCTGCATTTGAGCGACTCATAGGCATTGATGGTCTCCTCGCACTGGAAATTGGCATCGGTATCGATATTGATAACCCGTCCCATCGTGCATTGCTGAGTGCCAATTTCCTTGGCCGACGAGCATGTCTCCGTGGTGTACTGCGCCGGTGTCGTTTCGGTTCTTGTCGTGCACTGGCTGCTGCTGCCGGCGCCGCCCTCAATGCCGATCGCCTGGAAGAAGCTCTCGGCACTGTTTCGCACATTCTTGGCCCCGATGATCATCGGGTCGTTCTTGGTGATGTTGAACTGCGGGCGAACTTGTGGATTACGGGCCAGGAAATTCACGGCCTCGCACTCCTGGTTGGCAATCTTGTCCGATCCTGGCGTGTAGCTCCCGCAGCTCTGCATCTTCCCTATGCCTGGTCCGGTAAGTTGCCCCTTGCCGCCCTGGTAGTACTGGGTCTCGGCGGGGGTCGCCCCATAAGCCGGTATCTTGTCTGATGCCGTCCCAGTGTTGATCGAGTCGAATACGCCCTGATTCTTCGCTGCCCCAAACCCCTTACCGTCGTGGAAAGCGCTGTTCTGATCTGCCAAGGCCAAACCGATCAGGGACAACAGCATGAAAAAAGTTGCCGCCCGTCTCAATTGATCCCCCTGATGATCCTCCTGCGGAACTCTTTCGCCGCGGCAGCCCATGTTGCGCTCCTGCGTTCGATGTAATCGAGGGCGTAGTCGAGCGATACGTCACCGGACACCTTGACGAATGTTTCCGTCCTTGAACAACCGTTTTCGAGCACATGCCCCGCCTCGGGCCGCGCAATGACTACCGCAGGAACTCGCGTGACACTAAACTGCTGGAATGCGGGTGGGTGAATGGCAACCGCAACGTTCTTGCCGCGGAGAATCTTCTGCACCTCATCGCCCATCTTGGTCATCGACTCACCCTTGAGCCCTCGGAAGATGAGCGTTGCCCCCGCGAGTTCCGCCTGATCCGCAATGCGCTCCAATGTCTCCTTGGGCATCGCCAAAGACACCATCACGAGGAGATCGGCGGTACGATCCCTTGGCAAGGCGGCACGGCCGAGATCCTTGTACTTTTCTGCCAGCGTGCCGATGTCCGGCGCCGCAGCGGAAGGACTAGGCAGCGCCTCGACATTCGGCATCGATGGGCGCGCAATCACGTGTTGCGATCCCCCTTGTGGAATACGCCCCATCGCTTCCCTTGCTCTCGCCTGCGCCTTCGAGACCTCGTCGGTAGTCGGCAACCTCACCGCTCCTTGCTGGGGAGAAATGTGTTCCTGGGCCGACGCAGGGAGGAGCGCCAGAACCAGGCACAAGGGAGGGAGGAGAAGGCAAATGCGGTTCTTGGCCATCACTCAGTTCCCAAGACTCACGGCCCCCTGGCAACAGTTCCGTTTTCGGAAGATTTGGTAGGCGAAGTCCTCACCCTCGAATGGGAATTCGCGGCCCGCTCCCCATAGGATGGTCGAACGACCCAATGGCTGGCAGCACTTGCCTGCGATCTTCTTCGTTTGGGGGATCGGATAAAGCATGTGGTATTTGTAGCCAGCCTTGTCCATGACTGGCTGCGGGTAATACCCGCACATACCATCCTCACCGGAGGCTGCCCACATGAGCATTTCCCGGTGCATTTTGGCCGTGATGCGATAGACCTCCAGGCTGGATGCCTGCACACCTCCCACATGGGCCTGTATGTTTCCGTTCAGGGGATAGAGGCTTCCTTGGCAACCGGCGCACCAAAAGAACGTGTTGTCCGGAAAGCCTGCCGTAGCGGTGACACAATCGGCTGCACAGGCCGCGCGGGCCGGAAGGTTGCCAAACAGATAGACTTCTGGATTCAGAATCCGGGTCAGTTCGTCATCCTTCCAGAGCGGGTCGAGTTCGGTGAGGTAGGCAACATCGAATCCCTGGTTCTCGAGGCAACTGTTATCGAGGATGGCCTGCAGGTAGAAGATCACGGGATCAACGTACCAGTGCACCTGGTAGAAGGAGGACTGGTCCTGCCCGTCTCGACGGTATCGGGAGGCGACCGGAGCATCAAAGCCTGGGTCCATCTTGATACCCCCCAGACTTACCATACAGAAGGGTTCACGGACCACGTCCACCCGGCGTACCGGCTCCCAAAAGCTCACCTTCATACCGATCTTTGGCGGATTCCCGCACGCGCAGGCCACTCCGCCTGGATTGGGTGTGTCCTCCTGGTCCATCGATGCCAGCGTCGCACCGCCGATGCGTAGGGGAAAGATGCAGGACCAGCAAATGTCGGTGATCGGGTTGGCGAATTTGCCCTTGCAGGTGGCGGCCTGCGCGGTCGCGCAGATGATCACCATGCTGATCGCCACGAGTGCCTTACAAGCGGATTTCATCGACTCGGAGCCTCTTGCCTTCCTGACTGACCACGGCCGGGGACTGAGTGATGGAGAAGCGACGCGTGAGAGTTCCCCCTTGGTCGTAGAACACCTCGCGTTTCCACTCCCGCATCAGTTTGAGCGGCTCACCGCCAACCAGAATGGGTTTCACTGGCATCTTGGCTTCCGCCATGAATCGCTTGGCGAACGCCACCTGTTCCTTCGATCTGGCATCGAAGAAAAGCAGTGTCTTGCTCATCCGGTCGTAATCGAATGGATTGACCATGGTGCCGGCGGCAAATAGCACCTTGCCTTTTTCGTCGACGACATTGCGGTCGAGCGTCCACGTGGGATCGATGTAGAACGTGCGGGCGGTTTCCGTTGGGCGGATGCCCTGGATCGGCTTGGGGCGCTCAATGCCGTTGACGACTCTGCGCCTGTAGTCGTCCTGCATGCGCGCAAGCTCGCCAGTTCGTTCCATCCGGCTGAGCTTGTCCTTGATGACCTCGATCAGGTCACGTTCGGTAATGTCGTAGGTCGGGCCGATAGTGCCCAGATCCTCGGCATGGACGCCGATGGCGAGCAGACACAAGCAGATGGAGAAGGCGGATCGCAAAACCATCTGCAAATCCTTGCACGCCCCCCCTCCCCTGCCGAGGGTGAAAAGCAAACACTTTTGCAGCGTTTCGCGTTCAGGCGCGATATCTGAGGATGACTCCGTCCAAAACGAGTTGGCTGGTGCCCTGCTGTGCGAGATCGGCAAGACGCCCGTGGGTCAGCATCACCCCGTGCTTTCTGCATGCGGCGATGGCTTCCCGCTTCGGGATAGCGCACCATCCATCTGCCCCGGAAGGCACAGGAAGAGCCGTGAGCACATGAAGCACATCCTCCAGCGCAGGCTGTCGCCGTTCCCCCGAGGTTTCCGACGCCGGGCCAGTCGCACCCTCCGGGTCGAGGCCCAACAGCTGTTGCCCTGCGCCAGCCTCTTTCGTGGCAGGCGGTCGCGGATCGGCGCCCTCGGGCTTGGGTTTTCGAGTCCGCTTGGCGCGCTTGGGCGCTTCGGCCGGTTGTTTCAATTCACGGTCCGCCTCCACAGAAGCGAGCGTCGAGTCCTGATGGCTTGACTGTGGCGCGGATTCAGTTCGCGTGTCGGCCGCAGCCGTGCTGTCGCCCGAGATATCTCCCATCGCCCGAATCAGGGCATCGCTGATATCCTGTTCCAGCCGAATGACCTTCGCCGCCCCACTTCCCAACTGCCCGTCGAGCACTTTCTTGAGCGGCGCCATCGGATCGATCCATAGCCATTCCCGCCTGGAGAGCTCGTCCAAGATGTTCTTGGGCGTGAGCCCGTAGCCGCTGAATGCGTCTGGCCAGCGCAAAAGCAAGTGACCAGTGGCATCCACGATAGCATCCTCGCCCATCCGCTTGTCGCCCGACTTGAGATCCTGGAGAAGGGCTTTCAAAGCCTCTCCGATGGCTCCATCGAGTCTGATCTCCGACTTTTCGTGCTCCGCGGCTTGGGGGGCATCAGCAGAAGGACCGGATGGCGTCTCGCGTCCTTCGGTCGCGTGCGAGATCTGCGCATCCATCTCCTCTGCATCTGGCCGGATTGGCTGCCCTTGGGGGTTGGCCTCTGGCGTCGCCGGTTCGGAATGACGCCCCGCATCTACTGACGCAGAGTTCTCCGCTGCTGCTGTCGTCTCGATGGACCCCTCTTCACCCCCGACAATCCGGCCCTCGACGGCAGGGATGGGAGCCGATGACACCATGGCCTCATTGCGCAAGCGGATCGCCGAAAGCTTGATGTCAGGGATCTTCTCCACCAGGCAGGCAGGAGCGATCTTCCAGAATCGATCGCCCAGCGCAGCCCCATCGCGCAAATATGCGATCTGCCGCTCAACGAGCATGTCGAGGATGCCGTCTGGCGTTCTCGGGATACCGGGAATGCCATCCTCGCGCACCTGCTTTGCTATTTCCTCTCCGGCCGCAGGCCAGATCAGATACAGATGGCCGCCGATGTTCCACAGCCGAGCGCCTGGCTCGTTGACCAGCCACGCCCCCTCCTTGATGAGGCGGCGCATGATGTCGGTCAGATGCCGCTCCACGGGCACCCCGAGGTCGTATCCGGCCATGGCGACGCCGAGGGACTTGAGATCGCGTTCAACGCTCGTTTGGTCCGCCTTGATGACAAGATCGTGGATCAGGTTGGCTGGCCCTGGGTTGCAGTTGAGGGACTCCAGAAGCCACACGATAAGCTCCGTGCCCCCCTCTTCGATCCACTCGAGGGCCCCAGTGCCAATGATCCGGTCGGCGATCAGGTTGGAAAGGGCGGTGTGCTGCCGGGAGCGCCCCTCGCGCCAGTCGAGAAAGTAGGCGTCGATCTTGTTCTTCTTGGCCCAGTCGTACAGGTCTTCCTTGATTGCTTTCCATACCGCCGTGCGATCGCGATTGGTGACAACAAGGTCGGTCACGGGTTTTCCTGCGTCGTGACAGAGCGCCGCCACGAACACGGCAAACTGCCAGCGCGGCTCCATTTCGCGCCGCTGGGAGGGTGTCTTTGCTGCATCGAGCAACACCTTGTCGGCGGATTGAAGCGCCCACAGGCCGACCTCCAAGGAGTGTCTGAGGAGCCCGCCGGCCCCTCGATGGTGATGCGACTGTGATGCCGGCAGGAGGTGGGCGAACGACGCGAATCGCTCGATCGCGGGAACATACAGGAGGGCGAATTCGCTTGGCGTCGTGATAGTGGTGTCGGAGATTCGGTCAAGCAGTGCGGCCTGCGTCTCAAGAAGCTTTGCAGGCGGAACCGCCGGCAATCCCTTCATGAAGGGCGGATAGCGCGGGATTTCGTCCTCCGACCAGTGGTAGATCGGCTCGATCGCTTGGGTTCGTGGAACCTCTGCTGGCTTCCTTTTCAGCCAGGAAAACATCCATCTATCTCCCGGTCAGAAGATGCGGAACGCCCGGCCGACGATCTGCTCGTCGGAGACCCATCCCACCATGGCATAACGGGAATCCAGGCTATCGGGATTGGGCGCCGCCATGTAGTAGCGGCCCGCTGGAATAGTTCCCTCGGGTCCGGTCTTAAGCGATATGCCATTCTTGGAAAACGGCTTGGCCCGGCCCACGAACAGGCCGTCCACAAAGTAGTCGTGATAGCCGCCCCCGGCATCTTTGACCACAACAGACGATCCAGGGATTCCGACCATGCGCTTGAGGAACAATGCGCCGCGCTCGTAAGGCCCACCACCTAGATACCGAAAGGCGGTCAAGTCTCCCTTCCTTGGTTTGCTCCCCTTCTGCACCAGAAAAAGCGCCCCAGGTAGAGAATCGGAGACATTGATAGAGATCGTGAAATACCGGCTGAAGGCGACTATGACGACCAGCAGCCAGAGGTAGACGAGCAAACGGCGAGAAAAATGTGAATAGATGGCATCAAGCATATAGGTCTGATAACCCCAGCATTCCAGCTTATTCAATCCGCAACAACCTTCGTTTCACAGAACGGGCAACGATCCGTGTGTTTGCTGCCGGCGTCATAGATGAAGGCTGCGCTGCATGTATTGCAGTGGGCCAGCACCACGATTCGTGCCTTGATGTCTCTGATGGCAAAGTACGCCGCATTGATATCGATTGGGGCGCAAAGTCGCCGGAACTCACGCCAAGTGGCCAGCAAGCTCGCAGGTGAAAGCTCGTGGCCGCGCAAACGCAGGTGGAGCGCGGCATATGCGGAAACGACCGCTGCGGTATCCAAATCCCTGATAAAGGAAAGCACAGTCTCTGGAAGCTTGCCGTTCGAGGGTCTGACGCCATGGATGTCTTTCCACCATTGACGTAGTGTCCGAGTACCAATATCGGTCAGACCGCGCACTATGGAAAGTCGGAGGCCTGCACGGATAAGATCGTGCGCAAGGTGCAGGTTCTCGAGCTCGACCAGGGCGACCATCAGCGACCTTCTGACGCAATGACCGCTAGGGAATAGGCAGTTTGTCGGCTCTTTTGTAGCGACGTGAGCCGATTGAGTTCGTCCTCAGACAGCCTGAAGCTGATGAGACTCACTCCGGCCCCTTGGGCAATCTCCTCAATCTGGTCCAAGCTTAGCTTTGAGAGCTTGTCCAGCACTTGGCGGGATAGACCTGTAATAATTTCGCCAGACGGGGAGTTTGCTGCTTCCCGGGCCATAATGAGAAACTGGCGGTTGATCGAAACGATGTCTTGCATGGCGCATTTCCCGAATACGCTATGCCGGCATGATATATACCGTATTGGGTTTGTGTCAACAGAAAAGAGAGCAAAAAGGGTTTGTTTTGAGTTCAACCATTGCAGAGCGCCTTAAGACATGGAGAAAGCATCTTGGGCTTACTCAGGAGGAGTTCTCCGCACGAACTGGGTTGCATATTGGTGTTCTTCGCAAGTACGAGAATGACGTCAATGTTCCAGGCGGGGAGGCCTTGATTGCCATTGGCAAGACCGGGGTCAATCTCAACTGGCTGCTACTTGGCGAAGGATCGATGTGCGCACAACCCCCCGTCCCTGACGAGACCTATCTCAAGCGTTTGGACGCCGTCCGCGGTTTGCTCGACGGGTTGGAAGAAGGAAAGCGCGGTACTGTTCTCGACGAGATTTTTTCTCGCGTTCAGGAAGCGAAACGAATAGCGGACCTTGAAGCACTGGTCAGAGACCTGCGAAAGAGAGTCGGCTGACCTCGCCATCGCCTCGTCGGCTTGCCGTCCCCGACGCGCCGAGGCGCCTGCGCTCCCAGAACGAATGATCTCTCACGACGAGGTTCGCAATGCGCTCGCATACGACCGGAGCGAGAGCGCCACCCTTGCAGCTAGGGTCGAATAGGCTGCCCAAATCCAGCTCCCTCAACGTCGCCACCAAGTCCGCATTGGCGGCGTGAATCACACCGATTCGCGCATCATCGGCCGGGAACAGGATAACCCTGCCGACGCGCAGATCGATTTCGTTGCGACGCAACCATCCCTCCAGCCAACCCGCAGTCTTGGCCAATTGAGCGTCCGGCGCCCTCGGGAGGGTTTTCGTTTCTAACGGATTGCCGCGGCGGTCGAATCGTTCTACCCACCACCGCGCCCCGTCCGAATGGATCACCCCCCGGTTGCCTTTGATCTCGAAGGCAAAGACGCCCCAGGGGCCGACCAGGATGCGGTCGATCTCGCCGTTGCGGCCTGAGTATCCCGCGATGAGCGTCCATTTCTCGCCGAGGCACATCGCCAGATATTCGTCCAGACGCTTCTCCGCCTCGTCACCGGCCCTCGCCTGTTGTTCTTCGATAGATGCAGAACGAGCGATCGGGGCCGCCTTGCGAAGCTGTTCAATCGCCCTCTCGGCCTGGCGGCTCTCTCGCCAGCTTCGCCAAGCCCCGATCAAATCGAATCCCGACAGGGAGTATTTTGCTCGCGAGAGCGCCAGGTCGCGCGCCATGCTGAAATCGATCAGGCGCAACCGCTGTCTTGCGCATTGCATCTCATAATCCTGGATGCGCTGCTGCCGCAAGGCATCAGCCCTATCGCCAGCAAAGCTCGACAGGGTAATCAGGCGCAGGCCTCTTCCGATGGCGATGGCGGAATGCGTTCCCATGATCTCTAGGTCGGTGAGGTCGCCCTCGCCTTTCGCACTTGATGCGAGACGAGATGTTGTCCAACTTGCACAGGGTCTCTTTCGATCGCCGCGTATTCGTCGTGAATCACCGTTGCCACAACCAGGCTGCCATGGTCGCGTTTGACGATAACGACACCTTGCGAGTCTGGGTGCCAGAGGTATTGTGAGCCGGGCCCGTATTTCCTTACATAGTATGCGTGCCACTTGGGAAGCAGCTTCACGCGCCGGAGGTTGGAACCCTCCTTGAAGATATTTCCGAACCATCTCCAAGCTGTTGCCCACCACTTATCGGGAATGATCGAAAGATCATTCTCATCGAGAGGCTTCGGTTTACTCGGATTGTTTGCGTCGATTCGGGCGATTTGCCGGCGCATGGCGTGGCGCGTAATCAGGACATCCTCACCCAACAGATGGCAATGGGCTCTGGGCCTAGGGAATGATGCAGAAGTAGTGATCTCCGCCTGCTCGAACGATTTCGGCTCATCGTCCTGCCACTTCCGACCTACCACTATCTCTGCCTCGAAGTATTTCGTGGCGAGAAAGGTTGCGCAGCCAGCGACATGTCCCTTATCGGTATCGCCTTCGTCCTTCTTCTTGAGGGCCCCCTTCAGGAGTGCCTTGCGGATCGCGCCGAACGAAACCTCGATCTTGATACCATCGCCCAAGCGGTTCTCGCCATGAACGTGCCGTTCCTCCAAGAGGTAATGGATCGCTGCCAACTCGGCAACGATGGCGCGGTCGTGCCGATATGACTCATCCAGACGTACGACAATTTCACCGGCCAAGGGCTGTTTCGCGCCGCTCTGCCGCCATCTCCAGCGGGTTATGAAAGCGCCATCGACACCTTCGGCCGTAGTAACAGAAAGCGCGTCCATCACGCCCCCTCTTTGATCGCTCTCTTTATTGCCTCGACGGCAGCCTTCACGGCTGCCTGGATAGTTTCGTGTGCAGCCCCCTCACCAGCCTTGGGTCTCGCAACGATGATCATGACCTTCCCGGGCCTGGCGATGGCGGATGGCCGTGGTTCGACGCCGGGAGGCGCGAGAACCACGACCACCTGCGCAGCATTCGCTCCCTCCTTGCCTACAAACCGGTTTCGCAGAAGTTGGTCCTCCTGGCCATCCTCGGGTGAATTGAGAAGATTCTGGATGGTTGCCACTACAGTGGCTGCGGCATAACCGGCGCCAGCGCTACCGAATAGTTTTCCGGCTTCCCAAGCGACTCCGTCGGACACCGTTGCCGAGTGCGATGGATCGCCCTTCGCATCAACCCCCTCTTTGATCCGGCCAATGTCCGCAGCCCGGACCCGGCCAAGTGAGTCCCGCGACGAGTAGTAGCCGTAAAGGAGCAGCCGATATGTCTCCGACGAAGCCGTCTCTCTGATTTGAGCGCCAGCCTGCCGCAGCTCTGTCGTGAAGACGGCAGTAAGGGTGGGGCTGTTGCGAAACTCGATGTGGATGCCGGAATTCGAAGCGATACTGATCGGTCCATCTCCATCGACCTTCACATCAATGTCCTGGGCGATTGCCTGTCCCACCGACAAAGCAATCGCAAAGGCTGTGATGAGTATCCTTTTCATGCTTTGATCAACCATCAAGTCTACGTACCTTTGGGCTCGACCAGTCTCCTGACTTTTGCAATCGCCGAATGCCATGCCCGCGTGTCTACATTGCCAGAGGCCAAGGCCTTAGCTTCCGGCTCCGTGAGCTCCACGACCAACTGCGAACTCGCCCGGCGGATACGGATCTCGCCGGGTGTTGCTTGAATATCCAACTCGTCATCCTCCTTCAAGCCAGATCGTTCCAGCAGTTCCTTGCTGAAGGTCGTACCTAGTGAGTTTCCAATTCTCCGTAGTTTCATATTCCCTCGCGTGATTACAGCGTAATCACGCTCTTTGCTGATGTCAAGTGGTTTCTTATCGCAAGTACCCATTGATGCAACCAACCTCCAAGGACTTGACATTCTCATTTTATGTGATTACAGTGTAATCACATTTGGACTATGCTGTGAGCACAGAACATGGAAACGGTGCAGATGCTCTTCTGGTTTGGGGTATTTGGTGATCTTGTCCTCGCCCATTACGCCGTGAAGTCCGGTTTGCAAACCTTCAGTTACTTCTCAACGGCTGAGAAGGTTGATGGCCTGCGGAAGCTGGCGGCTGCATTTTCCTTTGCGGCGCTCGCCGCCCTACTCCCGTGGAGCCTAGTCACCGGGAACACGGAAATTGGCAAGCCCGCTCTTCTGATCTGCGTTCTGACACCTTTCCTGGTTTTCATCGGCAAACTGCGTGAGGTCCGGGCCTCACGTCCCCCCTGCTTGCCGCCAGTACAGCAGTGGCGAGATGAGGAATGGGAACGGCTGCATGACCCATTTGGTTATAAGAGCGGGCATCCCTCAGCCGACATCACTCATCCATGCAACCCGCTCTGGCCAGGTCAAAATTCATGACGTTATCGGTTACTCGGCGGCGGCGAGCCATTGCCGTCTGACGGGGAGCTTCCGCCGCCATCCGGCGCTGGCCGCGCCGGGGCAGTGCCGGGTCGGGTTCCGATCATTTCCCCGATTTTCGACTCCCCTAGCGCCCAAGCCCCTCCAAGCAAGTCACCACCGTCCCCTGCCGTCTTTACCTCGCCAATACTGGTGGCAGTCGGCGCCAAGGTCATCGGCTGTTGGGTTCCAATCACTTCTCCGATTTTGTCTTTCCCATAGGCTGTGGTGCGATCCAGCGCTCCATCGATCGCTCCAGCGACGTTTGTCACGCTTTGCATGACTGGATCCCTAGGTTGCCCCATGCGCGCCCGCTCTGCGGCCGCTTCGGCCACTGCAGATCCAGGGGTACCTACGCTCATATCGATACCCGGTAGCCTCTCCATCATGTGACGAGATGCCCCATCTGGCAGAATCTGGGCAGCGGCGTTCGTGGCTGCCAGCCCAAGCAACGGTTGCGTCCCCGGGGCGGTTTGGTTTCTGACCTTGTCCTCAAGTGGCTTGCCTTCCGTTTGCACATGACCTCTGCCGGCTCCGATTGCTTGCTCGGCCTGCCCTTGTGTCGCCACGATCTGCTGGGGAAGCTGACTGCTAACTCCCGCCCTTGGGTCAACGCCGGCATGGGCGGCGGCGCCCTGAACCCTGCCAAGCCATTGCTTGCCCTGTGTTGCAATATCGTTTGCACCGGGAACCGCCGCCTTGCCATGCTCGAAGAACGCCTGCACGTCCCCTGCCGTCTTTACCTCGCCAATACCGGCGGACAGCGTAGGCTCGATACGCTCCTTAAAGAATCGCTCCACGAACGGCGTGAGTAGCTCCGGGTTCTTCTCGGCCATCTGCGCAACAGCGCCCGCATTGAAAT
The DNA here is from genome assembly GCA_937888595.1 of uncultured Sterolibacteriaceae bacterium. GTDB lineage: Bacteria > Pseudomonadota > Gammaproteobacteria > Burkholderiales > Rhodocyclaceae > Sulfuricystis. The sequence continues at coordinate 208,850 of CALARK010000022.1, read as the reverse complement.
TCCTGCCGAGCAAGTCCTGCTCGTTGCGCTGCGTTCCCATCCAGTCTACAAACTGCCGCAACATTCCTGTTTCCCATGCAGCGGAATTCTCCCTCGCACGGGTTGCCGCCTCCTTGAAGGCCAGCGACTGCTGGTGACTGGCTGCTGCCTGGTCTGTGTGCTGTCTGGACTGATCGAGGCTGGCGCGAATACCTTCCATTGCGCGGCGACTGGCTTCGTCGCTGGTGTCAAACGTGGCTTCCCGAGTGGCGCGTCGAACCTTGTCTACGGCCTCCGAGAACCCGGTCTCCTTGGCGTAATTGCGAGCCTCCTCCAATAGCTGCTTCCCTGATGCCTCGGACCGACCGGACACTTGTGCAGCTGCTCTTACGCTCAAAGGGGAGACGAGATCCAGAGCCTTCGGGTTTTGCATCGCGGCCTCGGCCATCCCGAGGATTTGCGCAGCCTGCGTTTGATCCAGTCCGTGCTTCTTGGCGAAACTGTCCACAACCTTTTGCGTTTGATTAACAGCCTGACTGAACCCTGTCTGATCCCCCAGGCCATAGTGCATGCCAGCTCGTTCTCCCCTAGCGTGAGTCCTTACGAAATCGGCTGACTGCTGCAACGCCGCCGCAGTCGTTGCCGCTGCTGTGACCAGGTTGCCGATGGCCGCCGTTTCTGCCTGCTCCGACTGCTGCTGAAGCGCAGCCGACATCCGGCTCCCTGCATTGAGTCGCAGGTTCATTCGGTGCTGCATCCCCGATGCATCCACCGCGGTGAGGCCGTCTGCAAACCTGATCGTACTGACGCCATCTGCCCCCACAGCTACTTGCACAGGCCCCCCCGTTCGTACCGTGGGGGCCATGTTGTACTGCCCAGCGGTGATCTGGTCGCTCCGTACCGTGTTATCCAGAAACCGCCCCCCAGAGGCGCCGCTTCCCTGCATCCACGTGCCCGTGGCACTCGAGGCCGCATGTAGCGTCCCCTGCACAAGGCCCCAGGCAATGACTGGGATGGCGAGAGTAAGGTAAGCCGCGACATTCATGTCGTCGACCGCTGTCGAACCCAACCAGTTGGTCAGGTTGCAGGAGAGATAACCATTCCCGTTCGCCGCCACCATCGAACCGACCGCACTCTTCGTCTTGAGGTTCATCATGTAGTTCATGACCGCATAGAGCGGAGGCCACAGCTGAACCCAGAGCAGCGACCCGACATACCCCTTGAGAAACGTTCCGGCATGCTGTCCTGCCACGACGACGATGATCACGATGAGCGGGAACACAGCATAAGCAATCATTTCGACAGCATTCCGGAACTTCGGCATCCCGCTCATGGCCACGGAGTACATCGATGTCGTGGCAGATTTGAAGCTTCTGATCCCCGCAGCCGTAGCGGTTGCCTGCTGAACCTGTGCGGCATCTCCGATCTGTGCGGCCACCCTGGCTGGAGCATCGATGATGTAATTGCAGAGGGCCCCCTGCCTGATCTGGTCCAGTACCGGCGTCGCGGAAGCGGACGGAGCGAAGAACTGCTGGGTGTTTGTTAATGCGTTCGATAGCGCCGTTTTCGCAGCGGCCATCGACATTTCCGGAAACAGCCCCTGTGCCTTCAATCCGAGCACGGAATTCGCATCCAGATTCAACTGCGTGGTCAGCGCGCCGTAAGCACTGGGGCAGTTCACGGTATTGGTGACGGAGGGATCGTTGTAATCGGCAATAGTGACCAGCAAGCCCGGGTTGGTATTGCTGAATTCCTGCCAAATATTCTCAGTCTTGGCGAGCGCGTCGGGGTTGATCTGTCCAGTGGCAAGATCCGGTACGACGCACTCCCGGTAGAACTCGTCCAGATTCCGCATGAGTACTGGACTGGCAAACTGGGTGCCGAGGCGCTCAAGCATGACCCGGTGCCCGAACAAGGTTCCTGTTTTTCTCAATTGGACGTCATCGGGCAGCGAGAAGACCGACTCGAAGGCGGTCGTTAGCCAGTCCCCGATCTTGCTGGTGCCATGCGCGAGCGCGGCGAGACCGATTGGCACGTTGCCTACGACCTGGGCGGGGTTCGTTCCGGTTCGATCAACGATCAGCACGTTGCTCTTCGGAACGAGCAACATGCCATGCATCACCGCGAGCATGACCACCCAACGCCAGAAATCCTCCTGGCGGCTTTTCCCCGCCAGAACAGCCACGACAAGACCGATAATTACCACGAGAGCCAGCGTGCGAAGCAGACCGTTGAAGTCTCCGCTACCGGTGATGGCCGCAATCGCGTTGAACACATTCACAAGCTCAGTAGTGTTCCAGTACGCGTAGATTTCGAAGTTCACGGATTGCCCCTATTTCTTGAACTTGTCAGACTCTCCAAGCAGGACGTCCCTATCGGTTGAATGCCAGAAGCGACTTTTGCACATCGACGGGAAGCGACCGCAACATCGTTTCGTGAAGCCATTGGGTCGTCCTCTGCAGTTCGGCCATCGAAACGGCCTGCTGGTACTTGGCGATGTACTCGGAGGCAGCCAGTTTTCTCACGTTCGCGATTTGCTCGTTGAGGCTCGCGCTTGCCTGGACAATGTCCTGAGACTGCGCCGCGGAGTTGTTGGAAAGTGCCTTTTGCAAGGTCCGCACCATCTCGGTGAACCAGTTGTAGGCCAATTCCACCGACACGACCTGTGCATAGTTGTTGGTCAGCAATGCCGGCCCACCCCGGCTCATGGCTGCAACATTGACAAGCCGCCAAACTGGAACCGACGAGTTCATGTAGACGGCGTAATCGATACCGCTGAAGCTTTGACCTTGCCGAGCCATGATGTTACTGGTCGCCTTATCCATCGTCTGGCGAACATGCCAGGACAGCGATGCGACGGATTGATTCGGCACAGCCGCCGGATTCATGCAGTCGGCATCATTGCCGCACTTGAGCAAGGTGATATCGTTCTTGGTGGCGGATTCAGGGTTGCCCACGAAGTCAGAGAACTTGACTCCTGTCGGGCCGATGTAGCGCCACAGAGGCTTGTCGCCGTTCTCATTGCCCGTATCGCCGGGCGGGATGATGATGATCGTTCCGACCATGCTCATCATCAGTTCCTTCAGCTCATCCGGCGCTCCAGTCTTCTGCAATGCCTTCCAGACGACGTTGCCGGGCTGGAGAATCTCCTTCAGATTCGCATCGGCATTGGCGGCCTGCTGTCTAGCTTGCTTCTTGGCATTCTTATCCTTGCGCCATTCATCGAAGGACTGGAAACTGTCCGGCCAGAGATTCGATAGCAGGGAACCTGTGCCCTGGGCGTTCGCCTGCTCTTTCTTGTCGGAAAGCATGGGACCCAATGTGGCCGTGGTGATACCCTCCGCCAACTGGCAGGAGTTCAGATTCATACCATTGATCTTCGATGCCTGGTCCTGGAGATATTGGAGCAAGTCCGCCAGATCCGGGGAGATCGATTTGACGGCCATCATGAACGCATAGCCCACCGCATTGTTCGCGATGTTCCGCAACAGGGCCGTCAGCTGCTCGGAGTTGATGAAAGAGAATGAGCCCGCAAAGAGGTCGATGCCGCCGCACCCGCCGCGGATGCTTGGTGGCGCGATGGAGGCCAACTGGTAGTTCCTGATCGGCGTCCGCATGTACATGCTGCCACCGGTGTATACCGTCGTGGTCTGCCCTTGGACCACTTGCGCCCCGGTCACATTGCCATAGGCCCCCATCTCGTTAAACCAGGACTGCATCTCGGACTGGATGCTGGCCGAGGCAGACACGCTGAATGTTACCGCGATCGCTGCTGCGATAAGCCGTTTCCGGAACATTGGAACTCCCCTCTTCTGTGATATCCGACATCCGGTTATCTACCAGACCCAATCCCTCGCCTCTTCACCCAAAAGCAAACACCTGGGGCGCATTTCGTCCGTTCAGTACAACTCGCCAGGCTGGGTGCTGGTGAGGATGTAGATTCGCTCGATCACGTCCTGAGCGGAAATCACCCCCGAGCCCAACGGGATCAGTCGTTTGTCCTTGACATTCCCGAGCACCAGCATGGGTACTTGGCGGATCGCCAGCTTCTCCGCCAGTCCGTTGTCACGCTGCGGGTTCGGGTATTCGGGCAGCGCACCGCCATCCACGCTGACCGGAAACACGGTGATGCCATAGGTGTCACTCAGGAACTTGAGTGTTAGAGAAAGCCGGTGGCAGTACGGGCAGTCTGACCGGAAGAAGAAAAACAGTCCCCACTCCCTATTGATTTCATCCAGAGTGCGCTTCTCGGCAGACTTGCGAGCATTCGTATATGTCGCGATGGCGGCGTTGTTGGATGGCCTCCTCAACTCATAGTTGAGGTCCGGGTTTTGCCAGATCACACGGCGCCATACATCAGAATATACCGACGCCGCTTGGGTCAGCTTCTCTTGTGCCTCGATGTAGGCTTTTACGTTCTCAGGCGTCGGCTCCAAGATGGACAAGGCGCGCTTGCCTTTGAGTTCCTTTTGCCACGCGTCCAACCGTTCCAGCGCCTCCTCCTCCCTGTTCTTCGCATTCCTTGGAGGTTCGGGCTTGGTCGACTTTGGCAGGGGCGTCGCATCAGCATCGCAGTACCAGTTGAATTTCGACTGATCGCACTTCCAGGCCGATGGGTAATCGATTCCTGCGCTCCCGATCATTGGTGCCGCAAGCGCTAAAGCCTGGCAGGTGGCGCCAAGCGCAACCGTAACAACGAGTTGATGCAGGGGTCTCATTGCTTTCTGCCGACGAGCTCCCTTACCCGGGCGGTCATATCTGGAATCCCTGTAAAATGAGACTCCGGCAAACGGAGAATCGCCGCCGAGTTCAACACGGCGCATCCACATTCCTTAGCCAGTATCGTCAGGGCTTCCTCGACCCGGCTTGCATAGGCTGTGGCTGACATGAAAAGTGCCTTCTGTTCCTGTTCGGACATTCCCGGCTTGATTTGATCCGCCAGAGCCTGCTTCTGTTCATCGAAGAGGCTCCCCATGTCGACGCGGGCCATTCGTGGTGTGGGATGGGTATAGACCCACGCCCCACCAACAATACACGCGGAAATCACCGAGGCTATCCATGTAACGATGTGCGCTTTCAATGCATACCTCTCTGCTTCAGAATCACGTCGATCGCCTCGATCACGGACATACCCTGATCCGTGAGCATTTTGATTGCCTGGAAGTCCTCCGCCCTCGTTGAATAGAGCAGCATGGAGAAGGGATCCAGAATGAGTCGTCCGACACCAGACCCCATCGGTCCGTGGACGAAGATTTCAGAGTAGTGCCCGTGCTCTGTCGCAACGCTGGATAGCTGCCGTTTCATCCATTCGTCGACGTGCAGCTTGCCTTCCTTGCCCAGCCGATCGATGGATTCCGGCTTCTGTCGCAACAGGAACAGCCAGTCGGCATTCTGGATCGCGGCCTTGGTCGCCTCGTTCTTGTAGTAGTCCTCGACGGACTGCGTGATGGTCCCAAAGGCACCGCCATACTTGCGCGCCCGCCGATAACCAGCCTCGATGAATGAGGCACTCGATCCGCTACCCATCAAATCCCACGCTTCGTCGATGATGACCAGCTTCCGCTTGGATCGGTCGAGATACATCTCCTGGGTTATCCGGTACATCATGAGTTGCATCACAACTGCCTGAAGATCCTTCTTGCTCTTCAATTCCTCCAGTTCCAACACCACGAAGCTCTTGTGGAACTGGATGTTCGCTTCTCCCTCGAAGTAGCTGGCATAGACGCCGTGACGCGTGTATGGCTCCAAGGCTGTCGCCAGCCGTAACAGATCCCGCTCATGCTCACCGTCCTCTGAGAGGCGTCCTGTTTTCAGCAGGTCATACACGTCGGAGATGGTTGCCGCAGCACCCTTGGCGTCCCACACACGCTTGATGGCTGCAGCCAGCGCTGCGTAGCTGTAGTTGTCCAACGGCTCGCGTGGGCTGGCCATCTGGGCAACGAGTGGCAGCAGCATTTCCATGTCGTTGTTGATGTCCACCACCATGGAGAACGGGTTGAGGCAGATCGTGTTGCTCCGCTCATCCGAAAACTCGATGAATTCCCCATCGAGAAGCTCACAAAGATTCCGATACGAGCGTCCAACGTCGATGATCCATACTTTGGTTCCGGTTCCGAGGTAGCGAAACGCCATTTCGTTCACGAAGACCGACTTGCCCGAGCCCGACAACGCTGCGACGGCGAAGTTGTAATTGCCTCCCTTGTTGTCGAACAGATCGAAGGTCATGATCTGACCACGGCGGCCGAAGAGCGTCAGCACAGGAGTCTCGGTCCCCTTCCACTCTGCAATGAGCGGCGAGGTCATGACGGCGTTGTCTGCTGTCTTGGTCCCTGTCCGGCCAAACATCTTGAGATCAGCCTGAAGCCCGGGCGTGAGCGTGCATGGCATGGCTGCCGTCAGGGCTTGATGGATCAGATAGACATCCTTTGCGAGATCGAAGCCGCGGGCGCGCCACACCGCCCGCACCGCGTGCTCCACGCGCGCAACATCCTGGATCCGGGACAGAAGGACGATCTGGTGGTACATCTGGACGACATTGCGCCCATTGTCGAAGGCGCGCAGTACCATGTCCCAATCGCGCTTCCTGTCCTGCAGGTCCGGCTGGAAATGCGCCATATAGGAACCGGCCGCTTGGGTAGCCCGGGCCGCCTTCATCTGAGCCTTCGTCCGCGCCGACTCATAATCGAGAATCACGGCGCCCATGGTGATCAGGAATGGACACGGGATCGACAGGGCCATCTGGTAGTAGTCGCCGATCAAAGCCCCCATGTTGCCAAGCCGGTAATACTTGGGGTACTGACGCACGGAGAAGCATTGCACGGCCGTTTCATCCCCGCCGGCCTTCCGGAACTTGATGAAACTGTCCGCCACCGCAGAGGCAATTTCCAGGTTCGAGAGCTGGGTGCGTAACGGCGCTGTTTCGTCGTATTCAAGCGGCCTGTCGGCGCCCCGACCGAATACCCGCTCGTGATCGAAGAAATCGGCGACGAAGTTGAGGAGGTCGTTGGGATCCCAGTCCCATCCCGGCAGATGGGCAGAGCGCAAGGTCGCATGGGCGCTCTCCCTGATCCGGACCGCCTCCTCAACATCCGCTGGCATTTGCGGGTCGAGAGGGGTCGTGATCGATATCACGCAACGGTAGTTCCGGAGGAGATAGACATGGTGAGAGAACAGTGAAGTATCTGTTCCCTTCATGTAATGATCGATCCTGCGGCGGGCAAGCACACGGAAGATGTTTCTGTTGCGCTTGCTTTCCCATGTACCAGTCCTTGTCTCGACATCGACTGGAAGCATGTTGGCTTGCTGCCTGAGAACCGGAAGGATGTGCGGACTGGCGTACAAGGTGATCTGAATGCCCGTTCCTGGTGGGCACGACATGAACAGGCTCGCCAGAACCCGCTCCATCTCTTCATTCGACCCTGTTTGTGGCATGGTTTCGATGCAGAATGCCATGGACTGCTCGGCCCTCCCGCCGAAGGCTCCTTGATCCAGCACGAAGAGTCGTTCGTCGGGCATCCAGCCCAAATAGGGCAGAATCCCGGTAAGCCTCGGTATGGCGGTGATTTGCTGTAGCAGAGCACGCGGCACCGCGTCTGCCGGTTCGAACCGCTCACCGTAGAAAACGGTTTTCAGGGCATCGAGTGCGCTCACTCCTGCCCTCCTCTGCCAGGCGGTTGCGTTGCGCCTTGACCATACATCTGTGCCCCAGGCAGGGTAACTCCGCCAGACGACGACTGCCCTGATGGGGTAGCGGGCTTCGGTGCCGCTTCCCCTGCCCCAGCCTGAACGAATGTCGGCCGATAGCGATCGATGATCCTCTTCTGGTTGTGCTCGATTAGCCAGCGGCCGGGGTCGGCCACGACGTAAAGGAAGGATTGGTCGTGCAGATCACCGTCGGCATCCTCCCACGGGGCAATCCAGACACGAAGAATCTTCGACTGTGTCCGGATCGGATTACCCGAGTCGGGAGCGCGGCCCGCTATGGTTCCCTGGTTGCTCTCGCTCCTGTTCCGGTCGATTTCCCTCCCCTCTTTGCGTAACGCCGGCAGATTGTTGGCCACTGCGTTGGCATAGACGCCGGAAAGCGAAGAGCAGGTCACGCCATCCGGCGCCTTGCAGGAGAATTGACTCCCCCCGTCCAGACCGGACATCGTGCTCGCGCACCCTCCAAGGAGCGTCGAGATCATGATCGCGGCGGCAATGTAGCGCATGTCGATCCCCTTCATTGGCGCTGAACCGCGCCACCCACTAGGCGGCCGCCGCCTGAAAGACGGCGTTCGATCTCGATGGCCGGGAGCATACCTGGCGCGACCGCGCCATCGGCGAAGACGATCGTCGGCGTACCGTTGACGCCCAGGGTGTTGCCGAGACGCAGGTTCCTGTCGATGGGGGTTTCGCACGTGCTAGCGTCAGGAAGCTTCCCGTTGGCCATGAACTCTTCCCACGCCTTCGCCCTATCCTTGGCACACCAGATCGCCTCTGCCTTTCTGCGGGCATCGGGATGCAGTCCTTCGAGCGGGTAAAGGAGGGTATAGATGGTGACGTTGTCCATCTTTGCCAGTTCCGCTTCCAGGCGCTTGCAGTAGGGGCAATCGGGATCCGAGAATACGAAGAGCTTCCGCTCGCCTTTCCCGCGCACAGTCCTGATGGCATCCGCCTGCGGTAGCAGGGAAACATCCACCCGGTTCAAGGCATCGAGGACACCCGCCGTAAGATCCTTCTGCTCCTTCATGTCGTAGAGATGTCCGAAGATCATGTACCGTCCCGACTCGTCCGTGTAGGCGACATTGCGCCCCATAATGACCTCGTGGATGCCCTTGACCGGACTTTCCCGGACGGCGGTGATCTTCGTTGCCGGATACTGTTCCTTCAGGCGCTTCTCGACATCTCCGGTCGTCCCAGCCAACGCGACCGATACGGTGAGTGAAGCGATTATGGCGATTACGGTCTTGTGCTTTTGCATGACTCGGTACCTCTTCTATTCATCAGGATTCAGAGATTTGCGCATGATCTGGCGCCCGCGCTTCCAGATGTCCGTATAGTCCCCATCGTCGAGCACCGGCCCAAGACCAAGCGTCACGCCCTTGGTCAGGACGACATCGACGACCCTCCCTGCGTCGACCTCGATGATCGGGAACATCTTCTCGGCGAGGGTGATGTAGTACTGCGACAGCCGGTCCAGAGCTTTGCCCACGCCGGCGCCAACCCCGGCCTGGAACTGCTTCCCGGGTTCGACGGTGCCAACCGTGCCGAGCGCGCTCGTGCTGTAGGTCGTGGCGCTCTGCTGGAAACCCTGTCCGATACCGGCGACGATCCCGGTCATGAGCGCGTTGGCTAGCACCTGGCCCTGCTTGCTGACGAGCCGCCCGCGCATACCGGCCTTTCCGTCTTCCCCGACTACGTACCCCTTGGCCGGAGTGTCGACGACTTCGCCGTTGTTCAGCACGCAGGATAGGGATTCGAGTCGGAGGTACGCACGCTCCGAACTGATGTCGCCGTAACCGGAACCGAGCAGGAAGCACTCCTTGACCCTGGCGCGATAGCGGTTTGGCAAGAATGCGTTGTCTTGAACACGGAGCAGAACTGGCCACGGATTGTTCTGGGCCTGCCCACCGGTCGGCGCATCGAGGCCTCCAAGCAGCGCTACCCGCATGAACGACCCGGACGGGATGTAGGTCTTCCCCTTCTCGGCCTGGTTGTCGCCCTCTTCCTTCCGGGGCGCGCTCCCATCCGCCACGTCGAATGCGGCAATACCCGGCTCCCTGGGTTTTGGGGGCGGCAACAAGGGTGGGAGATCAGCCTTGGGTATCTGTGGAGACGCGCCAGTCTGCTGCGGAAGCGATGCCGGCACAGGCGTTGGCGGTGGAACGGGCGGCAGTGGCGGCAATACGCTCTCCGCCTTTTGCGCAGGCGGCTGCGGCGCATTCTGCTTCTGCTCGACATCGGCCAATTTCTGCTTCAGTCCCTGAATGACCGCATCCATCTCCTTCAGCTGCTGCGACGACTGCGCCATCCAGACATCGCGTGGATCGACCTGAGCACCGGGTGTCGCGATATTCTTCGACTTGAGCTCTTCCTTGCCAGTCTGTGGCGTCAGGGCTGGCTGGTTGTCCCACACGGCCACGCTTCCGAAGACGAGTCCAAGAAAAACCGTCGCCAGCGATCCCAACACCAGATATTGCTTCGCCTTGGGCGAGAGACTCCTGACACGCTCAGCAAGGCCGATCTTCGGAGTGGCATTCATTCCGCGTTCTCCGACACCACGTAGACCGCTGACGTCTCGGCTGGCTTTAGTTCAGGCTTTTCGATGGCAATCGCCACCACCCCCCGGCGATACAACTCTCGTTCATCGATGACCATAGGCTTGTCGGAAGTATTCGTGAGTAGATATTTCTCCCCTTTGAGCGCCCCTTCGACGACCTTCACGAGGACGAACATTGCCTCCTTCCAGAGCGGCACGATTTCGTTGGCCCTTCGCGCATCCAAGTCGCCCTCCGTCTCGGAGTCGAGCGCGAGAACCACCCGCTTGATGGCCTGATTACGCGCGACATCGCGCCCGGTCGCATTGCCGCTCGTCTCCCGCTTCCCCTTGATGACGATACTGTCGGACGGGCCGTCGACGACGGAAAGGAGCAGCTTCCACGTCCGCCCGGTCTCGTCGGATACGAAGACGCTGATTGCCTGCTTGTCCGTCATGGGCTTGAGGTAGGCTGTCCCCGCCTCCTTGTCTGGCGTCACTGTGAAATCGCCTTCGGCTCCGAATACCCGGCGAATCCGCTGACCGTCCACTCTGATCAGTGTCGGTTCGGCCCGGGATACGCTTGCGGAAAGCGTCTCGTCCGGCCGGCCGGACAGGACCTGCGCGGCCAGCGCCTCAAGGCTTGCTAGCAGCAGCGTCGCCAAAAAGATCCTGATCGGAAGTTTCCTTGAAGTCCGAGACATAGAGTTTCCCATTCATGTGCTTGAAACCAACCATGAAGACGGCATTGCGCTCGCCTGCCTTCTTGTCCGACGTCCAGGTAAAGAGGGTTCCCGAGAGGGCCACGCGCCGGCTTTTCTCGTCGGTAGTGACACTCCGCACGGCGAACTGTGTGGCGGTGTTGTTCTTCTTCAGAAACTCCGCCCGTGCGCCCATTTCGGCTTGCAAACGCCCATACTCCGACGGCGCCGCGTATGTCAGGAACAGGTTGTTCTGGTAGTCGGATACGACTGGCGTTATGTTGAGCGCCAAACCTGCATACCAGTACGCCATTTCCTCCAGATATTCCTTCGACACGGCGCTGCCTGACACCCAGAAGCTCCGCTTGATTTCCGGTGGAACAAGAACTGTCTTTTCAGCCCCGATCAAGCGCGCTGTCATGAGGATCTGGACGAGAACGATCGCCCCCATCCAGATCACGAGCCATCGCAGGAACCGGATCTCATGGTTGGCGTTGTCCTTCTCAGAGAGATATTTCTTGAAGATCATGCGCACTCACCTACCCAAGGAAGTAGCGTTGATCCGAAGGCGGCGTCACTCGAGGCTTCACGAACACGCCGCTCGGGAGCCACCAATAGAGGGCATGAACAGCGAACTTCGGGTGTTTGCCAGCCTTGAGGCGCCCGTACTGCCAGGCCGCCAGCGAACCAAGTGCGATCCCAGAGAGCATGGATCCGGCAATCACTCCCATGCCGATCAGCATGATCGCAATGATCGCTTGGTCCATCTCCCACCACAGGAAACGCTCCTGCGCATCGAGGGACTTGGGGATATAGCCCGTTTCGTCGCCGCCCATGCCTTTGTCCTCAGATGGTCGCGGTCAGGATGCCGGTGATGATCGTGGGGGTGTACTGGAGGAAGATCGCAAAACCCACGCCAGCCAGGATCGGAATCGGATTGACCCGCGCAATCGACAGGATCGCACCGATGCCCACAGCCGCCACAGACACAGCCCGACCGAAGTAACCCGTCACGACGTTGTTGATCCAGGTGTAGAGGTTCTGGAACTCCGTGCCAGTCGTCCCGGCAAACGCACTCCCCGCCAAGACGGAAAGGGCCACTGCGATGATGGCCAATTGGGTCTTACGATTCACGTTTAACTCCTTTCGTGTGGTCGATGATGGATTTGACGAGCCAGCCGATGCCGATACCCAGCGCGATGCCGCCGATGTGAGCCTCGAAGCCCTTGTCGAGCAGCGATCCGGGAAGCAGCGCTCCCATCGCGATGAAGGCGCCGGCAATCAGCGTGTCCCGAACAGCTTCTTTTGAGTGGGGAATCACTTGATGCTCTCCTTCTTGGTGGTTGATGTGGTTTCAGGGTCGCCCCTGACCGCCTTGAGGATGACGACTGCGCGGCGATTCGCCGCACGGCCGTCGTCCGAATCGTTCGCCGCCACGTAGCAGCATTTACCCTTGGCCTCGACCTCCATGGGATTTGTGACGCCACGGCGTTTCAGCCACGCGGCGACGAACTCGGCTCTCTTCCTGGCCAACCGATCATTGAATACAGCGGTGCCGATGTCGTCGGTATGGCCTTCGATTCGGATTGCATCGCCCTCCCTGATCCGCGAGAGCGTTTTCCTGAGTTCACCCAGTCCGGCCTTGGTCGGTGTCGCCTTGGCAAACTCGAAATGCACGACAAGGCGTACGCGCTCAGGATTTCCCGGGGCTTGTCCCGTCAGCTGCGTTTGTGGCGCAGGTGTCGGCATACTGGCCGTAACCGGAATCGGCGCCGGCAGCGCAATTGTTTTAGGCGTGGGTTTTGGGCAGGTTTCGCCTTCTGTGCAGGTCTGCCATTCGTCACGAATCCAGCCGACAGCAACCCATCGAGAGGTTTTATCCGATAGCTCGATCGGAGGATTTCCCATGCAGCCAGCCATAAGGATGCCGGCCAGTAAGACCACAGCCCTTCCTCGGCTCACAGTGCCCCCTCCCGCTGAAGCACCGCCGCAACTTTGCGGGCATAGGCCACCCTTTTGGTGGGATTGCTGGCGTTGTAGGCGCCGACCGCCGTCCAGGTGTATCCATGCCTGCGGATGTTCTGTGCCAGGACCCATGCGCCCACGTACGTGCTAACGCAGGCGTCGAACAACATCCGCTGGTCGATCCCGTAGCGCCGCAATACCGGAAGCCACTGGCTGTTGATCTGCATGTGTCCGATGTCGTAACTGCCATTACTGTTGCGGTTGACAGCATGCGGATTGCCGGATGACTCGACGCGGGAAATCGCTTTCAGAAGGGACGTTGGAAGCCCATACCGGGCGGCTGCTTCATCGAAGCACGCAGCATTGGCAGCGACGGGAGCGACCAGAACGAAGATGAGAATTGGCCATGTATTTCGCATGGCCAGAATCCTATGAATTCAGATCACGAAAACGAGGGCGAAAAGCGCACAGAAGTGCATCGTTTCGCATGCACCCCTACAATGGGCAGGAACATCAGGAGTAAGAATTGGGGACGATTACTGAACAGGCGGCAATCTGGCAACGAGAGGCTGACGAGGTGTACGAGCCCATCCGCTGGCTGCCCTTCTGGCGTCCGAGGATCGTCGTGAAACGCGGGCGTTTTTCTCCGTGGTTCTGGCCCTTCCTGTGGCTGACGAAATCAGGAGCCTTCAACCTCTTTTTCCTGGTGATCGTCTCAGAGGATCTGCTGGGCTGCCCACCATCGCATCGCCGCGCCATCATCGCGCACGAATGCGGGCATCTCAGCCGCCTCCACTTCCTGATCTGGGCTGCCGCCGGTGCCGTGGTCCTGAAGAACACCGCGATCCGCTCCGGGTTCGCCTGGATCGGCGCTCACATGGGCCCTTGGGTCGCGGTCGGGGCATTCGCGCTGTTCCTGATATCGAGCCTCATCGGCTTTCGCGCCCTGCTCTATTGGTTCGAGCACCAGGCCGACGATTACGCCGTGGCGCGCGTGGGACCGGATGCGGTGGTCGGGGCCTTGTCGTGGCTGCGCGCCATGATGTTCTGGGAAAAAGACGCGCCGTGGATAGACGCGAGGATCGGGCGCTTGCGGTTGCTACACGGCATTGCGCAGTAGCGCGAGCCAAAGCGGCGAGGAGACAATGATCGTGGCCGCGGCCATCAGCGTCCCGGCGATGACCGGACGGCCATGAAGCGACCAGGCGCCGAACAGCAGGGTGATGGCCGAGATCGTGGTCGTGTCCATTTCGCCTCCGCTCAACGATGAGGCGCTATGGCGCGCTCGGGAACCGAGCACCGCACCGTTCCATCCTCCGGATCGATGATCTTTTCCCAATGGCACTCTTGGGAAGGCGCGTGATAGAAGGCTTTTGGCGGGATCGGATTCTGTTCCGCTCGCCGCTGCTCGGGCGCCGCGCTTTCCTTAGCCGCGCCGCCAATCGGGATGGTGGACGGCTCTGGTCGCGCCGGTGGGTATTGACCCAAGCCGACGCCGCTCGCCAGCTCCCTCACGGCATCCTTGATGCGTTGCATCGCGCCGGAGTCCAGCTTGGACATACCCAACGCGATGCCGCCGGCGAGAAGCACGGCCTGGAGGATGAGCTTAAGCACTTCCTAGTCCTCGCACGATGTGCAGTCCCACCAAGGCATAAAGGCCGAGCGCGACCAGGTATTCAACCGGACTTCCCGTCTGGATCGTCACCGGGGCGGCAAAGCGCCTCTGCATCGGCCACAACAAAGGCACGCCGGAGTTGGACAGCCAGTCGCAAGCCAGATGAGACAGGTAGCCGGCCGACAAGCCGAGAATGAATGGCACCGAGTATCCCGGATGCCAGTCGAGGCCATGGAGGGAATACCAGGCAGCGAACGACATCACGGCAACGGCCACGAGACTGTGTGTGATGCCTCGATGCCCGAAGAGAGCCGCCAGCGTCATGGACACGGGCAGGATTCGTCGCCCGAATGCGCTCGCCGGATGATCGATGTCGGGCAGCAGGCCGCCGAACACACCCCCGGCCAACAACAGTACGGCCTGCGCTGCCGGGGCGTGCAAGAGATCCGACAGGACCAGCGCCGACGCACCTCCCGCCGCGACGTGCGTGAAGGCCATCATGCGGGCACCCATACGGTATGTGTGTCGGCTTGCGGCAGTGCGAGTTGCCCGAGGCGGTGTCCCGCGATCCGGTCGCAGCAATATCCCTGAATCTCATGCGCTCCGAATTCTCTGGCCAGTTCAGCATGCTCTCGTGATTCGATATGCTCGGCGATGATCAGGCTCGATCCCGTCGCATCTCGCACCCCTAGCAATCCATCTCTGCTACAGACCTTGATGATCTCAGGCTGGAACGCCTTGATGACTTTCAATTCCAGTGCGGTCGGCGAGACGTCGTCGATCGCTATCGCGCCACCGTTTCGGCGAACTCGGCCAACGATCTCTTGCATCCAAGTGAAGATATACTTGCTCATCAGCAGTTCGTTGCGTTCGACCAGCTCGATCACAACCCCGGGCCGGATGTGATCGCGCAGCCGCCGCCACGGCGCGAGAATCAGGGACGAGTACTCCATGTTGCAGTGAATGCGAAGCCCGGTTCTGTCCGCAAGAAAGGCCGCATGCTCCAGTGCCGCGATATCCAGTTCGAGCATCTCCACCTCGTCGTCGAAGTTCGGCAATCTTCGACTGAGGATTTCCAGGGCGCAGATCTCGAGTGTTTCGGCTGCGAGGATTGATTGCGTGTAGAAACGCGGCATGTTAATGGAACCCATCTACAACCTTTTCTGAAGATGACCGACCCACAGCCACATGGAGACGGCAATGAAGCAGATCACGAGGGGCGCGGCGACGATCGGCATCGGAACCGGCAGACCGAGCCACACAACGACCGCGACACTCACGAGCCGGAAGAAATGGACACCGATCTTGTGTCGGATGGGACTCTGCGAGATGAACGCCGTCTTGCGGATCTCTCGCACGTAGAATCCATCCACGGAGGCCGCGAGGATCAACGGAATACCCAGCAGCGACCACATGAGAAGTGCCGACGCACGATAGGCCACCAGATTCGCCCAGAGCAGGCTCGCGTAGATGCGGCCTTTCAGCCAGTGCTCAATCTGGCTGTCACCAAGGCTGTCCGCGCCTTTTTTCGCATCTTCCGCGAGGGCGGCCAGCGTTCCGGCCACCTGCGCCTTTATCCAGCCATCCGACGACTCGCCGGCCCAGGACGACATTTGGTTCTGTTCCGACTGCCATGTCGCCTCCATGACCCGGATCGGGATCAGTGCCCAAATAGCGACCAGCCCGACGATCAGCAGCGTGGCGATAAACGTCCCCCACTCGCCTTTCTTTTGCTCTGGCCTCGCCATTCTTCACACCAAGATCGGAATGCGACCCTTGACTGTCCTGCCGCCGGAGAGTCGGGCGAAGTAGTGCAGGGGCGCTAGCTCGCTCAGGATCCCAGGCGGAATCAGGTCGGCCTCTTCTTCGCTCGCCTGCTCCTGGTAGGAGGCGGTATAGGTGTCATGGATGTTGGCATCCACGTTGTGGCCGTACCGGATCATCATGGTCCGCGCCTTGATTTTCGGGATGCCGTCGGCGATGTACTTCTGGGTCTCCGCATCGAGAACCCGAAGGGTGATCTTGTTGTTGGTGTTCGCCAGGACCTGGCGTGCCTTGTTCTCGTCACCCAGGCGGGCGGCAAAGTCTGCGAAGGTCTGGGTGGCAATGAACATGCGGAAGCCGGCGCCTCGACCCTTGTTCAGGAGCTGGATCGTCGGCTGGTTGATAACCTCGGCCGCCTCATCGACAAAGACATTGATCGGCTTTCTCGACTCAACACCGTAGTTGTACCGGTCGCCAGCCACCGCCGTAAGATCGGCAAGAAGGATCGAGCCGATTGCGCTACCCACGGTGGCGTCGGCCAGGTTGTCCAAGCCTACGTAGATCACCTTGTCTGCGCGGATCACGCGGGCCATGTCGGTAACGAGCTTGTCGTGGCCGGCCTCGAAATCGGGTGAGAGGAGCTCCGTGAGCGGATCGCTGGTGAGCATCGACAGGATGGGGATCAGGGAGGCCACCATCTTCTGGAAGTGATCCCGGTTGTGTTCGTAGGTTGAGATCAGGCCGTCGAGGTCGACCGACTGCGCGTCATGGATGACGATTTCCTTGTAGAAGCTGATATAGGCGAGAAGCTGATTGCCCTTGAACTGCTTCACGAAGCTGCTGACACGGCTCTCCCAGTCCGGCACCTTGGTCTTGAAGTGCAAGCGAAGCGCCTTCAGCAGCAAATCATCGGGGCCGCCCTCGATGTAGCGCCGCAACTGCACGAGGTTCGGCCGCTGGCCGGTCGCGATGAGACCGTTCACGATGTCGTTGAGCACCTTCCATCCGAAGGCCGTGAAGGGGTCGGCGCCGGTTTCCGAGGGGATCAGTGCCGCAATCCGGCTGGCGAGTTCCGTTTTTCGGTTCCAATTACGCAGCGGATCGATGCAGGCGGACTTCTCCGGATGGGCCGGGTGGAAATAGATGAAGCGGTCAGGCTGGCCGATGGCTTCGCAAACGCGCCTCGCGTTCTCGGCGAGGCCGTGGTCGCCCTTCGGGTCGATGATGATGACCGGCTCGCCGCGCGCAATCGCCTGGGCGATCAGCAGATCGAAAAGGCGTGTCTTTCCAACGCCTGTCGCGCCGACGATCAGGGTGTGACCGTCCAGCATCGACAGGTCGATCTCCGCATCCTCCTCCTTGGCAAGGCCATGCAGCCAGTACGCGCCCTCCTTGTGGAGCGCATCCTTGCCCAGTTGGGCGGCCAACCCGCCATTGATGAGGGCGTGCATGCGGCTCGCCTCGAGGTCGGTCCACTGGAAACCCTTGCCAAGCCAAAGCGCGCTCTTGGCCTGAGCCTTGCGAGCCACCTCGATCATCGTCGGAATGTCGATGAATTGCTTCTCGGCGAGGCGGACGCGGCTCGTGTCCTGGCTGCGCCTCCAAGCCTGCCCGGCGCGGTAGGCGCCCATGCCAGCGCAAAGGAGCGCCGCGGCGACGCCGAAACGGCTGGGGACGGGGAGCGTCTTCGTAACCGCGAGCGTGAGGGCGGAAGCCCCCAGCCAAGTGGCCGTCATCGGCCACTCATAGATTTTCCGCCAGGGGTTGTCGAAGTCGTGGGTTTCGAGCATCGGCAGGCTCTCCTCCTACCGCTGCAGCGGCGACATCCTTTCGTAGAGCCGCTGCATTTCCCTCCGCTGCGGATTCGCCGCCTGGTGATTCGCCAGGGTGCGCTCAGAGATCGCCTGCTCTGCTGCTATCTCCCTGGCCTTGCATCTCTCCCTCTCGTCGGGAGATTGGCCTGCCCGGTTACAGGCATACGCGTCGCCCAAGAGGCGTTCGCGTTGTTCGGCTGGGAAAGCTGCGCGCGGGCTTGGCGCGGGCGTTCCTGAATCGAAGAAGAACCCGCTAGAACCCGCGCTTGCCGCAGCCGAGAAGAACGTTGCCGCCATTACCGCGATCACGGCTTCGGTTGGTATCGATCGCATTGCCAAGGTGTTACGCATCGCTCAGTCGTAATCCTGCAAACCGGTTTGGCGTTCCTGACAAGGAATGCGCATGCCAGTCCAGCCTCGCGCCTTTGCTCGCGAATGGCTGCGCGCTTCTCCTTGCGAAGGAAAACCCGCCGCGAGGTGAATTCGTTTCTCACGGTTGAGGCCTTGCCTCAGCCCACAGGGTCTGGGCTTTTTCGGTGAGGGTTTCAATGCTGACCCGGAAGGCCTCGGAATCGGCATCCTTGTACTCGGCGAGTAAGCCGGCGAGCCCACGCTTGACGGCCTCGTAACGAAGATAGGGGCGGGACACGAGCACTCGAACGATATCGGGGACACCGTAGCGCCGAACATTGTGGCGCCAGGCGCTCACGTACTTGGCGGGTTGGCGGGTAGCCGCGAGGCGAATGGCGCCAGTCGTGAGCTCCATTGCGACGACGTAGCCCCCCTCAACAGGTGTCGAGGAGGCTACGTTCACGTCGACAAACTCCGGCTTTCCATCGAACAGCCACGCTTGGTGGAAATTGGTTTTGCGAGCGGTCTTCATGGCGCGAAAAGTAGCAAGCCGCTTTCGCAAAACGCGGGTGAAAAGCGCACCAAACCGACCTGTTTAACCTACCGCGGAGACCAACCAACGCTTCACCTGGACGGCGAGTTTCTTGAGCTCCATGGCCGTTGTCACGCCTACCCTATCTATTAAGAAATAGATTAAAGAAAGATTATGTCGATTGTGGATAAGTCGTCTTTGCCTTGTCTGGCAAGGGTTTTCCAACAGTTGTGAGCAGAAAATCCAACCCGCTGTCCCGATAGTTTGCTACCCGCTGTCCCGATAGTTTGCTACCCGACATCCCGCGTATCTCTACCCGCTATCCCGTGTTTTATGACCCATCCCCTACCCACTATCCCGCGACCTTCCGTTCCGCGCTACCCGCTATCCCGAGTCTGCGATGGGCGCTGTGGACAACTTTGCATCCGGTGGCCTACCCGCTGTCCCGATAGCCGCCTGGCATCCACTTTGCTTCCGTACCACCACACAATCCCCTTCGTCGATCTCACAGAACCAGCCCGTCGCCCCAGTGAGTTGATCGAGAGCCCGCCGCAATACCTGCCTGAACTTCCATAGCTCGCCATTCTTGTCGGCCCCGCACAGGTTTCTGATGGTCTCCACCTTGTAGCGGTACGGCGAGGCGTGGGTCGAATAGAAGGCATGTAGCCACTGCGCCAAGGGATGCCTCCGAAGCAGCTGCCGCTGGGCGTAGTCCAGTTGTGTCCACCGACCGACACCGTAGAGCAGCGCGATCTTTGGATTGATCTCGATGACGTACCGGCCGGTGAGCTCGTCTCGTGTGCCCCCGTGGATCAGGGGACCGAAGTAGGTTCGATTCCCATCCGTGATGCGCACCACACAGGCGGCAAGGTCATACAGGGCATTCTTGAGCCACTCGCAGTCGCTTTTGCCGGTGTTCCGTCCGATCGACTTGAGGAAGGCATAAGCAGTGAACTCGATTCTCCTGCCCGTGCCCTGGTCCTTCCCGAGCCTCAAGCATTGCTCCCACACGTCGAGGTGATGCTGCATGAGATTCGGGCCGCGGGTGATGAAAACCTCCAGCCCTTCTATCGACGCCACATGCCGTTCCACGGCATAGGTACGCCGCTCCTTGGGTGAGATCCCGAACAGGGCCGATCTCAGGGCACCGTTTGGCAGTCCACGCTTGTGTTCGGGCCAATCCGGGAGACCTGCGGCGATCTCGTCCCGTTCCTGGCGCTCACGGGCCCGATCCCGGATTTGAGCGAGCTTGGTGTTCGCGGTTGCTTCGGAAAGTTCCGTGAATTCGATGGAGAGCTGCGGGTTGGAATGATCCATCCCACTGTTGTATCAGGGCAGGTATTTGAAACGAGGGTAAAAAGCGTACTTTGCTGCAGCTTTTCCGTTTTCTGAAATAGCATTGCTGGGCTCGTGAGCGTTCACCGAGCCAGAGCCAGCACTGGCGCGGGTTTCCGGCTTCCGGGTTGCGATTGTGAATTGGTCGGCCGTTGGTTACCGAATCTGCACTGCTCACCTCGTCTTGCATCAAGGTACGGCGAGCTCGGCGGCAGATACTGGTTGAGACAGTTCGCACAGGATGCCGCACTGTTCGGCGCTTCTGCCTTCGGAACACATTTCCCTCAAGGATCTGAGCTGCTGCTCAAGTGCGCTCAGTTCCTGGATACGCACCGCGACCTGCTCGATGTGTGCCTCAAGAACACGGTTGACCTCACTGCAATCTTGGGTTGGCACGTTCTTGAGGCGCAACAGCACACGAATCTCGTCGAGCGTCATGTCCAGCGAACGACAGCGGCGAATGAAAAGCAAGCGTTCGACGTGCGCGTCGCCATATAAGCGGAAATTGCCCGCGCTCCGGGACGGGGGCGGCAGGAGTCCTTCCTGCTCATAAAAGCGAATCGTTTGAATCGGACACCCGGTTTGCCGGGCAAGCGCTCCGATCTGCATAGCTGCAACCCCTTTTTATCATCGACTTGACTCTATAGTAGCTATAGAGTGTTAAATCTCAAAATACCCTCCGGATGCTTGCTGGTTTCTGCAAGAGCCTCGCCGGATCAGGAACGAGAAGAATCAAGGACCAATGACTATGACTGATGAATGCCAGAAATCCTGCGGATGTGCGTCCGAGCGGAAGGCGGAGTCCATGACGGGTGCCACGCCGACCGGGACGGGAAGGATGAGTCTGTTCTCGGTGCCGAAGATGGACTGCCCTTCGGAGGAGCGCATGATCCGGCTCGCGCTCGAGAATACGAGCGGGCTGGCCGCACTCGAGTTCGATCTTGGCGAGCGCGAGTTGCGTGTTTTTCACGACAGCCCCGTCGAACCCATTGCAAGCAAGCTTGAAAGTCTCGGCTTGGGCGCCCGTCTCATTGCGTCAACTGAATCGAATGGCCCGCACACTGTCGATGGGCAAAGCGACAGCCAGCCGTCCTCCGAGCAAGAGTCTCGCGCTCTCAAATGGTTGCTTGCCATCAACGCCGCCATGTTTGTCGTCGAAGTGACGACCGGGTGGATTGCGCAGTCCACGGGGCTCATGGCTGACTCACTGGACATGTTCGCGGATGCCGCCGTCTACGGGCTCGCGCTCTACGCCGTCGGCCGTCATACCGGGCACCAGCTGAAGGCGGCGCGGTTGTCAGGCTGGCTGCAACTGTTGCTCGCGCTCGGCGCAATGTCCGAGGTGCTGCGCCGCTTCGTCTTTGGTAGCGAGCCCGAGCCACCGCTCATGATGGGGATCGCGCTCGTTGCGCTCATTGCAAACGTTACCTGCCTTGTCTTGATCTCCAGTCATCGAAAAGGCGGCGCTCACATGAAGGCAAGCTGGATTTTCTCCACGAACGACGTGCTGGCAAACCTGGGGGTGATCGCGGCCGGGGCGTTGGTCGCCTGGACAGGATCGCGTTACCCCGATTTGGTGATTGGCTCGCTCATCGCGCTGCTGGTATTGAACGGTGCGCGGCGCATCCTGCGCCTCGGTGCCTGAAGCAGCGAGCGCGGGACATGCCGCCCCGGCAATATCAACGACTGAATTCCCGCCCTGGAATTTCACGCTGCGCTGCCCAATCCAATGGCAAGGCTCGCCGGATCAGGCGCTCCAGCACAAGCCCGACTGCCTTTTCCACCACGCACGCCTCGACGATGTCAGGTGCAAGCCGGGTCAGTTGCGCGATCCGACTTGCATGCCCCCGGTCAATGCTCTCGGCTGCCGCGATCTCGGTGATGGAGGTGAAGCGCCCCTCGTCCAGCAGCCGCTGCCAGTGGTAGGCGAGGCCGAGCGCACGCATCAAAGGCGTGTCCTGAGCCGCTTCACGAACCAGTCGCTCGCGGCGCGCCTCCTCCAGGAATTCCTGCGGCGCGTCGAGCGGCGTTATCACCTGCTTCTTCAGACCGCGACGCACCAGCGTCCAGGGCAGGAAAGTTTCCAATTGGACGCCACCGGCAGGCAGTGGCGTTTGGTACGTCACCGGGTCACCCTTGGCCCGGCCTCGGTGCTTGCGACTCATACATCCTCCTCGAAGTTCGCGATGATCCGGCGCTGGGCCTGCCAATCCACCGCCAGGCGGTTCCGCTGAAACCACATCAGCGTCAGGCGGCGCGGCTGCCGACCAGCCAGCATCTGCTCGATGATGTCGGGCGCGAGCAGCGTCAGGCGCAGCAGTTCGTTGACCACCGAATGGTGCAGTTTCTCGGCCCGCGCAATGGCGGACCCGCTCGCCATTGCGCCGGTGTCCAGCAGGTGCTGCCAGTAGAAGGCGCGCGCCAGTCCGTCGATCAGCGTGACGTCGTAGACGTCCCGGTCGTCGCTGGCCACACGTTGGACGCCACGGCGGCGGAACACCAACGGCACGAAGGTTTCCAAAGACTCGTCCATCAGGCCTCGACCTCCAGCATCTCGGCACCGATACTTCGCGGCGCGAATTCCTCGATCAAGGCGTTCCAGCCGATCTCGCGCCACTTCACCTTGATGCCCTGCACTTCGCCGACGTGGACGAGGTCGATGCGCTCGATCATCAGGTTGGCGATGCGGTGACGCTCGACCGGGAACAACTGATCCCACACGTCGTTGAGCCGTCCCATCGCCATCACCGTGGTGGCCTCGTCGATCTGTCCGCCCTTTGTTTTCTGGTTCTGCTGGATGTGGCGCACCACCGATGCGATGGATTCCGGGCTGGTCAGCACCGTGCGGATCTGAGCCACCACTGCAGCCTCAATCTCCGGCGCAGGTAAGCGCTCGTAGCTTTTGCCCGGTGCCCCGAACCTGCTTTCCGACTTGGACACGTAGTAGTGGTACTTGCGCCCGTTCTTGCGTGAGTAGGTTGGGTACATCCGTTCGCCCGAGGGGGCGTACAGCAGGCCGCGCAGCAAGGCGTCGGTGCGCGACCGGATCTTGGTTTCCACCGACCGTGCGTGCCCATCCCTGGCCAGCACCGCGTGAACCTTGTCCCACAGCTCCCGGCCGATGATCGGCGGGTGAGCGCCGGGGTACCAGTTCCCTTTGTGCGACAACTCCCCCAGGTAGATGCGGTTGCGCAGCAGCTTGTGCAGGTACTTCTTGTCGATGCGCGTACCGCTGCGGGTCTGGCCCTCCTGCGTCGTCCAGGCCTTGGTCGTGATGCCGTCGGCAGTCAGATTGACGGCGATCTGGGTTGGAGAACCAATGGTCAGCATCTCCTCGAAGATGCGACGCACCACTGCCGCCTCGGCCTCGTTGATGACCAACAGGCGGTTGTCGACGTCGTAACCCAGGGGCGGGACGCCACCCATCCACATCCCCTTGCGCTTGGCGGAGCGGCGGGCTTCGCGCGAGGGACCTTGGCGCTCGTGTCCTTCGTCGATCCCGACGACCGCTACGAGGCCGACGCCTTCGCGCACCTGGCCGATGCGCTCGATGCCTGTCCCTCCGCGGTGCTCGCCTACACCGACGAGGCACTGATCGACGAGCACGGCCGAGTCATCGGCGTGCGGCGACTGGCCTACAGCGCCTTCCAACACGCCCATTCGGCCAGCCACGTCCACGGCCTGATCGTGATGCGCCGCAGCGCCGTCGATCTGGTGCTTCCCCGCATCGCCGATCTCGACGCCGGGGCCGACCGGCTGCTCACCCGCCTCGTGGCCCGGCAGGGCAGCGTGTTGCACCTGCCCCTCGTCGGCCGCCACTGGCGGCAGCACCCGAACCAGCACCACCGCCGCGCTCTACCGGACCGGCGGGCGATGACTCTCTTCGAGAGGAGTTGAACCGATGCCACTGCTCGATCCGAACCTGGGCCTCGCCTACGGCTGGACGCTGGGCGAGTCCGGCTGGCACACCGGGATGGACGCGAACCTGAAGCGCCTGGGCGCCGTCGTGGGCCTTGCGGTGACGAGCCGCAGCACGACCACGCCGCCTGCCAGCCCCGCCGAAGGGGATCGCTACATCGTGCCGGCTGGCGCCACCGGCGCCTGGGCCGGCAGGACCGACCAGATCGCGGTGCGGATCAATGGTGTCTGGGAGTACCACGCCCCGAAGGTCGGCTGGCTGGCCTTTATTGCCGCCGAGGACAAGCTCGCCGTCTACAAGACCGGCGGGTGGAGCGCCGGCGTTCCCGTCTGACCCGCACCCCGATCCGTCACCCCCGAACCCGCCCGCGTGGCGGGTTCGTCGTTTTTGGAGACCGCCCATGACTGAACCGACCCAAGCCCCCGCCCTCGTCGAGAACATGCTGCTCCTGCGCCGCGAGGACTTCGACGACCTGCTCGACCGCGCCGCCGAGCGCGGAGCCGAGCGTGTACTCGCCCACCTCGGCCTGGAGAACGGCCACGCCGCACGCGACCTCCGCGAGCTGCGCGATCTGCTGGAAGCGTGGCGCGACGCGCGCCGTACCGCGTGGCAGACCACCATCAAGGTGGTCACGACGGCAGCGTATCGTCCAGGATCGCGGCCACGATGTCCGGCGCCAGCGTGGTCAGGTTGACCATCCGGCTCACGTAGCTGTTGTCGATCTCCTCCCGCGCGGCGATCTCCTTCAGTGACGTCGCTTCCCCCGACTCCAGCATGGCCAGCCAGCGGTGCCCCCTGGCCAGCGCCAACTGGAGCGGCGTCGGTGTCATATCCCACGGCCTTACGGGAGCGGTTTCGCCGTTCGGCAGCGTGATCAGCTTGCGCCCGCTGCGCCGCTTGATCCCCAGAAGTCCTCAACTCCAGATCAGGCGCCAGGTTGCAACTCCACGCGCACTTCCCGTGGTTTACCGGCCCGCTCAACTGACAAGACCACAACATCTCCTACCTTTCGGTCGTCAAGCCGTGCGAGCAGTTTGGCGACATCGTCGACGGGAGCGCCGTCTATGCCTGTGATGCGGTCTCCCGGCACGATGCCTTCGGGGCCAACGGTGATACCGCTCAGCCCCGCCTTTTGCGCCGCTGAGCCAGGGGCGACGCGGAGCACAAACACGCCTTGGGTGCCGGTCAGCGCCTGCAATCGGCGGTTGAGCTGTTCGTCCACCTCGATGCCCAGCGCCGGACGGATGTACTTACCGGTCTTGATGAGTTGCGGGACTACGCGCATGACGGTGTCCACCGGCACGGCGAAACCAATCCCGGCCGAGGCGCCGGAGGGGCTATAGATCGCCGTGTTGATGCCGATGAGCCTTCCTGCCGAATCGAGCAGCGGCCCACCGGAGTTGCCAGGGTTGATGGCGGCGTCGGTCTGGATCAGGTGATCGATGGCCGGGCCGCCCGCTTCTCCGGGTAACGAGCGGTCGAGCGCGGAGACGATGCCGGTGGTGAGCGTCCAGTCCAGGCCGAAGGGGTTGCCGATAGCGAACACCTTCTGACCCACCTTGAGGTCGGCACTGGTGCCGACCGGCACGGCCGGCGGGCGCTTGAAACCGACGCCAATCTTGAGCACGGCGATGTCGTGCGCTGGGCTCGTCCCCACCAGCGCGGCTTGGTAATCGCGGCCGTCGGCCAGTTTGACCGTGGCCTCCGACGCCCCCTGAATCACATGAAAGTTGGTAACGACATGACCGGCGTCATCCCAGATGAAACCCGAACCCGTCCCGCGCGGCACGGAAAAGACGTTGCGCGTCCAGACATCTCGTACCAGTTGGGACGTCGTGATGTAGACCACCGATCCCCGGGATTTCTCGAACAGTTCGATGGTGGCCTGTTCGTCAGCGGCCAGATCGCCACGCGGCGTGACGGTGCGCTCAGCGGCTTGGCGCGGGCTGAACCAGGCCTCGATGGCGGGCAGGAACTGCCAGAACAGCATGAGTGCGGCAACGCACGCAGTGATGAAGAGCCACCGCCGGACGAATTGATCCGGAGCTGGGCGTTGTGGGTAAGGATCGGGATAAGCCATGACAGGGGTCCTTTCGAGTGATTTAACGCCAAAGGCCGCTCAGGCCCCGGCGTGGTGGGCGCATCGGGTCGAACGACCTTAGCACGAGAGATTCCGTTTCGAACGGCAGGGCCTGCGATGGCTGAGGCGCCAACGCCATCAGGCGCGCGATACGATCCTCTGTCGCCGGATGCGTGCGCAACCAGGACGGTTCGGGATTCCCCCAGCCGGGCAACAACCAGGCTCGCCACGAGCGGCTCACCCGCTCGATCTTCGCCAGCGCCGAGGCGAGCCCGTGCGGATCTCCCGTCAGCTCTACTGCCATCCGGTCGGCATCGAACTCTCGCACACGTGACAGACCCAACTGTGCGAGCAGTGCAAGTTGCGGCGAAGCGGCCAACAACAGTAAGCCAATCCAGTTAATTTCTGCTGCACCGACCAGCAAGGCTGGCATGCTGATCAGGAGCGCGACCTGACCCAACAACGCCAGCAGGTTCGTGAGCCGGCTGATCGAATCGGCCAAGCCCATGACACGAAGATCTTCTTGAGCGATGTGCGCGACTTCATGCGCCAGCACGGCTTGCAGTTCGCGCATACTCAGGCTGCGGAGCAGGCCATCGGTGAGGGCAATGGAGGCAAGGCGCCTGGAGCCGGTGGCAAAGGCATTGACGATGTCGCTGGGCACATAGTACGGAACCGGCGTGTTCGGCAATCCTGCGCGAGCTGCGAGCGCTCGCAGCAACGACCAGATTGCGGGGGCTTCCTGGTAATGCAAGAGACGGGCGCCATAGAGGCGCAAGGTCATCGCGGAGGCAGCGACAGGTTCGATCAGCAGGGTCAATGCGCAGGTTGCCAGCGCCAGCCAAAGGCCGTTGTCGCCGAACAGCAGACTGCCAGCGGCAGCCGCGATCCCCACCAGGGTCAAAACCAGCAGTACGGTTTGAAAGCGATTGAGCCAGCGGTGCCTCGACCTGGCATCGTGCCGGCCGGCTAGACCATAAAGGGCCATGGTCCAATTACTCGCTCTTCCGGTCGTCGCGTTCACGCATGAGCCAATAAGTCAGCCCCAACGCCAGTACCGTCCCCGCCAGTGCGGCCACTTTGGCAGGCGCAACATCGGGTTCGAGGATGATGAACTTGCGGGCCAGCGCCAGGATCGCGATCAGAATGATGGTCTTGACCTGGATGATGCTTTCCTTGCGCAGCGCCACTTTGACGATCGAATGCTTGAATTCCATGGCGATCAGCAGCGTCATGGTGGCACCGAATACCAGCTGGAAAACCTTATGATCCAGTGGATTCAGTGCATCCATGACGAGCAGTGTGAACACCAGCCGAATCAACTGGATCAGCGAGATCACAATTACCAACGCGATGACGCCCGAAAGCGTGATGGCAACGACCTGCTCGAAGCGCTCGTAAACCGTCATCAACCGCCACTGGGAGCGTATCTCGTCAAGGGCCGTGTGGCCAGATTCTTTATGCATAAGCGTTGTGCTCTCTCTTTCAATGAAACGTTAATGGAACGGGGAGTCCGAGAGGACGACTCGATTACACCTGGATTGCCGAGGCAATTGCGAAGCCACCCAGCGCATAATGTCCTGCGCGCCCGTGGCGCCGCCGATGGGTGGATCAGCCTCTTGCACGTCAACCCTTTGTCCCATGCATGGCATCAATCCGGTTTCTGGTCTGGCGGCAGCAATCCCAGCAGATCCGCCTGCAAATGTTGCAACTTGTCGATGCCAGCCCTCAATGCCTCGACACGGCCGGCATTTTTCATTTCACTCAGGGTGTGCGCTAACTGCTGGATGCTCTGATGCAGGACATCGACCGGATCATCAGGATCCTTGCCGAAGAACGTAGGGCGACCACTTTGATCCCGCCAGTATTGGAGTGTTTCGGATTGAGGGGGCACTTGGGTCTTGCCTGACAGATAGTCGATCATCTGGGAAATCCAGACCCGGTGGTCGGCGTATGTGAACGGCACGGGCAGCGCGGCGCGACTGTCAGGTTTGAATCCCTTCCAGGATAAAGGTACCTGCCAGGTGTGTAGCCATTGCTCGAATTCATGCGCCGGCATCGGATGCCCGATGGCATAGCCCTGGCCCCACTCGCATCCCAGACGCAGCAGCATTTCACCATGCCGAATGGATTCGACTCCCTCCGCGATGCAGTTCCTGCCAAACGACCTTGCCAGTGCCAGTAGCGCATCCAGGATGGCGATATCGTCCGGATCCTCGAGCATGTCGCGTATAAAACCTTGGTCGATCTTGAGCAGGTGCGCGGGCAGGCGCTTCAGATAGGTCAGCGATGAATAGCCGCTGCCGAAATCGTCGAGGGCAAAACGCAATCCCATCCTCTCGCACAGCGCCATCAACTGAGACACTTGAACGAAGTCCTCCACGGCGCTGGTTTCGAGGATTTCCAGTTCAAGGTCTTGCGGCTGGGCGCCGGGATGTCGTGACAACATACCCCGTAGATGCATGGTGAAGTCCGGTTGCAACAAGTGCCGCGCACCGATATTCACGCTGATCGGGACATGAAGGCCGGCCTTGCGCCAAACTTCGATCTGGGTCAGCGCAGCCTCGATGGTCCATTTCCCCACGTCAATCCCGAGCGGATGGTTCTCAATGATGGGTATGAAAGAGGCAGGAGATAACAAGCCACGCGCCGGATGTTGCCAGCGGATCAAGGCTTCGGCGCCCAGCACCTCACCGGTGCGCATGTTGACCTTAGGTTGGAAGTAAAGCAGAAACTGCCCATTGGCAAGTGCATTCTCTATGCTGTCCAATCCTTCGTGACGGGTGCGCAGCGTACGATCCTTCTTCGTATCGAAAACGTGATATCGATTCTTGCCGGCTTGCTTGGCGCGATACATGGCCTGATCTGCCTGCCGCAGTAGTTGGTCGGCGTCGATATCTTCGCCTTGCGGGTAGTACGTGGCATCGGGCACCGTCCAACAGGCCGATCAGCGTGACCCGGACACCGGAGTAGTTGGCTTCCTTGCGGATCTCCTCCGCGTGTACCGAGTCAGGCTGGAAGCGTATGCCGTCGTCCAGTTCCACCGTACAGATGTCCCGAAACGCCGCCTCGACATGCGGGATCTCGGCCGAGCCGAAGCCCAGCAGATCGGCGTCGCGTGTCGGACGATGCGGGATGTCGAACCACAAGTCGAACAGCAGCGCACCTTTCAGCAGGAACTGGTCGGCGTGGGGGGAGATGCTGAGCCGGTAAAGCAGGCGCTCAAGCGCATAGCGGGTCAAGATCAGATTGAAGTCTTGCCGGGTCTCGCGGGCGCGGTTGAGCAGGCGGGCGCGCACCGAGGCGGCCATGTTGCGCTGGTTCATGACAGGCTTTCCATGTAGGGGCGCATCACATTGGCCACACGGCACAGCGCAGCAAAACGCCAAAGTTCATCCATGCTGACGCGCTTGGCACGCCAGGACTCCTGTAGCGCCTCCAGCGCGACATCGAGGCCGATCTTGTTGCGGAACTTGAAGCAGTCAGCCACGGTCCGGGCGACGTTGGTCACGCGCACCGGCACACCATCGATGAGGTGCTCCTCGACCCCCTCCGTCAGCGCGGCGCCAGAGAAGCGCACGATGCGCAGCGGGGGATAGTCCATCTTTGGCGCGCGTGCCTTGTTGGGAATTGCCAGCCAGACCTCGAACGGCGACTGTGTGGTGAGTTCATGTAGGCGCAGTGCCGACAGCAGGCAGACGATGGCTTGCGGGTGCTTGCGTGCCACCTCGGAGAGTGCGCCGTGTTCCGAGACGGCCCGGTCCGGAATTGCGTACAGGCCCCGTCCCACGCGCTGGAGCAGCCCTTGCCGCACCAGCCGCGTGAGGGCGATCGTGGGCAGCCCACGCTCATTGAGATCGCGTGGGCGAATAAGGCCGCGCTGGGCGGCAAGATCCAGAATGCTCTGGTGCGAACTGTCCATGTCGTCATAATGTTGCGAAACGTCGGTAGCTGTCAAGAACTACCGACAAAACACAACGGCCATGGTTTCCTTTGCCTGCCGATGCCGCAATCCAACCGTTTGATTCGTCAGCACGTAACCCATTGATCTGTATAGGTCCACGTTGCGGCCTCTGCGGACTTCGGCCCTTAGCCGGCGAGCGAGGCTGGAGAGAAGAATGGCCAGGAGAGAGCGAAATGGGGCCGAGATGGGCGAGACGACCGGAGGAAGGAAGTCCGCAGGCTTCCGCAGGAATCCCCGCGAACACGCGGGAGCGCGCAAGAAAAAAGGCCAACAGCGAACTGTTGACCTTTGTGTATTGGTGGTGGGGCGGCAGCCTGTGCCAAACCGCGTTCATACTACACAATCGAAGCGTTGCCGCCCAGCGCGAGCGCCTGCGGGTTCAAGCGGATAGCGCCGGTCATCGCTTTTCCTCCTGCTGCTCGGGCTGCACGTCCACCGCGCCTTCGACCTGCTGAATGACGCCCTTGACCTGCTCGGCCAGCCTGCGCAGTTCCGGCAGTTCGGTGCCGAAAATCTTCACCGCGATGTTGGCGCGCGTGCCCGACAGCATGTGGTCGATGCGATGCGAGATCGGTTGCCCGACGACGACCTGCACCCCGGCCAGCTTGGCGAAGTCGGCCCGTAGCGCAGACAGGAATTCCTCCTTGCTGCGCCCCTGCATCTTCAGGCTGACTTCGAGTTCGGACTGGTGCACGTCGAGTGCGTGCGGGTCGAGCGGCGAGCGGCCGGTCCGGCGGGCCGTGGCAACCACTTCGGGATGCGTCAGCAGCACTTCCTCGACCATCTGGCCAAGTTTGGCCGACTCGGCAAGCGCTGTGCCGGGAATCGTTTCGACGCCCACCGTCAGGGTGCCTTCGTTGAAGTCCGGCAGGAAGGACTGGCCGGCCATGCCGAGGCCGATCAGTGCGGCGACCAGCAAACCGCCGCTGGCGATCGAAATGGCTTTCCATAGAAGGCATGTAGCCACTGCGCCAAGGGATGCCTCCGAAGCAGCTGCCGCTGGGCGTAGTCCAGTTGTGTCCACCGACCGACACCGTAGAGCAGCGCGATCTTTGGATTGATCTCGATGACGTACCGGCCGGTGAGCTCGTCTCGTGTGCCCCCGTGGATCAGGGGACCGAAGTAGGTTCGATTCCCATCCGTGATGCGCACCACACAGGCGGCAAGGTCATACAGGGCATTCTTGAGCCACTCGCAGTCGCTTTTGCCGGTGTTCCGTCCGATCGACTTGAGGAAGGCATAAGCAGTGAACTCGATTCTCCTGCCCGTGCCCTGGTCCTTCCCGAGCCTCAAGCATTGCTCCCACACGTCGAGGTGATGCTGCATGAGATTCGGGCCGCGGGTGATGAAAACCTCCAGCCCTTCTATCGACGCCACATGCCGTTCCACGGCATAGGTACGCCGCTCCTTGGGTGAGATCCCGAACAGGGCCGATCTCAGGGCACCGTTTGGCAGTCCACGCTTGTGTTCGGGCCAATCCGGGAGACCTGCGGCGATCGCTTCCTGTTCCTGGCGCTGACGCATCCGGTCCAGAACTTTGGCGATACCCGGGTCCGTGATCTGCTCACTGGACTCGTGAAATGGGATTGGGAGCTGAGAAGGGGGGCTGTCCATCCCGCCCTTGTATCAGGGCGTGGGGCTAAAACGAGGGCGAAAAGCGCACTTGGCGGTAGCGTTTCACTCCTTCAAGTACTACATTGCCCTTTACAGCCTCATTGCCCTCAGGACCTTCTCCATCTAACGTGTCCAATAGAGCGGAATTTAGAAACCCCGAGTTGTCCGCGCTCATTTCTCGCCCTTGATCCCGGGGCCAATAGCGCAGCAATGATCGTGTCACGGGCTGCCTCAATAATCTCGACCGCCTCCATATCCGGATCCAAGATCACGAGTAGCACAGCATCGAACTCACTGTCAGGGTTAATGGAGCCCATCCGCTGTCCTGACTTCCCGCCCCGAAGCACACATCGCCCCTTGATCTGGAGCTTTCTGACCTTTGCGTCGACTGTTTCCGTTGCATCGTATCCCGGCGTCCTGGCCGGTGTCAGTTTCAGGCCGAGGATGCGGGCTGCCTCATATTCGGCGCACTCGCCAGTAAGCCCTAGCGGTTTTCCCGTCAGCTCTCGGTAACGCTTGGCGAGAGCTTTGGCCTGAGCCAATACAGAAAGTACATCATCCATTTCACTCAGCCTGACCGTCTCGTCCGTGTGCATGAAGATCGAGTGCCACCTGACTTGCTGTACCCATGACACGGGCCGACAAATCGGCTCCCGATACGTCCTCATATCTCGCAGGAATCTTTTCCCTGAGTCGAAAGAGACGCTGGTGTGCAGTTCGCGTCAACTGGCCGTAGGTCGTCGCGATCACACGGCCCCGCAGAACGCCATCCTCCTTGATCTCCTTTTCCTTGGATGTCTTGGGTGCAATCTCATGACCTACTACAAAAGCCCTGAACATCGGAGTCCCGTCGATTGCCCCGCTACCAAGGAAGTCTTGGACATATCCGTCCGCTTGGTTGATCTCATCGCGTCCGATGCTCGATCTGCCCTTCTTTAGTTCGATAATCAGCACGTCCCTGATGCGGGACAAGTTACCGTCGGCGCTATCGAAGATCTCTGTTCCCACTACCGAACAGGTGGCGTCGGCGAGAATGACGATATCTGGCCTTTGTCTGGCGTTGTTGAATGCTAAAGCATCGACTCGCTTTGCAAAGATTTTCTCGGTGGCTGTCCTCAAGGTAATGTTCGAGGCGTATTCACTGCTATCGAATTCAGGGCCGAAGAGCCACCGAGCCTGCGTGACGAGTGGGTGGAGAGTATGCAATTCGTCGGTCGTTGGATCTCCGCTAAGCTTCTCAATGGCTGAAACCACCGCAAGCCGATGATCAATCTCGTCGAGAACTGACAGGGCATCTTGAACTGACCATTGCCCCAACAGTCGATCAAGGCCGTCGATATCTGCCTCGTCGAGCTTCGTCAATTTTTCCAATAGTGCGGCTCCTCCCCTGGCTCGCTCGAGGTTTATTACGGCCTGAACGGCGGCCGAAAGCGTGTCGGGATGAATGGCTGGGACAGCCTTGACGAGTTCCTTCGTGAAGCCAGCGACCTCTATTCGTGCCAGAGGGGTAAGTTCCTTGAACTGCTCGCGGTTGCGAACCAACACCTCCTCCGAGCTTTCCTCGATCATCGTTGCTGAGAGTTTTGAAAACATCTCTTGGGCGTATCGGCGTACCTCCACAAAGAGGGCGTCGGTCGCTACCCCACCCTTGAAGCGCGACCAGTCTGGCTCCACCTCTGATATCCATCCATCATCTGCCTTAACGACGATGGAGTAGCGCTTCGCGAATCGGGCGCGTCCATCAATGACAGCCTCGTTGCCGACTACCCATCCGGGCGTACCAACCAATCTTCCGTTTACCCAGAAGGCTATTCCCTGGTAGAGGGTCGATTTGGCAGCCTTGGTGGAATCGACGACAAACGCCTCTGCCGGGGGATGCCCAGCGATGTTGAGAGCACCGCGCTCAATGAGGCCGGTCTGGTCAGCTAGCGAAACCGACAGTCCATTGACCCGGACGATAAATTGCGGATCATGTAGGAAGCGGGCCGAGAGAATTGACCGGATGCGATCGGGATCGGGCAGATGACGCGAGACGGACACTGATAGGATCGTGCCGCTGCCCTGACGGATGAACGAGGTCTCCCTCTCGATCCGGAAAGGATTCTCCCGACTCTGCGTGCCGATCTCAAAGCCCGAGCCCTTGCCATCGCGCCAGGTCTCTACCGTGTAGGAGTCGGCGAAGCAGAGCAGTCCATGGCGGCCCACGCCATTGCGGCCGTAGG
Organism: uncultured Sterolibacteriaceae bacterium; assembly: GCA_937888595.1. Classification (GTDB taxonomy): domain Bacteria; phylum Pseudomonadota; class Gammaproteobacteria; order Burkholderiales; family Rhodocyclaceae; genus Sulfuricystis. The sequence goes on along the minus strand of CALARK010000022.1, from coordinate 174,758 downwards.
CTCTACGGCGCCACTCCTTCCGCTCGGCCGGAAATTCCACGTTCTGTCCCTGGTGTTTAACTCGATCGTATCCAAGAGTCATCCACCTGGCCTTGAATTGCTGGGCGCTCATACCGTGGCCGTCGTCCTTGACTACCAGCATCGCTTCACGGACCGGGGGAATAGTTAGATCCACGAGGGAAGCCCCTGCATCCCATGCGTTGGCGACCAATTCAGTAAGGGCGATTTCCGGATCGTGGGCGATGCGACCAAGCGTCCTTACGAGGTAGTCCTCCTCGAAGAGTGATCCGAATCCTTGCTCATTCCTCCTGGGTTTAGCCATTCGATTACTCCTAGCGATCAGCGACTGCCTCGACCCAGCCGACAAGTTCGGCTTGATATGGTTGTCCCTCGCGGACGATTCCGCGATGCCCCAGTTCCCTCAAAAGCATGGGCTCGATCGTCGCCGAGAGCAGGCGCATCGCTTCACCCCTTGAGAGGGTGGGTGAGGCCGGCTCTGCTTGGAACAGTTCATCGGCGGCCTTCTCCAAGGACGGGTAGCGCCTACCCTCACCGTCGACAGCCAGCGGCACCACCGCCGCGATCCTGTGCCCCTTGTCGTTCGTGGCGACAACGTGCCACAGCGACAGCACACCCGTCCTGCCAGGCGACCTCACGGAGACGCCTATCTCCTCAGGAGAGGTGTCGCGTCGAGATTGCAACCATTCGTCGACGACGGGATGATCTAGGCCCATGAGGGAGAGCGCCTCGTCGGCCACGGCCCTGTCCCGATCATGGCAGAAGGTTGCCACTGTAGAGCCATCTGGATCGACGAGCCTCGAAAGACCGTCACCAATCCTTTCCATCCTACCGCCCTCCTCTCTGGCTGCCTCGGCTACGAAGCGGTCGAGTGCCCCGAGCCCGGACTCCGTATCGGAGAACGGCTTGTATTCCTCGACGGAGAAACCGGAGAGGTCCTGGAACAGCTCGAAGACGACAGCGCGGGCGACGCTTGCGTTGCTCATCGCCGCATCTAGTTCGACACGCGTGCGTTTGAGTTCAGGATCGTTCAGTGCCTCAGCGTAGAGGCGATCGTAACTTAGGCGCTCAGAGAGTTGCCCGAGAATCTGGGAGCGAAGATCCTCAGCAACTGTACCGTTCTCGTCCATCTTCCCGAGGGTCTTGGCGATCTGAGCCAGTTTCTCCTCGAGGAGCAGGAAGATGCGCCCCTCGATGGTGTCAGAAAGCACGAGGTTGTAGACCTGTGCTGTGTGGCGCTGCCCGTAGCGGTGGATACGCCCGATGCGTTGCTCCATGTCCATCGGGTTCCATGGTAGGTCGAAATTCACGAGAATCCGGGCGTGCTGCATGTTCAGCCCCTCGCGGCCCGCCGCCGTGCAGATCATCACGCGCGGGCCGTCCGCCGCCTTGAAGCGCTTCTCGGCCGCGACCTTGCTTCCGTGATCCCCGCCTTTGAGGACGACGACGCCCTGCCCCGGGTATTCGCGTTCGATCTCTCGCCCGAGCATCTCCACGGATCCCAGATAGGTCGCGAAGACGACGATGCGCTCGGACGGATCCTGGCGCCATAGGGCGCCGAGGGCGTAGAGCAGTTTGCGGACCTTGGTCTCGGGACCTTCCGGGAGCCTGCCGAGCAGTTCCTTGATGCGCATGCGCTCCTCGGGCAACGCGAGGGAGACAGACTCCGCCGCGCTCTCCTCTGCAGCCGCTGACACCATCTCATCGTCGCCTGCACCAGCGGCGAGACAGACCGACTCCTCGTCTAGTTTCTTGAGGATACGGCGCTTGACCTCGTTCATGATCCGGTCGCATTCGAGATCGGCCAGCCTGCCTTCCCCGAGGCCGGCCTCGGAACGGATGAGTTCGCGGGCCTCGGCAAAGGCAGCGTCCCTCCGGTCGATGTCGCGGCTCTCGTCGTGTCCTAGCCCCTCGTGCACTGTAAGGGCTATGAGGCGCCTGCGAAGAGTACGGGCCACTGCGGCAAACGAGGAAGCAGCGATCTTCTGGAAGATCGTCATGACGAAGCCGAGGGCGACACCCTTGCCGCCCTGCCTTCGCGCCAGAGCGAACCCGTCCTGAAGGTATTCGTTGAGCGCCACGTAGAAGGCTCGCTCGGCCTCGTCCATAACGAAGGCTTCAGTGTGCACCTGCCTGCGGGCGAACAGAGGAGAGCCGTCCGGCCTACACGCGTCAGCCTTGGTTCGGCGGATGACGACTGCGTTGAGTCGATGCCTCTCGGCGACCATCTCGTCCGGCCCTCTGAACAGCGACGGATCGAGAAGGTGGATCAGCATCCAGAAGCGGAAATGGTCACCCTGATGCGGCGTAGCCGACAGCAGGATCATGTCCCTGCTGCGATCCTTGAGCACCTCCGCCAGTTTGAAGTTCTCCGTCTTTTTGACCTTGCCCCCCGATCTGTAGGCCGTGAGGTGGTGTGCCTCGTCGAAAACGACGAGATCCCACGGCGGCGCCTCCTCAAGCTTCTTAATCCGGGCCTTGCGCTTGAGGGTGTCCACGCTGGCGATGAGGCGATGGTGTTTGGCGAAGGCGTTCGTCTTCCTGTCGGTAACATCGCCCTCGGAGCCGAATACCTCAAAGTTAAGGTTGAACACCTCATTGAGTTCGCGATGCCAGTTGTTGACCAGACCCGCCGGAACGACCATAAGCGCCCGATCCAATTCCCCTCGGCTCGCCAGTTCCCGAAGGATAAGCGCCGTCTCGATAGTCTTGCCCAATCCAACTTCATCAGCGACTAGAAAGCGACGAGGCGATGCCGTGGTGACGCGGTGGGTCAGCACGACTTGGTGGGGCAGCAGGTCGATTTTCGCCGAGGTGAGGCCGGCCGCCCCATCAATCAGAGGTAGCGCATGTGCCTGCCAATGGAGCCAAGCACCGCGGGCCCTAGCTTCCCCTGGAGCGACCGACGTGACGATGCGCTCGGATTTGCCCAGCGCAAGCGAAAGCGATGCGACTGGTACCTGCCGCTCCCCGCTCTCGAAGAATGCCCTGACATACCCGCCCGCCTCGGGCGAGACGACAACTCCCGTTCCAAACTGGGAATGTCTGACCCTGGAGCCCGGCGCGAGCGGCTGCGGCGAAAGTGAAGCGACAACCGTCATGCCGATATTTTCTGGACGTGGAATCCCACGTGGACCGATTTGCCGTCCTGGCCCTTCTCTCGGATCTCCTGCATGCTCGACGACGATCCATTCCACATCCCCCGAGTGAGTGGGATCCGCGCCTGGCCATATGCGAGACTGCAATCCCACCACGCCACGAGGTCGGCGATACTGTGCCTGATGCGACGCCCTTCGGCGAACCAGAAGATCAGCGCAGCCTGGTTACCGCCGTCGGCCACGTTCTTTTCGAAGGAGATGATCGCTGGATAGAGTGTCTTCTCGAGCCATTCGATGGCAGACTCCGGATCCAGGGCATCCAAGGCCGCGTCGAGCCCAGCAACAACGAGGGCCTTCCCCTTGACGAGGGTGGCCTCAAGTTCGGCCTCGGGCCAGCCTGCCGCGTGCATGAGCAGAAACCGGCGCAACGTAACAGCCCTATCCGAATGACATAGGGAGGCCAGGCTTCCAGTGTCCCATAGGATCGTGTGACCCTTGCGTTTCCACGAGTCAATTTCGAGCGGCGGGATCATTTGGCAAACTCCAAGGGAAGATCGAATTGTGCGGCGGCGGCTTCGGCCTTTGCCTTGTGCTCGGACAGCCAGCGCGTATACAGCGTCTTGGCTGTGCGAGCTGCAGAGCAGATTTCCTTCGTGCCGCCGCGCTCTGACATCCAGTCAAGCAAATCTGGAACCGCCGGATGGGGCTCGAAATTGGGGTTATTGAGAGTATCCTCGACGCGGATTCCGCTGTCTTGGAAACATGCCCCGACAAGGAACAATGCCTGGTCGAAGTCGCGCGACATGCCCTTACGTTGCTTCCCGCGCCAAGTCTTGGCGAACTCCAGCGGATCGCAAAGGTTGAAAATCTTCTTAACCTCCTTGCACCATCCCCGATCCTCGAACATGGCTGGACTTGTACCCGTTCCGCGCAGAAATTTCTGCATCTGGTTGCGGTCAACGGCCGTGACACTATCGAATATGCGCAGGAACTGTCTGGTGAAGGGCTCGGCAAGGACAGGAGGTGGAACCCCAGTGCTGTCGGTCTCGTCGTCGAGAAGCTGGTGGATTCCAGCGAGTGCCTCCAAAAGGGTGAATTCCCGTCCCTTCTCGACATAAACGTGGCCGTAGTGCCTCGAATAGTGCTCTAGGGCCTTGCCACGGCGGATAACCTCCAAGTCGGCCTTCGGCAGACCTCCCGCCTGGTGTTGCTCAAGGAGAGTCTGGATCTCCCTGACGTCATCAGCGATTTTCCGGCGTAGCTTGGCCCAGCTGATCGGTGTCGGATCCTCGACTCGCTTGCGACAGACGTGGATGATGTCGTATTCGATGGTCTTCGAACCAAACTCACCCTCTCCCTTGGACTCATCGCTTCGAATTGGATAGGTAGCCTCAAGATAGAAACCCGCGTCGAACAGGCTCTTTAGTACCCCTACCCAAGGTTCATCCTCGCTGTGGTGGAAGGTGAAAGCTAGCAATCCACCTGGCTTGAGGATGCGGTGAGCCTCCTTCCAGCAGGCGGTCAGGAGCCTCTCGTAAAACGCGTCCGGATCGTCCGGCTGCCGGGCCTTGTTTGCCACGGCCTCAAGAGTCTTTGGCGTGAACTCACCGGAGAAATATTCCGGATATTTATCTTTCAGCGCCAAACGCATCCAAACGTAGAAGAAGTCGGATAGCTCCGAGTAATGAAGCAAACCGCCAAACGGAGGATCCGTAATAACCAGATCGTGGGATCCATCGCCGATAGACGTCAAGTCTGTTGATGAGCCGCACATGAGCGTAGCCCTGTCGGACAGAACCGGATCCCCGGGATACACCTTTTCCGCCTTGCCCTTAAGCTGGCAAGCCAGCGCCTTGTTGCGAACGGAAATCTCACTGTTCGGGAGTGTGTCCCACGGGGTCGCACACCACTGTAAGCCTTCCACCACGCCCTCCACGCAGGAGGCCCAGTTGCCACGACCCAATTTAGGAAAGACACAGTTCTCAATCACCGTCGCCTTGGGGTGATAGTTATTGTTCGAGAAATGGGGCTCTGGCGTGTCGCGCTGTGGATTCCAGAAGCAAAACATGTTCTGGTTTCGCAGATATTGCTGGAATGCTCCGAGAAGCGCCTCGCGCGTCTCCCATGAAAACTCACCCTCTCCAAGAATTGCTCTCAACAATTGGGCATGGACGAGCAATTGGCGGGGGTTGAACATGTCAGACCACTTGAGATAGCCGTGCTGCGGAAGCGGCTGCCTTTGGTGGGTCATGTGGCCGAAAGGAATCGGAGAGCGCGGCCAGAAAGCCGCAAGATCCGTGTCTTTCCGCTTCTCCCATTCCGCTGCGGCAGCAATCGTAGCTTCGGTATCAGGGAGATCAAAATAACGCCCACCATAGGGACGCCCCTCTGCGTCGCACTCGGGGCAATAGCATTGCTGCGCGACCGGAGAGACTGCCGCCGACTTTCCGGATGCCGCCATGCTTTCAACTATTGCCTGTTCGCGACCGCAGGTGGCTTCTTGGCAAGTAATCTTTCCGCTTCTTGGAACTGTGGAGAAGGCGGTGTCGAAAAGAGTGCCGTCCGCAGCCCTGACTTGAGCGGGCAGTTCTCCACGCACCTCGATAAAGGCCAGCCCCATCTCCCTCGCACGGATCCATTTCGCCGTGCTAGCGGCGTCATCCGTGATTCGCCCCCCGAAAACGCCATCCGGGCCCTCGCCGGAATACCCCTTGATCCATGATGGTTCTACCAGAAGGGTCAGTGAGATTTTCTTGTTCTTCGCCTTTCCAAGCCGCGACGATTCACCATCCACTCGCGCCTTGTAGTCCTCATGCCGCTTTCCGCATTTGGGACAATCGAAGTGCCCATTGTCATCCATGCAAGAAAAGGAGCCCTCAGTCGGGGCCACGATTAGCCTTGCGCTTGGGGCCATTCTCGCCTCCTGCTGCTCAACATCGAACTCGTGGCCGCACGAGCATTCAAACCCGCTCCAAGCCTTTACCGATATATCCTTGACCGACACCACGGGTGAGGTCATGATCGGTGTCCTGTGTCCGCAGCCAGGGGAAGAGCATGGGACATGCTTCACCCAGAACGTGTAGATCACCTCGGGACCTGTATAGGAATACCACGCCCTTTCCTCAATCGAAAGTGAAAGGGGGTTGAATCCCGCCGGGACTTCCGCACCGGTATCCCGAACAATCCACTTCCCCTTATGCCCCCTCGGACACGAGGTTGCGTAGAAGGGTTCTATCTGAGGCCTGACAGCCTTCTCGACAGACGCAACCAACCTGCCGATCTCACCAAGATCTGCCTTGGCTGTTTCGTTCTTGACGACGAACCATGCAACCGGGTTGAGGTCGTTCCCGGTTACCGACATTCCGAGCCTCGTCCCCTCAATGACTGTTGTGCCGCCACCCATGAAAATTTCGGCAACCTTGAGGTTCTTGAAATGTCCCTTCCGCTGATGGTTCGCGTAGTAAGCGTCCCAAACTGTCTTCGCCGCCAGAGTTTCATCCTCAGGGGCTTTGGTGGCTCCGGCAATTAGCATTGAGCGGAAAACGCTTGACCTTCTGCGCGCCCACCACTTGGACATTTGGTAGATGGGCTTGCCCGCGTTGCCCTCAAGCATGGCCACCTGGTTGACGGGTAGAATCGGAAAATCAACCTCAAGGCACGTCTTGGGACGGTCAGGATCCGAGAAGTCCACCGTTTCGAGCGACGCCGCCTTCCCAACCCCGAGAAGGCTCGCCACCTGTTCTGCCAGTTGCCCAGCTTTGTTTTGCTTAGTCTTTGCCATGGTTCTACTTAGGCGATTTTCGATAGTTCGATAAATGGCACTGCCGTTTCCAATACGGAGAGGCCGCCGTGCGATAGATTCTTACGACCCGACTGTACGCGCCATCCACGCCTGCCCAATGCAAAACGGTATGTCCCGCGGGCGGTATGCAAGGGGATATCTATTGGCGGAAGCCAGTGCGACAGGGTTGTGTCGGGAGTGGCCGTATGGCGTTCGGCGCCGAATATCCGCTGGAAATAAGCCTTCTGTTCCTCATCTGGGACATCGGAGAAGAGTCCCGAGGCCGCGTAGCCGTGATCAGAGGTGATGACAAGCCTGCGACCGGTGGACATCCGTTCGATGAGCACCCAAAAGTCCTCCCCCGTGAGAACTTTGCGCACGTCCTCGGCAAGCTGGCGCAGGCCAGGCCCCGGCCCGGATAGATCGTGCATAAGGCAGTCGGGCCAGTCGTGCCAGACGAGAAGATCTGGGGCGTTTGGCAGGGTGTCGGCACATTCTCGCCATGGCTGCTCGAGGAAGGCAGTCGATGCGCCGGAAAGACGGAGGCTGGGAATGGAACCGGTAACCAAGGCGGATCGCTGCGGAAGGCCGAGAGCCTTGGCGAAACTCGTTGTGTCGCTAGGAAGCGCGGAGGCCGTGGGCCTAGCCCCCTTGACCTCGTAGCCGCGCTTAGCGGCCTCCGACAGTATCCACGGAGCTTCGCGCAGTGAGAGTGCGTCGAGTATCAGGACTGCTTTGCCCCCGTCCGTCGCATCCCACCAGGTCGCGAGGGCGTCGGCCGTCGATTCGGTGGAGGACTCGAAGGATTCCCAAAGGTCCCAAGCAGCTCCCGAGAGTAGCAGATCGAGACTTTCGAAGGCCTTGTCCCTACGCACGATTTCACCGGCAATATCGTGAGCCTCCACAGGGGTGGAAAGCCCCGACCAGAGGAGCGAGAAGACCTCGCCCCATGCCTCGGCGGGTGAAGACCGCAGGATGCGGCCTAGAGATTCAGTGGATACGCTCATGAATCCTCCCTGTCGGCCTCAAGGCCGTAAAGCAACCCGTCGGGAAGGGCCTTCACTAGGGCGGCCAGCTGCGAGCCCGTCATCTTCTCAACGCGGATCGAGACGTTGCGTACCGGGGTGCCGGCGTTGACCCGCCACCCTTCCAACTTGCCAAGCAGCGAAAGGCCAGAGGTGGGTTCGGATGACACGCGCGTGGTCGTCGGGACTCCCTGGCTGGTGCCGAAGATGCCAGATCCGCTGGGAGGCGCCGTTGGCCCTGAAGGCTGCGGCGTCGGAGCAGAAGGTCCGCCGGGGATTCCCGGAAGGCCTGGCACTGGGGACGGATCCCCAGGAGCCTGACCAGAACTTGCCGGACTCGCCCCGGGGAGGGAGAGAAGCGTGTCCTCCAACTGTCGCCCAGAGGCGTCGAACTCGCGCTTGACTCTGCGCAGGGCGGCGTCCTCCGCCTCACCTGGAACGACCTGGAGATTCTTGAGGCCTCGTACGAAGATCGCGATCTTGCCAGCAGCGCAGACCCGTAGGACGGCGTCCTTGGCCTCCGCCTCGCCCAACCACGGGATGCTCTCCTTGCCTCCGCTGCGGGGCTCGCGCAATTCGGCGAGGAGCTTAGCCATGGATAGATTCTTCTCGGCGAACGAGACGACCAACTCGTCGAAGTCCTCGTCCACGAAGAGGTTCTGCCGGATCTTCTCCTGTATGGCACCGGGAATCTTGTCGCCCTTAGTACCATGCGGCTCCACGCTGAACTCGCACTTGGAGGTGTCATCGTGGTTCCAAACGCGCAGCACGGCAAAACGGTCGAACCGGTCGGCTACGCGGTTCTTTATTTGGAGCGCGAACTCGGAGGCCAAGCCCTTGTATACCGGCTCGGAGGACTGCCACTGGCGGGCCAGCCAGGTCGCCCGGGCGGCGAGAAGTAGATCCCGATCGTGCATGACGTTGCCTAGATGTATGTCGGCCGGGTTCTTACGCGGAAGAAGGAAGCGGACGGTGTTTCGCCCTTGGGGGACGAAGCGCTTCAGCCACTCGCCGAGCACCGGACCCGGCTTATCCGGATGTACGGGCACGACGACCAAGGGGATGCGGTTGTCCCATGCCGCTGGCCGTTCGCGCTCGTCAACCTCTGACCAGGGATCGTTATTCCACTCCCGCCTGAGGACGATGGTACGGAACTGTCCGGAGACAGCCACATCGCCTCCGATGCAATGGCGAATCTCGGAAGCCAGCGTGTCGGTGTCCTCCCCGTTGAGGAAAAGTTTGTCGTTCCGGGCGTGTGCGAGCAGGCGCGTGCGGGCGTTCTCCTCAAGTTTGAAGACGAGACGGTTACCGATCTTGTGGATGTTGTAGGAGTTGTTCTCGATGATTGCCAATTCGGCGCCAAAGGCGTTGTCGTCGACCTTGGCGCCGCGCGTGACGTCTGTCTGGAGGATGGAAGGCTCTGCCCCCACCCGCTGATTGTCCAGGGAAAGCGAGCGCAGCCAGAGGGCCGAAACGATCTCTCGCAGGTGTGGAACCTGCGAGAGATCGCCGCCGAGGGCCTCCTGGACGGCGATCAGGTTGCGCAGGGCCTTGTCCCGGAGTTGCTTGTGATTGTCGATGCCAACGGTATCGATGAGGGAGGCCGCGCTGCCCGTATCATCACCTGACAGATCGAAGTCAGCCGGGGTCAGGACTGGCGACTCCTCGCCGCGCGCCTTGAAAAGTTCGACGAGGATGCGTACAAGATCGCGCGTTCCCTGCGCCTGCACCGCGAAGATAACCTCGTCGTCGAGCAGCCGGAGCAGTTCGGGCGAATAGGGCCAAGCCTCGACAAAACGCGACCTGTATTTCTCCGACTCCGAGGCCGGCTTTTCGGAAAGGCGCATGTACTCGGCGAAGTGCGGCTCGACCAGAGCGGAAATTTGCGAGTCGGGAATGTTGATGCGGTTCTCGAATATCCGATAGAGCAGGAGACGACGACGATCAGCCTGCGCCTGCTCCCCCTTGAAATCGACCCGAACGGGATTTACCCGGAAGAGTTGCTGCGCGGCGTTCGAGGCGCCCTCGCGGACGGATACCACGAGGGTTAGCAATTCGGGGTTGGTTTCCGCGATCTCGGAGAGCAACTGGATGAAGTTGAAGGCCCAAACCTGTCGGGGTTGCCCACCGGCATCGGACAAGCCATCGAACCATGTCTGGAACTCGTCGAGCAGCAGCGCGGTCGGCTGCGCCTTGAACATCTCGAGCAGGACGTCCTTGCCGGGGACCTCCGTGCCGGTCCCCTCCCATTTGCCCCGGGCGAACTCGCCCTTAGGGTGGCGCGCGAAAAGGATGTCCCACAGATAGGGGAACCGGTGCTCGTGCAGTGGCTCGGCGATGACGTGCAGCGACGAGCGAAGGGATATCGCCTTGAGATCAGGCTGGCCGAGACGGTCCGCCCATCCCCGGAGCCACTCTTCCCCTGCGTCGGGATTGGTGAACACATGGCACAAGGCGGCCATCAGGTGCGACTTGCCCTGCCCCCGGTTGCCAATGAGGACGACAGCCCGGTTCTGCCCTGGAGCAACCGCCTTGATTGTCTTTAGGAGGTCGATGGACGGGTAAGTGATCCGCAGGAAATCCTTGGCTCCCATATCCAAGGCGCCTGTCTTGGCCGCGTTGTTGAAGTCGATCGTCGTGCCACGCAGACGAACTCCGCGAAACTCTTCCCGCAGTTGAAGATCTAGCATGGGTCTTGGCCCCCTTTCTTTCCGTTGTCCTTTTGTCCGCCCCTCCCTGGGGCAAGAGCCGCACTCTCTACGCCGTAGAGGGTTTCTTGGTTTCGCAGCCAAAGGTGGTGTTCTGATGGATCGAGGCTATGGTCAGGTGAGCAGTCCACCCTCCATCTACGCAAAAAATATCCCGCAACGGCGGCTCGTGTTTTCACCCTCAATACCCCGTCGCGCATGTCGTAATCGGCCTCTATCCCTTCTGGCCACTGTGCGTCCGGATGCGGGACGATTTCGAGATCGACCATCCTGGCCCATTGCTCGTCGGCATCAAGCCTTTCGCTTTCATCTGGCTCGTGATTGATTGGGTCGGCCCTAAGGATGCGTCGCAGGACGAAGTCGGAGAACCTTCCGTTCTTACGGTCAAAAGCCCTGACGTGCCAGCGGTCTCCGGAATCAGCCAGCGCCAGCGGAACAATCTCCCTTGTTCCGCGCCCAGAAGACAGTGACAGGTAGGTCACCCTGAGTGCACGGCCGGAGCAAAGTGCCCGCGTCACCGTGGCCAGGACGTCTAGGTCTGGAAGACAAAGACTGCCGGCCCCCTCGAATGGCGCTGGTCTTTTCGGTCGCGGTTCCAGCCCGTCCCCGAATCCCTGTGCGATCCACGACAAGACACGTTCCGCGTTGAAACCGAAAACCGGCTTGAATCCCGGCGTAGGTCTGTAGCACCTTGCGGCGGAATCGTATTCCAGATTGCGGGGAGCTATTTCCCGGTAGGCCGTCAAATCGCGCGACGCTGCTGCTGGCTTCACGCCGAACCTAGCCTCGATATCGGGACGTCGGATTTCCCCGGCGAACCACGCTCGCATCTCAATGTGTGCAAGCCGTTCCCTCTGAGCCTGTGACACCTCCACAGGCTTGGGTCTAGGTTTCGGCAAGGGCTTTCTCCTAAGTGGTCAAACCGTTTATCATGGGAGTTCGATTAGGATACCATGCGCGTATCAATTTGATAAGGTCAAGCTTCCCGACCGGTCCATTCCGGATCCAGATCTCGAAGCCCAATGCCACACCTAGGGAGCCCGCCGTGAAAGTCGTCCGCCTCTCCATCTCGAACTTCCGCGGGATCAAATCCGCAGAAATCCATTTCGACGGCCACGCACTGATGGTTGGCCCCAACAACGTGGGGAAGAGCACGATACTTGAGGCGCTTGATCTCGTACTGGGTCCCGATCGCCTCACACGGTTCCCCCCGGTCGAGGAATTTGACTTCCACAACGCAACCTATCTGCTCCCTCCTGAGCAGGAGGGGGCTGAGCTGCGAATCGTCCCCATCCGGGTCGAGGTAGTGCTCACGGATCTTACCGAAGAGGTGGAGAACCGTTGCGGCGGCCACCTCGAGTTCTGGAGGACTTCTGAGCGTCGCTTTCTGGTAGAAGGCGAAGCCCTTGAGGCAAATCCTCCAGATACGGTCAGCTGTATACGCCTTGAGACGATCGCACGCTACGACCCAGAAGAGGATGAGTTTGAGGCGCAGACATGGTTCTCACATAGCCCGGATGCGCCCGATGGCGAACTTGCGCCAGTCAGGAAGGACATTAAACGGCTGTTCGGATTTCTCTATCTCAGGACCCTGCGCACAGGATCGAGGGCTTTGAGTCTTGAGCGGGGCTCGCTGCTCGATCTTATTCTGCGACTCAAACAGGTTCGCACCGGACTTTGGGAGAAGGCCATCTCTCGGCTGAAGGTCATGGACATCGGGGCCGACGCCAACGAGCTTGACCCGATCCTGACCGACGTCGAGGCCCGGTTATCGCGTTACATTCCATCAAACGCGCCGGGGAGAGCGACAAAACTGCATGTTTCTCAGCTCACCCGCGAGCACCTTAGAAAGACGATGTCGTTCTTCCTGGCGATGTCGGCCGACCAAGACCCTGTGCCCTTTCAGCAAGCCGGAACCGGTACGCTCAACACCCTAGTACTTGCCCTACTTTCCTTCATCGCCGACCTCAAACCCGAGACAGTCATCTTCGCCATGGAGGAACCGGAGATCGCCGTGCCTCCACACACCCAGCGCCGCATCGCCGACTACCTTCTGCAAAAGACAACCCAGGCCTTCGTGACATCGCACTCCCCGTTCGTGATCGAGCGCTTCGAGCCGGGCCAGACCCTTCTCCTTTCCAGGACCAACACTGGAGTCGTTGGGGCCGCCCGCGTTTCTGATGCCACAGGCCTTAAGGAGAACGATTACCGGCGCTTCGCCCGCAGGGGGCTCACCGAGTGCATGCTTGGACGCGGGGCGGTGCTCGTGGAAGGCATCAGCGAGTTCCACGCACTTCCTGTCGTAGCCCGGCGCATGGAGGAAGCTGATCCCGCCCTCCTACCCTTGGACATTGCGGGGGTCGCTTTCTTCGACTCGGATAGCGACGGAGCGATGCCAAAATTCGGTGCTTTTTTCAACGCCCTGGGCCTCAAGTCGTTCGCATTCTATGACTGGAAGAAGCGCAAGCCCGAGGAGAAGGCAAAATTCGCTGCCACGTTCCTCATCGACTGCGAACACCCATACAAGGGCATCGAGGCGCTGGTGGCGTCCGAAATGCCAGCGCCGCGCCTTTGGTCATTCCTTGAGAAGCTGCGCGACTCTGGTGAGAATGGAGAGGCGATGATTCCCACCGCAATGCCCGATGAGGCCGGCGTCCGGAAGATTGCTCTTGATGTCCTGAAAGGCGGCAAGGGAGCCGGATGGATCGCCCGACTTTTTGAAGAATGCGAACTTGGTGAACTACCTAAGACGGTCACCGACTTCCTTTCCGGCGTTTACGCGCATTTCCCCAAGCCCCCAGAACCCGCCGCGCAAGTGGCGCAACCCGCGACGGGCGAGGGCGCGCCGGCGTGACTGTGCAGGACGATCCTCGCCCGCTGCTCATTGGACACGACGGCCACGCACTTGTGATAGGCGGGCCAGGCAGTGGAAAGACCACCGTTGCTCTGCAGAAGGCCATAGCCCGGATCAGCCGCGGGCTCCGACCGGGGCAGAGAATCATGTTCCTCAGCTTTTCGAGGGCTGCGGTCGCGCGACTTGCAGAGGCCGCGAAATCCTCTATCCCACGCGACCAGGCCGGGCTGCTGTCTCTTCAGACATTCCATTCGTTTTGCTGGGACATGATCAAGGCCCACGGCTACCTGCTGGGGTCGCCCAAAAAACTGACTATCTTGCTGCCACAAGACGAGCGCGCCATCTCCGGCTTCAAGAAGGCCAAGCCCGGCGATCCAGCATGGCAAGCATGGCTTAAGGAACGATACAGGCTCTTTCTCGAGGAGGGCCGCGTCGCCTTTGACCATTTCGCCCCGGCGGCTGCAACACTTCTCGAGAAGAGCGCTCACCTCAGGCGCCTTATCTCGCAACGACACCCTCTCATCGTCGTGGACGAGGCCCAAGACACAGGCCCCGAGGCGTGGCGCTGCATCGAACTCCTAGCCCCGGCATCTCAGATCATCTGCCTCGCCGACATGGAACAGCAGATTTTCGACCACCTACCTGGCGTTGGTCCGGAGCGCATCGCTGCAATCAGGCAGGCCTTAGACCCACTTGAAATCGACCTTGGCTCGCGCAATCATCGGAGCGCAGGGACCGAAATCGCCATGTTCGGGAATGACATCCTGGCGCTTCGGGCAAGAGGGGCGCCATACAAAGGGGTATCGAAGCTGGTCTATCCCCCAAAGAATCCAGACTGGAACCGGATTGCGCGTGTGGCGCTCGGCGTCATACACAAACGCGTCAAGAAAGAGACTGGAGAATGGGCCCGCAGCGTGGCAATACTGACGCCATCTGGGGCCTCGGCCGCCAAGATTTCCGCAGCCCTCGGATCCGGGGTAAAACCGGTCAGGCACCGCCTCCACTTCGATGAAAGCGAGGCCATGTTGTCAGCCCGTTTCGCAGCCTTCCTCCTTGAGCCAAGAGCCCCGGGAAACCGTTCATCGGATGTGGCGTGCGCCCTCGATCTGCTCGCTGACGTGAAAAAGGCAGCTGGTTCGGCGAAGGCCAAGGAGCGGCAGATGTGGGCAGCCACGCTGCGATCTGGCAAAACCCCTAAAGCGGGGTTGGTCAAAGCTATTTTTTCCCTGCTGGGATCCCTCGACGAACAGTCGTTGTCGGGGAGCCCGGGAAAGGACTGGCTCGCAATCAAGAAGACATTACGTGCGACCGGTCAATCCGAACTCTTGGAAGTCGCCCGTCACCTCGACTATTTGGTCGCCTTCAACCGTGGCAAGCGGATATCAACCAACCTTTCAGCCGAATGGGCGCGAGATGGCCGATACACAAACGCCCGTGCAGCACTCGACACCGCCCTTGCCCAAGATCAGATTCTCGATGGCGCTGACGATCAAGATGGATTGCAGATCATGACGATCCACAAATCGAAGGGGAAACAGTTCGACGCGGTGATTGTCGTGAGGGAAGGTAGATACGACCAGAAGGCCGGACGCGTCGTTTCATCTTTTCTATGGTGGAACGACAACCATCCCCACATCCGTAGCAGAAAAATTCTCCGTGTGGCTGTCACCCGTGCCAAGATTCACTCGATGATTCTTGAGCCGACGTATCCTGCTTGTCCTATTCTCGCCGGCCACAACCTCTGACTCCAGGTTCAATCAGACTGCCAGCTATCCGTACCGCCTCGTTTCACGCCCAGTGCCCGGATAGAGCTGACGATCATTCCATCGATCCTCCGCGTGCGTCGCAGACTTGCCAACTGGTCCAGTCGCGTGACAGTGCAGGCACTCCACCATCCATGCGTCTGCATCGACCTCTTCTACTTCGACTCTCGCGCTCGCGCAAAATGGGCATGGTTCAAGCATGTCCTCCTCCTTGGATTTGGCATAAATATAGCGCAATGGCATTGTCGCATGACAATGCTCGATGGTTCCGCCCTATCTGTGCCGCCATTCCCATGGGGGGATCGCATCTGTATGGCTCCACAACCCTCGTCCTGTACGCCTGGCCTCTTCCTCAGCCTGATAATAGGAGGGATCGCGAGCATACTTGCGGTACACCCATGCCATGCCGCGCCGAACCTGCTCAAGGTTAACGTCCATCTGACCCATCCAAATGGCGCACACCTGCCGCCCGTACTTGTCTTTGGTCTCGCAATCGGCTCGCACTTCACGCCCATAGATGAGGTCCGACAGCGACTGCTTCGATGCTTTGCTGAACGGCTGCCCAGGGTTGCGCTTGCCGTGCCCGATCTCGGGCGCATCGATCTGCGACAACCGGATACGATGCTGGAGATTATTCCGGTCGACTAGGGTTACCGTATCGCCATCAAGGACAGCAACAACTCTTCCATCGATGGCGCTAGCTGCGGAGATTTCCCAAACCACAAACAGCAACAATGCCGCCGCCAGCCGCATCAGAACGCCTCAGTCACTGGAGCAATCAACTCATGCCCTTCCGCCTCAGGGCGGTTGATCTGGCGCCCGATTCGGAAGGACTCCATCAACCGCTCTGGATGTGGGCCGGTGAGCGCCAGGAGGTTGCCGACATCGCGATTCTCCGGGTCCAGCCAGCGGTCGTAATCCTCCGGCCGAATAATGACCGGCATCCGGTCGTGTATCTCGGCCACCAGCGGATTGGCATTGGTCGTCAAGATCGCGAAGGTTGTCTCGACGCCACTCTGCCCTTCCCTGCACTCCAGCAGTCCGCCCATTCCGAAAGGCTCACGATCGCGCATGCGGATCAGGAACGGGAGTTTTTGGCCGGCGACGGCCTTCCACTCATAGAAGCAGTCCGCCGGCACCAGCACGCGGTTCGAGCGGAATGCGTGGCGGAACATCGGCTTGATGGCCGCGGTCTCGACCTTCGCGTTAATGGGATGAGGAATGTTCGCCGTGTCCTTCGCCCAGGACGGGATCAGGCCCCACTGGGCGAACTCCACCTTGCGCCGCCCATCGGGCTCCTGCCGTATGACCGGCATGATCGAGCCTGGCGCCACGTTGAACCTGGGCGGGAACTCCGGGAAATCGTCCTGAATATCGAAGCGCTCACGCAATCGCGAGTGAGGGCCATAAAGAGCATATCGTCCGCACATGCCTCGAATTATCTCAGCACGAATGATTCGGTAACAGAGTGGTGAAATAAGACATTCTTGTGCGCATTTCGAAGCTGCAACGCATTTCTTGAGTGCTAGTATGCCGCCGCGCTGGCGTCATACGCCAGATTCACGGGAGAACAAGATGGCTAAGTCCACCAAGCTCGATCTGTCAAACATCCAGGAGTACCGCCGCAGGCTCGGCATGAACCAGTCCGCATTCTGGGGCCGCTATGGGGTTACTCAGAGTGGCGGCAGCCGGTACGAATCCGGACGCAACATTCCGATGCCGACGGCGATCCTGATTCATCTGCGTGAGACGGGACAGCTCACCGACGACCAGCTTTCGGCGGCGAAGAAGGGCATCGCCAAGAGCCGGAAGTCCGCCGCGTAACCGCCCCCCCCTCCTCAAGCTTTTTCGCCCAAGAGCTCGGCCACCGCCGAGTCAGCCGACTCGGCGGCCTCCTCCGCGGTAATGCCGTAAGTGGCAAAGAGGGCATTCCCACGATCCAGGAGATCAGCTACAGCAGCCGCCAGTTGCGCCTGATTGAGGAACTCTGTTCCGTAGCTACCCGCGCCTCGCACGACGCGCACGTCGCAAAGCAGGGCGAGCAGCAGCCCGATCGCTCCCACTCCCCGGTGCAGAAACCATAGCCAGTGAGGCCATTCCTCGACCAAGCGATGGAAGAAGGCGCGCACCTCGGGAATTTCTGGCAGTTCGCGTGGATCGTTATCGTAGCCTCCGATCTGGAAGACCAGAGCTTCCCGATGGCGTCGTACATTCTCCACACTATCAGTCAGCACATGGAGGCGCTCGAGCGCGCTGGCGATCTTCCCAGAATCAACTTCACGCCGAGAAATATCAAGGACGATCAGCACATCATCCTCGATGTTCGCCAAGCCATCGGCATCCGTGAGGATCACATATTGGGAGTCATCAAATCGAGCCACCAAGATTCCCTCTGCTAATGAACCGTTGGTGGAGCATCCGGGCCGTCCCCCGATTTTTCCTGCTCGCGTAGCGCTTCCATCGTTGCGCGTGTCTCCGCCTCGATCTCCACAATCTCCTCCATGCTGAGAGGAGCATCCACCTGTTCGAGTTCAATACGGTAGATGGTCTCGAAGCGATCGACGATATCCTGGAGAATCTTGTCGAGTTTCTTCTGGCCAATCGAAAGTCGCAGGCGATTGGGCATGAAGAGTCGGATGATGCTCACCTGATGAGCAAGACCAGTGTTCCGCGTCTTCAGGTCGATGTCAGCCGCCTCCCCTCGAAGCCAACCACGGAACTTCAAAGGCGTCACATACGGACCAGGGGAAAGGATTGATATCCTAAGGTGAAGGTTTGGTTCCATAGTCCTGCTGTTACTTAGCCTTAATGGTGGATGCGGCCTCATAGCGGCCCGTCATGAGAGTAGCGGCCGAGATCCAGAACTTTGCCCGCACCTTTTGTTCTGGCCGGATGGGAGCATCCCATACATGTGACACTGACTCTACTCCGACGCTAAGCGATGAAGGTTCGGTCAGCATGAAGATCACGCCCAATCCGCGGTAGAGGGGATGCAGAACTCCGTTGACAACGCCTGAATCCACTGGCTTTCCCCCTAGATAGGTGGTCATCGGCAAATCCTTAGCAAGTAGGGTTTCGAATTGCTTTTGAGCCAGCGACTGGGCGAACAACCACGGATCTCCATCGATGACATCGGAGAATGGCTCCAGGGCCTTGGCGACCCCTTCGCGGTCACGATCATCAAAATCCAGACCGGGGCGCCTCAAGTCTTCTTGCATTTTTTCCTCACTCGGTAACGCTGGATTGGTGCCCTGCACAGCCCGCTCTCCATCAGACGCCAAGGAATGCAGGTGCCTAGGCTGCCGCTCCCAAGATGAACTGATCGAGGCTCAACGACTGAGCCAAGTTGCAAACAAACTGCATAATAACGCCAAGGGGAGACGGTGCCCATCCGCCGTCTCTACCTTGCCGTTTCTCGCTACCAGCCTGGATATAAGGCATACAGCCGTGCCCAGTCCTGTAGTGCGCCATCCTTTTTCAGAATCTCAACGCCCTCTGCGGCATGCCATTTCTTCGGCACACGAACCATCCAGCAGGGGTCACCTCCCTGCCGGTAGAGCTGGAGGATCGTCGCGACCATCAGCTGCCGTGCAGGTGGCAGTTTCTTGTAGTCGGCGCGCCACTTGGCCAATGCACCCGGGATCTCCGGCTGATCCGGATTGCTCCAGTTGAAACCCCGGGGCCGCATCAGATAGTGGTCCCCCCGGCTGCCGAACCGATACCGCTCCCCAACCCGCTCGAAAAACGGCTCGAGACCGTGCCTGGCGATGACGGACCACAGGTGGTCACTGAACGGCTCAGGATTGCTCCAGAACGGCGGGACAACCTCGGCGCCGCACACCGCCGCAATGGCGCAGGCCTCGATTTCACCCATAGACGGGCGCTTATGGATCAGGTCGATGAACGAGAGCTTCGGGAAGCGGCCACGAGCGAAAGCAGGCGACACGAGGGCGTAGCCGGTCAGTGCTACAGGCACTTGGGTATGGTGGATGTAGCAGCTTTCCGCTTGCTTGAAATCGACAATCTCGACGTGACTGGCGCCGATGGCCAGGCCCAGCCTGTCGAGCAGTTCGGCAACGTCTGCCCCGATCCTCACTGGCATCCTCATGAAATCATCACCGGCCGATCCAGACCGATTCCGGAATGAAGATCGATATCCCGGCCGGCTGCCATGCCTCTGGCGGCATCACGTACCGCATCCTTGTCGCCGTCGAGCAGGCCGGAGCGATCCTTGCCGAGTTTGGCGGTTTCTTCTGTCTTGCCATGTCTGGCCGCGATCGCGGCATCGACACGTTCGAGTTCGGTCAGAGGCGCGGCGAGCGCCTCGACCTTTTGCTGGACAGCGAGAACCCAACCAAGCACGAAGGCATCCACGCGCTTGGGGTTCCGGCCAACCCGACGCAGGTATTCCTTCCGAGCCTTACGGAGTTGCCGACGCAGGGTCTCGAAGGCATAGCGGGCCATCTCAGGACGAGGGCCAGCCCCGATGAAGAAAAGGCGGCCGTTCTCGTAGTACGGCCGGTAGTAGTGCCGCTGCGCGGAGAGAAACGGTCGCACATAGGACTGGCCTGCACAGCGACCGGCACGATGCATGACCCGGCAGCCGAGAGCTTCGCCAACAGCCTTCGCAAGTGTGGCCTCCCACATCGGGATAGTCGACTTCCCGCTAGACTTGCACTCCAGCTCACCGATATCTGAGAGGGAAGCTTCCAGGTCGGAGATGCCGTATTTTTCCATCAGGGCTTTCGCCTGCCGGAGGGCGGCAGCGGCTTCGTGGGGTTCACTGGAACCAGCCAAGGCGAGGCACTTTCGGATTCTTTCGAGGGCTTTGGCCTTGTCGATCATTCCGTCACCTTGGTGGTAGCCGGGAGATACTGGGCGGACCCTTTGCGGGTCACGACACGGATCGCACCACATCGGGCCAGCTCGTCCAGATCGTCATTGAGGCTTGTTACAGTGGTTTCGAACGGAAGCGCCTTGATGATCGCTCCCACGGAGGATGCACCGGCATGGATGGCAGCCAGACATTGACCAAGACGGTCGGGCCGATCAGGCAACCGGCTCTCGTCGTCGGCGAGACGGTGAACGCGAACGATGCCGGGCGGCGGAACGAAGACGGGATGACCGCACAGAAGGCCGGCCAGAGAAAGATCGGCGCGACCCACAGGGCGCCTGGTGCGACAGGAGAGCTTTCGCATGGCAGCCCCTTGCGCTTGTGCGGCCAGCGTTGGATCACGCATCGGTGCCACCGTTCTTGTCCGCGGCCATAGCGGCTTTTCTCGCATCCTTGGCAAACCGGATGAGCTGGAGGGCCTTGTTGATGTGGCGTGCTTCGCGCCGGATCGCCGTCAGCTTGGTCTCGGTGTCCTCTACCAAGGGCTTCTCCCACTCTTTGCTAAGCCCTAGGAGCGTATTCAGGCTGTAGCCGTACTCCCCTGTCTTCCGGAGGTATTCCCTTTTCGCTTTTCGTGTTCCCTTTGCCTTCGACCCAACCCACCGAATCTTCACCCACTCGATCTTTATCGAGTTGCCCTCCCTCGTGCAACGCAACTGGAGCGCGCTCTTGTTCTCCCACCCCGGCAATTTCTGCTCGGTCGCTCTGACTACCGCCCAGTGCGCCTCCACGATCTTTTCTGCCTGTTCATGCAGATCGTCCAACCATGCGTGAAGCTGCTCTACCGCCAACTCCTGATAACTCGTCGTTCCCATACCTGATCGCTTCTCTTACTAAGTAGGAATCAGCAGGTATGAATCCTCCTGATGCCTCGTTTTGCCACTCTCCTAATAGGAGCTTTCATCTACTCCAATGCCTCCTATTAGGAGCCCGATTTTTCGGCGAGAAGCACGCGTAGACGCAATCTCGCCAAGCTATCTATTGCTGGCCTCCTAGTAGGGGCTTTCATCCACCCTCACGCCTCCTAATAGGAGCCATGCCACGCGATTCGCATAGCCTCCGACAATCTCTCCTAATAGGAGCTTTTCACCTCTCATCGTCCTGGCTGGCATCGCCGCATACCTGCAAGCATGCGGTCGCTACCCCTGATGGCTTGACATAGAAGCTTTCATCGATCGTAACCAACGGCCTTTCTAAAACGAGGGCGAAATGCGTCAGTTCTGTGCGCTTTTCGCCCTCGTTTCGCTTGGGCGTCTTGTTAAGTTCGCTGACGGTCCGCTAGCGGTATTGCCCTGCCATGAAAGGCGACGGACATCTTTGGTGATGCACAGGCGGTGCACTGAGATGACTAGCTAAGGACGGACCGCCTTCAACTCACAGGAGAACGACGTGAACATCCTCGGCATCGACATTGGCTACTCGAATCTGAAACTCGCCTTCGGCCCCAAAGGAGAGTCCGCGAAAACCCATCTGCGCCCGGCCGGCGCCGCTCCCGCAGACCGCTTCGGTTCGCGCTTCGATGGCAAGGCCCAGGACGAATTCCTGCATGTGCTCGTCCATGGGCAGGAGTTCGTGGCCGGCGTGTCGCCTGATCGAGCGGAGATGTGGACCCGTTCGCTTCATGCCGACTACACCGCCAGCGCGTCCTACGAGGCCTTGTTCCATGCGGGCCTGCTGCTTTCCGAAATGGATCGGATCGAAGTGCTAGTCACCGGACTGCCGGTATCGCAGTATCTCGACGAAGCGCGCAGGAATGCGCTCGCCGAGCAAATGTGCGGCACCCACCAGGTCACACCGAAACGTGCGGTTTCCGTAGAGAAGGTCAAGGTCATCCCCCAACCCATCGGAGGTCTCCTCGATTACATCGCTCAGGAGGATGCCGATATCGAAGATGCCCGCGTTCTCGTGGTCGATCCCGGCTTTTTCTCAGTCGATTGGGTGGTCATCGCCCACAAGGATCTGCACCGGCAATCCTCCGGCACGAGCCTCAATGCCTCGTCGGTAATTCTCGAAGAGGCCTCCAGACTCATTGCCAAGGATCACGGGGCCGCGGTCAATACCGAGACCCTGGAAAACGCTGTCCGGGCCGGCAAACCAGCCGTTCTGGTTCTCGGCCAGCGCGTCGAGATCACGCCCTACATCGAGCAGGCCGCGAAGACCGTGGGGCCCGTCGTCGTCGAATCCATCCAGAAGTCTTTGCGCACCGAAAGCAAGATGCCCGACCTCGTGGTTCTCGTGGGCGGCGGCGCCCAGTTCTTCCGTGAAGCCTTACAAGATGCCTTCCCGCGGCTCACCGTGGCGACTCCCAAGGATTCGGTGTTCTCGAACGCCCGCGGTTTCTGGCTCATGGGGAACACCTTGTGAGCAGCATTCGTGTCGTGCTGACTGTGACGCCGGCCAACCCGGAACTCTTCGCTGAGTTGGGGAAGGTTCCGGCCAGACTACGGGCCGAACGCGTCCGCACTCTGGCAACCCTCGGTCTTGCGGCCATGACCGGCGGCATCGCCATCACCAAGCCCCCGGTGCCCGACAGTCCGGCGACGGACCAGCAAGGAAAGGAGAGGCCGGCTCGTGCCCTGCACTTCGCGAAATCATTGGGGGATGGCGTGTGACGTGGAACATCGGGCTTCCGCCCAAAGACACCGTGGTCGCGCTCGTGGTCAGAAAGTGGGTCGCCTGCGAGTCTGGCTTGCGCACCAGTTTTCTTGCCCGCGATCCGGTCCTGCATATTTCCGCGCTCGGGCAGGCATTTGCCAATCAGGAATTCGAGCCCACCCAAACAGTCCGCATGGGGTCGCTCGTCGAGGAGGATGGCGAATTGATAGTGCTGGACGAGGATGGCGACGAAGCCGACTTCGAAGCAACCGCAATCCTGGCGTGGAGCCCCGTCCCTTCCTTCGCGATGGATCAGGCTGCTGCGGCGGAAACCGATCTACTGCTCCGGCGAATGGCAGATGTCGCCCGTTGAACGAAAAGTCGGCCGGCATCACCTCGCGCTCTACCGGGGCTGGCTCCAAGGGCTCGACCTCAAGGATCTGGCCGATCGATATCTCGAGACCGGCCTTGATCTCAGACTCGCCAAATCTACCCTCACGTGGTTGCGGGACACGCTGAGCCAGGCTGCCCTACGCCATGGGCGGCGTGGCGAAGCCCGCCTACTGCGCCTCCACTTGACTGCGGAACGCCCCCAGAAAGCGTCCCCCATTCCTTCCCTGGAGGATTTCCGCGCCGAACGCGATCCGAGCGGGTTTTACCGGGAGGATGAGCTGATCCAGCTCTATCTCGACTCGTTTCCGGAGGCCCGTGACAAGCGAGGCCGCCAGCGCCAACGTCTGATCGAACGCCAACTCGCGGCCCTCGTCTGGATCGAGCGGTTGCTTGTCACCGATCCCGTGCCAGCCGATTTGGTATCCGCCTGGTTCGACAGGCCGGTGGCGGACCGGCTCATACTCGCCGGCATCCCGACCATCGGGGCCTTGATGGAGCGAATCAGGGATCGCGGCTATCGCTGGTGGGTCACCGTGCCGAAGTTGGGCGAAAAGGGGGCAACTCGGATCATCGCCTGGCTGCGTGGTTACGAGGCATCATTGGGCCCCCTACCCGGCCATGCGCTTGCGCCGATCCGTACCCAGCCGGTGCCCGAGCTTATCCAGACGAGGTGCCGGGAGACGGGTATCGTGCCGATCGAGGCCTTCGTCGCGCCAGAGCTGCTCGCCGGCAGGTCTGGGTCGAACCGGCATCCTCTTCAGCCCCGAGTCGAAGCCGCTGACGACCATCACGCGATCCTGTCCTGGCTCGCGACCAAATCCGGCAGCTCCAACACGGAGCGCGCCTACCGTAAGGAGGCGGAACGGCTCCTGCTCTGGGCCATCATAGAACGCGGGAAGGCGCTCTCCGACCTTTCAGTAGAGGACTGCGCAGCCTACCGTGACTGGCTGTCCATGCTCGGCCGTGTGTCGGTCGAGCAGTGGCCTTTCCGCCTTGCACCGGACGAATGGATCGGCAAACGCAACACCCCACGTTTCAGCCCAAACTGGCGACCGTTCGACGGTCCGCTTTCTGCCACGAGTGTCCGCCAGGCGTTGACGATCCTGTCGAGCCTGTTCGAGTGGCTGGTACGCGTCCAGTATTGTGCCTTCAACCCATGGGATGCGGTCGGCAAGAAGCTGGCACCCCGAGACGACATGCCGGAGGACATCGAGCTCACGAGGGTGTTTTCCGAGGGGCAATGGCGGTACCTTACCGAACATTTGGCGCGTCAACCGGACGATCCAAACACGCATCGTCTTCGTTTCGCCCTGCCCTTTGCCTATGCCACGGGCCTGCGCCTGTCGGAACTGGTGGACGCGAAGATTGGCCGCCTCTACACCATGCCGCTCCGCGACTCCTTGGGGGTTCGGTGGATGCTGAAAGTGCGCGGGAAGGGAGGCAAGTGGCGCGCCGTCCCGATTCCGGATAGCGTCCTCGATGCCTTGGGGGAATACCTCACGCACCGTGGGCTCGCGGCCGATCCGCTGGCCAATCCCCCCGAGACACCACTGATCGCGCGCCTTGATGCGAACGAGGCGATTTCTCCCAGCAGCCTGTACAAGACGCTGCGCGGTCTCTTCCTGGGCGCAAGCGACACCCTCCGGTCCGAGGGGCGGACGCATGAAGCGAAAGACTTCGAGCGCGCTACCGTCCATTGGATCCGCCATACGCGCGGCAGCCACCTCGGACTCGACGGCGTGCCGCCCAATCTGATACAGAAGCTGCTCGGTCACGCGAGCCTTGCGACCACATCCATCTACACCGAGACGGACGACGAACGGCTCTGGCAGGAAATCGCCAAGCGGGAGGCTGCCGATGCGAATTGAGTTCCGGACGGAGAGGCGCGGCTACCTTCTGATCCTGGAGCAAGACCTGTTCGGCGCCTTCGTGCTCTTCCGCCGCTGGTATGGTCTTGGCAACCGCCGCGGTGGCGTCAAGCGCCAGATCTTCCTCGAGGAAGATCTGGCGCTGAGAGAGGTGAAGCGGATAGAGAGGCTTCGGTTCAGGCGCGGCTATCAAAGGCTGGACCAGCCGACTTCCTAGGCCCCTTGGAGACAATTCGCTATTCGCGAATGGCGTTTCACGAATGCACCACCAGTGCACTTGATCGGATCGGCTCTGCGGCCAAGTTGCGGCTCTCAGTCGCCTTCCAGAGCACCGCCAGTAACATCCCGACCAGATCAGGCCATTGTTGCGCTATCCAGTGCACCACTAGAGAACCGTCAGTAGCCATACTGCGGATTCCGATGACTCAGCTACTGACTTCGATGCAAACCCTGCCACCTATTCTGATGGCTCCCGCCAGTGGCAACAGCGTGGTCAAGGGCGGACGGCAGTCCGACGCATCGAACCCTTGACGCGGCGTCAGAGACGTAGGGGCCGGAGGCGCGGCACCTTGGCGCTTCCAGCCCTGGCTACCGCCTGGTGCCTCGTATGGGAATGAGTGGCCGACTTTCGATTGGAACACCTGGCCGACTTTCAGTCCAAATGTGCGGTGGCTTCGGATCGGAATTCGCAGCTCTGCAAGCCGATGATTTTTCGAACTTTCTAGCTTGACGTCTTTCGGCACCCGTAGTTATCGCAAAAAAATGGTGTTCTTGATAATAGGACTTATCATGAATGATGCCTGCTTCGCGCGGCATGCTCGCTTGTGCTGATGCTTATGCAGGGTAATGGAGATCGTCGCCCACCGTTCAACTCACAGGTTGCATGGCAACAACTTTCGTGATCAGGTCAAGTACCCCAGCGCAGGTTCGGCGACAATTACTGAGGTACCGACAAGTTCCCCATGGTCCTATACGCTGTGAAGCGTCAAATACATCAAGGACTGCCATGAGCGTATCCCAACCAACGAACCCGCAGCAGGCCTGCGAAAGCCTCCTCCTAGAGGCGAAGCGCTACAACAACGAGCGTCACATCTGGCCCAGTGAGAACGCCGTCGCGGATCGACTGCTTGCCCGCGGATTCGAGTTACAGGATGCCTATGAAGAATTGCACGACAAGCTCCACGCGCATCCGCCTGCACTACAGGTTTTTCTTGGCCTCGTATTGAGCACAGCCGCATTTTGGAATCCGGATAAGATCCAAGAAGCACGCGTTGCACGCAGTCACCTGGCAAACGTTAATCAGCAGATCGCAAGGAAAGCGGCCGAACTAGCGGCGCTGCTGGAGCAGCGCTCCGATCTGCATGACACATCCGGTTTTGGTAGCAACACCCACTACCACGTTTGCAACGTGATCGAAGCGTCATCCCGGCAAAATTATCTATTCAAGTCCTACGTCCAAGAAAAGCTAGCCGCCATTCGCGGTCAGTTTGATCTGAAATATTGGCCCTCCCTGAGCGATTTTTTGCAGGAACTTGCCTCCGATGCCGAAAAGGCTGTTATGGAGGCGACGGATCCTTTGACGGCCGCAGCGACATCCGCGACTCGGTCGTCCAAGGCAGATTTTTTCAAGGCACTGTTTGCCGCTATGGAGGAGAACAGCACGAAGAGCTACGGTCAACTGCCAAGTGGGTTCAAGCTCACCGACCGAACGCTAGCATCATTGGCAAACTGTGCCCTGAATCTGGGACCAGATGATCTGGTAGACGACGCGTACATAAAGCGATTCCGCCAACGCGAACGCAATGGAGCTCAGTGATGGTGCTAGACCAAATCGGATGAGATGGTCACAAGGGACGGAATTCGAACCTTGTTCGTTTTTGAGGCAAACCACCTCCAGCCCTTGCAAATGCGAAGATTGGAGCTTGCTACTCACAAGGTTTTCCACAATTTCTGTGGAAAGTTGCGGACTATGGTTAATGCTGATCGGTGGTTCCGATCAGGCAGGGCGCTATCCCATGTACGCGCCCAGCATCATGGATCAAATCTGATAGCCTAATGACATAACAACCTAAAGAGACGTCTTCTGTGGATTGGAATTGGTTTTTCAGCTCGCTTTCGCAATCGTCCGCCGCGATCGTAGGCATCTTCGGTGCGTTCATCATCACAAAGATTCTGTCCAATCAGGCCTTGTTTGGAGAGAAGTCTGCTCGAATCAAGTCGCTCCAAGCTGCCGCCTCAAGGCTAGCAGACAGCGCAGACAATCTTGCATTTAGCTGGTATGTCCGTCTGAATAAGCAGCACCAGCTTGAGGAGGCGGAGGAGCTCTTGGAAAAGGATAGCGACCTCACGCCTGATGAACTCTATGCGAGACTGCGTTTTCCTCCCTTTCTAGCTCGGGACGAAGCGATTCAGGCTCTCCAAGCTATCAAGGATCGCCGCGACCGTGAGGCGAAGGCGGAACAGCAACGCATTGAAGAGGCCGCTAGGCTGCAGGCAGAACGAAGCAACAGACTCCGGACCCCAGGATTGCTGGGTTCCTTGGATATGGCTAGGCAAGCATTCGCTGTTCCCATGCCACAGAAAATACCGCGGGTATCGTCAATACTCCACTCCCATGTAGAACTTCAGAAAGAGCGCGAAGCGATCGATGCGCTCGAAGTTGAGATTCGGCATCAAATGCGAACGATCTCAGATTTTCTCGAGACAATATCGTCGAATCCGGAATCGTCTAAAGCGATTACATGGGCATTGATGATGGTGGCAGCCCTATTTTTGGTTGGCGTAGTCTATCCACTAAGCTTCCTGCCAACGCCGAACTCTTGGACACCCGCATTGGAAATAGCGGGCTTCTGGGACCGTGCATTTTCATTGCGAGGTATTTTGCTGATGATTGTATCGGCGATCTTTCTTGCCGCGCTCGCAATGTTTGCGCTCATGAATCAGCACATGCGCTACTCGCCTGAGGAGATTCAGGCACTGGAGAAGTTTACTCGGATAGAGACGTACTCTGAGTACTTCGCGATCGCTGAGGAGAACGAGAGAGTAGCCCACGAAAAGGTCCAGCCTCAATAACCATCGACCAGAGTCTGCTGCTAGCAGGTGGCAGCCTATGGAAGCCATTCGTGATCGGCATCGCTGATTAATATCATCAAAACATACCGAAAGCTCGACTTCAAATGACAAACCCCGGTCCTCGCAAGAGGAACCGGGGTTCGCGTTATCCCACTGATCCACCGATCATCTGGCTTCGCAGCGGTATGTGAATGGCGCCACAGGCCTTGAGTGCCGCACCAATCAGTCTGCCTACGGCCCTGAACGGTTCGTAGCAGATCGACTGTCCTAGCAGCTCATGCGCCAGCGTGGCCGACAGGCCGGACACGAGGCGCTCAGGGATGCCCTTGATCCTGGCGTGCTCAGCCGGCGTGAACTGCCTGAGCAGGTCGGGATTGCTGGGATGCTGGAGCTTCGGGTCGGTCGACCGGACCTTCGCGTAACCTTTCGTGATCGTCGGACACTTGGTGTCGAATGCAGTCACGATCTGCATGGCGAAGCCCTTGCCCTCCGCCTTGTCGCGCTCCTGCTTGGCTTTGAGACCTTGCATCCGGCTCCAGCACGAAGCATCCGCAGAGACCGGGTCAAGAATATCCCCGATCCGGCGCTCGGACCTTTCCGGACGCACCAGCGAAGAGAAATCGAAAGACAGTCCCTTCGTGACCGCTACCATGCACATCCTCTCCCGATGCTCGAGGGCGTTCCAGTCCGCGGCTTGTAGCACTTCCTCATGGAGGTCGTACCCGAAGTCGCGCAGCTGGTTGCGCAGGATGCACATGGACGCCGAGGTCAGGTACTGCTTGACGTTTTCCAACAGGATTACGGCCGGTTGTACCTTGGCGATAATGGTAAGGAATGCCACCACGAGATGCCCAACATCGGGATGGGCCTCCGGGTGTTCCAGATTACGCTTGGCGCGGCCGGCCACCGACGCTCCGCTACAAGGAAGGCCAGCCTCCAGCACCTCGACCTTGGGCAGATGGTTCATGGCCCAGGCATCGAAGGCCAGTTCCTGCATCGGCGCTGCGAGCGAGACGGTATCGCCGTCCCAAGAATCGTTGCATTCCGACGCCTGGTCAAGCAATTCCGGTCGAATCTCATTGGCAAACGCCAGCTTCGACTCGATGCCGGCATCCTTGAGCCCGGCGTGCAGGGCATGCGTGAGCACGCCGCCGCCATGGGAGAGAGAACCGATCTGAATCGGCTCACCGCTCTCCAACTTGCTCTTGAGGCGGTCCAGCCGTTCCCTGACCGCGATCTCGCTGGACAGGGGCAGGATGAAAATCCTGCCTTGCTGTACGACCACGCGGACCGCCTCGATGCCCTCGAACACCGACAACAGCTCCATGGAATTGATGTCGATGACCGGGATTTCCTTCTCGCCTTTCAGCTTGCGGGAGACGATGCGGCAGCCTGTCTCAGATAATTCAAGCACCAGCATCTGCTTCTCAAGATCCTTCTTGGCTGCAAATCGCTTTCCGGGAAAAAAGCCTCCCATGAGCGCCTTGATGCCTTCGAGCCACAACCGCGGACGCCCGCGATGGTGGCCGATTCTCGTTACTTCGTACGATTTCATTGGAGCCTCCAGCAGAAGACCGGAGGCTCTGCCCCACCGGGACAGAAGCACCCCGGCGGGTTATGAATCGACGGCCGCGTATCCAGCCATCTCCTGAATGCTGTTTGTTTCAAGCGGCCAGCTACCGCTTCCGCCGTCGGCCAGGCCGACAGATGAAAAACCTGCTTTCCCAAACGCTCTTGATGTGAAAGCGCTTAGAAAAGCCCCCGCGCCTCGCGGCGCGGGGAAATGCTGAACGGTCAGGCGGCCTCGGAAGCTTCCGCTTCCTCGGCCGCTGCCAGATCGCCCTTTGTGAGATCGAGTGCTGCATCGATCTCACGCTGGCGCTGCTGGAGCCAGGTCAGCCGCTCCGCCTTGTCGAATGGCTTCGCGACCTCGATCAGGATGTCGGCCATGCGCTTTTCCGTCCGGGCCAGGTGCTCGCGTTCCTCTTCGAGCACCAATTCCATCTGGTGCAGCGTGTTCTCCAACGCCTTGACGAAGCCGATCGGGGTTTCCGCCCGGCCTGCCTCGTAGTCGATGCCACCGCGGATAAAGAGCCGCTTGCCGAATTCCCGGATTTCTGCCGCCTTCACGACAATCGGAAAACCAGCGAGCCGGCCAATGACCCGCTCACTGCCGTAGCGAACCCCATGCACTGCATGAAGGATTGCCTTCCCGGCTTCTGTCCGGTCCGTGTGCCGCTTGCCCTCGATCTCGATGGCGAAACGATTGCCGGACACGTTCTGGCGGACCGCGATGTCGGCCTCGATTGCGGCGATCCGTTGCTGGATCGTCTCGATACGCTTTGGTAGCGCGGCCAACTCTTGCTTGTTTCGCCATTGCTGCTGATCCCACTGGGATTTGAGCAGCGACAGCTTGGCAAGCTCGGTATCGACGCCGGCTTTCTCCAGTACAAGTGGATTGCCCGACGCCAAGGCTTTTACCTCCGCATAGGACAGGGCCGCGAGTTCCACGTCCTCGGCGCTGCGCATGCCGGTGTCCCCCTGCATGACCTGAGCGATGAAACGGGCCTTGGTCTCCAGGGTTTGCCAGATATACGCATCGAAGCTCCCTTCGGTGACGTAGCGGTAGAGTCGCACTTCCTCGTTCAGGTTGCCCTGCCGAATGATGCGGCCCTCCCGCTGCTCCACATCAGCCGGACGCCAGGGGGCATCCAGGTGATGCAGCGCCACCAGGCGCGTCTGGACGTTCGTGCCGACTCCCATCTTGCCGGTACTACCCAGCAAGATGCGGACGCGTCCGTCGCGCACGGCCTTGAAAAGCTCCTCCTTGGCGGAATCGCTGTCAAAGTCGTGAATGAACGCGATCTCCGCGCCAGGGACGCCCATCTCGACCAGCTTGTGGCGCAGGTCTTGATAGACGCTGAACCGGCCATCGGACTGGGGCGTCGACAGATCGCAGAACACGATCTGCGTTCCCTTGAAGCCGGCCGTCTCGACCCATACCCCATGCACCGTTTGAGCACACAGGTTCACCTTGCTCCCATCGTGGTCGCAGGCGAATGGATCGATGAGCCGCATGTCCAACGCAGCCTTGCGGCCATCGTTGGTCACCGCCAGCATATTGTCTTCGGAAGGGCCTACCAGCCCGTTCCTGATCTTTTCCGCCCGCTCCACGAGGGTTTGGACGTAGGCCTTGAGGTCGCTTGTCGGCTTCGCCGTCACCGTCTCCTTGCGGGCATTCGGCACCGGAAGCTTCAGCATTTCCGCCGTACGAATGTCCGCAACCTCCCTGAACATGGACATCAGTTCGGGGAGATTCACGAACCGCGCGAAGCGGGTTTGCATCCGGTAGCCGCTGCCGTCCGGAGCCAGCTCAAGCGCCGTCACCGACTCGCCGAAGTTGCCGGCCCAGGTGTCGAACATCCCTACCTGGTTGGCCTCCAGCGTCTTGGGCTGCAAGTACCGTTGCATGACCCACATTTCGGCCATGCTGTTTGATACCGGCGTTCCCGTGGCGAAAACAACTCCAGCCCTGCCCCGGTGCCTTTCCATGACGTAGCGTGTCTTGACGAACATATCAAATGCCCGTTCCGAACTGCTGTTGGGCAATCCGGCGACACGCGTCATCTTGGTGAAGCGCCAAAGGTTCTTGAACAGGTGCGCCTCGTCAATGAACAGCCAGTCGATGCCAAGATCTTCGAAGGTCAGAAGATCGTCCTTCTTTTCCCTCCCGGACAGCTTGGCCAGCTTGGCTTCCCAAGCCTTCTTGGCTCGGGCGAGCTCCTTGACGATGCGGTTGCCGCGATCCTGCTTCTCGGCGCGGATTGCGTCCTCGATGACGGCGATTTCGTCCTCGATGTACTGCTCCATGAACTCGTCGCTCATCTTGAGGCGCTCGAACGACGCATGCGTGATGAGCACCCCGTCCCAGTCGCCGGTAGCGATCCGTGACATGAGCGCCCTGCGTTTGTCGCCCTGGAGATCATCCTTGCCAGCCATCAGGATGTTGGCGCCAGGATAGGCCCGCAGGAATTCGGCAGCGAACTGTTCCAGCATGTGGTTCGGCACCACATACATGGGCTTGCCCGCCTTCCCGAGACGTCGCAGCTCCATGCCTGCGCAGATCATGGTCAGGGTCTTTCCGGCCCCAACCACGTGCCCTAGCAAGGTATTTCTGCCACTGGCCACGATGCGCCAGATGGCATCCAGCTGATGGTCATGCAGCCGGTACACCTGGGAGAATCCAGGCAGCACCAGATGCCGGCCATCGAACCGACGCGGCACGACGCAGTTGAACTGATCGTTGTACAGCCTTACCAGTCTCTGCGACCTCGCTTCATCGGTCCACAGCCACTCGACAAACTTCTCCTTGAGCAGCTGCTGTTTCTCGCGGGCAGCGATGGTCTCCACTTGGTTGACCACACGCTTGTCGCGATCCTGTGGATGCGGGTCGTAGATCGTCGGCACCGTCTGGTTGAGCGCCTGCTCGAATAGCCAGACAGCGTTCGCCCGCTGGGTGCCATACGTCTGTGTCGCCGCCACCGACGACTTGGTGCGCCAGTCAGGTTCCACATGCCATGCTCCAGCCGTCGCGCTGAACGACACCCGGTTCTCTTCTGCCTCCAGGATTTCGTTCAGGAACGCCTCGTAGTCGCTCGTCGGGATCCAGGTGGACCCGATTCGCGCTCCGATTTCGTGAGGCGTCAGATCGGCCGGAATGACCGCTTCCAACGCTTTCACGTTACCGGCGAACCGCCCCCCTGCCACTCTGGCAACCGTCAGCTTGTGGCGGACGTTGCCGGACAGATAGGCATCTGCCGTTTCCCAATAGCCACTCTCAGGATCGACGAACACCGCGCCCGCCGTTTCGAGCTCTTTCATGGCTTCGCAGCCCGGTTTTCCGAGCAACTCACCAATCCTGCCCTCAACGACACGACCCGTTTCCGCAATGCAGGCGATCAGCGCTTCTTGTGGCGTTTCGCACCGCTCGATGCGCTTGAACACCCCTACCGTACGGCGGTGGAAGATGTCGGCCTTCTCTGCGGTCTCGCATTCTTCGTCCCACCGCTCCAGCGACAGCAAGAGCGGCAGGTCCGGGTCGCCCTTGAAGGCCTGCCGGTTTGCCCTAGCATGAATGAACCCATGCTTGGCAAGAAAGCGATCGTAGGCGACGTTGAGAGCGACTCTGTACCTTCCCAACAGAGACTCGTCCTCTGTATCGGCCTGGACCCTGATGAGTTTGCGTGCCGCGTCCCTGACTTCCACCAAGCCGGCGATACGATCCAAGGTCTTCTGCGGCGCCTTATATAGCACTGCTTCCGCACCGTTGATCTCGTACACCCTGCCATCGATCACCCGGAAACCCGGGCGATGCTGCTCGGTGAGCGACAGCTTCACGACGTGAGCGCGTTCGACATCTTCCTCTCGCGAGGCGTAGATGCCCTCCGGCAGCCAGTCGATCCGCTCCTTGAGCGCGTCGATGGTGTCGCCATCGAAGACGCAACCGGTGGACTTCCCATACCCGTTGTCGCACAACTTCAGCTTGCCGATCACCCACTGAGGGTTTTCAGCAAACCACTGGTTGCAACGGATGTGGTCGCGGCTGTAGTAGGACTTGTAACCCCCAAAGATCGGGGACGCCTCGTCCAGGAATACCGACTCCAGCCACCCATTACCCTTCGCGGTTTTGCCGTTCAGGGGCTTTTGAAGAATGACGATGTCGGTCGTCACCTCCGTATTGGCGATGCGCTTGAAGGCCGTGTTTGGCAGCCGGATTGCAGCCACCAGATCGGCCTGCGATGCCAGGTAAGCACGCACCCGATGATCCGACGCATCCATCGTGAAACTGGACGTGACGAAGACCACCAGGCCTCCCGGCCGAACCGCCTCCAACGCTTTCGCGAAGAAGTAGTTGTGGATCGAGAAGGCCGCGTAGGGTACGTTTCTGTGCTCCGGCACCTGATAGTTGCCGAACGGCACGTTGGAGATGGCCAGATCGAAGAACCCGGCCGGCACGTGCATCGCTTCGAAGCCCATGTTGTAGACATGGACGCCGAAGGGCTCATAGAGCGCTTTGTTGATCCTGGCCGACAACTCGTCGAGTTCCACTGCCGTCACCACGCTCTCTCGAACAAGGTGCTCTGGCATTGCCCCGACGAAGTAGCCCACACCGGCAGCAGGTTCCAGAACCCGCCCGCCTTTGAAGCCAAGACGCTCCACCATCGCCCACATCGCCTCGATGACTTCCAGCGACGTGTAGTGGGCATTCGGCGTGCTCAACTCGGCAGACTTGAGTTCCGCCGGCTTGAGTAGCTCAGCGAGGCGCTCGGCTCGCGCTTGCCAGTTCGCGTCGGCCTGCTGGGTGTTGAACGCCTTTGGCAGTCCGCCCCAGCCGGTATACCGGTTGAGAACGGCCCGTTCGTCGTCGGTCGGTTGCCGATCCTCCGACTCCAGTTTGCGCAGGAGTTGGATGGCGGCAACATTGGCCTCGAACTTCGTCACGTCACCGGACAGGCCGGCGAGAACGGACGCATCAAGGCGCGGCCAGATGGCCTTGACCGCAGCTTGCGCCTTGGTCTCGCTGATTTGCGGAAACGGAATGATTGCGCCCGTTTCCTTGTGCTCTCCGACTGTACCGAGCGTAACGATCGGATCCTCGTCGGGAGCGAAGCCGGGCAGCCAAAGGCATGCCTCGGCGATTGCCTTGAGTCTCATGATGTCTCCGGAAACAAAAAGCCTCTGGAGACACCTCGCCCCTTGCGGGATGGAAGCATCCCGCAGGGGCGGTTGATGAAAGTCACCGCGGCGTCCCGCGATGACCGGCTGAGTGCTGCTTATTTCTGGTCGTCAGCTACGACCTTTCGTCCTTTCGGTTACCCGATTGGAAGAATCTGGCTTTCCGCAGCCGGCCACCGAAGACCGGCTCTGGAAAGCCCCGCGCCATAGCGCGGGGTGAATGGTTTGCTGTCGGGACTTAGCGCCACCTCGGCAGAACGCCGAGGATGGAGCCGGGTCTCCGGTTCTTGATGGCCTTGGCCGCTTCGTGGGCTTCTTCGATGGTCTTGAACTCGGCACGCGGGACGCTTGAACCGCGTTCGAGGATCAGGCCATTGACGCCCAACGGTCGGTCGTCGGCATTCCCACCAAAGGCCGGGTCACTATCGCCATAGAACTCCACGACATGCATCCCTTTCGGCAGGTAGCCCCGCCACATCGCTTTGGTCTTTTCGAGGTAGGCGGGGTTTTCTAGGCTCACGGTGCTCATCCGGACACAACTCCCTTCGGCGCATAGTCGATGACACACTCGCCAGTAAGCTGGTTGTACACCGATGCCCAGTAGCCTTCCTTCGCCCACCGCTGGGCAAACTGCATGGCACGGACACGGCTCTGGTTCACTCGTTCCTTGATCGTCTCGCCCTCCATGCCCTCGTCCGTTCGCGGATCGTGAACCGTGGCGACGGCCTGGTAATGCTTGGGATCATCAGGATCGATGCCGGTATCAAGCTTCATTGCGTTGCTCCTTCAAGAAGCGGGGAGCCGTGCCCATGCGGGCACAGCGTACCCGCATGGGTTGAGTGAAAGCCTTGTCCCCTATGCAATATGCTTTAGCAAAGGGTTCCAGGACACTCGGTATGTGGACAAGTTGTGCACGGATCACCGAGCCATCGGCGCAACGCATCCAATTTGTCACCGCACAGGTGCGGCTCCATCATTTTCAGTCCCGCCTCGATGTCGCGCTTCGCGATGTAGGCCTTGATCGCCTCCTCGCTCGGTCCGAATTCGATGACGGTCTTGGCCTCGTCGATGTCGCCCGTGTCGTGGTCATAGAGCCAAATCTCGCCAGGCTCCGCCACGATCCGTCCGAGGTTGGCGGCCATCTCGCACACAAGGTCGTAGTAGTGATATCCAACTTCGCCATAGGTTGAGACTGCCAGCTCGCCAGTCTGGGGGTCGAAGGAAAATTCATCTTCCCCGTTGACGGTTTTCCGCTTGGTGAAAGCATCGATGCCGTCGTACCCCGCATACTCCATGATGGGTTTGAAGGCTTCCGCCATCTGCTGAACCGTAGTACCAGCAACGACCTTCGCTTTCAGGTGCATCGTGTGGTCATACCCCATGGCGCACCTCCCCAATCGCGACATAGTCGACAGTCCCGATTTGAGCCAACGACTCGAGGAAGGCTAGATCCTTCTCTTCCCGTGTGGCCCCCTTCCGGCACTCGAACTCGACCTCGATGATCTCGGCACTGGGAAGCGTGAACGTCCCGCGATATACGTCTACTGACGCTTCCCGCTCAATCCACGCTGCCTCCACCGCTCCATTGATCGCGGACTTGAATGTGGTGTTTCCACGTAGCCAGCCCATGAACCCCTGGCCGCCGTCATAAGGCGACGGCTCAAGCGCCACATCCTCCAGGATGTAGTCGTTGCCGTTTTTGACGGAAACGATCCGTAGTGCGCATGTCGACGACCAGTCCTCGTCGAATACCGTTTCCTCGAAGTCCGCGCTTTCGGTGAATGCGCGGACTCTTCTGACGATCTCCTCTTCCGAGGAATCCTCGGGGGCCTCGATTTCGATCTCGGCATATGCCGAGAGGTCTTGCCCAAGAACTACATTCAGTTTCATGTGGATCTCCTTTCAGAGTGAAAATCCACCAAGAGCCATCCCACCGGATGGCTCCCGGTGGGAGGTTGAGTTGCGAAAGCGGTCAGGCAGCAGCTTCCTCTTCTTCGGTTTCGTCTTCCTCGTCGTCGAACTCCATGCCGAAGAAGTCCTCGCCAAAGGCGCGAACGTCGTCGGCTGGATATTCCTTGATCTCGCCATCGACGCCCTCGACCGTGCCGGCAAACCAGCAGCCCGTCTCGATGAAGCGGAGCGTCGCCGCGATCTCCCGATACTGACTGCAAAGAGCCGCAACCACTGGGACCGGAGGCGACCATGCGGTATCGAACGTCAGGGTGATGTTGCACTCGGACAGGCTGTCAATATCGACATCCTTCCCGACATTCCACTTGGTTCCCCAGTTCGCGACCCGCCAGTCGTACCAGTCTTTGAAGCCGCACCTCTCCAGGTTGGCCTTGGCTTGACGTGCCTCCCGCAGGCTAATGAAGTCGAGACTGCGGCGATGTGCGGCCCCGTACATGAAGTTTTCCGTCTCGATGAGCCGGATCAGGTCATCGCGGGTTTCCGGCAGGTCGCCGCCGGTGATCTCAAGCAGGAGATCCCGAAGCCACGGCAACCCGAACACCCGCTGCCAGTCGCCATACAGGATGTCGATTCCCCAGCTGACAGCCGAACCGCTCGTGATATCCAGCTCAGGGGGCATCGGGACGATGCCGTTCAAGTCGAACTCGCCTTCCTGCAGGCGGCAAGCCTTGACGATCTTGGCGATCGCCTCCTTCGGCCCATCGATCTCGAGCCGGTTCTGACACCAATTGGGCATGTTGCCTCCTTCATGAAAATGCCGGCGGCACCATGCCCCGTCACCGGGGAATAGGCCCCGGCGGGGTTGAGAGTGGCACCCGATGGGTGCCTGCTTGATGCTACTTGTTTGAGTTCCCTAGCTAGGAACATCATCCACCCGGTAAGCCAGGTGGTTGAATGCAGCTTCCCGTGACACCCTCGATTGAAGATGCCCCGGGAAACTCCCGCTTTGCAGCAGGAGTTTCTTCAATGGTTAAGATTCAGCGATGCCCGGCATCGAAACAGGCCTGGCAGACATCGGTGCCGTCAGGGCATCCGATGACACTACCGCCCTGCATGCCACACTCGCTGCACACCGTCGCGGCGCTCTCGTCCTCGGCTTCCTCGAACTCCTTCTTCAAGAAGCCCCCCAACCGGGGATAGTGCCCCGGTTAGGGAATCCGCTGTTGGCGGGGTTAGGTGAAAAACCCCCAGATGCCTTTGTCGGCATCCAGTGGGGCGACCGTCCATGATGTCGGCCGTTGCATGCGCTCAAGCTCTTCACCGAGTCGCATGCATTCGGCCTTTGTGCCTCGTGCGTAGAGATGGCGGCCGACCATTGGTCACCCCTTCACTCGCATGACCGCAGTGGGCTTGGCGATCCCCGCCGACTTCAGATATTCCAGAAGTCCGTGGATGTCGCGCCCGTGGCGCATGAAACCGTCTTCGATGAGCCACAGCCCATCTTCGCTCGGCCATCCGGTCTCCTCGTCCTCGTTCGAGAACTCGAAGATCGTCTTGCCGTTCTGGTTCTCGACGTGGGCCTTGAACCAGCCCCGCTCATCGAGATCCACGATCAGGGTCAATTCCTGCCGGAAGGGTTTGAACGCGCCCATTACAGCAGCCCTCTCGCAGCGAACGACGTGGCCTGATTCCCGGCGACGACGAAATGGTCCAGCACCTTGACGTCCACCAAACCAAGGGCAGACTTGAGGGTACTGGTCAGCATCTCGTCGGCCCGCGAGGGCTCCGGTGATCCGGACGGATGATTGTGAGAGAAGATCGCTGCCGCGGCATTGACGGCAAGAGCCTTCTTCACGACCTCCCGTGGATAGACACTGGTTTGGGTCACCGTGCCGCGAAAGAGCTCGCCGGCGTCGATGAGACGGTTCTGGGCATCGAGCCACAGGCACCAGAACGACTCATGTTCCAGATGCCCGATTTTTGAGCACAGAAACGTCTTGACGGTTTCCGGAGAAGAAAAGCAAAGGTCTTCACCCTCCATGCGTTCCCGGATACAGCGAACGAAAAGCTCCTTCGCTGCAGCGAGAGCCGGATGGACGGTGTAAGCCGCCGACTCCTCGCACAACTGCATCTGCCTCGGCTTCGAAAATCCGAACAACTCGGCGAGCGGTTTGGCTGCCAGTGCCTTGGCCGATGCGCTGCCCACCAGTACGGCCAGTAGGTCAGCATTTGAAAGGTCTTTCATGGTGCCTCCTTGAATGAAAAAGGGGCACCAGCCCCCACTCGGGGCATGATGCCCCGGTGGGGAAAATTGACGCGACCAAGATTTTCCTGATCGCCTTGGATGCTGTTTCTTTCGCCTCCCCAGCTAGGAGGATCGAGTCGCCGGAATATCCAGCGGCGGATTCTGCTTTCCTTGGCATGCTACTAACACGCCAACGAAAGCATACCAAAAATCCTCGTTTTGTTACGCGGAAAACAACCCAGAAGCGGCGTCCATCATGGGCGACCGCTCCGGGTTTTAGGGATGATCAGAAGAGCGCCAACTGGACATTACTTACCACCGGCACTCGCTCTCGATCGACTCCGTCGAGGAGCACATCGTCGTCGATTCCGAGTTCATGTATTGCTCCGTCGTGCTTCCAGAGCAGCACGGCTCGGTCATCGTCGAGGGTCTTGTGTCCCCGATATACTGCGACCGGATGGCCCCGCAGAGAGAACCAGTCCGGCTCTTTGCCGCCGTACCAGAGCGCACGCCAGCCTATCATCCGCTCGCCCTCGTCGTAGGCCGTGGCCTCGGCCAGCGACAGTGGGCGAGTTCCGGGCAGATCCATGAGGAATCGCACCCGTTCCGCGCACACCATCAGCTTGCCTTTCACGGAAACGATCAGGCCAGAATGGTCTCCACGGTCGCGCTGTCCAGCCCGGATGGCTTCCTCGTCGTGGTACGCAAGCGTGGTTTCCCCCGTGTACATCGATGCCGGCAACAGCCGGTAGGCGTCCACGTAGGGTTTCCTGGCCTCCCCGAAGGGTCCGTGGAGGGCTCCAAAGGCCGTATAGAGAAAGCCCCCATACTCCGCCGTCCGAACAGAAACAGGCCTACTGGCTTTCTGTTCGACCGCAAGGTGACAGGAGTTGGCTGATGCGATCTGCTGCCAGAGCTCAGCGGGAACCAGGAATTTGTCCATGGCCCCCCCCCTTGCCGCAAGCACAATATCCGGTCAATGTAACGACCCATCTTCGCCAACACATCCCGCCACCTGCAGGCCGAATGACAAGCCGGCAACGGATTGACGTAAGTCAGCCCATCGCGCTCGGAGGTAGAGAACAGCAATTCTCGTTTGTTCATGCCGATTCTCCCGTTGTGCAGGCGTTGGCTTCAGTCCCCATCTCCTCTTTGGCGACCTCTGTACCGGCCTTGAGGATTCTGTCCGCCGCGGAGAAGACCCGTGCCGCGCTCTTCTTGGCGAACTCTTCGGATCGTTCCTTCGAGCCAAGCCAGTCCTGGATGTAACCGCGGCTCTCGTCGAGACCCGATAACCCCAGGGTTGCACAGCAGAGGTACGCCACGGCTTCCGCTTCGGCCTCCTTGATGTCTCTCGGCATCAAGGCTCCGTCCGCCATCTGCGCTTCTTTCGAATGCAGCAGACAGTGGGCGATTTCGTGGAACAGCGTCTTCCATGGCATCGCCGCCAGCGGGTTTATGGCTACGCGCTTTTCGCCGGGGATGGCGTACCCTTGGGTGTTGCCGTCCATCAGCTCGAACCGCTCCTCGACCACGCCGAGCCTAGACAGAGCTTTCGCTTTGTCCCACTCGGGGAGATCGACTTTCGGCTCGTATTTCTCGCCCTCGGTTTGATCCAGGCTGAACCAGTGCGGTTTCAGCACGAAGATCGTGAAACCGCTCTTCTTGCGGCTGGAAGCGCCCTTGTCGCTTTCGGTGGGGGCTTCGTGCGTCATCTCGGTAGAGGCCGGCTCATCGTCCTCCGGCTTCCTGGAGATGGTCAGCGGCATGATGAGGGAAATGGCCTTCTCTCCCTTCTTGACCGACCGGCCGATAGCCTTCCACTTCCCGAATGATGCGATCGGGGCGAGCGGCAGCCCGCGGGCCGCCAACTGGATGGCCGCAAGGATGCGGTTGCCCAGGCTGTACTCATGAAACATGGCGTAGCAGTCTGCCAGGCGGCCGGGCTTTGCCAGCGCTTCAAGGAACAGAGCCCCCCAGTCGGGGCGTTCGCGTTTCTTTTCCATCGTGTCTCCTTCATGACAACCGCGGAGACACCACGCCCCTTCGGGGACGGAGGGCGTCCCCGCTTGGGGTTGAAAATCGACCGTGCTAGACTGGACGCATGAGCAAGTCATGCGCCAAGGCTTTCACGGTCATCGAGGGCGGCAAGGCCGAACTGGAGCGCAAGAAGCATCTCCTGTTCAGCCAGCCGTGGGTCTTCGATCACGACGAGTTCGACCAACTCTGTGAGTCTTTCCAACTGTCGCGAGCGGAAGCCTTCGACCTTGCGTTGATGAGAGTCGAACACAAGGCCAAGACGAACTATGAGGCCGCCGCCCTGCTTGCCGTCTTCAGCGGAAGCGGTAATGCTTCCGACATCCTGGCAAGAGGACGGCGCAATGACTTCAGACTCGAAACTTTCGAGCCACAAGTTCC
Organism: uncultured Sterolibacteriaceae bacterium; assembly: GCA_937888595.1. Lineage (GTDB taxonomy): Bacteria > Pseudomonadota > Gammaproteobacteria > Burkholderiales > Rhodocyclaceae > Sulfuricystis. Next base: position 133,380 of record CALARK010000022.1, on the reverse strand, counting down.
TCTTCGATCATCCGCACCAGCCGACGAAGCTCTCGCTTGAGGTCTTCATCGCTCAGTCGCGCTTCCATATTGAGCGCCTCGTCACGGCGAGCAAGAAGCTCTCGCTCCGATGCTTGCTCTAGCCACCTGTAGAAGGCGACCATGTCAAACAAAATGCCCATAACACTCTCCATTCGGCGATGCCTGGGCACTTGTCCCCTGCCGGGAACGAGCGCCCCGGCGGGGTTTCTGAAAGCGTCCGGTTTTCCGAACGCTTGATTGAGTGCTGCTTCGCTCATCGAGCGCGGCCAGCTACCGCTTATCCCTGCGTCCATTACGGAACCCAGAGGATTTCCAAAGAAGCGCATGACGCCCCTTTGAAAATCCCCCGCGCCTCGCGGCGCAGGGGGTATATCAACCGCAGGAGCCGACGTACCCGCAATTCGTGCATTTGTCGCAGCCGTTGTATTTCACGACGGCATCGACTCCACACTCAGGGCACCTCTTCCCGGCGATGACGTGGCTGCCACGGACGGCCGCATCACTCCCGCCCGCCTCGGAACCCAGGAAGGAGTTCTTGGTCTCCACCGTCCCGTCCTCATTCAGGAGGCCGAGTTGGTGATAGCGGTGAATGAGCAGCCTCGCCATGTAGGCCGCCGTGGATGTGAAGTTCGCTTGCTTCTCGCTACCAGGCACCCGTGCGAGGAAATCCCCCTGCGGTTCCTTGTAGCTCGTGAGCTTGCGCAGCTTCATGCCGATCCAGGCTGGATCGATGATCCGCATGTCGATGGACAGCAGCTTGCAGAGTCCATCCAGAGTCTTCGGATAGTCGCCCGCCAGCCACACCGAATAAGGCCGGCGTGTGCCATCGGGCATCTCCAGCTCTTTCAGGAACATCGCAAAATCATCGCCCGTCGCCGGGTTCTTGATATCCACGGTCCACGACAGAGTGCCGCCTGTACCGGTTTTCGGTTCCTTGCGGAACATCATGGCCGACATCAGGTCTCCGTCGTCCCCAGGAAGCCAGCCGATCTTGTGAGCGTGATAGCCGATGATCTTGGCCATCGCCGCCACGACAGACCGCATGCGTGTGACCTCTCCGGTGGGCGGCGTCGCCACATCCACCGGATCGCCGTCGCATTTCAGCAACGCGTCCAGCTTCAGTTGCAGCCACCCTTTGTCGAAGGCCCGCATATCGGCCGACAGCGTCTTGGCAATGGCTCCCAGCCCTCTCGGAGCCTCCGAGCCATTGATCCACACCTCGAACGGATGCACCCCCGTGTTGTGGAAGTGACCGATCTGCACGGAGAAGCCGCCTCCCGGCAGCTCCACCATGTAGGTGTAGGACGGATTGCCGTCCGGCATGTACGGCCGGTCCAGCCAGCGCAGGCTCTTCATCACCGTTTCCGGCAACTTCGTCAGCCTGAACCTGCGGTCCGGGTCGGTCGAATCCAGGTCTTCCGCCTGTTTCTTTGCCTCGCTCGACGAGATCAGCACGGAGCCGATCTCGCTGTTCGGCCGGTAGGTCGTAATGCCCTTGAGCCCACCCTTCCAGGCATCGAGGTAGATGCCCTTGAAGTCGTCGAAGCCGTAATCGGCCGGGACGTTGACCGTCTTGCTGATCGCCGCATCGACGTAGGGCGCGAGCACCTTGAGCATTTCCAGGTGGTCGGCAACCTTGAGGGTTGCCACCGACTCGAAGGTATCCGGCAGACGCTGCGCATCCCCGCCCATCTTGCGATAGACGAGGTAGGCGTAGTCCATCAGACCTTCCTCAACCCTCTCCGATCCATCCGACTGCTTGATTTTGCGCATCTGGACGAAATCGAAGACCGGCTCGCAACCGCTTGAGCAGTTGTTGCCGAAGGTGAGCGACCCTGTTCCGGTGGGCGCCAAGCTCAGGAGGTGACTGTTGCGGATGCCGTGTTTCCATATCTCCTGCATGATGTCCGCAGGGAGTCGGCTCGCGAACGTGCCCTCCTCCAGGTATCTGTCGGCGTCGAACAGGGGAAACGCCCCGCGCTCTTTCGCCAACTCCACCGATGCCAGGTAAGCCACGTCGCGTATCCGCTCCATGACTCGCCTCGCGAATTCACGCCCTTCCACCGAGCTGTATTTCAGGCCCAGCATGATGAGCGCATCACCGAGACCCGTGATACCGATGCCGATGCGCCGCTTGGCTTGCGCCTCACGCCGCTGTTCCGGCAACGGCCATGTGGTCAGATCCAGCACGTTGTCCAGCATACGGACGAGTACCGGAACCACTTCCTCGAGCTTGTCGAAGTCGAACCAGGACCTCGGCGTGAAAGGCTCACGCACGAGCTTGGTCAGATTCACGTGCCCGAGATCGCAGCAACCATAGGGAGGCAGAGGCTGCTCCCCACCATTCTGTTACTTTCGGCATTCGCCTACCGACCAGCCATTCAGCTGGCGGGAAACCGCTTCGGGTTTCCTCTCCCGCTTCTTTTGTCGCGTCATACGGGAGCTCAGACTGTTGCACCGTCCAAGGTGGACGCCCACTCGCTCAGTCGTTCGGGCTGCACGGCATTCGCCTGCTTGCCCCTCGTCGCCCACGCCTGGGCTTCCGAGTCGATCAGAGCGGGTTTTCCATGCCGGATTCCGCCGACAGGCCGCATGCATACGGATTGGTGGCTGCGATGGTCTCGATGTACCGGAGGTTGTTGTCCCGATTGATCCGATCCAGGAAAACAACTCCAGGCTCCGCGCGCTCATAGGTCGCCCGGATGATTTTGTCGTACAGGTCGCGGGCACGTACTTTGCGATATACCCACAGGCCGTCTTCGCGCCGGTAAGCTCCCTGCGCCTTGATGTCGGGCCCGGGTTCGGCCGCATGGACCAACCCGAACTCGCCATCAGCTTCGACGGCCAACATCAGCGCATCCGTTACTCCGACCGAGAGGTTGAAGTTCCGGAACGGACGCCGTTCCCAGGGCATGTTCGGGTCATCGACGCGCTTGGCGACGATGAAGTCCTCGATGTCCGGATGATCACAGCGCAGGATGCCCATTTGGGCGCCACGCCGGGCGCCGGCGGAGATCACCGTCGAGCACATGGAGTTGAAAATCTCCATGTACGAGATCGGACCAGAAGCAAGGGACTTGGTCTTGGCGATCCAAGCCCCCTTCGGCCGGATGGGGCTGAAGTCGTATCCGACCCCGCCGCCCAGGCGCATCGTCTGCGCCGCCTGCCGCGCTGCCTCCATGATGCCCGGCACACCATCCACCGGATCGAAGACGGAATCAGCGATGGGTTGCACGAAGCAGTTCACCATCGTCGTGTTCACGCCATCAACCCCGGCGGTCGCGTTGATTCGACCGCCCAGGATGACATACTCCAGTGCCTCCTCGAACACGCGGGCTTGCGTCTCGAAGTCGACCTCACGAGCCGCCAGCCCGCAGGCAATCCGCGCCTTGAGTTCCGCAAGCGACTTTTCACCGCCGCGGAAATACTTCTTCGCCAGCTCCCTGGCGCTCACCTCTTGGAGTTCGATGGTCATGACCAGTCCCTCCCGTCAGTGAATCGTGGCGATACGCCGTTCCGCCAGCACTTCGGCATCGTGCAGGTTGTGCGTGACGCCGTAGAAGTGGCAGAGGCAGACTCGCCTCCAGAAAGCCTTTGCCGCATCGCAGGTGAGATGCCCCTGGACGGGGACTGCCCTGCGATTGATTGCTTGGCCGAGAACGGAGAATTCTCCACCGTCCTCGACCAGCAGGAGCTTGTGCAGCCCCTTGTGTTGGATCGAATCCAATACTTTCATGGTCATCTCCTTTCGCTTTGGTCACAACAGAGGCCCCTGACAGGGCCTGCCGTAACCCCCGGACGGGCGCTACGGCAGGCCCTGTCGAAGGGGCGTTGAGCTGAACCCAGCGCAAAGGAGAACCCCGGCCGGGGCGATCTCCCCGGCTGGGGTATGTTTCTGGGACAGACAGGTTTCCCCGCCTGGCGCCAACTCAATGCTGTTTGTTTCAAGTCCCCAGCTAGGACCATCCGCCCATCGGTCGAACCGACAGGAGAAATGCTGGCTTTTCGCAGCGCACTGCTCAATGCGCTGGGAAAAGCCCCGCCTTGCGGCGGGGCGCTAATGTCACGGCCGGACCGCTTCCGCGATCCGTCGCGCCTCGACGGCGAAGGGACCGCAGAACGTCACGGTCTCTCCCTTGGCGAGCATCCGTCCCACGACCGCAACATGCTGCCGAACGCCGGGATCCTGCCTCCAGCGCTCCCGCATGTACTCGCGGTAGTCCCCATCGAAGCCCATGGGCGGCGCGAACGCCGAGGCCGCGCCCGGTTCGGTGTCGATCCGGGTGAAGTCGATGATCCCGTACATGGCATCATCTCCTTCAGGCTGCGCGGCGCATCAGATGCGCCTCGATGGATTGAACGGTGGGGAAGCCGGCCTTTCCGTCCCGGTTCAGGATGTCCAGCCAGTCCAGAGATTTCTGGCCCGCTTGGATGTCCCCGGCCGGAACGATGGCCGATGCCTTGATTCCCATCTCCCAGAGCCGCTGGACGAGTTGCTTGGCGGCTTCCTGTCCGTGACCCTTGGGATGTTGCTCGGTTGGCCGATCCTTGTCCGCGAAGACGAGGACGCGCTCTACCGGCTCGGGCGGGACGAAGTTTTCCAGCAGAAGCGCGTTGACCGCGCACCACACCGGCAATCCTGTCCCTTCCATCACCGCCAGAGACGTTTCCAGTCCCTCGGCCACCGCCATCACCTGGAGGCCAGCCTCCGTGAGCCGGATGGCCCCGCCGACGATCTTGCGATCCTTTGGGTAAGCCATCAGCTTCTTGGGCGACTCGACGGGGGCTTTCTTCCCGTCTGGCGTGAGGTAAGTCCGGTGAATCGTCACCGGATTCCCCCGCGCGCCGGTCACCATTGCGATGATGGCCGGGTATTCGCCGATCTTCTTGTCGCCGTCGTAGTACGACAGCGACGGATGGAACCGGAGGGTTTCCGGGGGCGAGATCGATATTCCGCGGCGCGCCAGGTAGAGCCTGGCCGGTTCGGCGTCACGATCCGAGATCGAAATCGACTCGTTCCACACCCGGTTGAGTGATTGCCTGAGTCGCTCGTCCTCATCGCCCTTCTGGGGCTCGGGCTTCGCCACTTTCCGCGCGGGTCTCGCCGTGCGAACTCCCACACGCAAGTAGTCGGCCACGGCCTTGAGGGTGGCGGCGTAGCGCCAGCCATTCACCCACATGAGTGTCGCAATACCGTCGGAATTGATCCCGCAGGTATTGCAGACGGTGCCTCCGGTGTCGTCCACATCCTTGAAGACGCGGAACCCATCCTTGCCGCCATGCACCGGACAAGGCACATGGCGACCGGCCCGATCGAGCGCGGCCTGCAATTGCGGCGCGAGAGCCCCGAGGATCGCTCCCCAGTACCCACGCGCCATGCGTAGCGCCTCTTCCTTGAGGCGGTCCAACTCCTCTTTCGTCATGGTCCTCTCCTGGAAAGCCCCGGTCGGGGCATCCCGAAGCACCGCCGAAAGGGAGGCACTTAGGGATGCCCCGGTCCGGGGTGTAGAAGGAACCAGCGCGAGGAGGCTCCCCAGCCGGGGATTTCCTCCCCGGCTGGGGTTTAGTGGCGTCAGGGCCGCGTGCAGTGGTACTCCAGACACTCGGTCAGGAGACCATCGAATCGCGCAACGAATTGCTCTTCACCGCACGAGAGAACACGTAACCCGGATTCCATCTGCCAGGCTTTCGCCTTGGCCGCTTCATCCGGAGCCGCGTATTCCAGCCCGCTCCAATCGCCGTTGATCAGCGCCGATGCCCAATAGGCCGGGAGGGTGACGGTAATGATTTCCATCTTCGCCTCCCTTGCTCAGAACTCCGGCTTGCCGGCAAGGCCGCAATAGCCGAGGCGGCGCTTATCGGCTTCCGCCTGGGGTTCGACCCATCCGGCCGGATCCTCCGCGCAGGGGCAGAACTCCCAGCCATGGCAGTGTTCCGGCTTGGTAGCGGCTTCGTGCTCGGTTTCGGCGGCAGGGTTATCTGCCTCCCGGAACCGTCGAGCCCCGTTCGAAGGATTCGTGATCGGGGTCCAGCGCCACACCGCGCAGCCATCGGCGATGCACTTGCAGGCGCTGTCGTATTCCGACCGCGCCAGAGGGCACCACTTCTGCGCGGCGTCATCCTTGGTCAGCAACATGACGGCGCCCTCCTTTCAGAACGGCCCGTCGTCATGGGACTGACGCGACTTGGCCTGGCCCTTCGCCGTGTCGGACTCGGCCTTCGCCTTGCCGCCCGGGAGCATCTTCATCGCTTCCGCGACGATCTCCGTGGTATAGCGGTTCTCGCCATCCTTCTCCCACGAGCGCGTCTGGAGGTGGCCCTCGACGTACACCAGCGAGCCCTTTTTCAGATGCTCGCCGACGACCTCAGCCAACTTGCCGAAGAAGACGACGTTGTGCCATTCGGTCTTCTCGTGCTTCTCGCCGTTCTTCTTCCAGGTCTCGGAGGTAGCGATACGCACACGCGCCACGGCCTCCTGGTCCTGGGTGTAGCGAACATCCGGGTCAGCCCCAAGAAAGCCGATCAGTTGGACTTTATTCAACATGGTGAAACTCCTTTCTGTCATGAGACGGAAAAGGCGGTCGCACCATGCCCCCGGCGGGAGCATGGCGTTCCCGCCGAATTGAATGAATGAGTGACGTCTACGCCGTAGCGCAGAGGATGCGACGGACGGTCTTGGGAACCATCACCGCTTCCTCGACAACCATGCAGTTGTCCGCGATGTCGATGAAAGCCTCCCTGATCTCGTCGCAGGCGCGGTCGAACCGGCAGACCAGATCGACCTTGTCTCGCAGATCGGAAACCGAGAGATCCATCAGATCGTCCCGACCGAGCTCGTCGTCGATCCCGCCGCCGATGACACGATGCCAACGAAGCGGACGGTGGAGATTGACCCGATCGACCTTGTTGCACCGGCCGCACGTTCCGACCTCGCCGCAGACGGCTTGGTAGTTCAGCTGGCCGCAGGCGCGGCACCGGCTCTTGTATCCCGGGTCGTAATACTCCCCGGGATAGAGAACCAGATAGCCGCCGGAACGCCCATTGGTGCCGATCGTGTAGCTTCCACTGGTTTCCTCGGTGAAATCGTCGATCGGATACCGGATCTCGTCCCAGTAATCCGTGTCCAGGATGTCCCAAACACGAGAATTCTGATCGCGCGACAGCCCGAGCCGATGCACCTTGATGCAGTTGGCGTAGCTGGTTCCTTTGTTCCACGAGTTCATCGTGTGGTAACGGAAGTGGCTCGCCAGGAAATCGACCATGGCCCGCTTGGAGCGCATGTCGACCTTTTGCTCAAAAAACATCTTCGCCTCCAAAGAAAGAGCCGAAGACGCCTCTTCCCTCACCGGGAACGAACGTCCCCGGCGGGGTTGTGCATTGGCAACCGGTTTCCCGGATGCCGCCATGATGCTGTTTGTTTCAGAAGGCCAGCTACCTTCTTTTCTCCTGGCAGAGCCAGAACGAGAAATCGGGCTTTCCGCGGCGCACTCCCAAGAATGCGCTCCGGAAAACCCCGCGTCGAAGCACGGGGTTGGGGATTGGAGTTAGATCGGGCTACCGAGATCGGCCTTGATGCGACGGTATTCCCGCATCAGGGTTTCGAGCTCAACGCCCGTGAATTCGGCTTCGGCGCGGATATAGGCTTCGTCCAGCGCATCCACCGTCTTCGCTTTCTCCATGGACTTGATCGCAGCATCGAGCAGCGAAGCGCCATTGCCGGCGCCCTGTCCTTCAGCCTTGGCGGCTTGCGCGGCCGGGGCCTCGGGCTTGCCGCCCTTCGCTTGCTGCTGCACAGCTTCCGGCTTGGCGGCAGTCGCAGCCTCGACATCCGGTGCGTCTTCCGGCTCATCATCGGCCACCGGGGCGTAGTTGCCCTCGATGACCTCGTTGAGATCCAGGTTCTGCGCCTGACCTTGCTCGTTCACCGCGTCCATCGCCAGCGCCGTCGCCAGCTCAGGGGATTTCGGCAGGAACTTACACAGCCGCCGGATGACGGTCTTGAGGCCCATCGCCACGAAGTCGGTGTCCCAGACAGACTCCTTCTTGTACTGCTTGGCCGACTGGTAGCCCCGGCTGCCATCGCGGATCTTCTCGACCTCCTTGCGGCTCATCGCCACGAAGGTGCGCGAACCATCCTTGAAGACGGCGACGGCGTAGAAGCCGGCCACCTCGCCCCGCTCCTCGTCGGAGGCGGGGAAGCCGCCAGGGGCCGTCAGCGGCTCATGCTCCAGGGAGCGCTCCATGCCGAGCTTCAGCGTGAACCTGTCCTTCACGCGGACCTCGTGCGCATAGATGTCCTGGACCAGACCGGACTGGCGCGCCAGCTTCATCAGCCCGGTGTAGCCGGGGATGAGTTGGCACTGGCCCTTGAACGGCACCAGATGCGCCTCGCCCATCAGGCCCACCTCCAGGCCAAGCTGAGAGGACTGGATGACGGCCGCGAAGACCGAGCGCGGATCGCATTCGCCCAGCTTCGGCGTCATGCGGAATGCCGTCAAGGCGATACGCGCCATGCGGTCAGGGTTGATATGTCGAGGCAGCGCCCGCGCGATCTCTCCCTTGAACTTCTCCAGCATCGCCGGAAAGTCCTTCGGGGCATCGGCGGGAGCCGAGCGATTGATGTTCTTGAGTGCTTGAAGTGCCATGGTGTTTCCTTTCTTCAAAAGAAAAAAGGCGGTTACACCATGGCCCCGGACGGGGATCATGGCGACCCCGCCTGGGTTGTTGAATGCACGGCAGCCCGTGCTCTTCGATGCTGCTTGTTTAGAGCGGCCAGCTACCGCTACTGCATAACCTACTGAAACCGCGAATCGGTCAGGCCGCTTTGAATCCCTGTTCGATCCGCTTGAGTTCTGGTGTCGATCATCTCTCTGCCGCTCAAGCGTGGCGACAGTTCCGCCCATGCGGCATAGAAACGTGGCGCCGCCATGTTGCGGCCAGCGCCTTGCATAGGCCAGTAAACGGCGACCAGAACGAACCCCATCCTTCCTCGAATCCCGTCAGGAATTCTTTCGAGAGCTTATTCATGGTTCCTCCATGCCATTATGACCTGTCGTCTCGTTGCCGTCAGCGTCTCCACGAGAAAGACCGCTACGCCTGATAAGAATACTATGCCAAACAGGCAGATGTCGACAACCAGCAGAAGTGTTTCGAGCGCATGTAGCGGCTCGGCAAGATGCCCGATGCCAAGCCAAATCAACACTTTCATGGCGCCGATGGGGATCATGGAGATTGCCGCAAGACCGCAAAATCCCAGAGCGACTGCTAGAGAATGTCCGAGCAACCGCGTCACTGGAGATGCCGCCATAACGAACTCATCCCTCACGCCATGCTGTATGCCGTGCTCCATGGTTATCACCTCCTTTCTCTATTGGGTAAAGGCGGCGCACCATGGGCCCCGGCGGGACTCATGGTGCGGTCCCGCCGGTTGAAAAAATTGACTACTTGCCGCTATCGTCGCGGATGACGACCCCGAGCCGATCTGCCAGTTCCTGCGCCCGCGCGAACTCCCATTCTTTCCGGGCTCCCGGCATCCCCGACATCAGGCCGCCGAAGGCAATCGCGGTCTCAAGAGAGTTCCTGGCGTACTTGACGATCTCGATGCCGTCTCCGCGGTCGAAATTCATGGGTGCGCTACCGTCCCATTCGAGCCTGAGTCCGAACATCATCCGCACCCGGCGCACGAGCGTCGTCGGACGGTACGTCACCATCAGAACCTCCCACCTGTCGCCCTCAGGGTCGAAACCCATCAGCGCATAAGCGGTGACCGCATCGCCTTCCCAGTCGACAACCTCGTCGGCCTCTTCCGGGGACGCCTTCGGGATGAAATCGCCATCGGCGAATTCGACGCCCGGCGTCAGCAGGTATCCCGTGTAGATGCTCATTCGCCATTCCTCCTCGTGGGCTTGCACCGTGAGCACATCACGTCGGCCGCCTCGATCTCCGAGTCGACGTAGTTCTTGCGAACACGTTCGAGAAGATGGTTGCGAGCCTGCTCGATTTCGCGCCTAAGCCTGGTCACCTCAGCCTCGGCACGTTCCAGCGCAGCCTGTTGCCCCTCGATGCACATCGCGGCAACCAGGAGAACCTCGCCAACCTCATGGAGATGAGGCACGACATCTTCGATCGGATTCGATGTCATGCTTCACCCCTCCAGATCGAAGTTCGACGCCCAGCGCGGCAGGTTGATCGTTTCGACCTCCCCGTTCGGCTGGTAGCCAGGCCAACTGCCCTTGGTTCGGCACCACTGGAGCAGCTGGAGCGCGCCGCGATACTTGGCGCGCCCAACCTCGATCACCTCGTCGCTCGCCTTGTAGGCCGCAACCGCGAACGGCGCCTCCTTCTCAACGGCGATGAAGTAGAACGGGATGGTTCTGCCAGTCACGGCCTTCAGGCCATCCTGGTAGAAAGCCGCCTGCACGTCGTAGCCCAGCGTCGCGATAGCGCGAGCAAAGCCATCGGCGCTCGCGTCGCAGCAGGTCTTCACGTCCACGATGCCGGTGACGGTCTCCCCTGCCATGGACAGAAAGTCCGGCCGGCATTTGCACTCGATGCCGGTTTCCCGGTCGATCCAGAACGCCGACATCTCGGCAACTCCTTCGGCCAAGAGACGCTCCGCCCCAGCATGAGAGCGCACGCTGACAACCATCTCTTCGATGACCGCCATCTGGTCGACGGTCAGCGCGGTCTTGCCCGCGTTTTCGACCTCCCAAGCCTCGGCTGCGGCCTTTCCTTCCTTGGTGCGCCGATCGAACTTAGGCGCAATCACGAAAGTCTGGTGGAACAGATCTTGTTCCAGAAGCGCCGCATGGAAGGCTGTGCCCAACTGCATCGCCGGAGTCGGCTCGGGCGGATTGCTCACATACTCCTGGTAATGGGCGGGAGAGCGCATGATGCGCACAAGTCCCGAATGCCCCACCGCTGGGTGAGCGTGGTACTGATCGGCCGACATGGAAAGCAAGCCGACGTTTTCCATTTTCATGAGTGCCTCCTTTCGCCGGAGACACCTATCCCCACGCCGGGGATAGATGCCCCGGCTGGGGTTGATGATTGCCGATCCGGTTACCCGACTCGGCGCCTCGATGCTGCTTGTTTAGAGCGGCCAGCTACCGCTTTGCAGCTCCTGGACAACCAGAAGCGACAATTCTTTCTCTCCAGAACGCACTCTCAGGAATGCGCTCTGGAAAGCCCCGCTACTTGAGCGGGGCGCGTGATCAAGCTGCCGCACGCTGAACGAATCCCGCTCTCCGCAATGCCTTGCGCAACATATCCCGCGTTTCGCTGGCGTTGCAGCCAGATCGAAGACGCTGATGGAGTTCGCAGGCCATGCGAAATGGGATTGACCGAAACATGCGGCTCAGTGTTGGATTCGACATGGCATTCCCCTGCTTGTTAGCGCAACCCCATCGCGCGAACGATGGGACGGCTGATGACGATGCCTGAGAACACACACATCGAGAGGATCACGTAGATCATGGCGACGCTCCTGACAGGACGGGTTGATCGGACCCCGCAGGAGTTGCCTGGCTCGATACACGCCCATGACAACCCCGCAGGCCGGAAACCTCTCAGGAGAAAGGTTTCTGGCCTGCGGGGATTCCCACAGGCAAGCGTGCTGCCGGTTAGAGGCCGAGCGCCCGGACGACCGGACGGCTGATGACCCAACCAGTGATGCAGCAAGCGACAATGACGAGTGCCATGATGACCTCCATGAGAAAGCGCGGAGGCACCACAGCCCCTTGCGGGGTCGCGATGACCCCCGCAGGGTTGAGAAATGGGTGGAACCTGGCTCGAACCTTGGTTCATGGCAAACAGCTAACGCTTGCCGACCGGGATACCCCGTCCATGAACGATTTTCCTTTGCCAGATTCCTTGGGAAGTTACGCCACGACCTCAAAAGCCGCGGTACTGGATGTTGCCGGCGTCGCGGAGGCTTCGGCTTTCGCTTTGCTGCGACGCTTGCGGGTCTTGGTCGATTTCGCCGAGATCGGTTCCAGCTTCGGCATCGGAATGCCACGCCGGATGAATGTCGGGATGTCATACTTCGACCAGTCTTCCTCGCCATCCTTGCGGATAGCCATCGGCCTCACATCCGACGCGCGGACAGTGCCGGGGTGCACGGGTTTCGGCATCGCAAGTGCGAATACCATCTTTCCCGCTTTGCCCAAGCCGCGAAACGCGAGATGGGCAGACCCCAGCAGGGCCATGACGAGCAACAACTTTTCCATGGTGCCTCCTTGAAGAAAAATGCGGAGGCACCACGAACCCACCTGGGAGCGTGAAAGCCCCCGCAGGGTTGAAAAACCGGCCCGCATGATGCGGGCGGGAGAAAGCACCCTTCCGGGGCACCCTCTCGGCCTGGCGATCCATTGACGCAGGTTCACGGGGCGCGCTGCCTCAAGCCCTGTCCGCTCATAACAGACAAGGCGAGGTCTTGCGTCAGCGCCCAAGCCACATCACCACGTTACCCCGTGGATCAGGGTCGGGCGTTTTCGCCCCTCTCTCGACTCGCCGCCACGCATCGCACGGTCGGCGGATTGAATGCTGTTTGTTTCCAGTCGCCAGCTACGACTCATCGAAGGCATTACGCGCTTCGAGTAAATGAGCGCATTGTATGGCTCCGATTCAAGAACGCAACTGCTAAACAGTGCGTTTTGGTGCGCTTTTCGCCCTCGTTTCCGGTTTCTTGCTTCGTAGCATGGCCTCCTGTCCATCGTTTCGGGAGGTTTTCATGGCAACTGCATCGCGAGACAACTCCAAGAGCCACCCCTACTTCACCCAGAAGGTCAAGCTCCACTCGCTCCATGCTCAACAGGTATTCGACCGCGGCTTCGAGCTTTGCGCGAGCGCCATCTTCTCTCTCTCCGTCGTCTTGAGGATCATCGGTACCGACCAGCAGGCCCGCGAGGTGGAAGGGATCGTGGATGAGCGCCTGAACAAGGCGTTCGAGGACATCCGTGGCGAGGCGGCGCGTCTCGAAAAGCTGGCGGAAGCAAACGGCATCGAGTTCAAGGGCATCGAGTATTCCCGCCCCAAGGAAGTGGAGGCGAAGATCACGTCCCCCCGTGCCGTGCGTTACTTAGGGCTCATCCGTGAGTTCGACAGCATGGTGGCCAAGCTCGATACCCTCTGGCTTTCTGGTGTGGTTCCTGACGGCAACTACTCGCGCAGTATCTACGAATGGAAGCGCCGTCTGCTCCGCCTGGCTGGCGGCATCCGGTCGATTGCCGGCCGGGCCATGATTGCTGCACGCAAGAAAGGCGGACAGGTCGCCGAAAAAGCTATGGATGAAGCTGGAGCCGAAGTCGAGACCCAAGCGGACACACCCGAAGCGACGGCGGAAGCGGAGGCTACCGAGGTCACGGCCACGACCACCGCGTAGTTGGTGGAACTCAATCCCTATCAAGAGCGCGCCGTTACGGCGCCCGGCCACTGCACGATTCTCGCCTGCCCTGGCTCCGGCAAGACCCGGGTTCTCTCGGCACGGGCGGCGAGGCTGCTGGCCAATCACCCAAAGGGGCGGCTCTGCGCGGTTACCTTCACCCGTGACGCCGCCGAAGAACTCCGATCGCGGATACTTGCTACGTGCGGTCAGGACCATGCGCGGCGCTTGGCCGTCGGCACCTTCCACTCGCTGGCGCTAGCCCAGATCAAGCGGTTCAGCCGAAGCAAACCGCCGCGCTTGCTGTCTGAAGGTGAGCGCCTGGCCGTTCTGCGCCGCTGCTGGAAACAGCACGTACCGAACATTTCATTCGACGACGTCGTGCAAGCCATCGATGCAACCAAGGCCAAGCTCACCCCCGTACCGTTCGCCGATCCGTCGCTCGAGTCCGTGTTCAACGGCTACCAGGAACTCATGGAATCCGAGGGGGCCATGGACTTCGCGGACCTGCTGCTGCTCTCGGTACGCCGAATGGCACGTGGGGACATGCCACCACTTCCGATCCGCTGGCTGCTGGTGGACGAGGCGCAGGACATGGACGAAGTGCAGATGGAGTGGATTCTGCTCCACGGCCGCGCCGGCGCCGAGATTACTCTGGTTGGTGACGACGACCAAAGCCTGTACGCTTTCCGCCATGCTTTGGGATACGCCGGGTTGCAGAAAATCACATTCGCGCTGTCAGCGACCGAGACTACCCTGCCGGTCAATTACCGGTGCGCACCAAACATCCTTGGCCATGCCGCCAAGCTGATCGCCCACAACCGCAACCGGGCCGCTAAAAAGATCACCGCTCACCGCGAAGATGCTGGCGAGATCCGGGTAATCCGCGCCCCTGACCGCTGGGCCGAGGTCGATCAGATCGTCAGGACCATCAGGAATGGGTCTCAGGACGATGAATGGGCAATCCTTGCCCGAACCAATCTGATCCTCGATGCTGTCGAGCTGGCCTTGTCCGACATCGACAGGCCATGCGTCCGCTCTGGTGGCAAGAGCGTTTGGGAGCACTCGATTGGCAGCGTGTTTTCCGGGCTGTTACGTTCAGTCGTGGATGATTCCTGGACTGGACTGGCGAACGCCCTCTCTTTCTGCGGCATCCACGCTGAGTGGGTCAATGGGCATTCGCGGCGTTCGTTCGGAAGCTGCGCTGCTCGTCTGGAATCCGCCATCGAACAGGCCCCGGAAGAGGATGGCACCCGAAAGGCGCTCCTGCGCCTCCGTATGGGTCTTGCCTCCTGGCGCGACCAGGCGGCGAAGGGGCGGCCGACGCTCGTCGTCCATGGCGTCGCCGCTTTCCTGTTCGATTACTGCAAGCCAAACCAGGCGAATCTATTGAGAAAGCTGGAGGCATCCATTGCCAAGATGCCCGGTTCGCTTGCCCAGCGGCTTTCGATCCTAGGACGATCCAGTACGAATCGCCAGAAGCCCGCCGTGCAGATCATGACGCTGCACGCTTCGAAAGGCCTCGAATTCGACAATGTCTGGATCATGGGTTGCGAGGATGGCAACCTGCCGCACACGGATTCGACGGAGGAGGATGAAAGACGCCTCCTCTATGTCGGCATGACGCGGGCTCGGCACCGACTGATCCTGAGCAGCGCCATGGAGGAGGGGTTGGAGTCGCGGTTTCTGGAGGAAGCCGGACTAGAGTGAAATGCGTCGAGTTTGTGCGCTTTTGACCCGTCGAAATGGCGCTGTCAGTCGGTAGATTCTTGGCAACTACCAGCAACTACCGGAGCCGATATGCGCATCATCCAAGACGACGAACTCAAGATTCCTGGCCGCGTTCTCATCAACCGCAAACAGCTTCTCAAGATCGTTCCGCTGTCCGACCGAACGATTTTCGACATGGAGAAGCGCGGTGATTTTCCCAAGCGCTTTGCGCTTACACCGCGCTCAGTGGCGTGGGACCTTCAGGAAGTCGAAGCGTGGATAGAGAAGAAGAAGGCGGCGGCACAACGGCCCAAAGCGCCGGGTCTCCGCTCACCCACCGATCAATCATGTCAGCCCAGTCTTGAAGCATGAGGCGTCGCTGCTCTGCGTATTCGGCCTTGTTGTAGATGGCCCGTACCCCCTTCTGCTCATGGGCCAGGCATTTCTCGATCCAGTCCGTGTTGTAGCCAGCCTCGTGGAGCAGAGTCGACGCAGTCCGGCGCAGGTCGTGGACTGTAAACTTGCCAAGCGGCTTTCCGTCCTGCTGAGCCGCCTTGTATGTCAAAGTGGTTACCTGATTCAGAGTTGCCTTGCTCATCGGGAGGTCCGGGTCGTACCGTGACGGCAGGACATAACGCGACCCACCGGCGCAGGTCTTGAGAGCAACAAAAATATCCAGAGCCTGGCGCGACAGGTAAACGACATGGGGACGCTTCCTCTTCATTCGTTCCGCAGGGATCGTCCACGTTCCTAAGGTGAAGTTCACCTCCTCCCACCTTGCGTCGGTCAATTCCGACTTCCTGACCATCGTCAGCAGCACGAGTTTGACAGCGAGTCGAATCGTCGGGGTCGTGGATACGCGCTGTAGGTATTTGTAGAGGAGGCAAATCTCTTCTGGTGACAAGGCCCGGTCCTTGGGCTCGAAGCGTGCGATGGACGTGGGGCGCACCAACTCAGCGGGATTCTCATAGCGATGCCCACGATCCAGCGCGTACCGGTAGACCATATGGACGACTTCCCGCGCGTGAACCGCGGTCGCTGGGGCACCACGTGCCACGATCTTGTCACACAGTTCTCGGAGATCCTCGTGAGTGATTTCCGTCATCTTCAGCCGACCGAATTTCTCCTTCAGGTCGCGCTCGAATACCGATCGCCGCATGTCTCTGGTCGACTCAGCCATCGGGTAATTCTTGAGCCACAGCTCTGCCCAAGCGCCGAACGTCTCAGCGTCTCTGACCTTCTGCGCCTCCCGCGACTTTTGCCGCGCCGGAGACTTTCCTTCGCTGACCATCTTCTTTGCCGCCAGCAGAAGTTCACGAGCCTTGGCCAAACTGATGCCATCAGGTCCGTAGCGGCCAATGACCAGCGTCTCTTGCCGCCCGTTTAGACGGTAGTTGTAGCGGAACGAGATCGTTCCCGCAGGCGTGACAACCACATATAGGCCATCCCGGTCAGCGACCTTGTACGGTTTCGCCTGCGGTTTGAGGGTGCGAAGCCTAGTGTCGGACAGCATATCAATACCATCACCGAACAAACGCCGAATCCATGCGTTTTTTTCTTTGTTTATCAACTGGTTGGCAGATATAGATACCATCACGAGCCCCGTGTTCGCTTGATGGTATCCAATGCGAACCATGGTATCAGATCACGGGATGCCAGCAAATATACCAGCAAAAATTGACCGCTTGACCTCGCCTTACCCTGCCAGATATTGCCAGAAAATTTTGGATTTTTTGTTTGTCTATCAATGATCTAAAGCGACATTATTGCTTTTTCTTGCCAGCGGCTGCCAGATGTCTACTCACTCCCACTCGATCGTGCCGGGCGGCTTGCCGGTCACGTCGTATACGACCCGGCTGATGCCGCGGATTTCATTGACGATGCGGTTGGAAACGCGCGCCAGCAATTCGTGCGGCAGTTCCGCCCACTTGGCGGTCATGAAGTCGGAGGTCTGCACGGCGCGCAGTGCGACGACGTAGTCGTAGACGCGGCCATCGCCCATCACGCCGACGCTCTTCACCGGCAGGAAGACCGCGAAGGCCTGGCTGGTCTTGTCGTACCAGTCCGCCGCGCGCAGCTCGTCGATGAAGATCGCGTCCGCCTGGCGCAGCAGGTCGGCGAATTCCTTCTTCACTTCGCCGAGGATGCGTACGCCGAGGCCGGGGCCGGGGAAGGGATGGCGATAAACCATCTCGTGGGGCAGGCCGAGCGCCACGCCCAGTTCGCGCACTTCGTCCTTGAACAGTTCGCGCAGCGGCTCGCAGAGCTTGAGGTTGAGCGTCTCGGGCAGGCCGCCGACGTTGTGATGGCTCTTGATGGTGTGGGCCTTCTTGGTCTTGCCGCCGGCGGATTCGATCACGTCCGGGTAGATGGTGCCCTGCGCCAGCCACCGGGCATTGGGCAGCTTCTTCGCCTCGGCCTGGAAAACCTCGACGAATTCGCGACCGATGATCTTGCGCTTCTGCTCGGGATCGGACACGCCCTGGAGGTGCCCCATGAACTGCGCCGTGGCATCGACGTGAATGACCTTGACGCCGAGATTGCGCGCGAAAGTCTGCATCACCTGTTCGCCTTCGTTCAGACGCAGCAGGCCGTTGTCCACGAACACGCAGGTGAGCTGGTCGCCGATCGCCTTGTGCAGCAGCGCCGCGACCACGGAGGAATCGACGCCGCCCGAGAGGCCGAGGATCACCTCGTCCGTGCCGACCTGTTCCCGGACCTTGCGAATCGCTTCCTCGACATAGCCGGGCATGTTCCAGTCGCCGCGGCAGCCGCAGATGTCGCGCACGAAGCGGGCGATGATCTCGCGACCCTTCAGCGTATGTGTCACTTCGGGATGGAACTGGACGGCGTAGAAGCGGCGGCTTTCGTCGGCCATCGCCGCGATCGGCGTCGCTGCGTTGCTGCCGATGACCTTGAAGCCGGGCGGCAGCGCGGTCACCTTGTCACCGTGCGACATCCAGACCTCGAGCAGTCCGTGCCCTTCGGCATTGGTCCGGTCCTGGATGCCGTCGAACAGCTTCGAATGACCGTGGGCGCGCATTTCGGCGAAGCCGAATTCGCGCTTGCTGCTGCTCTCGACCTTGCCGCCGAGCTGCGACGCCATCGTCTGCATCCCGTAGCAGATGCCCAGCACCGGTACGCCGAGTTCGAACACGATCTGCGGCGCCCGCCAGTCTTCGGCCTCGTACACGGAGTTGGGACCGCCCGACAGGATGATGCCCGTCGGCGCGAACTCACGCACGAAGTCTTCGGTGACATCGAACGGGTGCAGTTCGCAATACACCTGCTGCTCGCGCACGCGGCGGGCGATCAGCTGCGTGACCTGGGAACCGAAGTCGAGGATGAGGATTTTCTGATGGGACATGGACTGCCTCCTGAAAGCAAGAAAGGCGGCCGGGGCCGCCTTTCGGAAATGCATGAATGATCAATCGACGTGGTAGTTCGGCGCTTCCTTGGTGATCTGCACGTCATGCACATGCGACTCGCGGATACCTGCAGCGGTGATCTGTACGAAAGCCGCCCGCGCATGCATGTCGGCAATCGTCGCACAGCCGAGATAGCCCATCGAGGAACGCAGGCCGCCCATCAACTGGTGAATGACGGCCGTCACCGGGCCCTTGTAGGGCACGCGCCCCTCGATGCCTTCCGGCACGAGCTTTTCGACGTTCGATTCATTTTCCTGGAAGTAGCGGTCAGAGGAGCCCTTCTGCATCGCGCCTAGCGAGCCCATGCCGCGGTAGGACTTGTAGGAGCGTCCCTGGTAGAGCACCGTCTCGCCCGGCGCCTCCTCGGTGCCGGCGAACAGGCCGCCCATCATCACCGAATGCGCGCCGGCCGCGATGGCCTTCGAAATGTCGCCCGAGAAACGGATGCCGCCGTCGGCGATCAGCGGAATATCGGTACTGGCCAGCGCGGTGGCGACGTTATCGACGGCCGAGATCTGCGGCACGCCGACGCCGGCGACGATGCGGGTGGTGCAGATCGAGCCGGGGCCGATGCCGACCTTGACCGCGTCGGCCCCGTGGTCGGCGAGCGCACGGGCGGCATCCCCGGTGGCGATGTTGCCGCCGATCACCTCGATCTGCGGATAGTTCTTCTTGACCCATTCGACGCGCTTGAGCACGCCCTGCGAATGACCGTGGGCGGTATCGACGACGATCACGTCGACGCCTGCCTCGGCCAGCGCGGCGACACGTTCTTCCGTGCCTTCGCCGACGCCGACGGCAGCGCCGGCCAGCAGACGGCCATGCTCGTCCTTCGCCGCGAGCGGGTGGTCGGTGGATTTCTGGATGTCCTTCACGGTCATCAGGCCGCGCAGTTCCCACGCGTCGTTGATGACCAGCACGCGCTCGAGGCGGTGCTTGTGCATGAGGGCCTTGGCCTCGTCGAGCCCGGCCCCCTCCTTGACGATCACGAGCCGCTCGCGTGGCGTCATGATGTTGCTGACGACTTCGTCGTAGCGCGTCTCGAAGCGCAGGTCGCGGTTGGTGACGATGCCGACCACCTTGCCGTTCTCGACCACCGGCAGGCCGGAGATCTTGTGGGTGCGGGTCAGCGCGAGCACGTCGCGGACCGTCATGGTCGGCGGAATGGTGATCGGATCCTTGAGCACGCCGGACTCGTAACGCTTGACCTTGGCGACCTCGGCCGCCTGCGCCTTCGCCTCGAGGTTCTTGTGGATGATGCCGATGCCGCCCTCCTGGGCCAGCGCGATCGCAAGGCGGGCCTCGGTCACGGTATCCATCGCCGCGGATACCAGCGGCAGGTTGAGCCGGATCTTGCGGGTCAGGCGGGTGGCCAGGGTTACGTCGCGGGGGAGGATCGCCGAATGGGCGGGAACGAGGAGAACGTCGTCGAAGGTCAGCGCCTTCTGGAGGAGTCGCATGCTGTTATCCTTATCCAAAACGCTATTATACGTGCCGGCTTGCCGGCCAGGCAAACCGGACTACCGAAGCGGAGGAAACCATGCGCGTGCGTTCATTCGTCCTGCTGATCCTGGGACTCGTTCCCCTGGCGGCACTCGCCCAGGTGTATTCATGGAAGGACGCCAGCGGCAAGATCCACTACGGGGACCGGCCTCCGGCCGGCAAGGAGGAGGCGGCGCGAACCCTGCGAGCGCCCCCGCCGCCGGAAGACGCCGCCAGTCAGCGCAAAGCCTTCCTCGAAAGGCAGATGGCCGAACGCGAACGCCAACAGAAGGCCAATGAGGAGGCAGGCAAACAGGCCGACAGCCCGACCGCACCGCCTCCACCACCGACATCGCCGCCGACGGAGCCCCGCTAGCTCGGCACTGCCGGGGCGCTACTCCTCGGCAGTTCCGCCGCCTTTTTTCATGACCTTGCCCTCGGCGGCACGCTGCTTGCGGACCTCCTTGGGGTCGGCGATGAGCGGGCGGTAGATTTCCACCCGGTCGCGGTCGCGCAGTACGACATCAGGCCGCGCCAGCTTGCTGTAGATGCCGAACTTGCCCTTCGCGAGGTCGATTTCCGGATATTTCGCGGGCAGGCCAGAGGCCTCGACGGCCTGCAGCACAGTGGCACCCGCCGGCAATGTCAGCGGGACCACCTCCTGCCGTTCGGCCTGTGCATAGACCACCTCGATCTTGATGGATTCAGTCGTAGACATGATGGGCACGCTTGACGAAGGAGTCGACGAAAGTGTTTACGATGTGGCCGAAAACCGGCCCCAGCGCCTTTTCCAGCAGCTTGCTGGAAAACTCGTAGTGCAGGCGGAACTCGACCTTGCAGCCGGCGTCGCCGAGCGCAGTGAAACGCCAGCCGCCGTCGAGGCGACGAAACGGGCCCTCGCGGAATTCGATGTCCATCCAGTGCGGCGCCTGCTTGGGATTCTCGGTCGCGAAGTGCAGCTTGATGCCATGGTAATTGACGTGGATGCGCGCCGACGTCAAGGCGTCCGTCCGGGCGATCAGCTCCGTACCGCCGCACCAGGGCAGGAACTGCGGATATTCCTCGACGCGGTCCACCAGATCGAACATCTGTTCCGGCGTACGCGGAATCAGGACGGACTTTTCGACGAGGGCCATGGCAGGAGGGAAGTCGGCAGGGCTGCTTTAGAATGTGGCGATTCTACCGCGCACGCACTTTCCTCCCATGAGCATCACCGAGAACAAGAAGGCCTTCCACGACTACTTCATCGAGGAGCAGTTCGAGGCCGGGCTGGTGCTGGAGGGCTGGGAAGTCAAGTCGATCCGCGCCGGCCGCGTGCAGCTCAAGGAAGCCTACGTCATCGTCAAGAACGAGGAAGCCTGGCTGCTGGGCTGCCACATCAGCCCGCTGACGACCGCCTCGACCCATGTCAAGCCCGACCCGGTCAGGACGAGGAAGCTGCTGCTGCACGCGCGCGAGATCGCCAAGCTGATCGGCAAGGTGGAGCGCGCCGGCTACGCCCTCGTGCCACTCGACCTGCACTTCAGCAAGGGTCGCGTCAAGCTCGCCATCGGCCTCGCCAAGGGCAAGAAGCAGTATGACAAGCGCGCGACGGAAAAAGAGCGCGAGTGGAACCGCGAGAAGCAACGTTTGATGAAGGACGCCCGCTGACGGTTCGTTGCCGCCTCCACCGATGAGCCCGACCACCATCCTCTGGCTGATCGCCGGCTGCCTGATGCTGCAGCCGCTGTCCACCGACCTCTATCTCGCCTCGCTGCCCCACCTCGCCACCGGCTTTGGCGTCACGCCGGCAGCGGTGCAGCAGACACTGTCGTTCTTCGTCATCGGTTTCGGCGTCGCGCAACTCGTCAGCGGCCCGCTGTCGGACCGCTACGGCCGTCGCCCGGTGCTGCTTGTCGGCCTGGCCATCTACGCGGCCGCCAGCCTCGCCTGCGCGCTGGCACCGACGCTCCCCTTCCTCGTCGGCGCGCGACTGGTACAAGCCGTCGGCTGCTGCACGGCGGCGGTGGTCGCGCGCGCGCTGATCCGCGACGCCTTCACACCCGCCGAGGGCGCGCAGGTATTGTCGAAGGCCAGTTCGCTGCTCGCCCTCGCGCCGATCTTCGGGCCGGTGCTGGGCGGTTACCTGCAGGTCGGCTTCGGCTGGCGCGCCGCCTTCGTCTTCCACACGCTGTTCTGCATCGTGCTCGCGCTCTCCGCGTTGCGCTGGATGAAGGAAACCAACCGGCACCGCAACCCGGCCGCGACGCGCAATCTTTTCGCGCGCTATCGCCGTCTCGCCAGCGCCGACTTTTTCTGGGCCTGGACGCTGCCGGGTGCGCTCTCCTATGCGGCGATCTTCACCTTCATTTCCGGCTCGTCCTTCGCACTGATCGAGATCCTCGGCGTGCCGACCGAGTGGTACGGCTACTGCTTCGCCTTCGGCGTGACGGGCTACCTGCTTGGCACCCTCGTCTGCCGCCGCCTGCTGGCAAGGCTCGGCCTGCAGCACACCTTGCTGGCCGGCGCGACGCTCTCGCTGCTGTCGGGCCTGCTGTTCGCGTCGCTGGTGTTCGCCGGCGTACATCACTGGAGCGTGGTGGTCGGCTGCCTGTTCCTGACGATGGGGGCGCACGGCATCAACTTCCCCTGCGCGCAGTCGGGCGCGGTGGCGCCTTTCCCGCGCGAAGCCGGTGCAGCGGCCGGGCTGCTCGGTTTCCTGACGATGGTGGCCGCGCTCGTCGCCGGCACCTGGGTCGGCTTCAGCCACGACGGCACGCTGCGGCCGCTGGCGTTGTCTTCGGCGACCATCGGCCTGCTGCTGTTCGCCAGCGCCTGGGGTCTGCGACGGCAGCGTGCGCTGGCCGTCAGCTGACTTGCGTCACTTCCTGCCGAGCACGCCGCGCAAGGTTTCCTGCAGGTCGCCGGGGATCAGGATGGTCTTGGCATTGGGCGACTCCGCCAGTTTCGTCATCGCCATCACGTACTTCTCGCCGAGCATGTAGCGCATCGGGCCCTCTTCCGTCCCGATCGCCTGCGTGACGCGCTTGATCGCCTCGGCGCTCGCTTCGGCCAGCGTCACCTGCGCGGTCGCGTCGCGGTGGGCCGCTTCGAGACGCGCCTCGGCCTGCAGGATGGTCGCCTGCTTCTCGCCTTCGGCGCGCGTCACCATCGCCTTGCGCTCGCGCTCGGCGCTGGCCTGCATCTCCATCGCCTTCTGCATCGAAGGCGATGGCTTGATGTCCTGGATTTCGACCGACTTGACCGTCAGGCCCCAGTCGACGGCCTCGTCGGCGATCGACTCGCGCAGCCGCGCCTTGATGCGATCACGATTCGAGAGCGCCTCGTCCAGCTGCATCTCGCCGACGATGGAACGCAGCGTGGTCATGATCATGTTGCGGATCGCCTCGGCGAAATCGGTCACGCCATACACCGCCTTGATCGGATCGGTCACCTTGATGAAGGCGATGGCATTGGTCAGGATCACCGCGTTGTCCTTGGTGATCACTTCCTGCTCCTGCACGTCGAGGATGATGTCCTTGGTGACCAGCTTGTAGGCGATCTGGTCGAGATACGGGATGATGATGTTGAGGCCCGGCAGCAGCGTGCCGTGATACTTGCCGAGCCGCTCGACGATCCACTCCTCGCCCTGCGGCACGATGCGGATGCCCTTGGCGAGCGTGACGCCGGCGAACACCAGCAGCGCGACGACGAAAAACATCATGTCGGTCATGACCCAGTCCTCCCCACTTTCATGAAACTGCCTTCCACTTCGAGCACCTTGACGCGCTCGCCATTGCTGATCGCCTCGTCGGCAATGCACTCCCAGACATCGTCACCCAGAATCGGTTTCTGGAAACGCACCTGTCCCTTCTCGAAGGGGGCGACATCGCGCACCAGCACGCCGATTTCTCCAACGACACCCGCATCCGCCATGCCGATGCGCGTCTTGTGCATGTTCGGCCGGAACACCTTGAACCAGGCGGCGACCAGGACGATCGAGACCACCAGCCAGATCGCCAGCTGCGCCGTCAGGCCGATCGCGGTCAGTGCCAGCAACACGGCCACCACCAAAGCCCCGACGCCGAACCAGATCAGCACGAACGAAGGCACGACGAGTTCGGCGACGATCAACGCCAGCCCGCCGACCGCCCAGTGCCACCACGCCAGTTCCATCATGCGTCTCCTTTCGCCGTCCTGCCAGCGCCGACTTTACCGGAATTCGCGCTGCCGCCGCATCTCGAACAGACAGATGGCGGCGGCGGCCGCCACGTTCAATGACTCGCTGCCGGGCGCGAGTGGAATCGTCGCCCGCTGCCGTGCCTTCGCAATCAGCGGGAGCGCAATGCCGGCCCCCTCGTTGCCGAACAGCCAGGCCACCGGGCCGGCACAGTCGAGTTCGTACAGCGAGACGCCCTCGTGCGCCACCGCCGCCACCGACAGACCGGGATAGCTGTTCAGGAAGCCGTCGAGATCGACCTGCTCGCGGATGGCGAGCGCGAAATGCGCCCCCTGCGCCGCACGCAGGACGCGCGGCGTCCACGCGCCTGCACAGCCGGGGCCGAGCAGCACGTCGCGCACGCCGGCGGCCGCGGCGGTACGCAGCAGCGTGCCGACATTGCCGGCATCCTGCACGGCATCGAGCAGCAGGCAGTCGCCCGTCACCGAAAAAGTCGGCGCCGGCAGGACGGCGATGCGCGCGAGAATGCCGAGCGGTGCGGCCAGTTCGCTGAGGCTGCGGAACAGCGCATCGGGCAGACACAACGTCTCGACGCCAGCGAGCCGGGCCAGCAGCGCCTCCACTTCGGCATGCGCCAGCGCGCTTTCGCTGACTACAACGAGGTCGGGCCGCACGCCGTGATCGAGTGCCGCCGCGACGAGATGCGGGCCTTCGAGAACGGTGCGTCCTTCCTCGCGCTGGCGACGCGCATCGCCCAGCAACGCGCGCAAGGCCTTCAGCACCGGGTTGTCACGCGAGGTGATGGTTTTCAACGCCGCGCCTCCCTGACCGGCGCGAAGCTCGTCCGGTGCTCCGGGCAGGGGCCGTATTCGCGCAAGGCGGCCAGATGTGCGGCGGTGCCGTAGCCCTTGTGACGATCGAAGCCGTACTGCGGATAGGTAGCATGCAGTTCGAGCAACCCGGCATCGCGGACCGTCTTGGCGAGGATCGAGGCGGCCGAGATTTCCGCCACTGTCGCATCGCCACCGATGATGGCCCGTGCGGGAATGGCGAGTGCCGGACAGCGATTGCCGTCGATCAGCGCCTCGGCGGGCGTGATCGCAAGGCCGGCCACCGCACGCTGCATGGCCAGCAACGTCGCCTGCAGAATGTTGATCGCGTCGATTTCCTCGACGCTGGCTTCGGCCACGAACCAAGCCAGCGCCTTTTCACGAATCTCGATGGCAAGCTTTTCGCGGCGACGTGCCGTGATCTTCTTGGAGTCGGCCAGTCCGGCAATGGGCCGTAACGGATCGAGAATCACCGCGGCAGCGACGACCGGCCCGGCCAGCGGCCCGCGTCCCGCCTCATCGACGCCGCAGATCATTTGCCCAGCACGCCGAGGATCGCATCCGCCGCCTTGTCGGCCGTGTTCTGGCGCAACTGGCGGTGCATGGCCGTGAACACATCGGTCAGTTCGCGACGCTTATCGACATCGGTCGCCAGTTCGGCGAGCGCCTTCGCCAGATTCTCCGGGTTTGCCTCTTCCTGCAGGAATTCCGGGACCACGAAGCGGCCGGCCAGGATGTTCGGCAATCCGACCCAGGGCTGGTAGCGCATGCGCTTCATGAGCTGCCACGACCAGCCCGACATGCGGTAGGCGACCGCCAGCGGCGCCTTGAGCAAGGCCGCCTCGAGAGTGGCCGTGCCGCTGGCGACGAGCGCCGCATCACAGGCCGACAGCGCATCCTGCGCGTGGCCGAACAGGATCTTGATCGGCAGCTCCTGCGCCTGCTGTCGCCACAGTTCGGTTTCGAAGAGGGTGCGCGTTTCGCGCGACACCAGCGGCACGAGGAACAGTGCATCGGGAAAGCGCTCGTGCAGCAGCGCCGCGGTACGGATGAAAGTGGCTGCCATGTATTGCAGTTCGGACTGGCGGCTGCCGGGCAGCAGGGCAAAAACAGGGGATGCGGCCGCCGGCAGCTCGAGTCGTTCGCGGGCGGCGTAGCGGTTGACCTCCAGCGGCAGCACGTCGGCCAGCGGATGTCCGACGTAGGTGACGGGCAAGCCGACTGGCTCGTAAAGGGACGGCTCGAAAGGGAACAAGGCCAGCAGGTGGTTGCAGGACCGGGCGATCTTCCTGACCCGCCCGCCACGCCAGGCCCAGACCGAAGGGCTGACGTAGTGCACGGTGCGGATGCCGGCCTGCTTGAGCCGGCGTTCGAGCCACAGGTTGAAATCGGGCGCATCGACGCCGATGAACACGTCGGGCGGATCGGCCAGCAGGCGCGTCAGCAACTCGCGGCGGATGCCGGTGATCTCTCGGTAATGACGCAGCACCTCGGCGTAGCCGCGTACCGCGAGCTTCTCGGCAGGCCACCAGGCGTCGAAGCCGGCACGCTGCATCTTCGGCCCGCCGATGCCGCAAAAGTCGGCGCCGGGAAGACGGCGCTTGAGGGCGTCGATCAGGTGAGCGGCCAGCAGGTCGCCCGAGGCCTCCCCGGCCACCAGCGCAATGCGCGTCATGGTTTATCGGATGATGCCGCGTCCGGCAGTGGCAAGAAAGTCCGTCAGCAGCGCCAGTTCGCCGCGCCCGCCGGCCGCCTCGGCGGAAATGGCGGCAGTGGCCTCTTCAAGCTTGAGCCCGCCGCGGTAGAGCGTCTTGTAGGCACGCTTGATCGCGGCGACGGCCTCGGGCGCGAAACCGCGCCGCTTCAGGCCTTCGCTGTTGATGCCGTGCGGGGCGGACGGGTTGCCGGAAGCCGTCACGTAGGGCGGCACGTCCTGCAGCAGGATGGTGCCCATGCCGGTCATGCAGTGCGCGCCGATGCGCACGAACTGGTGCACCACCGTGAAACCGCCGAGGATCGCCCAGTCGCCGACGTGCACGTGGCCGGCCAGTTGGGCGTTGTTGGCGAAGATGGTCTTGTTGCCGATCTGGCAGTCGTGCGCGATATGCACGTAGGCCATGATCCAGTTGTCGTCACCAATGCGCGTTGCGCCGGCATCCTGCGCCGTGCCGCGGTTGAAGGTGCAGAATTCGCGGATCGTGTTGCGGTCGCCGATCTCCAGCGTGGTCGGTTCGCCGGCGTATTTCTTGTCCTGCGGTGCCGCCCCGAGCGAGGCGAACTGGAAGATGCGGTTGTCGCGACCGATGCGGGTCGGACCTTCGATGACGACGTGCGGGCCGACCGTCGTGCCGGCGCCGATTTCCACTCCGGCACCGATCACCGAATACGCGCCGATCGTGACGTTCTCGTCCAGCCGTGCCGCCGGATCGACCAGCGCCGTCGGGTGAATAGTCACGGGCATGTCACGCTTCGAGCTTGCGCACGGTGCAGATCAGTTCGGCCTCGCAGGCCACCTGGCCGTCGACCTTGGCCTGCGCGGCGAATTTCCACATGCCGCGCTTGTTGGCCGTGATCGAGACCTCCATGACCAGCTGGTCGCCGGGGCTCACCGGACGCTTGAAGCGCGCGCCGTCGATGCCGACGAAGTAGTAGACGGACTTGTCGTCGGGCTTGCCACCCATGGTCTTGAACGACAGGATCGCCGCCGTCTGCGCCATCGCCTCGACGATCAGCACGCCGGGCATCACCGGATGATGCGGATAGTGGCCGGGGAAGAAGGGCTCGTTCATGCTGACGTTCTTCAGCGCCGTGATGCGCTCGCCAGGCACGATGTCCAGCACGCGGTCGACCAGCAGGATCGGGTAGCGGTGCGGCAGGTATTCGAGGATCTCGTGGATGTCCATCGGGCTCATGTCTTCTTCTCCGGCGATTTTTCGAGTTCGGCGAGGCGCTTTTCGAGGGCGCGTATTCTATCGGCCATCCCGTCGAGATGGCGCAGGCGAGAAAAGTTCTTCAGCCAGTCGTCGTGGGCCATGAACGGCACGGTGCCGGTATAGCTGCCCGGCTGCGCGATCGATTTGGCGACCAGCGTGCCGGCCGAGACATGCACGCCGTCGGCCAGCGTCAGGTGGCCGAGGATGATCGCGCCGCCGCCCACCGTGCAGCCGGCGCCGATTTTCGCGCTCCCGGCGATGCCGACGCAGCCCGCCATGGCCGTGTGGCGGCCGATGCGCACGTTATGGCCGATCTGGATCTGGTTGTCGAGCTTCACCCCGTCCTCGATCACCGTATCCTCCAGCGCACCCCGATCGATCGTGGTGTTGGCGCCGATCTCGACGTCGTCCCCGATCACCACGCGGCCGGTCTGCGCGATCTTGACCCAGGCCTCTCCGTCCCTGGCGAAACCGAAGCCGTCGGAACCGATCACCGCGCCGGCATGGATGATCGCCCGCCGGCCGATGCGACAGCCGGGATAGACCCGCACGCCGGGATACAGCAGACTATCTTCCCCGATCTCTACATCGGCGCCGATCCAGCAATGCGCGCCGATGCTGACCGACGGAGGCACGGACGACTCGACGACGGCGGAGGCATGGATGCCCGGCGGCTGAACCGGCACGGCCGCCAGCCATTGCGAAACACGCGCGAAATACAGGTAGGGCTGCGGCGTCAGGATGGCCGGCACAGGGCATGCCTCCGCCATGTCCGGCGCGAGGATGACCGCCGCCGCCTGGGTCATTGCCAGTTGGGAGCGGTACTTCGGATTGGCCAGGAAGCTCAGCTGCTGCGGCGATGCCGTCGTCAGGGTCGCCAGCCCGGTGACGCCCCGCGCCCCGTCCCCTTTCAATTCGCCGCCGAAGCGGGCAACAATTTCCGCAAG
The DNA here is from genome assembly GCA_937888595.1 of uncultured Sterolibacteriaceae bacterium. Classification (GTDB taxonomy): domain Bacteria; phylum Pseudomonadota; class Gammaproteobacteria; order Burkholderiales; family Rhodocyclaceae; genus Sulfuricystis. The sequence goes on along the minus strand of CALARK010000022.1, from coordinate 104,489 downwards.
GCTGCGGGTCACGTCACGCGCAGTCTATTTGGCCTCGCCGAGCGCCTTGATCACCTTTTCGGTGATGTCGATGCGCGGACTGAAATACACGGCCTCCTGCACGATCAGGTCGAACTTCTCGGTTTCGGCGATCTGCTTGATGATCTTGTTGGCACGCTCGAAGATCGCGGCCATCTCCTCGTTCTGGCGCAGGTTCAGGTCTTCGCGGAACTCGCGTTGCTTGCGCTGGAACTCCCGGTTGAGGTCGTTGAACTCGCGCTCCTTGTTGCGACGCTCGCTTTCGGCCATCGTGACCGAGTTCTTCTCGAGATCGGCCTGCATCGTCTGCAGGCGCTTCGACAGTTGCTGGAGTTCCTGGTCGCGTCGCTCGAACTCCTTCTCGATCTTCTGCTTGGCCTTCTTGGCCTGCGGCGACTCATTCACGACGCGCTGGCCATTGACGAAGCCGAGCTTCATTTCGGCGAGCGCCGGGCTCACGGCGAGCGCCAGCATGACGGGGGCCAGAATCCTGATTGCGTTTTTCATCGTCTCTCCTGCTAGAACAGTGTGCCCATCTGGAACTGCAACCGCTGGGTCTGGTCGCCCTCTTTCTTGTTGAGCGGCTGCGCCAGGCTGAATTTGAGCGGGCCCAGCGGCGACGCCCAAGCGAGCGACAGGCCGGTGCTGTAGCGCACGTCGCCCACCTTCAACTGCTGGCCGATGCCCCAGACCCAGCCGGCATCGACAAAGGCGCCCAGTCGCAGCGACTTGTCCTTGCCGCTGCCGGGCATCGGGAAGAGGAACTCGGCATTCGCGACGAAGCGCCGGTCGCCCCCCAGACGGTCGCCTGTCGCCGGATCGATCTCGCCGAGCGAACCGGCCTTGAAGCCGCGCACCGAGCCGACGCCGCCAGCGTAGTAGTGCTTGTAGAACGGCAGAGGCCGGGCGCCGATGCCGTCGGCGATGCCGAACTCGCCATTCAGCATCAGGGCATATTCGCGCTGGATGGGGAAATATTGCTGGTACTGCAGGTTGGTGCGGTAGTAGCGCAGCGAACTGCCGAGGCCAACTTCGCCGCTGGCACTCATCACGCGCCCTTTCATCGGGTAGATCAGGCTGTCGAGCGTGTTCTTCGACCAGCCGAGGGTGCCGATCACGCCGGAATAGGTTTCGCCGTTGGCGTTGATGAAGTCGATATAACGCTGCGGCGTATTCGTCGTCACCTTGATCTTGGTCGAATCGACGGCCAGGCCGAAATTGATCGTGTCGTCCTCGCCGATCGGGAAGCCATAGCGCACGCCGCCACCGAGCGACTTGGTGCCGTAGGTAGCCACGGTCAGCGACTCGGTGTTCGTGTCCTTGTAATAGACGTCGAAGCCACGACTGATGCCATCGACCGTGTAGTACGGGTCGGTGTAAGAGAAGGAATAGAGCTTGTTGATCTTGCTGGTGTTGAAGCCGACGCCGACGTGCTTGCCGCTGCCGAACAGGTTCTGCTGCTGCACCGAGCCGGAGAACACGATGCCTTCGGAGCTGGAGAAGCCGGCACCCAGCATCATGTTGCCGGTGGGTTTTTCCTTCACATTCACGTGCAGGTCGACCTGGTCGGTCGTGCCGGGTACTGCGGGCGTCTCGACGGTGACCGCGTCGAAGTAGCCGAGCTTGTCGACGCGGGTGCGCGACTTGTTGATGCGCTCGCCGTCGTACCAGGCCGCCTCCATCTGACGCATTTCGCGACGGATCACCTCGTCGCGGGTTCGGGTATTGCCCTGCACCAGCACACGCCGCACATAGACGCGGCGGCCAGGATCGACGAACAGCGTGAACGCCACCTGCTTCTTTTCCTTGTCGATCTCGGGGGCGGCATTCACGTTGGCGAAGGCATAGCCGTCGTTAGACAGGCGCTCGCTGATCGCCTTGGTGGTCTCGGTCACCTGCTCGCGCGAAAACAGCGTGCCCGGCTTGATCGAAACCAGTTTGAGCAGTTCGTCCTCCGGCAGCAGCAATTCACCGGCCAGCTTGACCGAGGACACTTGGTACTGGTCGCCCTCGCTGACGTTGACGGTGATATAGATATCCTGCTTGTCGGGCGAAATCGATACCTGGGTCGATTCGATGTTGAACTCGATGTAGCCGCGGTCGAGATAGTGCGAGCGCAGGGTTTCGAGGTCGCCCGACAGCTTCTGTTTCGAGTACTGGTCGGTCTTGGTGTACCAGGTCAGCCAGCCCGGCGTGCGCAGGGTGAACAGTTCGAGCAGGTCTTTTTCCTTGAAGGCCTGGGCACCGACGATATTGATCTGGCGGATCTTGGCGATGTCGCCTTCTTCGACCGCGAAGGTCAAGCCGACGCGGTTGCGTTCCAGCGGCGTCACCGTGGTGGTGATGCGCGCGGCGTAGTAGCCCTGCGACAGGTACTGGCGCTTGAGCTCCTGCTCGGCGCGCTCGGCCAGCGAGCGGTCGAAGATGCGCGACTCCGACAGCCCTACCTCGCGCAAGCCCTTGCGCAACTGCTCCTTGTCGAAGGCCTTGACGCCGACGAAATCGAGCGAGGAAATGGCAGGACGTTCCTCGATCAGCACCACCAGCACATCGCCTTCGACTTCCAGGCGCACGTCCTTGAAAAAACCGGTGCCGAACAACGACTTGATCGCGGCGGCGGCCTTGGCATCGGTCAGCGTGTCGCCGACCTTGACCGGCAGGTAGCTGAAGACGGTACCTGCTTCGGTTCGCTGGATGCCCTCGACACGGATGTCGCGGACAACGAAGGGATCGAGGGCTGCGGCGCTGCCGGCGAGCAGTGCCGTGAATAAACCGGCGAGGAGATTGCGTTTCATGCGTCAGCCGAAAAACAGGCGATTGATGTCGTTGTAGAACGCCACGGCCATTAGCAAGGCCAGCAGCGCCAAACCGATCTGCTGGCCGATTTCCATGACACGTTCCGAGAGAGGTCCACCCTTGATGACTTCGGCGAAATAATACATCAAGTGCCCGCCGTCCAGCACCGGGATCGGCAGCAGGTTGAGCACGCCGAGACTGATGCTGATGAGGGCCAGGAAGCGCAAGTAATGGTCTCCGCCCATGCGGGCCGACTGCCCGGCGTAGTCGGCGATGGTGACCGGCCCGGAAATGTTGCGGACTGACAGTTCGCCCAGCAGCATGCGGCCCATCATGCGCAGGCTGAGTACCGCGGTTTCCCAGGTCTGCGTACCGGCACGCTGCAGGGCCTCCACCGCCCCGTAACGGACGGTCACCAGCATCCGGCTGCGCAGCCCCGGATCATCCTTGACGGCGATGCCGATGCGGGCGACCGGCCGTCCGCCCTTCTCCTCGACGAGTTCCGGCACGACCTGGACCTGAAACTGCTTCGAATCGCGCTCGACGCGCAGGACCAGTTCACGCGTCCCGGCGCCACGAATCTCGTGGGCGAGCTCATGCCAGGCAGCGATCGGCTTGCCGTCGATGGCGACGATGCGGTCGCCGGCCGCCAGTCCGGCCGTGGCGGCCGGCGATCCGGAAAGCACTTCACCGAGTACCGCGGGCAGTTCGGGGCGCGCCAGGCGCAGACCGAGGGTCGGCATGATGTCGCTGTCGAGCGCATCGCTGTCGATGGCTGAAAGATCCAGCCGATAGACCGCGATGTCGCCGTGCGCATCGATGGTTTCGAGCGTGACCGGCGACCGGTCGAGCACATGCTGCAGCAGTTCCCAGCGCAGTTCGTTCCACGTCGCCACCGGCGTGCCGGACAGGCTGCGCACCGTCTCGCCGGCACCGACTTTTGCCACCGCCGCCGGCGTGCCGGCCGCTGGCGCATCCAGGATCGGCCGCGGCTCTTCCACGCCGGTCATGAAAAGCAGCCAGTAGAGCAGCACGGCCAGCAGCAGGTTCGCCAGGGGACCGGCCAGCACGATCAGGCTGCGCCGCCCGACGCTCTGGCGATTGAAGGCGCGGTACCGTTCGTGATCCGGCACCGTGCCTTCCCTTTCGTCGAGCATCTTGACGTAGCCGCCGAGCGGAAAGGCGGACAGCGCCCACTCGGTGCCGTCCCTGCCGAACCGGCGCATCCAGAGGGGGCGACCGAAGCCGACCGAGAAGCGCAGGATTTTCACGCCACACCAGCGGGCGACGAGATAATGGCCGAGTTCATGCACCACGATGAGGATGCCGAGGGCCACCGCGAAGGCGCCCAGCACCCAGAAAAATCCAACGAAACTCATGAATGCTTCAGGCCGGCCGGCCGACGACAAGTTCCGCGGCGATGACACGTGCCTGCGCGTCCGCCGCCAGGATGGCGGGAAGATCAGGCATGTCCGCGACCGGGAGTGCATCCATCGTCGCGGCAATCACGTCGGCAATGTCCAGGAACCGGAGGCGGCCGTCGAGGAAGGCGTCCACCGCCACTTCGTTGGCCGCATTCATCACGGCAGCGGCATTGCCGCCGGCACACAGGGCTCGGTAGGCAAGCGCAAGACAGGGGAAACGGTCGAAATCCGGGTTCTCGAAATTCAGTTGCGCGATCTTCGGCAGGTCGAGCGGCGCAACGCCCGCAGCCACACGCTCCGGCCACGCCAGCGCATGGGCGATGGGCGTGCGCATGTCGGGATTGCCGAGCTCGGCGATCACCGACCCGTCGACGTACTGCACCAGCGAATGGATCACGCTCTGCGGATGCACCACCACCTGGATTTGTTCCGGGGTCAGGTCGAACAGCCAGCGCGCCTCGATCACCTCGAGGCCCTTGTTCATCATCGTCGCCGAATCGACCGAGATCTTGCGGCCCATCGACCAGTTCGGATGAGCGACCGCCTGCGCGGGCGTCACACTGCACAATTGATCCATCGGTGTAGCGCGAAACGGTCCGCCCGAAGCGGTCAGCAGGATATGGCTGACGCCGGCGGCAGCGGGATCGCCGGCATAGCCGGCCGGCAGGGACTGGAATACGGCATTGTGCTCGCTGTCGATCGGCAGCAACGTCGCACCATGCCGTTTCACTTCGGCCATGAACAGCGCGCCGGCCATGACCAGCACTTCCTTGTTCGCCAGCAGCACCTGCTTGCCGGCGCGCACGGCCGCCAATGTCGGCTGCAGGCCGGCGGCGCCGACGATGGCGGCCATGACGGCATCGACTTCGGGCAGCGCGGCGACGAACTCGAGCGCAGCCGGGCCGGCGCGTACCTCCGTGTCCAGGCCGGCAGAACGCAACCGTTCGGCCAACCCGGCGACATCGGGTTCCCGACCGACGATCGCATACTTCGGCCGATGGCGAAGGCACTGTTGGTACAGGACGTCGATACGGGTGTTGCCGCTCAGTGCGACGACTTCGTAGCGGTCGGGATGGCGTGCGACCACATCCAGCGTGCTGACGCCGATCGATCCGGTCGCCCCCAGTACGGTCAGTTTCTTCATCATGTCGTCAAGTGCAGCAACAGTGCCACAAGGGGCAGCGTCGAGGTCTGGCTGTCGATCCGGTCGAGAACGCCGCCATGCCCGGGCAGCAGGTGGCTGCTGTCCTTGATGCCGGCCTGCCGTTTCGCCAGCGACTCGAACAGGTCGCCGAAAATGGACACCGCCGTCAGCAAGATCAGGATGCCGGCGAACGCGACGGGACCGATGCGCGGCAACTGCGGCAGGAAGGGCGCCACGGCGAAGCCATAGACGAGCACGCCCACGGTCGCACCGGCTGCACCCTCCCAGGTCTTGCCGGGGCTGATCGCCGGGGCGAGCTTGCGCCTCCCGAAAGCCCTCCCGGTGAAATAGGCCGCGATATCGGCGACCCAGACCAGGGCCATCGCGGCCAGCAACAGTTCCGGACCGCGCGCATGCAAGGCGACGAGGGCGGCCCAGGTCGGCAGCAGCACGACGAGGCCGACGGTCGCGCAGGCGGTGGACCAGCGCCACTTCATCCAAAACGGAACGAAAAGGAGCCAGAAGGCAACCGATAGGCCCCACAGCAGGGGAAAGCCCTGCCCGGGACTCGTCCAGAACAGCAGGCACAGCCCGAAGACGAGCAGGGCATACAGGATGCGCCTCCCCCCTGTCGCCTTCATGAGGCCGGCCCACTCCCAGCCGGCCAGGGCGGCGATCAATGCGAACGCCACGCTGGCTGCCTGGCCGGGCAGCAGAAACAGGACGGCCAGAAATCCGGCAACGAGAAACAGCGCGGTGATGACCCGCGCCTTAAGCATCGTTCGACAAAGTCGGTGCTGGCGGGACGGCAGTCGCCAAGTCCGTGGCGAGCTTGACGGCCCCCTGCAGCTGCTCGCTGGTCCGCCCGAAGCGCCGCTCGCGTTTGCGGTAGCTGGCGATGGCCTCTTCGAGCACGTCTTCATCGAAATCGGGCCAGAACTTGTCGGTGAAGAATAGTTCGCAGTAGGCGAGTTGCCAGAGCAGGAAATTGCTGATGCGCTGTTCGCCCCCGGTGCGGATGAAGAGATCCGGTTCCGGCGCGTAGCTCATGGCGAGGAACGGCTCAAGGTCGGCCTCGGCGTAGTTGCCGGCCTTTTCAGGATAGGCGAGCGCAAGGCCGTTGAAGGCCTGCATCAGGTCCCAGCGGCCGCCGTAATTGGCGGCGATGGTCAGCGTCAGCTTGTTGTTCTCCGCCGTCACGTTCTCGCCGCGACGGATCAGGTCGATCAGGCGCGGTTCGAAGGCTGACAGGTCGCCGACGACGCGCAGACGTACGCCGTTCGCATGCAGTCGGCCGACCTCGCGCTCCAGCGCGGCGACGAACAGGTTCATCAGGAAGCTGACTTCCTCGGCTGGCCGGCGCCAGTTTTCGGAGCTGAAGGCGAACAGGGTCAGGTATTCGATGCCGCGCTCGATGCAGGCACCGACGACCTGGCGTACCGTCTCCACGCCCTGCTTGTGTCCGGCGATGCGCGGCAGGAAGCGCTTCTTGGCCCAGCGGCCGTTGCCGTCCATGATGATGGCAAGGTGGCGCGGCACCTCGCGTTTGCCGGGAATGCTGCGGGTCGAACTCGAAAACATCCGGACGCCTCCCTGACCCACGGTCCGGATGGCCTCAGACGGCCATCAGGTCCTTTTCCTTGTCGGCGAGCAGCTTGTCCACTTCGGCGACATAGCGGTCGGTAAGTTTCTGCACGTCGTCCTGGGCACGACGCTCCTCGTCTTCCGGAATCTCGTGCTTTTTCAGCGCATCCTTGAGATGGTTGTTGGCATCGCGGCGCAGGTTGCGGATCGCGACTTTCGCATTCTCGCCCTCGTGCTTGACGACCTTGATCAGGTCGCGCCGGCGCTCTTCGGTCAGCATCGGCATCGGAATGCGCAGCAGGTCGCCCTGTGCTGCCGGATTGAGGCCCAGGTCGGACTCGCGGATCGCCTTCTCGATTTTCGGGCCCATGCCCTTTTCCCACGGCTGCACGCCGATGGTGCGTGCGTCGATGAGCGTCACGTTGGCGACCTGGTTGATCGGCGTCGGATTGCCGTAGTAATCGACCATCACGTGATCAAGCAGGCCCGTGTGGGCACGTCCGGTGCGCACCTTGCCGAGATCGGCCTTGAGCGCCTCGATGCTCTTCTGCATCTTGTGTTCGGCGGTCTTCTTCAATTCAGCAACGATCATGAATCCTTCTCCTGCAATGCGTCTCAGCAATACACCAGCGTGCCCTCGTCCTCCCCGAGCACGACGCGCTTGAGCGCACCCGCCTTGAAGATCGAGAAGACATTGACCGGCAGGCGCTGGTCCCGGCACAACGCGAAAGCGGTCGCATCCATGACCGCCAGATTGCGGCCGATCGCCTCGTCGAAGCTGATCTTCGCGTAGCGCGTCGCGGCGGGATCCTTCTTCGGGTCGGCCGAATACACGCCATCGACCTTGGTGGCCTTCAGCACGATTTGCGCCCCGATCTCCGAACCGCGCAATGCGGCCGCCGTATCGGTGGTGAAGAACGGATTGCCCGTACCCCCACCGAAGATGACCACGCGCCCCTCCTCGAGGTAGCGGATCGCCTTGCCGCGGATGTAGGGCTCGACCACCTGCTCGATGGTCAGCGCCGACTGCACCCGTGCGTTGAGGCCAGCCTGGCGCATGGCGTCGGACAGCGCCATCGCATTCATGACGGTGGCCAGCATGCCCATGTAGTCGGCCGTGGCGCGGTCCATCCCGGAGGATGCCCCGGCCATGCCGCGAAAGATGTTGCCGCCGCCGATCACCACGCCGATCTCGACGCCGAGATCGGCCACCGCCTTCACCTCATTGACGATACGCCAGAGGGTGTCGCGATTGATGCCATAGGCATCATCGCCCATCAGCGCCTCGCCGGAAAGCTTGAGGAGAATGCGCTGGTAGCGTGGCTCCGTGGCGGCGGTCATCGACCTTACTTCCTGGCAGCAGCCGCAGCGGCAGCCTGCTCGGCCACCTCGGCGGCGAAATCGCTGACCTTCTTCTCGATGCCTTCGCCGACGATGTACAGCGTGAAGCCATTCACCGTCGCCCCCCTGGCCTTGAGCAACTGCTCGATGGTCTGCTTGCCATCCTCGGCCTTGACGAACACCTGGCCGAGCAGGGTGACATCCTTGAGGTACTTCTGCACGGTACCTTCGGCGATCTTCTCCAGCATCGCTTCGGGCTTGCCGGCTTCGCGCGCCTTCTCGATGGCGATGCGGCGCTCGGTGTCCAGCAGGTCGGCCGGCACGCCCGAGGCGTCCAGTGACTTCGGCTTCGACGCGGCGATGTGCATCGCGATGTCCTTGCCGAGGGTGTCATCGCCGCCGGTCAGATCGACCAGCACGCCGATCTTGGATCCACCGTGCACGTACGAGGACAGCTTGCCTTTGGCCTCGACGCGCGCGAAACGCCGCAGCGTCATGTTCTCGCCGATCTTGCCGACCAGCGCGGCGCGGGTTGACTCGACCGTGCCCTCGCCCATCGGCAGTGCGGAGAGCGCCGCCACGTCGGCAGGATTCCTGGTCGCCACCAGCTCGGCGCAGCCCTTCGCCAGCGCGATGAACTCGTCGTTCTTGGCGACGAAGTCGGTCTCGCTGTTGACTTCCATCATCGCGCCGAGCTTGCCATCGGCGGACAGGTACATGCCGACCACGCCCTCGGCGGCGACGCGCGCCGCCGCCTTGGTCGCCTTGTTGCCGAGCTTGACGCGGAGGATTTCCTCGGCCTTGGCCATATCGCCGCCGGCTTCCGTCAGCGCCTTCTTGCATTCCATCATGGGGGCATCGGTCTTTTCGCGCAGCTCCTTGACCATGCCTGCGGTAATTTCTGCCATTGCTTACTCCTGAGCCTCTTCCTCGACCTCGACGAACTCGTCGTCGCCGGCCATCTGCTGCACCACCTCGTTCACCGCCTGGTTGCGGCCTTCGAGAATCGCATCCGCCACGCCACGGGCGTACAGGCGAATGGCGCGCGACGAGTCGTCGTTGCCGGGAATGACATAGTTGATGCCGGCCGGGTTGTGGTTGGTATCGACGACGCCGATGACCGGGATGCCGAGCTTGTTGGCCTCGGTCACGGCGATCTTGTGGTAGCCGACGTCGATGACGAAGATCGCGTCCGGCAGGGCATTCATGTCCTTGATGCCGCCCAGGCTCTTCTGCAGCTTGACGAGCTCGCGCTGCAGCGTCAGCGCTTCCTTCTTGCTCATCTTCTCGAAGGCGCCGTCCTCGGCCATCTGCTCCATTTCCTTGAGGCGCTTCAGCGAACCCTTGACGGTCTTGAAGTTGGTCAGCATGCCGCCCAGCCAGCGCTCGTCGACATAGGGCATGCCGGCGCGCTGCGCTTCCTCGGCGAGGATCTCGCGGGCCTGGCGCTTGGTGCCGACGAAGAGGACGGTGCCCTTCTTGGCCGACATCTTCTTGATGAAGTCCATCGCCTCGTTGAACTTGGCGAGGGTCTTCTCGAGGTTGATGATGTGAATCTTGTTGCGATGGCCGAAGATGTAGGGGGCCATCTTGGGGTTCCAGAAGCGGGTCTGGTGGCCGAAATGAATGCCGGCCTCCAGCATCTGGCGCATGGTTACGCTCATGACGATCGATCTCCGATATGGGTTGTCCGCCACCCGGCCGGTTCCCCGCCAACCCTGGCGAGGCACCCATTCGGTGCCGGGTGTGTGAATTTTGCCCTGCCAGTGAACGCCATAAGACGTTTCATGCCAACAAGGCAAGCAGCGGATTATAAATGCTTTCCCCGCGCCGGGGCAAGGCCCACCTCCAGCCGATGTTCTGCGACCCGGCCCGGGGTTAGAATCCGCCAACCTCAATCCGCCGTTGCCGCCGTTCCGACATGAGCATCACGATCAAGACCCCTGCGGAAGTAGAACAGATGCGCATCGCCGGCCGCCTGGCCGGCGAAGTGCTCGACTACATCCAGCCCTTCGTCAAGCCCGGCGTCACGACCGAGGAGCTGGACCGCCTCTGCCATGACTACATGGTCAATCAACAGGGCTGCATTCCCGCGCCGCTGAATTACGCCCCCCCCGGCTACGCCCCCTACCCCAAGTCCATTTGCGCCTCGGTCAACCATCAGGTCTGCCACGGCGTGCCGAATGACCGGCCGCTCAAGAAGGGCGACATCGTCAATCTCGACATCACGACCATCAAGGATGGCTGGCACGGCGACACCAGCCGCATGTTCCCCGTCGGCGACGGCGTGTCCATCCTCGGCAACCGGCTCATGCGCATCACGCACGAATGCCTCTGGCTGGGCATCGCCGCCGTCAGGCCGGGCGCCCACCTCGGCGACATCGGCGCCGCCATCCAGCGACATGCCGAACAGAACGGGTTCTCGGTGGTGCGCGAGTTCTGCGGCCACGGCATCGGCCGGCGCTTCCACGAAGAGCCCCAGGTGCTCCACTACGGCAAGCCGGGCACCGGCATCCGCCTCGAACCCGGGATGGTGTTCACCATCGAACCGATGATCAATGCCGGCAAGGCGGCGATCTCCGAACTGCCCGATGGCTGGACCATCGTGACCAAGGACCGCAGCCTGTCCGCCCAGTGGGAACATACCATCGTCGTCACCGCGACCGGCGTCGAGGTGCTGACGCTCTCCGCCGGTGCACCGCCGAACCCCTTTCCGGGCTGATCCCATCACCCCATGACCGTCGCCCGGGCATCGCAGGACGCGGCCCTGATCGCCGAATGCCGGCAGGCCCTGCAGGCCGGACGAGCCACGCTGCAGGCGGTCTATCGCGACAAGCCCAACCCGGCCACGCTGCTGCGTGACCATGCGCGCCTGGTCGACCGGATCCTGTGCAGGATCTGGCTGGCGCTCGACATGGATGCGGATTTCGCCCTGCTGGCCGTCGGCGGCTACGGGCGCGGCGAACTTTATCCGGCATCCGACGTCGACCTGCTGATCCTCGTCCCGGAAGGCGCCACCCGGACGCACCACCCAGCGCTCGAGCATCTCGTCGGCCTGCTGTGGGACATCGGCCTCGACATCGGCCACAGCGTGCGCACCATCGCGGAATGCCTGGACGCCGCCCACGGCGACATCACCATCCAGACCGCATTGCTGGAAGCCCGCCACCTGTGCGGCAACCACGCCCTGTCCCGGCATTTCGCCGAAGCGTTTCACCATGCCCTCGACCCGCGGGCGTTCTTCGAAGCCAAGCGCCTCGAGCAGGAGGGGCGCTACGCCAAGTACAACGACACGGCCTACAGCCTCGAACCGAACTGCAAGGAAAACCCCGGCGGACTGCGCGACCTGCAGGTCATCCTCTGGACCGCCCATGCGATCGGCCTAGGCGACCGCTGGCGCCAACTCGCCGACACCGCGATCGCCACCCCGGAGGAAGTGCGCCAGCTGGTGCGCTGCGAGGATTTCCTGCGGCGCGTGCGCATCGGCCTGCACCTGATTGCCGGCCGCCGCGAGGACCGCCTGCTCTTCGACCACCAGGAAGCGCTCGCCGCGATGCTCGGCTGCGTCGCCACGCCGACGCGGCGCGCCTCGGAAGTGCTGATGCAGCGCTACTACCGCAATGCGAAGCGGGTGACGCAGCTCAACACACTGGTCATGCTCGACCTCGCCTCTCGGCTCGAAAACCGCCCGGCAGCCGCCCCGATCATCATCGACGACCATTTCCAGATGGTGCGGGAACTGCTCGACATCCGCACTGACGATCTCTTCGACCGGCGGCCCGAAGCCATTCTGGAAGGCTTCCTGCTGATGTCCCGCCGCTCCGAACTGAAAGGCATGACGCCGCGCACGCTACGCGCGCTGTGGCGCGCCCGCACGCGCATCGATGCCGCCTTCCGCCGCTCGCCGCACAACCGGACCCACTTCCTCGCCCTGTTCCGCGAAAAGCGCGGCCTCACCCACCAGTTGCGGCGCATGAACCAGTTCGACATCCTCGGCGCCTATCTGCCGGCTTTCGGACGCATCGTCGGCCGCATGCAGCACGACCTGTTCCACGTCTATACGGTGGACCAGCACATCCTGCAGGTCGTGCGCAACCTGCGGCGGCTGTCGCTGCAGGAATACGCCCACGAGTTCCCGTTCTGCTCCCGTCTGATGGCTGCCCAGCCGGGCCGCTGGCGGCTGTATCTCGCCGCCCTGTTCCACGACATCGCCAAGGGGCGCGGTGGCGACCACTCGCAGCTGGGCGTGCGGGACGCCCGCCGCTTCTGCCGCGACCACGGCATCGACAAGGCGGATGCCGACCTGATCTGCTTTCTCGTCGAACACCACCTGACCATGTCGGCCGTGGCCCAGAAGGAGGATCTCGCCGATCCCGAGGTGATCCGCCGCTTCGCCGCCCTCGTCGCCACCAAGGAACGGCTGGCCGCGCTCTACCTGCTGACGGTCTGCGACATCCGCGGCACCAGCCCGAAAGTCTGGAACGTCTGGAAAGCCAAGCTGCTCGAAGACCTCTACCGCATCACCCAGCGCGTCCTGTCCGGCGAGACCGTCGAGCAACTGACCGGGCTCGAAGCCAGCCAGGAAGACGCGCGTCGCCTGCTGCGCCTGCATGGCCTGCGGCCCGACATCGAACTGCCGCTCTGGAGCCAGCTCGACACCGCCTATTTCCTGCGCCACGACAGCGAGGAAATCGCCTGGCACACGCAGACGCTCTACTACCGGCCGGACAGCCCAACGCCGGTGGTGCGGGCGCGCATCAATCCGGCCGGTGCCGGCCTGCAGGTGATGGTCTACGCACACGACCAGCCCGAGTTGTTCTCGCGCCTGTGCGGCTTCTTCGCCCGCCTCGGCTACTCGATCGTCGACGCCAAGATCCACACCACGCGGCACGACTACGCGCTCGACAGCTTCGTCCTGCTCGATGCCAACGGTCAGCGGCCCTACCGCGACATGATCGGGTTCATCGACCACGACCTGACGGAATCCCTCGTGCAGCATGCGCCCCTGGTCGCCCCGCCGAAAAACCGTATCTCGCGCCAGGTGCGCCACATGCCTTTGACCCCCGAGGTGTCCATCCGCACCGACGAAAGCAGCCACCACAGCATCCTCTCGATCGCCGCCATCGACCGCTCGGGCCTGCTCTACGACATTTCGGTGATCCTCGCCCGCCACGGCATCCGCCTGCATACGGCGAAAATCTCGACGCTCGGCGAGCGCGTCGAGGACACCTTCCTCATCAGCGGCGGCGCACTGGAAAAGACCGCCACCCTGATACGATTGGAGCAGGAGCTGCTCGAAGCGCTGCACATCTGACCGGGAGAAGCCGATGAGCTGGATACGCGAACAATTCACCTTTCACGATCTGCAGCGGCTGCTGGTCAAGCTCGCCGAACACGTCAAGGCCTTCCACGGGCTGACGCCGGCGGAGATCAGCGAACTGCTCGCCCATGCGGAAAAGTGCACCTACGACACCGACATGCCCATCGTCAAGGAGGGCAGCGCCGGCAACCACATGTACGTCATCCTCGACGGCGTGGCCGCCGTTTCCAAGAAGGGGCGCGACGGCGAGCTCGAACTCGCCCGGCTCTACTCGGCCGACAGCTTCGGCGAGATGGCGCTGGCCGACAACGAGGCGCGCAGCGCCACCGTCACGGCCCTGTCGCCCTGCATCCTCGTCCGCCTGTCCGACCAGGGCCTGCACAACAAGCCGGAGATCGGCATGAAGGTCTACCGCAACATCGCGCGCCTGCTCTCGGCGCGCCTGCGCACCGCCGACGAAGCGCTGGCCTGGCGGCTCTGAGCTGCCGAGCCGCTACGCTGCCGTCCTGCCGGCGCCGACTTTTATCGGCTACTCGGCGGCGCAGAGGTGTTCGATCACCCGGCGCACTTGCCCGAGCGATTCCTGCAGCACCGCCTCGATGCGCTCGAAACTGATGGCGCTGGCCGAGTCGCCGCGCCCCGCCGCCCAGTTGGCAACCACGCAGATCGCCGCATAGGGCGTTTCGAGTTCGCGGGCGAGCCCGGCTTCCGGCATGCCGGTCATGCCGACGATGTCGCAGCCATCGCGCTCCAGCCGGTCGATCTCGGCCGCCGTTTCCAGCCGCGGGCCCTGTGTCGCAGCATAAACGGCCGCGCCCGACGCCTTGATGCCCGCGGCCTCGACGGCGCACAGCAGGCGTTCGCGCAGTGCGCGGTCATAGGGTTCGGTGAAATCGACGTGCACCACCGGCGCCTCGCCGCCGTCGAAGAAGGTGGCCGGCCGACCGTGGGTGTAGTCGACGATCTGGTGCGGGACGACCAGCGCGCCCGGCCCGAGGTCGGCACGGATACCGCCGACCGAGGCCACCGAGACGATGCCCTCGGCTCCGGCCGCCTTGACCAGCGCCCAGAGGTTGGCGCGATAATTGACGCGGTGCGGCGGGATGGTGTGGCCGTGGCCGTGGCGGGCGAGGAAAACCACCTCCTGCCGGCCGATGCGTCCATGGGTCAGCGTACCCGACGGCTCGCCATAGGGGGTGCGCACGACTTCGCGCCGCGCGATTTCCAGGCAGGCCAGTTGTGTCAGGCCGCTGCCGCCGATGATTGCCAGCATATTGATTCCTCCGGGGCATTCCCGGCCCCTCTGTTAGAATGCGCGCCCTTTTCCCGACCGCGCCCCGCGCCCACCCCGATGTCCCGTTCCCTGCGCAATATCGCCATTATCGCCCACGTCGACCATGGCAAGACCACCCTCGTCGACCAACTGCTGCGTCAGTCCGGCACCTTCCGCGAAAACCAGCAGGTCGCCGAACGCGTCATGGACTCGAACGACATCGAGAAGGAGCGCGGCATCACGATCCTCGCCAAGAACTGCGCGATCGACTACGAAGGTACCCACATCAACATCGTCGACACCCCGGGCCACGCCGACTTCGGCGGCGAGGTGGAACGGGTTTTGTCGATGGTCGACGGCGTGCTGCTGCTGGTCGACGCCGTCGAAGGCCCGATGCCGCAGACGCGCTTCGTCACCAAGAAGGCGCTGGCACTGGGACTCAAACCCATTGTCGTCATCAACAAGATCGACCGCCCGGGTTCGCGCCCCGACTGGGTGATCAACCACACCTTCGACCTGTTCGACAAGCTCGGCGCCACCGAGGAACAGCTCGACTTCCCGGTCGTCTATGCGTCGGCCCTCAACGGCTACGCGATGATGGCCTCGCACACGCCCGGCACCGACATGCGCCCGCTCTACGAGGCGATCCTGCGCCACGTGCCGCCGCCCGACGTCGATTCGGAAGCGCCGCTGCAGTTGCAGATCTGCTCGCTCGACTACAACTCCTACGTCGGCCGCATCGGCATCGGTCGCATCAAGAAGGGCCACATCAAGCCCAACCAGCAGGTCACCGTGATGTACGGCGACGAGAACAAGGGCAACGCCAAGGTCGGCCAGGTGCAGGTCTTCAAGGGCCTCGAGCGCGAACAGGCCACCGACGCCGAAGCCGGCGACATCGTGCTGGTTTCCGGCATCGAGCAGGTCGGCATCGGCGTCACGCTGTGCGCCGTCGATGCGCCGGTCGGCCTGCCGCCGATCAGCGTTGATGAACCGACGCTGACCATCAACTTCCAGGTCAATACCTCGCCGCTCGCCGGCAAGGAAGGCAAGTTCGTCACCAGCCGCCAGATCCGCGACCGCCTCAACAAGGAACTGCTCTCCAACGTCGCACTGCGCGTCAAGGACACCGAGAACGCCGATGTGTTCGAAGTCTCCGGCCGCGGCGAACTGCACCTCACCATCCTGCTCGAAAACATGCGCCGCGAAGGCTACGAGATGGCCGTCGGCCGGCCGCGCGTCGTCATCCATGAACTGCCGGACGGCACCAAGCAGGAACCCTACGAGATGCTGACGGTGGACGTCGAGGAAGGCCACCAGGGCGGCGTCATGGAAGAACTCGGCCGCCGCAAGGGCGAACTGCAGGACATGCAGCCGGACGGTCGCGGCCGCGTGCGCCTCGAATACCGCATTCCGGCGCGCGGCCTGATCGGCTTCCAGGGCGAGTTCCTGACCCTGACGCGCGGCACCGGCCTCGCCAGCCACGTCTTCGATGAATACGGCCCCTGGGCCGGCCCGATGGCCGAGCGCCGCAACGGCGTACTGGTCTCGGCCGAAGACGGCCCCGCCGTCGCCTATGCCCTGTGGAAACTGCAGGATCGCGGTCGCATGTTCGTTAATCCGGGCGAGATGCTCTACGAGGGCATGATCATAGGCATCCACAGCCGCGAAAACGATCTCATCGTCAATCCGATCAAGGGCAAGCAGCTCACCAACGTGCGCGCTTCGGGCACCGACGAGGCCGTGCGCCTCGTGCCGCCGATCCAGCTCACCCTGGAAAGCGCCGTCGAATTCATCGAAGATGACGAACTGGTCGAGATCACCCCGAAGTCGATCCGCCTGCGCAAGCGCCACCTCGATCCGCACGAAAGGAAGCGCGCCAGCCGCGAGGACGCCGCTGAATAAGCTGCCGCCCGGCGCCAGGCGCTGGCTGTGGCGGATTGCGATCGCCGCAGCCATCCTGTCGCTGATCGGGCTGGGCAGTCATCCGACCGTCAGCCCGCTGATGTGCAAGATCTACGGTTGAAACTTTCACAGGGTTTCGCTAGTCTCAGCCCCTGCTTGATTCATTACTGAAAGGAATCGTCGATGCAACCATTCCAGATCGCCCAACAAGGCACTCTCGGCCACACAGCACTGCAGAACCGCGTCCTGCGCAATACCTACGCGCTACTCGCCGTGTCGATGCTGCCCACCATCGCTGGCGCCCTGCTAGGCATCCAGATGAACTTTTCCCTCTTCGCCGGCAGCCCGTTCATCGGCCTGCTCGTCTTCATGGGCGGCGCCTTCGCGTTCATGTACGGCATCGAGAAGACCAAGAACAGCGGCATGGGCGTCATCCTGCTGCTCGCCTTCACCTTCTTCATGGGCCTGATGCTGTCGCGCATCCTGCAGGTCGCCTTGGGCTTCTCCAACGGCGGCAGCCTGATCGCCATGGCGGCGGGCGGCACCGGGGCGATCTTCTTCGCCCTAGCGGGCGTCGCCTCCACCTCGAAGCGCGACTTTTCCAACCTCGGCAAGTTCCTGTTCGCCGGCGTGATCCTGCTGCTGGTGGCGATGGTGGCCAACATCTTCTTCCAGATCCCCGCGCTGGCGCTGACCATCTCGGCGATCGCCGTGGTGATCTTCTCCGCCTACATCCTCTACGACATCAACCGCATCGTGCAGGGCGGCGAGGACAACTACATCACTGCCACGCTGGCCGTCTATCTCGACGTCTATAACGTGTTCGTCAGCCTGCTGCACCTGCTGCTGGCATTCGCGGGCGAAAGAGACTGAGGCGACTAAAAAGTCGGCGCCGGCAGGACGGCAAGCGAACGGCGCTCTGCGGAGCGCCGTTTTCGTTCCTACCGCCCGAACAGTGCGATCGACTCGACGTGCGAGGTCTGCGGGAACATGTTGGCAATACCGGCCGCTTTCAGCCGGTAGCCCTTTTCATGCACCAGCACCGCCGCATCGCGCGCCAGCGTCGCCGGGTTGCAGGAGACGTAGACGATCCGCGCGGGTGCATCCTCGCCGAACGACTTGACGAGCTCGATGGCGCCTTCGCGCGGCGGGTCGATCAGCATCTTCTCGAAGCGGCCCCAGCCGGCCAGTTGTTCCGGCGTCACCTCGAAGAGGTTGGCGACGTGGTAGTCGATGCGGGAATCGAGGCCGTTGAGCACGGCATTTTCCTTCGCCCGGGCGAGCAGCGGCGCACTGCCCTCGACGCCGACGACCCTGGCGCCCATGCGCGCCAGGGGCAGCGTGAAGTTGCCCAGCCCGCAGAACATGTCGGCGACCGACTCGCCAGGACGGACGTCGAGCAGGCCGAGCGCCCGCCGCACCAGCACGCGGTTGATATCGTGGTTCACCTGCGTGAAATCGGTCGGCCGGAAGCGCAGCGTCACGTCGAAATCCGGCAGGCGGTAGGTCGGCCAGCCGCCATCGGCCGGATGGAAGAGTGCCGCAGTGTCGGGCCCGCCGGTCTGCAGCCAGACATGCACGCCGTGCCGGTCGGCGAAGGCACGCAGCTTGTCCTCGTCATCCGGCGTCAAGGGTTCGAGAATCCGGAACACCAGTGCGGTCGGTGTGTCGCCCGCCGCGACTTCGATCTGCGGCAGGCGGCCGGGAATCGACAACGACTCGACCAGGCGACGCATCTCGGGCAATAGTGCGGAAATCGGCGCCGGCAGGACGGCGCAGGAATCCATCACGGCGACATAGCTGCTGCGCTTTTCGTGGAAGCCGACCAGTACGCCGCCCTTCTTCGCGACCAGCCGCACCGTCAGGCGCGCACGGCGACGATAGCCCCAGGCCGGGCCGATGATCGGCGGCAGGATGGATTCGGGGCGCAGGCGCGCGATGTGCCAGAAGGCATCCTCCAGTACGCGCTGCTTGGCAGCGGTCTGCGCCAGCAGGTCGAGGTGCTGCATGCTGCAGCCCCCGCATGTGCCGAAGTGCGGACACTTCGGCGTCACGCGCTGGCTCGATGCCCGCAGGATTTCGACGGCATGCGCATTCTCGAAGGTCGGCTTGCGGCGGAAGCTCGAGTAGACGACCCGCTCGCCCGGCAGCGCGCCCTCGATGAAGATGGCCTTGCCCTCGACGTGCGCAACCCCGCGGCCTTCGTGATCGAGCGACTCGACCCCGGCGATATTCGTGTGCTGTTTCATTTCCATGCTCACCTCAATTCACGCCAGCCGAACCCCTCGACCTGGCTGGCCACGCCGATCCATTCGGCCCCGCAGCCCAGCGCGCCGGCCAGTGCCGCACGGGCCAGCGCCGGCGTATTGTTTTCCTCGGACAGGTGGGCGGCGACGACATGCTGGAGGGATTTGCCGCCGATCCCCCGCAGCAGGCCTGCGGCAGCGTCGTTCTCCAGATGACCGAAGCCACCGGCGATGCGCTGCTTGAGCGGCGGCGGATAGCGCCCCCGCGCCAGCATCTGCGCATCGTGATTGCATTCGAGCACGAGCGCCGCGCATTCCGCCAGCATCGCGGCGATGTGCGGCGTGACAGTGCCGGCATCGGTGAGCACGCCCAGTCGTTTCGCCCCGTCCGAAAAGACGAATTGGGTCGGTTCGCGCGCATCGTGCGGCACCGGGTAGGGATGGATCTCGAGATCGCCGATGGCAAAAGCGGCATGGCTGTCGAAGCGCCGCACCGTCACATCGGCCAATTGGCCGGCTGCGGCGGCGGTGCCGTAGCTGGCGTGGACCGTCCAGCCGAAACGTGCGGCACAGCGTGCCGCGCCGCCCACATGGTCGGCATGTTCGTGCGTCACCAGCACGGCCGCAATGGATTCCGGCGCGACACCCTTGCTCTCGAGGCGCCTCGCCATTTCCCGCGGACCGAAGCCGCAATCCACCAGCACGCGCGTGCGGCCGGACTCGACGAGCAGGGCATTGCCCTTGCTGCCGCTGCCCAGCGAGGCAAATCTGATCACGCCGGCAGGGTCACTTCAATTGTTCGTGCAACAGCCCCAGGATCCTGCGCGCCGTTTCCGAGTTGTCGGCACCGCCCTCGCGGGTCAGGATGCGCACCGTGCTGGCATCGCCCTCGCCGGCCACGTGAATGCGGTATTGCGCTTGCGGATCGACCTTGGACTTGTCGCTCTGGAACAGGTTCATCGGGTTGAGCTTGCTGAGCCAGCCCCCCTTGTCATCCTTCTTGCGATTGTCCGCCTCCGGATCGATGTAGCGCACGAAATAGAGTCCCTGCGAGCGGTCGCGATCCTCGACGGTGAAGCCGACCCGGTCGAGCGCCAGCCCGACCCGGCGCCAGGCGCGGTCGAAGGACTCCATCAGGGCCAGCGTCCCGGCACCGTCGGCCGCGCGGGTCAGCTTGGCACGCTCCTGCTTCGGCGCGGCGGCGATCATCGACTTGGCCCGGTTCTCTTCGACGCCGAGCCGCACCATCAGGCGGCGCAGCATCTCCGCCTCGAGTTCGGGCTCGGCCGGACGCGGCTGCCAGCGCGTCTCGCTCTTGCCCTCGTCGACATAGACCTCGTACATGCCGCGGTGGCTGATGTAGATCTCGGTCGTGCCCGGTTCGGCACCCTTTTCGACGCGGGTGCGGAACTTGTCGCGCTCGGCCGTGGAATAGAGGCTGTCGAAGACCTTGCCGAGCGTGCCGCGGATGACGTCCTGCGGCAGCTTGGCGCGATCCTCCGCCCAGTCGGTCTCCATCACGCCGGCCTCGGGCGTCTCGACGTTGATGATGAAGCCGAGCTCCTGCCAGAACTCCTTGAGCGCGGGCCAGAGCTGTTCGGGCGTCCCGGCCGCGACCAGCCAGCGCTGCGAGCCGGCGCGCTCGATGCGCATCTTGTCGACCGTGGGCAGCACGGCCGGTGCCGTCGAGGTCGCCCCGCTGGTGCGCTCGCCCGCGTATTCGGAATAGGTGGCGGTACCGCGCGGCGTGACGTCCGGGACGGCATAACGGTCGTCGCGCGTCGGCTGCGTCAGGTCGGGCGGCACTTCGAGCGTCGGCAGCTTGCCGGCCGATTTGTAGTCGATCTTCTTCGACTCGGGCAGGATGCCGCCCGAGCAGGCGGCCAGCAGGGCACTGGCCAGAAGCAGGCCGGCCAGGCGCAGGATGTTCGAAGTGATGTTCATCTTCAGATCGGGATGCCGGCCTCGCGCATGGCGCCAAGCACTCGGTCGTGGAATTCGGTGGACAGGGGGGTCAGCGGCAGGCGCAGCCCTTCCGTGATCAGCCCCATGCGCGCGCAGGACCACTTGACGGGAATCGGGTTGGCCTCGCAGAACAGCTGCTTGTGCAGGCCCTGCAGGCGCGCGTTGATGTCGCGTGCCGTCATGACATCGCCGGCGAGAGCGGCGGCGATCATTTCGTGCATCAGGCGCGGCGCGACGTTCGCCGTGACCGAGATCACCCCGGCGCCGCCCAGCAGGGTCAGCATGACGCCGGTAGGATCGTCACCACTGTAGATGGCGAAGCCGGCCGGTGCCCGCTTGACGAGATCGGCACCGCGTTCGAGGTTGCCGGTCGCATCCTTGATGCCGACGATGCCCGGCACCTGCGCCAGACGCAGCGTCGTGTCGTTCGACATGTCGGCGACGGTGCGGCCCGGCACGTTGTAGAGGATCAGCGGCAGGTCGACCGCCTCGGCGATGGCCTTGAAATGGCGGTAGAGGCCTTCCTGCGTCGGCTTGTTGTAGTAGGGCACGACTGAAAGATGCGCCGTGGCCCCGACCGACTTCGCGCACTCCGCCAGTTCGATCGCCTCGCTGGTCGAGTTGGCGCCGGTGCCGGCGATCACCGGGATGCGGCCGGCGACATGCTCGACGGTGGTGCGGATCAGCGTGCAATGCTCTTCCATGTCGACCGTCGGCGATTCGCCGGTCGTGCCGACCACGACGATACCGTCCGAGCCTTCGGCGATATGCCAGTCGAGCAAGCGGCGCAGGCCCGGAAGGTCGAGCGCGCCGTCCTCGAGCATGGGGGTGACGATGGCGGGAAGGGAACCTTGGATCATCGTTGAACTCATTTTGGCGAAATGCGGATTCTAAAGGATGGGCCCGGCCATTACGCCGGCCCCGGATGTAAGGGAAAGTTACAGCTCGGCGAGGGCCTTGATGTGGGCGGCCACGCTGCGGGCCAGCGACGAAAGCACATAACCGCCCTCGAGCATCGAGACGATGCGGCCTTCCGAATACTGCTTCGCGACGGCCAGCAGCTGCTCGGTCACCCAGGCGTAGTCGGACTCGACCAGGCCGAGGTTGCCCATGTCGTCCTCCAGGTGGGCATCGAAGCCGGCCGAGATGAAGATCATCTGCGGCTTGAACGCGTGCAGGCGCGGCATCCAGACCTCGCTGACCACCTCGCGGAAAGCATCGCCGCGCGAGCGTGCCGACATCGGCACATTGCACATGTTCGGTGCCGGTTCGTCGTCGCCGCAATAGGGATAGAACGGATGCTGGAAGATGCTGCACATCAGCGTGCGCATGTCCTGCTCGAGGATGTTCTCGGTACCGTTGCCGTGGTGCACGTCGAAGTCGATGACCGCGACGCGCTCCAGCCCCCAGGCATCGAGGGCATGGCGGGCGGCGACCACGATGTTGTTGAAGAAGCAGAAGCCCATCGAGCGGGCATGCTCGGCGTGATGGCCGGGCGGGCGAACCGCGCAGAACGCCGCCGGCACCTCCTTCTTCATCACCAGGTCGGTCGCCAGCACGCCCGCGCCCGCGGCCCGCAGGGCGGCCTTGAGCGTATGCGGGCACAGGGCGGTATCCGGGTCGAGGTGATGGATGCCCTGAGCCGGCACGCTCGCCGTGATCATGTCGATGTAGCTTTGCGGATGTGCCCGCCGCAGGTGTTCGTTTTCGGCCAGCGGCGCGTCGTGGTAGGACAGGTAGATGTCGAGGCCGGCGGCGATCAGCCGGTCCTGGATGGCGCCGAGGCGCTCGGGGCTTTCGGGGTGATACGAGCCCATGTTGTGGAGCAGGCAATCGGGGTGGGAAATGAAGGCTATCGTCATGGGGCGTGAGAATCGCGCTTGCGTTTACAATCGGCCAAAAGCTGCATTATGACCGTTTCGAGGGAATTTTTCTCATGCCCCCGCCCCCCCAGAGCACCCTTCAGACCCGCCTGTCCGCCGTCCATGCCGCGGCCTCGGACATCATCCTCGGCAAGGAACATGCGATCCGTCTCGCGCTCGCCTGCCTGCTCGCGCGCGGCCACCTGCTCATCGAGGACCTGCCCGGCGTCGGCAAGACCACGCTGGCCCACACGCTCGCCCGCCTGCTCGGCCTCGCCTTCCAGCGCATCCAGTTCACCAGCGACATGCTGCCGGCCGACATCCTCGGCATCTCGATCTTCGACCGGGACAACGGCGTGTTCCGCTTCCACCCCGGCCCGGTCTTCAGCCAGGTCGTGCTGGCCGACGAAATCAACCGCGCCACGCCGAAGGCGCAGAGCGCCCTGCTCGAGGCCATGGAAGAGCGGCAGGTGACGGTCGAGGGCGAAACGCGCCCCCTGCCCGATCCATTCTTCGTCATCGCCACGCAGAACCCGGCCCACCAGATCGGCACCTTTCCGTTGCCGGAATCGCAGCTCGACCGCTTCCTGATGCGCATCGAGCTCGGCTATCCGGACCGCGCCGCCGAGCGTGCCCTGCTCGCCGGCCGCGACCGGCGCGCCCTCCTCGCCGAGGCGGCACCCCTGCTCGGCCCGGAGGAACTCTCGGCCGCCCAGGCGCAGGCAGCAAGGATTCACGTCGCCGACCCCCTCCTCGACTATGTGCAGGCACTCGTCGCCCATACACGGACTGCGGCGGACTGGCCGACCGGCCTGTCGCCGCGCGCCGGCCTCGGCCTGCTCGCCGCCGCACGCGCCTGGGCGCTGCTGGTCGGCCGCGAGTACGTGTTGCCCGAGGATATCCAGGCCGTCCTGCCCGCCGTCGCCGCGCATCGCCTGCAGGGACGCGGCGATGCCGGTGGCGAGCGCCGCTCGTCCGGCGACATCGCCCGCTCGCTCATCGAGGCGGTGCCGCTCCCGTAGCAGCCATGCTGCATAAACTGCGCGAAGCCCTGCACGAACGTTTCGTCGCCTGGGCGCTGCGCACGGTGCCGCCCGAACCCGTGCCGATCGTCCTGACGCAGCGTCGCGTCTACGTCCTGCCGACACGCGCCGGCCTGCTCTACGCCGTTTCGCTCGTCGTGATGCTGATCGGCGCGATCAACTACAACCTCGGCCTCGGCTACCTGCTGGTGTTCCTCCTCGTCGGCCTCGGCGTCGCGACCATCCTGCACACCTTCCGCAACCTCGCCGGCCTGTCGATCGGCACCGGCGCGGCCGCCCCGGTGTTCGCCGGCGGGACGGCGCGCTTTCCGCTCCGCCTCGCCAACCCGGATCGACGCGAGCGTCGTCTCGTGCAACTGGGCCTGCCCGGGCAGCCGACCATCGCGGCCGACGTTCCGGCCGGCGACAGCACCCAGGTCCTGCTGCCGTTGCCGGCCGCCCGGCGCGGCTGGCTCACGATGCCGCGCGCGACCCTCGCAACCGTCTGGCCGCTCGGCCTGGTACGTACCTGGAGCTACGCCGCACCGGCCCTTGCCTGCCTCGTCTATCCGCGTCCGGCAGGCGCCGTCCCGCCGTTGCCGACTTTTGCCGGCCTGCAGGGCGGGCGCCTGTCCAGCGACACCGGCGACGAGGACTTCGCCGGCCTGCGGCGCCACCAGCCGAGTGATCCGCCCCACCATGTCGCATGGAAAGCCGCCGCTCGGCAGGGTAGCGACGCCCCGCTGCAGACGAAGCAGTTCGCCGGCACCGCCGCGCAGGCACTCTGGCTGGACTGGGACACCCTCCCGGCGGGCATGGACACCGAAACCCGCCTCTCGATACTGGCGCGCTGGGTGATCGATGCCGAGGACGCCGGCCTCGCCTGGGGCCTGCGCCTGCCGGGCACCACGCTCGCCCGCGGACACGGTCCCGACCACGTTCACGCCTGCCTCAAGGCGCTCGCCCTGCATGAAGGCTGACCGCCGCCACACGGTCGTTCCACTGGCACCGGTGCAGACCTGGTGGCTGCTGGCGACGGGAATCGCCGCCTTCCTGCCGCTGACCCTGCAGGTGCCGGTGTGGCTGTCGGTCGCGACCGGCGCCGCCTTTGCCTGGCGCGTCGCACTGGCATGGTGGCGACAGCCCTTGCCGACGCGCTGGGTGCTGGTCTTCGTCACCCTTGCCGGCACGGCCGGCGTGTTCCTCGAATACCGCACCCTGTTCGGCCAGCGGGCCGGCGTCGCGCTGCTGCTGATCTTTCTCGCCCTCAAGCAACTGGAAGCGCGTGCCCCGCGTGACGGGCTGGCCATCGTGCTGCTCGCCTACTTCCTGACGCTGACGCAGTTCTTCGAGGACCAGTCGATCCCGGTCGCGGCCACCATGCTCGCCACGCTCGCCGTCGCCACGGCCACGCTCGCCAGCCTGACCGACCCGCGCGACAAGCCGCCGGCGCTGTTCCGGCGGGCCGGCCTGCTGCTCGCGCAGGCGCTGCCCTTCATGCTGATCCTGTTCGTCCTGTTCCCGCGCGTGTCCGGGCCGCTGTGGGGCCTGCCCGCCGATGCCTACAGCGGCCTGACGGGACTCTCGGACAGCATGTCGCCGGGCACGATCAACAACCTGATCCAGTCCGACGCCATCGCCTTCCGCGTCAAGTTCGACGGCCCGGTGCCGCCGAAGCGCGAGATGTACTGGCGCGGCCCGGTGCTGACGCGTCTCGACGAACGCACCTGGCGGCCCGGCGAAAAGGCCATCGCGCGCGAACTGCCCTACCGGCCGCTGGCGGACGGCCCTCTCTTCACCTACACCGTGACGCTGGAGCCGCACAACCGGCCCTGGCTGTTCGCCCTCGAACTGCCGCTGACGCTGCCACCCGGCGCCTTCCGCTCCACCGATTTCCAGCTCCATGCGCGCAAGCCGGTGCGCGAACGGCTGCGCTATACGCTGCGGTCGCAAACTACCGTGACCCACCCCGGCGAATCGCCGGACACGCTGGCCGCGGCCCGGCAGCTGCCCGCGGGCCTCAACCCGCGCACCCGGGAAGTCGGCGCCGGCTGGACGGCGGACGGCAGCAGCGATGCCGTCCAGCTGCAGCGCGCCATCGACTTCATGCGCGAGCGCACGCTGGTCTACACCCTGCGGCCGCCGCTGATGGATCGGGACGTGGCCGACGAGTTCCTGTTCGACCACCGGCGCGGCTTCTGCGAGCACTTCGCCTCCGCCTTCGTCGTGCTGATGCGGGCCGCCGGCGTCCCGGCGCGCGTCGTCACCGGCTATCAGGGTGGCGAGCGCAATCCCGTCGACGACACCTGGGTGATCCGCCAGTCCGACGCGCACGCCTGGGCGGAAGTCTGGCTGGCGGGTCGCGGCTGGGTGCGCGTGGACCCGACCGCGACCTCAGCGCCGGCGCGCATCGAGGAAAACCTCGCCGCCGCGGTGCCGGCCGGCGACCCGCTGCCCTTCCTCGCCCGCGGCTATCACTTCCTGCGCGACCTGCGCTACCGCTGGTGGGCGATCAACAACGCGTGGAACCAGTGGGTGCTCGGCTACGATCCGCAACGCCAGCGCGACCTGCTCGAACGGCTCGGCATGAAGAGCCCGGACTGGCAGACGATGACGGCGACGCTGGCGGTGCTCTGCGGCGCTGTGCTGCTCGCGCTGACCGGCTGGATGCTCTGGCGCCGCCCGCATCCCGACAGGGTGCAGCGGCAATGGCTGCGCCTCACGAAACGGCTGGCCCGCCGCGGCTTCCCGCGTCACGACTGGGAAGGTCCGCAGGACTACGCAGGGCGCATCGTGCAGGTGCTTTCGGCGCAACCGACGAAAGCAGCGGAAATCCGCCGCATCGCCGCGCTTTACGCCGGGCTGCGTTACGGTAGGCTGGATGCTTCGAGCTTCCACGAATTGCGCCGCCGCGTGGCGGCCTTCAAGCCATGACCCGTTTCATCCCATGCCTGCTGCTCGCCCTGGCGCTGCCCGTCCAGGCGGCGACCTATGCCGGACGCGACGACGTACGCGGCTTCATCGCCGACATGGAATCGCGCCACGGCCTCGACGGCGCTGCGCTTGCGCAGCTGTTCGCGCGCACCGAGGCCCTGCCGGCCGTCCTCAAGGCCATCGCCCCGCCGGCCGACCCGCGCGTCAAGTCCTGGCAGGCCTACCGCAGCCGCTTCATCGAGCCGCGCCGCATCAAGGTCGGCCTCGACTTCTGGCGCCGGCACGGCGGCTCACTGGCCAAGGCCGAGGCGCTCACCGGCGTGCCGGCCGAGATCATCGTCGCCATCATCGGCATCGAGACCTTCTACGGCCGCCATACCGGCCGCTTCGAGACCTTCGCCGCGCTGGCCACGCTGGCCTTCGACTACCCGCCGCGCGCCCCGCTGTTCCGACGCGAACTCGAGGCGCTGCTGCTGCTGGCCCGCGACGAAAGCCGCGCCCCGCAGGACTACCGCGGTTCCTACGCCGGCGCGATCGGCCTGCCGCAGTTCCTGCCGTCGAGCATCCGCGCCTATGCCGTCGATTTCGACCGCGACGCCCGCGTCGACCTGTCCGGCAGCGTGGAAGACGCGATCGGCAGCGTGGCGAACTTCCTCAAGGAACACGGTTGGGAGGAAGGCGGACCGATCTCGCTGAAAGTCGGCGCCGGCGGGACGGCGGCGGAGATGCTGGTCGCCGAAGGCATTCAGCCGCAACGCCAGCCACGCGAAATGGCGGAACTCGGCATTGCGGTTCCCGCCGACGCCCCCGACGCCCCCGCCGCGCTGATCGACCTCGTCACGCCCGATGCACCGACCGAATACCGGCTCGGCTACCGTAATTTCTACGTCATCACCCGCTACAACCGCAGCAGTTTCTACGCCGCCACGGTGACGGATTTCGCCGCTACGCTGAAGGCACGACACACAGAGAAAGGACAACCATGAGCGGACCCGGCCAATCCTTCTGGCAGGAACGCTTCGTCGCGGGCAATCTGCCCTGGGACCGCGGCGGCGCCAATCCTCAGCTTGCCACCTGGCTCGCCGACGGCACGCTCACGCGCGGCGATCGCATCCTCGTTCCCGGCTGCGGACAGGGCTGGGAAGTCGTCGAGCTGGCGGCGGCGGGCATGCTCGCCACCGGCCTCGACTTCGCCCCGGGCGCGCTGGATCTGTGCCGCAACCATCTCGAACGCAATGGCTGCGACGCCGAACTGATCGAGGCCAACGTGCTGCACTGGCAGCCGGCAGCGCCGGTCGACGCGGTATTCGAGCAGACCTGCCTGTGCGCGCTCTATCCCGACTACTGGACGCGCTACGCGGAACAGCTGCATGGCTGGATCCGGCCCGGCGGCCGGCTGCTGGCGCTGTTCATGCAGGCGCGCAAGGAGGGCGCGGGCACGGGCTTCATCGAGGGGCCGCCCTACCACGGCGATATCCACGCGATGCGCGCGATCTTCCCGGCGACGCTGTGGGACTGGCCGAAACCGCCCTACCCGCTCGTCCCCCATCATGGCCTGCAGCAGAACGAGCTGGCCGTGGTGCTGACGCGCAAGTAAGGGGACGCCGCGCCGTCCCGCCGGCGCCGACTTTTGTCCGGTTCAGATCAGCGCCCGGATTCCCATGCCGAGCCGCGCCAGCCGCTGGCGCAGGCGCTCGAGGGCTTCCATTTGCAACTGGCGGATGCGTTCGCGCGTGACGCCCAGCTCGCGGGCCAGGGTTTCGAGCGTGGCGACCTCCTCGCCGCCGAGCCCGTAGCGCCCCTCGACGACGCGGCGGTGGCGCGGCGACAGCTCATTCACCCAGGCTGCGACGTGGCGACTGATCTCCTCCTCCGCCACGACGGTTTCCGGATCGGTGCCATGCTCGTCGGCCAGCGCATCCGCCACGGTCAGGTCGGGATCGATGTCGAGCGGCGCGTCGAGCGAAGTCGTGCGCTCGTTGAGCGCGAGGATGCGGCGCACTTCGTCGACGGGCTTGTGCAGCAGCGTCGCCACGCTGTCGAGCACCGCTTCATGGCCGACGCGATCATCGCCTTCTCCCGCTTCGCGACCGATCTGGCGCAGCGCCTGCAGGATCGCATTCAGTTCCTTGACCACATGCACCGGCAGGCGGATGGTGCGCGACTGGTTCATGATCGCCCGTTCGACATTCTGGCGGATCCACCAGGTCGCGTAGGTCGAAAAGCGGAAGCCGCGCTCCGGATCGAACTTCTCCAGCGCATGGATGAGGCCGAGGTTGCCCTCCTCGATCAGGTCGTCGAGCGGGATGCCGCGATGCAGGTAATGGCGGGCGATGCTGACGACGAGGCGCAGGTTGGCCTCGATCATGCGCTGGCGGGCCGCGAAGTCGCCGTCCCGCGTCGCGCGCGCCAGCGCCAGTTCCTCGGCCGGCGTCAGCAGCGGCCGCGCACCGATCTCGTTGAGGTAGAGCTGGGTGACATCGTCGAGGAAGCCGTCCGCGCCGGCCGGCGCATGGCCGGACTCGGCCGGGGCGGGACCCTCCGCCTGCTCGTCGGGCTCCTCGCCCCCGCCCTGTACCCCGTGCGTCATCAGCGGGCGGGCAGGTACTTCAGCGGGTCGACCGGTTTGCCCTGGTGGCGCACCTCGAAATGCAGCTTGGGCTGGTCGGCATCGGAATTGCCCAGCTCGGCGATCTTCTGGCCGCGCGTCACGGCCTGCTCCTCCTTCACGAGGATGCGGCTGTTGTGGGCGTAGACAGACAGGTAGGCCGGGGTGTGGCGCACAACCACGAAATTGCCCATGCCGCGCAGGCCGCTGCCGACGTAGATGACCTTGCCCGCGGCGGCGGCGAGGACGGGGTCGCCGATCTTGCCGGCGATGTCGATGCCCTTGGTGACGCCTGGCGCGCTCCCCTCGTCGAAGGTGGCGATGACCTTGCCGCCGGCCGGCCAGGCCCAGTCGATCTCGCCGGCGACCGCAGCCACGGGTGCGGCCGGCGCAGCGGGTTTTTCGGGCGGCTTCTCGGCCGGCACGACGGTCGTCGCCACCGGTCCCGGCGACTGCACCGCGACGGGTGCCGCCTCGCGGTTTTTCAGCAGGGCGACATTCTCTTCCGAGTAGGGGAGCTTGCCGCCGACCGGGGCGCGCTTGATCCGGTCCGACGCGGAAATCGGCGCTGGCGGGACGGCGGCAGGCGATCCGTCGAGTGCGCGCGCCGTCACCGGCCCGCCGATCTCGATCGGACGCACTTCGGCGGACCCTGCGGGAGCCGTGGACGTGGCCGGGGCGGCTGACGCGGATTCCGCCGGCGCGACGCGCAACTGCTGTCCGACGCGGATGCGGGCGGGGTTGTCGATGCCGTTCCAGGCCGCCAGCTCGCGGTATTCGATGCCGTGGTCGAGGGCGATGCTGTACAGGGTGTCGCCCTTCTTCACCGTGTAGAACTTGCCGGACGGCGCCGCCGCGACGGCAGGCGTGGCCGAGGCTGCCCGGGGTGCCTCGATGCGGACCGGCGTGCCGCTGTCGGCCACCGGCACCGGGGCCGTCGTGATGCAGCCCGCCAGCACGGCAGGCAGCAGCGAAAAAACTGGGCGCAGGTTCATGCAGTCACTCCCGGCAGCAGCGGCACGAAACGCACCGCGTCGAAACGACGTTCTTCCCAGCCCTGCGGCGTGCGCTCGACGAGCAGCAGCACCTGCTCGGCGGTGCCGACCGGGATGACGAGGCGCCCGCCCACGGCGAGCTGATCCTTCAGGGCCTGCGGCACACCGGCGCCGGCCGCTGCGACGATGATCGAGTCGAAGGGCGCCGCTTCCGGCAGGCCGCCCATGCCGTCGGCGTGCTTGAGGCGGATGCGCGTCAGCTGCAGGCGTTTGAGGTTCTCGCGGGCGCGGGCCAGCAGCGGCCCGATGCGCTCGACGCCATAGACATCCTTGGTCAGCTGCGCCAGCACCGCCGCCTGGTAGCCGCAGCCGGCGCCGATCTCGAGCGTCTTGCCCAGGCCGCCACGACCTTCGAGCAGCAGCTCGATCATGCGTGCGACGATGTAGGGTTGGGAAATGGTCTGGCCGAGGATCAGCGGCAGCGCCGTGTCCTCGTAGGCGCGATGTGCCATCGCCTCCTCGACGAAGACATGGCGCGGCACGACGCCGAGCGCGCGCAGCACGTCCTCGTTGCGGACACCCTGCTCGCGCACACGCTCGACCATGCGCGCCCGCGTGCGCTCGGAGGTCATGCCCATGCCGGGGAAGGCGGCCAGGGCGTTCATGCGGTCAGCCACCCCTGCACGCCCTCGATCTGGCCGGCATGGGTCAGGTCGATCTGCAGCGGCGTCACGGATACCCAGCCGTTGTCGACGGCATGGAAGTCGGTGCCTTCGCCGGCATCGGCAGCCGCACCCGCGGCACCGACCCAATAGACGGCCTCGCCGCGCGGCGAGACCTGCTTCACCACCGGCTCGGCCTTGTGGCGGCGGCCCAGTCGCGTCACGCGCAGGCCCTGCAGCAGGTCGTAGGGCACATCCGGCACATTGACGTTGAGCAGCACCGGCGCGCCGAAGGGACGGTCGCGGAAACGCTCGGCGAGCTGCCGCGCGACGCGCCCGGCCGTGGCGAAGTTGCGCCCGGAAAAGCTCGCGAGCGACAGCGCGATGGCCGGCACGCCGAGCAGGTGGCCTTCCATCGCCGCGGCCACGGTGCCGGAATAGATCGTGTCGTCGCCCATGTTCGGCCCCCAGTTGATGCCGGAGAGCACCATGTCCGGCTCGTGGTCGAGCATGCCGGTGACGGCCAGATGCACGCAGTCGGTCGGCGTGCCATTGACGTAGAAGAAGCCGTTGGGGGCTTCCTTGAGGTGCAGCGGCCGGTCGAGCGTCAGCGAATTCGAGGCGCCGCTGCGATTGCGCTCGGGCGCCACCACGGTCACCTCGCCCATGCCGCGCATGGCCTCGGCCAGCGCCGCGAGACCGGGAGCGAGATAGCCGTCGTCGTTGGAAAGCAGGATGCGCACGTTATTTGAGGAAATTTTTGCTGATGTCGCGAAACACGTCCGTGCCGGCGACGTGCAGCCATTCGAAGGCGACCATCTCGCGGCACACGATGGTAATGCCGTGCTGGCGCATGCGCTCCAGCGCCAACGCCTTGTGGGCGGGATCGCGCGAGCCGACCGCCTCCTCGACGACGAATACCTGCTTGCCATGGGCGGTCAGTTCCAGCACCGTCTGGAGCACGCAGACGTGCGCCTCCGTGCCGCAGACGACCACCTGCGGCCGCTCCATGCCCGGCAATCCCGGCAGGCAGTTGCCCGCGACACAGGAGAAATGCATCTTCGCGCCCACGCTGCCGGCCGGCAACCGCGCGGCAATCAGCGGATGCGTGTGGCCGATGCCTTTCGGATACTGCTCGGTCGCGGCGACGGGAACGTTCAGGCGCTGTGCCACCTGCACCAGCCAGTCGGCATGGCCGAGGACGCGCTGCCAGTCGTGGATGTGCGGCAACAGACGGTCCTGGAGGTCGACGACCAGCAGGGTGGAAGTTTCTGCGCGGATCAGGGGAGATGAAGGAGGGCTCATGGGCCGATTTTACCGAAGCCCCGCCATCGTCCGGCGCATGAAACAGAGGTCTTCCCAGGCCTTTGCCTTGTCGGGCAGGTTGCGCAACAGGTAGGCCGGATGGTAGGTGACGATCAGCGGGATGCCGGCGAAGTCATGCACCACGCCGCGGGCGCGGCTGATGGTGACTTCCTCCTGCAGCAGCGTCTGGGCCGCCGGCTTGCCGAGCGTGACGATCAATTTCGGCCGGATCAGTTCGATCTGCCGCGCCAGGAACGGCCAGCAGGCCGCCGTCTCGCCCGGCTCGGGCGTACGGTTGTTGGGCGGACGGCATTTCACGGCGTTCGCGATGTACACCCGGTCGCCGCGCTTCAGGTCGATGGCGGCGAGCATCGCATCGAGCAGCTTGCCGGCCTGGCCGACAAAGGGCTCGCCGCGCTCGTCCTCCTCGGCCCCCGGACCTTCGCCGACGAAGAGCCAGTCGGCCGCCGGGTCGCCGACGCCGAGCACAGCCTGCTTGCGCGTCTGGCACAGCTCGCAGGCGGTGCAGCTGGCGACCGCCGGCTTCAGCGCATCCCAGTCCATCGCCGCGATCGCCGCCGTACGGTCGTCCACCGGTGCGACCGACTCCGGCTCGGACGCGGCACCCCGCTTCTTCTTCGGCGGCTGGCGCAGTTTCCAGATCGGGCCGAGCCCCATTTCCTTCAGCATCTGATCACGGTTCATGGATTCATAGATTCCTGGCCATCACAATGGCGTCTTCCCTTCCAGTCGAAGCGGGATAGTACCCGCGCCGGCGGCCGATCTCGTCGAAACCGGCGGCCCGGTAGAAAGCGATGGCGCCAACGTTCGACGGGCGC
This sequence comes from uncultured Sterolibacteriaceae bacterium, assembly GCA_937888595.1. Classification (GTDB taxonomy): domain Bacteria; phylum Pseudomonadota; class Gammaproteobacteria; order Burkholderiales; family Rhodocyclaceae; genus Sulfuricystis. The sequence continues at coordinate 71,249 of CALARK010000022.1, read as the reverse complement.
ACCTCCAGCAGCATGCGCGCCATGCCGCTTTCGCGTGCCTGCGTCGTGGCGTAATCGAGCAGCGCGCGCCCGCGTCCCGTCCCCTGCCAATCCGGCGCGATGCCGATCACCAGCAGGTGGATTTCATCGACCGCACGCATCAGCAGCACGAAGCCGACGGGCGTGTCGCCCTCGCACGCCAGCCAGCCATCGTAGCCCGCGGCCAGCGCATCGGCGAAATTGCCGCGTGTCCAGGGAAATGCCTGGACACGCGTCTCGATGGCCAACACCGTATCGATGTCGGCCGGGGTCATCGGTTTCACGATCACTTGCGGCCGCCCCGGGCGAGGCGCTCGGTGGTCGTCAGCGCCACCTTGTCGCGCACGTAGAACGGCAGCGCCTGCGCCGCGATGACGCCTTCACCGCGAGACAGCACCGGTGCCGCGAGCCGCGCGACCGCCGCGGCGGTCGGATAGACGGCAGCATCGACGCTGACGAGGCGCGCACCCATGCGCCGCCGCAGTGTCTCGCCATGCGGCGTGGCGAAGCCGTCGCCCGCACCGCGCCAGTCGTCCTCTACAGGAAGCAGCACCGTCTCGCCGGCACCGACTTTTGGCGGCAGCGATTCCTCCGCTTCGCCACCATTCACGACATAGCCGGCGACATAGATCTCGTGCATGCGGGCATCGAGGCAGGCGAGTACCCGCCCACCCCCTGCCGCGAGCGCCAGTGCCGCGAGCGTACCGACCGGCACGACCGGCCGGTCGAGGCCGAAGGCCAGCCCCTGCGTCACGCCGCAGGCGAGCCTTAATCCGGTGAAGCCGCCGGGACCGGCGCCGAAGGCCAGGCCGTCGAGCTGCGGCAAGCCGAGGCCCGCCTCGGCCAGCAGTTCATGCGCCCACGGCAACAGCTTTTCGGAGCCGCCGTTCGGCACATCGGCCGATTTCTCGGCGAGCGAACCATCGACCCAGAGGGCGGCGGAAAGACGACGGGTGGAGGCTTCGAAGGCGAGGAGTTTCACTCCGCGGATTCTAGCCGAGCCGTACGGCTGCCTCCTCCCGGCGCGCGCTGGCGGAAGATTTCAGTGCACGCTGCCGAACGAACGGTTGATGGTGCCGTGTGGCAAAGGCAGGCCGGCGAGCCGGCAACCCTGCGCCAGCGGCCCCTGCGGAAACAGGCCATAGAGATAGCGCAAGCCGCCGCAGGACGCGAAATCGCGCGCCATTTCGCGCGTGACACGGCGCGCCGTCCAGTCCGGCCCTGTTTCCCAGTAGCGTTCGCGCAGGCAATAAATCACCTGCCAGTGATCCTCGCCGAGGACGAGCCCTTCGGACTCGGCCAGACGGTGGGCCACGAGCGGCGACCAGTGGGCAAGATTCGACATATGGCCGGCCGGATCACGATCCGACGATCCGCGCTCGAGGATGTACTTGTTGATGTCGTACATGACGCCCTCCTTTCGGTACGTGGACAAACCCAATTCCCGACTTGCATGGTCAGGTTTTATTGAAGTCCGCCGGGAGGGAATTGTCAAGCCGTTGCGGCAGCCACCCCGGACGCCTGGAGGTCGAGCCGGCGCGCGATGTCGCGCAACTGTTCGAGCAGTGTGCCATCGAAAACCTCGATATGCCGCCGCTTCCACTCGCGCAGGTAGCGGGAAGCCTCTTTCGACACATCCTGCTTGAGGGAAGCGATCATCAGCTGCTTCAGCCGATCCTGCATCTCGGCATGGTCCGCTACATGTGCGCTCAGCCGGGCATGCCTGAACAGCCGCATCAGGGACTCCTCGACCGCGAAATGCACTGCTGCCCACTGGGAAATTTTGACGAGTACGTTATGCACGACATGCCAGCGGTCGCCGTTGATGACCGCGCGATCCAGTTCTTCCAGCAGGTTGAACAACTGCCCATGCTGCTCATCGATTTCGATGAGGCCCAGTTCGCAATTTGCCGCCGCCTTGATCTGCATTCCTGCGTCCCCCGCCGGATACCTGAAGCGCGACTATATTATATGTATAAAGTAATATCCAGAGCGACGGGTGATTTTTCCGGAGTCGTTCGACTGCTGGGGGCGGTAGCGCTTGGGCGCCGGCCGCACATCCCTCACGGCCGCATATTACGCCCGCGGTGCTGGCCGGGATAAATCGAGCGGCCGGCATCGCGGATGTCGCTGCGCAGCCGATGGCGCTCCTCCGGACTCATCTGGCGCCAGGCGTCGCGACGCTGCCGGTTTTCCTCGCGGCGCTCGATGCGCTCCTCGGCCGAAAGCGAGCGGCCGGGACCACCTTCGGGACCGGCACCGTATTGCTCGGCGGCGGGCGGGCGCGGATATTCCTGCGCCATGCCGCTCAGCGGCAGCAGGGAGAATGCGGACAGGAGGAAAAATCGCACGGCCTTGTTCATGGGCGCATTGTAGAACCCTGCCGAGGCCGAAAATGGCGGGCTTTGTAACAATCCATTGCACCCCGTGGCGCCCGTAACATCTCGCAATGCCTGCCGGACAAACGGCAGTATCCTTCGCGCCATGAACGAAGCCCGCAAACCCAAGATCATCGTCGTCGACGACGACCTGCGCCTGCGCAGCCAGCTGGAACGCTATCTCGGCGAACAGGGATTCAGCGTCAAGGCCGTGGCGGATGCCGCCGGGCTCGACCGCGCGCTGGAGCGCGAACTCTACGACCTGATCGTGCTCGACCTGATGCTCCCCGGCGAGGACGGCCTGTCGATCTGCCGCCGCCTGCGCGGCAAGGGCGACGAGACGGCCCATATCGCGATCCTCATGCTGACGGCCAAGGGCGACGACATCGACCGCATCGTCGGCCTGGAGCTCGGCGCCGACGACTACCTGCCCAAACCCTTCAACCCGCGCGAGCTGGTGGCGCGCATCCATGCCGTCCTGCGCCGCCGCGCCGCGCCGCCGCCGGCCGGCGCCCCGGCCGCCACGCAGGAAACCGTCAGCTTCGGCAAGGTGACGGTCAACCTGGCGACGCGCGAGCTGGCCCGGGATGGCGACGCGACCCTGCTGACGACCGGCGAGTTCGGCCTGCTCGCCGTGCTGCTCAAGCATCCGCGCCAGCCGCTGTCGCGCGACAAGCTGATGGAGCTGGCACGCGGCCGCGAGCATGGCGTGTTCGACCGTGCCATCGACGTGCAGATCTCGCGCCTGCGCAAGCTGGTCGAAGACGACCCGTCCAAGCCGCGCCACATCCAGACGGTCTGGGGTTTCGGCTACGTGTTCGTGCCCGACGGCCGGGACGCACCCTGAGCCTTGCGACTCCTGCCTCACAGCCTCCTCTGGCGCGCCTTTCTGCTGATCGCCACGCTGATGCTGCTGGCCGTGGCGGCCTGGCTGACGATCTTCCAGGAGGCCGAACTGGAGCGCCGTTCGCGCCAGCTGTCGCAGATGGTGGCAAGCGTCACCAACCTGACGCGCGCCGCCCTGCTCGCCGCCCACCCCGAGCATCGCCATGAGCTGCTCGCCGAGTTGTCCGACCGGGAAGGCGTGCGCGTCTATCCCGCCGACCCCGGCGACCAGGTCGACCCGCCGCCGGAACGCGAACTCACGCGCCGCATCGAAGCCCGCCTGTACGAGCAGCTCGGCCCGGAAACCCGGCTCGCCTTCCGGCTCAACGGCGAATCCGGCCTGTTCGTACGCTTCCGCATCTTCGAAGGCAACGAGGGGGACTTCTGGCTCGCCCTGCCGCGCGAACGCCTGGAACGCCACTTCCCGTGGCAATGGCTCGGCTGGGGCGCGGCCGTGCTGCTGCTGTCGCTGGCCGGTGCCTGGCTGATCGTCTTCCGCATCACGCATCCGCTCAAGGCACTCGAAGCCGCCGCCCGAAAAGTCGGCGCCGGCGGGACGGCGCCGCCACTGGCCGAACAGGGCCCGCAGGAGATCGCCGCCGTCACGCACGCCTTCAACCAGATGAGCGCCGGCCTGCGCCAGCTCGAGGAGGATCGCGCGTTGCTGCTCGCCGGCATCTCGCACGACCTGCGCACGCCGCTGGCGCGTTTGCGCATGGAAACGGAGCTCTCGGTCACCGACGCCGAAGCGCGCGCCGGCATGGAGGCCGACATCGCCGAGATGGACCACACCATCGGCCAGTTCCTCGACTTCGCACGCCCGCCGGTACGGGAAGACACGCTCCAGGAATCGGTCGACGTCGTTCCGATGCTGAACGAGATCGCCGCCCGCTACGGCCAGCGGGTCGTCGCGACCCTCGAACACGATGCCTGCCGGATACGGATCGCACCCGCCGCGCTACGCAGGGCCGTCGTCAACCTGATCGAGAATGCGCTGCGCCATGGCGGAACGGCAGCGCCGGTCGAACTCTCGTTGTCGATGGCCGGCGACGAGGCCATCATCGCCGTGCTGGACCGCGGCCCGGGCATCCCGCCGGAAGCGGTCGAGCGACTCAAGCAACCGTTCACGCGCGGCGAGACCGCGCGCACCGGGGCCGCGGGTGCCGGCCTGGGGCTGGCGATCGTCGATCGCATCGTGCGCTCGCAGGACGGCCGTCTCGAACTGTCCCCCCGCGAGGGCGGTGGACTGGCTGCACGGATCATCCTAAGAAGGCGCCCGTAATATCGAGCGCAGCGAGCATTCTCGAACCCCCGCGAGGGGGCGAAGGGGGCGGGCTTGAAGGAGGCGGGGCTTAATTGAGCGCCCGGCCGCGGCCGATGCGTTCGAGGAAGGCGCGCGCCTGTTCGTGTCCCTGGCCGGCCGCCATGCGCAGCCATTTCATCGCCAGGCGCAGATTGCGCTCGACCAGCGTGCCGCGATAGTAGGCCGCGCCGAGTTCGTACTGGGCATTCATCTCGCCCAGCACCGCGGCGCGACGCAGGCGGCGCAGCCCGAGCTTCGCGTCGCGCCGCACGCCCTGCCCGTGCAGCAGCATGAAACCGAGGCTGTAGAGGGCATAGGCATCCTCGTGCTGGTCGGCCGCCTGCTCGAACCAGCGATACGCCTCGCGATAGTTTCGCGTCACCCCTTCGCCGTGGTAGTAGAGGTCGGCCAGCGCCAGTTTCGCATCGAACAGGGTCGCCGCCTGCCGATACCAGGTGACGGCCTGGGCTGCATCGGCGGGGCCACCCAGGCCGTGCCGCAGGCATTCGGCCAGCATGCAGGCGGCGCGCCGGTGGCCGAGCTCGCCGGCCTTGCGATAGCACTCGCGCGCGCGCGCGGCATCGCTCACCACGCCGTGGCCGTGGAAATGGCGTTCCCCCTCGGCGAACCAGTAGCGCTCGAGTTCGTCCAGCGCCGGCTGCCAGCCGGCTTCAGCGGCCTGCCGCAGCGCCGTCTCGCCACGGCCGACATCCGCCTGTCCGCCGATGCCGTAAAGCTGGCAGCGGCCCAGCTCGGCCAGCCCGTGCGCCGAGCCCGCCTGCGCGGCGGCATGGTAATGACGACGGGCCGCGACCGGATCGGCGGACGTCCCCTCGCCATGCTCGTGGCACTCGCCGAGCCAGATGTGCGCATCCGCCTGGCCGCCGTCGGCGGCCCGACGGTACCAGGCGAGGGCAAGCGACTTGTTTTCCTCGACGCCCTCGCCCCAGCGATGGCAGTGGCCGAGCTTCAGTTGCGCGCGGGCATGCCCCTGCCGGGCCGCGGCACGCCACCAGCGCACCGCCTCGGCCAGGTCGCGCGGCTGGTGGGCGCGCCCTACGGCGCAGGCCTCGCCGAGCTCGAACTCCGCCTCGCGGCTGCCGCGCTCCGCCGCGCGGCGATACCACGCCAGCCCCAGCGCCGGGTCCGGCGTGACGCCGAAGCCGAACGTCGTGCATTGGCCGAGCAGGAACATCGCCGCCGCGACGCGCTTGCGCGCGGCCGCCCGGAACCAGGCGACAGCCTCGGCATGATCCTGAGCGACTCCCTCGCCGGCGTAGAAGCAGAGGCCGAGGCAGAACATCGCCGGCGCCACGCCGGCATCCGCCGCCTGCTGCCAGAGCCCGGCGGCGGCCGCGCGGTCCTGCCGCACGCCGCGGCCGAAGAAATGGCAGCGGGCAAGCAGGTCGGCGGCGCGCGGCATGCCGTGTTCGCTCGCCCGCTTCAACCAGTGTGCGGCCGAGCGGAAATCGCGCTGCAGGTGCTGGCCGAGGTAGAGCAGCCGGCCGAGCCAGTACTGTGCAAGATGGCTGCCCTGTCCCGCGGCTTCCCGCAACAGGGTGCCGCCGCGCTGCACATCGGCACCGATGCCGTGGCCGCGCAGCAGGCACAGGGCGAACCACGTCGCCCCCCGGCTGTCCTGCGCCGCCGCCGCCCGCTCGAACAGGCGCGCCGCCTCGGCATAGTCGCGCGGCAACCCCATGCCCTGATAGAGCAGCCAGCCCAACACGGCCTCGCCGGCCGGGCACTCGCGCTCGGCGCTGCGCGTCGCCCACTGCACCGCTTCGGTGACGGACTTCGGCAATCCCTCGCCGACCGCATGGCGCCAGGCGAGCTCGGCCTGCGCATTCGGGTTGCCGCCCTGCGCCATGCGCTGCAACTCGGCCACCGAAACCGCACGCCAGAATTCGTCCGCATGGCCAAGCAGGTCGAGTCCGTGCGCCACGCCGCGTTCGACGAGGCTGCTTTCGAGCACCTCGCGGAACAGCCCCAGCAGGGCGGGTGCCCCCATGGGGGACAAGGGAATCAATGACATTGTTCGAGCATACCTTGCCCCCCTCGCCCGGCTTATCCACAAAAACTGTGGAAAAGTCTGTGAATCTCTTGCGCATGGACGCGCTAAGCTCCCGGCCCGAAAGGACTTTTCCTACTCCGCGCCAAAACTTGCCATATATTTTCCCTTTTCAATTCAATTGATTGCACGCAGCCATGCGGCCTGAAACATCACTGTCACACGGGACAAGACCCGCCGGACGGGCATGTGGATGGGATACCATGCCGTCCTCCCTCCCCGTGGCATTTCCCCCTCTCCGATCGTGTCCGCGAACGACGCAATCCTCACCGTTTCCGAATTCAACCGCCGCGCACGCCAACTGCTTGAGCGGCAGTTCCCGCTGCTGTGGATCGGCGGGGAAGTGTCCAACCTCGTACGCGCGGCGTCCGGGCATATTTACTTCTCGCTGAAGGATGCCCAGGCCCAGGTCCGTTGCGTCATGTTCCGCTCGCGGGCGCAACTGCTGCCTTGGCGACTCGAAAACGGCCAGCAGGTCGAAGTGCAGGCGCTCGTCACCCTGTACGAAGCCCGCGGTGACCTCCAGCTCAACATCGAGGGCATGCGCCGGGCCGGCATCGGACGGCTCTACGAACTGTTCGTCCGGCTGCGCGAGAAGCTGGCTGCCGAAGGGCTGTTCGCTGAGGAAAGGAAACGCGCCATTCCCCGCTATCCGCGCCGGGTCGGCATCGTCACTTCGCCCCAGGCGGCCGCCCTCCGCGACGTCATCGCCGCCTTCGCCCGACGTGCGCCGCACGTTGAACTGATCGTCTATCCGACGCTGGTGCAGGGTGCCGGGGCACCGGCCGCCATCGCAGCCGCGCTCGATGCCGCCTACGTCCGTGGCGAATGCGACCTGCTGCTGCTCGTCCGCGGCGGGGGCAGCATCGAGGACCTGTGGGCCTTCAACGACGAGGCGGTGGGCAGAAAGCTCGCCGTCTCGCCGGCGCCGACTCTTTGCGGGGTCGGCCACGAAACCGACACCACCATCGCCGATTACGTCGCCGACCACCGTGCCGCGACACCCACCGCGGCGGCCGAACTCGCCAGCGCCGGCTGGTTCGAGGCCGCCGCCGAACTCGCCGGGCTGGGCGAAGCACTGCGGCGTGCGCTGCAGGCGGAGATCGATGCCCGCTCGCAGGCCCTGGATCGGCTCGCCCTGCGCCTCGTCCATCCGGCCCGGCGGCTCGCCGAGAACGCCCAGCGTCTCGAACTGCTCGGCCGCCGCCTGCATGCTGCCGCCCGGCAAGGCATCGCGGCACGACAGCATGCGCTGGCGGAACACCGCCTGCGCCTGTTCCGGACACGCCCGGACCTGCCCGCCGTGCAGCAGCGCATCGCACAGACGGCACAGCGGATGCGGCAGGCGATGACGGCACAGCTCGCGCGGCAGCGCGACCGCATCGCCCGCAGCGCCGGCGCCCTGCCGGCCCTCTCGCCCGCCGCCACCCTGCAGCGCGGCTACAGCATCGTGCGCGATGCCGGGGGCGTCATCGTGCGCGATGCCGCCCGCCTCGCCACGGGCGACCCGCTGACGCTGCGCTTCGCCAGCGGGGAAGCGCACGCCGCAGTCACCGCCGTCAGTACCACCGGGCCAACGCATGAGCCATCGTAATTCCGGCTTGTAATCGCGTCCGCCGACCCCATATCATTGCGGCATCCTTGCCCCAACTTCAGGAGAAAACAATATGGAACACACCCTGCCCGCCCTGCCCTACGCCAAGAACGCCCTGGCCCCCCACATGTCGGAAGAGACCTTCGACTACCACTACGCCAAGCACCATCAGGCCTATGTGACCAACCTGAACAACCTGATCAAGGGCACCGAATACGAAGCCCTCGACCTCGAAGCCATCGTCAAGAAGGCCCCGGCCGGCGGCATCTACAACAACGCCGCGCAGGTGTGGAACCACAGCTTCTTCTGGAACTGCATGAAGCCGAACGGCGGCGGTGCCCCGACCGGTGCGCTGGCCGACGCGATCAACAAGAAGTGGGGCTCGCTCGACGAGTTCAAGAAGGCCTTCCAGACCTCCGCCGTCGGCAACTTCGGCTCGGGCTGGACCTGGCTGGTGAAGAAGGCCGACGGCTCGGTCGACATCGTCAACATGGGCGCCGCCGGCACCCCGCTGACCACCGGCGACAAGGCCCTGCTGTGCGTCGACGTCTGGGAGCACGCCTACTACATCGACTACCGCAACCTGCGCCCGAAGTTCGTCGAGACCTTCCTCGGCAACCTGGTCAACTGGGAATTCGCAGAGAAGAACTTCGGCTGAGCGTTACGCGCTCAGACTCCGCCGGGGCAATTCCCGGCCAATGAAAAGGGCACCCGGATGCGGGTGCCCTTTTCATTTGAGGGCGACCGATGCCTAGGCGACGCGCACGCAGGGGCTACTGTCTGCTTCGCCCGCCTCGGCGACAGCGGCACCCGCTAGATCACCGGCCGCATAGATGTTGAGGTACTTGAGGCTGATCACGCGCAGGCACGAGGACAGGTTCTTGTCGTTGGCGACGAGGCAGCCGTCGAGGACGCGTTCGATGAGACGCGGCACCGTCAGTCCGCAATCCTGCGCCATCGCCTCCAGCACGTTCCAGAAGGCGCGCTCGAGCGCGACGGTGGTGCTGTGGCCGTGCAGTCGGAAACCGCGCTTCTCGGGAATGAATTCGTTGATCTGCGCGGTGCTGCACGAGTTGAACATGTGATCGAGAAAATCACGGGCCTCGTTGTAGATGGTCATCTCTCCTCCAGGGTGTCCTGCGCGACCGTCACGCGTCGTCGCGCTCGTTTGTTTGCAATAGATACTACCTCAGTCCATCGTCGCCCACCTAAAGTTCGTTCCGCTGGCAGCACCGCCGTACCGACCGCCCCCCACCCCACTAGAGGAGAAGGTGAAACGACATGGAATTTTTCAAGAAGACTCTCGACCCGATCATCGCGCTGGCCGCGCTGGCCGTGCTCAACATCTTCATGTTCCTGCTGATGGGTGCCTGGACCGTCGGCGGCGGCGAAACGATGATGACCGGACTCACCGCGCAGGCCGTGCTCGGCGATGACCTGCAGCGCCTCCCCTTCTGGAGCGTGGTCTTCCCGCCGCACGCCGACTACTGGAAGATCTATATCAGCTTCGGCATGCTGTTCGGTGCCTTCGTCGGCGCGGTGCTGTCGAAGGAGTTCTACTGGCGCGTGCCGCGCCACCTGTCGGAGTGGATCCTGATCACCATCGGCGGCCTGCTGATGGGCTTCGGCATCCGCCTCGCCTACATCTGCAACGTCTCCACCTTCTTCGGCCTGATGCCGGAGATGAACATGGGCGGCTACCTCGCCATGTCCGGCATCATCGCCGGCGCCTGGGTAGGCTCGCTGATCTACAAGAAAATCCTGGAGGGCTGAAATGCTGTCACCCATCGTCGAATGCGTCGTCGCCTTCATCTTCGGCTCCGTGGCCGGCCTGCTGATGCAGCGCTCGCGCTTCTGCAACACCGCCGCGCTGCGCGACGCGATCATGTTCAAGACCTACCGCAATACCAAGGCCATGCTGGTGGCGATGATGATCCTCACCGTCGGCTTCACCGGCTTCATGAGCCTCGGTGCCGGCAATCCGCTGCGTTTCGATGTCGGCCTCAACACCTTCGCCGGACTGTTCCTGTTCGGCATCGGCATGGTGCTGGCGGGCGCCTGCACGGTGTCCACCTGGGTCAAGACCGGCGAGGGCAATCTCGGTGCGCTGTGGGCGCTGATCTTTACCTTCGTCGGCATGTTCCTGTTCTCGGTGCTCTGGTCGTCCAGCTGGTGGCCGCCCGCGCCGCAGAGCATGACCGGGCAGATCAACGCGCCGGCGCTGCAGCTCGGCTTCGCCAACGCGCAGACGCTGCAGGAAAAGCTCGGCATCCCGGCGATCGTCTTCGGGCTGGTGCAGGCGGCACTGCTGTTCGCCCTGTACCGCGGCATCCTGAAGCGCGAACGCGCCCAGCACGTAGAGCACGAGAAGCACCAGAAGGAACACAAGAAAACGAAAGCCCAGCCGGCGCAATCCGCTGCGGCCACCACCGAAACTGCTTGAGGAGGAAATCCATGGGACTGTTTGGATCGAAGAAGAAAACCGACGAGATCAAGGGCGGCGGCGAGGCCACGCTCGGCGACGGCTCCGTCATCAAGGTCGCGCGCCAGGTCGATTGCCTCGGCGTTTCCTGCCCGCGCCCGCAGCTGATGACCAAGAAGGCGATCGGCGAGGTGGCGATCGGTGACGTGATCGAGGTGCTGGCCGACAATCCGTCCTCGGTCGAGGCCCTGCCGCCGATGTGCGACGAGCTCGACGCGACGCACCTCGAGACAGTCAAGGCGCCCAACTGCTGGCGCATCTACATCCGCAAGGACTGAGGCCATGCTGCAACGACTGCTGATGCGCCTGTTCGTCGCCATCGCCGCTGTCGTCAGCATCGGCGGCTTCCTGTGGATGACCTTCGCACCACCACCCGGCCTGAAGGCGAGCCGCGATGGCGTGCCGTACTTCAGCCCGCCGGTATTGCATCCGGTCAGCGGCGAGGCGATCCCGCTCGAGAAGCTGGTGCGCCACTACAAGGGAGAGAAATGATGGTGATCGATGCCCAGCTCATGTTCCACGGCGCCCTGTTCTGTCTGGCCTTCGGCGTGATCTATCTCGCGTTCTTCAGCGATTCGCTTTGAGGAGACCGACATGCTCGATCGTACCGGAGTGATCTTCTGTTCCGCCGGCGTGGTGATCGCGACGATCGCCTGCAGCGTCGGCTTTGCGCTGGCCGCCCTGCCGCCCGAAACCCTGCAGCACGCCAAGCTGCCCGTCGCGCCGGAAAGCCTGCCGGATGTCGTGATTCCCGGCTTCGGCACAGTCAGCGTCGCCGACCTGATGGGCTACTACATCGATAATCCGCCGGCCCCGCCGGGTGCGGGCGGTACCGCTGCGCCGGCCGCCCAGCGCTTCGGCGGCTGCTGACGATGCGTGCCTGGCTGCTTGCCTGCTGCCTGGCGGTCACGCCTGCCTGGGCGGCCGGCGACCTGGCCTACACGGGCAAAGTCGGCGCCGGCGAGACGGTGATCGACACCCGCCCGCTCGACGCGTGCCGGCGGGCATCGCTGCCGGGCGCACGCTGCCTGCCCCCGGCGGAACTGCTGGGTCCCGATCGCCGCCTGCCGGGCGAGCGCGACCTGCTCTGGCTGTTCGGCACGCTGGGCTTGAGCGGGGAGGAAGCCGTGCTGGTCGCCGGCGACACGGCGAGCGGCCGCGACTTCATCGCCGGCCTGCTCTACCTCTCGGGACAGCGCAGCGTGCGCGTGCTCGACCGGCCGCTGACCCCGCTACTGGCCGCGCGTACCGATGCGGCCCCCGGTACGACGCGCGGCCTGGTGCGCGAGGCCGTCTTCACCGCGCCGATGCGCGATGCGCTGTGGATCGTCCGCGCGGAGGAACTGGCGGGTGCCGCCGACGCTGACGCCGCGCCGATCCTCGCCGCCGATGCCTACACGGCACTCATCCGGTTTACCCGCCACGTCGCCGCCGGCCGGCCGGCCGTGCGTGTCGGCTGGAATCTGTCATCAGGGAGCACGATCCGATGAATATCCTGTTTCACGTCACCACCGCCGGCGGCGGTGCGCTGCTGGCGCCACTGGCCTTGGCGGCGGCCCGCAACAATGCGAGCTGCGCCGCCTTTTTCACCCACGAGGGCGTGCTCGGACTGAAGGATCCCGCCATACTCGCCGCACTCGCCGGCGCGGAGCGCACCGTGGTCTGCGAGGAGTCCTGGCACCGCTTCTGTGCCGGCCTCGACTGCCCGGTCGAACTCGGCAGCCAGACGATCAACAGTGCCCTGATGGCCGAAGCGGACAAGGTGGTGGCGCTATGAGCGAAAAATCGATCCTCGTGCTGGCGCGCCGCGACCACGCCGAATCCATGCGCGTCGCGGCCGGCCTGACCATCTTCGGCCACCGGGTCGGCCTCGTCTTCATGCGCGAAGCGGTAGCGGAAACCGACGAGAACGCCGCCAATGCGGAGCTGCTCGAGATGTGCGACATCGTCCCGGAAACCACCGTCGCGGCGATGGCGGACGACCTGACCCTGCTCGACGATGCCACGCTCGCCACCCGCATGGCGCAGGCCGACATCGTTCTCTCCCTGTGAGGCCACGATGAACAACCTGAACATCCTGCAACTGAACACCGGTCTGTTCCCCGACGCGCAGACCGTGACCGCCGCCCTGCGGCTGATGGCGGCAACGCACCGCGTTGCCGCCATCGATCTCACGCGCCGGGACCTGAGGGAAAGCGACTGGGACGCGGCCATTGAAGCCATTCTGTCCGCCGACCGGATCATCAGCATCTAACGACGACATCCATTTTGCTGGAGGAGACAACCATGAATCAGAAACTGTTGAAGCATGTCCGCACGCTCGGCGTCGGCCTGACCTTCCTGTGCGGCATCGCCACGAGCGCCCTGGCCGCCGAACCGCTGGTCGACGTCGCCTGGACGAAGGCCAACGCCGGCAAGCCAGGCGTCGTCTTCATCGACTTTCAGCCGGCCTCGGATTTTCTCCGCGGCCACATCCCGGGCGCGGTCAACAGCAACTACGGCAAGGACGGCTGGCGCGAGGAACGCGCATCCGACAAGGTGCCGGACATGCTGCCGGCCAATCTCGACAAGCTGGCTGAAATGATCGGCAAGCTCGGCATCGACAACAACACGCACGTCGTACTCGTGCCGCCCGGCGCCAACTCGACCGACATGGGCATCGGCACCCGCGTCTACTGGACCTTCAAGGTGCTCGGCCACGACAACGTGTCGCTGCTCGACGGCGGCATGGCGGCCTATGCGAAGGACAAGGCCAACAAGCTGGACAACGGCGCGGCGAAGCCGGAAGCGAAAACCTTCAAGATCAACCTGCGCAAGGACATGATCGTCACCGCCGATGACGTGAAGAAGGCCCAGGCGGCGAACGTCCTGCTGGTGGACAACCGTCCCGAAGACCAGTTCGTGGGCATCAACCGTCACCCGAAGGCGACGGCCAGCGGCACCCTCGCGGGCGCGCGCAACCTGCCGAACGCCTGGATGACGGTGAACGGCATGGGCCAGTTCCGCAACAAGGCCGAGCTTGAGAAGCTCTACAAGGTCGCCAACGTCCCCACCACCGGCGACCAGATCAACTTCTGCAACACCGGCCACTGGGCCTCGGTCGGCTGGTTCGTTTCCAGCGAACTGATGGGCAACAAGAAGGCCCGGATCTACGACGGTTCGATGGTCGAATGGACCATCACCAAGGCCGGCGCGCTCGAGCAGAAGGTCAAGCTCGATTGAGGTTCGCGCCGTCTCTTCGGCTGCAGTGCTTGATCCTGGGGGCCGCCCTTGGCTGGGCGGTCCCCAGTACTGCCCGGGCTGAGGATGACAGCGCACACGCACGGCATCTCGCCGCCGAAATCGCCATCCTGGCCGGCGACGTTCGACGCCTGATACAGGAAACGCTGCCTCCCCTGGAACGTACCGGTCTCGAACAGCGTCTGGCAGGGGGGCTCGCCTCGCTGCCCCTGGCATTGCGTCGTGCCGGTGGCGATGCCTCGGTCGTTCCGCCGCTGCGCACCGCGGCCGGGCGACGCGCCTGGCCGGCACTGCGCACGCAACTGAATGTGCTGCAACGGCGCCATCCCTTTGCCGCCGAACGGCTGCTCGGTGCGGCCCCGACGCGCAATACCCTGGCACTCGGCGAATCGATTCACCGCGCCACCTGCGCGGGTTGCCACGACACCCCTGCGACAGACGACCACCTCCTGCCCGCCAAGAACCTCACCGTCCAGGCGCACTCGATGCCGCCGGAGGAGTTCGCCGCCCGGCTCTGGCTCGGCGTGCGCGGCAACAGTAGCAGCGCACTGGCCAACCCGTTCAGCACGGAGGAACTGGCTGCGCTGATCGCGTGGTACCGCCAACCCAGGTAAAAATCGGCGCCGGCAGGACGGCGGGCCGCCCGGTTACTGCTTGACGAAAGGCTTGTCCGTATTGTCCTCGTCGGCATCCTCGCGATAGGGAAAGCGCACATGGCCGTAGCGGATCAGCAGCACGCCCAGCGTCAGCAGGAAGATCGCCATGGCGACTGCCAGCATGCGCCATTCCGTCATTTCCTTGATATCGAGGATCAGGTAGCGCGCCAATGCCACCATCGCGATGTACATGGGGAAGCGCACCGGCAACTGGCCGGACTTGAAGTACTGACCGATCATCGCCAGGACTTCGAGATAGAGAAACATCAACAGCAGATCGGCCAGTTGCACCTTGCTGGCGGCGATCATCACCGTCACCTCGTGATACATCGCCACCGTGGTGGCGAGGCCGATCACCATCAGGCCGACATACTCGACGAAATCGAGACCACGACTGAAAATGCCGCGCAAGCGGTCGAAAGTGCGGGAACGGATATCCATGGCAGACAGGGGTCAGTCGATAAGGGCGGCAAGCGTGCGCAGCGGAACTTTAGCGCAAAACCCTGAAGGCGAATGTCCGCAGTCAGGATGGCAACGTCTCACGCACCCTGCGATTCCTTCGCTGTAGTTGACATCCAGGGCTGCCGGCCGCTGGCCAGAATCTGTGTCACGGCGGCGTGCTGCACCCGTCGCGGCGTGCAGAGGGCGTACCAGCGTTCGCTGACGCCACGCAGCGGCCCGACCATCACGCCACGATATTGCGCGGCAATGTCATCGCGCATCGCCACCGGCGCGGGAAACAACCCCAGTCCGGCACGACCGAAAGTCTTGAGCAGGGCGCTGTCGGTAAATTCGCCGACGATCTCGGGACGGAGGCGCTGAGCCTCGAACCAGGCATCCAGAGCGCCACGCAAGGGATCGCTGCGCGCCGGCAGCAACAGCGGCGCCCCGTCCAAACCCTGTGGAAATTCGAAGGAATACCGCTCCGCCAGTTCGGGGGTGCCGAACAGGCCCATCTCCACTTCGCCCAGCAGATGCGATTGCAACTTCAGGTTCGCACGTTGCGGCGCCGAGCGGTCGGCAATCACCAGGTCGAGGCGGTTGAGCGCCAACTCGCCCAGCAGATGCTCGAAATCGCCTTCGATACAAGCGAGCCTGACCGCCAGCGGCGGTTGCAGCACGCTTTCGAGCAAGCGGAATGTCGCCAACTTCGGTACCGCATCGGTGATGCCGACGGCAAGCCGCGGGCGTCGCTGCTGCGGTTCCGCCAGGGACTGCCGCAACTGCTCGCCGAGATGGAAGATCTGCTCGGCATGGGCGAGCGCCATGCGCCCCGCCTCGGTCAGGACCAGGCTGCGGCCCTGCGGCGCCAGCAGCGCCTGCCCGAGCTGGCGCTCCAGCTGTCCGAGCTGGGTGCTGATGGTCTGCACCGACAGCCCGAGGCGCCGCGCCGCACGCGTGATGCTGCCTTCCTTGGCGACCGCCCAGAAGTAATAGAGATGATGGTAGTTGAGATCGTGAGGGCGCATGATCAGTCCCATTTTATGGAAAGTTGATATCCATTTTCATCGATTTATTCTGAGGCTTTACTTCCATACATTGTTGCTGCCGACGCGGATGTCCCGCGCCGGGCACCACAGGAGACAAGCTCATGATGACCCTGCAAGCCCGCGAAATGCTCAGCCCCCATACCGCCCCCACCCATGCGCTCCGCGCGTATCCGACCGACAGCCCGCGCGCGAAGGCACGTCTGATCGCACTGGCGCTGCTCGCCGATGGACGCCTCGACATTTCCGAACTGGAGGCCCTCGGTCGCCACGGCATGTTCAGCGCGCTCGGGATCGACCGCGAAGACTTCTTCCAGGTCCTGTTCGACTTTTGCAGCGACATCGTCCGCCTGCCCATCGGCGCCGGCGACTATGTGCTGCCTCCGGAGACGGTCACCGGGCTGTTCTCCGAGATTCGCAACCGCCAGGACCGCCGCATCTTGCTGGAAATGATCGCCGCAGTCATCGGCAGCGACGGCGTGTTGGCCGACGGCGAGGAAAAGCTGTTCCGTGAGGCCGTCCGCCACTGGCGGGTCGGATTGGGTGATCATGCCGGCAAGACCGAGCGTTCGGGTCACGGGCGCGGACGCATGCGCGGGCGTTCCGAGCTCTATTACGGTTGAACTGACCGCACGCCACCCGCCTGGCGCACTCCAGCCCGGCAGTCGAGCTAACTGGTCATCGCTACTGTCCTCGCGGCGCCCGCTCGAGACCACCGATCGGGTCGCCGGGACGGATGCCGCGCTGGGCAAACCAGCCGGCATTCATCTCCAGTGCGAATCGTGCCGGCTTCGCGGCGCAGTGGTTGTTCTCGGTCTGCGGCTGCATTTCCTCGATATTGAGGATGTGCCCGCGCTCGTCGAGAAAGGCGATGGAAAGCGGAATCAGCGTGTTCTTCATCCAGAAACAATGGGGTGCGGAACTCGGGAAGACGAACAGCATGCCATGCTGTTGCGGCATGGCCTTGCGGTGCATCAGGCCCTGCATGCGGTCCGGATTGTTGGCCGCGACCTCCGCTTCGATACGGTGAAACCCGGCGGTCAGCTCCATGACCGGTAACTCACGCGCCTGCACGAGGCTCGTCATCAACACGGCCAGCAGGAGCAGTTTTCTCATTTCGGGCACCCCCCGCCAAAGCGATTGCAAAAACGCAATTCCTCGGGATACGGGAAAAAGTCGCGAATGGCGCCACGGCGGATATCGTCCTGCGCCTGCTGCCAGAACGTGACGTCGAGCAGGTCGGCGTGGTGGCGCATGAAGGCGGCGCGGATCTTCGGCGAGGTGAGCAGGAAGGTGGCGAATTCCTCCGGGAAGATGTCGTTCTTGCCGACCGAATACCACGGCTCGCCGGACATCTCGGCCTCCTCGTTCGGTGCCGGCGGGATGCGGCGGAAGTTGCAGTCGGTCATGTACTCGATCTCGTCGTAGTCGTAGAACACCACGCGGCCGTAGCGGGTGACGCCGAAGTTCTTCCACAGCATGTCGCCGGGGAAGATGTTGGCGATCGCCAGTTCGCGGATGGCATTGCCGTATTCGATCACCGCCGGCTCGATCAGGTCATCGCGCCCGGCCTTTTCGGCGCGCTCGAGGTACAGATTGAGCGGATCCATGCGCCGCTCGATGTAGAGGTGCTTGATGATGATCTCGTCATCGTCCTCCTCGAGCAGCGAGGGGATCTCGCGGCGCAGCTCATCGAGCAGTTCGGGCGAGAAGCGCTGCTTCGGCAGGGCGACCTGCGAGAACTCCAGGGTATCCGCCATGCGGCCGACGCGATCCACCTGCTTGACAAGCTGGTACTTGCGCTTGACGGTGGCATGGTCGACTTCCTTGGTGACGCCGAACTTGTCCTTGATCACCTTGAAAACGTAGGGGTAGGACGGCAGGGTGAACACCAGCATGACGAGGCCGCGGATACCCGGCGCGACGATGAACTGGTCGGCCGAATGATGCAGGTGCGAGAACAGGCCACGGTAGAAGGAGGTCTTGCCCTGCTTGCCGAGGCCGAGCATCGAGTAGAGCTCGGCACGCGGCTTGTGCGGCATGATCGAGCGCAGGAACTGCACGGTATTGGCCGGCACCTGCATGTCCACCATGAAGTAGGCCCGCGACAGCGAGAACAGCAGGCTGATCCAGCCTGGATCGAGCAGGATCGCATCGACCGTCAGCCGGCCTGCGGAATCATGCAGCACGGGAACCGCGAATGGATATTCGTGGGGACCGTTGATCGCCTTGCCGATCACGTAGGCCGCCTTGTTACGGTAGAAGGCTGAGGCCAGCACCTGGATCTGGAAATTCACTTCGCGCTGCGGCAATTCCGGAAAATGCTCGAGGACGGCCTGGCGGATGTCATCGACATCGCGATCGAGATCGGCAAAGGGGCGCTGCCAGCCGAAATCGAGCAGGATCTGGCGGATCGTTTCGCGAAAGCCCGAGGCATTCGGGTAGTAGCTGCGGTAGGACGGCGGGTCGGACTCGATGTACTCGGTCGAGATCGCCGGCCGCACGAAGATGAAATCGTTGTGGAAGTAAGTCCGATGCAGGATCTTGCAGAAGACCGAGTTGAAGAAGGTCTCGGCGAGCTCCGGCTGATCGTGGTTGGTGAGCAGGCCGATGTAGTAGAGCTTGGCCTGCTGCCAGACGACGTCATCGACCGTTTCGGCATTGAACTCGCGATGCAGGCGCTCGACGGTTTCCGCCACCCGGTCGTCGTAGAACTGGATGCGCTCCCTCACGGCGCGCTGCACGGCCGTCCAGTCGCCCCGCTCGAACAGGGCCTTGGCACCGGCCGAACTTTCCCGGAACAGGCGGTAGTGCTTGTTGAAGCCTTCAACCAGCGTCTGGGCGATCAGCAGCGCCTGGGCGGCTGTCGCGGCATCGGCATCCGCCGCCATTTTTACGGATAGGTTCATGTTTTACATGTATTTTTATGAAATCAAAGCGAAGCGATTCTAGCATTCGACCGCTAGCCTATAAGCTCGTTTTCATGGATAATAAAAAAATTCGCAACCGACACCACTGGAGCAGGCATGAGCACTTCCCACATCAAGGTCCCCACCGAAGGTCAGAAAATCATCGCCGGACAGCCCACCCCGGACAACCCCATCATCCCTTTCATCGAAGGTGACGGCATCGGCGTCGACATCACGCCGGTGATGAAGGCCGTCGTCGATGCTGCCGTAGCCAAGGCCTATGGCGGCAAGAAGAAGATTTCCTGGATGGAAGTGTATGCCGGCGAAAAGTCGACCCGCCTCTACGGCCCCGACGTCTGGCTGCCGGAAGACACCCTGAACGCGTGCAAGGAATACTCCGTCTCGATCAAGGGTCCGATGACCACGCCGGTCGGCGGCGGCATCCGCTCCCTCAACGTCGCGCTGCGCCAGGAACTCGACCTCTACCAGTGCGTCCGTCCCGTGCGCTACTTCAAGGGCGTGCCCTCGCCGCTGAAGGATCCGACCAAGACCGACATGGTGATCTTCCGCGAAAACACCGAGGACATCTACGCCGGCATCGAATGGGAAGCCGAATCCGCCAACGCGAAAAAGATCATCAAGTTCCTGCAGGACGAGATGGGCGTCAAGAAGATCCGCTTCCCGTCCACCTCCGGCATCGGCATCAAGCCCGTGTCGCGCGAAGGCACCGAGCGTCTCGTGCGCGCCGCCATCAAGTACGCCATCGCCAACGACCGCAAGTCGGTGACGATCGTCCACAAGGGCAACATCATGAAGTTCACCGAAGGCGGCTTCCGCGACTGGGCCTACGCCCTGGCGCAGAACGAGTTCGGCGCCCAGCCGATCGACGGCGGACCGTGGTGCTCGTTCAAGAACCCCGAAACCGGCCGCGAGATCGTCGTCAAGGACGCCATCGCCGACGCCTTCCTGCAGCAGATCCTGCTGCGCCCGGCCGAGTACGACGTGATCGCCACGCTCAACCTCAACGGCGACTACATCTCCGACGCGTTGGCCGCACAGGTGGGCGGCATCGGCATCGCCCCGGGTGCCAACATCTCCGACCACTACGCGGTGTTCGAGGCCACCCACGGCACGGCGCCGAAGTATGCCGGCAAGGACTACGTGAATCCGGGCTCGCTGATCCTCTCGGCCGAGATGATGCTGCGCCACCTGGGCTGGAAGGAAGCCGCCGACCTGATCATCAAGTCGATGGAAGCCGCCATCGCCGACAAGATCGTCACCTACGACTTCGCCCGCCTGATGGAAGGCGCGACGGAAGTGAAGTGCTCGGCCTTTGGCCAGGCGATGATCGAGCGCATGTAGCCACGCTTGCGATACAAACAAAAAACCCGCCAGTCGGCGGGTTTTTTGTTTCAGCGCCAGGAAAGTCGGCGCTGGCAAGACGGCGGATTAACGCAACCGAGCCGTCAAAATCAGGCCTTCTGGATATTCGAAGCCTGCTTGCCCTTGGGGCCCTGCACGACTTCGAAGCTGACCTTTTCGCCCTCTTTCAGGGACTTGAAGCCCTGCATGTTGATCGCGGAGAAATGCGCAAAAAGGTCTTCGCTGCCATCATCGGGAGTGATGAAACCGAAGCCCTTGGCGTCATTGAACCACTTGACGGTACCCGTTGCCATAAAACCTCTTTCATAAAACGTGACATATATCCGGCCGACCAGAATCGATCAGGCGGCGACATGTTTGTGTTGCAAGTTCTCGACAGCGCGGATGCACAAGAGGCCCAAGCGGCGAATCAGAAATCTGAAAGGACTGCAGGGGTTGCGGCACTGAGGTAAATCTTGAACCAAACACGGCCGCCTTTTACGCAGTTTTACCCACTGCGTCAACATATTTCTATGCTGCATGACAGCATGACGAAAGGCCCGCCCAGCGCGAAACAAGGCGGCGTTTTTCACCCGCTTTTCCCCTGATGGCGGTCCGGTTGCATGGTGTTTTATTCACATTAGAATCATCGCATGGCAACACGCAAGCAGACTCGCCCGGAAGCGGGGATCGCCCTCGAGCCGGAACGGCAGCAGATCAAGCCGCCGCCGCTCTACAAGGTAATCCTGCTGAATGACGACTTCACGCCGATGGATTTCGTGGTGGTGGTGCTGGAAAAGTTCTTCCGCATGAATCGCGAACAGGCGACGGTCGTCATGCTGAACGTGCACCGCAAGGGGCGCGGCGTCTGCGGCCTGTTTCCACGCGACCTCGCCGCCACCAAGGTCGAGCAGGTCGGCGCCTTTGCCCGGCGCCACCAGCATCCGCTTGCCTGCGTGATGGAAGAAAACTGAAGCAACGAAAGGAAGAGACCGGGATGATCGCGCAGGAACTCGAAGTCAGCTTGCACATGGCCTTCGTCGAGGCTCGCCAGAAACGCCATGAGTTCATTACGGTCGAGCATCTGCTGCTCGCTCTGCTCGACAACCCCTCCGCCGCCGAGGTGCTGCGTGCCTGTGCCGCCGACATCGAGGAACTGCGCCGCGAAGTGACCGGTTTCATCGACCAGCACACCCCCGTCGTGCCGGGCGACAGCGAGATCGATACCCAGCCGACACTCGGCTTCCAGCGCGTCATCCAGCGCGCCATCCTGCATGTGCAGTCCTCGGGCAAGAAGGAAGTGAACGGGGCCAACGTGCTGGTCGCGATCTTCGGCGAAAAGGACTCGCACGCCGTCTATTTCCTGCAGAAGCAGGCCATCTCGCGCCTCGACGTGGTGAACTTCATTTCCCACGGCATCACCAAGACCCCGCAGCCGGCCGGCAAGAACGAAGAACCGGTCGAGCAGGACAGCGAGGCTCAGCAGCAGAACTCCGCACTCGACAACTTCACCCAGAACCTCAACCAGCAGGCGCTGACGGGCAAGATCGACCCGCTGATCGGCCGCGAGAAGGAGGTCGAGCGGGTGATCCAGACTCTGTGCCGCCGCCGCAAGAACAATCCGCTACTCGTAGGCGAAGCCGGCGTCGGCAAGACCGCCATCGCCGAAGGACTGGCGCGCCGCATCGTCGAGGGTCGCGTGCCGGAAATTCTCGCCGCCGCCACCGTCTATGCGCTGGACATGGGCGCCCTGCTCGCCGGCACCAAGTACCGCGGCGACTTCGAGCAGCGCCTCAAGGCCGTCCTGAAGCAGTTGGCCGACAATCCGCATGCCATCCTGTTCATCGACGAGATCCACACCCTGATCGGCGCCGGCGCTGCATCGGGCGGCACGCTCGATGCCTCGAACCTGCTCAAGCCGGCACTCTCGTCCGGCACGGTGAAGTGCATCGGCGCGACGACCTACAACGAGTTCCGCGGCGTCTTCGAGAAGGATCACGCGCTGTCGCGCCGCTTCCAGAAGATCGACGTCAACGAACCGAGCGTCGAGGAGACCATCTCCATCCTGCGCGGCCTCAAGACGCGCTTCGAAGAGCACCACGGCATCAAGTATTCGGCCGCAGCCATCACCAACGCCGCCGAACTGGCTGACAAGTACATCACCGACCGCCACCTGCCCGACAAGGCAATCGACGTCATCGACGAAGCCGGTGCCGCGCAACGCATCCTGCCCAAGTCGAAGCAGAAGAAGATGATCGGCAAGCAGGAAATCGAGGAGATCGTCGCCAAGATCGCGCGCATCCCGCCGCAGCACGTCTCGGCCGACGACCGTTCCGCACTGAAGAACCTCGACCGCGACCTGAAGAGCGTGGTGTTCGGTCAGGATCCCGCCATCGATGCACTGGCCAAGGCGATCAAGATGTCACGTTCCGGCCTCGGCAGCCCGCAGAAGCCGATCGGCAGCTTCCTCTTCTCCGGCCCGACCGGCGTCGGCAAGACCGAGGTCGCACGCCAGCTCGCCTACTGCATGGGCATCGAGCTGATCCGTTTCGACATGTCCGAATACATGGAGCGCCATGCAGTGAGCCGCCTGATCGGCGCCCCCCCCGGCTATGTCGGCTTCGACCAGGGCGGCCTGCTCACCGAGGCGGTGACCAAGAAACCGCACGCCGTACTGCTGCTCGACGAAATCGAAAAGGCGCATCCCGACATCTACAACATCCTGCTACAGGTCATGGACCATGGCACGCTGACGGACAACAACGGGCGCAAGGCGGATTTTCGCAACGTCGTCATCATCATGACGACCAACGCCGGGGCAGAGGCGCTGCAGAAAACCACCATCGGATTCACCTCGAACAAACAGGCCGGCGACGAGATGGCCGACATCAAGCGCATGTTCACGCCCGAATTCCGCAACCGGCTCGACGCGATCATCTCCTTCAAGGCACTCGACGGAGAGATCATCCTGCGTGTGGTCGACAAGTTCCTCATGCAGCTCGAAGCACAGCTCCATGAGAAGAAGGTCGAGGCGATCTTCACCGATCAGTTGCGCGCCTGGCTCGCCGAAAAAGGCTTCGATCCGCTGATGGGCGCGCGCCCGATGGCGCGCCTGATTCAGGACACCATCCGCGCCGCCCTAGCCGATGAACTGCTGTTCGGCAAGCTGGTGCATGGCGGCAAGGTGACGATCGACCTCGATGAAGATGAAAAAGTCTGCCTGAGCTTCGAATCACACGAACCCGCCACGGCGGCACCCACCTCCTCGGCTGCCTGATGAAAACGACCGACTTTGCCACGGCGGACCTCTGCGACGCCCACGAAGGCAAGGTGCCCGGTGTTCGGGTGGCCGCGTCGATCTTTCGCAGCTACGGAGGCAGAGCCGCCTTCCACGGCCGCATCGCCACGCTGAAGCTCTTCGAGGACAACGGCCTCGTCCGCCAGATGCTTGATACGCCGGGTGAAGGCCGCGTGCTGGTGATCGATGGCGGCGGCAGCCTGCGTCGCGCCCTGCTGGGTGACCAGCTCGCAGCACTCGCGGTCAAGAACCATTGGGCCGGCCTCGTTATCTGGGGCGGCATCCGTGACTCGAAAGCGATTGCCACCATGGACCTCGGCGTCTTCGCGCTCGGCACCACCCCGCTCAAGACCATCAAGAAGAACCTCGGCGATGCAGGGATCACCGTGTCTTTCGCCGGCATCGACTTCGTGCCGGGAGAATGGCTCTACGCCGACGAAGACGGCGTCATCGTCAGCGCAGAACCCCTCGTTCAGTGATGGCGCTGCCCGCTGTGATGGGCGCCGCCACGGGCCGGCGCCTTGCGGCTCGCCTGCGCCGGCTTCGGCACATGCCTTGACGGCCTGGCCGCCGGTTCGGCGGTGCGTTGCTGGCGGCGGCCCTGCCCCTCGGCGCCGCGCGGTTTCTGGATCGGCTCCGCCTTGATTTTCGGATCGGGTTCGAAGCCGGGCAGCAGGCGCTTCTCGATCTCGCGCTTGAGCATGCGTTCGATGTCGCGCAGCAGCTTGTGCTCGTCGATGCAGACCAGCGAGGTCGCTTCGCCCGATGCGCCGGCCCGGCCGGTGCGGCCGATGCGGTGCACGTAGTCTTCAGGCACATTGGGCAGTTCGTAGTTCACCACATGCGGCAGTTCGTCGATGTCGATGCCGCGCGCCGCGATGTCGGTCGCCACCAGCACGTTGATCTTCAGCTTCTTGAAGTCGTCGAGGGCGCGAATGCGCTGGCCCTGGCTCTTATTGCCGTGCAGGGCCGCCGCGGTAATGCGCGCCTTGCACAGACGCTCTGCCAGCGCATCGGCACCGTGCTTGGTGCGGGTGAATACCAGGACCTGATGCCAATTGTTGTCCGTGATCAGCCGGATCAGCAAGTCGCGCTTCCGCTCGCGGTCGACGTGATAGACGCATTGCGCGACCGCCTCCGCGGGCGCGTTGCGGCGTGCCACCTCGACGTTGGCCGGATCGTGCAGCAGGCCGGTCGCCAGTTCGCGGATCTCGCCGGAAAAGGTCGCCGAAAACATCAGGCTCTGCTTGCGCTTCGGCAGCAGGGCCAACACCTTCCGGATGTCACGGATGAAACCCATGTCGAGCATGCGATCCGCCTCGTCGAGAACGAGGATCTGGATACCCGACAGGTCGATGCTGCGCTGCGCGACATGGTCAAGCAGGCGGCCGGGCGTCGCCACCACGATATCGACGCCGGCCCTGAGCAGTTTCGTTTGCGGACCGACGGCAACGCCGCCGTAAATTGCCGTAGACCGCAGATGCAGGTATTTGCCGTAGGTGAATACGCTCTGCTGCACCTGCATGGCGAGTTCGCGCGTTGGCACCAGCACCAGCGCGCGCGGTTTGAATCGCTTGATGGACAGGCTCGAATCCTGCGAAAGCAACTCGAGGATCGGCAGGGTAAAGCCGGCCGTCTTGCCGGTGCCGGTCTGGGCGGCGGCCATCAGGTCGCGGCCGGATAGAACTGCGGGAATGGCCTGCGCCTGGATCGGCGTGGGCGTGTCGTAGCCCTGCTCGGCAATGGAGCGCAAAATCTCGGCACGCAGGCCGAGTTCGGTGAACTTCATGGGGACTTCTCCTGGAATCGGCCACTCGTACCGGATAGGCACGAACCAGTCGGGGCGGAAACGCTGACGTGGATGGATTTGCGCGGCGGGGAAGTTCCGGCACGCGGCACGACCGATCGACTGACGAGGCGGGTGGTGCGGACGCGATTCTAGCACCAGACGCCCTGCCCTGTGGTCGCCGTCCCGCCGGCGCCGACTTCCGGGGCAGAGACTTCGACACCCATCAAATCTTTCTATCATATGTCTTATATAAGACACTTGTTGCTTTGCAAAAACTTGCCTATACTGCGCCGACGCATTCGCGACATCGCCCCCAACCACCAACGAGAGGACGCAACCATGACCGATCGCAAAGCCCAAATCGCCGCCCTGGAAAAAGACTGGGCGACCAACCCCCGCTGGAAAGGCGTCAAGCGCGGCTACTCCGCCGCCGACGTCGTGCGTCTGCGCGGCTCGCAGCAGATCGAATACACGCTCGCCAAGCGCGGCGCGGAAAAGCTGTGGGAAAAGGTCAACGGCGGCGCCAAGAAGGGCTACGTAAACGCCTTCGGCGCGATCACCGCTGGCCAGGCCATGCAGCAGGCCAAGGCCGGCCTCGAAGCCGTCTATCTGTCCGGCTGGCAGGTCGCCGCCGACGGCAACACCTCCGAGACCATGTATCCGGACCAGTCGCTCTACGCCTACGACTCCGTGCCGACCATGGTCCGCCGCATCAACAACACCTTCAAGCGTGCCGACGAAATCCAGTGGTCGCGCGGCATCGAGCCGGGCAGCAAGGAGTTCATCGACTACTTCCTGCCGATCGTGGCGGACGCCGAAGCCGGCTTCGGCGGCGTGCTGAACGCCTTCGAACTGATGAAGAACATGATCGCCGCCGGCGCCGCCGGCGTGCACTTCGAGGACCAGCTCGCCGCCGTCAAGAAGTGCGGCCACATGGGTGGCAAGGTGCTGGTGCCGACCCGCGAAGCGGTCGAGAAGCTGATTTCCGCGCGCTTCGCCGCCGACGTGATGGGCGCGCCGACCATCGTGCTGGCCCGCACCGACGCCGAGGCCGCCAACCTGCTGACTTCCGACTACGACGAGAACGACAAGCCCTTCCTCACCGGCGAGCGCACCCAGGAAGGCTTCTACCGCGTCAAGAACGGCCTGGAGCAGGCCATTTCCCGTGGGATAGCGTATGCCCCCTACGCCGACCTGGTGTGGTGCGAAACCGGCACGCCCGACCTCGGTTTCGCCCGCGAGTTCGCCCAGGCCGTGCTGGCCGCCTGCCCCGGCAAGCTGCTGTCCTACAACTGCTCGCCGTCGTTCAACTGGAAGAAGAACCTCGACGACAAGACCATCGCCAAGTTCCAGGAGGAGCTGTCCGCACTGGGCTACAAGTACCAGTTCATCACCCTCGCGGGCATCCACATCAACTGGTACAACACCTTCCAGTTCGCCCAGGCCTACGCCCAGGGCGAGGGTATGAAGCACTATGTCGAGATGGTCCAGGAGCCGGAATTCAAGGCGCGCGAGCAGGGCTACACCTTCGTCTCGCACCAGCAGGAAGTCGGCGCCGGCTACTTCGACGACGTCACCACCGTGATCCAGGGCGGGTCGTCCAGCGTCAAGGCGCTGACCGGCTCGACGGAGGAGGAACAATTCCACTGACCAAGTGGATTGACCGATCCCTCGACACAGAGGGAGTGGAGCCGTAGCACAGCAGGTGCTACGGACAGAATAGCCTCGCGGGGAAACCCGCGGGGCTTTCTACTTATATGGCCAGGAAAAAACTCGGTGCCGGCAGGACGGCGGGAAAATACTGCCGCCGTCGAAATCCGATATTGCAATATCGGATCTTGCCGACCCGAATAATCGGCACGCGGCCAGCGAATTTCCCGTTTATTTAATCAGCGCCGAATCGAGCGAACCAGCGTTCTTCAGCTCGAGGGCCCACAGAGGCGGCTTTCCACGCCCCGTCCAGGTTTGTTCGGCATTGGCAGGATTGCGATATTTCGGTGCGACCTTGCCACGCGTCGCGCCCGATTTTTTCGGCGCGGGCTTCTGCCGTGCCGGTTTTACGGCCCTGAGCGCGTCGACAATTTGCGACGCACTGATTCCGTTATCGCTGGCCAGCTTGACGATTCGATCAATCACCTTCCCCTGCGTTCTGTTCAGCAGAGCCTGCTCCTTTTTTTCCAGGTCGGCCTTGGCCTTGCGGAGTTTGGCAAGCTGCGCTTCAACGGTTGTACGTGCCATATTAAAAATATCCTTTGCCTAAAATAAAACATGTAAAGAGTGCGGGAAACGTTTCCAATATATCAAAAATAATAAACAGAATATTTCATATTGAGCGGTGCTTATTTTGGGGCTCGAATATCCATTCTGCTCGAACGCGCCGCTGGCCGGCCCTGTTTGATGCATACTTGTCACCTTGGTATCGCAAGGGTTTTCGCATGTCTTCACGCCAGGATTCAACTGAACGGATCGCCGCCCTGCTATCCGGGCTTCCGTTGTTTACGGGGCTCGAAGGGGCTCTCCTGTCCGAACTGGCCGCAGTCGGCCAACTCATCGAACTGCCGCCGCGCAGGCGCCTCTACGGCAGCGGCGAGCCGATCCGCTTCGCCCATGTACTCCTGGCGGGATCAGTCAAGCGCAGTACCCTCCTGTCGGATGCCGTGGAAAAAGTGCTGGAACTGGTGCGCCCCGGCCAGCTGCTGGCCCTGAGCGAAGTCTTCAGTGCCCAGACCTATACCTCATTGGCACATACCGTCCAGCCGAGCCTCGTGGTCGCCCTGCCGGTGGCCCGGCTGATCGAAATTGCGAAACATCACCCCGGCTTGAGCCTGCGGTTGCTGGAAACAATGGCCCAGCGACATTTCGCCGCCGAATTCGAGGTGGTATCGCACCACGCCCTGCCGGGCACGCAGCGTGTGCTCGACTATCTGCTCCGCCTGGCCGGTGACCGGCGCGGCATCGCCGGCGAAACCACGGTGCAGTTGGATGCCAGCAAGAAGCTGATTGCGGCACGCCTCGACATGACGCCGGAAACCTTTTCGCGCACGCTGCGCCAGCTCTCCACGGATGGCGTCATCGTCGTCAGCGGACGGATCATCCACATTCAGAACGCCACGCTCGCGGATGGCAAACCGGAAGCCGCAGGCAAACCATCGGGCGCCCCGCTGCGTTATCCGCGCCTTGAGCGCAAGGAAGAGGAGCGGCGGGTTTCCCCCGCGGCACTGGTCAATCTGTGCGGCCGGCATCGCATGCTGTCGCAGCGGCTGGCGACCGGCTGGTGCATCCTGGCCCGCAAGCTACCCGCGGTCGCGGCACGCGGCGCGCTGCGCAAGTTTCGCAGCCAGTTCGAACGCAACCTCGTCCAAGTCGGTGCGCTCGTGCAGTCGATGTCACCGGAACTCCAACCCGAAATCGACGCACTCGCGAAGATCTGGAGCGACTACAGCGAACTGCTCTGCAACCAGCCACCCTCCGGTGCCGACCCCGGCGCGGCGTTCGACCTCAGCGAGCGGGTGCTCCGGGCTGCCGACGAACTGACGGCAGCCTCCGCACGGGTCGCCGGCACGCCCGAAGCGCATTGCGTGAACATTGCCGGACGCAACCGCATGCTCACTGCGCGGCTGACCAAGCTGTTCGTGTTCCGTGACTGGAATGTCCGTGCCGCCGAGGCGACAAAACTGATGGCCGCCTCGCGCAGCGAGTTCGACACGAATATCGCAAAACTCTCCGATTTTGCCGCCGATTCTCCGGAAATCGCAGCCCAGCTGGCCATCGACACCGAACAATGGCGCGCATTGACCTCCATCATCGATACACCAGCGCATTTCGAGATGCTGCACGGCCATGCGCGCGAAGTCCTCGCCGCCGGCGAAGAGCTGCTGCGTCACATGGATACCACGGTCAAGCTCTATGAGCATCTCGCCGACAGGCATTCGTTTTCACGCCGCCCCCGGGCAGGCCAAGGCGCCGCTCACTCGACCCGGTCCCAGTAGTCAGGACGACTGTAGTTTTCCCGGAGCAGATCGATGAAGAGCCGCACGCGCAGCGGCAGGTGACGGCGCTGCGGGAACACGGCGTGGATGCCGACCGATGGCGTAGCGTAGTCGTCGAGCACCGACACCAGCCGCCCCCAGCGCAAATCCTCACCCACCTCCCAGAGCGACCGCCACGCGAGCCCCATGCCCGCCAGTGCCCACTCGTGCAGGACCGCACCGTCGTTGCAGGCGAAGCGTCCCGGTGGTTTGAACAGCACCGGCTTGCCGTAGGCAATGAAATCCCAGCCGGATTGCGTCGGCAGCGACAGGCAGTCATGCGCCCCCAGATCACCCAGCGAACGCGGCACCCCTTTGCGCTGGAAATAGGCCGGGCTGCCGACGACGATACGCTTCATCTCGCCGAGACGCACAGCCACGAGACTGGAATCGACCAGCCCCCCCAGTCGCACCGCACAGTCGATACCTTCCCCGACGAGATCGACCGTGCGGTCCGAGAGGTCGAGGCTCGCGCTGACCTCGGGGTGGGCACGCAGGAACTCCATCAGCAAGGGTGCGACATGCTTGCGACCGAAGCCGGCCGGCGCGGTGACTTTGAGATGGCCGGTCGCGCGCGAACTGCCAAGCGTCAGCTGCGCCTCGGCATTGGCGAGGTCGGTGAGGATGCGCTGGCAGTCCTCAAGAAAAGCCTCGCCTTCCTGTGTCAGCGTCAGCTTGCGGGTGGTTCGCGTCAGCAATCGCACGCCGAGCCGGTCTTCGAGCGCGTCGAGACGCCGTCCGATGATCGCCGGGGTCACGCCTTCGTCCTTGGCTGCGGCGGCCAGACTGCCTTTATTCGCCACATGAACGAAGGCTTCCAACTCTTTCAACTTTGACATTGTTTACTTTTTATATCGAATGAATGGACGATATTGTGTCTTATCTTTATAAGAAGTGCCGAATAAACTTCAGTCATCTACAAGACCAGTGGAGAAAACACCATGACCCTCAGCCTCCCCGCCGGCGTGCAGATCAACGCCCCGATCCACCCCCGTTTCGAAGAGATCCTGACCCGGGACGCCCTCGAACTCGTCGCCAAGCTGCACCGCGCCTTCGAGCCGCGCCGCCAGGAATTGCTGAAGGCCCGCATCGCCCGCCAGGCCCGCATCGACGCCGGCGAAATGCCCGACTTCCTGCCCGAAACTGCGCACATCCGGGCGGGCGACTGGAAAGTTGCGCCGCTACCCAAGGCGCTGGAATGCCGCCGCGTCGAAATCACCGGCCCGGTCGAGCGCAAGATGATCATCAATGCCTTCAACTCGGGCGCCGATAGCTACATGACCGACTTCGAGGATTCCAACAGCCCGAACTGGTTCAACCAGATCCAGGGCCAGGTGAACCTCTACGACGCCATCCGCCGCAAGCTGACTTTCACCAACGAGGCCGGCAAGGAATACAAGCTCAACGACAAGATCGCCACCCTGCAGATCCGCCCGCGCGGCTGGCACCTCGACGAGAAACACGTCCTCGTTGACGGCCAGCGCGTTTCCGGCGGCATCTTCGACTTCGCCCTGGTGTTCTTCCACAACGCCAAGGAGCAGGTCGCCCGTGGCGCCGGTCCCTTCTTCTACCTGCCGAAGATGGAATCGCACCTCGAAGCGCGCCTGTGGAACGAGATCTTCTGCATGGCGCAGGACCACATCGGCCTGCCGCGCGGCACCATCAAGGCCACCGTGCTGGTCGAGACCATCCTCGCCACCTTCGAGATGGAAGAAATCCTCTACGAACTGCGCGAGCACTCCGCTGGCCTCAACGCCGGCCGCTGGGACTACATCTTCTCTGCGATCAAGAAGTTCAAGCGCAACAAGAATTTCTGCCTCGCCAACCGCGCCACCATCAACATGGAAGTGCCGTTCATGCGCTCCTATGCGCTGGCCCTCGTCCAGGCCTGCCACAAGCGCGGCGCGCCGGCCATCGGCGGCATGAGCGCGCTGATCCCGATCAAGAACGATGCGGAAGCCAATGAAAAGGCGCTCGGCGGCATCCGCCACGACAAGCGCCGCGACGCCAACGACGGCTACGACGGCGGCTGGGTCGCCCACCCGGGCCTGGTGCCGATCGCCATGGAAGAGTTCGTCAAGGTGCTCGGTGAAAAGCCGAACCAGTGGGGCAAGCAGGTCGAAGGCAAATTCGGCCCGGCCGACTGGCTCAATTTCCAGCCCGAGCAGCCGATCACCGAAGCCGGCGTGCGCAACAACATCAACGTCGGCATCCACTACCTGGGTAGCTGGCTGGCCGGCAACGGCTGCGTGCCGATCCACAACCTGATGGAAGACGCTGCCACCGCCGAGATTTCGCGCTCGCAGATCTGGCAGTGGGTGGTCTCGCCGAAGGGCAAGCTGGACGATGGCCGCAAGGTCACCGCCGAGATGGTGCGCGCGATGATCCCCGAGGAGCTGGCCAAGGTGAAGGCCGTGGTCACCGCCAACGGCGAGAAGACCGAGACCTACGACCAGGCCGCCGGCATCTTCGAGAAGATGGCGCTGGCCGACGAGTATCCGGAGTTCCTCACCCTGCCGCTGTACGAGGCGATGGAGTAACCGAAACGAAACGGGCGGAAGGACGCCCGTAAGGAAAAGTCGGCGCCGGCGGGACGGCGCACGAGCATCGCTGCGGCGCACGGGGTAACCTGTGCGCCGTTTTCTCTGGAGGGCACGACATGCTGAAGGCGATCACCCTGCTGCTTCTCTTCCAGCTCGCCGGCGAGGCAATCGCGCTGTTCTTCGCCCTGCCGATCCCCGGGCCGGTCATCGGCATGGGGCTGCTGTTCGCGACGCTGGCCCTGCGCGGGGGGCCCTCGCCGGAACTGCGCCACACCGCGCAGAACCTGCTGCAGCATCTGTCTTTGCTGTTCGTGCCGGCCGGCGTCGGCGTGATGCTGCATATCCAGCGCATTGCCGACGAATGGCTACCCATCGTCGTTGCCCTGATCGCCAGCACGTTCGCAGCGATCATCGTCACCTCGCTGGTACTGCGCGTGCTGCACGTGCGCGAGGAGAAACGGGCATGACGCCGCACGGCCAGAGCTTCGGCGAAATCTGGGTATACCTCTCCACCTCGCCGCTGCTCGGATTGACGCTGACGCTGCTCGCCTACCAGGGGGCGGTATGGATCAACCAGCGCTGCGGGGGGCATCCGCTCGCCAACCCGGTGCTGCTGGCCGTCATCTCGCTCGTCCTGCTGCTGTGGGCGACCGGCACCCCCTACGGTACCTACTTCGACGGCGCGCAGTTCGTGCACTTCCTGCTCGGTCCGGCAACCGTCGCGCTCGCGATCCCCCTGTATGCACAGTTCGATCGCCTCAAGCGGATGGCCGGTCCACTGCTGGTCGCGCTGCTGGCTGGCTCGCTCACGGCCGCATTGACCGCCGTATTGCTCGGCAAACTGCTCGGCGCGAGCGATGCGACGCTGATTTCGCTCGCCCCCAAGTCGGTGACCACGCCGATCGCGATGGGCATCGCCGAACGGCTCGGCGGCCTGCCTTCCCTGACCGCCGTGCTGGTGATCCTGACCGGCATCCTCGGCGCGGTAGGCGCGCAATGGCTGTACGCATTGATGAAATGCCGCGATCCGGCGGTGCAGGGTTTCGCGATGGGCGTCGCCTCGCACGGCATCGGCACGGCACGCGCCTTCCAGATCGGCGAGCAGGCCGGTGCATTTTCCGCATTGGCGATGGGACTGAACGGTCTGCTGACCGCGGTGCTGCTCCCCATGCTGCTGCCCCGACTGATGGAGTGGCTCCGTTAGCACTACGTTAGCGCTCGGCCGACGTTCCGTGAAGTCAGTCGAAGTGGATTCGGCGTGCCGGCATATCAGCAGACGCTTGTATTAGAACTTTCGAATAAAAATCTGCTTGATTGGCGAATTCAAACTTAGTGCTTGTGACACGGCGAACTGCCTGTAATAATGCGCGAAACACTAATCCATGCTAAGTACATGGAATAAAAAATGGAGGGGTTCCAAAAGCAATTCGCGCGCTTCGGTTTTGTCTCGATGGCCATGTCGATATACCGGATGCGCCAGCGCCGTTTCCACTCCCGCCGGATTTTGTTGCAACCTGCTTTATGCGCCGTCTTTGATGTGCGCCCAACGCATTCATGATGAGGAAAACGAATAATGGCTGATCAGCAAAACAGCGAAAAAGACCAGGACGCCGGACTGATCGACCGGTTGAAGTCCCCTCCCAAGTGTTCGATGCTGCGCATGATCGTCGTCGGCGTGCTCGGCGGCATCGTCATCTGGGGCGGCCTCAACATGGGGATGGAATACACGAACCGTTCCGACTTCTGCATGTCCTGCCACGAAATGACGATTCCCTTCGAGGAACTCAAGAAGACCGTCCATTACAAGAACCGCAGCGGCACCACCGTGCAATGCGCCGACTGCCACGTCGCCAGCAGCAAGACACCGACGGACTACATGTTCAAGTCCTTCCAGAAGCTGATGGCCGCGCGCGACATCATCGGCCATATCAAGGGCACGGTGGACACGCCCGAGAAGTTCGAGGCCCATCGCCTGACGATGGCCAAGCGCGTCTGGGAGCGCATGGTCGAACGCGATTCGAAGGAGTGCCGCAACTGCCACAGCTTCGAAACCATGGACCCGGACAAGCAGAAGGACCGCTCCGTCGTGAAGCATGAGGGGGCCATCGAGGATGGCAAGACCTGCATCGAATGCCACAAGGGCATCGCGCACAAGCCGGTTCACCATCTGCTCGAGCAGGAACAGGGTGGTACGAAAGCCGAAGGCTGACGATCACATCGCCTTATTTACCGATAAACTGGACCAACATTTTCATTCGAATCAGGAGTTGCAGAAGATGAAGAAGATCGCTTTCGTCGTGATGAGTGCATTCATTGCCGGCGGCGCCATGGCCGCCCCGGACTGGAGCAAGGCCCCGGTACGCAAGATCAAGGTGTTCTACCCGGGCCAGTCGAGCCTGGAATGGATCATGAACAAGGCCGATCACTCCGCCGTCCCGGACATCGTCAACAAGAAGCGCCCCTGCGCGAAATGCCATGAAGGCGATGCCAACGACGTCGGCGATGCGATCGTGGCCGGCAAGCCGGTCGGCAACTCCAAGACGATACTGGAACCGAAGCCGATCGCCGGCAAGGTCGGCTGGCTGCCCGTCCAGTTCCAGGCCGCGCACGATGGCGACAAGGTCTACTTCCGCTTCGAATGGGTGCCGCCGAAGGTCGGCGACGTCAAGATGGACAAGAAGAACGAGATGAAGCTGACCATGTTGTTCGACGGCGGCAGCACGGTCGAGGGTGCCGAACTGAACGGCTGCTGGGCAACCTGCCACACCGACCTGCGCACCATGAAGGATGCCAAGGACGACAAGAAGACCAAGTACATCAAGGATGCCAACCTCGGCGCCGGCAAGTTCTACGACCTGATCCAGTTCCGCAGCGGCAAGGGCGAGAAGCCGGTCGACGGCTACGTCGCCGACAAGCGCGTGATGGAGGGCGGCAAGGGGCTCGTCAAGGCCGAGGGCGTCAAGGAAGGCAACAAGTGGGTCGTCATCTTCGAACGCAGCCTGGCGGGCGGCGGTACGGGCGATCATGCCATCAGCGCCGACAAGGTCTACAACTTCGGCTTCGCCATCCACGAAGACCACACCGAAGCGCGCTATCACTACGTCTCGCTGGGCTATCAGTTCGGGCTCGACAAGGATGTCGCGGGCGTCAAGAATTATTACAACATCACCAAGCAGTAAGCACCAGGGGAAGCAGCAGTCTGCAGTACGTTCATCCACAGGAGGAGATAACGATGAAGCAAAGATGGAGCAGGTGGGCGCTGACAGCCGGCGCTCTGACGATCTCGGCGACGGCGTTTGCCGCCGGCCCGAGTGCCGAAATGCTGTCCAACGCCTGTGCCGGTTGCCATGGCACGCACGGTGGCAGCGCCGGCCTGACCATGCCCAGCCTGGCCAGCCAGTCGAAGACCGCCATCGTCGAGGCGATGAAGAAGTTCAAGAGCGGCGAGCGTCCCTCGTCGATCATGGGCCGGATCGCCAAGGGCTATTCCGACGAACAGATCGACATGATGGGCGACTTCTTCTCCAAGCAGAAGTTCCACGCCACCAGCCAGGCCGTCGATGCCGCCAAGGCCAAGAAGGGTGCCGACCTGCAGGAAGCCAACTGCTCGCGTTGCCACCTGGACGATGGCAAGGACGGCAAGGATGACACGCCGGTGATGGCCAGCCAGTGGCTGCCCTACCTGCAGATGCAGATGCAGCTGTACCAGTCAGGCGCCCGCAAGATGCCGGACAAGATGGCCGAGAAGGTCAAGCCGCTGTCCAAGGAGGATCTGGACGCCCTCCTGCACTTCTACGCAAGCGTGAAATAAGGGAGGAAACGACATGACCATGCAACGCAGAGACTTCTTGAAACTGGTCGGCGCAGGCGCCGGCATCAGCGCTGCCACCGCCCTGTCCGGCTGCGCCGGCACCGGCTTGTCCGACACCACCGGCGGCCGCCGCGTGGTGGTGATCGGCGGCGGCTACGGCGGCACCATCGCCGCCAAATATATCCGCATGATGGACAAGAGCATCGAGGTGGTGCTGGTGGAACGGAACGACCATTTCGTTTCGTGCCCCTTCTCCAACCTCTACCTCGGCGGCATCCTGCCCGACCTGTCCACGCTGACCATCAAGTACGACAAGCTGACCACCAACCACGGCGTGAAGGTCGTGCAGGCCGAAGTCACCGGCATCGACGCCGCCGGGCACGTCGTGCAGACCAGCCGCGGCCCGATCAAGTACGACCGCCTCGTCGTTTCGCCCGGCATCGGTTTCCGCACCGAGGAAATCAAGGGCTACGACGCCAAGACGCCTGAAATCATGCCGCATGCCTGGAAGGCCGGCCCGCAGACCCTGCTGCTGCGCAAGCAGCTCGAGGCGATGCCGGACGGCGGTACCGTCGTGCTGTCGATCCCGCTCGGCCCCTTCCGCTGCCCGCCCGGCCCCTACGAGCGGACCAGCATGATCGCGATGTACCTGAAGAAGCACAAGCCGAAGTCGAAGATCATCGTCCTCGACGCCAACCCGGACATCGTTTCCAAGGGCAAGCTGTTCAAGAAGGGCTGGGCCAAGTACTACCAGGGCATCATCGACTACCGTCCGGCCAAGAAGGTCACCGAGATCGATACCGGCAAGATGACCGTCCTGGTCGAGGGTATCGAGGAGGTGAAGGGCGACGTGATCAATCTGATCCCGCCGCAACGCGCCGCCGACATCGCGGTCGCCGCCGGCCTGGTGGGCGACGACAAGCGCTGGTGCCCGGTCAACATGGCCACCTTCGAGTCGGCCAAGCACAAGGACGTCCATGTCATCGGCGACGCCTCCATCGCCGGCGCCATGCCGAAGTCCGGCTACTCGGCCAACTCCGAAGCCAAGATCTGCGCCACCAACGTCGTCGCGTTGATGAACAAGCGCGAGATCGTCGGCCTGTCCGGCATCAACACCTGCTACAGCTACATCACCGAGAAGGAAGCGGTGAGCGTGGCGGCGGTCTACACGCTGCAGGACGGCAAGATCGTCGGCGTCAAGGGTTCCGGCGGCGTCTCGCCCGACCTCAACGAAGCCGAGGCCATCTTCGCCAAGAGCTGGCTCAACAACATCCTCACCGAAATGTCGACCTGAGGATCACCCTGCTCCAAAAACAAACCCCGCCGCGGCGGGGTTTGTTTTTTTGCGTCCGCGAAAAGTCGGCGCCGGCAGGACGGCACCGATCCGCCGAGCCGCCTACTGCAGGCCGCCGATATAGACCGAAACGGCCTTCATCTCCAGTTCGGTCAGCTTCGCGGCGATCGAATGCATGATCGCGTTGTCGTTGGTCCGCGCACGCTTGTTGAACTCGGTCAGCTGTGTCTCGACGTAGCGGGGATGCTGGCCGGCCAGGCGCGGCAACTGGGCGGTGCCATGACCGTTTTCGCCATGGCAGGAAGCGCAGGCGGCCACACCTGAAAAACGATTGCCCTTGTGGAAGATGTACTTCCCGACGGCGGCGAAATCGGCATCGCCCGGCTGACGCGCGCCCGCCGGCTTGCCGGAGAAGTAGCTGGCCAGACCGGCGATCTCATCGTCCTTCAGGTCCTTCGCCATCTCGCCCATGGTCTCGCTCTTGCGACGACCGTCGCGGAAGTCCTTGAGCTGCTTGTTCAGATAATCCGGATGCTGTGCGGCGAGCCGCGGATAGATCGCGCTCGCGCTTTCGCCCTCGGGCCCGTGGCACAGGGCGCAACGCGTATTGATGATCTCCGTGACGCGTGGCGAAACCTCTGCGGCCACCACCGATGACAACAGCATGGCCAGCACCCCGCCGATCAATTGCTTGTTCATGGACATGCCTCCTTGTTCAACTTTTCCCGGTGCTGCCGAACCCGCCTGCACCCCGATGGCTTTCCTCGAACTGTTCGACCACGTTGAACTGCACCTGCAGCACCGGCACCACGACCAGTTGCGCGATGCGGTCGAGCGGATTGAGCAGGAACAGCTCATGGCCGCGATTCCACAGCGACACGAAGATCTCGCCCTGGTAGTCCGAATCGATCAATCCGACGAGGTTGCCCAGCACGATGCCATGCTTGTGCCCGAGGCCCGAGCGCGGCAGGACCATCGCCGCAAGACCCGGATCGTCGAGATGGATCGCGATGCCCGATGGCACCAGCATCGTCTCGCCGGGCGACAGCCGCACTGGTGCCTCGATGCAGGCGCGCAGGTCCATGCCTGCGGCACCGGGCGTCGCGTAGTGGGGCGCATACTCCCCCGCGCCATCTTTCAGGCGGGCATCGAGGATACGTACGTCAATGGTCGGCATGAGGCTGCATCTCCGCAATATGGCGCACGATGGCACGTGCGACCGTCAGTTTGTCGCCGGGCGGCAGCGGGTGTGCCCCACCGGCATCGAACAACGTAACGACATTGCCGTCGCCGCCGAGGCCATCCTGCACCAGATTGCCAACGACGAGGGGCAGCTGCTTCGACTGGCGTTTGCCTTCCGCATAGGTCGCGAGATCGCGGCTTTCGGCGGCGAAGCCGACGCAGAACGGTGCATCCGGCCGGCCGGCCACCTCGGCCAGAATATCGGGGTTGGCCACCAGCTCCAGCGTCAATGTGGCTGCGCCCTTCTTGATCTTGTGCTCCGCCGGTGTGGCCGGGCGGTAATCGGCCACGGCGGCGACCGCGATGAAGATATCGGCGGGCAATGCCGCCTGGACGGCATCGCGCATCTGCAATGCGCCCTGCACATCGATCCGCCGGACCCCGGCCGGCGTCGGCAGGGCGACCGGACCGGCCACCAGCGTCACATCGGCACCGGCCTCGGCACAGGCGCGCGCGAGGGCGAAGCCCATCTTGCCGGAACTGGAGTTCGTCAGGCCGCGTACCGGATCGAGGGCCTCGAAGGTCGGACCGGCCGTCAGCAGCACCCGTCGCCCCTGCAGGCACTTCGGCTGGAAGAATGCCTCCAGGGCAGCCAGTAGTTCCACGGCTTCGAGCATGCGCCCCGCGCCGACCTCGCCACAGGCCTGCGCACCGCTGGCGGGTCCGAGAATGGCGACGCCGTCGTTACGGAGCTGGGTGATGTTGCGTTGCGTGGCGGGGGCTTCCCACATCTGGCGATTCATCGCCGGTGCCACCAGCAAAGGACAATCCCGCGCCAGGCATAGTGTCGCCAGCAGATCGTCGGCAAGGCCGTGCGCCAGCCGGGCGAGAAAATCGGCCGTGGCCGGCGCGACCAGCACGGCATCCGCATTGCGCGTCAGGTCGATATGCGCCATGCCGTTGGCGAAGCGCTCGTCCCACAGCGACATGAAGACCGGATGACCCGTCAGCGCCTGGAAGGTTGCAGGAGCGACGAAGCGCGCCCCGGCCTCGGTCATGACGACGTCGACCGCAGCGCCCGCCTTGACGAGCAGGCGCGCCAGTTCGCAGGTCTTGTAGGCCGCCACGCCGCCGGTCACGCCGAGGACGATGCGCTTGCCTTGCAGTTCGCTCATGACAGATAGAAATAGAATCGCGGTTTCGATCGCGAAAGATTCTAACCCATGGCAATTACCGACTGGCCGGACGACGAGCGGCCCCGCGAGCGCCTCCTCGAACAGGGCGCCGCCGCGCTCAGCGATGCCGAACTGCTGGCGATCTTCCTGCGTGTCGGTGTCCGCGGCATGAGCGCCGTCGATCTGGCCCGCGCCCTGCTCGCCCGCTTCGATCACAGCCTCGTCCGCCTCGTGGCCGCCACGCCGCAGGAGCTGACGACGATCAACGGCATCGGCCCCGCCAAGGCGGCACAGCTCGTGGCCACGCTGGAGCTCGCCCGGCGCGGACTACGCGAAGAAATGCGCGCCCGGCCGACCTTCGCAGCACCCGGTGCGGTACGCGACTGGCTGCGCCTGACACTCGCACCGCTGCAACATGAGGTCTTCGTCGCCCTCTGGCTCGATGCGCAGAACCGGCTGATCGCCGACGACGAACTGTTTCGTGGCACGCTGACGCAGACCAGCGTCTATCCGCGGGAAGTCGTGAAGCAGGCGCTCGCCCGCAATGCCGCTGCCGTCATCTTCGCGCACAACCACCCGAGCGGCGTGGCGGAGCCTTCCGCGGCGGACCGGCACCTGACCCGCCAGCTCAGGGATGCGCTGGCGCTCGTCGACGTCCGCCTGCTCGATCACTTCGTCATCGCCGGCGGCATGCCGCCGCTATCCATGGCCGAGCGCGGCCTGATGTAAAAAAAGCGCGAAAGTGCTTGATAGGCTGCCTTGTCCTCTTGTAGAATGCGCGGCTTTTCCGAACTGCAGTTCAGGAGTCCAAAACTATGTCCCGCGTTTGCCAAGTGACGGGCAAGGCCCCGATGGTGGGGAACCATGTGTCCCACGCCAACAATAAAACTAAGCGCCGCTATCTGCCCAACCTGCATTCCCGCCGGTTCTGGGTGGAATCGGAAAACCGTTTCGTGCGCCTGCGCGTATCGAATGCCGGCCTGCGCACCATCGACAAGAAAGGCATCGACGTCGTTCTCGCCGAGTTGCGCGAACGCGGCGAAGCCGTTTGATTAGGGAGATAACCGATCATGGCAGCCAAAGGCGGACGTGAAAAGATCAAGCTCGAATCCACCGCGGGTACCGGGCATTTCTACACCACCAGCAAGAACAAGCGCACCACGCCGGAAAAGCTGGAGTTCATGAAGTACGATCCGAAGGCGCGCAAGCACGTGCTCTACAAGGAAATCAAGCTGAAGTGATGTCGCGCTAGCACCGGCCGCATCAAGCCAAGCAAAAACGCCAGCCGTCGTGCTGGCGTTTTTGTTTTGCGATGATGGGATGGAGGGCGCGATCCAGGAAGGAAAAAAAGAAGCGGTGCAGGTTGCCGTAAAGTCCCGGATCCGAGCCTGAGGGAAGGTTAATCCCGAATCCGGAACGGTGGAGGAGGTCATCAAGAAGCACCAAGATCAGGGGGGACATGGTGTTCCATCTGCGGCAACCCGATGCATTGCACCGCTTCCTGACTTACCTATATCAAGACGCATGCCAGGCCGGACAGCGCATGAGCAAGCAACTGATTTAAAAGATATTACGTAAGATTTTGGAGCCGAACCAGCCCGCGATCTCCCCGCGTTTAGCGCCATTATGGCAGCACATTTCTGCCAAAATGGCACTACTGCCTTAATTGGCGTAACTTGCGGTACAAGGTGCGTTCGCTGATCCCCAGTTCGGCAGCTAGCGCCTTGCGGTTGCCGCGGTGACTTTCCAGACGCTGACGCAACACGGAGTGCTCGAGTTCGGACAAGGTTCTGGCGACTCCCTCCGTATCCGTCCGACTGCCCGATGCCGTAACCGTCCCGCCGGCACCGACATTTATCCCCGAGCGACGCTCCGGCGCAATAACCTCGGCCGGCAGATGCTCGGACTGGATGACAGTGCCGTCGCACAACAGGCTGGCGCGTTCGAGGACGTTGCGCAGTTCCCGCACATTGCCGGGAAAATCATACGCGGCGAGACAGGCCAGCGCCTGCGGGGAAAGACGCAAATCGCGGCCTGGTGCGACACGTTCGAGCAGCGCCTCGGCCAGCAGGGGAATGTCCGCTCGTCGCTCCCGCAACGCAGGCAGGGCAATCGGGAAGGTATTGAGTCGGTAATAGAGATCCTGCCGGAAGCGTCCCTCCTCAACCATCGCCCGCAGGTGGCGGTGCGTCGCCGAAATCAGGCGGATGTCGGACTTGAGGAAATCGCTCGCGCCGACCCGGCGGAAAGTGCCCGTTTCGAGCAGGCGCAGCAGCTTGACCTGCATGCCCAGCGGGATGTCGCCCAGTTCGTCGAGGAACAGGGTGCCCCCCGAAGCCGCCTCGACGAGACCGATGCGCCGTGCGGAAGCGCCGGTAAACGAGCCCTTCTCGTGACCGAACAGCTCGCTCTCGAACAGGGTTTCCGTCAGGCCGGAGCAATCCACCGCGACGAAAGGCCGGTCCGCACGGCGGCTCGCATCGTGGATCGCCTTGGCCACCAGTTCCTTGCCCGTGCCGGACTCGCCCTGCAGCATGACCGTCGCATCCGAGGGCGCCACCCGCGCCATCAATTCGAGCATGTGCCGGAACGCCGGGGCCCGACCGACCAACGCGCGCGCATCCGGCAGGCCATGCGAAACGCCGAGCGGCTCCATCTTCTCGATGAAGTAGGTGATCGTGCCGTCATTGCCGCGAATCGGCGCCAGCTCGATATTCACGTAGGCCTCGCCATCCGGGGTGTGATGCAGATGAAGGACCTTCTCGCGCTGCCCGGAAACGAGGCTCTGCTTGAGCGGGCAGGTTTCCCCCGCCTTGTCGCACGGCGCCGAATAGTGATGCGAGACGGCGTAGCAGGTCTGCCCGACCAGCGCCTGCCCCGCTCCGTAATCACGGCGGTAAGCCTTGTTGGCGGCAAGAATGCGGTAGTCCCGGTCGCACAGGATGTGTGGTTCGGGCAAGGTATCGAGATAGGAAATCAGTTCGGCCAGAGGATGCATGCGGCAGCTCCCGAAGACATAATGTCAGCACATTGTCAGCGCTATTGGCAGATATTGTGCCATTTGCGACACCACAAGACATCCTCACGAGATGGGAAGCCCCGGAAAAGCTGGATCGGATATTGCATTAGCCATTCCTTATAATCGCGGAACATCGAAAGGATCCCGAATGAACACCCCCGACAATGCATGCCCCACCCCACAGCAACGCCTGGAACACTTTCCCGTGTCTTTCTTCGCCACCGTGATGGGTACGGCCGGCCTGGCCATCGCCTGGAAAAAGTCGCACGCAGTCCTCGGCATGCCCGAAGCGATCGGCAACGGCTTGAGCTGGTGGGCGCTGGGCTTGTTCGCCCTGCTCGCTTTCGGCTATCTGGCGAAGATCCTCAAGCACTGGGGGGCGGTGAAACACGAGTTCGCCCATCCAATCCGGCTCAACTTCTTCCCGGCCTTTTCCATTTCGCTGCTGCTGCTCGCGGTGGCCTTCACCGAATCCCAGCCCGGCCTCGCCCAGGTGTTCTGGTCGGTGGGCGCGGCCGTACACCTCGCCTTCACGCTGACGGTGATGAGCAGTTGGATCCACCACACCCGCTACGACATCAAGCACGCCAACCCGGCCTGGTTCATCCCCGTCGTCGGCAACATCATCGTGCCGATCGCCGGCGTCAGCTTCGCCCCGCACGAAATTTCCTGGTTCTTCTTCAGCATCGGCCTGGTCTTCTGGCTTGTACTGATGACGATCGTCATGTACCGGCTGTTCTTTCACGAGCCGCTGCCCGAACGCCTGACTCCGACGCTGTTCATCCTCATCGCCCCGCCGGCCGTCGGCTTCATCGCCTGGGTCAAGCTCAACGGCGGCGAGATCGGTCCGTTCGCCCGCGTGCTGTACCACGTCGCCCTGTTTCTCACCCTGCTCCTCGCCAGCAACGCGCTGCGCTTCTTCCGCGTCAGGTTCTTCCTCTCGGCCTGGGCCTATTCCTTCCCGCTGGCGGCCATCACGATCGCGACGCTGGTCATGGCGGAAAAGAGCGGCGGGATGTTCGTGCCGCTGAGCGGACTCCTGCTGACCGTGCTGTCCATCGTGCTGCTGCTGCTGACGCTGCGCACCCTGCA
The DNA here is from genome assembly GCA_937888595.1 of uncultured Sterolibacteriaceae bacterium. Taxonomy (GTDB): domain Bacteria; phylum Pseudomonadota; class Gammaproteobacteria; order Burkholderiales; family Rhodocyclaceae; genus Sulfuricystis. The sequence goes on along the minus strand of CALARK010000022.1, from coordinate 27,633 downwards.
GGGCATGCTGCGCGGCGAAATCTGCGTCCCGGAATAGGCGTTCGCCGTCCTGCCGGCGCCGACTTTTCCGGTCGCCGGCGCGTCAGTCCTTGAGCAGGCGTACCTCGCGCTGCGGGAAGGGAATCCCGATGCCCTCCGCCTGGAACGACTTCCAGATCGCGAGATTGATGTCGGACTTGACCTGCAGCGAACCTTCCTCGGGATCGCCGATCCAGTAGCCCAGTTCGAGGTCGATGCCCGAATCGCCGAAAGCGACGACGAAGGCCTTGGGCGGCGGATCGGTGAGCACGCGCGGTTGCGACTGCGCTGCCGCGACGAGCAGCACCAGCGCATGCTCCAGATCGGTGCCGTAGGCCACCTGGACCTGAGCGGCGAGCCGCACCTTCGGATCGGTCAGCGTCTCGTTGGTGATCACCGAGCCGACCAGCATCTCGTTGGGGATGATCATCTCGAGGCCGGTCAGGCTGCGCAGCAAGGTGTAGCGCGTCGTGATGCGCGTCACGACGCCGCGCTGGCCCTCGACGGAGATCAGGTTGCCCATGCGGATCGAACGATCGAGCAGGATGATGAAGCCCGACACGTAGTTCGCCGCGATCTTCTGCAGGCCGAAGCCGAGGCCGACGCCCAGCGCCCCGCCGAATACCGACAGCGTGGTCAGGTCGATGCCGACCAGCGGCAGGCCGATCAGCACCGCCAGCAGGATGAACAGCGCGCGCGTGACCCGCGATAGCACCAGCCGCAGGTTGCCATCGATGCCTTCCGCTTTCATGAGCCGGGATTCGACCGCACTGCCGACCCACAGGGCCACCAGCAGGGTCACCAGGACCGCCACGGCTCCCTGCAGGATCATCCAGAGATTCATCTTCTGCTTGCCGAGCGTGAAGCTGACCGATTCCATCAATTCGATGAGGATGGGCAGCAGGCCCAGGATGTAGAGTGCGACCGCAATCCAGGCCAGCATGGCGAGGCCGCGCTCGAAATTGGCCAGCCAGGGGGCACTCGAGAAGAAACTCTGGCGCACGACGAACATCACGGCTCGGACGATCACCAGCGAGACCAGGAGCGGCACCGCCAGCGACAGCAGATTGACGTGATGCCACTGGGCCAGCAGCGGGCGGGCCGCGAGCACCAGCAGCAGCATCGCCGCCGGCAGGCCGAGGCGCTTGAGACCGCGCCGGCCGAAGGCGAGCGCGCGATTGTCCGCAGGTGCGTTGAGGCCGAGCCGGTACGCCAGCCAGCGGTCGAACAGCCACGCCAGGGCGAAGCAGCAGGACAGCACCGCCACCTGCCACAGCACGTCGGGCTGCTGCAGGTCGTGCCAGAGATCGATCAGCAACCCGCCGATGCGTCCGTCCCCGCTCATCGACGCACCTCCGCATCGACGGATGCCTCGCCGCGATGACGCCGCCAGTTGGCCAGGTAGCGCTGCGCCAGCACGGCATTGCCGCGCAGGATCAGCAGGTTCTCCGCGTTGCGCGCCTGCGCCGAAAAGCTGAAGTTGTAGCTGCCGGTGATGACCACGGGGTGTTCGCTCTCCGCATCGATGAGCAGGATTTTATTGTGGGCGGAAGCATAGCGGGTTTCATAGCGGACCTCGATACCCGCAGCCGCCAGTTCGGGAATACGCGAATTGTCGCCCTGCGCCACCATTTTGCCGTCGGCGAGCACGCGCACGCGTACACCGCGACGATGCGCATCGAGCAGTGCCCGCGCCAGGTTCCGGCTGGTGAACAGGAAAGCCTGCACATGGATGTCGCGCCGGGCCGCCGCGATCTCGCGCAGCAAGGCACCTTCGGCATCATCCCACGGGGTGAACAGGGCCTCGACCGTGCCGGCCGAGGGAAGCAGCTGCGCCTGCAAGGCCGCGACAGGGCTCAACAGGGCCAGCAACAGCAGCGCCGGCCGGACGAGCCTCATGCGCGGCGTTCCAGCACCGCCGCGTAGAAGCCGTCCGTGTCATGGCGATGCGGCAGCAGTTGCAGGTCGGCCGCGGCCGGATCGACCTGGATGCCCTGCGCGGCCAGCACCGCGCCGGCCGGCAGGCGCTCGAAGCCGGGATGGGCGGCGAGGAAGGCGTCGACAACCTGCACGTTTTCCTCCGGCAGCAGGCTACAGGTCGCGTAGACCAGCCGGCCGCCCGGCTTCAGCAACTTGGCCGCCGCCGCGAGAATCGCGGCCTGCTTCTGCGTCAATTCGGCAACGCTTTGCGGCGTCTGCCGCCACTTGAGGTCGGGATTGCGGCGCAGCGTGCCGAGCCCGGAACACGGCGCATCGACGAGCACGCGGTCGCACTTGCCGGCGAGCCTCTTCACGTGCGTGTCGTTCTCGTGCGCGATGACCGCCGGGTGCACGTTCGACAGTCCCGAACGCGCGAGGCGCGGCTTGAGCTTCGCCAGCCGCTTCTCCGACACGTCGAAAGCGTACAGCCGTCCGGTCGAGCGCATCAATGCGCCGAGCAGCAGGGTCTTGCCGCCGGCACCGGCGCAGAAATCGACCACCATCTCGCCGCGCTTCGGCTGCAGCAGGTGGCCGAGCAACTGGCTGCCCTCGTCCTGCACCTCGACGCTGCCGTCGAGGAAGAGCGGATGCTTGTTCAATGCGGGTTTGCCGGCGAGGCGGATGCCGGCCGGCGCGTGCGGGCAGGCCACCGCCTCGATGCCCTCCTGCGCGAAGCGGGCCAGTACCGCGTCGCGGTCGGCCTTGAGCACATTCACGCGCAGATCGAGGGGGGCCGGATGATTAAGCGCCCGTGCCAGATCGAGGAACTCCGCCTCGCTCATGAGCGCGAGCAGGCGCTCGGCCAACCAGTCGGGCAGGTCGGACTGCTCGGCCGGCGAGAGCGCGGGCTCGGGCCGTGCCTTGAGTTCGGCCAGCCACTCCGCGTCGCGTTTCGACAGGGCGGCTTCGAGCATGCGCAGGCTGACGCCGCAATGGCGCACCAGTGCGGCCAGCAGCAGCTGCTTCGCCGTGCATTCCGCTCCGATCCATGCAGCGAGGGAGCGCTTACGGCGCAGCACGGCGTAGGCCGACTCGGCGATGAAGGCACGCTCGCGCGGCCCGCTGCGCTGCGCACGGAAGAAGGCGGACAGGACTGCATCGGCCGGCTGGCGGAATTGCAGCAGATGGCCGGTGACGGTGATCGCCTGCTCGAGCAGGCTGCGGCTGATCGTATTCATTTCTGTTTCCCCAATTCGAGGCTCGTGAGCTTCTGGTCGAACACGTCCCCCTTGCGGTCGCGATAGCGAATCCTGACCGGCAGGTGGTTCGCCACGTCGAGCCAGACCTCGGTGCGCTCGGTACTTTCCGTGTCGCCGGCCGGCACGATGTGCAAGGGCATGACCTGATGCTGGCCGACGCCCGAATCGAGCATCTGGATGGCGCGCACCACCACCTCGTAGGAGGCGACCTTCCGGCCTGTCGTGATCGCCAGCGTGAAACGCGGCTGTGCGAGATCTTCCGCGCCCAGCTGGTAGAAGAGCGACAGCAGGTCCTGCGTCCGTCCGGTCATCGGGACGCGCTTGCCGTTGCCGAGCTCGATGCTTTCGGCGGCAGGATCGAAGCGGGCGCTGTCTTTCGGCTTGCCGTTCTTCTCGGTGCGAAACTCCAGCGGCTGCAGGCCGCCGGACACGAAGATCCCGCGGCTTTCCTGCACGGCGCGGGCATGTGAAAACAGCGAGGCGAGTCCCGCCGGCTCGGTGACCGATTTCAAGCGCCATTGCCGGCCATCGTGCTGCCAGCGATGTTCACTGCGGCCGACGACGACCCCGCTGCCGACATGTCGCACCTCGAAGACGGCGCTCCCCTGCGCCGGCCACTGCGCGGCGAAGCCCGCAGCACCGTCGATAACCGGCGCCGGCGGGACGGCACCGGCAGGAACGGACAGCGACAGCAGCACCGCCGCGATGAGCGGCCGCCAATGGGTGAACGTCATGCGGATGGCACGCACAGGGCGAGGTCATCGGGCGTCGCGTCGTCCGACCAGACCACCCGTCCGTCCGTCAGCCGGCAGCGGTCTTCGAGGATGCCGCGCGCCGCCTGCGGGTAAACGAGGTGCTCCTGCCGCAGCACGCGCGCCGCAAGCGTGTCAGCTGCATCGCCCGGCAGAACCGGCACGGCGGCCTGGACGATGACCGGACCGCAATCGAGCGTCGGCGTGACAAAGTGCACCGTGCAGCCGTGCACTCGCACGCCGGCAGCAAGTGCGGCTTCGTGCGTGTGCAGGCCGGGGAAGGACGGCAGCAGCGAAGGATGGATGTTCACCAGGCGGCCCTCGTAGCGGCGCACGAAGTCTTCAGTCAGAACGCGCATGAAGCCGGCGAGCAGGACGAGTTCCGCGCCGAGCGCATCGATCTCCGCGGCCAGCGCCGCATCGAAGGCGGCACGCGAAGGAAAGGCCTTGTGGTCGATCACGCGTGTCGTCACGCCGCGTGCAGACGCCCAGGCAAGGCCGGCCGCCTCCGGGCGGTTGCTGATCACGGCGGCGCAGCTACCCGGCAGATTGGCGTCGATCAGCGACTGCATGTTGCTGCCGCGGCCGGAAATAAGGATGACGTAACGTTTCATCAGATGGGCAGGAAAACGGCGGTGGCGAGATTCTGCACGACCTTGACGACCGTGCGGCTGGTTTTGTCGGCGATGATCTGCGACAGCAGGTCGAGGCTGCCGATCAGGCGGCCGAACTCGCGCTCGAAGCTGAGGTTCGGCACCGCGCCCATCTCGTTGGAGAACAGCAGCGGCGTGCCGGCCGGCAGGTCGTCCTCGGCCAGCGTGCGCTGGGCGTGCGCGAGCTTCCACGCGGCGATCTCGAGATTGCGCGCGGCGTTGTAGAGTTTCTGCGCATCGAGGTCGTCGGTGACGAAGAACTCGGTCTTGCCATCGAAGGCATCGCCGAGCATGTGCAGCAACCCGCCGATGAACGCGGCGACGCGATCCTGCGGGTAATCCTCGCGCAGCCCGGCCAGCACCAGCGCACCGCCACGCGGGGCGCCGGGTGCCGGCGGCGGCAGGGTCGCCAGCCGTGCCAGCGCAGCCTCGCGGCTGGCATGGCGGCCCTTTTTCCATTCGCGGGGGTTGCGCTTGTAGAGCTTGTCAGCCAGGCGCATCAGTCCGGCCTGCAATTCACGGCGGTGCAGGTCGGCGATGCGGTCGATGTCGGTCTTGGCGAACTGGGCCGGGCTGGAAACGCAGCCGGTCAGCGGCAGGAACAGCAACGTGGCGAGGCAGGAGCGGCGCCTCATCGCTTTCCGCTGGCGAACCGCTGGCGCAGCCAGCCGATGGCGATCGGCAGCACCGAGATCGCGATGATGGCGACGATGACCAGCGACAGGTTGTTCTTCACGACCGGCAGGTTGCCGAACCAGTAGCCGGCGAGCGTCAGCGAGAACACCCAGAGCACTGCGCCAAGGAAGTCGAAGGCGAAATAGCGCGGATAGGTCATGCGCGCGACGCCGGCGACGAAGGGGGCGAAGGTGCGCACCAGCGGGATGAAGCGCGCCATCGTCATCGTCAGCGGGCCATAGCGCTCGTAGAAGGCATGGGTCTTGTCGTAGGCGGAACGGTTGAAGAAGCGCGACCGCTCGCCCCAGTGCAGGATGTGGCTGCCGGTCCAGCGGCCGATGGCGTAATTGACGTTGTCGCCGAGAACCGCGGCCGTCAGCAGCACCGCAATCAGCACCTGGATGTCCATGCCTCCGGTGGCTGCCAGCGCACCGGCGACGAACAGCAGCGAATCGCCCGGCAGGAAGGGCGTGACGACGAGCCCCGTCTCGCAAAAGACGATGGCGAAGAGGATCGCGTAGATCCACACCCCGTACTCCGCCACCAGCAGGGCGAGATGCTTGTCGAGGTGCAAAACGATATCGATGAACTGGGCAAGGATTTCCATGGCGGGCGCAGTTTACCTCAGCCCCTATAATCGCCCGCCATGCCGCGCATCCAACCGCTTCCCGACCTCCTGATCAGCCAGATCGCCGCTGGCGAAGTCGTCGAGCGGCCTGCCTCGGTGCTCAAGGAACTGCTCGAAAACAGCCTCGACGCCGGCGCGACGAAGATCGACGTGCAGATCGAGGAAGGCGGCGTGAAACTGATCCGCGTCGCCGACGACGGCGGCGGCATCGAACGGGACGACCTGCCGCTCGCGCTCGCCCGCCACGCCACGAGCAAGATCGCCAGCCTCGCCGACCTCGAGCGCGTCGCCAGCTATGGCTTCCGCGGCGAGGCCCTCGCCTCGATCGCTTCGGTCGCGCGCGTCGAGATCACCAGCCGCACGCCGGAAGCCCCCCACGCCTGGCGGGTCACCGCCGAGGATCCGGCCCCGCGCCCGGCAGCACTGGCCACCGGTACGACGATCGTCGTCGCCGACCTCTACTTCAACACGCCGGCGCGCCGCAAGTTCCTCAAGTCCGTGGCGACCGAGTACGCCCACTGCGACGACGTGCTGGTGCGCATGGCGCAGGTGCGGCCCGATGTCGCCTTCACGCTGACGCACGACGGCCGGGCGAAGCACCGCCTGCCCGCATCCCCCGGCGGACGCCGTCCCGCCGGCACCGACTTTTCGAAGCGCACCCGCGAAATCATGGGCGATGACTTCATGGCCCACGCGCGCACGGTTGATGCCGTCGCCGGCCCGCTGCGCCTGTCCGGCTTCGCCGCCCTGCCCGCCTACGCGAAGTCCTCGCGGGCCGAGCAGTATTTCTACGTCAACGGCCGCTACGTGCGCGACAAGCTGCTTGTCCACGCGGCCCGCGAGGCCTATGCCGACGTGCTGCACGGCGCGCACCATCCGGCCTACGTGTTGTTCCTCGAACTCGATCCGGCCACGGTCGACGTCAACGTCCACCCGGCCAAGACCGAAGTGCGCTTCCGGGAAGCGCGCGGCGTGCACCAGTTCGTCTTCCATGCCGTGCAGCAGGCGCTCGCTGTCCCGCTGTCCGCCACCCGCCCAGCCACCGATACCGTCCCGCCGGTACCGGCCTTTTCCGTACCCCAGCAGGCCAGCCTCGCAGTGCGCGAACCCTCTTCCGCCGCGGTCGCGAGCTATCTCGACTTCGCGCGACAGGCAGTGGAAACTGCCGTCCCGCCGACACCGACTTCCCAGGCGGCGGATGCGCCCGACGCCCCCCTGGGCTATGCGATCGCCCAGCTGCACGGCATCTACGTTCTCGCCCAAAACGCACACGGCCTGGTGCTCGTCGACATGCACGCCGCCCACGAACGCATCCTCTACGAACGCCTCAAGGCCGCGGCGGACGGCACCCCGTCCGTGCAGCCACTGCTGGTGCCGGTGCTGTTCGCCGCCCGCCCGGGCGAAATGGCCTGCGCCGAGGAGTGTCGGGACGCCCTCGCCGCACTCGGTTTCGAGATCGCTTCCGCCGGGCCCGGCCAACTCGTCGTGCGCGCCGTGCCGGCGTTGCTGGCGGGGGGCGAGATCGAGAAGCTCGCCCGCGCGCTGCTCGCCGAACTCTCCGCCCATCCGGCCAGCCGCGTGCTCGAAGCGCGCCGCAACGAACTGCTCGCCACGATGGCCTGCCACGGCGCGGTGCGCGCCCGTCGCCTGCTGTCGATCCCGGAAATGAACGCCCTGCTGCGCCAGATGGAGGAAACGGAACGCGCCGACCAGTGCAACCACGGCCGGCCGACCTGGGTGCAGCTGTCCATGGCCGACCTCGACAAGCTGTTCATGCGCGGCAAGTGAGCACGCTGCCTCCCGCCCTCGCCCTGATCGGTCCGACCGCCGGCGGCAAGACCGAGCTCGCGTTCGAGATCGCGCGGCGTTTCCCGGTCGAGATCGTCAGCCTCGATTCCGCGCAGGTCTTCATCGGCATGGACATCGGCACGGCCAAGCCCGACCGCGACACCCTCGCATGCTTTCCGCACCACCTGATCGACCTGATCACGCCAGAAGAACGCTATTCCGCCGCACAATTCCGCAGCGATGCCCTCCGGGTGATGGGCGAAATCGCGGCACGCGGCCGGATTCCGCTCCTGGTCGGCGGCACGATGCTCTACTACAAGGCGCTCATCGAAGGACTCGCCGAGTTGCCGCAAGCCGATCCGGTACTGCGTGCGGCGATCGACGCCGAAGCGGCGGCAAGGGGCTGGCCGGCCCTGCACGCCGAACTGGCCGGGCTCGATCCCGCCACCGCCGCGCGACTGTCCCCCAACGACAGCCAGCGCATCCAGCGCGCCCTCGAGGTGGTGCGCCTGACGGGGCGCCCCATGGCCGACTTCCGGGCTGAGCAGCAGGACGCCGTGCTGCCTTTCCGCCTGCTCACCGTCGCGCTGGCCGCACCGGAACGCCGCGTGCTGCACGAGCGGATCGCCGTGCGTTTCCACGCCATGCTCGATGCGGGACTGGTCGGCGAGGTGGAGCAACTGCGGGCGAAATATCGCCTCGACGCCGGACTGCCATCGATGCGCTGCGTCGGCTATCGCCAGGTCTGGGAGATGCTGGAAGGGCGCTTGCCCGCTGCCGAACTCGCGGAGCGCGGCATCGCCGCGACTCGCCAGTTCGCCAAGCGGCAGCTCACCTGGCTGCGCGCCCTGCGCGAGGCCGGCCGCCTCGACATGGAGGAGAGCTTGGCGGAATCGGCAACTGCTGCGAAAATACTGCACAGAACAGAAATGCACCTGGCAAGCCGTATCGCCGCGGCCCCCGAATCCACAGCATGAGCCAACAAACCATCTCAGCGGAAGAACTCGAGAAGTTCACCACCCAGCACCGGCGCGAAATCCTTTTCTACATTCATCAGCTGATCAACGACGGCGAACGCGTCAGCGTCGTCTTCGACGGCGGCAACGAAACCCTGTTGACGGTCCTGCTCGACATCGACGAAGCGGAGAACCTGCTGGTGTTCGACTGGGGCGGCAGCCAGGCCGCCAATCGCAAGCTGCTGGCCAGCGAACGCAACTTTTTCGTCTGCTCGCCCCATGGCGTCAAGAACCAGTTCGTCACCGGGCCGATCTACGAGACCGCCTACAAGAAGCGGCCCGCCTTCGCCACCCGCCTACCCGACCATTACACGCGCCTGCAGCGCCGCGAATTCTTCCGCCTCGTGCTGCCGATGACGCGCCGCCCCCCCTGCACCCTGACCCGCGCGGACGGACCGACGCTGCAGCTGTCGGTCGTCGACATCAGCATCGGCGGCATCGCCGCCGAACTGCCGGGGGGGACGCTGGATTTCGACATCAGCCAGGTGCTGAAAGGGGCGCGCATCGAACTCAAGGGTGTCGGTACGCTCGATGTCGATCTCGAGGTGCGCAACAGCGGCGAAGTCCAGCGCGGCGGCAAGGTCTCCGGCCGCATCGGCTGCCAGTTCGTGAAGTTGAGCCACGCCATGGAAAACCAGCTGCAGCGTTTCATCACCGACGTGCAGCGCGAGGAACGCGCACGCCTCGGCGGCTAGCCATCGGCACCCCCCTCAACGCGCCGGATCCGGCAACGGACGTCGCCGTCTCGCCGGCGCCGACTTTCAGCGAATGATCGTCTGCTCCTGTCCGGCCTGGCGCGCCTCGATGCGGCCCAGCCGATAGACGGTCTCGCCGGTGGCGGCCAATCCGGCCACCGCCCGGTCGGCATCCTCGGCCGCGACGATCACGACCATGCCGATGCCGCAGTTGAAGACGCGGTGCATCTCGTCGTCCGCCACCTGCCCCTGCGCCTGCAGCCACTGGAACAGCGGCGGCAGGGTCCAGGCGGATCGCTCGATCACGGCGGTGACGTTCTCGGGCAGCACGCGCGGGACGTTGCCGGTCAGGCCGCCGCCCGTGATGTGGGCCATGCCCTTGACCGTCACGCTCTCCATCAGCTTGAGCATCGACTTGACGTAGATGCGCGTCGGCGCGATCAGCACGTCGGCGAAGGGACGGCCGTGGAAGTCCGCCGCCATGTCGGGCTTCGCCCGCTCGACGATGCGGCGGATCAGCGAGTAGCCGTTCGAGTGCGCGCCCGAAGACGCCAGGCCGAGCACGACGTCGCCCGGGGCGATCGACTTGCCGTCGATGATCCTCGCCTTTTCCACCGCGCCGACGGCGAAGCCGGCCAGGTCGTATTCGCCGGCCGGATACATGTCGGGCATCTCGGCCGTCTCGCCGCCGATCAACGCGCAGCCGGACAGCTCGCAACCCTTCGCGATGCCTTCCACCACGGTCGCGGCGGTGCCGACGTCGAGCTGCCCGCAGGCGAAGTAGTCGAGGAAGAACAGGGGCTCGGCGCCCTGCACCAGGATGTCGTTCACGCTCATGGCGACGAGGTCCTGGCCGACGGTATCGTGGCGATCCAGTTGGAAGGCGAGCCGCAGCTTCGTGCCGACGCCGTCCGTTCCCGAGACGAGCACGGGGTCCTTGTATTTCTTCGAGATCTCGAACAGCGCGCCGAAGCCGCCGATGCCGCCGAGCACTTCGGGACGCAGGGTGCGCTTGGCAGCGGGCTTGATGCGTTCGACCAGCGCGTCGCCGGCATCGATATCGACTCCCGCATCGCGGTAAGTCATGGGAGAGGTTGTCGTCATGGTCGCACTGTTCGGGTTGCGGGTTTGCGGCGATAATTCACGCATCGCCCAAGCGGATACAGAGGGCGGATTCTAGCGAAATTACCCGACGCCCACGCCCTGACCCGACTGTTGCCTTGACCCAACTGCTGCTCGACCTTCTGCCGGCCCAGGCCCCCAGCCTGGACAACTTCATCGTCGGCGAAAATCAGGAATTGCTGTCCCGCCTGCGCGCACTGGCCAGCCCCGGCTGCTTCGACAGCCTCTACCTGTGGGGCGAGCACGGCAGCGGCCGCAGCCACCTGCTCGCCGCCACCGCGAGCCTGGCATTGCGCCGGCGTCCCGCACTGCTACTGACAGGCCGCCCCGCAGCGGCGTCCTTCGTCGCCCCGCCGGGCGGCCTGCTGATCGTCGATGACATCGACGACCTCGACGATGCGGCGCAGATCGCCTTGTTCCGCATTTTCAACACGGCACGCGTCATCGGACTCGGATTGCTGCTGGCCGGCCGTGCGCCCCCCTTGCAACTCGGGTTGCGCGAGGATCTGCGCACCCGCATCGGCCAGACGCTGATCTACGAAGTCAAGACCCTCAACGACGAGCAGAAGGCCGCCGCCCTGCGCCGCCATGCGCTGGAGCGGGGACTGAGGGTCGAAGACGGCCTCGTGCGCTACCTGCTCGCCCATGGACGCCGCGACCTGCCCTCGCTGATGGCCGTGCTCGACCACATCGACCGCGCCACGCTCGAACGGCAGCGTCCGGCGACGCTGCCGCTGCTCAAGGAAGCCCTCCAACTCCAACTGGTACCCGAACAAGATGAAACTGGCACTCTTTGATCTGGACAACACCCTGCTTTCCGGCGACTCCGATTTCGAGTGGGCGCAGTTCCTGATCTCGAAAGGCGTGCTCGACCGCGAAGTGCATGAGGCGAAAAACCAGGCCTTCTACGACGACTACAAGGCCGGCACGCTCGATATCCATGCCTTCCTGAAGTTCCAGCTCGCCCCACTGGCCCGCCACGACCGGCGCGAACTGGATGCCTGGCATCGCGAATTCATGGCGACGCGCATCCTGCCGATCATCGAGGCCCCGGCACGCCAGTTGGTCCAGCAGCACCGAGCGGCCGGCGACCTGTGCGCGCTGGTCACGGCGACCAACAGCTTCGTTACCGGCCCGATCTGCCGCGAGTTCGGCATCCCGCACCTGATCGCCACCGTGCCCGCGCACGAAAACGGCCGCTTCACCGGCGCGCCGCGCGGCACGCCCGCCTTCAAGGCCGGCAAGATCGCACGCATGGAGGCGTGGCTGGAGGAAATGGGCCTGTGGTGGGGCGCCTTCGAACACAGCACCTTCTACAGCGACTCGCACAACGACCTGCCGCTGCTGGAAATGGTGACGCACCCGGTCGCCGTCGATCCGGACGACACGCTGCGCGCGCATGCCGCCCGGCTCGGCTGGCCGATCCTGAGCCTGCGGTGAGGCCTTCAGGTATCATGCGCCCCCGGAAAAGAACGACAAGCCGATGATCCGCAAGCTGTTGCGCCGCGTTTTCAAGCGCGGCGAACCCTCTCCACATCCCGTCGAAACCATCCCCGCCGGCCAGCATGGCATCCGGCCGGAACAGGTGTCGCCCGGCGCCCGGCGCACCTGCGAAACCCTGCAGAAGGCCGGGCATCGCGCCTATGTCGTCGGCGGTGCGGTGCGCGACCTGATCGCCGGCATCGACCCGAAGGACTACGACGTCGCCACCGACGCGACGCCGGACCAGGTGCGCGCCCTGTTCCGCCGCTCGCGCATCATCGGCCGACGCTTCCAGATCGTCCATGTCATGCAGGGGGCGGAAACCCTCGAAGTGTCGACCTTCCGCGCCGCCCACGACGACAGCACGCTCAAGGACGAGCACGGCCGCGTGCTGCGCGACAACGTCTGGGGCAGCATGGAAGAGGATGCGGCACGGCGCGACTTCACCGTCAATGCGCTTTACTACGACCCGACCAGCGGCCAGGTGTTCGACTACCACCACGGCGTGCGCGACCTGCAGCGCAAGACCCTGCGCATGATCGGCGACCCGCGCGCCCGCTACCGCGAAGACCCGGTGCGCATGCTGCGTGCGGTGCGCCTCGCCGCCAAGCTCGACCTGCGTCTCGACCCGATGCTGCAGGCACCGATCCGCGAGATGGCGGAACTGATCGAGAACGTGCCGGCCGCGCGGCTCTTCGACGAAATGCTCAAGCTGCTGTTTTCCGGCCACGCCGTCGAATGCCTCAAGCGCCTGCGCGAGGAGGGCCTGCACCACGGACTGCTGCCGCTGCTCGACGTGATCCTCGAGCAGCCGCTCGGCGAGAAGTTCGTCATGCTCGCGCTCGCCGACACCGACCGGCGCGTGCGCGAAGGCAGGCGCACTTCGCCGGGCTTCCTGTTCGCCACCCTGTTGTGGCACGAAGTGCTGGCCAACTGGGAAGGGCGCAAGTCCAAGGGTGAACTGCCCGTGCCCGCCCTGCACGCGGCGATGGACGAGGTGCTCGACACGCAGGGAGAAAAACTTGCGATCACGCGCCGCATCGCCGGTGACATCAAGGACATCTGGCTGTTGCAGCCGCGCTTCGAGAAGCGCGGCGGGCGTGCCCCGTTCCGGCTCATCGAGCAGTCGCGCTTCCGCGCCGCCTGGGACTTCCTGCGCCTGCGGGCCGAAAGCGGCGAAGCCGAGCAGGAACTCGCCGACTGGTGGGCCGCCTTCGAGCAGGCCGACAGTGCCGAACGCGAGGCGATGCTCAAGCCGGAGACCGCCGCACCGAAGAAGCGCAGGCGGCGGCGCAGCAACAGCAAGAAACCGGACTCGGCCCCTGCCGACAGCGCCGTCCCGCCCGCACCGACGTTCACCGAGTAAGCGCGCATGCCGGTCAGGGCCTACGTCGCACTGGGCGCGAACCTCGGCGATCCGGTCGCCACCGTGCGTGCCGCCATACAGGCGCTGCGCGGGATCGCCGGCACACACTTTCGCGCCGCCTCCTCCCTCTACCGTACCGCGCCGGTGGGACTGCACCACCAGCCCGACTTCATCAATGCCGTAGCCGCCCTCGACATCGATGCCGCCGTCCTGCCGGCGCCGACTTTTCTCGCACGGCTGTTCGACATCGAAGCGGCGTTCGGCCGCGTGCGCTCGACCAGGAATGCGCCGCGCACGCTCGATCTCGACCTGCTGCTGTTCGGCGACGAACGATGCGCGACGGACGGACTCGAACTGCCGCATCCGCGCCTGCACGAACGCGCCTTCGTGCTGGTGCCGCTCGCCGAAATCGCACCCGATCTCGCCATTCCCGGCCGGGGTCCCGTCAGCGGCCTGCTGCCGGCAGTCGCCGGCCAGGCCATCGCAAGGCTGACGTAAGCGAAGGCGGTGTATTCTTGTCCGCCCTGAATTCGCGGCATCGACCGACCCCACGTCCATGACCTACCTCGCCAGCAACAAACCGATCACCCTGCCGGAGCTCGTGCGCATGAAGCATGCCGGCGAGAAGATCGCCATGCTCACCTGCTACGACGCGAGCTTCGCCGCGCTGGAAGACCGCTGCGGCGTAGACATCATGCTGGTCGGTGACTCGCTCGGCAACGTCATCCAGGGCAAGACCTCGACGCTGCCGGTGACCATGGAGCACATGCTCTACCACACGGCTTGCGTCGCCAGCCTGCCATCGCGGCCGATGATCGTCGCCGACATGCCCTTCGGCGCCTATCACGAGTCGAAGGAACAGGCGATCCGCAACGCCGGTGCACTGCTCGCGGCCGGCGCCGAGATGGTCAAGCTCGAAGGCGGTGCGGTGATGGCGGATACCGTTCATTTCATGGTCGAGCGCGGCGTGCCGGTCTGCGCCCACATCGGCCTTACGCCGCAGTCGGTACATGCGCTGGGCGGCTACCGCGTCCAGGGCCGCGACGAGGCCGGCGCCACCCGCATGAAGGCCGATGCCCGCGCCCTCGAAGACGCCGGTGCCGCGCTGATGGTGCTCGAAATGGTGCCCTCCGCGCTCGCCGGCGAGATCACGCGCGAACTGAAGGTCTGCGCCACCATCGGCATCGGCGCCGGCCCCGACTGCGACGGCCAGGTGCTGGTGCTGCACGACATGCTGGGCCTCTACCCGGGCCGCAAGGGCCGCTTCGTACGCGACTTCATGGCCACGGCGCAGAACATCGAAGGCGCCGTGCAGGCCTATGTCGCCGCCGTCAAGGACGGCAGCTATCCCGCTCCCGAACACTGCTACTGACATGCAGATCCACCACACCATCGCCGCCACGCGGGCGGCGCTCTCGAATGCCCGCCAAAAAGGGCAAAAGGTGGTCTTCGTGCCGACCATGGGCAACCTGCACGAGGGCCACATCGCCCTGATGCGGCAGGCCCGGGCGCACGGCGACTGCGTGGTCGCCTCGATCTTCGTAAACCGCCTGCAATTCCGGCCCGGCGAGGATTTCGACAAATACCCGCGGACCTTCGGCGCGGACTGCGAAAAGCTCGTCGCCGCCGGCGTCGACCATCTCTTCGCACCAAGCGAGGAAGAGTTGTATCCGGAACCCCAGCGCTACGTCGTCGAACCGCCTCCCGAACACGCCAGCATCCTCGAGGGCGAATTCCGCCCCGGCCACTTCCGCGGCGTCGCGACCGTGGTCATGAAACTGTTCGGCATCGTCCAGCCCCATGCCGCACTCTTCGGCAAGAAGGACTTCCAGCAGTTCATGGTGTTGTCCGCGATGGTGCGCGAGTTCGCCCTGCCCATCGAAATCATCCCCGGCGAGACGGTGCGCGCGCCCGACGGCCTCGCCCTGTCCTCGCGCAACGGCTACCTCAGCGATGCCGAGCGCGCCGAAGCGCCCCGCCTGCATCGAGTCCTGACTAAAGTGGTAACCGCCCTGCGGGCCGGCAACAACGACCATGCCCGGCTAGAGACCGACGCTGCCGCAGAATTGCAGGCCCACGGATGGTCGCCCGATTATGTTGCAGTGCGGCGAAAACTTGATCTACAATCGCCGGCCACACAGGATTCCGAGGATTCCGAGCTGGTCGTCCTTGCCGCTGCCCGACTGGGCAGCACGCGACTGATCGACAATCTGGAAGTCTGATACCGACCCGCCCCA
Organism: uncultured Sterolibacteriaceae bacterium; assembly: GCA_937888595.1. GTDB lineage: Bacteria > Pseudomonadota > Gammaproteobacteria > Burkholderiales > Rhodocyclaceae > Sulfuricystis. The sequence continues at coordinate 12,022 of CALARK010000022.1, read as the reverse complement.
GCCCAACGGAGTGCCCATGCAACGGACCATGCTGAAATCGAAGCTGCACCGTGTCACCGTCACCCAGGCCGAGCTTCACTACGAAGGTTCGTGCGCCATCGACGAACATCTGATGGAAGCCGCGGACATCCGCGAATACCAGCAGATCGAGATCTACAACATCAACAACGGCGTGCGCTTCTCCACCTACGCGATCCGCGCCGAACGCGACAGCGGCACGATCTCCGTCAATGGTGCGGCCGCCCGCCTGGCCGCACCCGGCGATCTGCTGATCATCTGCACCTACGCCGCCTTCAGCGAAGTCGAACTGGCCCGCCACGAGCCTGATCTGGTCTATGTCGATGCCCGCAACCGCATCTCGCATCGCAGCGGCAGCATCCCGATGCAGGCAGCGGCCTGAACGAGTTGCTTGTCGCCATCGGGGGCCCGCTTCGGCGGGCCCTCTTCATTTGGCCAGGCGCATCACCTGAGTGATTGTTTTCATACGAATATTTGATCGGCATTGTTGCCCGCCGGGTAATTGACCGCCATCAAGGAATCACCCCTCCCCCTTCCGTACAGTCGCGGCACGCCGCATTCCGTGGCTATCGTTAATAAAGGGGGCCTTATGAGCGAAGCATTTACCACCTCGACCGCCCGAAACATCTTTTATGGCGGGACGCTGTTCTTCCTGCTGGTGTTTCTGGCGCTCACCTACCAGACCGAGCAGGTCATTCCCAAGCGCGACAAGCGCGAAATGCTGTCCAACCCGGATGTCATTGCCGGCAAGAAGTTGTGGGAGACCAACAACTGCATCGGCTGCCATACCCTGCTGGGCGAAGGTGCTTACTTTGCCCCCGAACTGGGCAACGTCGTCAAGCGTCTGGGCAGCAAGGAGGCCGTCATGGGCTTCATCCAGTCGCGTCCGGCGGAAGGTGTTCCGGGCCGTCGCAGCATGCCCCAGTTCAACTTCACGGAACAGCAGCTGAAGGAAATCGCTGCCTTCCTCGAATACGTGTCGGAAATCGACACCGCCAAGTGGCCGCCCAACATTCAGGGCTAATACGGACCGACCTAGGAGATAACGATGCAATATAAATCCCAAGCCGTCGCGAAGCCGTATTTCATCGCGGCCATCGCACTGTTCGTCGCCCAGATCCTGTTCGGACTCATCATGGGTCTGCAGTACGTCTGGGGTGACTTCCTCTTCCCGCACATCCCCTTCAACGTGGCCCGCATGGTGCATACCAACGCACTGATCGTCTGGCTGCTGATGGGCTTCATGGGCGCGGCCTACTACCTCATCCCCGAGGAAGCCGAGACCGAGCTGCACAGCCCGGGCCTCGCCATCGCGCTGTTCTGGATCTTCCTCGTCGCCGCCGGCCTCACCGTCGTCGGCTACCTGACGGTCCCGTACGCCACGCTGGCCTCCATGACCGGCAACGACCTGCTGCCGACCATGGGCCGCGAGTTCCTCGAGCAACCGCTGATCACCAAGGGCGGCATCGTCGTCGTCGCACTGGCCTTCCTCTTCAACATCACCATGACGGTGCTGAAAGGCCGCAAGACCTCCATCGCCACGGTGCTGCTGATCGGCCTGTGGGGCCTCGCCATCATGTTCCTGTTCTCCTTCTACAACCCCCACAACGTCGTGCGCGACAAGTTCTACTGGTGGTGGGTGGTGCACCTCTGGGTGGAAGGCGTCTGGGAACTGATCCTCGGTGCGATCCTGGCCTTCGTCCTGATCAAGGTCACCGGTGTCGACCGCGAAGTGATCGAGAAGTGGCTGTACGTCATCGTCACCCTGACGCTGATCACCGGCATCCTCGGTACCGGCCACCACTACTACTGGATCGGCACGCCGGAATCGTGGCAACTGATCGGCTCGATCTTCTCCGCACTGGAGCCGATTCCGTTCTTCGCCATGACCCTGTTCGCCTTCAACATGGTGAACCGCCGCCGTCGCGAGCATCCGAACAAGGCGGCCACGCTGTGGGCGCTGGGTACCGGCGTGATGGCCTTCCTCGGCGCGGGCGTGTGGGGCTTCCTGCATACCCTGGCTCCGGTGAACTACTACACGCACGGCACGCAGATCACCGCCGCCCACGGTCACATGGCCTTCTACGGTGCCTACGTCATGGCCAACCTGACCATCATCAGCTACGCCATGCCGCTGATGCGCGGACGTGCCGCCAACAGCAACAAGGCGCAGGTCGCCGAGATGTGGGCGTTCTGGCTGATGACGATCGCCATCGTGTTCATCACGCTGTTCCTCACCGCCGCCGGCATCCTCCAGGTCTGGCTGCAGCGCGTCTCCGACTCGCCGCTGCCCTTCATGGTGGCCCAGGACAACGTCGCCCTGTTCTACTGGATGCGCGAGTGGAGCGGTGTGGCCTTCCTGGTCGGCCTGCTCGTGTATGTCTGGAGCTTCTTCATCCCCGGTGAAGAAAAGGCTGCTGCCTGATAGCACATCGGCAATAGAGACCGGCGCCCATCGCAAGATGTGGCGCCGGTTTTGTTTAGGAACCCATTTCTGCTAGGATTCCGCATCTTTTTTCCCGACTTTCCTGCAAAGAGGCACCCATGAGCGAACATATCCAATACGTCACCGATGCCAGCTTCAAGAGCGACGTTCTGGAATCCCCCGTCCCCGTCCTGGTCGATTACTGGGCCGAGTGGTGCGGCCCCTGCAAGATGATCGCCCCGATCCTCGACGAAGTCGCCAAGGACTATGGCGGTCGCCTGAAAGTCGCCAAGCTGAACATCGACGAGAATCCCAAGACACCGGGCGAGTACGGCATCCGCGGCATCCCGACCCTGATCCTGTTCAAGGATGGCAACGTCGAAGCCACCAAGGTCGGCGCGCTCTCCAAATCGCAGCTGACGGCCTTTATTGACAGCAACCTCTGATCCCTTTACAGTCCGCCCGAATTTCCGCAACACGCAGACGAACCACCCCGCCTGCCGGCAATTTCGGGCTTCAGGCCCTCCACCCGCCTGAACCGCAGCACCCCTCCCCCCGCACGATTCCACGCTCCCATCCGGGCATCCGGCCCCGCTCATCAGGCTCAAGCCATGCATCTTTCCGAACTCAAGAACCACCATGTCAGTCAGCTGATCGACATGGCCACGACCGTTGGCATCGAAGGCGCCAACCGCCTGCGCAAGCAGGAACTGATCTTCGCCATCCTCAAGGAGCACGCCAAGAAAGGCGAGGTCATCTACGGCGACGGCTGCCTGGAAGTGATGAACGACGGCTACGGCTTCCTGCGCTCGGCCGACACGTCCTATCTCGCCAACCCCGACGACGTGTATGTCTCGCCGTCGCAGATCCGCCGCTTCAACCTGCGCACCGGCGACACCATCGAGGGCGAAATCCGCACGCCGAAGGATGGCGAGCGCTACTTCGCGCTGGTCAAGCTCGACCAGGTCAACGGCGAATCGCCCGAGGTCTGCAAGAACAAGATCCTGTTCGAGAACCTCACCCCGCTGCACCCCACCGAGCACCTGCGTCTCGAACGCGAAATCAAGGCCGAGGAGAACATCACCAGCCGGGTCATCGACATCATCGCGCCGATCGGCAAGGGCCAGCGCGGCCTGCTGGTCGCCGCGCCGAAGTCCGGCAAGACCGTGATGCTGCAGCACATCGCCCACGCCATCTCGGCGAACCACCCCGAGGCCGTCCTCATCGTCATGCTGATCGACGAGCGCCCCGAGGAAGTGACCGAGATGACCCGCACCGTGCGCGGCGAAGTGGTCGCCTCGACCTTCGACGAGCCGGCCTCGCGTCACGTGCAGGTCGCCGAGATGGTCATCGAAAAGGCCAAGCGACTCACCGAGCACAAGAAGGACGTGGTGATCCTGCTCGACTCGATCACCCGTCTCGCCCGCGCCTACAACACCGTGCAACCCGCCTCCGGCAAGGTGCTGACCGGCGGTGTGGACGCCAACGCGCTGCAGAAGCCCAAGCGCTTCTTCGGCGCCGCGCGCAACATCGAGGAAGGCGGCTCGCTGACCATCATCGCCACCGCCTTGATCGACACCGGCAGCCGCATGGACGAGGTGATCTACGAGGAATTCAAGGGCACCGGCAACTCCGAGATCCACCTCGACCGCCGCATGTCCGAGAAGCGCGTCTATCCGTCGATCAACGTCAACCGCTCCGGCACGCGCCGCGAGGAACTCCTGCAGAAGCAGGACGTGCTGCAGAAGGTCTGGGTGCTGCGCAAGCTGCTGTACGGACTGGACGACCTCGAGGCAATGGAGTTCCTGCTCGACAAGGTCAAGTCGACCAAGAACAACGGCGAATTTTTCGACGCAATGCGCCGCGGCGGTTGATTTCCCTCGGAATTTTCAGGATAATGCGCGGCTTTTCCGCCGACGCGAAACCACCCAAGCGCCACCGAATCAAAGGACACCGAAATGAAAGAAGGCATCCACCCGAACTACAACGAGATCGAGGTGACTTGCAGCTGCGGCAACAAGTTCACGACGCGCTCGACCAACAGCAAGCCCCTGCACATCGAAGTCTGCTCGGCCTGCCACCCGTTCTACACCGGCAAGCAGAAGATCGTCGACACCGCCGGCCGCGTCGAGCGCTTCAAGCAGAAATACAAGCGCCCCGGCGCTGCAGCCTGAACGGCGGATGCCCCGTGCGCAAGGCGGCTGAGGCTGCCCTTGCCTCCAGGCAGCTTCGGCTGCCTTTTGTTTTTTCCCCGCCATGAATTTCAGCTCGCTGCGCGATCGCTCGCCGCCGGTGCCGCTCGTCGTCTTGTGGCTGCTGGCCGGCATCTACCTGCTGACCGGCATCGTGGGACATGATCCGTGGAAAACCGAGGATGCCATCCACATCGGCATCGCGCACGCATTCCTGCACGGCAATGACTGGCTGTTTCCGCAGGTCGCCGGCGAGGCCTGGCCGCACACGCCCCCGCTTTACCACTGGGTCGCCGCAGCGCTCGGCCGCCTGCTCGACGGCCATCTCGAATTTCACAACGCCGCCCGTCTGGCAACGCCGCTGTTCGGTGCGTTGTTTCTCGTCTCGCTCTCCGGCGCGGCACGCGCATTTCACGGCGTGCCAGCCGGACGCCTCGCACCCCTGCTGGCCATCGGCACGCTCGGGCTCCTGGCGCCGATCCACGACGCACAGCCCGCCATCGCCGGGCTCGCCTTCGCCGCCCTGGCCTGGTGGGGCGGTGGCCTGATCCTCCTCGGCAGGGCCCGCGGGGCGTTGCTGCTGGGTGCCGGCCTCGGGCTGGCCTTCCTCGCGCACGGACTGGTTGGCGTACTGATGGGCCTCGCCGTCCTGCCAGCGCCGATTTTTCGTCGCGCCTGGAATTCCCTGGCCCTGGCCCTCGTCCTGGCCGTCGTCATCGGTGCCAGCTGGCCGCTGGCGCTGAACAGCCACGCGCCGGCTCTCTGGGCCAGCTGGTGGCACAACGAATTCGCCGAGGCCACCGCGGCACGCAGCCTGCCCGGCCTCCGTCATGCCGAATTGCTGGCCTGGGCGACCTGGCCCGTCCTGCCGCTGGCCTGCTGGGGTGTCTGGATCCACCGTCGCGAACCAGGGGGGCTGGTGCTGCCCCTGCTGGGCGCGCTCATCTCGCTCGCCTGGTTTCTGAGCGGCCCGGCACGCAGCCTGGGCATCATGGTCACGCTGATCCCCCTCATGCTGCTCGCTTCAGCCGCTGCCGACCGTCTGCGACGCGGCGCGTCCAGCGCCTTCGGCTGGTTCGGTCTCACCACCTTCAGTTTCGCCGCCACCCTGATCTGGCTCGGCGCCAGCGCCCAGGCACTCGACTGGCCGCCGCGCATCGCCCGCAACTTCGACAAGCTCGCGCCCGGGCACGAGGTGCACTATTCTTTCCTCGCGCTCGCCTTCGCGATCGTGGTCACGCTGGCATGGCTGGTTGCCTGGCGCCTCGCCCGCACCCCGTGGCGCGCCAGCCTGCAATGGGCGGGCGGCACCACGCTGTTCTGGGTCCTGATCGCTTCGCTGTGGTTCGCGTGGATCGATCATGCCAAGTCCTACCGGCCCGTCGCGCAATCGCTGCAGGCAGTGCTTCCCGCGGACATGGACTGCGTCGAGCGTGCCGGACTCGGCCCGGCGCAGCGCGCCTCGCTCGATTATTTCGCCGGGATCCGCACCATAGCGGCGGCTCGCGGGAACCACGGAGGCCCTTGCAATCTGCGACTCACCCTCGGCGACACGGACCGTGTCACGCCTCCCGGCTGGACGGAAATCTGGCGCGGTGGCCGGCCTAGCGACCGCAAGGAACGCTGGTACCTGGAGCGGCGCGACACCCCCGAGCGATGACCCCGCACTGCGGGACAGGCACCGTCAGATCTTGAGGAAGTGCTCCCGGTAGTACTTGAGTTCCTCGATCGACTCGTGGATGTCGGCAAGCGCCTCGTGCTTGCCGCCCTTCTTGACCCCCTTGGCGATCGCCGGCGTCCAGCGTTTGCACAGCTCCTTGAGCGTCGATACGTCGAGGTTGCGGTAATGGAAATAGGCCTCCAGCTTCGGCATGTAGCGCGCCATGAAACGGCGATCCTGGCAGATCGAGTTGCCGCACATCGGCGACTTGCCCGCGGGCACATGGCGCTTGAGGAAGTCGAGCGCCTGCGCCTCGACCTCCGCCTCGGCGAGGACCGAGGCCTTCACGCGCTCGATCAGTCCGGACTTGCCGTGCGTCTTCTTGTTCCAGTCGTCCATCCCGTCGAGTACGCTGTCGGGCTGATGTACCGCCCACATGGCGCTTTCGGCGACGATCTCCAGTTGCGAATTGGTGATGACCATCGCCAGCTCGATGATGCGATCGTTGTCCGGATCCAGTCCGGTCATCTCCATGTCCAGCCAGACAAGGGCATTCTGATCCTGTGCCATACTGCGCGCCTTCAAAAAGTTACCTGTAGGCATTTTGGCACACTTGCCTCCGCCGACGACCGATGGCTGAAGCCTTTTCCTTCCTCTTCCTCGCGATGCTGGCGGCCACTACCGGCCTGCGCGTCTGGCTGGCGCTGCGCCAGATGCGCCACGTCTCGGCGCACCGCGAGGCCGTCCCGGCCGAATTCGCCGACCGCATCCCGCTCGCCGACCACCGCAAGGCGGCCGACTACACGAATGCGAAGCTGCGTCTGGGCCTGACGGAACTGGCCGCCGACGTCGCGCTGCTGCTGCTATTCACCCACGGCGGGCTGCTGGCCGCTTTCGCTGCCTTCTGGCAGGGACACTTCGCCGCGGGCTCCCACCTCTACGGACTCGCCCTGTTCGCCAGCGTCGGCATTGCCGGCTTCCTGCTCGGCCTGCCTTTTTCGCTCTACCGCACATTCCGGCTCGAGGCGCGCTTCGGCTTCAACAAGATGACGCTGGGCCTGTACGTAGCCGACCTGGTCAAGCAACTGATCCTGACCGTGCTGATCGGTGCCCCGCTGCTGCTGCTCGTGCTGTGGCTCATGGACGCGATGGGCCCGCGGTGGTGGCTGACCGTCTGGATGACCTGGCTGGCCTTCAATATGCTCGTGATGTGGCTCTATCCGACCGTGATCGCCCCGCTGTTCAACAAATTCTCGCCGCTCGCCGAGGGCGAGGTCAAAACGCGCATCGAAGCCCTGCTGGCCCGCTGCGGCTTCGCCAGTTCCGGCCTGTTCGTGATGGACGGGTCGAAGCGCTCGGCACACGGCAATGCCTACTTCACCGGCTTCGGCCGCGCGAAGCGCATCGTCTTCTTCGACACACTGATCGACAAGCTCGCCCCCGGCGAGGTCGAGGCCGTACTCGCCCACGAACTCGGCCACTACAAGCGACGCCACATCGTCAAGCGCATCGTCGTGATGTCCGTCCTGTCGCTGGCGCTGCTCTGGCTGCTGGGCCAGCTCATCGACCAGCCTTGGTTCTACGCGGGACTGCAGGTCGGTTCCGGTGCGGCGGCGCCCGATACGGCGATGGCGCTGATTCTGTTCTCGCTCGTGCTGCCGGTGTTCACTTTTCCGCTCGGGCCGCTGATGTCGTGGCATTCGCGCCGACACGAGTTCGAGGCCGACGCCTATGCCGCCCAACAGGCGAGCGGCAGCGACCTGATCGCCGCGCTCGTCAAGCTGTATCGCGACAACGCCGCGACGCTGACACCCGATCCCCTGCACTCCCTCTTCTACGACTCGCACCCGCCGGCGAGCCAGCGCATCGCCCATTTGCGCAGCCTGGCAACGTGAGCCTGTCGGACATCGTCACGGCCGCAAACGAACGGGAGGGTGTCGTCACCGCCGCCTTCGGACGGCATTACGAAGTCACCCTGCCTGACGGTCGCATCATCAACGGCATCCCGCGCGGCAAGAAAAGTCCCTACGCCTGCGGCGACCGCGTCACGCTCGGCCCGCTGCACGACAGCGAAGCGCAGATCCTCGGCCACGAACCGCGCCGCTCGCTGCTCTATCGCAGCGACCAGTGGAAGGAAAAGATCATCGCGGCCAATGCGACCCAGATCGTGCTGGTCGTAGCCACCGAACCCGGATTTTCCGACGAGCTGATTTCCCGTGCGCTGGTCGCGGCGACTCACGAGCACCTGCGCACCCTCATCGTCCTCAACAAATGCGACCTGGCCGCCGGGCTGACCGCGGCGCGCGCGCAACTGACCGCCTTCGCCCGCCTCGACATCCCGGTCGTCGAACTCAGTGCCACCCACGATGCCGGACCGCTGCAAGCATGGCTGACCGGCCAGCACTCGGTACTGGTCGGCCAGAGCGGCATGGGCAAATCCACCCTGGTCAATGCGCTCGTACCCGCCGCGGCCGCGGCCACCCGGGAAATCTCCACCGCGCTCGATTCCGGCAAGCACACCACGACCCATGCGCGCCTGTACGAACTGCCCGGCACCGGCACGCTGATCGACTCGCCCGGCCTGCAGGCCTTCGGCCTCGCCCATCTCAGCCGCGGAGAGATCGAGCTCGGCTTCGCCGAGTTCGTGCCCCTGCTCGGCCACTGCCGCTATCGCGACTGCCGCCACGAGAACGAACCCGACTGCGCGATCAAGGCGGCAGTGGCGGCGGGAACCCTCGATGCCCGGCGGCTCGCCCATTTCATCGCCATCGCCAGCGAAACCGACCGGGCACACGCCTACTGATGTCACGCCATCTGTTCGCCGACATTTCGGCGCACGGCTTCGGTCATCTTGCCCAGGCCGCCCCCATCCTCAACCGCCTGCACGAACGCCTGCCGGATCTGCGACTGACGGTGCGCAGCGGCTTGCCGGGCGACCGGCTGCGCCAGCGGATCGCCGCCCCCTTCACGCACGTTCCCGGCACCAGCGACTTCGGCTATGCGATGGTCGATGCACTCACGATCGACCATGTCGCCACCGCCGCCGCCTACCGTGCCGCCCACGCCGACTTTTCGCAACGGGTGGCCGAGGAGGCGGCGCGGCTGCGCACCCTCCAGGTCGACGTGGTCTTTTCCGACGTCGCCTACCTGCCGCTCGCCGCTGCGGCACAGGCGGGCATCCCGGCCGTCGCGCTGTGCTCGCTCAACTGGGCCGATCTGTTCCGGCACTATTACGGCGGCGAAGCCTGGGCGAAGCCCATCCATGCCGAGATGCGCGCCGCCTACCGCAGCGCCCTCTTCCTGCGCACGACGCCCGGCATGCCGATGCCCTGCCTCGATCGACAAATGACGATCGGACCGATCGCCCGCCTGGGACGCGAATGGCGCACCGTCCTGCGGCAAAAAGTCGGCGCCGGCGGGACGGCGCGCCTGGGCCTGATCGCCCTCGGCGGCATCCCGACTCGCCTGCCGGTCGAATACTGGCCCGCCATGCCCGATACACACTGGCTCGTACCCGCCGCCTGGGCCACGCAGCGCCCGGACATGCACGCCATCGAACCGCTGGTATCGCCGGACTGGACCTTTACCGACCTGCTGCGCTCGGTCGACGTCGTCGTCACCAAGCCCGGCTACGGCACCTTCACCGAAGCGGCCTGCAACGGCACCGCCGTCATCTATCAGCGGCGCCCCGACTGGCCCGAGCAGGATTGCCTGGTCGACTGGCTGCAGCAGCATGCCCGCTGCTCCGAAATCGACGGCGACGACCTGAGCTCGGGACGGCTGGGCGATGCGCTGGACGCCTGCCTGGCGACCCGTCCGCCGCCCCTGCCGCATCCCGCCGGCATCGAGGATGCGGCCAACGTGCTGGCAGGCCTGCTCGGCTGAACCTCAGTGCTTCATCTGGCCGCCATGGTCCATGCCCTGCATGGGCATGGTCGCGGTCGGCCGCTTCACCGGGGCATGGACTTCCTTGCTGCTGCCGTCGGCGAACTTGAGCGTGATGGCGGCATGGTCGCCCTCCTTGAGCGGCGCCTTCATGTCGATCAGCATGACGTGGTAGCCCCCCGGCTTCAGCTGGGCCTCGCCTTTGGCCGGCACGGCAATTTCCTTCACCTGGCGCATGCGCATCACGCCACCGTCGTTGATGTGATTGTGCAGTTCGGTCACGTTCGCCACACCGGAGGCCGCCGAGACGAGCTGGGTATCCTGCTCGCCGGCATTGCGGATGACCATGAAGGCGCCGGTCGCCTTCGCACCCGGCGGTGCCATGCGCACGTACGGGTCAACGACCTCGATCCGGTCGGCGACACCGGCAGCAAGGGCGACACTGGCCGGCAGGGCGGCGATGCCGGCAAACAGGGTGGCGATCAGCAAACGGGTTTTCATCGGTAATACTCCTTTCAGTTCGAAGACAGATATTTGCGCAGCACCGCCAGCAACTGATCTGCAGACGCCCCATGCGGCAGGGTTTCCGCAAGGCGTCCCTGCGGGTCGATCACGTAGGTCAGGGCGCTGTGGTCGATGACATAGCCGCCCGCCGAAGCACTCTCCTGGCGGACGAACACGGCACCGTAGCGCCCGGCGATCTCGGCAAGCTGCGCCGGCCGGCCGGTCAGCGCGACGATGCGCGGATGGAAGAACTGCGCGTATTCGGCGAGTCGCTCGAGGCCATCCCGCTCCGGATCGACGCTGACGAACAGCGGTTGCACCCTTGCCAGCTCCTGCGGAGAAAGCGACTCGAGCGCCTGTTGCCAGACCGCCAGTGAGGTCGGGCAGATATCCGGGCAATAGGTATAGCCGAAATACAGCAGGACGACCTTGCCGGCGAAGTCGTGCAGGGCCACCGGCCCGGCCGCGCCGTCGAGGGTGAAGTCCCCGCCCGAGGGAGGGGGCGGCAATGCCACATCGGCCACCATGCGGGCGGCATGCGTGCCCGGCAGGGGGGTACGATCTGGCTCAGGCGCCCAGACGAAGGCGGTCCAGAGAATCGCGAGCAACAAAACCGCGTTCAGCGCTATGAGCAACGCCTTCTTCATCGTTCAGTGACCCGCGTCGAAACGATAGGGCACGGCGATGCGCCGGGCTCCGGACTCGACCAGCACGGTCGCCTGCCAGGTCATCCGCCCAGTCACGCAGACCGGCAGGGTCGCCTGGCCGGTGAAGCGTCGTCCCCCGGAACCGGCGACCGGCGCAAGTCCGGGCCGGTTGAACCCCATGTTCATGCTGACCCCCGCGAAATCGACCGCCACCCGGTCGGCACTCGCCCCTTCCAGTTCGACAGCCATCTCGATCGGCGCAATCACGGGGATCGGTCGGGGCGTCAAGGCGAAACTGAGGCTGCCGCCGCTCGGCAAGGCCACCCGGCAGGCACCGCGCTGCAAATCGCATGCCGGATCCGGCGTCGCGGTAATGTCGGCCTTGGGCAGCAGCAAGGGGGATGCCTTGTAACCCACCACCCCGATCAGGATCAGGGCCAGGATCATGGCGGAATCGACAAGGAAAGACTGGCGCTGGGTCTGAAGTTTGGGCATCGGGAAAGGCAGGATATCAGGGGCGACCTACCCCCGCTTGATTCGTGTCAAGGATAAGCGCTTGCCTCCGGCATAGAGTGCGCGACAAATTGTCGCAGTGACACGTTGTCGCACGGCCATTTTGGTGTTGTCCAATCTTACGGGAGGTAACCATGAATCGAATTACCCGGAAAGCGTTGCCGGTGTTGCTGGCGGC
>CALARK010000021.1 GCA_937888595.1 uncultured Sterolibacteriaceae bacterium | reverse complement strand
GCATACGAGATATCCACTCGTGACTGGAGTTCAGACGTGTGCTCTTCCGACCTCCTGCGGCGCGGGGCCCGGCACAGGAGCCGGCGCCGCGACCGGCGGCGGCGCCGGCGGCTCCGGCGCGGTAGCGCAGCCCGCCAGCACGGCCAGCAACAGCGCGATGCGCAGGCCGACGGGAACCATCATTCGGCCAGGCCGGCAGGCATACGGCGATGCCAGTCGGTGGCCTGCTGGTAGCGGTGGGCGACGCCGAGCATCTTGGCCTCGGCGAACCACGGGCCGATGATCTGCAGGCCGACCGGCAGCCCTGCGTCGAAGCCGCAGGGGATCGACATGCCGGGCAGGCCGGCGAGGTTGACGGCGATGGTATAGATGTCGGACAGATACATCTGCACCGGATCGTCGCTCTTCGCACCGAACGGGAAGGCGACCGAGGGGGCGGTCGGGCCCATGATCACGTCGCATGCCTCGAACGCGGCCGAAAAGTCGGCGGCGATGAGACGGCGGATTTTCTGGGCTTTCAGGTAGTAGGCATCGTAGTAGCCGTGCGACAGCACGTAGGTACCGATCAGGATGCGGCGCTTGACCTCGACGCCGAAGCCTTCGGCGCGACTCTTGGCATACATTTCATTGAGGTCGGCATATTCGGCAGCGCGGTGGCCATAGCGCACGCCGTCGAAGCGCGACAGGTTGGAGCTGGCCTCGGCCGGCGCGATCACGTAATAGGCGGGTACCGAGAGGCCGGAGTTGGGCAGGCTCACTTCGACCGTGGTCGCGCCGAGGGTGCGGTACTCGGCCAGCGCCGCCTCGACGGCAGCGCGCACGCCGTCGTCCATGCCGGCCCCGAAGAATTCCTTCGGCAGGCCGATGCGCAGGCCTTGCAGGGGCTTGTCGCCTTCGCGCGTGGAGCCGCGCGCGTCGATTTCGCGGCAGTAATCCTCGGCCGGACGTTCCAGCGACGTCGAGTCGCGCCCGTCGAAGCCGGCCATGCCGTTCAGCAGCAGCGCGCAGTCCTCGGCCGACTTGGCCATCGGCCCGCCCTGGTCCAGCGAGGAGGCGAAGGCGATCATGCCGTAGCGCGAAACCACGCCATACGTGGGCTTGAGGCCGGTCAGGCCGCACAGCGCGGCGGGCTGGCGGATCGAGCCGCCCGTGTCGGTGCCGGTCGCCGCCGGCGCGAGCCGCGCGGCGATGGCAGCGGCCGAACCGCCCGAGGATCCGCCGGGCACGCAGGCCAGGTTCCACGGGTTCTTCACCGGGCCGAAGAAGGAGGTTTCGTTCGACGAGCCCATCGCGAACTCGTCCATGTTGCACTTGCCGAGCGTCACCATGCCGGCCGCGTCCAGCCGCTCGACGACGTGGGCGTCGTAGGGCGAGACAAAGTTGGCGAGCATCTTCGAACCACAGGTCGTGCGCCAGCCTGCGGCGCAGAAAATATCCTTGTGGGCCAGGGGGATGCCTGTCAGCGCCGTCCTGTCGGCACCGACTTTCTGGTCGGCCGCCCGGGCGGCGGCGAGGGTCCGGTCACGGTCGACCGTGACGAAGGCATTGATGTCGGGGTTCAGCCGTTCGATGCGATCGAGGAATAACGTCGTCAGTTCGACACTGGAGATCTTCTTTCCAGCCAGGGCAGCGGCGAGTTCCTTGAGTGACGAATTGATCATTCGATCACCTTCGGTACGAGGTAGAGACCCGCTTCCGTCTCGGGGGCAATCGTCTGAAAGGCCTCCCGGCAATCCGTTTCGGTCACGACGTCGGGGCGCAAGCGCTGTACGACATCAACGGCGTGGGCCATCGGCGCGATGCCATCGGTATAGACGGCCTGCAACTGCTCGACGAAGGCGAGGATGCCGTTCAGCTGGTCGCGCGTCTGTTCGGTTTCGGCGGGGGAAATTTCGATGCGCGCCAGGCGTGCGATACGGCTGACGTCGTCCAGGCTCAAGGACATGGTTTGAAAGTAAGTTTTTGAGGAATGGCGCAGAAAAGGCGCGGTGAGCGCCGCTTAATGCGTAAAGCGCGTTAGGGTATCATAGCGACTCGATTTTTCGACAGCGCCAACACCCCAACACCTTGTGGCAGCTGCCTTTCGCTTATCCGGGACTCCGATGTTCTCCTTCCTCCGCTCCTATTTTTCCAACGATCTGGCCATCGACCTCGGCACCGCCAACACGCTGATCTACGTGCGCGGCAAGGGCATCGTGCTGGACGAGCCCTCGGTCGTCGCCATCCGCACCGAAGGCGGCCCGAACGCCAAGAAGACGATCCAGGCCGTCGGCGCCTCGGCCAAGCAGATGCTCGGCAAGACGCCCGGCAACATCACCGCCATCCGCCCGATGAAGGATGGCGTGATCGCCGACTTCACCGTCACCGAGCAGATGCTCAAGCAGTTCATCAAGAAGGTGCACGACTCGCGCCTGCTGTCGCCCAGCCCGCGCATCATCATCTGCGTGCCCTGCGGCTCGACCCAGGTCGAGCGCCGCGCCATCCGCGAATCGGCGCTCGGCGCCGGTGCCTCGCAGGTCTATCTGATCGAGGAGCCGATGGCCGCCGCGATCGGCGCCGGCCTGCCGGTGTCGGATGCCACCGGCTCGATGGTGGTCGACATCGGCGGCGGCACGACGGAAGTCGGCGTCATTTCGCTGGGCGGCATGGTGTATGCCGGCTCGGTGCGCGTCGGCGGCGACAAGTTCGACGACGCGATCATCAACTACATCCGCCGCAACTACGGCATGCTGATCGGCGAAACCACCGCCGAACTGATCAAAAAGACCATCGGATCGGCCTTCCCCGGCTCCGAGGTCAAGGAACTGGAAGTCAAGGGCCGCAACCTGGCCGAAGGCATCCCGCGCAGCTTCACGATTTCCTCCAACGAAATCCTCGAGGCGCTGTCCGACCCGCTCAACCAGATCGTCGGTGCAGTCAAGATCGCGCTCGAGCATACCCCGCCCGAACTCGGCGCCGACATCGCCGAGAAGGGCATGGTGCTGACCGGTGGCGGCGCGTTGCTGCGCGACCTCGACCGCCTGCTCATGGAAGAGACCGGGCTGCCGGTGATCGTCGCCGACGATCCGCTCACCTGCGTCGTCCGCGGCTCGGGCCTCGCGCTGGAAAAGATGGACAAACTCGGCAGTATTTTCGCCAACGAGTAATTCCCGTTCCCGCTAGCCTGCGAAGCGGCGCAAAGCGCGCCGCTTGTCGACTTTGCTTCGCGGGGGAGTGATGCAGCCTTGATGTCCGCCAGTGGTCATATCGGCCCCATGGGTCATGGGCCGCCGCCGTTTTTCAAGCGCGGCCCGGCACCGCTCGCGCGGCTGGCCTTTTTCGTCGCGCTGGCCCTGCTGCTACTGGTCGCCGACCTGCGCTTCCATACACTCGAACCGACACGCATGGCGGTCGGCGCCCTGCTCTGGCCGCTGCAGAAGGCCGTCCTGCTGCCCGTCGAAGGCGCCGGCGAGGCGGGCAACTATTTCGCCAGCGTCGCCCGCCTGCAGGAGGAAAACGCCGGACTGCGCCAGCGCCAGACGGCACAGGCCAACCTGCTGCTGCGCCAGGCCCATCTCGACGAGGAAAACCGCCGCCTGCGCGCGCTGCTCGACATGCGCGAGCGCGTGGATGCCCCGGTACAGGCGGCCGAGATTCTCTATGCCGCCCGCGACCCGTTTTCCCGCCGGGTCGTCATCGACCTCGGCAGCAGCCAGGGCATCGAGACCGGGCAGGCCGTCATCGACGACGTCGGCGTGGTCGGGCAGGTCACGCGGACCTTCCCGCTCACCAGCGAGGTGACGCTCCTGACCGACAAGCACCAGGCCATCCCCGTCCAGGTCGAACGCAACGGCCTGCGCGCCATCCTCGCCGGCGCGGGCGGTGGCCAGATGGAGCTGCAGTTCCTCCCGACCAACGTCGACGTTCAGGCCGGCGACACGCTCGTCACCTCGGGGCTCGACGGCATCTACCTGCCCGGCCTGCCGGTCGCCCGCGTCAGCCACATCAGCCGCGACAACTCCTACGCCTTCGCCCACATCGAGTGCGCACCGCTGGCCGGCGTGGAGCGCCGCAGCCAGGTGCTGGTGCTCGGCAAACGGACGCCACCCCCCGAGCCCGAGGCCTCGGAAGAGCGGCCGCCCGCACCCAAACCGGGCAGGCGCGGAGGAAAGGGGGAACGGAGCCGATGATCCAGCCCACCCACGCCTCGCGCCGCATCCTGCTGCCGGCCCGCAGCTGGTTCATCTATCTTTCGCTGTGCATCGCGCTGGTGCTCAACCTGATCCCGGTCGACTACCTGCCGCTGCTGCCCGACTGGCTGGCGCTGACGTTGGCCTTCTGGTGCATCCACCAGCCGCTGAAGATCGGCATGGGCGCCGGCTTCCTGTTCGGCCTGCTGATGGACGTCGCCGACGCCAGCGTGATGGGCCAGCACGCACTCGCCTACGTTCTGCTCGCCTTCGCCGCCGGCGGCCTGTCGCGACGCGTACTCTGGTTTCCGCTCGCCCTGCAGGCATTGCAAGTCCTCCCGCTGCTGCTCGGCACCCAGCTGGTCATGCTGCTGGTCCGTCTCGCGACCGGCGCTGAGTTCCCGGGCCTGACGTATTTCTTCTCCAGCGTCATCGCCACCCTGCTCTGGCATCCGCTCAGCTACGTCCTGCTGCTCCCGCAGTACCAGCCGGTCGAGCGTGACGACAATCGTCCCATCTGATGGAGTTCAGGAACCCGCAGGAAGGGCTGGAGCAGTTCAGGCGGCGCATCGCCGTGGCGGGCGTCTTCGTCCTGATCGGCTTCGCGCTGCTGTTCGCCCGCTTCGTCTGGCTGCAGGTCGTCCAGTACGACTATTACCGCACGCGGGCCGAAGCGAACCGCATCTCGCTGGTGCCGACCCCCCCCAACCGGGGCCTGATCCTCGACCGCAACGGCGAGGTGCTGGCGCGCAACTACTCGGCCTACACCCTCGAGATCACGCCCTCCCAGGTGCGCGACCTCGATGCCACCATCGACGCGCTGGCCGAATTCATCGCCATCGAGGCCAAGGACCGCAAGCGCTTCCGCAAGCTGATGGAGGAAAGCCGCCGCTTCGAATCCCTGCCGATCCGCACGCGGCTCAGCGACGCGGAAGTGGCGAAGTTCATCGCGCGCCGTTTCCGCTTTCCCGGCGTCGACATCAAGGCGCGTCTGTTCCGGCAGTATCCGCGCGGGGCCTTCGCCTCGCACGTGCTCGGCTACATCGGCCGCATCACCGAGCGCGACCAGGGGCGCATCGAGGCCGCGGAAGCGGAAGCCAACTACCGCGGCACCGAGCAGTTCGGGAAGATCGGCCTGGAGCAGCGCTATGAATTCGACCTGCACGGCACCACCGGCTTCGACCAGGTCGAAGTGGACGCCAGCGGACAGGCGGTGCGCACGCTGGCGCGCACCACGCCCGTACCCGGCAACAACCTGACCCTGACACTGGATGCGAAACTGCAGCAGATCGCCGAACAGGCCTTCGGCGACCGCAAGGGCGCGCTGGTCGCCATCGAACCGGCCACCGGCGGCATCCTCGCGCTCGTCTCGATGCCGAACTACGATCCCAACCTGTTCGTCGACGGCATCTCGACGGCCGACTGGGAGGCCCTCAACAAATCGCCGGACCGGCCGATGCTCAACCGCGCCCTCGCCGGCACCTATCCGCCCGGCTCGACCTTCAAGCCGTTCATGTCCCTGGCCGCGCTGACGCTCGGCAAGCGACGCCCCGAGCAGGCGATCGCCGACCCGGGCTCCTTCACCTTCGGCAACCACACCTTCCGCGACGACAAGAAGGGCGGACACGGCATGGTCGACATGCACAAGTCGATCGTCGAGTCCTGCGATACCTATTACTACTTGCTCGCCAACGACATGGGCATCGAGTCCATCGCCGCCTTCATGGGCCAGCTGGGGCTGGGCAGCCGCACCGGCATCGACCTGGAAGGCGAGGCCGAGGGCGTGCTGCCCTCGCCGGCATGGAAGAAGAAGCGCTTCCGCCAGCCCGAGCAACAGAAATGGTATGCCGGGGAGACCATTTCGATCGGCATCGGCCAGGGCTATAACTCCTATACCCCGCTGCAGCTCGCCCAGGCGACCGCGACGCTCGCCAACAACGGCGTGATGTTCCGCCCGCACCTCGTCAACCACATCACCGACACGCGCAACGGCGAGAAGACCTACATCGAACCTCAACCGCTCAAGACCCTGCCCTGGAAGCAGGCCCATATCGACGTGATCAAGCGCGCCATGGTGGGCGTCAATATCGAGGAGCGCGGTACCGGCCGGCGCGCCTTCAAGGATGCGGAATATATCGCCGCAGGCAAGACCGGCACGGCGCAGATGTTTTCCTACAAGGGCGCCGAACACAAGACGGAGACCATGCAGGCCCACCTGCGCGACCACGCCCTGTACATCGCCTTCGCACCGGTCGAGACGCCGAAGATCGCCGTTGCGATCATCGTCGAGAACGGCGGCTTCGGCGCCCAGGCCGCCGCGCCGATCGCCCGCCAGGTGTTCGACTACTACCTGCTAGGCAAGGTGCCGCCGGGTGCGGCGCCGACCGACGAAGCCGCTGCGGAGTCCGAAGAATGATCCGCCGGCTATGGCAGAAGCTCGTCGCCCCGATCGACGGACCGCTGATGGGTTTCACCGGCCTGCTGCTGGGCGTCACGCTGATCGCGATGGCCAGCGCCTCGCCGGAACGCATGACGGCCCAGCTGGTGAACCTCGGCGTGGCGCTGGTCGTGATGCGCGTCGTCGCCGAAGTGCCGCCCCAGCGTCTGATGCACCTGGCCCTGCCGATCTACGTCGTCGGCGTGCTGCTGCTGATCGGCGTCGCCCTGTTCGGCGACATTTCGAAAGGCGCGCGGCGCTGGCTCAATCTCGGCTTCATGCGCATCCAGCCCTCCGAGCTGATGAAGATCGCCATGCCGCTGATGCTGGCCTGGTACTTCCAGAAACACGAAGCCCTGCTACGGCTGCGTGACTATGCCGTGGCGGCACTGATCCTCGTCATCCCGGTCGGACTGATCATGAAGCAGCCCGACCTCGGCACCGCGATCCTCGTCTTCGCGGCCGGCTTCTTCGTCATCTTCTTCGCCGGCCTGCCGTGGAAGGTCATGATCGGCATGGCGGCCAGCGCGGCGGCGGCGGCCCCGCTGGCCTGGAACCTGCTGCACGATTACCAGCGCCAGCGCATCCTGACGCTGATCGACCCGGAAAAGGATCCGCTCGGGCGGGGCTTCCACATCATCCAGTCCACCATCGCCATCGGTTCCGGCGGCCTGCTCGGCAAGGGCTGGGGGCAGGGCTCGCAGGCGCAGCTGGAGTTCATCCCCGAACGCCATACCGACTTCATCTTCGCCGTCTACTCGGAGGAATTCGGCCTGCTGGGCAACCTCGTCCTGCTGGTGCTGTATTCGCTGCTGATCGGCCGCGGCCTGATGATCGCCGCCAATGCCGCGACGCTGTTTTCCCGCTTGCTCGCCGGAGCGATCACGCTGATCTTCTTCACCTACGCCTTCGTGAACATGGGCATGGTGTCCGGCATCCTGCCCGTGGTCGGCGTGCCGCTGCCGCTCGTCAGCTACGGCGGCACCGCGCTGGTGACCCTGCTGCTGGGCATCGGGATTCTCATGTCCATCAACAAGAACCGCATGCTGGTCCAGAAATGATCCCACCCTCCCCCAGCCCCGCCCTCAAGGGCGGGGAGACTTGCGGCTCGCTGCGCTCGATTTTCGCGAGCGTTGTGGCTGCCGTGTTCCTCGCCGCCTGCGGCGGTCAGCCGTCCAAACCGGCCGCCGTCCCGCCGGCGCCGACTTTTCCTGCGCCGTCGGGTGGCGGCTTTTACCAGGACGACGGGCCGGCGGCGGACATTCCCGTCGATCTGGCCGCCGTGCCGGATGCCGTGCCGCGCGACGAACCGCTGCACCGTTTCGCCAACCGCCCCTACAACGTGCTCGGCCGCGACTACGTGCCTTTGACGGACCGCACGCCATTCCGCCAGCAGGGCATCGCGAGCTGGTACGGCCGCAAGTTCCACGGCCAGAAAACCTCGAGCGGCGAGTCCTACGACATGTTCGGCATGACGGCGGCGCACCCGACCCTGCCGATTCCGTCCTATGCGCGCGTCACCCGGGTCAACGGTGGTCCGGATGCCGGCAAATCCGTGGTGGTGCGCATCAACGACCGTGGCCCCTTCCTGCACGAACGGGTCATCGACCTGTCCTACACGGCGGCCTGGAAACTGGGCCTCGTCGCGCGCGGCAGTGGCGAAGTGATTGTCGAAAGCCTCCTGCCCGGAGGCATGCCGGCCACGGAACCCGCGCCGCTCCAGGTCGCCGCGCAGGACCGGCCGCCGGAAACGCTGCGCGATGTCGAGGAACCCGCCGGCCACTTCCTCCAGCTCGGCGCCTTCGGCAGCCGCGACAACGCCGAGGCCTTGCGTCTCCGGCTCGCGGGCCTGCTCGGCGACCTCGGCGAGCGCCTGTTGATCCGCAGTGCCGGCAACCTGCACCGCCTCCAGCTGGGGCCGTGGGCCGATGCCGCCGAGGCACGCAGGATCGCCGAACAGCTCAAGCTCGCCTTCGACCTGCCGAGCGTCCTCGTCAGATAGGCCGTTTTGCCGCGACGCTATAATTTCGCCACCCTCCCCGCCCGACATCCTCCCATGCCTTACCTGTACCGCCTGCTGGCATTCCTATTCCTTTTCTCCACCACCGTCCATGCCGTGGAGCCGCCGCCCGCCCTCGCGGCGCGCGCCTGGCTGCTCGTCGATCACCACACCGGCCAGGTGCTCGCCGCCCGGAACGAGGACCAGAAGGTCGAGCCCGCCTCGCTCACCAAGATGATGACGTCCTATGTCGTGTCCGCCGCCCTGCGCGACGGACGGGTCAAGCGCGACCAGGTGGTACCGGTCTCGGAGAAAGCCTGGCGGGCGATCGGCTCCCGCATGTTCATCGACCCGAAGCAGACGGTGACGATCGAGGAACTGCTGCATGGCCTGATCATCCAGTCCGGCAACGACGCCGCCATCGCGCTCGCCGAAGCCGTCGCCGGAACGGAAGAAGCCTTCGTCGGCCTGATGAACGCCGAAGCGCGGCGCCTCGGCATGACGAGCACGCACTACGTCAATGCCACCGGCCTGCCCGATCCCGCGCACCTGACGACCGCCCAGGATCTCGCCCGGCTGACAGCCGCACTGATCCGTGACTTCCCCGAGGATTACGCGCTCTACAAGGGCAAGGATTACACGTGGAACAAGATCCGCCAGCCCAACCGCAACCGCCTGCTGTGGCTGGACAAGGGGGTCGACGGCGTGAAGACCGGCCACACCGAATCGGCCGGATTCTGCCTGGTCGCCTCGCGCGACGACGGCGCCCGCCGCCTCACCGCCGTCGTGCTCGGCACCGCCTCCGACAACGCGCGCGTGCAGGAGACGCTGGCCCTGCTGCACTACGGCTTCCGCGCCTACGAGGCCATCCGGCTCTACGAGAAAGACCAGCCGCTCGCCCAGCTCAAGGTGTTCAAGGGCAGCGAGGCGACGGCCGGCGCCGGCTTCGCGCAGGATTTCGTCCTGTCCTTGCCGCGCGGCGTGGCCGACAACAAGGATCGCCTCAAGGCCGAAGTCACCGGCCGTGTGCCGCTGATCGCACCCGTCGCCCGCGGCGATGGCATCGCCACGCTGCGCCTGTACCTCGACGGCCAGCTGTTCGGCGAATACCCGCTCGTCGCGCTGGCCGATGTCCCCGTCGCCGGCCTCTTCGGTCGTGCATGGGACAGCATCAAGCTCTGGTTCCAGTAAGGCGATGACTCGCTGCTATCTGAACGGCGAGTTCCTGCCGCTGGCCGAGGCGAAGGTCTCGCCGATGGATCGCGGCTTCCTGTTCGGCGACGGCATCTATGAAGTCGTGCCCGTCTATTCGCGCCGCGCCTTCCGTCTCGACGAGCACCTCGCCCGCCTGCAGAAGAGCCTCGATGCGATCCGCCTGCCCAATCCGCTGTCCCCGGCGGCATGGCATGCCGTCGTGGCGCAACTGGTGGCGCAGGCCGAATGGGACGACCAGTCGGTGCTGCTGCAGGTAACGCGCGGCCCGATGGCGGTGCGCAACCATGCCTTCCCGGCGACGGTCACGCCCACGGTCTTCGGCCTGGTCGAACCGCTGCACACGCCGCCCGACGAACTGCGCGCGCGCGGTGTCGCCACCATCTCGGCCGCCGACTTCCGCTGGCTGCGCTGCCACGTCAAGGCCACCTCGCTGCTGGCCAACTGCCTGCTGCGCCAGATGGCCATCGACGCCGGCTGCGCCGAGACGATCCTGTTCCGCGACGGCATCCTCAGCGAGGGCGCCGCCTCCAACATCTTCGTCGTCAAGGGCGGCACGCTGCTCGCCCCGCAAAAGAACCACCTGATGCTCACCGGCATCACCTACGACGTGGTGCTCGAACTCGCGGCGCAGCACGGCCTGCCGACCGAGGTGCGCGACATCACGGATGCCGAGGTGCGCGGCGCCGACGAGCTCTGGCTCACCTCCTCGACCAAGGAAGTGCTGCCGATCGTCGAACTCGACGGGCAAAAAGTCGGCGCCGGCAGGACGGCAGGCCAGCCCGGCCCAGTCTTCCGCCAGATGTACGGCTGGTATCAGGACTTCAAGCGCGAGGTCATGCGCGGTGGCTGAAGAAACCCTGCTCGAATTTCCCTGCGACTTCCCGCTCAAGGTGATGGGTGCAACACGAGACGGATTCGCGCAGGCCATCGTCGAGGTGGTACTCAAGCACGCGCCCGACTTCGATGCCGCGCAGGTCGAAATGCGCCCGTCGAAAGCCGGCAACTACCTGTCGCTGACCTGCGTCATCCGCGCCACCTCGAAGCCGCAGCTCGATGCGCTGTACCGGGACCTGACCGCACATCCGTGGGTCAAGATCGTCCTCTGATCCTGCAACGTCTCGGCCGCGTCGCGTACGAACCGACGTGGCGCGCGATGCAGTCCTTCACCGCCGCGCGGACGGCGGACACGCCCGACGAGCTCTGGCTGTGCGAACACCCGCCCGTGTTCACGCAGGGCCTCGCCGGCAAGCCTGAACACCTGCTGCGCGACGTCGGCATCCCAGTCGTCAAGATCGACCGCGGCGGCCAGATCACCTACCACGGCCCCGGCCAGGTCGTCTGCTACCTGCTGCTCGACCTCAAGCGGCGCGGCCTGACCGTCAAGGGTCTGGTCAACCGCATGGAGCAGGCCGTCATCGATCTGCTGGCCGGCTACGGCATCGAAGCTGCGCGGCTTGAAGGCGCGCCCGGCGTGTATGTGAATGGCGCCAAGATTGCCGCGCTCGGCCTCAAGGTGAAGAACGGCTGCAGCTACCACGGCCTGTCGCTCAACGTCGCGCTGGACCTCGCGCCCTTCGCGGCCATCAACCCCTGTGGCTACGAAGGCATGGCGGTGACGCAACTCTCCGTTTTTGCCCCTGATGCGGACATGGAAACAGTCGGCGCTAAACTGGTCGCCCAGCTACAGGACAAGCTATGAGCGAGAAACAGAAGGGCGAAGCCAAGACCGCCCGCATCCCCATCAAGGTCGTTCCCGTCACCCCGCTGAAGAAGCCGAACTGGATTCGCGTGAAAGCCGGCAACTCCGCCGCGCGTTTCGGCGAGGTGAAGGGCATCCTGCGCGAACACGGCCTGCACACGGTCTGCGAGGAAGCCACCTGCCCGAACATCGGCGAGTGCTTCGGCAAGGGCACGGCCACCTTCATGATCCTCGGCGACCTGTGCACGCGCCGCTGCCCTTTCTGTGACGTCGGCCACGGCGTGCCGCTGCCGCCCGATGCGGAGGAACCCGCCAAGCTCGCGAAGACCATCGCGGCGATGAAGCTCAAGTACGTGGTGATCACCAGCGTCGACCGCGACGACCTGCGCGACGGCGGCGCCGGCCACTTCGCCGCCTGCATCCGGGCGATCCGTACCGCATCGCCGGCGACCACCATCGAAGTGCTCGTCCCCGACTTTCGCGGCCGGCTGGAGATCGCCCTCGACATCCTTGCCGCCGACCCGCCCGACGTGATGAACCACAATCTCGAGACCGTGCCGCGCCTGTACAAGCAGGCGCGCCCCGGCGCCGACTACGCGCATTCGCTCAAGCTGCTGCAGGAATTCAGGAAACGTCTGCCGGCGATCCCCACCAAGTCCGGTCTGATGGTCGGCCTCGGCGAGACCGACGACGAGATCCTCGACGTGATGCGCGACCTGCGCGCACACGCCGTCGAGATGCTGACCATCGGCCAGTACCTCGCCCCGTCCGGGCATCACCTGCCGGTCACCCGCTATGTGCATCCGGATGTCTTCAAGCACTTCGCCGCCGAGGCGGCAGCGATGGGCTTCACCCACTGCGCCAGTGCCCCGCTGGTGCGCAGTTCCTACCATGCCGACATGCAGGCACATGAAGCGGGCGTGGTTTAAACTGGCCGCATGAAAACCTCTTTCTTCCATCGTCTCGTGCTCGGCCTCGTCGCCGGGCTGTGGCTCGCCACGGGCGCCCAGGCGCTGTCGCTGGCGGACATTTCCGGCAAGGACGCCAGCACCGGCCTCAAGGAGGCACTGACGCAGGGTGCGGGCAAGGCCGTTGCGCTGCTCGGCCGCAACGACGGCTTCCTCGGCAATCCGAAGGTGAAGATTCCCCTGCCCGACAGCCTGCAGCAGGCGGAAAAGCTGATGCGCAACTTCGGCATGGGCAAGCAGGCCGACGAGCTCGTCATCGCGATGAACCGGGCCGCCGAGGCCGCCGTGCCGGAGGCGAAGGCCCTGTTGGTGAATGCGGTGAAGCAGATGTCGGTGGAGGACGCGAAAGGCATCCTCTCCGGCGGTGACGATGCCGCGACGCAGTATTTCCGCGGCAGGACCGCCGCCCCGCTGGGTGAGAAGTTCCTGCCCATCGTCAGGAAGGCGATCGGCAAGGTCAAGCTGGCCGAGACCTACGAAAAGTTCGCGAAGAAGGGTTCGAAATTCGGCCTGGTGAAGGAAGAGGACACCCGGCTCGACAGCTATGTCACCCAGAAGGCCCTCGACGGCCTCTACCTGATGATCGCCGAGGAAGAAAAGGCGATTCGCGCCAACCCGGTCGACGCCGCCGGCAAGCTGGCGAAAAAAGTCTTCGGCGCACTGAAGTGACCATGAAGATCGACCTGCGCAAGATCTACCGTTTCGACCCCGTGCCACAGCCCGCCGGCGAACCCCTGCCGCGCGGCGGTGACATCTACTACGAATGCGGCAGCTGCAAGGAGGTCGTCAGCTCGGTACCGCACATCGTCGTCGCCTGTGCCTGCGGCAACCTCACCGGCAGCGGCGGCACCACCGAGATCAAGGCGCCCGACCAGGTCACGCCCCTGCGCGGCAAGCTCAAGTAAGCGCAGTGCATGGACTGAACCCGCCGCAGCGCGAGGCGGTGCGCTATCTCGACGGCCCGCTGCTCGTCCTCGCCGGCGCCGGCAGCGGCAAGACGCGCGTCATCACGCAGAAGATCGCCTACCTGATCGAAGAGTGCGGCATGGCGCCGCAGCACATCTGCGCGATCACCTTCACCAACAAGGCGGCGCGCGAGATGCGCGAGCGGGCGGCGAAGCTGATTGGCGAACAGGCGGGCGAAGTCAGCATCAGCACCTTCCATGCGCTCGGTGCGAAATTCCTGCGCATGGAGGCGCGTGCGATCGGACTGAAACCGGGGTTCTCGATCCTCGACGCCAGCGATACGGGCACGCTGTTCCAGGAGATGCTCAAGGATGCGGACAAGACGCGCGTGAAGCTGATCCAGCAGCGCATCTCGCTGTGGAAGAACGCGCTGCTCGACCCGGATGACGTCGCGCCGGCGGACGACCTCGAGGCCGGCGCGCAGCGTGTCTATGCGGAGTACGAACGCACGCTCAAGGCCTACCAGGCCGTCGACTTCGACGACCTGATCATGAAGCCGGTCCGGCTGCTGGAACAGGACGAGGAGGTGGCGCAACGCTGGCGCTCGCGCATCTGGCACCTGCTGGTCGACGAATACCAGGACACCAACCGCTGCCAGAACCGCCTGATGCGCCTGCTGGCCGGCGAGCGCGCGGCCTTCACGGCCGTGGGCGACGACGACCAGTCGATCTACGCCTGGCGCGGCGCCGACGTCGAAAACCTGCGCCAGCTGCAGGTCGACTTCCCGCGCCTCAAGGTCATCGCACTCGAACAGAACTACCGCTCGACGACGCGCATCCTCAAGGCGGCCAACAGCGTCATCAAGCACAATCCCAAGCTGTTCGACAAGAAGCTCTGGTCGGACAAGGGGCATGGCGACGCGATCCGCGTCATGGCCTGCCGCGACGACCAGCACGAGGCCGAGTGGGTGGTGACGCGGCTGATGGCGCACAAGTTCGAGACGCGCGGCAAATGGCGCGACTACGCGATCCTCTACCGCGGCAACTTCCAGGCACGGCAGTTCGAACAGCAGCTGCGCGCCCACAAGGTGCCCTACGTGCTGTCGGGCGGGCAGTCCTTCTTCGACAAGAGCGAGATCAAGGACCTGACCAGCTACCTGCGCCTGCTGGCCAACCAGGATGACGATCCGGCCTTCATCCGCGCCGCGACGACGCCCAAGCGCGGCATCGGCGGCACGACGCTGGAAGCGCTCGGGCAGGCGGCGGGCAGGCGCCACATCAGCCTGTTCGCGGCGATCTTCGCCCCGGGCATCGAAGCCGAGATCAAGCCGGCCCCGCTCGCCGCGCTGCGGGAATTCGGCAATTTCATCAACCGCATCGAATACCGCGCCCAGCGCGAGCCGGCCGGCCAGGTGCTCGACGACCTGCTCAAGGCCATCGGCTACGAGGCATGGCTGTTCGAATCGCAGGAAGCGCGCGATGCCGAGACGCGCTGGGGCAACGTGCGCGAATTCGCCGGCTGGCTGTCGGCCAAGGGCGAAGAAGAGAAGAAGAACCTGCTCGAACTGGCGCAGACCGTCGCGCTGATCACCATGCTCGACAAGCAGGACGAGAATGTCGATGCCGTGCAACTCGCCACGCTGCACGCCGCCAAGGGACTGGAATTCCGCCATGTCCATCTGGTCGGTGTCGAGGAGGGCTCGCTGCCGCACCGGGAATCGATCGACGCCGGCAACATCGAGGAGGAGCGCCGCCTCATGTACGTCGGCATCACGCGCGCGCAGATGAGCCTGAACATCAGCTGGTGCGCGAAACGCAAGCAGGGCCGCGACATCGTCGAACGCGCCGCCTCGCGCTTCATCGCCGAAATGGATGGCGGCGACGGCGATATCCGGCACGAAGGCGCCGTCCCGTCGGCGCCGACTTTCGACAAGGCCTCCGGCAACGCGCGGCTGGCCAACTTCAAGGCGCTGTTGCGGAAGTAGTTAGAACTCGCGCTGCTCTTGATCGAGAATCCACTGTGCGGCTTCGATCACTTCCGCCTGCCGCTGCTCGTTCAGGCCGTTCATGTGCGCCGCGAACCATTCGAGGCTGGCCTGCGGAATCAGGCGCTTCGCCTGCGCCAGGTCGTCGGGCAGCGCCGGGTTGTCGGCACCGGTCGCCAGATGGCGCGCCGTGTCGAGATAGAGCTTGCACAGATTGGCGCGCACATTGTCGGCGCCGCGGATCAACTGGATCAGCAGCACCGGCAGCCCCCATACCGTCGCGCATTTGAGCGACAGGTCGCGGAAGCGGAAACCGCAGGCGAGTTGCTGTGCCTCGGCGGAACGCGCGGCGCGCCCGCCGGCGAGCGCATCCGCCGCCGCCTGCGGCAGTTCCGGCGCGAAGTGCCACAGCAGCAGTTCGCCGATCTCGGCGAGCAATGCCGCCATCGCCACTTCCTCCGGCGCGATGTCGGCACGGGCCTTGCCCCACATCTGCGCGATCTGGCTGGCGAGGATCGCCCGCGCCGAACAGGCCTGCAGGCCGAGGTTTTCGTCCTTCGTCTCCGGGCTGCCGAGCAGCAGGTTGCGGAACACCTTGACGCCGAGCTGCATCACCGCGCCGAGCGCCGTCGTCGTGTCGTGGCCGAGCCGCTGCGTGCGGCGGTTTTCCGCCTCGCGCAGCAGGCGCAGGCACAGGAAGGGGTCGCCGATCACCAGCGCGGTCAGATCGGCGGCGGCCAGATTCTCGCCCTGCGTTTCCTCGAGCGCGCGCAGCATCAGCTTGCTGCGCGGCATGCAGGGAACGACCTGGTTGGTCAGGTAGGCCGCCCACTGGTCGACGCCCCAGTGTTTCTGGTGTTCGGTCAGCATGCCGGCACCACCGCGGCGGCCGCGACGCGCGCCGCGTGCACGCGCGCCGGTATCTGCGCCGGATCGTCGCAGGCACGGGCGATGGCACCGGCATCGACGGCCTGCACCGCGGCCAGCGTCTGCCGCCACAGATCTCCGGCGGGATAGCTTTTCTCCGCATAGCCGAGCCGCCCGCGATAGTCGGCTTCGCAGGCGCCGAGGATTTCCGTAAAGCGTTCGGGGCGGCGCAGGGCATCGCAGCGTTCGAGAATTTTCACCCGCGTGTCGGGACGCAGTTCGGCGACCTTGTAGATGTCGCCGTGGTAGCGCGCCACCAGCCGGGCGACATCGCGGCAATCGGCCGGCACGCGCAGGCGTTCGCAGAGCGGCCCGAGCAGTTCGGCACTGCGCTGTTCATGGCCGATATGGCGCGGCAGGACGTGCGCCGGGGTCGTGCCCTTGCCGAGATCGTGCGTCAGCGCCGCGAAGCGCGCCGGCAGCGACAGCCCGAGCCGGGCCGCCATATCGACCACCATCATCACGTGCACGCCGGTGTCGACCTCGGGATGGTAGTCGGCGCGCTGCGGTACGCCCCAGAGCCGGTCGAGCTCGGGCAGCAGCCGCGCCAGCGCGCCGCATTCGCGCAACACCGCGAACATGCGCGCGGGCATCGCCTCCATGAGGCCGCGCGCCAGCTCCTGCCAGACGCGCTCGGCCACCAGCGCATCGACTTCGCCCGCGGCCACCATGGCACGCATCAGCGCGAGGGTTTCGGGGGCGACGGTGAAATCGGCAAAACGCGCGGCGAAGCGGCTGATGCGCAGGATGCGCACGGGATCTTCGGCGAAGGCCGGCGACACGTGGCGCAACACTTTCTGTTCGAGGTCGCCCCGGCCACCATAGGGATCGACCAGCCTCCCGGCCTCGTCCCGTGCCATCGCATTGACGGTCAGGTCGCGGCGGGCGAGATCCTCTTCCAGCGTGACATCCGGCGCGGCGTGGAAGGTGAAGCCGTGGTAGCCGCGGCCGTTCTTGCGCTCGGTGCGCGCCAGCGCATATTCCTCGCGCGTGTCGGGATGGAGGAAGACGGGAAAATCGCGGCCGACCGGCTTGTAGCCGCGGGCGAGCAGCTCGTCGGGTGTCGCGCCGACCACGACCCAGTCGCGATCCTGCACCGGCCGGCCGAGCAGCTCGTCGCGAATCGCACCGCCGACGCAGTAGATCTTCATCCGGTCCCGAGATAGTCCGGCGCAACGGCCTCGAGCGGCGTGGCGACGAGGCCGAAGGGCAGCGTGCACCCCGCCGGGCAGACGTTCGGGACCTCCATCGACCATACGTTGTCGCGCGTCATCGGCGGGTTGGGCAGGAATTCCATCAGGAAAGCCTGCAGCATCCCGAGCGGGAAAGGCAGGCCGACGATCGGGCGCGGATGCCCGCTCAGCCGGCCCGCATAGGCGACGAGTTCGCGCAGCGCATATTCGCGCGGACCGCACAGCGGATAGGTCTGGCCCCTGCTGTCGGGATGATCGAGGCTGGCAACGACCGCCGAGACGACGTCTTCGATCCACACCGGCTGGAAGCGGGCATCGGCACCGGCGAGGGGCACCAGCGGCGCGAGCTTGAGCAGGCGGGCGAACAGCGTCAGGAACGAATCGCCACGGCCGAAGATCACCGAGGGACGGAAAATCGTCGCTTCGGGATAGGCCGACTTCAAGGCCGCCTCGCCGGCCGCCTTCGTGGTCAGGTAGGTGGATGGTGCATCGGCCGCCGCGCCGAGGCTGGAAATATGGATCAGGCGCGGGATGCCGGCCGCCTGCGCCGCGCGTCCGATTTTCGCCGGCAGCTCGGCATGGCCGCGCTGGAAATCGCCGCGCAGCATGCCGACGAGACTGATGACGACATCCTGCCCGGCCATCAGCCGCTGCAGCGTGGCTTCGTCATGCACATCGGCCTGGACCAGTCGGGCCGTGGGCAGCAGCGCGAGATGACGCACCCGCTCGGGACGCCGCGTCGGCAGGGTCAGGAAAAAGTCGGCGCCGGCAAGACGGCGGGCCAGCGCGCCACCGACAAAACCGGTACCACCAATCAACAGGATGTTTTTCATGGCAGGCTCTCTGCAGTCGTGTCACCGAAGCCGCGCGGCCGGATGATCCCCAGCCAGGCGGTCAGCGATGGCGTCCGTCCGTCGAGCAGCGCCGCGTAATGGACGGTGTTCGCCATGACTTTCTTCACATAGTCGCGCGTTTCGCTGAATGGAATCGTTTCCGCGTAGATCGCACCCTCGAGCGGCCGCTCGGCTCGCCAGCGCCGCGCCCGGCTCGGGCCGGCGTTGTAGGCCGCCGAGGCCAGCACGGGATGATCGTCGAGGCCGTCGAGCACCATGCGCAGGTAATTCGTGCCGAGGCGGATGTTGGTATCCATGTCCGTCATTCTGCGCGGATGGTAATGATCCATGCCGATCTTGTTGGCCACCCAGCGGGCGGTCGCAGGCATCAGCTGCATCAACCCGCGGGCGCCGGCACTCGAACGGGCATCCGTGATGAAACGGCTCTCCTGGCGCATCAGCCCATACACCCAGGCGGCGTCCAGGCCGACTTCGCGTGCCCGCGGGGCGACCTCGTCGAAGAAAGGCAGCGGGTAGCGCAACACGAAATCGTGCTCCTCCCGGGTCCGGTCCGCGGTATTGATGGCGCGGTCGATCACATCGTGCCGGCGCGCCAGTTCGGCGGCCGCGAGCAGCTGGCGGTCGTCCATGCCGCCCAGCGACCAGAACCATTCGCGCACGCCATCGGTGCGCAGGTCGGCCTGGATCAGCGCCAGTCCGCGCTGCAGGCCGGGATGTACGGCGATGGCGGCCAGCTCGGCCTCCGACGGCGCCACGGCGCGCGAGGGCAGCCGGTAGGTCCGGCCGAGCGCCTCGGCCGCGAGAATGCCGTAGAAGTTCGGCTGCCCGGCGATGGCGAGGTAGTCGGCCTGGGCGGCATCGGCCGCACCTTGCGCGGCCAGCGCACGCCCGTGCCAGTAGCGCCATTCGGGCAGGGCCTTCAGCGCCTCGGGCAGCGCATCCACGGCCTGCGCGACCGCAGGCCAGTCCTCCCGCCGCAGCGCGGCACGGATGCGCCAGCCGGCCTGCTCCTCGTCGAAGTTCGCCTCGAGGGCGGCTGCCCGCTCGAACCACGCCCCCGCTTCCGACTGGTGAGCGAAGGCGGCCAGCAGCGCCAGCCGGCCCCAGACGAATGCGCGCTCATTCGTGGCAAAGCGTGATTCGATGTCCGCCCAGCGAACGGCAGCGACACGCGCATCGCTGCGCGCCATGCGCAACACGGCGAACATCGCGAGCTCGCGACCGGACCGCCGCGCGGCGAAATTCTCCGGCAACCTGGCCAGGTGGCGGGCCGGATGATCGACGACGGACTCCACGCTCCGCCAGGCAGGCGCCTCGTGTGCCGGCAGCCAGCCGGCAACGATGCGCGCCTCTTTCAGCCGGCCCTGGGCCAGCTGCCGGCGCATGCGCTGCCAGAGCTCGTCCTCCGACACCTCACCGGCGCGCGCCAGCCGTTCCATCGGCACACGGCAGGCCTCCGGCAGCGGCGCCGGGCGGCCGAGCATGTCGCGGGCCAGGTCGACGGCCTCCGGTTCGCCCAACCGCATCCGCGCTTCGAGGCCGAGGCAGGTCGACTCCGCATCCGGACGCTTCAACAGGACGAACTGGCGGCGCGCCTCGGCCCAGTCCTTTTTCCCGACCAGCCATTTCAGCCACGTTGTCCGCATTTTCTCGGCCAGGTAGCTGCCCTCATGGCGCTCGAGGAATTCGGCGATCCCGTCATCCTTGTCCTCGCCAAGCCGCAGGCTGAAACGGAAATACTCCGCCCACGGCCGGAGCGGGTGCGCCTGCAAGCCGGCAAATGCCCGCTCGAACCGCCCGCGTTCCCCCTGCGCGAAGGCATCCCGCGCCGCCAAAAAGGCCGCATCCTCATCCTGCCCTGCCTGCACCGCCACCGGCATGAGGGCGAGCAGGAAGATGCCTGCGATACATTGCACTGACTGCAGAACGGTCGATTTGGCTATCATCATTTCAGATTAGCACAGGCATCCCAAGTATCCATGAGCGATCAGCCCACCGAATCCGACCCTCATTCCGGCATCGATTCCGACGCGGCACGCGCGGCCTTGCGTCGAGAAAAAATCGCCGCCCGGCGGGCGCTCGATCCCGCCACCCACCGGCAGGCCAGCGCGCGGATCCACGACATGCTGCACGGGTTCCTCGCGGCGCGACCGGCAGGGTCGATCGGCTTCTGCTGGCCGATCCGCGCCGAAGTGGATTGCCGGTCCCTGGTGACCCGACTGCGGGCGGCCGGCTGGCAGGCATGCATGCCCACCGTGGTGCAGGCGGATGCGCCCATGGTGTTTCGCGGCTGGTGGCCGGATGCCCCGATGCAGGCCGACCCCTTCGGCATTCCCGTACCCGGCACGCACACTGTCCCCGCGCCGGACGTGCTGCTCGTCCCGCTGGTCGCCTGCGATGCCACGGGATACCGCCTCGGTTATGGAGGCGGCTATTTCGACCGTACGCTGGCTGCCTGTACGCGGCGCCCATACACGATAGGCGTCGGATTCGAGCTTTGTCGGGTGGATAGCATCCATCCCGGGCGCCATGACATTCCGCTTGATGCGTCCGTCACTGAATTATCATTTAAAACATATAGATAACTTATTTGTCCTAATGTTTAGCTTGAACTTACCGTTAAGCCAAAGTGCGATGGGACCCTTCAAGCATGGACACCAATGACCCTCTTCCGCTGATCACGCTGCGGCCAGCCGTAGACTTCAACAGCAAGTGGGTAGCGCTGCTGGTGGAGAGCGACGCGCCGCTCGACGGCAATGCCCTGGCGGCACTGCTCTCGCTCGCCGGCTGCAGCGACGTTCTCGCCACGCTGCCCTGCGTGGCGACAGTCGATCCGGACCGCATCGACCCGGCGCTGGCCGCCGACCTGCCTCCCGGCCGGGTCATCCTGTGCGTCCCGGTCGCCGCGGCAGCCGATGCGGCGATGCACGAGCGACTTTCCCGCCTTCAATCCGCCGGCTTCGGACTGATGGCCGCCGGCTTCCCTCCTGCCGGCGCCACGCTATTCGAAGGCATTGCCTCGCTGGCCGTCACCTGCCCTGGGCATGCCATGCCGGCCGGTTTCGGCGACTGGTTGCGTCAGCTTCCCGGACCCCATCTCGCGCTCGGCACCACGGAGCACGTCTGCCCCGGTTTTTGCAAGTTTCACTGGCTGGCGGGCCATCAGCCCGGCCAGCATCCAATCCAGGCGAGCAGCGACCCGACCACGCGCAGCCTGCTGCTGCGCCTGCTCGCCCTCGTCATGCAGGATGCCGATGCCGACGAACTGGAAGCCCTGATCCGGCGCGACACCAACCTGTCCTACCACCTGCTCAAGCTGGTGAACTCGGTCGCCTTCGCGCCGTCGCGGAAAATAGACAGCTTCGGCCAGGCGATCGCCCTGATCGGGCGGCGGCAGCTGCAGCGCTGGCTGCAGCTGCTCCTCTACGTGCGGCCCAAGGGCAGCACCTCGGCCAGCCCGCTGCTGCCGCGAGCAGCCCTGCGGGCCGGGCTGATGGAAGCCCTGGCCCGGCAGGCCGGCCAGTCGCACGATGCGCAGGAACACGCGTTCATGACCGGCATGTTCTCGCTGCTCGATCTCCTGCTCGGCATGCCGCTCGACCAGATCATCGCCCCGCTCGGCCTGCCCGACGAGGTGGCCAGCGCGCTGACCGGTGGAGAGGGCCCGCTTGGCCGCACGCTGGCGGCCGTCGCCGCTGGGGAACAAGGCGATTGGGCGGCGCTCGCCGCCGCGCTGAAGGCGGCCGATATCACGGCGGACGCCTGGAACCGCGCCCTCGTCCACGCCGCCGGCTGGGCGGCGCTGGTCAGCCAGGAAGCATGATGACGACCATCGGGATCAACGAAGGCCGGCGCCTGTGCGACCAGGCACGGGGCATCCCCGGCGCGTGCCGGCTGGCCGAGAAAGTGCAGATCCTCGACCAGATCCACGAATCCGTCATCACCATGGATCTGGGCGGCTACATCACCGGCTGGAACAAGAGTGCCGAGCATCTGTTCGGCTACAGCGCCGACGAAGCGATCGGCAAGCACATCCTGTTCCTCTATGCCGACCCGGATGCCGAAGACGACAGCGAAGGCTTCCAGGATGCCTTTCTCGAGCATGGCGGGCGCGAACTCGAAGTCCGGCGGCGACGCAAGTCCGGCGAGATCTTCTGGGCGAGCCTGCAGCTGTCGCTGCTGCGCGACGAGCTGGGCGAACCCTCCGGGCTGATCGGCTATCTTTCCGACATCACCACGCGGATCGAAAACGAAAAGACGATGCGCCTGCAGTCGCGCATTTTCGAGCACAGCGAAGAAAGCATCCTGATCACCGACGCCCAGCGCCGCATCCTCTCCGTGAATCCGGCCTTCACCGAAATCACCGGCTACATGGAGCGCGAAGTGATCGGCCGCACGCAGACCCTGCTGCGCTCGGACCGCCATCCGGCCACGTTCTACGAGGACATCTGGACGCGCGTCGAGCAGGATGGCAGCTGGCATGGCGAAGTCTGGTCGCGGCGCAAGAACGGCGAGGAATTCCCGGGCTGGGCGTCGATCAGCCTGGTGCGCAACCGCGACGGGCAGATCAGCAACTACTTTTCCATCTTCACCGACATCACCGAGCGCAAGAAGGCCGAGGAGCGCATCCACTACCTCGCCTACTACGACGGCCTGACCGGGCTGCCGAACCGCGCGATGCTCTACAAGCTGATCGACCAGGCACTGGTCGAGGCGCGTCGCAACCGGCTGCACGGCGCCATCCTGTTCATCGACCTCAACCGATTCAAGCCGATCAACGACACGCTCGGCCACGCCATCGGCGACCAGCTGCTGCAGAAGGTCGCCGAGCGCCTGCGCACCTCGGTGCGCAACGAGGACGTGGTCGCACGGCTCGGCGGCGACGAATTCATCGTCGCCCTGTTCGACATCACCCGGCGCGAACATGCCGCGGTGGTCGCCCAGAAGGTGCTGGCCGCGCTCGATCCGCCCTTCCATGTCGAGGCCTACGAATTCAAGATCGGCGCCGCGATCGGCATCAGCGTCTACCCGCGCGACGGCTTCGACACCGAATCCCTGCTGCGCATGGCAGACATCGCGATGTACCGCGCCAAGAAGAACGGCGAGGATGGCTATGCCTTCTACAGCCACGAGATGAACCAGCGCGCGCTCGATCATATGAAGATCGAGACGGGGCTGCGGCATGCCCTCGACAACCACGAACTGCTGCTGCACTACCAGCCCAAGGTCGATATCGAAAGCGGCCGGATCGTCGGCGCCGAAGCCCTGGTCCGCTGGCGGCATCCCGAACGCGGCATGGTTTCGCCCGCCGAATTCGTCCCCATCGCCGAGGAATCCGGCCTGATCGTCCGCCTTTCGGCCTGGGTGCTCGATGCGGCGCTACGGCAGGCCCGCCTCTGGCGCGATGCCGGACTACCGCCGACCAAGGTCGCCGTCAACCTCTCCGCCCGCGATTTTTCGCCCAACCTGGCCGAGCGCGTGCGGGCCATGCTCGCCAGCCACGACGTGCCCCCGGAATGGCTCGAGCTGGAGATCACGGAAGGCATGCTCACCCACAGCAGCGACGACGTGATCGCCATGATGGATTCACTGGCATCGCTCGGCGTCACGCTCGCGCTGGACGATTTCGGCACCGGCTATTCCAGCCTTGCCTACCTGAAGCGCTTCCCCATCGACACGCTGAAGATCGACCAGTCCTTCGTACGCGGCATCCCGCACGACGGCAACGACGGGGCGATCGCCGGCGCCATCGTCAGCATGGCGCAGCGCCTCGGTCACCGGACCATCGCGGAAGGCGTCGAGACGATGGCGCAGTACGCCTTCCTGAAAAGCCTCGGCTGCCAGGAAATCCAGGGCTACCTGTTCTCGCCGCCGGTGCCGCCGGACAAGTTCGAGACGATGCTGAGGGAAGGCCGGCGGCTGTTCGCCGGCTGAGCGGAACACCGCCCGCGCCGGCCGCCGCAAACGGCGTATGCCGGTCGATCAGGGCCGGATGTAGGCCCAGCCCTGCTTCTGGCGCTCCATGATTTCCACCACGCCACCCGGCACGTAGCCGATGCTGGCCAGCATGTCGTCCTTCTTGAGCTTCTGCGCCTTCATGGTGTTCTCGCAGGCGACCACCTTGACGCCGGTCGTGCCCGCATCCGAAATGCGGTTGCCGACCGTCGATTCCGCCTTGAGCATGCCGATGCCCGGGCCGTAGACCACGATCTCGATGTCGATATTGTCCTTGCCGAAGGCCGACTGAAGGTTTTTAGCGTTGTTGAGGGCCAGGTTCCACTTGCCTTCGTCGTTGTCGCTGACCTGCAGGACGACTTTCTGGTCGGCGGCCAGGACAGGCAGGGTGAACGTGGCTGCGCAGACGACGAGCAGGGGGGCGATGATTTTTTTCATGGTGTCTCCTCCGGTGGGATTGGGGATGCTGCAGGGGGTAGACGTTGCCGTGCGCCGATTTATTCCCGCCGTCCGGCCGGCACCGACTTTTACAGGCCGGCCACTGCCCGGGCGATGCGCGCGAGGGCTTCATCCAGCAGCGTGCGCGGCGTGCCGAAGTTGAGGCGGACGAACTGCGCGTAGGCATTTCCCGGCCCGAAGGCAGCCCCGTCCGACAGGCCGACACCCGCCCGCTCGAACAGGGCGGCCGGATGTTCGACGCCGAGGTCACGGCAATCGATCCAGGCGAGGAAGCCGGCCTCGACGCGCGTCATCGTCAGCGCGGGCAGCGCTTCGATGGCCCGCTCGACTCGGGCGGCATTGGCTTTCAACACGTCCAGCAGCTGCCGCCGCCAGTCACCGCCGTGGCGACAGGCGGCTTCGCAGGCGGCAAGTCCCAAGACATTCACGTGCGGCACGATGCCGTGCATCGCGGTCAGGAAGCGCTTGCGCAGCGCGGCATCCGGAATGACCGCATAGGCGCATCCCAGGCCGGCGATGTTGAAGGTCTTCGACGGAGCCATCAGGGTGATGGTCCGCGCCGCGATTTCGGGTGACAGCGTCGCGAAGGGCCGGTGCCGGCCGGCGAGCGTCAGGTCGCAGTGGATCTCGTCGGAGCAAACGACGAGGTCGTGCTTCTCGGCCAGCGCCGCAAGTTGCCACAGTTCGTCCTCGCGCCAGGCGCGGCCGACGGGATTGTGCGGATGGCACAACAGGAACAGCCGCGCGGATTGCATCGCGAGATTCGCAGCGGCGAAGTCCCAGCCCCAACCTCCATGATCGCCACTGAGATCCCGCACCAGCGGCATGGCCACGAGGCGCCGCCCGGACTCGACCGGCGCGGACAGGAAGGGCGGATAGACCGGCGTGGCCGTGAATACGCCGTCCCCGGCCTCGCCGACCGACCGGCAGGCGACATGCAGGCCGGACACCAGCCCGGGCAGCCAGACCAGCCAGTCGGGATCGACGGCCCAGTCGTACTCGCGCGCGCAGTGTTCGACGACGACCTCGACCAGTGACGGCCACGGCTGGCCGTAGCCGAACACGCCGTTGGCGACACGCGCCTGCAGGGCCTCGATGACCGCCGGGGGGGCGGCGAAGTCCATGTCGGCCACCCACAGCGGGATCGTGTCGGTGCCGGCGTACTTTGCCCAGCGCATCGAATCGGGCGCGCGGGCGACGGTGGAAAAGTCGAAGCCGCTCATCAGACCGACCGGGGAGTCAGCCGAGGAAAAGTCGGTAGGCCGGGTTCTTCGATTCGTCCCAGTGCCGGTAGCCGAGACTCTTCAGGAAGGCACGGAATTCCTTCATCTCGCGCGGCGGGACCTGCATGCCGACCAGCACGCGGCCGTAATCCGCGCCGTGGTTGCGGTAGTGGAACAGCGAGATGTTCCAGCCCGCGCTCATCTTGTTGAGGAAGTTCATCAGCGCGCCGGGGCGCTCCGGGAACTCGAAGCGGTACAGCAGTTCGTTCCTCACCTGCGGTGCATGCCCGCCGACGAGGTGGCGGATGTGCAGCTTGGCCATCTCGTCGTCGGTCAGGTCGAGGGTCGCATAGCCATGCTTCTGCAGACTGTCGACCAGCTTGGTCGCTTCGCCGCGGTCATGCACCTGCAGGCCGACGAAGACGTGCGCTTCGCCGGCATCGTGATAGCGGTAGTTGAACTCGGTGATGTTGCGCGAGCCGATCAGCGACACGAACTTCTTGTAGCTGCCGGGCTTCTCGGGCAGGGTCACGGCCAGCACGGCCTCGCGCTGCTCGCCGACCTCGGCACGTTCCGCCACGAAGCGCAGGCGGTCGAAGTTCATGTTGGCGCCGGACGCCACCGCGACGAGCGTCCGGCCCTTCGCCTTGTGGCGTTTCGCCCATTCCTTGGCACCGGCCACGGCCAGCGCGCCGGCCGGTTCGAGGATCGAGCGCGTGTCCTCGAAGACATCCTTGATCGCGGCGCAGATCGCGTCGGTATCGACCAGCACCATCTCGTCCACGTACTGCTTGCAGAGGCGGAAGGTCTCCTCGCCGACATACTTCACCGCCGCGCCGTCGGCGAACAGGCCGACCGAGTCCAGCCGGACGCGCCGGCCGGCGCGCAGCGAACGGTCCATCGCGTCGGCATCCGCCGCCTCGACACCGATGATCTTCGTCTCCGGCCGCAGGCGCTTGATGTAGGCGGCCACGCCGGCGATCAGGCCGCCGCCACCGACGCAGCAGAACACCGCGTCGATCGGATCGGGATGCTGGCGCAGAATCTCCATGCCGATGGTGCCCTGGCCGGCGATCACGTCCGGGTCGTCGAAGGGGTGCACGAAGGCGAGCTTCTGCTTCTGCTCGAGCTCGAGGGCATGGGCATAGGCGGCGTCATAACCGTCCCCCGCGAGCACAACCTCGGCGCCGCGCTTCTTCACCGCGTCCACCTTGATCTGCGGCGTCGTCGTGGGCATCACGATCACGGCGCGGATGCCCAGCTTCTGCGCCGAGAGCGCCACGCCCTGGGCGTGGTTGCCGGCCGAGGCGCAGATCACCCCACGCTTGCGCTGTTGCGGCGTCAGGTGCGCGATCTTGTTGTAGGCACCGCGCAGCTTGAAGCTGAACACCGGCTGCATGTCCTCGCGCTTGAGCAGGATGCGGTTGCCGCTGCGCGCGGAAAGATTCGGCGCGAGGTCGAGCGCGGTCTCTTCCGCCACGTCATAGACGCGGGCGTTGAGGATTCTTTCGAGGTAATCGGGCTTGGACGGCATGGAATGGCGGCCTTTCTGGACAAGTCGCCAAGCGTAGCAGGGCCGATGCGCCCGGGGCAAGGCAAAGACAAGAAAAAAGCCGGCCTGCGGCCGGCCGGCGCCCACCGCCCCTCATCCGGAAGGGCGGTCCGCACACCGTTCAGTTCTGGGTCGCGGGCATGCTGTCGCGAAAGATCGCCATCATCGCGCCGCCGACCGCGGCCACGGCGAGCAGGGCGGCCATCGATTCCTTGCCGTAGATGCTCGCCATGTAGGCGTCCCCGCCGGCCAGCCAGGCGAGCGACAGGAAGAACAGGCTCATGAGGCTCAGCGTCAGGAAGGCAACCCCGGCCAGAAACAATTGGTCTTTCAGATAACGGTTCGCGTCGCGGCTCATGACAACAGGGCTCCTTGCTATATCCACAATTGATGAATGGCTTAAATATTGATCGTAATCAATTTTCTTTCCAGGCCGTATCGAATCTTTTTGTCATCAAATAAGCACGGGTAACATGCTGCGATGGAATTCCTTGCGTTGCCCGGGACCTCGCTCGCCGGCCTGTTCGTCTCGAGCTTCCTGGCCGCCACTCTGCTGCCCGGCGGCTCCGAGATCGTCTTCACCACCCTGCTGCTGGCCCGCCCGGAACTGGCCGTGCCGGCGCTGCTGCTCGCCACCGCCGGCAACACGCTCGGCGGCCTGAGTACCTACGCCCTGGCCCGGCTGCTGCCCGAGAAGAAAGTCGGCGCCGGCGAGACGGCACGCCAGGCACGCATCCATGCGGCCCTCGTCCGCCATGGCGCCCCTCTGCTGCTGCTCGCCTGGGCGCCGGTGGTCGGCGATGCGCTGTGCGCGGCGGCGGGCTGGCTGCGGCTGGCCTGGCTACCCTGCCTGTTCTGGATGGCGCTCGGCAAGGGCGCCCGGTACGCGCTACTGCTCTGGGTCACGCAACAAGCCGGCGGGTAGAATCGATTCGTATCGCCGCCACCTTGCCAGAGGGATCGCCATGCCAGCCACACCCATCCGCCGCCTCGCCGCCTTTCTGTTCGCCGCCACCTGCAGCGTCGCCGCACTGGCGCAGGACGCCCGTACGGATCTGCTGCTCTACTGCGGTATCACCATGGTGCGGCCGATGACCGAGATCGCCCGGCAGTTCGAGCAGAAGGAAAGCGTGAAGATCACCATCGCCCAGGGCGGCTCCGAAGACCTCTACCAGTCGGCGAAGAAAAGCGGCATCGGCGACTGGTACCTGCCGGGCGAACCGAGCTATCGCGACAAGCACTTCAAGGAAGGCCTGCTCGGCGAGCATGTCACCGTCGGCCACAACCAGATGGCGCTGATGGTACAGAAGGGCAATCCGAAGCAGGTCAGGCCCGACCCGCGCGAGCTGCTGCGCCAGGACCTGATCGCCATCGTCGGCAATGCCGAATCGGGCAGCGTCGGGCAGGAAGCCCGGCGCATCCTCGATGGCTTGGGCATCTATCCGCAGGTGGTGCGGCAGGCCGCCTTCCTCGCACCCGACTCCCGCAGCCTCGTCAATGCGATGAAGAAGGGCGACGCCGATGTGACGCTCAACTGGCGCGCCACTGCCTTCTTCCCGGACAACGCACCGAAGCTCGACGTCGTGGATCTCGATCCCAAACTGGCGAAGCCACAGGCCCTGCTGCTGATCCAGCTCAAGAGCACGAAGCACGCCGAACTCGGCCGGCGCTTCATGGAGTTCGCCGCCGGCGACGCGGGGCAGGCGATCTTCCGCAAGCACGGTTTCCTCGACAACCACCTGAACAAGTAACGGCTGCCGCTGCCGGGAACCGCCTTGGCACCCACCCCCGCCTTCCGCCTGCACGCCTCGGTCTACTGGCTGCTGGCCCTGGCCCTCGTCTGCCTGCTGGCGGTGCTGGGCGTCGGCATGGTGTTCGAATCGCTGCAAAAGGACCTGCAGGCGCAGCGGATCAACGAAGAGGCGCGCCTCTTCGTCGGCGACGAGATCGTGCGCAACATCGTCGGCATCGAGAAGGACATGTACCGCCTCGTCGCCACGAGCAGCACGCCCGGCATCACCCGCATCCGCCAGGACATCGCCCGGCAGAAAGAAAAGTTGCTGCACGACCTCGGCGTGCTCAGGGACGGCGGCACGGTCAGCCGGGTCATCCAGCTCAATATCAGCGGCCACGACGACATGGCGCGTACGGTCACCTACCGGCCGGCCGTGCAGAACGAAGGCTACGTGATGGAGGTGATCGAGATCGCACCGCTGCTCGACCAGCTGGACGGCAAGGCCAACCAGCTGGAAAGCATGATCCTCAACCGCCAGGACTGCGTCCAGCGCGAAGACCGCGACTGCCTGGTCCGTCTGCTGCCGGAGATTTCATTCTTCCTCAAGCAGCTGCCGCCCTACTTCGAACGCCTCGACGAAAACGCCAGCCGCCTGTTCGTCGACGGCACCGAGCGGCTGCGCGAACTGGAAACGAGGCTGGCCCTGCGCGGCGAACAGTTGCGGCGCATCGAGATGGCGCTGATCGGACTGGTGATCATCCTGGCCGGGGTGTTTTCCATCGTGATGCTGCGCCGGCTGCAACAGTCCCACACCCGGCTGGAGAGCGCCGTCGAGGAAATGCGCGCCGCCAAGGAAGAGGCAGAGCGGGCCAGCCGCGCCAAGTCGGAGTTTGTTTCCCGCATGAGCCACGAGCTGCGCACCCCCCTCAACGCGATCATCGGCTTCGCCGACCTGCTCGAGGAAGAACCGCTCTCGGCGTCGCACAAGCACTATGTGCACCTGATCAACAGTTCCGGCCACCACCTCATGGAGCTCATCAACGCCGTCCTCGACCATGCCAAGATCGAGGCCGGCGGACTGACGCTCGAGGCGATCCCCTACGACTTCCATGCCACCATCGAATCGGTGCGCCACATGGTCAGCGAGCGAGCCAACGCGAAAGGCCTCGACTTCATCGCCGACGTCGTCCCCGGCACGCCGAAATTCCTCGTCGGCGATCCGACGCGACTGCGCCAGGTGCTGCTCAACCTGCTCAACAATGCCGTGAAATTCACCGAACAGGGTTCGATCGCGCTGCGCATCGCCGTCGAGGGCGGCCGCCTCGTCTTCAGCATCCGCGATACCGGCATCGGCATGGATCCCGAGACGCTCGGCCGGTTGTTCCAGCCCTTCAGCCAGGCGGACAGTTCGATCACCCGCAAGTATGGCGGCACCGGCCTCGGCCTCATCATCTCGAAGGAACTGGTCGAAGCGATGGGTGGCTCGATCGAGGTGGACAGCGCGCCCGGCAGCGGCACCGTGTTCTGGCTGCGGCTGCCATTGCAGGTCGCCTCGGCCCGATCCGCGGCAGCGCCCTCAACGGCCCGCCCGGCCGCACGGACGAACGACATCGCCGCACTCGTCCCCGGACCCGTGCTGCTGGTCGACGACAACCGCGTCAACCAGCAGCTTGCCGGCGCGATGCTCGAACGGCTCGGCCTCGCGTATGAAAGCGCGGACAACGGCCGCGACGCCCTGCGCCGTCTCGCCGGCGCCGACTTTGCGCTGGTGCTGATGGACATGGAAATGCCGGAGATGGACGGCATCGCCGCCACGCGGGAAATCCGCCGCAACGAGGCGGCCGCCTGCGGCTCCGCCGAGGACGGGCGGCCTCTCCGCCTGCCCATCATCGCCATGACGGCCAATGCGCTGCAGGAAGACCGCGAGCGCTGCCATGCTGCCGGCATGGACGGCTATATCGCCAAGCCGGTCAGCCTCGCCGCCCTGCAGGAAGAAATACGCCGGCTCTTCTGTACCGCCGCCGCCATGTCGGCCGCCCCCGCCCCCGCCCCCGCCGCCGGGGCCGCAGCCGCATCGTCGGCGACGGCTGCCCTCTACGACCGGGCGCTCGTTCTCGAGCGGATCGGCGACGCCGAACTGCTCGAAGACCTGGCGAAGATGTTCATCGCCGACGCGCCCGCCTACCTCGCCGCGATGGAACAGGCCCTGGCGGCCGGCGACAGCGAGCAGCTGACCCGCACCGCGCACACCCTCAAGGGCCTGTGCGCCACTTTCGCCGCCACCCGGGCGGAATCGGCCGCGAGCCAACTCGAGCAGACAGCACGGGCGGGCGACCTGCCCGCCTGCACTGCGCTGGTACCGCAGGTCCGCACGCATGTCGAGGCCTTGCTCGACGCCCTCCGGGAATAGAAAAGTCGGCGCTGGCGGGACGGCATGTCCGTGCCGCCAGCGCGGTTTTCGGCAGACCCCGATCGGTTAGAATTTGCCGCTCTGCAGCATTTTCCGCATGCCCCGTCCATTCCCATGACCGCCCGCCTCCGGGAAATACCCTACAACACCACCTCGTTCTCCGACCGCGAGATCGTCATCCGGCTGCTCGGCGCGGACATGTGGGCGGTCCTCGACGTGCTGCGCAGCCAGCGCGTCACCGGCCGTTCGGCGCGCATGCTCTACGAGGTGCTCGGCGACATCTGGGTGGTGCGCCGCAATCCCTATCTGGAAGACGACCTGCTCGACAGCGCCGAGCGCCGCACGGCGCTGATCGATGCGCTCAGGCACCGTCTCGCCGAAATCGAGCAGCGCCGGGCCGGCAACCAGCCGGTGG
This sequence comes from uncultured Sterolibacteriaceae bacterium, assembly GCA_937888595.1. GTDB lineage: Bacteria > Pseudomonadota > Gammaproteobacteria > Burkholderiales > Rhodocyclaceae > Sulfuricystis. The sequence continues at coordinate 509,819 of CALARK010000021.1, read as the reverse complement.
CCCTGTTGCTGGTGGCCGCGGGCCGGGCGGTCGCCGATTTCGAACAGTGGTTCGCCGATACGCAGGCGCTGCGCCGGCAGGTGATGCAGCGCCTCGCGCGCCACACGCGCAAGGACAACATCTGCTTCGACGGCCTGTCGCGCGTCGCCCACGTCACCGACGCCACCGACTGGCGCGTCGAGTACCCCTTCGTCGTGCTGACGCCCGACACCGAAGCCGAGATCGCGCCGCTGGTGCGCGAGTGCATCGCGCTGGGCCTCACCATCATCCCGCGCGGCGGCGGTACCGGCTACACCGGTGGCGCCGTGCCCCTCGACGCGAAGTCGGTCGTCATCAACACCGAGAAGCTGATCGACATGGGGCCGGTCACCGAGACCGTGCTGCCCGGACTGGCGAAACCCTACGCGACGATCCGCACCGGCGCCGGCGTCGTCACGCGCCGCGTCATGGAGCGCGCCGAGGAAGCCGGACGGGTGTTCGCCTGCGACCCGACCTCGGCCGATGCTTCCTGCGTCGGCGGCAACATCGCCATGAACGCCGGCGGCAAGAAGGCCGTGCTGTGGGGCACGGCGCTCGACAACCTCGCGTCGTGGACAATGGTCACGCCGGAAGGCAAGTGGCTCGAAGTCGAGCGCATCGGCCATAACCTGGGCAAGATCCACGAGCAGGAAACCGCGACCTTCCACCTCAAGTACCTGACCGACGACGGCCGGATGGAGCGCGAGGAATTCCTCAGCATTCCCGGCGCCACCTTCCGCAAGGCCGGGCTCGGCAAGGACGTCACCGACAAGTTCCTCGCCGGCCTGCCCGGCGTGCAGAAGGAAGGCTGCGACGGCCTGATCACCTCGGCCGTCTGGATCCTGCACAAGATGCCGCCGGTGCAGCGCACCGTCTGCCTCGAATTCTTCGGCCAGGTGCGCGACGCCGTGCCGAGCATCGTCGAGATCACCGACCACTTCAAGCCCGGCGGCGCCGGGCTGGCGGCCGGCGTGCAGCTGGCCGGCCTCGAGCACCTCGACGAACGCTACGTGAAGGCCGTCGGCTACGCTACCAAGGCAAAAAGGCATGGCCGGCCGAAGATGGTGCTGATCGGCGACATCGTCGGCACCGACGAGGCGGCCGTGATGCGCGCCACCTCGGAAGTCGTGCGCATGGCCAACGCGCGCGGCGGCGAGGGCTTCATCGCCGTCAGCCCCGAGGCGCGCAAGAAATTCTGGCTCGACCGCGCACGCACGGCGGCGATCTCGCGCCACACCAACGCCTTCAAGGTCAACGAGGACGTCGTCATCCCGCTGCCGAAGATGGGCGACTACTGCGACGGCATCGAACGCCTCAACATCGAGCTGTCGATCCGCAACAAGCTCGATCTGTGCGACGCGCTCGCCGGCTTCCTGCAGGCGCCGGTCAACGAGTGGCCGCTGCACATGGGCGACGCCAACCTCGCCAAGGAAGAGCTCGTCGGCGACCGGCGCGAACAGGCGCTGGCCGCGATCACGGAGGTCCGTTGCCGCTGGCAGGGCCTGCTCGACAACCTCGACGGTGCCTGGCCGCCGCCCGAGGTCACCCCCCCGCCGCGCCACTGGCATCCGCTGCCACGTCCGCCGCGCCCGGTTCCCGTCCGCTGCTGGCACCCGGTGCCGGCCACGGTATTCGGCAAGCTGCAGGACTACTCGGTGCGCGTCTCGTGGAAGCAGGAACTCAAGCCGCTGCTCGACGACATCTTCGACGGCACGGCCTTCCGCCCGGTGCTCGACCGCATCGCCGCCATCCACCAGGAGGTGCTCAAGGGCCGCGTCTTCGTCGCCCTGCACATGCACGCCGGCGACGGCAACGTGCACACCAACATCCCGGTGAACTCCGACAACTACGCGATGCTGCAGACGGCCTACCGCACCGTCGAGCGCATCATGGCGCTGGCGAAGCGGCTCGGCGGCGTCATCTCGGGCGAGCACGGCATCGGCATCACCAAGCTCGAATTCCTCTCCGACGCGGAGATCGCGCCCTTCCGCGACTACAAGCGCCGCGTCGATCCCGAGGGCCGCTTCAACAAGGGCAAGCTGATGCCGGGCGCCGACCTCGCCAATGCGTATACCCCTTCGTTCGCGCTGCTCGGCATCGAGTCGCTGATCATGGAGCAGTCCGACATCGGCACGATCTCCGACATGATCAAGGACTGCCTGCGCTGCGGCAAGTGCAAGCCGGTTTGCTCCACGCATGTGCCGCGCGCCAACCTGCTCTACTCGCCGCGCAACAAGATCCTCGGCGTCGGCCTGCTGGTCGAGGCGTTCCTGTACGAGGAGCAGACGCGGCGCGGCATCTCGCTCAAGCACTTCGAGGAATTCTCGGACGTCGCCGACCACTGCACCGTCTGCCACCGCTGCGTGAAACCCTGCCCGGTCGACATCGACTTCGGCGACGTGTCGATCGCCATGCGCAACTTCCTGCGCAAGAGCGGCAAGAAGAAGTCCGCACCGCAGACCCGGCTGGCGATGGCCTTCCTCTCCGCGACCGACCCGACCACCATCAAGGCGATGAAGGCCGGCATGATCGACCTCGGCTATCGCGCCCAGCGCCTCGGCCATGCGCTGGCGAAAACGCTGGGCCTGACGCAGGAGACCGTCCGGCATCCGCCCGCCTCGCTCGGCAAGCCCGAGATCAAGGCGCAGGTCATCCATTTCCTCAACAAGCCGATGCCGGCCAACGTACCGGCCCGCACCGCGCGTGCGCTGCTCGACATCGAGGATGCCGCGACGATCCCGGTGATCCGCAACCCGCAGCGCCGCGACAATGGCAACAACGGTCAAGAGGGCGACGCCGTCTTCTACTTCCCCGGCTGCGGCTCCGAGCGTCTTTTCTCGCAAGTCGGCCTCGCCACGCAGGCCATGCTGTGGCATGTCGGCGCCACCACGGTGCTGCCGCCCGGCTACCTCTGCTGCGGCTATCCGCAAACCTCGGCCGGCGACGCCGACAAGGGGCAGGCGATCACGACGCAGAACCGCGTGCTGTTCCACCGCGTCGCCAACACGCTCAACTACCTCGACATCAAGACCGTCATCGTCAGCTGCGGCACCTGCCTCGACCAGCTCGAGACCTACCAGTTCGACCGGATCTTCCCCGGCTGCCGGCTGATCGACATCCACGAATACCTGATGGAGAAGGGCGTGAAACTGGAGGGCGTGCCGGGCGTGCAGTTCATGTACCACGAACCCTGCCACACACCGATGAAGATCCACAACGGCACCCAGGTGGCGAACCGCCTGCTCGGCCAGCGCGTCGACCTCAACGACCGCTGCTGCGGCGAATCGGGCACGCTGGCCGTGACGCGCCCCGATGTGTCGACCCAGGTGCGTTTCCGCAAGCAGCAGGAAATCGAACAGGGCATCGAAAAACTCGGCGCCGGCGGGACGGCGCGGACGAAGATCCTCACCAGCTGCCCGAGCTGCCTGCAGGGCCTGACGCGCTATCGCGAGGATGCGGCCATCGAGGCCGACTACATCGTCATCGAGCTGGCCCGCAACCTCCTCGGCGAAAACTGGCTGCGCCAGTACGTCGATGCCGCCAACGCGGGCGGCATCGAGCGGGTACTGCTGTAGTCTCTTTCAGCGTTTGAGCCACCGTCGCATAACCGGGAAGAATATTTCCGGTACAACCGGTTTGGAGAGATATCCGTTCATGCCGGCCTGCTGGCAAGGCTCCCAGACGTCATCTTGAGAGTTGGCAGTCAAGGCGAGGATGGGGGTCGTTTCATATCCCTCAATCTCCCTTATCCTCCGCGTCGCCTCGATACCATCCATCACCGGCATCTGCAGATCCATTAAGACAAGGTCATAGAAGCGGTTTTTTGCCATCTCCACCGCCTCCCTACCGTCAGCGGCAAGATCCACCGCGATATTCCCAAGCTCTCCGAGCAGAAAAATCCCGATTTCACGATTCAGAGGCTCATCGTCGACAAGCAGCACGCGCTGATGCATTTCCACGATCTCGATTTTCAGTTGTCATCCCCTACCCGGCGTTTCGAGAATAACCCGATATGGGATATCCCGCAACAGGTTATTACCGTGTGCGGATGCCCAACCCCATGCACGACCCTCGCTATGCCGCATTACGCGCGCTGCTCATTGCAGAGAGGGAGCGCGCGGGGCTGACGCAGGTCGATATCGCCGGACGAATGGGCAAGCCGCAAAGTTACGTATCGAAATACGAACGCGGCGAACGGCGTCTCGACCTCGTCGAATTTCTCGACGTCAGCAAGGCACTCGGTGCCGACCCGCTGGCAACCGTCAAAAAACTGTTCGAACGGATCGCCTGAGCGGCCTCAGCGCAGGATGTCCTCGACCGCGTCGACCACCATGCTGGTGCCGACGGCAATCAGGAGAATATCGCCGGCAACCTGCACGTAGCGGTGCCTCGGGGGCGGGGGCGGCAGGCGGATCAGGATCTCGCGCGGCAGGTCGTGGAATGCGACGTCGTGCGGCAACGGGTAACCGCGCTGCCATTTCTTCGCCTGCCCCGGCGGCAGGCAGCCGTTGCGTTTCTTCGCCAGACCGGGCGGGCATTTGCCCTGGCGCGCCTGGCCGCCATAGTAGTCGGCAAGCGCACGACGGTCGTCGTCGCTGAAGCGGAATTCGATGCGAACGCCGTCGCGGTGGCTGTCGCGACGGTCGTCGTTGCGTCTTTCCTGCGTGCCGTGCTTGCCGCCGCCGGCCCAGTCCGGCTTGTCGGCATGGGCTGCGCCACTGGCGGCGATCAGGGCGGAGGCGATCAGGGCGGCGATGCCGGCGTAACGGTTCATGCACATTCTCCTTGGGGGACGGACGCAGGCGCGTCAGGGGGACGACTCGATCAACGCTGCAGTCGCCGCGGCGGTTGACCGGTCGATCGAGAGCAGCAGCTCGCAGTATTCCGGCTGGGCCTCGACCGGCGTCGGGTCGTCGGCGCAGGCACAACCGGCGACGATACCGGCGAAAAAGACGCCGACACGGACGGCGAGCCGCCCCGCCATCGCCTCTGCACCGATGAACATGACCTCCGGCGGCGCATCGAGCACGACGCTGGTGAATGCGGCGGCCTGCTGCAGCGGCAGCGCCGCCGCCTGCGCGGCGAGTTCGCGCTTCAGCACGGCCGCAAAAGCAGGCGTGCCCCAGGCGGCGAGGGCATCGGGCAAATGGAGCATGGCGTTCCCTGGGCGATAATGCGGCCATGATATTCGACCTTTCCGCAGCCCAACTGCTCGGCTTCCTGCTCGCCGCCGTGCTGGTGACGCTGGCGCCGGGTCCGGACAACCTGGCCGTGCTGGGACTGGGCATGTCGCGCGGCCGGCGCGCCGGCATCTGCTTCGGGCTGGGCTGTGCGCTCGGCTGCTTCACCCACACGCTGTGGGCCAGCCTCGGCATTTCGGCCGTGCTGGCCGCCTCGGCGACCGCCTTCACCGTGCTCAAGCTCGCCGGCGCCGCCTACCTGTGCTGGCTCGGCTGGCAGGCGCTGCAAAGCCCGGGCGCCCGCCTCGACCCGGCCGCCGCCGCGGCCGATGCGACGCCCTGTACCGCCTATCTGCGGCGCGGCTTCCTCGCCAACGCGATCAACCCGAAGGTGGCGCTGTTCTTCCTCGCCTTCCTGCCGCAGTTCGTGCCGGCCGGCAGCGCCCACGCGGCCGGGCAATCTGCGGTCCTGGGTCTGGTATTCGCCCTGCAAACCACACTGGTGTTCGGCCTGCTCGGCTGGTTCGCCGGCACGCTCGGCCGCTGGCTGCAGCGCCGCGCCGGCCTCGGCCGCCGCCTCGACCAGGCCACCGGCATCCTGTTCATCGCGCTCGGCCTGCGACTGGCCGTCGAATCCCGCTGAGAGGAACCGCCATGCCCCAGACCCACACCCGCCTGACCGTCGCCACCCCCGGCCGCGGCCTCGTCGAGATCACCGCCGAGGCGCGCGCCTTCGTCCGTTCCAGCGGCCTGAAGAACGGCCTGCTGACCGCCTTCTGCCGCCACACCTCGGCTTCGCTGCTGATCCAGGAGAATGCCGACCCGGACGTGCGCCACGACCTCGAAGCCTTCTTCGCGAAGCTGTCGCCGGACGGCCAACCCGGCTGGCGCCACAACAACGAGGGGCCGGACGACATGTCCGGCCACATCCGCAGCGCGCTGACGCAGACCTCGGTCGGCATCCCGCTCATCGACGGCGAACTGGTGCTTGGCACCTGGCAGGGGCTGTTCCTGTGGGAGCACCGCACCCGGCCGCACCGCCGCGAGGTGGTGCTGCACCTGAGCGGCGATTGATTTAGGCCAAGGCCCGCCGTCCCGCCAGCGCCGACAATTCCGGCCATGAGACTTTTCCCGCTCATGGTTTTGTTCGTCCTGCCGCTGCATTGCGCAGCCGGCACGCCGGCACTGCCCCTCCAGCCCCTGATCGAGGCCACGCCTGCGGGCGGACGGCTGCTGCTCTCGCCGGGCGACTACACCGGGCCGGCGACGATCAGCCGGCCCATCACGCTCGACGGCGGCGGCAAGGCGCGCCTCCTCGGCCCCGGCCGGGGTACCGTGCTGGCCGTCGAAACCAGTGGCGCGACGGTGCGCGGCCTGGCGATCGCGGGCAGCGGTGAATCCCACGACAGCATCGATGCCGGCATCCTCGTCGCCGGCGACGACAACCGCATCGAGGACAACGCGCTCACCGACGTGCTGTTCGGCATCCACATCAAGGGCGGCAACCGCAATCGGGTGCGGGCCAACCGCATGACCGGCAAGGACCTGCCGGAAGCCAGCCGCGGCGACGCCATCCGCATGTGGAACGGCCGTCAAAACCGCATCGAGGACAACCGCTTCCTCCGTGCGCGCGACCTGACCTTCACGAACTCGCCCGACAACCGCATCGCCGGCAATCATTTCAACGATGGCCGCTACGGCATGCACATCATCTTCTCGCCGCGCCTGGTCGTCGAAAACAACGACCTCGAACACACGGGGACGGGCATCGTCGTTCTCTACTCGCCCGACCTGGTGGTGCGTGGCAACCGCATCGCCCACGCGCTGACCGCCGGCGGCGCCGGCATCGTCTTCAAGGAAAGCGGCGACGCCCGCGTCGAGAACAACGAGGTCGTGCATTGCAGCGTCGGCCTGAAGATCGACGCGCCGCCCGAGTCGGTGGGCGTGCTGCAGGCGCAGGGCAACCGCTTCGCGCACAACATCATCGGCGCCTTCTTCTACGGCGAGGCCGGCGGCCACCGCTTCACCGGCAACCGCTTCGAGAACAACCTGACCCAGATCGGCATCAGCGCCCCCGGCGCAGGCAGCGCGAATCGCTGGGCCGGCAACTACTGGAGCCACTACCAGGGTTTCGATCGCGATGGCGACGGCACCGGCGACACCGCCCACGAGGACTGGCTGTTCGCCGACCGCATCTGGATGGAAACGCCGCAGGCCGCGTTCTTCCGCGAATCGCCGGTGCTCGAGCTGCTGGACTTCCTCGAGCGGCTGGCGCCGTTCTCGACACCGCACCTGATCCTGCGCGACGCCACGCCGAAGATCCGGTAAAAGTCGGCGGCGGCAGGACGGCGGCCGGGATGGCCGGGGCGGACGTCAGCGTCCGGCGCGCCGCCAGGCCCCGCGCCCGGCCGCCTTGGCGGCGTACATCGCCTCGTCGGCGGCCTTGAGCAGGTTTTCGCGGCAGACGCCGTTGTCCGGGTAGAGGGCGATGCCGATGGACGCGCCGATGGCGGCGATGCCCGCATCGATGCGGAAGGGCACGGCGAGCCGGCCGACGATGTCGCCGGCGATGGCCTCGACGATGGCGGGCGATTCGATGTCGTGCAGCAGCACGACGAACTCGTCGCCGCCGAGACGCGCAACGACGTCGGTCTCGCGCACCGCTGCCCGCAGCTGCGCGGCCACCCTGACCAGCAGGTCATCGCCGGCATCGTGGCCGAGCGAGTCGTTCACCTTCTTGAAGCCGTCGAGATCGACGAACAGCAATGCGAAACGCTGGTCCTGCGCCGCGCCGCGCTCGATCGCCTGCTCGACCTGGTCGTTGAAATTGAGACGGTTGGGCAGGCCGGTGAGCGTGTCGTGCAGCGCCATCACGCGAATGCGTTCCTCGGCGCGCTTGCGCTCGGTGATGTCGATGTAGATGGTGACGAAACCGCCATCGGGCAGCGGGGCGCCGCGGATCTCCAGCCACCTGCCATCCGGGCGCTGACGTTCCATCTTGTGGGCCGTAAAATTGCGCGCCCGTGCGACGATGGCCGCAACCTGCGACTCCTCTACGCCAGGGCCGTATTCGCTGCGCCCGGCGTTGAAACGGATGAAATCCTCGAAACGCACCTCGTCGCACTCGAACAGGCGATCGGGCAGATCGAGCAGTTCGCGGAAAGTACGGTTGTGCGCCTGCAGGCGCAATTCGGCGTCGAACAGCGAGATGCCGCCGGGAAAGTTGTCGATGATGGTACGCAAGGTGTTGTTCTGGCGTGCCAGCTGTTCCTCGGCGCGCTTGCGTTCGGTGATGTCGGTGTAGGTGGTGACGAAGCCGGTCGTGCGTTCGCCGATGCGGATCGGGTAGCCCTCGACGAGCAGCGTGGCACCGTCACGTCCTTGCCGTTCGAAGCTGTGCGCCTCGAAGCGGCGTGCCCGCGCGGCGCGTTCGGCCACCAGCGCGACCGGGTCGCCCGGCCCGTATTCGCCGCGGCGCGCCGGATGGAGCAGCAGGTCCTCGAAGCGTGCCTGCGGATAGACGGCCGTGCGCGGCAGGCCGAGGATGTCGTAGATGCGTTCGTTCCAGAAAATCAGCCGCAGGTCTTCGTCGAACGCCGTCACCCCCATCGGCAGGCTGCCGAGCAGTGTCCGCAGCTGGGCGATGACGGTCTCGTAGCCGGCCTTGCAGCCCTCAACGCACCGCGCTTTCCCCCGCGCGTTCCCTGATGATTCCACGTGGCATTTCCTCCCCGCTTTTTGTTTGTCAGGCTACACGTCGCCCGCGCGATGATCAAGCCACCCGGCCGGGCCGGGCGGGATTACCATGCGGGCATGAACGGCATGGAGGACGCGGCGGATGTGCGGCATTGCAGGTGAATTGAGATTCGACGGCGGGCGGCCCGAGCCGGCGACGCTCGAACGCATGAGCGCGCAGCTGGCGCGGCGCGGACCGGACGATGCCGGCGCCTGGGACGCAGGCCCGGTCGCCTTCCGGCACCGCCGGCTGGCGATCATCGACCTGTCGCCCCACTCGCACCAGCCGATGGTCGATGCGACGCTGGGTCTCGCCCTCGTCTTCAACGGCACGATCTACAACTACCCCGAGCTGCGCACCGTGCTGCACGACCTCGGCCATGTCTTCCATTCCGACGGCGACACCGAGGTGATCCTGCGCGCCTATGCCGAGTGGGGCGAGGGCTGCGTCGAGCACCTGCACGGCATGTTCGCCTTCGCCCTCTGGGATGGCCGCCGCCAGCAGCTGTTCCTCGCGCGCGACCGCCTCGGCATCAAGCCGCTCTACTTCGCGCGGACCGGCCAGTGCTTCCGCTTCGCCTCGAACACGCAGGCCCTGCTCGCCACCGGCGAGGTCGACACGGCCATCGACCCCGTCGCGCTGCACCACCAGTTCACGCTCCATTCCGTCGTGCCGCCGCCCTTCACGATCCTAAAGGGCATCCGCAAGCTGGAGCAGGGCACCACGCTGACGATCGACGCCGCCGGCCGAACGACCGCACGGCGCTACTGGACGCTGCACGCGCAGCGCCCCGCCGGGCCGAAAACCGAAGGGGAATGGACCGACGCGATCCACGCCGCGCTGCGCACCGCCGTGAAGAAGCGCAGCGAGATCGCCGACGTCAAGGTCGGCGTGCTGCTGTCCGGCGGGCTCGACTCCTCGCTGCTCGTCGCCCTGCTCGCCGAGCTCGGCGTGCCTGACCTGATGACTTTCTCGATCGGCTTCGAGGATCACCCCGAAGAGCGCGGCAACGAATTCGAATACTCGGATGCGGTCGCCGACTGGTTCGGCACGCGCCACCACCAGTACGCCATCCCGAACGACGAGGTGCTGCGCCGCCTGCCCGAGGCGGTGGACTGCATGGCCGAGCCGATGGTCAGCCAGGATGTCGTGTCCTTCTACCTGCTGGCCGAACGTGTCGCGCAGTCGGTCAAGGTGGTGCAGAGCGGGCAGGGGGCCGACGAAGTCTTCGCCGGCTATTCATGGCATCCGAAGATGGCTGCGATGCAGGCGCCCTTCATCGAACGCCTGCGCCGCCACTACTTCGACCGCGACCACGCCGAATTCGCCGGCATGGTCGTGCCGGCGCTACAGGTCGGCGACGTCACCGGCGATCTGCTCGCCGCGAAGCTGGCCGAACCCTATGCGGACGAATTCATCGACCAGCTGCTGCGCGCCGAGGCCACGCTGCTGATCACCGACGACCCGGTCAAGCGCGTCGACAACATGACCATGGCCTGGGGGCTGGAAGCGCGCGTGCCCTTCCTCGACCACCACCTCGTCGAACTGGCCGCACAGATGCCGCCGCAATTGAAGCTGGCATCAGGCGGCAAACACGTCCTCAAGACCATCGCGCGGCAACTGCTGCCCGCCTCGGTGATCGACCGGCCCAAGGGCTACTTCCCGATGCCCGCGCTCAAGTTCGTGCGCGGCGAATTCCTCGAATTCATGCGCGGCATCCTCGATGCGCAGGCCTGCCGCCAGCGCGGCCTCTACCAGCGCGGCTACGTCGAACGGCTGCTGGCCGAACCCGAGCAGCACCTGACGCGCATCCAGGGCAGCAAGCTCTGGCACCTCGCACTGCTGGAGTTCTGGCTGCAGCGCAACGTCGACGGTCGCCACGCCACGCCGTCGTCCGCATGACGGCGCTTGCCTTCGCCTCGGCCGACGAGCGGGCGGTCGTCGAGGCCGAGCAGATCAAGGCCTTCTACCGCGAGGCGAACGACCAGAACATCGCGGGCGCGATCGTGGTCACCCTGATCGCCTACGTCCTCCACGAGAGCACGCCGACCTGGACCTGGCTGCCCGCCCTGATCGTCCTGTACGCCGTGACCGCCCTGCGCTTCTGGCTGTTCCGGCTCTACCGCCGCGCCCCCCGTCGCTACGGCACGGCCGCCTGGGGATGGAGCCAGACGGCCACGGGGGCGATGGCGGGACTGTGCTGGGGCTTCGCCAACACGGCCATGCTGGCCCACGTGCCCACGGAAGGACAGCTGTTCATCCTGACGGTCATCACGGTCGCGGCCGCCAGCAGCTCGTCCGAGGGGTTCTCGTACGCGCCCCCGTCGCAGGCCTACATCGTGCTCTCCCTGTGCCCGGTACTCTTGTGGCTGCTGATGGTCGGCGACCGCATGCACACCATTCTCGCCGTGCTGCTGACCGTCTTCCTGCCGATGACGCTGCTGCAGGGACGCAAACGCAACCAGATCTTCATCGAGGCCCAGCAGCTGCGCTTCCGCAACGAGAAACTGGCCGAGGAACTCAAGCAGCAGCGCGATGCGGCGGAAGAGGCCTACCAGGCCAAGACACGCTTTCTGGCGGCCGCCAGCCACGACCTGCGCCAGCCGATGCAGGCGCTGTCGATCTACCACGAATTGCTGCATCACGAAATGGCAGCGTCCGACCGGCGCGGCAGCGAACTGGTCGCGAACGCCCGGCACGCCGCCGATGCCATGAACACTCTGCTGGACGCCCTGCTCGACGTTTCCCGGCTGGATGCCAGCGTGATCACGCCCGCTCCCCGCCCCTTCGCGCTGCAGTCGCTGTTCGACGACATGCAGCGCGAGTTCGCGCCGGTGGCCGCCGGCAAGGGCCTGCGGCTGAAAATCAGGCCGTGCGAGGCGACGATCGTCAGCGACCCGGCGCTGCTGGCGCGGGTGCTGCGCAACCTGCTCTCGAACGCCCTGCGCTATACCCCGTCCGGCGGCATCCTCGTCGGGGGCCGTCGCCGCGGCGACCGGATCGAGATCAGCGTGATCGACACCGGCATCGGCATCGAGCCCGGGGAGCAGCGGGCGATCTTCGGCGAGTTCTACCAGGTCGGCAACAAGGAACGCGACCGCAGGCAGGGGATCGGCCTCGGGCTGGCGATTGTCGAGCGCGTCGCACGCCTGCTCGGCCATCGCCTGACGCTGCGCTCGGTTCCGGAGCATGGCTCGTGCTTCTCCGTCACCGTTCCGCTGGCGTCGCCGGGTGCCGTGCCGGCGCCCGCCATCGAACCCGAAATCGCCGATTCGACCAACGTGCTCGACGGGCGCCGCGTGCTCGCAGTGGATGACGACGCGGCCATCCGCGACGGCATGCGCCGCCTGCTGGAGGGTTGGGGTTGCCGGGTGACGACCGCCGGTTCCTACGCCGAGGCCATGGAGAGTCACACGAACGACATCGAGGCGGTCGTTTCGGACCTCGGCCTGCCCGGTACGCAGAACGGCATCGACCTCATCGCCGCCCTGCGACAGCGCCATGGCACTTCGCTGCCGGCCCTGCTCGTCACCGGCGATACGGGTGCCACGGCAATGCAGGCGGCGCGGGCGGCCGGCATCGTGATGCTGAACAAGCCCATCCGGGCGGCACGGCTGCGGGCCGCCCTCAGCTCGGCGCTGGAGCCGGCGGCAGCCGATTCCGGGAAGCGCGGCTAAACCGCCTTTTGCATCGGCGGCGGGACGGCTATCATCGGCCCCGCCATGAAAATCCACCAGTTGCCGATGGGCGCCCGCTTCACCTACGAGGGCGAGGAATACGTCAAGACCGGGCCGCTGCTGGCCGCCGGCAAGGGCGGGCAGCGGCTGATCCCGAAGTACGCGGTGCTCGCGGTCGCCGATGCGGTCCCGCCGGCCCCGGCGATGCCTCCGGCCGCCGTGTCGCGCGAGGCGGTGCTGGCCGCCTTCGATGCCTTCAGCGCGCGCTGCGCCGCCCTGGTTCCACCGGACGGGCAGGCCGACCTCGCCGCGGCGCGCGAGGACTTCCTCAAGGCACTGGTGCCGTGACCGAACTGCTCGATCCGCGCACCTTCCTGGTCATCGCCAACCTGCTGGGCCTGCTGTGCGCACTGGTGCTGTGGGTGCAGGCGCGCAGCTTTCCGCCCGACATCGAGGGGCTGCGCGACTGGGCGCTGGCCGTCGTCCTGATCGGCTGCGCCGCCGGCCTCGCCTCGCTGCGCGGCGTCATCCACGACGGCTTCGCCATCGTGGCCGCGAGCGGCCTGCTGCTGCTCGGCCAGTGGCTGCTGATCGTCGGCCTGCAGCGCTACAACGGGCAGGCGCCGGTCTGGCGGCCGACGCTCGACGTGTTCGGCGCCATCCTCGTGCTGATCGCCTGGCTCACCTTCGGCAGCCACAGCTACCAGGGGCGCACCTTCATCATGTCGCTGGCGCACATCGGCGTCTTCTCCTACGGTGCCCTGCTGGCCTGGCGTGCCGAACCGCGCGGCTTCGGCAGCCGCTTTCTCGCCGTCGCCTTCCTGCTCGGCGCGACGGTCGCCATCTGGCGCATCCTCACGCTGGACACGGCCGGCGGCGGCGGGGAGGCCGCCCTCGACCGCAACCTGATCCAGCAGGTCTATCTCGGCATGTTCTCGCTCGGCGTGCTGGTGCTGGCGATCGGTTTCATCCTGCTCGCCAACGAGCGGCTGCGCGTCGAGCTGGAGTTCATGGCGACGCGCGACCCGATGACCGGCGCGCTCAACCGCCGCGCCTTCTTCGTCCGCGCCGGCGTCGAGTGGGCGCGGACGATCCGCTCGCACCGTCCGCTGGCGGTGGTCGTGTCCGACATCGACTTCTTCAAGAAGGTGAACGACACCCACGGCCACCATGTCGGCGACCTCGTCATCAAGGACTTCGCGCAGCGCGCCGCCGGCATGCTGCGCATGGCCGACATCCTCGCGCGCTTCGGTGGCGAGGAGTTCGTCATCCTGCTGCCGGACACCGGGCTGGCGGAGGCACGGCAGGTCGCCGAACGCATCCGCCGCGAGATCGGCACGCGCCGCAACAAGAAGCTGCCCGGCTACACCGTCAGCATCGGCATCGCCGTCGCGCAGGGCGAGGCGGGCCAGGCCGCCGACATGGAGGCGCTGATCGCCGAGGCCGACGCGGCGCTGTACCGCGCCAAGCAGGGCGGACGCAACCGCGTCGAGAGTTAGCCCGCCCTCCCCCAGCCCCTCCCTCGCAAGAGGGGAGACTTGCGGCTCGCTGCGATCGAAAAGTCGGTCCCGGTGGTACGGCATGGGCTGAATGGCCGGCTGATAAAATCCGCGCCCCGCTTCTTTTTCCGCCTGCCCGCCATGACCCAGAAAGTCTTCATCCGCACCTTCGGCTGCCAGATGAACGAGTACGACTCGGACAAGATGATCGACCTGCTGGGCAAGGAGGGCGTGACGAAGACCGAGAATGTCGAAGAGGCCGACATCATCCTCTTCAACACCTGCTCGGTGCGCGAGAAACCGCAGGAGAAGGTGTTCCACGACCTCGGCCGCGTGCGCAAGCTCAAGGAATCGAAGCCGGGACTGATCATCGGCGTGGGTGGCTGCGTGGCGAGCCAGGAAGGTGACGCGATCGTGCAGCGCGCGCCCTACGTCGACCTCGTCTTCGGCCCGCAGACGCTGCACCGGCTGCCCGAGTTGCTCGCCGCGCGGCGCGCGTCCGGCAAGGCACAGGTGGATGTCTCCTTCCCCGAGATCGAAAAGTTCGACAGGCTGCCAGCGGCGCGTGTCGAGGGCGAGGCTGGTTCATCGGCCTTCGTCTCGGTAATGGAGGGCTGCTCGAAGTTCTGCACCTTCTGCATCGTGCCCTACACGCGCGGCGAGGAGGTTTCGCGACCGCTCGACGACGTGCTGGTCGAGGTGGCCGCATTGGTCGAGCAGGGCGTCAAGGAAGTAACACTGCTCGGCCAGAACGTGAACGCCTATCGTGGACTGACCCACGATGGCGACACCGTCGACCTCGCCTTCCTGATCGAGACCATCGCGGCGATCCCCGAGATCGAGCGCATCCGCTACACCACCTCGCATCCGCGCGAGATGACACAGCGGCTGATCGACATGCACGCGCATCCGAAAGTCGCGCCGCACCTGCACCTGCCGGTCCAGTCCGGCTCCGACCGCGTGCTGGCCGCCATGAAGCGCGGCTACACGGTGCTCGAATACAAGTCGCTGGTGCGCAAGCTGCGGGCCGCGCGGCCGGACCTGTCGCTGTCCACCGACTTCATCGTCGGCTTCCCCGGCGAGACGGCGGACGATTTCGAGAAGACCATGGCGCTGATCGACGAGATCGGCTTCGACGCGAGTTTCTCCTTCATCTTCAGCCCGCGGCCCGGCACGCCGGCCGCCGAGATGGTCGACGACACGCCGGCCGAACTCAAGACACAGCGGCTGATGCGGCTGCAGAAGCGCATCGAGGAACTGGCCTACACGGTCTCAGAAGCCATGGTCGGCACGGTGCAGAAGGTGCTGGTCGAAGGCCGCGCGAAGAAGGATGTGCAGGAACTCGCCGGTCGTACCGCCAACAACCGCGTGGTGAACTTCAAGGGCAGCGAGCGGCTGATCGGCCGCTTCGTGGATGTCACCATCACCGCCGCGCTGCCACACAGCCTGCGCGGCGAGGTCGTGCTGAAGGAAAGCTGAAAATAATCGGCGCTGACGGGACGGCAGCGCACGCAGTCTCCCCGCCTGCGAAGGCGGGGTTGGGGGTGGTCGGGTCATAAAGTCGGCGCCGACGGGACGGCTATTCGGCGGGCAGCCCCATCGCCTCGCGCGCCCGCTGCTTCGCCGCGACGTAGTCGGCATGGCCGACGTAGAGCAGGTCGGCGAGCTTGCGCATCAGGTGCAGTTCGTGGGCGCTCAGGTGGCCGTCGGCCATCGCCACGCGCCACAGGTTCTCGACGATGCGCAGCTTCTGGCCGGTATCGCAGCTGCGGTTGATCAGGGACGTGAACTGGTAGTAGTCGTTCGCCTGCCGCGCCTCCTGTTCCGCGAGGGCGACCAGCGCGTCGAGTTGCGCGGCGTCGAGGCCGAACTGCTGCCGCAGGGATGCGGCGATCGCGGCCCGTTCCGCGTCATCCAGGTGATCGTCCATGCGCATCATCTCCAGCAGCAGCGCGGCCGTCGCCACCTGCAGCGCCTGCGCGTCGCCCGCCCCCTCCTGCCGGATGCCGGGCTCGATGAACTGGTTGAAGAAACGCTGGATGCTGGCGATCATGGCGGACTCTGTCGCGGGAAGACGGCTGTCCATTCTAGACACCCGCCGGCCATGGCGAGGCCACTTGTGGCGTATGGCCTTGTGCTATCTTCATCGCATGAAAGCCTGCGAACTGTGTGACACCCCCGGCGGCGACCTGCTCTGGCAGGATGCGCTGTGCCGCGTCGTACGCGTCGGCGGAACCGAGGGGGCGGCTTTTCCGGGCTTCTGCCGCGTCATCTGGCGGGCCCATGTGCAGGAAATGTCGGACCTGACGGCCGGCGAGCGCCGGCACCTGATCGATGTCGTCGATGGCGTGGAGACCGTGGTGCGCGCACTGGTCCGGCCCGACAAGATCAATCTCGCCAGCCTCGGCAACGTCGTGCCGCACCTGCACTGGCACGTAATTCCGCGCTGGCGCGACGACAGCCATTTCCCCGCGCCGATCTGGGCGGCGGCCGCACGGCCGGTGCCGGATCGGGCCCGGCCCGCGCAGGCCGCCCTGGCCGACGCCCTCGCCGCCACGCTGACCGCCCGTCTCGGAGGTGCCGCATGAATCTCGACCTGCCTTCCACCGGCAGCGAACAGCCGCCGCAGTTCCTCGACCTCGAACAGTGCCAGGCCTGGCAGAAGGCCCTGCCGCTGACCAATCCCATCCAGGCGCAGGCGCAGCTGCTGCGCCAGCTGCACCTGCTCAACCGCTATACGCTGGAGGCCGGCCTGCGTTTCGGCATGCTCGAACTCCTGCGTGAACCGATTCATTTCGTGCGCGAGGAGAATGCCAAGAAGTTCGCCGGCAAGCCGCTGCCGCTCGCCCCGCCGGAGCAGGCAGCGCTCGACACCACGCACAGCCTCTGGCAGGCGCTGGCCACCGGCTACCTGCGCTGCCTCGATGCCTGCCTCGCCGGCGACGCGGCACTCGGCCCGCAGGCGGCGCAGGTCTGCCAGCGCGCGCTGGCCGCACTCGCCGACGACCAGACCGATCTGATCCGCGCAGGCAGTCAGCCCGACGCCACCCACTGGCGGCGTGCGCATGTCCTGTATGCCAGCGCCGAAAAGCTCGGCGTCGCGGCCCAGGACGTCGCCGACAGCCTGCGCGGCGACCGGGCGATGACGCCGATGGCCGCCTACGTCGAGTTGTTCCTTCTCTCGGCCGCCAGCCTCCACGAACTCCTGCCGCGCCACCAGCGCTGGGTAATGGGCTGGGCACGGCGCTGGGCGGGCAAGGTCGCCGTGCTGGCCGCGCCGCCGGCGCTGGATTCGGCCGCCCTGCCGCTGTGCGTCGACCTCGACAGCGAGGCCCCCGCCAGCTACCGGCCGCTGGCGGTGCCCAGCGCCCGCTGGCTCGAAACGACCGAACTCCGCAAAAGCCTCAAGCGGCGCCTCAACCTGCTCGCTCGCGGCGAGCCCGGCGATACGCCCGAGCGGATCGGGCTCGGCGCGGATTGCATCCAGCCGGCCTGCGGCGAGGTATTGCGCCGCATTTATCCGCGCTGGGTGAAGGGCGGCATCCTGCGCCGCCACGAGCGCCACCCGCTCTCCGGCAGCAGCCGCTTCGTCGCCGGGGTCGAGACGATCCACTATTATCTGGCCGGCCACCAGCCCTTCAAGACGCCGGGGCACGCCACCACCGCCGACCTGCGCCGCGAGCGCGAGGAAATGGCGACCTTCGGTCACGTCGCCAACCGTTTCATGGACGACTACAGCCGCAACCACGGCTACCAGCTCGAAAACTGGGAAGTGGTCGAGGACTGGGGCACGCTCGACCAGTCCAGCGGCGGACTGCGCATGGTGCGGCCGCTGAAGCAGCCCGGCGGACGGCTCGGCATCGGGCAGCTGGTCGCCGTGCAGCCGGCCGGAACGAGCGGCCTGTTGCTCGGCGCGGTACGCTGGGCACAGGTCGTCGGGGACCAGCTGTCCGCGGGCATCCAGCTCTTTCCGGGCAAGCCCTGGCCGGTCGCCGTGCGCGGCACCGGCGTGATGGCGGACAAGGAGCCCTACCGGCCCGGTTTCCTGCTGCCGGCCGTGCCGGCGCTCGACGTGCCGGCCTGCCTGGTGGCGCCGCCGGGCAGCTACAAGCCCGGCCGCATCCTCGAGGCCTGGTCGCCGGAAGGCTCGGCGCAATACAAGCTGCAGACGGTCGTCGACCGCGGCATCGACTTCGAGCGCATCGCCTGCGTCGAGGTACCGGCACCCTGAAGCGCGCCACCGGTCAATCCGGCAGGGATTTTTTCAGCAGGGCGGGGAACGCGTCCGCCGGGACCGGTCGGCTGTAGAGATAACCCTGCGCCAGCTCGCAGGCGCGGGCCATCAACAGGCCGGCCTGCTCCGGCGTCTCGACGCCCTCGGCGACCACCGACAAGCCGAGGCTGTGCGCCATGGCGAGAATGGCCTCGACCAGCGCGCGATCGGTCGCATCCTGCGCCATGTCACGGACGAAGCTCTGGTCGATCTTGACGTGGTGCACCGGATAGCGCTTGAGGTAGGCGAGCGACGAGTAGCCGGTGCCGAAGTCGTCGATGGCGAGCTGCAGGCCGGCGGCGCCGGCGGCCTCGAACCACTGCTGCATGTACGGCGATTCGGCCAGCAGGACGCTCTCGGTGATTTCGAGCACCAGTTGCTGCGCGCCGAGGCCGTGGCGTGCCAGCGTGGCGAGGATGTGGTCGACGGACAGGCTGTCGGGTAGCTGGCGCACCGAGACGTTGATCGCCAGCGTCAGCGGGCCATGGCCGGCGGATTGCCAGGCGGCAAGCTGGCGGCAGCCTTCCTCGAACACCCAGGCGCCGATCTCGCGGATCAGGCCGGTATCCTCGGCGAGCGGGATGAAGCGGTCGGGGCGGATGTCGCCGTGCCGCGGATGCTGCCAGCGCAGCAGGGCCTCGGCGCCGGAAACCTGCCCGTTCGCCAGGTCGATGACCGGCTGGTAGTGGAGGGCGAACTCGCCGCGCGCCAGCGCCCCGCGCAAGTCGGCTTCCATGGCACGGCGCTCGAGCGCGGCAGCGGTCATCGTCGGTTCGAAGAATTGCGCATTGTTGCGGCCGGCGTCCTTGGCGCGGTACATCGCCAGGTCGGCGTTGCGGAACAGGGCCTCGATGTCGCCGCCGTCGTCCGGATAGAGCGTGATGCCGATCGAGGCGCCGATGTGGATCTCGTGGGCGTCGATCATCACCGGCGCGGACAGCTGCGTGATGATCTTGTCCGCCACCACGCCGGCAGCGGCGCTGTCCTCGACGTCCGGCAGCAGCACGACGAACTCGTCGCCGCCCTGGCGCGCGACCGTGTCGGTCTCGCGCACGCACAGGCGCAGCCGCTCGGCGACGGCCTGCAGCAGCCGGTCGCCGATGTGGTGGCCGAGCGTGTCGTTCACCTGCTTGAACAGGTCGAGGTCGACGAACATCAGGGCCACGCGCAAGCCCTCGCGGTGCGCCTTCTTGAGCGCCTGGCCGAGGCGCTCCGCCATCAGGTTGCGGTTGGGCAGGCCGGTGAGGGCATCGTAGTTGGCGCGGTAGACGATTTCCGCCTCGGTGCGCTTCTTCTGCGTGATGTCGATGAACAGCGAGACGAATTCGACCGGATTGCCCTGCGCATCCTTCACCGTCGAGATAATCTGCCATTCGGGGAAGATCTCGCCGCTCTTGCGCCGGTTCCATACCTCGCCCTCCCAGCGGCCGCTGGCGAGCAGGCTGCTCCACATCTCCTCGTAGTGGCTCTGGTCGTGGCGGCCCGACTTGAGGATGCGCGGCGTCTGGCCGATCGCCTCCTCGGGGCTGTAGCCGGTGACGGCGGTGAAGGCGGGATTGATGCGCTTGATGATGCCCTTGGCGTCGGTGACCATGATCGCCTCGCTGGTCGCCTCGAACACTGTCGCCGCCTCGCGCATGCGCCGCTCGGCCTCGATGCGCTCGGTGATGTCCTGGATCAGGGCGAGCAGCTTGCGCTTGCTGCCTGTCTCGCCGACCGGCATGGCGAGGATGTCGTAGCTGCGCCCGTCGATCGGCGGCGGCTGCAGGCGCACCGTCTCGCCGGCACGGATCACGCGCTGCAGCGGGCAGAAGCTGCACTGGCCGGCATCGCCGAAGATCGCCTGATGGCAGATCTGGCCGGTCAGCGCATCGCCGAACAGCGAATCGGTGGTGCGGCTCGAATAGCGGATGCGGAATTCGTCATCGACGATGTACAGGCCGATGCCACTGCTTTCGATGGCGTCGATCATCGCGCGCCAGCGTTCCTCGGCCTCCGTGATGGCGATCTCGCGCACCCGCACGGCCACGGCGAGCATGTTGAAATCCTCGGCCAGCGTGCCGAACTCGTCCATCACCGGATATTCGATGCAGGTTTCGAGCTGGCCCTGCGCATAGGCATGCACCCCGTCGCGCACCCGGTCGAGCGGATCGCTGATCCAGCGGCGGCCGAGCCAGCCGGTGAGCGGCAGCACCAGCAGCAGCGAAGCGGCCAGCACGATGAAGGCGACCGTCAGGGTGCGCCGCTGTTCGGCCTCGGCGAACTGCCGGTCGAGCGCCACGACGATCCAGGCCGTTTCCCCGTCGGCCAGCGGCAGGGCGGCCACGTCGAGAAAGCGGTCCACGGCGGACGGCGCATCCTGCGGATCGTGGTCCTGCGCCATGCCCTCCAGCATCGGTGCGCCCGCCATGTCCGCCGGACGGAGGCCGAACATGTTCGCGCTGTCGAAATTGCCGCTGAACAGCAGGCTGATGTCCATGTTGCGTGCGCCGGCCTGCGCATCCAGTTCCGCCAGCGGCAGCGGCGCGGCGAGGCGCAGCCAGCCGACGATGCGGGTTTCCTCGCCGAGCCGGCGATGGACGGGCGCGATCGCCTCGATCATCAACTGCCGGTTGATCCGCCGCAGCCGGACGACGGCCTCGGCCGGCTTGCCGAAGGACTCCGCCTCGGCGGGCAGGCCGGCCGGCAGCGTCGCCGGCTGCCAGTCAGCGGCCCCGGGCAGGGTGTCGAACAGGCGCCAGATGCCGCCGTCCCAACTGGAAAAGCCGTGCCGGTGCGTGTTGCCGGGCGCGTCGGTCTGGACATCGAAGGCCGCGATGCGGCCGTGCCCGTCGTAGGCGGAAGTCTGGCTCGGCAGGGCGTGCTCGGCATGCAGGTGCAGGATGCGGGCGAGCTTCTTCTTTTCCTCGTCGTAGATCAGCGGCTGGTAGTTTTCCGGCGTGGCATAGTCGGTGAGCAGCGCCAGGCTGGCCACGTTCTCCTCGCGGGCAGCGAGGGCGGAGGCATAGGCCGACAGATTCCATCGCGTGGTAGCGATGCGGTCGGCGATGTCGTGCAGCATGGCGTGGGCATTGCGGCCCGCCTGCCGTTCGTGCTGCCTGCCGATCTGCCAGGCCAGCGCGATGGCGACCAGCAGCAGGGCGGCGGTCAGCGATCCGAACAGCAGCAGTTGCAGTTTGCGTCGGACAGTCAGCGCCATCGTGCCATCAGAAGACCGGGGGGATCCTGTCGACGTTGTCGCGCGTGACCGCGACGGAGTCGACCATCGTTTCCTTCGGCGGCGGCTGGCCGCCGCGCAGCAGGCGGATCGCGGCGGCGGCGCCTTCCCTGCCGAAGGTCGGATAGGTGAAGGTGGCATCGAGATCGCCGCGGCGGATCGCGTCGCGCGCTTCGGCGATGTAGTCGATGCCGGTGATGGGAATCTGCTTCGGGTCGATCCCCGCCTTGCGCAGGGCGAGGATCGCACCGAGCGCCATGCTGTCGGACTGCGCGTAGATGGCATCGAAGGGAATCTTCTCCGCCAGCACCTCCTCGACGCGCAAGATGGCCATGGCACGCAGGTAGTCGGCCGGCCGCACCGCGCTGATGCTGAGGCCGGGGTACTTGCGGATTTCCTCCGCGAATCCGGCGGTGCGCTCGATGGCGACGCTCGCCGTCGGCACCCCCTGCAGCACCAGGATGCGGCCCTTGCCGTTCAGGCGCCGGGCGAGATACTGCGCCGCCTGGCGGGCGATGGCCCGGTTGTCGGCGGCGATGAACTGCGTGAACGCATCCCCCTTGACGCGCCGCGACAGCAGGATCACCGGGGTGCCGCGACGATGGACGCGGGCGATCGGCTCGCGCATCAGCTCGGCATCACGCGGGCTGGTGATCAGCACATCCACGCCGCGCGCGGCGAAATCCTCGATGTCCTTCACCTGGCGGGCGGTCTCGCCCTTCGCGTCGGTGAAGACGAACTCGATGTCCGGCTCTTTCGCCAGCGCATCCCGGAGATCCCGCACCTGGGCTGCACGCCAGTCGTTGGCCATGGTGTCCTGCGCGAAGGCGACGACATGTCGCTTCTTCGCCGGGGCATCGGCGGCAAACGCAGTACCGACGAGGAGGCACAAGGCGGCAAAGGTGGCGGCACAGGTGGCAATCAGCCCGTTCTTCATGGAACATCCTGTAGGGGGATGGGGGAATATAGCCGTTTACGGATCGCTTGCAACCGGGCCGTCATGCGGCCATCACCCTGTCATGGCGCTCGGAATCATCGATCGGCTCGAACCAGTCAAGCTGTCGATCCAGCAGCTCGGGCGTCGCCTCCGAGGCATCGCCCTGCCGTGCGGCGAGACGGCGGCGCATCTCGTCCGGCGAGGCGACCGGCGCCAGGATGGCGAAGGGCACCTGCAGCCGTTCGGCCAGGCGACGGAAAACATCGCGCTCGGCACGCTTGAGGAAGGCGGCATCGACGATGACCGACCAGCCGGCGCCGATCGCCCGTTCGGAGAGTTCGCCGAGGTGCGCGTAGGTGCGCAGCGTGGCGGCCGGGGTGTAGATGCTGCCGTCGCTCGCGGCATCGGGGGCGAGTCCGAACAGGCGCTTGCGCTCGACGTCGGAACGGATGCGCACGGTATGCAGGAAGTCGGCCGTGGCGAGACGGCGGCTGGAGGCCCAGGTCTTGCCGCTGCCCGACGGACCGCAGGTGATCGTCAAAGTCGGCGCCGGCGAGACGGCGAGACGGCGCGCGAAGGCGAGGTAGCGCGCACACTCCTCCGGGCGGCCCTGCAGGGCGGCGACCTTGGCGCGCACCATGGCGCGATAGACGAGATAGAAGCGCAGCACCGTCAGCGCATCGTGGTCGCCGCTGCGGTCCAGCCATTCGGACAGCAGCCAGCCCGCCAGCCCGGGCCGGCCGTGCTCCAGCAGGTCGAGCAGGGTGAAGGCGATCTCGCTGGCGACGTCGATGCAGCGGAAGCGTGCATTGAACTCGATCGCGTCGAAGGGCACGATGCGGCCGTCGAGCAGCACAAGGTTGCCCAGGTGCAGGTCGCCGTGCCCTTCGCGGATGCGGCCCTGGCGATGACGCCGCGCGAAATCCGCCTCGCGGCGTGCGAACTCGGCCTGCGTCCAGCCCTCGAGTGCGGCAAGGAAGGCCGCCTCGGCCGGCATCAGCGCCTCGAGTTCGGTGAAGTTCTCGAGCGCATCGGCCAGCACGGTCTCCGGCGCGCCAAAACTCGGGTCCGGCGGGACGGCGGCCGCCGATTGGAAAGCGACGAGGTCGCGCGCGAAGGCCGAGAGCTGCGCGCCGGTCAGGTCGCCGAGGGCGCAGACGCGGTCGAGCCGCGCCTCCGCATCGAAGCGGCGCATCTTCACCGCCGGCTCGCCCGCGAGGTCCGCGACCTCCAGATACAGGTCGGGCGCAAAGCGGCGATTGATGCGCAACTCCTCCGCGCAGCAGGCCCGCCGCTGCTCCACCGTGCCGTAGTCCAGGAAGGGCAGGGTGACCGGCTTCTTGACCTTGTAGGCGAACTCGCCGGCGAGCAGCACCCACGAGATGTGCGTCTCGACGACATTGACGGGCCCGTGCGCCTGCAGGGCCCGAATGAAAGGGGGCTGTGTATCCGGCATAATGACTGCCATTATGACCCTCACCGAACTGCGCTACATCGTCGCCCTCGCCCGCGAACGCCATTTCGGACGTGCGGCGGAGAAATGCTTCGTCGCCCAGCCCACCCTGTCGGTCGCCGTCAAGAAGCTCGAGGAGGAACTCGGCGTCATCCTCTTCGAACGCGGCCAGAGCGAAGTCACCGTGACGCCGGCCGGCGAACCGATCGTGCGCCAGGCCGAGAAGGTGCTGGCCGAAGCCTCCCGCGTGAAGGAGCTGGCCGATACGGCCGGCGATCCGCTGGCCGGCCCGTTGCGCATCGGCGCGATCTACACCATCGGCCCCTACCTGCTGCCGAAGCTGGTCCCGCTGCTGCGCGAGCGTGCGCCGAAGATGCCGCTGATGATCCAGGAGAACTTCACGCACAAGCTGCTCGAGTCGCTGAAGAGCGGCGATCTCGACGTCGCGATCCTCGCACTGCCGGTCGAGGAGCCCGGGTTGGTCGCGCAGGCCGTGTATGAGGAAGCCTTCCGCGTGCTGGTGCCGGCACAGCACCCGTGGGCGAAGCAGAAGGCGGTCGAGGCCGACCATCTGCTGGACGAGCAGCTGCTGATGCTCGGTCGCGGCAACTGCTTCCGCGACCAGGTGCTCGACCTGTGCACGCGTGCCGGTGCGGGCGGCCCGCAGGTGCTCGAAGGCTCGTCGCTCGAAACCATCCGCCTCATGGTGGCCTCGGGTGTCGGCATCACCGTGATGCCGGCCTCGGCCGTCGACGCACTGCCGAAGAACGATCCCCTGCTGCGGGTACGCCCGTTTGCCGAACCGACACCGGTCCGGCGCGTCGGCATGGTCTGGCGTGCCAGTTTCCCGCGCCATCAGGCGATCGACCTGCTGCGCAAAGCCCTGCTCGACTGCAAGCTGCCGGGCACTCATGCGACAAAATAGGCGCCACCTATAGCCGCCATTGAAACAATCCACTGGAGCAATCGATACGGCTGGCGCAGAATCCCCTCATCGCAACGAACGCTCAAGGAGCCCACCATGAAAAAAGCCGCCAAGAAAGTCTCCGCCATCGACATCGGCATCTCCGCCGCCGACCGCGCGAAGATCGCGCAGGGCCTCTCGAAGCTGCTCGCGGACAGCTACACGCTCTACCTGATGACGCACAACTTCCACTGGAACGTCACCGGCCCGCAGTTCAATACGCTCCATACCATGTTCATGGCGCAGTACACCGAGCAGTGGAATGCGCTCGACATCATCGCCGAGCGCATCCGCGCCCTCGGCCATCCCGCGCCCGGCACCTACAAGGAATTCGTCAAGCTCGCCTCGATCAAGGAGGTGGAAGGCGTGCCGAAGGCGACGGAAATGATCCGCCTGCTCGTGAATGCACAGGAAGCCACGGCACGAACCGCCCGCGAGCTGTTCCCGGTCGTCGACAAGGCCAACGACCAGCCGACGGCCGACGTGCTGACCCAGCGGCTGGACGTGCATGAGAAGACCGCCTGGATGCTCAGAAGCCTGCTGGAAGAGTGAGCCGCCACGTCACCTACCAGCTCCTGATCGAACTCGCCCGCCCCGTGCGGGTCACCATCGGCCGGTTCGGGAAGTTCGACTTCCCGGCCGGCCGTTACATTTATACGGGCTCGGCGCGGCGCAACTTCGCGGCGCGCGTCGCCCGCCACCTGCGCCGGAAAAAAACCCTGCGCTGGCACATCGACTACCTGCTCGCGGCGCCGGGCGTCTCCATCGCCGGCGTGCGGCGCTACGTCGAGGACGAATGCACCATCAACCGCGCCACGCCCGGTGACGTGCCGGTGCCCGGCTTCGGGGCTTCCGACTGCCGCGCGGGCTGCGGCAGCCATCTCAAGTTGCTCGGCTGATCAGAATTCCAGCGGATCGACGTCGAGGTGCCAGCGCAGGTCGCGGGGCGCCTTGAGGGCCTGCAGCGCCTCCATCCAGGCGGCCAGAAACCCCTGCAGGGCAGGGCGGCTGCGCGATTCCACCAGCAGTTGGGCACGCTCGCGGTTCTTGAGCCGCGCCAGCCGCATCGGCACCGGGTCGTAGATCAGCACTTCGGGAAACCTCGGCGCTCGCGCGACGGCATTGTGAAGGAAAGCCAGCGCCTCTTTCAGGACGTGGGCTTCGGCGCGCAGCATGGCCTGGAAGGCGAAGGGCGGAAAGCCGGCTGCCTCGCGCTCGCCTAGCTGTTCGCCAGCGAACAGCGCATAGTCGTGGTCGATCAGCGCCCGGTAGAGCGGATGATCGGGATGCTCGGTCTGGATCAGCACCTCGCCGGGCAGTTCGTGGCGGCCGCTGCGCCCGCCGACCTGCATCAGCTGCGCGAACAGCCGTTCGGGCGCGCGGAAGTCGGCGGCGAAGAGCATCGCATCGGCGCCCACGACGCCGACGAGGGTCAGCTTCGGAAAGTCGTGCCCCTTGGCGAGCATCTGCGTGCCGACCAGGATGTCGGCCTCGCCGGCATGGATCGCCGCCAGCAGCGCCTGCCATTTCTTCGGCGAATCGGCCGAATCGCGGTCGATGCGCAGGATGCGCGCATCCGGGAACAGCTCCGCCAGCCGTTCCTCCAGCCGTTGCGTGCCGCGGCCGAAGGGCTGCAGGTCGAGGTTGCCACAGTCGGGGCAGTGGTGCGGGATGGCCGCCTCCAGCCCGCAATGGTGGCAGCGCAGCCGCCGGTCGGCCAGGTGCAGCACAAGATTGGCGGCGCAGCGGCGACACTGCGAAATCCAGCCGCAGGCCGGGCAGGCCAGCACCGGCGCGTAGCCGCGGCGGTTGAGGAAGAGCAGGCTCTGCTCGCCGCGTTGCAAGCGCTCGCTCACGGCGGAAATCACTTCCTGGCTGAGTCCGTCCTGCAGTTTCTGCTTGCGCGTATCGACCGTGGCGACCGTCGGCATCGCCGCGGCGACGGCGCGGGCCGGCAATTCGAGCAGGGTATAGCGGCCGCTCGTGGCGTGGTGGAAGGTTTCCAGCGACGGCGTCGCCGAGCCGAGCACGACGGGAATGTCGCGCTGCCGGGCGCGCCAGATCGCCACGTCGCGCGCCGAGTAGCGCAGGCCGTCCTGCTGCTTGAAGGAAGCATCATGTTCCTCGTCCACCACGATCAGTCCGAGGCGGGGCAGCGGCATGAAGACCGACAGGCGCGTGCCCAGCACGATGTCGGCCCGGCCGTCGAGCGCGGCGAGGAAGGCCCGGGCGCGGGCGGCGTCGGCGATCCCGCTGTGCGCTGACACCACATGTGCGCCAGGGAAGCGGGCGCTCACCCTGCCTTCCAGTTGCGGCGTCAGCGCGATCTCTGGAACGAGCATGAGCGCCTGGCGGCCGGCAGCCAGCACGGCGTCGATGGCGCGCAGGTAGACCTCGGTCTTGCCGCTGCCGGTGACGCCGTGGAGCAGGAAGGTCTGGAAGCCATCGGCCCCGGCAATGGCGGCGATGGCGGCGGACTGATCGGCCGTCGGCTGCGGAAAAGTCGGCGCCGGCGGGACGGCAGACGCCACGGCCAGCGCCTCCTTGAGCCGGCGCGGCGCCCTGCCCTTGCGCAGCAGCGGCGGCAGGGCGAAGGCCGTGATCTGGCCGAGCGGATGGTGGTAGTAGCGGGCGCAGAAGTCGCACAGCGCCAGCCAGTCAGACGGCAATGCGGGCAGTTCCGCCAGCTCGGCCGTCTTCAGCTTGTCCGGCGGCTGATCGCTGGCAACCGGACTTTCAATGACGATGCCGGTCTTTTCCCCCCTCCCGAACGGCACCCTGACGAGCCGCCCGACGACATCGCCAGCACATTCGTCAGCGAGCCGGTAGTCGAACAGCCGCGGCAGGGGGACATCGAGAGCGACACGAACGATCGACACTTAGCGGCGTTCCTTCGAGAGATTCTTCGCTTGCGGACTTAATGGCTTGCCGGATAAGCCTTTTTTGCCTCAAACAGCGTGTGGATAACTTTGTGGGTAATGACCGACTTTTTTTCTGCCGCCTCTTGCATTTATCGCCAAAGTCATGTTAATGCAAGGCTTCAGATTCATTATGTCTATTTAAAACAATAGGTTAATCTGTCGCCAGCATACAACACTCCTGAAACCACAAATAAATCATGGGGATCAGGATTCTGTGCATAAGTCAACTTTCCCACCCTCCCGGGAAGCCTCTCCGGATGCCGCTTTTCAGGCTGCCTCGACCGTCTGCCAGACCGGCCGTGGCTTTCCGGTCGCCTTATTTTTTGCGATAGCCGTGGACGGTCTCGACCAGCACCGCCACGTTGTCCGGCGGGGTGTGCTGGTTGATGCCGTGGCCGAGGTTGAAGACGTGGCCGGTATTCCCCGGCCCGAAGCAGTCGAGGACGCGGGTGGCTTCCTTGGCCACGGCCTCGGGCGAGGCGAACAGCGCGATCGGGTCGAAGTTGCCCTGCAGCGCGACCTTGTCGCCGGTGCGGCGGCGGGCCTCGCCCAAGTCGGTGGTCCAGTCGAGGCCGATGGCGTCGCAGCCCGACGCGGCGATCTTCTCGAGCCACTGGCCGCCGCCCTTGGTGAACACGATGCAGGGAATGCGCTCGCCGTCGTGGGTCTTCTTGAGGCCGCCAATGACACGCTGCATGTAGGCTAGCGAGAATTCCTCGTAGGCGGCATGCGAGAGCGCCCCGCCCCAGGTGTCGAAAATCTGCACGGCCTGCGCGCCCGACTCGATCTGGGCGTTGAGGTAGGCGGTCACGGCGTCGGCGGTGACCGAGAGAATCTTGTGCAGCAGGTCGGGCCGGCTGTAAAGCATGGTCTTGACGGTGCGGAAGTCGTCCGAGCCGCCGCCCTCGACCATGTAGCAGGCCAGCGTGAAGGGCGAACCGGAGAAGCCGATCAGCGGCACGGAGTTGTTCAGCGCGCGGCGGATCTCGACCACCGCATCCATCACGTAGCGCAGGTGATCGTAGGGATCGGGGGCGGTCAGGTCGTTGATCGCCCATTCTTCACGTAATGGACGCTCGAACTTCGGGCCCTCGCCTTCGGCGAAATAGAGGCCGAGGCCCATCGCGTCGGGCACGGTGAGGATGTCGGAGAACAGGATCGCGGCGTCGAGGTCGTAGCGCGCCAGCGGCTGCAGCGTCACCTCGCAGGCCAGCGAGGGGGTCTTGCACAGGTTCAGGAAGTTGCCGGCCCGCCGGCGGGTTTCGCAGTATTCCGGCAGATAGCGGCCCGCCTGGCGCATCAGCCACAGCGGCGTGTAATCGGTCGGTTCGCGCAACAGCGCGCGCAGGAAATTGTCGTTCTCGGGACGGGCCATGGTCGGTGAATCCTTAAGGTTTGGCCGATTATCGCATGCACCCGTCGCCCGTATGGCGGACAATGCGGCCAGGCACAGGGAAGCGCAAAGGGAGAACAGACATGACGCAGCACATCGGCATCCTCACCGCCGGCGGCGACAGCCCCGGCCTCAACGCGGCGATCCGCGGCGTCGGCAAGGCCGCCATGGGTCACTACCAGATGCACGTCGTCGGCTTCCGCGACGGCTTCCGCGGCCTGATGGAAAACCGCACGATGGCGCTCGACGGCGGCCAGCTCTCGGGCATCCTGACGCAGGGCGGCACCATCCTCGGCACCAGCCGCGACAAGCCGCACAAGATGCCGGTCGGCGGCAAGGTCCTCGACATGACCGACGCGATCGCCGCCAACTACCACGACAACCACCTCGACTGCCTCGTCTGCCTCGGCGGCGGCGGCACGCTGAAGAACGCCCTGCGCCTCAAGAAGAAGGGACTCGACGTCATCACCCTGCCGAAGACCATCGACAACGACGTCTGGGGCACCGACATCACCTTCGGCTTCGACACCGCGCTGGGCATCGCCACCGAAGCGATCGACCGCCTGCACAGCACCGCGCACAGCCACCACCGCATCATCGTCGTCGAGATCATGGGCCACCGCGCCGGCTGGCTGGCGCTCGGCGCCGGCATCGCCGGCGGGGCGGACGTGATCCTGATTCCCGAAATCCCCTACGACGTGAACAGCATCGCCGAAGCGATTCGCAAACGGGCGCGCGGCGGCAAGCCATTCTCGATCGTCGCCGTCGCCGAGGGCGCGATCTCGGCCGAGGACCTCGCCGCCCTCGATGCCGTGAAGCGCGCGAAGAACACCGACGATACGGCAGCGGACGCCGCCGAACTGATCTATGCCGGCCGCACCCTGCGGCTGGCACAGCATCTCGAAAAGCTGACCGGGCTGGAAGCGCGCGTCACCATCCTGGGGCACCTGCAGCGCGGCGGCACGCCCTCGGCCGCGGACCGCATCCTCGCCACCCGGCTCGGCACCGCCGCCGCCGACCTGATCGCGAAGAAGAAATACGGCGTGATGGTTGCGGCGCAAGGCGAGGGCACGCGCGCGGTGAAGCTCGAGGATGCCGCCGGCAAGGTCAAGACCGTGCCACCCGACCACCCCTGGATCCTGTCCGCACGCCGGGTCGGCACCAATTTCGGTGACTGAACGACGGGCTTACAAAGGGTTACAACTCGGCTGTCCTCGACGCCCGCGAGGGGACGTTAGGGATTTCTGGCGCATGTGCGCCACTCTCTCGTCGAAAGGAATATCAATGTCCAAGATGCTCGCCGCCCTGCTGACCGGCCTGGTCGCCACGTCCGTTTTCGCTGCCGACGCGCCGGGAGCTTCCGCCCCCACGGCACCGGCTGCACAGGCGGCACCGGTCGCACAGTCGGTTTCCGCCGATCCATCCGCTTCCGCCAAGCCGGCCAGCAAGCCGGCGAAAAAAGCGGCGGTGAAGTCGAAGAAAATGGCCAAGAAACACAAGAAAGCCGTCAAGGCCGGCTAAAAAAGCCGCCCATTGCAATTACCTTGAGCGCCCCTTCTCGGGGCGTTCACGTTTCATGGCTGCCCGTAACGGATAATGCCCCCCCTTTCCCGGCAGCCCTTCCCATCTTCCCCCCATGCCCTTCCTGCCCTACGCACTCCTGTTTCTCGCCCTGGCCACGCTCACCCGGCTCGGGCTGGCGGCCTATGTCGGTCCGTCCGCGCTGCCCCTATCCCTCTGGCCGGAGACCCTGCTGCGCGGCATCGGTTTCGACCTCGCGGTGCTGGCCTGGCTGCTGGCACCGGGCCTGCTCTGGTCCGCCGCCTGGCCGACGCGCTGGCGCGACACCCGCTGGCGCGGCGGGCTGCGGCTGATCCTCTTCGGCCTCGCCGCCTTCGCCCTGCTGTTCGGTGCGCTCGCCGAAGTCACGTTCTGGCTGGAATTTTCTACCCGCTTCAACTTCATCGCCGTGGATTACCTGATCTACACCCACGAGGTGATCGGCAACATCCGCGAGTCGTATCCGGTGAATGCCCTGCTCGCCGGACTGGCGGCCATCGCCGTCATGCTGACCGTGTTTCTGCGCCGGGCGATCCGCGCCGCTGTCGCACCACCGCCCGGCAAGGGATCGCGGCTGGTACAGGCTGTGCTGGCACTGGCCTTGCCGTGGGCCGTCTGGCAGACGGCCGACATCGACCAGATGCAGTTTTCCCCGAACGCCTACGCCAACGAGCTGGCCGGCAACGGCCTGATGACCCTGGGCGCCGCGCTGCGGCGCAACGATCTGGATTACGAGCGCTTCTACGCCACCCAGCCGACGGAGCGGTCGGACCAGCTCCTCGGCGACATCGGCGTCGAGCGCAAACCGCTCTCGGCATCGCTGCAGCGGACCGACGACGAGGATGAAAGCTTCGATGCGCAGCGCCTGCCGTTCAAGCGCCCGCCGCGCAACATCGTGCTGGTCACCGTGGAAAGCCTCTCGGCTTCCTACCTCGGGGTCTTCGGGAATCCCGAGCACCTGACGCCGCGGCTCGACGCCCTCGCCGGCGAGGGACTGCTGCTGACCAATCTCTACGCCACCGGCACGCGCACGGTGCGCGGCCTCGAAGCCCTGACGCTCGGCACGCCCCCAATCCCCGGGCAGGCCATCGTGCGCCGGCCCGACAACGACCACCTCGCGACGCTGGGAGAAATCCTGCGCCGCCAGGGCTATGCCACCTATTTCTTCTACGGCGGCTACGGCTATTTCGACAACATGAACGCCTACTTCGCCGGCAACGACTACCGGGTCGTCGACCGCACCGACTTTCCGGAAACCTCGGTCGGCTTCGCGAACATCTGGGGTGTCGCCGACGAGTTCCTGTTCGACAACGTGCTGGCGCAGCTGGACCGCGTGCATGCCGGCGGCAAGCCGTTCCTGGCGCAGATCATGACCACCAGCAACCACCGGCCCTTCACCTATCCGGCCGGCCGCATCGACATTCCCTCGCCGGGAGGGCGCAACGGCGGGGTCAAATACACCGACTACGCGATCGGCCGCTTCATCGACCAGGCCCGGCAGAAACCGTGGTTTGCCGACACATTGTTCGTGATCGTCGCCGACCATTGCGCCTCGGCCGCCGGCAAGACCAAGCTGCCGGTCTCCGGCTATCACATCCCGGCGATCCTCTATGCGCCCGCCCTGCTGCCGGCCGGCCGACTCACAGCGCTGGCCAGCCAGATCGACATCCCGCCGACGCTGCTCGACGTGCTCGGCCTGCCGGGCGACGACCACTTCTTCGGCAATTCCCTGTTCGACCCCGCACCCGGCCGGGAACGGGCCTTCATCAGCAACTACCAGGAGCTGGGCTACCTGAAGGCGGGCAAGCTGACCGTGCTGGGCCCCAAGCAGCGGGTCGAGACCTTCGCCATCGACGCGCGGGGATCAGCAACTCCGGTGCCCATTGACGAAACCCTGCGCGACGAAGCGGTCGCCTACTACCAGAGCGCCTTCCAGGCCTTCCGGCAGGGCGCGCTGAAGTTCGACCGGAAGCTGCCGGACGCGAACGGCTGAAGGCGGCTGAAAAGTCGGCGCCGGCGGGACGGCTCTACTCGCTATTTTTTCCAGAACGCCGGCGTCATCACGACCAGCACGGTGAAGATCTCCAGGCGGCCGATGATCATCGCGAAGGCGCACACCCATTTCTGGAAATCCGTCAGCGCCGCGAAGTTGCCGGCCGGCCCGACGCTGTTGAGGCCGGGGCCGGTGTTGTTGAGCGTGGCGACGATCGCCGAAAACGCAGTGACCAGCTCCATGCCGCTGGCGGCCAGCAGCAGGGTCAGCGACACGATCACCACCATGTACATGAAGCTGAAGGCGAGTACCCCGTGCAGGACGGCCTCGCCCACCACATGGCTGCCGAGCCGCACCGTATAGACCGCCCGCGGGTGCATGGCCCGCAGCACCTCGCGGAACACCAGCTTGTAGAGCAGGATGGCGCGCATCATCTTGATGCCGCCGCCCGTCGAGCCCGAACAGGCGATGAAGCTGCCGAGAAACAGCACCCAGACCTGGGCGAACATCGGCCAGGCCGCCGTGTCCGTAATCGCGAGGCCGAGCGAGGTGGCGAGTGAAATCGAGTGAAAGGCGACGTAGCGCAGGGTGCCCCAGAAGCCGTCATGCACGGCGAACGGCTGCAGGTACAGCGTCAGCGCCAGGATGCTCGCCGCCAGGATACCGAAGAAGAAGGGGATTTCCGCATCGTGCAGGTAGGGCCGCACGCTGCGCTGGCGGAAGGCGAGGAAGTGGGTGGCGAAGTTGAGGCCGGAGAGCAGGGCGAAGACCATCGTCACCACTTCGATCGGGACGCTGTCGAAGTGGCCGAGGCTGGCGTCGTGGCTGGAAAAGCCGCCGAGGCCCATGGTCGAGAAGCCGTGGATCACGGCCTCCCAGCCGTCCATGCCGGCCAGCCACAAGGCCAGCATGCAGGCCGCCGTCAGCAGGGCATAGACCGACCAGAGGCCTTTCGCGGTTTCGGCGATGCGCGGCGTCAGGCTGTTTTCCTTCATCGGCCCGGGCGTCTCGGCCTTGAAGATCTGCCGGCCGCCGATGCCCAGCAGCGGCAGCACGGCGACCACCAGCACGATCACGCCCATGCCGCCGAGCCAGTGCAGGAAGGTGCGCCACAGGTTGATCGACAGCGGCAGGGCATCGAGGCCGACCAGCACCGTAGAGCCCGTGGTGGTCAGTCCCGAGGCCGATTCGAAGTAGGCATCGGTGAAGGACAGGCCGGGAATCTGGATCAGCAGCGGCAAGGCACCGAAGAGCGGTACCGTCATCCAGGTCAGGGTGACGAGCAGGAAGCCGTCCCGCACCCGCAACTCGTGGGGCTGGCGGCGACGCGTCGTTCCCCAGAGCAGGGCGCCGCACATCAGCGTGATGGCGATCGACTCATCGTAGGCGGTCAGGGCGCCATCGCCGGTCCACCAGGCGGTGCCGAGCGGCACCAGCATCGTCAGCCCGAAGACGAAGACGATGGCGCCGAGGGCATTGAAGACGGGCAGGAAGCGCATGGCATCAGAGCTGGAAGCGATAGCCCACGCCGGTCTCTGTCAGCAGGTGGCGCGGCCGGGCGGGGTCGGCCTCCAGCTTCTGTCGCAGCCGGCGCACGTAGATCCGCAGGTAGTGTTCCTGGCCGGCATGGCCGGGCCCCCATACCTCGCGCATCAGGTGGCGATGCGTCAGCACCTTGCCCGCGCCGGCCAGCAGGACCGCCAGCAGCCGGAATTCGATCTGGGTCAGGTGCAGGTCCTCGACGCCGCATCGGGCCGTGTGGCGGGCCAGGTCGACCTCGATGTCGCCGAAACGGCGAAGCGGGGTGGCGTCCGTGTCGGCCGCATGGCGGCGTAGCAGCACCCGCACGCGCGCCAGCAGTTCGCCGACGCCGAAGGGCTTGGTCAGGTAATCGTCGGCACCGGCGTCGAGCGCCTCGATCTTGTCCTGCTCGTCGGTACGGGCGGACAGGATCAGGACCGGGACACGGCTCCAGGTGCGCAGCGAGCGGATGAACTCGAGCCCGCTCATGTCCGGCAGGCCCAGATCGAGCACCACCAGCTGCGGCTCGTGCGTGACGATGGCGTCCAGACCCTGCCGGGCCGCCCCGGCGGCCAGCGGCATCGCGCCCTCCTTGCGCAGGGCGTCGCTGACGAAACGGCGGATTTGCGGCTCGTCTTCGACGACAAGGATGCGGGGCGGCTCGGTCATGCCAGCTCCGCGCTCACATCCGGCGGCGTGCCCAGCGGCAGGCTGAAGCGGACGCAGGCCTGTCCGGGCCGGTTTTCGGCGGTGATGGTGCCGCCGTGCGCGGCGACGATGGCCCGGCACACCGCCAGGCCGATGCCGGTACCGGGTATGGCCGGCTCAGGCTGGCCGCGGGCAAAGAGATCGAAAACCCGGTCGACGCGCCCGGGCGGGAAACCCGAACCGGCATTGCACACCGTGACCTCCAGCTCTGCATCGACCAGCTGCGCGGACAGGATGATCTGCGCATCCGGCGCGGAATACTTGACGGCATTCTCGAGCAGGTTGCACAGCACGCGCTCCATCAGCACGGCATCGAAGCTCACCAGCGGCAGATCGGCCGGCAGGTCGATGGCCAGGCGGCGCGTGGCGAGGCTGTCGTCGAGCAGCCGCACGCTCGAACCGACGATTTCCTCGATCGGCTGCCACTGCCGGTTGAGCATCACGCGGCCCGACTGCAGCCGGGCCATTTCGAGCAGATTCGACACCATGCGATGCATCGCATGCGCCTGGTCGCGGATGATCGCGGCGGTTTCGCCGCTGTCGTCCGGCAGGCTCGTGCCGCGTTCGGCAAGCGCATCGGCCAGTCCCACCAGGCTGGTCAGCGGCGTGCGCAGATCGTGCGAAATCGAGGAGAGCAGCGACGAGCGCAGCTTCTCCGATTCGGCATCCAGTTCGCTGCGGGCGGCGACCTCGGCGTAGTGGAGGCGCTCGATGGCGATGCCGGCCAGCGACGCGACGGTATCGAGCAGCGGCAGCCGCTCCGCCCGGCCGGTGCCGACGGCGAGCACGCCGCGCACGCGCGTGGCGCCGGAAAAGGGCAGGAACATCATGCCGGCCGCACGCGGATCCTCCGTGACCGGTGCATTGCGACGGTAGGCGTCGGACGCGCACGCCAGGGCCCCTTCATCCAGCGCGCCATGCACGAGGAAGTCCGCCGGCCCGCCGGCCGAGCCGTCGATGGACAATGCTGACGACATGCCCATGCTGCCCAGGAAACGCCCGACGATGTCGGCCACCTGGTCGACGGTCAGGGCGCTGCCGAGGTCCCGGGCGAGGCCGTAGAGCATGCGCGTCTCGCTTTCGCGGGCCTGGGCGGCCTCCTGCCGCTCGGCCAGCCGGGCGGTCAGGTGCGTGGTGATCAGGCCGACCGACAGCATCACGACGAGGGTCACCAGGTACTGGACGTCGGCGACGGAAAAGGAGAGATGCGGCGGCACGAAGAAGACATCGAAGCAGGCCACGCTGAGGAAGGCGGCCAGCACCGCCGGACCGCGACCGAGGCGCAGCGCGACGAGGAAGACGGCGAGCAGGAACAGCATCACGATGTTCGCCTGGTCCAGCCACGGCCGCAACACCAGCGCGACGAGGGACGTCGTCGCGCACAGGGCGACGGCGAGTGGATAGCGGGCGCGTGACCAGCGGAAGGGCATGTGTGCAGCCGGCGGAAGAAGCGCGCAGTGTCCTACAGGCGACGTAAAAAAGGCGTAAACGGGCAGCCGGTGCGGCGTACGCTACTTGCGCCAGAAGGCGGGCGTCAGCACCACCAGCAGGGTGAAGATTTCAAGCCGGCCGAGAATCATCGCGAAGGCGCAGACCCAGGTCTGGAAATCGGTCAATGAGGAGAAGTTGCTGGCCGGCCCGACCGCACCCAGCCCGGGGCCGGTGTTGTTGAGCGTGGCGACGATCGCCGAGAAGGCGGTGACCAGCTCCAGTCCGCTCGCCGACATGAGCAGCGTGAGCGAAACGATGATGGCCATGTAGATGAAGCTGAATCCCAGCACGGCGTGCAGGACCGGCTCGGCCACCACCTGCCGCCCGAGGCGTACCGGATGGACGATGCGCGGATGCATGGCACGCAGCACCTCGCGGAAGACCTGCTTGTAGAGGATGATGGCGCGCATCATCTTGATGCCGCCGCCGGTGGAGCCGGAGCAGGCGAAGAAGCTGCCGAGGAAGAGCATCCAGAGCTGGCCGAACATCGGCCAGGCCGCGTAGTCGGTGGTGGCGAAACCGAGCGAGGTCGCCAGCGAAATGCTGTGGAAGGCGACATAGCGCAGCGCGGTCCAGGCATTCTCGTAGATATCGAACTGCATCAGGTAGGCCGTCAGGGCGAGGATGCTGATCGCCATCACGGAAAAATAGAAGGGCAACTCCGCATCGTGGCGATAGGCGCTGATGCTGCGGGCTCGGAAGGCGAGGAAGTGGGTCGCGTAGTTGATGCCCGACAGGAGCGCGAAACCCATCGCCACCAGTTCGACCTGCACGCTCGCGAAATGGCCGAGGCTGGCGTCCTTCGTCGAGAAGCCGCCGAGGCCCATGACGCTGAAGGCATGCATGACGGCATCCCATTTCTCCATGCCGGCCAGCACGAAGGCGAGCGCGCAGGCGATGGTCAGCACGAGATAGACGCCCCACAGGCCCTTGGCGGTCTCGGCGATGCGCGGCGTCAGACTGGACTCCTTCATCGGGCCGGGCACCTCGGCCTTGAAGATCTGGCGGCCGCCGATGCCCAGCAGCGGCAGGATCGCCACGGCCAGCACGATCACGCCCATGCCGCCCAGCCAGTGCATGAAGGTGCGCCAGAAGTTGATCGAGATCGGCAGCGCATCAAGGCCGACCAGCAGGGTCGATCCGGTGGCCGTCAGGCCCGAAGTGGCCTCGAAGTAGGCATCGGTGAAGGACAGGCCGGGGATGTGGATCAGCAGCGGCAGCGCACCGAAGAACGGCAGGACCGTCCAGGTCAGTGCCACCAGCAGGAAGCCGTCGCGCACCCGCAGCTCGATGCGGCGGCGGCGGCGCGTGCCCAGCCACAGCAGCAGTCCCGCGACGAGCGTGACGGCGAAGGCCTCGTCGTAGGCGGTCTGTGCACCGTCGCCGTGGTACCAGGAGACGCCCAGCGGGGCAAGCATCATCAGCCCGAACAGGAACACGATCACGCCGAGGGCGTTGAAGACGGGCAGGAAGCGCATGCCGGCCGCCTAGAAGAACATGAAGCCGACCTGGAAAAGCTTTTCCACTTCCCGGACGAGGCGCTTGCGCGTGCAGAAAATGATGACGTGGTCGCCGCTTTCGATCACCGTGTCGTGGTGGGGAATGATGACGCGCTGGTTGCTGCGCCCCAGGATGCGGCCGTTCTCGCCGGTGACATCGAACTTCTCCGGCATCTCGCGCACGATGGCGCCGACGTGCGCACCCTTGATGACGGGCAGTTCGTCGATGCGCCGGCCGACCACCTTGGAGCTTTTCGCATCGCCGTGGGCGACAAGCTCGAGCGCCTCGGCCGCGCCGCGCCGCAGGCTATGCACGCGTGCCACGTCGCCGCGCCGCACGTGGGTGAGCAGGGTGCCGATCGACACCTGCGCCGGCGACAGGCCGATGTCGATCGGCCCACCCTGCACCATGTCGGCATAGGCGCGGCGGTTGATGAGGGCCAACACGCGCTGGCAGCCGAGCCGCTTGGCCAGCGAGGCCGCCATGATGTTGTCCTCGTCGTCGTTGGTCAGCGCGAGGAACATGTCCATCTCGTCGATGTTCTCTTCGGTGAGCACGTTCTCGTCGGTCGCCTCGCCGACCAGCACCAGCGATTTGCCGAGCTTCGCCGCGATGACCTCGGCACGCTGGCGGTCGCGCTCGACCACCTTGACCTCGTAGCGCTCCTCGAGCAGCCCGGCCAGCCGGAACCCGATGTTGCCGCCGCCGGCGATCATGACGCGCTTGACCGGCTGCTGCATGCGCCGCAACTCGCGCATCACGGGGCGGATGTGCTCGCTGGCGGCGAGCACGAACACCTCGTCGCCGGATTCGACGACGGTATGGCCATCCGGATCGAGCGGCTGGTGCTCGCGGAAGATGGCGGCGATGCGGGCATCGATTTTCTCGGACAGGTGCTCGCGCATGGCACGGATCGGCTTGCCGACCAGCAGGCCGCCCTGGAAGGCGCGCACGCCGACCAGCGTGACGCGGCCGCCGGCGAACTCGAGCACCTGCAGGGCCTCGGGAAACTCGATCAGCTTGCCGATGTACTCGGTGATTTCCTGTTCCGGGCAGATCGCATAGTCGACCGAGAAGTTCTCGTCGGACAGCAGCGCGTCGTCGAGGAAGTCGGGCGAACGCAGGCGGGCGATGCGCGTCGGCACGTTGAACATGCTGCGCGCGATCTTGCAGGCGACGAGGTTGGTCTGGTCCGACTGCGTGACCGCGACGAGCAGGTCGGCATCCTCGATGCCGGCCTCGCGCAGGGCGGACGGGTAGGCGGCATTCCCGGCGAGGGTACGAACGTCGAGCCGGTCGGCGATCTGCGCCAGGCTCTCGCGGTTCTGGTCGATGACGGTGATGTCGTTGGCTTCCGAGGCGAGCGCCTCGGCGACGCTGGCGCCGACCTGTCCGGCGCCGAGAATCAGGATGCGCATCTAGTTTTCCTCGCTGTCTTTCGAGGCGTTGCGCAGGCCGAGGTCCTTGAGCTTGCGGTACAGGTGCGTGCGCTCGAGTCCGGTCTTTTCCGCCAGCCGCGTCATGCTGCCGCCCTCGAGGCGGATGTGGTGTTCGAAGTAGAGCTTCTCGAACATCTCGCGCGCCTCGCGCAACGGCAGGGTGAGCATTTCCGGCAGCAGGCCGGGCGGCACTTCCGGCAGGCCGGCGGCGCCGGGCGACAGCAGGTGCTGCACGTCCTCGGCGCTGATCTCCTCCTCCAGCGCCGCCAGCGCGAGCGACTTGACCGTGCTCTTCAGCTGGGCGTAGCCCTCGGGCCAGGGGTGCTGGCGCAGGGCGTTCTGCGCGGCGACCGACAAGACCCGGTTCGGCGTTTCGCCGGCCTCGACGAGCTGGACGAGCAGATGGGTGGCGAGATCGGGCACGTCGTCCTTCAGTTCGGCGAGCGATGGCAGGCCGATGCTGACGTCGAACAGCGTCTTGACGACATCCTCATCCCAGCCCTGCGCGACCAGCGCATGGGCGTCGAGCGTGGTGGCGACGACCATGCGCAGGTTGTGGCGTTCGAGGCGCTCGAGCGCGAAGGCGAGGTTTTTCTGCTGCAGGCGCGTGAGACGCGACAATTCGCCGCAATACAGCACGCCGCCGCTGGCCTGGTTCAGCACCTCGAGCGTCAGCGGGTTGGAATCGTGGCCGATATCGATCCAGGCCTTGCCTGGCGTCTGCAGGGTGCGTGCCGCGAGATCGACGATGGAGCTGGCTGGCGCGCGCAGCAGCACGGAACGGCTGCGGTTCATCACCTGCTCGAGACGGCGGCGCAGGTCTTTCAGCGGTGCGGAACGCGGAAAGGCGGCCAGCGACAGGACCGCACCCGCCTTGGGCACGCTTTCGAGCGCCTGCTTGACGCTGGCGAGCAGCTTCTGCATGCCGATCGGCTTTTCCAGGAAGCCGACCGCGCCGATGCGCGTCGCCTCCACCGCAGTATCGATGGTGGCATGGCCGGACATCATCAGCACCGGCATGGTCAGCTGGCCCGCAGCGGCCCATTCCTTGAGCAGGGTCACGCCGTCGGTATCGGGCATCCAGATGTCGAGCAGGACGAGGTCGGGCCGGCGCGCGTCGCGCCAGGCGCGCGCGGTGGCCGCATTTTCCGCGGTGGCGACATCGTGCCCTTCGTCGGTGAGGATTTCCGACAGGAGTTCGCGGATGCCGACTTCGTCGTCGATGACCAGAATTTGTGGCATATGGCTAGAAATCCGTTTCGCGCATTATGCCGCTGCCACGTCGCGCTGTGGTGGGCGATGAAGC
Source organism: uncultured Sterolibacteriaceae bacterium (assembly GCA_937888595.1). GTDB lineage: Bacteria > Pseudomonadota > Gammaproteobacteria > Burkholderiales > Rhodocyclaceae > Sulfuricystis. Next base: position 469,033 of record CALARK010000021.1, on the reverse strand, counting down.
GGCAATAACAGCGTCACTTCGGCACCGCCTTGCGCGCGGTTGGCAAGGCGGATCGCGCCGCCGTGGTCGTCGGCGATCTTCTTGACGATCGCCAGCCCGAGGCCGGTGCCCTTGGCCTTTGTGGTGACATAGGGCTCGAAGGCGCGGGCGAGGATTTCCGGCGGGAAACCGTGGCCGTGATCGCTGACGACGAGGGCGGCCATGCTGTCCGAGGCGGCGGTGGTGAGCTCTATCGTGGCTGGCGCCGTCCCGTCGGCACCGACTTTTCCAGGCCCGCCCACCCCCAGCCCCGCCCTCTCGGGCGGGGAGACTTTCTGCGCCGCCGTCCCGCCGGCACCGACTTTTGCATCCGCCATCGCCTCGCCGGCGTTCTTGATCAGGTTGTGCAGCACCTGGCGGATCTGGTCGGCATCGGCCATGACCGGCGGCAGCTGCGGTGCCAGCGACGCGACGATGGGGACCGGGCCGTCCGCATACAACTCCAGCACTTCGCCGACCAGCGCATTGAGGTCCAGCGGCTTCGGCACCGGCGGCGGCAGGCGCGCATAGTCGCGGAAGTCGTTCACCATGTTCTTCATCGCCTCGACCTGGTCGACGATGGTCCGGGTGGCGCGCTGGAGCATCGCCGCATCCGTCGCGTCCAGCTTGCCGGCCAGCTTCATCTGCAGGCGTTCGGCGGACAACTGGATCGGCGTCAGCGGGTTCTTGATCTCGTGGGCGAGTCGGCGCGCCACCTCGCCCCAGACGGCGGCGCGCTGCGCCGTCTCGCGCTCGACCCGCGCTTCCGCAAGCTGGATGGTCATCTCGTTGAAGGAACGGGTCAGCACGCCCAGTTCGTCATCGGACGCGAGGACCGCACGCGGCGTCAGGTCGCCGTCGGCCACAGCGCGCGTGCCCTCAGCCAGCATCAGCAGCGGCTTGGCGAGCCGTGCCGCGAGAAAGAAGGCGAGGACGATGGCGGCGAACAGGGCCAGCAGCAGGGCGAAAGTCAGCGTCATCAGGTACATGCGCTTGAGGCCGGCACGGCCCAGCTGCAGCTCCTGGTAGTCGCGGTGCGCCGCCTCGACCGCCTCGGCGCTCTGGGTGATGGCTTCGGGCACCGGCTGCTCGACCTGCAGCACGAACGGCTCCGTATCGAGGCGGTAGCCGCCGACGGGAATCAGCGCGCGCACCACGAAGCCGCTCGTCGCATCGCCCTCGACGCGCACGCTGCCGGTGCCGAGGCGCGCCTGGCGCAACTGCGCGGCTTCGGGCAGTGCAGGCAGCAGGCCGCGCAGGTCGCCGCTGCTGTTCGCCACCAGATGGCCGCCCGCCGTGAGCAGCGCCGCCGCATGCACGCCGGCCTGCTCGCGCAGGCGGTTGAGCAGCACGGCCCCCGGGGAATTCGCATCGGCCAGGTCGTAGGCCATCGCGCGCCCCTTGGCGAGCAGGTCGGCCTGCATCGCGTCGAGCACGCCGCGGCCGAGGTCGATGCCGCCTTCGAGCGCCGCCTCGACGCGCACGTCGAACCAGGTATCGATGCTCCTGACGACGAACTGGGCCGATACCGCATAGACCAGCGCACCGGGCACCACCGCCATCAGCGCCAGCATCAGCAGCAGCCTGGACTTGAGCCGCGCGCCGAAAACGCCGGCGCGGTATTCGCGAAACAGCCGGCGCACCTGGGCGATCACCAGGGCCAGCAGCACCAGTGCCGCCAGCGCATTCACGCCGATGAGCAACAGCGTGTGGCTGGCGAGGAAGGCCGTGTCGGCGCTCGCCGTGGCGAGCAGGAAGATCAGCAGGGCGGCGAAGCCGACGGTGATCGCGAGCGCGACGATCATCGGCCGACAGAACCGCGGACGGGCGGCATGGATCGAGCGAAGCGAGCCACTAGTCTCCCCTTCCGGGAGGAAGGAGCTGGGGGATGGCGGGTGTGAACTCCCACCGCAGTGTTTTGGCTTCGACCCGCCAGTCGCTGTCGGCAATGGCGTCCACCTGCAGGGGCTTGGGCAGCTGGTTGTGATCCAGCGACAGGCGCACGGCCGCGAGATACGTATCACCAGCGATGAGGACATCCCGGTCGATCACATGCAGGCGTACCACGCGGGACAGCGCCTGCAGGGCCTCGTCGAGCGACGCGAAGTTCTGGTGCAGGTTGCCGAGCGACAGGCGGTACTGGCGGGTCAGGGCGTGATAGCCGAGGCGGTACTCGAGCACGCGTCCGGTGATGTGCTCGTCGACCCAGTAGCGCCGCTTGCGCTTGAGATCGAATTCGAAGCGGAAATTGAGCGGCACGCCGCGCCCGACCGCCTCCTCGAGGCGCGGGCCGAGTTCGATGGAAAACTTCACCGTCAGGGCCTGGCCCTGCTCATCGGCAACGAGCGCGGCGTTTTCCGGCACGATGCTGCCCGCCTGCACCAGGCCCGCCCACAAGCCGAACGCCAGGGCGAGGAGTGCGCAGCGTAGGCGGGGCGGCATCATGCGACGTTCAGCCCGTATAGCCGGCCGGGGATGAAATGTCCCACACGCAGACCCGGTTGCGGCCGGCGCTCTTGGCGCACAGCAGGGCATGGTCGGCCCGCTCGATCGAGCGCTCGATCGGCTCGTCGGTCAGCAGGAGTGCCACGCCGAAGGAGGCTGTGACGCCGAGCCCGGTCCCGCCCTCGAGCGGGATCGTCATCGCCGCCAGACCCTCCCGCAGGCGGTTGAACACCGCTTCGGCATCGCCGAGCGGCGTGTTGGGCATGCAGATGAGGAATTCCTCGCCGCCGTAGCGGAACAGATCGTCGTACGCGCGGCCCTCTCCCTTCAGGTAACGGGAGATCATGCGCAGCACGGCATCGCCGGCAGCGTGGCCGTGGGTGTCATTGACCTCCTTGAAGTGGTCAATGTCGAGCAGGCACAGGCTGCAGGGCGCACCGGAACGGCGCGAACGCTCCCATTCCTCGGTGAGCCGCAGGTCCATGGCATAGCGGTTGCCGGCGCCCGTCAGGGGGTCGAGCGTGCAGACCTCGCTGATGATGCGGCGCTGGTACTTGAGCATCGCCAGCTTGAAATCCTGCGCGAGATCGACGAAGGCATCGAAAGTGGCTGGCGTGATCGGCTTCCCTGCGACATGCGCAGCGAGCAGGTCACAGGCAGCGCCGTGCATGCGTTCGTGCAGGTCCCAGATGTCGCGGATGGCCGGGTCGCGGTCGCGCACCGTCTCGGGCAGGTCGAGAAACCATTTGCCGAACGCGCCGCGCACCTCGCCGGTCAGGCTCAGGGTTTCGGGATTGACGGCGGCGTCGCTGATCAGGGCGCGATAGAGCCGCTTCTGCCATTGCAGGAAATCGTGGAGCGCCCGGTCCATCTCGTGCAGGAAACCGATGGCGCTCTGGTTGGTGGCCACCGGGTTGCAGCCTGCAGGCCTGCTCTCCACGTTTCAGATCTCCTTGCCCAACAGGGCGTAATAAAAGCCGTCATGCCGTTCCGACGGCAGCAGTCTCCAGCCCGTCGCGGCATCGCCGGTCCGCAGCGGACGGGCCTCCGGATGCCGCGCGAGAAAGGCGCGCATCTGATCGTCGTTTTCTTCCGGAAACACCGAGCAGGTGCAGTAGAGCATTTTGCCACCCGCCGCCAGCGTCGGCCACAAGGCATCGAGAATCCGCGCCTGCGTGCGTGCGAATCCCGCCACATCCGCCGCGCGCCGCAGCCACTTGATGTCGGGATGCCGACGCACCACGCCGGAAGCCGAGCAGGGTACGTCGGCGAGGATGCGGTCGAAGGGCCGGCCATCCCACCAGTCGTCCGGGCGGGCGGCATCGGCGACTCGCACCGTAGCGGCGAGACTCAAGCGGTCGAGGTTTTCGGTGACGCGGCGGGCACGCGTCGCGTCCAGCTCGAGCGCCGTCAGGTCGAGATCGGCCCGTTCCAGCAGATGCGCCGTCTTGCCGCCCGGCGCGGCGCAGGCATCGAGCACGCGCATGCCGTCCTGCGCATCGAGCAGGCGGGCCGCCTGCTGCGCCCCCCAGTCCTGGACCGAAACCTGTCCTTCGCGGAATCCGGGAATGCGCTCGACCGGCACCGGCTGGTCGAGCAGCAATGCGGTATCGTCCAGATGAACGCCAGAAAAGTCGGCTTCCGCAGGACGGCGCCGGTTGAACCGCAGGCACATCGGCGGATGGCCGTTGCCGGCGGCGGCGATGGCCTGCCAGCCATCCGGATAGGCGGACCGCAGCGCGTCGAGCCACCAGCGCGGATGGCGCCAGTGCGCGACTTCGTCCTCGTCCGCCGCGACGAGCAGTTCATCGCGGCGGCGCAGGAAGTTGCGCAGCACCGCATTGACGAGTCCCTTGAAGCGCTTATTTGCCAAACCCGCGGCGGTGACAGCCTGGTCGACGAGGGTATGCGCCTCCTCGGGCCGGCGCTCGAGCCGGGCCAGCGCGACGAGCAGCAGCGCGCGTGTCGGCGCATGGTCGAGCGGCCGCGCCATCAACCGGCCGAGCAGAAAATCGCCCCGTCCGCAGTCGCGCAGGGTGGTGAAGCCGAGGTCGATGACCGCCGGCCGCAATGCCGGATCGAGCCGGGCGAGCAAGGCGTCGGGTGTGCGGCCGGCGATGACGCCGCCGACCAGCTCCGCTGCGGCGGACAGCGCGGCCGAAAGTGGCGGCTGCTTCAAACGGCGGGCAGGGCGAAACGCTGCCCGGCCGTCAGCGCAAAGCCGTGCAGAAAGTCGGCGCTGGCGAGACGGCGGCCACCGGGCTTCTGCAGTTCGACGAGCCGCAGCGCGCCCGTCCCGCAGGCGACGGTAATGCCGTCCGGGGCGACCGCGAGGATTTCGCCAGGCTGCCCCGTGCCGGCAGCCATCTCCGCACGCCAGAGCTTGAGCGTCGCGTCGCCCAGCTGCGCGGTGCAGCCGGGAAAGGGGTCGAAGGCGCGGATGCGCCGCTCGATCTCGGACGCCGACCGTCGCCAGTCGATGGCCGCTTCGGCCTTGCCGATCTTGGTGGCATAGGTGACGCCAGCTTCGGGCTGGGTCGCCGGCGACAGGCCATCGAGCTCACGCAGCGCGGCCACGATCAGCCGTCCGCCGATATCGGCAAGCCGGTCGTGCAACGTGGCCGCCGTCTCGCCGGCGCCGACTTTTGTCGTTTCGGCGAGCAGCATCGGGCCGGTGTCGAGGCCGGCCTCCATCTGCATGATGGTCACGCCGGTTTCGGCATCGCCGGCCTCGATGCAGCGCTGGATCGGCGCCGCCCCGCGCCAGCGCGGCAGCAGCGAGGCGTGGATGTTGAGGCAGCCGCCCGGTTTGCGTTGCGGAATGTCGAGCACCGCCTGCGGCAGGATCAAACCATAGGCGGCGACCACCAGCACATCCGGGGCCGCATCGATCAGCGGCGCATGCGTCGCCGGATCGCGCAGTTTTTCGGGCTGATGGACGGGAATGCCATGGGCCAGCGCCACCTGCTTGACCGGGCTGGCCACGAGTTTCTGGCCGCGGCCGGCAGGACGGTCGGGTTGGGTCAGGACGAGCGGGACGTCGAAGCCGGCGGCGAGCAAGTCGCGCAGGGCGACTGCGGCGAATTCCGGTGTGCCGGCGAAAGCGACTTTCACAATCAGGCGGTGATCCGGGCCTGCTTGGCGAGCTTGGCCTTGATGCGGTTGAGCTTGAGGCTGGAGAGGTATTCGACGAACACCTTGCCGTCGAGGTGGTCGATCTCGTGCTGCAGGCAGATGGCGAGCAGGCCGTCGGCCTCGACTTCGAAAGCCTCGCCGTCGGCATTGAGGGCGCGCACCTTGACGCGCTCGCTGCGCTTCACCGTTTCGTAGATGCCCGGCACGGACAGGCAGCCTTCCTCGCCGACACACTCGCCTTCGCGCCAGAGGATTTCCGGATTGATGAAGACCCGCGGCTGCGACTTGTCCTCGGACACGTCGAGCACCAGGACGCGCTTGTGCACGTTGACCTGCGTGGCCGCCAGGCCGATGCCCGGCGCCTCGTACATGGTCTCGAGCATGTCGGCCGCCAGCTTGCGGATGCCGGCATCGACGGCCGCCACCGGTTTGGCGACCGTGTGCAGGCGGGGATCGGGATATCGCAATATCGGCAACAAAGCCATGAAAGACGCCTTTAACGGGTTGATGCGTGCGGAATTTGGGGGCAGAATCCGATGCAGTTGCCATCCGGCGCCCGGAGTCCCTGCATGCGGAACATTATATTCGCGCTCGTTTTCGGTTTTTCAACCGCCGCCATCGCCCAGTCCGGCCAGCCCATCGAGCTCGCACCGGATGCGCCCGACCGCCATACCGTCGTGAAGGGCGATACCCTCTGGGGGATCGCGGCGAAGTTCCTCAAGGATCCCTTCCTCTGGCCCGACATCTGGAAGATGAATGCGGAGCAGGTGAAGAATCCGCACCGCATCTACCCCGGGCAGGTGGTCATCCTCGACCGCAACGGGCCCAGCCTGCGGCTCGGCAATGTGGTCAAGCTTTCGCCGCAGGTCCGCGTCGAAGTCCCGCCCCAGGAAATCCCGGCGATTCCGGCCCGTGCGATCGAACCCTTCCTCACCCAGCCGCTGGTCATCGAAACGGCCAGCCTCGAGAACGCACCGCGCATCGTCGCCCTGCAGGAAAACCGCGTCTATGGCGGCAACGGCGATCTCGTCTATGCCAGCGGCGTCGATCCCAAGATCGGCCAGTGGCAGGTCTACAAGCCCGGCCAGCCGCTGCGCGACCCCGACAGCGGCGAAGCGCTCGGCATCGAGGCCGTCTATCTCGGCAATGCGCAGGTCAGCGGCGCGGCAGGCCAGGACGTGACCCCGCTCACCATCGTCAGCGCCCGCCAGGAGATCGGCCGCGGCGACCAGCTGGTGCCGGCCAGCCGACCCGAGATCATGAGCTACATGCCCCACAAGCCGGCACAAGCGGTCGAGGGACGCGTGCTCAAGCTCTACGACGGCGTCGGTGTCGGTGGGCGGAACTCCATCGTCGCCATTTCTCGGGGCAGCAAGGATGGCCTCGAAATGGGCCATGTCCTGGCACTCTACAGCGCCGGCACGACCGTGACCAACCGTTTCGGCGATGCCCAGCCGCAAACCCACACGCTGCCGGAAGAGCGCTACGGACTGATGTTCGTCTTCCGCGTCTTCGACCGGGTGTCCTACGCCCTGATCACCGACGCCTCGCGGCCCGTGGCAGCGGGCGACCGCGTCCGCCAGCCCTGATTCTTGGCCAGCGGCGAACTGGCTGCCTGGATCAGGCTGACCCTGATCCCCGGCATCGGCGGCGAATCCCGGCGGCAACTGCTCAAGGCCTTCGGCAGCCCAGAGGCGGTCTTCGCCGCGCCGCCCTCGGCCTTGCGCGGCGTGATCGGCGGCGGACTGGCCGAGCGCCTGCTCGCCCATGACGGACGGGCTGGCATCGAGGCCGCACAGACGTGGGCCGCCCAGGCCGGCAACCATATCCTGACGCTTGCCGACGCCGCCTACCCGCAGGCACTCCTGACAGCCGATGACCCGCCCGTCCTGCTCTACGCGAAGGGTGACCTCGCGGTGCTCAACCGGCCCGCCTTCGCCATTGTCGGCAGCCGCAATGCGACGAAGCAGGGTGAAGCGAACGCCGAAGCCTTCGCCGCAGCACTGGCCCGCGCCGGACTGACCATCGTCAGCGGGCTCGCCGCCGGCATCGACGCCGCCGCCCACCGCGGCGCGCTGCAGGAAGTCCCATCGACCATCGCCGTGATCGGCACCGGCATCGACCGCATCTACCCCGCCCGCAACGAGGCACTGGCGCGCGAGATCGCGGACCGCGGCTGCATCGTCAGCGAATTCCCGCTCGGCACGCCGCCGCTCGCGGCCAACTTTCCGCGCCGCAACCGGCTCATCGCCGGCATGGCACGCGGCTGCCTCGTCGTCGAGGCCGCACAGCAGAGTGGTTCGCTGATTACCGCCCGCCTCGCCGCGGAAGCCGGCCGTGAAGTCTTCGCCATCCCGGGCTCGATCCACTCGCCCCAGTCGAAGGGCTGCCACGCGCTCATCAAGCAGGGCGCCAAGCTGGTCGAGTCGGCGCAGGACATCCTCGAGGAACTGCGCTGGGAAAATGTCGTCGATCCCGCCGCCCTGCCGCCGGTGGCCGAAGCCGAGACCGATCCGATCCTCGTCGCGCTCGGCGGCGATCCCTGCGACCTGGACACGCTGGCGGCGCGCACCGGCCTGGCCGCCGACGCCCTGCTGGCGCAACTGCTGCCGCTCGAACTGGACGGCCGCATCGCCCAGTTGCCGGGGGGGCGCTACCAGAGGTTGAACTGAGGGCTGAACCAGCCCGGCTTGCAAGTTTGATCAAAGGGCGCTTAACATCCGCCCCCCATATGAGCAAACAATTGATCATCGCCGAAAAGCCTTCGGTCGCCCAGGACATCGCGAGAGCCTTGGGCGGCTTCACCCGTGAAGGCGACTATTTCGAGAGCGAGCACTATGTATTGAGCTCGGCCGTCGGCCATCTGCTCGAGCTGGCCGTGCCCGAGGAATACGAGGTCAAGCGCGGCAAATGGACCTTCACCCACCTGCCGGTGATCCCGCCCCGCTTCACGCTCAACCCGATCGACAAGACCGCCGACCGGCTCCGGCTGCTAACGCGCCTCGTCAAGCGCAAGGACGTCACCGGGCTGGTGAACGCCTGCGACGCGGGCCGCGAGGGCGAACTGATCTTCCGCTACGTCGTGCAGCACACCAAGTCGGACAAGCCGGTGCGCCGCCTGTGGCTGCAATCGATGACCGCCACCGCGATCCGCGACGGCTTCGCCCACCTGCGCACCGATGAAGAGATGCTGCCGCTGGCCGACGCCGCGCGCTGCCGCTCGGAGGCCGACTGGCTTATCGGCATCAACGGCACGCGCGCCATGACCGCCTTCAACTCGCAGGAAGGCGGCTTCTACAAGACCACCGTCGGCCGTGTGCAGACGCCGACCCTGGCCATCCTCGTCGAGCGCGAAAAGGCCATCCGCGCCTTCGAACCACGCGACTACTGGGAGGTCGAGGCCGAGTTCCAGGCCGTCGCCGGCACCTATCGCGGCAAGTGGTTCGACGAGAAATTCAAGAAGAACGACGACGAGCACGCCAAGGCCGAGCGCCTGTGGGAGCAGTCGAAGGCCGAAGCCTTGCGCAAGAAATGCCTCGGCAAGCACGGCGAGGTCACGGAAGAGGCGACACCCAAGACCGAAGCCTGCCCGCTGCTCTACGACCTGACCTCGTTGCAACGCGACGCCAACGGCCGCTTCGGCTTCTCGGCACGCAATACGCTGGCGCTGGCGCAGGCGCTGTATGAACGCCACAAGGTGCTCACCTATCCCCGTACCGACAGCCGCTACCTGCCCGAGGACATGATCGGCGCCGCGAAGGACACGCTGCGCGCGCTGACCGACAGCCCTCTTGGCAAGCACGCCACGACGGTGCTCGACAACGGCTGGGTGCACCCGACCAAGCGCATCTTCAACAACGCCAAGGTTTCGGACCACTTCGCCATCATCCCGACCGGCGCGGCGCCGAAGAACCTCACCGAACCCGAGCAGAAGCTCTACGACCTGGTCGTCAAGCGCTTCATCGCCATCTTCTTCCCGAGCGCCGAATACCAGGTCACCACGCGCATCACGCGCGTCGAGGGCGAGCCCTTCAAGACCGTCGGCAAGGTGCTCGTCACGCCGGGCTGGCTGGCCGTGTATGGCAAGGAAGCTGTCGGCGCAGACGAAGAGAACCCCAACCTGCCGCCGCTGGATAAGAAGGAACGCGTCTGGGCCAACGACGTCGAGGTCAAGGCCAACGCCACCAAGCCGCCGCCGCGCTTCAACGAAGCGACGCTGCTCTCTGCCATGGAGGGCGCCGGCAAGCTGGTGGACGACGACTCGCTGCGCGAGGCGATGTCCGAGCGCGGCCTCGGCACCCCGGCGACGCGCGCCGCGACGATCGAGGGCCTGATCGCCGAGGAGTACGTGCACCGCAACGGCCGCGAACTGCAACCGACCGCGAAGGCTTTCAATCTGCTTTTCGCCCTCGAACAGCTCAAGGTCGACGAGATCCGCTCGCCGGAACTCACCGGCCTGTGGGAATGGAAGCTCAAGGAAATGGAACACGGACGCCTCAAGCGCGAGGAGTTCATGTCCCACATCACCGAGCAAACCCAGGTGATGGTCGAGCGCATCAAGACCGGCGAGTTCTCCGACGCCGATTTCGGCACGCTCAAGACGCCCTGCCCGAAGTGCGGTGGCACGATCCATGAAACCTACCGCCACTTCAAGTGCGACAAGTGCGACTACAAGCTGTGGAAGGTCGTCGCCAGCCGCCAGTGGGAACCGGAGGAGATGGACGAACTGCTGGAGAAGCGGCAGATCGGCCCGCTGCAGGGCTTCCGCAGCAAGATGGGGCGTGCCTTCGCCGCCGTCATCAAGCTCGACGACGAGCACGCGCCGAAGTTCGACTTCGGCAACGAGGACGAGGCCGGCGAGGAAGTCGATTTCAGCGGTCTGGAGCCGCTCGGCGCCTGCCCGAAGTGCGGCGCGCGCGTCTTCGAACAACCCATGTCCTACGTCTGCGAGAAATCCACCGGCGCGGCGAAATCCTGCGACTTCCGCTCCGGCAAGGTGATCCTGCAGCAGGAGATCTCCAAGGCCGAGATGCAGAAGCTGCTCGAAACCGGCAAGACCAGCCTGCTCAAGGGCTTCGTCTCCAACCGCACGAAGAAGAAGTTCTCCGCCTACCTCGTGCGCGGCGCCGACGGCAAGGTCGGCTTCGAGTTCGAGCAGCGCGCCGCCAAGGCACCGGCGAAAAAGGCGACCGCGGAGAAAGTCGGCGATGGCAAGACGGCGGCGAAGAAGCCCGCCGCGAAGAAGGCTGCCGCCAAGAAGGCAAAATGAACGCTGCCAGTGCCGAAGACGCGCTGGCGGAGATCATACGGATCGACATCCTGCCGCGCTTGATCGGCGCGGCGCCGGATGCCGATGCCGCCGTGGCGCTTGCCAGCGCATTGATCGCCAGCGGAGGCGACAAGAACTTACCGCCCCTGCTGCGCGGCCTCGCATTCATCCCGCTGCTTCACGGCGGGCGGCCGATCGACCGGGAACGCGCCGTCGCGCTCTTTGCGGGACTACGTCGCGAAACGCAGGATCCGGTGTTCGAACAAGCCTACGACTGCGCCCTGCGCCAGCGCGACCGCACCACATCGGGCCGCTAAAGTCGGCGCCGGCAGAACGGCGTCCCGGTTAAAACATGTCGACGCTGCCCCATAGCCTGTCGAGGTCGGCAAACTCCCACGCGGCCGGATCCTCGCGGCTGATGATCCTTTCCCCGCAGCCGGGCAGCGACAGGTCGATCAGCTCGGGGGGGATGCGCGCGTTCGAACGGGTGGAAAAGAAGGCCCGCACCTTGGGCGTCAGCAGCGAATGCTCTGTCTGGTCGACGACGATGCCGAGCCGGCCCGACTGCAACCGCACCAGCGAGCCAATCGGATAGATGCCGATGCTCTTCACGAAAGCCTGGAAGAGGCGTTCGTCGAAATGGCCCTTCCATTCCGCCATCTTGCGGACCGACTCGGCCGGATCCCAGCCCGACTTGTAGGGACGGTTGGAGGTGATGGCGTCATAGACGTCGCACAGCGCGCCCATGCGAGCGTAGAGGCTGATCTGCTCGCCCTGGAGTCCCTTGGGATAGCCGCTGCCGTCGATCTTCTCGTGATGGTGCAGGCAGACGTCGAGTGTGATCGGCCCGGCGGCGCCCCCTTCGACGAGCATCCGGTGTCCTTCGACGGGATGCGCCTTCATGATGGCGAACTCCTCGTCAGTAAGCTTGCCCGGCTTGTTGAGCACCTCCATCGGCATCACCGCCTTGCCGAGGTCGTGCAACAGTCCGGCCATGCCGACGGCGCGCGTCGTCGCGGCATCGAGTTCGAGCACCCGCGCCATCGCCACCATCAGGGCGCAGACGGCCACCGAGTGCATGTAGGTGTAGTCGTCGGCGGAGCGCAGCCGCGCCAGGCTGATCAGCGCGCCCGGATTACGCATCACCGAACTGGAAATTTCGTCCACCAGCGCGCTGGCCGCCTCGTGGTCGACCGCCTTGCCCATGCGGACTTCCTGGAACATCGAGACGACCGCCTCTTTCGATTTCGTGCAGATCTTCGCCGCGCGCTCGATCTCCTCCGCCATCGAAACACGCGGCGGCGGCGCTTCGGGTGCCGCGATTTCCCCGAGCTCGGCCTCGACCTGCGCCTCGACCTCCTCGTGGGTCACGCCGGAGATCTCGACGTCCAACCCTTTCGCGGCGTCGATCCATACTTCGCGGATGCCGCAGGCCTGGATGTCGCGCAGGTCCTTGGGGTCCTTGAGCACGAACTGCGTGCGCCAGAACGGATGGTCCATCCAGGAACCGCAGAACTCCTTGATGTGCATGCCCAGCCGGAGCTGATCGACGGTGATTTTTTTCTGCATGCTAGACTCGCGCGCCCTTCCCAGCCTTACCACTCACTGGATTTCCATGGATTTGTACCCGCTGCTCCAGGCGCTGATTCTCGGCATCGTCGAGGGCCTCACCGAGTTCCTGCCAATCTCCAGCACCGGGCATCTGATTCTAGCGGGAGACCTGCTCGGATTTAACGACGATCGCGGCAAGCTCTTCGAGATCGTCATCCAGTCCGGCGCCATCCTCGCCGTCGTCTGGGAGTACCGCGAACGTTTCGTCCGCACCCTCGCCGGCTTCCCGCGCGACCTCGTCGCCCGCCGTCTCGTCGTGAACCTCGCCATCGCCTTCATGCCGCTCGCCGTGCTCGGCCTGCTGTTCGGCAAGGCGATCAAGGCCACGCTGTTCCAGCCGATTCCCGTCGCCATCGCCTTCATCCTCGGCGCCTTCGTCATTCTCTGGGCCGAGAAGCGCAAGCACCGCATCACCATCGAGACGGTGGACGACATCCGGCCCTGGGACGCCCTCAAGCTCGGCTTCGCGCAAGCCTGTGCGCTGATCCCCGGCACCTCGCGCTCGGGCTCGACGATCATCGGCGGCCTGTTCTTCGGCCTGTCGCGCAAAGCGGCGACGGAATTCTCCTTCTTCCTCGCCGTGCCGACGCTCGGCGCCGCCACCGTCTACCAGCTCTGGAAGGAGCGTCATCTGCTGGCCTGGGACGACCTCGGCATGTGGGTGGTCGGCTTCATCTCCGCCTTCGCCTCGGCGTTCCTGTGCGTGCGCTGGCTGCTGCGCTACATCTCCTCGCACGACTTCACGATCTTCGCCTGGTATCGCATCGTCTTCGGCCTCGTCGTGATCGCCACCTGGCAGCTCGGCCTCGTCGAGTGGACCGCCCACTGATCCTCTATCTGCACGGCTTCACCAGCGGGCCGCAGTCGAAAAAGGTGCAGGCGCTCGGCGCGCGCATGGCCCGGCACGGCTGCGCCGACCGATTGATCTGCCCGCAGTTGCCCGTCTCGCCCGCCGCCGCGATCGCGCTGGCCGAAGACCTGCTTCGAAATATCGGCGCCGACAGGACGGAGGTCTCCCTCATCGGCTCATCGCTCGGCGGCTTCTACGCCACCCACCTCGCCGAAAAACACGGGCTGAAAGCAGTCCTCGTCAATCCCGCCGTCGTCGCGGCCATCGAGCTCGAGCGCTACCTCGGCCCGCAGACCTGGCTCTACAGCGGCGAGCCCTTCGCATTCACCCGGCAACACATCGACGAATTGCGTGCCCTCGAAGTGCCGCAGCTGGCCGACCCGTCGCGCTACTGGCTGCTCGTCGAGGAGGGCGACGAAACCCTCGACTACCGCCAGGCCGTCGCCCGCTACGCCGGCGCGCAGCAGACCGTGCTGCCCGGCGGCGACCACAGCTTCACGCGCTGGGAAGACTATCTCGACGACATCCTGCGCTTCGCGGGAATTCCGTGACTGCCAACAAGGAAGGCGTCCTTGCCGCCCGCGAAGGAATCGCAGCCGCTCTGGGCTCCTACGTCATCTGGGGCCTCGTGCCAATCTTCTTCAAGCAGCTCGCCGCCGTCCCGGCGCTGGAGATCATCGCCCACCGCGTGCTGTGGTCGCTGCTGCTGGTCGGCGCCCTGCTCGCGGCCCGCGGCGCGCTCGGCCCGGTCCGGCGCCACGCCGCCAACCCCCGCACCCTGGCACGCGCCGCCCTCGGCGCAGCGCTCGTCATGACCAACTGGCTCACCTTCGTCTGGGCCGTCAATGCCGGCCGCATCCTCGAAACCAGCCTCGGCTACTTCATCACCCCGCTGGTCAGCATCCTGCTCGGCGTCGCGGTGCTGCACGAGCGCCTGCGGCCGCGCCAGTGGGCCGCCGTCGCGCTCGCCCTCGCCGGCGTCGCGCTCGAAGGCTGGCGCATCGGCGGCCTGCCCTGGGTTTCGCTGGTGCTGGCCGCCACCTTCGGCAGCTACGGCCTGCTGCGCAAGCAGCTGCCCGTCGATGCCGCCGGCGGGCTGCTGCTCGAAACCGCCTGCGCCGCGCCGTTCGCCGCGCTCTACCTGCTATGGCTCGGCCCTGCCGGGAGCTTCGGCGACACCCCTGCGACCGACGGGCTGCTCGTCGCCTCCGGCATCGTCACCGCCATCCCGCTGCTCCTCTTCGCCATCGGCGCGCGCCGCCTGCCGCTATCGACCATGGGCTTCCTGCAATACGTCGCGCCGTCGCTGACCTTCCTCGTCGCGATCCTCCTCTACGGCGAACCGATGAACCTCCCCCGCCTCGCCGCCTTCGCCGCCATCTGGGCCGGGCTGGCGCTTTACACGGCGGACATGGCGGTGAGGCGGGGAAAGACCGCATGATTCGCCGTGAAGCTGATATTCTTGTTTCTTGAAATGAGAATATTGACTTTATCTTTATGATTAAATAGTATATTCATCGTATTTTCTCATTTCAAGAAAAGAGAATGGGTAAGCTTGCCAACCGCCAACCAGTATTGAAACCGCAAGACCTGCTGGTCTTGCTGGTTCTGCTCAGTCGTGGCAAGGGCGACGTGACGTATCCCGAGTTGGCGGAGCGGACAGGGCTGGCGGTTTCGGCGGTACATGCCTCGCTCAAGCGCGCTACAGCTGCCCGACTGCTGCTGTTCCAGGATCGCCGGCCGATGTTGCTGAAGCCGCAGCTCAAGGAGTTTCTGCTGACCGGGGCGAAATACGCCTTCCCGGCGCTGCTCGGCAGCTTGAGCCGCGGCGTGCCCACCGGTTACGCCGCGCCGCCGCTGAACGCGATCATCGCCCCCTCTGCCGACCCGGTGCCGGTCTGGCCCAGCGCCAGGGGAACGGTGCGCGGCTTGAGCCTGATACCGCTTTACCCGACGGTGCCCGAGGCCGCGCTGCACGATGAAAAGCTCTACGCCATGTTGAGCCTCTTCGATGCGATTCGCGCCGGGCAGGCGCGGGAACGCAACGCCGCACAGGAACTGCTGGCAGCCTATTTCGCATGAAGCCGCAAGACCCTAACCTCGCCAAGGTGGAGTTGATTGCCATCGCTCTAGGCGTGCTGTGCGACGAGTTGGTGTTCGTCGGCGGTTGCGCTGCCGGGCTATTGATGAGCGACCCGGCGGCATCGATGGCGCGAGTAACCTACGATGTCGATCTGGTCGCCGAAGTAACGACTTTGCGCGGCTACCACGAGATGGAAGCCGCCTTTGGCGAACGTGGCTTTCAGCGTGACACGTCGCCAGACGCACCGATCTGCCGCTGGCGCTATCGGGAAATCGAAGTAGATCTGATGCCCACGGATGCCGGCATTCTTGGTTTTGCCAATCGCTGGTACCAAGCTGCTGTTGCCGCTGCCGACCGGGTCGTCTTGCCGAGTGGCACGAGGATTCGACTCATTTCGGCGCCGCATTTTCTGGCCACGAAATTCGAGGCCTTCGCTGATCGCGGCAACGCCGACGTTCCGGGTAGTCACGATCTTGAGGACATCATCAACGTCGTCGACGGACGTCCGGAACTGCCGAATGAGATTGCCGATGCTGCCGTGGAACTGCGTCTATATCTCGCCGAACGGTGTGCCACCCTGATTGCCTCGCCACATTTCGACAACTACCTGCCCGGGTTGCTGATGCAGGATGACACGCTGGCCGAACGAATCGGCACGGTCATGGCGCGCTTGCAATTCATTGCCTCACTTCGCAACCGATAAACGCCTCCACCCTGGTCCGGAAGCTGTGGATTTGCGCCGTGCTTGCCGACCTGCATCCGGAGCAGGCCTGAAAGTCAGCGCCGGCAGGACGGCTATAATCCGCGCCCTCCCGCCTTCTCCCCCACCCCCATGAACGTCCTCTTCGAAGAGGATGGCGCCTTCAAGACCGGCACCATCGTCGCCGACAACGACAGCTCGCTGCAGGTCGATACCGCCAGCGGCAAGCGCGTCAAGCTGAAGGCCGCGAACGTGCTGCTGCGCTTCACCGCGCCGGGCGCCGGCGAACTGCTGGCGCAGGCCGAGGCGGAAGCGGCGGCGATCGACACCGAGTTCCTCTGGGAAGTCTGCGGCGAGGCCGAGTTCGGCTTCGAGGCGCTGACCGAGGAATACGCCGGCCACAAGCCGACGGCAGTCGAGGCGGCGGCCGTGCTGCTGCGGCTGCATTCGGCACCGATCTGGTTCCATCGCAAGGGCAAGGGGCGCTTCCGCAAGGCGCCGCCGGAGATTCTGCAGGCCGCGCTCGCCGGTCAGGAGAAGAAACGCCAGCAGGAGCTGGCGATCCAGCGCATGGTCGAGGAACTGCAGGACGGCCGCCTGCCTGCCGAGTTCGCCGCGCAGATGCCGGCGCTGCTCTACAAGCCCGACCGCAACCGGCCCGAGACCAGGGCGCTGGAGGCCGCCTGCGCGGCGACCGGGGCAAGCCCGGAGCGGCTGCTCTACCGCTGCGGCGCGATCACCGACACGCACGACTACCACCTCGGCCGCTTCCTGTTCGAGCATTTCAGGGCCGGCACCGACTTCCCCGCCTTCGCGCCGGCCGTCGACCCCACCGACCTGCCCTGTGCCGACGTGCGCGCCTTCTCGATCGACGACGCGCACACCACCGAGATCGACGACGCGTTTTCCGTCGCGGTGAAACCGGACGGCGGCATGACGGTCGGCATCCACATCGCCGCGCCGGGACTGGGCTTCGGCATCGACTCCGATCTCGGCCGCATCGCGCGCGGCCGGCTGTCCACCGTCTATATGCCGGGGCGCAAGATCACCATGCTGCCCGAGGACGTGATCGAGAGCCACACGCTCGCCGCCGGGCAGGACGTGCCCGCGCTCTCGCTCTACCTCGATGTCGCGTCCGACCTGCGCATCCTGTCGCACGCAACGAAGATCGAACATGTACCGGTCGCCGCCAACCTGCGCCATCACGACATCGAGCCACTGTTCAACGCAGAGACCCTGGCCGCCGGCACCGTGCCTGCCTTCGAATTCCGTGACGAGCTGATCCGTCTCTGGGAACTCGCCACGGTGCTGGAGGCCGGTCGCGGCAAGGCCGGCCAGCAGAACCGCAAGGACTACAACTTCCGCATCGACTGGGAGGCTGCCACGCCGCAGGGGCCGGGCCGCGTCGCCATCGAGGAGCGGCCGCGCGGCAGCCCGCTCGACACGCTGGTGGCCGAATTGATGATCGTCGCCAACAGCACCTGGGGGGCGCTGCTGCGCGACGCGAAGCTGCCAGGCATGTACCGGGCGCAGACGGCCGGCAAGGCGCGCATGACCACGGTCGCCACGCCGCACGAGGGGCTGGGCGTCGATTGCTACGCGTGGTCCACCTCGCCGCTGCGGCGCTTCGCCGACCTCGCTAACCAGTGGCAGCTGATCGCGCTGCTGCGCGATGAAAAGCCGCCCTACCCGCCCAAGTCGGCCGACCTGATGGCGGCGCTGCGCGACTTCGAGCTGACCTATGCGAGCTACGCCGAATTCCAGCGCGGCATGGAGCGCTACTGGTGCCTGCGCTGGCTGGCGCAGGAGGGTGTGAGCGAAGTCACCGCGCAGGTGCTCAAGGACAACATCGTTCGATTCGACAACCTCCCGCTGGTACTCAAGGCGACCGGCATGCCGACGCTGGAGCGCGGTGCACGGGTGAAGCTGGCGGTATCGGAAATCGACCTGCTGGAAGGCGAAGCGAAAGCCGCTTTCGTCGAACTGGTCGAAATGGTCGAAATGGATGAATTGCCGGTGGAAGACGCGCCAGAGTCGGCTTTGGACACCGAAGAAGCACCGGAGGGCGGGGGGTAGAATTTCCCCCATGCCCGTCTCCCTGAACTGGCCGGCTCCGCTCGCCTCGATGGACCCGCCCCGGCGTCACCTGACGCTGGCGCTCGGCGTGTCGCTGCTGTTGCACGCGGTCGTCCTGTCGATTCATTTCAAGCTGCCCGAAGCGCTGGACAACGTGCGCCAGCAGGCGCTCGACGTCATCCTCGTCAATGCCCGGCATGCGACGAAACCCGACAAGGCGCAGGCCAAGGCGCAGGCCAATCTCGACGGCGGCGGCAACGTCGCGGAAAAGCGGCGCGCGCGCACGCCGCTGCCCGCCACGCAGCAGACGCAGGCCGGCGACGACCTCGTCGCGGCGCAGCAGCGTGTCGCCGAACTCGAGGCACGCCAGAAGGAAGTGCTCGCCCAGGCCCAGGCCGAACGCCGCACCGCCGTGGATGCCGATCGTCCGGTCCCGCCCAACGCGCCACAGTCAATGAGCGGCCGCGACCTCGCCAGCCGCGCGCTGGCACTGGCCCGGCTCGAAGGCGAGATCGCGCGCGACATCGACGAATACAACCAGCGGCCCAAGCGGCGCTTCCTCGGCGCGCGCGTCGAGGAATACCGCTTTGCGCAGTACGTCGAGGACTGGCGCCAGAAGGTCGAGCGCATCGGCAACCTCAACTATCCCGATTCCGCGCGCGGCAAGCTCTATGGCAGCCTCGTCCTGACGGTGGCGATCAAGAAGGATGGCGAACTCGAGCGCGTCGAACTCAACCGTTCTTCCGGCCACAAGGTGCTCGACCAGGCGGCACTGCGCATCGTCAAGCTGGCCGCCCCCTATGCCGCCTTCCCCGACGCCGTGCGGCGCGATACCGATATTCTCGAGATCACCCGCACGTGGTCCTTCACCGGCGCCGACCAATTACGCGCCAACTGAAACGCCAACCAGACAAGGAAAAATCATGGCCCTTTCCGCCGACGACGTCAGCATGGCCCTGTTCTGCGACTTCGAGAACATCGCGCTCGGCGTGCGCGACGCGCAGTACGAGAAATTCGACATCAAGCCCGTGCTCGAGCGCCTGTTGCTCAAGGGCAGCATCGTCGTCAAGAAGGCCTATTGCGACTGGGAACGCTACAAGAGCTTCAAGGCGGGCATGCACGAGGCCAACTTCGAGCTGATCGAGATCCCGCACGTGCGCCAGTCGGGCAAGAACTCGGCCGACATCCGCATGGTGGTCGACGCGCTGGACCTCTGCTACACCAAGTCGCACGTCAACACCTTCGTCATCATCAGCGGCGATTCCGACTTCTCGCCGCTCGTCTCCAAGCTGCGCGAGAACGCCAAGCGCGTGATCGGCGTCGGCGTCAAGCAATCGACTTCCGACCTGCTGATCGCCAACTGCGACGAGTTCATCTACATCGACGACCTGGTACGGAAACGGCAGAAGGACGCCGGCGACCGGCAGAACCGCAAACCCGTCGATCCGCAGGAGATGGAGGCGCGCCGCGTCAAATGCCTCGACATCGCCGTCGCCACCCTCGAAGCCCTGCTGGAAGACCGCGCCGACGACGAGAAGGTCTGGGCCTCGGTGCTCAAGGAGGCGATCAAGCGCCGCAACCCCGGCTTCAACGAAGGCTACTTCGGCTACCGCACCCTCGGCGCGATGCTGGAGGACGCCCACAAGCGCGGACTGCTCGAATTCGGCCGCGAGGCCAACAGCGCCTACGTGAAGCGGCGGGCAGCGGGTAGCGCACCAGTCGTCGTCGAGCCGGAAATCCCGCCAGCGGAAACGCCCGCCGCCGTCCCCATATTGGAGGCGGATCCGGCTATCGCCGTCCCGCCAGCGCCGACTTCTGACGAAGCCCCGCCCGCCAAGCCGGCACGCTCCCGCTCGCGGAGCCGCAAACCGAAAGCCGCGGAAGCACCGTCGCCGGTCGCGGAGGCGCCGTCACCGGCCGCAGCAACAGCACCGGCCGAGCCTGCCGCGCCGCCTGCGGAGAAACCGGCGCGCAAGCCTCGTTCGCCCCGCACGGCCCGCACCCCGCGCAGGAAGAAGGCGGACGCGACGGAATGACCGACCGCTACGCCGTTTTCGGCAACCCGATCGCCCACAGCAAAAGCCCGCGCATCCACGCACAGTTCGCCGCCCAGACCGGGCAGGACCTGCACTATGAGGCGATCCTCGCGCCGCTCGACGGCTTCGCGGCAGCGGTGCGCGACTTCATGGCCGCCAGCGGTCGCGGCGCGAACGTCACCGTGCCTTTCAAGGAAGAAGCCTTCCGCTTCGCCGCCGAACTCACGCCGCGCGCCCGCGCGGCCGGCGCGGTCAACACCCTCGCCTTCGATGGCGGCACGATCCGCGGCGACAACACCGACGGTGCAGGGCTGGTACGCGACATCGAGACCAATCTCGGCCGCACCCTCGCCGGACGGCGCATCCTGCTGCTCGGCGCCGGCGGCGCCGCGCGCGGCGTGATCCTGCCGCTGCTGGAGAAGCGCCCTGCAACGCTGTTCCTCGCCAACCGCACGGCGGAAAAGGCGGAACGGCTGGCGGCCGAATTCAGGATCGCCGGCGGCGGCTTCGAGTCACTCGCCGGCCACGCGTTCGACCTCGTCATCAACGCCACCTCGGCCGGCCTCAGCGATGCCGTCCTGCCGCTGCCGACTTCTGCCTTCGCGCCCGGCAGCCTCGCCTACGAAATGCTCTACGGCCGCGACACCCCCTTCATGGCGCAGGCCCGTGCAGCGGGCGCGCAGGTAGCCGACGGCCTCGGCATGCTGGTGGAACAGGCGGCCGAGGCCTTCTACGTCTGGCGCGGCGTACGGCCGGATACGGCGCCGGTGCGCTCAACCCTGCGAGCGGAAATGATGCGTAGGTAAGGTGCCAGCTAACCGGCGCGGCGCTTTTCGTTGCGTCCGGTTGAGCGCGGGATCAGGCTGGAAGGTTTTTCGATCAGGCGGCCAGACGCATATTTATGCAGTACGCTAGCGATAAATGTCTGGTACGGAATGCCTTCCTCCAACGCGCGCGCCTGTATATCCATCAGGTCGGGCGACGACAAGCGGATGTTGATGCGTCGATCCTTGATGAAAGTAGCCGTCGCAGCAGCCTTGAATTTAGCCAGTTTGCTTTTGGAGGGGGAAGTCGACTTGAGTGCGCCCTTGTCGTAAGCGGCCAGAACGTCAGCTTCAAGTGGGTCAGGCTTTTTCATCGGGAGTACTCCTTTGCAAATAATCTCGAGTGGCCTTTCTGCTTGGGATGACAGTCTTCATAAAGTAGTAGTTCTGTTCTTCAACGTAAGGCACCAAGTAGACGTAGCCCTCAAGCGCCACGACAAGGATTGACTGGTTGGGGTATTTATCCGAATTGGGCTGTTGCAGTACATCAAGCAGGCCATCAGCTTCAATGGCGAGAACGATCTCTTCGAATGAGATTCCACGATCCTTCTTCAAGACCTTGTTCTTGTCGTGGCTCCAGCGAAACGGTTTCATGTACCAAGTCTACGCCGCCGTGTGCCTTTTGTCACCTGATAGGAAGTGGTGCCTAACGTGCTAGCTCAGGGGCGTGAAGCCGGCTTGCCGGCGAAGCGTCCCTCTGGAGCGGCGGGTTAGCGATCAGGCGCAACACCGCGCTGTTTTCTGGATGCTTCCTGTTCAAGAACGCGGAGTAGGTCACGGTTGATACTCTCTATCCCTTGGAGCATTGCTTCAGAGGCTTGCGTGGGGAGCATTTTGGCAGTTGTTATTTCGCTGGCACGAGAAAAGGAAACCAGGAGCTGACTCGGGTTCGGGTGAGTGGTGATTGCGGAAATGCAGAATGCCTTTAGTGAAGCCACTTGCCCCAGGACATAGTCGAGTCGTTGTTCATTATCCAATTGGCACCTCCGTCGTTACGCTTCAGGCTCTTAGGGACAGAGCAATTACGGAATACGATGTAAATGCCGAGACAACAGCCATTACGATTAGCGCAGGCTTCAAGCCTCCCTTTTCGCTGTTACGGCGAGCAACGATGGCTATTACGCCAAAGAATATGGCGAATAAACCCATGCCGAGCGCTTGGGCAAAGCTTGACAAGGCAACATACCAAAGAGGCGCATTCAGACCGGACGATAGGTATAGCGAAGCCGGCAATGACATAACAGCACCCGCCAGCACTATCCATCCAATTTGCTTCAGCATTCGCATGTGAGCCCTCCTGTTGATCGCGAACGTTTAGTGAACACAGCTATCGGTGTATGTTTTCCGACGATGCGATGTCCAATCTGCTTCTGTCGAATTTCAACTGGCTGAATCATAAGGATTGAATTCATGTCTCAGGCTGATATAACACCTCAAATGGCATCCGAAGCCGCCACCCCGTCGAAACGGCTCGATCAAGTCCGCGCCCGCATCCGGGCGAGACATTACTCCATCCGCATCGAAGATCAATATGTCTTCCGGATAAATCGCTTCGTCTGCTTCCATGGCAAGCGTCATCCGCGCGGCGTGGGCAGTCCGCTCGTGCGGCTGTAATGCGGGTGCGTGCAGCCAGCAATAAAGTCGGCGCCGGCGGGACGGCGCGTAGCTGGCTCAAGCGCCTGCTGGCCGGATTTTTCCTCGTCCTGCTGCTCTGGCAGGGCTGGTATCTCGGCTGGGTGGTCTGGTGGCGTTATGTCGATCCGGGCGAGACGA
The DNA here is from genome assembly GCA_937888595.1 of uncultured Sterolibacteriaceae bacterium. Lineage (GTDB taxonomy): Bacteria > Pseudomonadota > Gammaproteobacteria > Burkholderiales > Rhodocyclaceae > Sulfuricystis. The sequence continues at coordinate 446,213 of CALARK010000021.1, read as the reverse complement.
GCTTCATGACGCAGCGGCTCGATGTCTTGCAGGAGAAGAACCCGAAGGCGGCGCTGCGCCACCGCTGGGTGCCGTACGAGAAAATCTCGTCCCACCTGAAGCGTGCGGTGGTGGCGGCCGAGGACGACAAGTTCATCGACCACGAGGGCTTCGACTGGGAGGGCATTCAGAAGGCCATCGAGAAGAACCAGAAGAAGGGCCGGGTGGTGGCCGGCGGCTCGACGATCAGCCAGCAGCTGGCCAAGAACCTCTTCCTCTCCGGCGCCAAGACACCCTGGCGCAAGGCGCAGGAGGCGCTGATCACCGTTTGGCTCGAATTGCTGTGGGACAAGCGCCGCATTCTCGAGGTGTATCTCAACGTCGTCGAATGGGGCGAGGGCGTCTTCGGCGCCGAGGCGGCGGCGCGGCGCTACTTCGGCACCGGCGCCGGCCAGTTGTCGGCGGAACAGGCCGCCCGGCTGGCCGTGATGCTGCCGGCGCCGCGCAAGTTCGAGAAGAACCCGTGGTCCGCCTACCTTGACCGGCGCACCCAGCTGATTTTGGGGCGCATGCAGTATTCCGTCATTCCCTAGCCATAGAATGGCGGGCTATATGGAAGAGCCGGTCGAACCCCGTCCCGAAGCGCCTGTCGAGCCCCGCGAAGACACGCGCCACGAGGATTTCGCGCAGCACCTGGGCGAGATCCGGGACCTGTTCGCCCGCCAGAAGCGCGTCGAGGCCTTCGTCCATCATCAGGACATGCCGCGCCACGATCTGGTCGAGCAGCTCGTGCACAAGCAGAACATGGCCAAGCTGGCGCAGAAGCTGGAGCGCCTGCATGCCGCCGACATCGCCTACATCCTCGAGGCGCTGCCGCTCGACGAGCGCCTCATGGTCTGGGACATGGTCAAGGCCGAGCGCGACGGCGAGATCCTGCTCGAAGTCTCGGACGCGGTGCGCGAGTCGCTCATCGAGACGATGGAGCACCACGAGCTGCGGGCCGCCGCCGAGCAGCTCGACGCCGACGAACTGGCCGACCTCGCCCCCGACCTGCCCTCCGAGGTCATGGAGGACGTGTTCCGCAGCCTCGACACCGAGGAGCGCGAACAGCTGCGGGCCGCGATGTCCTACGACGAGGATGCCGTCGGCGCGCTGATGGATTTCGACATGGTGACGGTGCGTGCCGACGTCACGCTCGAAGTCGTGCAGCGCTACCTGCGTCGCTTCGACGAACTGCCCGACCAGTTCGACCAGCTCTTCGTCATCGACCGCGAGGATCATCTCGAAGGCGTGCTGCCGATCACCGCCCTGCTGATCAACGATCCGGAAACCGAGGTCGCCGCGGTGATGCGCAAGGAAGCGCTGACGCTGCGGCCGGAAGACAATGCCGAGACGGCGGCGCAGGCCTTCGAGCGCTACGACCTCGTGTCGGCGCCCGTCGTCAGCATCGACCACAAGCTGATCGGCCGCGTCACCGTCGATGCCGTGCTCGACTACATCCGCGAAAGCGCCGAGGCCGACCAGCTGGCCCACGCCGGCCTGAAGGAGGAAGAGGACATCTTCGCGCCGGTGATCGACTCGGTGAAGAACCGCTGGGCCTGGCTGGCGCTCAACCTCGTCACTGCGATCATCGCCTCGCGCGTCATCGGCGCCTTCGAGGGGACGATCGAGCGGCTCGTCGCGCTCGCCGCGCTGATGCCCATCGTCGCCGGCATCGGCGGCAATTCGGGCAACCAGACCATCACGATGATCGTGCGCGCCATCGCGCTCGGCCAGATCGGCGAGGAATCGGAGCGCCGCCTCTACCGCAAGGAGCTCAAGGTCGCGCTGATCAACGGCGCGGTCTGGGGCGGGCTGCTCGGCCTGATCGCCTGGTGGCTCTACGGCGACTGGCGCCTTGGCGCGGTGATGACCGCGGCGATGGCGCTCAACCTCGCGCTCGCCGCCGCCGTCGGCGTGGCCATCCCGATGACCCTGCAGAAACTCGGCCGCGACCCGGCCGTCGGCGGCTCGGTCATGGTCACCGCCGTCACCGACTCGGGCGGCTTCTTCATCTTCCTGGGCCTGGCGACGCTGTTCCTGCTCTGAACCTCGCTACCGCCGTCCCGCCGACGCCGACGCCGACTTTGAGTCCTGCCCGATCGCTCTCATGTTCCGCCCTGCCGTCTCGCGCCGCTTCCTGATCGCCGTTCTGGCCGCGCTGCTGGTGCCTGCCGGCATGGCCCGGGCGCTGGACAAGGTAGCGCTGCAACTGAAGTGGACGCATGCCTTCCAGTTCGCCGGCTATTACGCCGCCGTCGAGAAGGGCTATTACCGCGCGGCCGGGTTCGACGTCGAACTGCTCGAAGCAACTCCGGGGATCGACCCGCTGGAAGCGGTGCTGAGCGGCCGGGCCCAATACGGCGTGGGCACCAGCAGCCTGCTGCTGGCCCGCAAGTCCGGCAAGCCGGTGGTCGTCCTGGCGGCGATCTTCCAGCACTCGCCGCTGGTGCTCGTCGCCCGCCAGGAGGCGGCGCGCAATGGCACCCAGGGCGTCCACGACATCGTCGGCAAGCGCGTGATGATCGAGCCGCAATCCGACGAATTGATCGCCTACCTGAAACAGGAAGGCATCGCGCTCGACCAGTTGGTCGAGGTGCCGCACAGCTTCCGTCCGGAGGACCTGATCGAAGGCCGTGTGGATGCCATTTCCGCCTACGTCAGCAACGAACTTTACTATCTCGACCAGGCCGGCTTCGCCTATCAGGTCTACACCCCGCGCACCGGCGGCATCGATTTCTACGGCGACAACCTGTTCACCACCGAAGATGAAATCGGAAGCCATCCGGAACGCGTCCGCGCCTTCCGGGAGGCCAGCCTGCGCGGCTGGCAATACGCGATGCAGCACCCCGAGGAAATCGCCGACCTCATCCTCGCCCGGTATTCCAAAGCGCATCCACGGGACTTCTATCTGTTCGAGGCCCGCCACATGGCGGCCCTGCTGCGCACCGACCTGATCGAGGCGGGTTACATGAACCGCGGACGCTGGCGCCATATCGCCGACACCTATGCCGATCTCGGCCTGCTGCCCGGCGACTATGACCTCGACGGATTTCTTTACGAACCGGACGTGCCTCGCGACCTGACAACGCTGTATGTCGCTCTCGCCCTCCTCGCCACCGTCAGCGCCATCGCCGTGTACATCTATCGCATCAACCGCCGCCTGGCCCGCGCCCTGGACGAAAGCCGGGCGGCGGAAGAGCGCATCCGCCACCTGGCCCAGCACGATCCCCTGACCGACCTGCCCAACCGCGCACTCTTTTCGGACCGCCTTGCGCAAGCCCTCGCCGGCGCGCGGCGCGATGGCCGGCACCTGGCGATCCTGTTCATGGACCTGGACAACTTCAAGCCGATCAACGACACCCTTGGGCACGGCATCGGCGACCGCCTGCTGCAGCAGGTCGCTGCCCGGCTGCGCCAGGGCCTGCGCGAATCCGACACCGTGGCGCGCGTGGGCGGCGACGAATTCATCGCCCTGCTGCGCAATACCAGTGATGCCGCCGACACCCTGGCCGTGGCGGAAAAGATCGGCGCCACCCTCCTTGAGCCATTCGATGTCGATGGGCATTCCATCAGGATCTCGGCGAGCATCGGCATCGCCCTCTACCCCGATCACGGCGGCGACGATATCGAATTGCTCAAGCATGCCGATGACGCCATGTACGCGGCAAAGCGGGAAGGGCGGAATCGGGTGCGCTTTTTTGCCCCGGGAGAAACTCAGTCTAGCTGAGACACTTGCCGCCTCAACGATTCACCCAGGCCAGCCGGCCATCCTCGATCAGGCTGGCCTTGCCGTAGTCGAAGCGCAGCGAAAACCAGTCCTCTTCGCCCGCCAGTTCCGCCGCGCAGACCTTGATGACGCCGGCGTGGGCGACAAGTATGGCTTCCCCGGGCAAGCCGGCGAGGAAATCCGCCACACGCGCCCGCAGGCTGGCCACCGCCTCGCCGCCGGGCGGTACGAAATGGAAGGGATCGGCAGCCCAGGCGTCGAGCAGGCGGCGGTCGAGGCTGTCCCAGGGCTGCATCTCCCAGTCGCCGAAATCTATCTCGCGCAGGCGTTCGTCGAAGGCAGGGGCGTGATGGAGTGCTTCCGCGAGCAGGCGGCAACGCATCAGCGGGCTGGAATAAATCGGCACATCCGCTGGCAGCAGCGGCCGCAACGCCTCCGCATACGCGGCCGGGTCGTCGGCGAGCGGCAGGTCGGTCGCGCCGTAGCAGGTGCCCGGCGGCACGGCGGGCGGCGGATGGCGGATCAGGAAAAGGCGCATGCCATTCCGAGATAGAAAGCCAATTCGGCCAGCTGCTGTGTCGCGCCGAGGCAGTCGCCCGTGTAGCCGCCGAGGCGTTGCGCGAAGGTGCGCGCAGCCAGCACGGTGACGAGCGCGGCCAGTACCAGCGCGACGGCCGCCTGCGTGGCGGGGAGCCATAGGCAGGGCACCAGCCCGCACAGCGCGGCGAAGGCGAGTTCGCCGCCGCCGAGCCGCGTGGCGAGCGGCTTGGCCTTGCCTTCCTCGCGCGCGTAGTCGAGGAAACGGATCAGCGCCGTCGACGCCAGCCGCGACACGGCGTGGCCGGCGACGAGCACGGCGGCAAAAGTCGGTGCCGGCAAGACGGCGAGCAGGTGATCCAGGGCGGAAAACTTCAGCAGCAGCGCCATGCCGATGCCGATGGCGCCGTAGCTGCCGATGCGCGAGTCCTTCATGATGCGCAGCACGTCGGCGCGGGTCCAGCCGCCGCCGAGGCCGTCGATCGTGTCGGCCAGCCCGTCCTCGTGGAAGGCGCCGGTGACGAGCAGCGTCGCCGCCATGCCGAGCAGCACGGCGATGGCCGTCGGCCAGGCCAGCGCCGCGGCCAGGGTGACACCGGCACCGACGCCACCGACGATCAGCCCGACGGCCGGGAACCAGCGCGCCGCGTGGTTCAGCTGTTCTGCCGAATGCCCGACCCAGGCCGGCACCGGCAGCCGCGTGAAGAAGCGCAGCGCGGCGAAGAAGTATTCGGCTTCCTTCACCGCTTTTCCGCGACTCCGGCCGATTCGAAGCTGGCCATCTCGTTCAGGAACGCGCAGGCCGCACGCACCAGCGGCCAGGCCAGCGCGGCGCCGGTCCCTTCGCCGAGGCGCAGGCCGAGGTCGAACAAGGGGGTCGCCTCCAGCGCGGCCAACTGGATGCGGTGGCCCGGCTCGGCCGAGGCGTGGCAGAACACCGCGTAGTCGGTGAAGGCCGGCGCGAGCCGTGCCGCGACCAGCGCGGCCGCACCGCAGATGAAACCATCGACGAGGACGAGCATCCGCTGCCGTGCCGCTTCCAGCATCGCGCCCGTCATCATCGCGATCTCGAAGCCGCCGAAGCGGGCGAGGATCGCGCCCGGGTCGCTGGTGCGGCTCTTCCAGAGGTCGACCGCCTGCTGCAGCAGTTCCCGCTTGCGCTCCAGCCCCGCATCGTCGAGGCCGGTGCCGCGTCCGACGCAATCGGCCAGTGGCGCGCCGGTCAGGCAATGCGTGACCAGCGCAGCGGACGCGGTATTGCCGATGCCCATCTCGCCGCAGGCGAGGACCTCGCAGCCTCCCGCCGCCAGTTCCGCGACGATTGCCGCCCCTTGCCGCAGCGCGGTTGCGCATTGCTCCGCCGTCATCGCCGCACCATCGAGATAGCTCGCCGTCCCGCCGGCACCGACTTTTGCGTCGACCAGCCCGGCGCGCGGTCCGAAGTCGTGGGCGACGCCGGCATCGACGATGGTCAGGCCGAGGCCGTTGGCGCGCGCGAAGACGTTGATCGCCGCGCCCCCGGCGAGGAAGTTCTCGACCATCTGCCAGGTCACGTCCTGCGGATAGGCCGAAATGCCCTGCGTCGCCGCGCCGTGGTCGCCGGCGAAGACGACGATGTGCGGCTGCCGCAGCGTCGGCGTCAGCGTGCCGCGCACACGGCCGATTTGCAGGGCCAGCGTTTCGAGCCGGCCGAGACTGCCGGGAGGCTTGGTCTTGCCGTCGATCTTCTCGCGCAGGGCGTGGTCGAGCGCTCGGTCGGCGGGTGGGATGTCGAAGTTCATCGCAGCGGGCGGGATGGCGGGATGTCGAAAAGCTCATTCTAGCGGCGCCGGTATACTGCCCGGCCGACCATCCAACGAGAGGAATCACCCATGTCCGCCATCACCACCCCCAGCGGCCTGATCATCGAGGACCTGACTGTCGGCGACGGCGACGAAGCCGTCGCGGGCCGCTACGTCAGCGTCCATTACACCGGCTGGCTCACCGACGGGCGCAAGTTCGATTCGAGCAGGGATCGCAACGACCCCTTCAGCTTTCCGCTCGGCGCGCGCCATGTCATCGCCGGCTGGGACGAGGGCGTGCAGGGCATGAAGGCCGGCGGCACGCGCAAGCTGACCATCCCGCCCGAGCTCGGCTATGGCCGCCGCGGCGCCGGCGGCGTGATCCCGCCCGACGCCACGCTGGTGTTCGAGGTCGAACTGCTCGCCGTCCAGTAACCCTCCGCCGCCCGCCGCCTCGCGCCGCGCTCCCGTGCGCCCGGTTCCATTCCTGCTGGGGCTGCTGCTGGCGGCCGCGGCCGCTTTCCTCCTCGCGCTGGCGACCGGCACGCAGGGCATGGAGCCGGCACGTGCCTGGGCTGCGCTGACGTCCGACGGGGGCCTCGAGCGGGAGGTCGTCCTCACCCTGCGCCTGCCGCGCGCGCTGGCCGCCTTCGGCTGCGGCGCCTTGCTGGCGCTGGCCGGTGCGCTGCTGCAGGCCCTGCTGCGCAACCCGCTCGCCGACCCGTTTGTCCTCGGCATCTCGGGCGGTGCCGGCACGCTGATGCTGCTGGCGATGCTGGCCGGGCTGACGGGCATCGCGCTCGCCCTGGCCGGGCTGGCCGGCGCGGGGCTGTCGCTCGGCGTCCTGCTGCTGCTGGCCTGGCGTGGCGGGCTGCGGCCGCAGCGGCTGCTGCTCGCCGGCGTGATCCTTTCCTCGGCGTGGGGCGCGGTGGTGACGCTGCTGCTCGCCCTCGCGCCGGATGCGCCGCTGCGCGGCATGGTGTTCTGGCTGATGGGCGACCTCTCCGGCATCGATCCGGACATCGCGGCGCTGCCGGTGCTGGCCGCGCTGCTCGTGCTGCTCGCCGCCTGGCCGCTGGCGCGCGGCCTCGACGCCATGCAGCAGGGCGAGTTGTCGGCCCGCGCGCTCGGCGTGCCCGTGGATCGCCTGCGCGCCATCGTGCTGGTGCTCGCTGCCGGGGTGACGACGATCGTCGTCCTCGCGGCCGGCAGCATCGGTTTCGTCGGCCTCGTCGCACCGCACCTGCTGCGGCTCGCCGGCCTGCGCCGCCATCGCACCCTGCTGCCCGGCTGCGTGCTCGGCGGCGGCATGCTGCTGCTGCTCGCCGACCTCGCCGCGCGCACGGTCGCCGCACCGCTGCAGCTGCCGGTGGGCGCCGTCACCGCCGCGCTCGGTGCACCAGTGTTCCTCTGGCTGCTGGCGCGGAACGGCAAATGAAGCTGAGCACGCACCGGCTCGACGTCAGCATCGGCGGCAAGCCGGTCTGCCGCGCGCTCGACCTCGCCATCGACAGCGGCAGCCGCTGGGCGATCCTCGGCGTGAACGGCGTCGGCAAGACGACGCTGCTGACCACGCTGGCCGGGCTGCGCGCACCCGACGACGGCGAGATCCGGCTCGATGGCGATGCGCTCGCCGGCCTGATGCCGCGCGAACGGGCGCGGCGGCTCGGCCTGATGGCGCAGGAGGACAGCTTCCACATCAGCGACCCCGAAACGACCGCGCTCGAGGTCGCACTGCTCGGCCGCCTGCCGCACCTCGACTGGTGGCGCGCCGAGACCGCGCACGACGTGGCGCTCGCGCATACCGCGCTCGCCGCGGTTGGCCTGCCCGACATCGCGAGCCGGCGCGCGGCGCAGCTCTCCGGCGGCGAACGCCGCCGCCTCGCGCTGGCCGCGCTGCTCGCGCAGGAAGTGCCGCTGTGCCTGCTCGACGAGCCGACCTCGCACCTCGACCTGCACCAGCAGATCGCCTTCATGGACCTGCTGGTGGGCTGGAACGGGCGCACGCTGCTGATGACCCTGCACGACGTGAACCTCGCCGTGCGCTACTGCACGCATGCGCTGCTGCTGTTCGGCGATGGCGCGTGGTGCGCCGGCCGGGTGGACGAAATGCTGTCCGCCGAGGTGCTGACGCGGCTCTACGGCCATCCGGTGATCGCCGTCCGGACGCCGGGCGGCAGCGCCTACCTGCCCGGCTGAGCACCGCGCCGGCGCGCGGCATCGAGGGCGGCGCAGAGCCGTTCGGCGCCGTCGAGGATGCGCGGCGTGTGACGCTGCAGCAGGTCGGGCGGCACGAAGAACAGGTTGCCGCGCTTCACCGCCGTCAGTTGCGGCCAGCGCTGCCATTCGTCCAGCCAGTCCGGGCGCGACTCGCCCATGCCGCTGGCGACGATCGCTTCCGGGTCGGCGGCCAGCACGGCCTCCAGCCCCACCGTCGCGGCCGGCTGCGTCACGGCGTCGAACACGTTGCGGCCGCCGCACAGCGCCATTGCTGCGCTGATGATGTGCGTGCCGCCGACGGTCATCAGCGGCTGGTTCCAGATCTCGTAGAACACCGTGACCGGCCGCCGGTCGGCATGGCGCACGGCGAGCGCGGTGCGGCGCGCTTCGAACGCATCCGCCGCGTACCGGGCGACGGCCCCGGTGCCCGCCAGGTCGCCGAGGCGCACGAGGCTCGGCCCGATGTCCTCCAGCCGCTGCGGTTCGCTGATGAAGACGGGGATGCCGAGCCGCCGCAGCTGCGCCACCGGGCCGGGCGGATTGCCGCTGCCCCAGGCCACCACCAGGTCCGGTTTCAGCGCGGCGATGCGCTCGAGATCGAAGGCGGCGTAGCTGCCGATGCGCGGCAGCGCTTTCGCCGCCTCCGGATAATTCGAAAACTCGACGGCCGCCACCAGCTGCCCGCCGGCGCCGGCGGCGTACAGCAGTTCGGTCAGGTGTGGCGCGAGGCTGACGATGCGCTGCGCGGGACGCGGCAGCTTCAGCGCATGGCCGGCATCGTCCGTGACCGCGACCTCGGCCCGGGCCGCCGCCTGCACGGCGAGCCAGCCGCACAGCAGCAGCGCGAACGATCGTTTCACTTGAGGACGAGCGGCAGCCCGGCCGCGACGAAGGTGACGCGCTCGCAGGCCGCCGCGACGCGCTGGTTGAGCCGCCCGGCCTCGTCGCGGAAGCGACGCGCCAGCGCATTCTCCGGCACGATGCCGAGCCCGACCTCGTTGGCGACGAGGACGATGGCGCCGGGCAGCGCCGGCAGCGTGTCGAGCAGCGCGGCGGTTTCGCGCTCCAGCAGGCCGGCATCCTCGGCCAGCAGCAGGTTGGTGAGCCAGAGCGTCAGGCAATCGACGACGAGGCAAACGTCGGCGCCGGCCGCATTGCCTGCATGGCGGCGCAAGGCGGCCGCCAGAGACAGCGGTTCCTCCACCGTCTGCCAGTGCGCCGGCCGCTCGGCGCGGTGGCGCGCGATGCGCTCGGCCATCTCGGCATCGCGCGCCTCGGCGGTGGCGATCCAGACGACCTGTGCGAACGCCTCCGCACGCCGTCCCGCCAGCGCCGACTTTCCGGAGCGCGCCCCGCCGAGGATCAGTTCACGCATCAATACTTCATCCGCGCACCGACGAGGAACGTGCGTTCGTAGTTGACCGGATAGATCGTGTCGTCGCCCGCCCACATGCCGTTCTTCCGTCCAAACAGGTTATTGACCGCCGCAAAATACTCCACTGCACCGTGCCGGTGGCGCAGGCTGAGGCCGGTCGTCTCGAACGCATCCTGACGCTGCGCATTGTCGTTGGCAAAATCGCCGATCGCATAGCTTCGGCTCCGCCACGCATGCGTCACGGTCAGGTGGGTCCTGGCATCGATGGCATAGGTGGCCGACAGGTTCAGCACGTGCCGGGAGACGCCGGGCATTTCCTTGCCGTCGTAGGCGCCCGCACCGCTGTCTTCGCGGTCGATCAGCGCCCGGGTCCATGCATAGTTCGCATTGAACGACCAGTCGGCGCTCGGCTGCCAGTATTGCTGGATCTCCATGCCGTATTTGTGCGACCGGTCGATGTTGGTATTGTTGAAGCCGATCGGATCGTAGTAGATCTCGTTATTCAGGTTGGCGCGGAACAGGCTCAGCTTGAACTTGTTGCCGCTGCCGGCGACACGGTGCACACCGGCCGTCAGGGTCTTCGCCAGCGCCGGCGCGATCAGGCCGTTGAAGGCACCGCCCCAGTTGAAGAAACGATCGACATCCGGTGCCTGAAAAGACTTGTTGAGGTTGGCGAATACGGTCCATCGCCCATCGAGGCGATGATTGGCGCCGATATCCCAGGCATCGAGCGTGTGCGAACCGGACGTGGCGGCCCCGACGGTCGGCCGGTAGGCGTAATCGACCTTCTCGCGGCGCGTACCGAAACTCAGGCTGGTAGCGCCGATGCGCCAGGTGCCCTGCAGGTAAAGGCCGTCGTTGTCCTTCGAGGTCAGGTTGGTCGTCGCCCGGCGCACGGCATCGGCCTGCTGCCAGCCGAGCGTCAGGTCGATCGTTTCACCGGCATAGACCAGTGCGGCATCGTCGCCGGCCGTGTCGTAGGAAAAGGTCGAGCTGCCCCACCAGGCGGTCGAAAAATATTCCTTGTCGAGCTGGCGATGATCCACTGTCAGCCGCAAGTTTTCCGTGATGGCATAGGCGGCGCCGAGGCGCCATTGGTCGACGTCGTAAACATCATGCGTGTAGGCGTTCATGCCGCCGTTTTGCGATGGATCGGCGTTGAATTGCGCGCGTGTCAGCGGGTTCTGGTAGCGCGTGTCGGCATGCGCCGAAGTCGCATCGAGCCCGAGTTCCAGACCCTGCACAGGACGCAGGCGCGCCTGCAGGCGCTCGGAACGCAGCGCCGTACTGTCCTGCTTGCCGGTACTGTCGGCCTGCGCCAGGCCGCCGAACCGGTCATGGTCGGCGCCGACCGACACGCTGAAGCGCTCCCGATCGATCCCGGCGGCGACCGAGAGCGAGGTCGCGCCATGATCGCCGGCACGCACGTCTGCCATGACGCCGCGATAGGGCTTCGTCACGATGTTGATCGCCCCGGCCATGGCGCCATCGCCGTGCATGACGGATCCCGCACCCTTGACGATCTCGATCCGCTCGACGCTCGCGAGCGGAATGGTACCCAGCCACTGGGGCTGCAGGTCGATGGTATTCAGGCGCTGGCCGTCGACGGTCACCACGACGTTCTGGTTGCCGGTTTCCAGTCCGTAGCCGCGCATTTCGAGGGTCGGCATCAGCCGGTTGCCGTAATAGGACATGACGGTCAGGCTGCTGTGCTGGCCGAGATAATCGGCCAGGGTCTGCGCGCCAGAGCCCTCGATCATGGCGCGGGTATGCACCTCGGCGGCATAGGTGGCCTCGGCCTCGGGGTAAGGAATGCGCGTCGCGGTGACGACGATGGCGTCCTTTTCCACGGAGGGCGATGCGAATGCAGGTGCCAGAGAAAGCCATAGCGCGCCGGCAGCGACCGTGCGCGCAACATTGATGCGACGGATGGACATGTGAATCCCCCTGTACGGCCAGCGTCCCCGCAGGCCGGTAATGGAAACGAATGCACAGGGGAACGGGAGCGACGACAAGTCGTCGACGCACCGCACCCCGCAGCGCATTCACCGGATCGTCCGTGGCCGGTCTCCGGGCTCGGAAGTCTTGAACCGTCGCCTTCCCGGTTTCCCAGTGGCACTTGGACGATTCCGCACTTCCTTACCGTTGCGGGGGCAGCACAGGCATTCCACCTGTTTCCCGTTTCACCCGGGGTTCGAAAACCCTGCGGGCACCGCGGACGAAGCGGGCGGATTATAGGCACGCCGTCTCGCCAGCGCCGACTTTTCTCGCCACGCGAATGTGAAACTGCCTTCACACATTGCGCGAACTGCTTGACCACTAAACATTTTTCAAACAAACTGCGCGCCCATGAACGAGGATCTCGGCACTCTCGGCAGCAAGGTCGAACAGGTGGTCGCCCTGTGCGCCTTCCTGCGCGCCGAGAACCACCGGCTGCGCGGCCGCATCGGTACGCTCGAGGATGAAAAGCAGGATCTCGCCGATCGCATGAGCGAAGCGCGCACGCGCCTCGAAGGCCTCATGGACAAGTTGCCGGCCGAATGAGCACGACGCTCGACATCAAGATCCAGGGACGCGAATACCGCGTCGCCTGCGCCCCCGCGGAAACCGATTCGCTGCAGGCGGCGGCCGAGTTGCTGAATGAGCGCATGGCGGAAATCGCCGCGGCGACGAAGAGCACCGGCGAGCGTCTCGCGGTGATGGCCGCGCTCAACCTCGCCCATGAGCTCAACCAGGCGCGGCAGTCCGCAAGCACCGCAGGCGCGCTGGCACCGGCCGAAAATGCAATTGACGCAGAAGCGACGCGGCGTACAATCAAAGCCATCGAAGCGCGGCTGGACGAAGCGCTCGCCCCGCAGGACGAACTGTTCTGACACGGTCGGCGGGGCGCCAAGCCCGGCGGTGCTGACCCGAATTCCCTGCAGTGTTCGCCAAGGCCATATATTCCTTGAACCAATGCTAATTGGCATCGGTCGCCGCCCAAGGACGCCGCCGTTGTGAGCGCTCCCCGTCGAGTGCACCTGAAGCGGCAGGAACGCGACCAATCTGAACCCAGGTTCAGGATGCCGGCCTAGCGGCACCGGCGGGGAACCCATCCAGGCGGTCACTTTGCGGTGGCCGCGTTTTTTTGCTTCGGCCGCTGCGCTTAACTTCGATTTTGGAGAGTGCCTTGCGTTACTGGCTGATGAAGAGCGAGCCGTCCGTCGTCGGCATCGACGACGTGCTGGCGATGCCGAACCGGACAGTCGACTGGTGGGGCGTGCGCAACTATCAGGCGCGCAACTTCATGCGCGACCAGATGAAGGTCGGCGACGGCGTATTCTTTTACCACTCCTCCTGCCCGCAGCCGGGCATCGCCGGCCTGGCCGAAGTGGCGAAACTGGCCTATCCCGACCGTACCCAGTTCGACCCGCAGAGTCCCTATTTCGATCCGAAGTCGACACCGGAAAACCCGCGCTGGGTGAATGTCGACGTGCGCATCGTGAAAAAGACGCGGCTGGTCGGTCTCGACGAATTGCGCGCCCACCCCGAACTGGCGCACATGAAGGTGCTCCAGCGCGGCAACCGGCTGTCGATCACGCCGGTCGATCCGGCGGAGTGGAAATTCATCATCGACAACCTGATGGCGTGATGACTGAATCTTTCGAGCGCAGCGAGCTGCAAGTCTCCCCGCCTGGGAAGGCGGGGCTGGGGGTGGTCGGGTCATGATCTGGTTCGCCGGGTATCTGGCCCTGGGCGCCGTGGCGGGATTCTTCGCCGGCCTGCTCGGCGTCGGCGGCGGCGCGATCATGGTACCGGTGCTGGCGCTGATGTTCGCCGCGCAGGGCATTCCGGATGCCCATCTCATGCACCTCGCGCTCGGCACCTCGATGGCGGCCATCGTGTTCACCTCGATTTCCAGCCTGCGCGCCCACCACGCCCACGGCGCGGTGCAGTGGCCGATCGTAAGGACCATCGCGCCGGGCATCCTGATCGGCACCTTCCTCGGTGCGCAGCTGGCGAGCCTGATCCCCACCCGGCCGCTGGCGATCTTCTTCACCGTCTTCATGAGCTACGTCGCCTTCCAGATGCTGGCGAACATCAAGCCCAAGCCCTCGCGCCAGTTGCCGGGCACGCTCGGCATGTTCCTAGTCGGCAGCGGCATCGGTGCGATTTCGGCATTGGTCGCCATCGGCGGCGGCTCGCTGTCGGTGCCCTTCATGACCTGGTGCAACGTCAAGATGCACCACGCCATCGGCACCTCGGCCGCCATCGGCCTGCCGATCGCGGTGGCGGGCACGCTCGGCTACCTGGTCGGCGGCGTCGGCGCGACGGACCTGCCCGCCGGCAGCTTCGGCTACATCCACCTGCCCGCCCTGGCGGCCTGCGTGGCGATGAGCATCCTCACTGCGCCGCTCGGTGCGAAGGCCGCCCACCGCCTGCCGGTGCCGACGCTGAAGAAGATCTTCGCCGGCGTCATCCTGCTGCTGCTGGCCAAGATGGTGCATGGCCTGTTCCTCTGAGTCGATGAACCCGCTGCTGTACCACGTCGACCTGATCTCGCGCTGCCGCAAGCGGGGTGAAGTCGAGGCAAGGCTGGTCGAGGCGGTCCATGCGATTCTCGGGGCGACGCGGACCGAAATGCACAAGATCTTCATGCCGCCCGGCGACGTGCTGGTCGGCCTGTCGGTGGAAGTCGGCGCCGGCGAGACGGCGGCGACCACGCATGACGACGGGTTTTCCTGGCCGGAACGCACCTGCTCGATCGAGAATCAGCGCCACATGCAGGTCTGCCTCGGCAACCAGGACGAACCCTGCATCGACCAGCTGGCCGACGACCGGGTGCGCTTCCTGCTGCTGCTGCGGACTCCGCTCCACGAACCGTACGCCTTTCTGCAGGTCGAGCGGCCCACGCCGCCGAGTACGGCGGAATGCGACATCGTGCGCGGCCTCGCCGCGCTGCTGAAGAACATGCTGGCGCTGCTCGACTACAGCGAAACCGACACGCTGACCCGCCTGCTGAACCGCAAGACCTTCGACGAATACCTGATCAGCATCCTCGCCAACATCCCCAGCCAGGACGATGCGGCATTCGGCTCCCTGCATCTGCCGCACCGGCGCCAGGGCCACCCCGAGGCGCGCGACCACTGGCTGGGGGTGATGGACATCGACCATTTCAAGTCCATCAACGACCGCTTCGGCCACCTGATCGGCGACGAAGTCCTGATCCTGATGGCCAATTTGATGCGCGAGAGCTTCCGCGTGCAGGACAAGCTGTTCCGCTTCGGCGGCGAGGAGTTCGTCGCCCTGCTGCGGCCGGCCGAATATGCCCATGCCCGGCGCACCTTCGAACGTTTCCGCATGCGTGTCGAGTCCTTCGATTTCCCCCAGGTCGGCAGGGTGACGATCAGCATCGGCTTCACGCGGATCAAGCTCGGCGATACCCACTCCCTGGTGCTGGACAGCGCCGACGAGGCGCTCTACTGGGCGAAGGAAAACGGTCGCAACCAGAGCCATGCCTACGAGGTGCTCGTCGCGGAAGGCAAGCTGCAGGGGCCGTCCGTGCCGATTTCGGAGGTGGAGCTGTTCTAGTCAGCGCGGCCGACCCAGTGCAGGAGCGGGGTCCACTGGTCCCAGTCCTGCGTGGCCCGCGAGGCGGGCAGGTCGAAGATCGTCAGGCCGTGCGCCGCGGCCTGGACATAGTTCTGCGTGTCGCGCAGGTGGGCGACCACCGGCAGGCCGGTATCGAGAAGGAAGCGCTCCAGTTCGCCGGCCGCCCGCGTGCGTGCATCGACGCGCATGCCGACCACGGCGATGCGCACGCCTTCCTTGCGCACCTGCTTCTCGGCGAGCAGTTCATCGAGAAACTGCCGGGTCGCCAGGATGTCGAACAGCGAGGGCGAGAGCGGGACGATGACGTGGTTGACCGCCCGCAGCGCGTGGGCGAGCTTCTTGCCGTGCAGGCCGGCCGGGGTGTCGAGCACGATGTGCGTCGTTTCCTGCGGCGGCCGCGCCGGCTCGCCGGGACGCATGTCCCAGGAAGCGATATAGGGCAGCGAAGGCGGCCGCAGGCGCAACCAGGCACGCGCAGACTGCTGGCGGTCGATGTCGCCGAGCATGACGCGGCTGCCGTTGCGTGCGAACCAGCCGGCCAGATTCGTGGCCAGCGTGCTTTTGCCGACCCCGCCCTTCGGGTTGGCGATCAGGAAGCTCTGCCTCATGGCAGCAGGATCGTCGACCCGGTCGTCCGGCGCGCTTCGAGATCGGCATGGGCCTGGGCGGCCTCTTTGAGCGCATAGGTCTGGTTGACCTCGACCTTCAGTTTTCCGGCGACGACCATGTCGAACAGTTCGCCGGCACTCTGCAGCAGGTCCGCACGCTTCGCGGTATAGGCGAACAGCGAGGGCCGGGTGAGGAACAGCGAGCCGCGCTTCGCCAGTTCGGCGAGGTCGAACGGCGGTACCGGGCCGGACGCGCTGCCGAAGCTGACCATCATGCCCAGCGGGGACAGGCAGTCGAGCGAGCCGGTGAAGGTGTCCTTGCCGATCGAGTCATAGACGACCGGAACGCCGGCACCGCCGGTGATTTCCCTGACGCGCGCGACGAAGTTCTCGCGCGTGTAGACGATCGGGTGGTCGCAGCCATGGGCACGGGCCAGCGCCGCCTTTTCGTCGGACCCGACCGTGCCGATCACCGTAGCGCCGAGCGCCTTCGCCCACTGGCAGACGAGCAGGCCGACGCCGCCGGCCGCGGCATGGATGAGGATCGTGTCATTTGCTTGAACCCGGAATGTGCGGCGCAGCAGGTACTGCGCCGTCATGCCCTGCAGCATCATCGCGGCGGCGGTGTTGAAGTCGATGGCATCGGGCAGCTTCACCAGCCGGTCGGCGGGAATCGTGCGCACCTCGGCATAGGCGCCGACGGAGCCGCCGGCATACGCGACCCGGTCGCCGACGGCGAGATCGCTCACCCCGCTGCCGACGGCCTCGACCACGCCGGCGCCTTCCAGTCCGATGCCCGAAGGCAGCGGCAGCGGGTACAGGCCGGTGCGGTGATAGACGTCGATGAAATTGAGGCCCACCGCGGCATGGCGCACGCGCGCTTCGCCCGGTTGCAGCGCCGTCCCGCCGTCGCCGACTTCTTCCCAGCGCAGGACGTCCGGGCCGCCGGTCGCATGGATGCGGATCGCGTGACTCATAGTCAAACCCTCAGGTGATTGGCGTCGACCACGGCGAGCGCCGTCATGTTGACGAGGCGGCGCACGGTCGCGGTCGAGGTCAGGATATGCACCGGCTTGGCGGCGCCGAGCAGGATCGGGCCGACGGTGATGCCGTCGCCGTTGGTTTCCTTGAGCAGGTTGAAGGCGATGTTGGCCGCATCGACGTTGGGCATGATCATCAGATTGGCCTCGCCCTTCAAACGGCAACCGGGATAGAGGCGATTGCGGATCTCCTCGTTGAGCGCGGCATCGCCGTGCATCTCGCCGTCGACTTCCAGTTCGGGCGCGCGTGCGGTGATGATTTCCAGCGCGCGGCGCATCTTGCGCGTGGCGTCCGACGGCACGCTGCCGAAATTGGAATGGGACAGCAGCGCCACCTTCGGCGTCAGGCCGAAGCGGCGCACTTCCTCGGCCGCCATCAGCGTGATGTCCGCGACGAGACCGGCATCCGGCTCTTCATTGACGTAGGTGTCGCAGACGAACAGCGTGTGGCGCGGCAGCAGCAGCAGGTTCATGGCCGCGAAGCAGTGGGCGCGCGATTTCAGGCCGATGACGTCCTCGATATGCTTGAGGTGCTGGGCATGGCGGCCGACGGTGCCGCACAGCATGGCATCCACTTCGCCTTGCCGCAGCAGCATCGTGCCGATCAGCGTGGCGTCGGAACGCAACGCCTGCTTGGCCATTTCCGGCGTCACGCCCTGGCGGCCCATCAGCTGGTGGTAGTCGGTCCAGAGGTCGCGGTAGCGCGGATCGGAATCCGGATTGACGATCTCGAAATCCGTGCCGGCGCGAATGCGCAGTCCGGCGCGTTCGATGCGCTTGTCGATCACTTCCGGCCGACCGATCAGCACCGGTTGCGCCAGACCTTCGTCGCGCACCGCCTGCACCGCGCGCAGCACGCGCTCGTCCTCGCCTTCGCAGTAGACCACGCGGCGCGGCGCCTGCTTGGCGGCAGCGAAGACCGGCTTCATGACGAAGCCGGAGTGATAGACGAAGGCATCCAGCCTGTCCCGGTAGGCCGCCATGTCGGCGATCGGCCGGGTCGCCACCCCGGAGTCGACGGCGGCCTGCGCCACGGCCGGGGCGACCTTGACGATCAGGCGCGGGTCGAAGGGCTTGGGAATCACGTATTCCGGGCCGAAACCGAGGCTCTCGCCGCCGTAGGCCATCGCCACGACGTCGGAGGCCTCGGCCTGCGCCAGTTCCGCGATGGCGCGCACGGCAGCGAGCTTCATCTGCTCGGTGATCGTCGTCGCGCCGGCGTCGAGCGCGCCGCGGAAGATGAACGGGAAGCACAGCACGTTGTTGACCTGGTTCGGGTAGTCCGAGCGGCCCGTCGCGATGATCGCGTCGTCGCGCACCGCCTTGACGTCCTCGGGCAGGATCTCGGGCGTCGGGTTGGCCAGCGCGAGGATCAGCGGCTGCGCCGCCATCTTCGCCACCATGTCCTTTTTCAGCACGCCGCCGGCCGAGAGGCCGAGGAAGACGTCCGCGCCCTCGATCACTTCGCCGAGCGTGCGGGCGTCGGTCTTCTTCGCGTAGCGCGCCTTGATCGGGTCCATGTCTTCGGTGCGCCCCTCGTAGGCGACGCCCTTGATGTCGGTGACCCAGATGTTCTCGATACGCACGCCGAGACTGACGAGCAGGTCGAGGCAGGCCAGCGCGGCCGCGCCGGCACCGGAGGTGACGAGCTTGACCTCGTCGATCCGCTTGCCGACGAGCCTGAGGCCGTTGAGCACCGCCGCGCCGACGACGATGGCAGTGCCGTGCTGATCGTCGTGAAACACCGGGATGCGCATGCGCTCGCGCAGCTTGGCCTCGATATAGAAGCACTCGGGCGCCTTGATGTCCTCGAGATTGATGCCGCCGAAGGTCGGCTCCATCGCGGCGATGGCGTCGATCAGCTTGTCGGGATCCGCTTCGTTCAGCTCGATGTCGAAGACATCGATGCCCGAGAACTTCTTGAACAGGACGCCCTTGCCCTCCATCACCGGCTTGGCGGCAAGCGGACCGATGTTGCCGAGGCCCAGCACCGCCGTGCCATTGGTGACGACGCCGACCAGGTTGGCACGGGCGGTCAGCCGGCTGGCAGCCTGCGGGTCCGCGACGATGGCGTCGCAGGCGGCGGCGACGCCGGGCGAATAGGCGAGCGCGAGGTCGCGCTGGTTGGTCAGCCCCTTGGTGGGGATGACCGAGATTTTTCCCGGGGTGGGGCTGGCATGGTATTCCAGCGCGGCGGCGGTCAGATCGACATCTGCCGCATCATTATTCTGTTTCATGGGGCAATACGCTTGGACAATGGAGGCGCAATCTTACTCCGCTGGTTTTCCGCCGCCACTGCAGAAAACCGCAACACCCTCGTGCGAAAATGCTGCCTTGCACAATCGCAGGGAGTTTCCGCATGAAACGCGTCGTCTTCAACCAGAAGGGTGGTGTCGGCAAAAGCACCATCACCTGCAACCTCGCCGCCATCGCCGCCCAAAAAGGCGGCCCCAAGGGCCAGGGCATCCGCACCTTGGTGATCGACCTCGATCCCCAGGCCAATTCGACACGCTACCTGCTCGGCGATGCCGCCGAGGAACTCGAGAACACGGTCACCGAGTTCTTCGACCAGATGCTCAACTTCAAGCTGCGGCCGAAGCCGACCGAGGACTTCATCCATGCCACGCCCTTCGACAAGCTGTTCGTGATGCCGGCCGACGCCGCGCTGGAGGAACTGCAGGCCAAGCTCGAATCGCGCTACAAGATCTACAAGCTCAAGGAGGCGCTCGACGCGCTCGATTTCGACGAGATCTGGATCGACACACCGCCGGCGCTGCACTTCTACACGCGGTCGGCGCTGATCGCCGCCGACCGCTGCCTGATCCCCTTCGACTGCGACGAATTCGCCCGCCGTGCGCTCTATACGCTGCTCGACAACGTCGCCGAAATCCGCGCCGACCACAACGAATCGCTGGAAGTCGAGGGCATCGTCGTCAACCAGTTCCAGGCGCGCGCCAGCCTGCCCCAGAAAGTGGTCGACGAACTGCGCGCCGAGAACCTGCCGGTGCTGGAGCCCTTCCTGTCGGCCTCGGTGAAAATCAAGGAATCGCACCAGCAGGCGAAGCCAATGATCCATCTCGACCCGCGCCACAAGCTCACGGACGAGTTCGAGCGGCTGTTCGACGCTTTGCAGGACAAGCGCAAAGCGGCCCGGCAGAAGGCATAACGGCCGCTACCGTCCCGGTAGCGCCGACTTTGACTTAAGCAATACTTAAGGGCGCTGGGGCATAATCCCGGCATGCTGAACCTGCACCGCATCCTGCTGCGCCGCCTGCTGCTCGCCTGGCTGCTCATCTCGCTCGGACTCGGTAGCGGACTCTATTACCATGGCATCGAGAAAATCGACGACCAGCTCGTCGATCTGGCCACCGCTGAAGCCGGCAAGATTTCCGCGGCCCATATCCCGCTGTTGAACGTGCCGCAGGCGGACGGCAACGTGCTCGACCGCGTCGCCGCCGACTTCCTGCGCGAGCACTTCATCGTCGCCGAGCTCTACGATCGCCTCCACAACAAGCTCGCGGAGAAGGTCGACCCGCGTCATGCGCACATCGAGGCGGCCTTGAAGCAGCGGGCGCACAAGTTTCCCCAGGACGACCAGCCGCATTACCAGCGCTTTGCGCTGGGCGACGACATGGTGCTGCAGGTCATGGTGCCGTTGCAGGATGAGGCGCAGTCGATCGCCGGATACTTCGAGGGCGTCTTCCTGATCGATCGCGAGACCCTAGAACGCCTGCGTGGCGAACTGACCCTGTCCCTGCTGACCGTGCTCGCGACGGTGCTGCTGACCACCCTGGCGCTCTATCCGGTCATCGTCGGGCTCAACCGTGAAGTGGTCCGGTTCTCGCACGACCTGCTGAAAGGGAACATCGAGCTGATGGAGGTGCTCGGCAGCGCGATCGCGAAACGCGACTCCGACACCAACGTACACAACTACCGCGTGTCGATCTACGCCGTGCGGCTGGCCGAGGCCGCCGGCCTGCCGTCGACGCAGATCCGCGACCTGATCGCCGGCGCCTTCCTCCACGATGTCGGCAAGATCGGCATCAGCGATGCGATCCTGCTCAAGCCGGGTCGGCTCGACGAAAGCGAGTTCGCCATCATGAAGCAGCATGTCGCGTTCGGCGTCGACATCCTGGAAAAATCCGACTGGCTGCAGCAGGCGCGCGACGTCGTCGAGTTCCACCACGAGAAATACGACGGCAGCGGCTACCTGCGCGGGCTGAAAGGCGACGCAATTCCCGTCACGGCGCGCATCTTCGCCATCGTGGATGTCTTCGACGCACTGACTTCGCGTCGCCCCTACAAGGAACCGATGCCGCTGGACGAGGCGATGGCCATCGTCAGGAGCTCCGCCGGCACGCATTTCGATCCGCAGCTGACCGGCCTGTTCGAGTCGATCGTCGACCCGCTCTTCGCGAACGTCAGCGCGGCGTCCGACGCCGAAATAGAGGCCATGCTGCACGCCATCATCGCGCGCTATTTTCTCGAAACGGCACGCAACACCTGACGCTGCCTCAGGCGGCGAGAAAATCCTCCAGCAGGCGTTCGAAGCGCGGTGCCTGCTCGATCACGAGTTGGTGGGAGGCGGCCGGGATGATCTCCAGCCGCGCGCCGGGAATCGCCGCCGCGATCGCTTCGCCCGCCGCCGGCGGCGTGCCGGGATCGTCGGCGCCGACCACCACCAGCGTCGGCGCACGCACGGCACCGAGCTGCGCCGTCACATCCAGCGTACAGATCGCTGTGCCCCAGCCGGCAAAGCCGGCCACCGGCGTTGCCGCGACCAGTGCGCCGATGCGCGCCATTACCTCGGGGTGCGCGGCGCGGTACGGCGTCGTGAACCAGCGCGCCAGCGTCGACTCGACGTGCGCCTGCATGCCGTGCGCACGTGCGACGGCGATGCGCTCGTCCCACAGTGCACCGGCTTCCGGCGGAATCCGGCTCGTGGTGCTGACCAGTGCGAGGCGATCGAGCCGTTCGGGATGCGCCAGGGCGAAGTGCTGGCCGAGCATGCCGCCCATCGACAGGCCGACGAAATGGGTGCGCCCGATCTTCAGCGCGTCGAGCAGTCCGACGAGATCGCCGACGAGCTGCGGAAAACTGTAGGGCCCGTTCGGCGCGCCGCTTTTGCCATGGCCGCGCGCGTCGTAGCGCAGCACGGAAAAGCGCTTCGCAAGCACGGCGGCCAGTTCGTCCCAGAGCGTCAGGTTGGTCGCGAGCGAGTGGGCGAGCGTGACCCATGGGCCGCTGCCCGAGATTTCGTAATGGATGTCGATGCCGTTGGCCTCAACTTTCATCTCGTTCTCCTGTCTGGCCCAGGGCGCGGCCGAGGAACGCCCCGATGGCATCGATGCCGATATCCATCTCGGCATATTCGTCGTGGCTGCCCTGCATCAGCAGCAACTCTACCCGGTCGTGCGACCGGTTCGTGTAAATCTGCCGCGCCTCGTCGACCGGCACCGTCGTGTCTTCCGTCCCGTGGGCAAGCAGCACCGGGCAGCGCACCGACCGGATCGTATTGACCGGGGCGATGCGCTCGAAGCGCGTGCCGATGACGTGCTGAACGTACGCGAGGACGGCCCAGCCGACCGGCCAGTAGGGGATGCGGCGCCAGGCGAGCCAGCGGCGCATCATCGCATCCGGATGCGCGAAGGCGGCGATGCTGACCACCGCCGCCAGGGCCGCCGAGCGCGAGGCGACCAGCAGCGCAGCGCCGGCACCGACCGAATGGCCGACCGCCGCGATGCACTGCGGGTCGATCCCCGGCTGGCGGTGCAACCAGTCGAGCGCATGCTCGAGGTCCTCGGCGAAACGGGGCAGCGAGACGAACTCGTCGGCATCGCTCATGCCGTGGCAGCGTGCATCGAAGAACAGCAGGGCATGGCCCGCACGATACAGCGGGCCGGCGAGCGGCAGCATGGTCTCGGCATTGCCGCCCCAGCCGTGCAGCACGACGATGGCCGACGCATGGCCGGCTGCTGCGGGAACGTACCAGCCGCGCAGCGTCCGGCCGTTCGCGGTCGGAAATTCGACGGTGGAAAAAGCCAGGCCGAGGTCGCCGGGATCGCGACGCTCGGGCACGCGCGGCGCGGCGAGTCCGCGGCGAATCGCCACGCGGGCCAGCAGCAGTACGACGACGAAGCCGAGGCCCGCCAGCAGGCCGAACCCGATCATCCGTTCAGACCGGCTCCAGCTTGGCGACCGACAGTGCCAGCCATTTCATGCCGGCGCTGCCGAAGTTGACCTGCACGCGCGCGTCGGCCCCACCGCCCTCCGCATTGACGATAACGCCAAGGCCGAATTTCGCGTGCATGACGTTCTGGCCGATGCGCAAGCCGCCGCTTTCCTGGCGACGCGGTGCAGGCGAAAATGTCGGCGAGTCATTCGCGTAAGTGGAGACGGCATAGCCGGATTTCGTCGCACGCGCGGTGAGGTGCTTGAGCAGGCCGGCCGGCACCTCGTCGATGAAGCGCGAAGGCAGGTTGTAGCGCGTATGGCCATGCAGCATGCGCGTCTGCGCATGGCAGAGATAGAGCCGCTGGCGCGCACGCGTCACCGCGACGTACATGAGGCGGCGCTCCTCCTCCAGGCCGCGCGCCTCGTTCAGGGAATTTTCATGCGGAAACAGCCCTTCCTCCAGCCCGCAGAGGAACACGACGTCGAACTCCAGGCCCTTGGCCGAATGCACCGTCATCAGCTGCAGCGCATCGTCGCCCTCGCCGGCCTGGTGTTCACCGGCCTCGAGGGCCGCGTGGGCCAGGAAGGCGGCGAGGTCGCCCGCCAACTCGCCCTCCGCATCGGCCGTGCCTTCCTCGGCGACGAAGCCGGCGGCGGCATTGACGAGTTCGTCGAGGTTGGCGAGCCGTTCCTGGCCTTCCTTCTCGTGCTGGTAATGCGTGCGCAGGCCCGAGAGATCGAGTACGTGCTCGACCAGCTCGGGTAGCGGCAGGTGGGCGGCTTCGCGGAGCCGGACGATCAGCGCGGCGAAGGCGGCGAGCTTGGCGCCGCCTGCACCCGCGACCAGGGGAGTTGCCGCATGGAGGCTGCTGCCGCTTCCCCGGGCAGCATCGGACAGCTGCTCGATGCTGCGCGCCCCGATGCCGCGCGTCGGGAAATTCACGACGCGGGCGAAGGCGGTATCGTCGTCGGCATTGGCGATCAATCTTAAATAAGCCAGTGCGTGCTTGATCTCGGCGCGCTCGAAGAAGCGCAGGCCGCCATAGACGCGGTAGGGGATGCCGGCATTGAAAAGGGCGTGCTCCAGCGCGCGGCTTTGCGCGTTGCTGCGGTAGAGCAGCGCGATTTCCCTGCGGGCGTGGCCATCATTCGACAAGGCCTTGACTTCCTCGACGACGAAGCGCGCTTCGTCGCCGTCCGAATAGGACTCATGCACACGGATCGGCTCGCCGGCGCCGGCCTCGGTCCACAGGTTCTTGCCAAGGCGCGAGGGGTTGTTCTCGATGATGGCGTTGGCGGCGTCGAGGATGTTGCCATGCGAGCGGTAGTTCTGCTCGAGGCGGATCAGGTTGCCGACCTTGAACTCGCGCTCGAAGTCGCGCATGTTGCCGACATCGGCGCCGCGAAACGCATAAATCGACTGGTCGTCGTCACCGACGCAAAACAAACACCCGCCCACCCCCAGCCCCTCCCTCGCGGGAGGGGAGACTTCGTGACCCGCCAACAGCTTGAGCCAGCGGTACTGCAGCTTGTTGGTGTCCTGAAACTCGTCGACAAGGATGTGGCGGAACCGCTCCTGATAATGGCGGCGCAGCGGCTCGTTGCGCTCCAGCAGCTCGTAGCAGCGCAGCAGCAGCTCGGCGAAGTCGACCACGCCCTCCTTCTGGCATTGCTGCTCGTAGGCTTCGTAGAGGGCGACGCGGTTGCGGCTGTAGTCGTCCCAGGCCTCGACGGCCGCCGGGCGCAGACCGGCCTCCTTCTGCGCATTGATGAACCAGCACAATTCGCGCGGCGGAAACTTCTCGTCATCGACGTTGAGCGATTTCAGCAGCCGTTTGACGGCAGCCAGCTGGTCGGCCGAATCGAGGATCTGGAACAGCTGCGGCAGTCCCGCGTCACGGTAGTGGGCGCGCAGCATGCGGTTGCACAGGCCATGGAAAGTGCCGATCCACATGCCCTTGACATTGATCGGCAGCATCGCCGACAGGCGCGCCAGCATTTCCTTGGCCGCCTTGTTGGTGAAGGTGACGGCGAGGATGGCCGACGGGCTGGCCTGCGCAGTCGAGATCAGCCAGGCGATGCGGGTCGTCAGCACCCGCGTCTTGCCCGAGCCGGCGCCGGCGAGGATCAGGGCATGCTGGGGGGGCAGCGTCACGGCCGCCAGCTGCGGTTCGTTGAGTCCTTCCAGTAGATTCAATGGGTTAGCCTTTACATAAAGCGGGCAGTCTACTCCAAGCCTATTGAACTTTTTGCCTTGATCCTCATCTCATGGTTGAATTGTGCAGCGCAACAAAATTGCGCTTTCTTCATAGGAGCCGTTCATGAAAACGACCCACCCGAAAATCCTGCCCTGGCTGGCCCACAAGGCCGGCATTTCCCTGAGCCGTGCCGAGATCCTCTGGCAGGCAGCACGGTGCCACGCCGTCCATGCGACGGGCGAAGCCGACACGCCGGCCTGCAATCAGGTCGCCATGGAGCGCCTGCTGGAACTCATGACGGCCGAAAGCCTGCGTGAAGAAGCCGCCTCGTTCGGCTGGCGCGCCTGGACACGCCACCACGAACGCTTATCGCAGGCTCCGCTCGCCATCCTCGATGTGATGATGCTCAACTGCCAGCGTGGCTGGCGCAGCTTCCGGCCGCTTTCATTTGGCTGAGCATGGCCGCGCCCTTACGGGCGGCCAACAAAGGGGGGAGAGGGGGCGGGCGTATAATTCGCCCCCTTGTCGAATCGCACTTTTCGCCCCCGGCCATGCAGGAAAAATATCAGCCCAACGTCATCGAGCAGGCCGCGCAGGCCCACTGGAACGCCACCCGCGCCTTCAACGTCGCGCAGGATGCGAGCAAGCCCCCACGGCCAAAATACTACTGCCTGTCGATGTTCCCGTACCCGTCGGGCAAGCTGCACATGGGTCACGTGCGCAACTACACCATCGGTGACGTGCTCACCCGCTGGCACAAGATGCGCGGGTTCAATGTCCTGCAGCCGATGGGCTGGGACGCCTTCGGCCTGCCGGCCGAAAACGCGGCGATCCAGAACAAGGTGCCGCCGGCCAAATGGACCTACGACAACATCGCCTACATGAAGCAGCAGCTCCAGTCGCTCGGCTTCGGCCTCGACTGGGAGCGCGAGCTGGCGACCTGCAAGCCCGAGTACTACAAGTGGAACCAGTGGCTGTTCCTGCGCATGCTGGAAAAGGGCATCGCCTACAAGAAGACCCAGGTAGTGAACTGGGACCCGGTGGACCAGACCGTGCTCGCCAACGAGCAGGTGATCGAAGGCCGCGGCTGGCGCACCGGCGCGCCGGTCGAGAAGCGCGAAATTCCCGGCTACTACCTCGGCATCACGCAATACGCTGACGAGCTGCTGTCCGCCCTCGACACGCTGCCCGGCTGGCCCGAGCGCGTCAAGCTCATGCAGGCCAACTGGATCGGCAAGAGCACCGGCGTGCGCTTCGCCTTCCCCTACACGCTGGACGGCGAAGCGGGCAAGCTGTGGGTGTTCACCACGCGCGCCGACACCATCATGGGCGTGACCTTCTGCGCCGTCGCCGCCGAGCATCCGCTCGCCACGCACGCGGCGAAGAACAATCCCGAACTCGCCGCCTTCATCGAGGAATGCAAGCACGGCTCGGTGATGGAAGCCGATCTCGCGACCATGGAGAAGAAGGGCATGCCGACGGGCATCTTCGTCGAGCATCCGCTTACACGTAAGCAGGTCGAAGTCTGGGTCGGCAACTACGTCCTGATGAGCTACGGCGACGGCGCAGTGATGGGCGTGCCGTCCCACGACGAGCGCGACTTCGCCTTCGCCAAGAAGTATGGCCTCGAAATCAAACAGGTGATTTCCGTTGCCGGGCAGGAGTTTTCTCTTGACGGCTGGCAGGAGTGGTATGCCGACAAGCAGAACGGCGTCTGCGTCAATTCCGGCAAGTATGATGGTCTGGGCTACGAAGCTGCCGTCGACGCCATCGCCGCCGACCTCGCCACCAAAAATCTAGGCGAAAAGAAGGTGCAGTTCCGCCTGCGCGACTGGGGCGTCTCGCGCCAGCGCTACTGGGGCTGCCCGATCCCGATCATCCATTGCGATGTGTGTGGCTCGGTGCCTGTGCCGGACGACCAACTGCCGGTGGTGCTGCCCGAGGACTGCGTGCCGGACGGCTCCGGCAATCCGCTCAACAAGCGCGCCGACTTCCTCGACTGCGCCTGCCCGAAGTGCGGCAAGCCCGCCAAACGCGAGACGGACACGATGGACACTTTCGTCGATTCGTCCTGGTACTACGCGCGCTACGGCGTCGATGCCGCTACCCGCACGGCCAACGACCAGATGGTCGATGCCGGCACGCAATACTGGATGCCAGTGGACCAATACATCGGCGGCATCGAGCACGCGATCCTGCACCTGCTCTACTCGCGCTTCTGGACCAAGGTGATGCGCGACGTCGGACTGGTGAAACAGGACGAACCCTTCGCCAACCTGCTGACGCAGGGCATGGTGCTCAACCACATCTTCAGCCGCCGTACTGACAAAGGTGGCATCGAGTACTTCTCCCCCGAGGAAGTCGAACTGGTACGCAACGAGGCGGGCCACGTCACCGGCGCAACGCTCAAGGCCAACGGCTCGAGCATCGACTACGGCGGCGTCGGCACGATGTCGAAGTCCAAGCGCAACGGCGTCGATCCGCAGCATTTGATCGAGCAGCACGGCGCCGACACGGCGCGCTTCTTCATGATGTTCGCCTCGCCGCCCGAGCAGACCCTCGAATGGTCGGATTCCGGCGTCGAGGGCGCCTACCGCTTCATGAAGCGTGTCTGGGCCTTCGGCCATGCATTGAAGAATCAGACCACCAGCGGCGAAGCCGGCGGCCTGCGTCGCGAGATCCACCTGCTGCTCAAGCAGGCCAACTACGACCTCGGCAAGCTGCAGTTCAACACCGTCGCCTCGGCCTGCATGAAGATGCTCAACGCGCTGGAAAAGGCGCCGGCCGATCCGCATGCGAAGGAAGGCTTCGGCATCCTGCTGCGCGTCCTGTCGCCGATCGCGCCGCACATCGCGCATGCGCTGTGGATCGAACTGGACTATGGCCCCGACATCCTGCAGGCCGAATGGCCCGAACCGCTGGAAGCAGCGCTGGTGCAGGATGAGGTCGAACTGGTGCTGCAGGTGAACGGCAAGCTGCGCGGCAGCATCAAGGTAAAAGTCGGCGCCGACAGGACGGCGATCGAAGCCGCCGCGCTGGCGCACGAGATGGCGCAGAAGTTCATGGAAGGCAAGTCGGCGAAGAAGGTCGTCGTCGTGCCCGGCCGTCTGGTCAATATCGTCGTTTGAGAAGGGGAATGCCCATGCGCGGCCTGATCGCCCTGATTCTCGCGCTGATCCTCGCGCCAACCCTCGCGGCCTGCGGCTTCCAGCTGCGCGGCAGCTACAGCCTGCCGTGGGAAACCCTGCACCTCGGCCTGGCCGAAAACAGCGAGATGTACCAGCAGATACGGCGCAGCCTGGAGGCAGGCACGCATACGCGCGTCGTCACGGACAAGCAGGCGGCGCAGGCGGCGCTGGTCGTCCTGAACGACACCCAGGCCAGGAACATCCTGTCGCTGTCGGCCACTGGCCTGGTGCGCGAATTCCAGCTGACGCGCTCCTTCACCTACCGCATCGCCGACGCGAAGGGCCAGGAGCTGGTGCCGCCCGCGACCATCGTCCTGCAGCGCGAGATGACCTTCGACGACACGCGCATCTTCGCCAAGGAGGCGGAGGAGGCGATGATCCTGCGCGAGATGCAATCCGACCTGGTGTCGCAGCTGCTGCGCCGGCTCGCCGCCGCGAAGCCGAAACCCGCCGCCACCGGAAATTCGGGCAGCTAGGGCACGCCGTGCAGCTGCGTCCCGAACAACTCGCTGCACATCTCGAGAAGCCGCTCAAGCCGCTGTATGTGCTGCACGGCGACGATCCGCTGCTGACCATCGAAACCGGCGACGCGCTGCGCGCCGCCGCGCGCCGGCAAGGCTTCGAGGAACGCACGGTGCTGGTCGTCACTCCCTCGTTCCGCTGGGACGAGCTGTTCCACGCAGCCGGCAATCTTTCCCTCTTCGGCGGCCGCACGCTGGTCGACCTGCGCATTCCCTCGGGAAAGCCGGGACGTGACGGTGGCGAGGCGCTGCAGCGCTATTGCCGCGAATCCTCTGCGGATGTCCTCACCCTGGTCACGCTGCCCGAAATGGATTGGAGGGCGAAGAAGGCGGCCTGGTTCGCCGCGCTGGCCGAGGTCGGCGTCGCCATCGAATGCAACGCCCCGCCGATCGCGCAGTTGCCGCAGTGGATCGGCCGGCGACTCGCCGCTCAGGGACAGACGGCCGCTGCGGATGCGCTGGAATTCATCGCGCTGCACGTCGAGGGCAACCTGCTCGCTGCGCACCAGGAGATCCAGAAGCTCGGCCTGCTCCATCCGCCCGGCCCGCTGACACTGGCGCAGGTCTCGGCCGCCGTGCTCAACGTCGCGCGCTACGACATCGACGACCTGAAGGGCGCCCTGCAGTCACGCGATGCGGCCCGCTGCGTCCGCACGCTCGAAGGCCTGCAGGCCGAGAATGCCGCGCCGCCGCTGGTCCTGTGGGTACTCGCCAACGAGGCCCGCCAGCGCCTGCACCGTGCCGCCCTCTTGCACGCGGCACGGATCGACCGCATCATCAAGGGCCTCGTCGCCGGAGATCTCTGGGACGAGTTCCTGCAACTCGCATTACGACTGACCAGGGCTTGATCATGGACGTGAAGCACTACATGGAAACACTCGGCAAGGCCGCCCGGGCCGCCTCGCGCGAAATGGCGAAGGCGAGCACCGCCGCGAAGAATGCCGCCCTGCTGGCGATGGCCGCCGACATCCGCGCCCGCAGTGCTGAGCTGCTCGCTGCCAATGCCGAGGATGTGGCCGAAGCAAGATCGAACGGACTCGAACCGGCGATGCTCGACCGTCTGACCATCACGGCCAAGAGCATCGAGGCGATGGCGCAGGGCCTCGAACAGGTCGCGACCCTGCCCGACCCGATCGGCGAAATCACGGACATGAAATACCGCCCGACCGGCATCCAGGTCGGCAAGATGCGCGTGCCGCTCGGCGTCGTCGGCATCATCTACGAGGCACGGCCGAACGTCACCGCCGACGCGGCGGCGCTCTGCCTCAAGTCGGGCAATGCCGCGATCTTGCGCGGCGGCAAGGAGGCGATCCGCTGCAACCAGGCCATCGCCGCCTGCGTACGCAAGGGCCTAGCCGCGGCTGGCCTGCCCGAGACAGCCGTGCAGGTGGTCGAAACCACCGACCGCGCCGCGGTCGGCCATCTGGTCGCCATGCCCGAATACGTGGACGTGATCGTGCCGCGCGGCGGCAAGGGCCTGATCGAACGCATCAGCAAGGAAGCGCGCGTGCCGGTGATCAAGCACCTGGATGGAAATTGTCATGTGTATGTGGATGTCTCGGCCGATCCGGCCAAGGCGCTGAAGATCCTCGAAAACGCCAAGACCCAGCGCCTCGGCACCTGCAACACGGCCGAATCGCTGCTGGTCGCCCGCCCCGTCGCCGAGTCGCTGCTGCCCATCCTCGCGCAGATGCTGACGGCGCGCGGCGTCGAGATTCGCGGCTGCGCCGAGACCCGGGCGCTCGTGCCGCAGTCCAAGGCCGCCACGGAAGAGGACTACTACACCGAATACCTCGCGGCGATCATCTCCTGCAAGGTGGTGGCGGACGTGGACGAGGCGATCGTCCACATCAACCAGTACTCGTCGGCCCACACCGAAAGCATCGTCACCGAGGACTACACGCGGGCGCTGCGCTTCCTGCGCGAGGTGGATTCAAGCTCGGTGATGGTGAACGCCTCGACGCGCTTCGCCGACGGCTTCGAGTACGGCCTCGGCGCCGAGATCGGCATCTCCACCGACAAGTTCCACGCGCGCGGCCCGGTCGGCCTCGAAGGCCTGACTTCGCAGAAGTGGATCGTCTTCGGCAACGGCGAAGTGCGGGGATGAACCCTCCCACCCCCAGCCCCGCCCTCTCGGGCGGGGAGACTTTAAGCGCCGTCCTGCCAGCGCCGACTTTTTGCCTCGGCATCCGCTGCACGGACGACGAGGTCACCGAGATCGTCTATCTGGAACCCCAAGCGGAACTCACGCCGCAATCGCTGCTGGCCAAGGAAGCCGTGCGCCAGTTGCGCGCCTACCTGAAGGACGCGACATTCGCCTTTTCCCTGCCGCTCGCGCCGGCCGGCACCGCCTTCCAGCGCCGCGTCTGGGACGGCATCACCGCCATCGGCCCGGGCGAGACACGCACCTACGGCGAACTGGCGGCGGCCATCCACAGCGGTCCGCGCGCGGTCGGCAACGCCTGCGGCGCCAACCCGTATCCGCTGATCGTGCCCTGCCATCGCGTCGTCGCCGCGAACCGGGGACTGGGTGGCTTCGCCCGCCAGCGCGGCGGCTTCCTGCTCGACGTGAAGCGCTGGCTGCTGGCGCATGAAAGCGCACGACACTGAACTGATCGACGAATTCGTCGACGCCTTGTGGCTCGCCGATGGTCTGGCGAAGAACACGCTGGCCGCCTACCGCTCCGATCTGGCCCTGTTCGCCGGCTGGCTGGAACAGCGCCGTGTCGCCCTGCCCGATGCCGGCGAGGCCGACATCGACGCCTGGCTCGCCCACCTGCACAACCGTCCCGAGCGCGTCCGCCCGACCACGCTGCGGCGCTTCCAGGCCTCGCTGCGCCGCTTCTACCGCTGGCTGATCGAACAGGGCCGCATCGCGGCCGACCCGCTGCTCAACATCCAGCCGCCGGTCGCCGCCGAGCGCTTCCCCAAGACGCTGTCGGAAAAGAACGTCGAGGACCTCCTCGCCGCGCCCGATGTCGCCACGCCGCTCGGCCTGCGCGACCGCGCGCTGCTCGAAACGCTCTACGCCACCGGCCTGCGCGTTTCGGAACTGGTCGGCCTGAAGCAGTTCAACATCAGCCTCGGAGACCGCGTGGTGCGCACCTTCGGCAAGGGCGGCAAGGAGCGGCTGGTGCCCCTCGGCGAAGTCGCCGCCGACTGGCTGCAGCGCTGGCTGGAGGAGGGCAGGCCGACACTGCTGAAGGGCAGGAACTCCGACTTCGTCTTTGTCACCGGCAGGAAGAACAGCGACGGCATGACGCGCCAGATGGCCTGGGCGCTGATCAAGAAGCATGCGGTCGCCGCCGGCATCCCACGCGATCGCATCTCGCCGCACGTGCTGCGCCACGCCTTCGCCACCCACCTGCTCAACCACGGCGCCGACCTGCGCGTGGTGCAACTGCTGCTAGGCCACGCCGACATCTCAACGACGCAGATCTATACTCATGTGGCGCGTGCGCGCCTGAAGGAACTGCACACGGCGCACCATCCACGAGGTTGATCATGAGACACGCCAACAATAGCGACAGACCCCCCGAAACGCCGGCGACGAAATTCCTGGCGCAGCACCGCATCGCCCATTCCAACCACCTCTACGCCTACGAGGAACACGGCGGCACGAAAGTGTCGGCCCGCGAACTGAACGTCGCCGAGCACGCCGTGGTGAAAACGCTGGTGATGGAGGACGAGGCGAAGCATCCGCTCGTGGTGCTGATGCATGGCGACCGCAAGGTGTCGACCAAGGAGCTGGCGCGCCAGCTCGGCGTCAAGAAGGTTTCGCCCTGCACGCCCGAGGACGCCCACCGCCACACCGGCTACCTCGTCGGCGGCTGCTCGCCCTTCGGCACGAAGAAGAAGCTGCCGGTCTGCATGGAGAAAAGCATCCTCGACCTGCCGCTGATCTACATCAACGGCGGCCAGCGCGGCTATCTCGTTGGCGTGCACCCGCACGACATCCTGCGCGTGCTGGCGCCCAAAGTCGTGGAGTGCGCCCTGAAGGACTGATGGCGCCGTCCCGCCGGCGCCGACTTTCTAGCCGCGCGCCCGCTCGATCTGCACGCCGACGCGCTTCACGCCCTTGGCGATGCCGACCTTCGCGATCGACACCTTGACCCACGGCGCGCGGAATTCGCCGAGCAGCAAACCGATCACGTATTCGCCGAGCGTTTCGAGCAAGTTGAAGTGCCGCTGCGACAGTTCGGCGCGGATGCGCGCGATCACGACCGCGTAGTCGATGGTCTTGGCGATGTCGTCGTCCTGTGCCGCCTCGTCGGGCACGCCGAAGGTCAGCGACAGTTCGAGCGTCTGCGGCGCGGCGCGCTCGCGGTCGTAGATGCCGACGTGCGCCTCGACGCGCATGTCCTCGATGAAGATGAAGTCCATGGTACGGCCTCGATTAGAATGCCGGCCATTCTATGGAATCCCTGCCCATCCACCTAGTTCTCGGTTACCTGATCGGCTCGCTGCCCTTCGCGGTGATCGTCTCGAAGGCCTTCGGCCTGGCCGACCCGCGCAGCTTCGGCTCGGGCAATCCCGGCGCGACCAACGTGCTGCGCACCGGCAACAAGGCCGCGGCGCTGCTGACCCTGCTGGGCGATGCGGCCAAGGGTTGGCTGGCGATGGCCGTCGTCGCAAAAGTCGGCGCCGACGGGACGGCAACCGCGTTTGCAGGACTCGCCGCCTTCCTCGGCCACCTGTTCCCGGTCTTCCTCAAATTCAAGGGCGGCAAGGGCGTCGCCACCGCGATCGGCGTGCTGATCGGCCTCGACGGCATGCTCGCCCTCGGCGCCGCCCTCACCTGGCTGGCGACGGCCGTCGTGACGCGCTATTCCTCGCTTGCCGCCCTGGTCGCCGCCTGCGTGGCACCCACGCTCGCGCTCGCGGCCCACGGCCTCGGCGCGACGTCGATCGTGATCATCGTCATTTGCGGTCTGCTGATCGTGCGGCACAAGGCGAACATCGTGCGCCTGATCGCAGGTACCGAAGGCAAAATAGGCGACAAGAAGAAAGCCTAGGCCGTCGCCAGCGGCCAGCGCGGTTTCACCGCGAAGGCCCCGCAGGTATTTTCCGGCTTCGTCCCGGCCATCAGCCGCTGCATGCCGGCGAAGGCGATCATCGCGCCGTTGTCGGTGCACAGTTCCATTTCGGGATAGCAGACCCGGATGCCCGCCCGCGCGGCGTCCCGGTCGAGCCGCTCGCGCAATCGCCGGTTCGCGCCGACGCCGCCGGCAACCACCAAGGTAGCAAGCCGCCGCTGGCGGCACGCCGCAAGCGCCTTGGTCGTCACCACCTCGGTCGCGGCATCCTGGAATTCGGCGGCGAGGTCCGCCTTGTCCTGTTCGGTCAGCGGGCGCTCGCGCACGGCGGTCAGCACTGCCGTCTTGAGGCCGGAGAAGCTGAACATGAAGTCGCCGGAATTCAGCATCGGCCGCGGCAGCTTGAACCTGCCCGGCGTGCCCTGTTCCGCCAGCCGGGCGAGCGCCGGCCCGCCGGGATAGCCGAGGCCGAGCAGTTGCGCGGTCTTGTCGAAGGCCTCGCCGGCCGCGTCGTCGAGCGACTCTCCCATCAGCTCGTAAGCGCCCACTTTCTCCACGCTCATAATCTGCGTGTGCCCGCCGGAAACGAGCAGGGCGATGAAGGGAAATGTCGCGGGGTCTTTCGACAGCAGCGGCGAGAGCAGGTGGCCCTCGAGATGATGGACCGGCAGGGCGGGGATGCCGAGCGACAGCGCGAGCCCTTCTGCGAAGCTCGCACCGACGAGCAGGGCGCCCGCCAGCCCCGGGCCGGCGGTGTAGGCGACGGCATCGAGCATTTGCTTGTCGATGCCTGCCTGTTGCAGCACCTGATCGAGCAGCGGCGCCAGCCGCCGGATGTGGTCGCGCGAAGCGAGTTCGGGCACCACGCCGCCGTAGTCCTCGTGCATCGCCACTTGCGAATGCACGGCATGGGCGAGCAGACCCCGCTCGCCGTCGTAGAGGGCAACGCCGGTTTCGTCGCAGGATGATTCGATGCCGAGCACGATCATGGAGGAGAAATTTTACTTTGACATCCGAGCGGAAATGACTAGAATGCGCGCCTTTCCGTTACAACCAACCGTCCAGGAAATTCGCATGCCCGGTATTCGCGTCAAGGAAAACGAGCCTTTCGAGGTCGCCATTCGTCGTTTCAAGCGCACCATCGAGAAGGCTGGCACGCTCACCGAACTGCGTTCGCGCGAGTTCTACGAGAAGCCCACCTCCGAGCGCAAGCGCAAGCTGGCCGCTGCCGTGAAGCGCCATCACAAGCGCATCCGCAGCCAGCTGCTGCCGCCCAAGCTCTACTAAGCCGCATTACACCGGTTTTAACATGACCGCCCCGACCGCAAGGGGGGCGGTTTTTGTGTTTCCAATCCGCTGCAGGAGTTTCCGATGAGCCTGAAAGCCCGCATCACCGACGACATGAAGTCCGCCATGAAGGCGAAGGAAACCGCCCGCCTCGGCGCGATCCGCCTGTTGCTCGCGGCGATCAAGCAGCGCGAAGTCGATGAGCGCATCGAGCTCGACGATGCGGGCGTGATCGCCGTGATCGAGAAGATGCTCAAGCAGCGCAAGGATTCGATCACCCAGTACGAGGCTGCGAATCGCCAGGATCTCGCCGACGCCGAGAAGGCCGAGGTCGCGGTGCTGTCTGTCTACATGCCGCAGGCGATGGGTGCCGACGAAATCGCCGCTATCGTCGCCCAGGCCGTCGCCGACTCCGGTGCCACGGCACCGGCCGACATGGGCAAGGTGATGGCGCTGGTCAAGCCGCAGATCGCCGGCCGCGCCGACATGGGCGAAGTCTCGAAACTCGTCAAGGCCAAACTCGCCGGCCAATGAATGGCCGGCGCACGATCGCGCGCATAATTCCCGCGTGATCCCCGAGTCCTTCATCCAGGAACTGCTGTCCCGCGTCGATATCGTCGACGTGGTCGAGCGCTACGTCACGCTCAAGAAGGCCGGCGCCAACTACCAGGCCTGCTGCCCGTTCCATTCCGAGAAGACGCCGTCCTTCACCGTCAGCCCGTCGAAGCAGTTCTACCACTGCTTCGGCTGCGGGGCGCACGGCAGCGCCATCGGCTTCGTCATGCAGTACAGCGGCCTCGGCTTCGTCGAGGCGGTGGAAGACCTCGCCGGCCACCTGGGCCTGCCGGTGCCGCGCGAAGTCGGTACCCGCTCACAGGAACGCGTCCGCCAGCAGCAGCCGCTCACCGAGCGCATGGCGCGCGCGGCCCGCTTCTACAAGGACCAGCTCAAGGCGTCGCCGCAGGCCATCGACTACCTGAAAGGGCGCGGCCTGACCGGCGAAATCGCCGCGAAATTCGGCCTCGGCTACGCCCCGGACGACTGGCAGGGACTGCAGCGCGTCTTCGTGGATGGCGACTACGCCGACCCGGCCATGGTCGAATGCGGCCTGGTGATCGAGAACGAGCAGGGCCGGCGCTACGACCGCTTCCGCGACCGCATCATGTTCCCCATCCTCGACCAGCGCGGCAATGTCATCGGCTTCGGCGGGCGCGTGCTCGGCCAGGGGGAACCCAAGTACCTGAACTCTCCCGAGACACCCCTGTTCCAGAAAGGCCACGAACTCTACGGCCTGCCCCAGGCCCGCAAGGCGATCAACGAAAGCGACACGGTGATCGTCGTCGAAGGCTACATGGATGTCGTCGGCCTCGCCCAGCTGGGCGTCGAGAACGTCGTGGCCACCCTTGGCACGGCGGCCACTGGGGCCAACGTGCAGCGGCTGCTGAAGCTTGCCGGCCGGGTGATCTTCTGCTTCGACCGCGACAGCGCAGGAGACCGGGCGGCATGGCGCGCCATGGAAAACAGCCTGGAACATCTGGTCGACGGCAAGAGCGTCGAGATTCTGCAGATGCAGGGCGACCAGGACCCGGATGAATTCATTCGCGCCCATGGCACGGCCGCCTTCCTGAAGGAGGTGGCCAGCGCCACGAAGCTGAGCGATTTTCTGGTTCGCGAGGTGATCCGCAGAAATCAGATCGACGTTCACTCCGCCGAGGGGCGGGCGAAGCTGGTCCATGAGGTCAAGCCGCTCCTGCAGAAGATCGCCGCACCCGTCCTGCGCGTGCAGCTGACCAAGGAAATCGCCCGCCGCGCGCAGCTGGCGCAGGCGGAACTGGAAGCCCAGTGCGGCCTGAAGCCGCTCGCCCGTTCGCGCGGGGCGCCGGCCGCCGCATCGTTGCGCCCGGTGCCCCGCGTCATCGAGCGCACCCTGCTGGCGACGGTATTGCGCCGGCCGGAGCGGGCCGCACGCCTGCCGCTCGACCTGGTTTCGCAGGAAACCGCAGAAGGTGCGGCGCTGGTGGCCATCGCCGATGCCGTCAAGCGGGCCGTCCTGCCGACCGGCAATCTCGGCCTGCTGCTTGAGCACTTCCGCGACAGCCCCCACGAGGACATCATCGTCTCGCTGGCAAAACAAGTCGAGATGGATGCCGGGGACGAAGGTGAGCTGGAAGCGGTCTTCGCCGATACGATCGATCGGCTGCAGGCCCAGGCACTGCGTCGACGTATCGACGAACTGACCGCCCGGGCGCGTGCCGGTACCCTTTCCGCCGAGGAACGCCAGGCGCTCGCCAGCCTGCTGGCACGGAAGACGACCTGAAGGAGGCCTGAAAAGGCTTGATATTTCATCTATAATTACATGTTTCGCCGCGATTCGAGTCGAGTCCATGTCCAAGCCCACCGCCAAGCCGGCCAAGAACACTTCGAGCCCCCGCAAACCCGCTGCCAAACCGGCCGCACCGAAGAAGGCCACCGTACCCAAAGCCGCGGCGAAACCCGCCGTGAAGGCGGCCGCCAAGGTGGCTGCCCCGACCAGGGCGCCAGCCAAGGCCAAGCCGGCTGCCGCCCCGAGTCCGAAGCCGGCAACGCATAAACCCGCAGCGGCCGAGACCAAGCCGGCGAAGCCGGCCAAGGTCGCCGCACCCGTCGTCGTCGCAGTCGAAACACCCGCCCCGCCGCCCGTTGCCGAAGTCGTCGCCAAGCCGACGGCCAAGGGCAAGAAGGCGCGCGAAAGACAGGCGCTGGCAGCGCTCGAACAGGCCAAGCCGACAGCCATCGACCTCGAAGCACGGCGCACCCGGCTCAAGAGCCTGATCACCCTGGGCAAGGAGCGCGGCTACCTGACCTATGCCGAGATCAACGACCATCTGCCGGACGACCTGGTCGACGCCGAGCAGATCGAGGCGATCATCAGCACCTTCAACGACATGGGCATCCAGGTCTTCGACCAGGCGCCCGCGCCCGAAGAAATCCTGCTGGCCGAGCAGAGCACACAGACGGTCGATGCCGACGAAGCCGAGGAAGAGGCCGAGCAGGCCCTGAACTCCGTCGATTCCGAATTTGGCCGCACGACCGACCCGGTACGCATGTACATGCGCGAGATGGGTACCGTCGAACTGCTGACCCGCGAAGGCGAGATCGAGATCGCCAAGCGCATCGAGGAAGGCCTCAAGCACATGGTGCTGGCCATCTCCGCCTGCCCGACGACCATCATGGAAATCCTCGAGATGGCCGACAAGGTGGCCAAGGAGGAGATGCGCATCGACGAGCTGGTCGACGGCCTCATCGATCCCGATGCACCCGACGAGGACATCGAGGCGAAGGCGAACCTGGACGAGGACGAGGACGAGGAGTCCGACGAGGATATCGACGACGATGACGGCGATGACGGCGAAGCACGCGTCTCCGCTTCGCTCATGAAGCTGCGCCAGGACTCGCTCGAGCGCTTCACCACGATCTTCAACCTCTACGGCAAGCTGATGCCGGCATTGGCTAAGAAAGGCTCGCAGGACAAGACCTACCTGAAGGTCCAGAAGCAGATCTCCGACGAGCTGATGAACATCCGCTTCACCGCGCGCGCCATCGAGCGCCTGTGCGACTCGGTGCGCGGCATGGTCGAGGCGGTGCGCAACCACGAGCGCAAGATCCTGCATCTCTGCGTGGACAAGGCGAAGATGCCGCGCCCGCACTTCATCAAGGTCTTCCCCGGCAACGAGACCAACATGGAGTGGCTCAAGCACGAGGTGCAGTCCGGCAAGCCCTATGCCGCCATGCTGATGCGTGCCGCGCCGGCGATCCTCGAGGAACAGCAGGCCCTGATTGACCTGCAGGACCGCATCGGCATCCCGCTCAAGGAACTCAAGGACATCAACAAGAAGATGTCCACCGGCGAAGCCAAGGCCCGTCGCGCCAAGCGCGAGATGACCGAGGCCAACCTGCGCCTGGTGATCTCGATCGCCAAGAAATACACCAACCGTGGCCTGCAGTTCCTCGACCTGATCCAGGAGGGCAACATCGGCCTGATGAAGGCGGTGGACAAGTTCGAATACCGCCGCGGCTACAAGTTCTCGACCTATGCCACGTGGTGGATCCGCCAGGCGATTACACGTTCAATCGCGGATCAGGCAAGAACCATCCGCATCCCGGTGCACATGATCGAGACGATCAACAAGATGAACCGCATCAGCCGCCAGATCCTGCAGGAAACCGGCAGCGAACCCGATCCCGCGACGCTGGCGATCAAGATGGAAATGCCCGAGGACAAGATCCGCAAGATCCTCAAGATCAGCAAGGAGCCGATCTCGATGGAAACGCCGATCGGCGACGACGACGACTCGCACCTCGGCGACTTCATCGAGGACACCAGCACCGTCGCGCCGGCCGATGCCGCCCTGTTCGCCTCGCTGCGCGGCGTGACCAAGGAAGTGCTCGACAGCCTGACGCCGCGCGAGGCCAAGGTGCTGCGCATGCGCTTCGGCATCGAGATGAATACCGACCACACCCTCGAGGAAGTCGGCAAGCAGTTCGACGTCACGCGCGAGCGCATCCGCCAGATCGAGGCGAAGGCCCTGCGCAAGCTGCGCCACCCCTCGCGTTCGGAAAAGCTGCGCAGCTTCCTCGACGGCAGCGAATAAGTTTCACTCGGGCCATGCCCGGCGCGAAGACGAGCCGAAGACAGTGCGAATGCACGGCAAGGCGATGTCGACAAAGCCGGGCACGGAACCGCGGCCCTCTAGCTCATGCCTGGTTAGAGCAGCGGACTCATAATCCGTTGGTGCTGGGTTCGACTCCCAGGGGGGCCACCACAACGACGCGCCTCCTGGGGTCAGGAGGCGCTTTCATTTCATCTCCGTATCAACAGGGTGCACTCTCATGACCACCAAACCTGCTCGCCAACGCATCAAGTTCGGGGAGCTGGCCATCGGCCAGCGTTTCTACGATC
Organism: uncultured Sterolibacteriaceae bacterium; assembly: GCA_937888595.1. GTDB lineage: Bacteria > Pseudomonadota > Gammaproteobacteria > Burkholderiales > Rhodocyclaceae > Sulfuricystis. The sequence continues at coordinate 405,969 of CALARK010000021.1, read as the reverse complement.
CCGTCAGTGCGGAATATTTCGTCAAGCAGAGCGATGAACTGGCGGCCATGGTCACGGGCATCGGGGACGGCACCATCCCCGATGAATTCGAGGCGGAAGACGTCGTCGGGATCGATGTTTAGGCGAGGCGGACAAGCGATGATCAGGCTGTTCTTCAAGGCCCTGCGAGTGATCCTCGGGCCCTTCATGCTGCTCTGGGAAATGCTGACCCGGCCCAGGGGAATCGTGCGCACCCCGGAAGCCCAGCAGGCCGTCGATCGGGAATGCCGGAACCTGAGCCTGTACCAGTTCAAAACCTGTCCGTTCTGCATCAAGGTCCGTCAGGAGCTGCGGCGCCTGTCGCTTCCCATTCAATTCAGGGATGCGCAGCCCGAAGGCAGATACCGTGACGAACTGCTGCGCGGCGGCGGTGAAATCAAGGTACCCTGCCTGAGGATTCAGGACGATGCGGGTACGGAGCAGTGGCTCTACGAGTCGGGAAAAATCATCGCATACCTGCGCAATCGATATGACCAAGGAGCACGGCCATGAATGAAATGATCAACGTCCCCCTGACGCTGGAACAACTGGAAGTGATCGCCGACGCACTGGAATTCACCGGCCAGTGCATCGAGGAGGAGATCGAGGAGACGGCCGAGGGATCGGAAGACCGCCAGTCCTTCGTCACGGACCTCGAGGAAATCACGACGACGATGGAAGTGATCGCCGAAGCGATGAGCGCGCTGGTGGATAGCGCGGAAGAATGAGTCTGCAGACAGAACGCTTCCTGCACTTCAAGTAAGGCCCATGTTCAAGCTGATCGGCTCGATTGCCGGCTTCTACTTTCTGGGTTTCCTTGGCGGCCTGCTGGGTTTGTTCGTCGGGTGGGTCATCGACCGGATGCGCGACTACGGCTCGGGCGGCATCAATCCGCTCGGGAATGCGTTGCGGCAGGCGGTCTTTCTCGAAACCCTGTTCATCGCCATGGGTCGGCTGGCGAAGGCGGACGGGCGCGTCTCGGAAGCCGAGATCGCCCATGCCGAGGCATTGATGCGCAACCTCGGCATGACCGAGGCGCACCGCACGCAGGCCATCGCCTTGTTCAAGCGAGGCGTCGATCCGGCCACGGATCTCGCGCAAACCTGTTCCCGCTTCATGTCCGTTTGCGGCCAGACCCGCAGCTTGCGGGAAATCCTCCTCGTCTATCTGATCACCCTGGCCCTGGCGGATGAGCATCTCCATTCTGCAGAAGAGGCGCTCCTCGCAGAAATGGCTTCATGCCTGGGTTACGACCAGGCCGCCTTCAGAAGACTGGTGGATATGGTGCTCAACCAGTCCCATTTTGCCGGCGGTTCCGCGAACAAGGCAGCGGCTCTGGATGATGCGTACAAGGCACTCGGCGTCACGAAGGAAAGTTCGGACCAGGAAGTCAAGCGGGCCTACCGCAAGCTGATCAGCCAGTACCACCCCGACAAACTGATTGGGCAGGGCCTGCCGGACGACATGATCGCCATGGCGACGGAAAAGACCAAGGAAATCCAGGTCGCCTACGACCTGATCCAGAAAAGCCGGGCAGCCTGAACGTTAATTTTCAGCGTGCCGGCAGCATGCCCTTGTCGACGATGAAGGCAATGATTTCGGCGAGGCCCAGGCCAGTCTTCATGTTGGAGAAGATGAACGGACGTCCATTCTCCCCTCCACGCATTTTCTTCGCGTCGCGGTCCATCACCTCCAGCGAGGCGCCGACCATGGGCGCGAGGTCGATCTTGTTGATCACCAGCAGGTCGGACTTGGTGATGCCCGGCCCGCCCTTGCGCGGAATCTTGTCACCGGCGGCGACGTCGATCACGTAGAGCGTCAGGTCGGAAAGCTCAGGGCTGAAGGTGGCCGCCAGATTGTCGCCGCCGCTCTCGATGAAGACGATCTCCAGCCCGGGGAAGCGCGCGTTGAGCCGGTCGACCGCTTCGAGGTTGATCGAGGCGTCCTCGCGGATCGCCGTGTGCGGGCAGCCGCCGGTTTCCACGCCGATGATGCGCTCGGGCGCCAGCGCCGCGTGCTTGACGAGGAACTGCGCGTCCTCCTCGGTGTAGATATCGTTGGTGACGGCGGCGATGTTGTAGGTGTCGCGCAGCGCCTGGCACAGCGCGAGGGTGAGGGCGGTCTTGCCGGAACCGACCGGCCCGCCGATACCGACTCTCAATGCTTGTTTCATGATCTGAATAACCGTGAGTATTGGGTTTCGTGGCGCGCACAGGCGATGGCGAAGCCTGGCGCGAAGTTGCTGCAACTATCCTCGTCGAGTTGCAGCGCACCCTCGACGACGGCCGGAATGCGCCCGCCGATCTCCAGCAGGATGCGCTGTCCGGCGGCCTGGCCGAGTGGTACGGCCTTGAGCGCAGCCATCGCCTGGTTCTCGGCCCAGCTCCACAGCCAGGCCGCCAGCGCCTCGCGCGGCGGAATCTGCCAATGCGCGGCGAGGGCGCTCCAGACAACGGGAAAAGTCGGCGCCGGCGGGACGGCAACCTCCAGTCCCAGGTCGTCGATCAAACGCCGCAGCGAATGGCCCATCTGCAAGGTCTCGGCGCGCAGCTCGGCGGTCTCGCGGCTGGCGAGGTACTGCGCGTCGAGTGCGGCGACATCGCCGCCCGCCATCATCCCGAGAAGCAGCGGTGCCTCGAAGCGGCCGAGGTTCCATTCGAGCTGGTCGGTAATCCAGGCGAGCGCCGTCGCCTCGTTCGTCACCGTGCCGGCCTCGACGGCCCACTCCAGCCCCTGCGAATAGGTGTAGGCCCCGACCGGCAGGGCGGGGCTGGCGAGCTGGAGCAGGCGCGTCAGGCTCATCGATTGAAGTGGTCGTGGATGCGCGGGCCACGGCCTTCGCCATCCGGACTGTGGCCATGGGGATGCGCGCCCGAATGACCATAAGCACCGCTCTCCGGCTCGAAGGGCGCCTCGATCTCCGTCACCGGCAGGCCGAGGCCGCGCACCATTTCGCCCAGCACATGGTCGGCGGCGAAGCGCAGCCGGCCCGGCAGCAGGTGCACGGCGACGTGCCGGTTGCCGAGGTGGTAGGCGGCTTTCGCCAGCAACAGCGGATCGTCGGCCATCGCTTCCATCAGCATCTCGGGCGCGGCGACGACTTCGATCACCGTGCCGTCGTTGGCGGCCAGCTTGTCGCCCCCGCGCAGCACCGTGCCGCGCTCCATGAACAGGCCGATTTCCTCGCCGGTCAGCAGCCGCGTGCGCAGGCGGCTCTTGCAGCGCGCCTCGAAGCTCAGCACCAGGTGGGCCTTGGCGTTGGCGGTCGGTTCCGCTTTTCGTTCGATCACGTGCATGGCTAGAACAGGAAGTAACGTTGCGCCATCGGCAGCACCTGCGCCGGTTCGCAGACCAACAGTTCGCCATCGGCGCGCACCGCATAGGTTTCGGTATCCACTTCGATCGCGGGCGTGGCGCTGTTGCGCACCATGTCGGCCTTGGTCACCGTGCGACAGCCCCGCACCGGCTCCAGCCGCTTTTGCAGCCCGAGCGACTGCACCGCCGGATTGGCGAGCGCCGCCTTGGAGACGAAGGTCAGCGAGGTCTTCAGCCCGCCGGCGAAGCTGCCGAACATCGGCCGGTAATGCACCGGCTGCGGCGTCGGGATCGAGGCGTTGGGGTCGCCCATCGCCGCCGCCGCGATCATGCCGCCCTTGAGGATCAGCGAGGGCTTCACGCCGAAGAAGGCCGGCTTCCACAGCACAAGGTCGGCCAGCTTGCCCGGCTCGATGCTGCCGACGACGTGAGAAATTCCATGGGTGATGGCCGGGTTGATCGTGTATTTGGCGATGTAGCGCAGGACGCGCTGGTTGTCGTTGCGGGCGCTGTCTTCCTTCAGCGCACCGCGTTGCAGCTTCATCTTGTGCGCGGTTTGCCAGGTGCGGATGATCACCTCGCCGACGCGGCCCATCGCCTGCGAATCGGAACTCATCATCGAGAACGCGCCCAGGTCGTGCAGGATGTCTTCGGCGGCAATGGTCTCGCGGCGGATCCGCGACTCGGCGAAGGCGATGTCCTCGGCGATGCTCGGGTCGAGGTGGTGGCACACCATCAACATGTCGAGATGCTCATCGATGGTGTTCTTCGTGTAGGGCATCGTCGGGTTGGTCGAGCTCGGCAACACGTTGGGCAGGCCGGCCGCCTTGATGATGTCCGGTGCGTGGCCGCCGCCGGCGCCTTCGGTGTGGAAGGTATGTATCGTGCGGCCCTTGAAGGTGGCGAGGGTCGCCTCGACGAAGCCGGACTCGTTGAGGGTGTCGGTGTGGATCGCCACCTGCACGTCCATCTGCTCGGCCACCGAGAGGCAGTTGTCAATTGCGGCGGGGGTGGTGCCCCAGTCCTCGTGCAGCTTGAGGCCGATGGCGCCGGCCGCCACCTGCTCCCGCGCCGGGCCGGGCTGGCTGACGTTGCCCTTGCCGAGGAAGCCGAGGTTCATCGGGAAGGCATCCGCCGCCGCCAGCATCGAGTGGATGTGCCACGGCCCCGGCGTGCAGGTGGTGGCGTAGGTGCCGGTCGCCGGGCCGGTACCGCCGCCGAGCATGGTGGTGATGCCCGACATCAGCGCCTCCTCGATCTGTTGCGGGCAGATGAAGTGGATGTGGCTGTCTATGCCGCCGGCCGTGACGATCATGCCCTCGCCGGCGATGACCTCGGTGCCGGCTCCAATCGCAATGGTGACGCCCGGCTGCACGTCCGGATTGCCGGCCTTGCCGATAGCGCTAATGAAGCCGTTCTTGAAACCGATGTCGGCTTTGACGATGCCTTGCACGGCGTCGACGATCAGGGCATTGGTGATCACCGTGTCGGCCACATCTTTGGCCAGCTTCTGGCCCTGGCCCATGCCGTCGCGGATCACCTTGCCGCCACCGAATTTCACTTCCTCGCCGGGGATGGTGTAGTCCTTTTCGACCTCGATCCAGAGTTCCGTGTCGGCAAGGCGCACGCGGTCGCCCGTCGTAGGGCCGAACATTTCGGCATAAGCCTGTCGCGTGATTTTCATTTCAACGCTCCCTGAATTTTTCCTTGAAAGCCATACACCTTGCGCTCCCCGGCGTAATCGACCAACTCGACGGTGCGCGTCTGCCCCGGCTCGAAGCGCACCGCCGTGCCAGCGGCGATGTTGAGGCGCATGCCGCGTGCCTTGGCGCGATCGAAAGACAAGCTCTCGTTGGTCTCGAAGAAGTGGTAATGCGAGCCGACCTGCACCGGCCGGTCGCCGGTATTCGCCACTTCAATCGTCACGGTGCGGCGGCCGGCGTTCAACTCGATTTCGCCGGCTTCAATCTGCATTTCGCCTGGGATCATGGTCGCCTCACACAATCGGGTTGTGAACGGTGACGAGCTTGGTGCCATCGGGAAAGGTGGCTTCCACCTGGATGTCGGGAATCATCTCCGCCACACCTTCCATCACCTCGTCGCGCTTCAGCAGCGTCGTTCCGTAACTCATCAGCTCCGCCACAGTCCGTCCGTCGCGCGCGCCTTCGAGAATGCCGGCGGTGATGAAGGCCACCGCCTCCGGGTAGTTGAGCTTGAGGCCGCGTGCCTTGCGCCGCTCGGCCAGCAGCGCGGCGGTAAAGATCAGCAGCTTGTCCTTCTCGCGGGGGGTGAGTTCCATGCGTCCTCCTTCAGGTATTCCAGATGCGCGGCACCGCAGCCGCGCGCCCGATGAAAACGGGGCGCAATGCGCGCCAGAGTTCGACGAACCAGGCGCGCGCGGCTTCCGCCGAATGGCCGAGGTAGCGGCCGACGAACAGTTGCGGCATGGCCGTGACGCCGTATTGCGCGCCGGCCTCGGCGGGCACTGCCTGCCGGCAGGCCGCCAGCGTGTCGGCGTCCACATCGGCGCCGGCCGCGATGATGGCCGAGCAGACTGAAAAGCCGGCGAGACCAATCGTCGAATCGAGCAGGGTCGACCCACCCTCGATGTGGCCGCGCTCGCGCCACAACAACTTGCCGGCCAGCCGGATGTCGGTGGCCAGTTGCAGTTGTCCACGCGAGAATGTCTCGCCGCTGGCGCGCCGGCCGAGGCACAACGTTTCGACGCCGAGGTAGCGCGCGCCTGCCTCCAGTTCCACGCTCGTGCGCATGCGCGCCTGCGCCGCGTCGAAGACGATGCTCTCCTGCGGCAGCCACTCCGCCGTCCCGCCAGCGCCGACTTTCAGCGTCACGACCTGCTCCGCCAAGGCACCTGCCGAGCGATACCACTTGCCCGCGCCTGGCGTGGTGAGCAGCGCCTGCGCCTCGGGCCCGGCCTCGACACCGATACGCAACTGGTCGCCGCCGGCGATGCCGGCTGGCGGATGCAGCACGATGGCGTGACAGATGTCCCGGCCTTCCTGGTAGAGCGACTTCTGGATGCGCAGCGGCCCTTCGTGCCGGCTGGCGGCGAGTATCGTCCCCGCGCCCCGCCGCGCGAAGCGCAAGTCGAGACTGGCCTGCCAGGCAGCTTGTATCGGGTCTCCGGGGCGCATCGGCGGATCATACCGCCAGCAATTCGCGGACGCCGTCCTTCTCCATGTCGGCGCCAGTGCCGCGTTTGATGATCTCTCCGCGCTCCATGACCAGGTATTGATCGGCCAGCGCGCGGGCGAAGTCGTAATACTGTTCGACGAGCAGGATCGCCACTTCGCCGGTTTCGGCGACTTTCTGGATGGCTTCCATGACCTCCTGCCGCTCGGCGGTTTTCTTGGCCGCTTCGAGGCTGGGTTTGCTGCTGGCGACGACGCGGATGGCGCGTTCGATGTCCTTGATGATGGAGGGCTGGATGCCTTCGGTCGGTTCGTCGAGGATCAATAAACGTGGATTCAGCGCCAGCGCACGGCCGATGGCCAGCTGCTGTTGCTGGCCGCCGGAGAGGTCGCCGCCGCGCCGCCTGAGCATGGTCTTCAGCACGGGGAACAGCTCCATGATGCGTTCGGGCAGTTTGCTGCCACTGGGCAGGCTGGCCATGCCCATCAGCAGGTTTTCCTCGACGGTCAGGCGCGGAAAGATTTCGCGACCCTGCGGCACGTAGCCGATGCCGGCGCGCACGCGGGCATGCGACGGCAGCGTAGTGATGTCCTTGCCCTCGAATTCGATCTTGCCGGTCTTGGCCGGGACGAGGCCCATCAGGCATTTGAGCAGCGTGGTCTTGCCGACGCCGTTGCGGCCGAGCAGGGTCGTCACTTTGCCGACCGGCACCTCGAAGGACAGGTCGCGCAGGATGTGGCTGCCGCCGTAAAACTGGTTGAGGTTGTGCACGACCAACATATCAGCGCCCCAAATACACTTCGATGACACGCTCGTCGGCCTGTACAGTCGCCAGATCGCCTTCGGCGAGCACCGAACCTTCATGCAGCACGGTGACCTTGCCGCCGAGCTGCTCGATAAAGGCCATGTCGTGCTCGACGACGACGAGACTGTGTTTTCCGGTCAGCGACTTGAACAGCTCGCCGGTGCGCGCCGTCTCGTCGTCTGTCATGCCGGCAACGGGTTCGTCCAGCAGCAGCAGCTTGGGATCCTGCACCAGCAGCATACCGATCTCCAGCCACTGCTTCTGGCCGTGCGAGAGCAGGCCGGCGGGGCGATCCGCCTCGTGATCGAGCCGGATCAGCTTGAGCGTGTCGACGATCTTGTCGCGCTGGTCGTCGGAAAGCCAGGCGAACAGGCTGAAGCGCGCACGCTTGTCGGTCTTCAGCGCGAGTTCGAGGTTCTCGAAGACGGATAGATTCTCGAAGATGGTCGGCTTCTGGAACTTGCGGCCAATGCCGGCATGGGCGATCTCGGCCTCGCGCAACTGGGTGAGGTCGATGGTCTGGCCGAAGAAGCAGCGGCCCTCGTCCGGCCGCGTCTTGCCGGTGATGACGTCCATCATCGTCGTCTTGCCGGCGCCGTTCGGGCCGATGATGCAGCGCAGCTCGCCGGCGTCGATGGCGAGGTTCAAGTTGTTGAGCGCCTTGAAGCCGTCGAAACTGACCGAGATGCCTTCAAGGTAGAGAATGACCTTGTGCGAGATGTCGACCTCGCCAGGCTTGGCAAGGTGGCCGGTCGAAATACCGCCGAGCCATTCCTGGTCGTGCCGGTTTTCGGCGACAGCGGTGGCGAATGAGGTGGCGGCGTTCATGCGGCTCTCCTTGCCTGCCAGCGCTTCCAGAGTCCGGCCACGCCCTCGGGCAGCCATAGCGTCACGGCGACGAACAGCGCGCCGAGGAAGAACAGCCAGTAGTCGGGGAAGGTCTGGGTGAAGAAGCTCTTCGACAGGTTGACGATGGCCGCTCCGATCACCGGGCCGATCAGCGTGCCGCGCCCACCCACCGCCGCCCAGATGGCGATCTCGATCGAGTTGGCCGGCGACATCTCGCCCGGGTTGATGATGCCCACCTGCGGCACGTAGAGCGCACCGGCCAGGCCGCACAGCATGGCCGAGAATGTCCAGATGCCGAGCTTGTACCAGAGCGGGTTGTAGCCGAGGAACATGGTGCGCGACTCGGCGTCGCGGATCGCCGCCAGCACGCGGCCGAACTTCGAGACGACGAGGTAGCGCCCGAGCAGCAGCGTAGCCATCAGCAGTGCGGCCGACAGTGCGAACAGGATCACGCGCATTTCCGGCGAGGTGATGCTGTAGCCGAGGATGCGCTTGAAGTCGGTGAAGCCGTTGTTGCCGCCGAAGCCGGTCTCGTTGCGGAAGAACAGCAGCATCGCGGCGAAGGTGAGCGCCTGGGTGATGATCGAGAAATACACGCCCTTGATGCGCGACCTGAACGCGAAGAAGCCGAAGACGAAGGCGACCAGGCCGGGCAGGGCGATGGCGAGAAGCAGCGCCCAGAGGAAGGAGTCGGAACCGGCCCAGTACCAGGGCAATTCCTTCCAGTCGAGGAAGACCATGAAATCGGGCAGGTCGGATTGATAGGAGCCGTCGCGGCCGATCTGGCGCATCAGGTACATGCCGAAGGCGTAGCCGCCGAGCGCGAAGAACAGCCCGTGGCCGAGCGAGAGTATGCCGGCGTAGCCCCAGATCAGGTCCATCGCCACCGCCACGATGGCGTAGCACATGATCTTGCCGGCCAGCGTGATGACGTAAGTGGAGACGTGGAAGGGGCTCTCCGACGGCACGGCGAGGTGCAGCAGCGGCAGGATAATGAAGGTCAGTACGGCGAAGGCAGCGAGTGTGACCCACCCGGACTTGGGCGTAGCCTGCAGGAAGCGAATGGTCAATGGGGTTCTCATGACTCGACAAACCGGCCCTTGAGGGCGAACAGGCCTTGCGGACGCTTCTGGATGAAGACGATGATGAAGACCAGCACGACGATCTTGGCGATCACCGCCCCGGCCCAGCCCTCGAGGAACTTGGTGAAAATGCCCAGCCCCAGTGCCGCCCACACTGCGCCGGCGAGTTGCCCGACACCGCCCAGCACGACCACCATGAAGCTATCGACGATGTAGCCCTGCCCCATGTCCGGGCCGACGTTGGCGATCTGCGACAGCGCCACGCCGCCGAGGCCGGCGATGCCCGCGCCGAGGCCGAAGGCCAGCGTGTCGATCTTCGCCGTATGCACGCCGACACAACCGGCCATCGGGCGGTTCTGCGTGACGGCGCGCACGAACATGCCGAGGCGCGTCCGGTTCATCAGCAGCCAGACCAGCAGTAGCACTAACAAGGAGAAGCCGATGATGACGATGCGGTTCCATGGCAGCACGAGGCCGGCCATCAGCGTGACGCCGCCGGACATCCACTCGGGGTTGGCGAGCTCGACGTTCTGCGCCCCGAACAGCACGCGTGCGGCCTGGATCAGGATCAGCGACAAGCCCCAGGTGGCGAGCAGCGTCTCGAGCGGCCGGCCGTAGAGGTGGCGGATGACGGTGCGTTCGAGCAGGATGCCGACCGCGGCGGCGGCGAAGAAGGCGACCGGAATGGCAGCGACTACATAGGCATCGACATAGGCCGGCAGGTAGTTGCGGAACAGGCCCTGCACCGCGTAGGTGGCGTAGGCGCCGATCATCAGCAACTCGCCGTGTGCCATGTTGATCACGCCCATCACGCCGTAGGTGATCGCGAGGCCGAGCGCGGCCAGCAGCAGGATGCTGCCGAGGCTCAGGCCGGTAAACACGCTGCCCAGCGTTTCGCCGATGGCGAGGCGGCGCTCGACGGCCGTCAGCGACGCCTTGGCGGCGGCACGCACGCCGGCGTCGGGTTCGCCATCGACCTTGGTCAGCGGCAGCAACAGGTTGCGTGTGTTCGGGCTGGGGGCGTCGGCCAGCGACTTGACGGCGGCCAGCCGTGCGGCGATGTCAGGACTGGCGAGGTTGGCCTGGGCATGGGCAGTGGCCAGCAGCGCCTTGATCTGAACGTCGGTTTCCTTGTCGAGGGCTTTGGCCAGCAGCGGCGCCAGCTCGATGCCGACGTTGGTCTGCAGTTCGCGCGCGGCGGCCAGCCGCACGGCCCGGTCGGCATCGAACAGTCGCAGGCCGGCCAGCGCGTTGGCCAGTTCGCCGCGGATGCGGTTGTTGAGCATGATCTCGCTGCCATCGGGCGCAGTCAGCGTGCCGTCGGCAAGCGACTGGAGCAGCTTCGCCGCCTCGGGGTCGGCGGTGGCGGCGATGGCCTGGATGGCGGCGATCTTGTCGTCGGACTCTTCGGCGGCGAGTTGCTGCACCAGCGCGGGATCAACCGCGGCGGATGCCGAAAAGCTCAGCCAGCAGAAAAGTGTGAGGAGAAGAAGTCGCATGGGAGGTTGAGTCAAAAGTCGGCGCTGGGGAGACGGCGGCGGCGAACCGCCGCCGTTCTGTTCAAGCCCGCAGGCTTACATGGGTTCGTCCTTCTTCTTGTCGTTGCCCGGGATGTAAGGCGACCACGGCGCGGCCTTGACCGGGCCCTTGGTCTTCCAGACGACATTGAACTGGCCGTCCGCCTTCACTTCGCCGATCAGCACCGGCTTGTGCAGGTGGTGGTTCTTCTCGTCCATCTTGATCTCGAAGCCCGACGGGGCCTTGAAGGTCTGGCCGCCCATCGCGGCAATGACCTTGTCCACATCGGTGGTCTTGGCCTTCTCGACCGCCTGCTTCCACATGTGAATGCCGACATAGGTCGCTTCCATCGGGTCGTTAGTCACGACAGTCTCGGCGTTCGGCAGCTTCTGCTTCTTCGCCCAGTCCTTGTACATCTTGATGAAGGCGTCGTTGGTCGGGTTCTTGACCGACTGGAAGTAGTTCCAGGCGGCGAGGTGACCGACCAGCGGCTTGGTATCGACGCCGCGCAGTTCCTCTTCACCCACCGAGAAGGCGACGACCGGCACGTCGGTGGCCTTCAGGCCGGCGTTGCCGAGTTCCTTGTAGAAGGGCACGTTCGAGTCGCCGTTGATGGTCGACACGACGGCGGTCTTCTTGCCCTCGGAAGCGAACTTCTTGATCTTGGCGATGATGGTCTGGTAGTCGCTGTGGCCGAAGGGGGTGTAGTCCTCCATGATGTCGGCATCGGCGACGCCCTTCGACTTCAGGAAAGCGCGCAGGATCTTGTTGGTGGTACGCGGATAGACATAGTCGGTGCCGAGCAGCACGAAGCGCTTGGCCGAACCGCCATCCTTGCTCATCAGGTATTCGACGGCCGGGATCGCCTGCTGGTTGGGCGCGGCGCCGGTGTAGAAAACGTTCTTCTCGAGTTCTTCGCCTTCGTACTGCACGGGGTAGAACAGCAGGCCGTTGAGTTCCTTGAACACCGGGTTCACCGACTTGCGCGAGACGGATGTCCAGCAGCCGAAGACCACGGCGACTTTGTCCTGGGTGAGCAGCTGGCGGGCCTTCTCCGCGAACAGCGGCCAGTTGGAGGCGGGGTCGACGACCACCGGCTCGAGCTTCTTGCCCATCACGCCGCCCTTGGCGTTGATTTCCTCGATGGTCATCAACGCGGTTTCTTTCAGCGCGGTTTCGGAGATCGCCATCGTGCCCGACAGCGAATGGAGGATGCCGACCTTGATGGTATCGGCGGCGAGGGCCGGAGCCGACAAGAATCCGGCGGCGGCAAGTGCGACGGTGACGGCGGTGGCCTTGACGAAGTTGCGACGTTGCATGGAAGGGCTCCCTTATGAGGATGAATAAAGATGGGCGCGATTGCGCTCGAAATGGATACAGCGAATACCGTGCCAGTCGATCCATTTCGCCTTGTGACCAAACCGAAACCCTGATTTAGAGCGGGTTTCGTGATGCAACACACATAGCTGTCGCCACACAAAACACGCGCCCTGAAATAGGGCGCGCATGCCGTTTGGATGCACGCAAGCGGTGCGCTGCGATGTGATTGCGAACGACCTGTGATGACTTGCGCCGTGAAATAATTCGCCATGCGCTTTCAGTTTCGATTTTTCCCGCTACTTGCCTGCCTAGCCGCGCCGGCTGCCGCAGCCGCTCTGCCGTTCGCCGCCCCACCCGCCGACAGCGAGGTCCAGCTGTTCGTCGAGAACGACATGCTGGCGCGCACCGACCGCTACTACACCAACGGCATCAAGCTCGGCATCGGCCTGCCGTTCGAGCTGTTGCAGACGCCGGCAGCCGACGTGCTGCGCAGCATCGACCCGGACAACGGCGCCGACGTCCATGTCGGGCTGTTCCTCGGCCAGAACATGTACACGCCGCGCGACATCACGATCGCGACGCCACAGCCCTTCGACCGTCCCTGGGCGGCCTGGCTCTACCTCGGCGGCGTGGCGCAGCGGGCGCGCGGCAATCGCCTCGATACCGTGGAATTCGATCTCGGCGTGGTCGGGCCGGCCGCGCTCGGCGAGCCGGTGCAGAAGGCCTGGCATCGCTTCGTCGGCGTCCGCCAGCCCCGCGGCTGGGACAACCAGGGAAAGACCGAACCGGCCTTCATGCTCTCCTATCTGCAGAAGCGGCGCTTCGGCAGCGATCATGTCGATGTCGTCGCCCACGGCGGCGCAACGCTCGGGACGGTGATGACGCTGGCGCGCGGCGGAGTCATGCTGCGGCTGGGCAGGCAGCTGGAAGGTTTCGGGCCGGACACGATCGAACCCGGCGGAGCGATGTTGCACGGTACCCGGGCGCAGGGTGCGGATGGGCGGACCGGCAACGCCTGGTATGGGTTCGCCGGTGTCGACCATCGGCTCGTCGCCTACAACATCTTCCTTGACGGCCCGGTGTTCCGCGACGGTCCTTCGGTGGATCGCCGCCGGCATGTACGCGACCTGTCGCTGGGCTTCAGCGTGCGCATCGACCGCCTGCGCTTTTCCTGGACGCGCGTCCATCGCAGCGAGGAATTCCGCACGGCGGCCGGCGGCGGCGGGGCGCAGCGCTTCGATTCACTCAACCTCGGCTTCGAGTTCTGAACATGACTGCAACGACACCCGTTAAGCATTGGCTGCGCTTCGCCGCCGACGGCACGGAATACATAGGTACCCTTGTCGGCGACACCCTCGACGGCGCGACCGTCACCGCCTGGCAGGGCGATCTGTTCGCCGATCCGCAGCCGACCGACCGCCGCTTTCCGCTCGACGCCGTCCGCGTGCTGCCGCCCTGCCGTCCGGGCAAGCTGATCGGCCTGTGGAACAACTTCCACGAACGCGCGGCGAAGGAGGGGCTGCAGCGCCCCATGCATCCGCCGTATTTCATCAAGGGTGCCAACTGCTACGCCGCGCACGGCGACACGATCCGCCGCCCGGTCGGCTACGCGGGCATGGTGGTGTTCGAGGCCGAGTTGGGCATCGTGATCGGCCGGCGCACCACGGCCGCCAGCGTCGCGGACGCCCCGGCGGCAATCTTCGGCTACACCTGCGTCAACGATGTGACCGCGCGCGATCTGCTGCGCCTCGACCCGGCCTTCCAGCACTGGACGCGCGCCAAGAGCTTCGACAGCTTCGGCGTCTTCGGCCCCGTCATCGCCGCCGGCCTTGATTCAACGATAGCGGCCAACCTGCGCGTGCGCGCCCTCGTCAACGGCGAGGAGCACCAGAACTATCCGGTCAGCGACATGTTCTTCTCGCCGGCCGAGATCGTCAGCCACCTGTCGCACGACATGACGCTCGAGCCCGGTGACGTGATCGCCTGCGGTACCTCGGTCGGCGCCGGCCCGCTGCAGGCCGGCGATACCGTGGAGGTCGCCATCGACGGTATCGGCCGGCTGGCCAATCCCTTCGAATAAAAGTCGGCGCCGGCGGGACGGCGACGCCGCCCCGCCGCATGCCGGTCAGTACGTCTTGTAGGGCAGGAACTTCCCGCTCATGACGATATTGACGCGATCACCGGCCGGGTTCGGCTCGCGCTGCAGGTCCATCTTGAAATCGATCGCCGACATGATGCCGTCGCCAAACTCTTCGTGGATGAGCTCCTTGAAGGTCGTGCCGTAAACGCTGATCAGCTCGTAGAAGCGATAAATCAGCGGATCGGTCGGCACGGCCGTCGGCAGCGAGCCCTTGTAGGGCACCGCCTGCAGCAGCGCCACGGCCTCTGGCGGCAGGCCGAAGATCTTGCCGATGGTGGTCGCCTGCTTCTTGTCGAAGGTCATCTGGCCCAGGCATCCGGCCGTGACCCACTCCTTCGACAAGCCGACCTTCCTGGCGACATCGACCCACTTGATGCCTTTCTGGATCTTGGTGGCGACAATCATTTCGGTGACATCGTTGCGATTCATGCGGCTCTCCTGTGCAAATGGTCAATCGGGGTAATCACGGGGTTGGCAGCGTCCTCGAGGCCGGGACGCACCACGGGGGGATGCAGGGCGTCGTCGTCGCGCGGAACGCCGGCATAAGTCTTCGAGCGGTTGACGAGGAAGTCGACGAGGTGGTTGCGGATGCGGTAGTACTGGGGGTCGTGGTGCATTTCGGCACGCGCGCGGTCGCGCGGCATCGTGACCGCGACGATCTCGGCGATGCGCGCCAGCGGCCCGTTGCTCATCAGCACGATCTTGTCGGCCAGCAGGATGGCCTCATCCACATCGTGCGTGATCATGAACACGGTCTGGTGCGTCGCCTGGACGATCTTCAGCAGTTCGTCCTGGATGGTGCCGCGCGTCAGCGCGTCGAGCGCACCGAAAGGCTCGTCGAGCAGCAGCATCTTGGGCTGGATGGCGAAGGCACGCGCGATGCCGACACGCTGCTTCATGCCGCCCGACAGCTCGGCCGGCTTCTTGTGGATGGCGTGGCCGAGGCCGACCATCTCGAGGTACTGCGTGCAATGTGCTGCCACCTTGTCCTTCGGCCAATCCGGCCACTTCGAGCGGACGGCAAAGGCGACGTTGCCGAGCACCGACATCCACGGCATCAGCGCGTGGCTCTGGAACACCACGCCGCGGTCGAGGCTCGGACCCTTCACTTCGCGACCATCCATGAAAACGTTCCCCGACGTCGCCTCCTCGAGGCCGGCCAGGACGTTGAGGATCGTCGTCTTGCCGCAGCCGGAATGACCGATGATGCAGACGAACTCGCCCTTGTCGATATGGAAGTGGATGTTCTCGAACACCGGGAGATTGGCCGTGGCGCCCGCCGCGGGATAGCACTTGGCGAGACTTTCGACCTGCAGGAAATGCTGGCTCATGAGAGTTCCTTTATTCGCGGTAGGTGACCAGCTTTTGCAGACGGCCGAAGATGGCATCGAGCCCCATCCCGACCAGGCCGATCATGGTGATGGCGAAGATCACGTTGGGTAGCGCGAGGTTGTTCCACTCGTTCCAGACGAAGTAGCCGATGCCGGTACCGCCGACCAGCATCTCGGCGGCGACGATCACCAGCCAGGCGATGCCCATCGAGATGCGCATGCCGGTCAGGATCGTTGGCGCGGCGGCCGGCAGGATCACCAGAAAGGCCTTGCGTACCGGGCTGACCTCAAGCGTGCGCGCGACGTTGAGCCAGTCGCGGCGGACCGAGGCGACACCGAAGGCGGTATTGATCAGCATCGGCCAGATCGAGCAGATGAAGATGACGAAGATGCCCGAGACGTTCGAGTCCTTCAGCGTGTAAAGCGCAAGCGGCATCCACGCCAGGGGCGAGATCGGCTTGAGCACCTGGATGAAGGGATCGAGCGCCTTCGTCAGCAGCGGCGACATGCCGATGACGAAGCCGAGCGGAATGGCTGCCACGATCGCCAGCAGGAAGCCGAGGGCGACCCGCGCCAGCGAGTGGCCAAGCTGGATGGCGATGCCCTTGTCGTTCGGCCCGTGATCGTAGAAGGGGTCGGACAGGTAGTGCACGAAGGCCCTGCCGACCTCCGCGGGCGGCGGGAAGCCGCCCGGCTGCTGCGCGCCGGCACCCATCAGGGCCGCATACTCCGCATCGGCCCCGGCCAGGGCGGCCGACTCCTTCGGCAGGGTGGCAAGATGCCACGCGCCGATCGCCAACAGAAACAGCAGCGCCGAGATCAGCGCGGCCTTGAAAGTTTCGGAGCGCATCGTCCCGTCCTCCCGCTCTCAGGTGCGCCTGATGGCGAAGCTGCCGACGTAGGCTTCGGGCTTGGCCGGATCGAACTCCTTGCCCATGACCTTGAACTTCTGATAGGCGTCTTTCGGGGCGACGAGGCCCACCTCGGCCATGCGCTTGCGCGCATCCGTCAGCAGATAGACCTGCTCGGCGATGTCCCGGTACTTGACGTCGCCCTTGATATAGCCCCAGCGCTTCATCTGCGTGATGATCCAGACGGCCATCGAATACCAGGGGAAGGGGTCGAAACCGGCGCGGTCGGGCACCGTCTGCACGCCACCCAGCCCGTCGGCGAACTTGCCGGTGAGCACCTGCTCGATCACCGTCTTCGGCTGGTTCAGGTAGTTGGCCGGCGACAGCACCTCGGCCATGATCGGCCGGTTCTTCGGATCGTTGGCCATCGCCGCCGCCTGCAGCACCGCGCGATAGAGGGCGGCAAAGGTGTTGGGATTCTCCTTGACGAACTGTGTCTGCACGCCGAACGAGCAGCAGGGGTGGCCATCCCAGATTTCCTTCGAGAGGATGTGGATGAAGCCGACGCCGTCATAGACCGCGCGCTGGTTGAAGGGATCGGGCCCGAGATAGCCGTCGAGGTTCCCGGCACGCAGGTTGGCCACCATCTCGGGCGGCGGCACGACGCGGATCTGGATATCCTTGTCCGGGTCGAGCCCATGCTCGGCGACGTAGTAGCGCAGCAGGAAATTGTGCATCGAGTACTCGAAAGGCACGGCGAACTTGAAGCCCTTCCACTGTTTCGGATCGCGCTTGTCCTTGTGCTTGACGTGCAGCGTGATGGCCTGGCCGTTGACGTTCTGGATCGTCGCCACATTGACTGGCGTCGGCGCTGAACCGACCCCCATCGACATCGCGATGGGCATCGGTGCCAGCATGTGCGAAGCGTCGTATTCCTTGTTGATGACCTTGTCGCGGATCAGCGCCCAGCCGGCGGTCTTGATGACCGAGACATCGAGGCCCTGCTTCTTGTAGAAGCCGAGCGGGTCGGCCATGATCAGCGGACTGGCGCAGGTGATCGGGATGAAGCCGATCTTGAGTTCCTTCTTCTCGAGGCTGCCCTTTTCCTGCGCCATCGCTTCGAGCGCTCCGAAGGGTACCAGTGAGGAGATCGCCGCCCAGGCGGTCGATGCGCCGACCGCCGAAAGAAAGCGGCGGCGCTCGGCGTCCTGCGGGAACAGGGCGCGCATCACCGCACCCTGGACGACGCGGCGGTTCAAGGCGTCGGCGTCATCCTGTGCCAGTGCGGCATCGTGCTCGGCCTGCGAACCGTGCCGGCCACAGCTGCAGTGCGTCAGGGAATGATGAGGATCGAACGGATCGTGCAGTGCCATGGTGATCTCCCTTGAGGTGATGATTTGCCATGCCTACTGCAGCGATCGTGCCAGCATGCCTAAGCGACTGATTCTTATCGTTCGATGATGTGCAACCGCTGCGATTGCTACCGAAGGGAAATGGCATGCGATGCGCTGGCGCACCAAGCACAGGCGCGATTCTTCAGCGATCGCGCCAATTTGGGGCAGGCCGCCTTCAAGATGACGGTGCCGGAGGAATCCGCCCGCGGCGGGCGTAAAATGCGCGCCTTTCCCCTGCGCCCAGTCCCGGAGCCCAACGTGAGCATCAGCCCAGTACAAGACATCGTCGCCGACATGCGCGCCGGCCGGATGGTCATCCTCGTTGACGAGGAAGACCGCGAGAACGAGGGCGACCTCGTCCTCGCCGCCGAGCACGTCACGCCCGAGGCGATCAACTTCATGGCCAAGTTCGGCCGCGGACTGATCTGCCTCACGCTCACCGAGGCGCGCTGCCGCCAGCTCGACCTGCCCCTCATGGTGCGCGACAACAAGACGCCGCACGGCACCGCCTTCACCATGTCGATCGAGGCGGCCGAAGGCGTGACCACCGGCATCTCGGCACACGACCGCGCCCGCACCGTGCAGGCGGCGGTGGCGAAGCACGCGAAGCCTTCCGACATCGTCCAGCCCGGCCACATCTTTCCGCTGATGGCGCAGAACGGCGGCGTGCTGGTCAGGGCAGGGCATACGGAAGCGGGCTGCGACTTCGCCGCGATGGCCGGCTGCGAGCCTGCCGCCGTGATCTGCGAGATCCTCAAGGACGACGGCACCATGGCGCGCCTGCCCGACCTGCTGGAGTTCGCCCGGGAACACGGCCTCAAGATCGGCACCATCCGCGACCTGATCCAGTACCGCTCGGAAAACGAGAAGCTGGTCGCGTGCGTGGCTGACAAGGAGGTGATCTGCACGCACGGCAGCTTCCGCCTGCGCGCCTTCCGCGACCAGACCAGCGGCGACGTGCATCTGACGCTCACCCAGGGCGAGATCCGGCCGGAAGTGGAAACCCTGGTTCGCGTCCATGAGCCGGTCTCGGTGCTCGACTTCCTCGACTGCCGCAGCCAGCGCCACACCTTCAGCGTCGACCAGGCCATGGAAGCGATCGCCGGGGCCGGGCAGGGCGTACTCGTCCTGCTGCATCGCGATGAATCGGGCGGCGACCTGCTGGCCGCACTGAACGCCGACGAGGCGCGTCCCGCGCAGAAGTGGGACCCGCGCCTCTACGGCATCGGCGCGCAGATCCTGCGCGAACTCGGCGTCGGCAGGATGCGGCTGCTCGCCAGCCCGCGCAAGATGCCGAGCATGGCCGGCTTCGGCCTCGAAGTCTGCGGCTACCTTTCCCCGGAAGGAAATGCGTCATGAGCTTCACTCCGAACCCCGCTTCGTCGGTCGTCCATACCGGCCACTGCGTCGAACACCGCGAAATCGAGACGAACCTCGCCGGTGCCGGTCTGCGCGTCGGCATCGTGATGGCCCGCTTCAACAAGGAAATCGGCGAGGGCCTGCTGTCCGGATGCTGTCACGAGCTGCAGCGGCTGGGCGTGACCGAGGTCACCCTCGCCACCGTCCCGGGCGCGCTTGAAATTCCGCTGACCCTGCAAACCATGGCGCAGTCGGGCCGATACGACGCGCTGGTCGCGCTGGGTTGCGTTATCCGCGGCGAGACCTACCATTTCGAAGTGGTTTCGAACGAGTCGTCGCGCGGCGTCACCGACGTACAGCTCAATACCGGCATCCCCATCGCCAACGCCGTGCTGACGGTCGAAAACGATGCGCAGGCGGAGGTGCGCATGATCCAGAAAGGCACCGAGGCCGCCCAGTGCGCGGTCGAGATGGCCAATCTTTTGAAGGCGGTCAAGTGAGCACCGCCCCGCAGCAGAAAAAACCCGCCTCGCCGCGTCACCGCGCGCGCGAGTTCGTCGTGCAGGGGCTTTACCAGCATCTGGTCGGCGGGCAGGATGCCGCGGCGATCATCGTGCATGCCGAATCCGTCGCCGGTTTCGACAAGGCGCACCGCGCGCTCTACGATGCGCTGCTGGAGGGCGTGCTCGATTCGCGCGAAACGCTGGAAGCGCTGCTGGCGCCGCATGTCGCCCGCCCCTGGGCCGAGGTTTCGCCGGTCGAGCGCGGCATCCTGCTGATGGCCACCTGCGAATTGCGCGACCATCCCGAAACCCCGTACCGCGTCGTGCTCAACGAGGCGATCGAGCTGGCCAAGTCCTACGGCGGCACGGACGGCCACAAATTCGTGAATGGCGTGCTCGACAAACTGGCGCCCCAGTTACGGCCCGATGAACTGCGACCTCACGAGATCGCATCGAAGTAGTTTCCGGGCATGGCTTCCGAGTTCGCCCTGATCGACCGCTACTTCAGGCGTCCGACCTCCCACAGCATCCTCGGTGTCGGCGACGACGGTGCCCTGATCCGCCCAGACCCGGATTGCGAACTCGTCGTGTCGACCGACATGCTGGTGGCGGGCACCCACTTCCTGCCCAACACCGATCCCGGCGACCTCGGCTGGAAAGCCCTGGCCGTCAACGTCTCCGACATGGCGGCGATGGGCGCGCAGCCGAAATGGGCGCTGCTCGCCGCCGCGCTGCCGGCGGCGACCGAGACGTGGATCGAAAAATTCGCCGCCGGCTTCTTCGCCTGCGCCGAGGCCTTCGGCATCGACGTGATTGGCGGCGACACGACCAAAGGCCCGCGCAATTTCTGCGTGACGATCTTCGGCGAAGTGCCGGCGGGGCGGGCCCTGTTGCGTTCGGGCGCCCGGCCCGGCGACGAGGTCTGGGTATCGGGCATGCCCGGTCGCGCCGCGCAGGGGCTGGCGCACCTGCAGGGTCGGATCGTGCTGGAAGCACCGGCGCTCGCCGACTGCCTCGCCGCGCTGCACCGCCCGCAGCCGCGCGTCGCACTCGGCCTTGCCCTGCGCAGTCTGGCGACATCGGCCATCGACGTCTCCGACGGCCTGCTGGCCGACCTTGGCCACATTCTCGCGGCCTCGGGCGTCGCCGCGACCCTGAAACTCGCCGTCCCGCCAGCGCCGACTTTTGCCGACACCTGCTATCTGTCCGGCGGCGACGACTACGAGCTGCTCTTCACGGTTCCTGCCGACCGGCATGAGCAGGTACTCACTCTTTCAGCTTCACTTTCCCTGCCGCTCACCTGCATCGGCCGCATCGAAGCGGGCAAGGCCGGCGACCTCACCGTCCTGACGCGCGCCGGCGAACCCGTCGACGTCGGCCACCGCGGCTACGACCACTTCGCATGAAAATCAAGAAATCCCCGCCGCCCCCGTTCTCGTTCCTCTGGCGCCATCCCGCCCACCTGATCGCCTGCGGCTTCGGCAGCGGCCTGGCACCCGTCGCGGCGGGCACCTTCGGCACCCTGTTCGCCTGGTTGACCTACGCCCCCTTGCGGAGTGTGCTGCCGGATGACCTCGCCTTCGCCATCTTCCTGTTGCTGGCCTTCGCGCTCGGCGTGACCGCCTGCCACATCACCGGCCGCAACCTCGGCATCGTCGACCACGGCAGCATCGTCTGGGACGAGATCGTGCCCTTCTGGGCGGTGTTGCTGCTGACGCCCGACAGCCTGGCGTGGCAGCTGGCGGCCTTCCTCTGGTTCCGTTTCTACGACATCGTAAAGCCGCCGCCCGCCCGCTGGTTCGACACCCAGGTGAAGAACGGGCTCGGCGTGATGATGGACGACGTCATCGCTGCAGGCTACACGGTGCTGACCTTGGCGCTGTTCAAGGCCGTCGTGGAACGCTTCTTCTGATCGATGGACGCAGACCTCGCCGCCCTGTCGGAGGCCATCGGCACCGCGTGCCGGGCGCGCAGGCTGACGATCGCCACGGCCGAATCCTGCACCGGCGGCTGGGCGGCGCAAGTCATCACCCACACGGCGGGCAGCTCAACCTGGTTCGACCGCGGCTTCGTCACCTATGCAAACGCGGCCAAAACGGATATGCTGAGTGTACGTATGGACACTATCGAAGCCTATGGCGCCGTGAGCCTGGAAACGGCAGGTGAAATGGCTGCCGGTGCACTCGCACACTCCAATGCATTGATTTCGCTGGCCATCACGGGTATCGCCGGACCGACCGGTGGCTCACCGGATAAGCCAGTGGGGACCGTATGCTTCGCCTGGTGCATTCGTACGGGCGACCGGATCGACACGCCGTCCTGCGAACGCCGACTTTTTGCCGGCGACCGGGAAGCGATCCGGCGCCAATCGGTGGTTCATGCGCTGTCCGGCTTATTGGATCGCGCAAGAAACATGCCATAATCCAGACAACTCGGGAAGGAAGCAACATGGACGACAACAAGGCGAAAGCCCTGCAGGCCGCACTGGCCCAGATCGAAAAGCAGTTCGGCAAGGGCTCCATCATGAAGATGGGGGAGGGCCAGATCGAGAACGACCTGCAGGCCGTCTCGACCGGCTCGCTCGGCCTCGACATCGCGCTCGGTATCGGCGGCCTGCCGCGCGGCCGCGTGGTCGAGATCTACGGTCCGGAATCCTCGGGCAAGACCACGCTGTGCCTGCAGGTCGTCGCCGAGATCCAGAAGCTCGGCGGCACCGCCGCCTATATCGATGCCGAGAACGCGCTTGACCCCGTCTATGCTGGCAAGCTCGGCGTGAACGTGCCCGACCTGCTGATCTCCCAGCCCGACACCGGCGAGCAGGGCCTGGAAATCGCCGACATGCTGGTGCGCTCGGGCGGCGTGGACCTGATCGTGGTCGACTCCGTCGCGGCGCTGACCCCGAAGGCCGAAATCGAGGGCGAGATGGGCGACCAGTTGCCCGGCCTGCAGGCGCGCCTGATGAGCCAGGCGCTGCGCAAGCTCACCGCCAACATCAAGCGCACCAACACGCTCGTCATCTTCATCAACCAGATCCGCATGAAGATCGGCGTGATGTTCGGCAACCCCGAGACCACCACCGGCGGCAACGCACTCAAGTTCTACGCCTCGGTGCGCATGGACATCCGCCGCACCGGCGCGATCAAGAAGGGCGACGAGGTGATCGGCAACGAAACCAAGGTCAAGGTCGTCAAGAACAAGGTGGCACCCCCGTTCCGCGAGGCCCATTTCGACATCCTCTACGGGGAGGGCATTTCGCGCGAGGGCGAGATCATCGAGCTGGGCGTCGAGCACAAGTTCATCGACAAGTCCGGCGCCTGGTACGCCTACAACGGCGAGAAGATCGGCCAGGGCAAGGACAACGCGCGCGAATACCTGCGCGAGCGCCCGGAAATCGCCCGCGAGATCGAGAACAAGATCCGCGCGGCGGTCGGCGTGACGGCGATGGCCGCGACCGAGGCCGGTGAGTGAGCTCTATGCCCGTGCGGTAAGGCTGCTGGCCCGGCGCGAACACACCCGCGCCGAACTGGCCAGGAAGCTCGCCCCCCATGGCACACCGGAAGACATCGATACCGTGTTGAATACCCTCGCCGCCAGCGGTCTTCAGTCGGATGCCCGCTTCGCCGAAAGCTACATTCGCAGCCAGGCTGGCCGGCTCGGGGCGGCCCGGTTGCGCCAGGCCCTGCGCACGAAGGGCGTGGCCGGGGAACTGATCGACGCGCAGGTGACGGACCTGCCGGATGAAACGGAACGCGCTCGGGCAGTCTGGCAACGGAAATTCGCCGCGCCGCCCGCCGATGCACGTGAATGGGCGAAGCAGGCGCGCTTCCTGCAAGGGCGAGGCTTTTCCGTCGAGGTGATCCGCCGGTTGCTGAAGGATGTGGTGGCATGAGCACACTCTCGGTCCACAACCTGCACAAGAAATTCCGTGCGCGCACCGTCGTCAAGGATGTCAGCCTGCACGTGGACGGGGGCGAAGTGGTCGGACTGCTCGGCCCGAACGGCGCCGGCAAGACGACCTGCTTCTACATGATCGTCGGCCTGATCGCGTCGGATGGCGGCGAGATTCACGTCGCCGCGGACGGCCAGGAAACCCGCATCACCCACCTGCCGATCCACAAGCGCGCCCGCCTCGGCCTGTCCTACCTGCCGCAGGAAAACTCGGTGTTCCGCAAGCTGACGGTGGACGAAAACATCCGCGCCGTCCTCGAACTGCAGGACTACGATGCGCCGACGCTGGAAACCCGCCTTGAGGAACTGCTCGAGGAACTGCACATCACCCACCTGCGCGAGCAGCCTGCGGCCGCCCTGTCGGGCGGCGAACGCCGCCGCGTCGAGATCGCCCGCGCGCTGGCCACCTCGCCGCGCTTCATCCTGCTCGACGAACCCTTCGCCGGCGTCGATCCGATCGCCGTGCTCGACATCCAGAAGATCATCGGCTTCCTCAAGGAGCGTGGCATCGGCGTGCTGATCACGGACCACAACGTGAGGGAAACCCTCGGCATCTGCGATCGCGCCACCATCATCAATGCCGGCGAAGTGCTCGCGGCTGGACATCCGGCCGAGATCATCGATAATGAAAGCGTGCGCCGGGTCTATCTCGGCGAGCACTTCCGGATGTGAAGCAGTGAAGCAAACGCTCCAGCTCAGGCTTTCCCAGCATCTCGCACTGACGCCGCAGCTTCAGCAGTCGATCCGTCTGTTGCAGCTTTCGTCGCTGGAGCTCAATCAGGAAATCGAGCAGGCCCTGCAGGAAAACCCGCTCCTCGAGCGCGACGAACCGGAAACCACGATATTCTCCGCGGGCGGCGACGCCCTTGCCCATACCTCCCCCGATACCACCGCGGCCGCCCCGGCCGAACGGACGGAAGCAACCGGCGAATGGGGTGACGAAGGCAGCGGCGGGCTGGATTGGCCCTCGAGCGGCACGCGCGGGCCGCACGACCCGAACGACGACAACGATTTCGATGCCGGCGAAGCGCAGGCGGCCTCGACCAGCCTGCGCGACCACCTGATTTCGCAACTCGCACTGTCGCAGCTGTCCGGGGTCGAACGCCTGCGCGTCGCCTTCCTCGTCGAGGCGCTCGACGATGACGGCTACCTCGCGCAGGAACTTGAGGAGCTGGTCGACGTGCTGCCGGACGACCTGGCCGGCGAACCAGACGAACGGCTCGAAGACCTGGCGATCGCCCTGCGGCACCTGCAAAGCCTCGACCCGCCCGGCGTCGGTGCCCGGAATCCGCGCGAATGCCTGCTGCTGCAGCTCGACAATGCGTCCGACGCCCTCGATCCGGCCCTACGCAGTCTCGCCCGCACCGTCGTTGGCGAGCACCTGGAGCAACTCGCCAATCGCGACTACGCACGCATCAAAAAGGCGCTCGGCTGTTCCGACGATGCACTGCGGGCGGCACAGGAACTCATCCGTTCCCTCAATCCGCGCCCCGGCGCGCAGTTCACCTCGCTCGACACACGCTACATCGTTCCCGACGTGATGGTGAAGAAACTGCGCGGCAGCTGGACCGTCCAGCTCAACCAGGAAGCCATGCCGCGCCTGCGCATCAACCGCCTCTATGCCGACCTGCTGCGCAAGCAGCGCAGCAACGGCGGCAGCAACTTGGCCGGGCAGCTGCAGGAAGCCAAGTGGCTGATCAAGAACGTCCAGCAGCGTTTCGACACCATCGCGCGCGTCTCGCAGGCCATCGTCGATCGACAGCGCGCCTTCTTCGACCATGGCGAAGTCGCCATGCGGCCGCTGACGCTGCGCGAGATCGCCGATACCGTCGAACTGCACGAATCGACCATTTCCCGCGTGACGACGCAGAAATATCTGGCCTGTCCGCGCGGCATCTTCGAACTCAAATACTTTTTCGGCAGCCACGTCGCCACCGACACCGGCGGCGCGGCGTCATCCACCGCGATCCGGGCGCTGATCAAGCAGCTGGTGAGCGCCGAGGACGGCCACAAGCCGCTCTCGGACTCGCGCATCGCGGAAATCCTCGGCGAGCAGGGCATCGTCGTCGCGCGGCGCACCGTCGCCAAGTATCGCGAATCCCTGAACATCCCGCCGGTCAACCTACGCAAAACACTCTGAATAGAGGAGAGATCATGAACCTCAATATCACTGGACACCATGTCGAAGTCACCCCCGCTCTGCGCGAATACGTTCAAGGCAAGGTGGACAAGGTCATCCGCCATTTCGACCACGTCACCAGCGTCCATGTGATTCTTTCGGTGGAAAAGCTCGTGCAGAAGGCCGAGATCACCCTGCACGTCAAGGGCAAGGACATCTTCGCCGACAGCAGCGATGCCGACCTCTACGCCGCCATCGACCTGCTGATCGACAAGCTCGACCGCCAGGTCCAGAAATACAAGGGCAAACATCTAGACCACGGCCACGACCGGCCGGCCGCCGAGTAAACGGCGCGTAAACGTCGACATTCCCCTGCAGGGTGGCGAGCGATATACTTCGCCACCCGCTGGCGGGATACCCCCGCGCCGGCGATCCTCCGGTCACCGGGACACCCCCTAAATCCGATGAATCTGATTTCCAAACTCCTCAAGGTCGAAAACGTGGTCGTCGGCCTGGACGCGAGCAGCAAGAAGCGCGTCTTCGAACAGGCAGGACTGCTCTTCGAGAACCACGACGGCCTCGCCCGCAGCACGGTTTACGATGCCTTGTTCGCCCGTGAAAAAATGGGTTCGACCGGCTTGGGCCTCGGCATCGCCATCCCGCACGGTCGCATCAAGGGCCTCAAGGAAGCGCAGGGCGCCTTCCTGCGCCTCGCCGCCCCCGTGCAGTTCGATGCGCCCGACGGCCTGCCCGTCACCATGGTCTTCGTGTTGCTGGTGCCGGAAGCCGCCACCGAACATCACCTGCAGATGCTGTCCGAGCTGGCGCAGATGTTCAGCGACAAGCATTTCCGCGAACAACTCGCCGCCGCGGCCGATGCGCCGGCGGTGCATGCGCTCTTCGCGCAGTGGCAGTCGGCCAGCTGATCGTCGCCCAGCTGTTCGAGAAGAATCGCGAACGGCTGCAACTAACCTGGGTGGGCGGCACCCTGAACCGTCCGGTCGACGTCAACCGTGACGATGTTTCGCCCGCAGACCTGATCGGCCACCTCAACCTGATCCACCCCGAGCGCGTGCAGGTGCTCGGGTCGCCCGAGATCCTCTGGTACAAGCGTCACCAGAAGGAAGGCAGCGTCAAGGGCGAGCACATGTTCCAGCAGATCGTCGATGCCCATCCGCCGGCGGTGATCGTCGCCGACGATTGCGACGTGCTCGAAGAGATTCGCGACGCCTGCGAGGCGAACGACACCCCCCTGTTCTCGACCCCCCTGCCCACGGCCCAGGTCATCGATGCCCTGCGCGTCTATGTCTCGCGCCAGCTGGCCGAAACCGTCACCCTGCACGGCGTGTTCATGGACGTGCTCGGCATCGGCGTGCTGATCACTGGCGATTCGGGTGTCGGCAAGAGCGAGCTGGGCCTCGAACTGATCACGCGCGGCCACGGGCTCGTCGCCGACGATGTCGTCGAAGTCTCGCGCGTCGCCCCGGATGTCCTCGAGGGACGCTGCCCCGATCTGCTCAAGGACTTCATCGAGGTGCGCGGCCTGGGCCTGCTCAACATCCGCACCGTCTTCGGCGAGACCGCCTGCCGTCGCAAGATGCGCCTCAAGCTGATCGTGCATCTGCAGCGACCGGCCGGCCAGCCCGAAATGCAGCGCCTGCCGCTCGACGCCGTCACCGAGAACGTGCTGGGCGTGCCGGTGCGCAAGGTTGTGCTGCCGGTGGCGGCGGGCCGCAACCTGGCCGTGCTGCTCGAAGCGGCCGTGCGTTCGACCATCCTGCTGCTGCGCGGCATCGACAGCATGGACGAATTCCTCCAGCGCCAGCAACAGGCACTGGAGCAGGGCGATCCCGCCGATTAGCCGGTACTGACCGCGCCGGTCCGGCGGGCCGGAAACACGGCCGAGAAGGTGCTGCCCCGTCCCGGTTCACTATCGATGGCCAGTGTCGCCTGATGACGTTCCAGCACATGTTTGACGATCGCCAGCCCGAGGCCCGTGCCACCGCTTTCGCGCGACCGTCCTCGGTCTACGCGGTAAAAGCGTTCCGTCAGCCGCGGGATATGGCGTGATTCGATGCCGATGCCGCTGTCGGTCACCTCGAAAGCGGCTCCGCCATCGGGGGTCGACCGCCAGCGCAACATGATCAGCCCGCCCTCCGGCGTGTAGCGCACCGCATTGCTGGCCAGGTTGCTGAAGGCACTGTGCAGCTCGCTGCGGCTGCCCGTCAGCAGGGCCGGCCCGCTGTTTTCCAGGTCGATGCGGTGGCGGCCCGACGACAGGGCCCGCGCCTCTTCCAGCACCAGGGCGAGCAGCCCGGCCACGTCGGCCTGCTCTTCGAGCGGCGGTGCGGCGGAGGTTTCCAGGGTCGACAGGGTCAGCAGGTCCTCGATGAGACGCTGCATGCGATGGGCATGCTCGAGCCCCAGGTCGAGATAGTGGACGATCTCCTCCCGCGGGACGGCAGGGGTTTCGTCGGCGAGGCTATCGCGTGCCGTTTCGAGGAAACCCTGCACCACGGTCAGGGGCGTGCGCATCTCGTGGGACACATTGGCGACGAAATCGCGGCGCACGTTCTCGAGGCGCTCGAGCTGGGTGAGGTCTTCGATCAACAGCAGGGTCCGTCCCGACGAGAACGGCGCGGCCCGGATGTGCAGGACGACAGCCGGGTTGCGCATCGGCCGCACCAGCAGGGGTTCGATCGTTTCGTCCTGCGACCGCTCGATGAAGTCCACGAACTCCGGCTCGCGCACGAGGTGGGTGACCGGCATGCCGATGTCGCGGCGGACATCGAGCCCCAGCAGCAGCTCGGCGCGCGGGTTCATCCATTCGATGGTGCGTTGGCTGTCGAGAATCACCACGCCTTCGGGCAGGGCTTCGGCTGCGAGGCGGAAGCGTTCGACCATTTCACGCAACTCGTCGCGCTGGGCTGCGGCATGCCGGGCACGGCGATGCAGGGCGAGGAACGCGTCCGACCAGCTGCCGGATGCCTCGGGTACCGGTGTGCCGATCGGCTGCTCGGCCCATTTCGTCAGCCGGCCAATCTGCCGTTCGTGGCGCGCCAGCAGGAGCAGTGCGGCGGCACCTACCGCTGCGACAGCCGTGCCAGGACCACCCCAGAACCACGCCGGCAGGGCGATGGCCAGGAAGAGACCGCTGACGGCCAACAGGTGCGCGAACAAGCGTCAGCTTCCCGTCGCGGAAAACCGGTAGCCGGCACCGCGCACGGTCTGCACCAGGCTGTCCAGCCCCGAGGGCTCGAGCGCAGCGCGCAAGCGCCGGATATGGACATCGACGGTACGCTCCTCGACGAAGACGTGGTCGCCCCAGACCTGGTCGAGCAGCTGGTCGCGCGAATGCACCCGCTCCGGATGCGTCATCAGGAAGTGCAGCAGGCGGAATTCGGTCGGGCCGAGGATGACCTGCGCCTCGCCCGCCGTGACGCGGTGCGAGACGGGATCGAGCCGCAGGCCACCCGCTTCTACGGCATCCTCGCTGGCCTGGGGCTTGCCGCGCCGCAGGACCGCCTGGATGCGCGCCAGCAGTTCGCGTGGCGAAAACGGCTTGGTCATGTAGTCGTCGGCACCGGTCTCGAGGCCGGCCACCTTGTCGCGCTCCTCGCCGCGGGCCGTGAGCATGATGATCGGAATGCCCCTGGTACGCGTGTCGGCCCGCAATCGTCGCGCGAAATCCAGCCCGCTCATGCCGGGCAGCATCCAGTCGAGCAGGATCAGGTCGGGCATGGCTTCGTTGATCTGCCGGAGGGCGGTTTCGGCATCCAGGGCAGCGACGACCGTATGGCCGTGGCGACGCAGATTCGCCGCCACGAGCGTCTGGATCGCGGGTTCGTCTTCGACAACCAGTATGGAAGCAGGCATGGAAAGGGCTCGTCCGTCAGGTGATGCACCCAGTCTATTGCAGGCAAATGATGGTTTTGTGACAGCCGCCGGATCCGCACGGGTCCGCATGGGGTCAGGCGTGGGCTTGCGCTATGATAGGCGACCCTCATATGGGGGTTATCATCAACTTCCCCGTACCTTAGCCATGGCCGGACTGGACAAGCATACCCCCCTTCCCACCGAGATCAAGCTGCACCAGAAATCCCGCGAGATGGAACTGACTTTTTCGGACGGCGGCAATTTCCGGCTGTCCTATGAATTCCTGCGGGTCTACTCGCCTTCCGCCGAGGTGCGCGGCCATGGTCCCGGCCAGGAAACCCTGCAGACCGGCAAACGCAACGTCGATATCACGGCGCTCGAGTCGGTGGGCAACTACGCGGTGCAGCCGTTCTTCTCCGACGGGCACGACAGCGGCATCTACTCCTGGGACCTGCTCTACAAGCTGGCCACCCACAAGGACGAGTTGTGGGCGGACTATCTGGCCCGGCTGGAGGCGGCGGGCGCCAATCGCGACGTCGACTCCACCACCCTGCCGCCCAAATCTGGCGGCAGCTGTGGCGCCAAACACTAAGTACTGAGACTAAGCACTGAGGATCACCGATGGCGGACACCCATTTCGGCTTCGAGACCGTCCCGGAAAGCGAAAAGGCACGGCGGGTCCGCGGCGTCTTCTCGTCGGTCGCCGACAAATACGACCTGATGAACGACCTGATGTCGGCGGGCCTGCACCGGCTGTGGAAGGCCTTCACGATCCAGGTGGCCGGTGCACGGACGGGCGAGCATGTGCTCGACATCGCCGGTGGCACCGGCGATCTCGCCTCCGCCTTTCGCAAGGCGGTCGGCCCGACCGGCGAGGTCTGGCTCACCGACATCAACAACGCGATGCTGACGAATGGCCGCGACCGCCTGCTCGACGAGGGCCGGCTCGGCCCCGTGGCGCAGTGCGATGCGGAAAAGCTGCCGTTCCCCGACAACCACTTCGACATCGTCACCGTCGCCTTCGGCCTGCGCAACATGACGCACAAGGACAAGGCGCTGGAGGAGATGCGCCGCGTGCTCCGGCCCGGCGGCCGCCTGCTCGTCCTGGAATTCTCGAAGGTATGGGAGCCGCTGGCCCCGGCCTACGATTTCTACTCCTTCAAGGTCCTGCCCTGGCTTGGCCAGAAAGTCGCCAACGACCCGGACAGCTACCGCTACCTGGCCGAATCGATCCGCATGCATCCGGACCAGCACACGCTCAAGAGCATGATGGAACAAGCCGGGCTCGCGCGTGTCGACTACTTCAACCTGACGGCGGGCGTGGTCGCCCTGCACCGCGGTTACAAACTTTGAAGAGGAGAATGTCCCGATGAAAAGCACCTTCGTAGCGGTGGCCGCGGCCGTCGCGGTATTTTTCGGTCTGTCCCTGCCCGCGCAGGAGGCCGAGGCCAAGCGTCTCGGCGGAGGCAGTTCCTTCGGCATGAAGCGCAGCGTCACCCCCAGCCAGCCCACCGCCGCGCCGAAGCCCGCAGCACCGACCCAGCAGGCCGCCCCTGGTACCGCCACGGCGGGTGCCGCCGCGCAGGCGGCCGGCAAGCGCAGTTGGCTCGGCCCCGTCGCCGGCCTGGCCGCCGGCCTCGGGCTGGCCGCGCTCGCCTCGCATCTCGGCTTCGGCGAAGAAATGGCTTCGTTCCTGCTGATCCTGCTGCTGGCCGGCGGCGCCTTCTTCCTGTTCCGCCTGCTGACACGCAGCCGCCAGCCGCAGGGCCAGTTCGGCTACGCCGGTGCCGGCGCCGGCATGGGTCGTGACGAACCGGTCCGCTTCGACGCGCCGCCCAATGCAAATGTTGCAAATGTCGGCGCCGACGGGACGGCATCGACCACCCCGGCGGGCAGCATTCCGGCCGGATTCGACGTCGAGGGCTTCCTGCGCCAGGCCAAGCTCAACTACATCCGCCTGCAGGCTGCGAACGACCGCGGCGACATGGACGACCTGAAGAGCTTCACGACGCCGGAAGTCTTCGCCGAGATCCAGATGCAGTACGAAGAGCGTGGCCGTGCACCCCAATTCACCGATGTCGTCCGACTCGAGGCCGACCTGCTCGAGGTCGTCACCGACAACGGCCTCTACATCGCGAGCGTCCACTTCCACGGCCTGATCCGCGAGGTCGAGGGTGCCGAAGCACAGGCGTTCGGAGAAATCTGGCACCTTGCCAAGCCGGTCGATGGCAGCTTCGGCTGGCGCATCGCCGGGATCCAACAAGTGGCATGATCGACAACGCGCTGCTCGCCGCCCTCAACCACCTGCTGCAGGGCGCCGAGTGGGCGCGTGCGCGACTCGCCCCTTACGCAGGGCGGCATGCCTGCTTCGACATGCCGCCCTTCCGGTTCGGTTTCGTCATCGATGCGGCCGGCCTGTGCGAAGCACAGGCAGACGAATCGGCACCCGACGTCACCATCCATCTGCCGGCCGACACCCCCTTGCGCCTGCTGCATGGCCTGGACCGGGCGATGGCGGGAGCGCGGGTCGATGGCAATGCCGAGTTCGCCACCGAACTTTCCTTCATCCTGCGCAACCTGCGCTGGGATGCCGAGGAGGATCTGTCGCGGGTTTTCGGCGATATCGCGGCCCACCGGATGGTACGGGGCGCTGGCCGCCTGGCGGCCCTGCAGGGTGAAACTTCGCGCCGCCTGGCCGAGAATGTCGCCGAGTATCTGGTTCACGAACAAGGCTTGCTGATCGGCAAGGCCGAGTTTTCCTCCTTTCGCGACGACCTCCTGCGACTAAATGACGCACTTGCCCGACTCGAGACAAGGTCAAGCATAATCAGGTAGCTGCATCACACAACCACAAAGGAGGAGACTATGAAAAAACATGCACTGGCATTCGCCATCCTGCCCTTCCTCGCCGCACCGGTGCTGGCGGACGAAGCGCAACTGCTTACCGAAGCCCGCGGCATACCCGCGAAGATGGTGCCCAAGCTGCTCGAGGTGCTGAACGAGGAGATCGACAAGGGCGGCCATGCCCATGCGATTTCCGTCTGCCGCGATAAGGCACCGGCAATGGCCAAGGGTCTGTCGGAAAAGACCGGCTGGGCGATTCGCCGCGTCAGCATGAAGAACCGCAATCCCAAGGCCGTACCCGATGCCTGGGAAGCCGGTGTGCTGCAGGAATTCGAACAGCGGCTGGCCGCCGGCGAAAAGCCGACCGACATCGATAAGGGTGAAGTCGTGACGATCGATGGGCAGAAAATGTATCGCTACATGAAGGCCCTGCCGACCCAGGAACTCTGCCTCAATTGTCACGGCACCCCGGACAAGGTCAAGACGGATGTCCAGGCGAAGCTGAAGGAACTCTATCCCGACGACAAGGCCACCGGCTACGGCCTGAAGCAGTTGCGCGGCGCCATCACCATCAAGAAGCCCATCTGACGCCGTCCCACCGGCGCCGACTTTTCAGTGTTCTGAAAAGACCAGCAGGGCCGCGACCTCGTGCGTTTCCGGCAGTGCGACCGGACGCACGATGGTCGTGAACCAGCGCACGCCGCCGGTCGGCGGCACGATGCCCATGCGTGCCTTGGCACCGTGCTCGCCGCTGCTGCCTGCCAGCACGCGCACGAGCGGATGCTCGGCACCGGTGAGCGCCACGCCGTCGGCATCCATCCAGCGGAGGTTCAGGCTGTCGAAGCGTGCGCCCTGCGGCAGCGGGGAGGCCAGAATCTCCTCCGCGGCCGGATTGGCGAGCAGAATGCGCCCCAGCCCGTCGATCAGGATCACCGCGGTGGGCAGCGCCGCGAATACCGCATGGAAGCCTGCCGCCGTACGGCGCCGCTCGGCATCAGCCTCCATGAACTCGGTGATGTCTTCCTTGACTGCCATGAAGTTGGCAATCTTCCCGTCGGCATCGAAGACTGGCGATATCGAGGCGCGCTCCCAGTAGAGCTTCCCGTCCTTGCGCCGGTTGTGGAAGGTGCCGCGCCACTCCTTGCCGCTGGTGATCGCTTTCCACAATTGCCGGTATTCTTCTGACGTAGTTTCGCCCGACTTCAGGATGCGCGGGTTCTGCCCGATCACTTCGCTGACGGTGTATCCCGTCGTTTCGACGAACTTCGGATTCGCGTAGGCGATCCTGCCTTCGGCATCGGTGACTATGATGGTGGCCGGGCTCTGCTCGAGGGCATGCATCAGCAGGCGTTGCCGCTGGCTGGCGCTGGTGTACTTTTCGCGCGACAGGGAGGTCGCGACGCGCTTTGCACTATCCTGCGCCCGGGCCCGGGCATCGCTGTCGCGCAGCCAGGTTCTCAGGGTATTCGTGGATACCCCGTATTCGCGTGCCAGTTCGAGCAGTGGCTGGTCTCCCGCGCGCATGCGGGCGGCTGCCTGCTCCTTGACTTGCTTGCTGTGGCGCATCCTGTTTCCACTCGGACATGGCGAGGCGCCCATTCTAGTACGTGTGGATATTCCGGCACCGTCCCGCCAGCGCCGACTTTCATCGGATAAGACTGGCATGAAAAAGGGCAGCCGAAGCTGCCCTTGTCACGCACCCAGTTAGTGCTTACTTGCGGCGCAGCTTCTGGATCGCGGCCAGTTGCGCCACGGCCTCGGCCAGCTCGGCCTGGGCGCGGGCGTAGTCCATCTCGGCGCTCTTGTCGGCCATCGCCTCCTCGGCCTTGCGCTTGGCGTCGAGCGCCTTCGCTTCGTCGAGATCCTTGCCGCGGATCGCGGTGTCGGCCAGGACAGTCACCCGTCCCGGCTGTACCTCGAGGATGCCACCGGCGACGAAGATCAACTCTTCCTGCTCCTGTTGCGGCACCTTGAGGCGCACCGCACCCGGCTTGATGCGCGTCATCAGCGGCATGTGGCCGGGCAGGATGCCGAGCTCGCCGGCTTCGCCGGGGAGCACGACAAACTCGGCCAGGCCGGAGAAGATCGACTCCTCCGCGCTGACGACATCTACGTGAACGGTCAGTGCCATGGCGGCTCCTTATTTATTGAAGCGTCTTGGCTTTCTCGAAGGCTTCCTCGATGCCGCCGACCATGTAGAAGGCCTGCTCGGGGAGCGCATCGCATTCGCCCTCGACGATCATCTTGAAGCCCTTGATCGTTTCCTTGAGGGTGACGTACTTGCCGGCCGAACCCGTGAACACTTCGGCGACGAAGAACGGTTGCGACAGGAAGCGCTGGATCTTGCGCGCACGCGACACGGTGAGCTTGTCCTCGGGCGAAAGTTCGTCCATGCCGAGAATCGCGATGATGTCGCGCAGTTCCTTGTAGCGCTGCAGCGTGGCCTGCACGCGGCGAGTGGTCGAGTAGTGCTCTTCACCGATGACGTTCGGGTCGACCTGGCGCGAAGTGGAGTCGAGCGGATCGACCGCGGGGTAGATGCCCAGCGAGGCGATGTCGCGCGACAGCACGACGGTGGCGTCGAGGTGGCCGAAGGTGGTAGCGGGGGAGGGGTCGGTCAGGTCGTCCGCCGGCACATACACGGCCTGGATCGAGGTGATCGAACCGGTCTTGGTCGAGGTGATGCGCTCCTGAAGACGGCCCATTTCCTCGGCCAGCGTCGGTTGGTAGCCCACCGCGGAAGGCATGCGGCCCAGCAGCGCGGACACTTCGGTACCGGCCAGCGTGTAGCGGTAGATGTTGTCGACGAAGAACAGGATGTCGCGGCCTTCGTCGCGGAAGGCCTCGGCCATGGTCAGGCCGGTCAGCGCGACGCGCAGGCGGTTGCCGGGCGGCTCGTTCATCTGGCCGAACACCATGCCGACCTTGTCGAGAACGTTCGATTCCTTCATCTCGTGATAGAAGTCGTTGCCCTCGCGGGTGCGCTCGCCGACGCCGGCGAACACCGACAGGCCGGAGTGTTGCTTGGCGATGTTGTTGATCAGCTCCATCATGTTCACGGTCTTGCCGACGCCGGCACCGCCGAACAGGCCGATCTTGCCGCCCTTGGCGAACGGGCAGATCAGGTCGATCACCTTGATACCGGTTTCGAGCAATTCGACGGAAGGCGACAGCTCGCGGAAAGCCGGGGCCTTCTGGTGGATGGCGCGACGCGCATCGGTAGCGACCGGACCGGCCTCGTCGATCGGGCGGCCCAGCACGTCCATGATGCGGCCCAGCGTGGCATGGCCGACCGGCACCGAGATCGGGGCACCGGTGCCATTCACCTTCATGCCGCGGCGCAGGCCGTCCGACGAACCCATGGCGATGGTACGCACCACGCCGTCGCCGAGCTGTTGCTGCACTTCGAAGGTCAGCCCCTCTTCCGCACCCTTTTCGCTCGGGTCGATCATCAGGGCGTCGAAGACCTTGGGCATTTCACCGCGGGGGAACTTGATGTCCACCACCGCGCCGATGCACTGCACGATTTGTCCGTTGCTCATGATTTTTCCTTAACTTTTAAATCGTTAACCCGCAATCGCGGCGGCACCGCCGACGATCTCGGAAATTTCCTTGGTAATCGACGCCTGGCGGGCCTTGTTGTAGACCAGCTGCAGCTCCTTGATCACGACGCCGGCGTTGTCGGTGGCCGCCTTCATCGCGACCATCCGCGCACTCTGCTCCGAGGCCATGTTCTCGGCGACGGCCTGGTAGATCAACGCCTCGACGTAGCGGATCAGCAGGTCGTCGATGACGACGCGCGCATCGGGTTCGTAGAGATAGTCCCACGAACCTTCCGGCGTGCCGAGCCGGTCGCCCGACAGGGGCAGCAGCTGTTCCAGTACCGGCTCCTGGCGCATCGTGTTGATGAAGCGTGTGTAGGCGATATGCACCTCGTCGAGTTCGCCGTTCTGGAAGGCGTCGATCATGACTTTCATCGGCCCGATCAGTTTCTCCAGATGCGGCGTGTCGCCCAGATGCACGACATGCGAGACCACGTTGGCGCCGAGGCGCTGCATGAAGCCGAGGCCCTTGTTGCCGATACAGGTCGCGCGGATATCCGTGGCGCCGTCTGCTTCCCACTTGCGCACGGCGTTCAGCGTCTGCCGCAACACGTTGGTGTTGAGGCCGCCGCAGAGACCCTTGTCCGTCGTCACCACGACCACGCCAACGCGTTTCAGCGCTTCGCCTTCCTTGCGCTTGGCGAGGAAGGGATGCCGGTATTCGGTGACGTTGGCCGCCGCGAGATGGGCCGCCAGGTGGCGGATCTTCTCGCTGTAGGGACGGGCGGCGCGCATCCGGTCCTGCGCCTTGCGCATCTTGGACGCGGCCACCATCTCCATGGCCTTGGTGATCTTGCGGGTGTTCTGGACCGACTTGATCTTGGTGCGAATTTCCTTGCCGCCTGCCATGGCAATATTCTCCTAGTGGATCAAGCCCCGATTACGCCCAAGTTTTCTTGAACGCGGCGACGGCTTCAGCCAGTTCGGCTTCGCCATCCTTGTCCAGATCCTTGGTCTCCTCGATCTTGTCCATCAGCGCAGCGTGCTGCTGGCGCATGAACTGGTGCAGTGCGGCCTCGAAGGCAAGGATGCGCGACCCGTCGATGTCGTCGAAATGGCCCTGGTTCACCGCGTAGAGCGACACGGCCATTTCGGATACCGGCAGCGGCGTGTACTGGGTCTGCTTCATCAGTTCGGTGACGCGGCGGCCGCGCTCGAGCTGCTTGCGTGTCGCATCGTCGAGGTCGGAGGCGAACTGCGCGAAGGCGGCGAGCTCGCGATACTGGGCCAGCGCGAGACGCACGCCGCCGCCGAGCTTCTTGATCGCCTTGGTCTGCGCGGCGCCGCCGACGCGGGACACCGACACGCCCGCGTTGATCGCGGGGCGGATGCCTGCGTTGAACAGGTCGGTCTCGAGGAAGATCTGGCCGTCGGTAATCGAAATCACGTTGGTCGGCACGAAGGCGGACACGTCGCCGGCCTGCGTCTCGATGACGGGCAGGGCGGTCAGCGAACCGGTCTTGCCTTTCACGGCACCATTGGTGTGGCGCTCGACCCAGGCTTCCGAGACACGCGCGGCGCGCTCGAGCAGGCGCGAGTGCAGGTAGAACACGTCGCCCGGATAGGCTTCGCGGCCCGGCGGGCGACGCAGCAGCAGCGAGATCTGGCGATAGGCCCAAGCCTGCTTGGTCAGGTCGTCGTAGATGATCAGGGCGTCCTGGCCGTTATCGCGGAAGTACTCGCCCATCGTGCAGCCGGAGTAGGGGGCGATGAACTGCATCGCGGCGGACTCGGAAGCGGTCGCGGCAACGACGATGGTGTACTCCATCGCGCCGGTTTCTTCGAGTTTGCGCACCACGTTCATGATCGTCGAGGCCTTCTGGCCCACGGCGACGTAAATGCAGATCAGGTCCTTGCCCTTCTGGTTGATGATGGTGTCGATCGCCACGGCGGTCTTGCCGGTCTGGCGGTCGCCGATGATCAGTTCGCGCTGGCCGCGGCCGATCGGCACCATGGAGTCGACCGATTTCAGGCCGGTCTGCACCGGCTGCGAAACGGATTTCCGCCAGATCACGCCGGGGGCGACCTTCTCGATCTTGTCGGTTTGCTTGGCTTCGATCGGGCCCTTGCCGTCGATCGGCTCGCCGAGCGCGTTCACCACACGGCCGATCAACTCGGGGCCGACCGGCACTTCAAGAATGCGGCCGGTGCATTTGACCGTGTCACCTTCGGTGATGTGCTCGTATTCGCCGAGCACGACGGCGCCGACGGAGTCGCGCTCGAGGTTCAGCGCGAGGCCGAAGGTGTTGCCCGGGAATTCGAGCATTTCGCCCTGCATGACGTCCGCCAGGCCGTGAATGCGGCAGATGCCGTCGGTCACCGTCACCACCGTGCCTTCGTTCTTGGCGGTGGGCGCGAGCTGCATGTTCTGGATCCGGCTCTTGATCAGGTCGCTGATCTCGGAGGGATTGAGGTTCATGGAAAAACTCCTAGTTCTTGAGCGAGACCGCCATGGCATTCAATTTGCCACGGACGGAAGCGTCGATAACCTGGTCGCCCAGGGCGATGCGTACACCACCGATCAGTTCCGGCGCGAGTTCGACGGTGGCCTTCACCTTGCCGCCGAATTTGCGCTCGAGGTCGGCAACCAGGCTGGCAAGCTGGGCATCGTCGAGCGGGAAGGCCGAGCTGACCACCGCTTCCTGCGTGCTTTCCTGCGCGTTCTTCAGTTCGACGAAGAGCTGGCTGATCTCGGGTAGGACGTCGAGACGACGGTTATCCACCAGCACACTGGCGAAATTCCGCTGCTCGGGGGAGAGCTCGCCCACGACGCCGAGGAACAGCTCGGCCAGCGCAGCCGGCGACACGCGCGGATCGGCGATGCACCCGACCATCTGCTCATCGGCCGCCGCGGCAGCCATGCGTGCCAGCGCGGCCTGCCAGGCAGGCAATGCGCCCCCGGCCTGGGCCAGCCCGAAGGCGGCTTCGGCATACGGACGCGCGACGGTGACGTTTTCGGCCATGATGGTTCAGAGCTCCGCCTTGAGCTGGGTGAGCAGGTCGGCGTGCCGGGCGGCATCGATTTCCTTGCGGAGAATCTTCTCGGCTCCGGCAACCGCCAGCGCAGCCACCTGGTCGCGCAGGGCTTCGCGGGCACGCTGGGCAGCGACTTCCGCTTCGCCTTCGGCGGCCGTGCGGGCCGCAGCGACGATACGGGCAGCTTCTGCTCGCGCCTCCTCGAGAATCTGCGCACCCTGGCGCTCGGCCCCGGCACGCAGTTCGTTGGAGGTTTCGCGCGCCTTGCGCAATTCATCGGTCGCGCGGCGCTCGGCCAGCTGCAGATCGGACTTCGCCTTGTCCGCCGCCGCCAGACCATCGGCGATCTTGGCGGCGCGCTCGTCGAGTGCCTTCATGATGGGCGGCCACACGAACTTCATCGTGAACCACGCCAGAATGAAGAACACAACGAGCTGGGCGAATAGCGTTGCGTTCAGATTCACGGTATCGCTCCTTTAAGCGTCAATTGAACGTAAAGGGGCGCCGCTTACTTGATGAACGGGTTGGCGGTGGTGTACCAGAGGGCGATACCGGTGCCGATAATGAACGCGGCGTCGATCAGACCGACCAGCAGGAACATCTTGGTTTGCAGGGTGTTCATCAGCTCGGGCTGACGGGCGGATGCTTCGAGGAAGCGGCTGCCCATGATGCCGATGCCGATACAGGCGCCCGCAGCGCCGAGACCGATGATCAGGCCGGCGGCCAGCGCGACGAAACCAACGA
Source organism: uncultured Sterolibacteriaceae bacterium (assembly GCA_937888595.1). Taxonomy (GTDB): domain Bacteria; phylum Pseudomonadota; class Gammaproteobacteria; order Burkholderiales; family Rhodocyclaceae; genus Sulfuricystis. Next base: position 366,222 of record CALARK010000021.1, on the reverse strand, counting down.
TGCTTTCCATGACGACTCCTTGTGTTTAAAAAGTGAAGGTTGAAAAAACGGGGGTTGAAAACTTAGTGGCTTTCATGCGCCTGGCCGATATACACCAGCGTCAGCATCATGAAGATGAAGGCCTGCAGGGTGATGATCAGGATGTGGAAGATCGCCCAGATCGTGCCGGCGATGACACCGCCGAGCCAGAGCAGGCCGGAACCGAAGGTGCCCGCCCAGGCGGCGCCCATCAGCGCGATCAGCATGAAGATCAGTTCGCCGGCGTACATGTTGCCGAACAGACGCATGCCGTGCGAGACAGTCTTGGCGACGAACTCGATCAGCTGCATGGCGAAGTTGATCGGCCACAGCAGGGGGTGCGCCCCGAACGGAGCGGTGAACAACTCGTGTATCCAGTGGCCGAAGCCCTTGATCTTGACGCTGTAGTAGAGGCACAGGAGCAGGACCGCCGACGACATGCCGAGGGTGGCATTCAGGTCGGCGGACGGGACCACGCGCAGATAGTGGATACCCATGGCGCCGGCGATCATTGGCAGCAGATCCACCGGCAGCAGGTCCATGGCATTCATCAGGAAGATCCAGACGAATACGGTCAGCGCCAGCGGCGCCACGAACTGGCGCGACTCCGGGGAGTGGACGATGCCCTTGGCCTGGTCCGACACCATTTCGACGATGATCTCGATCGCCGCCTGCAGACGCCCGGGCACGCCCGAGGTCGCGCGTGCCGCGATGCGCGCCATGACGAACACGGCCAGCAAACCGAGGCCGACGGAGAAGAACAGGCTGTCAAGATGGAAAACCGACCAGTCGACCAAACCCTCCTGCTTGTGGTTGGTCAGGAACGTCAGGTGGTGGACGATGTACTCGGAAGCGGTGGGGGCGTGCTCGGTAGCCATGTTTTAGGTCTTAAGCAGCAAAGCGAAAAGATTCACGAACAGCACGACAAACAATCCGGCGATGAGTGCCGGCCAATTCACCTCGATCACGCGCGGCAACAGCACCAGCAGCGCAATGACGGCGGACAGCTTGACGGCCTCGCCGATCAGGAACCCCGCCGCCCCCGCCCGCCCGGCCGCGATGGCGACCTGCAGACGCAGCGCGAAGAGCAGATTCGGCAGGAAGTAGGCCGCACCACCGGCCAGGGCCGACAGCGCACCTCCCGATCCCGCCGGCAGCCAGGCTATCGCCGCCACCACCAGAATCGCCACCACCTGGAGCATCAAGGTCTTCAGCATGCTCCGGCAGCCCTCTTTGCCGCTTCATTCCTCATCGTGTCGCCTGTCGGTCGCAACCATTTCGACCCACCCGCGACGCGCGCTACCGCACGAAGCGCGGGAATATAAAGGGAACACTTAAATAAGTCAATATATCTGTTGCCATGCAGCAATTTTATGGGGCCCATCAGAGTTTTGTGGGATTTCCGCCACCCGGAACGCTGCCACCTTATACCTGGCCACGCAGATGCCGGAGTATTCCGTCCAGCTGATCGAGGCTGCCGAAACGGATGGTGAGCGCGCCCGCACCCTTGCGGTTCGCACCGATCTGCACCGTCGCTCCGAGCAGATCGGCGAGCTCTTCCTCGAGACCGACGAGGTCGCGACTCTTCTCCTGCACCGCCTTGTGTGCCGGAGGATTGAGTTCGCGCGTCACGCGCCGCTCCGTCTCGCGCACGGACCAGCCCTTGTCGGCGATTTCGGCAGCCAGCCGTCCCTGCTCGGTCTTCGGCGCGGCCAGGATGGCGCGCGCATGGCCCATCTCGATGTCGCCGGCCATCAGCAGATCCTGCGCCGGCTTGGCGAGCTGGAGCAGGCGCAGCAGGTTCGACGCCGCCGAACGCGAGCGGCCGACCGCATCCGCCGCCTGCTGGTGGGTCATGCCGAACTCGTCGATGAGGCGCTGCAGGCCGGCGGCCTCTTCGAGCGGATTGAGGTCCTCGCGCTGGATGTTCTCGATCAGCGACATCGCCAGCGCGGCATCGTCGGGAATTTCGCGGATCAGCACCGGCACTTCGGTCAGCCCGGCGATCTGCGATGCGCGCCAGCGCCGCTCGCCAGCGATGATCTCGTAGCGGCCATGGCCGACGGGGCGCACGGAAATCGGCTGGATCAGGCCCTGCGCCTTGATCGACGCAGCGAGATCCTCGAGCGAACCCGGATCCATGCGCGTGCGCGGCTGGTACTTGCCCGGCTGCAGGTCGCCGATCGGCAAGGTGTCCTGGCGCTGCGTTTCCGGGGCGCTGTTGCCGGCCAGCAGGGCGTCGAGCCCGCGGCCGAGGCCTTTCATCTTCGGCGGATTCATTGTTCCATCTCCCATGTTTTCACGCGTTCGATCATTTCCTGCGCGAAGGCCAGATAGGCCTGTGCGCCCTTCGCGTTCTTGTCGAACAAAACTCCCGGCACCCCGTAGGAGGGCGCTTCCGCGAGCCGCACGTTGCGCGGCACCAGCGTCTTGAACACCTTGTCGCCGAAATGCTGCTCGAGTTGGGCCGACACCTGGTTCGACAGCGTCGAACGCGGATCGAACATGACGCGCAGCAGGCCGATGATGCGCAGGTCGCGATTGAGATTGCGATGCACCTGCTTGATCGTATTGACGAGGTCGGACAAGCCCTCGAGCGCGTAGTACTCGCATTGCATCGGGATGATGACGCCGTGCGCCGCACACAGTCCGTTGAGGGTCAGCATCGACAGCGAGGGCGGGCAGTCGATCAGCACGAAATCATAATCATCGGCATGACCGGCCAGCGCCTCCTTGAGGCGCAGTTCGCGGCGCTCGAGATCGACCATCTCGACCTCGGCACCAGCAAGGTCGCGATTCGCGGGCAACACGTCGAACTTGCCGCTGGGTGAGGCCGCCCGCGCCTCCCGCAGGGAGGACAGCCCGAGCAGCACCTGATAGACCGAGCGCGACAAACCCCGCTTGTCGACACCGCTGCCCATCGTGGCATTGCCCTGCGGATCGAGATCGACGAGCAGGGTGCGCTGGCCGGCCTGCGCCAGCGCAGCAGCGAGATTGACCGAGGTGGTGGTCTTGCCGACCCCGCCCTTCTGGTTGGCGATGGCGAAGATGTGCATCAGCTTTTCTCCAGTTGCAGCAGACAGCGATCGGCGTTCAAGCCGGGAACCTTCAATTCGTGGTAGGCGGCCACGCGCCAGCCGGCAGGCAGGGCAGCGACTTCATCGGCAGGATAGCTGCCTTTCATCGCCCACAGGGTATCGGCCAGATGCCCGGCCAGCCCGACGAAATCGGCGAGACTGGCGAAAGCGCGGGAAACCAGGGCATCGAAACGCCTTTCCACTCGCTCGACACGCTGACAGTAAATGCTCACATTGACCAAGCCCAGTTCGATCGCCGCCTGGCGCTGGAAGGCCGCCTTCTTCTCCACGGCCTCGACGGAGGCGATGGTCCAGTCGGGCCGCGCGATCGCCAGCACCAGCCCGGGGAGGCCGGCGCCGCTGCCGATGTCGGCGAGGTCGAACGGCCGTCCCGCCGGCACTGACTTTTGCATGACCGGCAAGATGGCCAGCGAGTCGAGCAGGTGCTGGGTCACCATTTCCTGCGGATCGCGGATCGCCGTCAGGTTATAGACCCTGTTCCATTTCACCAGCAGCGCGAGGTAGGCCGCCAGCTTTTCCTCCGCACCCGCGGGCAGTGCCAGACCCAGCGCCGCGACTCCTTCCGCCAGCCTCATCCGCGCAGCCTCTTCAGGTGTACGAGCAGCACGGCAATCGCTGCGGGCGTCACGCCCTGGATGCGGCTCGCCTGGCCGACCGTCTGCGGGCGATGCTGGGCCAGCCGCTGGCGTACCTCGATGGACAGGCCGTTGAGGGCGGCATAGTCGAGGTCGCCAGGAATGCTCATGCTTTCCTGCTGGACCATCTTCGCCACCTCCTCTTTCTGGCGCTCGATGTAGCCGTGGTACTTCGCCTGGATATCCACCTGCACGATGACCTCGGGGGCCGTCACGGGCGTGCCCGCACCGGGCAGGGTCATCAGGTCCGAATACCCGACCTCGGGACGGCGCAGCAGGTCGAAGAGGGAGTATTCCCGCTCGATCGGCTTGCCGAGGACGCGTTCGATTTCATGCATCGCCACGACGTTCGGATTGATCCAGACGCCCCTGAGGCGCTCGACCTCGGCAGCGATGGCATCCCTTTTGCGGTTGAAGGCATCCCAACGCACGTCATCGACGAGCCCGAGCCGGCGCCCCGTCTCGGTCAGGCGCAGGTCAGCATTGTCCTCGCGCAGCGAGAGACGGTATTCGGCCCGGCTGGTGAACATGCGGTAGGGCTCGCTCACGCCGCGCGTGATCAGGTCGTCCACCAGCACGCCCAGATAGGCCTCGTCGCGGCGCGGCCACCATCCGTCCTGGCCCTGCGCCGAGCGGGCCGCATTCACCCCGGCGAGCAGGCCCTGTGCTGCCGCCTCCTCGTAGCCGGTCGTGCCGTTGATCTGTCCGGCGAAGAACAGGCCACCGATCGCCTGCGTTTCCAGCGTCGCCTTGAGTGCCCGCGGGTCGAAGTAGTCGTACTCGATGGCGTAGCCCGGCCGGGTGATATGGGCATGCTCGAGGCCTCGGATCGAATGCACCAGGTCGAGCTGCACGTCGAAGGGCAGGCTCGTCGAAATACCCTGAGGATAGTACTCGTGCGTCGTCAGGCCTTCCGGCTCGAGAAAGACCTGATGGCTGTCCTTGCCGGCGAACTTGTGGATCTTGTCTTCGATCGACGGGCAATAGCGCGGACCGACGCCTTCGATGACACCGGTAAACATCGGTGAACGGTCGAGGCCGGCGCGGATGATGTCGTGGCTGCGGGCGTTGGTATGGGTGATCCAGCAGGGAATCTGGCGCGGGTGCTGTTCCGCCTTGCCCATGAAGGAAAACACCGGCACCGGGTGGTCGCCCGGCTGTTCCTGCAATACGGAGAAGTCGATGGTCTTGCCATCGAGGCGCGGCGGTGTGCCGGTCTTGAGGCGCCCGACTGGCAGCTTCAGTTCGCGCAGCCGTTCGGCCAGCGACAGGGAAGGGGGGTCGCCGAAGCGGCCGGCCCGATAGTTTTCGAGGCCGACATGCACGAGCCCGTTGAGGAAGGTGCCGGCGGTCAGCACCACGGCCGGCGCAATGAAGCTCACGCCGAGCTGGGTGACGACGCCGGTGACACGGTCGCCGGCGACGGTGATGTCATCCACCGCCTGCTGGAAAATCGTCAGGTTCGACTGATTCTCGAGACGCGAACGGATCGCCTGGCGATAGAGCGCCCGATCCGCCTGGGCGCGCGTCGCGCGCACCGCCGGTCCCTTCGAGGCATTGAGCGTGCGGAACTGGATGCCGGCCGCATCGGTCGCTTCCGCCATCGCACCGCCGAGCGCATCGACCTCCTTGACCAGATGCCCCTTCCCGATGCCGCCGATCGACGGATTGCAGGACATCGCACCAAGCGTCTCGATATTGTGCGTCAGCAGCAGGGTGTTCGCACCGGCCCGAGCGGCGGCGAGCGCCGCCTCGGTGCCTGCATGACCACCACCAATCACGATGACATCGAAACGTTCTGGAAATTGCATGGGAAAGTCGGTGCCGGCGAGACGGCGGATCGAAACCGGGAGGGGGCGAATGATACCGCTTTGACTCACACTGACCAGCAGTTTCACGTGAAACAGCGTTTCACGTGAAACATATCAATGCTTCTTGCCCCCCAGGCCAAGATAGGCCTCGACCACCTTGGGATCATCCTCGAGTGCATCGGAGGGGCCCTCGAGAGCCACCTCGCCGGTTTCCAGCACGTAGCCGTAATCGGACACCTGAAGCGCGGCACGCGCGTTCTGCTCGACCAGCAGGATCGCTACGCCGGTTTTCCGGAGGTCGCCGATGACGCGAAAGATCTCGCGCACGATCAGCGGGGCCAGGCCGAGACTCGGCTCGTCGAGCATGAGAATCTTCGGCTGCGCCATCAGCGCCCGGCCGACGGCGAGCATCTGCCGCTCCCCGCCGGAGAGGGTGCCGGCCATCTGGCCCCTCCGCTCCTTGAGACGGGGAAAGATGCCAAAGACCTTGTCGAGCGTTTCGGCCTCGTCGCGAAAACCGAGCCGCCGCCGCATGAAGGCGCCGAGCAGGAGGTTGTCCTCGACGCTCATCTCGCCGAACAATTCCCGCTTTTCGGGCACCAGGGTCATGCCGCGCGCGACCATACGCTCGACATCGACATGAACCTGCGCCTCACCCTGGTAGGCGACCTCGCCGCGACTGAACGGCAGCACGCCCATGATCGCGGAGAGCAGGGTGGTCTTGCCGGCGCCGTTCGGGCCAATCACGGTGACGATCTCGCCCGGCCGCACCTTGATCGAGACATGGTGCAGCGCCTCGACCTTGCCGTAGGAGACGCAGAGGTCCTTTACCTCGAGGATCGGTTCAAGCTCATGGTCGCTCATCAATCCACCCCGCCCAGATAGGCCTCGATGACCGCCGGGTCGTTCTGGACTTCGTGCGGCAGCCCCTCGGCGATCTTCTTGCCGAACTCCATGACCACGACCCGGTCGGCGAGGTCCATGACGAACTCCATGTCGTGCTCGACCAGCAGGATGCCCATGCCTTCGGCCCGCAGCTGCCCGAGCAGGTCGGCCAGCGCCTGCTTCTCGAGGAAACGCAGGCCGGCCGCCGGTTCGTCGAGCAGCAGCAGGACCGGGTCGGCCGCCAGCGCACGCGCGATCTCGACGATGCGCTGCTTGCCGAGCGGCAGGCTGCCGGCCGCATCCTGCAGATGCTCCCCCAATCCCACCCGTTCGCACTGCCGTGCCGCCTCGGCAAGCAGTCGCGCTTCTTCCTCACGCTCGAGATGCAGCATCGCCGCCGGTACGCCATGGCGGCCGCGCATGTGGGCACCCAGGGCGACGTTCTCCAGCACCGTCATCGCCGGCAACAGGCGTACATGCTGGAAAGTACGGCTCATGCCCATGCGCGCAATGGCGCGCGAGCTCTTCCCATCGACCCGCCCGCCGAGAAAGCGCACCTCGCCGGAGGTCGGCGGGCTGACGCCCGTGACCAGATTGAAGAAGGTCGACTTGCCCGCGCCGTTCGGACCGATCAGGGCGAGGATCTCGCCGGCGGCGACGGACAGGCTCATGCAGTCGTTGGCGACGAGGCCGCCGAAACGCTTGACGGCATCCTGCACTTCCAGCAGAGGCGTGCCTGCCGCCGGCACGCCTCGTCGCGGCAGCCGGTCCACATCCTCCCGCCGTCCCGCCAGCACCGACTTCCGTTCCGGGATCCAGCGGGCAATCCATGGCCAGAGGCCATCACGCGCCCGGTGCAGCACGAAGATCATCAGCAGGCCGAAAGCGATCACCTCGAAATTTCCCGTCGCGCCGAACAGTTGCGGCAACAGGTCCTGCAGCCACTGCTTGAGTACCGTGATGACCGCGGCACCGGCCAGCGCACCCCAGACGTGGGCCGCTCCGCCGATCACGGCCATGAACAGATATTCGATGCCGATGTGCAAGCCGAACGGCGTCGGATTGAGGAAGCGCTGCAGGTGGGCGTAGAGCCAGCCCGACAGGGCGGCGAACAATGCGGCGATGATGAAGATGACGATCTTGGCGCGGGCGGTATCCACACCCATCGCCTCGGCCATGAGCGCCCCGCCCTTGAGTGCCCGGATCGCGCGGCCGGCGCGCGAATCGAGCAGGTTGTGCGTCAGCCAGACGGCCGCCAGCAGGATCGCCCAGATCAGGTAGTAGTAATGGCGGCCGTCCCGCAACTCGAAGCCGCCCAGCGCCAGCGGTGGAATGCCGGTGATTCCGGTATGGCCGCCGAGCATCTCAAGGTTGCCGAACAGAAAGTACAGCGAGATCCCCCAGGCGATGGTCCCGAGCGGCAGGTAGTGGCCCGACAGGCGCAAGGTCAGCAGGCCGAGGATGGACGCCACTGCCGCAGTGAGCACTAACCCCGCTGCCAAACCGCTCCACGGCGATATTAGCCAGGCTGGCAGGTGGGCAGCTCCGGCCGTCGTCAGCCAGGCGGTGGCATAGGCTCCGAGGCCGACGAAGGCCGCCTGGCCGAAGGAGGTCAACCCGCCGACGCCGGTCAGCAGTACCAGCCCGAGCGCCACCAGGGCATAGAGGCCGATGTAGTTGAGCAAAGTGACATGGAACTCGGGCAGCACCAGCGGGCCGAGGACGATCAGGCCGATGAAAACGGCCAGCAATTGCCGCGCCCAACTCACTCCTCCTCCTCCACGTGGTGGGTCGTCAGCGAACGCCACACCAGCACCGGGATGATCAGCGTGAACACGATCACCTCCTTGAAAGCCGACGCCCAGAAGGACGAGAAGGATTCGAGCAGACCGACCAGCAGCGCACCGGCCGCCGCAACCGGATAGCTGGCGAGCCCGCCGACGATGGCGCCGACGAAACCCTTGAGGCCGATCAGGAAGCCGGTGTCGTAATAGACCGTGGTGATCGGCGCGATCAGGATGCCCGAGAGGACGCCGATGGCGGCCGCCAGCAGGAAGGACAGCTTGCCGGCGAAGGTGGTCGAGATGCCCATCAGCCGCGCCCCGTTGCGATTGATCGCCGTGGCGCGCAGCGCCTTGCCGTACAGGCTCTTCTCGAAGAACACATAAAGGGCGACGATCAGGAAAAGGCTGGCGCCAACCACCCAGAGACTCTGGCCGGAGACGGTCAGGTCGCCAATCTCGAACGAGGCTTCCGAAAATGCCGGCGTGCGAGAACCCTCGGCGCCGAAGAACAGCAGGCCCAGCCCCACCAGCGCGAGGTGCACGGCGACGGAAACGATCAGCAGGATCAGCACCGGTGCCTCGGCGATCGGCTGGTAGGCGGTGCGATAGATCTGGGGACCTAGCGGCACCACGATGGCGAGCACCAGCAGGACCTGCAGCAGCAGCGGCCAGCTCTGCGGCGTACCGCCGGCCACCACGCCGAGCAGGGCGAGCGGATAGGCGCACTGCCAGCCCACCAGCGTGGCGAGGCGGCGGCCGCCCTGCCGCCCCTGTCGCATGAGCGCCGGCGCGTCGAGCGCCGTCACCACGAGGCCGAGCACGAGCAGCAGCCAGAGCGTACCCGGCAGGAGCCCGGCCTGGAGGCTGGCCAGGGACAGGGCGCCATAGGCGACGAATTCGCCCTGCGGGATGAAGATCACGCGCGTCACGGCGAACACCAGCACCAGGGCGAGCGCCAGCAAGGCGTAGATCGCCCCGTTGACGATACCGTCCTGCCCCAGCAACAACGCGATTTGCAGATCCATTGGTTCCCTTCGGGCGCTCCCCGGCCCCCTCACAAACGACAAGGGCGCCGGCAGTGCGGCGCCCCTGCTCCAGACCGGAGCGATTTTACTGGATCAGCTTCCAGTCGCCCTTTTCGATTTTGACCATCACGCGCGCGCGCTGGTCGAAGCCGAGGTGGTCGGTCGCCGACATGTTGACGATGCCGTGGGAAACCGTCACGTTCTTCAGGCCTTCGAGGGCGTCACGCAGGGCGGCGCGGAACTCCTTGCTGCCCGGCTTGGCCTTCTTGAGCGCGACCGGCACGGCGTTCTGTAGCAGGATGCCGGCATCCCAGGCGTGGGCGCCGAAGGTCGAGGCCGAACCCTTGCCGTGCGCCGCCTCGTACTTGGCAACATAGTTGGACGCCACCTGCTTGATCGGATTGTCGGCCGGCAGCTGCGCCGCGACCAGCACCGGGCCGGCGGGCAGGAAGGTGCCTTCGCAATCCTTGCCGCAAACGCGCAGGAAATCCTTGTTGGCGACGCCGTGCGTCTGGTAGTAGGCGCCCTTGTAGCCCTTCTCCTTGAGCGTCTTCTGCGGCAGCGCGGCCGGCGTGCCGGCACCGGCGACCAGCACGGCATCCGGCTTGGCGGCCATGATCTTGAGCACCTGGCCGGTCACCGAGGTATCGGCACGGTTGTAGCGCTCGTTGGCGACGATCTGCAGCTTGCGGGCTTCGGCGATCTTCGAGAACTCCTGGAACCAGCCCTCGCCGTAGGCATCGGCGAAGCCGATGAAGCCGACCGTCTTCACGCCGGCATTGGTCATGTGCTCGACGATGGCGGTGGACATCTGCACGTCGTTCTGCGGCGTCTTGAAGACCCACTTCACTTTCGGGTTGGCGGTGTCGACGATGCGGGCCGAGGCGGCCATCGAGATCATCGGCGTCTCGGCTTCGGCGGCGACGTCGATCATCGCCAGGGAGTTCGGGGTGATGGAGGAACCGACGATCACGTCGACCTTGTTCTCGGTCAGATGCTTGCGGGTGTTTTTCACCGCCGTGGTGGTATCGGTGGCATCGTCGAGGATGAGGTAGTTGATCTTCTCGCCGCCGATGCTGGTGGGCATCAGCGCGAAAGTGTTCTTCTCGGGAATGCCGAGCGAGGCGGCAGGGCCGGTGGCGGAAACGACGACACCGACATTGATGTCGGCGGCAGCCTGGCCGGCCAGGGTGGACATGGCGACGACGATGGCCGCCGCGAGCAGGGACTTCCGATTCTTATTCATGGGCTCCTCCCGTGGGATATTTATGGACAGCAATTGAGGGAAGCGCGAATTTAACACCGCCCCGCGCGCCCGTCCATGAAAAGGACAGGGTTTTGGCGCCTGGCGATACTATGCCGCCCAGGTATCCCAGCCGATCTTGGCGATCAGCAAGGTCGTCATCACCAGGAAGACCGCGCGCACGAAACCGCTGCCATGACGGATCGCCAGCCGGCTGCCCAGCTGCGCACCGGCGATGTTGCAGGCCGCCATGCCGAGGCCGAGCGCCCACAGCACGTGGCCCTGCGGGGCGAACAGCAGCAGGGCGCCGGCATTCGTCGCGGCATTGACCAGCTTCGCGCTCGCCGAGGCGTGCAGGAAGTCCATGCCGAACAGGCGCACGAAGGCGAAGATCATGAAGCTGCCCGCGCCCGGGCCGAAAAATCCGTCGTAGAAACCGAGCAGGCTGCCGGCGAGCAGGGCGACGAGCAGGGCATGGCGCGGCGGCAGCGAATGCGTACGTGCCTGCCGGCCGAAATCCGGCTTCATCCAGGTGTAGACCGCCACCGCCACCAGCAGCCAGAGCACCAGCGGCCGCACCACCTCCTTCGGCAGCCACGCCACGGTCGCCGCCCCGAGGAAGGAAAACACGAATGCCGCCCCGGCCGCCGGCAGCGCCACGCCCCAGGGCATATCCACCGCCCGGATATAGCGCCGAGCGGCATTCGACGTGCCGAAGATCGAGGCGATCTTGTTGGTGCCGAACAGCGTCGCCGGCGCCTCCTGGGGCAGGGCGGCGAACAATGCCGGCACCTGGATCAGCCCGCCGCCGCCGGCCACCGCATCGACAAAGCCGGCGAGGGCGGCCGCGGCCAGCAGCCCGAACCAGAGCGCGTCGAATTCCATCTGTCCGCCGTCCCGCCCGCGCCGACTTTTACGGCCGGCGCAGGAAGGCTTCGACCTCGGCGGCCGGCAGCGGCCGGCTGAAGAAGTAGCCCTGCACCACGTCGCAGTCGAGCCCCTTGAGGAAATCGTACTGCGAGGCCGTCTCGACCCCCTCGGCCACGACCGACAGGCCGAGGCTGTGGGCGAGCGAAATCGTCGCCGCGCTGATCGCCGCATCGTTCGGATCATGCTCGATGTCCATCACGAAGGAACGGTCGAGCTTGAGCCGGTCGAGCGGCAGCTGCTTGAGGTAACTCAGCGAGGAGTAGCCCGTGCCGAAGTCGTCGATCGCCAGTTCGATGCCGAGCTCGCGCAGGTGTGTCAGCAGGCGGGTGGTCGCCTGCGGATTCTTCATCGCCACGCTTTCGGTGATTTCCAGCTCGAGATCGCCCCCGCGCAGGCCGTGGAGCGCCAGCAGCGAAGCGATGCGCGGCACCAGCTGGGGATCGCGCAGCTGGTGCGCCGACAGGTTCACCGCCATGCGGATGCCGTCGAGGCCCGCTGTGCGCCAGCGCGCCAGTTCGCCGAGGGCGGTGTCGAGCACCCATTCGCCGAGCTGGACGATCAGGCCGGTCTCCTCGGCGATCGGCACGAACTTGAGCGGCGAGAGCAGGCCGCGCTCGGGATGCTGCCAGCGCACCAGCGCCTCGACACCGCAGGGCCGGCCGCTGGCCACGTCGATCTGCGGCTGGTAATGCAGCACGAATTCGCCCTTCTCGATCGCCCGGCGCAGGTGGCCTTCGAGCAGGATGCGCTCCGTCGCCGACGCGTTCATCGCCGCAGTGAAGAACTGGAAGTTGTTGCGGCCGGCTTCCTTGGCGTGGTACATCGCCGTGTCGGCATTCTTCATCAGCGTCTCGACATCCGCACCATCCTCGGGGAACAGGCTGATGCCGATGCTCGGCGTCGAATGGAGGGTGTGGTCGTCGAGCACGTAGGAGCGCGACAGGTTCTTGATCAGCTTCGCGGCGACGGCCGCCACGGTGTCCTGGGCGACGTCCGTCAGCACGACGACGAACTCGTCGCCGCCGAGCCGCGCCACGACATCGCTGTCGCGCACGCTGTCGCGCAGGCGCGATGCCACCTCGACGAGCAGCTTGTCACCGACGTGATGGCCGAGGCTGTCATTGATGTGCTTGAAGTGGTCCATGTCGATGAACAGCACCGCCAGGCGGCGATCCTCGCGCCGCGCGGTGGCGATCGCCTGCTCGAGGCGGGCCTGCAGGTGCGTGCGGTTGGGCAGGCGCGTCAGCGGATCGTGGTGGGCAAGGTAGTGGATGCGCTCTTCGGCGGCCTTGCGCGCCGTGATGTCGGTGAAGCTGGCGATGTAGTGGCTGAGGTTGCCCGCCACGTCGCGGATGGTCGAGATGGTCAGCCACTTCGGATAGACATGCCCGTCGCGGTGGCGATCCCAGATCTCGCCCTGCCAGAAGCCGTCCTCGTTGATGGCATGCCACATCTGCCGGTACTCCTCGGGCGAGCTACGGCCGGAGGCGAGCATACTGGGATTCCGGCCGCGGGCTTCCTCGGCGGCATAGCCGGTGATCTGGGTGAAGGCCGGATTGACCTCGACGATGCGATTGTGCGCATCGCTGATCAGGATGGCCTCGCCGCTGTTGTCGAAGACGCTCGCCAGCAGCTTGATCTGCGCATCCGTCTCCAGACGGTGCTTTTCGGTATGCCACAGCCGGCCGACCATCCAGAACAGCAGGTAGAGCAGGCAGAACCCCATCAGCAGGGTGATGTCGAGGCGGCGGTTCCAGTCATACAGGATAGTTTGCGGCTTCTGGCCGACCAGAATCACGAAGGGATAGTTCTGCAGCCGCTGCAGGTTGAAGAGCCGCACCACACCATCCACCTGGCCGGCGGCCTCGACCGTCGCACTCAGCTGCCCGGAGGTGATCATCAGGCGGTGCGGATGGCCGGGACGTAACGGCCGGTTGACCTCCTGCGGCGCCGGCGGCCAGCGCATCACCATGGTGAAGTCGTCGGTGCGCCGGATCGCGACGATGCCGCCCTCGCCGAGGCTGAGCGACTTGAACACGGATTCGAAATAGCCGAGATCGATCAGGGCAGCCACCACGCCGAGGAATCGTTGCTCGGCATCGCGTACCGCGTAGGCGACGACGAAACCCCGCTGCCCACTGATCTTCGAGGTGACGACCGGGCTGAAAATCCGCTTGATGGACGCATCGCTCTTCAACGTCCGGAAGGAATCCCGGTCGGAGATTTTCGGCCTCACCGGCGGCATGCCGCCCGAGGTGTAGAGCAGTTCGCCGTCGGCATCCCAGACCCGCAGGGCGGCTACTTCCGGGAAGTTGGCCAGCCGCAGCTCGAGCTCCTGGTTGATTCCCTCCCGATAGACCAAGGCCTGCCCGGGCTGGTAGGCGGACGCCGGCAGGGTGCGCACCAGGGCGTTCAGCACGGTGTCGGTACGGCGCAGGGTGGCGTCGAGATGGCCTTCCAGCACCCAGGCCAGGTTGCGGCGCGTCGTCTCGGCGCTGGCCAGCGCGTCGCGGTAGCTGCTCCAGAGCTGATAAGCCGTCATCAGCAGGGTTGCGACGATGCCGACGCCGATCAGAATCCAGAGATTCTTCAGGCTCTTGAGGGGCTGCAGGGAGTCGGCCGGGTTGCGGTTCATGGGCGGGTGCGGGTGAGTCGCGATTGTGCGCAATCGCCCCGATAATGACAAATGTTTTCGCGGCGCCGCGGGCCGGGGCCGTCGCTACTTGCCGATGCAGAATCGCCCGAAGATTTCCCCAAGCAGGTCGTCGGCGGTGAATTCGCCGGTGATCGATGCCAGGGCGTTCTGCGCGAGGCGCAATTCCTCGGCGGCGAGCTCCATGCGCCCGCCCGCCTCGGCCAGCCGCCGTCGCGCCAGCGCCGACTTTTCGGCCGCGGTCTGCAGCGCCTCGAGATGGCGCTCGCGGGCGAGCAGCACATCCTCGCCGTGGCCGCTCCAGCCGGCGACGCGCAGCAGCTCGTCGTGCAACAGGGCCATGCCCGCACCGGTCTTCGCCGACAGGCGCAGGTGCACCTGTCCATCGGCCGACTGGCGTCCGGGCTCGAGTCCGGCGAGATCGCACTTGTTCTCGATGACGATGCGTTCGATGCCCGCCGGCAGCTTGACGGCGATGGCATGGTCGGCCGGCGTGACGCCGCTGCGCGCATCGACGATCTGCAGCACGATGTCGGCGCGCTCGATCTCGCGCCAGGTGCGCTCGATGCCGATCTTCTCGACGGCGTCCTCGGTATCGCGCAGCCCGGCGGTGTCGATCACGTGCAGGGGGATGCCCTCGACCTGGATGGTCTCGCGCACGGCATCGCGCGTGGTGCCGGCGATGTCGGTGACGATGGCGCGTTCCTCGCCGGCCAGCCGGTTGAGCAGCGAACTCTTGCCGACGTTGGGCAGGCCGGCGAGCACCACGTGCAGGCCCGTGCGCAGCACCGCGCCCTGGCGCGCCCGCGACCGCAGCGCGTCGAGACCGGCCATCAGCCTGTCCAGCCGCGCCACCGCATCGATGTCGGCGAGCAGCTCCTCGGCGGGAATGTCCTCGTCGGGAAAATCGAGCGTCGCCTCGATCAACATGCGCAGCTCGACGAGCTGGTCGACGACGGCCTGCACCGCCCGCGAAAACTCGCCGGACAGCGAACGCAGCGCCGAGCGCGCCGCCTGTGCCGAAGCCGCCTCGATCAGGTCGGCGATGCCTTCGGCCTGCGCCAGGTCGATCTTGTCATTCTCGTAGGCGCGCCGCGCGAATTCGCCCGGCTGTGCCAGCCGCGCGCCGAGCTCGACGCAGCGCGCCAGCAGCGTCTGCATGACGACCGGACCACCGTGCCCGTGCAGCTCGAGCACATCCTCGCCGGTAAAGGAATGCGGGGCGCGAAAGTAGAGCAGCAGGCCGCTGTCGAGCGGCAGGCCGTCGGCGGCCAGAAAGTCGGTGCTGGCGGCACGGCGGGGCGAAAACCCATCGGCCGGCCGGCCAGTCAGCACACAGGCCATCGGCAACAGGTCCGGTCCGGAAACGCGGACGATGCCGACGCCACCCCGGCCGGGTGGCGTGGCGATGGCGGCGATCGTGTCAGTGTGCCTTGAGGCCGGCACTTTCGATCATTCGGTTCACTTGCCACTGCTGGGCGATCGACAGCACGTTGTTGACGATCCAGTAGAGCACCAGACCGGACGGGAACCAGAGGAACATGAAGGTGAACGCGACCGGCATCCAGAGCATGATCTTCGCCTGCATGGGATCGGGCGGCGTCGGGTTGAGCTTGGTCTGCAGGAACATCGTCACGCCCATGATGAGCGGCATGACGTAGTAGGGATCCATCGCGGACAGGTCGGTGATCCAGCCGAGCCAGGGCGCGCCGCGCATCTCGACGGTGCCGAGCAGCACCCAGTAGAGCGCGATGAAGACAGGAATCTGCACCAGGATCGGCAGGCAGCCGCCGAGCGGATTGACCTTCTCCTTCTTGTACAGCTCCATCATCTCCTGGTTCATGCGCGCGCGGTCGTCGGCGTAGGTCTCCTTCAGCTTCATCAGCTTGGGCGTCAGCACGCGCATCTTCGCCATCGACTTGTAGCTCGCGGCGGACAGCGGGAAGAAGGCGGCCTTGATCAGCACGGTCAGCAGGATGATCGACCAGCCCCAGTTGCCAACGAACTTGTGGATCCACTCCAGCACCCAGAACAGCGGCGCGGCGATGAAAGTCAACCAGCCGTAGTCCACGACCAGCGAGAGGCCGGGGGCGATGGCGTCGAGCTTGTCCTGTTCCTGCGGGCCGGCGTAGAGCGGCACGCTCAGCTTGTCGCCGGTCAGCGGCAGGACCACTCCCGCAGCGAACAGGTTGCCGTCGAGCTTGCGCGTGAAGTATTCGCGTTCGCCGGCGGCCGGGATCCAGGCCGAGAAGAAATAGTGCTGCACCAGGGCCACCCAGCCGTTGTCGGCCGTCGTCGGATACTTGCCCTTTTCGCCGAACAGCTTGAAATCGACCTTCTTGAACTTGTCCTGGTCGGTATAGATCGCGGCACCGGTAAAGGTGGACATCATCGCATTGGCGCCCTCGGGGGCCTTGTCGTCGCGCGTCAGCTGGAAGTAGGCGTGGGCGCCTGCCGGCAGGGTGGCACCGGCCACGGCGTGTTCGACATCGACGAGATAGCTGCCGCGGCGGAAGACGTAGGTCTTGACCACCTTGCCGCCATCGGGAAGCACCGCTTCGAGCGGCACGCGCAGCTCGTCTGTCCCGGCCTGAAGCGCGAGCTTGTCGGCGGGCAGCGTCCAGGTCGATTTGTGGTTGGGCAATCCGGTGCCGATCAGGCCCGACTGGGCGGCATAGGCATGGGCGGGATCGATGAGCAGGAAATTCTGGTCGGCCTTGCCGGTGGTCTTGTGCTTCAGCAACTCGAGCCGGACCAGATCACCGCCCCGCGCGGAAATTTCCGCCACGACCAGATCGGTGCGAACCGTCATGGTCGGTGCCGCGGCGGCGTCCTGGGCATGGCCCGGCACCGCAGCCGGCGACACGCTGCCCGAAGAAGTCGGCGCCGGCGGGACGGCGGCATCGCCGGCCGTGCCCGAGGTACCCGAAGCGGGCGCGGCAGTCGCCGCGACCTGGGCCGCGGCGGGCGGCTGGTCCTTGCGCTGCCAGGCATCCCACAGCATCATCGTCGAAAAGAAAAATACCAGCAGCAGGATCAGGCGTTGGTTATCCATGGTCGATACATCGGCAGTGAAGCGGAAGAAGGGGGGCCATTCTACGGCACCGGGTCATGACCGCCCGGATGCCAGGGATGGCAGCGGCTGACGCGCCGCAGCGCGAGCCAGCCACCCCGGAGGGCGCCATGGCGCTGCAGGGCCTCGATGGCATAGCAGGAACAGCTTGGATGAAAGCGGCAGGAAGGCGGCAGGAAGGGGCTGATGGCCAGCTGATAGCCACGCACCAGCCAGATCAGCGGCCGCGCCAGCAGGGACTTCATGGCCGGACGTCCGACCGGGTCCCTGTCACGGCCTTGCGGCTGGCTTGGTCGAGCAACCCGGTAATTTCTGCCCGCCACGCGGCACGCTCCGGCTTGCTGCAGGAAACCACGGGCTGCGTGAGGCGCAGGATGATATCGAGGGCCGGCAACGCATCGCGCCGGTGCCGGAACGTTTCGCGCGCCTGGCGTTTGATGGCATTGCGCAATACCGCGCTGCGGGCCTGCTTCTTCGGAATCACCAGCCCGAGGCGCGCACCGGGGCTTCCCTCCTGTCTGTCCGACAGGTAATGAAGGATGAAGCGGGCACCGCGGACCGTCTTGCGGGTGGCGAATACCGCCGCGTACTGCTTCGCGGCCAGCAGGCGATGCGGCCTGCCGAAACCGAGGCCCGCCTTGCGGCCATCGTCCGCTACGGCTCTCTCTGCCCTCTCGAGATTCAGAGGGTCGGTCAGGGAATCAGACGCCGAGACGATGACGTCCCTTGGCACGGCGGGCACGGATCACGGCACGACCGCCGCGGGTGCTCATGCGGACGAGAAAACCATGGGTGCGCTTGCGGCGCACGACGGAGGGCTGGTAGGTGCGTTTCAT
Organism: uncultured Sterolibacteriaceae bacterium; assembly: GCA_937888595.1. Lineage (GTDB taxonomy): Bacteria > Pseudomonadota > Gammaproteobacteria > Burkholderiales > Rhodocyclaceae > Sulfuricystis. The sequence goes on along the minus strand of CALARK010000021.1, from coordinate 348,231 downwards.
GTGCAGGGTTCCTTGAGAAAAGCGCGCGATTACAACCTGTTAGTGACTTTCCTGTCAAGCTTTTTTTCATCGGCGCATCCGACTTGCACGGACAAGGCTTGTGGATAACTTTGCTCGAATTGGCTAGAATGGCTCCCTCGTCTTGTGGCGGTTTCATATTTTCACGGCACAGGCGGAGATACGCGAATGCCGACGACAGCCGACGGTGGTGCCGGCAAAATACAAAAAACATACAAGACGAGATGAGCCAATTCTGGATGGACTGCCTGGGTCGCTTCGAAAGCGAACTGCCGGCCCAGCAATTCAACGCATGGATCAAGACCCTGCGCGTCGAAGCCGACGACAGCGGCCGGCGCCTGCGTCTCGTCGCCCCCAACGGCTTCATCCTCAAGTGGGTACGCGAACGCTACCTCAGCCGCATCGAGGACATGTCGCGCCAGTTCTTCCCCCAGCCGGTCGATATCGACCTCGTCATCGACGAGACCCTCCCGGCCGAAAGCCCGGCCGCGTCCGGGCTGGCTGCGGTCTTGCCGGTCAGCGACAACATTCAGGCACCCCGCAGTACCATTCTTGCGGCCATGCCCGCCGTCATGGAAACGGCGCCCGACTACGACAAGACCCGCCTGAATCCCGAATTCACCTTCGACACGCTCGTCACCGGCCGTTCCAACGATCTGGCACGCGCCGCCGCCCAGCAGGTGGCGACCAATCCGGGTGCTTCGTACAACCCCCTGTTCATCTACGGCGGCGTCGGCCTCGGCAAGACCCACCTCGTCCATGCGCTCGGCAACGAAGTGCTGCGCCACGCCCCCGACAAGGTGATCCGCTACATCCATGCCGAGGATTACTACTCCGACGTGGTGCGCGCTTTCCAGCAGAAGTCCTTCGACAGCTTCAAGCGCGCCTATCGCACCCTCGATGTGCTGCTGATCGACGACATCCAGTTCTTCAACGGCAAGGCGCGTACGCAGGAAGAGTTCTTCTACGTCTTCAACGCGCTGGTCGAGGCGAAGAAGCAGATCGTCATCACCTGCGACACCTATCCCAAGGATATCCAGGGTCTCGAGGAACGCCTGATCTCGCGTTTCGACTGGGGCCTGACGGTGCAGATCGAACCGCCCGAGCTCGAGATGCGGGTCGCCATCCTCAAGAAGAAGGCCGACAGCGAGTCGATCGATCTCGGCGACGACGTCGCCTTCCTGATCGCCAAGCACCTGCGTTCCAACGTGCGCGAACTCGAGGGGGCCCTGAAGAAGGTGCTCGCCTTCGCCCGCTTCCACGGCCGCGAAATCACCCTCGACCTCGCCAAGGAAGCCCTGCGCGACATCATCGGTGCCCACAACCGCCAGATCACCCTCGAACTGATCCAGAAGACCGTCGCCGACTACTACAAGATCAAGGTCGCCGACATGTATTCACAGAAGCGCACCCGGGCCATCGCCCGGCCGCGCCAGGTGGCGATGTGGCTCGCGCGCGACCTGACACCCCACAGCCTGCCGGAGATTGGCGACGCCTTCGGCGGCCGCGACCACACGACCGTCCTGCACGCCTGCCGCACCATCACCGACCTGCGCACCAAGGAAACCCATCTCAACCACGACCTGCTGGTGCTTTCGCAGACCATCAAGGGTTAGAACACCGGCCATGAACAAGCCTATGAATTTCTTCTGGATGAATTGTGGACAACAGGCCGTATCCGGCCGGTGCCCGAATCGCTCCACTTTCATCCACAGCCTCCGGTCACGCTTATCCATGGCCTTACCCAAAAGATAACCCTCTGTACAAAAATGATTTTTTCGTGTTATCCCCACAAACTTCCGCCCTTCATCATCATCATGAGGAGTTTTTAAGATGCTCCTATTCAAAGGACCCCGAGATCAGTTTCTGACCCCGTTGCAGGCTGTTTGCGGCATTGTCGAAAAACGGCACACACTGCCGATCCTTTCGAACGTGCTGATCGAGAAATCCGGCGAACAGCTGACGCTGCTGGCAACCGACATCGAAATGCAGATTCGTACCCTGACGCCGTCGAGCGGGGCAGAACAGGTCGCCATCACCGTCGCGGCACGCAAGCTGCAGGACATCCTGCGGTCCCTGCCGGAAAGCGCGGAAGTCAGCCTGAACCTGGATGAACGGCGCCTGCAGCTCAAGGCCGGCAAGAGTCGCTTCAACCTGCAGACCCTGCCCGCCGAGGATTTCCCGCGCATGGCGGAGGCGACCGGCAAGGCGGCCGTGCTGAAGCTGACCCAGAAGCAGTTCAAGCGCCTGCTCGGCCTGGTCCAGTACGCCATGGCACAGCAGGACATCCGCTACTACCTGAACGGCCTGCTGCTCGTAGTGGATCGGGGCGAACTGCGCCTGGTGGCCACCGACGGCCACCGCCTCGCGTATGCCAGCGAGGACATCGCCGGCGTGGAGGGCGGGGCGGATACCCGGGTCGAGGCGATCCTGCCGCGCAAGACCGTGCTGGAACTGTCGCGCCAGCTGGCCGATAACGACGAAGCCCTCGAAATCGCGCTGTCGCCGACCCAGGCGCGTTTCAGCTTCGGCAACGTCGAATTCGTCAGCAAGCTGATCGACGGCAAGTTTCCCGACTACGAGCGTGTCATCCCGCAGAACCAGACCAAGGTCATCGGGCTCGACCGTGGCATGCTTCAGCATTCGCTGCAGCGCGCCGCGATCCTGACCAACGAGAAGTTCCGCGGCGTGCGCCTGGTGCTCGCACCGGGCAGCCTGAAGATTCTCTCGACCAACGCCGAGAACGAGGAAGCCCAGGAAGAGATCGAGATCGAGTATGCCGGCGAGGAGCTCGACGTCGGCTTCAACGTCAACTACCTGCTCGACGTGCTCAACAACGTGGCGGCGGACCGCGTCGAGATCCGTTTGGCTGACAGCAACTCCAGCGCGCTGATCATGCTGCCGGACAACAATCGCTTCAAATATGTCGTGATGCCGATGCGTATCTGACGGTGAAAAAAGATGACTGACCAATCGCAGGCCCCGATGGACGGTGGCTACAACGAAGATTCGATCCAGCAGCTCGAAGGCCTCGAGGCCGTGCGCAAGCGGCCGGGCATGTACATCGGCGACACGTCCGACGGCACCGGCCTGCACCACATGGTGTTCGAGGTCGTCGACAACGCCATCGACGAGGCACTGGCCGGCCACTGCGACGAGATCGTCATCACCATCCATACCGACAACTCCATCTCGGTGACCGACAACGGCCGCGGCATCCCGGTCGGCGTCAAGTTCGACGACAAGCACGAGCCGAAGCGTTCCGCGGCCGAGATCGTCATGTGCGTCCTGCATGCCGGCGGCAAGTTCAACCAGAATTCCTACAAGGTATCGGGCGGCCTACACGGTGTCGGCGTGTCCTGCGTCAATGCCCTGTCGAAGTGGTTGCGCCTCACGATCCGCCGCGATGGCAAGAAGCACTTCATGGAGTTCAACCGCGGCCACGCCATCGACCGCGTGATCGAGATCCAGAATGGCGTCGAGGTCTCGCCGCTCAAGATCGTCGGTGACACCAAGGGACGCGGTACCGAAGTGCATTTCCTCGCCGACGAGGAAATCTTCGGCACCATCGAATTCCACTACGACATCCTCGCCAAGCGGCTGCGCGAACTGTCCTTCCTCAACAACGGCGTGCGCATCAAGCTGGTCGACCAGCGCGTGGGCAAGGAAGAGGACTTCGCCTTCTCCGGCGGCGTGCAGGGCTTCGTCGAGTACATCAACCGCAACAAGACGGTGCTGCACCCGAGCGTTTTCCATTCGGCGGGTGAATCGCAGCTGCCCGGTGGCGGCACCATCGGCGTCGAAGTCGCGATGCAATGGAACGACTCCTACGCCGAGCAGGTGCTGTGCTTCACCAACAACATTCCGCAGGCCGATGGCGGCACCCACCTGACCGGGCTGCGCCAGGCGATGACGCGCGTCATCAACAAGTACATCGAGGAAAACGAGATCGCCAAGAAGGCGAAGGTCGACATCGCCGGCGACGACATGCGCGAAGGCCTCGCCTGCGTCCTCTCGGTCAAGATGCCCGACCCGAAGTTCGCCTCGCAGACCAAGATGAAGCTGGTCTCTTCCGAGGCCATGCCGGCCGTGCAGGAGGTCGTGGCGCAGAAGCTCGCCGAATACCTGCTGGAGCGGCCGGGCGATGCCAAGGTCATCACCGGCAAGATCGTCGAGGCCGCCCGTGCCCGCGAAGCGGCGCGCAAGGCCCGCGAGATGACGCGCCGCAAGGGCGTGCTCGACAATATCGGCCTGCCCGGCAAGCTGGCCGACTGCCAGGAGAAGGACCCGGCGCTGTGCGAGCTCTACATCGTCGAGGGCGACTCCGCCGGCGGTTCCGCCAAGCAGGGCCGCGACCGCAAGTTCCAGGCGATCCTGCCGCTGCGCGGCAAGGTCCTCAACGTCGAGAAGGCGCGCATCGACAAGGTCATCTCTTCCGAGCAGATCGTCACCCTGCTGACCGCGCTCGGATGCGGCTTCGGCAAGGAGGACTACAAGCCCGAGAAGCTGCGCTACCACCGCATCATCATCATGACCGACGCCGACGTGGACGGCGCGCACATCCGCACCCTGCTGCTCACCTTCTTCTACCGCCAGATGCCCGAGCTGGTCGAGGGCGGCCATATCTACATCGCCCAGCCGCCGCTCTACAAGATCAAGCACGGCAAGAGCGAGCGCTACATCAAGGACGATGCCGAACTCAACCAGCATCTGCTGACCCTGGCGCTCGACGGTGCCGCCCTGACGCCCAAGCTCGGCGCGCCCGCGATCGAAGGCACGGCACTCGAGGAACTGGCGAAAAGCTACCTGACCTCGGAAGCCGTCATCCGCCGCCTCGGCGATTTCATCGATCCCGAAGCCCTGCATGCCTTGATCGCGCACGACATCGCGCTCGACCTGTCCGGCGAAGATGCCGCCCGGGCCAGTGCGACGGCCTTGCAGGCCGTGTTGACGGGAGGACTCGAACTGCACGCGGCCTACGACGAAAGAACCGAAACCTGGCAACTGCACCTCGAAAAGATGCGTCACGGCAACCGCCGTCGCTCCGTCATCGACGAGGATTTCCTGCGGTCTGGCGACTACGCCCAGTTGCGCCGGACGGCCCAGTTGCTGGCCGGCCTCGTCGATCGGGACGCCGTCATCCGGCGCGGCGAGAAGTCGCAACCGGTGGGCAGTTTCGCCGAAGCGATGAAATGGCTGCTCGGCGAAGTCGAACGCAATCTCGGCAAGCAGCGCTACAAGGGGCTGGGCGAGATGAACCCCGAACAGCTCTGGGAAACCACGATGGATCCGAAAGTGCGCCGCCTGCTCAAGGTGCAAATCGAGGACGCCATCGCCGCCGATGAAATCTTCACCACACTCATGGGCGATATCGTGGAACCCAGGCGCCGGTTCATCGAAGACAATGCCCTTTATGCGCGGAACATTGATGTGTAACGCGGCGGTATCCCGCCGATACTGAAGGCGCCGTCCTGCCGGCGCCGACTTTTTCGGCGGGATGGCTGAACCGCTGGCCAGTCTGCTTATCCCTTCAGTCCGCGGATCAGCCGTCCTTCCCGTTTGGTCGGGCGTCCCTTGAGATCCGAGCCGGGCACGGGGGCCAGTTTTCGGAGTTCCTGCTGGGCCAGTCGCGCGGCTTCGCTTTCCGGTGTTTCGGCATACAACAATCGTGCTTCGGGCGCGGGCCGTCTCTGTGTCGCCATGCCGCGGACGATCACCACGAATGCGCTTTGACCGATGGTGATGTCGAGTTCGTCACCGATCCTGAGTTCGCGGGCCGGCTTGACGTGTTCGCCGTTGCACCTGATCTTGTGGCTTGCGATGGCGTCTGCGGCCAGGCTGCGCGTCTTGAAGAACCGCGCGACCCACAGCCACTTGTCGATGCGCATTCGTTCGACTTCGCTCATCGTTCGGTCGACTCGTCCGGCTGTTTCACCCGCAGCGGATCCAGCAGTGACCGCAGACCGTTGTGGTCCATCTCCTGCATCAGGGCCAGCAGTCGCCCGATTTCGCCTTTAGGGAATCCTTCGCGGGCGAACCAGTTGAGATAGTTGCCCGGCAGGTCGGCGATCCGAGTTCCCTTGTGCTTTCCGAAGGGCATCTCGCAGGTCACGAGCCGTTCGAGATCGTGGACCTGCGATGTCGCTCCGTCTGCCATCACCGCTGCAACACGTGGATGCTGCCTTTGGCCAGTGCGATTTCCCGCAGGAAACACAGCAGTCCGGCCACCAGGGCCAGCATGGCCATCACGAACAGGCTCGCGATGATGAACGGCATCTGCAGGCTCATGATCGAGCCGATGAACAGTGTGGCGATGACCACGCAAATGAACAGGGCGGCGCTGGTGCCCAGGCCGATGGCCCAGTGGACCATTCTGGCCCGGTGCGCCAGGACGTCCATTTCGGTTTGTACCGATGCGAGGAGGTCGCCTTGTGCCTGCGGAAGCACCTGTTCGAGGACCCGGAAGCGATCCACCACGCGTGTCAGGCGATTCACCAGCACCGACAGGATGGCACCGATGCCGGTCAGGAGGAAGGCCGGTGCCACGGCCAGCTGGATGACGTGGGCGACGTCCGTGATGTTCGCGAGCGATTCGATCAGTGCCATCGGCGCAGCTTATTTCAACGGCCTGCCGATATCAATGTCGCCGTCTAGAAGCGTCGCACCAGGCCGGTCACGACGCCGTAGATCTCGAGCTGCCCCTGCGGCCGGATGACCGGATAGGCGGGGTTGTGGGGCTTGAGGATGAACTTGCCCCGCTCCAGGCCGAGCTCCTTGAGGGTAAATTCGTCATCGACGATGGCGATGACGAAATCCCCGGCCTGCGCCGCGCGGGCGCGTTCGACGACGACGATGTCGCCGTCGTGGATGCCGGCATCGATCATGGAATCCCCCTTGACCGGCACCATGACGGTTCGGGAGGGCTGCCGGACCAGATACTGGTCGACGAGGAAGAGTTGTCCCTGTGCGCCCTCGATCATGTCCGGCGCACCGGCGCGGACGGCGGTTTCCGCCAGGTGGCGCTCGAAGAAGCGGCTGGCCGGCACCCAGGCATCATCGTCCGGCGCATGCTCGAGGAAGCCGGCCTGCGCGAGGCGTTCCAGCAGCCGCTTGGAGGCCGTCTTGGAGGCGAAGCCCATCAGTTCGGCGATGCGCTGGAGCGAGGGAATGCGACGGTTTTCGGCGTAGTAGTCGCGCAGTCGGCCAAGGTAGTTCTGATCGCGCTGGCTATCGGACGGGGGCATGGCGGGCTCCAATCGCTTCGTGTACGGATGGCCACCATGCTAGTGTCCGTCCGAACACCTGTCAACTTTCTTCCCGGAATGCCGTTAATTGGCAGGGCGCTGCAACATGCCTGTCACGTGAGTGCGTGACAATGAAAAGACCAATACGATGTGGAGAATGGCAATGGAATGCGAAGACTTTATGGAACCGATGCAGGATCAGGAATACGACGACGATCTGTAGGCATCGAGACTGTTCCGGTGTGATGCGAAGCCGCCCTGGGCGGCTTTTTCTTTGGGGGTTCCGGTCAGGAGCGGTGTGACTTCGTCGGCGTGCCGCGTCGCGCGGATCGTCCTGAACAGGGTCGCCGCCTGCGGGTAGCTGCGCTGCATCAGCATCAGCCACTGCTTCAGGCGACCCGGCGCCTGGCGCGGCAGCACCTTCCGCTGCACCTGTGCCCAGTAGTCGAGCAGCATCGCCTCGATGCGGGGCCAGAGGATCTCCGGATCGTCGGGGCAGGCCCCGCGGATCCTGCCGGCCAGCAGGGGGTCGGCGACCGCACCGCGGCCGAGCATGACATCCGCACAACCGCTGACGGCGCGCAAGGCATGGTAGTCGGCCACGGTCCAGACCTCGCCGTTGGCGATGACGGGCACATGGATGGCTGTGCGGATGCGCGCCAGCCATTCCCATCGCACCTCGGGCCGGTAGCCGTCTTCCTTCGTGCGCGCATGGACGACCAGCTCGGCGGCCCCGCCGGCTTCGAGTGCGTGGGCGCATTCGATGGCGCGGTCCGGGCTGCGGATGCCGAGCCGCATCTTGGCGGTGACCGGGATCGATTTCGGGACGGCGGCCCGTACGGCAGACGTGATCCGTTCGAGCAGTTCGGGTTCGTCCAGCAGGGCGGCCCCGCCGCGATGGCGGTTGATGAGCGGTGTCGGGCAACCGAAGTTGAGATCGATGCCGGCGGGCTGCAAGCGGGCCACGCGGGCGGCGCTGGCCGCCAGCAGGTCGGGATCGGAGCCCAGCAGCTGCACCCGCACGGGCGTACCGGCCCGCGTCCGGGAGCCGTGCTTCAGTTCCGGGCTGACGCGCGTGAAGGCGGAGGCCGGCATGACCGTCGCGCTGACGCGCACGAATTCGGTGACGCACCAGTCGTAGTCGCTCGCCCGGGTGAGCACATCGCGCAGCAGATCGTCGGCCAGCCCTTCCATGGGTGCCAGCACGAGGCGGCCGGTATGAGGTTGCGACGGCACGTTCAACGCTTGCTCATTGGGGTAAAAGTCGGCGCCGGCGGGACGGCGGAACGGGATGGCGAAAGCGAAAAGGGCGAACCCGAGGGTTCGCCCTTGCATGCGGTCGCCGCGATGCGTCGATCAGTTGGCTTCCGCGCCGACTTCCTTGAGCAGGTAGGCGATCACGCCCTTCAGCTCGCCGTCGGTGAGTTCGGCCAGGCCGCCGCGGGCCGGCATGTTGCCGTGGCCGCGGATCACGGTCTTGGTCACGGCGTCGAGGCCCTTCGAGGCACGCTGTGTCCACGCCGCCTTGTCGGACAGCTTGGGGGCCCCCTGGTCGCCGGTCTCGTGGCACTTGAAGCAGGTGGCCTTGGCGATTTCCTCGGGATTCTTCTCGCTGGCGGCCGGCTTGGCTCCGGCGGCCGGCTCCTTGAACTTGGCCCCGGACTGGTTGGTCATGAACACGATGGCGCGTACCAGCTCCTCTTCGCTGGCGTCGGAACCGCCATTGGGCGGCATGGCATTCTTGCCGGCCTTGGCGGTCTTGGTCAGCACGTCGAGGCCGACGCCGATGCGCGGCGCCCAGGCGGCCTTGTCGCCCATCTTCGGCGCGCCGGCGGCGCCGGTATCGTGGCAGGCCGCACAGACGGCCTTGTACAACTCTTCGCCAGTGCGGCTGCCGGCGGCGGCGGCGCCCGAGGAGGCCGGCGCCAGCTTGACCTTGGCCAGCGGCTGGATGCGCGCATTGACCGCTTCTTCATCGAGGTCCTTGGGACGGCCGCCCATGGCCATGGCCAGTGCGGGCGCGAGGAAAACCAGGCTGGCCGCCGCAACGATCTGCGAAAACTGCTTGTTCATGTGAATCCCCCTGTCAGATGTCGCCCGGCATGACCCCGGAGCCGAGGCGGACGGTACATGTGCTGTTGCTGATTGTATAACTGGCGCGCCCGAGACGATTCGAACGTCCGACCCCTGCCTTCGGAGGGCAGTACTCTATCCAGCTGAGCTACGGGCGCGCGGTGAGGCGGGCATTCTACCGCGGCTGAGGCCAGCGCGCCGGGATCGCTAGAGCCCCCGCGCCCAGGCGGGCCGCAGCGGGGCGGATTCCGGACGCGCGATGGCGGCGCGCACCTGTTCGAGCAGGCGCGCCTTGTCGGCGCCGAGCGTGCCCTTGAGGACCAGCCAGTTCGAGGCATGGTCGCTGCGGAACACGGTGCGCTCGAGTTCGAGGCCGGACAGGAAGCGTTCCATCTCGAGGAAGAGCTCGGGCTGCGACAGCGGCTCCCAGCCGGGGAAACCGGCGCGCAGCCGGTCTTCGCCGAGCGGGAAGCTCACCACCAGCGTGGCGAGGTATTCCGGCTGCACGGCGTTGGCGAGACGGGCGGAATTGTCCGCGTGCTGCTGCGACAAGCCGAGGCCGCCAAGACCATTCAAGATCATCACCGAGCGCGTGATGCCGGCCTCGCCGAGCTTCAGCAGCGCCTCGCAGGTGCTGTCGAAGGTCTCGCCCTTGCTGACGCGCGCCAGCACTTCGTCGTCGCCCGACTCGGCGCCGACATAGGCGATCTTCAGTCCGGCATCGGCGAGTTCCTTGAGTTCGGCGACCGACTTCCTGCGCAGGTTGCGCGGCAGGCAGTAGCTGGACACGCGCCGTACGCTGGGCAGGTGCGTGCGGATCGCCTGCAGGACCGCCAGCAGGCGGCGGGTCGGCAGCACCAGGGCGTCGCCGTCGGCGAGGAAGACGCGCCGCGCGTCGCGGCCGAAGCGCTCGCCGCAGGCGCGGATCGCTTCCAGCGTTTCGGCCTCGTCGCGGGCGCGGAATTTCTTCTGCGGCGCGGTGTACATCTCGCAGAAGGTGCACCGGTTCCACGAGCAGCCGTCGGTGACGGGCAGGATCAGCGACTCGGCCTCGGAGGGCGGGCGGTAGACGGGGTCGACGTAACGGATCGGGAAGGCGGAAACCATGTGAATAGGCGGTGCTTGGCGAGCCGTCATTATGGATCAGCTGCGGCATGCGGCTGCTAGCATCGTCCGATGATGCCCGCCTGGTTGTCCACCCTGCTGACCCGCCGCATGCTGATCTGCGTGTTCACCGGCTTCGCCTCGGGCATGCCGCTCTACCTGCTGCTCAACCTGCTGCCGGCCTGGCTGCGCACCGAGGGCGTGAGCCTCAAGGCGATCGGCCTGTTCGCGCTGATCCAATTTCCCTACACATGGAAATTCCTCTGGGCGCCGCTGCTCGACCGCTACGTGCTGCCGATCGGAAACATGGGCCGGCGGCGCAGCTGGATCTTCCTCACCCAGGGCCTGCTGGTGATCGTCATCGCGCTGCTCGGCCGGCTGTCGCCGGCCACCGACCTCGGCGCCATCGTCTGGCTCGCCGCGCTGCTCGCCCTCGTCTCGGCCACCGCCGACATCGCTCTCGACGCCTACCGCCGCGAACTGCTGGCCGAGCACGAACTGGGCCTCGGCAACTCGGTGCATGTAAACGCCTACCGCATCGCCGGCCTGGTGCCGGGTTCGCTGTCGCTGATCCTCGCCGACCATTTCCCGTGGGACACGGTGTTCCTCATTACCGCGCTGTTCATGCTGCCCGGCATGGCCATGGCGCTGCTGGTGAAGGAACCGGCCGTCGCCGGCGGCGTGCCGAAGACGCTGCGCGAAGCGGTGGTCGAACCCTTCCACGAATTCATCACGCGCGCCGGACTCAGGGAGGCGCTGCTGATCCTCGCCTTCATCTTCCTCTACAAGCTCGGCGACTCGATGGCCACCGCGCTGGCCACGCCCTTCTATCTCGACATGGGCTACGCCAAGTCCGACATCGGCCTCGTCGCCAAGCACGCCGGCCTGTGGCCGGCCGTGATCGGCGGCCTGCTCGGCGGGCTGTGGATGGTCAGCCTGGGCATCAACCGTGCGCTGTGGCTGTTCGGCGTGGTGCAGGTGGTGTCGATCTTCGGCTTCGCCTGGCTCGCCTCGCTCGGCCCGCAGGCCGTCGTCGACGCCGCGGCACTGGGAAGGCTGGCGGTGGTGATCGGCTTCGAGGCGCTCGGGGTCGGACTTGGGACGGCCGCCTTCGTCGCCTTCATCGCCCGCGCCACGCATCCGCTGTACACCGCCACACAGTTCGCCTTGTTCACCAGCCTCGCCGCCGTGCCGCGCACCTTCGTCAATGCCGCGACCGGCTGGCTGGTCGAGTCGCTGGGCTGGATGCCCTTCTTCCTGTTGTGTGTATTGCTGGCCCTGCCGGGCATGGCGCTGCTCGTCAAGGTGGCGCCGTGGCGTGCGAACAACGATGTCGCCGGCGCGCTTGCAAAATGAACGCGCGTCTCAACTTTCAGACATATTCATCGTTATGGTGAACATGTCGCTTCAAGGAAAGCGGGGGGACTGGAAATGGTGATCGTGATGGACATGACGACAGGAAAAATCGAAAGGCCGGCGGAAGAGGAAAAGGCTGCCGAAGAGTTCGGTCCCTTCGTGGATGAGGTGCTCAACGCCGGTTGGCTGCCGCAGCCGGAAGCCCGACTGGCGACGCATGTCGAACATGCCGACAAACCGGCAGTGGCCACTGCCGATGCTGAGGCGTTTCTCCGCAATCTGTACCTGAATCAGGAGTAGGTAAAGCCCGCCCACCCCCAGCCCCGCCCTCGCGGGCGGGGAGACTTACAGCGCGTGGCGCCGGTCGCCGCGCGAGAAACCGAGCAGCGGCGTGTCGATGCCGCGACCCAGCGCGATCACCTTGAACAGTTCGCCCATCTCGCCGGGGGCGATCAGCGTCTGCACCGCGCCATTCGCGCGCAGCGCCTGTGCGCCGCCATCCTGCTGGCGGTCCGCCAGCAGTTCGCCGATCCCGCAGTTGATCAGGAAGGCCGCCTGGCTCGTGTAGCCGAGCACGTCCAGCCCGGCGTCGAAGCCGGCTTCGGCGACGGCGGTGAAATCGACATGGCTGGTGATGTCCGACAGGCCCGGCCACCAGAACGGGTCCTCGTGCGCCCGCTGGCGGTAGTGGCAGCGCAGGGTTCCCCGGTTTCTCTGCGGATGGTAGAGCTCGTGGCGCGGCAGGCCGTAGTCGATCAGCAGCAGGGCGCCGCACGCCAGCCGCCGGCCCCATTCCGCCACCCAGGCGCGCGCCGCCAGCGAAATCTCGCTCGCGTAGGGGGCCGCGACCTCGAGCGCGGCCATGGCCGCCGCCAGCGGGCTGCCCGCCGGGCGCTCTTCCCAGCCGAAACCGTCGTCCGCCAGCACCACGCCGCGTTCCATCAATCCCGCGTCGCGCCATGCCACGGCATGGGTCGGCAGCGCGTCGAGCAGTTCGTTCGCCACCACGCAGCCGCAGAACGTTTCCGGCAACTCGTCCAGCCAGACGACGCGGTCGGCCAGGTGCGGCAGGGTGGTCGCAATCGTCCGCTGCTGGCGGGCGCGCAGTTCGCCCGAGAGTTCGAGGATCGCATAGCGTGCCGGCAGGGCGCCGAGCCGTTCCAGTTCGTGCAGCAGGTCGGCGGCCAGCCGTCCGCTGCCGGCGCCGACTTCCAGCAAAGTCGGTGCCGGCAGGACGGTACAGGCGCTCAGCACCTGTGCCGCCTGCCGCGCCAGCGCCTGGCCGAACAGCGGCGTCAGCTCGGGCGCGGTGACGAAATCGCCCTGCGGCCCGAACTTCAGCGAACCGCCGGCGTAGTAGCCCAGCCCCGGAAGGTGCAGGGCCATGTCCATGTAATCGACGAAAGGCAGCCAGCCGCCGGCGGCGCGGACGCTCGCGGCGATGCAGGCCGACAGTTCGCGGCTCGCGGCCTGGGCGTCGCGAGAGGGTTCGGGCAGGGAAGCCATCGCGGCATCTTACAATGCGCACCCATGGCGAATGACGCGCAATCCCGCCGCTTCGGCGGCATCGACCGGCTCTACGGCCCCGGCAGCCTCGCGCGGCTGGCGGCGGCGCATGCCTGCGTGATCGGCATCGGCGGCGTCGGTTCGTGGGCGGCCGAGGCATTGGCGCGTTCGGGGGTCGGCCGTCTGACGCTGATCGACCTCGACCATGTGGCCGAGAGCAACGTGAATCGCCAAGTACATGCCCTGGAAGCCACGCTCGGCCAGGCCAAAGTCCTCGCCATGGGCGAGCGCATCGCGCAGATCAACCCGGCCTGCACGGTGGCCTGCATCGAGGAGTTCGTCACCATCGACAACGCCGCGACGCTGCTGCCGGCCTGCGACGTGGTGCTCGACTGCATTGACGACGTCAAGGCCAAGGCGGCGCTGATTGCACACTGCCGGCGCGCGAAGCGGCCCGTGGTGACGACCGGCGGTGCGGGCGGCCGCACTGATCCGACGCGCATCCGCATCGACGATCTGGCGCGCACCACGCAGGACGCGCTGGCCTCGAAGCTGCGGGCGTGGCTGCGCAAGGACTACGGTTTCACCCGCGACCCGAAGAAGAAGTTCGGCGTGCCCTGCGTGTTCTCGGACGAACAGATCCGCCGTCCCGCCGGTGCCGACGCGTGCGAACTGGATGATCATCCGGCCGGCCTGCACGGTCTCAACTGTGCCGGCTACGGCTCGTCGGTGGCGGTGACGGCCGGCTTCGGCTGCGCGGCCGCGGCGCACGGCCTCGCTATACTTCTTCGATGAATGCTCCCGCCCACCCCGTCATTTTGATCACCGGCGCCGCCCGGCGTGTCGGCGCGGAAATCGCACGCACGCTGCATGCGGCCGGTGCGAGCGTCGTGCTGCACCACCGCTCCTCGGCGGACGCGGCGGAGCGGCTAGCGGCCGACCTGAACGCCCGCCGCGAAAAGTCGGCGCTGGCGCGACGGTGCGACCTGCGCGACACGGCGGGGCTGGCGGCGATGGTGGATGAGGCGGTTGCGCATTTCGGCCGCCTCGATGCGCTGGTGAACAACGCATCGAGCTTTTTCGCCACGCCGGTCGGCCGCATCGACGAGGCGGCCTGGGACGACCTGACGGGCAGCAACCTGAAGGGCCCGCTGTTCTTGTCGCAGGCCGCCGCGCCGCATCTGGACAGGACGCACGGCTGCATCGTTAACATCACCGACGTGCATGCCGAACGGCCGCTGAAGCACTACCCGCTCTACTGCGCGGCCAAGGCCGGCCTGCTCGGCCTGACGCGGGCGCTGGCCATCGAGCTGGCGCCGCGCGTGCGCGTGAACGCCGTTGCGCCGGGGGCGATCGAGTGGCCGGAAAATGCGACGGATTTTCCCCCGGACGAGCAGCATGCCATCGTCGAGCACACGCTGCTCAAGCGCATCGGTTCGCCGGGCGATATCGCGCGCACGGTGAAATTCCTCATCCTCGACGCACCTTATGTGACGGGGCAGGTCATCAACGTGGATGGTGGAAGGACAGCACACCTGTGAGTACCTACAAGCAGGCCCACAAGGCCGAGTTCGAGGCCAACAAGCTGGCCAAGCGGCTGCGTCGCGAGGTCGGCCAGGCGATTGCCGACTTCAACATGATTGAGGACGGTGACCGCGTCATGGTCTGCCTATCGGGCGGCAAGGATTCACACGCGCTGCTCGACATGCTGCTATTCCTGAAGGAGCGGGCACCGATCCGCTTCGAGGTGATCGCGGTCAACCTCGACCAGAAGCAGCCGGGCTTTCCCGAAGAGGTGCTGCCGGCCTATCTCGACCGGCTGGGCGTGCCCTACCGCATCGTCGAGGAAGACACCTACTCGATCGTCCAGCGCGTGATTCCCGAGGGCAAGACGACCTGTTCCCTGTGCTCCCGGCTGCGGCGCGGCATCCTCTATCGCGTCGCCGACGAACTGGGCGCGACCAAGATCGCGCTCGGCCACCACCGCGACGACATCCTCGCCACGCTGTTCCTCAACATGTTCTTCGCCGCCAAGCTGAAGGCGATGCCGCCCAAGCTGGTGTCGGACGACGGGCGCCACATCGTGATCCGCCCGCTCGCCTACTGCCGCGAAGCCGATCTGGTCGAATGGGCGAAGCAGCGTGAATTCCCGATCATCCCCTGCAACCTGTGCGGCAGCCAGCCGAACCTGCAGCGCCAGCAGGTGGCCGAGATGCTGCGCGACTGGGACCGGCGTTTCCCGGGGCGCATCGAGACGATGGCCCGCAGCCTCGCCAACGTCGTGCCGTCCCACCTGATGGATGCGAAGCTCTACGGCTTCGCCGGACTGAAGGCGACCGGCGTGCCGGATCCGGACGGCGACACGGCCTTCGACGCCGAAGACCCGCCGCCGCCCGTGGCGACGATCAGTTTTTCAGACAGTCGCTCATGAAGGCCTTGCGGGCGTCGCCCGTGAGGCCCTTGGTCTTCGCATCGGCATTGCAGGTCTTCATCTTGTCCTGCTGAGTGCTGCGGGCTTCCTTGCGTTCGGCCTGCTTGCCGGACAGGCAGCCCTTCATGAAGTCCTTGCGTTCCTGGCCCTTCATGCCCTTGGCCTCGGCATTGCAATCCTTCATGCGCTGCTGCTGGGGGGTGGGTTTCTTTTCATCGGCCGCGAAGGCGGTGGCGGAGAACGCGAATTGACCGGCCAGAATGACGGCAGCGGCGGCGAGCAATTTTTTCATGATGGTTCCTTCTGGGTATGTCAGGAACGCCGGAGTATATGCTAATGGGCTACGTGGTGCGTTTCGGCTGCAGCATGTCCATGCCCGGCATGCGGCGGATGCGGGTTGCGCGGGCCGAGCAGGCCGCCGGCGAGCATGCCCAGTGCGCTGGCGATGAAGCCGAACAGTTGCGGCTCGATGTCGCCTTCCGGCACGAACAGCTCGAACAGCAGCCAGGTACCGAGGCCGAGCACGATGGCGAGCGTCGCACCGAGGTTGTTGGCACGCTTCCAGAACAGGCCGGCGGCGAGCGGCACGAAGGCACCGGCCAGCGTGATGCGGTAGGCGTTCTCCACCATGCCGTGGATGCTGGTGTCGGATGAGAGGGCGTACAGTGTGACCAGTCCGGTGAATGCGGCGACGGTGATGCGCGTGGCCAGCAGCAGCTGGCGGTCGCTCATGTGCTTCCAGAAGCCCTTGAGCACGTTTTCGGAAAAGGTGACCGATGGGGCCAGCAGCGTGCCCGAGGCGGTCGACATGATGACCGAGAGCAGGGCGCCGAAGAAGATGATCTGCGCGGTGACCGGCATATAGCCGATGATCAGGTTGGGCAGGATCAGCTGCGAATCCTCGGCCATCAGTTTCTCGACCAGCGCGGCGTCGATCAGCGTGGCGGTGTAGGCGAGGAACAGCGGGATCGCGGCAAAGAAGAAATAGCCGACGCCGCCGAGGGTGGTGCCCCACACGGCGATGCGTTCGTTTTTCGACGAATTGACGCGCTGGAACACGTCCTGCTGCGGGATCGAGCCGAGCATCATGGTGAACAGCGCGGCGATCCAGGCCAGCATGTCGAGCGGCTCCAGTTTCGGCAGGAACTCGAACTTGCCGGCGGCCTGCGCATGGGCGATCACGGTGCCGATGCCACCGGCCATGTCGCCGGCGATCCAGGTGACGTAGAGCAGGCCGAGCACGATGACGATCATCTGCACGAAGGTGGTGAGCGCCACCGACCACATGCCGCCGAAGAGCGTGTAGACGAGCACCACGCCGGCGCCGATCAGCACACCCTGCTGCGTCGAGATCGCCCCGGCCGACAGGACATTGAACACCAGCCCCAGCGCCGTCATCTGCGCACCGACCCAGCCGAGGTAGGACAGCACGATGCAGAGGGATAGGATGAGTTCGGTCTGGCGGTTGTAGCGGATGCGGAAGAAGTCGCCCAGCGTCAGCAGGTTCATGCGGTAGAGCGGTCGGGCGAAGATCAGGCCGAACAGCACCAGGCACAGCGAGGCGCCGAGCGGGTCGGAAATCAGGCCGCGAAAGCCTTCCTCGATGAAGGTGGCCGAGATGCCCAGCACCGTTTCGGCGCCGAACCAGGTGGCGAACACCATCGCCAGCACCATGTGGAAGGGCAGGTGGCGACCGGCGACGATGTAGTCGCGCGCGTTATGCACGCGCGTCGCGGCGAACAGGCCGATGCCGACCGACACCACCAGGTAGAGGATGACGAACCACAAGAGCATGAGCGACCCCCGCGAAGCCCGCCACCCGGCGGAAGCTGGAATGGCGCGCGATTATAAAGAAGGCGCCGTCCCGCCGGCGCCGACTTTTTCAGAGGAACTGCGGGAACTGCGTCGCTGCGAGCAGCACTGCGGCGGCGGCAAGTACGAGGGCGGCGCGGGCCAGGCGCCGGCTCGCCGCGGCGTCTTCCCGCAACTGGGCGATGTGCGCCACCGTAGCGCTGCGCTCGCCGGCCAGCGCCAGCGCCAGCGCCTGGTGCGCCAAGCGCGGCAGCTGCGGCAACAGGGTGGCCCACTGCGGGCCTTCCTTCTTCACGTGATTGACGAGGCCGCGCCAGCCGAGCTGCTCGCGCATCCAGCGTTCGAGGAAGGGCTTGGCGGTGTCCCACAGGTCGAGGTCGGGGTCGAGCATGCGGCCGAGGCCCTCGATGTTGAGCAGGGTCTTTTGCAGCAGCACCAGTTGCGGCTGGATCTCGACGTTGAAGCGGCGCGAGGTCTGGAACAGGCGCAGCAGCACCTTGCCGAACGAGATTTCCTTCAGCGGCCGGTCGAAGATCGGCTCGCAGACGGCGCGCACCGCGGCTTCCAGTTCGTCGACGCGGGTGTCTTTGGGCGCCCAGCCCGATTCGATGTGCGCCTCGGCGACGCGCTTGTAGTCGCGCTGGAAGAAGGCGAGGAAGTTGATCGCGAGATAGTTCTTGTCGGTTTCGGTGAGCGTGCCGACGATACCGAAGTCGAGCGCGATGTAGCGGTTGAAGGTGGCCGGGTCGGTCGAGACGAGGATGTTGCCCGGGTGCATGTCGGCGTGAAAGAAGCCGTCGCGGAACACCTGGGTGAAGAACAGTTCGACACCGGCGCGCGACAGCGCCTTCAGGTCGATGCCGGCTGCGCGCAGGCGGTCGACCTGGCCGATCGGCAGGCCGTGCATGCGCTGCATCGTCATCACTTCGTGCGTGCAGTAGTCCCAGTGCACTTCGGGCACCAGCAGCAGCTGCGAGGCGGTGAAGTTGCGCCGCAGCTGCGAGCAGTTGGCCGCTTCGCGCATCAGGTCGAGCTCGTCGCCGAGATGCTTGGCGAATTCGGCCACCACCTCGCGCGGCTTGAGGCGCTTGCCATCGGACCAGAAGCGCTCCAGCAGGCCGGCGAAGGTATCGAGCAGCGCGAGGTCGTGCCCGATCACCGGTTCGATGCCGGGACGCAGCACCTTGACGGCGACCTCCTTGCCGTCAGGCAGGGTGGCGAAGTGGACCTGGGCAACCGAGGCCGAGGCGACCGGTGTGCGGTCGAAGCTCGCATAGATCTCGGCCAGGGGGCGGCCGAAGCTGGTCTCGATTTCGGCGATCGCCTGGTCGGGCGGGAAGGGCGGCACGCGGTCCTGCAGCAGCGCCAGTTCGTCGGCGAGGTCGGCCGGCAGCAGGTCGCGGCGCGTCGACAGCACCTGCCCGAACTTGACGAAGATCGGCCCGAGCGCTTCGAGCGCCTCGCGCAGGCGCTGTCCGCGCGGTGCTTCGAGGTCGGTGCGGCTGCGCCAGAAGCACAGCGCGTTGACGAGGCCGAGCGGCAGCGCGAGGCGGCCGCTCGGGTCGTGTTCGAGGATGAGGCGGTCGAGGCCGAACTTCAGGCCGACGCGGGCGATCTTGGCAAGGCGGAAAAGGCGCACGGCATCTGGGCATCAAGCGAAGCGCGCACTTTAGCACCCGTGGAACAAAAGTCGGCGCCGGCGGGACGGCGGGTCAAACGTGCAGATAGCTCGGGTTGTCGATCATGCCGACCGCCTGGATGATGGCCTCGATGGCCTGCGGCCGGGTGAATCCCTGGCGCCAGGCGAGTGCCACACGCCGTGAGGGAACCGGCGTCTCGAAAGGAATCGACACGACCAGGTCGTTCCGGTAGATGCCGCTCAACGAGGCCGCCGGCAGCACCGAGATGCCGTAGCCCGACGCCACCATGCAGCGTACCGTCTCGATGGAATGCCCTTCGTGCGTCGAGCCTTCGGCATGGCTGATCTCGGGACAGGCGTCGAGCACCTGTTCGCGGAAGCAGTTGCCGGCCTTGAGGACGAGCACGTCGTCGCCGCGCACGTCGCAGGAGGGAATCTGCTTGCGCTTGGCGAACGGATGCCCCTTCGGCACGACCACCTCGAACGGCTCGTCGTAGAGCGCGTGCGTCCTGATCCCGGGAATGTCGAAGGGCAGCGCGATGATGGCCGCGTCGACCGTGCCGTACTTGAGGTAGTCGGCGAGCAGCGCGGTCATGCTCTCCTCGATGAACAGGTGCGTGTCGGGCGCGACCTTCTTCATCGCGGCGATCAGTTCCGGCAGCAGGTAGGGGCCGATGGTGTGGATGACGCCGAGGCGGAAGTTGCCGTGCAGCGGGTCCTTGCCGAGTTGGGCGACCTGCTCGATGCGGCGCGTCTCGTCGAGGGCCTTGCGCGCCTGGCCGACGACCTGCCAGCCGAGATCGGTCAGCGCGACGTGGCCCTTGCTGCGCTCGATGAGGGACACGCCGAGTTCGGTTTCGAGATTCTGCAGCGCCACGCTGAGCGTCGGCTGGCTGACATGGCAGCGCTCGGCGGCCTTGCTGAAGGAGCCTTCGTCGGCGAAGGCGACCAGGTATCGCAATGAGGAAAGTTTCATGTCTGTGCGTATAGGAAACGGCTATGCAGCAAATAGCCAAAAACTATAAAACATCTTAAAAATCATTGACTTACGTCAACATCCACGCGCATTGTAGGGGTATCTTGCGGCACTGCGCAAGATGCTTTGCCCCCAATTTCTTACTAGTAAAGGGAGTCCCCAATGAAAATCCGTACCCTCGTCGCTTCCCTGGCAGTCATCGGTGCCGTCGCTGGCGCTGCCGTCGCCAATGCCCAGGAACTGGTCAAGCCGATCAAGCCGGCCGCCAACATCAACCTCGGCATGGTCGAGCTCGGCAAAAAGCTCTATTTCGATCCGCGCCTGTCGAAGTCCGGCTTCATCTCCTGCAACAGCTGCCACAACCTGTCGATGGGCGGCACCGACAACATCCCGACCTCGATCGGCGACAAGTGGCAACAGGGCCCGATCAACGCCCCCACCGTGCTGAATTCCAGCCTCAACCTGGCCCAGTTCTGGGATGGCCGTGCAGCCGACCTGAAGGAACAGGCCGGCGGCCCGATCGCCAACCCGGGCGAAATGGGCTTCACCCACCAGCTCGCCGTCGGCGTGCTCGAGACCATCCCCGAGTACGTGCGCGAATTCAAGATGGTCTTCGGCAAGGACAAGATCGACATCGAGCAGGTGACGCTGGCGATCGCCGAATTCGAGAAGACCCTGGTGACCCCGAACTCGCGCTTCGACCAGTATCTGCTCGGCAAGAAGGACGCGTTGACCGCTGACGAACAGGCGGGCTGGAAGCTGTTCCAGGACAGCGGCTGCGTCGCCTGCCACAACGGTGAGGCGCTCGGCGGCGCTTCCTTCCAGAAGATGGGTCTGTTCGAGGCCTACAAGACCACAGCGGCCGCCAAGGGCCGTGCCGACGTGACCGGCAAGGACGCCGACCGCATGATGTTCAAGGTCCCGACCCTGCGCAACATCGAAATGACCTACCCCTACTTCCACGATGGTGCCTACTGGACGCTGAAGGAAGCGGTGGACATCATGGGCCGCCTGCAGCTCGGCAAGAAGTTCAACGACAAGGAAAACGCCCAGATCGTCGCCTTCCTCAAGACCCTGACCGGCGACCAGCCGATCTTCAGTCTGCCGATCCTGCCGCCTTCGCGTGACAACACACCGAAGCCGACACCGTTCGCGAAGTAACTTTCCGTTTCCCCTTCCACGGAAAGGGTGCCCCGGTTCGCCGGGGCATTTTTTTGCCTGTCGCAGGCGGAATTCACGGCCGGAGCGGGGTTTGCCACCCGTCGTGTCGGATCGCTGCGTCATGGCATTCTTCGGCTGTGCATTCAGTGGCCGTCCGCCCACAGAGCCAACAGTTCGATGAGCGTTTCGGCAAGGCTGTATTCGGATCGCATGGCATGGCCTCCATTTCGCCGTTCATCAGGCATCGATGGTCATGCTAACAATCGGACTTCGATGGAACCAATTGATTGTCAGAATCGATGCGATGTGCTGCCACTATCGACTGTCGATGAGCGGTGGGCGGAAGAGAGCGGGCGTCGAAC
Organism: uncultured Sterolibacteriaceae bacterium; assembly: GCA_937888595.1. Classification (GTDB taxonomy): domain Bacteria; phylum Pseudomonadota; class Gammaproteobacteria; order Burkholderiales; family Rhodocyclaceae; genus Sulfuricystis. The sequence goes on along the minus strand of CALARK010000021.1, from coordinate 326,549 downwards.
CTGCCCGGGACCGCTGGACGGCCCCTCCCGGTTTTGAAGAGCGTGCGGTGCGACTGCCTTAAAATCCGGGGACTGAAAGTGGGCCTCGAGGTACGGGATCAAGAAACGGATGGAAGCAACTTCACATTCCTTGCAGGTGAAGGCAGCGGACAAGGAAACCGTCGGCTGCTATCAGCTGGCGTACTACACGCGCCAGGAGGCCATCAACAAGGGCATCAGGGCCTCCCTGATCACGCTGGGCGCGGCAATCCTGTCGGTGGTCCTGCCGGGCGTGCACTTCGTCAGCGTTCCGCTGGGCATCCTGGCGTCGCCGCTGGTCGGCGTTTATTTTTACAAGACCCGCAACGGGGCGGCGAAGAGCATGACCGCCGATTTCGTTTGCCCGGCGTGCCAGGCGAAAAACCACGTCGCCTCCCCGAACATCACGGCCTACTACGTCAGCCAGTGCGCCGCATGCGGCTGCGAGTTGCGGCTGGAGCCTAGCTAGGCCCCGCCTCGCCGCGCGTCCTCCTGGCGTCGCCGAGGATGTGGCCGAGCCACCACAGCGCCAGAAAGCGCTGCAGTTCGATCTTGTCGAAATTTTCCGTGGTGGCGATTTCGGCGGCGAGGAATTCGTATTCCTCGATTTCGCAGCGGTAATCGTCGAGTCCGGGATGGGCGCTGGCGATCAGCAGCGCCTCCTCGGCGGCGAAATGGGCGTGCGCCGCCGCCATCAGTTGTTCGTAGGTCGCCGTGAAGCGCGCGTCGGCGGGCGCGTTGCCGCCGTCGACGGCGCACAGGTCGGCCAGTGCGTTGCACTGTTCGAGCAGGTGGCGATGCTGTTCGTCGATGGCTGGGTGCCCGACCGTGAAGGCCGGGTCCCAGTGCACGCGGTTGGGGGTCATGTGTTCTGTCGGTTGCTTCTCAAAAGCCGAGCGACTCGACCATCACGACAAGGTCGGCGAAGCTGGCGGCTTCGAGTTTACGTTTCAGGGCGGCCTTGTCGAGGCCTTCGCATTCGAAGCGGGTCAGGCCCACTTCGAAAGGCAGTTCGGTAATTTCCAGCGGCGACATGAAGCCGATGTTGCAAATGTGGGCGATGCACTGGCGTTCCGGCTCGGTGAGCGCGATGCCGTGATGGCGCCGGATTTCGAGGTAGCGTTCGGCCGTGCGGTTGAGCACGCCGCTGATCTCCATGGTGTTCTTCTGGCCGTCGGTGAGGATCGCCAGCGGCGGCCCGAAGAAGACCGGCGTCTTCCCGACATTGCGGGTCTTTTCCTCGCGCGTCAGCGCGGGGGCGACCCAGGTGGGGTCGCCCCGGACCGGCGCGGGCTTGTCAGGTGAGTCCGACATCAGTGCGGAATGGGATGCACTTTTTCGTGGTCGGCGTTCGCCATGCCCCTGGGCAGCTGCGGCGATGGCTCGGGCTGCAGCTGGATGAAGCCGCGGTTGCGGACGCCGTCCTGCACGTTGTGCGGATTGTGGCATTCGGTGCAGGTGAACCAGCGCTTCTTGCCGTTGCTGGCGAACTCGCCGATGCGCTTGCCGTGGATGCCGTCACGCCAGTCGCGCAGCTTGTCGCCGTGGCACTTGCCGCAGAGCAACTGGGGCTGGTCGAAGCTGACCGGATCGCCGAAGTTGTCGACCAGCTTGTTGCGCTGGGTGGTGTGGTGGCAGTCGAGGCACCAGATGCGGCCGCGACCGTGCTGGAAATTCGCGAGGTCGGGTACCAGGCCTTCCATGGTCGGAATCGCCGTCGGCTTCTTGTCCTTCGGCAGCGTCGGCGGATTGAACTGGGGGCCGACACCATTGTGGCAGGCGGTGCCGCACATCGGCAGGATGGCAAGCTTCTCGGAGCGCGGCTTGACGAGCGCATGCCCCTCGGGGAGGTTCTCCAGTCCCGGCATCTTGCCCATCGGCACGGTGCCTTCGAAGGGGTCGCCGTACCAGAGCGCCGCACCCGTGGTCGGCGAGCACTTGACGTTGGGCCAGCCGGGCTTGATGTCCTGCTGGGTGATTTCCGAGGCACCCTTGCGGCTCTCGAAGCAGACCAGGGGCTCCGTGGGGGCGGCCGTAGCGGCCTCGGTTGCCGTGGTTGCCGCGGCTGCCGCCGGTTCGGCTGTCTTTTCGGCAGCGACGACGGAGTAGAGACCGCCGCCGGAGAGGGCGAGGATCGTCGCGTAGATAGCAATCTTTTTCATGATCGTCGCCTCACTTCGCCGCGACGGCCTTGGCGCCGCCGTATTTGATTTCGCCCAGCAGGATGCCGATGGCGCCCTTGAGCAGGATGGTCAGGATGAAGAAGCCGAAGGCCCAGATGCCGAGGGTCAGCAGCCACTCGACGAAGCTCGGGTAATACTCGGTGACTTCGCCGATCGGCGACGGGATGAAGCCGGGAACGACCAGGCCCATGCCCTTCTCGATCCAGATGCCGGCGAAGGTCGTGGCGCACAGGATCGGCAGCACCTTGTAGTCCTTGCGGAACTTCGGGAAGATCAGGAACAGGAAGGAGCCGACCATCAGCACCACCGAGCTCCAGAACCAGGGCACCAGCTTGGTCAGCCCGTGCAGGCCGAACATCAGGTAGTAGAGGCCGTTGGCGTGCTCGGTGCGCGCGTAGAGCTCGACGACGATTTCCGACATGGTCAGGAAGATGGCGATGCCGAGGCAGAAGGTGACGATGGTGGACAGCAGGTTGATCGCGCTGTCGTCGATCCAGAACTTGGTGTTCTTGCGGATGATCAGGAAGGCCAGGATGATCAGCGCCGGACCGGCGGCGAAGGCCGTGACGATGAAGCGGATCGGCATCATGCTGTGGAACCACATCGGACGCGCCGGCAGGGTCGAGATCAGGAAGGCCGTCACGGTGTGGATCGAGAACGCCCAGACGATCGAGACATAGACGACCGGCAGGAACCACTTGTTATTGACCTTGCCGCCCGTGTATTTCACCCACAGGTAGTAAAAGCCGCAGATGAAGTTCAGGATCAGGTAGCCGTTCAGCACCAGCACGTCCCAGCCCAGCATCGAATGCGGGAAGTTGTAGATGCCGATGATCGGGATCATGTGCCAGAGCCGGTCGGGCCGGCCCATGTGGGCGAACACGAACATCATCACCATGATCACGGCGGCGATCGCCAGCATCTCGCCGAGCACCGTGACCTTGTGCATGCCCTCGTGGTGATAGATGTAGGCCGGGAAGACGATGGTCACCGCCCCGGCCGCCACGCCGACGAGGAAGACGAGGTTGGCGAAGTACAGGCCGTCGTGGATCTGGCTGGTCATGCCGGTGACGATCAGGCCGTCGGTGTTCTGCAGGTAATAGACATACAGCATGCCGAGGATGAACACGGACAGCGTGCCCATCCAGGCATAGAACTTGGTGCCGCCCTTGAGGACGTAGCGCGTGTAGTCGGTCAGGAAACTGGTCAGCACGATCCGCTCCTCAATCGTAGAAGTAGAAGAATTTCGGGAAGGTGTTGAGCTCGGCCTTGAGGCGGAACACGTTCTTCCGCTGCAGGATCTTGCTCACTTCGCTTTCCGGGTCGAGCAGGTTGCCGAACTTGCGGGCGCCGACCGGGCAGACCTCGACGCAGGCCGGGTAGCGGCCGTGGCGGGTGCGCTGCAGGCACCAGTGGCACTTCTCGACCACGCCGCGCATGCGCGGCCGGTTGCCCAGGTAGTGGGTGACCGGGTTCATCTCTTCCTTGGGCAGGACCGGGTTGGTGACGTTGAGGCGGCGCGCCCAGTAGGGGCAGGCGCCCATGCACATGCGGCAGCCGATGCACCAGTTGTAGTCGATCACCACCGGGCCGTCGGGTTCGCGGTAGGTGGTGCGCACCGGGCAGACCTTGACGCAGGGCGGCTTTTCGCACTGCATGCAGGCGATCGGCATGTAGGTGGCGTCCGCCTCCGGCACCTTCTCGGGGTTGTAGTGGTACTGGCCCTCGAGCACCAGGCCGGCGGGCGTGTAGGCGTTGCCGCCGACCTGGATGCCCAGGCCCTCGGGGTAGCCGTGATTCATCTTCTCCTGCTCGAACTTGCCGCGTTCCATGCGCAGCACCTGGATCCACTCGATCTTCTCGCCGGCGCGCTCCTTGCCGCGCGACTGGTTGTTCTCGGCGACGCAGGCATGCACGCAGCGGCGGCAGCCGATGCACTTGCGGATGTTGAGGGCGTAGCCCATCAGTACGCCAGGCTGCGCGTCGGTGGTGTCGACGCTGACCTGCTTGCCGTATTCGGCGGAATAACGCCGTTCGAGCCGTGCTTTCGCCTCGGCCTTCTCCTCGGCGGTCATCAGCCGGTAGTTCTTCTGGAAGTGCTCGGCCCATTCGACGGCCGCGTGGGCGTCGTCGGACTGCGTCATCAGCGCGGCGGTACCCATCAGCGACGACATGCTCAGCATGCCGCCGGCCTTCAGGAAGTCGCGTCGCGTGGTCTTCACGACAGCATTCGAAGGATCAGCCGATGCCGGCTGAACCGGGCATGCCGACAAAGTTTCCTTCGCCGGACCGGCTGAGGGGGTTTCGCTGATGGCCACTTGTGTGTCCTCCTGTAGGGTATGAAATTGCCTGAGGTGGTGCCGTGTAAGGCGAATCGGGGGCGAGATGTTGCCATCTCTTGCGCTCAAGCCGGTTGATTACAATCAAAGCAGCTCTATTCATATTGATGATTCGCGCAGGGCTGCTTGCGCGCAGACACGCGACGCTGCTTCAGGGCTTCTGTTTTCAGCAACCGGCCGCAATGACGGTTGGCCTCCAGTGCGAGCGGCAGGATGTCCGGCTGGGCCCCGGTGGACAAGGTGGTCTTGAACGTCGCGAAGCTGTCGCGACTGGCATCCTGAAATAGCGGATTCGACTCGCGCTCCTCCCCGATGCTGCTGACGCGCCGCCCGGACAGGCAATGGCCGGGATAGACCAGTGTCTCGTCGGCGAGGACGAACAGGCGGCGGACCACGCTGTCATAGAGACACGCGCCGTTGCTGCCGGGTTCGTCGGTTCGCCCGCAGGCCCCGATCAGCAGGCTGTCGCCCGAGAACAGGCGGTCATCCCAGAGAAAGCTGAGGCAGCCCGGCGTATGTCCCGGCGTGGCCAGCACGCGGAGACGGAGGTCGCCGCAGGCGATTTCGTCGCCATCGTCGAGCAGGCGGTCGGCATCGCTGATACCCGAGCGGCCGCCAACGGCGATGCGGGCATGCGTCCATTCGCGCAGCGAGTCCGCGGCGGTGATGTGATCGGCGTGCAGATGGGTTTCGAGCACCCATTCGAGGTGGAGGCCGAGCTCGGCGAGCATGCCGAGGTAGAGGGGCGTCTGGCTGACCACCGGATCGATGAGCAGTGCGGCACCCGTGCGTGCGCAACCGGCCAGGTACGAAAACGCACCCGTGGCCTCGTCGCGCATTTGGCGGAAATGATGCATCTGCAATGCTTGTTCTGTCGTCGGACTTGATCCGGTCGGTGGTCAATCCTGCCGGCAACAGGTCAGCGGACTGATGATGATCCAGACAAGCGCGAGGCCGGCCAGCGAATAGATCAGCCACATGTCAGCCTCCGTCGTGACCGGCCGCCTCGCCCTTGATGAAACGAACCATGGCCAGCAGGAGGAGCGCCGGCGAACTGACGATCAGCAGGGCGCCGAGCAGCGGCGTGGCGGCGGCGATCTCGGCGACATGCAGGATCTGGTCGGAATGGGGCAGGACGCTCATGGCAGTCTCCTTCAGGGGGTGGATTTGTCTTCGCCGATCAGCAGGCGTGATTCGGCGAGGTACTGGTGCGGCGGGATCTCGAGGTTGGTCGGGGCGGGCATGTTCTTCAGCACGCGACCGGCGAGATCGAACTGCGAACCGTGGCAGGGGCAGAAGAAGCCGCCGTCCCAGTCCGGCGACATGCCCTGCGCCGCACCGGCCTGGAACTTCTCGGTCGGCGAGCAGCCGAGGTGGGTGCAGATGCCGATGGCGACGAAGATTTCCGGCTTGATCGAGCGGTGTTCATTCGTCGCGTAGTCCGGTTGCTGCGGTTTTTCGGAGGCGGGGTCAGCCAGTTTGGGCTCGGCCTTTTTCAGGGCGGCCATCATTTCCGGCGTGCGATGGACGATCCATACCGGCTTGCCGCGCCACTCGACGGTCAACATTTCGCCGGGCGCCAGCGCCGCAATATCCACTTCCACCGGGGCACCTGCCGCGCGGGCACGTTCGGAGGGCGAAAGGCTCGTCACGAACGGCACGGCGACCGCCATGCCCGCGGCAGCGGCCGCCGCACTGGTTGCGAACAACAACTGTCGGCGTTTGGGATCGAGTTCGCTGCCGCATTGGCAGGAGGCGGTACAGGCGGTCATGTTTTTGTCCTTGCGGTGCTGTCGGGTGGGCTGACATACACAAGGAACGTGCCAATGCCAAGTAGCCACGATGACTTCGTAACTCCATGACATTCAATAAGAAATCATTCTGACGGCCATTTTTTTAGGACATGAGACAGATATGGCATCGATCGCCGCCGCCATATCTGTCACAAATGGCGGTGCCGATCCGTCTTCTTCAAAGGCGAAAAATATTTCTGTTTATGAGAAGTATTCTCATGTATGATGAGATCCATTCTCAAATCAATGATGATTCATGACCACTTCCATCTTGCCTCGTCCCGCCGCCCGGGACCTGAATCAGGCCCAGCCGACGCTGACGACATGGCGGGTTTCCTCCCCTACCCGGAAGACGCTCGCGATCGTCGCGGCGACCAGCCTGCTGGTTGCCATGCCGGCGCGGGCCGAAGGGCCGATGAATACCGACGATGCCGGTACGCTCGACAAGGGCGGCGTCAAGATCGAAGGCGTCCTGAGCCGCGACGACCGGGAGCGGGGCACCGAGATGGCCATCGGCTACGGACCGATCGAGAACGTCGAGGTCGCCGTGACCTTCGCCCGCGCCCACGACAGGAGCGAGGAGCCTTCGACCCGGATGCGCGGCACCGGCATCGGCATCAAGTGGGTGCCGATCCAGAGCGAGAAGGGATGGTCGCTCGGCGCCAGTTTCGGCTATGGCCGCACCCGGGTCGACGAACGGGTGACGCCCGATCGATTCACGGAGAAGGAATACGCCTTCACCGGCCTCGCGACCTACCGGCTGGAAAACGGCCAGGTGCTGCACATGAACCTCGGGACGACCCGCACCCGGTCGCAGGGTGCGAGCGACGACGTCGGCAACTGGAGCGTCGGCTACGAGTTCCCGCTGATGGACAGGCTGCAGCTCACCGTCGAAACCTATGGCCAGGAACGCGCGCGGCCGGACCAGGCGATCGGCCTGCGTTACGAGATCGTCGAAGGGCTCAAGGCCTACGGCGCAGTCGGCCATGGCAACGACCGCAGCTTCGGCAACCTCGGCATCGCCTGGGAATTCTGAACAGGGGCAAAAGTCGGCGCCGGCAGGACGGCGCGGCAAATCCGGCACAGGGAAAAACCGGCACAGGGAAAATGGCAATGACGACACTGGGTGAACTCAAGGCGGGCGATAGCGCCCGCGTCAGCGGCTTCGCGATCGACGATGCGAGCTACCGTCAGCAGCTGCTGGCACTCGGGCTGACGCCGGGCGCGCGGCTCGAGGTGGTGCGCTTCGCGCCGCTCGGCGATCCGATGGAAATACGCGTGCGCGGCTCGGCGCTCTTCCTGCGCAAGGCCGACGCCGGCGTCATCAGCGTGGAGAAACTGTGATGAACCCTGCCTACCGCATCGCCCTGGTCGGCAACCCGAACTGCGGAAAGACCACCCTGTTCAACGCGCTGACCGGCGCACGCCACCACGTCGGCAACTGGCCCGGCGTGACCGTCGAGAAGAAGACGGGCGAATACGTGCATGACGGCGCGACCATCGAGGTGGTCGACCTGCCGGGCACCTATTCGCTCGATGCCGGCCAGGTGTCGCTCGACGAGCGCGTCGCCCACGACGCCATCGCCAGCGGCGAGGCCGACCTGATCGTCAACATCGTCGATGCGTCCAACCTTGAACGCAATCTCTATCTCACCACGCAGCTGGCGGCGATGGACGTGCCGATGATGCTGGCGCTCAACATGGTCGATGTCGCGACGGTCAAGGGCCGGCCGGTCGATGCCGCCGCATTGTCGGTGCAGCTCGGTTGCCCCGTCGTGCCCATCGTGGCGGCGAAGGGGGTGGGGGTCGACGTGCTCAGGGCCGCCGTCCATGAAGCGGCCGCACGCAAGCCGCGGGCGAGCCTCCCCCCCGTGGCCGTTGCGGAGCAGGATGACGTCGCCGTGGCGACGGCACGCTATGCCCAGGCCAGCCGCCTGGCCGATGCCGTGCTGCCCGCTGCCGCACCTGCGGCACCCGCCGTCCATCCGCTCACCGAACGCATCGACGGCGTGGTGCTGCACCGCTGGCTCGGCGTGCCCATCTTCCTGCTGCTGATGTACCTGATGTTCATGTTCACCATCAACTTCGGCGGCGCCTTCATCGACTTCTTCGACCAGGCCGCCGAGGCGCTGTTCGTCAATGGCTTCGCCGAACTGCTCGGCCGCCTGGGCGCGCCCGAGTGGCTGACCGTGCTGCTCGCCAAGGGCATCGGCGGCGGCATCCAGACCGTCGCCACCTTCATCCCGGTGATCGGCTTCCTCTACCTGTTCCTGTCGGTGCTGGAAGATTCCGGCTACATGGCGCGCGCCGCCTTCGTCATGGACCGCCTGATGCGCGGCATCGGGCTGCCGGGCAAGGCCTTCGTGCCGCTCATCGTCGGCTTCGGCTGCAACGTGCCGGCGATCATGGCGACGCGCACGCTGGAGCGCCGTCGCGACCGCCTCATGACCATCGCCATGGCGCCCTTCATGTCCTGCGGCGCACGCCTGCCCGTCTATGTGCTGTTCGCCGCCGCCTTCTTCCCGAGCAACGCGCAGAACGTGGTATTCGGCCTCTACCTGATCGGCATCCTCGCCGCCATCGGCACCGGCCTGATGCTCAAGCACTCGCTGCTCAAGGGCAGGCCGACGCCCTTCGTCATGGAGCTGCCGCCCTACCACGTGCCGACCCTCAAGGGCATCCTGATCCACAGTTGGGATCGCCTGAAGGGCTTCATCGTCGGTGCCGGCCGCATCATCGTGCCGATGGTGCTGGTGCTCAACTTCCTCAACGCCATCGGTACTGATGGCACCAGGTTTACGTTTGGCAACGAAGACAGCGACAAATCCATGCTGGCCGAAGTCGGCCGCACCATTGCACCGGCCTTCTCGCCGCTGGGCCTGACCGAGGAAAACTGGCCGGCCGCCGTCGGCATCTTCACCGGCGTGCTCGCCAAGGAAGCCGTCGTCGGCACGCTCGACGCCGCCTACACCGCGCTGGCCGAAAGCGATGCCGCTGCCGCCGGCAAGGAACCCGGGGAAGCTGAGGCCTTCGATCTCGCCGCCGCATTGTCGGCCGCGGTGGCGACCATTCCTGCCAAACTGGACGAGGCGCTGGGCAGCTGGCGCGATCCGCTCGGCATCGGCGTCGGCGACCTGTCCGACCAGGCGGCCGTCGCCGAGGAGCAGGAAGTTTCCACGGGCACCTTCGGTGCCATGGCAGCGCGTTTCGACGGTGCGGCCGGCGCCTTCGCCTACCTGCTGTTCATCCTGCTCTATTTCCCCTGCACGGCCGCGATTGCCGCGGTCTTCCAGGAAAGCGGCATGCGCTGGACGCTGTTCGTCGGCGCCTGGACCAGCGGCCTCGCCTACGGCCTGGCGACGCTGTGGTACCAGTTCGCCAACTTCTCCCGCGACCCGGCCTCCGCGCTGATCTGGGCTGGCATCGTCGGCACCGGGCTCGCCGCCGCCTTCATCGCCATGCGCCGTCATGGCGAGCGGGAGGACCGGTTCGTCATGACGCTGACGCCGGCGGTCGCCACGGTCGCCATGGCCGGGACGTCGGGCGGCTGCGGCGGTTGCAGCCGGTCGGGCAGTTGCGGTCGCTGACAGGAAAGCCGTTGACCACCCACGAGCTGGCCAGCGGGCAGCACGACCGCGAGGTCGGTGCGGTCGCCGAGGAACCGGCCGGCATCCCCGGCCTCGACTCCGTCTCCATCGGGATCACTCACTGCCGCGGCGGTCGTCCGCGAGTCTGATGCCGTTCCGGCGCGCCGGTCTGCTATAAGGCGCTCATGAATTCCGATCATCCGCTCTGGAGTTGCGGCCTGCGGCCGTTTTTCCTGTTCGCCGGGCTTTCCGCGCCGCTGCTGGTGGCGACGTGGAGCCTGTTTCTTGCGGTCGGCCTGCCGCTGCCGGCCGTGCCCGGCGGCCCCTTTGTCTGGCATGCGCACGAACTGCTGTTCGGTTTCGCCTTCGCGGCGATGACGGGTTTCCTGCTGACCGTCGTGCCTTCCTTCGCCGGCGGTGCGGACTTCACCGCGCGGCCGCTGCAGGGGCTGGCCGTGCTCTGGCTGCTCGGCCGGCTGGCCTTCTGGACTTCCGGCTGGCTCGGCACGCCGGCCGTGGCGCTCGCCGGCCTGCTGCACCTCGCCCTGCTGGGCGGACTCGCCCGCCTCGTCGTGCCGCGCCTGTGGCGCGACCCCGGCCGGGGACACCTCGCCTTCCTCTGGGCCATCGGCGGCTTCATGGCCTGCGTCGCCGGTTTTTATGCCGACGCGCTGGCCGGCTATCATCCGGCCCGCTGGCTGCATGCGACGCTCGGCATCTTCATGATGCTGATCATCCTCGCGCTGTCACGCGTCTCGATGCGCATCGTCAATCACGCCATCGAGGAGACCGGTGGCGGCGGCGAATACCTCGCCCGTCCGCCACGGCGCCGGCTGGCAATCCTGACGATCGGCCTCTACACCGCGGCGGAATGCTTCCTGCCGGATACCCCCCTGCCCGGCGGACTTGCGCTGGCCGCGGCACTCGCGGTGTTCAACCTGATGCGCGACTGGCATGTCGGCCGGGCCCTTTTCCATCCCCGCGTGCTGATGCTCTATGCCGTCTATGTCGCCATGGCGACGGGCTATGCGACGATGGGTATCGCGCTGATATTCGATACCGGCCTGTTCAGCGCCGGCCGGCATCTGCTCACCGTCGGTGCGCTCGGCCTGGCGATCTATGCCGTGATGGGCATCGCCGGCCGCGCCCACTGCGGACAGCCGTTCGAGGCGCGCCGCTGGTTCCCGCTCGGCGCCGCGCTGATCGCGGTTGCCGCGCTCGTGCGTGCATTGTCCGCGTGGCCGGGCGTGGAGACGACGGCCTTCCTCGCCGCCGCGGGCCTGCTGTGGACGACCGGCTACGGCCTCTTCGCCTGGCACATGGTGCCGCTGTTCCTGCGCCCGCGAGCCGACGGACTGCATGGCTGCAAGGGAACGGCGATCCCGTAGCCTTGCAGCTGCCGTCCCGCCGGCGCCGACTTTTATTTCTGCGTTCGGCCAGGAGCGGACCTTTACCTGCACTCTCTCAAAGCGGTCATAGCCCCCTGCATGCATCCGGTATATTGGAGTTGTTATACTGACCGGCAGGACATCAACTGACTGAAAACTATGAACTTAATTCTGCATCAATATCAATTGTTATACGGACCCTAGCGTCCGTGTAAACACTGTTAGCCAACCCAATCATCTAGGAGGCTTATCTTGACCGCTGAAATTCCGTATCTCGTATCCTCAAAGCGATTGGGGGAACTCTTCTCGCAGATTCAATCTGCGGCGGTTCCGGATCGTTTTACGTTCGAATTCATGAAGAAGCTTGGCTTTGCGAGCTCAAACGACCGCGCGCTGCCTAGCCTACTTAAGAAGCTTGGCTTTCTCGATGCATCAGGCATTCCTACTCAGCGCTACCGTACGTACAGAAGCAAATCCGAGGCCCCCTTTGTTCTTGCGGAAGGAATTCGCGAGCTGTACTCCGAGCTATTTTCTATTAACGAGAATATCCACAAGGAATCGAAGGAAACGATCAAGGGTGCCATAGCCCGAGTTTCCGAAGCAGAAGAGCGCTATGTCAGCCTCATGACCAACACGTTTGTGGCGCTGTGTTCATTCGCGAACTTTTCTGCACGCGAGCGATCAGATGAGTCACGTCCTGAGACGGCAACACCACCCACCGAAACAAACAATGCCGCCATTCTTCCTGTATCAGCTATCCCCCATGCCCAGCACAAGCTGGCCTTCCGTTACAACATCGAAATTCACTTGCCAGCCACGACGGAAATCGCTGTCTACAACGCAATATTTAAGAGTCTTAAAGAGCATCTTGGGGAGTAGCAATGGATGGCATAGCGCAGATCGAGAAGGGTGTTTGGGATGCCATGCTATTGGAGGACACCCTAAACCGCCTACAGGAACAAGGTATCGCCGTCGTCGCTGAACGTGACGTTACGCCACTTAACCTAATCGAGATAAAGGACTTCAGTCCTCAAGTTCGATTTCAGGCTCTCCGCATGCAGCATGTGTACGTCGCCTTCTTTTGCCTCGAAAATGCTGTGCGCGAACTTATTTCTCAGCGACTCATTGAGCGCCATGGCCCCAATTGGTGGGATTCCAAGGTACCGCAAAAAATCAAAGAGAACGTTGAAAAGTTAAAAGAAAAGGAGCGGGCTAATCGGTATCTATCGAGTCGGGCAGTTCACAACATCGGCTATACATTCTTTGGGAATCTTGGGCAGATCATCATTGCCAACTGGTCTGATTTCAGCGATTTGTTTCCAGAGCAAGCCTGGATCAACTCGCGCTTCGCTGACCTTGAGGCGTGCCGAAATATCATCATGCACACGAATGTATTGCCAGAGATCGAGATTGCGCGCATTGATTCCATTGTCCGCGACTGGCTCAGCCAAGTTGGCTAACATCCCGCTCCAGTGGAACGCTTCGCCGGCAAGCCGGCTTCGCGCCCCTGAGCTTGAACGTTCCAGAGCGTCAGCTTTCCTTAGTTGCCTACTACCGCTTCGGGTCGCACCCCGCCGTCCCGCCGGCACCGATTTTCGCTATCGACCCGATAGCGAGGATTCAATGGCCTTCATAGTTTGTGGCGCGTAGTCTCCAAGGCATGGATAGTTTTGAGCAATCCATGTCGACACCACAACGCGAAAAGGAGATGCGAACCATGAGCAACCCTGCGAATACCCCAGGCAAATGTCCCGTGATGCACGGCGGAGTGACCTCTGCCAACATGGCCCACATGGACTGGTGGCCCAAGGCCCTGAACCTCGACATCCTGCACCAGCACGACAGCAAGACCAATCCGCTGGGCAAGGATTTCAACTACCGCGAAGAACTCAGGAAGCTCGACATCGAGGCGCTGAAGAAGGACGTCAAGGCGCTGATGACGGATTCGCAGGACTGGTGGCCGGCCGACTGGGGCCATTACGGCGGCCTGATGATCCGCATGGCCTGGCACTCGGCCGGCACCTATCGCATCGCCGACGGTCGCGGTGGCGGCGGCACCGGCAACCAGCGCTTCGCGCCGATCAACTCCTGGCCCGACAACGCCAACCTCGACAAGGCACGCCGCCTGCTCTGGCCGATCAAGAAAAAGTACGGCAACAAGGTGAGCTGGGCCGACCTGATCATCCTCGCCGGCACGATGGCCTACGAGTCGATGGGCCTCAAGACCTTCGGCTTCGGCTTCGGCCGCGAAGACATCTGGCATCCGGAGAAGGACACCTACTGGGGTTCCGAGAAGGAATGGCTGGCGCCGAGCGGCAGCACCGGCAGCCGCTACTCCGGCGAACGCGACCTCGAAAACCCGCTCGCCGCCGTGATGATGGGCCTGATCTACGTGAACCCGGAAGGTGTGGACGGCAAGCCCGACCCGCTCAAGACGGCGCGCGACGTGCGCGTCACCTTCGCCCGCATGGCGATGAACGATGAAGAAACCGTCGCGCTCACCGCCGGCGGCCACACCGTCGGCAAGGCACACGGCAACGGCAGCGCCGCCAATCTGGGTGCCGCGCCCGAAGGCGCGGACATCGAGGAGCAGGGCCTCGGCTGGAACAACCACACGACGCGCGGCATCGGCCGCGACACGGTGACCAGTGGCATCGAGGGCGCGTGGACCACCTACCCGATGAAATGGAACACGGGCCGGGGGAGCTACTTCGACCTGTTGCTGCGTTACGACTGGCAGCTCACCAAGAGCCCGGCCGGCGCGCATCAGTGGGAGCCGATCAACATCGCCGAAGAAGACATGCCGATTGACGCAGAGGACCCGACCAAACGCGTCAAGCCGATGATGACCGATGCCGACATGGCGATGAAGATGGACCCGGAATACCGCAAGATTTCCGAGCGCTTCCACCAGGATCCGAAGGCCTTCGAGGATGCCTTCGCCCGCGCCTGGTTCAAGCTGACCCACCGCGACATGGGCCCGAAGGCGCGCTACCTCGGCCCGGACGTACCGAAAGAGGATTTGATCTGGCAGGACCCGGTGCCCGCCGGCCGCAGCGACTACGACGTCGCCGCCGTGAAGGCGAAGATCGCCGCCAGCGGTCTGTCGGTCAGCGAAATGGTGTCCACGGCGTGGGATTCGGCACGCACCTTCCGTGGCTCGGACAAGCGTGGCGGTGCTAATGGCGCGCGCATCCGCCTCGCCCCGCAGAAGGACTGGGAAGGCAACGAGCCGGCGCGCCTCGCCAAGGTTTTGGCGGTGTATGAAAAGATCGCCGCCGAAACGGGTGCGAGCGTGGCCGACGTGATCGTGCTGGCCGGCAACGTCGGCGTCGAGCAGGCGGCGAAGGCGGCAGGCTTCGACGTGACCGTGCCCTTCGCCCCGGGTCGTGGCGACGCTACGGCGGCGATGACCGATGCCGAATCCTTCGACGTGCTCGAACCCTTGGCCGACGGCTTCCGCAACTGGCTGAAGAAGGACTACGTGGTTCAGCCCGAGGAACTGTTGCTCGACCGTGCCCAATTGATGCGCCTCACCGCGCATGAGATGACGGCGCTGATCGGCGGCATGCGCGTGATCGGGACGAACCATGGGGGTACGCAGCATGGCGTCTTTACCGACCGCGTCGGCGCGCTGACCAACGACTTCTTCGTCAACCTGACCGACATGGCCTACACGTGGAAGCCGACGGGGCGCAACAGCTATGCGATCGTCGATCGCAAGACGGGCGCCACCCGCTGGACGGCCACCCGCGTCGACCTGGTGTTCGGCTCGAACTCGATTCTGCGTGCCTACGCCGAGGTCTATGCGCAGGACGACGCCAAGCAGAAGTTCGTGGCTGACTTCATCGCCGCGTGGGTCAAGGTCATGAACGCCGACCGCTTCGACCTGCAGTAAGCCCGGTCGCAGTGGCTCGAGCCCGTGCCGGCAACGGTGCGGGCTTTTTTCGTTCCGCCGCCGCCGACTTTTCGCGAATCAGGTATCGTGCGGCACGCTTGCCTTTTGTCCCATGACTGACACCACCCCCCTCGACCCCGCCCGCGAGCGCGCCCTGCTGCTGACGCTCGCCGGCATCCAGTTCGCGCACATCCTCGACTTCATGATCATGATGCCGCTCGGGCCGATGCTGATGCGCGCGCTCGGCATCGACACGCACGAGTTCGGTTTTCTCGTCTCGTCGTACTCCCTGACGGCGGGCGTTTCCGGCCTGCTGGCCGCGACCTTCGTGGACCGCTTCGAGCGCAAGCGGCTGCTGCTCGTCCTGTTCGCCCTGTTCGGTATGGCGACGCTGGCCTGTGCGCTGGCGCCCGGCTACTGGACCCTGCTGGGCGCGCGCGGCCTGGCCGGCGCCTTCGGGGGCGTGCTTGGCGCGATGGTGCAGACGGTGGTGGGCGACCTGATTCCCTTCGAGCGGCGCGGCCGCGCCAGCGGCACCATCATGTCGGCGTTCTCGCTCTCCACCATCGCGGGCGTGCCGCTCTCGCTCTATCTCGCCAACCATTTCGGCTGGCGCATGCCCTTTTTCTTCATCGCCGCGCTGGCCGCGGCGCTGCTGGTGCTCGGCTGGCGCGCGCTGCCCGAGTTGCGCTGCCATCTGCCGTCGGCCGCGCCGGGGCATGAGGAGGCGGAGGGGGAGCGCGCCCATCCCCTCGCCGCGATCGCCGCCGTCCTGCGCGACGCGAACCACCTGCGCGCACTGCTGTTCATGGCGCTGGCGGTGTTCTCCGGCTTCACGGTGATTCCCTACATCACGATCTACATCACCGCGAACGTCGGCATCCGTCAGGAAGACATTCCGCTGATCTATCTCGTCGGCGGCGTGGCCTCCTTCCTCACGGCGCGCCGCATCGGGCGCCTGGCCGACCGGCACGGCAAGGTGCGGGTCTATCGCCTGGTCGCGCTGTGTTCGCTGGCCCCGCTGTTCATCCAGACCCACCTGGTGCCCGTGCCGCTGTGGCTGATGATCGCCTGCTCGATGCTGTTCTTCATCTTCGTGCCGGGCCGCATGGTGCCCGTGATGGCTATCGTCACCTCGGCCGCGCAACCGAAGCTGCGCGGCACCTTCCTGTCGATGAACAGCGCGGTGCACAGTTTCGCTTCGGGCTTTTCGGCCTGGCTGGGTGGGGCGCTGATCGCGATGACGGCCGAGGGGCGCGTGGTCGGCTACGGGCGGGTCGGCTGGCTGGCGATGGCGGCGACGCTCGTCGCGATCGCGTATGCCGGCAGCCTGCGGATGCACGGCGGGCCGGGCCGGTGACGGCGGACGTGCATTCATAGTCGACAGCTATCGACACTATCGCAACAATCAATTAGAGGTATTTTGCCAGCACCCATAGAATGGGTTTCGTGCAGTCGGCGTGACTGCGAACCACAAGACAACCCTAGATAACCCGTACCACCACCCAGGAGAACCCCCATGTCGCTGATCAACACCGAAATCAAGCCTTTCAAGGCGCAGGCCTACCACAATGGCAAGTTCGTCGAGCTGACCGACGCCAACGTCAAGGGCAAGTGGTCCGTCTTCTTCTTCTACCCGGCCGACTTCACCTTCGTCTGCCCGACCGAGCTGGGCGACCTGGCCGACCTGTACCCCGAATTCCAGAAGATCGGCGTCGAGTGCTACGGCGTGTCCACCGACACCCACTTCACCCACAAGGCCTGGGCCGATGCGTCCGAGACCATCAAGAAGATCAAGTACCCGATGATCGGCGACCCGACCGGCACCATCAGCCGCAACTTCGACGTCATGATCGAGTCCGAGGGCCTGGCGCTGCGCGGTACCTTCGTCATGAACCCGAAGGGCGAGATCAAGGTGTGCGAGATTCACGACCTGGGCATCGGCCGCGACGCCGCCGAGCTGCTGCGCAAGGTCAAGGCCGCCCAGTACATCGAGTCGCACCCGGGCGAAGTCTGCCCTGCCAAGTGGAAGGAAGGCGACGCCACGCTGAAGCCCTCCCTCGACCTGGTCGGCAAGATCTAAGCAACGCCAACGCATAAAACAAAAAAAGGGCTATCCCCCAACCCCAAACCGAGAGGGCGCCCGCCACAAGCGGTGCGCCCTTTTCGGGCCCGAACGATAGTCAATTTTGATCAAAAAGGAGTTTGCGATGCTTGACGCCAATATGAAAGAACAAGTCCGTGCCTATCTCGAGCGGCTCGAACGTCCGATCGAGCTGGTCGCCGCGCTGGACGACGGTGCCGGCTCGCAGGAAATGCGCGGCCTGATCGAGGATATCGCCAGCCTCTCGGACAAGGTCCACGCCCGCTACGACGGCAGCGATGCGCGCATTCCCTCCTTTACCGTCGCCCCCGCCGGCGAGGCTGCGCGCATCCGTTTCGCCGGCCTGCCGATGGGCCACGAATTCACTTCCCTGATCCTCGCGCTGCTGCAAAGCGGCGGTTATCCGCCCAAGGTGGATGCCGACACCATCGAACGCATTCGCCGGCTCAAGGGCGAGTTCCGCTTCGAGGTCTATGTCTCGCTCGACTGCCACAACTGCCCGGACGTGGTGCAGGCGCTCAACCTGATGGCGGTGCTCAACCCCGGCGTCAGCTGCACGATGATCGAGGGCGGCATGTTCCGCGCCGAGGTCGAGGCGAAGAACGTGCTGGCCGTGCCGATGGTGTTCCTCAACGGCGAGCATTTCGGCCAGGGCCGTACCTCGCTGGAAGAGATCCTCGCAAAAGTCGGCGATGGCGATACGGCGGCCCAGGCCCATGCGCTCTCGGCGCGCGCGCCCTACGACGTGCTCGTGGTCGGCGGCGGCCCCGCCGGCGCGGCGGCGGCGATCTACGCGGCGCGCAAGGGCATCCGCACCGGCATCGTCGCCGAGCGCTTCGGCGGCCAGGTGATGGATACGCTGGGCATCGAGAACTTCATTTCCGTCGAATACACCGAGGGCCCGAAGCTTGCGGCTGCGATGGAAGAACACGTCAAGCAGTACGGCGTGGACATCATGCGCGGCGAACGCGCCGCGGCCCTGGTGCCGGCGGCCCAGCCCGGCGGCCTCGCCGAGCTGACCCTCGCCAACGGCGCGATCCTCAAGTCGAAGTCCATCATCCTCGCCACCGGCGCACGCTGGCGCGAGATGAACGTGCCGGGCGAGCAGGAATTCAAGGGCAAGGGCGTCTGCTTCTGCCCGCACTGCGACGGCCCGCTGTTCAAGGGCAAGCGCGTCGCGGTGATCGGCGGAGGCAACTCCGGCGTCGAGGCGGCCATCGACCTCGCCGGCATCGTCGGCCACGTCACGCTGATCGAGTTCGACACCAAGCTGCGCGCCGACATGGTCCTGCAGGAGAAGCTGCGCAGCCTGCCGAACGTGAGCATCGTCATGAACGCGCAGACCACCGAGGTCACCGGCACCGACAAGGTCAACGGCCTGACGTACAAGGACCGCGCCACCGGCGAAATTCATCGCGTGGATTTGGAAGGCCTCTTCGTGCAGATCGGCCTGCTGCCGAACACGGACTTCGTCAAGGACACGCTGACGCTGTCGAAATTCCGCGAGATCGAGGTGAACGCCAAGGGCGAAACCTCGGCCCACGGTGTCTTCGCGGCCGGCGACTGCACCACCCAGCCCTACAAGCAGATCATCATCAGCATGGGCGCGGGTGCGACGGCCTCGCTGTCGGCCTTCGACTACCTGATCCGCAACTCGGCAGGTTGAGCCCGTGCCGCATGCCCGCGTATTCCTCGTCCTGGGCGCATCGAGCGCGGCCGTCTCGGTCGCGCTGGGGGCGGCGGCGAGCCATGCCCTGGCCGGGCGGCTTGCCGGCACGCTCGCCTGGTTCGAGACGGCCCTGCAATACCAGCAGTTCCATGCGCTGGGCCTGCTGGCCATCGGCCTGCTCGCCCTGCGGCGGCCGGCATCACGCTGGTTGATCGCGGCGGGCTGGCTGATGGTCGCCGGCACGCTGCTGTTCAGCGGCAATCTCTACCTGCGCAGTCTGTTCGACGTCCACGCGTTGCGCGCAGCGACGCCTTTCGGGGGCGGAGCTTTCATCCTCGCCTGGATGGCGTTGGCGATCGGTGCCATGGCTGCGCCGCGGGGCACGGCACGGTAGGCTGATTTCATTCCCGTCAATCGGCCATGAATTCTCCACTCGCCCAGACCACCGAACTCGTTGCGACTCGCTGGCAGGATGCCGTGCTCGCGCATGCCCGTGCGCACGGATGGGTAGCGCTCGGCCTCGGCGTGGCCCTGCTGGCGGTGATCGCCCTGCTCGTGCAGAGTATTGTCCAGATCGTCGCCGGCGAGGCCGCCGCCGGAGTGCGCTTCGCCCTGCTCGGCGGGGCGGCCGGTTTCGCCACGACGACGCTCGGTGCCTTGCCGGCGCTGGTGCTGCGCGGCCTGCCGCAGCGTGTCGAGGACAGCCTGCTCGGCCTGGCCGCCGGCATGATGCTCGCCGCCAGCGCTTTTTCCCTGTTGCTGCCCGGGCTCGAGGCGGGCGAGCAGATCCTCGGCGGCAAGGGGCTGGCGGCCGGCGTGGTGGTGCTGGGCATGGCGCTCGGCGTGCTGCTGATGCTGGGCCTCGACGAATTCACCCCGCACGAGCACGACAAGACCGGCCCCTGCGGTCCCGGCTACGAGACTTGCGGCCGCGTCTGGCTGTTCGTCTTCGCCATCGCCCTGCACAACCTGCCCGAGGGCATGGCCATCGGCGTGAGCTTCGCGCAGGGCGACCTGTCGGTCGGGCTGCCGCTGACGACCGCCATCGCCCTGCAGGACATCCCGGAAGGGCTGGCCGTGGCGCTGGCGATGCGTGCGGCCGGCTTTGCCGCGCCGACCGCCGTGCTGGTCGCGGCCGGCAGCGGCCTGCTCGAACCGGTCGGCGCGCTGCTCGGCGTCGGCCTCGCCAGCGGCCTGGCGGTCGCCTATCCGGTCGGCCTCGGCCTGGCCGCCGGCGCGATGATCTTCGTCGTGTCGCACGAAGTGATTCCGGAAACCCACCGCAACGGCCACCAGACCCCGGCGACGCTCGGGCTGATGGCGGGCTTCGCGCTGATGATGGTGCTCGATACCGCGCTGGGCTGATCAAGCGCCGTCCCGCCGGCACCGACTTTTGCGGAAAGGCCGGGCGCTATAATCGCCGCCCATGTCCTCCCAATCGACTGATATCAAGGCGCATCTGGCCGAGTTGCTGCGTTCCGCACTGGCGAGTGTGGCGCCCGGCACGGACGCCGACATCCATCTCGAGCGCCCCCGCGACGCCACCCATGGCGACTTCGCCAGCAACCTCGCCATGCAGCTGGCGCGTGCCCTGAAGGAGAATCCGCGCAAGATCGCCGAACGGCTCGTGCATGAGCTGCCCCGTTCCGCCGCGGTGCTCAAGGCGGAGGTCGCCGGTGCGGGCTTCATCAACTTCACCGTCGCGGCCGGAGCCAAGACGGCCATCGTGGCGGCCGTGCTCGCCCAGGGCGACGACTATGGCCGCGGCGAACGCAAGCCCGGCAAGCTGCAGGTCGAGTTCGTCTCGGCCAACCCGACCGGCCCGCTGCACGTCGGCCACGGCCGCGGCGCCGCCTTCGGCGCCAGCCTCGCCAGCCTGCTGGCCTTCGCCGGCCACGAGGTCTGCCGCGAATACTATGTGAACGACGCCGGCCGCCAGATGGACATCCTCGCGGTGTCGACCTGGCTGCGCTACCTCGACAGCTATGGCGAGCACATTCCCTTCCCGCCCAATGCCTACCAGGGCGACTACGTGCGCGACATGGCGCAGCAGGTCAGGGAGGCGCATGGCGACCGCTATGTGCATCCGGCCGCCGCCGTGCTGGCCTGCGCACCGGCTGCTCCCGCGCGTCCCGACGAGGGCGACTACAGCAAGGAAGAGAAGGACCAGCTCGAGGCCCACCTCGACGGCCTGATCGCCGCCGCCAAGGACCTGCTCGGCGAGGAATGGCACTACATCCACCAGCATGCGCTCTCCGAACAGCTGGCCGACTGCCGCGAGGACCTCGAAGAGTACGGCGTGCATTTCGACTGCTGGTTTTCCGAACGCAGCCTCTACGATACCGGCATGGTGGCGAAGGCCGTCGCCGAACTCGAGAAGCGCGGCCACCTCTACGAGCAGGATGGCGCCAAGTGGTTCCGCTCGACGCATTTCGGCGACGAGAAGGACCGCGTCGTGCAGCGCGAGAACGGCCTCTACACCTATTTCGCCTCCGACATCGCCTACCACTGGAACAAGTTCGAGCGCGGCTTCACGCGCATCGTCGACATCTGGGGCGCCGACCACCACGGCTACATCCCGCGCGTCAAGGGTGCGCTCAAGGCCCTCGACCTCGAGGCCGACGCCCTCGATGTGGCGCTGGTGCAGTTCGTCAGCCTGTTCCGTGGCACCGAGAAGGTATCGATGTCCACGCGCGCCGGCTCCTACGTGACGTTGCGCGAGCTGCGCCGCGAGGTCGGCAACGACGCCTGCCGCTTCTTCTACCTGCTGCGCAAGCAGGACCAGTCGCTCGATTTCGACCTCGACCTGGCCAAGAGCCAGTCGAACGACAACCCGGTCTATTACATCCAGTACGCCCATGCGCGCGTCTGCTCCGTGCTGGCGCAGTGGCGCAATGCGGGCGGGGACGAGCGGGGGCTGAAGGATGCCGACCTCGGCGCGCTGGTCAGCGAGCGCGAACAGGCGCTGGCGGCGAAGCTGGCGGCCTTCCCCGAACTGATCGAGAGCGCCGCGCGCGACGGTGCGCCGCATGCCCTCGCCTTCTGGCTGCGCGACCTCGCCGCTGATTTCCACGCCTGGTACAACGCCGAGCGACTGCTGGTGGATGATGCGGTCCTGAAGCAGGCGCGTCTCGCCCTCGCGGTCGCCGTGCGACAGGTGATCCGCAACGGCCTGCGCATTCTCGGCGTATCCGCACCGGAGTCCATGTGATGTCCAATCAACGCGGCGGCACGCTGCTCGGGTTGCTCTTCGGCGTCATTGTCGGCGTGCTGATTTCCTTCGGCGTGGTCTGGTATCTCAACAAGACGCCGCTGCCCTTCGTCGAGAAGGTAATTGCACCGGATACGAAGAGCAACGGCACGGCCGGCGAACCGCTGCCGCTGCCGGGCAAGCCCGGCGACAAGCCGATCGACCGGACCGGCGAGCGCAAGTTCGAGTTCTACGACATCCTCGAAGGCAAGAAGGACGCGCTGCCCCAGCAGCCCGCCCCGCCCCCGGCCGCCGCGATGCCTGCGGCGCGGGCGGCCGATGCTTCAGGAAATCGCCTGTTCCTGCAGGCCGGCGCCTTCCAGAAGGTCGCGGATGCGGAGAACCTCAAGGCCCGCCTGGCCATGCTGGGCTTCGAGGCGGCGATTCTCGAAGTCGAGGTTCCCGGGAAGGGAACGATGCACCGCGTCCGCGTCGGTCCTTACGGTAACGCGGAAGCAATGAACCGCGCACGCGGTCAGTTGTCAGACAATGGCATCCCGGCCACGGTGGTCCGGGTCAAGGAATAGGAAGGGATCCCCCATGAAATCCGCAAAACTCCTCGCGGCCGCTGCCGCCGCCGGCCTGCTGGCCTTGTCTCCCCTCTCGTCTGCCTGGGCTGCGGCGCCGCTCGAAGGCAAGCATTACACGCGGCTGCAGATGCCGCAGCCGACCGAACAGGCCGGCAAGGTCGAGGTGATCGAGTTCTTCTGGTACGGCTGCCCGCACTGCTTCGATTTCGAACCCCTTCTGCAGCAGTGGAAGAAAAAGCTGCCGGCCGACGTCCATTTCAGGAAGGTGCCCGCGATCTTTCGCGATACCTGGGCGCCGGGTGCACGCATCTACTACACCCTCGAGGCGATGAACCTGCTCGACCGGCTCAACGAGGCCGTGTTCAACGCCATGATCAAGCAGCGCATCAACCTCAACGACGAGAACACCCTGTTCGACTGGATGGCGAAGCAGGGCGTCGATCGCCAGAAATTCGCCGATACCTACAAGTCCTTCTCGGTCGATGCCAAGGTCAGGAAAGCGGCCGAAATGACCCAGGAGTACGGTTTCGGTGGCGTGCCGGTGGTGATCGTCGGCGGCAAGTACATGCCGGCGCCCAATCTCGGCACCTTCGGCACCATGCTGCAGGTCGTCGATGGCCTGATCGCCAAGGAACGTGCCGAACTGAAGAAGTAGGCCTCCTGTCGCGCCGGTGAAGCAGACGGTCTTTATTACCGGCGCGTCGTCCGGCATCGGTGTCGCGCTCGCACGCCACTATGCGGCGCAGGGCGCCGTGCTCGGCCTCGCGGCGCGGCGCGGCGAGGCACTCGCGGCACTGGCCGACAGCCTCGGGACCCCCTGCCACTGCTATCCGCTCGATGTCGGGGATGCGCCGGCCCTGGCGGCGGCCGCCCAGGACTTCATCGCCCGGGCCGGGGTGCCGCACATCGTCATCGCCAACGCCGGCATTTCCGTCGGCACCCTGACGCAGGAAGTCGAAGACTTGCCGGCCTTCCGGCACGTCTTCGACACCAACGTGCTCGGCATGGTGCATACCTTCCAGCCGTTCATCGGACCGATGCAGGCGGCCGGGCACGGTCGCCTGGTGGGCATCGCGTCCGTCGCCGGCATCCGCGGCCTGCCCGGCGCGGGCGCCTACTCCGCCTCGAAGGCGGCCGCGATCGTCTACCTCGAAAGCCTGCGCGTCGAACTGCGCGGGACGGGCGTGCAGGTGGTCACCCTCGCGCCGGGCTATATCGCCACGCCGATGACCGCGAAGAACCCCTACCCGATGCCCTTCCTCATGCCGGTCGATGCCGCGGCACGCAGCATGGCGCGGCATATCGCAAAGGGGTCGCGCTTCGCCGTCATGCCCTGGCCGATGGGACTGGTCGCGACCTGTCTGAAATGGCTGCCGCGCCCGCTGTTCGACACGCTGTTCGCACATGCCGGCAGGAAGCCGCGCGGCCTGCCCTAGAATCGCCGCCATGCAAGCCCCTGTCGTCTTCAGTCACCGGCGCTTTCTCTTCATCCTGTGGGCGCTGATGGCCCTGGGATTCTGCGCGACATCCCTGATCGGCTACCACGTCTCGAAGCAGGCGATCCGCGACGCCATCGTCGGCCAGGACCTGCCACTCACCTCCAGCAACATCTATTCGGAGATCCAGAAGGACCTGATCCGCCCCGTCCTGATCGCGATGACCATGGCGCACGACACCTTCGTGCGGGACTGGGTGTTGCAGGGGGAGCGGGACGTCGACGAAATGACGCGCTACCTGCGGGAGGTGAGGCAGCGCCACGGTGCCTTCAGCAGCTTCTTCGTCTCCGACCGCTCGCAGCGCTATTACACCGGCGAGGGCATCCTCAAGCGGGTGTCCTCCTTCGAGCCGCGCGACGCCTGGTACTACCGCGTCAGCGGCATGAGCGACGACTACGAGATCAACGTCGATCCCGATCTGGCCAACCGCGACCTGCTGACCATCTTCATCAACTATCGCGTCTTCGACTACGACGGCAACTATCTGGGTGCGACCGGCATCGGCCTGACCGTCGATGCGGTGCGGCGCCTGCTGGACCAGTACCAGGAACGTTTCAGCCGGAAGATCTATTTCGTCAATACGCGCGGCGAGACCGTCGAGTTCGGCAACCAGAAGGGCCAGGGCGCCGACCTGCGCACCCGCCCCGGGATCGGCGCGCTGGTCCCGGACATCCTCGCCGCCAAGCAGGGTTCCTGGCAATATCAGGCGGAAGGCGACAACCACATCCTGCACGTCAACTACCTGCCGGAACTCAAGTGGTACCTGTTCGTCGAGCAGAACGAGTCGGTCGCGCTCGCCGGCATCCGGCAGACGCTCTACACCAACCTGGCGATCAGCCTGGCCGTCACGCTGGTGGTCGTGCTGCTGATCCATTTCGCCTTCCGGCGCTATCAGGGGCGGATCGAGGAGATGGCGTCGACCGACAAGCTGACCGGCCTGCTCAATCGCCATGCCTTCACCATCCTGATCGACAAGCTGATCTCGGAATTGCGGCGCGAGCCGCGCCCGGTGGCCCTGCTGATGGCCGACGTCGATCATTTCAAGTCGATCAACGACCGTCACGGCCACCTTGCCGGCGATACCGTCCTGGAGCATGTCGCCACGACACTGGAGAACGGCCTGCGCGCTTCCGACCTGGCGGTCCGCTGGGGTGGCGAGGAGTTTCTCCTGGTCCTGAAAGGCTGCGAACCCGAGGAGGCGCGTCGCATTGCCGAAAACCTCCGCGCGGCCGTGGCCGGCAACCCGGTGAGCCTGCCGGGCAAGTCCATCGCGGTCACCATCAGCGTCGGGATCGCGTCATTCGGTCCGGACGAACCGCCCAGCCAGGCCATCGACCGGGCCGATGCCGCCCTGTACAAGGCGAAGCACGGCGGGCGCAACCGGGTGGAACTCGCCGGCTGAGCCGGCCGGCGTTGACCCATGTCAAGCCCCCCGGCGCCCGGCGCTTTTATAGTGCCCGCCTGATTTTCCGGAACGACCATGAGCGCCTCCCTCGAACTCGTCTGCCCCGCCGGCGGCCTGCCGGCACTGAAGACCGCCGTCGATCACGGCGCGGACTGCGTCTACACGGGCTTCCGCGACGAGACCAACGCGCGCAACTTCACCGGCCTCAATTTCGACGACAAGAGCCTGCGGGAAGGCATCGACTACGCCCATCGGCGCGGTGCGAAGGTGCTGATCGCCCTCAACACCTTCCCGCAGGGCGGCAACTGGCCGCGCTGGACCGCCGCTGTCGACAAGGCCGCCGCCTTCGGCGTCGACGCGATCATCCTCGCCGACCCCGGCCTGATGGACTACGCGCACCGCACCCACCCGCAGCTGCGGCTGCACCTCTCCGTGCAGGGTTCGGCGACCAACTACGAGGCGATCAACTTTTATCGGGAACGCTTCAACATCCAGCGTGCCGTGCTGCCGCGCGTGCTGTCGCTGGCGCAGGTCGAGCACGTCGTGAAGCACACCCCGGTCGAGATCGAGGTGTTCGGCTTCGGCGGCCTGTGCGTGATGGTCGAAGGCCGTTGCGCGCTGTCCGCCTACGCCACCGGCACCTCGCCGAACTGCCAGGGCGCCTGCTCGCCGGGCAAGGCGGTGCGCTACGAGGAAACACCGACCGGCATGGAGACGCGCCTCAACGGCATCCTGATCGACAAGTTCGGCGCCGGCGAGCGCGCCGGCTACCCGACGCTGTGCAAGGGGCGCTTCGAGGTCGATGACGAGACCTACTACGCCATCGAGGAGCCGACCAGCCTCAACACGCTGGAACTGCTGCCCGAGCTGATGCGCATGGGCATCAAGGCGATCAAGATCGAGGGGCGCCAGCGCAGCCCGGCCTACGTCAAGCAGGTGACGCAGGTGTGGCGGCAGGCGATCGACGCGGCGAAACGCGATCCGGCACACTTCTCCGTGCTGCCCGGATGGATGGCCGAATTGAACAAGATTTCCGAGGGCCAGTCAGCCACGCTAGGTGCCTACAACCGGCCGTGGAAGTGAGTACGATGAAACTTTCCCTCGGCCCCCTGCTGTTCTACTGGCCGCGCCAGCGTGTCATGGATTTCTACGCCGAGATGGCCGAGCAGCCGGTCGACGTGATCTACCTCGGCGAGGCCGTCTGCTCGCGCCGCCACGAGATGCGCCTCGACGACTGGCTGGAAGTGGCGACCGTGCTGGCCGATGCCGGCAAGGAGGTCGCCTTCTCGACGCTGCCGCTGATCGAATCGGAATCCGACCTCAAGGCGGTGCGCCGCCTGATGGACGCCGCGCGCGACGATGCGCGCCTCACCGTCGAGGCCAACGAGATGGGCGCGGTGCGGCAGCTGGCCGAGCGTGGCCAGAAGTTCGTCGCCGGCCCGACGCTCAACATCTTCAACGGCCACACGCTGCAACTGTTCGCCGACAGCGGCGCGACGCGCTGGGTGATGCCGCCGGAAATCGGCCGCGCCGCGCTCGCGGGCATGGGAACGCCGGCCGGGGTCGAGACCGAGATTTTTGTCCATGGCCGCCTGCCGCTCGCCTATTCGGCGCGCTGCTTCACGGCGCGGCGCTACCGCCTGCAGAAGGATGCCTGCGAGTTCCGCTGCATCGAATTTCCCGACGGCCTGGACCTGAAGACGCGCGAGAGCGAGGCCTTCCTGACCCTCAACGGCATCCAGACCATGTCGGCCAGGGTTTATCATCTCGAACGCGAACTGCCCGAACTTGCTGCCGCCGGGTGCGACCTGATCCGGATCTCGCCGCAGTCGGAAGCGATGCCGGCGCTGATCGCCGCCTATCGCGCCCTGCTCGACGGCAGCACGGGGCAGATGCCGGCAGGCGACTACTGCAACGGCTTCTGGCACGAGAAGCCGGGACTGGACTGGGTGACAGGATGATCAACTTCAAATTGCCGGATTTCACGCTCCCCGCGCCGCTGGCGCGCTTCGGCGGCAAACTGCCGCAACTGCCGCCGACGCTGGCGCTCGTCACCGGCCTCAATCTCGCCCTCGGCCGGCTGATCCCGCGCGAACCGCTGGAGATGCTGATCGGCAAGCGTTTCGTCATCCGCGTCAAGGATGCCGGCATGACGCTGCGCTTCGCCTATGGCGAGCGCGGTTTCCGTCCGGTCTTCGATGCGGCGGCGCCCGACCTGACCATTTCCGCCCGGGCCCGCGACTTCATCGCCCTGCTGGCGCGCGAAGAGGATCCGGATACCCTGTTCTTCAATCGCCGCCTGCTGATGGAAGGCGACACCGACCTCGGCCTGCTGGTGAAGAACACGCTCGACGGCATCGACCTGCCCCGCTTCGATCCGGCCCGGCTCGCCCCGGCCGAACTGCTGCACCGCTTGCGCGCCCGCCTCGCCACGCCTCACGGCGTCTAAAGTCGGCGCTGGCGTGACGGCACGCGCGTCCTCCAACCTGCCGCTGCAACTCGCCGGCGCCTGGACGCTGCTGGTGATCTACGCCAGCCTTTATCCCTTCACCGGCTGGCGCGACACGGGCAGCGATCCTTTCGTTTTCCTCGAGGCTGCCTGGCCGCGGTATTTCACCGGCTTCGACCTCGTCGTCAACGGCCTGGCCTACCTCCCGCTGGGCGCTCTGTGGGCGACCGCCCTGCAGCGCCACCTGTCGCGGCGAACCGCCGGCGGCGTCACCCTGCTCGCCGGAGCGATGCTGAGCCTCGTCATCGAGACCGTGCAGAACTACCTGCCCAGCCGCGTGCCCTCCAACCTCGATGTCGCCTGCAATGCCGCCGGGGTGTTCGTCGGGATGCTGGCCGGCCTGCGCTGGGGCGGAACCCTGCTCGATGGCGGCCGCCTGCATGCCTGGCGCGAGCGGCGCTTCCTGTCCGGGACTTCCGGCGACATCGGACTGCTGCTCGTCGGGGGCTGGTTCCTCACCCAGCTCAACCCGGAAACCTTTCTGTTCGGCAGCGGCAACCTGCGCGGCCTGATCGGCCTGCCCGGTGCCCTGCCTTTCGCCGCCGAACATTTCATCGCGCTCGAAACCGCCACCGTGGCGGGCCAGACGCTCGCCATCGCCTTGATCGGCACGCGCCTCGCCGTCAATCATCCGCTGCTGCTGCCCCTCGTGCTGGTGGTCGCGGCGCTGGCGGTCAAGAGCTTTGCGCTGCTGGTGCTGATGCACGGCGTGCATGGCCTGGCCTGGGCGACGCCCGGCAGCCTGGCCGGGCTGGCGCTCGGACTGGTCCTCTGGGCAGGCCTGGTGCAAGGCCCCCCCGCTGCGCTGCAGACTGCCGCGGCGCTGGCACTGATGCTCGCCACCGTGCTCGCCAACCTGATGCCGGACAATCCCTACCTGGAAAACACCCTGCGCGTCTGGCAGCAGGGACACTTCTTCAATTTCAACGGCCTGACGCGCCTGGTGACGGCCCTGTGGCCTTTCCTGGCGCTGCCCTGGCTGATGCTATCCCTGACTCCGCGGAGACGACGATGAGCGCCACGATCACCGATCTCGACACCCTCAAGCGGGCCTTGCGCGACTTCGCCGCGGCCCGTGACTGGCGGCAGTACCACACGCCAAAAAACCTGGCGATGGCGATGATCGTCGAGGCGGCCGAGCTGGTCGAGCATTTCCAGTGGGCGACGCCGGAAGAGAGCCTGAATCCGCCGCCGGACAAGCGGGCCGCGATCCGCGACGAGGTCGCCGACACGCTGATCTACCTCGTCGAACTTGCCGACGTGCTGGATATCGACCTGATCGCAGCCGCGTGCGACAAGATCGCCAAGAATGCCCTCAAGTACCCGGCGACCCGCGCGCCTTGAAAAGTCGGCGCCGGCGGGACGGCGGATAGATCAGCGCACGCAGACCAGCGCGGCGTTGTGGAACTGGGGGATGCCGAGCTCCGGGTCGCAGTCGATCTCGCCGAGCGAGAGTGCGCCGTAGAGTGCCGTGGCGCCGGTCTCCTGCTTGAGCGATCGGATTTCCTGCTCGGCGTCCGCGCCGAAATGCATGCGGCGGCCGGCGCAGTAGAACGTCATCAAGGGCAGCGGGGGATGTGGCGCCGCGTTCAGGCCGGACGCGATCCGCTCGATGCAGATGCTGGATTCGAGTGCCGGGGCCTGGATCAGCCGCAGCAGGGCGTTGTCCGGGATTTCGCCGACGCACAGCAGCGAACCGTCCGCGTTGAGGGCGACCGGAATGCGGACCAGGATATTCAGGGCCTCGACCTCGCCGAAGGGATAGTGTACGGCGTAATCGTAGAAATTCTCGCGCGTCAGCGTGACGCCGTACTCCGCCTTGATCACTTCCTGGTAAACCTCCAGCGGCGTCCGGCCGTCGATCTTGTCGATGCGGTTGCCCGTCGAGGAGGTCGCCTTCATCAGGCTGCGCGAAACCGGATAGCCATGTTCGACGACCACCCCGGCTGACGGGGGCAGCAGGAGGCCGAGGACGCCGTTGTCGACGCAGCGCGTCGCGTCGAACAGGCAGGGCATCGGCTGGAAGGTTTCACTGCCCGCATTGACGCCCGCGTAGCGGACCTGGCGGTGCAGTTGTCCGAAGATGCCGTAGAGGATCGTGCCGATGTTCGGCAGCATGCCGTCGAAAATCAGGAACAGGGTCGAGGCATCCGCATCGGCGGGGGGCTGTGCGGCCAGCCGTGCCGAAACGATCGCACCGATCGTTTTTGCGCCGTCGGCCGGGGCCGCATGCAGATCCTCGATCAGGAACCAGCCCGGACACTGGTCGAAGCGCAGTGCGATCACGCCCTTGCCGAGGAAACCCGCATCGGTGAGCAGGGCCGGAAAGATGGCGCCCATGACGGGTATTCCGCGATGGCGGCAGAAGGACTGCAGTTCGGGAACCCGGTGCTTTTCGGCTTCAGGCAGCAACAGCAGCACGCCCAGGCCGGGAAAGTCGTTTTGCCATCCCGTGAGGGACGATCCGAGCTCGCCCGGGTCGGCAGCGTAGAGGAAGTCGTTCGCGATCACGGCCGGAACATTACACCATCCGCTCCGCGCGATCCCTGCCGGACGGTAATTTGCTAAATTGACGTCCCCGCCGGAGGACACCATGAGCCATTTCCAGTACCACGTCTTTTTCTGCACCAACCAGCGCGAGGCCGGCGAGATGTGCTGCAACAACCACGCCGCCCAGGCCATGCGCGACTACTGCAAGGCCCGCGTCAAGGCGAAGGGCGATGCGATCCCCGGCAAGGTGCGCATCAACAGCGCCGGCTGCCTCGACCGCTGCGACAAGGGCCCGGTGATCGTCGTCTATCCCGAGGCCGTCTGGTACACCTACGTAGACCAGGAGGACATCGACGAGATCGTCGATTCCCACCTCGTCAACGGCCAGGTGGTCGAACGGCTGCGGATCGAATGAGCCGTCACGAACACGTGTTCCTCGATGGCCCCGACGGCCGCATCGAGGTGTTTGTGGAGCCCCACGAGGCCGTGTCCGGCATCGCGCTGATCGCCCACCCGCACCCGCTGTTCGGTGGCACGGCCGACAACAAGGTGGTGACGACGCTGGCCAAGGCCTTCCGCGAACTCGGCTGTGCGACGCTGCGGCCGAGCTTTCGCGGCGTCGGCGGCAGCGAAGGGGAGCATGACCATGGCGTCGCCGAGACCGAGGATCTGCTCGCCGTCCATGCCTATGCGCGCGGCCGCTTCGGAAGCGAATTGCCGGTCTATCTCGCCGGCTTCTCGTTCGGCGCCTATGTCGTCGCCCGGCTGGCGAAGCGCCTGCGGGATGCGGGCGACCCGGCCGCGCGGCTGGTACTGGTCGGCACGGCCTCGGGCTTCATCGAGGGCCTGCGCCAGTACGAAACCGAGGCCGTACCGTCCGACACCATCGTCATCCACGGCGCGAAGGACGAGACCGTGCCGCTCGACAACGTCCTCGCCTGGGCGGAGCCGATGAACCTGCCGGTGACCGTGATTCCCGGTGCCGACCACTTCTTCCATCGCCGGCTGCACATCATTCGCGACATCATCCAGCGGCAGTGGCGCTGAGTTTCTGGACGGATACATGAACCCCGACCCTCTCTCCCGTATCGGCACCCCGTTGAGCCCGTCCGCGATCCGCGTCATGCTGCTCGGCGCCGGCGAACTCGGCAAGGAAGTCATCATCGCCCTGCAACGGCTGGGGGTCGAGGTGATCGCCGTCGATCGCTACCCGCACGCGCCCGGCATGCAGGTGGCGCACCGCAGCCACGTGATCGCGATGACCGACCCGGTCGCCCTGCGCGCGGTGATCGAGGCCGAGCGCCCGCATCTGGTCGTGCCGGAGATCGAGGCGATCGCCACCGCCGTGCTCGCCGACATCGAGCGCGAAGGCATCGCCGAGGTGATCCCGACCGCGCGTGCCGCCCAGCTGACGATGAACCGCGAGGGCATCCGCCGCCTCGCCGCCGAGGAGCTCGGGCTGCCGACCTCGCGCTATGCCTTCGCCGACTCGCTGGCCGAGCTGCAGGCCGCCATCGACAACGGCATCGGTTATCCCTGCGTGGTCAAGCCGGTGATGTCTTCGTCGGGCAAGGGGCAGTCGGTGCTGCGCGGTCCGGCCGACGTGGCGACGGCCTGGGAGTACGCGCTCGCCGCCGGCCGCGTCAAGGAGGCGCGCGTGATCGTCGAGGCCTTCGTCGATTTCGAGTACGAGATCACCCAGCTGACGGTGCGGGCCATCGGGGCTTCCGGTGAAGTGGAGACTTGCTTCTGCGAACCGATCGGCCACATCCAGGTCGCCGGCGACTATGTCGAGTCCTGGCAACCGCAGGAAATGTCGGCGCTGGCGAGACGGCGGGCCCGCGAGGTCGCGGCCCGGGTCACCGGCGCGCTCGGCGGACGCGGCATCTTCGGCGTCGAGTTGTTCGTCAAGGGCGACGAGGTCTGGTTCTCGGAAGTCAGCCCGCGCCCGCACGACACGGGTCTCGTGACGCTGGCCTCGCAGCGCCTGTCCGAATTCGAGCTGCACGCCCGCGCCATCCTCGGCCTGCCGGTGGATGCCGGCCTGCGCCGCCCGGCCGCCTCCGCCGTCATCTACGGCGGCATGGAGGCGCAGGGCATCGCCTTCGAGGGCGTGGCCGAGGCGCTGGCCGTGCCCGAATCCGACCTGCGCCTGTTCGGCAAGCCGGAAAGCTTCGTCAAGCGCCGCATGGGCGTGGCCGTCGCCAATGCCGATACGGTGGAGGAAGCCCGCAGCCGCGCCAAGCTCGCGGCCGGCCGGGTCAGGCCGGCCAGGGTCGGTTAAGGCCCGAAGCACACGGGGGGGCACCTCCCCCCCCGGTCTCACTGCTTGCGCAAATAGAATTCGTGCGCGCCGCCGGCCATTTCGCGCTGGTAGAGCAGGTCGATCGACGCATTGTCGCCCCAGGCCGGAACGTCGTCGATCGCCGCAGTGCAGTCCGTGACCAGCTGCAGGATTTCGCCGCCGGCCATGTGCTGCAGCAGGCGCTTCGCCTCGATGATCGGCCCCGGGCAGGCGACGCCGCGCATGTCGAGCAGGGCGTGGGGAACCGGCTTGCCGCCGGTCTTGCGCAGCAGATAGACGGTTTTCCCGCCGTCGGCCGGTGCCGTCGATACCAGCGAATGGCCGGTATGGCCGCACCAGGCCAGCAGGTCTTCGTGGGTGCCGACGCAATCGGACACGAGGCGCAGGCCTTGTCCCGGCACGAGTTCGTCGAGCAGCTTCTTCGCGCCGAGCAGCGGAGCGGGGCAGGTCAATCCGGAAAGATCAAGGGTGACATCGGCGGGTAGTGACATGATGGCCTCGCAGAGTGGGTTTTCGATGGGTGGCTGATTGCCACGACCCGGATCGTAGAGGCTTCCATTAGTTCCTTGAAATACTTTATATTCACAAATATATAACTTGTAGCTATATGAACCTCCAGCAACTGCGCTACCTGCAGGAAATCGCCCGCCAGGGACTCAATGTCTCGGGGGCCGCGGCCGCGCTGTTTACCTCGCAGCCGGGTGTGTCGAAGCAGGTGCGCCTGCTCGAGGAGGAACTGGGCATCCTGATCTTCGAGCGTAGCGGCAAGCGGCTCACCGGCGTGACGGAGGCCGGCCGGCAGGTACTCGAGATCGCCGGGCGCCTGCTGACCGAAGTCGGCAACCTCAAGCGCGTCGGGGCGGATTACGCGACGCAGTCCACCGGCACCCTGGACATCGCCACCACGCACACGCAGGCACGCTATGTCCTGCCGGCGGTCGTCAAGCAGTTCATGGCGCGCTACCCGGCCGTGCGCCTGCGCCTGCACCAGGGCAACCCGGAGCAGGTGGCGGCCTGGGTGTCGCAGGGCGATGCCGACATCGGCATCGCGACCGAGGCGCTCGAGGAAGCGCGCGACCTGGTCACGCTGCCCTGCTACCAGTGGAAGCACGTAGTGATCGCGCCGCCCGGACATCCGCTGCTCGATGTCACGACGCGCCCGCTGTCACTCGCCGTGCTGGCCGGCTGGCCGCTGATCACCTACGACCCGTCCTTCACCGGCCGCACGCATATCGACCGGGCCTTCGAACAGGCCGGCATCGTGCCCAACATCGTCCTCACGGCGGTCGATTCGGACGTGATCAAGACCTATGTGGAGCTGGGGCTGGGCATCGGCATCATCGCGGCAATGGCGTTCGATCCGTTGCGCGATCCCGGCCTGAAAGCGCTTTCCGGCGGTGCCCTGTTCAACTCGAACACGACGCGCCTCGCCTTCCGCCGCGGCAACTGGCTGCGGCGTTTCGACTACGACTTCATCGAGCTGTTCGCCCCGCCCCTGACTCGCCGGGTCGTCGAAAGCGCGCTCAGGGGCGGGGATCCGGATCCGGGGCTGTAAACGAAAAAAGCGTTCAGCGCTGATACGTGCCGACCAGACGATTCATGCCGATGACGTGGGGCTCGATCTTCGACATCAGCTGCCACAGCGTCAATCCCGGCTCGAGGTCGAGCACCGTGTCGAGCGCCATCAGGATGAAGAAGTAATGGTGGATGCCGTGGCCGGGGGGCGGCAATGGCCCGCCGTATCCCGGCTTGCCGAAGTCGCTGACACCTTCGGTGCCGGCCGCCGCCCCTTCCGCCAGTCCGGTGAGCGACGCGGGCAGGTTGTACAGCACCCAATGCACGAAGCCGTAGCTGCCGGCTGCGGCCAGGGGGGCATCGGGGTCATGGCAAACGAGCGCGAATGATTTCGTGCCGTCCGGAACGCCCGTCCAATGCAGCTGGGGCGACAGATTCTGCCCCTCCATGGTGCATCGTTTGGGGATCGGGCCATTGGGACCGAAGGAATCGGACGTCAGCGTCAGCGGCGAAAGGGCAAATCCCATGTGCGTAGCTCCTCGATGATCATCAGGCTGGCTGGAATCGCTGGTGCCGGGAACGGGAATCGAACCCGTACAGCCTTGCGGCCGAGGGATTTTAAGTCCCTTGTGTCTACCAATTTCACCATCCCGGCATCGCCGGAATTCTAACGGGGAGTGCCGTCCCGCCGGCGCCGACTTTTTTTGGGGCGCGTTCAGCCGCCCCGGCCGATGCGGTAGACGGCGAGGCTGCCGAGGAAGTTGTGTTCCTCGGTCACGCATTCGCCACGCTCGTCGAGCACCTGGCGGTCGCGGATCACGACGCCCATGCCGGCGCAGAGGCTTTCGAAGTCGAGCATGGTGAAGAAGCGCACGTTCGGCGTGTCGTACCACTGGTAGGGCAGGTCTTCGGACACCGGCATGCGGCCGTTGAGCACGGCCATGCGGTTCTTCCAGTAGGCGAAGTTGGGGAAGGACACCACCGCCTCGCGGCCGACGCGCAGCATCTCGGCGAGGATCTGCTGCGTGTGGCGCATCGTCTGCAGCGTGCGCGACAGCACGACGTGGTCGAAGGCATCGTCCTCGAAGCCGGCGAGGCCCGCCTCGAGGTCACTCTGGATGACGTTGATGCCATTTTCGACGGCGGCCAGCACCCGGCCGGGATCGCGTTCTACGCCCCAGCCGCGCAGGCCGCGCCCGGCCAGCAGCTGCAGCAGCTCGCCCTCGCCGCAGCCGAGGTCGAGCACGCTCTCGTCGGCCTTCATCCAGCCGGCGATGACGTCGAAGTCGGGGCGCCGCAGGGTGTGGAGGGCGTGCGTCATGTCGGAATATTCGCCATGTAGGCGGCGACCACCGCGTGATAGTAGTGGTCGTCCATCAGGAAGGCGTCGTGGCCGTGCGGGCTGGTGATCTCGACGTAGCTGACGTCCTTGTGGTTCTTCACCAGCGCATTCACGATCTCGCGGCTGCGGGCCGGCGAGAAGCGCCAGTCGGTGGTGAAGGAGACGACCAGGTATTTCGCGCTGGCACCGGCGAGTGCCGCCGCGAGGTCGCCGCCGAAGGGCTCGGCCGGGTCGAAGTAGTCGAGCGCCTTGGTCATCAGCAGGTAGGTGTTGGCGTCGAACCAGCCGGCAAACTTGTCGCCCTGGTAGCGCAGGTAGGACTCGATCTCGAACTCGACGTCGAAGCCGTAGCTGCCGGCGCCCGGCCGTTTCTTGCGGCCGAATTTCTCGGCCATCTGGTCGTCGGACAGGTAGGTGATGTGGCCGAGCATGCGCGCCAGCCGCAGGCCGCGCGTCGGCCGCGTGCCGTGGCGGTAGAAGTGGCCGCCGTGGAATTCCGGGTCGGTGATGATGGCCTGCCGGGCGACGTCGTTGAAGGCGATGTTCTCGGCGGTGAGCTTCGGCGCGGCGGCGATCACCAGCGCGTGGCGCACGCGTGCCGGCAGGTCGATCGTCCATTGCAGCGCCTGCATGCCGCCGAGGCTGCCGCCGACCACCGCCGCCCAGGCGTCGATGCCGAAGTGGTCGGCCAGCCGCGCCTGCGCCTGCACCCAGTCGGGCACCGTGACGACCGGGAAGTCGGCGCCCCAGGGCTGGCCGGTGGCGGGGTTGATCGTGGCGGGGCCGGTCGAGCCGTGGCAGCCGCCCAGGTTGTTGACGCCCACGACGAAAAAGCGGTCGGTGTCGATCGGCTTGCCGGGGCCGATCATGTTGTCCCACCAGCCGAGGTTCTTCGGATTGTCGGCCGGATAGCCGGCGACGTGCTGGTGGCCGGACAGTGCGTGGCAGATCAGGATGGCGTTGGAACGCTCGGCATTGAGCGTGCCGTAGGTCTCGTAGACCAGTTGCCATTCGGGCAGCGTCACGCCCGCGGCGAACGTCAGCGGCGTCGTGAAGACGACGCTGCGCGACTCGACCGGACCGACGCTGCCGGGTTCCGCCATGGCAGCGCTCAGGAGGAGAAGCGGCGCGCGCCGTTGTAGCGGCGGCTCCAGTAGCGGTCGCCCATGTCCTCGATGCGCACCCGGGTGCCGCTGCGCGGCGCATGGATGAACTGGTTGTTGCCGAGGTAGATGCCGACGTGCGAGAAGGCGCGGCGCATGGTGTTGAAAAAGACCAGGTCGCCGGGCATCAGTTCGGATTTCTCGACGCGCTCGCCGGAGCGGCTGATCGCCATCGCGTTGTGGGGCAACTCGAGGCCGAGGCTTTCGTTGAAGACGTAGCGCACGAAACCGGAGCAGTCAAAGCCGGTTTCCGGCGTGCTGCCGCCGCGCCGGTAGCGGATGCCGAGGTATTCGAGCGCCTCGTCGAGCGTCGCCTGCACCGAGGTGTGCACCGTATCGACCGTACGCTGGACCAGCGCGACCGAGTTTTCCTGCAGGCTCAGGGTGGGTTGCAGCTGGAGGGGCGGCGTCGCCGGCTCGTCGGCGTGTGCCGGCATGGCCGCCGCGCACCACAGGACGAGAAGGAGGCTGAATTTATGCATGGGGGCGAACTTTACCAAAAAGTCGGCGCAGGGCCGTCCGTCCCAAGCCGACGCCCCCTCCCGTGGGGGGCAGCGAGCCGGTTTTGCGCGCGTGGGGGGCCACAAAGTCGGCGCCGGCCGGACGGGGTTGCCGGTGTCCGCCGCCGCCGAAGACGCTACAGCCGCTCGACCTGTTCGCGGATGCGCACCGGGTCGTCGCAACGCAGGATGCGCGCGACCTTGCCGGCGATCTGTTCCACGTCGGCCATGACGACCTGCTGCTTGACCTCGAACAGCTGGGTCGGGTGCATCGAGAACTGGCGCAGGCCCAGGCCCAGCAGCAGGCGGGTCAGCTTCGGATCGCCCGCCAGCTCGCCGCAGACGGCGACGGGCAACTCGGCCTTCTGCGCCGTCTGGATGACCTGCGCCACCAGCCGCAGCACGGCGGGATGCAGCGGATCGTAGAGGTGGGCGACCGCCTCGTCGGTGCGGTCGATCGCCAGCAGGTACTGGATCAGGTCGTTGGTGCCGATCGACAGGAACTGCAGGTGCTTGACGAAGGGGCCGAGGGCGAGCGCGGCGGCGGGAATCTCGATCATGCCGCCGACCTTCATGTGCTCGTCGAACTTGAGGCGCCGCTCGCGCAGCTGCTGCTTGGCCAGTTCGACCATCGCCAGCGTCTGGGCGATCTCGCTGGCATGGGCGAGCATCGGGACGAGGACCTGCACTTTGCCGAAATGCCCGGCGCGCAGTATCGCGCGCAGCTGGGCGAGGAAGATTTGCGGTTCGGCGAGGCAGTAGCGGATGGCGCGCAGGCCGAGCGCCGGGTTCGGCGGCTGGCGGCCGACCCGGCCGGCGAGGGCGCGGGCCTCCTTGTCGGCACCGATGTCGAGGGTGCGGATCGTTACCGGCTTGCCCGCGAGCGCTTTCGCGACCTGCCGGTAGGCCTCGAACTGCTCGTCCTCCGAGGGCAGGGTGTCGCGGTTCATGAACAGGAACTCGGTGCGGAACAGGCCGACGCCGTCGGCGCCCACGTCCTTGACCTGGCCGATGTCCTGCGGCAGCTCGATGTTGGCCTGCAGGCTGATGTCGAGGTCGTCGAGCGTCGTCGCGCGCGCCGACTTGAGGCGCTTGAGCTTCGAGCGCTCCAGCTCGAGCTCGTTGCGCCGCAGGCGGTATTCCTCGAGGACGCGCTCGTCCGGATCGACAATCAATACGCCACGGGTGCCGTCGACGATCAGCAGGTCGTCCTCGTTGATCAGCGGGCGGGCATGGTGCAGGCCGACCACCGCCGGGATGCCGAGGCTGCGCGCGACGATCGCGGTGTGCGAGGTGGAGCCGCCGAGGTCGGTGACGAAGCCGGCGATGCGCATGTGCTTGAACTGGATGGTATCCGCCGGCGACAGGTCGTGGGCGACGATGACCAGCTCGCTGGCGGTCCCCGACTTGTCCCCGCTCTTTTTCGACAGCCGCCGCGGCTTGCCGAGCAGCACGCGCACGACGCGCTCGACCACCTGCACGATGTCGTGGCGGCGCTCGCGCAGGTAGTTGTCGTCGATCTGGTCGAACTGCGCCACCAGGTGGTCCATCTGCTGCACCAGCGCCCACTCGGCGTTGCACAGCCGGGTGCGGATCAGTTCCTTGGGTGTCTCGACGAGCAGCGGGTCGTCGAGGAACATCGCATGCAGATGAACCAGCGCGGCGAGTTCACTGGGCGCGCCGGGCGCCAGCGCATCGGCGTGCAGGGCCGTCAGCTCGTTGCGCACGGCTGCGATGGCCGCGTCGAAACGTTCGATCTCGTCCGGCACGTCGCGTTCGCGGATGGTGTAGTGGGCGACTTCGAGCGTGGCATGCGAGACGAGGTGGGCACGGCCGATGGCGATGCCCTGGGAAACCGCGAGGCCGTGCAGGCAAAAGCTCATGACCCGCCCCTCCCATCCTCCCCTCGCGGGGAGGTGACGGGTGTTCGTCGCTGCGCGACTCCGGTTCGTTGACTCTGGCGCCCTTGGGGCGGCCCGGCGGGCGGCATCATTCTTCCTCCCCGAAACGGTCGGCGATCAGCGCCAGCAGGGCGGCCAGCGCCTCGTCCTCCTGCTCGCCGGCGGTATCCACGATCACGGTGCTGCCCTTGCCGGCGGCCAGCATCATCACGCCCATGATGCTCTTGGCGTTGATGCGGCGGCCGTTGCGCTCCATCCACACCTCGCAGGGATAGGCGCCGGCCAGCTGGGTCAGCTTGGCGGAGGCGCGGGCGTGCAGGCCCAGCTTGTTCACGATTTCGGTTTCGGCGCGCGGCATGGCGGAACGGTTCAGTGTTTCAGCATGTTGAGTACGCCGTCGCGACCGCCACCCGCGGCCTTGGCCAGCAGGTGGATCATGCCCTTCTCGCGGTTGTTGATGGCGCGCAGCAGCAGCGGCAGGTTGGCCCCCGCGAGTCCTTCGATCTTGCCCGGCTGCAGCAGCTTGGCGGCGAGGTTGGACGGCGAGGCGCCGTAGATGTCGGTGATGACCAGCACGCCTTCGCCGGTATCGACGAGCTTGAGCAGCTTCTTCGCCAGCGGCAGCAGGTCGTTGGGATCGTCTCCCGCCGCCACGCCGAGTTGCAGGATCTGGTCCGGCCGCTTGTTGAGGACGTGGCTGGCGCACTGCAGCAGGGCTTCGCCGAGCGTGTCGTGGGTGATGAGGAGGATGCCGATCATGCTGCCTCCACCGGACTGCCCCAGGGCGACGGACGCCCTCCCGTGGGGGGCAGCGAGCCGGGTTTGCGAGCGTGCGGAGTCATCGGGGGATTATGGCATGACGCTTACCGGCCGATTCGCCGGTTCGAACGCCAGCCGTGCCTTCATCGCGGCCGTCACGGCGATCTTCCCCGCCGCATCGACGCGCAGCACCTGGGTGGTGCCGAGCTTTTGCGCCAGCCGTGGCCAGTCGTCGCCGGCGATGAACAGCGGCTTGGAGAGCACGTCGGAGAGCATGCCGGCGTCGGGTTGCGGCGGTACCAGTACGGTCAGCGCCTGTGTCTCCTGTGCCGGGATGCCGGTGCGCGGATCGATCAGGTGGCAGTAGCGCCGGCCGTCGACCTCGAAGTAGCGCTGGTAGTCGCCCGAGGTGCCGATCGCCTCGCCGTCGCGCAGTTCCAGCGTTGCCAGCGGCAGGCCGCCCGACTCCGCGGCGCGCGGATGCTGGATGCCGACGCGCCAGGGGGTGCTGCCCTTGCTGCCCAAGGCCAGCACGTTGCCGCCGATGTTGATCAGCGCGTTGCCGATGCCGCGCGCCTTGAGGATCGCCGCTGCGCGGTCGAGGGCGATGCCCTTGAGGTAGCCGCCGAAATCGAGCGCAACTGAAAAGTCGGCATTGGCGAGACGGCGGCCGTCGAGTGTCAGCTTCCCAATTGAGGGATGCGCGTCGACCAGCCCTTGCAGTTTGGTCGCGTCCGGCAGCACCGGCTTGAACTCGTCGCCGTGGAAACCCCACAGTTCGACCAGCTTGCCGATGCCCGGATCGAACAGATGGTCGCCCTGTGCCGAGAGCGCCTGTGCCGTGCGGATCAGGCCGGCCAGCTCTGCCGAGACCTCGTGCGGCCGGCCGGCGGCGATGGCCGCGTTGAGGGCGGTGAGTTCGGAGGGCTGCCAGGCGTGATAAGTGCGGTGGAGCCGGTCGAATTCGCGCAGCACCTCGCCCATGGCGGCATGGGCCTGCGCCACGGGCGCGCCCCAGACGAGCAACTCGACGCGCGTGCCGAAGACATAGGCCTCCTGCCCCACCGGTGCGCGCGGGCCGCAGGCCGCCAGCCACAGCGCCAGCATCGGCGCCAGCCACAGCGCCAGCAAGCGCCTCATGCGTGGATGTTTTCGATTTCGATCGCCGCGGCCAGCAGCGCCAGCCGCGCAACGACGCCATAGGCGTAGAAGCGGTTCGGCGGGGCGTCCGGGGCCTGCGACTGGTCGGGCAGCGTGCAGCCGGTCTCGAAGGCGAGCGGCTTGAAGTGCATGCCCGGCGCGTTGAGGTTCTCGTCGATGCCGCGCTGGGTGTGGACGCGATAGAAGCCGCCGACGACGTAGCGGTCGATCATGTACACCACCGGCTCGGCGACGCCGGCATCCACGGTCTCGAAGGTCGGCACGCCTTCCTGGATGATCACCTCGTGCACCTGCAGGCCTTCCTTGCCGACCGCCATCTTGTTGCGCTGGCGGCGGTTGAGCTCCTTCACTTCGGACGCGTCCTTGACCGTCATGATGCCCATGCCGTAGGTGCCGGCGTCGGCCTTGACCACGACGAAGGGCGTCGAGTCGATGCCGTACTCGCGGTACTTGGCGCGGATGCGGAACAGCAGGGTATCGACGTTGGACGCGAGGCACTCCATGCCGCTCTTTTCCTGGAAATTGACCTGGCCGCAGGTCTCGAATTCCGGGTCGATCAGCCACGGGTCGATATCGATCAGCGCCGCGAATTCCTTGACCACCCGCCGGTAGGCGGCGAAGTGCTGCGACTTGCGGCGCACGTGCCAGCCGGCGGCGAGCGGCGGCAGGACGAACTGCTCGTGCAGGTTCTGCAGCAGCGGCGGGACGCCGGCCGAGAGGTCGTTGTTGAGCAGGATCGCGCAGGGGTCGAAGCCGTCCAGCCCGAGCCGGCGGCCCTGCCCGTCGGTGCCGGTGCTGCCGAAGCGCCGCAGCGGCTCCAGCGTCAGTGCCTGGCCGTCGGGCAGGTCGAGCGACGTCGGTGCGGTGATCTCGGGCAGCAGCGAGCCGATGCGTACGTCGAGGCCGGTGTGGCGCAGGATGTCGGCCAGCCGGGCGACGTTGGTCAGGTAGAACTGGTTGCGCGTGTGGTTCTCGGGCACGATCAGCAGGTTCTTCGCCTCGGGGCAGATCTTCTCGATGGCGGTCATCGCCGCCTGCACGGCCAGCGGGAGGAAATCGGGATTGAGGTTGTTGAAGCCGCCCGGGAACAGGTTGGTGTCGACCGGCGCGAGCTTGAAGCCGCCGTTCCGGAGATCGACCGAGCAGTAGAAGGGCGGGCTGTGCTCCTGCCACTGGCCGCGCAGCCAGCGTTCGATGGTGGTCTCGGCGGCGAGGAAGCGCTGCTCCAGCGCCAGCAGGGGGCCGGTGAGCGCGGTGGTGAGATGGGGAACCATGGATGGGGATGTCCGGAAAACGGCGATTCGATCTTACACCACGCCGGCCGCCCGCCAGGGTGCAGCGGGCAACGTAAAATCGGCGGCGCGCTTCCCGGACCGCCACTTTCCATGAACCCACAGACCTTCGAGTTCGCCGTCGGCGACGATGGCATCGCCTGCCCCGGGCAGGGTGTCGTCGCGTCCTTCGTGCCCGCCACGAACGGACAGCCGGCGGTCGTGGCGCTGGCCTGCGATCCGCGCCACGATCCGGGGCAGCCGATCCAGGCGCTCGCCCCGGCGGCCGTCATGCGCATCGACGGCCAGCTCGGCGAGGCGGCCGAAGGCGTCATCTGGGCGGTCATCGACAACTTCGGGCGCTTCAGCGAGGCCGTGCCGGACTTCACGCAGCTCGATGCCGACGGGATCCGGATCGCGGTGGAATTCCGCCGTTTCCCGAGCGGGCTGAGCATCGATGCCTTCTACAAGGATGTCGGCGCGGCCGCCGAGGCCGCCATCGAACTGCTGTCGGCCCTCGTCGAGGGGCCGAGCATGGAGGCGGCCACGCCGTCGATGAACGAGTTCCTCTATTCGGTCGAGGCGCATGGCAACCTGCCGGCGCCGGGCGTGATCTTCCGCAAGGTCGCGGTCGCCGCCGAGGAGGGCGATGCCCGCGAGGTGGCGAACGCCATCCAGCCCGACCCGGTGATCTCCGCCTCGCTGATCAACTACGCCAACGCCGCGCGCTTCGCCAGCGGCGGCAAGAC
Source organism: uncultured Sterolibacteriaceae bacterium (assembly GCA_937888595.1). GTDB lineage: Bacteria > Pseudomonadota > Gammaproteobacteria > Burkholderiales > Rhodocyclaceae > Sulfuricystis. Next base: position 283,224 of record CALARK010000021.1, on the reverse strand, counting down.
CGCCTCGGTGCCGCAGGCGGTGACGCGGCTCGGCACCGGCTTCGTCAAGCGCGTGGTGTTCGTCGCCGAGATGATGGCGCGCTACCGGCAGGGCGTCTGCCCCGCCTTCGACTATCGCGGCTTCTGGCTCAACGCCATCGCCACCGGCGCCGCGATGCGCGCCCTGCTGCCCGAGTACGACATTCCCGAACGCCGCGCCGACGAAGCCTTCACGACCGGACTCGTCGCCGGCATCGGCTGGCTGGCCGTGGCCGAAACCTATCCGGCGCTGATGCAGCGCTATCTCGAGCAGATCCGTGGCGCCGACCCGATCACCAAGGCGCGCGCCCAGCGCGAGATCTTTCCCTGCGAGATCTGCAAGGTATCGGAACGCTACCTGCAGCGTTTCGAATTTCCGGAAGTCGTGCATGCCGCCGTCGCCGGCCGCACCGATGTCGACCGCCAGTGGTACGACGTGCTGGCCCGTGCGATCCGCGTCGCGCAGGGCATGCAGGCATTCGACTGCCTCGCGATCCCGACCACCATCCCCGTGCCCGACGCCTGCCGCGAGGAATGGCAGCGCTGGCAGGCCTTCGTCGCCTCACTGGCCTGAAGGCTGCCCGCCCGCGCTGTCCGCCCGGCGCTGCGTGATCTCCGCCTGCTTGTCCGCCAGTTTCCGCGCGACCCGTTCGCGGCGTTCGTGTTCGGTGATGCGGCGCTCGATCCGGCCGGCTTCGACTTCGAGCCGCCTCGCCTCCTGGCGGGCGGTGCGCAAGGCCGCCTTCGCGTCATCCAAGCAGTCGGAGACGAGGAATTTCTTCCAGCAGTCCCGCTCCGCGGCGGCATGCGCCTGCTGCGACTCGGTGCGCAGGTGCGCCGCCTGCGCCTGCATCTGCCGTGCCTGTTCGCCCAGGGCGTCCCATCCGGCGGCCGTCGCCGGATCGGCCGGCGGGGCCGTTTCCGCTGGCGCGTCCTGCGCCCGCAACGGCAGCGCCAGCACCAGCGTCAGGGTCAGCAGGGTCAGGCAGACGATCAGGGGTTTCATGCCAGCCTCTAGAATGCACGGGTTTCGATGGACACATTCTAATGATCCTGCTCCGCAAACTCGCCTTCGCCCGCGCCGGCAAGCCGCTCGTCACGGAAGCCTCGCTGCAGCTGCATCCGGGCTGGAAGGTGGGCCTGACCGGCGCCAACGGCTGCGGCAAGTCTTCCTTCTTCGCCCTGTTGCGGGGCGAACTGCATGCCGAAGCCGGCGATCTGGAAATCCCCGCGGTCTGGCGCATCGGCCATGTCGCGCAGGACACGCCGGCCCTGCCGACGCCGGCGCTGGATTTCGTGCTCGACGGCGATGCGGAATTGCGTGCGGTGGAACGCGAACTGGCCGAGGCGGAAGCCGCGCACGACGGCCACCGCATCGCCGAGCTGCACACGAAGCTGCAGGATATCGGCGGTTACGCCGCGCCCGCCCGCGCTGCCGAAATCCTCGACGGACTCGGGTTTTCGCAGACCGACCACCGTCGCGCCGTCGCCGACTTTTCCGGCGGCTGGCGCGTGCGCCTCAACCTGGCCCGCGCGCTGGTGTCGCGCGCCGACCTGCTGCTGCTCGACGAGCCGACCAACCACCTCGACCTCGATGCCGTGCTGTGGCTCGAAAGCTGGTTGAAGAGCTTCCCCGGCACGCTGCTGATGATCTCGCACGATCGCGACTTCCTCGACGCGGTGGTCAACCAGATCCTCCACATCGAGGCGGGCGGCATGAAGCTCTACGGCGGCAACTACTCGACCTTCGAGCGCACGCGCGCCGAACGGCTCGCGCTGCAGCAGGCGATGCACGACAAGCAGCAGCGCGAGATCGCCCACCTGCACGCCTACGTCGAGCGCTTCCGGGCGAAAGCCACGAAGGCGCGCCAGGCGCAGAGTCGCCTGAAGGCGCTGGCGCGCATGGAGCTCATCAGCGCCGCGCACGTCGATACGCCGTTTTCATTCAGCTTTCGCGAGCCGGAAGGAGTGTCCGATCCGCTGCTGCAGCTGGAAGATGCAAAAGTCGGCTATGGCGAAACGGCGATCCTGTCCGGCGTCAAGCTGACGCTGCGCCCGGGCAGCCGCATCGGCCTGCTCGGCCGCAACGGCGCGGGAAAATCGACGCTGGTCAAGCTGCTGGCCGGCGAAAGTGCGGCTTCGACGCTGGCAGGACGGCGCCTGGAGGGCCGCCACCTCAAGATCGGCTATTTCGCCCAGCACCAGATGGAATTGCTGCGGCCGGACGAATCGCCGCTGCAGCACATCGCCCGCCAGGAACCGCAGACCCGCGAGCAGGAATTGCGCGACTACCTCGGCGGCTTCGACTTCCGCGGCGCGATGGCCGATGCGCCCTGCGGCAACTTCTCCGGCGGCGAGAAGGCGCGGCTGGCGCTGGCGCTGATGATCCGCACGCGGCCGAACCTGCTGCTGCTCGACGAGCCGACCAACCACCTCGACCTCGAGATGCGCGAGGCCCTGACGCTGGCGCTGCAGGAAACCGAGGCCGCCGTGGTGCTCGTCTCGCACGACCGGCATCTGTTGCGCACCACGGTCGATGAACTGTGGCTGGTGGCCGATGGCGCCGCGCAGCCCTTCGATGGCGACCTCGACGATTACGCCGCCTGGCTGGCACAGCGCCGCAGCACCGTGCGGCCCGCCGAGACCGGGCCGGACAGCGGGCGCGAGCAGCGCATCGAGGACCGCGCCGCGAAAAAGTCGGCGGCGGCGGAACGGCGCAAGCTGGAGAAGGAGGCGGAAAAGCTCGATCAGCAGCTCGCCGCCTGGCAGGAGGAGAAGGCTGCGCTGGAGGAACGGCTCGCCGACCCGGCGCTCTATGCGGCCTCCGGACGCGACGAGATCGGGCGGCTGACGGAGCGGCGCGACCGGCTCGCTGCCGACATGGACGCCGCGGAGGCGCGCTGGCTCGACATCCACATCCGGCTCGAAGCCTGATACCATCCGGCGAAAATGCCAGGTGGAACACGCCGGCGAACAATAATCCAGTACTCCAGCAAGAGCAGCGGTGCAAAGGGGAACGCGATGTTCGGAGGTGCTGCACGGCGCGAAGCCGACAAGTTGCGCGGGGAACTCGAACAGGCGCAGGGGCGCGAAACGGCTTTGGCCGCACAACTTGCCGCTGTGCAGGATGAACTGGCGCAGGCGCAGGACGCCGTTGCCGCGCAGCGGGAGCGTTCCCGCCTGCTTGACGGCCTGATCCAGCCGCTGGCCAATTTCGGCGAGTCGCTCAAGATGAGCCAGACGAGCCTGGCCGCCCTGGCCCAGGGCATGAAGGCCGAGACGCAGGCCGCGATCCGGACCTCCGGCGAGACCGCCAGCAGCCAACAGGTCGTGTGGCGCCTGTCCGACTACATCGACCAGCTGGTCGAGCGCGCCCACAGCAGCGCCGCGGCCATCGACCGGCTGCACGAGCGCACCGGGCGCATCAACGGCATCGTCCAGCTCATCAAGGAGATCGCCGACCAGACCAACCTGCTGGCGCTCAACGCCGCGATCGAGGCGGCACGCGCCGGCGAGGCGGGCCGGGGATTTGCCGTCGTGGCCGACGAGGTGCGCAAGCTCGCCGAGCGCACCACCGCCTCGACGAGCGAGATCTCGGCGCTGGTCGCCGACGTGCAGGCGCAGGCCCATACGCTGCGGGAGGAATCACAGGTCAATCCCGAGGAAATGACGGCGATGAGCGCGGACGGCGATGCTGCCTCGACCGGCATCGACCATCTGCTCCAGCAGACCCGCCACATGACCGAGACCATCGCCGCCTCGGCGCTGCGCAGCTTTGCCGAGACGGCGAAAAAGGATCACCTCGTCTACAAGATGGAGATCTATCGCGTCTTCCTCGGCCTCTCGGACAAGGGGCCGGATGATTTCGCCAGCCACACCGCCTGCCGCCTCGGCAAGTGGTATTTCGAAGGCGACGGCAAGGCCAGCTTCTCGAAGCTGCCCGGTTATCGCGAACTCGACCCGCCGCACCAGCGGGTGCATGCGCATGGCAAGGAAGCGGTGCGCGCCTTCCATGAAGGCGACCTCGACACCGGCATCGCCGCGATCGCGCAGATGGAGGACGCCAGCATCGAGGTGCTCAATCATCTCGAAACCATGGCGGCGGCCGGCGAACGCGACTCGAGCGCACTCTGCATCGGCTAGCCGGCCGCCCGCCGCCCGTCCGGAATAGGCCACGGTAGAATCGCGGCTTTTCAGCCTGGAGCCCGCCGTGCAACTCGTCTGCCTCGACCTCGAAGGGGTGCTCGTCCCCGAAATCTGGATCGAATTTGCCGAACGCACCGGCATTCCGGAGCTGCGCCGCACCACGCGCGACGAGCCCGACTACGACGTGCTGATGAAGTACCGGCTCGACCTGCTCAAGCAGCACAAGCTGGGCCTGCCCGACATCCAGAAGGTGATCGCGAGCATGGCGCCGATGGAGGGCGCGCGCGATTTCCTCGATGCGCTGCGTCGCGATTTCCAGGTCATCATCCTGTCCGACACCTTCTACGAATTCGCCATGCCGCTGATGGCGCAGCTCGGTTTCCCGACGCTGTTCTGCCACAAGATGGAGGCGGACGCCGCCGGCTGGGTGGTGAACTACCACCTGCGCATGCCGAACCAGAAGCAGGAGGCGGTGAAGCGCTTCAAGGAACTCAACTTCCGCGTCATCGCCGCCGGCGACAGCTACAACGACACGGCCATGCTCGGCGAGGCCCATGCCGGCATCCTGTTCCACCCGCCGCAGAACGTCATCGACGAGTTCCCGCAGTTCCCGGTGGCCCTCAGCTACACCGGCCTGCGCGCCGCCATCGACAAGGCCTCCGCGGCCCTCTAGTTCCGGTATGCATCGCGACCGCTTCTACACCCTCGCCGCCTCGTGCCCGGACCGCACCGGCATCATCGCGCGCGTCACCGGCTTCATCGCCGAACATAACGGCTGGGTGCTCGAGTCGAGCTTCCATTCGGACGAGGAGGCCGGTCGCTACTTCATGCGCATCGAGGTCAAGGCCGACTCGCTGCCCTTCATGCTGTCCGAATTCCGCCAGCGCTTCGCGCCGATCGCGACCGAGCTGGAGATGGACTGGAAGATCACCGACAGCGCGGTGAAGAAGCGCGTCGTCGTGCTGGTCAGCAAGCAGGAGCACTGCCTCTACGACCTGCTGGCGCGCTGGCAGTCGAAGGAGCTCGACATCGAGATCCCCTGCGTGATTTCGAACCACGATACCTTCAAGGGCTTCGTCGAGTGGCACGGCATCCCCTTCCACCATGTGCCGGTCACGGCGGATAACAAGCCGCAGGCCTATGCCGAGGTCAAGCGCCTCTATGAGGAATCGCGCGGCGACACGATGGTGCTGGCGCGCTACATGCAGATCCTGTCGCCCGAGATCTGCGCCGCCTTCCCGGGGCAGATCCTCAACATCCACCACAGCTTCCTGCCGAGCTTCGTTGGTGCCAGGCCCTACCACCAGGCCTGGCAGCGCGGCGTCAAGCTGATCGGCGCGACCTGCCACTACGTGACCAGCGAACTCGACCAGGGGCCGATCATCGAGCAGGACGTGATCCGCATCGACCACTCCGATTCGCCCGACGACATGGTGCGCTACGGCAAGGACATCGAGAAGACCGTGCTGGCGCGCGGGCTGCGCTACCACCTCGAGGATCGCGTGCTGGTCCACGGCAACAAGACGGTGGTGTTCCGCTAGCCGATGCGGATGCCATGAGGAAGGAGCGGCTCGGGGAGCGGCTGCGCCGCGAAGCGCTGGAATACCTGGCCGACCTGCGTGCGCTGCGGGACGACCTGAAAAGTGCAGAAGGCTGGATCGCGTTCGCACTGATCATCCTGGCCGGCCTGATCACGGTCGTCTGGGCGGTGGTCAGCCTGGGCTACAACCCGCCGAACGATCACATCCAATCGATGCTCTACAAGCTCGGCCTGCGCACCTGCCGGCCGATCGACAACTTCAGCGGCGTGGTGATCCTGATCGACCTGTTCATGCTGCTGTTTCTCACCGTGATTTCGCTCGGCAATGTCTTCAACATGATGAGGCGTGTCCGCGAAGGTCATCCGCGCGAACCGCGCGACCTGATCATCTCGACCTCGCTGATGATCGTCGCCGGCCTGGGCGGGATCCTCTACATGCTCTGGACCTGCTGACCTTTCAAAAAAACGGGCACCGTTGCCGGTGCCCGAATCCACTTTGAGAGCGGTGGGAGGGTAAAGGAGATTGCCTTGCAGAAGCTCCCCGCCGTCAGGCGGGGAGGGAGTTACATCAGTAGTGGTAGGCCGATTCGCCGTGGGCCGTGATGTCGAGACCTTCGCGCTCCTCGTCTTCCGGCACCCGCAGACCGACCAGCATGTCCGCGATCTTGTAGGCGATCAGGGCGGCGATGGCGGACCAGACGATCGTGATCACCACGCCCTCGGCCTGCACCATCACCTGATGGGCGATCGAGAAATCGTCCTTGCCCGTGCCGCCGAGCGACGGGGCCGTGAAGACACCGGTCAGCAGCGCGCCGAGGATGCCGCCGACGCCATGCACGCCGAACACGTCGAGCGAGTCGTCCGCGCCGAGCAGCTTCTTCAGGCCATTCACGCCCCACAGGCAGACCAGGCCGCCGGCGAAGCCGATCGCGATGGCGCCCATCGGGCCGACCGAGCCGCAGGCCGGGGTGATGGCGACCAGGCCGGCCACCGCGCCCGAGGCCGCACCCAGCATCGAGGGCTTGCCCTTGAACACCGCTTCGCCGATGGTCCAGCCCAGCACCGCCGCCGCCGTGGCGAACAGGGTGTTGAGGAAGGCCAGCGCCGCGCCGGAGGTCGCTTCGAGGTTGGAGCCGGCGTTGAAGCCGAACCAGCCCACCCACAGCATCGAGGCGCCCACCATCGTCAGCGTCAGGCTGTGCGGGGTCATCGCTTCCTTGCCGTAGCCGATGCGCTTGCCGATCAGGTAGGCGCCCACCAGGCCGGCGATACCGGCATTGATGTGCACCACGGTGCCGCCGGCGAAGTCCAGCGCGCCCTTGCCCAGCAGGTAGCCGCCGGCGCCCCAGACCATGTGCGCGATCGGCAGGTAGCAGATCGTGAACCAGATCACGGAGAACAGCAGCACGGCGCTGAACTTGATGCGCTCGGCGAAGGAACCGACGATCAGCGCGCAGGTGATGCCGGCGAAGGTGGCCTGGAAGGCGATGAACACGTACTCGGGCAGCTTCACCTCGGCGGTGAAGGTGTCGGCCAGGCTGTCCATCGTCACGCCCGACAGGAACAGCTTGTCGAGCCCGGCGAGGATCAGGCCTTCGCCGCCGAAGGCGAGGCTGTAGCCATACACGGCCCACAGCACGCTGATCAGCGAGAACACCACCATCACCTGCATGAGCACCGAGAGCATGTTCTTGGCGCGCACCAGGCCGCCGTAGAACAGCGCCAGGCCGGGCACGGCCATGAAGATGACCAGCAGGGTGGCGGTCAGCATCCAGGCGACGTCGCCCTTGTGCACCTCGGCCTTCACGGCGGCCGGGGCGGCCTCGGCGGCTGCCGCGGGCGCGTCGGCGGTGGCGACGGCCGCTGCGGGCGCCGCCGCTGCCGGCTCGTCAGCCGCCAGGACTGCGCCCGAGATGCCGAACAGGCTGATGGCCGTCAGCACGATTGCGAGCAGTTTCTTCATTGCAGTTCTCCTTAGAGGGCGTCCGTGCCGGTCTCGCCGGTGCGGATGCGGACGACCTGTTCGAGGTCGAAGACGAAAATCTTTCCGTCGCCGATCTTGCCGGTGCTGGCGGACTTCTCGATGGCCTCGATGGTCTGCTCCAGCAACTCGGACTTGATGGCGGCTTCCAGCTTCACCTTGGGCAGGAAATCGACGACGTATTCCGCGCCGCGATACAGTTCCGTATGCCCTTTCTGCCGGCCGAAGCCCTTGACTTCGGTGACGGTGATGCCCTGCACGCCGACGGCGGCGAGGGCCTCACGTACCTCGTCAAGCTTGAACGGCTTGATGATGGCGGTGACGAGTTTCATGATGGCTCCTTTGGAAGAGGGGAACGGTTAGAAGGTCTTGCCGAAGGTGACCATCAGGCGGCCCTTGCCGGCCTCGTAGTCGAACGGACCGGCCGGACGCTGGGCGACGCAGTAGAACTCGCCGGCCGTACAGCTGTCCTGGGCGTTGGTCGTCGAATAGGCCACGCCGATCGTGCCGAAGCCGACGTCCTTGGTGGCCCCGACCTTCCAGTCGGTATAGCTGGCGTTCGCATTGTTCTTGACCTTCTGGTGGCCGACATGACCATTGATGCCCCAGCCGCCGCCGAGATCGTAGGCGGCGTTCAACTCGAGGTAGGAACTGTTCTTCGAGTTGGCGGTGCCGAACAGGTTGGTGGTCGACTGCGAATACTTAAGCGTCAGGAACTTCCAGCTGAGCGCGCCGTAGAGTTCGGTCGTGTCGGGATCGGTGGCACCGGGGGTCAGGCTGCCCGGGTAGTTGTAGGTCAGCACGCCGACGTCGAAGCCGAGGTCGTTCGTGATCGCACCCTTGAAGCCGCCGTAGATGTCGACTTCCAGGCTGGCGCCGCTGACGCCCGCGTTTTCGAGCCAGCTGATGTTCGAGCCCCAGATGCCGGCATAGAAGCCGCTGCTGTGGGCGTAGTCGAAACCGCCCTGCAGGGCCGGCTTGCCGGCGGTCTGCGCGATGCCGCGATAGAGATATTCGGAGGCCAGCGTGAAGTTTCCGCTGAGGCTGTGCGGCGAGTCTTCCGCGACAGCGAGCATCGGGGCGGCCAGGGTTCCGGCGACAGCGAGGGTAATCAGTTTCTTGTTCATGGAAGTCTCCAAAGTGGTTGAGATGAAAATGAAGCGTGCAACCCTGCTCTGCACTTAGCGTGCCAATCAAAACTTTCCATTTGCATTCATTGTGTTGTGTAAGAAGGCATGTCTCTGTGGAGCGAGTGCCGCATAAAGCCACGCACAACAATGATTCGCGGCCTGGCCCGGCATGCACCACATGGGTGCCATGCCGGGTGCGCCGCAATGTGCCGATGGCATGGCGATGCACGGTGCTACACTCGCCGCACCCCGTCCCGAAAATCAGGAATCCGGACCGTCCCATGCTCGACCCGAAACTCCTCGAAGACCTGAGCGCCCGCATCGCGCGCGCCCTGGCCGCCACGCCGGCGGCCGACATCGAAAAGAACCTGCGGGCGCTGCTCGTCGCGCAGTTCGCCAAGCTCGACCTCGTCACGCGCGACGACTTCGAGCTGCAGAAGGATTTGCTGGCCCGCGCACAGAACCGCCTCGCGACGCTCGAAGCGCGGCTCGCCGAACTCGAGGCCCGGCGCAAGGGCTGAGCGCCGTCCCGCCGGCGCCGACTTTTTCCGATGTCACTCGCCGTCCTCCGCAGTCGCGCCCTCGCCGGGCTGTCGGCCCCCGAGGTCGCGGTCGAAGTCCACCTCGCCAACGGACTGCCGTCCTTCACGCTGGTCGGCCTGCCCGAGACGGAAGTGAAGGAAGCGCGCGACCGCGTGCGCGCCGCGCTGCAGAACTCCGGCTTCGACTTCCCGGCCAGGCGCATCACCGTCAACCTCGCGCCGGCCGACCTGCCCAAGGAGTCGGGCCGCTTCGACCTGCCGATCGCCCTCGGCATCCTGCTCGCCTCGGGCCAGATCGAGGCGAAGCACCTCGATGCCCACGAGTTCGCCGGCGAGCTGTCGCTGTCGGGTGAATTGCGCGCGGTGCGCGGCACGCTCGCCATGTGCCTGTCGGCCGCCGGTGCGGGCCGCGCCTTCGTGCTGCCCCATGCCTGCGCCGACGAGGCCGCGCTGGTCGGCCGCGCGACCATCCTGCCGGCCCGGGGCCTGCTCGATGTCTGCGCCCACCTGACCGGCGCCGCGCCCCTCGTGCCGCATGCGCCTGCCGTCCCGCCGGCGCCGACTTTTATTCCCGACCTCGCCGAGGTCAAGGGCCAGCTGCCGGCGAAGCGTGCGCTCGAAGTCGCCGCGGCCGGCGGCCACAGCCTGCTGATGTCCGGTCCCCCCGGCTCGGGCAAGTCGATGCTGGCGCAGCGCCTGCCCGGCATCCTCCCGCCGATGACCGAACAGGAGGCGCTGGAAAGCGCGGCCGTGCATTCGCTGGCCGGCAGCTTCGAGATCGCCCGCTGGGGACGGCGGCCCTATCAGGCGCCGCATCATTCGGCCTCGACGCCGGCGCTGGTCGGCGGCGGCGGGGTGCCGCGGCCCGGCGAGATTTCGCTGGCGCATCACGGTGTGCTGTTCCTCGACGAACTGCCCGAGTTCGAGCGGCGCGTCCTCGAAGCCCTGCGCGAACCGCTCGAAACCGGTCACATCCGCGTGTCTCGTGCCGCCCGCCGGTCCGAGTTCCCGGCGCGCTTCCAGCTGCTGGCGGCGATGAATCCCTGCCCCTGCGGTTTTCTGGGCGAAGCGCGCTGCCGCTGCACGCCCGACCAGATCGCGCGCTACCGCAACAAGCTGTCCGGCCCGCTGCTCGACCGCATCGACCTGCTGATCGAAGTGCCGGCCGTGACCGACGCCGAGATCGCCACGCGCGGCGAAGGCGAGTCTTCAGCCACTGTGCGTGCGCGCGTCGTGGCGGCCCGCGAGCGCCAGCTCGTCCGGCAGGACCGGCCCAACGCCCACCTGACCCCCGACGAGATCGACCGCCACTGCTTGCCGGACTGTGCCGGGGCAGCGCTGCTCAAGCAGGCGATGGCGCGGCTCGACCTCTCGGCGCGCGGTTATCACCGCATCCTCAAGGTGGCACGCACCATCGCCGACCTGGCCGGGGACGACATCATCCGCGGCCCGCACATCGCCGAGGCGGTGCAGTACCGGCGCGGACTCGTCCAGTAACGCGCGCAGCGAGCCGAATCGAACCCCCGCGAGGGGGCCGAGACAACGGGCGGGGCGGGCCTTACTTCTGCAGTTCCTGGTGATAGCGCTCGATGCGCTCGACCTCGTTCTTCGAGCCGAAGATCAGCGGCACGCGCTGGTGCAGTGACGTCGGCTGCACCTCCAGCATGCGCTGCAGGCCGGTGGTGCAGACGCCGCCCGCCTGCTCGATGATGAAGCCGACCGGGTTGGCTTCGTAGAGCAGACGTAGGCGGCCCGGCTTGCTCGGGTCCTTGGTGTCCTTCGGGTACATGAACACGCCGCCGCGCGTCAGGATGCGGTAGGCCTCGGCGACCATGGAGGCGATCCAGCGCATGTTGAAGTCTTTGCCGCGCGGCCCGGTCTTGCCGGCCATGCACTCGTCGACATAGCGCTTGACGGGCCATTCCCAGAAACGTTCGTTCGAAGCGTTGATGGCGAATTCCTGCGTGTCCGCGGGAATCTTCATGGCCGGATGAGTCAGAATGAACTCGCCGACGTCGCGGTCGAGCGTGAAGCCGTTCACGCCGTGGCCGGTGGTGATGATCAGCAGGGTCGACGGGCCGTAGAGCGCGAAGCCGGCGCACACCTGCTGCGTGCCGGGCTGCAGGAAGTCTTCCATGGTCGCGTCTTCGCCCGGCTTGCTGGTGCGCAGGATCGAGAAGATGGTGCCGACGGTGATGTTCACATCGATGTTCGACGAACCGTCGAGCGGATCGAACACCAGCAGATACTTGCCGCGCTTCTTGCCGGCGGGAATCGGGTAGATGTCGTCCATCTCCTCCGAGGCCATGCCGGCGAGGTGGCCGGCCCATTCGTTCGACTTGATCATCACGTCGTTGGAGATGATGTCGAGCTTCTTCTGGACTTCGCCCTGCACGTTTTCCTCGCCGGCGCTGCCCAACACGCCGATCAGCGCGCCTTTCGAGACGGCGTTGCTGATGACCTTGATGGCGGTGCCGATGTCATTCAGCAGGCCGGTGAAATCGCCAGTGGCGCCGGCGACGTGGGACTGTTCCTCGATGATGAACTGGGTCAGGGTGGTGCGGCCGTCCTGCATGAAACCTCTCCTCGAATGGCGAAAAGCGCACTTTAACGGCCTGCGTTGCAGCGCAACAGACACTTTTTCTTATTGTCTGAATAAGCCGATGGCCTACCGGCCGATGAATTTTGACTTGGTTCAACGACTTCTGCGCGGTATTGTGTGCTAATGGACGCAGAACAAGAGCATGCTTTTTCGCGTACAACTGGCCGAATGACTGAACCCCACCCACCTTCCGGACCGTGGCGCGGCGCTTTTCAGGTCGTCCTCGCCTATGCGATCTTCGCCAGCCTGTGGATCCTGCTGTCCGATCGGGCGATGGGCCTGCTATTCAGGGACCATGACCTGCTCGTTCAGGCCAGCATGGTCAAGGGCTGGCTGTTCGTCGCCGTGACCTCCCTGCTGCTCTACGTGCTGGTGCGGCAGCTCGTCGGCCAGTTGCAGACTGCCCACCGGCGCGAGCTTGAGGCGCTGCTGTTGCAGCAGCGCAGCCTGCAGCTGATCGATATGCTGGTCGAAAGCTCGGACGATGCGATTTTCGCGAAGGACGCGGAAGGCCGCTATTTGCTGTTCAACCGGGCAGCCGCGAGCTTCATCGGCCAGCCCGTCGAGGCGGTGCTGGGCCGCGACGACTGCGCCCTCTTTCCGCCAGACCAGGCGGAGATGCTGATACAGATCGGCCGGCGCGTCATGGCGACGGGGCAGATCGAGACCAACGAGGAAGTGATCGATACCCCGAGCGGCCGCCGTACCTTCCTCGCCACCAAGGGCCCTCTGCACGACGCCGATGGCGTCATCTACGGCATCTTCGGCATTTCGCGCGACATCACCGAGCGAAAACAGGCCGAAGAGAAGATGCGCGACAGCAACGCCAGCCTGCAAAAAGTCATCGACAACCCCGTGGTCGGCGTCATGTTCTGGGATACGGCGAGTGGTCGGCTGACGGAGGCCAACACGACCTTCCTGAACTTGGTCGGCTACGACCGCAGCGACCTCGAGACTGGCGTATTGACCTGGCAGCGGCTCACCCCGCCGGAATACATCGCGGTGAGCCAGGACGAGATGGTCAAGTTGAACCAGACCGGACGCATCGGCCCCTATCAGAAGGAGTATCTCTGCAAGGACGGTCGTCGCCTCTGGCTCCTGTTTGCCGGCAGCGCGCTGGGCGGCGATTCCGCCATCGAGTTCTGTATCGACATCTCGGCGCTCAAGGAGGCTGAAACCGAACTCCAGCATCGCAACGAAGAGCTCGAACGCTTCAACCAGGCCGCGATCGAGCGCGAATTGCGCATGATCGCCCTCAAGCAGGAAGTCAACGCGCTCGCGCATGAACTCGGCCGCCCTCCTTCGTATGCGCTGAAATTCCTCAAGGGCGACACGCTGCCATGAGCCTGAACAGCGACGACGATCTGCACCAGAAGGGCGAACGCCGCTTCGAGGCCATCTTCGAGCAGGCGGCGGTGGGCATGGCGCTGGTCGCTCCCGATGGTCGCTGGCTGCGGGTGAACCGCAAGCTGTGTGCCATCGTCGGCTACACGCAGGAAGAATTGCTGACGAGGACCTTCCAGGACATCACCCATCCTGACGATCTGGCTGATGATCTCGGTCAGGTGCGCCGCATGTTGGCGAAGGAGATCGACAGCTACTCGATCGAGAAGCGCTATTTTCGCAAGGACGGGAGCCTCGTGTGGGCCAACCTCACCGTCGCGCTGGTGTGGACGGCGCAGGGCGAGCCCGACTGCTTTATTGCCACGGTTGCCGATATCTCGCCGCAGAAGCGGGCAGAAGCGGTCCTGGGCACGAGCCAGCAGCAGTTGCAGCTGTTGATCGACCATGCGCCCGTGGCGCTGGCGCTGTTCGATCGCGAAATGCGCTATCTGGCCGCCAACCGGAAATGGCATGCCTTCTTCGGGCTGGGCGATCGGGATGTGATCGGCTATGTGCACTACGACATTTTTCCGGACCTGCCGGAGGCGTGGAAGGCGGCCCATCGGCGCGGCCTGGCGGGCGAGGTGGTGGGCGCCGACTGTGAGCCGTTTTATCGTCCCGATGGCGCAACCGTCTGGACCCGCTGGGAGGTGCGGCCCTGGCCTGCGGCGGACGGCGGCATCGGCGGTATCGTGATCTTCGCCGAGGATGTCACCGATCATGCCGAAGCCGAGCGTGCGCTGGCGGTTGCGGTCGAGGAGCAGAAGGCCGGACGGCTGGCGGCGCTCAACCTGATGGATGATGCCCAGTCCGCGCAGCACGAAGCCGAGGCGGCCGTGGACGCGCTGCGCAAGCTGTCGATGGCCGTCGAACAGAGCCCGGAGAGCATCGTCATCACCAACCTGGACGCGCGCATCGAGTACGTCAATGAAGCCTTCGTGCGCCAGACCGGTTATGCGCGCGAGGAGGTGGTCGGCCAGAACCCGCGCATCCTGCATTCGGGGCTGACGCCGCCGGAGACTTACGCCGCGATGTGGGCGACGCTGAAAGCGGGGCAGACCTGGAAGGGCGAGTTTTACAACCGGCGCAAGGACGGCAGCGAATACACCGAGTTCGCCATCGTCACGCCGATCCGCCAGCCCGACGGCCGCGTCAGCCATTACGTGGCAGTGAAGGAAGACATCACCGAGAAGAAGCGGCTGGGTGCCGAGCTCGATGCCCACCGCCATCATCTTGAGATGCTGGTGGCGGAGCGTACCGCCGAGCTGGAGCAGGCCCGCGCCCAGGCCGAGGCGGCGAGCGTGGCCAAGTCGGCCTTCCTCGCCAACATGAGCCACGAGATTCGCACGCCGATGAACGCGATCCTCGGCCTCACCCACCTGTTGAAGCGGGATGCCGATTCGCCGCTCGCGGCCGAGCGGCTGGACAAGATCGACGGGGCGGCGAGACACCTGCTGGCGGTGATCAACGACATCCTCGACCTGTCCAAGATCGAGGCCGGCAAGCTGGTGCTCGAGGCACGGGATTTCTCGATCGGGGCGATGCTCGACGAAGTCGCCTCGCTGATCGGTGATGCGGCACGCGCCAAGGGGCTCGCGGTGATGATGGAGCTCGACAGTGTGCCGCAGTGGCTGAACGGCGATGCCACGCGCCTGCGCCAGGGATTGCTCAACTTCGCGGGCAATGCCGTGAAGTTCACCCAGCGGGGCGGCATCACGCTGCGCAGCCGCCTGCTCGAGGAAAAGGACGGCCGCTGCCTGGTGCGTTTCGAGGTGCAGGACACGGGGATCGGCGTGGACGCGAAAGTGTTGCCGCGGCTGTTCCATGCCTTCGAGCAGGCCGACGCGTCGACGACGCGCAAGTACGGCGGTACCGGACTCGGGCTGGCGATCACCCGCCGCATCGCGCGGATGATGGAGGGCGATGCGGGAGCGGAAAGCACGTCGGGGCAGGGCAGCACCTTCTGGTTTACCGCCTGGCTGGCGCGCGGCCGGCCGGTGGCGCAGTCATTGCGGAACGCCGGTGGCGAAGCCGAACTGCGGCGGCACCATGCCGGCAAGCGCCTGCTGCTGGCCGAAGACAACGTGATCAACCGCGAGGTCGCGCTCGAGTTGCTGCAGGGCGCCGGACTCGTGGTGGATATGGCGGTCGACGGCCGGGCCGCGCTCGACATGGCGAGCCGCTACGACTACGCGCTGATCCTGATGGACGTGCAGATGCCCGAGATGGACGGCCTGGAAGCCACGCGTGCGATCCGCGCCCTGCCCGGCCGGGGACAGCTGCCCATTCTCGCCATGACGGCGAACGCCTTCGACGAGGACCGCCAGGCCTGCACGGCGGCCGGCATGAACGGCTTCGTCGCGAAGCCCGTCGATCCGGATGCGCTCTACGCCACGCTGCTCGAATGGCTGCCGGCTTCGCCCGCGGTCACAAAAGTCGGCGCCGGCGTGACGGTGCCGCCGCTGGCAGGCCGCGATGCGGAGGTCGAGGTGATGGCGAGGCTGGCCGCCGAGCCGGGGGTGGATACGGTCCAGGGGCTGGCCGTGCTGCGCGGCAAACGGCATCGTTACCTCGCCCTGCTGCATGAACTGGTGAGCACGCACGGCGAAGACATGCGCCATCTGGCTGCTGCCCTGCAGGCGGGCGAGCGCGAGACGGCTCGCCGCATCGCCCACACCCTCAAGGGCACCTCCGCCACCCTCGGTGTGACGGTGCTGTCGGAAGCGGCGAAGCAGCTCGAATCCAGCCTGGGGGAAGGCGCCGGCATGGCGACGGCGGAGGGACTGCAGCCGCAGATGGCTGCTGTGGACGCCGGACTGCGCCGCCTCGCGGAACTGCTCGGCGAGGCCTGACTAGCCGGCCTGCCGGCAGTGCGTCTCGCGGGCGAAGGGCACGCAGGCGAGCGCCAGCAGGACGGTCACGAACATCAGCGCGAAGCCGTTCTGCCACGTGGCGGGGTCGTAGAGGCGCACGCCGCCGTCCTGTTCGCCGCCCCAGCCACGGTCGAGCAGCCAGCCGACGCCCGGCTGCAGGAAGACGCCGCCGAGCAGCGGGCCCATGTTGACCACGCCCGAGGTGGTGCCCATCAGGCGCAGCGGCACGGATTCCTTGGCCCAGGCGAAGCCGATGATGATGTTGCCCGAGGTGAAGCCGATGACGACCAGCAGCGGGATCATCAGCCACAGCGGCAACGGCAGGAAGATCACCGCGGCCCAGCCGATGCAGGCGATGGCGCCGCTGATCAGGTAGAGCGGCTTGCGCCGCCCCATGCGCTGGGACCAGCTGCCGAGCAGCGGGCCGCCGAGCGCCCAGGCGGCGAGCAGCGTCGAGGTCACGGCGGCGGCGGCCTTCGGGTCGAGGCCGTGCACCTGCCGCAGCCAGGGCACGCCCCACAGCCCGCCGAAGGTGAGCACCGCACCCGAGAAACCGATCGGCGCCAGCATCAGCAGCCAGGTGTTGCGGTAGGACAGCGTCTCGACCAGGCCGGCGACGATGGGCGCGTGTTCATGTGGCGTGCGGGCGTCGTCATCGCGGCTGGCGCTGCCTTGATGGTAGCTCGTGTAGCCGCGCTGGGTGGGGTCGTCGCGCACTAGCAGCCAGATCGCCGCACACAGCAGCGTCGCGAAGATGCCGGCGCTGCCCATGACCATGCGCCAGCCGAAGGCCTCGACCAGCAGGCGCAGCGGCACGCCGGCCATCACGCCGCCGCTGACGCCGAAGAACAGCGCCATGCCCGAGGCGAGCGCGTACTTCTGCGGCGGGAACCAGTGGCTGGCGAGCTTGAGCGTCGACACGAAGGCGACGGCGACCGAGGCGCCGACCAGCAGCCGCCCGAAGCCGGCCCAGCCGAAGCTCGGCGCGAAGGCGAACAGCAGGCTCCCGATGGCGGCGATGCCGGCCCCCGCGGCGAGCACGCGGCGCGGGCCGAAGCGGTCGGACATCACCCCGGTGGGAATCTGCATCGCCACGTAGGCATAGAAATAGAAAGCCGAGAGGTTGCCGAGCGCCGCCCCGCCGATGGCGAAGTCGGCCATCAACTGGTCGGTCATCACCGCCGGGGCGACGCGCTGGTAGAAGGCGAACAGGTAGAGCAGGGCGCCGAGGCCCCAGACGGTCCATGCCAGTCTGATCGGTGGCGGATTCATGCGGAAACGTTCTGCGCCCACCAGAGGCGGGCGCGCAGGCCGAGGGTGGTGGTGTAGCCGACGACGCGGAAGCGGATGTTGCCTGTGCCGTCGACGATGAAATGCGCGGGGACGACGCGGACGGCCCAGGCTTTCGAGATGATGCTGTCGTCGTCCTCGAGCGCGGGCGTCTTCAGTCCCTTGTCGGCGAGGTAGGCGCGCACTTCGTCCCGGTCGCCGGACTGCATGGCCACGGTGATGACCGGCCAGTCGGCGGCGACGGACTCGATATTGCCGGCTTCGGCGCGGCAGACCTTGCACCAGGTGGCCCAGAACACGACGAGGGTCGCCTTGCCCGCCGTCCCGCTGGCGCCGAGTTTCACGTGGCTGCCGTCGGTGCGCACGCCTTCGAGCGGGGGGGCGCTGCCCGAGGCGAGGCCGCGGTTCTGCCAGGCGGTGACGGCGCCGACGATGGCGATCAGGATCAGGGCTTCGGTACCCCAGCGCTTCCAGCGGCGGGGGTCGCGCAGGGCGGTCAGCAGGGCATGGGGGCGGGGCAGGCGCATGGCCGGATGTTACAGGGACAGCTTGTGCGTGTTGTCAGGAGTGAACTGCCGTCCCGCCAGCGCCAACTTTTTTATGAAATTCATTGCGTTGTTGGCAAAACGGGCGCATAGTGCGCGGCACGATTTTCAAGCAGTGTAATTGTTGTTCGGTGTTATGCCCAAGGTTGCCGTGCGGTTCCCGCGGGTTTTTTCCCTTCATCACCCCGCCGTCTTGATAGTCGTCCCATCCGGGGATGTATCCCCATCATTATGTTTTAAAAGGATATTCAAGAATGGCATCAGGTACCGTGAAGTGGTTCAACGATTCGAAAGGTTTTGGTTTCATCACGCCCGAGGGCGGCGGTGAAGATCTGTTCGCGCATTTCTCCGCGATTCAGAGCCAGGGCTTCAAGACCCTCAAGGAAGGCCAGCGCGTCAGCTTCGACATCACCACCGGCCCCAAGGGCCAGCAGGCGTCGAACATCCGCTCGCTCGACTGAGCGACGTGCCCGGCCGCTGGCCGGGCGTTGACGTTGCTCGACCGGAAGAGCCCGGCCTGTGCCGGGCTTTTTCATTTCAGCCTTTCCACAGGACACAGGAGAACAGATGGCCAAGGAAGAACTCATCGAAATGAACGGGGTGGTCGACGAAGTGCTGCCCGATTCGCGTTATCGCGTCACCCTCGACAACGGCCACATCCTCGTCGCCTACAGCGCGGGGAAGATGCGCAAGCACCACATCCGCATCCTCGCCGGCGATAAGGTCACCCTCGAACTGTCCCCCTACGACCTCAGCAAGGGGCGCATCAATTTCCGCCATATCGAGGGCCGTACCCCGGGACCCGCCGCGGCACCCCGCAAGCGCTACTGATTTCCCAAGGGTCGAACCAGCGCCGCATCGAGCATGTCGATGAAGGCGCGCGTCTTGGCCGGCATCAGGCGCCGGCCGGGGAAAACCACCCACGCGACATGTGACGGCGTGCGCCAGGCCGGCAGCACGCGTCGCAACTGGCCGGCGCGCACGGCCGTCATCGCGAAGGTGTCGGGCACGGCGGCGATGCCGGCACCGGCCCGCGCCAGGGCGATCAGCAATTCCGGCGAATTGGCGCCGACACGATTCCCGAGCTGACCTGACCAGCCGGCGCCTTCCGGCCCGACCAGCGTCCACGGTTCCGGTTCGCCCGTCCGGCCGAGCAGGCACAGCGCTGCATGGCGGCCGAGTTCGTCGGGCACGGCCGGTTCGCCGCGATCGGCCAGATAGCCCGGCGCGGCGTAGAGCCCGCCGGAGAACTCCGCCAGCCGGCGTCCCACCAGCAGCCCATCGTCCGGCAGGTCGCCCATGCGGATGGCGAGGTCGAAGCCTTCGCCGAGCAGGTCGACGCGGCGCGGCGACAGGTCGATTTCCAGCGTCACGGCCGGATGCAGCACGGTGAAGGCCGCCAGCATATCGGCCAGCATCAGGGTGGCGAAATCGCTCGGCATCGACACACGCAGGCGGCCCGAGGGCTGCGCCTGGCGGTAATCGGTCAGCGCCTGCACCGCTTCGACTTCGGCCGCCACCTGGCGCGCATGGGCGAGCAGTTCGCGACCAAAGTCGGTGATGGCGAGACGGCGCGTGGTCCGCACGATCAGCCGTTCGCCCAGCCGGCTTTCGAGTTGCGCGATGCGCCGCGAGACGGTGGATTTCGGTAGCCTGAGCCGCTCGGCGGCGCGACTGAAGCTGCCCAGTTCCATCACACGTGCGAACAGCAAGAGATCGTCCGGGGATATTTGTTCCATAAGAGCAACAATCTTATCCAAATTGCCGTCTTCTGTTTTTCATTCGTCACCAATACATTGAGGTGACTCGACCGAAACAGGAGAACGCCATGACCCCGACCGATTCGCCCATCCGCCGCTCGCGCCGCATCGAGCGCCAGGTGGAAGGTCTCGAGACGACCGACGGTGCCGGCGTGCGGCTGACCCGCGTGCTGACGCAGGACCTGCAGCGCCGCCTCGATCCGTGGCTGATGCTCGATGTTTTCGCCACCGATGATCTCGAGGACTACATCGCCGGCTTCCCGGACCATCCGCACCGCGGCTTCGAAACCGTCACCTACATGCTGGCCGGGCGCATGCGCCACCGCGACAGCGCCGGCCACGAGGGCCTGATCGAAAACGGCGGCATGCAGTGGATGACCGTCGGCCGCGGCCTCGTGCATTCCGAACTACCGGAGCAGGAAGACGGGCGCATGGAAGGTTTCCAGTTCTGGCTCAACCTGCCCTCCGGCGACAAGATGTGCGCGCCGTCCTACCGCAACTACGGCGCTGCCGAGTTGCCACGCTTCCGGACGGCCGAGGGCGTCGGCGCGACCGTCATCGCGGGTGCGAGCCACGGCGTCGCCGGTGCCGTCGTACGTCCGGCCACCGCGCCGCTGATGCTCGACCTGATCCTGCCGGCCGGTTCCTCCTTCGACCAGCCGCTGCCCGCCGCACACAACGCCTGCTTCTTCGTCCATCAGGGCAGCGTGACGGTGGAGGGGACGCGCGTGCCGGCCCGCCGGCTGGCGATCCTCGCCAATCCTGCCGACGACGAGGCGGCGGATGGCGTCCGCCTCGTCGCCGCGACCGAGGCGCGCGTCATGCTGTTCGCCGGACGGCCGCTCGCCGAACCGATCGCCCAGCACGGCCCTTTCGTCATGAATACCCAGCAGCAGATCTACCAGGCCGTCATGGATTTTCGCGACGGTCGCCTTGCCTGACCCTTACAACCCTACAGGAGCCACACATGAGCAAAATCGCCGTTGTCTTCCATTCCGGCTATGGCCACACACTACGCATGGCCGAGGTGGTCGCCGCGGGGGCCGGTGCACAACTCGTTTCCATCGACGCCGACGGCAATCTGCCCGGCGACGGCTGGGACATCCTCGCCGCCGCCGACGCCATCATCATGGGTTCGCCGACCTACATGGGCTCGGTGAGCTGGCAGTTCAAGAAATTCGCCGACGCATCCAGCAAGGCCTGGTTCGCCCAGGGCTGGAAGAACAAGCTGTTCGCCGGCTTCACCAACAGCGCGACCATGAATGGCGACAAGCTGTCGACGCTGCACTACCTCTTCACGCTGGCGATGCAGCATGGCGGTGTATGGGTCGGTACCGGGATGATGCCCTCCAACACCAAGGCCGCCCAGCGCAACGACATCAATTTTGTCGGCTCGTCCAGCGGTGCGATGGCCCAGTCGCCGTCGGACAGTAGCCCGGACGAGATGCTGCCGGGCGATCTGGCGACGGCAAAGCTGTTCGGCCAACGTGTCGCCGCCGTGGCGGCGGCCTACGACCGTAGCCGGCTGTAAGCGTTCAGCACTGCTCCCAGGGCAGCCCGTCGAAGCGCCAGCCGTTCTCGGTGCCGCGGTGGTGATGGTCGTCGAGCTCGCCCTCGAAGCCGTGCAGCACGTTGTAGACGCGCGTGAAGCCGGCCCCTTCCAGCGCATTGCCGGCATCGACCGAACGGTTGCCGCTGCGGCAGATCAGCACGACGGGACGATCATGGACATGGCCGGCGAGCTTCTTGACCTCGCCGACGAAGTGGGGGTTCACTTCCCAGTCCGGACCGTCGTTCCAGGCGACGTGCAGGGCGCCGGCCGGATGGCCGACGAACAGGAACTCCATCTCGCTGCGGCAATCGATGAACAGCGCCTTGGGGTTGTGTTGCAGGAATTCGGCAGCCTCTTTTGGAGTCAGGTGTTCCATGGTCGAGTCCTTTGTGCGGGTGTCCTTGTGGGGAACGAAGAACAGTAATGCTGATTAAGTCATAAATCAAGCGAATATATGTCGCATGTTAAAATTTTCCCCGATTTCAACCACTTCCGTCGCTTTCCCATGTCTCCCGATCGCTCCGACGAACTGCGCGCCCTGCTCGCGCAGCGCATCCTCATTCTCGACGGTGCCATGGGCACCATGGTGCAGAAGCACGGTCTGGTCGAGGCCGACTACCGGGGCGAACGCTTCAAGGATCACGCGAAAGACCTCAAGGGCAATAACGACCTGCTGTGCCTGACGCGGCCGGACGTCATCGGCGGCATCCACGCCGCCTACCTCGAAGCCGGCGCCGACATTCTCGAAACCAATACGTTCAACGCGACGCGGGTGTCGCAGGCCGAGTACGGATTGTCCGAACTCGCCTTCGAGCTCAACGTGGCGGCCGCCAAACTGGCGCGCGAAGTCGCCGACCAATATTCCACGGCCGCGAAACCAAGATTCGTCGCCGGCGTGCTCGGCCCGACCTCGCGCACCTGCTCGATCTCGCCGGACGTGAACGACCCCGGTGCGCGCAACATCACGTTCGACGCGCTGGTGGCCGACTACACCGAGGCCGCGCGCGGCCTCGTCGAAGGTGGCGCCGACATCCTGCTGGTCGAGACCATCTTCGACACGCTCAACGCCAAGGCCGCGCTCTACGCCATCGAGCAATTCTTCGACGCGGCGGGCCGGCGCTGGCCGATCATGATCTCCGGCACCATCACCGACGCCTCGGGCCGCACGTTGTCGGGCCAGACGGCGGAGGCCTTCTGGAACTCGCTGCGCCACGCGCGGCCGCTGTCCTTCGGCCTCAACTGCGCGCTCGGCGCGAAGGAATTGCGCCAGTACGTCGAGGAGATCGGCCGCGTCGCCGACTGCTGCGTCTCGGCGCACCCGAACGCCGGCCTGCCCAACGCCTTCGGCGGCTACGACGAAACGCCGGCAATGCTGGCCGACGAACTCGCGCAGTGGGCGAAAGACGGCCTGCTCAACATTGCCGGCGGCTGCTGCGGCACCTCGCCCGACCACATCCGTGCGATCGCCGAAGCTCTCAAGACCATTCCTCCCCGCCGTCCCGCCAGCGCCGACTTTTCACTCAGGTTATCGGGACTGGAACCCTGCAACATCGGCACGGGCTCGCTGTTCGTGAACGTCGGCGAGCGCACCAACGTCACCGGCTCGCGCGCCTTCGCGAAGATGATCCTCGAAGGCCGCCTCGACGACGCGCTGGCCGTCGCGCGCCAGCAGGTCGAGAACGGCGCACAGATCGTCGACATCAACATGGACGAGGCGATGCTCGATTCGCAGGCGGCGATGGTGCGCTTCGCCAACCTGATCGCCAGCGAGCCGGACATTTCGCGCGTGCCGCTGATGTTCGACTCGTCGAAGTGGGAGGTCATCGAGGCCGGCCTGAAGTGCGCGCAGGGCAAGGGCATCGTCAACTCGATCTCGATGAAGGAAGGCGAGGAAAAATTCCTCAAGCAGGCCCGCGAAGCGCGGCGCCTCGGCGCCGCTGTGATCGTCATGGCCTTCGACGAGCAGGGCCAGGCGGATACCTACGCGCGCAAGATCGAGATCTGCCAGCGCGCCTACAAGCTCCTGACGGAAGACGGCTTCCCGGCCGAGGACATCATCTTCGACCCGAACGTGTTCGCCATAGCGACAGGAATAGCGGAGCACGACAACTACGCCGTCGACTTCATCGAGGCCTGCCGCTGGATCCGCGCCCACCTGCCGCACGCCAACATTTCCGGCGGCATCTCGAACGTCTCGTTCTCCTTCCGCGGCAACGAGCCGGTGCGCGAGGCGATCCACACCGTTTTCCTCTACCACGCGATCAAGGCCGGCCTCACCATGGGCATCGTCAACGCCGGCCAGCTCGGCGTCTACGACCAGCTCGACCCGAAATTGCGCGAACTGGTCGAGGACGTGGTGTTGAACAGAAAACCCGGCGCGGGGGACGCGCTGGTGGAGTTCGCTACTTCGGTGAAGGGCAAGGCCAAGGAGCAGGTCGTCGATCTGGCGTGGCGCGAATGGCCGGTCGAGAAACGCCTCGAACACGCGATGGTGCGCGGCATCACCGAATACGTCGTCGCCGACACCGAGGAGTGCCGCGCCGCGCTGGCCGTCGCCGGCAAGCCGCCGCTGCACGTCATCGAAGGCCCGCTGATGGCCGGCATGAACGCGGTCGGCGACCTGTTTGGCGCGGGCAAGATGTTCCTGCCGCAGGTGGTCAAGTCGGCGCGCGTGATGAAGCAGGCGGTCGCCCATCTCGTGCCCTATATCGAGGAAGAGAAGCTGCGCACCGGCGCGGCGGCGAAAGGCAAGATCGTGCTCGCCACCGTCAAGGGCGACGTACACGACATCGGCAAGAACATTGTCGGCGTGGTGCTCGCCTGCAACGGTTACGAGATCGTCGACCTCGGCGTGATGGTCGCCGCCGACAAGATCCTCCACGCCGCCAAGGAACACAACGCGGACGCGGTCGGCCTCTCCGGCCTGATCACGCCGTCGCTGGAGGAAATGGCCCACGTCGCCGCCGAGATGCAGCGCCAGGGTTTCGCGGCGCCGCTGCTGATCGGCGGCGCGACCACCAGCCGCGCCCATACCGCGATCAAGATCGCGCCGAACTACCAGGGCACGGTCGTCTATGTGCCGGATGCATCGCGCGCCGTCGGCGTCGTCACCAAGCTGCTGTCGGACGACCAGGCCGCCGGCTTCAAGGACGAGATCGCCGCCGACTACGAGAAGGTGCGTGCGCAACACGCGAGCAAGCAGGGCGTGAAGCTGCTGACGCTGGCAGACGCACGCGCCAATGCCGTGAAACTCGACTACGCGCCCTTCCCACCGCGCCGCCCCGGCTTGCGGCCCTTGTGCAAGATCGACCTCGCCACGCTGGCGCGCTACATCGACTGGGGGCCGTTCTTCCAGACCTGGGATCTCGCCGGCCGCTATCCGCAGATTCTCGACGACGCCCGGGTCGGCGAACAGGCGCGCGCGGTGTTCGCCGACGCGCAGGCGATGCTCAAGAAGATCGTCGAAGAGAAGTGGCTCGTCGCCAACGCGGTGTTCGGCCTGTTCCCGGCGAACCGCGTCGGCGACGACATCGAGATCTATGCGGATGAATCACGCGACAAGACATTGATGACCTGGCACGGCCTGCGCCAGCAGCACGAGCGCCCGTCCGATCAGGCCAACCTCTGCCTCGGCGATTTCATCGCCCCCAAGGGAACGCCGGACTGGATTGGCGCCTTCGCCGTCACCGCCGGCATCGGCATCGAGGCGAAGCTGAAGGAATTCGAGGCGCAGCACGACGACTACCACGCGATCATGCTCAAGTCGCTCGCCGACCGCCTTGCCGAGGCCGCCGCCGAATGGCTGCACGAGCGCGTGCGCATCGACGACTGGGGCTATGGCCGCGATGAAGGGCTGGCGCTAGATGACCTGATCGCCGAGAAATACCGGGGCATCCGCCCCGCACCCGGCTACCCGGCCTGCCCCGACCACACCGTCAAGAAGGACTTGTTCGCGCTGCTCGATGCGCCGACCCACGCCGGCATCGACCTGACCGAGAACTTCGCCATGACGCCGGCGGCGTCGGTGTCAGGGTTTTACTTCGCCCATCCGCAGGCCAAATACTTCGCCGTCACGAAAATCGGCCGCGACCAGCTTGAAGATTGGGCGAAGCGCACCAACTACCCGGTTCCAGAAGCCGAAAAATGGCTCGCCCCCCTGTTGTGACCCCATCCAGGAGACGATGATGAGCGAAGAAAATGATGGCCGCCTGTCCTTCAAGGACGCCGTGGCCTTTGTGATGCAGCGCCGGCAGGCAGCATTTTCCGCGATGCCCGTGTTCGGCGATCGCACCGAGGACGAGGAGCAGACCGCCGAAGGTGCGCGCATTTTCATCCTCGAATCGGATGGCGAAGGCGACTGGCAGATGCGCTTCATCGCCGGCCCCTTCTTTTCCAACGCCTATGCGGCCAACGAGGTGCTGGCGCCCGACGAGGTGCCGGACAGCGTGCGCGAACTGCGCTTCATGCCGACGCGCACCGAGCCGGGCTGGTTCGATGAACAGATCCAGATACTGATCCAGAAGCTGGTGCAGGGGAGCGGCCTCGATGCGCAAATGCCCGACTATGAAAGCATGCCGAGCCGCAGCGCCGAAGAAAACGTCGTATTCCCCGTGAATTTCATCGGCCGGGACGGGGCGGTCAAGCCTCACTAAAGGGCTTGGGTTATGATGACGGCCGGAATTCAGGGAGCCGTCATCACATGAATCAGGAAGCCGTGCGCGGTTCGCGCGCCAGCGCCCCCGACCTGGACTGGAGCCAGGTGAGGGAAACCGTCTTGATGCTCGAACTCGCCGCCGGCCAGGTCGAGGCCGCGATGCGCGACTCGAATACCTCCGTCGAGGTGCTGACGGATACGTTCACTTCGCTGGCCGAAACCCTGCAGATCATCGAGGCCGCCGTCGGCACGCTGCCGGATACCGTCGGCAACGGGCTCGTCAAGTCCGAGATCGAGAACAACACCCGACTCGTGACCAGCAAAGTGCATCAGGCGATCGTCGCCTTCCAGTTCTACGACAAGCTGGTGCAGCGCCTCGACCATGTCTGCCACGGGCTCGCCGGCCTGTCGGAACTCGTTGCCGACCGGCGACGCCTCTACGACCCGGAGGAGTGGCAGGGTTTGCAGAACAGCATCCGCACCAAATACACCATGATCGAGGAGAGCGCGATGTTCGAAGCCGTGCTCGGCGGCATGCCGGTCAGGGAGGCGCTCGACCATTACATGGCCGAGCGGATGAAGGAAGTCGAAAGCTCGGGCGGTGAAATAGAACTTTTTTGAAGAAAGGTTCTGGCGTTCACACGCCCCAGACGACGGGCTTTTTCCCGGCCAGGGACTCCTCAAGCATCGCCAGCAACGGCAATGCGCGTTGCGTCAGGCTGACGCGCGGCCGCGTCCCGCCGCCGCCGGTTTTCTCCATCGGCGCTTCCTCGTCCTGCACCAGCGCGCGGTGCTGTTCCTTGTCCGCCGCGATCGCGGCCTTGAGCTGCGCGATGGCCGCGGGCAGCTGCTCGACGGTGACGATGCCCTGCTGCGCCGCTTCCTTGCCCATCAGTGCCATCATGCGTCGCGCCACGTCGTCGAAGTAGATGACATCCGCGCAGGCGGCCGATTTGAAGGTGATGATGCCGCCCATGCCGTCAGAGCAGCCGGTCGGCCGCGTAGGCCAGGTGGCCGTCGATCAGCGTATAGCGCACTTCGCCGGCCAGTTCGCGGCCGAGGAAGGGCGTGTTCTTGCCCTGGCTCTTGAGGCGTTCGCGGCTGACGGTGAACGTCGCTGCCGGATCGAAGACGCACAGGTCGGCGGGAACGCCCGGCTTGAAGCAACCGCGCTCGAGGCCGAGGATGCGCGCCGGCTCGCTGGTGATGCGTGCCAGTGCAGTGGCGAGCGGCACACCGGCGTCGGCAGCCCACTTCAGCGTCAGCGGCAGCAGCAGTTCGAGGCCGGTGGCGCCGGCCTCCGCCTCGGCGAAGGGCATCTGCTTGGCGTCGTCGTCGACCGGCGTGTGGTCCGAGCAGAGCACGTCGATGCTGCCGTCGGCGAGGCCCGCGGCGAGCGCATCGCGGTCGGCGGCGCTGCGCAGCGGCGGGTCGAGGCGGGTGTGGGCGTCGAAGAAGCCGATGTCCTCGTCGCACAGGTGCAGGTGGTTGATGCTGATGTCGCAGCTGACGGGCAGGCCGTCGGCGCGTGCGGCGCGGATCAGGTCGAGGCCGGCCGCGGATGAGATGCGGCGCACGTGCAGCCGCGCGCCGGTTTCGCGGGCGAGCTGCAGCAGCGTGGCGAGCGCCACGGTTTCGGCCACTACCGGGATGCCGGCGAGCCCGAGGCGGGCCGATACGGCACCGTCGTGGGCGACGCCGTTCTTCGCCAGGTGCGGGTCGAGCGCCTGCAGCCAGACGCTGTAGCCGAAGGTGGCGGCGTACTGCATCGCGCGCAGCAGCACCTGCGTATCGACGATGCTGACGTTGGCCTGGCCGAAGGCGATGCAGCCGGCCTCGGCCAGTTCGGCCATTTCGGTCAGCCGCTGGCCGGCGAGGCCGACGGTCAGCGCACCCATCGGATGCACGTGGGCGAAGCCCGGCTGGCGCGCGCGGTGCTTGAGCATCTCGACGAGGCCCGGCTCGTCGAGCGGCGGGTCGGTGTCGGGCGGGCAGACCAGGCGCGTCACGCCGCCCGCGGCGGCGGCGGCCATCTCCGATTCGAGCGTCGCCTTGTATTCGAAGCCGGGTTCCCGCAGGCGGGCCGACAGGTCGATCAGGCCGGGGCAGACGATGCAGCCGGTCGCGTCGAGCACGGCTTCGGCCCGGAAACCGGCCGCCGTCTCGCCGACGCCGACTATCCTGCCGTCGGCGACGAAGACGTTGGCCGGGCGGTCCAGCTGGCTGGCCGGGTCGATCACGCGGCCGTTGCGAATCTCGATCTTCATTGCGTGCCCCCTCCCGCCAGCATGCTCATCACCGCCATGCGCACGGCGATGCCGAAGGTGACCTGCGGCAGGATAACCGCCTGCCGGCCGTCGGCGACGGCCGAGTCGATCTCGACGCCGCGGTTCATCGGGCCCGGATGCATGACGATGGCGTCGGGCTTGGCCAGCGCCAGCTTCTCGGGCGTCAGCCCCCAGGACTTGAAGTATTCCTGCGGGCTCGGCAGCAGGGCGCCGTTCATGCGCTCGTTCTGCAGGCGCAGCATCATGATGACGTCGGCGCCGCGCACGCCCTCGGCGAGGTCATGGCAGACGCGCAGCGGCGCGCCGGGGATCATCTGCGCGGCGGCCGTCGGCAGCAGCGTCTTGGGGCCGACGAGGCGGATCTCGGGCACGCCGAGCGTCGCCAGCGCGTGCAACTGGCTGCGCGCGACGCGCGAGTGGAGGATGTCGCCGACCACCGCCACGGTCAGGTGCGTGAAATCCTTCTTGTAGTGGCGGATCGTGTACATGTCGAGCAGGCCCTGCGTCGGGTGCGCGTGGCGGCCGTCGCCGGCGTTGACGACATGGATATGCTCGCGCCCGGTGGCGGCGAGATGCCTGGCGATCAGGTAGGGCGCGCCGCTCGACGCGTGGCGCACGACGAACATGTCGGCCTGCATCGCCGCGAGGTTGTCGACCGTGTCGAGCAGGCTCTCGCCCTTGGCGGCCGACGAGGTGTTGATGTTGAGGTTGATGACGTCGGCGGAGAGGCGCTTGGCGGCGATCTCGAAGGTGGTGCGGGTGCGCGTCGAGTTCTCGAAGAACAGGTTGAAGACGCTCTTGCCGCGCAGCAGCGGCACCTTCTTCACCTCGCGCTCGGCGACGGCGGTGAAGGGCTCGGCGCGGTCGAGGATGCCGTGCAGTATCTCGCGCGACAGGCCTTCGAGCGAGAGCAGGTGGATCAACTCGCCGTGGGCGTTCAGTTGTGGATTGGGCGTCATTTTTCCCTCAGGCTGAAGCTCAGGCCGCCGTCGGCGCCGCGCGCCAGGTCGAGGCTCTGGCTGGCGGGCAGGGGCTTGGGCAGGACGTGGGGACAGTAGGTGGCGGCCATCGGCAGTTCGCGGCCGCCGCGGTCGGCGAGGACGGCCAGCTCGACCTTTGCCGGCCGGCCGTAGTCGAAGATCTCGTTGAGCGCGGCGCGGATGGTGCGGCCGGTGTAGAGGACGTCATCGACGATGATCAGGTGCGCACCTTCGACATCGGGCAGCTGCGAGGCGTGGCCGCCCGACTTCAGGCCGTTGCCGAGGTGGTGGTCGTCGCGGTGCAGCGAGACGTCGATGCTGGCGAGCGGCGTCGCGAGGCCGAGCAGCGCGTGCAGGCGCTCGGCGATCCAGACGCCGCCGGTGTGGATGCCGACCAGTACGGTGTCCGGCGTGATCTGCGGCCGGATCTGCGCGGCGAGCAGGTCGATCAGGTCGGTGGCTTCAGGAAGTGAGGGCATGGCGTTGATCGAACCAGGCTTGGAGGATGACGGCAGCGGCCTCGGCATCGAGGCGCGCCTTGTTTTTTCGTTTGTCGCCGGTCATGGCGGCTTCCGCGACGGCGGAACTGTAGCGCTCGTCGGCCATCTCCACCGGCAGCCGGTAGCGGCCCTCGAGCTGGCGGGCGAAGCGTTCGCAGTGCGCGGCGAAGGCGTGTTCCGCATCGTCGACGTGCCGCGGCAGGCCGACCACCAGGCGGGCCGGCCGCCACTCGGTGACCAGCTTGCCGATGGCGGCGAAGCGGCGGTCGTTGGCCGATTCGGCGATGGTGGCGAGGGCGCGGGCCTCGCCGAGCAGGGTCTCGCCGATGGCGACGCCGACCCGCTTTTCGCCGAAGTCGAACGCCATCACGGTTTCCGACTCAGGCATGCCCGGCGACATCGGACAGGTTGGCGAAATCGATGCCGAGCAGCTGCATCGCTGCCGGCAGGCGCTCCTCGGGCGGCAGGGCGAAGATGATCTCGGGATCG
The DNA here is from genome assembly GCA_937888595.1 of uncultured Sterolibacteriaceae bacterium. GTDB lineage: Bacteria > Pseudomonadota > Gammaproteobacteria > Burkholderiales > Rhodocyclaceae > Sulfuricystis. The sequence continues at coordinate 252,951 of CALARK010000021.1, read as the reverse complement.
GCGGCGACGGTGAGCCAGGCGTTCTGAGACAGTTCCCATTCGAGCTGGCCCGCCGCCCAGCCGGCATAGCCGAGCGAGACGAGCACGTCGGCCGGCTCGCCGTCGTCGCTCATCGACTGCAGGATGTCGCGCGAACTGGTCAGGCCGAGCTCGTCAGTCACGTGCAGCGTCGATTGCCAGCTGCCTATCGGCCGGTGCAGCACGAAGCCGCGGTCGGTCTGGACCGGGCCGCCGAAGAACACCGGCAGGTCGTTGTACTTGGACTGGTTCTCTCCGGGCGTCAGCGGCACGCTGACGCGCTCGAACAGCGTGCCGAGGCTGATGTCGAGCGGCCGGTTGACGATGATGCCGAGGGCGCCCTCGGCATTGTGTTCGCAGAGGTAGGTCAGCGAGCGCGCGAAGTTCGGATCGGTCATGGCGGGCATGGCGATCAGGAAATGGTTCGCGAGGCTGACGGATTCGAAGGGGGATTTTTCGCTGCCCATGATGTGCCGGCCATTGTAATCTTTCAGCACCGGATTTTAGTTCCACCGCCATGAGCCCATCGACCCCGTCTACGCATGCCGCCCTCGTCTGGTTCCGCCGCGACCTGCGCGATTTCGACCACGCCGCGCTGGCGGCGGCCCTGCGCGACCACGACCGCGTCTACTGTGCATTCGTCTTCGACACCGACATCCTCGGGCCGCTTCTGGCGCGCGGACTGGCGGCCGACCGGCGGGTCGATTTCATCCATCGGTCGCTGGCCGAGCTCGACGCCGCCCTGCGCGCACAGGGTGGCGGCCTGATCGTGCGCCACGGCCGCGCGGTCGATGAAATTCCCCGGCTGGCGGCCGCGCTGAGCGTCGCTGCCGTGCATGCGAACCGCGATGTCGAACCCTTCGCCCGGGCCCGCGATGCGGAGGTCGAGCAGCGGCTCGCGACGGACGGTCGCGCTTTTGTCGATCACAAGGACCAGGTGATCTTCGAGCGCGACGAGGTGCTGACGCAGGGCGGCACGCCTTACGCCGTGTTCACCCCGTATGCCCGCGCCTGGCGGGCGCGGTTGGCGCCATCCGATCTGGCACCGCATGACTGTACGCCGCGTCCCGGGCAACTGGCTGTTCCCAACGGGATGGCGGACACGGCCAACGCCGTCTCGCCGGCGCCGACTTTTCCGGGCCTGGAAGCGCTCGGCTTCCAGCCGACCGACCTGCGCATGCCCTGCGGCATGTCGGGCGGCGCGCAACTGTTCGCTGATTTCCTGCCCCGCATCGATCGTTATCACGAGCGGCGCGATTTCCCGGCCCTGCGCGGTGTTTCGTACCTGTCGCCACACCTGCGCTTCGGCACGGTGTCGATCCGCCAGCTCGTCGCGGCGGCGCATGCGGAAAGCCTCCTGCCCCCGTCGCAAGGGGGCCAGGGTGCCGCCGGCTGGCTGACGGAACTGATCTGGCGCGAGTTCTACCAGATGATCCTCTGGCACCGGCCGGATGTCGTCGAGCAGGCCTTCAAGCCGGAGTACGACGCGCTCGCCTGGGACGAATCGCCCGAATTTTTCGACGCCTGGCGCGCGGGCCGCACCGGCTACCCGCTCGTCGATGCCGCTCAGCGCCAACTGCTGCAGAGCGGCTGGATGCACAACCGCCTGCGCATGGTGACGGCTTCATTTTTGACCAAGGACCTCGGCATCGACTGGCGGCGGGGCGAGGCGCATTTTGCCGACTGGCTGCTCGACTACGACCTGGCATCCAACAACGGCGGCTGGCAGTGGGCGGCCTCGACCGGCTGCGACGCCCAGCCGTGGTTCCGCATCTTCAACCCCGTCACGCAGTCGGAGAAGTTCGATCCGCAGGGGAAATTCATCCGCCGCTACGTCCCGGAACTGCAGGACGTGCCGGACAAGTTCATCCACGCGCCGTGGAAGATGGCGCCGCCGCCCGCGAACTATACGCCGCCGCTCGTCGACCATGCCGCGGCGCGCGAACGCACGCTGGCCCGCTTCGGGGCGATCAGGAAGGTCTGAGCAGCCCGGCGATCAGGCCGAGCAGCTCGTCTTCGTCGTAGGGCTTGCCGAGGTAGTGGCGTACGCCCAGTTCGAGCGCCAGCTGGCGGTGCTTGGGGGCGATGCGCGAGGTGATCATGATCACCGGCAGGCCGGCCCAGCGGGGCTCGGCGCGCAGGGCGCGCACCAGTTCGAAGCCGTCCATGCGCGGCATCTCGATGTCGGCGAGGATCACGTCGGGAAGTTGTTGGCCGATCTGCACCAGGGCATCCTCACCGTCCTTCGCGGTCATGACCCGGTAGCCGGCGCGTTCGAGCAGTCGGCCGGTGATCTTGCGTACCGTCAGCGAATCGTCCACCACCATCACCGTGGCCGCGTCCGCCGCCGCTGCGGTGGCAAAAGTCGGTGCTGGCGGGACGGCGTCGATGCCGCCACCGCGCCGGACGAGGGCGAGCGGATCGACGATCAGGGCGACCGAGCCGTCCGGCAACACCGTCGCACCGGCGAGGCCGGGCACGCGGGCGAGCTGGTCGCCGACCGGCTTGACGACGACTTCCTGCTGGCCCAGCAGCGTCGCGACCTCGAGGGCGATCGTTTCGCCGCCACCGGCCAGCAGGAGCTGCCAGCAGGTCGCCGGAGGGGATTCGCCCATGCGGTAGAGTTGTGCGAGGCTTTGCCAAACATAGCGGCGTCCGTCGCGCGTGAGGCCGCCGGCGGAGCGCCGGGCGGCGGCTTCGCCAGCATCCAGCTCCTGTGCATCTTCGACGAGGGCGGCCGGGATCGCCCAGGTTTGTCCGGCCGCCTTGACCAGCATCACCGGGATCAATGCCAGCGTGAGTGGCAGGACGATCCCGAAGCGCGTCCCGCGGCCGGGTTCGGCCTGCACCGCGATGCGTCCGCCGAGCTGCACGACCTCGTCGCGCACCACGTCGAGCCCGACGCCGCGGCCGGCGATTTCACTGACGGACGCGGCGGTCGAGAAGCCGGCCCGGAAGATCAGGTCGACCAGCGTGGCGTCGTCGACCTGCGCATCTTCCGCGAGCAGGCCGTGTTCGACGGCGCGGCGGCGGATGGCGGCGAAGTCGAGGCCGGCGCCGTCATCGGCGAGCGTCAGGGTGATGTCGTTGTCGCCCGGCGCGATGGCGAGGACGATCTGCCCGAGCGCGGGCTTGCCGGCCGCGCTGCGCTGCTCCGGCGACTCGATGCCGTGGGCGACCGCATTGCGCAGCAGGTGCTCCAGCGGTGCGAGCATGCGCTCGAGCACGTTGCGGTCGACCGGCGTGTCGCCGCCCGCGATGTCGAGGTTGGCCTGGCGGCCGAGCTCCTTGGCGGTCTGGCGCACCACGCGATGCAGCCGTTCGGCGACCGAGGCGAAGGGCACCATGCGCGCGCGCAGCAGGGCGTGCGAGAGTTCGCGGTTGATGCGCGCCTGCACCGCGAGGGCCTCGCCGGAGGCCTCCACCTGGCGCTGCAACGCGTGCTGCACGGTGGCGACGTCGCCGACGCTTTCCGCCATCATGCGCGTCAGTTCCTGCAGGCGCGTGAAGCGATCCAGCTCGAGGGGGTCGAAGTCGTGCCGCTGCGCATCCCGCAGGCCGTGGCGCGACTGCATGCCGGCTTCGGCATGGATCTCGAATTCGCGCAGCTGGCTGCGCAGGCGCGCGACGTTCTCGGTCAGGTCGGCGAGGCCGCTGCGTGCGCCCTTCATGCTGTCCTCGATGCGGCTGCGGGCGATCGCGAGTTCGCCCGCGTCATTGACGAGCCGGTCGATGAGGTCGGCTCGCACGCGCAGCAGGACGCCCGGCGCTGTCGCCGGTTCTGCTGAAGCGGCGGCCGGGGCCTGCGCGGGCGTGGTCGCGGCGGCCACCGGGGGCGGCGGTGCAGCCGGTGCGGCAGCGGTGGCCGGAACGGGACGAAGGGCATCGACGAGCAGGTGCGCCCGCTCGAGCGAGGCATCGAGGCCGTCGAGCAGGGCCGGCGCCGCGCCGCCGGCCGCGAGCGCCTCCTCGACACGCGTTTCCATGCCGTGCGCCAACTCGCCGAGCCCCATCGCACCGACCATGCGTGCGCCTCCCTTGAAGGTGTGCAGCAGGCGGGCGAGGCGGCGGCCGATCGCATCGTCGCCGGGCGCGGCCCGCCACGCCTGCAGGTCGGCATCGAGCTGGGGCAGCTGTTCGTCCGCTTCCTCGATGAACAGGGCGGCCAGCTGCGGGTCCACTTCGTCTGACGGCCGCGAACGGCGCCGCTCGGCAAGCGGGGAGGACATGTCTGCGACGGTATCGCCTGCCGGTACATCAGCCGGTACTGGCACGGGCTGCAGCGCCGCCACGGCATCGGCCAGTGCGGCGTCGGCGGCGGGCTGCCGCCGCTCGGCGATCGCGCCGACCATGCCGTCGAGCGAGCCGACGGCACGGGCGAACAGCAGGCCGGCCGTTTCGTCGGGCGCCGCCCGCGCCAGCGAGTGACGCACCAGCGCATTCTCCAGCGCATGGGCGAGCGCCTGCACGGCTGCGAGGCCGGCGCCGGCCGAAATGCTCGCCAGCGTGTGCGCCGCACGGATCGTTTCACGCGATGGCACACCGGCATCGCCCGACAGGGTTTGCCGCAGCAGGGCGACGTGGCCTTGCGCCTCCTCGACGTAAAGCCGGTAGAGCGTCGGATCCAGCGCCTGCTCACCGATGCGCACCGGTCCGGCGGTCCCGCTTGCCATGGCGGGCGGGACGGCATCGGGCGGCACTTTGGGCAGGGCGGCGAGCAAGGTGGTGTCGGGCCGGCCATGCGCGAGCGAATCGGCGTACATCGCCAGCGCGGCGATATGCTCGGCGAGGACCGGAAACGCGTCGACGCGCGGCTGGTCCGCGGGCCAGGCCGCCAGTTGCGCGGCGACGGCCGTCGTGCCGGCCGCGGCATCCGCCTCGCCTAGCAGGGTGAAGACGGCGGCGATTCGCGCCAGCGGCCGGACCGGGAGCTCCGGCACGGAGGACGACGGTGCGCGGAACAGCGCATCGAGGGCGGCCTCGACGGTTTCGAGTTCGGCACGGATTTCGCCGGCCGCCTGCCCGACGAGCTGACGTTCGCGCCAGCTCAGGGACACAGCGGCTGGCGTTGCCGTGCCTTGCCGCAAGGCTGCGAGGCTGCCGAGCTGGGTCGTGACTGCGGCCGCGAACAGGGATTCGTCGTCGGGGTTGCGCGCGCCTTCCCGCTCGATCGCTTCCTCTGCCAGCACCAGTACCGCGGCGGCGGCCAGGGCGATTTCGTCGTCGCAGCGCTCGGGCTGCTGGCGCAGCCAAGCAGCGAAGGCGGCCAGCCCGTCGATCAGGCGGGCCAGCTCGGCATCGCCGCTCGCTTGGGCGGCGGCGGCGAGCAGCTGCACGACGTCGTGAAAGCGCATCAGCGCGATCGCCTGGCCCTGGCTGCAACGCTCCCATTCCTCCATCGCGGTCGCCAGGGGCGCCCGGCACGCATCGCGGTGCGTTTCGGTCGTGCCGCCTTCCTGCGGTATCTGCGGGATCAGGCCGGCCAGTCCGCAGGCGGTGCGCACTTCTTCGACCAGCGGGCTGCGCACCGCTGGCGGCGCGGTGGCCAGCACGTAGAGCAGACCGGTGATCAGGCCGGCATCGATTGCCGTTGCGTCTGCGGCCTGTCCCGCGGCGAAGCGCTCGACCAGCCGGTCCAGCCCGGCCAGCATGCCGGCATCCGGCGTAGGCGCGGGGGTTGCCAGAAGCGTATCGAACCAGGCGAGCGCCAGCCACCAGGGCCGCCGTTCCTCCGGGTCCGACAGGCCCAGCTCGATGTGGGCGACGGCATTGCGCATTTCGGCCAGGCCGCGCGCTTCGCCCGCCTGCCATTTGGCGAGGCCGCGTGCGAAACCGAGCCGTAACGCCTTGAGCCGTGTCGCCGGGAGGGCGACGGCCGCGGGCCGTGGCGCCGGCCGGCAGGTCGCATCGGGGAAGAACAGTGCCTGCGGCGATGGTTCGTCTTCTCCCGCGGCCAGCGCCAGCAGGCGGTAGTGCGGATAGAGGCGCAGCGGCTGGTCGGGGTGGCCGGCGACGAGATCGTCGAGATAGCGGCGCAGGGCGGCGATGGCCGTGCCGGCAGCGGCGCAGAGGGTGACCAGGGTGGCCGGGGTAGCCGTTGCCAGTGCGGCGAGCCGGGTTTCGAGCGCGTCGATGAAATGCGTGACGCCCGCCAGGCCGACGAGCGACAGGGCGCCGCCGGCCTGGTGCAGGTGGCTGCGCGCCGTGGCCAGCTGCGTCCCGCTGTCGGGCGCGGCGGCATGGCGGGCCAGCGCCTCGCCGGTCTGGCGCAGGGCGAGGTCAACCTCGTCCCGGACCCAGGAAAGCGTGCCGGCGTCGAACATGGGGGCTGCCATCACACCTTGAAGCCGGAGACGGAGTCTTTGAGCTCCGCCGCCAGTGCGGCGAGCTCGCCGACCGTCGCGTCGTTGCGACGCGTGCCGTCGGAAGTTTCGGCTGTCACCTGCAGGATGCCTTCCATGGCCGTCGCGACCCGGCGCGCGATGTCTTCCTGCTGGTGCGTATCGGCGGCGATGGTGCCGATCAGTGCGGCGAGCCGGTTGGTCACGTCGCGGATCTCCGCGAGGGCCTGGCCCGCGGCATCGGAGCGGCGGGCGCCTTCCACCACGCCGAGCGTCGAATGCTCCATGGCCGCGACGGCGTCGTGCGTGTCGGCCTGGATGGTCTTGACGAGGGCGGCGATCTCGCGCGTCGCGCCGGCGGAACGCTCGGCGAGGCGCTGCACCTCCTCGGCGACGACGGCGAAGCCCCGTCCGGCGGCGCCGGCGCTGGCGGCCTGGATCGCCGCGTTGAGGGCCAGCACGTTGGTCTGCTCGGTGATGTCGGAGATCAGCTCGACGATCTCGCCGATTTCCTGGGACGATTCGCCGAGACGCTTGATGCGTTTCGCGGTTTCTTGAATCTGGCCACGCAGCGCGTCCATGCCGGCGATGGTGTCGGCCACGGCGTCGTCGCCGCGGTCGGCGGCCGCCAGCGAGGAGCGGGCGACCGCGGCGGTTTCGCCGGCCCGGCCGGACACCGCCTGCATCGAGTCGGCCAGCGCCAGCACCTGTGCACCGGCGTCGCGAATGTCTTCGGATTGCCGTTCCGAGGCGGCGAGCAGGGTGGCCGATACCGACTGGGCTTCCTGCGTGGCGGCGTCGACGCGCTGCGCCGCGTCGTTGATGCGCCGGACCAGCACTTCGAGTTCTTCGATGGCGTAGTTGACCGAATCGGCGATGGATCCGGTGATGTCCTCGGTCACGGTGGCGCGCGTGGTCAGGTCGCCGCTGGCGAGGCTGCCCATCTCGTTCATCAGCCGCAGGATGGCCGCCTGCGTCGCATCCTTGGCCGCCTCGGCGATGCGCCGCTGGCGTTCGGATTCCGCCTGGCGTGCGGCGGCCTCGCGTTCGGTGTCCGCCTGGCGTGCGGCCGCGTCGTCGTTGAAGACCTTGAACATCAGCACCAGCAGGCCCAGCGCCAGCGAACCGAGCACGGTGGCGATGCCGGTGCGCAGTTCGCGGCCGTCGAGTGCGCGGGCGTAGCTGCTGCCCAGCCGCGCCGCCGCGGCGTCGAGTCCGGCAGTGTCCTTCAGCAGCGCGGCGGCGGCATCGGCCACGAGGGCCGGCGGCGCCTGGCCGGCGGCGATGGCGGACAGCCGGTCTTCGTGGGCCAGGACGAGGGCGATGTTCCGCTCGTGACGGTTCCATGCCTGACGCAGCGCCTCAAGCGGTTCACGCGATTGTTCGTCGGTGGGCGGAACGGACATGCCGTCGATATCGCCGCCGCTGGTGAGCCGGCTGAGGAGCGCATTGCTGCGGTCGCGGGCCTGCGCCAGTTCCTTGAGCCCGCCGGCTTCGCCGCTGCCCATGGATACGAGCGTGGCCTTGGCGATCTGCTGGGCGAGCGTGCGCAGCTGGCCGGTGGCCGACAGCCAGGTTGCGGTGTGGCCGGCCGTGCGGTAGTCGGAGAAGACGATATAGGTTGCGGTGACGAGGAACAGCAGGAAGACCGTGCCGAGAATCTGCAGTTCGAGGCCGAGCGAACGGGTACGTCCGGTCGGTGCGTCCCCCTCGTTGCCGGCGGTGGAAGGCTTGCGGCCGAAAAACATGGATTTCTCCCTCAATACTCAAGCGGTGCCGAAGCCGGCAGCGATGTCGGACAGGGCGGCATCGCGGAAGACCGGATCGACGATCAGCCGCGCCGGGTCGAGACGGCTCCAGCGTTCCCCTTGGTTGTCGGCGAGCACTTCGATGCACCAGTCGCGCCCGTCGCTTTCATCCGTCGCACAGAGTGTATCGGTGCGCTTGAGACCATGGACGCGGGCGACCAGCAAGGCGGCGTTGCCGCCGAGACGCGTGCCGATGCGCAGCAGGCGGGCGACCGCATCGTGCGGTGTCGGCGGTCCGCCGCAGAAGACGGAGAAATCGACCACGGCCTGCAATTCGCCATGGACGCTGGCCAGCCCGGCGAGCCAGGGCTGCGTCAGCGGCACGGGCGCCAGTGCGGGCAGCGGCAGGACTTCGCCTGCGGCCGGCAGGTCGACCAGCCAGCGCCGGCCGCCCGACTCGAACCCGAGCAGGGCCGGAATGCCGGCTCCGGCCTGCGCATCGGCCAGGCGTGCGGCGATGCTGGCCCGGTAGGCGGCGAGATCGATGCGTGCCATCCGTTCGTCAGCCGATCAGCCCAAGGCCTCGATCTTGGCCAGCAGCTGGCGGGCGTCGATCGGCTTGGTGAGGTAATCCTGCGCGCCCTGGCGCATGCCCCAGATCTTGTCGGTCTCCTCGTTCTTGCTGGTGCACAGGATGACCGGGATATGGCGCGTCGTGGCATCCCGGCTCAGGCTGCGCGTCGCCTGGAAACCGTTGATACCGGGCATCACCACATCCATCAGCACCAGGTCGGGCTGGTCGCGCCGGGCGGTCTCGATGCCCTGCGCGCCATCGGTGGCGATGGTCACCTTGTAGCCGCGGCCGGTGAGCAGTTCGGTGAGTAGATGACGTTCGACCGGCGAGTCGTCGACGACGAGGATGCGCTGGATCGGCATGGCGGAAGTCAATGGGCAGAACGGGCAGGCTGGCGCGGCGCATGCGCGGCGACGGCGGCCAGCAGGGTGTCGCGGGTGAAGGGCTTGGTCAGGTGGGCGTCCGAGCCGGCGAGCCGTCCCCGTGCACGGTCGAACAGGCCGTCCTTCGAGGACAGCATGATCACCGGCGTCGCAGCGAAGCGCGGGTTGCGCTTGATCAGCGCGCAGGTCTGGTAGCCGTCGAGGCGCGGCATCAGGATGTCGCAGACGACGACGTCGGGCGCATGGTCGACGATGCCGGCCAGCGCGTCGAAACCGTCCTCGGCGAGCAGCACTTCGCAGCCCGCTTCCGCGAGGTACATCTCGGCGCTCTTGCGGATGGTGTTCGAATCGTCGATCACCATGACCCTGAGGCCGGGCGGAATGACTGCCGGATCGGAGGCTGTATCGGTCATGGTCGCCGTGGGCGCAATGGGTGAAGTGGGCTTTCGGTTAGAATCGCGGGCATCATACCGCAAGCCTTTTGCCACGATTTTTCCCCGTTTCCCGCGCCATGCCCAGCGTCCCGCCCCGCCTGCCGCCCCCCGTCGTGATGAGCTTCGCGGCGTCCGATCCGACCTGCGGCGCCGGCCTGCAGGCCGACCTGCTGACGCTGGCCGCGCACGGCTGCCAGCCGCTCACCGTGGTGACCGCGCTGACGGTGCAGGACACCGTGGGCGTCGAGGATCTGCTGCCGCTCGACAACGGCTGGGTCACCGACCAGGCGCGCACGCTGCTCGAGGACATGCCGGTGGCCGCCTTCAAGCTCGGCATGCTCGGTAGCGTCGAGGTGATTGCCGCGGTCGCGGAGGTGCTGTCCGACTATCCCGACGTGCCGGTGGTGTTCGATCCGGTCCTCGCATCGGGACGCGGCGATGCCTTCGCCGACGAGGATGCGGTTGACGCGATGATCGAATTGCTGCTGCCGCAGACCGACGTGCTGACGCCGAACAGCCTCGAAGCCCGCCGCCTCGCCCAGGAACTGGGCCCGGCCGGGGCCGACCTTTCCGAATGCGCGCGCCGCCTGATCGGCGCCGGCTGTGCGCATGTGCTGGTGACCGGCACGCACGAACACGGCGCGCGCGTAACCAACACGCTCTATGGCTCGCACGGCCCGGTGCGCCAGGACGACTGGGAGCGCCTGCCCGGCAGCTATCACGGCTCCGGTTGCACGCTCGCTTCCGCGATCGCCGCCGGACTGGCCTGGGGCCAGCCGCTGCCCGAGGCGGTTCGTGCCGCGCAGCACTACACGTGGCACAGCCTCGCCGCCGGTTACCGGCCGGGCATGGGCCAGCATGTGCCGCAGCGCCTTTGGCATACCGCGAACCCGCATTCCGGACAGGTGGAGGTGGCCGATGCCCTCGTCGTTTGAATCGTCCCAACCCCGGCCGCCCCTCGCGGGCATCTATGCGCTGACGCCCGACGACAATCTGCTGCCGCGCCTTTCCGCGCTGGTGGAAAGTGCGTTGAAGGGCGGCGTCAAGTGGGTTCAGTACCGCAACAAGATCGCGCCCAAGCCGCTGCGGCGCGCGCAGGCGGCCGAGTTGCTGCGGCTGTGCCGCGCCTATGGCGCGAAGCTGCTCGTCAACGACGATGTCTGGCTCGCCGTCGAGATCGGCGCCGACGGCGCGCATCTCGGCCGCGACGACATTCCGGGCGGCAGCCTGACGACGGCGCGCGAAGCGCTCGGGCCGCACCGCATCCTCGGCGTGTCCTGCTACGACGACCTCGATCGTGCCGAAGTCGCGGTGGATGCCGGTGCCGACTACATTGCCATCGGCAGCGTGTTCGCCTCGGCCAGCAAGCCATTGGCGACGCGTGCCTCGCTCGACACGCTCGTCGAGGCGAAGCGGCGCTTCAAGGTGCCGGTGGCCGCCATTGGCGGCATCACCGTGAAGAATGCGCCGCAGGTGCTCGCGGCCGGCGCCGACATGCTGGCCGTGTTGTCCGACCTGTTCGACGCGATGGACATCCAGAAGCAGGCCGAGAAGTTCCGGCACCTCTTCAACCATTCATGACCCGCCGTCCTGCCGGCGCCGACTTTTTCCTCAGGAACCGCCATGACCCGTAACGAAGACCTGTTCGCCCGCGCCCAGCAAACCATTCCCGGCGGGGTGAATTCCCCCGTGCGCGCCTTCCGCTCCGTCGGCGGCGTGCCGCGCTTCTTCACCCGGGGCGAAGGTGCCTACGTCTGGGACGCCGACGGCAAGCGTTACATCGACTATGTCGGTTCCTGGGGTCCGCTGATCCTCGGCCATGCCGAGCCGGATACCATCAAGGCCGTGCAGGAGGCCGCCGCCAGGGGCCTGTCCTTCGGTGCACCGACCGAAGCCGAGATCGAACTGGCCGAGCTGATTACCGCGCGCGTGCCGAGCATGCAGATGGTGCGCCTCGTCTCTTCCGGCACCGAGGCGACGATGAGTGCGATCCGCCTGGCGCGCGGCTTCACCGGCCGCGACATGCTGGTCAAGTTCGAGGGCTGCTACCACGGCCACGCCGACAGCCTGCTGGTCAAGGCCGGCTCGGGCATGCTCACCTTCGGCAACCCCTCGTCGGGCGGCGTGCCGGCCGACCTCGCCAAGCACACGCTGGTGCTCGACTACAACGACGCGCAGCAGCTCGCCGACGCCTTCGCCCAGCACGGCGACAAGATCGCCTGCGTCATCGTCGAGCCGGTGGCCGGCAACATGAACCTGATCGCGCCCAAGCCCGAGTTCCTCAAGGCGATGCGCGAGCTATGCACCAAGCACGGCGCCGTACTGATTTTCGACGAAGTGATGACCGGTTTCCGCGTCGGTCCCGGTTCCGCGCAAGGCCTGTTCGGCATCGTTCCCGACCTGTCCACCTTCGGCAAGGTGGTCGGCGGCGGCATGCCGCTGGGCGCCTTCGGCGGTCGCCGCGACATCATGGAAAAGATCGCCCCGCTCGGCCCGGTCTATCAGGCCGGCACGCTCTCGGGCAACCCGCTCTCCGTCGCCGCCGGCCTCGTCACGCTGAAGAAGATCGCCGCGCCCGGCTTCTACGAGGCGCTGACGGCGAAGACGAAGTCGCTCGTCGACGGTCTCGCCGCTGCGGCCAAAAATCATGGCGTCGCCTTCAGCGCACAGTCGGTCGGCGGCATGTTCGGCCTCTACTTCGCCGCGGCCTGCCCGACCTCCTACGCCGAGGTGATGTCCACCGACAAGGATGCCTTCAACCGCTTCTTCCACGCCATGCTCGAAAAGGGCGTCTATCTCGCTCCCTCGGCCTTCGAGGCGGGCTTCGTCTCGGCCGCGCATTCGGACGCCGACATCGCGGCGACGGTGGCGGCGGCCGACGCGATCTTCGCGAGTGCGTAGAAAAGTCGGCGCTGGCCGGACGGCGCGATGCCCGCCTTCAACCTGATCCGCTACTTCTCGACGCTGTCCTTCATCCTCATCGCGCTGGCCGGCGGCGTGCTGGGCAGCTATTTCCGCGACCATGCCCTGCGGCAGATGGTGGTCGATACCGAGGAACACAACATCGCGATGACGCAGGTGTTCCGCAACTCGCTGTGGCAGGGCTTCGGCGATTTCGTGCAGTTGTCCTATCTGCGCAATGGCGATGCGATGCGTACGGCCGACGAGCGGCTCAGTCTGCGTGCGGCGGTCGTCGCGCTGATGAAGAACACCGCCGTGATCAAGCTGAAGCTCTACAACCGAGACGGCATGACGATCTTTTCCACCGACTCGCAGCAGATCGGCGAGAACAAGTCAGACAATAGCGGATTCAGGCGCGCCCTCGCCGGCAGGGCGGTCACCGAACTCGTGCACCGAGACAGTTTCGACAGCTTCGAGGGCATGCGTTCGAACCTCGACGTGGTCTTCAGCTATGTACCGGTAACGGCCGCCGACGGGCAGGTCGACGCCGTCCTCGAGTTGTACCGCGACGTGACACAGACGGTGGGCGATATCGATCGCACCCTGCTCGGCATCACCGTCGTCGTCGTCGTCGTGCTGGCCGTGCTGTTCCTGCTGCAGTTCCTCGTGGTCCGCCGGGCGCAGGGCATCCTGCGCCTGCAGAGCGATGCGCTCGAAAGTGCCAACCGCGAGCTCGACCGCCGCGTGCAGGAGCGCACATCCGCCCTCGAAGCCGAGGTCGTCGAGCGCCGCAATACCGAGGAACTGCTCGACCACCTTGCCCATCACGATCCGCTGACCGGCCTGCCGAACCGCCTGCTGTTCGCCGAGCAGCTCAGGAAGAGCATCGCCGTGGCGGCGCGCCATGAGCGGCAGTTCGCCCTGCTGTTCATCGACCTCGACCGCTTCAAGGAAGTGAACGACACGCTCGGCCATGGCGTGGGCGACGTGCTGCTGATGGAAGCGGCCCACCGCATGAAGCAGCACCTGCGCGCGGGCGATTCGATGGCGCGGCTGGGCGGCGACGAGTTCGTCTGCATCCTCGACGAGATCCGCGATGTGCGCGAGGCCGGCATCGTCGCGGACAAGCTGATCGACCTGCTGTCGCAACCCTTCCATATCGTCGAGCACGAGCTGTTCATCGCCGCCAGCATCGGCATCTGCCTTTATCCGGGCGACGGCGCGGATGTCGATACACTGGTGCGCAACGCCGACACGGCGATGTACCAGGCCAAGGCGCACGGCCGCGGGCGCAGCCATTACTACACGCCGGAACTGACCACCTATGCGCAGGAACGCATCCATCTCGAATCACTGCTGCGCCATGCCATCGAGAATGCCGAACTGGCAATGCACTACCAGATCAAGGTGGATATCGAGGGCCGGCCGACCGGCTGCGAGGCGCTGATGCGCTGGCGGAACGCCGAACTGGGCGACATTTCGCCGGTGCGCTTCATCCCGCTGGCCGAGGAAACCGGCTTCATCGTCGAGCTGGGGGAATGGGCGTTGCGCGAAGCCTGCCGGCAGATGATGGTCTGGCGGTCGGCCGGTATCGACGTGCCGAGGATCGCCGTCAACCTTTCGGTCAAGCAGATCGAACGGGGGGACATCGTGGCGACCGTACGGCGGGTGCTGGACGAGACCGGGCTGGAACCGTCCGCGCTGGAGCTCGAAATCACCGAGTCCGTGATCATGAACAGCGACGATGCGCTCGCCTTGCTCGGGCAACTCGACCGGCTCGGCGTGCAGTTGGCGATCGACGACTTCGGCACCGGCTACTCCTCGCTCGCCTACCTCAAGCTGCTGCCGATCAATACGCTCAAGATCGACCGCTCGTTCATCGTCGGCATCGGTGCGGATACCGGCGACGAATCGATCATCCGTGCCATCATCGCTCTGGCGCGCAGCCTTGCCTTGACCACGGTCGCGGAAGGCGTGGACGGCGCACGCCAGATCGCTTTCCTGCAAGCCCATGGCTGCGACGAAATCCAGGGCTATTTCTTCGGCAAGCCCGTCCCTGCCGATGAGTTCGCCGCCGGCTGGCGGCAGAAAGCATGAGTCCGACCGCCATGAAATCCATTACCCGCCTGCTCGTCTTTCTTGTCGTCCTGGCCGCGATCGCCGCCGTCGGCTGGTGGCTGAGCCGCCCCAAGCCGATCCCGGTGCGTTTCCATACCGCCGCCAACGGTAAGGTCGAGGCCACGCTCGCCAATACGCGCGCCGGCACGGTCGAGGCTTGCCAGCGCACCAAGCTGTCGACGATCCTCGGCGGGCGCATCGAGTATCTCGGCGTGAAGGAGGGCGACCGCGTCAGGCAGGGTACCGTCCTGATGCGCCTGTGGCATCAGGACCTGCGTGCGCGCGCCGATGTCGCCGCGGCGCAGCTGGCGACGGCGAAAAGCCGCACGGCCGAGGTGTGCGCCGTGGCGGCCAACGCCGAGCGCGAGGCTGACCGGCAGGAGGCGCTGACGGCGCGCGGCTTCATCTCGGCCTCGCGCGCCGAAGCGGCGCGCACTGAAGCCACCGCGCGCCGCGCCGCCTGCGTCAGCGCGGGCAAGGATGTCGTCACCGCCGAGCGGCAGGTGGCCGCGGCCACGGCCGATCTGGGGCGCACGATCATCGTCGCGCCCTTCGACGGCACCGTCGCCAAGATCGTCGGCGAAGTGGGCGAGTATTCGACGCCCTCGCCGCCCGGCGTGCCGACGCCGCCGGCGATCGACCTGATCGACGATTCCTGTCTCTACGTCAAGGCGCCGATGGACGAGCTGGATGCGCCGAAGATCCATCCCGGGCAGGTCGCGCGCATCCGCCTCGACGCCTATGCGAACCGGGTATTCGCAGGCAAGGTGCGCCGGGTGGCGCCCTATGTCACGGCAGTGGAAAAGCAGGCGCGCACCGTCGATGTCGAGGTCGACTTCGTCGCGCCCGAGGAAGCGCGCGGCCTGCTGGTCGGCTACAGCGCCGACGTCGAGATCCTTCTGGAAACGCGCGACAACGTTCTGCGCATCCCGACCGCGGCGCTGCAGGAAGGCAGCCGCGTCCTGCGGGCCGGTCCCGATGGCCGGCTGGAAGCGCGCAGCGTGAAGCCGGGCCTCGCCAACTGGGAATACACCGAAGTCCTGGAGGGGCTGGCGGCCGGCGATCGCATCGTGCTCTCGCTGGAAAAGGAGGGCGTCAAATCAGGCGCACGGGTCGTCGAAGAAACGAACGACAAACAATAATGTCGCTGATCGAATTGTCAGGCATCGAGCGGATCTTCAAGCTCGGCGACAGCGAGGTGCACGCCCTCGCGCAGCTCGATCTCGCCATCGGCGCCGGCGAATACGTCGCGGTGATGGGCCAGTCCGGTTCCGGCAAGTCGACGCTGCTGAATTTGCTCGGCCTGCTCGATCGCCCCGATGCCGGTACCTACCGGTTCGAGGGACGCGACGTGACGACGCTCAGTGCCGACGAGCAGGCGCGGGTGCGGCGCGAGCGCATCGGCTTCGTGTTTCAGAGTTTCCACCTCGTGCCGCGTCTCACCGCTGCTGAAAACGTCGCGTTGCCGCTGATGCTGGCCGGCATCGAACCCGCCGAGCGCGGGCGCCGCGTGGACAAGGCGCTGCAGGATTTCGGCCTCGCCAATCGCGCCGACCATCGGCCCGACCAGCTGTCCGGCGGCCAGCGCCAGCGCGTCGCCATCGCCCGTGCGACCATCATGGAGCCGGCCGTGCTGCTCGCCGACGAGCCGACCGGCAACCTCGACCGCGCCACGGGCGAGGAGGTCATCCGCCTGCTTGAAGGACTCAATGCCGGCGGCGTCACGCTGATCATGGTGACGCACGACGCGGCGCTCGGCGCGCGCGCCGGCCGCCGCGTCGTCATGCAGGACGGTCGCAAGGTCGAGGACGGCCGATGAAGCCGGCCGACACCCTGCGCTTCGCCATGCGCGCCGCCACCGGCTACCCGCTGCGCACCTTCCTGATGGTGCTGGCGATGAGTATCGGAGTCGCCGCGGTGGTGGTGCTCACCGCGCTCGGCGACGGCGCCCGGCGCTACGTCGTCAACGAATTTTCCTCGCTCGGCAGCAATCTCGTCATCGTCCTGCCCGGCCGCTCCGAAACCGGCGGCTTCAATCCGGCCAATGCCGTGACCAGCACGCCGCGCGACCTGACCGTCGAGGACGGCCAGGCCCTGACGCGCGCGTCGGCCGTGCTGCGCATTGCGCCGATTACCATCGGCACCTCCGAAGCGGTGTTCAACGGCAAATTGCGCGATGTCACCATCGTCGGCACGACGGCCGACTACCTCAAGCTGCGCCGCATGGATCTCGCGCAGGGCCGCTTCCTGCCGGCCGGGGAACCGAATGCCGCGGTGGCGGTGATCGGCGCGACGATCCAGCGCGAACTGTTCGGCGCCGGCTCCGCCATCGGCAAGGTGTTGCGCATCGGCGACCGGCGCGTGCGCGTCATCGGCGTGCTCGGCAGCACCGGCCAGGGGCTGGGCATGAACGCCGACGAGGTGGTGATCCTGCCGGTGGCGGTGGCGCAGGCGATGTTCGATACCAATACGCTGTTCCGCGTCCTCGTCGAGGCGAAGGGCCGTGCCCTGATCGAGCAGGCGAAGGGGCAGGTGGCTGATATCCTCAAGGTACGCCACGACGGCGAGGAAGATGTGACGGTGATTACGCAGGACGCCGTGCTCGCCACCTTCGACCGCATTCTCGGCACGCTGACCTATGGCGTCGCCGGCATCGCCGCGATCAGCCTCGCCGTCGCCGGCATCCTCGTCATGAACGTGATGCTGGTGGCCGTCACGCAGCGTACCGGCGAAATCGGTTTGCTCAAGGCGCTCGGCGCCGAAGGGGCCGCGATCCGCAACGCCTTCCTTGCGGAGGCTGCGTTGCTGTCGGCGGCCGGCGCCGTGGCCGGCTATCTGCTCGGGCAGGCCGGCGCCTTCGCGCTGCGCACGGCGGTGCGGGTCCTGCCGGCCTATCCGCCCGACTGGGCGGTCGCCGCCGCGCTCGGGACGGCGCTCGTCACCGGCCTGCTGTTCGGCGTCATGCCGGCGAACCGCGCGGCGCGGCTCGACCCGGTGCAGGCCCTGATGAAGCACTGAGCATGCTGGCGGCCGATCTGCTGACCCTCTCGACCCGTTCGCTGACGGCGCATCGCCTGCGCAGCTTCCTCACGCTGCTCGGCATCGCCGTCGGCATCGCGGCGGTGATCCTGCTCACCAGCATCGGCGAAGGCGTGCATCGTTACGTACTGAACGAGTTCACCCAATTCGGCACCAACGTCATCGAGATCGCGCCGGGCAAGACCAAGGCGAGCGGCGGGCCGGGCGGCTTGCAGACGACCGTGCGGCTGCTGACCCTCGACGATGCCCGTGCGCTCGAACGCATTCCCGGCGTGGTGGCGGTCACGCCGGTCGCTTGGGGCAACTCCGAAGTTGCCGCCAACGGCCGGCTGCGCCGCACCACCGTGCAGGGAGTCGGCCCGGGCACGCTCGATATCATGAAGATGACGATGCAAAGCGGCAGCTTCCTGCCGGAGGAAGGTTTCGAGCATGCGCGCCCTCTCGCCGTGCTCGGCCCGAAGCTCAAGCAGGAGCTGTTCGGCAGCGAGAATGCGCTCGGCCAGCGTCTGCGCATCGGCGGCATGCAGTTCCGCATCGTCGGCGTGGTCGCTCCGAAGGGGCAGTTCCTCGGCATGGACCTCGACGACACGGTGTTCGTTCCGACCGCGCGCGCGCTTGAGCTTTACAACCGCGAAGGCTTGATGGGCATCCAGCTGACCTACCGGGAAGGTTTGCGTGCCGCCGACGTCGCCGCGGCCGTAAAGTCGGCGCTGGCGGGACGGCACGGCCGCGAGGATTTCACGCTGACGACGCAGGAAGACATGCTGCGCACGCTGTCGAAGATCCTCAACGTGCTGACCATGGCGGTCGGCGCGCTCGGCAGCATTTCGCTGCTCGTCGGCGGCGTCGGCATCGTCACCATCATGACCATCGCCGTCACCGAGCGCACCAACGAAATCGGCCTGCTCAAGGCGCTGGGCGCGCGAGAGAGCACCATCCTCGGCATCTTCCTCGGCGAAGCCGTGGCGCTCGCCGCCGTCGGCGGCCTGCTCGGCCTCGTCTTCGGCATCGGCATCGCGCAGCTCGCCCACCTGCTGATACCCGCCCTGCCGGTGCAGACGCCGCTCTCCTTCGTCGCCCTGGCCGAGGCCGTCGCCGTCGTCATCGGCCTCGCCGCCGGCGTGCTGCCGGCCCGCAACGCCGCCCGCCTCGATGCGGTCGAGGCGTTGCGGGCGGAATAAGGCCCGCTCATGAAGCTTGCGATCGTTCGCCAGAAATACACGCCCTACGGCGGTGCCGAACGTTTTGTGGCCCGCGCTCTCGATGCGCTTTCTGCGCAGGGTGTCGATGTCGAGATCGTGGCCCGCGAATGGGAGGGAGGCGCCAAGGGCGTCAAGTGTGATCCGTATTACCTCGGCCGCACCTGGCGCGACATGGGCTTCGCACATTGCGTGCGGCAAGTGATCGCTTCAGGCCGCTACGATCTCGTCCAGTCGCACGAACGCATCCCCGGCTGCCAGATCTTCCGCGCCGGCGACGGCGTGCATGCGACCTGGCTGGAGCTTTCCCGCAAGCCGCTGGCATGGCTGTCGCCATGGCATCGTTACACCCTGGCTGCCGAGGCGGCGATGTTTCGTCATCCGGACCTCAGAGCGGTGATCTGCAACTCGCACATGGTCAAGGACGACATCGCCCGGCGTTTTCCTGAAGCGGCTGGGAAGCTGCATGTCATCTACAACGGCGTCGATCTTGAGAAATTTCATCCACGCCTGCGGGATGAGCATCGACTGGTAATACGTGAAAAAGTCGGCGTCGGCAGGACGGTGCCGGTGATCCTGTTCGTTGGTTCCGGCTACGAGCGCAAGGGCGTTGCGACGCTTTTAGAGGCGCTGACACGCATGGCAACGCGCGAAGCGGAGGCTTGGATAGTCGGTCGCGACAAGGATCGGCCGTACTATGAGCAACTGACCCGCGATCTTGGTATCGAACAGCGCGTACACTTCCTCGGGGCACAGGCGGATGTACGACCCTACTACGGTTCGGCAGATATATTTTGCCTGCCGACGCTTTACGATCCTTTTCCCAATGCCGCCCTGGAAGCCTTGGCCTGCGGCCTGCCAGTGGTTACCACCACGACCTGCGGTGCGGCTGAACTCATCAAGCCTGGCAAAAACGGTCTAATTTGCACTGCACGCGACGCAACCATGCTGGCTGCGCATCTCGACAAACTGTGCGCACCGATGGTGGCGACAGCGATGATTGAGTCTGCGCGCAACTCCGTCAGCGCCTTGACCACGATGGTTACAGTAGAAGAGTTGTTGTCGTTATATCGAACGCTCGGCCCCGCTGGTGCACGGGAAGAATCGGGGCGGCGACTATAATCCCGCATCCCTGTTCGGGCTGCTGCTTTGAGCCCTGTTTTTATGCCGCTTCCCGATATGCATCCGCACCCCTCGCTCAGTAGCGCACAGATGTATGTGCGCCTGCTGACCTTTGTGCGTCCTTATTGGAAGGTGTTCGCATTGGCCATTCTGGCGATGGTGCTGTTGGCGGCGACGGAGCCGCTTTTCCCGGCACTGATGAAGCCGCTACTGGACAAGGGATTTTCGGGAAAGCCCCGCGATGACCTTTGGTTGGCACCACTTGCCATCGTCGGCATTTTCATTGTGCGCGGCTTTCTTTCATTCGCGGGTGGCTACCTGATGGCATGGGTTTCCAACCGGGTTGTACTTGATTTGCGCGTTGCCATGTTCAACAGGGCGTTGCGTTTGCCAACCCGCTATTACGACAACCAGAGCACGGGCGCGCTGATGTCGCGTATTACCTACGATGTGTCGAATGTCACCGCGGCCGCTACCTCGGCGCTGACCGTTTTGGTTCGCGATTCGCTTTCGGTGATTGGGCTGCTCGCGTGGTTGCTCTATCTGAATTGGCAACTGACGTTGGTCGCCTTGATGACAGGCCCCCTGATTGCCGTCGTAGTGAAGATTTTCAGTGCGCGCCTCAGGAAGGCCAGTCGCCATTCGCAACTTGCCATGGGAGGAATCTCGCGCATTCTGGAAGAAGCGATCAGCGGACAGAAGATCGTCAAAATTTTTGGCGGTCAGGAATATGAGGCCAACCGCTTCCTGGAAGCCAATCAATATCTACGTGGGCAAAACATGCGGCAATCGGTTGCCGCCGCCGCGATTGTCCCTTTCGTACAGTTTTTTACGGCGATTGCGCTTGGTATCGTCATTTACGTCGCACTGCTACAGTCGGTCGAGGCCCAGACTACCGTCGGTTCCTTCGTATCTTTCATTACCGCCATGCTGATGTTGCTGGCGCCGATCAGGCATTTGGCCGATGTCAATGCGCCCCTGCAACGCGGACTGGCCGCTGCGGAAAGCCTGTTTTCCCTCTTGGATGAACCGGCAGAGCAGGATTCAGGAGCTGTGCAGTTGTCGGGTGTACGCGGCGCAGTGGATTTTGACGGAGTTACATTCAGCTATCCCGGTTCCGAGCGCGTTGCGCTGGAAAGCATCAATCTATCGATCAACCCGGGCGAGACGCTCGCCCTGGTCGGTGCTTCCGGCAGCGGAAAAACAACCTTGGCGAATCTCTTGCCACGCTTCTATGTGCTTGAGCAGGGACGAATCCTTATCGACGGTCAACCCGTCGAATCATTCAGCCTCGCATCGCTGCGTGCCAATATCGCATTGGTCAGTCAGGAGGTGGTGCTTTTCAACGATACGGTGGCAGCCAATATTGCTTACGGCGCCCTGGAAAACGCTTCGCGCGCTGCAATCGAGACAGCGGCGCGAGCCGCGCATGCGCACGAGTTCATCGTTGACATGCCGGATGGGTATGAAACATATGTGGGCGAAAAGGGCGTAAAGCTTTCGGGCGGCCAGCGCCAGCGCATTGCCATTGCACGCGCAATACTCAAGGATGCGCCGATTCTGATTCTCGACGAAGCCACATCGGCCCTCGATACCGAATCAGAACGACATGTTCAGGCTGCGCTAGACAAGTTAATGGCAGGCCGTACTACGCTGATGATTGCCCATCGTCTTTCCACGGTTGAAAAGGCCGATCGCATCGTGGTCCTTGAGCGTGGCCGCATTATCGAGACTGGCAATCACACCCAGCTTCTTGCAAGCAATGGCGCTTATGCACAATTCTATTTGCGCCAGGCTACGACAGAGTCTGCGGCATGAAAATCCTTCATACCGAGGCATCATGTGGCTGGGGTGGTCAAGAGATTCGCATACTTGAAGAGTCGCGCGGCATGATCGGGCGCGGCCACGACCTGACCGTTGCCTGTCCGCCCCATGCGCGAATTGCGGAAGAAGCCCGGCGCTATGCCGTTCCAATCGTGCAATTGCCCATAGAGTTTCGTACCTTCAAAGGCCTTGTTGCATTGCGCCGGCATCTGAGCCATGGCGGCTACGACATGGTGAATACCCATAGCTCGGCGGACAGTTGGCTCGTCGCTTTGGCCTGCGCGACGCTGCCGAAACCTCCAGCTATCGTGCGCACTCGCCACATCTCGGCGCCGGTATCTGGAAATCTCGCCAACAGATGGCTCTATCGTCAGGCGAAGATGACCGTGACCACTGGAGAGCGCCTGCGCGAAAACCTTATCGATACGCTCGAACTTGATGCGTCGCGTGTGGTATCGATCCCCACGGGCATCGATACGGAACGCTTTAAACCACCTGTGGACAAGGCAAGCGCAAAAACCAAGCTGGGGCTTGATCCTGATGGGCGTTATATAGGCATCGTGGCCACGCTGCGCAGTTGGAAAGGGCATCTTGACTTGCTCGAAGCCTTCTCCAATCTGGATCGCCCTGGGTGGAACCTTCTGATCATAGGCGATGGACCTATGCGTGAGCCCATAGAGAAAAAAGTAATCGAACTCGAGATTTCCGGCCGTGTTCGTCTGGTTGGCCAGCAGAACAGACCGGAAGACTGGCTAAGCGGCCTGGATATCTTCTGCCTGCCCTCCTATGCCAACGAGGGCGTTCCTCAAGCGATTCTTCAGGCCATGCTGACTGGCCTGCCGATCCTTACAACGCCAGTCGGTAGCATCACTGAAGCTGTGAGCGATGGAGAGACTGGCTTGGTTGTTCCTCAGCGCGCACCTGAGGCGTTGGTTGCCGGTTTTCATCGACTGATCGACGATATACCCTTGGCGACCCGGTTAGGGATGGCAGCACGAAGTGCGGCAGTTGGCCGGTTCGGGCTAGGCAACATGCTTGCGAGCATGGAAAATGCCTATGTCAAAGCTGTCATGATCGATCGTGGCTCCACGAAATAATGATTCCATGGATGCCATGAGTCGCGGATACTTGCCTGCCGATGCGATCCCCTTGGAGGGGGTGCTACGAGTGCTGGTCATCAAGCTTCGCCACCACGGCGACGTGCTCCTTGCATCGCCCGTACTGTCGGTTCTGAAGAACCATGCACCTCATGTGGAAATCGATGCACTGGTCTATGCCGACACTGCCGAGATGCTCTCCCTGCACCCTGCCCTGAACCACTTGTTCCTTATCGACCGGCGCTGGAAGAATCAGTGCATCTTGGCCCAAGTGCGACACGAGTACCGGCTGTTGAAGGGTTTGCGTGAGCGACACTACGACCTGATCATTCATCTGACCGAGCACTGGCGTGGCGCATGGCTTACCCGACTGTGCAAACCTCGCTGGAGTGTCGCCCCCGCCGTTAGAGGCAGGGGCCGGCGCTGGGTGAGAGCCTTTACCCACTTGGCGCGCTCGGCAAACGGGCGCCACGTGGTGGAAAGTAACCTGGATGCCTTGCGTCGCATCGGGATTCAGCCCGCGTCCGAGGAGCGCAGTCTTACTCTCATCCCTGGCCATGAGGCCGAGCAGACTGTCGACAGCTTGATCAACGAACTTGGCCTTGTCGCGGGTAACTTCCTTCATGTCCATCCTGCCTCGCGCTGGCAGTTCAAGTGCTGGCCGGTCGAATCGATGGCGGAGTTGATAGGCAGGTTGCAGGCCGAGGGATTATCCGTGGTACTGACTGCCGCGCCTGATCCGGACGAATTGGCCATGGTGGAAGCCATTCAGGGCAGGCTGGCCTCGCCGGCACAGAGTCTGGCGGGGCGACTGTCGCTGAAGGAGTTGGCGGCATTGACGGCTCGGGCGCGCCTGTTCGTTGGTGTGGACTCTGCGCCGATGCACATTGCTGCTGCCATGGGCACGCCGGTGGTGGCGCTGTTCGGCCCCTCGGGTTACGACCTGTGGGGTCCGTGGACCCCGAAGCGGCGCATCGTCACCCAAGAGGACTACACCTGCCGGCCCTGTGGCATAGACGGCTGTGGCGGTGGCAAGACCTCCGACTGTCTGGCCATGCTGCCGGTCGAGCAGGTGTGGGCGGCATGTTGCGAGTTGCTCGCGTGAGTGCTATGGACGAGCCGAAGCGCATTCTGGTCATCAATGTCACCCGCATTGGCGATACGCTGCTGACTACGCCCGTGCTGCGGGCGCTGGCGAAGGCGTGGCCGCAGGCTGAGATTACCTTCGCCGGCCACCGCAAGCGTATCGAGGTGCTCGAGAACCTGCCGTTCATCCATCGCCTGACGAGCATCAGCAAGCGTATTGCGCCGTTCCTGGGCAGACTGGGGGGCAGCCGCTACGATATCGCGCTGGTGTATGGCAACGATGCTTCGCTGGTCGAGTATGCCTTGCGCGTATCGGACAAGGTGATTGCCTTCCGGCAGCCCTCCGATGAGCTCAATCGCCGGCTGTTCGCAATTGCCCGTGAAGATGGTTACGAGCCTGGTCACGCCGTCACTTTGGCGCTGACTTTGATTCGTCCTCTAGGAATCGAGACGGATGGAATGCATGTCTCTTACCAAGTCACTGCCGCAGAGGATGCTTGGGCGAAGCAAAGGCTGTCGAGTGAGAATGTCCACGGTACGCCTCTGGTTGGTCTGCAGGTTGCCAGTTTTCCTACGAAGAGCCATCGCGATTGGCCGATTGAGGCCTTCATGGAGCTCTGTCGGCGGATTCTGAGTGCTTTTCCGCAGACGCACTTCCTGATATTCGGTGGGGCTGCGGAGGCGGCTCGTACTGCACAGTTGCATCTATTCCTGAAAGGACACAGCACGCTGTATGCCGGACGGCTGACCTTGCGCGAGACCGGTGCCGTGATGAATCAACTGGACTTGTACGTCGGGGTCGACACCGGACCGACTCACATCATGGCGGCACTGCGCAAGCCAATGGTATCGATGTATCACCCGACGGCGCCGAGCAGCGCGCTCGGACCCTTCGCGCATCCCTGCTGCTTCGCCATGGATCACCCCATGGCCGCCGGCGGTCTTCCATACCCGGCAAACGGGTCGAATTTTGATACGCCGATGTCGGACATCTCCGTCGACAGGGTGCTTGAGAACGTCTTCTATGCACTCTCGGGAGAGTTTCCGGCGCCCATGCCCGATGCGGACTTCCCGGTAGAGCACCGTGTTCTTGCGCAATAGTTCAAAGTCATGACAAACCAGCCACGATTCAGTGTCGCCATACCCACCTTCAATAGGCTGGACACCTTCCTGCCGCAGGCGGTCGAAGGGGTGCTTCAACAAACCTACGGCGACTTCGAATTGATCATCTCGGACAATGGCTCCACAGACGGTACGGAATCGTACGCGCGCTCATTGCGCGATCCGAGAATCCGATTTGTCCGGTGGGAGCCAACCATGCCGGCTGGCGAGCATTTCGCAACGGTTGCGGCGGAGTCCAGGGGGGAGTTCTTCGTCCTGCATCAGGATGATGACTTGCTCCACAAGGACTTTCTCCAGCGTGCCGACGCCGCCTTGCGGGACTTCCCCGATGCCGTGATGTACGCCGGCCCCATCTGGAGACAGGCGCATGGGCACGGGTATCACTCGCGTTTGATGCGCCCCCGCCAAGGGCACGATGACATGGCGGTGATCCGCGATGAGTTGGCCATATTCGATGGGGACTACGCGGCAATCCAGTTCTTCGATCCGATCCGGCAATTCCTGCACCCGACGCTCGCTATCAGGAGTTCGACCCTGCTTGCCATCGGCGGATACGATGCCGGCTTCACCTACCAGTCGGATCTGGTAACTCAGGCCCGCATCCTATTGCAGGGGTCTTTGATCTACGATCCCCGGCCTGCTGGTGTGTCCAGGGTCCACACGACCAATTTCATGCGCACGAAGGGGCGCGCATTCCGCAAGGCATTCTTCCGCAACAGCTATGTCGAACTGATCGGTGCTTTCGAGAAGGCGGGAGTTGGTTGGCAAGCCTTGCTAGACGCGTACCTGTCCGAGCTTTCAGAAAATGAAATCATCGCTTGCCTGTTTGAATGGACCTACTACCGGGCGCCGTTAGAATTGCAACAGATAGGCTTTGTCGCGTTGCGCCGACACTGTGGCTCGGCGCAGCGCTTGGTCAGGCAATGCCTGACCAAGCTGGGCCCACGCAACCTTGTTCGTCACGCATTTAGCAGGTTCTGATGCAGGGCGAACGTTTGACATTGGAATCAAACGCATGAAGGCAGTCATACTCGCCGGCGGGCTTGGCACCCGCATCTCCGAGGAAACCCACCTCAAGCCCAAACCCATGGTGGAGATAGGCGGCAAACCGATCCTGTGGCACATCATGAAGCTCTACTCTGCCCATGGTATCCACGACTTCATCATTTGCTGCGGTTACAAAGGCTATCTGATCAAGGAATATTTCGCCAATTACTTCCTGCATATGTCGGACGTAACCTTTGACATGGAACACAACAGCATGGAAGTGCACCAGCGCAAGGCCGAGCCTTGGCGCGTTACATTGATCGATACGGGTGAAGAAACCCTGACCGGCGGACGCCTCAAGCGCGTCGGGGAATATCTCAAGAATGAAGAAGCCTTCTGCTTCACCTACGGCGACGGCGTGGCCGACGTTGACGTTACCCGCGAAGTTGCTTTCCACCGCAGCCACGGCAAGTGGGCCACCGTAGCCGCCGTGCAGCCGCCCGGCCGTTACGGGGCCCTGCAGATGTCGGATCAACAGGTGACAGGATTCAGCGAGAAGCCGCGCGGCGATGGAGGCCTCATCAATGGGGGCTTCTTCGTGCTCTCGCCCCGCTGCCTCGATCTCATCGATGGCGATGCCACGAGTTGGGAAGGCGAACCGCTTACGAGCCTTGCAGCCACTGGCGAACTGATGGCCTTCGAACATCAGGGCTTTTGGCAGCCCATGGACACGTTGCGCGAGAAGAGCCTGCTCGAGTCGCTGTGGCAATCCGGGAAGGCGCCATGGAAGGTTTGGTCGTGAACCGGGCATTCTGGCGCGGCAGGCGGGTCTTCCTTACGGGCCATACGGGCTTCAAGGGGGGCTGGCTGGCCTTGTGGCTGTCCGACCTGGGCGCCGAGGTGCATGGCTATGCGCTGCAGGCGCCGACCGAGCCGAACTTTTGCGCCGTCACGAAGCTGGAGCGCAGACTTGCGAGCAGCACCATCGCCGACATACGGGATGCCGTTGCGCTTGAATCCGCCATGGGCGCGGCGCATCCAGAGATCGTGTTCCACCTCGCCGCGCAGCCCCTCGTTCGTCTTTCCTATGCGGAGCCGGTCGATACCTACTCGACCAATGTCATGGGAACCATCCACTTGCTCGAGGCCGTGCGCAGGACTCCGGGTGTGCAAGCGGTGGCCAACATTACCAGCGACAAGTGTTACGAGAACCGCGAATGGGTCTGGCCCTATCGCGAGAACGAGGCGTTGGGTGGCCACGACCCCTACTCGAGCAGCAAGGCCTGCGCGGAACTGGTTACTGCCGCGTGGAGGCGCTCTTTCCTCGACGCGGCAGGGGTGGCCCTCGCCAGCGCACGAGCCGGCAACGTCATCGGCGGCGGCGACTGGGCAGCCGACCGACTCGTGCCGGACTTCTTGCGTGCCCTGGATGCAGGCAGGCCGCTCGTGGTGCGTTCGCCGCAGGCAACGCGTCCGTGGCAGCACGTGCTGGAGCCGCTGGCAGGTTACCTCGTGCTGGCGGAGCGGTTGTGTGCACAAGGACACACCTTCGCAGAAGCCTGGAACTTCGGACCGGACGAAGCCGATGCCAGGCCGGTACAGTGGATCGTGGAAACCATGTGTGCACAGGTTGCCGATGCCAAGTGGGAGTGCGACGTAACGCCCCAGCCCCACGAGGCTCATACCCTGCGGCTGGACAGCATCAAGGCACGCGAGCGCCTAGGCTGGCGCCCCCGCTGGAAGCTGGGTCAGGCGCTGGAGGCGACCCTCGCATGGCATCAGGCATGGAAGGAAGGCGCAGACATGGCCGAATTCAGTTTGCGGCAGATACGTGAATACGAGGCGACGAGAACTTTGGCATGAGTGCCCGCTTTGACATTCTGGCTACACCCATTCCCGAGCTGCGCGTCCTGCAACGCAAGCCCATCGGCGACAGTCGTGGCTATCTGGAGCGGATGTTCTGTTCCGAGGAGTTGCAGCCGCTTCTTGCGGACAAGCGCATCGAGCAGGTCAATCGCACACACACGGCAGTCCGCGGCGCGGTGCGTGGCCTGCATTTCCAATACCCACCCCATGCCGAGACAAAGTTTGTGCACTGCCTGCGTGGCGAAGTTTTCGATGTCGCCGTGGACTTGCGCCGAAACTCGCCCACATTCCTGCAGTGGCACGCCGAGCTGCTTGGCTCGGATAACGGCCGGACCTTCGTTATTCCCGAAGGTTTCGCCCACGGCTTTCAAACCTTGACCGACGATTGCGAAATGCTTTACTTCCACACTGCAGCCTATCGGCAGGAGGCCGAAGGCGGCCTCAATCCCCAAGACCCGCGCCTCGCCATCCACTGGCCGCTGCCGGTGGTCAGCCTCTCCCCGAGAGATGCCGCGCATCCATTCCTCGAAGCGGATTTCGCTGGAGTGATCTCGTGAAGTGCCGTCATTGCGCCGCCCCGCTGCAGCTCACATTGATCGACCTGGGCTCTTCGCCACCTTCGAATGCCTACCTTACCGAGCAGACGTTGCACGAACCGGAGAAGTGGTTTCCCCTGCGCGTGCTTGTATGCGAGCAGTGCTGGCTGGCGCAGACCGAGGATTTCTCTCGTGCGAACGAGTTGTTCGATGCGGACTACGCCTATTTCAGCGCCTTTTCAACTTCCTGGCTTGCCCACTGCGAGCGCTATGTCGCCGACATGGCGAAGCGCTTTTCCTTGGAGAGCGGCAGCCACGTGGTGGAGGTCGCCGCCAACGACGGCTACCTGCTTCAATACGTCAGGGCTCACGGCATTCCCTGTACCGGGATAGAGCCCACCGCCAGCACCGCAGCCGCTGCCCGTACCCGTGGCATCCCGATCGTCGAGGACTTCTTTGGCGTTCGCTTGGCGCAGGAACTGGCTGCCCAAGGCAAGCAGGCGGATCTCATGGTGGCCAACAACGTCCTTGCTCATGTGCCGGACATCAACGATTTCGTTGCCGGCTTTACTACCCTGCTCAAGCCGCAGGGAGTCGCAACCTTCGAGTTCCCCCACCTGATGCGACTCGTGAACGAAAACCAGTTCGACACCATTTACCATGAACATTTCTCTTACCTATCCCTCGGGACGGTAGGCCGCATTTTCGCCAAGGCAGGTCTCGATATATTCGATGTGGAAGAGCATCCCACCCATGGAGGCAGCTTGCGCGTATTCGCACAGAGGGCGGATTCGGGAAAGCAGCCGCGCAGCCGCAGCGTGGATGACTTGCTGAGTCGGGAAGCCGAGGCCGGCATGCTCAACGCCGCCTACTATGCCGATTTCCAGGCGCGGGCAGACAAGGTGAAGAACGACTTCCTCTCGTTCCTGCTGCAGGCCAAACGGGACGGCATGAGGGTCGCGGCCTACGGTGCTGCCGCCAAGGGTAATACCCTGCTCAACTACGCCGGTGTGCGACCGGACCTGGTTTCTTTCGTGGTGGATCGCAATCCCGCCAAGCAGGGAAAGTATCTGCCTGGTAGCCGCATACCTATCGTCGCTCCGGAGTTGCTTGCCGAACGCAAGCCCGATTATGTGCTTATACTGCCGTGGAACATCGCCGAAGAAGTGCGCACGCAACAGCGGCAGATTCGCGATTGGAACGGCCGCTTCGTTGCGGCGATTCCAAGGCTGATAGTTTTTGAATAATTGCCGTCCCGCCAGTGCCGACTTTTGCCATCAATAAGGTTTTAGGAAGCAGTCAATGAGGGTCGCTGTCACTGGTGCTTCAGGCTTCATTGGCCGTGCCGTACTTTCAGAGCTAGCGTACCGTGGCATCAGTGCGGTGGTATGCGTACGTACAGGCCACGGAGAATTCCCCGCTGCGGGACACCAAGCGGTTACATTGGACATCCACAATGCATCTAGCGATACCTTCGAGAGGCTAGGACGGCCGGATATCCTGATCCATCTTGCCTGGAGCGGCCTGCCCAATTATCGGTCGCTTCACCATATAGAGACGGAGTTGCCGGCCCAGTACCGCTTCCTCAGCGGCTTGGTCAAGGCCGGCTTGCCATCATTGGTTGTTGCGGGAACCTGCTTCGAGTACGGTATGCAGTCCGGACCGCTACATGAGGGTCTGCCGACGCGACCGGAAAACCCTTATGGGTTCGCCAAGGATGCATTGCGGCGCAAACTGGAGTATCTAAAGGCAGCGCATCCATTCGAACTGACTTGGGCGCGATTCTTCTACCTTCATGGGGAAGGCCAAGCGGAAAACTCACTGCTCCCCCAGTTATGCAGGGCGGTGGCGGCCGGTGAGACAGTCTTCAACATGTCTGGCGGCGAGCAGTTGCGAGATTACCTGCCTGTCGATGAGGCAGCCCGGTTGCTCGTCAAGCTGGCTATTTCGAGCCAGGGCAATGGGGTGGTGAATATCTGCTCCGGCAAGCCTGTTTCAGTGCGCCGTTTGGTTGAAAGCTGGGTTCACGATAACGGCTGGGAGATAAGCTTGAGTTTGGGGCATTACCCATATCCGGATTATGAGCCGATGGCTTTCTGGGGCGATAGACAAAAACTGGATGCTCTGCTGGGGGATCAATGATCAAGGAGATCTATCGTATCGAGCAATTGCCGGTTTTTCAGAACCGCATGTATGAGTCAGCAGCCGAAGCGCAAGGCTGTCCGCGCGGTGATGTTCGCCTGGTGCAGAATTTGGCGACAGGTCTGATCTACAACGCAGATTTCCGGCCCGAACTGCTCGACTACGATGAGAATTACCAAAACGAGCAAGCCGTCAGTCCCCTTTTCAGGGAACACCTCGATAAGGTCGCTGGCATTG
Organism: uncultured Sterolibacteriaceae bacterium; assembly: GCA_937888595.1. Taxonomy (GTDB): domain Bacteria; phylum Pseudomonadota; class Gammaproteobacteria; order Burkholderiales; family Rhodocyclaceae; genus Sulfuricystis. The sequence continues at coordinate 222,177 of CALARK010000021.1, read as the reverse complement.
TCGAGCGGAACATGGGGCGTAACGGTTTGATCGAGGTAGGTTGCGGCAAGGGTTTTTTTCTGGAAATCATGGCGGCAAGAGGTGTCGATATTGCCGGTTTCGATCCTGCGTACGAAGGCAGCAACCCGCTGATTCGGTGCCATGCTTTCGAGCCCGGGGTAGGCATGTCGGCACAGGGATTGATTTTGCGCCATGTACTCGAGCACATGGCCGACCCCTTCACCTTTCTTGAGCAACTGCATGCCGCAAACGGAGGAAAAGGGCTGATCTATGTTGAGGTGCCCTGTTTCGATTGGATCGTGGCACATCGCGCGTGGTTCGACATTTTTTACGAGCATGTCAATTATTTTCGACTGAACGACTTCAGTCGCATGTTCTCCCGTATCGTCGAGAGCGGCCATCTGTTCGGTGGCCAGTATTTATATGTGATTGCCGATCTGGCCAGTCTGCAAGAGCCCAAAGCTAATTCCAACGACGTTATATCGCTACCGGATGATTTTCAGCAGGATATGACTGCGGATATCATCAATGGCCCAGTAGCCATATGGGGTGGCGCCTCCAAGGGGGTTGTCTTCGCACTATTGCGCTCGCGGCTTGGGCGACCGGTAGATATGGTGATCGACATCAATCCCGCCAAGCAGGGAAAGTACCTCCCGGGTACCGGTCTCCGGGTCCATTCCGCCGAAGAGGGCCTTTCAGCATTGCCTCGCGGTGCAACCATCTATGTGATGAATTCCAATTATTATGAGGAAATCAGAAAGATGTCCAAGAATGCCTATTGTTATGTGAGAGTCGATCATGAGTGAATTTGCCAAGGGAGTAGTCGAAAGAGTTACTGCAAACGAGCGGGATTTGGCCTTGGCTGCGGGAGCTAGCGAGTTCATGCGTGCTTCGATCAAGGCGCAGTACTCCTATAACTTCGCTTGGATGGGGCGTCCGATCATCCAATACCCGCAGGATATGACGGCGATGCAGGAGTTGATCTGGCAGGTTCGCCCCGATCTCATCATCGAGACAGGCATTGCTCATGGCGGTTCCCTGATTTTCAGCGCCTCCATGCTCGCTCTGCTCGACATGTGCGACGCCATCGAGACGGGTACAACCATTGATCCCAAACAATCCAAGCGCAAAGTCTTGGGCATCGATATCGATATTCGTGCCCACAATCGTGCGGCCATTGAGGCGCACCCGATGGCCTCGCGCATCCAGATGATTCAGGGTTCCAGCATTGCCCCCGACGTGGTTGAACAGGTGCGGCAGGTGGCGAAGAACTACGGCCGAATTCTGGTCTGCCTCGATTCCAACCATACACATGACCATGTGCTCGCCGAATTGGAGGCCTTCGCTCCCCTGACCAGCGTAGGGAGTTATTGCGTGGTGTTCGACACCATAGTCGAAGACATGCCGGCAGACATGTTCCCCGATCGCCCCTGGGGGCCGGGTGACAACCCAAAAACTGCGGTCTGGGAATACCTCAAAAACCACCCCGAATTTGAAATCGACAAGAGCATCGAGCACAAGCTGCTCATCACCGTGGCGCCGGATGGATTTATCAAACGCGTGCGGTGATCATGAAGAAGATCCGCCTGTTGCATCTCATTACTCGTTTGCCCATCGGGGGAGCGGAACGCATGTTGTTGGGCGTGCTACGCAATCTCAATCCGGAGCAGTTCGAATCGACTGTGTGCTGCATCCAGGACCGCGGTGAGCTTGCGGATGAGGCGGAAGCCATGGGTATCCCTGTCATCTCTCTGGGATTGATGACCCGTGGTGGCCATGATCGTCGCGTCGTGCCGGCACTGCGTCAGCTCATGCGCAACCGCGGCATAGAACTTGTGCACAGCCACCTCTACCACGCGAACCTGTACGGCCGCCTAGCTGCGCATCGTGAAGGCATACCCGCGGTTGCCAGCGTGCACAACACCTACGCTCGGCGCAAATGGTATCGCCACTGGATCAACCGCTACCTCGCCCGGTATACCTTCGTCGTGACCGCTGGCTCAGCCGATATCGAACGTGATGTACTCGAAGTAGACCGCTTGCCACGGGAGAAGGTGGTTCGCCTGGCGAACTGCATCGATCTGACCCGGGTCGACAGCGTGCTGATCCCGGCTGAGGCGAAGCTTCGGCTCGGCTTTGCTGCAACGGATTTCGTCATCGGCACGGTAGGTCGGGTAGAAGAGCAGAAGGGGCACGTGTTCCTCTTGGAAGCATTCGCCCAACTGCGCCGGCTGCCCGGTGGCGCCAACTTGCGGCTGCTTTTGGTGGGCGACGGTCGCTTGTTGCCTGCATTACGCGAGACCGCGGATCGCCTAGGCATTGCGGAGGCCTGCCGCTTCCCTGGCAGCATCACGAGCCTAGGGGATGTCTACCGCGCTCTGGATCTCTTCATCATGCCCTCCCTGTGGGAAGGGCTTTCCTTGGCGATGCTCGAAGCCATGGCGGCCGGCTTGCCGGTGATCGCCACGGACGTGGGCGGCGCGCGCGAGGTGCTTGGCGACAACCAATGGGGACTGCTGGTGCCGCCGAAGGATGCGGGCACGATCGCAGCCGCTGCGGAAAAGCTGCTTGCCAATCAACAGACTTGCGCCGCGATGGCAGCGACCGGCGCCGAGCGCGTGCGCAGCCACTACAGCGTGGCGGCATTGGCCAGACAGCTATCAGAGATCTACCGTACGGCGCTGGGAGGGTAAGTAATGCATCGATCAGGGCAGAGCACACCTGTCTCGACGTCGCCCATCGCGGTGATCGGGGCGGGTGGCTTTCTAGGCACCTTTCTGGCGCAGTATATGACGCGGCACGGACGGGATGTCAGGTGCTTCGGTCGCAGGCAGGCGTTTCCGGATGTATTACGTGGCTTGCACTGGACCACCGGCGACATTGCCCACCCGGACAGCGAGGCCCTTGATGCTGTGCTTTCCGGTTGCGATACCGTGATTCATTTGGCCAGTAGCTCCACCCCTGCGAATGCGGACAAGGACATACGCGCGGATGCACAAGCCAACGTGATCGGCTCGTTGAGCCTGTTTGAGCGCTGCGTTGCTGCCGGTGTCAGGCGCGTCGTGTTTATTTCGTCAGGTGGCACCGTGTATGGCATTCCTGATGTGACCCCGACCCCGGAGTCCGCTCCCACCCTACCGATCACCGCTTACGGCGTAGCCAAACTCGCCGTCGAGAAATACTTGGAAGTCTACCGACGTCAGCGCAGCCTCGACTATCGTGTGTTGCGAGTTTCCAATGCCTACGGCGTTTTCCAGACGGCTGAGAAGCGGCAGGGAGTGGTAGCTGCGTTTCTCTCGAACGCCCTTTCAGGTGACGCAGTGGAGATATGGGGCGACGGTCATGTGGTGCGGGATTACGTCTACGTCGAGGACGTCGCCGAGGCGATCGTGGCAGCCATGGAGCATCAGGGAGAGCACAGGGTATTCAATATCGGCAGTGGCACCGGCCTCAGTCTGAATGACGTCATTTCGGTAATTGAGGAATTGCTCGGACGCGACCTGGATAAGCGCTATAGGACCGGGCGTCCTGTGGACGTACCAGTAAGCGTTCTCGACTGTGGCTTGGCCAAAAGTGAACTGGGGTGGCATGCTCATACAGGCTTCCGGGATGGCCTGCGCCTTACTGTCGAGTGGATGCGAAGATGGTATCTCCCGCATGCGGAGAATATGAAGATATCCTAACGCTCCTTCTAGAACTAACTAATAACCTACTAATACTCATGGCTTCCGAACTCGCCACACTTATGCGCAATCTCTTCAATCTGCGCCAGTACCGGGCTGCCCGTATTCGCAAGCTGCCTTGGCGGATGCGCATTCCCTATTTTCGCAATCTGGTTCGCCACGCGGCGCTCGACGGCTGGCCCGGCGGCTATATCCAGCGCTCCGATGGCCGTCTTGCCTACGTCCCGTCACACGTCGATGTCACAGCGGGGCACCGGCTGTTCAAGCCTGTACTCGACATCGACATCATCGATGCGATGTGCCGTCCCGGCGACTGCGTGCTCGACATCGGTGCCAATGTCGGAGACTGGGCGATGCCTTTCGCGCTGCGAGTGGGGCCGACCGGATGCGTGCTCGCCTTCGAACCTGTGCCCTATCTGGCCGAAACGGTTGCCAAGACCGCGCGGGTGAACCGTCAGGACTGGGTAGAGGTGCACCAGCTGGCGCTCAGCGACTGTGACGGCAGTTCCGAGTTTTCAGTGGAAAGCGGCAACAGTGGCGGCTCGCGGCTCGGCCGCGCCGCGGGCGACTTCGCGGTCATCGCCGTGGCGACGCGCCGTCTTGACAGCCTGCTGGCGGAGCGGCCCGACATCGACCGTATCGATTTCATCAAGATCGATGTCGAGGGCCACGAACTCGGAGTGCTGCGGGGCGCGACCGCCACGCTGGCGCGTTTCCGCCCGCCGCTGCTGCTCGAATGCGGAATGGAATCGGCGGATGAACGGCAGGCACTGCGCGACCTGCTCGTCGGCCTCGACTACGACATCATCGGCCCCATCGTACCGGGCGGGATCGTCGAAGCGCAATGGCACGATTATCCCAACCAGACTGGCCCGCTCGCGGGCCTAGGTTTGTGCAATTACCTTTTCATGCCGAAATGAGCGGCGCAAACCGCCGCTTCCGGCGTTCCATCCCCCTGCTATCCGAAACTGTCCTATCATGATAATTCGCAAACATGGCCGTACCGCCCGCCGCCTGCGCAAGCTGTTGCGCCATATCCATCGGCCGCAGTTCGCCGACAATTTCGGCGTGCGGTTGCCGCTTAAGCACGCGCTGATCTCCCCCAGCATAGCCAAGGAGATCTACTTCGGCGAATACGAGCGCAAGGAGGCGGAAATCGTCAGTAACCGGCTAGACGCCAGCGATGTCGTCATGGAAGTCGGCGCGGGCATCGGCTTTCTTTCGGCCTACTGCGCCAAGCGCATCGGCGATGCGCGGGTGTTCGCCTACGAAGCCAACCCGGCCCTGATGGAAGTGATCGCCCTGACCTACGCCACCAACGGCGTACGGCCCGCGGTCCGTTGCGCGCTGCTCGGTCAGGGCACCGGCCGCAAACGGTTTTACATCGAGCAGGACTTCTGGGCTTCGTCGGCCAACGCGGCCAGCACCGGCGCGCGGGAAATCGAGGTCGAGCAGATCGACCTCAACGCGGAGATCGCCCGTATCCGTCCGACCTTCATGATCGTCGATATCGAAGGTGGCGAAGCGGACCTGTTCGCGACCGCCGACCTCTCAGGAGTGTACAAGATCTGCGTCGAGACCCACGCCCATGTACTCGGCAACGACGGCGTTACCGCCATGCTGGCGAAGCTGTTCGCGCAGGGCTTCTGCCTTGACACGGGCATGACGCGGAAATATGTCTTCTATCTCTACCGTCCGCAATCCGCCTGACTTCCGGAGCGTCATGGAACTGCTACAAGTCAATCTGCAACGGGGTTTCGGCGGCGGCGAAGTCTATACCTGTTTCCTCGGGAACACGCTACGCGCGCTTGGGCAGCCGTTCGATCTCGTCGTGCAGCGCGACGCGCGCTGGTGGCGTGACCACGACACTGGTGCGCGCCGGGTCTATCAGGTCGCCGGCCATGACGATATTCTCGAGCTGCCGTTCGCGCGGCCGGCCTGGCTGATCTATCATACCCCCGACGGCGGCGAGCGCCTGACGCAGTTGCAGATGCAACGCTGTCGTGTCGCGAGCTTCGTGCACATGCCGCTCTACCAGCGCCGTTTCGAGCACTTCCGCGCCTACGATCGCCTTTTCGCGGTATCGGGCTACGTGCTGGCTGGCCTCCTTGAGCGGGGCTTCACGCAGGCTCACCCGGAACCGCTTTATGGCGTTGCCCATCTCGACCGGCCCGGCGAGGAAACCGAAATTGTGGCCCGCTCGCGCTACAGCTGGGACACGCGCAAAGTGCGCGACCGACTGCTGTCGTGGGTCCATCCGGCCTGGCAGGCTTGCCAGCCGCGTCGGGTCTACGGCCGGCGTCCCGGGCTGACGCTGGGTGTCGTGTCTCGCATCACGCCGATCAAGCAGTTCCCCGCTCTGTTCGAGGCGATCGCGCCGACGCTGGAGGCGCGCGGCGTTAATCTCGAGATTTTTGGCAGCGGCGGTTATGCTTCGGTACGCGATACGCGCCGCGCGCTCTCGCCGATGGACGGCGCCGTGCGCTGGTGGGGCGAACAGCGTAACGTGCGCTGCGTCTATCCGCTGGTCGATTATCTGCTTACCGGCCTGCCGGAAAAGGAGGCGCTCGGCCTCAACGTGCTGGAGGCACAGATATGCGGCACGCCGGTGCTCGCGCCCAATGCGCCGCCGTTCACCGAGACCGTGGCACACGGTCGCAGCGGTTATCTGTACCCAGACCCACGTAACGACGGCGCTGCCGGCTTCGGCTCGCTGCTTGACGATCTGCTGTCGGGGCGCATGGCAAGGCCCGATCCGCTGGTTGCCTGCGACCATCTGGCGCGCTTTTCCGAGGAAGCCTTCCGCACGCGCGTGGCCCGCATGCTGGAGGCACTGGACCGCGAATGAAACACAGTTCCCCGCGCATCCTGCTGATCCGTCGCGACAACATCGGCGATCTGGTCTGTACGACGCCGCTGTTCGATGCACTGCGCCGGCGCTTTCCCGATGCCTATCTCTGTGCGCTGGTAACGCGCTACAACCGGGCGGTGCTCGACGGCCATCCGGCCCTGGACGAGATCGTGGCCTATACCAAGACGAAGCATCTCGACGCGGGCGAAAGCGTTTTCCGCAACTATGTCGCACGGCTGCGCCTGATGCTGGACCTGCGCCGCCGGCGCTTCGACTATTGCGTGCTGGCCGCGCCGGGCTACCAGCGGCGCATGCTGGCGCTGGCACGCTGGGTCGGCGCCCGGCACGTCGTTGGATTCGTCGAGCCGGACAAACCGCATGCACGGCTGATCGACATTGCTGTGCCCTGGCGCTTCGATCCTGCTCAGACCGAGACCGAGGACGTATGGGGGCTGGGGCAGGCGTTCGGCATCGAGGGCGTTCCTGGGGCGCTGTGCATCGTGCCGCCGCCCGACGCGGCGGCGCGGCTCGCACCTGAGGTGCAGGTCTTGCGTGCCGGGCGTCGCGTCGTCGGTATCCACCTCTCAGCACGCAAGCCGAGCCAGCGCTGGCCCGCCGCGCATTTCGCCGGCATCATGCACGCGCTGCATGATGTCCACGGCTGCGTGTTCATGCTGCTATGGGCGCCGGGGGCCGCCGACAATCCGCGCCATCCCGGCGACGACGACAAGGCTGCCGCCGTGCGCACAGCGACGGCCGGTCTTCCCGTGCTGCCGGTGCCCACAGCAACGCTGGCGGAGCTCATCGCCGCAATTTCGCTGTGCGACGACGTTATCTGTGCTGACGGCGGCGCCATGCACCTCGCCGCCGCCGCCGGCAAGCCCATCGTCTGTCTGTTCGGCCACAGCAGCGCAGCACGCTGGCGGCCGTGGGCCGTACCCTACCGGCTACTGCAGGCGCCCAGTATGAACGTCGCCGACGTCAGCGTTGCCGATGTCGTACGCGCTTATGCCGACTTGCGCTATGAACTTGAGAACCGAAAGTCATGAATCAGCCCCGCCTCAGCCTTGTCATTCCTGTCTACAACGTGGCCGCCTACCTGCCGGCCTGTCTTGACAGCATCGTTGCCCAGACCCGGGCACCCGATGAAATAATCGTGATCGATGATGGTTCCACGGACGCATGCCCGGAAATTCTTGCCGACTACGCGGCGCGCTTGCCGCAGATGCGCGTGGTCCGCCAACAGAACGGCGGGCTGTCCGCGGCACGCAACACCGGCCTCGAGCACGCTACCGGCGAGTGGCTGGCATTCCTCGATTCGGACGACCGGCTCGCCCCCGCACACTGCGAACTGGCGCTCGACATGGCGCAACGGGACGACCTCGACATCGCCCTGTTCAACGGCTGGTTCGACTTCGAGGGGCGGGGGCCAGAACAGCTGATTTACGCCGGCGAGCCTGACACGGCCGTGATGAGCGGGCGCGACTGGCTCACAGACCGGCTGACGCGGCACAAGCTATTTCATTTCGTCTGGTTGCATCTTTACCGCCACGACTTTATCAGGCGCACCGCCCTGTGTTTTGCACCACCCTGGATACACGAAGATGTGCCATGGACCACGCGTGCCCTTATCCATGCACCGCGAGTGCGCTACAGCGCAGCCCCCCTGGTCCATTACCGCAAACCGCTGCGCCCGCCTAAGCCGGGTCCGGTGCAGGACGTACGCCTGCAGTTGCTGATCGAGAGTTCAGCGTTCAACGCTGAGGCTCTCGATCGCTTGATCGGCGAACTGTCCGATCCGCTGCTTGCCCGCGCCATCGCCTGGCAACTGGTGGACGGCGGGCTGTCTATCTTCCATCACCTGCCGAAAATCAGTTCGGCCACCACGTTGCGGGCGCTCAGGCGGGCCTTGCGCGGCCGCGGCCTCCATGCGCTGCTGTGGCGCCACGCGACAACCTTCGCCCAGCACCGGCGCATTGCGCGCAACTGGCTGAAGTCCTTTCTGTGACCCGTTTGTCACACTGACTATGATCACCGTCCATTCCCACGACCTCGTTCTCTTCGGCCTGCACACGCGTTCGCCAATGTTCGAGGATGCCTTCCACAACCTCGGCTATGAGATCGCGACGATCGGTGACCGCCCAGACACCGCTCAACTCGCGCGTGCGGCACTATGCTTCGTCATGGTCTATCACGGCGTACGCCATCCTTGGTCGGCGCTCAAGCTCAAAGCGCGGTTGCGCCGCGCCGGCGTGCCGCTGCTCGGCCTGGACCGTGATGCACCCTGGCACATGGGGCGCCTGGTCAGGCAGCTCAAGTTGTTCGAGTGGCTGCGCATTCTGGATATCTACGCGACGCACACCCTGCAGCCGACCTATCGCTTTGCACCGCGTGTCGTCTATAGCGCCAACGCGGTCTGGGTGCGCAATTTCAATCTGCATGGCCGAAGTCTGGAGGAGATGCGCGACCCGACATTTTTCCGTTGGGACGTGAGCTTCGTCGGCAACATGCACGGTGAGCGCTACAAGGAGCATGCCGAACGCCAGCGTTTCTTCGAAGCATTGCGCCCACGACTTGAGGCGATGGGCCTGCGTGTCCTGTTCTGCAATTCCGGCGGCATGAGCGAACAGGAGCAGATCGACGTCATCCAGCGCTCCATCATCAATCTCAATTACCGGTCGTCCTGCGATCACCGCTCCCGGTCTGGCGTCGAGATGTCCTGGGGGCTGCCCGAGCGCTGCTACGGTGTGCCGGCGCGAGGCGGATTCATGCTTTCGGACGAGCGTCGTCATGCGCGGGACGATTTCGAGCCCGGTACGGAATGGGCGGATTATCACGATCTCGATGATTGCATCGCGAAAATACGCTATTACCTGGATAATTTTGATGAGACACGGCGCATTGCAGAGGCTGCGCATGCCCGGGTGATGCGTGAGCACACCTACGAGCATCGGGCGCGTAGATTGATCGAAGTTGCAGAAAGCATGCGGACAGAAAGAAGGTGACATGAGTTCTGAGATTCAAGAAGGGGTGCTGCAATGACCAAGATTGCTCTTATCACCGGCATTACCGGCCAGGACGGTGCTTACCTGGCCGAATTTCTCCTGAACAAGGGCTACGAGGTTCATGGCATCAAGCGCCGCAGCTCCCTGTTCAACACAGACCGGATAGATCACCTCTATCAGGATCCACACGAAACGGGGCGCCACTTCATTCTGCACCACGGCGACATGACCGATTCTTCGAGTCTGACTCGCATCATTCAGCAAGTACGGCCGGACGAGATCTACAACCTCGCGGCACAAAGCCATGTGGCAGTCAGCTTTGAAGAGCCCGAATACACGGCCAACTCGGACGCACTGGGAACCTTGCGCATTCTCGAGGCCGTTCGCATCCTGGGCCTGGAGAAGAAGGCTCGCTTCTATCAGGCTTCGACGTCCGAACTGTTCGGCAAGGTTCAGGAAGTGCCGCAGAGGGAATCAACCCCGTTCTATCCCCGCAGCCCCTATGCGGTCGCGAAGCTCTATGCCTACTGGATCACGGTGAACTATCGGGAGGCCTACGGGCTCTATGCATGCAACGGGATTTTGTTCAACCACGAGTCGCCGATCCGTGGCGAAACTTTCGTTACGCGCAAGATTACCCGTGCGCTGGCCCGCATCAAGCTGGGGCTGCAGGATTGCCTCTACCTCGGCAACCTGAATGCGAAGCGCGATTGGGGGCATGCCAAAGACTACGTTGAGATGCAGTGGTTGATGCTCCAGCAGGACCATCCCGAGGACTACGTCATTGCCACAGGCGTCCAGTACAGCGTGAGGGACTTCGTCGCTGCGGCGGCCGGCGAGCTGGGCCTCAAGATGGACTGGGTGGGCGAAGGTATTGATGAGAAGGGTTACGATGCGGATGGCCGCTGCATCGTGCAGGTGGATCCGCGTTATTTCCGTCCCACCGAAGTGGAAACCTTGCTCGGGGATGCGGGCAAAGCGAGAGAAAAGCTGGGGTGGACTCCCCGCATCGGTTTCAAGGACCTCGTCGCCGAGATGGTGCGTGAGGATCTGAAGGCTGCAGAGCGTGACGAGCTGATCAAGAAGCACGGTTACAACGCCCTGAATCGCCACGAATGAACATGGGACCGAACGACAGGATCTATGTCGCAGGGCATCGCGGCCTGGTGGGGTCGGCCTTGGTACGGGCGCTGCGCGATAATGGACATGACAACCTGCTGCTGCGTACCCATTCCGAACTGGATCTGACGGATCAGCATGCCGTAGCGGCCTTTTTCGAGAATGAACGGCCCGACCATGTTTTTCTGGCGGCCGCCAAGGTGGGCGGCATTGTTGCCAACAACACCTATCCGGCAGAATTCATCCACCAGAATCTGGCTATCCAGACCAATGTGATTCACGAAGCCTGGCACCACGGGGTGAAGCGTCTCTTGTTTCTGGGATCGAGCTGCATATATCCGAAGCTGGCCCCTCAGCCCCTGCGAGAAGAATATCTTCTCAGCGGCCCCTTGGAAGCGACCAACCAGGCCTATGCGGTGGCGAAAATTTCGGGCATCGAGATGTGCTGGAGTTACAACCGCCAGTACGACACCCGATTTCTGGCTGTCATGCCTACGAACCTGTACGGTCCGGGCGACAACTATCATCCGGAAAATTCCCACGTCATTCCTGCCCTCATCCGCAAGTTCCACGAGGCGAAGACTAGCGATGCGGTGAGTGTGACCGTCTGGGGTTCTGGCATGCCGCGGCGAGAGTTTCTCTATAGTGAGGACATGGCCGACGCTTGTCTGTTTCTCATGAATCTGCCGGATGAAACTCTTGATTTAGTCATCGGTCCTGACGCTGCACCTTTGATCAATATTGGCGTGGGAGAGGATTTGACCATCGCAGAACTGGCTTTTTTGGTCAGGGAGGTGGTGGGGTTCAGCGGAGAGATTGTTTATGACCGGAGCAAGCCCGACGGTACTCCACGCAAGTTGCTCGATGTATCGCGACTCACGAAACTGGGCTGGCGGGCAAGCCGCGATTTGCGGTCCGGACTGGCCCTCGCTTACAAAGACTTTCTGGAGTCGCAATGAACACAGAGTCAAGAAGTGAAGCAAACACCTTTCGTGCCCAGAATGGGGAGGACCTCTGGCTGGATGCATTCTTCGGGGGAAGGAGTCATGGCTTCTTCGTGGATGTAGGCGCCTACGACGGCGTCAACTTGAGCAACAGTTACCATTTCGAGCAACTCGGCTGGACCGGTGTGCTGGTCGAACCCGATCCCCGAAAGGCTGATCTGTGCCGGGCAAGTCGCCCACGCTCTCTCGTGTTCCAGTGTGCCGCCGTAGGCTCGCCGGAGATGAACGAAATCACCTTCTTTCAAGTGGAGGCCGGCGAGGTTTATTCCACTACGAAGCTAACGGACAGCCATGCGGCACGGATATCGGGTATGGGTCTTCAGCCCACGGCCTTGACGGTTCCGGCGCGAACTCTGGACTCGATGCTGGAGGAGGCAGGAGCTTCCTCAGTCGATTTTGTCAGCATCGATGTGGAGGGGGCGGAAATGGAGGTGCTGCGAGGATTCGATATCGCTCGTTGGAAGCCCGCTGTAGTCGTCGTTGAGTCGAATACCAAAGTCCGCCCTGCAGACATCAAGAGTTACTTCGTCAGCCATGGTTACGCTTACCGCGACAGCATCGATGTCAATGACTTTTACGTGCGGAGAACAGGTAGCTCGATTCCTGCAGCGGTCACCGATGCGATTTACTACGCCCGGCATCGCGTGAAGCGACGCTTTGCCAGAATTGCACACAATCTGCGCCGCGCCTGGAAGAAGTGGCGAGGCGAAAAGGCGCTATCTCAATAGCAGAGTTTCAGTGCGCTTCATCCCAGTTAGACCCGATACCGACTTCCGCCAACAGCGGCACCGATAGCCCGGCGACGCCGGCCATCAATTTTGGCAGCGCCTCTTTAACGACAGCGAGTTCGTCGTCAGGCACCTCAAGCACCAACTCGTCATGCACCTGCAGGATCAGCCGTGACTGCAGCCTCTCATTGCTTAGCCACCCCTGTACCGCGATCATCGCCAGCTTGATGAGGTCGGCGGCGGTACCCTGCATCGGCGCGTTGATCGCCGCGCGTTCGGCACCCTGCCGGCGGCCGACATTCGATGAGCGGATGTCGGGCAGCCACAGGCGGCGGCCGAAGACGGTTTCGACGTAGCCCTTTTCTTTCGCTGCCGCCCGTGTTTCCTCCATATAGTGGGCGACGCCCGGATAGCGCGCGAAGTAGCGGTCCATGTAGGTCTGCGCGGAGCCGCGGTCGACGTCGATCTGTTTGGCGAGGCCGAAGGCGCTCATGCCGTAGATGAGGCCGAAGTTGATGGCCTTGGCGGCGCGGCGCTGTTCGTTGCTTACTTCCAGCGGGGTGACGCCGAAGACTTCGGCAGCGGTGGCGCGGTGGATGTCCTCGCCCTGTGCGAAGGCGTTCAGCAGGCCGGCGTCCTGCGAGAGGTGCGCCATGATGCGCAGCTCGATTTGCGAATAGTCGGCGCTGACGAGACGGTGACCGGGTGGCGCGACGAAGGCGGCGCGGATGCGGCGGCCTTCCGGCGTGCGGATGGGGATGTTCTGCAGGTTCGGGTCGGACGAGGCGAGCCGGCCGGTGACGGCGACGGCTTGCGAGAAGCTGGTATGCACGCGGCCGGTGGCGGGATTGACCATTTTCGGCAGCTTGTCGGTGTAGGTGCCCTTGAGCTTGGCGAGGGTGCGATGTTCGAGCAGCCGCTTCGGCAGCGGGTAGTCCTCCGCCAGCTTCGTCAGCACTTCCTCGTCGGTCGAGGGCGTGCCGGAAGGCGTTTTCTTGACGACCGGCAGTCCCTGCTGCGTGAAGAGGATTTCGGCGAGCTGTTTGGGCGAGTTGAGGTTGAAGGGCTGGCCGGCGAGTTGATGGGCTTCCTGTTCGATTTCCATCAGCCGGCGACCGAGGGCGTCGCTCTGTTGCGCCAGCGCCTGCGTGTCGATGAGTACGCCGTGACGTTCCATGCGGAAGAGGATTTCGGCGACCGGCAGTTCGATGTTGCGGTAGAGCTGATCCAGCTTTTCCTCGGCGGCAAGACGCGGCGCCAGTGCCTGATGCACCTGCAGCGTGACGTCGGCGTCCTCGGCCGCATACTGCGCGGCACGTTCGAGCTCGACCTGCGCGAAGGAGATGCGGTTCGCCCCCTTCCCGGTGACGTCGTCGTAGCTGATCGTCTTCAGCCCGCAGTGGCGCTCGGCGAGATTCCCGAGCTCGTGCGACTGGTCGGATTCGAGGACGTAGGATTCGAGCAGGGTGTCGTCGACGATGCCGGCCAGCCGGATGCCGTGGTTGGCGAAGACGTGGCGGTCGTACTTGAGGTGCTGGCCGAGCTTCCTGTGGCGCGACGATTCGAGCCAGGGCTTGAGCTTGTGCAGCGTGGCGTCGAGCGGCAGCTGTTCCGGAACACCGGCGTAGTGGTGACCGAGCGGCAGATAGGCCGCCGCACCGGGCTCGATGCAGAAAGAGAGGCCGACCAACTTCGCTTCCATCGGTTCGAGCGCGGTCGTCTCGGTGTCGAGGGAAACGCATTCGGCCTGGTTCAGGCGCTGCAGCCAGTCGTTGAGTTGCGCACTGGTGAGGATGCACGCGTATCCCGAGCGGTCGGGTTCCGTGGTGTCAAAAGTCGGCACCGGCAGGACGGCGGATTTTTTCGATGGAGCCGGTTTTTCCGGAGACTCTCCGTTCAGTTCTTTCAGCCAGCTCCTGAAATCGAGTTCAGCGTAGAGCGTTGCCAGCTTTTTCTTGTCCGGTTCGGCGGGTGAGAGTTCGACGTCGCCCAGGTCGAGATCGCAGGCGACGGTGACAAGCTTGCGGCCCAGTGGCAGGAAGTCGAGATGCTGGCGCAGGTTTTCGCCGGCCACCCCCTTGATTTCATCGGCATGGGCGACGATGCCGTCAAGCGAGCCGTATTGGTCGAGCCACTTCACGGCGGTCTTGGGGCCGACCTTGGCGACGCCGGGCACGTTGTCCACCGTGTCGCCGACCAGTGCGAGGTAATCGATGATGCGTTCGGGCGGCACGCCGAACTTGGCCGCCACGCCGGCCGGATCGAGCGTTTCCTCGCTCATCGTGTTGACGAGCGTGACGTGCCGGTTGACGAGCTGGGCGAGGTCCTTGTCGCCGGTGGAGATCACGCAATCCTCGCCGCGGGCCGTGGCCTGAGCGGCGAGCGTGCCGATCACGTCGTCGGCCTCGACGCCCGCGATGCACAGCAGTGGCCAGCCGAGTGCCCGGATGGCCTCGTGCAGCGGCGCGATCTGTGCCGCGAGATCGTCCGGCATTGGGGGGCGGTGCGCCTTGTAGTCGGGATACCAGTCGTCGCGGAAGGTCTTGCCTTTGGCGTCGAAGACGACGGCGCGCCGGTCGGCGGCCGGGTAGTCGGCGACCAGCCGGCGCAGCATGGACAGCACGCCCTTGATGGCGCCGGTTGGCGCATTGGCATGATTGCGCAGGTCGGGCAGTGCATGAAAAGCGCGGTATAAATAGGAAGACCCGTCAACCAGTAAGAGCATGAGGGAAAGTTCAGAATGAGTGCGAAAAATGAGTGCAAAAGATAAGCTGCCCAAAATCGCCGATCCGCGTCTGGCCGCGCCGGCATCCACGTCGCGCGAGGCGTGGCGGGTGTTCGGCATTATGTCAGAGTTCGTCGAGGCGACCGAACGGCTGGCGGGGATCCGGCCGGCGGTGTCGATCTTCGGTAGCGCGCGCGTCAAGCCCGATTCGCCTTATTACCAGCTCACCGAGCGTATCGCCCGGCTGCTTTCGGATGCCGGCTTCTCGGTGATCTCGGGCGGCGGGCCCGGCGTGATGGAGGCGGCCAACAAAGGCGCCTATTACGGGAAAAGCCCCAGCATCGGCCTCAACATCCAGCTGCCGATGGAGCAGCAGTCCAATCCCTACCAGGACATCTCCCAAAGCTTTCGCCATTTCTTCGCGCGCAAATACATGTTCGTGCGCTTCGCCGCCGCCTATGTGGTGATGCCCGGTGGTTTCGGCACGGTCGACGAGTTGCTCGAATCGCTCACGCTGATCCAGACCAGCAAGACGCCGCGCATGCCGCTGATCCTGGTCGGCGACGGGTTCTGGAGCGGCCTCGTCGACTGGTTCCGCGACCGGCTGCTGACGGAAGGCATGATCAACCCCGAAGACATGGACCTGATCCAGATCATCGACGAGCCGGAGGCCATCGTCGCCGCGATCTTCAAACATTACGAAACGCGGGGTTTCGAACGCATCCCGGCCGAGCACGATTTGCTGCTGAATTTGTAGATAAAATCAAGGCATTCCGAAAGCCGCAACCGTACTCCACACGGACCCGATACCATGCGCCCAACCCTGTTCGCCCTGTTGCTTGCCGTCGCCCTGCCTGCCGTTGCGCAGACCCGGCCACCCAATCTGGAACCGCTGCCCGAGCCGCCTCCGCCCCCCCCGGGCATGGTCGAGGATCCGGCGCTCGAGCCGCAGGTCACGATCAAGCGGCGCGGCGAGGACCGGGTCGAGGAATACCGCATGAACGGCAAGCTCTACATGATCAAGGTGACGCCGCCGCACGGCGTCCCCTACTATCTGGTCGATCCGAAGGGCGACGGCGGCTTCGTGCGCGAGGAGGTCGCCGGCGGCGACAAGCGCATCGCCGTGCCGATGTGGGTCATCCACAGCTTCTGATCCGGTTGTTGCCATGCAGGCACGTCGCCTGCCCGCCGCGCGCGGGACATTCTGGCTGTTCGAGGGTTTTCGCCTCTTCCGTCGCAATCCGCCCTTCATCACCGCGCTGACGCTGCTCTACCTGCTGGTGGTGCAGACGCTGGTGCTGTTGCTGCCCGGCATCGGGCCGGTGGTGCTGCCCCTCTTGCTGCCGTTGCTGACTCTGGTCGTCGCCAATGGCTGCCGGCTCGTCGATGAAGGCAGCCCGCCGAACCGCAAGGACCTGCTGCGCGGCATTAGCGGCAACCTGCCGCCCATGCTGCGGCTCGGTGCGCTGCAGCTCGCCGGCGCGGTATTGCTGGTGCTGCTCAATCTCGCCCTGAACGGCGGTGCCGATCCGCTCTCCGGCATCAACGATCCCCTGGGGGCCGCGAACATGGGCGAAGTCGCCACACCCGCCGATCCCGCTGCCGAGGCCGCCATGCTGGGGGCGTTGCTGCGACTGCTGCTGCTCGCCGCGCCGGTCATCATCGCGTTCTGGTTCGCCCCCTTCCTGGTCGGCTGGGACCGCGTCAGCCCCTTCAAGTCGCTGTTCTTCAGCACGGTTGCCTCGTGGCGCAACTGGCGGGCGATGGCCATGTTCAGCATCGCCGCACTGGTGCTGGCCGGCTTCGTGCCCGGACTGATCCTGATCGTGATCGGCCAGGTCGCCGGCGTGGCGCTCGACGTCGCCTTCGTCGCCTTGCGCCTGCTGCTGATTTTCCTCGTCGCGCCGGTATTGACGGCGAGCATCTACGTCAGCTACCGCGACATCTTCCACACCGACACCACCGCATGAGCGGGTCGGTCGGCAGCGCCAGGAATGATGCGGAAGGCACCGTCAGCAATGATGCTGTGGGCATCATGGGCGGCACCTTCGACCCGGTTCACCTCGCCCACCTGGCCCTGGCCCGTACGGCACTCGACCGCCTCGGCCTGGCCGAGGTGCGCTGGATTCCCGCCGGCCGGCCGTGGCACCGCGATGCGCCGGGCGCCTCGCCCGCCGACCGGGTGGCCATGGTGCGGGCCGCTATCGCCGGCGAGCCGCGTTTCGTGCTCGACGCGAGCGAGGCCGAGGCCGGTGCGCCGGGCTACACCGTCGATACGCTGGCCCGATTGCGCCGCGAACTGGGGCCGGACCGCACGATCGTCCTGCTGATGGGTGCGGATGCTTTCCGCGGCCTGGCCGGCTGGCATCGCTGGCGCGAACTCTTCGACTTCGCCCATATCGCCGTGGCGACGCGGCCAGGCTTTCCGCTGGATGAAGTACCGGCCACGTTGGCTGCCGAATTCGCCGCACGCCGTCTCCATGTTGGCGGTGGACCGGCTTTGCGCCGTCCCGCCGGCACCGACCAGCCCGAAGGGCGCAGGACGCCACGCAGTGGCGGTCCCGAGCGTAGCGAGAGATTTGACGTAGTCGAACACTTTTTGCGTGGCCCGGCCGGGGGGATCTTCCCTTTCGAGCTCGTCGCCGGCACGGTCTCGGCCACCGAGGCGCGCACGCTGCTGGCCGCCGGCGCTGCGGACGAGCAACTGCGTGAATTGCTGCCGGCGCCGGTTCTCGACTATATTCGCCGCAATCAACTTTATTCCCGCTGATTCATGGACATCCGAAAACTGCAACGCATCGTCGTAAACGCCCTCGAAGACATCAAAGGCAAGGACATCGAAGTCATCAATACGCGCAGGCTGTCCGACATGTTCGCGCGCGTCGTCATCGCCACCGGCGATTCGAACCGGCAGGTACGCGCTCTGGCGAAGAACGTCGCGGACAAGGTGCGCGAGGCCGGCGGCGAGGTGATCGGCATCGAAGGCGAGGACGGCGGCGAATGGGTGCTCGTCGACCTCGGCGAGATCGTCCTCCATGTCATGCAGCCCAAGGCGCGCGCCTACTACGACCTCGAAGCGCTCTGGCAGGTGAAGCCGAAGCGGCCGGCGGGGACGGCAGCGGACGCGTGAGGCGGCCGGCTTGAGACTGATCGTGGTGGCCGTCGGCAACCGCCTGCCGGAGTGGATGAATGCCGGCTTCGCCGAATACGCGAAGCGCATGCCGCGCGAGCTGCCGCTCGAACTGGTCGAAATCAAGCCTGAACCGCGCACCACCGGCAAGACCGTCGAGGCGATGATGGCCGCCGAGGCGAAGCGCATCGAGTCGGCACTGCCGGCACGCTGCCGGCGTGTTGCCATGGACGAACGCGGCACGGCGCCGGATACGCGTACGCTGGCCGATAACCTCGTGCATTGGCAAGGCCATGGCGACGACGTTGCCTTCCTGATCGGCGGCCCGGACGGGCTCGACCACGAGCTCAAGCGTTCCGCCCATGAGAGCATGCGTCTCTCCTCGCTGACCCTGCCGCACGGCCTGGCGCGCGTCATGCTGGCGGAGGCGCTCTATCGCGCTCACAGCCTCAATGCCGGCCACCCTTACCATCGCGACTGAAAATATGGCCCCCTACGCTCGCAAATCCGGCTCGCTTTCCCCCACAGGCAGGCGTATGGCTGCCTGGGGCGGTCCTTCGAGGCCATCGCCATGACCACGCTCGAACCGCGCATCTATCTCGCCTCGCAAAGCCCGCGCCGCCGCGAGCTGCTGACGCAGATCGGCGTGCGCTTCGACCTGCTGCTCTTCCGTAGCGGCATGCGCGCCGATCCCGAAATCTGCGAGGATCCGCTGCCGGGCGAAGCGCCCGATGCGTATGCGTTGCGCGTTGCGGAGGCCAAGGCGCGTCACGGTACGCAGTTGCTGGCCATGCGCCGCCTGCCGCCGCGCCCCGTGCTGGCGGCGGATACGACCCTCGATGTCGAGGGCGCCATCGTCGGCAAGCCGGTCGACGATGCCGATGCGGCGGCCATTCTCGCCCGCCTGTCTGGCCGCACCCATCGCGTCCTGACTGCCATCGCGCTCGCTTATGGAGATCGCCTCGAAACGCGGTTGTCGACGAGCGAAGTCAGGTTCCGCCCGCTCGGAGCAGAGGAAATCCGCCGCTACGTCGCCAGCGGCGAGCCGCGCGACAAGGCAGGTGCCTATGGCATCCAGGGCCGCGCCGCGGTCTTCGTCGAGGAAATCCGCGGCAGCCATTCCGGCATCGTCGGCCTGCCGCTCTGCGAGACCGCGCTGTTGCTGCGCGCATTCGGGTATCCGGCATGAATGAGTTCCTCATCAACTTCACGCCGCAGGAGACGCGCGTCGCCCTGATGGAGCAGGGCACGGTGCAGGAACTTCATGTCGAGCGTACCGGCGGGCGCGGCATCGTCGGCAATATCTACCTCGGCCGTGTCGTGCGCGTGCTGCCGGGCATGCAGTCGGCTTTCATCGAGGCGGGACTCGACCGCACCGCCTTCCTCCATGTGGCCGACATCTGGGGTGAGAAGAACGGCAACGGTGGTACGCGTGCCATCGAGCGCCTGCTCGCCGAAGGCGAGACGGTGATGGTGCAGGTGCTCAAGGACCCGATCGGCACCAAAGGCGCACGGCTTTCGACGCAGATCTCGCTGGCCGGCCGCCTGCTCGTCTACCTGCCGCAGGAAAAGCATATCGGCATCTCGCAGAAGATCGAGGACGAGGCCGGCCGCGAGGCCCTGCGCGAACGCATCCAGGCCCTGCTCCCCGTCGACGAGGCTGGCGGCTACATTGTGCGGACCATGGCGGAGAACGCGACCGACGACGAACTGGCGGCCGATACCGCCTACTTGCGCCGCCTTTGGCAGGAGATCCGCCACCGTGCGCAGAATGCCGCTGCCCCGGCCCTGCTGCACCACGACCTGACGCTCGCCCAGCGTGTGCTGCGCGATCTGGCGGGACCGGAAACTTCGCGCATCGTCATCGATTCGCGCGAGAACTTCCAGAAACTCGCCGCCTTCGCACACGAGTACATGCCCCAACTCGCGCCGCTGCTCGAGCACTACACCGGCGAGCGGCCACTTTTCGACCTCTACGCCGTCGAGGACGAGATCCAGAAGGCGCTGGCACGGCGCGTCGACCTCAAGTCCGGTGGCTACCTGATTATCGACCAGACCGAGGCGATGACCACGATCGACGTCAACACCGGTGCCTATGTCGGCAACCGCTTCGGCGGCAACTTCGACGACACCATCTTCAAGACCAACCTCGAGGCGGCGCAGACGATCGCCCGCCAACTGCGCCTGCGCAACCTCGGCGGCATCATCATCGTCGATTTCATCGACATGGAACTGCCCGACCATCAGGCGGCCGTGCTGGCGGAGCTGGACAAGGCACTGGCGCGCGACCACACGCGCATTTCTATCAACGGCTTCACCCAGCTCGGCCTCGTCGAGCTGACCCGCAAGCGCACCCGGGAGTCGCTCGCCCACGTTCTCTGCGAACCCTGCCCGACCTGCGGCGGGCGCGGGGTGGTAAAGACCGCCCAGACCGTCGCCTATGAGATCCTGCGGGAACTGGTGCGCGAGGCGCGCCAGTTTTCCGCCCGCGAAATGCGGGTGCTGGCCGCCCCGGGCGTCATCGACCTGTTCCTCGATGAGGAATCCCAGGCCATCGCCATGCTGTCCGACTTCATCGGTCGGCCGATTTCCCTGCAGGCCGAGCCGAGCTATAGCCAGGAACAGTTCGACATCGTACTAATGTGATAAAGGCACGACACCCCTTGCCCTGAAGAGCAAACCCCGCGCAAATATTTCGCTACAAAATTTGTAGTCTGCTACGCTGTAAATATATGCGCTGTAGCAACAAGGGGGGGTCGATGAAGTTGCATTTGTGCGCCTTCACCATCATGGTGGGTTGGGCGTGTGTCCTGCCAGTCGCCGCACAGGATGAGCGGTTCGACATCCTGCGCTTCGATATCCGCGGCAATACGCTGTTGCCGGCCGAACAGGTCACGACGCTGGTCGCACCCTACGCCGGCAAAGGACGGGTGTACGGCGATATACAGAAGGCGCTCGAGGCGCTCGAAAATGCCTACCGGAGCAAGGGGTTCGGTACGGTCAACGTGCATGTTCCGGAACAAGAAATCAGCGCTGGCGTCATCCGGCTTGATGTCACCGAGGCCGTGATCGGCAAGGTCCGGGTCGAGGGCAACCGGCATTTCGATGCGGACAATCTGCGTGCCGCCTTGCCGCAATTGCAGGAAGGCAAGGCGCCAAATCTGCGGCAGATTTCAGAAAACGTCCAGCTCGCTAACGAAAATCCCGCGCGGTCGGCGGAAGTCACCCTCGGCATCAGCGAGGAAGAGGGCAAGGTGGACGCCAAGGTCGCCGTCGTCGACCAGCCACCGCAGCGGTTCTATGTCACCTTCGACAACAGCGGGACGATGGCGACGGGCAGGCATCGCCTCGGCGTGGCCTGACAGGATGCCAACCTGCGCGGCAGGGACGAAGTCCTGACCTTGGCTTATACCACCTCGCCCGATCCCTGGTTCGACCACCCCGATGGCGTCAAAGTGGATGTTTATAGCGTTGCCTTCCGCAAGCCGTTCTATGAGTTCGGCGACAGCCTCGATGTCATCTACGGCAACTCCTCCGTCAATGTGCCGAGCAGCGTCCTGGCCTTGGGCAGCCCCTTCGGCATCGTCGGCAAGGGCGAAGTACTGGCGTTGCGCTGGAACCACCTGTTCCCGCGCGTCGGCGAATACAGTTCGCGGCTGGTGTTCAGCTTCGACTTCAAGCACATCAATGCCACCTGCGAGCCGGACCGGCGCGGCGTGGTCAATAGCTGCACGCCCTATACCCTGCGTCCGCTGTCCGCCACCTACAGCGGTCAGCGGCAGGGTGTCGCCAGCCAGTTGAGCTACAACCTCGGCCTGTCATGGAACGCATTCCCCACCGGGGCGCGTTATGCAACAGCCAGCGGCAAGAACGACTACTACAGTTTCATCGCCGGCCGCCCGGTTTCTGACGATTTCATGATCCTGCGTTACGGGGCCAGTTATGCGCGACTCGTCGATGGCTGGCAAATGCGGGCGGTATTTTCCGGCCAGTCGACAAGCAGCGGCCTGCCGACGGCCGAGCAGCTCGGCCTCGCCGGCGCTCAGGCGGTGCGTGGCTTCGATGAACGTATTGTTTCCGCCGATACGGGGTATGTCGTCAACCTCGAGGCCTATACGCCCAATCTGGCCGGGCAGGTGGGCGTGCCGGGCACCCTCCACGGCGTGCTCTTCTATGACATGGGCCGCGGCCGCAATGTTGGTGCATCGACCAACGTCCACGAAGGCATCGCCTCCTTCGGTGCCGGATTGCGCTACAGCCTGAACAAGGATGTCAGCTTCAGCATCGATGTCGCGGACGTTCTCGACCAGGGTCCGAACAATCTCGACCGCCGCAATGGCTGGGGCGGCCATTTCAGGATGATGATGGCTTTCTGAACGCCATCTGCAGCAGCAGGGGAACAGTCATGAAAACCGCACGACTTCCACGCTTCAAGGTCCGGCAGCAACTGCTGTCGCTATCGGTGGCAGCGTGTTTCTCGGCGGGCGCCTATGCCTTACCGACCGACCCGGTGGTCGTCAATGGCATGGCGAGCTTCAACCAGGCTGGCAACGTCCTGACGGTGACCAACACCAACGGTGCGATCATCAACTGGCAGACCTTCGGCATCGCGGCCGGCGAAACGACCCGCTTCGTCCAGCCCTCGGCGAGTTCCGCGGTGCTCAACCAGGTCGTGAGCAACAACCCCTCGGCCCTCTACGGCACGCTGAGTTCTAACGGTGCCGTCTGGCTCGTGAACCAGGCTGGCATACTGGTCGGTGCCGGTGCGGTCATCGACACCGCCGGCTTCGTCGCCTCCACGCTGGCCGTGCGCGCCGAAGACTTCCTTGCCGGACGGCTCGCCTTCCAGTCCGCGCCGGGTGCCGGCGACGTCATCAACCGCGGCACCATCACCACCCCATCGGGCGGCAGCGTCTACCTCGTCGGAAGTAACGTGACGAACGAAGGACTGATCCAGACCCCCAACGGTGAAACCATCCTCGCCGCCGGACAAACCGTCGAACTTATCGACACCGCCACACCGGGCATCAAAGTCGAAATCACCGGTGCCGCAGGCAACGCCACCAACCTTGGTGCCATCGTCGCCGACGCCGGCCGCATCGGCATCGCCGGCGCCATCGTCCGGAACAGCGGCACCCTTGACGCATCGAGCGTCGTCAATGAAGGCGGGCGCATCTTCCTCAAGGCCAGCCAGGACACCTATGTCGACGGCAATGGCCGCATCGTCGCCACCGGTACGACAGGCGGGCAAATCGAAGTGCTGGGCAACCGTGTGGCGGTCATGGACCAGGCCGATATCGATGTCTCCGGACAGACGGGGGGCGGCCGGATCATGGTGGGCGGCGACTACCAGGGCAAGAACCCGGACATCCAGAACGCCAGCATCACCTGGTTCGGGCCGGAGGCAAGGCTGAAGGCCAATGCGACGGAAGTCGGCGATGGCGGGACGGTGATCGTGTGGGCGGACGACACGACACGGGCCTTCGGCAGTATCGAAGCCAAGGGCGGCGCGAATGGCGGTGATGGCGGTTTCGTCGAAACCTCGGGCAAGCGCTATCTCGATTTCCAAGGCTTGGTGGATACACGCGCCATCTTAGGTAAATCCGGAACACTGCTGCTGGATCCGATCGATCTCACGATCTCTAATAGCGCTGATTCTTTCTATGGTGGCAGCTTCAGTGGCGGGATCTTTACCGGTGTTGACAGTCCGGCGACAATTTCCTGGAGCACCATCAACACCCAACTGGGTTTTGGCAACGTAGTCATCACGACGAATGGCAGCAATGGCACTGGCAACATCACGATTGCGGCTTCGCCGACATTTGCCAACCTGACAGTCACCCATACCAGTCCCTATTTCACCAGTACCAACACTTACAGCAACCAACTCTACAGTAGCTCGAACAATCTTTCGCTGTTGGCTCACAACGCCATCAACATCAACGCGCCTTTCGGCAATGCCGGAACAGGCGCAATTGAAATGGTAGCGGGTTGGGATGGAGTCAGTACGGCGTCGCCGGCAGTGGGCGCTTATGCCGCCGGCAAAAGTATCTACTTCTTGCCTGCAGCAGCCATGGGTGACGTGGGTATCGTTTCCAATGGCGGCGTGACGATGAAAGCCGCGGGCGAAATCAACATGGTTGCCGACGGTGCGTATGGACGTACTTATATTGACATGACGTCAGGCGCATTATCCATAACAACCAATACGCTCCAGCTATACGCCAATGGTGACTACTCATCGACAATTCGTACCAATGGCGATCAAACCATTACGTTGGCGGGGATGGGCGGGGCAGGAGTTAGCCAGTTGTTGCTGCATGGCAGTGATGGTGTGGGCAACCAGGGGGGATATGCTTCCATCGAGCGTTTTGGCGGCACGGGTGGTCAATCCTTTGTCTTCAATAACGGTGCATACCTGACCATGACCGGTGGTAGCGGCAACGGCACGGTCAGTGGCTGGAGCGGGGATTGCGGATTGGCGGGCGCCAGCTGCAGCGGCAACTACGCTGAAATCCAGAACTACGGCAGCGGCAACCAGACCCTCGCCTTTTCCGCCGGTAGCAACCTGGTCTTGCAGGGCGGTGGAGCCGGCAATGGCAACGATGCCGAAATCAATCAGGAAGGTTCGGGAGCGCAGATCATTTCCGGCAATCCGGTCATTCAGCTCCTAGGGGGTACCGGTGGCGGACAGATGATTACCGTCAGTGGCGAAGACCATTATTTTGAAAATAGCGCCGGCATCTCGTCCAATGGTGCGCAGGCCATCAACGCTTCCTCGATCACGATGACGGGTGGCAATGCGAGCTATGGTGGTACCTATATTGGCGGCATGACCCAAGTCATCAACGTAACCGGAAACGTTTTGCTGACAGGAGGTGCCGCCACGCTCCCCGGAAGCTTCACCGCCAGCGGCGATTTCATCCATGAAAACGCCGCGCTCATCGGATGGGACGGGGCAGGACATACCTTGAACCTGACCGCGGGCAGCCTGACGCTCAATGGAGGCGCGGTCAACACTTATGGCGGATCGCCAGCTGCCATCGGCGGTTATCTGGTTCCCACCAGCACCACGATAACGACGACTGGCGGAAACCTGCAGTTTTCAAGTTCGAACGTATGGAGCGATCGGATCGGCTCTTTCGGATTTGCAGGCGGAACACTGACGCTAAATTCTTCCGGCAGCATCTCGCTCGGCCAAGGCCTCGTCGGGACCGGATCGGTTGGTAGCGTCACTATGAATGCAACCGCCGGTATCAGCCAGACATCAAGTGGTGTGATCAAGGCTGCCAGCTTGAGTGCTGGATCCAGTGGCACTCAAACCATCAACCTGACCGGCGAGAACCTGGTAGCCAATGTTTCACTGTCACAAACGGGAAGCGGTGACGTCTATTACAAAAGCGTCTTGCCATTCCAGGCTACAGCATCCGGCGGCGGCTATATTTGGTACAAGCTTGCCGATACCTACGGGTACGGGGGCGACTTGACTCTCGGGTCCCATACGGCCGGAGATTACATCTGGGTAGAGGCCGATGGCAGTATCACCGTGAATGGGGCGCTGAATGCGACGACCTCAAGTACCCACCTTTTCGCGGGCTTCGATCAGACGGGGATAAGCACCCTGACGGTCAACAGTAACATCACGTCCGCCACCAATGTCGAGCTGGACAACAAAGAAGGCAGTATTTCCCACTACGGGACAGCTGCGGCCGCGGCTGGATTTGTCAAGTTCAAGAACGATTACGGAACGACCCCGACGGGAAGTTACATCGCTATCGATGTTATCAATCACACGGGAACGATCGATCCGGGTGACGACGTCATCATCGCATCAAAGGGTGCGATTCTCGACAATAACGGAAGTGCAATCAACATCACCAGCATCAATCCGAATCAGGGTGTTTACCTGACCAGCCAGAATGGGGGCTTGTCTGGACAGTTGGCGATCAGTACCGATATCCGGACGGATGCCCCAATTGATGCCAGGGTACTGGGCGGCAACTACGGTGGCATCCGCATTACCAACGATGGTCAGGGAAGTGTTCTGTCGGATCTCTATTTGCTCGATAGCTCTGCCAATGGAGGGCCGATCAGTTTCAGCTATGTCGGCGATGTAGACAGCTCATCATCCATCAACATAAGTACGGTTGCGGGAGATATCGCGGTCATGGCTAGTGGTAGCGTCACAGAAGATGACAACCTATCCTTCAACACGCCGGGCAATACCTTGCTGGGTGCGGGCGGCAGCATGACGATCGATTGTTGCCTGTCTGCGTCAGGAAGCCTGTCGCTGGCAGCGGGAGGGACATTGACAATAAATGGATCCGTCGATACCAGCGGCAGCCTGTCATTGGTCGCGCCATTGATCCAGAACGATGGGGACGTCGAAAGCAGCAGCAGCGCTACGCTCATTGCGAACGACTACATCAGCAATGGCGGCTCGATCACGACTTGGGGCAGTACCGCAGACATCATTGGCTTAATCGCCAACAACATGACCCTCGAAAACGGGGCCTACCTCAGCGCAGGCAATGATGTGAACCTGACCTTTGCGGGTTCGACATCCTTGCTGACCCTCACCTCTTCATTTATTCGTGCCGATTCTCCCGACACCATCTATCTCAATTTCCTTGGCCTTTCGACGGGCGGCGTCATGATTGATGGTGTTGAAACGACGACCAGTTCCGGCAGCAGCGGGTTCTTCAACACATTCAGCATGATTCCGGCCGAGCTCGGGAATGGCTTGGTCATCACCTACTCGAACACCCCGTTCGTAATTGAGGAGTCGATCAAGCCGGTCGATCCCTGCTTGCTGGCACCGGATGCCTGCAAGGTTGATACGGAGACGCTGGCGAGCATTCCCACTGAACTCGACCAGACGGTAGGCGGCGCGGAGGGTGAATTCGCTGCCGGCGAGGAAGGAGGGACGACAGGAGAAGCCGGTAATGATGAAGACAAAGGCAAAGGCAAAGGCCGCAAGAAATTCGGTCAGTGCAGGGGGTGAGGCCATGAAACTGAAATCGTTCCTTGCCCTGTGCTTGTTGGCCTGCACATCGGTCTGGGCGGCCCCGGCGGCAGAGGTCACGCACCTGTCCGGCATCCTTTCGGTGAAAAAGGCGGACGGCACGGCGAAGATTCTGTCGGTGAAATCCTCGGTGGACGAAGGCGATGTCCTGAGTACCGAAGCCGACACCTACGCCCGGCTCAAATTCATCGACGGCGGCGAGGTTGTCCTGCGGCCGAACAGCCAGCTCAAGATCCAGCGCTACCGATTCGAAGAGTCCAGGCCGGAAGAAGACGGCGTTCTCGTCGGACTGCTCAAGGGCGGCCTGCGCGCCGCGACCGGCATGATCGGCAAGCGCAACAAGGAAAAGGTTTCCTACCAGACGCCGACGGCCACCATTGGCATCCGCGGCACCCACTTCGGCGCCCTGCAATGCAGCGGCGATTGCGGCGGCATTCCGACCCCGAACGGCCAGCCGCTGCCGGACGGCCTGCACGTCGATGTCGCCTCGGGGACGATCTCGATCAGCAACGGTGCCGGTACCTTCACTTTCGATGCCGGGCAGTTCGCGTTCGTGCCGGGCATCAACCTGCCGCCCGAACTGGTGCCCCCCGAACGCGGCATCCGGGTGACGATGCCGGGCTGCATTGCCACCAACCGGGGCATCGGGGCCGGCATCGGCAAGAGCGACGCCAGCGACTGCACCGTGCAGTGAAGCGGGGTTACACTTTCCTCACACCAACAACAAAGGAGAGTTCCCCATGACAGAGAAGAACCCGGATTTCGACAGCCTGGTGCCTGCCGTCGGTTTCACGCGGCGCGGTTTCGTCGCCACTGCGCTGGGTGCAGGCTTCGCCCTCGCGGCAGGTCCGGCCGCGGCGCAGACGGCGATCAGGACAGACGCGTCAGGCCTCGTCGCCGGCGAAGTGAAGATCGGCGAACTGGCAGCCTATCGCGCCATGCCGTCCGGTGGAACGAAACTGCCGACCGTGCAGGTCGTCTCAGAGATCTTCGGCGTGCATGAGTACATCGCCGATGTCTGCCGGCGGCTCGCGAAGCTTGGCTACCTCGCGATCGCGCCCGAGCTGTTCGCCCGCTACGGCGACCCGCGCAAGATGACGAACGTGCAGGACATCCTGTCCGCCGTCATCTCGAAGGTGCCGGACCGGGAAGTGATGGCCGACCTCGATGCCTGCGCGAATTGGGCAAAAAGCAATGGCGGCGACGCGGCGCGGCTCGGCATCACGGGCTTCTGCTGGGGCGGGCGCATCACCTGGCTGTATGCGGCCCATAACCCGGCGGTGAAGGCGGGCGTGGCGTGGTACGGACGCATCGACGGCGAAGTGAACGACCGCACGAAGCGCTGGCCGCTCGACGTGGCCGGCGAGATCAAGGGTGTCGTGCTCGGTCTCTACGGCGGACAGGACCAGGGTATTCCGCTCGACGACGTGGACATGATGCGCGGGGCGCTGGAAAAGGCCGGCGGCCGCTCGCAGATCCACGTCTATGACGAGGCCGGACACGCCTTCCATGCCGACTACCGGCCGACCTACCGCAAGGCGGCGGCCGAGGACGGGTGGAAGCGGCTGCAGGACTGGTTCGGGAAGAACCTGTAGGCCGTCCTGCCAGCAACGACTTTATTCAATGATCGAGCGCAGCGAGCACCCATTCTCCCCTCCTGAGAAGGAGGGTCTGGGGGAAGTCGGGTCCTAGGGTCAGGGTTCGTGCCAGCGCGGCAGCAGCACCCACAGCCTGCCGCGCTGCTTCATTTTCCCTGCCAGCGCGCCGGCGTCCGGGCCGCTGCCCCAGTAGAAGTCGGCCCGCACCGGGCCGCGGATCGCGCCGCCGGTATCCTGGGCCAGCATCAGCCGCTGCAGGGGTTCCTCGCTGTTCGGCTGCGTCGCGGCGAGCCAGACCGGCGCGCCGATCGGCGTGTGGCGCGGATCGACGGCGATCGAGCGTTCCGGCGTCAGCGGCACGCCCAGCGCCCCCGGCGGGCCGCTGCCTTCGGCTTTCAATTCGCGAAAGAACACCAGGCTCGGATTGGCGGCGAGCAATTCCTGTAGCCGTTGCGGGTTGCGCTCGGCCCATGTCCGGATGCCCTGCATCGAGGCCTCGTGCGATTGCAGTTCGCCCTGTTCGATGAGCCACTTGCCGATCGAACGATAGGGGTGGCCGTTCTGGTCGGCATAGCCGATGCGTATGCGGCTGCCGTCGTCGAGCTCCACCTGCCCTGAACCCTGGATCTGCAGGAAGAAGAAACCGATCGGGTCGTCCAGCCAGAGCAGCGCCTGCCCGGCGCGTCGCTCTTCCTCGGCAGCCCACTCCGCACGGCTGAAGAAGGGTACCAGTTTGCGCCCCTCGATCCGGCCGCGCAGGCGCATGTGCTTCAACTCCGGGTAGAGCGAGGCGAGGTCGACGACGATCAGGTCGTCGGGCGGACCGAATACGGGCACGAGGTAGGGCGGTTTCTGCGCGCGGCTGCCGCGCACCACGGGCTCGTAGTAGCCGGTGACGAGTCCCTCGCGCGAATCGTCCGGATTGACGAGCTGCCAGGGGCGGAAGTTTTCCTCGAACCAGCCGCGCGCCGTCTGGCCAGCGCCGACTTTTGCCGCGGATTCGCAGGTGGATAGCCAGAGCGGCCGCTTGCCGAGCGTCGCGCATTCGGCGCGGAACAGGTCGAGCACGGCGGCGTGGTCGTCGGCCTCCCAGCCGGGCAGGTCGCGCCATTCGGCCGGCTGCAGCGGCTTGGCGGCCGGTTTCGCCGGTTCGGTGCCGGGGCAGGGCGGGCAGGGGGGGCAAGTGGGTGGCGAAGAAGTCGGCGCCGGCGGGACGGCACCAGCCGGTCGTGCCTTGTCGATGGCGGCGCAGCCCGCAAGCAGCAACGCAACGAGCAGGGCGGGGAGTGTTAAATTGCAGCGTGTCATGACCGGAAGCTTACCCGATGCAAGGACCTCATGAAGCCCAGCTGTCTTTGATCCAGCGCCTCGAATCGCTCGTCGCGCGGGCCGAATCGCTCCTGCCTGCGCCGGCGGCGCCCCCCGACTGGAACGCCGTCGCCTTCCGCTGGCGCGGCCCACGCGGACATTTGGAGCCCGTGCGCCATCCGCACAAAATCCGCCTCGCCGACCTCAAGGGCGTCGACGCGCAGAAGGTCGCCATCGAGCGCAACACGCGGCAGTTCGTCGCCGGCAAGCCGGCCAACAACGTGCTGCTCACCGGCGCACGCGGCACCGGCAAATCCTCGCTGGTGAAAGGCGTGCTGGCGAAGTTCGCGAAGCAGGGGCTGCGCCTGATCGAGGTCGACCGCAACGACCTGCTGGGCCTGCCCGAGATCATCGACCTCGTCGCCGGCCGCCCCGAACGCTTCATCGTGTTCTGTGACGACCTGTCCTTCGAGGCGTCCGAGCCCGGCTACAAGGCGCTCAAGAGCGCGCTCGACGGCTCGGTCGCCGCGCCGCCCGAGAACCTGCTGATCTACGCCACCTCCAACCGCCGCCACCTGATGCCCGAGCGTTTCGCCGAGAACCGCGAAATCGTGCATGGCGACGACGGCGAGATCCATCCGGGCGAGACGACCGAGGAGAAGATCTCGCTGTCCGAACGCTTCGGGCTGTGGCTGTCCTTCTACCCCTTCGACCAGGACCACTACCTCGACATCTGCGCGCACTGGCTCGGCCAGTTCGGCGTGGAGGAAAAGTCGGCGCCGGCAGGACGGCTGGATTGGCGGCAGGAGGCCCTGCAATGGGCCCTGCAGCGCGGTTCGCGAAGCGGACGCGTCGCATGGCAGTTCGCGCGGGACTACGCGGGCCGACAGAAGTGAAGGTGGTCGAGGTCGCCGCGGCCGTCATCCTGCGACCGGACGGCAGTTTCCTATTGGGGCAGCGTGCCGCCGACACCTTCTATCCCGGCTACTGGGAATTTCCCGGCGGCAAGGTCGAGCCGGGCGAGACGCCACGGGATGCGCTGGTGCGCGAACTGCACGAAGAGCTCGAAATCGAGGTGCAGTCGGCGACGCCGTGGATCGTGCGCGAGCATGTCTATGAGCATGCTCACGTGCGGCTGCATTTCTTCCGTGTCACGGCCTGGACGGGCGAATTGCGCGACCACGTGCATGCGGCGCTCGAATGGCAGCGGCCCGGCGCGACCACCGTCGCGCCGATGCTGCCGGCGAACGCCCCGGTGCTCGCCGCCCTTGAGCTGCCTGACGCCTATGGCGTCACGCATGCCTGGCAGACGGGTGCGGAAGCACAACTCGCACAACTGGATAGCGCGCTGGCGCGAGGATTGCGGCTGGTGCAGCTGCGTGAAGGCCTGCTGCCCGAAATGCAGCGCGAATCCTTCGCCGCCGCCGCCGTGGCGCGTTGCCGGCAGCATGGGGCGCGGGTGCTGGTGAATGGCGATGCGCAGCTCGCCCGCGCGATCGGCGCCGACGGGCTGCACCTGCCGGCGCGCCAGCTCATGGCGCTCGACCGCCGTCCGCCGTTTCCCCTGGTCGCCGCCTCCTGCCACGACCGGCACGAACTGGAACGGGCCGCCCGTCTCGGCCTCGACTTCGCCGTGCTCGGCCCGGTGCGGGCGACCACAACGCATCCCGGGCAGGCCGGCATCGGCTGGACAGGGTTTGAGGATCGGGTGCGGGGATTGTCGCTGCCGGTCTATGCCATCGGCGGCCTGGGGCCGGACGACCTAGCCGCGGCCCTGCGCGCCGGCGCGCAGGGCATCGCCGCTATTCGCGCGGCCTGGGAGAATCCGGCGGCATGAGCGCCGGATCGGCGAAATCCTCCGGTGAGGCGTGGCCGGGTACGCGATATTCGTCGTTCGCCCACGCACCGAGGTCGAGCTTGCGGCAGCGTTCGGAACAGAAGGGACGGAACGGGCTTTGCGGTCCCCAGACGACCGGGACGCCGCATTGCGGACAGGCTACGGTACGGGCGCTGCTCACAGGTTGCAGTAGGTGAGCTCGAAGGGTATGTCGGCTTCGGTCTGCTTCGGGCGCATGTCGGTGTCCGGCACGGTGAAGCGGATGTTGAGCGCGTATTTGTTGGCGCTGATCTCGGGCACGGCGGCCTGGGTCTTCGAGAGGCGCAGGCGGATCAGCTGGGCCGTGCGGCCGGACAGCATCTGCTGAAAGGCGCCGTGGCCGGCCATCTGCGCCTCGGGCCGGCCGGAGGCGCGCAACAGGCGCAGGACGATGGCGAAGGCCGCCCGGATCGGCAGCAGGGGCGCGACCCAGCCGTTGATGTCGCGGCTGCGCTGGGCGTGGTCGCGATTCAGCCAGAAGTGGTACGAGGGCAGGTCGAATTCGCACACGCCGCCGGGAATCCCGGCGCGGTTCTTGATGCCCATCAGCCACTCGTTCTCGCGCAGGTGCTGGCCGGTCTTGCCCTGCATGGCGAGCAGCGCCGTCGAGGCCTGCTCGATCTCGTAGAGGGCGCCGGAGAGGGCCTCTTCGGAAATGTCCGGGTTGTTGCGGAAGGACAGCAGGATCTGGCGCTGGCGCTCGAGTTCCTGCGCGAGGTCGAACTTGAGATCCGCCCGGCTGGCGACTTCGAGGATCTCGAACAGCGTCACCAGCGCGACATGGTGCTCGTGAGGGCCGTCGGTATCCGCGAAATAGAGCACCTTCTCGAAGAGATCTTCGAGACGCAGCAGCGTTCGGATGCGCTCGTTGAGGGGATATTCGTAGGTGATCACGCGCCGGCCCGGATGTGAGTGGCCCATTCTCGCGGATTTATGCCCAAAGCTCAAACCGGAACTCGACCGTAATCCGGCCGCAATCATCCCCTTTCCGCTATGCCGGAGGCATCGCTGTGCGCGCGCGGGCGAGGTCGAGATAGCGGTCGTGCAACGCGCGAATCCCGCTTGACAGCTGGTCCCGGCTGCCGTCGTTGCGGAGAACGTCATCGGCAGCGGCGAGGCGGGCCTGCCGCGATGCCTGCGCCGCGATGATGGCGCGGACCCCCGCTTCGTCCAGTCCGCTACGCGCCATGACGCGGGCGACCTGCAATTCTTCGGGGCAATCGACGACGAGGATGCGATCCACGCGGTTGCGGTAACCGTCCGATTCGACGAGCAGGGGGACGACGAGGACGACGTAGGCAACAAAGTCGGCGCCGGTGAGACGGCAGATCTGCGCGTCGGCCTCGGCGCGGATCAGCGGATGGAGGATCGCTTCGAGCCGCTGCCGTTCCGCCGGGTCGGCGAACACGCGCTGGCGCATCGCCGCACGGTCCAGGGCGCCGTCCGGCGTGATCGCGGCATCGCCGAAGGCGGCGCGCAAGGCGGGAATCGCGTCGCCGCCGGGCGCGGTCAGCGTATGGGCGAGGACGTCGGTGTCGATGACGGATGCCCCGAGCGCCGCGAAGCCGTCGGCAGCGGCGCTCTTCCCGCTGCCGATGCCGCCGGTCAGGCCGACGACGAAGGGACGCGTCATGGTCCCGCGCAGTCTTGCGCCGTGGCCTGAGGCAGCGTGGCCATCAGATCGGGCAGCTTGCTGTCGAGCACGGCGGCCGGCGCGCGCAGTTCGAGCGAAAACTTTTCGGCAGGCAGTTCGCGCTTGCCGAGCTGGGCCGAGCGCACGCCCTTCTTCGTCAATGACTGAAGTAGCTCCTCGGCCCGCTGCCGGTCGCGGAAGACGCCCAGCGATACGGCGAAGGGCCCCTGGTCGGCATCCTCGACGATTTCTCCCTGCTTCACGCCCAGTTGCTGTAGCTCGCCCTTCTTGCGCTCGGCTTGGGCACGGTTGGCGAGGGACGGGATCAGTACCCAGTGTGCCGGTTCCTGTCCTTGCGGCTTGAGCGCGAGCTGCCAGTCGGGCAGCGTACCGAGGGTGTCGCGCAAGCTGGCGGCTTCGTCACCGCTCAGCCCCTCGATGCGCTTGCAGGTCAGCACCGGTTGGGGGGGCGCAACCGGCACCGGAGCGGTGTCGGCCGGCAGGATGGCCAAGCGCTCGGGCGCCTTCTGCCGGCCGATGCGCTCGGGCTCGCGACCTTCCGCCGAAGCGCCGAGGTAGCCCTGTCCCCAGAAGAACAGGACCCCGTTGGCCAGCAGCAGGATCAGGAACGCCAGCCGCACCCTTGCTTATCCCACCTTGGGCAGGTGGGTCAGCGAGGCCTGGATCGCCTCGTCCGGATACTCGAAATCCTCCAGCTTGCCGGCGAAGTAGCTTTCGTAGGACGACATGTCGAAGTGGCCGTGGCCGGACAGGTTGAAGAACAGCGTCTTCGGTTCGCCGGATGCCTTGCAGCGCAGCGCCTCGTCGATGCAGGCGCGGATGCCGTGGCAGGACTCGGGCGCCGGGATGATGCCCTCGGCGCGCGCGAACATGACCCCCGCCTCGAAAGTCGCCACCTGCGGCACGGCAACCGCCTCGATCAGCTTCTCGTGGTAGAGCTGCGAGACCAGCGGCGAATCGCCGTGGTAGCGCAGGCCGCCGGCGTGGATGCCCGGCGGCATGAAGTCGTGGCCGAGCGTGTACATCTTCATCAACGGCGTGAAGCCGGTGGCGTCGCCGTAGTCGTAGGCGTAGACGCCCTTGGTCAGCGTCGGGCAGGAGGCCGGTTCGACGGCGACGCAGCGCAGGTTCTCGGCGCGCTTCTCGCCGGCCGCCTTGTCGGCGAGGAAGGGAAAGGCCGCGCCGCCGAAGTTGGAGCCGCCGCCGCAGGGCGCGAAGATCATGTCCGGGTATTCGCCGAATATCTCGAACTGCTTCTTCGCCTCGAGGCCGACGATGGTCTGGTGCAGGATGACGTGGTTGAGCACCGAGCCGAGCGCGTACTTGCTGCCGGGAACGGTGACGACTTCCTCCACCGCCTCGGAAATGGCGATGCCGAGGCTGCCGGGGTTGTTCGGATCCTGGGCGAGAAGGTCGCGGCCGGTCTTGGTCATGTTGGTCGGGCTGGCGAGCACCTCGCCGCCCCAGGTCTGCATCATCAGGCGGCGGTAGGGTTTCTGCTCGTAACTCACTTTCACCATGTAGATGCGGACCGGCAGGCCGAACATCTGGCCGGCGAAGGCCAGCGAGGAGCCCCACTGGCCGGCGCCGGTCTCGGTGACCAAACGCTTGGTACCGGCGATCTTGTTGAAGTAGGCCTGCGGGATGGCCGAGTTCGGCTTGTGCGAACCGGCCGGCGAGACGCCTTCATACTTGTAGAAGATCTTGGCCGGCGTGCCGAGGATCTTCTCGAGGCGTTCGGCACGGCACAGCGGGCTCGGGCGCCACAGCGCGTAGGCCTTGCGCACCTCGTCGGGAATCGGAATCCAGCGTTCGGCCGACATCTCCTGCTCGAGGATCGGGCCGGGGAAGATGGCGAGCATCTGCTCGGGTCCGACCGGATTGCCGTCCGGGCCGAGCGGCGGCGCCGGCGGATTCTTCAGGTCGGCGGCGACGTTGTACCAATGCGTCGGGATTTCGGACTCGTCGAGGATGACGCGGGTGGTCATGTTCAGGCTCCCTGGATTTTTAGAAGAGGCGCAACCTTACCGCAAGTCGCCCCATGACTCAAAGTGGCTCAAAGTCGATCTCGACGAGCCAGGGAATCTCGGTTAGGCTAGCGGCACTAAAAACACACTGTTTGATGCGGAGGAACGACGATGTACAGCATGCGCAGCCTGATCTGGGGTACCGCCCTGTTTTCTGCCGCCGTCATGGCGCAGCCGACTTTTGAAAGCCCCTCGGCGACCGCCGGTTCGAGCAGTTCCGAAAAGGCCAACGAGATGGCCGACAAGGGCATGTACAAGGCGGTCGAATACGAAAATGCCGGCAAGCGCGGCCCGATGCTCGTCGTCATTCCCGGCGAGATCAAGAGCAACAACGCGACCTTCATGCAGAAGTTCGGGTCGAACAACATCGCGGACTTTGCCGAACTTGAACTCGGCCGGGCCAATTTCGGCATCCTCGAGCGCAGCGACATGGGGCCGCTGATGCAGGAATTCCAACTCGCCTATACGCTGGGCGACCCCCAAAGTGCTCGCAAGATGCTGCAGAAGGGCAAGCTCAAGACGACCAAGTGGGTCGTCAAGTTCGACGTCCTGAAAGCGGAGCAGGTCGCCAAGGCCCAGGAAGGCTTCGATGGCCGTGCCGTCGGCCAGTTGCTGTCGATCTTCGGAGGCGGCAGTGGCGGAGCGGCCGCCGGCACCGTGGCCGGGTCGGTACAGACGGGTGAAGCGACCGGTGTCTGGATCATCGGCATGCGCTACAAGATCCTCGATGCCAACACGACCGAGCAGATGGCGACGGGCTACACCGAAGAGAAGATGGAAGTGGGCGCCAAGTCGTCGTCGGTACTGGGCTTCTCCCAGGGTGCTCAGGGCGGACTGACGCTCGACGGCATGGTCCAGCGGTTGGTGCAGAAGCTGGTCTGGGAAATCGATCGCAAGTACAAGTAAGCGGGCAACAATACTGCGGCCGAAGGCTCGCAGATGACTGCCAGATCCCTGTGGAAAGGGCATCCCGCCGCACTGGCGGCGGGGATCGCCGCCTTGGTGATCGGCATCTTCATGCTTTCCCAGAATGGCGGTTGGGCGTCCCGGGTGGAAAACCTGTACCAGGACGCCTGGCATCGGCTGGCGGGCAAGCGTTTCGATCCGCAGCATGTCGCGCTCGTGATGATCGATGATGCGACGCTGGCGCGCCATGCCGATACGCCGCTCGCTTTCTGGACCCCGCACTTCGCCCGGGCCATCGATACCCTGAAGGCCGTCGGTGCGCGACTGGTGGTGCTCGATTTCATCTTCTCCGGCAGCCCGGAACTGTGGTTGTCCAAACTGGGCGTTTCCGATCTGGAGCACGCTCGCAACCACGACCGCGATTTTCGTACCGCGATCAGCCAGGGCGATGTGATCCTGGCGGGCTTCATGGTCGGCGACGGCCGTGAGGTCGGCGACTTCACCCTGCCGACCCCCGACCTGCTGCTGTCGCTGCCGCAGCAGGATGTCGCCGGCCACGTCGGATTGGCGAACCTGCTGCTCGATGCCGACAGCGTCGTGCGGCATTACCGCCTGCGCCAGCCGATCGCCGAATCGGTGCGGGAGGCTGGGCTGCCCGACCACACCCTCGCCGCGCTGGCGGTCAAGGCCGCCACCCGCAGCCTGCCGGATGATGGAGTCCGGCCAATCACCTATGCCGGACCACCGGGAACCTTCCCCTTCGTTTCCTTCGCGCGCCTGCTGGAGGCGAATGCTGCCGCGGATCCCGGGTTGCGTGCGCTGGCCGGCAAGATCGTGATTGTCGGTACCGGTTACGCGGGCATGAACGACGTCCATCCGACGCCGTATTCGAACACCATCGGCGCGAGCGACCAGTTGATGTCCGGACCGGAAATCCAGGCCAACATCGTCGAGACCATGATGTCCGGCCGCGAGATGCGGCCGGCACCGCTCTGGGCCGAGGTGCCGGGCCTCTTTCTCGCCGCCTGGTTGTGCGCCTACCTTTTGTTGCGCCATGGTTTTTCGCTTGCACTGACGGCGTATCTGGCCTTCCTCGTGCTCATCACCTTCGTGGCGTACCGTGCGTTTCTCGGGGCAACCTTGGTCGATGTATTCCAGATGCAGGCGATGCCCCTCATCGCGCTGGCCCTGGCAAGTGCCGGAAAGCTCGGGCGTACCGAACGAGAACGCAAGCGCCTGAACGCCATGTTCGGCCGCTATGTCTCCGGACGCGTGATGCAGGCGTTGCTGGAAAGCCCCGACATGCCGGCGCTGGGGGGTGCCCGGCGCGAGATTACGGTCCTGTTTTCCGACATCCGCGGCTTCACAACGCTCTCGGAACTGCTGGCACCGGAAGAGGTGGTCGAATTGCTCAACCAGTATTTCCAGCGTGTCTGCGCCGCATTGCTGGCCGAGGAGGCGACGATCGACAAGTTCATCGGGGATGCCGTGATGGCCGAATTCGGTGCGCCACTGGCTCAGCCGGATCACGCCGACCGCGCCTTGCGGGCGGCGATCGCCTTGCAACGTACCGCGCAGGAATTTGCCGGCTGGGTCAGGGAGCGCTTCCCCGATCGTCAACTACCTGACTTCGCGGTCGGCATCGGCCTGCATACCGGCGCGGCCGTCGTCGGCAACATCGGTTCGCAATGGCGCATGGAGTACACCGCGGTCGGTGATACGGTCAATACCGCGTCCCGGCTGGAAGGCATGACCAAGACCGTCGGTTGCCCGATCCTGGTGAGTCGTGCCACCTACGAGGCCGCCCAGCAGCGGGAGGACAAGAATTTCGGCGCCTGGCATCACCTGTCCGTCAAGGGGCGCAGCCAGGAAGTCGAGGTGGTCGAGCTGTGGCCATGAACGGATACCGGATGCGGTGGTTGAGGGTGCTGGTGGTGTTGTTCGGATGCTGGGCGAGTCCCCTTGCCGTCGCGTCGGAGCCGATTTTCCTCGCACGCGAAGCCATCGAGCAGGGCGAGGGCTTGCAGGCCCTCGCCCTGCTGGAACCGATGGCGGAGGCGGGAAACATCGAGTCGTGGTATTGGCTGGGGCGCCTGTATTTTTATGACGTACCCGGTGTGCCCCGGGATTATCGTCTCGCTGCCGGATGGTTCGAGAAGGCGGCGCGTGCCGGCCATGCCGATGCCCAGTACAAACTGGGCGGAATGTATTACGCGGGCCGCGGATTCGGGCAGTCC
Source organism: uncultured Sterolibacteriaceae bacterium (assembly GCA_937888595.1). Taxonomy (GTDB): domain Bacteria; phylum Pseudomonadota; class Gammaproteobacteria; order Burkholderiales; family Rhodocyclaceae; genus Sulfuricystis. Next base: position 183,301 of record CALARK010000021.1, on the reverse strand, counting down.
ATTCCGCAAGCGTTGACCTGGTGGCGCGCCGCCGCCAAGCAGGGACAGGCGGAGGCACTCAACAACCTGGGTGCCCTGCTGGCCACGGGTACCGGTCTGGAACGGCAGACAGAATTCGGGTTGGCGCTGCAAATTCTCGCCAGCCGGAAGGGATCGGAGGCCGCGGCGGAGAATGTCGCTCGCAAGGGCGCGACCGATGCCGCCCGGCAACTGGCAGATACCTTTGAAAAAACGCCTGCCCGGCTGGGCGAGATGCTGGATCGGCTGGTCTTTTAATCCTGCTTGCCGCCGATGGTGCCGACACGGTTGCCGGCGGTGTTCTTCTGCCCGATCGCAGCCGCCTTGGCATCGCCCGAACGTGCATCGATGCGCGTCGCGCCGGAAATATTCACGCCGCCCTGCCCCGACTGCGTGCCGGATGGCGCGGTATTCGCAGGTGCGGCATCCGGCCCGGATCCGTGCCGTGCGGCCGCATTGGTCGGCAGTGCGTTCGCGTTGGCCGACATCGGTTGTGCGGGGCGACCATCGCTGGCGATACCGCGCGGATGGCTGGAGCGCACTGTCGCTTCTTCAGCCGTCTGGGCTGAAACATCCGCTGCCAGACCGAGGGCCAGCACAGCCAATAAAGGGACTCTTTTCATATGCGGAGAAAAAAGCGGCCCGCGAGGAGCCGCTTTCCTGACCGAATCCGCGAGCGGAGATCAGTTGCCGCCGATCTGGCCAACCGCATTCTCGGCCTTGTTGCCCTTGCCGACCGCAACTGCGGTCTGCTTGCCGGCGACGGCGTTGATGTTGGTGTTGCCCTTGATGTTGGTACCGCCCTTGATGGCGCCGACCGTGTTCTTGGCCGTGTTGCCCTGGCCGACTGCCACAGCGGTCTGGCTGCCGACGGCGGCATTGATGTTGGTGTTGCCCTGGATGTTGACGCCACCGGAGGTGACCTGGGCGCTACCCGGGGCGGCTTGTCCGCCGGCCTGTGCGAAAGCGACGGCAGTGGCGGCGGAGAGGATGGTGGCGACGATGAGTTTCTTCATGGTGAATCTCCCTATGAGAGTAGAGGTGAAAGCCCTCAACCGATGATGCGGAATTGCACCCGGCGGTTTTTGGGATCGGTCGGCTCGTACCCGGGCAGGGGCTCCATCGGCCCCTTGCCCATGGGCATGAGTCGCATCGGATCGATGCCGAAATGGTCGATCAGATGGTTCATGACGGCGAAGGCGCGCTCGCGCGACAACACCAGATTCCGTTGATAGTTGCCCGAAATATCGGTGTGGCCCTCGACCAGCAGCCGAATGCCCGGATCCTTTTGCATCAGGCCGGCGATGGACTGGAGGAAGGGCAGCGACTCGGGCAGCAACTGGGCGCTATTGACCTTGAACTGGATCGGGAAGGCGATCGCATTGTCCGATACCTGCATGCTTTGCCCGGCGGGAGTCGGCGCCGGGGCTGGCTCTTGCTGCGTCGGTGCAGCCGCTGCTTGGTGCACCGGAACTGCGGTCGGCTGCGCCATCGGCTGCTGCGGCACTACTTGCGGTGCCGGCTGCGCTTCGGGGGCGGCCGGCTGGGTCTCTTTGGGCGCCGCGTCACCGAACACGATTGCGCGGGTCTTGAATTTCTTTTGTCCGGCCTTGTCTCCGCCGAGCAGCTTCTGCTGAAGCTCTTCAGCACTTGGCGCACGTTCATACACCGTGACTTCCGCGCCTGCCGCACCCACACCGAAGCCGATGCAGAGTGCCGCGGCCAAGCGGCCGAACGACATCATCCCCTTACTTGCAGACATTAATAATCTCCTTAGCGGTCACGATGGTCTCCTTTGAGTCCTTGCCACCTTGCGAGGCGCCGACGTTCATCGTGCATGTTCCCGCCCGCTTGCTGCCGATATTCACCTGCGTTTGCTGTTTTTGCATGCTCTCGGCACCGCTCTGCAAATACCCCTTCGCCAATGCCTTGTTAACCTTGGACTGGCCGCGCGGCTGCAAGTGCGTACCTTCGTTCAATGCATGAGCGGGAATTGCCAGCGCAATGCCTGCGATGAAGGCCATCATGCTCGATTGCCAGTTTTTCATACTCTTTCCCCCTTCACTCACACCCATCGACACCTTTCGTGCCGATATTGATACAACCCTTCTGACCGGCGCCACCGACGACATTGGTCACGCTTCCGACGCCGACCGTTACCTTGGCGTTGCTGCGATCCTTGACCACGCCGACATTCGTTTTTGCGGTATTACCCGCTCCCGCAGCGATCGTCGTCATATTGCCAACCGCTGCATTGATCTGCGTATTGCCCCCGGCATTCTTCGCAACGCCGACATTGCCCTGCGCCTTGTTGCCTGCGCCAACCGCAATTGTCGTCTGGTTGCCGACGACCGCGTTGATCTCGGTCTTGCCCCCGGAACCGCCCTTGACGACACCGACGTTGCTCTGAGCCTTGTTGCCAGCACCTACCGCGATGGAAGTCTGCGCGCCGACGGCTGCATTGATGCTCGTATTGCCCCGCACCGCACCGCCTTGCGTCTGGGCTCCGGCAAGGGAAAACATCCCAACAGCCAGCAACAGGCCGCATGCACCCTGGAATCCGAGCCTGTCATTACGCCTCATCGCTTACCCCTCGTTCTCTTCTCTATGGCCACAATACTACTTTGACACTTGTTGAACGTTCTGACAACACGCAGGTTGACGCAGCCCCTTTTTTTCTTGATAGCCTATCCGTCAGGCGATGAGTTGACCCACGTCAAAAGGATACCTCATCGGCATGAGAAGCTTGCACAACACCAATCGATGTGGAACGATGATGCAGGTCGTGTCCGGTGCGGCATACGAGGCGAGCGACCTTGAACATCTTGAACGCTAGGGGAAGGCAATGAAAAAAATCAGCATGCGCACGTCGGTCGCCCTGACCGCGATGTCCTTGGCTCTGGCCGCCTGCGTGGCCGACCAGCCCAAGCCCGAGACCGCAACGGTGGCTACGGCCGTCAAGACACCGGCAACGAAGGCCGTGACCAATTTCACTCCGGCCCTGCGCTGCATGGACGATCTGCTGCTGGCCTACGGGAAGCGCGACATCGTCATCACGACCGCAGGCATTCCCGACTCGACCGGCAAGGTGATGGCCGGCACCAAAGAGATGCTGATCACCGCGGCATCGAAGATGTCGATCAAGAGCAAGGGCCTGACCTTCATCGATTACGACACGGAGCGCTCCGACCTGCTGGCCTTGTTCCAGGACCTGCAGGCGGCCGGCGCTTTCCAGCACAAGCTGCCCAATTACTATATTCGCGGTGCCATTACCCAGCTCGACGAGAACGCGATCGACTCGCAGCAGGGTGCCGGCATCGCCCTGCCATTCCTCGACCTGGGCGTCTCGCGCGATCAGGTCTCGTCCGTCGTTTCCATCGACATGAACGTCGGCGAATCGACTTCGCGCATGATTCTGCCCGGCGTCAATGCCAGCAATTCGCTCGTCATTACGCGCGCCGGCAAGGGCGGCGAGCTGGGCGGCAAGCTCGGGAAGGTCGGCTTTTCGTTCAACATGTCGCTCAATAAGTCCGAGGGGCTGGGTTCCGGTGTGCGTGCGCTGATCGAGCTGGGCATGATCGAACTGGTCGGCAAGCTGACCGGCACGCCCTACTGGAAGTGTCTCGAAATCGACAAGACCAACCCGGTGATGATCGAGCAGGCCCGCGAGTGGTACGACGGAATGAGCCCGTCCGACCGCGTCAAGCTGGTGCAGCGCAAGCTGGCGGGGATGAATCTATACCAGGGTCCGGTCAATGGCGTCGCGACCCGCGATCTCACCTCCGCCGTCGGCCGGTTCCAGGCCGACAATGGCCTGATCGCCGATGGCCGCATCAACTTCGATATGTACTACGCCCTGCTGGATGCCGACCAGCCGCTGGCAGACGATCCGTCGGCAGGACCGGCCGCCCCGGTCGTCAAGGCCGCACCGAAGCCGGCAGGTGGCGGTCCGTTGAGCCTGAAGCTGGACACGGACCGTGGTCCGCGGCCCACTTATCGACCGAAAGAGTTCCTGCAGGCGAAGGTGCAACTGTCGAGCGATGGCATCCTGTATTGCTACTATCGTGACAATTCCGGCGTCATCGCACGGATTTTTCCGAATCGCTTCAATCCCGATCCGTTCGTGCGCGCCGGCAAGGCCATGTCCCTGCCGCCTGACGGTTCGCCGTTCAAGATCCGTTTCGACCAGCCGGGTCAGGAGCAGATCGTCTGCTATGCCAGCGACCGCGACCTGCCGCTGCCGCCCAGTCTCAAGGCGGCCGATCTGACACCGCTCAAGGTGGGTTCCCTGGAAGAGATTGCGACCGCTTTCCGCAAGTCGAACCCGAACGTGGCCGAAGCGAAACTGCCGATCACGGTGCGCTGAGGAGATGGCGATGTGCCGGCCGTTCCTGTTCGCAGTACTGGCTGGTGCAGCGATGTCGGCGTGGGGTGGCGAGATCATTTTCGTCGACCCTGTGCGTGAAAAGGCGCAGGCCTTGCAGCCGCAGCAGGATGTGATCGTAGGCGAGAAAGTGGCGCCGGCAGGCGAGCGGGCACGCGAGGCGCGTGAATACCTGAACGAAACGCCGGCGGCTCCGCCGGCCGTCATCCTCCGGAATGCGCCGCCTCCCTCGGATGCCGCCAAGGCGCGGCAAGCGGCGCGTGCGTGGGTTCCACCGGCAGCGAATTCCACCAATACGTCCGCCAGTCGCTGCAGGACGGAAAATACCGTCGGCGGCATCGAAGGGGCAACGCAGGGACATACGGTCATCCAGGGAAGCACCAGCGACGTTAATAGCGTATGCAAATAACGGGAAGGAGTACCGAGATGCCGAGAATGATTGTGGTTGGATTGGCGGGCCTCGTCGCGATCGGCGTGGCGGGGGCGGCGTGGGCACAAATCGGCATTGCCGCGGGCGGCCAGGATGTGCGCATTGGTGCCGATGGCAGTGTCAGCGTGCGGGGAGGCGGCGAGGATCTTCGCGTCGGCAGCGGTGGCCAGGTGTCGGCCGGTTCGGGCAATGAGGTGAAATCATCCGTCGGCGAAATCGCTCCCGGCGTGAATATCGAAGGCGTGACGATCATCAACGGCAAGCTGTGGATCGACGGCAAGGAAATCCCCCCCGGCGTCAAGCGCTACAAGTCACCCAAGACAGGCAAGCAGTACAACATCGAGCGCAAGGGCAACAATGTTTCGGTGACCAGCAACGAATGAGGCCCATCATGTCGCGAGTCGCTTGCATGGCTGCATTTCTCTTGACTGCTGCCCTCGGCAATAGCGAGGAGGTGCGTGCCGAATTGCTGATCGTGGATCAGAGCGTGGTGGCGGAATATCACGGTCATCCCGTGCTCCGTTCGCTCGTTTTTGTGTCCCCTGAGGCACGTGCCCGGGCGATCCTGCCGCCGGCGCCAGTCTATGTCGCTCCCGCACCGTTGATATGGCGCGCCCCCGGGACGGTGCCGATGTACCCGCCAGCCGCACCGCCCGGTTTCAATCGCCCCGGTGCGCCCAGCAACCGCGATGTCGCTGCGTACAACCTGGCGCGTGCGCACGCGTTCAGCCAGAATCTTTATCGCCAAGACGGCAATGCGAGCCTCTGGTACGGGCCGACACGACAGGACGACTGGTTCTGGCTGGGGGCGCCCACCCTCTATCCTCCCCTGTCACCCGGCTTGAACCATCCGAGCAATCGCGACAATGCCAGCTACCTGATCGAGCGGGCACACCGTTTCAGCCAGGATGCCTACCGCCGACCCTGACGTAGGCTTTTGTTGAGGATGACAATGCGCGTGAGGCGGCTTTTTTGGGCGACCGGATTCCTGGCCTTCGCCGCCCTGGTTCGGGCGGAGGTATTGCCCGTGCCCGCCGAGGATTACCGTCAGATCCTGGATGCGCAAAGCCCGACCCTGCAGGTTTTCGATTATTCGGGACGGCAGCCCGTATTGATTCTCGACTTTCCGACGCTATCGGAGCAGGGACGAACATTCAACCGCATCGTCGCGCTGGTCGAGCGGATCGGCCTGTCGCGCGCGCGTGTACTGGACGATGCCGAACTTGCCGAGTTCATCCGCGCGACAGGCAAGACCGAATACACCTTCGCCTACGGCAATGATTTCCTCGTTTCCGAGCTGGCCGTGTTCTTCAATCTCGCCGAGCACAACAACGTCGCGCTGAACGAGGATGAGCGCAGGCTGCGCAGCCTTCTCTTCACGCAGGGCCTGATACGGGAGCGTTACGGCTTCATGCAGGCAGTACGCCCCAATGCCGTGATCCTCTCGATTCCGCAGCAAAGGCAGGGCGGCGACGAGCCGCCCGTCGATGCAGGGGCGCGGCGCACCATCCTGACGCACGAGCTGGCCCATGCCGAGTACTACACCAATCCCGATTACCGCGCCTGGTGCCGGAAGTTCTGGCAGGAAACCCTGACCGAACGCCAGCGCGAAAAGCTGCGGGCCTTTCTCGCCCGATCGGGCTATGATCCCGGCAACGAAACACTGATGATCAACGAGGCTCAGGCCTACCTGTCCTTCACCCCCGATCCGCGCGCCTTCAGCGCGAAGCTGTCGGGCCTGACGGACAAGGAACTCGAAGGCCTGCGCCAGGCATTCCGGGCCGGCGCGCCGGCTTGGCCATTGGCGAGGAAATGAAAATGCGCATGCTGATATTGTCGTTGTTGTTCCTTGCGTTGCCCGTGGCGGCGCAGGAAGACCGGGGAGCGCTGATCACTGCGCTCGAGGGCAATGTGTCGCGCGTCCAGGGAACCGATAAAAAGCCACTGGCCGCCTTCGAGCGCCTCGAAGCCGGAGAACTGCTGGCGCTCGACGGTGCCAAGCTGACGCTGGTCTTCTTCGCCACCGGCCAGCAGGAAAGCTACCAGGGCACCGGCCGGCTCGAACTCGGTCCCGGCGAAGGCAAGCCCTGGGGACTGGCACCGCCCGAAGTGAAAAAACTGCCGGCCTTCCTCGTCAAGCAGATCGCCCGCACGCCGACCCTCGTCGCCCAGGGGCGTGCCGGGGTGACCCGACTGCGAGCGATCCCGACACCCGAGGCGATCGCCAAGGTCGATGAAAACTACCGTCGCATGCGCATGGAAGCGGTCGCCAATGATCTTAATCCGGAGATGTATCGACTGTCGGCGCTGTTTGAAATGAAGGCTTACGATGCGGTTGAAGCGGCTGTCAGCGATCTTGAATCGTTAACTCAACGCAACAATGAAGCCAAGCTATTGTCCGCGTTGTACCGGAAGGCCTTGAAGAATGCACGGCCTGTGAATTAAGATCGGGCGGACTTTAGGGAGATTCGTGATATGAATGCAAGGAATTTTTTTCTACGTGCGGTGCTGATTTTTTCTTCTTTACTCAGCCTGAATACCTACGCGCAGTATGATACTTGCAGCGATGTTTTGAGTTGGTATGCATCAGGATCTACAGAATATGCTGCTCTGCATCCTGAATGCTTTGGTGCCAGTGAGCAGACATCTACGGTCTCAATTAACCAAACCTCTTTTGTTCAGATCAGCACGATTTCGAATGCGTTGGTAAATCGTTTTCTGGCTTCACCCCCGACCAGTCTGGCAGGCTTGGCCTCTGGACGTTCGGCTGCGACTCCGGGCAAGCAATGGAATGTGTGGGGCAACTTGACCTCCAATACGACGGAGCAAAGTTACTACCGCCCCGCGCCCGCTAACAACACCATCAACATCGATACTGATGCCCTGACTACAGTAGTGGGAGGCGATATTGCTCTGTCGTCGACAATGGCAGCGGGCGTGTCTGTGGCCTTCGATCGTGCAAGCGGTGACAGCCGTGTGGCAGGCGCAGTGGTCAACAGCCTTACTAACAAGGGCTACATGGTCGCTCCCTACGTCGGACTGTCGATCAACAAGAATCTGGCGTTCGATGCATCGCTGGGCTGGGGGCAAGGCGAAATCTCCCAGACAGGTAACGTCAGTGCCGAAGCGGATCGCTGGTTTGCTGGCGCAAACCTGAACTATTCACGCTGGATGGGCAATACCCAAATTTCCGGCAGGTTCGGCTGGATGCACGGTGAGGAAGACTATGCCAATGCCCGCGCTAACGGGGCAACGGTGAACAATACCGGCGCCAAAAACAGGATCGACCAGTGGCGCCTCGGCGCACAAGCGGCTTGGTGGATGAACGGGGTGATGCCCTACGTTGGTCTGTCTTATTTGGCCGAGAACCGTTCGACGACGCTGGCTGGTGCGACAGACCCCATCGGCAAGGATGCTTGGCTGGCGAGTGTCGGTGCCAACTTCATGTCGCTGTCCTCGGGCATGACAGGTGGGGTGGTCTATGAGCAGGAGTTCAGCCGCTCGAATCAGGACAACTATCGCCTGATCGCCAATATCGGCCTGCGTTTCTGATTTGGTGATGTTTCTGAAAAAAGCCGCGGGATTTCCCGCGGCTTTTTTATTGGCGGCAGCGCTGGGCGGTTGTGCCTGCGGCCTGCCACTGGGCGACGCCGGTCGGGCGGAGGCGGAGCTTGGGGCTGCCGGCTTCGCGCACCGCCGTCTCGCCAGCGCCGACTTTCCGGTGCATGCCTGGCTACGCGCCCGGGGTGGCGAAGCCCTCTCGGTCGTCATCGAGGGCGATGGTGCGAGCTGGTTCAACCCGGGTTGGCCGCCGCAGGATCCCACGCCCGAGTCCAGCCAGGCGGCGGCGTTGGCGGTGGTGTTGCCCGGGTCGGCGGCGTATCTGGCGCGGCCCTGCCAGTTCGAGCTTGCTTCCGCCTGTCGTATTGAGCACTGGACCAGCGCGCGTTTTGCGCCAGAGCTGGTCGATGCGCTCGATGACGCGCTGAACCAGCTAAAGCAGGCGTCCGGCGCAAAGCACCTTCGACTGGTCGGCCATTCCGGTGGTGGTGTGATGGCTGCGCTGCTTGCACGGCGCCGAACGGATGTCGCGGGCGTAGTCACGCTGATGGCGCCGCTGGCCGTCGGGGAGTGGACGGGCCAACTGGAGCTCTCCCCGCTCGACGGCGCTGATCCCATGGACCAAGCCTCCTTGACGATGCCGGCAGTGCATGTGGCGGGCGGACGGGATGCGATCGTCCCAGCCAGGATCGTGCGTCACTATGTCGCCGCGAAAGGTGGAAAATACGTCGAGTGGCCGCAGGCGGATCATGCCTGCTGGCCCATTGAATCCGCCCGGCATCTCGTGGAGACCTTGCCATGAAATTCCTGCATACGCTCGTATTCATCCTGTTTGCCCCGGCAGCCTTGGCGCAGATGCCGCCGATGTTTTTCGGCGGCCCGCCCGGCATGGCGCAATTCCAGGCCATGACATTGCAGCGCCACCAGGCCCGCACGCTGCTCTACCGCGAGGCGCTCGAAGAACTGCGCAAGAACCCGCAGGCGGCCGATGTGCCGGTCTGTCCACCGGACGTGAAGCCGCAGGCGGGGGAGTGCCTGATGCCGCCCGTGGCGGCCTCTGCCGAGCCGGCGGTGTCGCCTCCTGCCGCCGTCGAGCCTCCGCGACAGGCTGCGGCCGCATCCGCTGCCGTCCCGCCGGCGCCGACTTTCGCGAGCGGACGCCGGGTGGCCCTGCTGGTGGGCAACAATGGCTACCAGCCGCCGATTCCGCCGCTCGAGACGCCGATCGCCGACGTTTCGCGCATCGGCAAGCTCCTGGCCGAGCGCTTTGGCTATGAGAGCCGGGTGTTGCAGGATGCTGGCAAGATGGGGATCGTGGGCGCGTTGAACAAACTGGCGGGCGAGATGCAGCCTGGCGATTCGGTGCTGATCCTGTATGCCGGCCACGGCTACCAGATGGACGATACCGGCATGGGCTACTGGATTCCCGTCGATGCCTCGGTGAAGACGGCCAAGGGCTGGATCTCGAACGACGACATCGCGCGCCTGCTGGCGGCGATTCCCGCACGCCAGATCATCCTTGTTTCCGACTCCTGTTTTTCCGGAACGCTCGCGAAGGAGCGGAAGCTCAAGGGCGGCGGGCAGGTTGCTCCCGAGGAGGTGATGCGCCGCCGCTCGGTGCTGGTCCTCACTTCCGGAGACGAAGAACCGGTATCGGATGAAGGCAAGGAAGGGCATTCGATCTTCGCCTGGAACCTGGTGCGCACGCTGGAGGTGGCGGGCGGCCTGACGCCCGGCTACGAGGTCTGGCAGAACGTGCATCGCGGCGTGACAAAAGACTATCCGCAATCGCCGCAGTACGGCGCCGTGCTGTCGGCCGGCCATGTCGATGGCGGCGAATTCCTGTTCAGCACCACGCCGTCGAACTGAACCCCCCCATTCACGCAAGGAGGCATCCATGAATTCCGGATTGATGCGCAGCCTGCTGGCTGCCGGTTTGCTGGCGCTTGCGCCCTGGGCGAGCGCGAAGAACTTTGCGCTGCTGATCGGCAATGCCGCCTACACGATCGGCGAACTCGAGAACCCGACCAATGACGCGCGGGATTTCGCGAAGGTTCTCAGGGACGTGAATTTCGACGTCAAGGTGCTGACCGACCAGGACCAGCAGGCGATGATGCAGGCGGTGCGCGATTTCGGCGAGAAGCTCAAGAACAACGACGGCATCGGCCTGTTCTTCTTCGCCGGCCACGGCGTGCAGGTGGAAGGCGAGAACTACCTGCTGCCGGTGAGCGTGCCGATCCGCAACGAGGAAGACGTCAAGAAGAATGCGGTTCCGGCGAATCTGGTGCTGCGCTACATGGAAGATTCGAAAAATCGCGTCAACGTCGTCGTGCTCGACGCCTGCCGCAACAACCCCTTCATCAAGACGCGCTCGTTGAAATCGCGCGGACTGGCGCCGATGGATGCGCCTTCGGGTTCGCTGATCGCCTTCTCCACGGCGCCGGGTACGGAGGCGCTCGACGGCGTCGGCGGCAATGGCCTCTACACCAAGCACCTGATGGCCAACGCCAAGGTGCCGGGACTGACGGTCGAGCAGATCTTCAAGCGCACGCGCGAGGCGGTCGAGCTCGAATCGGAGAAGATCGCAGGCAAGCGCCAGTCGCCGCGCGAGGAGTCGAGCCTGAAGGGCGCGGACATGTACTTCGTCCCGCCGCCGGCCGGCAAGGGCGGTGCTGACGATGCGGCCATCGAGCTCGCCTACTGGAACAGCATCGCCAACAGCGAGAGCGGCGCCGACTACGAGTCCTACCTCGCGCAATACCCGAACGGCAAGTTCGCGAGCCTGGCGAAGAGCCGACTGCAGACCTTGCAGGCGAAACAGACGCAGCTGGCGAAGAGCGAAAGCCGCATGGCCGGCGAGGGTGCCCCGAGCGCCCCGAAGACATCGGGAGGCGCCATTTTCTCCGGCGCACCGACGAAGCCGTCGACGACGACGCGTTCATCCGGCAGCGTCGTGGCGAGCACCGGCGGCTTCAAGTTTTCCGACCATGAGGAACAGGCGACCATCAAGGCCGCGGAATTTCTTTCGATTTCCTGCCGCGATTCGATCCGTGGCAAGCGGGTGGCGTTGCAGCTCGACGATCGCAGCGGCGGGGGCGAAGTGGTGCGTCGTGCGCTGGAAGGAAAGCTGAGGAGCGTCGGTGTCAAGCTCGTCGCGAACAGGACTGGTGCCGATTTCGTCGTGCGCGGGCACATCACCGGCAGCCAGGGTGTCAACCGCACGCTGGGCATTGACGAGGTGGACCTGACGGCGGATTTCACGCTGCTGCTCAAGAACGGCAATGCCGCTTCTTCGACATCGGTGTATGGCTCGAGCTTTTCCGGCAGCAACCGCCAGCAGGCCGTGCGTGCGCTGTGGGACGAGAAGGGCGAAGAAGTGGTCGGCCGCCTGTTCGGCGACTATTGCGAAAACTGATCGAACCAAGGGAGAACACGATGTACAAGGCCACCTGGGTGGCGCTGGCCCTGAGCTTCTGGCTGGCGGGCTGCATGGAGACCAACCCGTTCAAACCGGCCGCTGCAGATGCCAGCACACCTTCGCCTGCAGCCGGCTCCGATACCTCGCAAAAGGCCAACGAAATGGCCGACAAGGCGATGTACAAGCCGATCGAATATGAAAACGCGGCCGTCAAGGGACCGAAGCTGGTCGTGATTCCCGGTGACATCAAGAGCAACAACGCGACCTTCACGCAGAAATTCGGCACCAACAACATCGCCGATTTCGCCGAGCTGGAGTTGGGCCGGGCCAATTTTGGCGTGCTGGAGCGTTCCGACATGGGGCCGCTGCTCAGGGAGTTTCAGCTCGCGTACACGATGGGCGATCCGGCGGCGGCTCGCAAGTTCCTGAGAAAGGGAAAACTGAAAGCGACGCGTTGGGTCGTCAAGTTCGACATCCTCAAGGCCGAGCAGGTCGCCCAGGCGCAGCAGGGCTTCGATGGCCGCGCCGTCGGACAACTGGTCAACATAGTGGGCGGCTACGACCAGGGCGCACAGGCGGCCGGCACGGTCGTCGGATCGGTCAAGACCGACGAGGGCACCGGTATCTGGATCATCGGCATGCGCTTCAAAATTCTGGATGCGAACACGACCGAGCAGATGGCGACGGGTTATACGGAAGAGAAGATGGAAGTCGGGGCCAAGTCGACGTCGGTGCTGGGCCTTTCGCAAGGCGCGCAGGGCGGCCTGACGCTCGATGGCATGGTGCAGCGCCTGGTGCAGAAACTCGTCTGGGAGATCGACTCGAAGTACAAGGGGGCCGGCGAGCCACCGCCCCCGCCAAAAAAGAAGGTGCCGGTCAAGAAGAAATAAGCACCGCGCGCGCGAGCCCTTCGAGCACCAGCTCATCGACCTGCCGGTATGGCAGGTCGAGATGGGGGGCGAGTTGGTTCGCTGCGCCACCCGACAGCACGCATAAAAAATCGGCGCCGGCGGGACGGCGCGCAGGCGCGGCCATGCGCTCGATCGCACCCAGCGTGGCGTGCAGGATGCCGCTTTCGATCGCATCGTCGGTATTGGTTGGCGGCTCGCGGTAACGACCGCAGGCCTCCGGCAGTCCGGCCGTGTTGCGGGCGAGCGAACGGCGCATCAACTCGATCCCGGGCAGGATCAGCCCGCCGCGAAAGCGGCCGTCCGCTTCCAGCACGTCGATGGTCGTGGCCGTGCCGGCCATCACGACGAGCGCAGGGCCGGCATGCAGGCTCCACGCACCGATCAGTGCGGCCCAGCGGTCGGCCCCCAGTTGGGCCGGGTGGTCGTACCCATTGGTCACGCCGCCGGCGGCCGCCTTGCTCCTGAACCAATCTAGCGAAGCCCCCAGTGCAGCGGCAAGCCCCTCGATTTGCGCGGCAACCGCCGGGCCGGCGACATTGCAGGCCAGAATGCGTCGCGGAGGGGCGGGCAGTTGGTCGGCCAGCCTGCCGATGTCCGCATGCGCGTGCCTGCCCCGCGCCAGCCAGCCGGCATCCCCCCGCAGTCCCCACTTGAGGCGCGTGTTGCCGGCGTCGATGCACAGCGTGCTCATGCCTGCCTCAGGCTGACTTCGCCGGACAGGATGCGCTCGATGCCGTGCTCCGTTTCCAGCAGCAGGGTGCCATCGTCGGCGACACCGCGGCAGATTCCCGCTCGCGGCGGTGCGAAATCGGAGAGCAGCCGGATCGGCACGTTTTCGAACGCATGGCGGGCCGTCCAGGCAGCGCGCAAGGCCGCGAAGCTTTCCGTCGCGAATATCGTCAACACCGCGCGCAGTTCGACGAGGATGGCGGCGAGTGTAACATTCGGATCGACCGGGATGTCGAGCGCGTTGCTGGTGCTCCGCAGGTCGGCCGGCATCGCATCCGGCAGGCGCAGGTTGAGTCCGATGCCGATCACGGCGGCATGGGGTGCGCCCGGCACCAGTTCGATCAGGATGCCGCCAAGCTTCTTGCCGTCCTTCAGCAGGTCGTTTGGCCACTTGAGTTGAATCGGCGCCGTCCTGCCGGCGCCGACTTTCTGGAGGGCCTCGGCCACGGCCAGCCCGACGGCGAGCGAGAGGCCGGCGGGCGCCGTGCCGGGGGCGAGGCGCCAGAGCAGCGAGAATGTCAGGCTGTCGCCGGGGGCGGATACCCAGGTGCGCCCCTGCCTTCCCCGGCCCGCCGTCTGGCAGGCCGCAATCACCACCGTTCCCGAAGGCGCCCCTGCTTCGGCGCGCGCCAGCAGCGCGGCATTGGTCGACGGACAGGTGGACAGGAGGTCCGCGTCGAAGCGGGCGGCATCCGTGCCGAGGGCCCGGACGAGGGCGGCGAGTTCGAGGGGCGTGGACATGCCGCGACTATACCGAAGCGGCGAACCGGGCTGGTCCCGGGCGGGTCAGTCCGGCTTGTCGTCCAGCCCGAGTTCCTGGATCTTGCGCGTGATCGTGTTGCGGCCGATGCCGAGCTGCTGTGCCGCCTCGATGCGACGCCCGCCGGTGGATGCGAGCGCACGGCGGATCAGCGTCGCCTCCACGGCATTCGTCAGGGTTTCCCAGACGCGGCCCGGCTCATGAGCCAGCAGCTGGTCGGCCGCCGCGGCGAACAGGGCCTGCCAGTCTCCAGTGTCGGACCCGGCCGGAACAGCCTGGCGCATCTCGGCCGGCAGGTCGTCGACCTCGATCTGCTGCCCCGGTGCCATCACCGTGAGCCAATGGCAGAGGTTTTCGATCTGGCGCACGTTGCCGGGCCACGGGGCGTTCTGCAGGAACTTCAGCGCCGCATCGGACAGGCGCTTGGGTTCCACGCCGAGTTGCTGTGCGCTGTTGGCGAGGAAATGGCGCGCAAGGGCCGGGATGTCCTCGCGGCGTTCGCGCAGCGGCGGCAGGCGCAGGCGGATGACGTTGAGCCGGTGGAACAGGTCTTCGCGGAACAGGCCGTCCTTGACGCGCTGCTCGAGGTTCTGGTGCGTGGCGGTGATGACGCGGGCGTTGGCCCGGATCGGCTGGTGCCCGCCGACGCGGTAGAACTGGCCATCGGACAGGACGCGCAGCAGGCGCGTCTGCAACTCGGCCGGCATGTCGCCGATCTCGTCGAGGAACAGCGTGCCGCCGGCGGCTTCCTCGAAACGGCCGCGCCGCTGGGCGCTGGCGCCGGTGAAGGCACCCTTTTCGTGGCCGAAGAGTTCGGATTCGAGCAGGTCGCGCGGGATCGCGGCGGTGTTGAGGGCGATGAAGGGGCCGTCCTTGCGCGGGCTGTGGCGGTGCAGGGCGCGGGCCACGAGCTCCTTGCCGGTGCCGGATTCGCCGTTGATCAGGACGGTGGCGTGGGACTGGGCGAGCCGGCCGATGGCGCGGAAGACCTCCTGCATCGCCGGTGCCTGACCGAGTATTTCGGGCGCCAGCGGCTCGGACGGGGATGCACCGGTTTGGGGCGCTCCTTGTTCGAGTGCCCGCCGGACCAGCGCGACGGCCTGGTCGACGTCGAACGGCTTGGGCAGATATTCGAAGGCCCCGCCCTGGAAGGCCGCCACGGCCGAGTCCAGGTCGGAATAGGCGGTCATGATGATGACCGGCAGCTCCGGATGGCTCTGCTTGACTTGGCGCAGCAGGTCGAGGCCGCTGGCGCCGGGCATGCGGATGTCGGAAACCAGCACGCTCGGCGTCTCGCCGGCGTCGAGCCTTGCGAGGGCCTCGTCGGCCGAGCCGAAGCTCGCGCAGGCGATGTGCTCGCGCGTCAGGGCCTTTTCCAGCACCCAGCGGATCGAGCGGTCGTCATCGATGATCCAGGCAACGGTATTCATTCTTGAGTCCTGTCCTTCTGTTGCAGGGGCAGCCGCAGGGTGAAGCAGGTGCGGCCCGGTGCCGATTCGGCCTCGATGCTGCCGTGGTGTTGTTGAACGAAACTCTGGGCGAGTGCCAGGCCGAGTCCGGTGCCGTCTTCGCGGCCCGAGACCAGCGGATAGAAGATGCGGTCGCGGATCTCGGCCGGGATCCCCGGGCCGTTGTCGATGATCTGCAATTCCAGTGCCAGCCGGTAGCGCTTCTTCGCCAGCGTGACCTGGCGCAGCGCACGGGTGCGGCAGAGGATCTCGCCTTCGCCTTTCATGGCCTGAGCCGCGTTGCGTTCGATATTGAGGATGGCCTGGATCAGCTGCTCACGGTCGCCGGTGATGTCGGGCAGCGAGGTGTCGTAGTCGCGCCTGACCTTGACGCCGGGAAACTCGGCGTGGATAAGACGGCGTACCCGTTCGAGGATCTCGTGGATGCTGATCTGCGCCGGCTGCATCGCGCGGTGCGACGAGAGCAGCCGGTGCATCAGGTCCTGCAGGCGATCGGCTTCATGGATGATGACCTCGGTGTACTCCTTGAGCGCCGCGGCGTTCTCCATGCCGGCGAGCTCCCGGTCGAGCAGTTGGGCCGAGCCGCGGATGCCGCCGAGCGGATTCTTGATCTCGTGGGCGAGGTTGCGGATCAGTTCGCGGTTGGCCTGCTGCTGGACGGCTTCCTGCTCTTCACGCACCGCCTTGAGTTGCTGGTCGATGGGCCGGAATTCGAGCAGCAGGCTGGCTTGCGGCGTATCGATCGGACTGACCGTGCAGTCGAGATGGAGCGCCTCGCCGCCGCCATGATCGCGCGCGAAGACGATGTCATGGCCGGTATAGCTCCAGCGGTTCGCCAGGGCATTTTCCAGTGCGGCGATGAGCGCCGGCGGCGTGCCGAGCAACTGGGCGAGCGGCTTGCCGAGACAGGTACGCTGGCTCGCGGCGAACAGGTTTTCCGCGGCCGGATTGCAGTGGCGGATGCGCAGCTGGCTGTCGAGCAGGATCACTGCCGAGGACAGGAGATCCAGTCCGGCGAAACTGCGGTCTGCGTCGGTGAGCGAGGCCTGATCGTGCATGAGTGAATCATCGCAAGAAACACGCCAGGGAGGAAAGCTATTTCAGGTTGGCGAGTTCCCTGCGGATCGACTCGACATTGCGCTCGTGAATCTGCGCCCGGTCCTTGCCGGCCGGGTCGGCCCTCGCGGCGTCGAGCAGTTTTTGCTCGTTCGCCAGTTCCTGCTCGAGGATGGCGCGCCGGTCGTCGTCGCGCGCCTTCTGTTGCTCGCCGTTGACGCGCGGGAAGTCGGCCGGCGTCGCCTGGCGCGGCTTGCGGGCGGGGGCGCTGAAGGTGGAGACGGGCGTGTCCTGCGACACGATTTCGCAACTCTTGCCGCTCTTCTGGTTCGTATAGGTGGTACGCCCGTCCGGCCCCTGGCACTTGTAGAGCGTATCGGCCTGGGCCGTGCCGGCCAGCAGGGCCAGCAGCAGGAGAGATCGTTTCTTCATGGCAGGCAGTGTATGACAGGAAGCGATGGGTCGTCGGATAAAAAAAGGACGGGCAAGCCCGTCCTTTTTCCAACGCGCCGGACCGTGCCGGTGCTGACAGCGATCAGAGCGAGTAGTACATGTCGTACTCGACCGGGTGCGTGGTCATGCGGTACTTCTGCACTTCCTCCATCTTGAGATCGATGTAGGCATCGATGAACTCGTTGCTGAAGACGCCGCCGCGGGTGAGGAACTCGCGATCCTTGTCGAGTGCTTCCAGGGCCATTTCCAGGCTGTGGCAGACGGTCGGGATCTTGGCATCCTCTTCCGGCGGCAGGTCGTACAGGTTCTTGTCGGCCGGCTCGCCCGGATGGATCTTGTTCTGCACGCCGTCGAGGCCGGCCATCATCAGCGCGGCGAAGCACAGGTAGGGGTTCGACGAGGGATCCGGGAAGCGGGTCTCGATGCGGCGGGCCTTGTCGCTATGCACGAACGGGATACGGATCGAGGCGGAGCGGTTGCGGGCCGAGTAGGCCAGCTTGACCGGGGCTTCGTAGCCGGGCACCAGGCGCTTGTAGCTGTTGGTGCCGGGGTTGGTGATGGCGTTCAGCGCGCGGGCGTGCTTGATGATGCCGCCGATGTAGTACAGCGCGAACTCGCTCAAACCGGCATAGCCGTTGCCGGCGAACAGGTTCTTGCCGTCCTTCCAGATCGACTGGTGCACGTGCATGCCGGAGCCGTTGTCGCCGACGATCGGCTTGGGCATGAAGGTCGCGGTCTTGCCGTAGGAGTGCGCGACGTTATGCACGATGTACTTGAGGATCTGGGTCTGGTCGGCGCGGCGCACCAGCGTGTTGAAGACGGTGCCGATTTCGCACTGGCCGGCGGTGGCGACTTCGTGGTGATGGACCTCGACGGGGCAACCGCAGTCTTCCAGCGCCAGCACCATGGCGGAACGGATGTCATGCAGGCTGTCGACCGGGGGGACCGGGAAGTAGCCGCCCTTGACGGTCGGACGGTGGCCGGTGTTGCCGCCGTCGAACTTTTCGGCGGTGGCCCAGGCAGCCTCTTCCGAGAATACCTTGCAATAGGAACCCGACATGTCGACTTTCCACTCGACGCTGTCGAAGATGAAGAACTCGGGCTCGGGGCCGAAGTAGGCGGTGTCGCCGATACCGGAGGACTTCAGGTAGGCTTCGGCGCGCTTGGCGATCGAGCGCGGGTCGCGGTCATAGCCCTTGCCGTCGGCCGGCTCGACCACGTCGCAGGACATGACCAGTGTGGTCTCGTCCATGAAGGGATCGATGTAGGCAGTGGCAGGATCCGGCATCATCTGCATGTCGGAAGCCTGGATGCCCTTCCAGCCGGCGATCGACGAGCCATCGAAGGCGTGGCCGTCCTCGAACTTGTCCATGCTGAACGCGGACACCGGCACGCTGACGTGCTGTTCCTTGCCGCGAATATCGGTGAAGCGGAAGTCGACGAATTTGACTTCCTTCTCCTGAATCATCTTCATTACTTCTTGGGGCGTCATGAAAAGCTCCTGATAAGTGATCTGCAATACGGTGGCGGTCGGTGGCGGGCCTGAGTCTCGCGATGTGTGGCGGGCCGGAATGACGGGAACAGATTTAGCAGTTAGCGTGCCAAAAGGAAAAAAACGGCAGAAGATTGTGCCACAAGGGAAATGTGCCGGTGTTGAGCAAATGCAGGATTGGTGGGCTGCACCGGCTTGGTGCGTTTAATGGAAAGGACGCACCATTATTGTGCATCTTGGGTCGGGGCGTCGTTTTCGGCGTCCAGATGGATCAGGACGTCGAGTACCTCGGGGTGGGCATGCAGGACGCGATGGCGGGCCGATTCGCCGATCGCATGGCCGGCCGCGACCGTGATGCTGCCATCCACCTGAAGGTGGACATCGACCAGCACGCGGTGCGCCATGCGGCGCGTCCGCAGTTCGTGCAGGTCGATCACGCCGGGCGTACCGGCCAGCGTGGAGCGGATGGCCGCGACATCCTCGTCGGACAGTCCCGTGTCCACCAGTTCGCGCAGGGCTTCCCAGGCGAATTCCAGTCCCATCTTGAGGATCATGAAGCCGACCAGCACGGCGGCGAGCAGGTCGAGGAAGCGCCAGCCGAGCAGGCTGCCGCCGATGCCGACCGCGACCACCAGTGCCGAAGCGGCATCCGCGCGCGTATGCCAGGCATTCGCCATCATCACGGCGGAATGGAGGCGTTGCGCGACCGCCCTGAGATAGTGGAACAGCCATTCCTTCGCTGCCAGCGTGGCGAGCGCGATCCAGAAGGCGAGCGGCTCGACGGGCGGCACTTCGCCCATGTCCGTCAGCTGCTGGCCGGCGGTGATCAGGATGCCGCCGCCCACCAGCGTCAGCGAGATACCCAGCACCAGGGTCGCCGCGGTCTCGATGCGCGCATGGCCGTAGGGATGGGCGGCATCGGCGGGATGGGCGCCCTGATGGTTGGCCCACAGGACGAGGAAGTCGGACAGCAGGTCGGAGAAGGAATGCAGGCCGTGGGCGATCAGCGACTGGGAGTGGGCGATCCAGCCGACGATCAGTTGCGCGATTGTCAGCAGCAGGTTGACGACGACGCTCGCCCAGGTGGCGCGTTGCGCTTCGGCCAGCCGCTCCGGGGTGCGGAGTTCGCTGGTCAGCGATGCGTGGTCATGATGATCGTGGGAATGGTGGCCGGACACGAAGAGGTAGCCTTGTCTTATACTCGCCGACCCGCATTCTAGCTTCCCGGCAGCACAGCACATCATGGCCATGCAGACCGCCCCCATTCAGTTCGAGCCGTTCAACGCGCTGGCCGACAAGGACGCGCAGGCGCGCATCGAGGCCGCTCGCGCGGCGCTCGGCCAGCGCGCCGTGCTGCTGTGCCATCACTACCAGCGCGCCGACGTCTATCGCCACGCCGACATCACCGGCGACTCGCTCAAGCTTTCGCGCCTCGCCTCGCAGTCGGACGCCGAATTCATCGTCTTCTGCGGCGTGCATTTCATGGCCGAGGTGGCCGATATCCTGTCGCGCCCCGAGCAGGTCTCGATCCTGCCCGACCTCGCGGCCGGCTGCTCGATGGCCGACATGGCGAACCTGGCCAAGGTGACGCGCTGCTGGCGCGAGCTCGGCGAAGTGCTGGCACCCGACGAGGTCGTCACGCCCGTCACCTACATCAACTCCGCCGCCGACCTGAAAGCCTTCTGCGGCGAACATGGCGGCATCGTCTGCACCTCGTCGAACGCGACGAAGATCCTCGAATGGTCGTTCGCGCGGCGCGAGAAGGTGCTGTTCTTCCCCGACCAGCACCTCGGGCGCTGGAGCGGCTGGAAGATGGGCATCCCGCTCGACCGGATGGTGATCTGGAATCCCGACTTGCCGCTCGGCGGCCTCACGCCCGAACAGATCCGTGAAGCGAAGATCATCCTCTGGCATGGCTACTGCAACGTGCACCAGATGTTCCAGCCGGCGCAGATCGAGCGCTTCCGCGCCCAATTCCCGGACGGCAAGGTCATCTCGCACCCCGAAGCCAGCTTCGAGGTCTGCAAGGCCTCCGATGCGGTCGGTTCGACCGAGACGATCATCCGCGTCGTGAAAGAATCGGCGCCGGGGACACGGTGGCTGGTCGGTACCGAACTCAATCTCGTCGATCGCCTCGCCGAGGAGGTGAAGCACGAAGGCAAGATCGTCCAGTTCATGGCCGGCACCGTCTGCATGTGCTCGACGATGCAGCGCATCGATCCGCAGCACCTCGCCTGGACGCTCGAGAACCTCGTTGCCGGCAACGTGGTCAACCAGATCACCGTGCCGGCACATGAAGCTGAACTCGCCAAGATTGCCCTGCAGCGCATGCTCGACGCATCCTGACCTTTCACGGAGATCCCCATGCCCGCCTACCGTTCCCGCACCTCGACCCACGGCCGCAACATGGCCGGCGCCCGTTCGCTGTGGCGCGCCACCGGCATGAAGGACGGTGACTTCGACAAGCCGATCATCGCCGTCGTCAATTCCTTCACGCAGTTCGTGCCCGGCCATGTGCACCTCAAGGACATGGGCCAGCTCGTTGCCCGCCAGATCGAGGCGGCCGGCGGCGTGGCCAAGGAATTCAACACCATCGCCATCGACGACGGCATCGCCATGGGCCACGGCGGCATGCTGTATTCGCTGCCCTCGCGCGACCTGATCGCCGACAGCGTCGAATACATGTGCAACGCGCACACGGCCGACGCGATGGTCTGCATCTCCAACTGCGACAAGATCACCCCGGGCATGCTGATGGCCGCGCTGCGCCTCAACATCCCCGCCGTGTTCGTCTCCGGCGGGCCGATGGAAGCCGGCAAGGTCAAGTGGCACGGCGAGTACCGCATGGTCGACCTGATCGACGCGATGATCGAAGCCGCCGACAGCAAGAACAGCGACAAGGAAGTCGCCGCGATGGAGCGCTCGGCCTGCCCGACCTGCGGTTCCTGCTCCGGCATGTTCACCGCCAACTCGATGAACTGCCTGACCGAAGCGCTGGGTCTCTCGCTGCCCGGCAACGGTTCCGTGGTCGCGACGCATGCCGACCGCGAGAAGCTCTTCGTCAAGGCCGGCCGGCTGATCGTCGATCTGTGCAAGCGCTGGTACGAGAACGACGATGCCAGCGTCCTGCCGCGCAGCATTGCCAGCTTCGCCGCCTTCGAGAACGCCATCGCCCTCGACATCTCGATGGGCGGCTCGACCAACACGGTGCTGCACCTGCTGGCCGCCGCGCAGGAAGCGGGTGTCAATTTCACGATGGCCGACATCGACCGCATGTCGCGCAAGGTGCCCTGCCTCGCCAAGGTCGCGCCGGCGACGCAGAAGTACCACATGGAGGACGTGCATCGCGCCGGCGGCATCATGGCCATCCTCGGCGAACTGGATCGCGCAGGCCTGATCCACCGCGACTGCCCGACCGTGCTCTATCCGACGCTCGGCGAGCAGCTCGACTGCTGCGACGTCGTGCGCAACACCGACAAGAAGGTGCATGACTACTACCGTGCCGCACCGGGTGGCGTGCCGACGCAGGTCGCCTTCTCGCAGTCGCGCCGCTATCCGACGCTCGACCTCGATCGCGCCAACGGCTGTATTCGGAATCAAGCCAATGCCTACTCGCAGGACGGCGGCCTCGCCGTGCTGTTCGGCAACATCGCCGAGAAGGGTTGCATCGTCAAGACGGCCGGCGTCGATGATTCCATCCTCAAATTCACCGGCCGCGCGCGCGTCTGCGAGTCGCAGGAGGAGGCCGTCGAGAAGATTCTCGCCGGGCAGATCGTCGCGGGCGACGTCGTGGTGATTCGTTACGAAGGCCCGAAGGGCGGCCCCGGCATGCAGGAAATGCTCTACCCGACCTCGTATCTCAAGTCGATGGGCCTCGGCAAGCAGTGCGCGCTGCTCACCGACGGTCGCTTCTCCGGCGGTACTTCGGGCCTCTCGATTGGGCACGCCTCGCCCGAGGCGGCGGCCGGCGGTGCCATCGCGCTGGTCGAGGAAGGCGACAGCATCGAGATCGACATTCCGAACCGCCGCATCCATCTGGCCGTCGAAAAGTCGGTGCTGGCGGGACGGCGCGCCGCGATGGAAGCGAAGGGCGCGGACGCGTGGAAACCGGCCCAGCGCGAGCGCCTGGTTTCGCCGGCCCTGCGCGCCTATGCCGCGATGGCGACCTCGGCCGACATGGGCGCGGTGCGCGACGTGTCGAAGCTCGGATAAAGCACGATGAGCGATTTTCATGCGTTGTTTACCGGCCGGCTCTGGTCGGTGATGTCGTGGGAGCAGCTCGATGCCTTCTGGAAGCGCATCGATCCGGCGGCCGGCTGGTATGTCTATGCCGTCGGCGAAATGCCGCCCAGCAATGCGGCCTCCGCCGAGGCCGTCGATGCGTTCATCGCGCAGATCGACGCGTTGCTGCGCAAGGAACATCATCACGATTATTGCGGCATCGTCTATGCCGACAACCTCGACGCGCCCGGCTTCGTGAAAATCTTCGATCCAAATAATCTCGGCGTATCCTGCGGCTTCTCGGACAACCCGCCACTGCCAGGCTGGATTCTCTGCAAGGTGCCGCCGGAGGATCTCAAGCCCGCCGGGCCGCTGCCGGAAGGCCGCAAGCGCTGGTGGCGCGCGTTGTTTGGCTGAATTTCGAAAGGGGAGGCATCATGGCAACACCTGCAAAGAAAAAAACCGCCGCCAGGCCGCCGGCCGCAAAGAAACCCGCCGCGCGCAAGCCCGCCGCCAAGAAGCCGGCCCAGGCCACCGGCCAGGTACTGAGCGAACTCAAGTTGCTGGCCAAGGAGCTCAATCAGGCCGCCAAGGGATTGAGCAAGCGTTCGGCCGGCAATCCGAAAGAAGTTTCCTCGATCCTCGGCAGCGTCGAGCGCATGACGGCCGATGCCGCCACCAAGTCGCTGCTCGAAGCCGAGGCGGCCAAGCAGCTCGTCAAGGAGGCGCAAACCTCGCTCGGCAAGGACTGGAGCCGCAAGGAGCTCGAAGAGAAGCTGGCCGGCGTCAGCAGCCACCTGACCAACATCATCGTCGCGCAGGAATTCCAGGATCTCGCCGGCCAGGCGCTGCGCAAGGCGATGAAGGCGCTCGTCGGGGCCATCATCGTGGTCGAGGGCGGCGGCCCGACCGAGGACCAGCGCCTGTCGCAGAAGGATGTCGACAGCCTGCTCAAGGACCTCATGCCCTGATCGGCATTAACCGACAAAATTAATCAGGTATAGTCGGGCTTCCCGCAGGAGGCCCGACATGGAAACACCCAACCGTCTCGCCGCCGAGACATCTCCCTATCTGCTGCAGCATGCCGACAACCCCGTCGCATGGCAGCCGTGGAGCGAAGCCGCGCTGACGCAGGCGCGCACCGAAGACCGTCCGATCCTGCTGTCGATCGGCTACTCGGCCTGCCACTGGTGCCACGTGATGGCGCACGAATCCTTCGAGGACGAGGCGACGGCGGCGGTGATGAACCGGCTGTTCGTCAATATCAAGGTCGATCGCGAAGAGCGTCCCGACCTCGACCAGATCTACCAGACTGCCCACCAGATGCTGACGGGCCGCGTCGGTGGCTGGCCGCTGACGATGTTCCTGACGCCGGACGGCACCCCCTTCTTCGGCGGCACCTATTTCCCGCCCGAACCGCGCCACGGCCTGCCGGGCTTCACCGGCCTGTGCGAACAGATCGGCACGGTCTGGAAGACGCGCCGTCACGACATCGAGGCGCAGAATCGCGAGCTGCTGGCGGCGCTGAACCGGCCGGCGCCCGCGCCCGCCGCCGTTGCCCCGGACGATCAGCCGGTCGCCGTGCTGCGCACGATCCTGCTCGGCAGTTTCGACCGGCAGCTGGGCGGCTTCGGCAGCGCGCCGAAATTCCCCCACCCGACCGACCTCGCCTTCCTCCTGCACCGGCCCGACGATCCCGAGGCACGGGAGGCGGCGCTGTTCACGCTGCGCAGCATGGCGGAAGGCGGCATCCACGATCAGCTGGGTGGCGGCTTCTGCCGCTACAGCGTCGATGAACGCTGGGAAATCCCGCATTTCGAGAAGATGCTCTACGACAACGGGCCGCTGCTCGGCCTGTACGCCGATGCCTTTGCCCTGACCGGCGACTCCTGTTTCAGGGAGGTCGCCGAGGGACTCGCGGGCTGGGTGCTGCGCGAGATGACGAGCCCCGACGGCGCTTTTTATTCCTCGCTCGATGCGGATTCCGAAGGCGAGGAGGGCCGGTACTACGTCTGGGACCGGGCCGAGGTGGCCAGCCTGCTGACGCCGGAAGAGTCGGCGCTGGCGGGACGGCACTGGGGACTCGACGGCCCGCCGAATTTCGAAGGCCGGCACTGGCACCTGAAGGTTGCCGCGCCGCTGGCGCAAGTCGAGACGGCATTGCTCGCCTCCGCACGTGCGAAGCTCTTCGCGGCGCGCGAGCGGCGTGTGCGACCCGGCTGTGACGACAAGATCCTGACCAGCTGGAACGCGCTGATGATCGAGGGTCTCGCGCATGCAGCGCGCGTCCTGGAGCGGACAGACTGGCTGGCTGCTGCGCAGCGGGCGCTGGATTGCCTGCACGACCGGCATTGGCGGGATGGCCGCCTGCTGGCCACCTCCCGTGCCGGCCGGGCGCACCTGCCGGCCTATCTCGACGACCATGCCTTCCTGCTGGCGGCACTCCTCGAGCTGATGCAGGCCGAATTCCGTGCCGCAGACCTCGCGTTTGCCAAGCAGCTGGCCGATGCTCTGCTGTCACGTTTCGAGGACGGTGAGCAGGGTGGTTTCTTCTTCACCGCCCATGATCATGAATCGCTCATTCAGCGTCCGAAGTCCGGGCACGACAATGCGCTGCCGTCCGGCAACGGGGTCGCCGCACGGGCGCTGCAGCGCCTCGGCCACCTGCTCGGCGAAGTGCGCTATCTCGAAGCTTCGCGCCGGACACTCGACGTCTTCATGCCGCAACTGCGGCATCACCCCGGTGCCGGCGCGACGCTCATCGGCCTGCTCGAGGCGACGCTCGACGAACCGGCGACCGTCATCCTGCGCGGTCCGGCGATCGATGTGCGCCACTGGCAGGCGCGTCTGGGCGCGAGGCATGGGGCACTCGTCATCGGTATTCCGAACGGAATCAGCGGGTTGCCGCCGGCCCTGGCAAAGCCCGAAGCGGAGCATGTCAACGCCTGGGTCTGCCGTGGCGTTAGTTGCCTTGCCGCGATCGACAGCCTTGAGGAACTCGAGAAGGTTTTGCAAGGAAAGTGAATTCCGCTAGACTGCCGGCTCGAAATTTCAACCGCCCCGTCATTCATTCGAGGAAAACGCACATGAAAATCATCGCTACCGCCCTGATCGCCGCTGGCGTGATGGTCTCCGCCCCCGCCATGGCCGATATGGCGCTCGCCAAGAAGAGCAACTGCATGTCCTGCCACCAGGTCGACAAGAAGATGGTCGGCCCGGCCTACAAGGACGTCGCCGCCAAGTACAAGGGCGATGCCGGCGCCGTCAAGATGCTGTCCGAGAAGGTCAAGAAGGGCGGCAAGGGCGTGTGGGGACAGATCCCGATGCCGCCGAACGCCGCCGTCAAGGACGCCGACATCGAGACGCTGGTCAAGTGGATTCTGGCTGGCGCCAAGTAAGCGTCCCGGCTTCAGGAAAGCCCGGCTTCGGCCGGGTTTTTTATTGCCCGCTGTCCGGCCGCCGCGATTGACACATGCAAGCGCAGCCGCAACAATCGACCCTGTTCGCCCGCCCCCTCATGGAGATAAGTCAATGAATTTTTCCGTCAAAGCCCTGTCGCTGTCCGTTGCCGCCGCCCTCCTGATGATGGGCTGCGGCAAGAATGAGGAGGCGCCCAAGCCCGCCGCGACAGCCCCTGTTGCACCGGCTGCGACCGTCGTGAAGATTGGCCACGTCGGCCCGCTGACCGGCGGTATCGCCCATCTCGGCAAGGACAACGAGAACGGTGCCCGTCTCGCGGCCGAAGAGGCGAATGCGGCCGGCATCAGGATCGGCGGTGCTCCGGTGACGTTCGAGGTCATCGGTGAAGACGATCAGGGCGATCCGAAAGTCGGCAACACGGTGGCGCAGAAGCTCGTCGATGCGAAGGTCGTCGGCGTGGTCGGCCACCTCAATTCGGGCGTATCGATTCCCGCCTCGGCGATCTACAACCAGGCCGGCATTCCGATGATTTCCGGTTCTTCGACCAACCCGGCCCTGACCGAGCAGGGATTCGCCGGCGTGTTCCGCGTCGTCGGCCGCGACGACCAGCAGGGACCGGCTGTCGCCAATTATCTCGTCGCGACCTACCAGCCCAAGACCGTCGCGGTGATCGATGACGCCACCGCCTACGGCGAGGGCTTGGCCAACGAAGTCGAGAAGACGCTCAAGGCGGCCGGCGTGACGGTGCTGCCGCGCGAGAAGGGCACCGACAAGACGGCCGACTGGAAGGCCATCCTCACCAAGATCAAGGGCAAGCAGCCGGACGCCGTTTTTTACGGCGGCATGGATGCCACCGGCGGCCCGCTGCTCAAGCAGGCGCGCGAACTCAAGCTCGCCGCCGTGTTCAGCTTCGGCGACGGTGCGTGTACCGACAAGATGGCGGAACTGGCCGGCGCGGCCGCCGAAGGCCTGATCTGCTCGCAGGCGGGCATTCCCGTGCAGGCGGCGGGCAAGAGCTTCACCGATGCCTACAAGGCGAAGTTCGGCATCGATCCGATCCTCTATGCGCCCTTCACCTACGACTCGACCAAGCTGCTGATCGCCGCGATGCAGAAGGCCGATTCGGCCGATCCGGCCAAATACCTGCCGGCGCTGAAGGCGATCGATTTCACGGGTGCCTCGGGCACGATCCGGTTCGACGAAAAGGGTGATCGCAAGGACGCCGAAATGACGATCTTCACCCTGAAGGACGCGAAGATCACGCCGCTGGCGATCATCAAGGGCGGCAAGTCGCTGACCCTCGACGAGTACGCGGCGCTCGTCGCCCCGCCCGCCGCCAAGTAAAAGTCGGCGCCGACGGGACGGCGACGGCACCCCCGGGAAACCGCAGGGTGCCGTCGCTTTTTTCATCGGGTAACATTTCCGCGTGGATATCCTTCTCCAGCAGATCATCAACGGCCTGACCACGGGCAGCGTGTATGCCATCGTCGCACTCGGCTACACGATGGTCTATGGCGTGATCCAGCTGATCAACTTCGCCCACGGCGAAGTGGTGATGATCGGCGCGATGGTCGCCTTCAGCGTCATCATGGCCGTGGTCGGCATGGGCCTGCCGCTGCCGCCGGTCGTCATCGTGCTGGGTGGCGTGCTGGCGGCGATTCCCGTCTGCATGGCGATCGGCTACCTGCTCGAACGCGTTGCCTACCGGCCGCTGCGCCATGCGCCGCGCCTCGCGCCACTGATCACGGCGATCGGCATGTCGATCGTTCTGCAGCACCTCGCGCTGCTGATCTGGGGACGCGATCCGCGCGCTTTTCCGCAGATCATGGAGAACACGAGTCATGCCATCGGCGGTGCGGCGATCAGCAGCGTGCAGATCGCCATCATCCTGTTGTCGGTCGCGATGATGGCCGGGCTGACCTGGTTCGTCTATCGCACGAAATTCGGCATCGCCATCCGCGCCACCGCCGAAGACGTGCGCGTCGCCGCGCTGATGGGCGTCGATGCCAACCGCGTCATCGCCGTCACCTTCGTCATTGCCGCCGCGCTCGGTGCGGTGGCCGGCGTGATGGTGGGCACCTACTACGGCATCGCCCACTACACGATGGGCTTCATCCTCGGCCTCAAGGCCTTCTCGGCGGCGGTGCTGGGCGGCATCGGCAACCTCGCCGGCGCGATGCTCGGCGGCATCCTGCTCGGCCTGGTCGAGGCGCTCGGTGCCGGCTACATCGGCGAGTTCACCGACCTGTGCCAGTGGCCGGTCGCGCGCGACCTGCTCGCCGAACGCTGCATGGCCGACGGCCATGTCGTGCTGTTCGGCAGCAACTACCAGGATGTGTTCGCCTTCCTCGTGCTGATCCTCGTGCTGGTGTTCCGGCCTTCCGGACTGCTCGGCGAAAGGGTGTCCGAGAGAGCATGAACCGCAAGACCATCGGCTTCATCCTCGTCGCGCTCGCCCTGCTGGCGCTGCCGCTGGTGCTGACGCAGGTCGGCACGGCCTGGGTGCGCATCGCCAACCTCGCCATCCTGTTCGTCTTCCTGTCGCTCGGCCTCAACATCGTCGTCGGCATGGCCGGCCTGCTCGACCTCGGCTATATCGCCTTCTACGCCGTCGGCGCCTACGTCTGGGCGCTGCTGGCCTCGCCGCATTTCGGCCTGCACCTGCCGTTCTGGGTCATCCTCCCGGTCGGCGCGCTGTGCGCCTGCGTCGCCGGTGCCGTCCTGGGCGCGCCGACTTTGCGGCTGCGCGGCGATTACCTCGCCATCGTGACGCTCGGCTTCGGCGAGATCGTGCGCATCTTCATGAACAACCTCTCGGCGCCCTTCAACATCACCAACGGGCCCAAGGGCATCACGCGCATCGACGGCTTCTCGGTCGGCGGCCTCGACTTCCGTGCCACCGACACTTTCCTCGGCATCGATTTCACCGGCCCGGCCAAGTACTACTACGTGCTGCTGCTGTTGCTGCTCGGCGTGATCATCGTCAATCTGCGCCTGCAGAAGTCGCGCATCGGCCGCGCCTGGGTGGCGATCCGTGAAGACGAGGTCGCCGCCAAGGCGGCCGGCATCAACACGCGCAACGTCAAGCTGCTTGCCTTCGCGATGGGCGCCAGTTTCGGCGGCATCGCCGGCGGCATGTTCGCCGCGATGCAGGGTTTCGTCAGCCCCGAGAGCTTCATCCTGCACGAATCGATCATGGTGCTGGCGATGGTGGTGCTCGGCGGCATGGGCAACGTCTGGGGCGTCATCGCCGGCGCGCTGCTGCTGTCCTTCGTCCCCGAGTTCCTGCGCTACACCGTCGAGCCGGTGCAGAAGGCGCTGTTCGGCCATCTGCTGGTCGAGCCCGAAGTGCTGCGCATGCTGATCTTCGGCGCCGCGCTGGTGCTGACGATGCGCTTTCGGCCGGCGGGTCTGTGGCCCGAAGCGCGGCACCAAAAGGAAATGGGCGAAATGAAGGAAGCGGACGCATGACGGTCCTGCTGGAAGCGCGCACCATCTCGAAAAAATTCGGCGGCGTGCAGGCGCTCAAGGACGTCTCGCTGACCATCCGCAGGAGCGAGATCTACGGACTGATCGGCCCGAACGGCGCCGGTAAGACCACCTTCTTCAACGTGCTCACCGGGCTTTATGCCCGTGACGCAGGCGAGGTGATGTTTGCAGGGAAGCCGCTCGAACTCGGCAGCCCGCACCAGGTCGCGCAGGCCGGCATCGCGCGTACCTTCCAGAACATCCGCCTGTTCGGCAACATGACCGCGCTGGAGAACGTCATGGTCGGCCGCCATGTGCGTACGCAGGCCGGCGTCTTCGGCGCCATTCTGCGCACGGCCGCCCAGCGCGCGGAAGAGGCCGCCATTCGCCGCCGGGCCGAGGAACTGCTGCACTATGTCGGCATCGCCCACCGCGCCGGCGACCTGGCCCGCCATCTCTCCTACGGCGACCAGCGCCGCCTCGAAATTGCCCGCGCACTCGCGACGGAACCGCAGCTGCTCGCGCTCGACGAGCCGGCCGCCGGGATGAACGCCACCGAGACCGCTGCGCTGCGCGAACTCGTCGAGGGCCTGCGTGCCGACGGCCTGACGGTGCTGCTGATCGAGCATGACGTCAAGCTGGTGATGGGGCTGTGCGACCGCGTCGCCGTACTCGACTACGGTGAGAAGATTGCCGAGGACGTCCCCGCCGTGGTGCGCGCCGACCCCAAAGTCATCGAGGCCTACCTTGGCACGAGCGCTCATTGAGGCCCTGAACCTCGAGGTGCACTATGGCGGCATCACCGCCGTCAAGGGCATCTCCTTCGCCGTCGAGGAAGGTGAACTGGTCTGCCTGATCGGTGCCAACGGCGCGGGCAAGACCTCGACGCTCAAGGCGCTGGCGCGCATGATTCCGTCTTCCGGCGAGATCCATTATCGCGATGACCGTCTCGACCGGCTGCCGAGCCACGCGCTGATCGGCAAGGGGCTCGCACTGGTCCCCGAAGGGCGCGGCATTTTCACGCGCCTGACGGTGGCCGAGAATCTCGCGATGGGCGCCTACCATCGCAACGACAAGGGCGAGATCGGAGCTGATCTCGAACGCATCTACGCCATGCTGCCGCGCCTGGCGGAACGCCGTGACCAGGTCGCTGGCACGCTCTCCGGCGGCGAGCAGCAGATGCTGGCGATCGGCCGTGCGCTGATGGGCCGGCCACAATTGCTGCTGCTCGACGAACCCTCGATGGGGCTCGCACCGCTGATGGTGGATAAGATCTTCGAGGTGATCCGCACCGTCGCCGCGCAAGGCGTGACCATCCTCCTCGTCGAACAGAACGCCCGCCTCGCGTTGCAGACCTGCACGCGCGGCTATGTGATGGAAAGCGGCCGGATCACGCTGGCCGATACGTCCGCCCACCTGCTCGCCGATCCGCGCGTGCGTGCGGCCTACCTGGGAGAGTGAGGATGCTGGGCACCGTGCGGCATGCACTGAACGAACTGCGTTTCAGCATCACGCCGGACAATCGCCGTACGCGCGCCGAGCAGTTGCGCATCCGCCTTCAGACCTATCCGCTGCTGACGGCAACGCAGGCGCTTCTCCAGCTCCTGTTTGTAACGGTGCTGTGGGGCCAGTCCGAGCACTACGACCTGCTGGTCTGGATCGCGACCACCTATACCTTCCATGCCTGGGAGTTCATCAAGTGGCACCGCGACCGCAACCGGCTCGACAGCGTCTCGGACTGCCGTGACTGGAGCCGCCACTTCACGATCCTCTCGCTGGGTGTCGGGCTGCTGTGGGGATCGGCGTTCATGTATTTCTATCCCGAGGGGCTCGAGCAGCAGATCCTGCTGATCTGCCTGATGCTGGCGCTGGCCGCAGGGGCCGTGACGATGATTTCCGTCCATGCACCTTCGATGATCGTCTATCTGATCGGTGTGATGGTGCCGCTGACCTTCCGCGTCGTGAGCGTCGACGACGCCCCTCACAACGTCCTGACCTACATGCTCCTGCTGTTCACCGTCGTCATCGTCGCTTCGGGACGCGAGTTGCAGCGGATGATCTTCGTCACCGTCAGCCAGCGTTTCGAGAACCTGGCCATGGCCGAACAGCTGATGTCGCAGAAGCGACTCGTCGAGGAGGCGAAGCGGGAACTCGAATCGGCGAACGCGCTGCTGCGCGACGAGGGCAAGCTGCTCGAGCGCCTCGTGCAGGAGCGCACGGCCGAACTGGTCGCCAAGACGAAAGAGGTCGTCGCCATCCAGGACGTCATGATCATGGCGATGTGTTCGCTCTCGGAAACCCGCGACAACGAGACCGGCTTCCACATCCAGCGCACGCAGAACTACGTGCGTGCGCTGGCCCGCCAGCTGCGCGAACATCGGCGCTTCAGCGCATTCCTGTCAGACGAGATCATCGACACCCTGTACCAGGTGGCGCCGCTGCACGATATCGGCAAGGTCGGCATCCCGGACGCCATCCTGCTCAAGCCGGGCCGGCTGACGCCCGACGAGTTCGAGATCATGAAGACCCACACCACGCTGGGTGGCAATGCCATCACTTATTCCGGCGAACTGTCCGACCTGCAGAACAACCAGCATCTGAAACTGGCCTTCCAGATCGCCACCGGTCACCACGAGAAATGGGATGGCAGCGGCTATCCCGCCGGTCTGCGGGGCGACGACATCCCGATCGCCGCCCGCCTGATGGCCGTTGCCGATGTCTATGATGCCCTGATCAGCAAACGCATCTACAAAGAGGCCTTTTCGCACGAACGTGCCGCCGGCATCATCTTCGAAGGCCGCGGCAGCCATTTCGATCCGGATGTGGTCGACGCTTTCGATGCGATCCAGGAGGAATTCAGGGAAATCGCCCGGCGCTTCCAGGACTGAGGTCGGTCGTGACGCCTCGGATTATTTCGGCGCGTAGCTGAAAACGTCGGCGAAGAGCTCGTCCTTCGGCAGGCCCTGCGCCGTGAAATCCTTCAAAGCCGTTTCGCACATCGCCGGCGCACCGCAGACGTAGGCCTGGAAGGCGGACAGATCCGGATGATCGGCCAGCACCGCCTGGTGCACGAGCCCGGTGCGGCCGCTCCAGCCGGCTTCCGGTTCGGAGAGGACTGGCGTGAACCTGAAGTGGGAATGCACGGCTGCCCAGCTTTCGGCCAGCGAATGCAGGTAGAGGCCGGCGCGGTCCTTCGCGCCCCAGTAGAGATGCATCGGACGCTTTACCCCGATGTGCAGGGCGTGTTCGACGAGGCCCTTGATCGGCGCGAAGCCGGTACCGCCGGCGACGAGGATGATCGGTTTTTCGGAGTCCTCGCGCAGGAAGAAGCTGCCGAGCGGTCCCTCGATGCGCATGATGTCCTTGAGCTTCATGCCGTGGAACACGTGATCGGTGAAGTTGCCGCCCGGGATGTGGCGGATGTGCAGCTCAAGCAGGTCGTCGCAGTGCGGGGCGTTGGCCAGCGAAAAAGCGCGGCGCTTGCCGTCGGCGAGCAGGAACTCGATGTACTGGCCGGCGAGGAATTGCAGGCGCTCGTTGGTCGGCAGCTTGAGTTTCAGCACCATCACGTCGTCGGCGACACGTTCGAGCAGCTGGACGCGGCAGGGCAGGATCTTCACCGGGATGTCCTTCGCGGCGCCGATCTCGCGCACTTCCAGCGTGACGTCGGTCTGCGGCTTCGCGCAGCAGAACAGGGCCATGCCATCGGCACGCTCCTGCGCGGACAGGGCGTGCTCCTGCGCGGCGCCGTGATCGACCGCGCCGGCCAGCACTTTCCCCTTGCAGGCACCGCAGGCGCCGTTCTTGCAGCCGTAGGGCAGGTTGAAGCCGGCGTCGAGCGCGGCGTCGAGGATGGTGACGCCGTCGGCGACGTCGAAGCTGTGGCCGCTGGGCCTCAGGGTGACTGAATGGGGGGGCGGGTGGGCCATGCGATAATCGTCCGGTGAAAAAACGAAGCCTGTTGATTGTCGGTTGTGGTGACGTCGTGCGCCGCGTCCTGCCGGATCTGACCCGCCGCTGGCGGGTCTTCGCTTTGGTGCGTTCGCGCGATCCGGCGCTCGCGGCTGCAGGGGTGACGCAGCTTGTCGGCGATCTGGATCGGCCGCAGACCCTGCGACGCATTTCCGGCCTGGCTCAGGCAGTCCTGCACAGCGCGCCGCCGCCGGGAGAGGGACGCGGCGATCCGCGCACCCGACGCCTGCTGGCGGCACTGGCAAGGCGGGCGAGTCTACCACGCACCTTCGCCTACATCAGCACCACCGGGGTGTATGGCGATTGCGCCGGTGCCTTCGTGCCGGAGACGCGTCCGCTCAGGGCGAAATCGCCGCGCGCGCAGCGCCGCGTGGCAGCGGAAGCGCTGCTGCGGCAAGCGGGCAAGCGCAGC
The DNA here is from genome assembly GCA_937888595.1 of uncultured Sterolibacteriaceae bacterium. Lineage (GTDB taxonomy): Bacteria > Pseudomonadota > Gammaproteobacteria > Burkholderiales > Rhodocyclaceae > Sulfuricystis. The sequence goes on along the minus strand of CALARK010000021.1, from coordinate 149,127 downwards.
CGCATGCGCGTCAGCCTGCTGCGCGCGCCGGGCATTTACGCTGCCGACCGCCTGCCGCTCGAACGCCTGCGGCGTGGTGATCCGGTCCTGCTGCCGACCGAGGACAGCTACACCAATCACATTCACGCCGAGGACCTCGGCCGCGCCTGCGTCGTCGCGCTGGAGCACGGCCGCGCCAACCGTGCCTACAACGTCTGCGACGATTCGGACATCCGCATGGGCGACTGGTTCGACAAGTTGGCCGACGCGTTTTCTCTCCCGCGTCCGCCGCGCGCCACGCGCGCCGAAGCGCAGACGCGGCTCTCGCCGCAACTCCTGTCCTTCCTCAACGAGTCGCGTCGCCTCGTCAACCGCCGCATGAAACATGAACTGGGCTTGCGGCTGCGCTATCCCACCGTCGATGCGGGCATCGCCGACGCCCTCCAACAGCAGGAAAGAATCGCATGCTCTGGCTGAAAGCCTTCCATATCTTCTTCGTCGTCAGCTGGTTCGCCGGCCTGTTCTACCTGCCGCGCATCTTCGTCAACCTGGCGATGGTGCCGTCCGACAGCCCGGCCGAGCGCGAGCGCCTGCTCGTGATGGCCAGGAAACTCTACAAGTTCGTCACGCCGATCGGCCTGCTGGCCGTGATCACCGGCCTGTGGCTGTGGTTCGGCTTCGGCTTCGCCGGCGGCTGGTTGCACGTCAAGACGACGCTGGTCGTCGGCCTGCTCGGCTACCATTTCTACTGCGGCAAGCTGTTCCGCCAGTTCATGGACGGCAGCAACGTGCGCTCGCATGTCTGGTTCCGCTTCTTCAACGAGGTGCCGGTGCTGGTGCTGCTGGCCGTGGTCATCCTCGTCGTGGTGAAGCCGTTTTGAGCGCCCCGGCTCCGAATTCCCCGGGCCGACGCGTCGTCCGGCGCGCTGCGGACACCGGGCCGACGCAGTATTTCGCCACCTGCCCGCGCGGGCTGGAGGCGCTGCTGGCCGAGGATATCGCCGCAGCCGGCGGCAGCGCCGTCGAGACGACTCACGGCGGTGCGGGTTTTACCGGCACCAAGGAGACCGGCTACCGGCTCAACCTGCATTCGCGCATCGCTACGCGCGTCTTGCGCCGTCTCGCCGGCGCCGACTTTTCGAGCGAGCAGGACATCTACCGCCTCGCCTACGATATCGCCTGGCCGAAGCTGTTCGATGCGTCCCGCAGCATCCGCGTCTACGTCACTGCGGTGAAGGCACCCTTCAAGAGCATCGAGTACATCACGCTCAAGGTGAAGGATGCCGTCTGCGACCGCTTCCGCGCCGACTGCGGCAAGCGGCCCGACGTGAATACCGCCGCGCCCGACGTGCGCATCCATCTCTACGTCACCGACCGGACGGCGACGCTCTACCTCGACACCTCGGGCGAGCCGCTGTGGCTGCGCGGCCAGAAGATCGCCAAGGTCGCCGCGCCGCTCAAGGAAAATCTCGCCGCCGGCATCCTGCGCCTCGCCGGCTGGCAGCCCGGCATTCCGCTGCTCGATCCGATGTGCGGTTCGGGCACGCTGTTGCTGGAAGCCGCCGGCATGGCGCTCGGCGACGCGCCGGGGCTGGCGCGCGACATGAAGGACTTCGGCTTCACCAAGCTGTTCGACTACGAGCCGGCGCTGTGGAAGCGCCTGTGCGTCGAAGCCGCCGACCAGCGCGTGGTCGCCACTGACAAACTGCCGATCTGGGGCAGCGACCTGGACGACGATGCGGTGGCGCGCGCGAGGCAGAACCTCGCGCACGAAGGCCTCGACGACCTGATCGAACTACGGCAAGCCGATCTGCTGACCCTCGACCCACCCGCAACGGAAGGCATCCTCGTCACCAATCCGCCCTATGGCGAGCGTCTCGGCGAAGCGGAGGCGCTCGCTGCCTTCTATCCCCGACTCGGCGATGCGCTGAAGCAACGCTTCGCCGGCTGGCACTGCTGGTTCCTTTCGGCCGATGCCAACCTGCCCAAGCGTATTTCTCTAAAGCCGGCCCGCAAGATCCCGCTCTACAACGGCGCCCTCGAATGCCGGCTCTACGGCTTCCCGATGGTGGCCGGACAGAACCGCTGATCGCGACTACTTGAAGATGCCGCGTGCCTTCATGCGGTCGCAGGCATTGGCGTGCGGCGGCGGCAGGGTTTTCCCTGCGCCCTTTGCCCTGGCCTCCATCGACTGGTGGTGCTCGAGCTGGTAGGCCTTGCATTCCTCGTAGTTCCGGAACGACCACATTTTCTGCTGATGTGCTGTCCGTTCCTCCTGATTCATCAGCGCCCAGCCGAAGGTGTTGTCGCCGCCGATGGCAAAGCGCCCGCCCATTCCGGGCCCCATGCCCTGGCCCATTCCTTGTCCCATGCCGGGGCCGGGCTGTGCGAACGACGGCAGGGTGACGATCGCGCCCAACAGGGCGATCAGCGCAGCTTGCGAGAATTTCATGGCTTTCTCCTCGTGCGATGCCGGCGATGGCGCCGGTCAACCGCTTTGTAGGCCGGCACCAGGAAATTATCCAGCGATCGTTGGTAACAGGATGTTAGGAGCGCCGTCCCGCCGGAACCGATTTTTACGGACGAAAAAACGCCGGCGCGAGGCCGGCGTATGAGGGAGATGCAGAAGGGTTGAGACCGGGTCAGAACTTGTAGTTGATGCCGGCGTAGAGGGAGCGGCCCATGCCGGGAACCGGCGTGCCCCATTTCGGCGTGGTGGCTGCCGCCGTGCTGGAACTCATCGTCGTTCCTTGGCCCATATAGGCGCCGCCGAGCGGCAGGTAGTAGAGCTTGTCGAACAGGTTCTCGATGCCGAAATCGATGCGCGTCTGCTTCCAGGAGTAGCTGCCACGCAGGTTCACCAGACTATACCCGGGCGTCTTCATTTCGTTGCGGACATCGGAGACGTCGTCCTTGCCCTTCACCATCACCAGTTCGACTGCGTTGTCCCAGCCGCCACGCTTGTGGGTCAAAGTCAGCTTCGCGTTGAGCGGCATGATGTTGTAGAGCCCGTCACCGGTATCGCGGTTCTTGCCGTTGGTGTAGTTCAGCAAGCCCTTCAGGCCAAACTCTCCAAAGCCAGTCCTGCCGAGCGGCATCTTGCCGGAGAGGTCGAGGCCGTAGAGGCGGGCCGACTGGTTGACAAACCTCAGGACGGAAAACTGGTTGGTGACTGGTGCTGCGATCGGCGTGGCGTCGATGTAGTCGCTGACGCGGGTGTAGTAGGGCGTTGCCTTGAACTCCCAGCTACGGTCGACGGCATGCCAGTCGAAGGTGGCCGATAGGGTGTTCGCCTTCTCGGGCTTCAGGTCGATGTTGCCGACATAACCGTTGCCGTCGCCGGTCCAGTTGACCATCAGCGCCGCCATCGTCCAAGTCGACCAAGCGTAGCGTTCATGGAGGTTGGGCGAGCGCGTCTTGTGGGCGAAGCCGAACTCGATGTCCTGGGTGGCGCTCGGTGTATAGCGTCCCAGTAGGGTCATGTCCCAGTTGTTGTCGGTCTTGCTGCGATCCTGTGCATTGAAAGCATTGCTATCTGCGATCTGGCCGCCCATATCGACACCAGGGCTTGGTTGGCTGGTTATGACTGATTTATAGCCATGCACATCACCAGCATCCATTTGTACCCGCTCGTAGCGTAGGCCGGCAAGTGTCGTCCATTGCTGGTCCAGTTGTTTTTCCCACTCGCCAAATAGCGCTGTGCGGTCTCGCTCACCGTTGTTTATGTTTATGAATGTACCTGGCGCCATGCCAGCTCCAGACGCCGTCCACCAGTCATCGAGGCGATAACGCTGGTATTCGGCACCGATACGAAGCAGATCCTGCGGGGACATGTTAATGCTGGCTTTAGCGATTGCCCCCGTGTTCTTGCTGGCGGTATACATTGGCATGCCGGCGGCGCAGTTGGAGTTGGGCAGCGTTACCGTACATGGTGTCCCAACATAGTCCGCTGTGTTCCTCCAATACCAGTATTTCTTGTCTGCCCCGAAATCCATGAAGTGGTCGACATCCTCATGGTAGAGGCGCGCTTCCAGCGTGCCCCAGTCCTGTGCGCCAAGATAGCGAAGGTTGAGGCGGTTCTGCTCGTTGGCGAGCATGTCCATGCGCTGGTTGGGCCACAACTGTTCAGGGAGGTCCTGATAGCCGAACTTGGCTTCGAAGAGATGGTTGCCGCCCTTGAAGGCCATGCCTAGCGTGTGGTTGCGTGTGTCATACGCGGTGGAGCCGACCTCGTCGAGCGGTAACGTATGACCTGGCCGGCCGGTAAAGGTGGGGTCGTTGCCTGCGCCGAATATTTGTTCCTTGAAATCTCCACCGGCATCGTAGTTGTCGGACTTGGCAATCGCACCGCTGTAGCTGATGTTGAACGACTCAGTAGCGTAGGTAGCGGAGAGGTTGCCTCCCGTGGCACCGCCGTTGCTGCGATAGAAAGCACCCGCCTCTCCGGTGAACAGGCTGCCCTGCCCGGACGCGGCAAATTTGGGCGGCAGGGTTTCGGCGACGATCGAGCCGCCGATGCTGTCGCCGCCGACGCTGACCGGTGCGAGGCCGGCATAGACATTGATCGAACTGACTTGTGCCGGGTCGAGATAGGAGAGCGCCGGGTTCATGTGATTGGGGCAGGCCGACAGGAGGTCCATGCCGTCGACCTTGACGCGCAGGCGGTCATCGGCCAGGCCGTGGATGATCGGCAGGCTGGAAACGCCGCCGGAGCCCTGGAAGCTGACGCCCGGTACGTCGCGCAGCAGCGTGGCGGTGTCGCTGGTGGCCGAGCGCAAAGACTGCAGGGTCTCGCTGCCGACCTTTTCGGCGCTGGCGGCGGTTTCTTCCTTCGCCGCCTTGACGACGACTTCCTGCATGGCGGTGTCGGCGGCCGAAACCGTGAAGGGCAGTGCCGCGATGGCTGCGGCGAGGGTGATGCGTCGATATGACATGCGACTCTCCGGGATGCGGTGACAAGACCGCGGGATTCTATGGAGAGCCTCTATTCATCCGCTGCGACATGATGTCGCAGAGGCCAGGGTTTATGCCGGTGCGCTTGATGTCGATCAAGCGTGGCATGACACCGTCCTGCCGGCGCCGACTTTTAATCGGCGCCTGCTCGCGTTTATGCGCGCAAATGCTGCCGCATCGACAGCGCGGCGCCGAACCAGCCGAGGGCGAGGGCGCTGGCGAACAGCAGGGCGCTGGCCTTCGCGCCGGGCAGGGTCAGGTCGATCTGCAGGCCGTAGAGGGCGGCGAGTTCGGCGACGGGCGCCTGCAGCCACAGCAGGGCGCCGGCGACGATTGCCCAGGCCACGCTGCCGCCCAGCAGGCCGAGCAGGGCGCCGTGCCAGAGGAAGGGACGGCGGATGAAGGCGTCGGTGGCGCCGAGCAGGCGGCTGACTTCGATTTCGGTCTGCCGCGTGAGGACCTGCAGACGGATGGTGTTGAAGGTGATCGCGACCAGACCGATGCCCAGCAGCACGGCCAGCAGCAGCAGGCCGGTGCGGGCCAGGCGCACCAGGGCGGCGAGCCGCTGCGCCCAGTCGCTGTCGATCTGGACGAGTTCGACACCACGCCACTGGCGCGCTTCGGCGGCGATTTTTTCGATGGCCGCCACGCCGTCGTCCGCCGGGGTGACGACGATGGCATCGGGGAAGGGGTTCTTCGGCAGGGCGCCGATGACGTCGGCCAGCGCGCCGTCCTGCTTCATGCGCGCCAGCGTGTCCTCGCGGGCGAGGAGGCGGGTCTGCGCGACGTCGCCGCGTTCGCCGAGCTGCTTCTCGATGGCGAGCGCGGCCTTGCGCTCCGCATCGACGGCGAGGAAGACGGTGAGCTGCGGCGTCGCGGCCGTGCCGCGGCCGAGGGCCGCCACCCGGTCGAGCAGTTGGTAGCCGCCGGCGGGCAGCGCCAGCGCGACGCCGATGCCCAGGATGGAGAGCAGCATCGTGAGCGGCGCGGCGAACAGGCGCTGCAGCGCCTGGCGGGCAGCCTTGCGGTGGGCGGTAAGCCAGTGCCTCATTGCAATCTGCCATGGTCGAGCCGCAACTGGTGGGCGCCGGGGAACAGCGCGGCATCGTAGGTGGCGGCGATCACCGTGACGCCGACACGGTGGAATTCGAGAAAGATGTTGGCGACATCCTGCGCCGTCCCGGTATCGAGATAGGCGGTCGGTTCGTCGGCGAGCAGCAGGGCGGGACGGTGGACCACGGCGCGGGCGATGGCCAGCCGTTGCTGTTCGCCGCCCGATAGGGCGATCGGAAAAGCGCGTGCCCGCTTGAGCAGGCCGACCTTGTCGAGGGCGGCTTCGGCGCGGCGTTTCGCTTCGCGGTGCGGGAAGCCGGTGATGTCCAGCGGCAGGAGCACGTTGTCGAGCGCGCTGCGGTCGAAGAGCAGCTTCTGGTCCTGGAAGACGAGACCGATATTGCGGCGCAGGAAGGGCAGCGCACCCCGCCCCAGCGCGCCGACGTTCTGACCATTGACCAGCACGGCGCCGCCGCTCGGCCGCTCGATGGCAGGGATGAGACGCAGCAGCGTCGACTTGCCGGCACCCGAGTGGCCGACCACCGTGACCAGTTCGCCGGCCGCGATGTCGGCCGTGACATCGGCGAGGGCGGCAATGTCGGGGGGATAGCGTTTGTTGACGCGATTGAACTGGATCATTCCACTATTTTGCCAGTGCGCAGGAAATCGGCGCCGGCGGGACGGCAACCCTATTATTTTAGTTTGATATTATCGATGGCCGATCTCAAACAGGGCTATGCCGTCACCGTCGCCGATGCGTCTGTTCAGATTCCTCTACCTGCTGGTCGCCGTCTCGATGATGGGCGCAGCACATGCGTCCGCCGCCGCGCCGCCCTACCGCGTTGCCGTGCTCTACTGGTCGATGAATATTCCCGGGCAGGTGGCGATGCGGGCGGGGCTCGAAGCCGAGGCGGAGCGCATCAATCGTGACGTGCGCGCCGCCGGCGGCCGCGGCATCGCGCTGGAGGCGCAGGTCGCCGGTGATGGCGCCGAGGGAGTGGAGCGCCAGATCGCACAGATGTATGCGGCGGTGAAATCGCGTCCGGACGTGATCATCGTCCAGCCGACCGACAACGCGGCGCTCGCCGAACCCCTGCGCGCCGCCAACCGCGCCGGTATCCCGGTGGTCGCCTACGATCAGTACATCAGCGGCGGCCGGCTGGCAGCCTACGTGACTTCCGACAACCGCCAGGCCGGCTACCTCGGCGGCGAATATTTGGCCGCACTGTTTCCCGGCATCTCCCCGCTGCGCCTGGTCATCGTCGAATACCCGCTGGTGTCGTCAACCGTCGAGCGGCTCAACGGTTTTCTCGACGCGCTGCGTGACTACAAGGTGCCTTATGTCGTGCTGAAGACCTACGAAGCCGTCGAACCGGTGGCCGGCCGCAAGGCGGGCGAGGCCATCCTGCGCGACTTTCCCGAACGCGGCAGCGTCGATGCGGTGTTCACGGTCAACGATGGCGGCGGGCTCGCGGTCGTCGAGGTGCTGGCGCGGGCGGGACGCGATGAAATCGCCGTAGCCACCATCGACGGTGATCCCGCCTCGGTCGACAATATCCGCCGGCAGCGCCTGACGCGCATCGATGCCGCCCAGTTCTGCGGGCCGCTCGGCGCCGAGGCGCTGAAGGCGGCTTACGCCGTGGCGCGCGGCGAGTCGGTGCCGAAGCGCCTCCTCGTGCCGGTATTTCCCGTCACGGCGGAGACGCTCGCAAGCTATCCGGGCTGGCTCGGGCCGATACCCGGCGCTTTCCGCAAACCGTGGCGCGCTAACCAGCCGATGTGGGACCACCGGCCGCAGACGACGCGATGAAGAAAACCTCCGCCGGCAGCGTCAATCCGCGGACCCTGGAGCACGTCGACCGGCGCCTGTCGCTGGCTTTTGGCGGCCTGATCCTCGGCCTGATGGCGATCGTGCTGCTGGCCGGCGGTCTCTATCTACGCGGCGTCATGGAGCGCGAGGCGGACAAGCTGTCGACGCTGATCACCCAGGTGCTGGCGAACGCGGTGAGCCGCGTCAGCTTTTCCGGGAAGTATCACGCGCGCCTGCTCCTGGAGGAAATCCGCGCTGCCCAGCCCGGCCTCCGCTATCTGCGGCTGGTCGACCCGCAGGGGCGGGTGCTGGCCCACAGCGACCCGGCCTTGAACGACAGCCAGCTCGACCCGGCCGGCCTGGCCGCCGCCCGCGCAGTGCTGTCGGGTACGTCCGGCCGGGTGGTGCGGCACCTGATGATGCAGGGCGAGCCGGTACGCGAGATCGGACTGCCCTATCGCGGCGGCTACGACGATGCGGTCGTCGGAGTCATCCAGGTCGGCCTGTCGGAGCACGAGCGCTCCCAGGCCATCGCCAGCGGCGTGTTCTACACCCTGCTGCTGGTCATCGTGCTGATGATGATCGGCATCTTCGTCACGCGGCGCATCAGCACCAGCGTGGCCGGTCCGGTCAGGCAGCAACTGCTGCTGTCGGCCTCGGTCTTCGACGGCAGCCGCGAAGGCATCCTGATCACCGACCGTGAGCAGCGCATCCTGCGCGCCAATGCGGCCTTCACGCAGCTGACCGGCTACGCCGAAGCCGAATTGCTCGGCCGGACGCCGAAGATCCTGCAATCCGGCCACCAAAGCCCGGAGTTCTATGCCGCACTGTGGCACGAACTGAATCTGCACGGCCAGTGGCAGGGCGAAGTGCTCGACCGGCGCAAGGATGGGCAGATCATCCCGGTGCTGCTGTCGATCAGCGTGGTGAAGGATGCGGCGAACGACGTGCTCCATTATGTGGCGCTGCATACCGACATCTCGCGCATCAAGGAATCCGAGGCACGCATCGAGCACCAGGCGCACCACGACCACCTCACCGGCCTCGCCAATCGCCTGATGCTGCATCTGCGCATCGAGCACGCCCTGCAGCGCGCACGCCGCGAGGGCTCCCATCTGGCGCTGCTGATGATCGACCTCGATCGCTTCAAGGACGTCAACGACAGTTTCGGCCACCTGATGGGCGATGCGCTGCTGTGCGATGTGGCCGCGCGGCTGGTCGGCCGCGTGCGCAACGCCGATACGGTGAGCCGTCTCGGCGGCGACGAATTCACCGTGCTGATCGAGAACATCGAAAACCCCGCCGAGGCGGCGCGTATCGCCGGCGACCTGATCGCCGAATTGAGCGAGCCTTTCCGCCTGCCCAACGGCAACGAAGTGGTGCTTGGCGCATCGGTCGGCATCGCCCTCTACCCCGAACACGGCGAGGGCGAAGAGTCGCTGCTGCAGGGGGCCGATGCCGCGCTCTACCAGGCCAAGTCCGAGGGGCGCGGCCACTACCGCTTCTTTTCCGATGAACTCACGCAGGCGGCCCGTGAGCGCATCGAACTCGAGACGCGCCTGCGTCGCGCCGTCGCGCAGGGCGAGCTACGCCTGCATTTCCAGCCGCAGATCGACATCGCCAGCGGCGCGGTGGTCGGTGCCGAGGCCCTGGTGCGCTGGCAAAGTCCCGAGGAGGGTCTGGTACCCCCGGGCCGCTTCATTCCCGTCGCCGAACAGTCCGGACTGATCGAATCGATCGGCGAATGGGTGCTCGACGCGGCCTGTCGCCAGGGCCGACGCTGGATCGAGGCCGGGCTGCCCTCCCTGACGCTGGCCGTCAACGTTTCCTCGCGCCAGTTGCGCCGCGGCGATCTTGCCGAACGCGTGGCGGCGGTGCTCGCCGAAACCGGTTTTCCGCCGCGCTGCCTTGAACTGGAGATGACCGAGAGCACGCTGATGGAAGCCGAGGTGCGCGTACTGGAAACGCTCGGCAACCTGCGCGCGCTCGGCATCCGGCTCGCGATCGACGATTTCGGCACGGGTTATTCGTCGCTCGCCTACCTCAAGCGCTTCCCGATCGACGTGCTCAAGATCGACAAGTCCTTCGTCGACGACATTCCGCGGCTGGCGGACGACATGGAAATCACCGCAACGATCATCGGCATGGCCCACACGCTACGGCTCAAGGTGCTGGCCGAAGGCGTCGAGACCGAGGCGCAGCTGGATTTCCTGAAGAAGCGCGGCTGCGATTCCTATCAGGGTTTCCTGAGCAGCCGGCCGCTGCCGCCAGAGCAATTCGCCGCCTTCGTCGCCACCCGGGTTGCCGGCCCCGGCACCTAAGCACCTGAGCAAGTCGGCGCCGGCGGGACGGCGGTCAGGCGTGGAACTGGGCGGCCAGGTCCTTCAGTTTTTTCGCCAGATCGCCGACCGAGCGGGCCTCGGCGGCCGAGCGCTCGGCGGTCCGGGCATCGGTTTCCGCGGCCAGGGCGACCTGCTCCATGTTGCTGGCGATGTCGCGGGTCGCGGCGCTGCTTTCGGCCAGCGCATCGCTGATCAGCTGGACGGCATGGCCGGCCTGCGTGACGGAGTCCTCGACGGAGATCGCCACTTCGCCGGCCTGCAGCGCGCTCTTCGCCCCGTCGCCGACTTCCTTGCTGCTGGCGGCGACTTCGCCGGCCACCGCGCGACTCACTTCCTGGATGCGCTGGATCATCGCGGCGATTTCCTGCGTCGAGTTGCCGGTGCGTTCGGCGAGCTTGCGCACTTCGTCGGCCACGACGGCGAAGCCCCGACCCTGTTCGCCGGCGCGGGCGGCTTCGATGGCGGCGTTCAGCGCCAGCAGGTTGGTCTGGTCGGCGATTTCCTTGATCACCAGCACCACGCGGCTGATTTCCTCGGACATCGTCGCCAGCTCGGTGATGCGCTGCTCCGTATCGGCCACCACGCGCGCGGCGGAGCCGATATGGTCGGCGGCATCCTTGCTGATCGCGGCGCTTTCGCGCGTCACGCCGGCCGCCTTGTCGGCGGCCTGGCGCGCTTCGTGCGCGTTGCTGCTCATCTCGTCGGTGGAGGTGGACAGCTCCTCGACGGCCGCCGCGATGCTCGAGATGGCGGACGATTGCGTCTGTGCGGCCCGCACGGTTTCTTCGCTGGCGGTCGCCAGCTGGATGCTGGACTGGTCGAGTTCGCGGGCGCTCTGGTGGATCAGGCTGATCGCTTCGTGCAGGCGGTTCCGCAGCATGGCGACGCGCATCAGGATCAGGCCGAACTCGTCCTTGCTGCCGGCATGGATGGTTTCCGCCAGGTTGCCGCCGGCGACGTGCGCGACGATCGATTCCGCACGGCGGGCCTGGTTGGCGATGCGCGACAGCAGGCCGCCGGCGAGCAGGATGCCGAGCAGCGCCGCGCCGATGCCTAAAAACAGGCTGCGTTGGCGGGCGCTGGCGGAGAGCCGGTTCAGTTCCTCGAGCAGCGACGGCACCGCTTCATCCAGGCGCTTGATTTCATCCAGCATCAGGCCGCGCATCTCGCGCCACTTGGGCGTTTCCTGCTTGTTGAGCAGGGCCTTGGCCTCTTCGGCCTGCCCGGCCTTGACGAATTCGAACACCTGGTCCTGCAGCTTCTTCTGCTCGGCGCGGATCGCGATGATGCGTTCCGGCAGGCCCGTGTGCAAATGGCGCGCATCGTGCTCGCGCATCGACTCGGCCGCCTTGTCGAAACTCTCGGCCGCCTTCTTGTGGTTTGCGTAGGCCTTGGGATTCGCGGGGTCGAGCATGATGTTGCGCGTCGCCTGCCCCATCTGCAGGCCCTGCGCGTACATGTTGTAGAAACCGACGCGCCGTTCCCCGTCCTGTTCGACGTAGTCGCGGTAGGCGGTCTCGATGCGGTTGGCGGAGAGCAGGCTGTCGGCGAGGGCTGCGATCAGCAGGACCATGACGAGCATCAACACGGCCATCAGGCGCCGGCCGATGCGGATGTCGTCGAGTCTCATCAGGCCGCGCTGTACCACCCCCGCCAGTCCCTTGCGCATTTCCACGCCGTCGCGCAGCCGAATCGAAACATCCTGGCGCATGCGCGCATAAAGGGCTTCTGTAGCGGCGACTTCCTCCCGCGTGGGCTTGACGCGCACCGACATGTAGCCGCCGCCGATCTTCGGCGTGACCGAGGCGCGCACCCAGTAATGGTCGCCGTTCTTGCAGCGGTTCTTGACGATGCCGGACCACGGCCGGCCGCTCTTGACGGTATCCCACAGATCGCGGAACGCCTCGACCGGCATCTCGGGATGGCGCACGAGGTTGTGCGGCTGGCCGATCAGTTCGTCGGCTGCAAAGCCGCTGACCTCGACGAAATCATCGTTGATGAAGGTGATGCGTCCCTTGTCGTCGGTATGCGAAATGATGGCGATGTCGCCCGGATAAGTCCGCTCGACACCGGTGACCGGCTGGTTGTTGCGCATGGCTGCTCCTGTCCTGTTTTTCTTTAGTCTGTCGTGGCGCTATTTTCCATCATCTGCCTGGCATTGTGCCCGCCGATCGCAGCGGCGACGGCTTCCGCCGCCTCGATACCATCCACACCCGCCGAGAGGATGCCGCCCGCGTATCCGGCACCCTCGCCGGCCGGATACAGGCCCTTGACGTTGATGCTCTGATAATCCTCGCCGCGCGTGATGCGCAACGGCGAGGAGGTGCGGGTTTCGACGCCCGTGATCACGGCGTCGGGCAGGGCGAAGCCGCGAATCTGCCGATCGAAGGCCGGTATCGCCTCGCGCATCGCGGCGATGGCATAGTCGGGCAGGGCCGTCGACAGGTCGGTCGCCTTCACCTGCGGCTGGTAGGAGGGCTCGACGCCGCCCAGCGCCACGGAAGGCCGTCCGGCGAGGAAGTCGCCAACGCGCTGGGCCGGCGCATCGTAATTGCCGCCACCGAGTTCGAAGGCGCGCCGTTCCCAGCGACGCTGGAACCCGATGCCCGCCAGCGGACCTTCGCCATCGAAATCAGCCGGCGATACATTCACGACCAGGCCGGAGTTCGCGTTTCTTTCGGCGCGCGAATACTGGCTCATGCCGTTGGTGACCACGCAGCCCGGTTCGGATGTGGCCGCCACCACCTGCCCGCCCGGGCACATGCAGAAGCTGTAGACGTCACGCCCGTTGCTCGCATGATGGACCAGCTTGTAGTCGGCCGCGCCGAGCAGCGGGTGGCCGGCGAAGCTGCCGTAGCGCGCGCGGTCGATCAGCGCTTGCGGATGCTCGATGCGGAAGCCGACCGCGAAGGGCTTGGCCTCCATGAACACGCCGCGCCGGTGCAGCATTTCGAAGCTGTCGCGCGCGCTGTGACCGAGCGCGAGGATCACATGGTCGGCGCGCACAGTCTCCATGGTCTCGCCGTCCTGCAGCACCACGCCGCGCACATGCCCATCCTCGATGACGAGATCTTCCACGCGCGACTGGAAACGGATTTCGCCGCCCAGTGCCTCGATCTCGGCGCGCATCTTCTCGACCATGGAGACGAGGCGGAAGGTACCGATGTGCGGGCGATTTACGTAGAGGATTTCCTCCGGCGCGCCCGCTTTGACGAACTCGGTCAGCACCTTGCGCGCGAGGTGGCGCGGGTCGCGGATCTGGCTGTAGAGCTTGCCGTCGGAGAAGGTGCCGGCGCCGCCCTCGCCGAACTGCACGTTCGATTCGGGATGCAGCTTGTGTCGGCGCCAGAGGTCCCAGGTGTCCTTCGTGCGTTCGCGCACCTTCTTGCCGCGCTCCAGCACCAGGGGTTTGAAACCCATCTGCGCGAGGATCAGCGCGGCGAAGATGCCTGCCGGGCCGAAGCCGACGACAACGGGGCGGAGAAAAGCGTGCTGCGGCGCCTGCGCGACGAAGCGGTAGGACATGTCCGGCGTCGGCTTGACGTGGCGGTCATCCTTGCAGCGCTCCAGCACGGCCGCCTCATCGGCCAGCGCCAGGTCGAGGCTATAGACGAACTGCAGTGCCGACTTCTTGCGCGCATCCGGGCTGCGCTTGTGGATGCGCAGTTCCAGCAGCTCAGCTGGCTGGAGGCCCAGCCGTTGCAGCACCGCGGCCGTCAGCGCTTCCGGCGGATGTTCGAGCGGCAGACGCAGTTCGGTGAGGCGGATCATCGAAAAGTCGGCGCCGGCAGGACGGCGATCAGCCGAACAGTGCCTCGACGAATTCGCGCGCCTTGAACGGCTGCAGGTCGTCGATGCCTTCGCCGACGCCGATGAAGCGTACCGGCTTCGGGCACTGCCGCGCGATGGCTGCGAGCACGCCCCCTTTCGCCGTGCCGTCGAGCTTGGTGACGACCAGGCCGGTGACGTTGATCGCCTTGTCGAAGGCCTTGACCTGCTGGATCGCGTTCTGGCCGATGTTGGCGTCGAGCACCAGCAGCACCTCGTGCGGCCCGGTCGGTTCGGCCTTCTGGATCACGCGGCGCACCTTGGCGATTTCCTCCATCAGGTGCAGCTGCGTCGGCAGGCGGCCGGCGGTGTCGGCCATCATCACGTCGATGTTGCGCGCCCGCGCGGCCGAGATGGCGTCGAACACCACGGCGGCCGGGTCGCCCGATTCCTGCGCGACGACGGTGACGTCGTTCCTGCGGCCCCATTCGGCCAACTGCTCGCGCGCCGCGGCGCGGAAGGTGTCGCCGGCGGCGAGCAGCACGCCATGGCCGTCGTTCTGGAACTGCTTGGCGAGCTTGCCGATCGAGGTGGTCTTGCCCGCGCCATTCACGCCCGCGATCATGATGATGAAGGGGCGCTGGCTCTGCGTGGGGTGGTTCAGGTCGAGCGGCTGTTCCAGCGGGGCGAGCAACTGCGTCAGCAGGTCGATCAGGGTGCCGCGCAACGCGGCCGGCGATTCGATCTTTTCCTTTTTCACCCGTGCGCGCAATTCGCCGAGCAGCCAGGTCGTCGCCTCGACGCCGCAATCCGCCATGAGCAGCGTGGATTCGAGTTCCTCGAGCAGGTCGTCGTCGATCTTCGCCCGCGAGAACAGTTCGCCGAGCGGGGTGTTGAGCGTCTGGCGCGTGCGGGCCAGGCCCGCTTTGAGGCGCTCGGTCCAGGAGGGCTTGGCGGCCTGCGGCGAATCCGCCGGCGCTTGATTTTTTTTCAGGAACCCAAACATGACATATCCAGTCGTAGCTGTTTCCGCACCGTATGATGCGGGCTGCAAATTCTAAGCCAGAAGCTTTAGATGTCCCCTTCGATGTCCCACGCGAGCTCCATGAAAATCAGATCCTTATTCCTGTTATGGCCGGCCCTTGCCGTCCTGCCGGCGCCGAGTTTTGCCAATCCTTTCGAAACCACGCTCGCCAATGGCCTGCGCGTCATCGTCAAGGAGGACCATCGTGCCCCGACCGCGGTGCATATGGTCTGGTACCGCGCCGGCGCGATGGACGAGAAGGATGGCACGTCCGGCGTCGCCCACGTGCTCGAGCACATGATGTTCAAGGGCACCAAGACGCTGAAGCCCGGCGAATTCAACCAGCGCGTCGCCGAAGCGGGCGGACGCGACAACGCCTTCACCAGCCTCGATTACACCGCCTATTTCCAGATCGTCCCGAAGGACGCGCTGCCCGAGATGATGCGGCTGGAAGCCGACCGCATGGCGAACCTCGAACTCAAGCCCGAGGAGTTCGCCAGCGAAATCCAGGTCGTCATGGAAGAGCGCCGGCTGCGCACCGAGGACAATCCCCAGTCGCGCGTCTACGAGGCCCTGAGTGCATCGGCCTTCACCGCGCATCCCTACCGGCGGCCGATCATCGGCTGGATGGACGACCTGAAGCACATGACTTGGCAGGACGCGCGTGACTGGTATCGCGACTGGTACGCGCCCAACAATGCCTATGTCGTGGTGGTCGGCGATGTCGATCATCAGGAGGTGTTCAGGCTGGCCGAGGCGACCTACGGCCGCCATGCGGCCAAGCCGTTGCCCGTCCGCAAGCCGCAGAACGAGCCGCTGCAGACGGGCATGCGCCGCGTCACCGTCAAGGCCCCCGCGCAGCTGCCCTACCTGCTGATGGCGTGGAAGGCGCCCAAGCTCGTCGATATCGACCGGGATCGCGAGCCCTTCGCGCTCGAAGTGCTGTCGTCGCTGCTCGACGGCAACGATGCGGCACGCTTCCCGAAGCGGCTGGTGCGCGGCGAGAAGATCGCGCAGTCGGCCGGGGCCGGCTACGACGCCGCCGTGCGCGGCGAAACGCAGTTCATCCTCGCCGGCCAGCCCGCCGCCGGCCGCACCATGGCCGAGCTCGAGGCCGCCTTGCGTGCGGAGATCAGGCGCATCCAGGACGAGGGCGTCACCGAGGAGGAACTCAAGCGCGTCAAGACGCAGACCATCGCGGCGCAGGTCTACAAGCGCGATTCGCTGATGGCGCAGGCGATGGAGATCGGCCACGCCGAGGCGTCGGGGGTGAACTGGCGCGACATCGACAAGATGCTGGAAAAAATCCGCAGCGTCACCGCCGCCGAGGTGCAGGCCGTGGCGAAGAAGTACTTCGGCGACGACACGTTGACCGTGGCCGTACTCGATCCGCAGCCCATAGATCCGACGGACACGACGAAGAAGAAAAAATCCGGCTTCGCCGCCCGGCATTGAGGAGTATCGCCATGCGCCATTATGTTTTTCTCTTCTGCGCACTCTTCGCCGGAATCGCCCAGGCCGGCCCGCAGATCCGGCACTGGGTCGCGCCGACGGGTGCGAAGGTGGTGTTCGTCGAGAGCCGCGACCTGCCCATCCTCGATGTGCAGGTCGACTTCGTCGCAGGCGGGGCACGCAGCCCGGCGGGCAAGTCGGGCGTCGCCAGCCTGACGGCCGCCCTGCTGGAGTCGGGCACGACCGATCTCGACGAGGAACGGATATCCGCACGACTCGTCGAGCTTGGCGCGCGATTCTCATCCGGCTCCGACCAGGACAAGGCGAGCGTGACGCTGCGCACGCTGTCCTCGGCCGAGGAAAAGACGGGGGCGCTCGCGTTGATGCGCGCCGTCCTGTCGGCGCCGACTTTTCCGGCGGAGGCCTTCGAACGCGAACGGACGCGCATGATCGAGGCGCTCAAGGATGCCGCAACAAGGCCGGACCATATCGTGGGCGAACGCTTCGCCGCCGCGATCTACCCCGGCCACCCCTACGGCCGCATGGCGACGCCGGAAAGCGTGGCGCTGATAGGGCGCGACGACATCGTCGCCTTCCACCGGACGCACTACGTCGCCGCCAATGCCGTGGTGTCCATCCTCGGCGACGTCTCGCGGCAGGAAGCCGAGGCCATCGCCGTGCAACTCACCGAAGCGCTGCCTCGTAGTGCGACGGGTACCGCGGCGGAACCGCTGCCGGAAGTCGTGCTGCCGCAGCGCGAGACGATCAAGATCGCCCATCCCGCCACGCAGGCGCACATCCACGTCGGCCTGCCGGCGATGAAGCGCGACGCCAGCCCGGACTACTTCGCGCTGCTGGTCGGCAACTACACGCTCGGCGGCGGTGGTTTCGTCTCGCGCCTGATGAAGGAGGTGCGGGAAAAGCGCGGCTATGCCTACAGCGTCTACTCCTATTTTTCCCCGCAGGTCCGGCCGGGCCCGTTCCAGATCGGCCTGCAGACCAAGCGGGAGCAGGCGAATGACGCATTGAAGGTCGTGGATGACGTGCTGGCGAAGTTCCTCGCCGAAGGCCCGACGGCGGAAGAGTTGGCCGCCGCGAAGAAGAACCTGATCGACGGCCAGGCGCTGCGCATCGACAGCAACGCCAAGCTGCTCGGCTATCTCTCGCTGATCGGCTTCTACGGCCTGCCGCTCGACTATCTCGACCAGTTCCCCCGCAGGGTGGAAGCAGTCACCCGCGACGATGTCAGGGCGGCCTTCCAGCGCCATGTGAAGCCGGAAAGCCTCGTGACGGTCATCGTCGCCGGCGATTGAGTCCGACTTGAGCAGGCTGCGCATCACCGGCGGCGAGTGGCGCAGCCGCCTGATCCAGGTCGCCGATGCGCCCGGGCTGCGGCCGACGCCGGACCGCGTGCGCGAGACGCTGTTCAACTGGCTCGGCCAGGACCTGACGGGCTGGCGCTGCCTCGACCTGTTCGCCGGCAGCGGCATCCTCGGCTTCGAGTGCGCCTCGCGCGGTGCGGCCGAGGCGGTGCAGGTCGAGCGCGACCCAGGCGCTTTCGCGCGCCTCAAGCAGAATGCCGCTGCCCTGGACCCGGCTGTAGCCCGCCTCAAGCCGCTGCGGGCGGATGCGCTAGAATTCGCGTCCGTTGCGGCGCAGCAGAGCGATGTCGGCCAAGGTTTCGACCTGATCCTGCTCGACCCGCCGTATCGACAGGGCTGGCTGGAACGGGTGACCCCGCTGCTGCCGGCCCTGGCCCGGCCCGACGCGCTGATCTACGCCGAAGCCGAGCATCGCATCGAATCGCTGGGCGATTGGCAGACCCTGAAGCAGGGCCAGGCCGGTCAGGTCTTCTATCATTTGCTGGGGCGTCAATGAACAACGGCATCGCCGTCTATCCGGGCACCTTCGATCCCTTCACCCGGGGGCACGAAGATTTGGTGCGCCGCGCCGCACGCCTGTTCGCCCACGTCATCGTCGGCATCGCCGAAAGTCACAGCAAGCGGCCGATCTTCCCGCTCGCCGAACGCGTCGAGATGGCGCAGACGCTGTGCAAGGACATGCCCAACGTCAAGGTGATCGGTTTCGACGGACTGCTGATGGACTTCCTGCGCGAGCGCAACGCCCGGGTGATCGTGCGCGGCCTGCGCGCCGTGTCCGACTTCGAGTACGAGTTCCAGATGGCCGGCATGAACCGCAGCCTGCATCCGGACATCGAAACCCTGTTTTTGACGCCGGGGGAACAGTACATGTTCATCTCTGCGACAATGGTAAGAGAGATCGCGTTCCTGGGGGGCGATGTCTCTAAATTCGTGCATCCGCTGGTGGTCGAACGACTGCTCGACAGGATGCAAAAACGTTCTTAGAGAGAAAGCGAGAGGTAAGAGCAATGGCCCTGATCATCACCGACGAATGCATCAACTGCGACGTGTGCGAGCCCGAGTGCCCGAACAACGCGATTTCGCAAGGTGACGAGATTTACATCATCGACCCAGACAAATGCACCGAGTGCGTCGGCCACTACGACACCCCCCAGTGTCGCGAGGTTTGCCCGGTGGACTGCATCCCCCAGGATCCGAACCACGTCGAGACGCAAGACCAGCTGATGGCGAAGTTCAAGAAGCTCACCGGCGGCTGAATCCGGCCGGCATCCTGTGCTGCCCGCTCCCTGCGCCTGACGGCGCCGGGAGCTTTTCTTTTGTGTGTCCATGACCGACCCGACCACCCTCGTCTTCTGGCTCGCCGTCCTGCAGATCATCGCCATCGACATCCTGCTCGGCGGCGACAACGCCGTGGTGATCGCGCTGGCCTGCCGCAAGCTGCCCGAAGCGCAGCGCAGGCAGGGCATCTTCTGGGGCGTCGCCGGCGCGATCGTCCTGCGCGTGGTGCTGATCTTCTTCGCCCTGCAGCTGCTCGACATTCCCTGGCTCAAGATCGTCGGCGCGCTGCTGCTGGTCTGGATCGGCGTCAAACTGCTGCAGCCGGAGGCGGAGGGGCACGGCGACGTCGCGGCCTCCGCCACGCTGGCCGGCGCGATCAAGACCATCATCGTCGCCGACGCGGTGATGAGCCTCGACAACGTCATCGCCGTCGCGGCGGCGGCCCACGGGAGCATGCTGCTGGTCGGGTTCGGCATCCTCGTCTCGATCCCCATCGTGGTCTGGGGCAGCCAGCTCGTGCTCAGGCTGATGGATCGCTTCCCGATCGTGATCACCGGCGGCGGTGCGCTGCTCGGCTGGATCGGCGGTGGCATGATCGTCGGCGACCCGGCCCTGCCGCCGGATACCTTCGCCGCCGTGCCCTACGCCAAGCAGGTACTTTCCCTGGTCGGCGCGCTGCTGGTCATCGGGGTCGGCAAATGGCTGGCGGCGCGCACGCTCGCCGCGCGGCCGGTCGTCGCGCCCGTCGACCTGCTCGCCGAGTCGCAGGAAAAAAAGGAGGATTGAGCATGACGCACCCGGAACAAGCGAACTGGCTGATACCCGTCGATGGCACCGCGGTGTCGCTCAAGCCGATCGACTGGCTGATCGCACATCGCGACGACTGGAAGACGATGCCCGTGATTCACCTGCTCAGCGTCCAGCCGGCACTCTCCGGCGACGTCGCCGGATTCGTCGGTGCGGAACAGGTGCGCGACTTTCATCGGGAAGAGGGCCTCAAGGCGCTGGCCGAAGCGGGCCGCCGCTTGCAGGCGGCCGGCATCGAGCCGCAACTGCATGTCTCGGTCGGCGAAAGTGCGGAGACCATCGTCGAGTTCGCGAACAGCCGCGGCTGCGACCAGATCCTGCTCGGCACGCGCGGCCACACCGGACTCGGCGGGACCCTGCTCGGTTCGGTGGCCGCCAAGGTGACGCATCTGACGCGGGTGCCGCTGCTGCTGGTCAGGTAGGCGCCGTTCCGCCGGCGCCGACTTTTACCGCTGGCACTTCGGGCAGAAACAGGTCGAGCGCTGCCCCTGCCGGATTGACTTGATGGGCGTGCCGCATACGGTGCATGGTTCGCCGGCCCGGTCATAGACCTTGTGCCGCACCTGGAAGTCGCCCATGCCTTCGGGACCGCAGAAATCGCGCAGCGTGCTGCCCCCGGCGCGAATGGCCGCCTGCAGCGTGTGCTTGATCGCCGGCACCAGCCTTTCGAGGCGTGCCAGTGACACGCAGCCGGCGGCGCGGCGCGGATCGATGCCGGCATCGAACAGGCTCTCGGCTGCATAGATGTTGCCGACACCGACGACAAGGCTGCCGTCCATGATGGCCGGCTTGATGCCGATCCGCTTGCCGCGCAGCGCGGCATGGAGCCAGGCCGGCGTGAAGGTGCGCGTCAGCGGCTCGATGCCGAGCTTCGCCAGCAGCGGATGGTCAAGCGGGTCGCCTTCCAGCCAGAGCAGGGCACCGAAGCGGCGCGGGTCGGTGTAGCGCAGGACGCCATCATCCCCGTGCGTATCGAAGACGAAGTCGGCATGGTCGTGCTTCTCGGGCCGGGCATCCGGTGCGACGAAGCGCAGGCTGCCCGACATGCCGAGATGGATCAGCAAATGGCCGCCGTCGAGGTCGAGCAGCAGGTACTTTCCGCGTCGCTTCACCGCCAGCAAGGTCCGGCCGGCCAGCTGCCAGGCCAGGCCGTCCGGGACCGGATAGCGCAAAGTCGGTGTCCGCAGGACGGCGCGTTCGAGCCGCATGCCCTCGACCCGGCGGGCGATGCCGCGGCGGGTCACCTCGACCTCGGGCAACTCAGGCACGGGGGGCGCCTCCGGTCCGCCAAGCGTGGCGAAAATGGGAAACTGCTAACATGGTGCCATTCTAGTGCCGACCTCAGTAACGCCCTCATGAAGCCCCTTTTCCCCGCCCTTTTCGCAGCCCTGATCGCTTCCGCCTGCACCCTGATGCCGGACGGCGTGCGCCCGGATGGAGATGCCGGGGCCCGGCCTTCCGTGGCCGGGAAAACCGCCGCCGCGGAAAAGGATGAAAGGGATGAAGAGGAAGAGCGGGCTCCGGCCCTGCCGTCACTGGCACTTACACCCGAGCGGCTCTATCGCTTCCTGCTGGCCGAGATCGCCGGCCAGCGTGGCGACTGGGTCGATTCCGCCACGCTCTACCGGGACCTCGCACGGGAAACCCGCGATCCGCGCATCGCCCGCCGCGCCACCGAAATCGCCATGCATGGGCGCCTGCCGGATCTCGCGCTCGAGACGGCGCGGTTGTGGGGGGAAGTCGATCCCGACTCTGCCCAGGCGCGCCAGATGCTCATCCGCCTGCTGGCGATACAGGGGCGCCATGATGAACTCAAGATGGCGCTCGGCGTCATGCTGGCGGCCGAGCCCCAGCACCTCGGCCAGAATCTTTCCCACCTGAATCGCCTGTTCGCGCGCGGCGGCGACCGCAAGGCGATTCTCGACGTGGTCGTCGCCGTCACCGAGCCCTATCTGGCACATCCCGAAGCCCACTACGCGCGTGCCCTGGCGGCGGCCGAGGCCCGCGACCTGCCGATGGCACGCACTGCCGTCGGGCGTGCACTCGAGCTGAAGCCGGACTGGGAAGCCGCTGCCCTGCTGAATGTCCAGCTGATCGAGAGCCGTGCGCAGGCGATGGAGGCGCTCGGCGATTTCGTCGCGGCGAACCCGCGTGCCCGCAATGCCCGGCTCGCCTATGCGCGCGCGCTCGTGGGCGACAATCGCTATCAGGACGCCCGGCGCCAGTTCGGCGTCCTGCTCGAACAGGGCAAGCAGGATCCGGCGAAGAACGGCGACGTCGTGTTCGCGCTGGCCGTGCTTTCCCTGCAGCTCGACGACACGGCCGAGGCCGAACGCCACCTGCGAAAACTCGTCGAGATCGGCCACGTGGAAGCCGACAAGGCCCGCTACTATCTTGGCCAGATCGCGGAGGACGGCAAGCGCTGGCAGGAGGCGCTGAAGTGGTTCGATGCGGTCGGCCCGGGCGAGCACTACCTGTCCGCGCGCCTGCATGGCGCCAACGTGCTGGCGAAGCAGGGCCGGCTTGAAGAGGCCCGCCGCCATTTGTCCGGCACGGCGGCGGCCGATCCGCGCCAGCGTGCGCAACTCCTGATCGGCGAGGCCCAGCTGCTGCGCGAAGCGGGCCGCCTGACCGACGCCCATGCCGTTCTGGTCGCCGGGCTCGAGAAGTTGCCGAACCAGCCCGAGCTGATCTACGAGACCGCGCTGCTGGCCGAAAAGCTCGGCCGTTCCGATGAGCTTGAAACCCGGCTGCGCCATCTCATCGACATCAAGCCCGACCACGCCCATGCGCTCAACGCCCTCGGCTACTCGCTCGCCGAACGCAACGAGCGCCTGCCCGAGGCCCGTACGCTGATCGAGAAGGCGCTGGAACTGGCGCCGAACGACCCCTTCATCCTCGACAGCAAGGGCTGGGTACTGTTCCGCCTCGGCGATGCGAACGCGGCGCTCGCCGTGCTCCAGCAAGCCTACGGCATCCGCCCCGATCCCGAAATCGCCGCCCACCTCGGCGAGGTGCTCTGGTCGCTCGGGCGGCAGGACGAAGCGAAGGCGACCTGGGAAAAGGCGCGGCGCGACAGTCCGGCGAATGAAACGCTGGCGGAGACCCTCAAGCGCCTGCTGCCCTGATGCGCGGCATAGTTGCCAGCCTGCTGACGATCATCGTCCTCGCGGGGTGCGCGAGCCAGCAGCCGCTGCCGCCGCGCCCGCCGCTGGCGGACATCACCGCCTTCGCCCTCAATGGCCGCCTCGCCGTGCGGCAGGGTGAAACCCGCCATTACGTGAAGATCGACTGGCGCCACGCGCCCGCGCACGACGCGATCCTGCTGGCGACGCCGCTCGGCCAGGGCGTCGCCGAGATCGAGCGCGACGCCGCGGGCGCCCGCCTGACGCTGGCCGACCAGCGCCGCTTCGTCGCGGAAGACTGGGGGACCTTGACTGAACAGGTCTTCGGCTTTCGCCTGCCCCTGCAGGCTTCCGCCCGCTGGCTGCTCGGCGAGGTGAAGGATGCGGAGGGATGGCGGATCCGCATCATCGAGCGCGAGGCCGATGCGGCGGATGCCCTGCCGACGGTGATCGAACTGGAGCGCGACGACATCCTCGTGCGCCTCAAGATCGACGAATGGAGCGAGGTGCGATGAGCCTGGGCTGGGACAGCGCCTGGCAGGCGCCCGCGAAGCTCAATCTGTTCCTGCATGTCGTCGGCCGTCGTGCCGACGGCTATCATCTGCTGCAGACGGTGTTCCGCTTCATCGACCTGTGCGACACGCTGCGCTTCGAATCGCGGACCGATGGACGCATCGTCCTCGCAACGCCGACCCCGGGCGTGCCGGACGAGCAGAACCTGGTCGTGCGTGCTGCCCTGGCACTCAGGGAAAAAGTCGGCCCCGGCGGGACGGCGCCCGGTGCGACGATCCATCTCGACAAGCGCATCCCGCAAGGCGGCGGACTCGGCGGCGGCAGCTCGGATGCGGCGACGACGCTCGTTGCGCTCAACCACCTGTGGAATGGCGGCCTGTCCCGCGAGCAGTTGCAGGCCATCGGCCTCTCGCTCGGTGCCGACGTGCCCGTGTTCATCCATGGCCGCAATTGCTTCGCGGAAGGCGTCGGCGAGCGCTTTACCGATGTCGCCGTGCCTGACGCGTGGTATCTGCTCACCCTGCCGGCGGTCGCCGTGCCGACGCCGGCGATTTTCCGCGACCCGGACCTGCGGCGCGATACGCCCGCCATCGCAGCGGCTGCCTGGCGAAACGGCGACGGGCACAACGACCTCGAGCCGGTCGCCTGCCGGCTTTATCCCGAAGTCGCGCGGCACCTCGACCTGCTGCGCCGCTTCGGCGATGCCCGCATGACGGGCTCGGGCGCCTGCTGTTTCGTGTCCTTTTGCGACCGCGCTGCGGCCGACGCGGCCCGCTGCTCCCTGCCGGACGATGTCGCTGCCCTGGTCGTGCGCGGCTTGCCGGCCCATCCTCACGCATTGGCATCAATGATTGACATGCATCCGTAAAACCCGGAAAATTCGCGGCCTTTCGCGTTGCAGCATCCGCTCGCGACCCGAGATTGGGGAGTCGCCAAGTTGGTTAAGGCACCGGATTTTGATTCCGGCATACGAGGGTTCGAATCCTTCCTCCCCAGCCAAAACACCGTCGGGCAGACCCAGAAACGCAACTGTGTCTGCCCGTTTCGCTTCCAACGTCGCCTCGGCAGCACATCATGGCCTACGACAGTCTGATGGTCTTTACCGGCAACGCCAACCCCAAGTTGGCTGCCGACGTCGCCAAGCGGCTCAACATCTCGCTGGGCCGTTGTACCGTGGGCCGCTTCTCCGACGGAGAAAGCAGCGTGGAGTTGCTCGAGAACGTGCGCGGCAAGGATGTCTTCATCCTCCAGCCGACCTGCGCACCGGCCAACGACAACCTGATGGAGCTGGTGATCCTCGCCGACGCGCTCAAGCGCGCCTCGGCCGGCCGCATCACCGCCGCCGTGCCCTACTTCGGTTACGCCCGCCAGGACCGCCGTCCGCGCTCGGCGCGCGTGCCGATCGCCGCGAAGGTCGTCGCCAACATGCTGCAGGCTTCCGGCGTGCAGCGCGTGCTGACGGTCGACCTGCACGCGGACCAGATCCAGGGCTTCTTCGACATCCCGGTCGACAACATCTACGCCACGCCGATCCTGCTCGGCGACATCTGGAAGCAGCGCCACGACGACCTGCTGGTCGTCTCGCCCGACGTCGGCGGCGTGCTGCGCGCCCGTGCCGCGGCGAAGCTGCTCGAAACCGACCTGGCGATCATCGACAAGCGCCGCCCCAAGGCCAACGTTTCCGAGGTGATGCACATCATCGGCGACGTCGAGGGCCGCAGCTGCGTGATCATGGACGACATCGTCGACACCGCCGGCACGCTGGTCAAGGCGGCGCGCGCGCTCAAGGAGCACGGCGCGAAGAAGGTGATGGCCTACTGCACCCATCCGGTGCTGTCGGGCAGCGCGGTCGCACGCATCGCCGAGTCCGACCTTGACGAACTGGTGATCACCGACACCATTCCGCTACGCGAGGATGCCCAGGCCTGCGCGCGTATCCGCATCGTTCCGATTGCCGGCCTGCTGGCCGAAACCATCATTCGCATCAGCAACGAGGAGTCGGTTTCCTCGCTGTTCGTCGAATAACCCGTTTCATCAACCTCCCTGCCTGGTCGCGGGCAGGGAACTTTCTGGAGTACATCATGCAATTCGAAATCAACGCCACCAAGCGCGAAGTGAAGGGATCGAGTGCGAGCCGCCGCCTCGTTCGCGCCGGCCGGGTTCCCGGCATTCTCTACGGCGGTTCGGCCGCGCCGCAGATGATCGAGTTCGACCACAACGAACTCTATCAGGCCCTGCGCAAGGAGGCCTTCCATTCCTCCGTCATCAACATGAACCTCGCCGGCACCAAGGAAATGTGCCTGCTGCGCGATGTCCAGATGCACGCCTACAAGCCGATCATCAAGCACGCCGACTTCCAGCGTATCGACGCCACCCACCAGATCCACCAGAAGGTGCCGCTGCACTTCATCAACGCCGAGATCGCCCCGGGCGTCAAGCTCGACGGCGGCATGGTCCAGCACGTCATGACCGAACTCGACGTCAAGTGCCTGCCGAAGGACCTGCCCGAGTTCATCGAGGTCGATCTCAAGGACATGAAGGGCGGCCAGTCGATTCACATCTCCCAGCTCAAGCTGCCGACGGGCGTCGAAGTCGTCCATCATGGCGAAGGTGACCCGGTCGTGGCCGGCATCGTCGTGCGCGGCGGCGGCGCCGCTTCCGAAGAGGAAGCCGCCGCACCGGCCGAGACCCAGGTCATCACCGAGAAGAAGCCTGCCGAGAAGAAGTAATTGTCTTCGACGGCCCTTCGTCTCGTCGTCGGGCTGGGCAACCCCGGTCCCGACTACTCCGAAACCCGGCACAACGCCGGGTTTTGGTTTTGTGAGCGCCTGGCCCGCGAGTTGGGCGCCAGCTTCAGCCGTGAGTCGCGCTATCACGGGTTGGTCGCCAAGTGCCGTCCTGCCGGCGCCGACTTCTGGCTCCTGATGCCGCAGACCTTCATGAACCGTTCCGGCCAGTCGGTGCAGGCGCTCGCGCATTTTTACCGCATCGATCCGGCCGAGATGCTCATCGTCCATGACGAACTCGACATCCCGCCCGGCCAGCTGCGCCTCAAGTTCGGCGGCGGCCTCGGCGGCCACAACGGCCTGAAGGACATCACCAGCCATCTCGGCACGCAGGACTACTGGCGCCTGCGCATCGGCATCGGCCATCCGGGCGACCGGAATGATGTCGTCAATT
The DNA here is from genome assembly GCA_937888595.1 of uncultured Sterolibacteriaceae bacterium. Taxonomy (GTDB): domain Bacteria; phylum Pseudomonadota; class Gammaproteobacteria; order Burkholderiales; family Rhodocyclaceae; genus Sulfuricystis. Next base: position 122,461 of record CALARK010000021.1, on the reverse strand, counting down.
ACGTGCTCAAGCCGCCGCGCAAGGAAGAAGCCGGCGAGATCGACGCCGCCATCGACCGCGCGCTGCTCGCGTGGCCGCTGCTGGCGAAGAGCGACTTCAATGCCGCGACCCAGCGCATCAACGCGCGGCCAACGCCACCGAGCGTACCGAAAAAGGAAGAATCATGAGCTTGAAATGCGGCATCGTCGGCCTGCCCAACGTCGGCAAGTCCACCCTGTTCAACGCCCTGACCAAGGCCGGCATCGAGGCCAGCAACTACCCCTTCTGCACCATCGAGCCGAACGTCGGCATCGTCGAGGTGCCGGACCCGCGCCTGGAAGCGCTGGCGCAGATCGTCAAGCCGCAGAAGATCCAGCACGCCATCGTCGAGTTCGTGGACATCGCCGGCCTCGTTGCCGGCGCGAGCAAGGGCGAGGGTCTCGGCAACCAGTTCCTCGCCAACATCCGCGAAACCGACGCCATCGTCCATGTCGTGCGCTGCTTCGCCGACGACAACATCGTCCACGTCTCGGGCAGTGTCGACCCACTGCGCGACATCGAGGTCATCGACACCGAGCTGTGCCTCGCCGACCTCGCCACCGTCGAGAAGGCGCTGGTGCGCTACTCCAAGCAGGCCAAGGCCGGCGGCGACAAGGAAGCCAAGCTGCTCGTCGACGTGCTGGAAAAGTGCCGCGCCCAGCTCGACCAGGCCCGGCCGGTGCGCGCCCTCGACCTCTCGAAGGAGGAGTGGAACAACCTGCGCCCCTTCTTCCTGCTCACCGCCAAGCCGGTGCTCTACGCCGCCAATGTCATGGAAGGCGGCTTCGACAACAACCCCCATCTGGACGCCGTCAAGGCGCACGCGGCCAAGGAAAACGCCGACGTCGTCGCCATCTGCGCCGCCATCGAGGCCGAGATCGCCGACCTCGCGGACGAGGACAAGCAGATCTTCCTCGCCGACATGGGCATGGATGAGCCGGGCCTCAACCGCCTGATCCGCGCCGCCTACCACCTGCTGGGATTGCAGACCTACTTCACCGCCGGCGTCAAGGAAGTGCGCGCCTGGACGATCCACCAGGGCGACACCGCCCCCCAGGCCGCCGGCGTGATCCACACCGATTTCGAGCGCGGCTTCATCCGCGCCCAGACCATCGCCTACGAGGACTTCATCGCCTGCAAGGGCGAACAGGGCGCCAAGGAAGCCGGCAAGATGCGCGCCGAAGGGAAGGAGTACATTGTCAAAGACGGAGACGTCCTGAACTTCCTGTTCAACGTTTAGCGTTTCCCTGCATCCGGAGGTCACCATGCATTCCGCCAGATGGTTCGTCGTGTTGCTGTCGTCGTGGTTGCTCAGCGGATGTGCGGGCATGATGCAGGCCACCCCCGAGCTGAGTTCGGGGTCGCCCGACCGCAAGGTCACGGTCAAGAGCACGGTCATGGCGGTGGGAACCCTCGACTACGCGCCCGATGGCAAGCAGCTGATTTCGGGCGGCGTCACGCCGATCGTGCGTGTCTGGGACATGGCTGCGGGGAAAGGCCTGCGTACCCACCAGATGGAGGCTCCCTGGGGAATCGTCGATGTCGCCTACTCGCGAGACGGCAAAACCTATGCCGCTTCGTCCCTCTTGGGCCTGTTCGGTGATTCGCGTACCCAGTTGTGGGATGCCACCTCCGGCGAGCTGCTCAAGACGGTGCCAAGCGACCGGTTCGGCTACAAGCTCGGTTTTTCGGGTGACGGACGCTATCTGCTCGGCAACCGCTTCGAGGTTGGCGGATTGCTGTCCAACCCCTATTACAACGTCGAGCAGCTTGACCTGCAGGCGAACCAGGTCGTGCGCAGCTATTCGCACGCGATGCTCGGCGCGGTTTCGCCAGATGGCCAGAAGGCCTTGCTGCTGGGCGAACTCGGACGCGGGCTGATCCTGGTCGACCTGCCCTCCGGCCGAGAGCTATGGCGCACCGGAGATCGCCACAGCGACGCCGTCGTCTTCACACCCAATGGTCAGCAGGTGCTGGTTTCACACTCGGAGTACCACGGCACGCTGGGGTCGAGCATGACGATCTCGGTCGCCCTGCTCGATGCGGCCACCGGCATGCAGCAGCGCGAACTGTTGCGCTATAACGTCCAAGGCACCCTGTTGGGCACCGACAAGGAATTCACCAAGCTGAGCGCGCTGGCGGTGGCCCCGGACGGCCGCCGCTTCATGACCGGCACCCACAAAGGCGAGTACAAGCTGTGGGATCTGGCCAGCGGCCAGATGATTCGCCAGCTGCAACGGCCGAACGAGAAGGTCATCTTCGACATGAGCCCGGCCAAGATCGCCTTTTCACCCAACGGCAAGCTGGTGGCGATTACCTCGGCGGCCTCGGTGCGTCTTTATCACCTCGACAGCGGCGAGGAAGCGGCCGCCATGATCGCTTTCGACGACGGTGAATGGCTGGTGACGACACCCAGCGGCTACTACAACGCTTCCGAGAAGGGCGACGAATACCTGAGCGTCACGGTGGGCGGCCAGCCCTACAGCATCTCCCAGTTGCGCGAATCCTTCTTCCGGCCGGATCTCGTCAAGGTCGCCCTGGTGGGCGGTACGCTGGGCGATTATCGCAAGGTGGCCGACATCCAGCCGCCCCCGGCCGTCACCATCGTCGATACGACCGACAGCACGGAGGCGCGGACGGTCGCGGTATCACTGCAAATCGAGGACAAGGGCGGCGGCATCGGCGACGTGCGTCTTTACCGAAACGGTACCGCGGTGATCCTGGAAAACGCCCGCAGCATGCCGGCGCCCGCCGAGAGCCGCGGTTTCCGGACGCTGCGCTTCGAGGTCCCGCTCGAACCCGGCCAGAACCTGATCCGCGCCATCGCCTTCAATGCCGACAACAGCATGCAGAGCAAGGATGCCCAGATCGAGGTGCAGGCCAATATCGCGTCGCGCCAGCCCGCCCTGCACGCCATCGTCATTGGCATCAAGGACTTCGCCAATCCGCGTCTCGCCCTCAAGTACTCGGTGGCGGATGCGGAACTGTTCGCTTCGACCCTGGAAAACAAGGCGCGGGGACTGTATAGCAGCGTACATGTGACGCGCCTGCTCAAGCCTGCCGAAACCACCAATACCGCCATCGTCGAGGCCCTCAAGCGCGCCCGTTCAGACGTCGGCCCCGAAGACCTGTTCGTGTTCTACGTCGCCAGCCACGGCACGGTGGATGACGGCCAGTACCTGCTGATCACATCGAATGTCGGTTCGACCTCGACGGCGCGCCTCAAGCAGGATGCGCTGACGCAGGACAGCATCAAGGAGCTGATCTCCAACATCCCGGCATCGAAGAAGCTGGTGGTGCTCGACACCTGCAGCGCCGGGCAGCTGGGCGATGCGATTCAGGTGGCGATGCTGACGCGCGGCATGAGCGACGACACCGCGATGAAGGTGCTGTCGCGCGCGGTGGGCTCGACCGTCCTGTCGGCAGCGACTTCCGTCCAGGAGGCGCTGGAGGGCTACAAGGACCACGGCTTGTTCACTTACGTGATCGCCGCCGGACTCAACGGCGAGGCCGATGCCAACAAGGATGGCTTCGTCAAGACGCTCGAACTGGCTGACTATGTCGACAGTCAGGTTCCGGAACTGGCCGAAGCCGTGTTCAAGCACAAGCAGTATCCGATCGTTTCCCCCACCGGTCAGGGTTTCCCGCTGGTCAGGCTTCATTAGTTGTTGGCAGAAACCACCCTGTAACCAGGCCACAACAATGCAGTAATACCGGGTTCCTACAGTGCCGTTTCACATCAACGACACTGAAATGGAGAGCCGGCCATGGAAAACCGGAACACGCATCACTCGCAGGTCGCGGAACGGCCTGCCCGCCCACCGCGCGCGAAGCTGCATGTCGCGCTCGCGACGACGGAATCGGAAATTCTCGCAGCGCAGAAGCTGCGCTGGCGCGTCTTTGCCGACGAACTGGGGGCCCGCCTGCCCTCGCGCACACCGGGCGTCGATCGCGATATCTACGATCCCTACTGCGAGCACCTGATCGTGCGCGATGAGGCCAACGGCCGCATCGTTGGCACCTATCGCATCTTGTCGCCCGAGGCGGCCCGCAAGGTCGGCGGCTACTATTCGGAAACCGAGTTCGACCTGACGCGCATCGCGCATCTTCGTTCTCGTCTCGTCGAGATCGGCCGATCGTGCATCGACCCCGACTACCGCACCGGCGCGACCATCGCGCTGCTGTGGTCCGGCCTGGCGCGCTACATGCAGCAGAATGCCTACGAATATCTGATCGGCTGCGCCAGCATCGGGATGGCCGATGGCGGCCACAACGCCGTCGGTATCTACCATGCGCTGGCGAGCTGCATGGCGCCGCTCGAGTATCACGTCTTTCCGCGCCATGCGTTGCCGCTCGACAGGATTGCTCCCGCCGCCCAGCCCGAAGTGCCCCCGTTGCTCAAGGGCTACCTGCGCGCCGGCGCATGGATTTGCGGCGAACCCGCCTGGGACCCGGATTTCAATACCGCCGACCTGCTGATCCTGATGCCGATGTCCCGGGTAGACTCGCGCTATTCGAAACATTTCGTCGAGAGGCAGCGCTGAACAATCCCTTCGTCGAACTGCGCGCCGGCTTCCGCTTGGCGCGCATCGGCCTGCACCTGCTGTGGGGTGCGGCGACCGTGGCCGTCGTCTATCCGTGGGCGAGCCTCGGGTTGCGTCTCGGACTCAAGAAGCGCTGGTCGCGGCAACTGCTCGATACCCTCGGCATCCGCCTGAAAAAAATCGGCGCCGGCGGGACGGCGAGGATTCCTCCCGGACTGCTCGTCGCCAACCACATCTCCTGGCTCGACATTTTCGTCATCAATGCGGTCGCACCGGCCGCTTTCGTTTCGAAAGACGAGGTCAGGGGCTGGCCGCTGATCGGCTGGCTATGCGAGAGGACGGAAACGATCTTTCTCGAACGCGGCTCGCGCGCCGCCGCTCAGCGCACGCGCGAGGCGTTGATCGCCCAGCTGCTGTCGGGGGACCACGTCACGGTATTCCCGGAGGGCACGACGACGGCGGGCGACCGGGTGCTGCCGTTCCATGCCGCGCTGTTCCAGAGTGCGATCGATGCCCGTACCCCGGTGGTGCCGCTGGCGCTGCGCTATTGCGACACGGAAGGTCGTTCGAGCCGGGCGCCGGCCTACGATGGCGACGTCACCCTGCTGCAGTGCCTGCTGTCCATCGTGCGTGCCGGCGGCCTCGCGGCCGAGGTGCGCATCCTCGCGCCGCTCGGCAGTGCGCAGGCCGACCGGCGCCATCTTTCGGCGCGCTGCCATCACGCCATCGCATGGCAACTCGGCCATGCGGGTCCTGATGTCCCTACTCCCAGCCCATCGGCCGGGCCGACTGGCCACAGGGCATCTGGAATACCCGGCGATCCTCAAGCCGCATCGCTGTAAGGCTGCCGCCCCACAGGCAGCCCGAATCCAGCGCTGCCAGATTTGCCGTCTGGCGGAATCCCAGTGCCGACCAGTGGCCGCAGACGATCGCATGATCGGCGCTGCGCCGGCCAGGTACCTCGAACCACGGCAGGCAGCCGTCGGGCCCGCGCTCGGGCGGTCCTTTCGCACCGGGTGCGCGGAATTCCATGCGGCCTGCCGGCGTGACGAAACGAATGCGCGTCATCGCATTGACCACGACGCGCAGGCGATCCCAGCCGGCCAGGTCGTCTCGCCACGCATCGGGTTCCGAGCCCCACATGTGGGCGAGGAAGTCGGGGTAGTCGGGGGCATTCAGCGCCGAATGCACTTCGTCCGAGAGCGCCTGGGCCTGCGCCACATCCCAGGCCGGCAGCAGACCCGCATGCACCATGCCCCACTCATTTGCGTGAATGGCCTCGACATGGAACAGCGGCTGGGCGCGCAGCCAGGCGAGCAGTTCGTCACGGTCCGGCGCGGCGAGGATGTCCGCCAGCGTGTCTTCCTTGTTGGCCTTGCCGTAGCCGGCCGCCTGCATGACCAGATGCAGGTCGTGGTTGCCGAGCACGGTGGTTGCCGCATCGCCGAGGCCCCTGACGAAGCGCAGCACCTCCAGGGACTGCGGTCCGCGATTGACGAGGTCGCCGACGAACCAGAGACGGTCGGCGGCAGGCGAGAAGCCGATGTAGTCGAGCAGCCGTTCGAGGGGGTCGAGGCAGCCCTGCAGGTCGCCGATCGCGTAGGTGGCCATTACTGCTCCAGCGCCGCGCGGACGGTTTCGGGCTGCGCGCCGGCGATGCGCACGCGCTTGGCCCGCGATGTCTGGCCGCTGACGAGTTCGACCGCCGTCCTGCCGGCGCCGACTTTCTTCGCGATGAAGGCGACCAGCGCCTCGTTGGCCTTGCCATCGACGGGCGGTGCGGCGAGGCGGATCTTCAGCGCGTCGCCGTGCGGGCCGGCGACTTCGGTCTTCTTCGCCCCGGGCTGGATGTGCAGCGAGAGGATCACATCCCGGCCGTCCGCACGCAGCCAGGGCATCATGGCATCACGTGCGTCATCGGGGACAGTCCGGCGAGCACGATCAGGACGACCTGGAGCAGCAGCAGGACGACCAGCGGGGACAGGTCGACGCCGCCGAGCGGGGGCAGGCGGCGGCGTACGGGCAGGAGCAGCGGGCGGGACAGCGCGTCGAGGAGGGACATCGCCGGCGCGTGCGGGTTGATCCATGACATCACGGCCGCACCGATGATCACGCCCATCAGCAGGTAGATGAACATTCGCAGCACGGCGAGTGCGGCGAGCCAGGCGACGCTGAAGATCGCGCCGGGCGCGACCGCGATGAGTCCGGTGAGCCCGGCCATGATGCCGAAGAAGGCGATCTGCACCAGCCAGGCGGCGAACACGCTGGCCAGGTCGATGCCGAACAGGCCGGGAATCACGCGGCGCAGCGGCAGTACCGCCCAGTTGGTCGCGACGGCGATGAACTCTCCGACAGGATTGCGGAAGGGCGCGCGCGTCCATTGCATCCAGACGCGGGCGAGGAAGGCGATGGCCAGCAGGTCCGCGGCGGTACCGAGCAGCAGTGAAAGGATCTGGTAGAGCATCATGCCTCCATAGGGCCGCCCCAAGGAGGCATGCGCCCCCCTGTGGGGGGCAGCGAGCCGATTTTGCGAGCGTGGGGGGCCATCAAGACTGGCCCAGCTGGTCGCACAGTTCGCGGCCGCGGGCGGCCGCCGCCGAGACGCCGTGGCCGATCGACGTCGCCACGCGCAACGAGGCGAAGGTGTCGAGCGCCGCCGCCGTGGTGCCGCCTTTCGAGGTGACGCGGGCGCGTAGTTCGCCCACCGATTCCTCGCTGGTCTCGGCCAGTCTCGCCGCGCCGAGGAAGGTCTCGATGGCCAGCAGGCGGGCCGTTTCCTCCGGCAGGCCGAGTCCCGCACCGGCGTTCTGCAGGGCCTCGATGAAGTAGAACACGTAGGCCGGGCCGCTGCCCGACACGGCGGTGACGACATCCATCAGCGCTTCGTCTTCGACCCACAGCGTGCGGCCGACGGCGCGCAGGATTTTCTCCGCCGTATCGCGTCCTTCGCGGTCCACCGCCGGATCGGCGTAGAGGCCGGTGATGCCGGCGCCGATCAGTGCCGGCGTGTTGGGCATGGAGCGCACCAGGTTGCGGTAGTCGCCCAGCCAGCGGCCGATGTCCGCCAGCCGCAGCCCGGCCGCGATGCTGATGACCAGCTGGCCGGAGAGCTTGCCGGCCATGGGGGCGAGCGCTTCCTTCATCTGCTGCGGCTTGACCGCGAGCACCAGCACTTCGCAGGCGAGCGCCGCGGCATCGATGGCCGGGGTGCAACGCACGCCGAAGCTGTCGGTGAGGCGTGTGCGCGCTTCCTCGCCTGGATCGACCACCTGGATCCCGGCGGCCGAGAAGCCCTGCTTCTTCAATCCGCCGATGAGGGCGTTGGCCATGTTGCCGCCGCCGATGAACGTGATCTTCATTTCTTGTCCCTCTCTCCGAATATCGCTGTTCCTACGCGCACGATGGTCGCGCCTTCCATGATCGCCGCTTCCATGTCATGCGACATGCCCATCGACAGCGTGTCGAGGGACAGGCCGGCGGCGACAAGTTCGTCCTTCAACGCGCGCACTTGTGCGAAGCGCCGGCGCGACAAGGATTCGGCCAGCCCCGACGCCTCCGTCGGTTCGGGAATCGCCATCAGGCCGCGCAGCCGCAGCTTCGGCAGGGCGGCGACGGCGCGGCAGAGGGCCGGCGCTTCCGCAAGCGTACAGCCGCTCTTGCTGTCCTCGCCGCTGACATTCACCTCGACGCAGACGTTCAGCGGCGGCAGGCCTTCGGGCCGCTGTGCCGAGAGGCGCTCGGCGATCTTCAGGCGCTCGATCGAATGCACCCAGGCAAAGCTTTCCGCCACCAGCCGCGTCTTGTTGCTTTGCAGGGGGCCGATGAAATGCCATTCGAGGCCGAGATCCGCGAGCACGGCGATCTTCGGCAGGGCTTCCTGCACGTAGCTTTCGCCGAACATCTTTTGCCCGGCCGCCGCTGCGGCACGCACGAAGTCGGGCGGCCAGGTCTTCGTCACCGCCAGCAACGCCACCTCCCGCGGATCGCGGCCGGCAGCGGCACAGGCCGCCGCGATGCGGTCTTTTACGGCTTGCAGGTTGGCGGGAATTGTTGTCATATAGCAGCTTCAGTATACCCAAGCCCGCCCCCCGGAACCCGTTACGGAACATCAGCAGGAGCCCCGCATGGACATCACCGAACTGCTCGCTTTCGTCGTCAAGAACAAGGCCTCCGACCTGCACCTGTCATCCGGGCTGCCGCCGATGATCCGCGTGCATGGCGACGTGCGCCGCATCAACCTGCCGCCGATGGAGCACAAGGACGTGCACGCGATGATCTACGACATCATGAACGATGGTCAGCGCAAGACCTACGAGGAAAACCTCGAGTGCGACTTCTCGTTCGCGGTGCCGAACCTGGCGCGCTTCCGGGTCAACGCCTACGTGCAGCAGCGCGGCGCCGCCGCCGTGCTGCGGACGATTCCCTCCAAGGTGTTGAGCCTCGAACAGCTCAACGCGCCGAAGATCTTCAAGGAAATCGCCAACCAGCCGCGCGGCATCGTGCTGGTGACCGGGCCGACCGGTTCCGGCAAGTCAACGACGTTGGCGGCGATGATCGACGACATCAACGAGAACGAGTACGGCCATATCCTGACCGTCGAGGATCCGATCGAATTCGTGCATGAGTCGAAGAAGTGCCTGATCAACCAGCGCGAGGTCGGCCCGCACACGCTGTCGTTTTCCAATGCGCTGCGCTCCGCGCTGCGCGAGGACCCGGACGTGATCCTCGTCGGCGAGATGCGCGACCTCGAAACCATCCGCCTCGCGCTGACCGGCGCCGAGACCGGTCACCTCGTGTTCGGCACGCTGCATACCTCGTCGGCGGCGAAAACCATCGACCGGATCGTCGACGTCTTCCCGGCGGCGGAAAAGGAGATGGTGCGCGCGATGCTGTCCGAATCGCTGCGCGCGGTAATCTCGCAGACGCTGCTCAAGACCAAGGACGGCACCGGCCGCGTCGCCGCCCACGAGATCATGGTCGGCACCCCGGCGATCCGCAACCTGATCCGCGAGAACAAGATCGCGCAGATGTATTCGGCGATCCAGACCGGCCAGCAGTTCGGCATGCAGACGCTCGACCAGAACCTGCAGGAGTTGGTCAAGCGCAATGTCGTCGCAGCCTCCGAGGCGCGCAACAAGGCGGCGAACAAGGACCTGTTCCCGGGATAATCGATCATGGAAAGAGACGAAGCACTCAAGTTCATGCACCAGCTGCTGGCGATGATGGTGCAGAAGAAGGGTTCCGACCTGTTCATCACCGCCGGCTTCCCGCCGGCCATCAAGGTCGACGGCAAGATGACGCCGGTGACGGCGCAGGCGCTCACGCCGCAGCACACCATCGAGCTGTGCCGCGCCGTGATGAACGACCGGCAGGCGGCCGAGTTCGAGGCGACCAAGGAATGCAACTTCGCGATCAGTCCGGCCGGCATCGGCCGCTTCCGCGTCAATGCCTTCGTCCAGCAGGGACGGTCGGGCTTGGTGATGCGGACGATCAACACGCAGATCCCGAAGTTCGATGACCTTGGCCTGCCGCCGGTGCTGAAGGACGTGGCGATGACCAAGCGCGGTCTGGTGCTGTTCGTCGGCGGCACGGGCTCGGGCAAGTCGACCTCGCTCGCCGCGATGATCGGCTACCGCAACGAGAACAGCTACGGCCACATCATCACGATCGAGGATCCGGTCGAGTACGTGCATGACCACCGCAACTGCATCATTACGCAGCGCGAAGTCGGCGTCGACACCGACTCCTGGGAGGCGGCGCTGAAGAACACGCTGCGCCAGGCGCCGGACGTCATCCTGATCGGCGAGATCCGCGACAAGGAGACGATGGAGCACGCCATCGCCTTCGCCGAGACCGGCCACCTCGCCATGGGCACACTGCACGCCAACAACTCCAACCAGGCGATGGACCGCATCATCAACTTCTTCCCGGAAGAGCGGCGCCCGCAGCTGCTGATGGACCTGTCGCTCAACCTCAAGGCCGTCGTCTCGCAACGCCTGATCCCGCGCAAGGAAGGCAAGGGCCGCGCCGCCGCCATCGAGATCCTGCTCAATTCGCCGCTGATTTCGGACCTGATCGAGAAGGGCGAGGTGCACGAGATCAAGGAGATCATGAAGAAGTCGCGCGAACTGGGCATGCAGACTTTCGACCAGGCGCTGTTCGACCTCTACGAGAACGGGCACATCAGCTACGAGGATGCCCTGCGCTTCGCCGACTCGATGAACGAGGTGCGCCTGATGATCAAGCTGCACGGCAAGGAAACGGCCGAGAAGGATCTGCACGGCGGTATCCAGAACCTCGACATCGTATAATCCGGGCTTATACGAATACCGCCTTATTTTGATGGTCGTCCGCCGGCGGTTATCAGTGCGGCGCCGGTAGCCAATCGCAGCATGGGCAAAGAACAAGCAAGCAACGATGCACACGCAGCGCTCGAATCGCTCGGGCATTTGAAGCAGAAGGTCTGCCTGATGTGGGGCAGTCCCGAACTGGACGTGTTCATCAGTCGCCTGATCATGGATTCGCGCGACGGCCAGCGCCAAGGCTTGCCCGTCGCGGCGGCCGCAGAGTTGCTGTTCCTTGCCCAGACCAACAAGATCATCCGCGCCATCGACCTGATCGGCAAACAGCCGATGTCGCTCAAGGATGCCTACCGCGTCATCGATGCCGGCGACCAGAAGCGACTCGAGAACGACGAGATGGACAATCCGCTCGTCTCCCGCGATACGGTGATCCGCCAGCGCAACGAGGAGTACCGCGCTGTCCGCGAGCGTTCGGCGCCCGAGGTACGCGGACCGCTCGCCAAGTTCGGCAGCCTGATCTTCGGCCTGCTGCTCAGCAAGAGCATGCTCTACCTGATCGCATTCGCACTGACGCTGAAGCTGCTCTGGCCCTACCTGGTCAAGTTCGCGGGCTAGCAGCGAACGCCGGTCGTTCACCGGCGTTCGCATTCAGGTTCAGTTGGTCGGGGCGATGTCGGTCGCGGGTGTTTGCGTCTGACTGCGCTGGCGGGTTTGCAGCGGCGTGCCGGACGGGTTGGCAGACGGGTCGCGCACCTGACTGCGCGTCTGGGTGCCTTGGCCGCTGCCCTGGCCATACTGGTTGCGGGTCTGGTTCTGCTGCTGGCTTTGCATCTGCGACGACTGGCCCATCATGCGACCCTGACCACCACCCATGCCGCCACCCCCGCCGCCGCCACCCCCGCCACCACGTGCATAAGCGGCCGTGGCGACAGTAGTGGAAATCATGACCAGTGCGATGATGTGTGAAGTTTTCATGCTGTGCTCCTTGGTTGTCGTTGAATGTGTTTACCGCCCGCGCCCCATGCCGGCCCGACCGCCGCCTCCGCTGCTGCCCCGCAGGCCGCCGGAATGGCCGCCCGAAGCCGCGCCGCGCATGGCGGTGCCGTCCTCCGGAGTCGCCGTACCGCGCCGCCGGGCTTCGTAACCACTGCCGTAGGGCATGCGGCCCGGTCCGCCCGCGACCTGTGCGGCCTGCAGGTTGTTCGCCACGGGATCCCGGGATGCATCGGCACCGAAAGTCACCGTCGGCGACCGCGTCAAATCGCGCGGCAGGGACAGGTTCAGGGGCCGGGCTACCGGGCCCCCGGCATCAGGCGCGGTTTGCGCCTGTACCGGCAGGAGGCACATCCAGCTGAGCGGAAGAAGGAAATGGACGGGTTTCATGGTGTTCGCTTTCGGTGACGCCATCATCCGTGGCATGCGTAACGGTGCCATATCCGTGTCGCATCCGACTGTTTCCGATTGTTTCAGCACGTATCTTGACGTCATGCGCCGGGGGGCGAGCGCTACACTGGTGGCATGCATCCGTCTTCAGCCGCGCCGCGCATCCTCGTTGTCGATGACGATCCCGCCCTGCGGGATCTGTTGGCCGATTACTTGGCGAAGAATGGATTCGCTGTCACGACGGCGATGGATGGTGCAGCCATGCGCGCCGCCCTGGCTGACGGCATGCCGGACGCCTTCGTGCTCGACCTGATGCTGCCGGGCGAGGACGGCCTCGCGCTGACGCGCTTCATCCGCGCGCAGTCGAGCGTGCCGATCCTGATGCTGTCGGCACGCGGAGAGGAAATGGACCGGGTGATCGGCCTCGAAGTCGGCGCCGACGACTATCTCGCCAAGCCCTTCGGCCCGCGCGAACTCCTGGCCCGGCTGCGCGCGCTGCTGCGGCGCGGCCAGCCGTCTGCCGCTGCGGCAGGGGCTGGGGTGGCACGGCCAGCATCCCGTTTCGGCCCGTTCGTCCTCGATCCGGACGGACGCCGGCTCCTGCGGGAGGGCGCCGAAGTTCCGCTCACCGGCGCCGAATACGACCTGCTCGCGGCCCTCGTCGCGCGCCCCAACCGCGTCCTGTCTCGGGATACCCTGGTCGACCTGCTCAAGGGTTACGAGCGCGACCCGTTCGATCGCAGCATCGACATCCGCGTTGCCCGCCTGCGCCGCAAGATCGAGGCCGATCCGGCCGCGCCGGCGTACATCCGCACCGTCCGCGGCGAGGGCTACCTCTTCAATCCGCGCGGCAGCGCCTCGGGATGAGTGCGCTGCCCAGCCTGGCGCGACAGAACGCGCGCCTGCTCGCCCTCGTTTTCCTGATCATCGAATTGCTCGTGGCCGCCGCGCTGGCGTATTTCATGATGCTGCCGCTGGCGCGGCGTTCCGCTGACGACCTGGCGGGGTTGATGATCCTGGCCGCGCAGACCTGGGCCGAACTGCCGCCGGCGACACGCCCCGACTTCGAATACGAGCTATTCGACAGCCACCAGTTGGCGCTGCGCGCCGAACCTCCCGCCCCCGGACGTGACGAATGGCATCCGCCCTATTTCTACCTGCTGGAAGACGCGCTGGCCCGCCGGACCGGCGAGGTCAGGCACCTCGTGCGCGAACGGGTCGGCGAAACGCACTGGTACTGGGCCAGCCTGCAGGCGGGCACAGGACGGCTGGCGGTCGGCCTCGCGGAATCGCGCATCGCGGCCCGGCCCGGCACGGCCGTGCTGGCGATACTGGCGGGCGGGCTCGTACTGGCGCTGGCGGCTGCCTACGGGCTGGCACGGCGCATCACGTCGCCGCTGGCGCGCCTCGACGAGGCCGCAGCGGCGGTCGGCCAGGGGGCTCGTCCGGCGCTGCTGCCCGAAACCGGGCCGCGCGAACTGGCATCGCTGGCGCGGCGTTTCAATGCCATGGCGCAGCAGGTGCAGGCACTGCTGACCGCGCGGACGACGCTGCTGGCTGGCGTTTCGCACGACCTGCGGACGCCGCTCGCCCGCATGCGCCTGGCGCTGGAGCTATTGAAGGCCGATCCGACGCCGGCACTGATCGCCCGACTGGAGAACGACATCGACGAGATGAACGGACTGATCGCGACCCTGCTCGACCTGGCGCGCGGACTGGAGCACGAACCGCCCGTCGACACCGATCTGGCGCACATGCTGGAGTCCCTCGCCGCCGAGTCGGACCGTATCCGCCTGCAGTCACCCTCGTGCCGCCGGACGCTGCCACCGCGCGCCGCGCGCCGTGCGCTCGGCAATCTGCTGCAGAACGCCCTGCGCTACGCGCCGGAGGGGCCGATCGATCTGGTCTGCGATCCGGGTCCGGCCGGGTGTCGGATCGGCGTCCTTGATCGCGGTCCGGGGATTCCGGCCGAACGCATCGCCGCCATGTTCGAACCCTTCCAGCGGCTCGACGCCTCGCGCAGTCCCCAGACCGGCGGTGCCGGCCTCGGCCTGGCGATCGTGCGCGAACTGGCACGCGCCAACGGCTGGCAGGTGTCGCTGGAGCCCAGGGAGGGCGGCGGCCTCGCCGCGTGGATTGTCCTGCCGCAAACGTCCAGCTAAAAAGTCGGCGCCGGCAGGATGGCGGTCAATGTCCGCCGGCGGTTGCGGCGGATGCCAGCCGAACGGGATCGGGCTGCGGCTCCGCCGGCAGGCCGGCGCGGCGTCGGAGTTCGGCGAGAACCATGTCGCCATCCCGGCGTGCGGCAGCAAAGGCCTCGCGGCGGTCGCGTTCCTCGATGAGTGCGCGGGCCTGGCGCTGCCACTGCTGTAGTTGTGGGCTGTGATGATGATGGGCATGTTCGTGCCGGTTGCGGACGAACCAGGCATGGGCCTGCGCCTCGTCGGCCGGGACGCCTTCACCGTTCAGATACATCAGGCCGAGCTGGAACTGCGATACCTTGTCGCCCCGTTCGGCTGCGACGCGGTACCAGCGCAACGCGATCGATGCATCGTAGGCGACGCCGTCCGCATGCTGGTGGATGACGGCGAGGTTGTAGGCGGCATCGACGTTGCCCCGTCCGGCCCAGGCTTCCCAGATGGCGATGGCCCGAGGGGTTTCGCCACCGCGGTGGAGCATCGCCGCCTTGCGCAGATCGGCATCAGCATCTGCCGACTGGTCGGTGGCTCCGGCGGTTGCCGGCATGCAGCCCAGGCTTGCGATGCATAGGAATGCCGTGAATATTTGTCTTGTTTTCATGGAACATCTCTCCGATAGGTTGGCGCATGGTAAAGACATCGGTGCCGGAACTGAATTGGGCATAATGTCGCGCGTCAAACTGACGCGGCCGCTCCTGCCTGCAGGATAGTGTTCCATCCCGCTGGAAAATCGGTGCTTGCAAGACGGTGTTCAGATCAGCAGCAAGCGGCGCAGGCCCAGCGCGATCAGCACTGCCGCCGCCCCCCAGACCAGCCAGCGCGACAGCCAGGCGCGGCCATCGCGCAGTGCTTCACCGAGGCTGCCGGCGAGCGGGACGAGGACCAGCAGCGGCGTCATCGCTGCACCGAGGCCAAAGGCCAAGCCGTAGGCCGCTCCTTGTGCCGCATTGTTCGTCTGTGCGGCCAGCGCCAGCAGCGAGGCGAGCGGCGTGCAGGGCGTGAGAGACAGCGTCGCGCCGAGAAACAAGGGCGGCAGACCGTCAGTTTTCTTGCGATGAAAGTGGACGGGCTGAAAAGTCGGTGCCGGCGGGACGGCGCAGGAACGGCCCGCAGGCCGGACCAGCAGCCACAGTCCGGCCACGATGCTGGCCCCGCCAATCAAGGCATTGCCCCAGGCGCCGCCGAGCGTCTGAGCGAGACTGCTGCCTGCCGCACCGGCGAGCATCGCCAGCACGGTATAGGTCGTCACGCGGCCAGCGAGAAAAACGCCCGTATGCAGGAAGGCCTCGCGCTGGCCGCCGTCGCGGCCGAGCGCCCAGGTGCCCATGAAAGGCAGGCAGGTAACGGTGCAGGCCGTCAGGCCCATCGACACGCCGAGCAGCCAGATGGTCGCCAGCGTCACCTGCCCGGCGGCGAGATCCTCAAGCATCGGTCATTGCTTCAAAAGTGGGCATTTATGCCTGCGTAAATGAATCGGGCGCCCGGATCGTCTGGCGTCCCCCGGAAAGCCTGGTTGGCTGGCATCAACCGATTGCCCAGGTTGTCGATCCCGCCGAACAGCTCGGTCTTGAGATCAAAAGCATAAGCGATGCGCATGGATACCACGGTGTAGTCAGTGTTAAACGGTGTGCCATTAAGAATGGTGGGATCGGCGGCGTACCAGTCACGCACATGACGTAGCCGCAAGTCGGTCTGCCAAGGCCCATGACGCCATTGCAGGGCCAACTTGGCGGCCCAGGTCGGTCGGTCAGTCAGGCGCGTGTCCGTGATGGCATTCATGGCATCGAGATACTCCAGCGAACCACCCAGAGTCCAGGATTCGGTTAGTCGATAGTTGCCTGAGAACTCGACTCCCTTGATGACCGCCTTGTTGATGTTGCGATACTCTTGCACGGTACATGTGCCGCCCGTACATGGCCCAGGATAGGTGATGCCTGTCGGAACGCTGGCGATGAGGTTGGTGACATTGGAGCGGTGTGCGACTACCTCGACTTGGCCGCGATTGAAGCGGTAGGCGGCGGCGAGTTCGCCGCTCGTCGATTCTTCGGGTTGCAGGTTCGGGTTGCCGCGTAGATCGTAACGACCTCGGATGATCGATGTCATGTAGAGGTTCAGTAGTGAAGGAGCCTTGAAGCCTTTACTCAATCCAGCGCGCAGGGTCCAGCGATCGGGTCGCCAGGCGATGGCAACGCGCGGCGTGGTCTTGTTGCCGAAATCGCTGTAGTCGTCGTAACGAACACCCAGCGTCATATCGACATCCGGCCGGAGGGTCCAGATGTCCTGGGCGAACAGGGCATTGACGTCGCGCGTCACCCGATGGGTATTCGTGCTGATGTCCGCATCATCTTGGCGATAGGCATAGCCAACGACGGTGAAGTGGCTGCGTGCCGGTTCGAATGCATACTGACCTTCGAGTTGAGTCTGCTTGAGCAAGGTCAGCTCGTCCTGTGCGGTTCCGCGATTCACCCGGGCGTCCGACTGGCCGTAACCGAGACGCACGGAAAGTTCGCCATCGCCTACGCGCCCGCGGTAGCCGCCTGTCACGAAATCGCGGGCCTCGTTCTCGATCTTCGTGTAGGTTGTCCCGGTGCGGCTCAGTCCGATCCCGTCATCATCTTGGCGGGCGAACTCGAGGCCCCAGTCGAAGCGCCCCGCTGCAGTTTTCGCATCGCCGCGATACGAGAGGAAGTCGCGGCGCTCGCGGTTCAGGTCGGTCAGGCGCGGATCGGTGCTCGGCAGCCGGTAGGGATCGCGCCGCTTCGATTCAAAGGAGATACGGTGGCCGGTCTGGCCATCACTCCAATTGCCGTAGCCACCAACAATCGCGGTTTCGCGCTGGCTATCTCCTGTTCGCCCCGTCATGAAGCGCACACCCGCCTCGCTGCCCTTGCGAGGGCCGCGGGTGATGATGTTGATCACACCGCCAAGGGCGTCGGAGCCATACAGAGCCGACATCGGACCGCGCACGATCTCGATGCGTTCCACATCCTCGAGCTGGATGTTGTTCAGGTTGGCGCCGGCATATTTCTCGGTACGCCGCAGCCCGTCGACAAGGATCAGTGTCTTGTCTGAATCCTGCCCGCGCATCGCAAAAGTACTACTGCTGCCAGTATCCTTGATCTGCACCCCGGTTGCATGCTGCAGTACTTCGGAAAGAGACCGACCGGCAAAGGTGCGGATTTTCTCTGCACCTATCACCTCGATCGAGGCATTCACGGTTTCGAGCGCCTGTTCGCTGCGCGCGGCGGTGACGAATACCTCCTGCAGCTTCGCGTCCTGCGCTTGTGCAAGTCCTGCCGCCGGAATGACCCCGAGCAGCCCGAGCGGCAACAACCATCTTCCTTTCTTCATGATCCAGTCTCCAAGGCAATAAAAATGTTCTGTACAACGCCAGCAGGAGTCAGCCCGCAGCGCTTTCCGCTGCCGGCTTGGCGGCGTTCTTCACAAACTTGAGCAGCTTTACCGTTCCGTCCGGCAGCTCGCCCTTGACCTTGCCCTTGTAGTAGTCGCGGCGGGACGAGAACAGCGCGAACGGTCCCCACTTGAGCTGGATGACGCCGTCCTGCGGGCAGTATTCGGCACAGCGCCCACACAGCGTGCAGTCCTCGTGGTAGGCCTTGCGTCCTTCCTCTTTGGCGATCTCCGGGATATCCATCGGACAGGCCTCGGTGCAGATGCCGCACTTGCCGCAGTTGTCGTGCATCTTTTTCGATAGCCGCATCGGCGAGAGGCGCTGGAATACCGCGTTGAAGGCCAGCAATGGGCAGATGCGGCAGAACGGCTGGCGGATCGCCAGCGCGCCCACGATCATGAAGCCGATCAGCAGGTTGGCGATGGCGCCGAACGTGAAACTGACGCTGTCGCCGAGACGCAGCGCCAGCTGCTCGGTGTTGCCGGTGAGCAGCGTGGTCGCCACCCGAGAGGGGCAGATGTCGCAGTAGGGATTGCCCATCGAATGCGGTGTGACGCCAAGGCCGGTGAGTAGAGGCAGGATGAACACGAGTCCGAGCAGCAGTAGCCATTTCATCGGCCGCACGCGCTTGACGGAACCTAGATCTTTGTCGTCGAAGCGCCGCAGGCCGATGCCGAAGCGGCGACCGATCTTGCCGATCCATTCTTGCAGCGTACCAAGCGGGCAGACCCAGCCACAGAAGGCCTTGCCAAGCACGAAGAAGAAGGCAAAGAAGGCGGCGAAGCTCATTAGCAGCGGCAGTACCATGCCGAAGGTAAGTTGCTGGGCACGCACCAAGGCCTCGCCGATGCGGTGGTGGATGATGTGCTGCGTTGGAACCAAAACGCAGTAGCCGCCGTTCATCTGGTCGTAGGCACAGGACAGCGCCGGCAAGTTGTTGGAGATCTTGTCGGCCATGTAGGTGCCGACGAAGACGCTGCCATAGACGGTGACAAACAGCATGGCCAACTGCACCATGAGGCGGAACCGCGCCAGCGTGGGGAATAGCGACTTAAGCATTGGCCGCTTCTCCTTTCTTCCGCCGCAGCAGCGGCGTGGCGGCGAGCATGCCGACCAGCCCGAAGGCCGCGCCCCAGCCGAGGCTGCGGTTGCGGTCATCGTCCTGGCCATAGGTGAGGTTGAAGGCCGTCAGGTACTTGCGGCCGTCGATTTCCTTCGCCGTCGAGAGCACGAAGGGAACACGGCGCGGACCGTGCCCTGCCTGGCCGTCCCCGCCCTTCCGGTCGGCGGGCTTGAAGTCACGCGGGAACAGCACGGTGGCGATGCCGGCCACGTCGGTCAGGACCGTGCTGCGGCTGCCGAATGCGGTTTCGAGCGTGACCGGCTGGTCCGGCAGCGGCTGTCCGTTGAAACGCACGAGGAAGCGCCACTTCTCGCTTTCGCGATAGCTGCCGTGCTCGCGCGGCAGCGGGTCGGGGACGATCTCCAGTTCGTGCTTCGGCACCTGCAGCAATTGCTTCGGCGAGTCGCCCGGATTGCCGAAATACCAGGCGGTCGAAGCGACACGCACTTCATCCGCGCCTTCCTCGCGTGCGATCGCCCAGTGGTAATTGCCGATCTTCGGCGTGGCGGGCGCGATCTTCGCGCCTTCCGTGTCGACCGGATATTCGACCTTCAGCCGTTCGGCCGGGCCTTCCGGTGCAAACACCGTGATAGCGGATGCGGCGATGCCCTGCGGCTTCAACAATGCGCTGGCGCGTTCACCGCGCGCGACGCGGCCGGGCAACAGCAGCGGCTGGGTGGTCCAGATGCGCGCCGCAGGACGTATGACTGGTGGTGTGGCAGCTGGCCCAGTATCGGAAGCATGATGGTCATGCTGGGCGAATACGCTGGTCGCGATCAGCAGTGAGAGAAATGTCAGTCTGGTTTTCATGTGGTGCTTCATCCGTCAGAAAGTGGCCGACACGCCTGCCATCCAGCTGCGCGGCTTGCCGACGACGATGGACAGGTCTTAGATGTTGTGGATACCGTCATACGTGGAAGTCGGGAAGTTGCCATTTCGTCATCCGGGTTGCCGCTGATTTCATGCTGGCTGGCCGGCTCGCCACGCTTGCAGGTGAGAGGTCATCGATGGTGGTCGAAGTGACCGTGACCTCACCGAGCTGAGCGTCCTGTGCCAGTGCATCGATCAGACCGAACCCCGCCAGCGCGCCGAGAACAGCGCAATGGGCACCCGTTTTCCTCATCATTGTCCGACTCCCTTGAATATTGCTGATTACGAAACGGGGAGGAGTCTAGGAGTCGATATGACGGAAGTACTGCGTCAGATCGTCGCGTGCGACGCCGTGTCGCAGAAAAGTCGGCGCCGGTGGGACGGCGTCAGGCGAGCGTGAGTGCCCGCAGCCGCCGTGGATGCTTGACGGTGATCCGCTGGAGGGACACCTTGATCATGCCGGCGTCTGCGAGATCGCGCAGCGCCCGCGAAAAGGCTTCCGGCGTCATGCCGAGGCGCGAGGCGATGACTTTCTTGGCGGCGGGCAGCCGAACGGTGCTGCCGTCCGCGAGCGGTTCGATCAGGTCGGAGAGATAGCCGGCGACGCGCTGGACGGGGGGCTGCAGGGTATAGGACTCGACATCGCGCACGAGCGTGTGCAGGCGGGCTGACAACGAGGACAGCATGCGCCGGACGAAAGCAGGTTCGTCGTCGAGCAGGGCATGGATTTCCGTCCAGTCGATGTGCAGGAGCGTCGCATCGGTCAGGGCGACGACAGCGAAGGGCAGGGGCTGGCCGAGCAGCAGCGCGGCCTCGCCGCAGGTGTGGCCCTGCTGGAGAATCTCGATGACGCGCTCGTCGCCCTCCGGAGACAGGCAGGTTTCCTTGATCCGGCCGGACTGGACCACCAGCAGGGCGGCGGGCAGGTCGCCTTTGTGGTGGATGACTTCGCTGTTCGCATGGTGCCGTTCGGTGGTGGCCTCGGCGAGCCGCGCCAGCCGGGCCGGCGACAGTTCGGCGAACAGTGGGCAGGCCGCGAGATGCGCGATGGCGGTGTCGCTGTCGGGCGCCCTCATTGCGCGCTTGCCGGCGACTCGGTGACGAAGGCGATCTTGACGATGCCGGCGCGCTGGGCGGCCGCGATGATGTCGGCGACCTGTTCGTAGCGCGTCGCGCGGTCGGCGCGCAGGTGCAGTTCCGGGTTGGCGGGGGCGGCGGCGGCGAAACGCGCGTCCACGAGCGTGCGGTCGGCCGGTGCGCCATCGAGGAACAGGCGCCCATCGGCGTCGAGGGCGAGCTGGATCGTCTGCGGCTTGTCGTCGAGCCGCGTGCTGTCGACGCGCGGCAGGTCGATCGGCACGGCCTGCTGGAACAGGGGTGCGGTGATGATGAAGATCACCAGCAGCACGAGCATCACATCCACCAGCGGGGTGGTGTTGATCTCGGCCATGGGCGTGGTCTTGCCGCCGTCGTCGAAACCGCCGAAGGACATGCGCTACCCCTGCGCCATGCGCGCGCCGGTGGTGAAGTAGGCGTGCAGGTCGTGGGCGAAGCCGTCGAGCTGGGCGAGGACGAGCCGGTTGGCGCGCACCAGCGCGTTGTAGGCGAGCACGGCGGGGATGGCGACGAACAGGCCCGCGGCCGTCATGATCAGCGCTTCGCCGACCGGCCCGGCGACCTTGTCGAGCACGACCGTGGTCGCGCCGGCCAGGCCGACCAGTGCATGGTAGATGCCCCAGACCGTGCCGAACAGGCCAATGAACGGCGCCGTCGAGCCGACCGAGGCGAGGAAGGTGAGGCCGGCTTCGATGCGTGCCTGGGCATGGACGATGTGGTTGCGCAGGGCGCGGGTGACGAATTCCGAGATCGACACGCCTGCACCGATGCCCTGTGCCGCATGGCGCGCGTGCGCTTCGGCTGCCTGGGCGCCGGCCCGCGCCAGGCCGGCGAAGATACCGCTGCGGTCGTCCTGCTCGATGGCGGCGAGCGCCGACGGCATGTCGGGGGCGCTCCAGAACGTGCTGCAGGCCCGTTCCATCGCCCTATTCAGGCGCAACTGGCCGATGAAGCGGCCGACGATCAGCGCCCAGCTGAGGACGGACATCAGCAGCAGCACGATGGCGACGCCATGGATGACCGCGTCAGCCTGCTGCCAGAAATGGGCGAACCCGAGATTTGTATTCATGGAGACATCAACTTTCCAGGCTGAAAACGATGGGGACCAGTACCCAGGCGGCGATCGGTTCGTCGCCGCGGCGGGCGGGCACGAAGCGCCAGCGGGCGACGGCGTCGTGCGCGGCCGTATCGAGGCGCGCATAGCCGCTCGAGGTCTTGATTTCGACGTCGGCGGCCTGTCCCTGCGGATCGACGCGGACGCGCAGCACCACCTTGCCTTCCTCGCCCAGTCGGCGCGAGGTCGATGGGTAGGTCGGCTTAGGGTTGTTCAGGTAGGCGGCATCGAAGCGCGCCTGCGTGATGGGCGCCGGCGGTGCGGGAACAAAAGTCGGTGCCGGCGGGACGGCGACCGGTACCGGGGCCGGGGGGGCGGGCACGACGAAGGCAGGAGCGTCGGCCGCAGGGGCCGGCGTGTTGACGGCAACCAGCGGGGCAGGCGGCAGGGGCTTCGGCTGCTGGCGCACGGGCTTGGGCTTGGGGGCCGGCGGCGGGGGTGGGGCTTCGGGCGCCAGTTCGATCAGGCGCACCGTCAGCGGACGTACCATGTCGGCGATGCGTTCGGCGGGCACGAAGTAGAGCAGCAGGGCAAGGGCGGCCGCATGTACGCCTGCGGCACCGGCCACGGCGAAGAGCGTCGTTGCGGGATCGCGCGGTCGCGCGGACAGGCCGGACAGGGTGGGATTGAAGAGGCTCATGCTTGCCCTAATTATCGCCTGCCCCGCCTTTCGGGCGCCGCGACGATTTGACGCACGGCATAGCGATGGCCTATCGGGGCGATCGGATAAATCCATAGCAAATTAGTCGGGAACTTATGCTAGTATTAGCACTCATATGACCGGAGTGCTAATATTTCGATCAAGGAGGATCCCGAGATGAGCCATGCGTTGACCCTTGCCCAGTTCACTGTTCCGTCGGCCAGCGGCAGCATCGAAGCTTATATCGCGGCAGCCAACCGCGTACCGATGTTGACCGAGGAGGAGGAGAAACAGCTTGCCCGCCGCTTGCGCGACGAGGGCGATCTGGACGCGGCGCGGGGTCTGGTCATGTCCCACCTCCGGCTGGTGATCGCCGTGGCGCGCGGCTATCTCGGCTATGGCCTGCCGCATGCCGACCTGATCCAGGAAGGGAACATCGGCCTGATGAAGGCGGTCAAGCGTTTCGACCCCGAGCGCGGCGTGCGGCTGGTGTCCTTCGCCCTGCACTGGATCAAGGCCGAAATCCATGAATACATCCTGAAGAACTGGCGCCTCGTCAAGGTCGCGACGACCAAGGCCCAGCGCAAGCTCTTCTTCAACCTGCGCAGCATGAAGTCGGCCATGGCACAGGATGCGCAGGCCGCCGCCGGCTTCGCCAGCCTCGGCCCTGAAGAGGTCAAGTCTGTCGCCCGCCAACTCGGCGTGAAACCCGAGGAAGTGGTCGAGATGGAAACCCGCATGAGCGGTGCTGATGTGTCGCTCGAGCCGCTGTCGGATGACGACGACGAGCACTACGCGCCGATCGCCTACCTGGCGGCGGATGTCAGCGTCGAGCCGTCCGTGCAACTGGAGCGCAAGGAGCGTGACCGTCTGCACGACAGCGGCCTGCGCGATGCGCTGGCCGGTCTCGACGACCGTAGCCGCACCATCGTCCAGCGCCGCTGGCTGGTCGAGGATGGCGAGGAAGCCGCGACCCTGCACGAACTGGCCGCCGAATACGGCGTCTCGGCGGAGCGCATCCGCCAGATCGAGGCAAAGGCCATGCAGAAGATGAAGGGCGTGCTGGCGGCCCGTATGTAAGGCGTCAGGCGATTCGCCGGTCGCATCCGAAACGGGCTGCCGCGGCAGCCCGTTTGCATTCTGGCGCCGGGGCCTATTTCATCCGCTTCAGCCAGGCGGTCATCGCGGCCGTGGCCTGCATGACATTGGGGCAGTACAGTTCGAGGAAGTCGCGATCGAGCTCCTGGTCGATCGGCACCTGTTGCGCGGCCGAAAGTGCGCGGGCACCGTCGAAATCCACGTAGGCGAGACGCAGCGTGAGTTCGGCGGGCGGCCGGCCGAAATCGACGCCGGGCAGGGTGGCGACGCCGGTTTCCTCGAGCAGCCGTTCGCACAGGGCGGCGCTGCCGTTGATGCCGTGTCGTTCCAGCCGGTCACGCAGCGGCGAGAAATCCGGGAACAGGTAGAAGCCGCCGACCGGCTCGGACACGGCCGCGCCGGCATCGCGCAGGCTCCGCCAGACATGGCGGCCGAGGTGGCGCAGCACGCGGCGCGACTGGGCGAGATAGCTTTCGATTTCGGTGCCGCCCTCGAAGGCGCGGATCGCCGCGTACTGGATCGGGGCGGAGGTCGAGGTGTAGGTTTCGCTGGCGACGGTGGACATCGCCTCGAGCAGCCAGCGCAGCGACAGCGGGAAGGTGAAGGTGCCGAGCCGCCAGCCGCCGGCGCCGCACCATTTCGACAGGCCGCCGCTGATGATGGTGCCCTCGGGGTAGTAGCGCGCGATCGAGACGTGCTGGCCACGATGATGCAGTTCGCCGTAGATCTCGTCGGAGACGAGGATCACCTTGTACTTCTTGGCGACTTTCGCGAGCGCTTTCAGTTCGTCGGCGGTATAGGTGTCGCCGGTCGGGTTGGACGGGTAGTTGAGGATCACGATGCGCGGCCGGCCCGGATCTTCCTGGCAGAGGCGATCGAGCTCGTCCGGCATCAGGCGCCAGTCGTTCTCGGGCTGCGTCGGCACCCAGTGGATCTGCCGGCCGACGATGCGCGCCTGCGGCGCGTAGGACACCCAGCTCGGGGTCGGGATGACGAGGTCGCCGTAATACACCAGCTGCAGGACGAACATCAGCTCTTTCGAGCCGGGGCCGATCAGGACGTCCTCGCCGCTGCGCTCGATGCCGTGCATGCGGCGGTGGTAGCCGGCGACGGCATCGCGCAGGGCGCGCAGGCCGCGCACCGGCAGGTAGTCCTTCTGGTGCGCGTTGGCGCGCAGCTCGTCCACCACCGGTTGCGGCACCGGAAAGGGTGACTGGCCGAGGCCGAAGCGATAGACCTTGTGCCCGTCGCGCATCAGCTGCGCGCTCTTCTCGTTGATGGCGAGCGTCGCCGACTGCTTCAGCCCGCGGACGTTCAGGTTGAGGTTGACGTTCGGTGAAGCGCTTTTGCGTCCGGCCATGGCGAATTCTCCTGTCGAAGGCGGTTAGCTGCCGGCCAGCAGGGCGCGCAGGTCGGCGGCGATATGCTCCGGTTTCGCGCCATGCGGAATCAGCAGGCGCAGCCGTCCCGCCGGGTCGTAGGCGTAGCTGGTGGCCGTGTGGTCGATACTGTAGCCCATCGCGGTTTCGCCCTCGACCTTGTGGAAGAACACGTGGAACTCGCGGGCGAGGTCACGGATGACGGCGGGGTCGCCATGCAGGCCGATGAAGCGGGCGTCGAACCACGGCACGTAGTCCTTCAGCACGGCCGGCGTGTCGCGCTCGGGGTCGACGGTGACGAACAGCACCTGCACGCGGTCCGCATCCGGGCCGAGCAGTTTCATCGCTGCCTGCATCGCGGACAGCGTGGTCGGGCAGATGTCCGGGCAGCGCGTGTAGCCGAAGAACACCACGACTGCCTTCCCCGAAAAGTCGGCGCTGGCGAGACGGCGCCCGAGATGGTCGGTCAGCCCGTCGAGGGCGGCGAGGCGGCCGAAATTGGCACCGGAGACGTCGGTGGCATGGAATCCGTCTTCCGAACGGCTGCAGCCGGAAAGATGCACGACGATGACGCCGGCCCCCAGAATCAAAAGGATGATGGCGATGCGCAGCATCAGGGGGCGTACCTGCGACTTCGGGCGTATAGCCGCCCGGCCGGCCCCGCGTCCGCCGAGCAGGCTCGCGGCGACGATCAGCAGCAGCAGGACGATGACGATTTTGAGGAACATCAGCGCGCCGTGGCTTCGAGGGTATCGAGCAGTTTCTGGTGGATGCCGCCGAAGCCGCCGTTACTCATCACCAGAATGTGGTCGCCTGGGCCGGCGGCCGCGGCGATGCGTTCCACCAGGGCGTCCAGGTCGCCGCTGACCAGTGCGCGGTCGCCCAGCGGTGCAAGCGCGGCGGCCGCGTCCCAGCCGAGGTTCGCGCCATAGCAGAACACGCGGTCCGCATCCTTCAGGCTGCCGGGCAGGGCGTCCTTCATCGTGCCGAGCTTCATGGTGTTCGAACGGGGTTCGAGCACGGCGAGAATCCTGGCTCCTCCGACGCGCCCGCGCAAGCCGGCCAGGGTGGTCGCAATGGCGGTCGGATGGTGGGCGAAGTCGTCATAGACCGTGATGTCGCGCACGGTACCGCGTATCTCGAGGCGGCGCTTGACGTTCTCGAAACGGCTCAATGCCTCCAGCCCGCGTTGCAGGGGCACGCCGGCGTGCCGCGCCGCCAGCAGCGCGGCGAGTGCATTGTTACGGTTGTGCTCGCCGGAAAGTTTCCACGATATGCAGCCAAGCTCCCCGCTTTTGTCGTGAATCGACAGCGTACCGCCTGCATCATCACCGCCAGCCCGCCATCCTGCCGGATCGTTGAAGCGTTCCGCCGAGGTCCAGCAACCCCGCTCCAGCACGCGCTCGAGTGCCGCTTCGGATGCGTTGGTGACGATCAGTCCGTTGCCGGGGATGGTGCGCACCAGATGGTGGAATTGCGTCTCGATGGCTGCAAGATCGGCGAAAATGTCGGCGTGATCGAA
Source organism: uncultured Sterolibacteriaceae bacterium (assembly GCA_937888595.1). Classification (GTDB taxonomy): domain Bacteria; phylum Pseudomonadota; class Gammaproteobacteria; order Burkholderiales; family Rhodocyclaceae; genus Sulfuricystis. The sequence goes on along the minus strand of CALARK010000021.1, from coordinate 95,742 downwards.
TTCGAGGTTATTGAGGATGGCGGTGCGCGGCCGGTAATGCACGAATTTGGAACGCTTGTCGCAAAATGCGGTGTCGTATTCATCCGCTTCGACAACGAAGAACGATGATTCGCTGAAGTTGGCTGATTTTCCGAAGTTTTGCGGCACACCGCCGATCAGGTAGCCCGGCTGCAGGCCGGCATCCTCGAGGATCCAGGCGAGCATCGCCGAAGTCGTCGTCTTCCCGTGGGTACCAGCCACGGCGAGCACCCATTTGCCCTGCAGGATGTTCTCGGCCAGCCACTGCGGACCGGAAATATAGGGCAGGCCGCGGTCGAGGATCGCTTCCAGCAGCGGATTGCCGCGCGAAACGGCGTTGCCGACCACCCAGAGATCCGCGTCCAGCGCCAGCTGGTCCGCGCCGTAACCCTCGACCAGGTCGATGCCCTCGGCCTCCAGCTGCGTGCTCATGGGCGGGTAGACGTTGGCGTCACAGCCCGTGACACGGTGGCCGGCGGCGCGGGCGATCAGGGCAATACCCCCCATGAAGGTGCCGCAAATCCCGAGAATGTGGATGTGCATGAGTGAAATACTTGGCGGGATACAATGACCCGGCATTCTACGGGAGCAATCGCCATGTCTCGCCGCAGCCGTCCCGCCCGCATCCTGAATCCGCACTCCCCCGTCCTGCGTTCCGAACTCGTGCATGCCGCCGCGCGGCTGGTCGCCGAGGATGGGGTCGACTACGGCTTCGCCAAGCGCAAAGCAGTGCGCCAGCTCGGCCTGCCGGAGAGTTTTCCTCTGCCGGGCAATGCCGAGGTGGAGGAGGCGGTGCGCGAGTACCAGGCGATCTACCAGGAAGACGAGCAGGTCGAGCGCCTCGCCTGGCTGCGGGCGGCGGCGGTCGACCTGATGCACCAGCTGGCGCCGTTCTCGCCATGGCTGACCGGATCGGTCCTTGACGGCACGGCCGGCCGCCATGCCCGAATCGACATCCTGCTGTTTCCGGACAGCGCCAAGGAGGTCGAGATCTTCCTGCTCGACCGGGGCATGCGCTTCCATCATGGCAACCCGAAAAGCGACCGGGTCGAGGCGGTGTTCATCATGGACGACGAGGACATGCCGGCGAACCTGATCGTGATGGCACCGCGCGACGAACGGGTGGCGATGAAGTCCGCCGACGGGCGGACCCGGGCGCGGGCGCGGGTGGAAGCGGTGGAAGCCCTGTGCGCCTGAGAAAAGCAAGCATCTGGACAAGTTGCACCGATTTGCGGCAAACTTGCACCTATGTCGAACACAAAAAGCAAAAAGGCTTCGGCCAAAAGCGATAGCAAAACCGCCGGGCCGGGCGTCGAGGCACGGATTCTCGTCCTCCACGGCCCCAACCTGAACCTGCTCGGCAGCCGCGAGCCCGACATCTACGGCCGGACCACCCTGGCCGACATCCACGCCATGATGGAGGCGCGTGCCCGTGCCGATGGCGTCCAGATCGAAAGCTTCCAGAGCAACAGCGAAGGCGGCCTGATCGACCGCGTGCAAGCCGCCGGGGCCGAGGGCATCGAGTTCATCATCATCAACCCGGGGGGCTATACGCATACCAGCGTGGCCTTGCGCGATGCGCTGGCCGCGGTGCGCATCCCCTTTATCGAGGTGCATCTGTCGAACATCCACGCCCGCGAGGCGTTCCGGCACCACTCGTATTTTTCCGACATCGCTGTCGGCACCATCTGCGGCCTCGGCGCCCAGGGCTATGCCCTTGCGCTGGAAGCTGCATTGCTCCGCATTCGTAAATAAAACAAGCCCTTCGGGGCGCACCCACGCGGTGGGACAGGAGAACGCATGGACCTGAGAAAACTGAAGACCCTGATCGACCTCGTCCAGAATTCGGGCATTTCCGAACTGGAAATCAGCGAAGGCGAGGAAAAGATCCGCATCGCGAAGCATCCGGCGGCACCGACCACCACCATGGTCAGCATGCCGATGGGCGCGCCGGCCGCCATGCCTGCAGCGGCGGCCGCCCCGCCGGCGCCGACTTTTGCACCGGTTGCGGCAGAAGTGCCCGCCGAACCGACCGGCCACCAGGTCAAGGCGCCGATGGTCGGTACCTTCTACCGTTCCGGCAGTCCGGGTGCCCCGGCCTTTGTCGAAGTGGGCCAATCGGTGAAGAAGGGCGACACCCTGTGCATCATCGAGGCGATGAAACTGATGAACGAGATCGAATCGGACGCCGATGGCGTCGTCAAGGCGATCCTCGTCGAAAATGGTCAGCCGGTGGAGTTCGACCAGCCCATGTTCGTGATCGGCTGAACGGGGCATTCGCAATGTTCGAAAAAGTCCTGATCGCCAACCGTGGCGAAATCGCGCTGCGCGTGCTGCGTGCCTGCCGCGAACTTGGCATTCGTACGGTCGCCGTTCATTCGACGGCCGATGCGGACGCCAAGTATGTCCGGCTGGCCGACGAGTCCGTCTGCATCGGTCCCCCGCCTTCGAGCCAGAGCTACCTGAACATTCCCGCCATCATCTCGGCGGCCGAGGTGACCGATGCCGAGGCTATCCATCCCGGCTACGGCTTCCTTTCCGAGAACGCCGACTTCGCCGAGCGGGTCGAGAAATCGGGCTTCGTCTTCATCGGCCCGCAGGCCGAGACGATCCGCCTGATGGGCGACAAGGTTTCCGCCAAGGACGCGATGAAGGCTGCGGGCGTGCCCTGCGTCCCGGGTTCTGAAGGTGCGTTGCCGGAAGATCCCAAGGAGATCGTGAAAATTGCACGCGCGATCGGCTACCCGGTCATCATCAAGGCGGCCGGCGGCGGCGGCGGGCGCGGCATGCGCGTGGTGCATACCGAGGCAGCGCTGATCAACGCGGTCAACATGACGCGCAGCGAGGCGCAGTCGGCCTTCGGCAACCCCATGGTCTACATGGAGAAGTTCCTCGAGAACCCGCGCCACATCGAAATCCAGGTGATGGCCGACAACTACCGCAACGCCGTCTGGCTGTCAGAGCGCGACTGCTCGATGCAGCGCCGCCACCAGAAGGTCATCGAGGAGGCGCCGGCCCCCGAGGTCAATCGCCGCCTGATCACCAAGATCGGCGAACGCTGCGCCGAGGCCTGCAAGAAGATCGGCTACCGCGGCGCCGGCACCTTCGAGTTCCTCTACGAAGACGGCGAGTTCTACTTCATCGAGATGAACACGCGCGTGCAGGTCGAGCATCCGGTGACCGAACTCGTAACCGGCATCGACATCGTGGCAGCGCAGATCCGCGTCGCGGCGGGCGAGAAGCTCTGGTTCCGCCAGCGCGACATCGAGGTCAAGGGTCACTCGATCGAGTGCCGCATCTGCGCCGAAGATCCGTTCAAGTTCACTCCATCTCCAGGCAAAATCGTCAATTGGCACCCGGCCGGCGGGCCCGGCATCCGCGTCGATTCGCATGTGTACTCCGGCTATACGGTGCCCTCGCACTACGATTCGATGATCGCCAAGCTGATCACCTACGGCGATACGCGCGAACAGGCGATCCGCCGCATGCGCATCGCCCTGTCCGAGATGATGGTGGACGGCATCAAGACCAACATCCCGCTGCACCAGGACCTGATGCTCGACGAACGTTTCATCCAGGGCGGCACGAGCATCCACTACCTGGAAGAAAAACTCGCCGCGCGCGAGGAAGCCAACCGGAAATAGCCGGCATGTGGGTATCGGTCGCCTTCGTTACCGATGCCGCGCATGCCGAGGCGATCTCGGATGCGCTGCTCGAAGTGGGTGCCATCTCGGCGAGCGTCGAGGACGCGCAGGCCGGTACCGAGTTCGAGACGCCACAGTTCGGCGAGCCGGGCTCCCCCACGACGCCGATCTGGGATCGCAGCCGCGTCGTCGCCCTGTTCGAGCCGCTCCCGAATAATGGTGACCTGAAGGAGTGCATCGCCGCGGCGGTACGCAGTGTCGGCCTCGCCGACGTGCCGGAACTTGTGCTGACCGAAGTCGCCGAGCAGGACTGGGTACGGCTCACGCAGTCCCAGTTCGACCCGATCCGCATCTCCGACCGGCTCTGGATCGTGCCCTCGTGGCATGTCGCCCCCGACCCGGCGGCGATCAACCTCGAACTCGACCCGGGCCTCGCCTTCGGCACCGGCAGCCATCCCACCACCCGGCTATGCCTCGAGTGGCTGGAGGCGAACGTGGCACCGGGCTGCACCCTGCTCGACTACGGCTGCGGCTCGGGCATCCTCGGCATCGCCGCGCTCAAGCTCGGTGCCGGCGACGTGCTGGGCGTCGACATCGACCCGGCCGCACTGACGGCGGCAGCCGACAACGCGGCGCGCAACGGCGTGGCCATGCGGCTCGCGCATTCCGGTGCGCCGCTGACCGAAACCTTCGATCGCGTGGTCGCGAATATCCTCACCAATCCGCTGATGCTGCTCGCGCCACTGCTGACTTCGCGACTGAAGCCCGGGGGCCGGCTCGCCCTCTCCGGCGTGCTCGAGACCCAGGCGGAGCAGGTGATCGCTGCCTATGCGCCGCACCTGCCGCTCGTCGTCGGTGCCGCGCATGAAGGCTGGGTCCGCCTCGAGGGTGAACGTTAAACTCGCCGCATGCTGACCCGCTGCCCCCATTGTCATACCGCCTTCCGCGTCACCTCCGAGCAACTGAAGGTGCGGCAGGGGCGGGTGCGTTGCGGCGCCTGCAGCGAAGTCTTCGATGCGCTCGACAGCCTGGCCGACGAAGTCTCCCTGATCGTCACGCCTGCGGCGGACCATCCGGTACCGGAGATAGTCGCGGAAGACGAAGTGCCGGTCACCATGGAACCGACAGAGGAACCGGCCGCGCTACCGGAACCCCCTGAACCGCCGGAACCGGCCGAGCCAGCCGAAGCCATGCCGGCCGAGGATTCGAACACCGGGCCGGCCCCCTTGCCCGGGGCGGCGCCTGAACCGGAACCCGAGCCCGAGCCGGAGCCAGAGCCCGAGCCCGAGCCCGAAAGTCGGCCTCCGCAGGACGGCGAGGAACTTGCGGAAGCGCCTCCTGCCGCCGCTGTCCCGGACGCCGAAACCTTGCCCGAAGCGTGGGAAGGCGTGGCCGAAACACCGCCACCGCGCCGCTGGCCATGGGCGATTGGCCTGTTCACCCTGCTGGTGCTGGCCGTCGTCCAGCTTGCCTACATCTACCGCGTCGAACTCGCCGTCCTGGCGCCCGAATTGCGCCCGGTGCTGGTGGCGGGTTGCGAGGTGGCCGGGTGCAGCGTGCCCTGGCCGCGCCGCCCCGAGCTGGTCGGCATCGAGAGCTCCGATCTCGAACCGGCCGGTGGCGACCGCCTGCTGCTCACCGCCACGCTGAAGAACCGCGCGCCCTTCGTGCAGGAGTATCCGCATCTCGAACTGACGCTGACCGATACCCAGGACGACGCCCTGCTGCGCAAGGTGCTCCCGCCGGCCGACTGGCTGCCCGCCGGACAACCGGCCGCGGCCGGCTTCGCCGCGCGCGGCGAGCTTGCCGTCAAGCTGCTGCTCGAGGCGAAGGACGTGCCGGCCGTCGGCTACCGCCTCTACCTCTTCTATCCCTGATACAGGCCATCTCGACATGAACACGCTCATCTGCGGCTCGCTCGCCTACGACACCATCATGGTGTTCAACGATCGCTTCAAGCACCACATCCTGCCGGAGCAGATCCACATCCTCAACGTCGCCTTCCTCGTGCCGGACATGCGGCGCGAATACGGCGGCTGCGCCGGCAACATCGCCTACAACCTGCGGCTGCTCGGCGGCAAGCCGCTGATCATGGCGACCGTCGGCGACGACTGCGAGCCCTACATGACGCGCCTGAAAATGTTCGGCCTGCCGGCCACGCACGTGCGTAAGGTGCCGGACAGCTTCACCGCGCAGGCCTTCATCACCACCGACCTCGACGACAACCAGATCACCGCCTTCCACCCGGGCGCGATGAATTCCTCGCACCTCAACCGCATCGGCGAGGCGAGCGACGTCACGCTGGGCATCGTCGCGCCGGATGGCCGTGCCGGGATGATGCAGCACGCGCGCGAGTTCAGCGAACTCGGCATTCCCTTCATCTTCGATCCCGGCCAGGGCCTGCCGATGTTCGACGGCCCGGAACTGCTCGAATTCCTCAGCCTTGCCGACTACTGCACGGTCAACGACTACGAAGCCAAGCTGCTGACGGAGCGCACCGGCAAGACGATCGAGGAGCTGGCGCGCGAGGTGCGGGTGCTTGTGGTCACGCTCGGCGCGCAGGGCTCGCGCTTCTACGCCGATGGCGTATGCATCGACATCCCGGCGGTACCGGCCGAGCAACTGCTCGATCCCACCGGCTGCGGCGACGCTTACCGCGCCGGCCTGCTCTACGGCATCCAGAAAGGCTGGAGCTGGCAGAAGACCGGCCGCCTCGCCGCGCTCATGGGCAGCATCAAGATCGGATACCGGGGCGGCCAGAACCACAAGCCGACCCGCGAGGATATCGCCGCCCGGTTCATTGCGGCGTTCGGCGAAACGCTGGACTGAAGTCCAGACCCGCCATCCCCCAGCCCCTTCCTCGCGGAAGGGGAGACTTGCTGCTCGCTGCGCTCGATCTGGAGTTGCTTTTACTCTTCGCCTTGGGCGGCGATCTCGGCCTTGACCTGCGCCATGTCGAGCCCTTTCACCTGCTCGATCAGCTGGTCGAGGGCGGAGGCGGGCAGGGCGCCGGCTTCGGCGTAAAGGATCACCTGCTCGCGGAACACCATCAGCGTCGGGATCGAGCGGATGTTGAAGCCGGCCGCCATCTCGCGCTCTTCCTCGGTATTCACTTTGGCGAAGGCGATGTCCGGATACTTTTCCGAGGCCGCCTCGAAGGTCGGTGCGAACGAACGGCAGGGGCCGCACCATTCCGCCCAGAAGTCGACGATGACGATGTCGTGGCTGTTGATGGTGTCCTTGAAGTTGTCGGCGGTGAGCTTGATGGTGGCCATGGGTGGTGTTCCGTATCTGTGGAAAAATGGAGCGGCCATGCTACACCGCTTTCCCCCATGAGCCTATCCGCGCGCCCGCCGACCGGACGCTTCGCTCCCTCGCCGACCGGCCCGCTGCATTTCGGCTCGCTGGTCGCCGCGCTCGGCTCGTATCTCGAGGCGCGCACGCGTGGCGGCGGCCGCTGGCTCATCCGCATGGAGGATGTCGATGCGCCGCGCTGCCGGCCGGAACACGCCGACGACATCCTGCGCACGCTCGAAGCCTTCGGCTTCGAATGGGACGGCGCGGTGATGGTCCAGAGCGCACGTACCGAACGTTATCGTGAAGTTCTGGAAATGCTGAAGCGCGCCGGCAGCGTCTATCCCTGCGGCTGTACCCGGGCGGAACTGGCCGATGCCGTTCCGGGCGTCGATGGCGCCCCCGTCTATCCCGGCACCTGCCGTGCCGGCCTGCCCGCCGGCAAGTCGGCGCGGGCCTGGCGTCTGCGCGTCGCGGGAGAAATCGACTTCATCGATCTCGTGCAGGGGCCGCAGCATCAGGACCTGCCGCGCGATGTCGGCGATTGCGTGCTGCTGCGCGCCGACGGCTATTTCGCCTACCAACTCGCCGTGGTGGTCGACGATGCCGACCGGGGCATCGACCACGTCGTACGCGGTGCCGACCTGATCCATTCGACGGCGCGGCAGGTCTTCCTGCAGCGCTTGCTCGGCCACCCCATTCCACAGTACGCCCACCTGCCGGTCGCCGTCGATGCGACGGGTGCCAAGCTGTCCAAGCAGACGCGCGCCGCGCCGGTCGATACGCGCGACCCCGCGCCGGCCCTGTTTGCCGCCGCGCGCTTTCTGGGCCAGAATCCGCCCGAGGAATGCCGTCTCGCCGGCGCCGACTTTTGGGCGTGGGCGTTGGAACACTGGCGGCTCGACCGCGTACCGCGCGTACCCGCCATCCGCATCGAGGAAAACCCATGATCATCAACGACGATGCCGGCCTGCGCCGGATTCTGGAGAACCACAAGGTCATCGCCATGGTCGGTCTCTCGCCGAAGGAAGACCGCCCGAGCCATCACGTCGCGCGCTACCTGATGGCGCATGGCTACACGGTGATCCCCGTCAATCCCGGCCAGCGCGAGATCCTCGGCCAGACCTGCTACCCGAGCCTCAAGGACATCCCGGTGAAGGTTGACATGGTCGACGTCTTCCGCAATGCGGCCGACGTGCCGCCCATCGCCACCGACGCCATCGCCATCGGCGCGAAATCGCTGTGGCTGCAGCTCGGTGTGATCAATCAGGCGGCGGCGGAACAGGCCGCTGCCGCCGGCCTCGACGTGGTGATGGATCGCTGCCCGAAGATCGAGCACCCGCGCCTGTTCGGGTGAAAGTCGGCGCCGGCGGGACGGCGACAGTTCGCTCCGTCGCCGGTATGGGAATAGTGCCTCACTCCCGATAATCCGCCCCGCCGTACCGCGTCAGGCCGAGCAATACCCGCACCATGCCGTAGGCGGTCCAGCGCAGTCCGCGGGCCAGCCAGCCGCTGCGGCGCAGTTCGGCGGATGTGATCTCAGCGGTATCCTGCGCGATGGCGTGCTCGAGGCTTTCCCGGAGGTGGGCAGCGAAGCCGTTGTCGCAGACGACGACGTTCGCCTCGCGGGCCAGCAGCAGGCTGAAGGGGTCGATGTTCGATGAGCCGACCGTCGCCCACGCGTCGTCGATGACGGCGACCTTGGCGTGCAGGAAGCCCGTGCGGTATTCGCAGACGCGCACGCCGTTCTTCAGCAGGTGGCCGTAGAGCGCCTGCGTCGCGTAGTGCAGCAGGGCGTATTCGACCCGGCCCTGCAGCAGGATGGTGACGCGCACGCCGCGTGCGGCCGCATCGACGAGTGCGTGGCGGAAGCGCAGGCCGGGCAGGAAGTAGGCACTGGCGATCAGCACCTTGGACTGCGCCGCGGCGATGGCGTCGAGATAGGCATCCTCGATGGCGCGGCGATGGCGCAGGTTGTCGCGGATGACGAAGGCCGCCTGCATGCCGCCTGACGCTTCCTCGTGCCGGCAGGCGGGGATCGCTAGCGGTGGCGGCCGGCGCTGCAGGCGCGCCCAGCCGACCAGCCGCCACAGCCGCGCCATGCCGGCGTGGACGCGCGCGACGAGCGGCCCGGTGATGCGGACGGCATAGTCGAAGCGCGGCCCGAGATCTGGCGCCCCCCCGTTATCGTGATCGTCGATGATGTTGATGCCGCCGACGAAGGCGATGCTGCCGTCGATTACGGCGAGCTTGCGGTGGAGGCGGCGCAGGCGGTGGCGGCGCAGGCGCAGCCGGCCCGCCTCGGCCCGGTAGACTTCGAGTTCGGCGCCCGCTGCGGCGAGAGCGCGGCCGAGCCCTTCCGGAAATTCGCGTGCGCCGAAGCCGTCGACGAGCACGCGGACAGCCACCCCGCGTTCAGCCGCAGCGACGAGGGCGGCGGTTACGTCGCGCCCGGTGGCGTCGGCAGCGAAGATGTAGGTCTCGATGTGGATCTCGCATGCCGCTGTGCCGATCGCGGCGAGCAGGGCCGGGAAGAACTGCGCCCCGGTTTCCAGCAGCTCGATCTGGTTGCCCGACAAAAAGTCGGCGCCACGAGTGTTCATGCGGAGACGGCGAAACGGGCGGACAGGGCGGCGTGGTCGGAGATCGTCGACCACGGCCGGCCGTGGTGCACGGCGCAGGTTTCGACCTGCAGGCCGCGCGTGTAGATGCGGTCGAGGCGGAACAGCGGCAGGGCGGCGGGGAAGCTGCGCGTCGGCCGGCTGCCGTGGCCATTGGCGAAGGCTTCCGTCAGGCCGAGCCGCGGCGCCAGCAGCTCGCAGGCGCGACCGCGCCAGTCGTTGAAGTCGCCGGCGATGATCAGCGGCGCGGCCGCGGGCACGGTGGTTTCGATGAAGTCGGCCAATGCCGCGTACTGGTGGCGTCGCGAGCGGCCGAACAGCGACAGGTGCGCGCAGACGCAGTGCAGCGGCTGCACCAGCCCCGGCACCTCGACGGCGCAGTGCAGCAGGCCGCGCTTCTCGAAGCGCAGGCGCGTCACGTCCTGGTTGTGCGTGGAGAGGATCGGGTAGCGCGCGAGGATCGCATTGCCGTGGTGGCCGTGGTCGTAGACCATGTTGCGGCCGTAGGCATGGCTGCCCCAGACGCCTGCGGCGAGGAATTCGTGCTGCGGCTCGGCCGGCCAGTCCTCGTGGCGCGCCGCGTGATGCTCGTGGCGGCCCTGCACCTCCTGCAGGAAGACGATGTCGGCATCGAGCTCGCGCAGCCGGTCGCGCAGTTCATGGACGACCATGCGTCGGTTGAACTGGGAGAAGCCCTTGTGGATGTTCCACGTCGCGATGGAAAGCATCCTGCCATTTTGCCGGATTAAACTGGCGGCATGCTGACCCATCCGCAATTCGATCCCGTCGCGATCAGCCTCGGCCCGCTGGCCGTGCGCTGGTACGGCCTGATGTACCTGCTCGCCTTCGTCGCCTTCCTCGGGCTCGGCAAGCGGCGCGCCGTGGCACAGCCCTGGCACCGGCTGACGCCGCAGCATGTCGACGACCTGCTGTTCTACGGCGTGCTCGGCGTCGTCCTCGGTGGCCGCCTCGGACAGGTGCTGTTCTACGAGCCTGGCTACTACTTCGCCCATCCGCTGGAGATCCTCGCGGTGTGGAAGGGCGGCATGAGCTTCCACGGCGGCTTCCTCGGCGTGCTGGCCGCGATGGCGCTGTTCGCACGCAAGCATGGCCTCGGGTTCTGGCAGCTCACTGACTTCATTGCGCCGCTGGTGCCGATCGGGCTGGGGTTAGGTCGCATCGGCAACTTCATCAACGGCGAGCTGTGGGGCCGTCCGGCCAGCGCCGACTTTCCGCTGGCGATGGTCTTCCCGCAGGTCGATGGCCTGCCGCGCCATCCCTCGCAGCTCTACCAGGCCTGCGGCGAGGGCCTGCTCCTGTTCGCGCTGCTGTGGTGGTTTTCCGCGCGGCAGCGGCCGCGCATGCAGGTGTCGGCGCTGTTCCTGATCGGCTACGGCGTCGCGCGCTGGTGCGGCGAGTATTTCCGCGAGCCGGACCACGGCATCTTTGGTGTCTCGTACGTCGTGAGCATGGGGCAGTGGCTGTCGCTGCCGATGATCCTCATCGGCATCTTTTTATTCACCAGAGGGAAAAAACAATGACAAGACCATTCAAGGTATTGGGTATCCAGCAGATCGCCATCGGCGGCCCATCGAAGGACAAGCTGCGCACGCTGTGGGTCGACAAGCTCGGCCTCGACGTGACCGGCAACTTCGTCTCCGAGCGCGAAAACGTCGACGAGGACATCTGCGCGATGGGCAAGGGCGCGTTCAAGGTGGAAGTCGATCTCATGCAGCCGCTCGATCCGGAGAAAAAGCCGGCCGTGCACACCACGCCCCTCAACCACGTCGGCCTGTGGATCGACGACCTGCCCAAGGCGGTGGAATGGCTGACCGCGCAGGGGGTGCGCTTCGCGCCGGGCGGCATCCGCAAGGGCGCGGCCGGCTACGACATCTGCTTCCTGCACCCGAAGGCCAGCGACGAATTCCCGATCGGCGGCGAGGGCGTGCTGATCGAACTGGTGCAGGCGCCGCCCGAGGTGATCGCGGCGCTGTCGTAAGGACTCAGATCCGCAGCCCGACGAGTTCCGCGTTCGCCTCGGCGAGGCGGTTGACGAGGATGTCGAGGAAGGCGCGGTTGAAGGCCAGTTGGCAGGCGTCCGAAGCGGCGGCCAGCGCCGCGGGCTTGATCTTGAGCAGCGTCACCGGCGTCACCGCCGTCACGGTCGCCGTGCGCGTGATCGTGCCATTGCCGTCCTTGCCTTCCCTGCGGATGTAGCTCATCTCGCCGAAGCAGCGGCCGGCCGGCTGCACGCCGAGGTCGTGCCCCGCCTTGCTGATGCGCACGTCGCCGGCCGCGGTGATGAAGAAGAAATTGCCCTCGTCGCCCTCGTCGACGAGGTGGGTGCCCGGCGGCACGCGGCCCCAGACGCTGATGCGCAGCACTTCCCATAGTTCGACGTCGCCGAAGCCGGCGAAGAAGGGCAGTTCGCGCAGCGCGTTGAACTTCTCGGTGTCGCTGATCGATTCGTGCGGCAGGTCGATGGCCGCGAGCCGCGCGAGGTCGTGCGCGAAGGCGTGCCAGGTCGGATAGCGCGCCGCCGGGTCGCGCTGCATCGCACGGTCGACGATCTGCGCCAGCCGCAGCGGCAGCGCCGGCCGCAGGCGGCGGATGTCGGGCGGCGCACCGGCGAGGATCTGCTGCGCCAGTGCGACGTTGTTGTCGGCATTGAACGGCAGGCGGCCCGTCAGCAGCCGGAACATCACCACGCCGAGCGAATAGATGTCGGTGCGGTGGTCGAGCGCATCCATGCGGATCTGCTCGGGCGACATGTAGGACGGCGAGCCGACGCCGACCACCGTGGTCTCCTCGCTGCGCGTCAGCTGCGCCGCGCCGAAGTCGGCGATCTTCACGTCGCCGTCCCGGCAGAGCATGATGTTGGCCGGCTTGATGTCGCGGTGGATGATGCCGTGGCGGCTGGCGTAGTCGAGCGCCAGCGCGCACTTGAAGGCGATCCCGATCACCTGCTCCACCGGCAGCAGCGCGTCGGGCTGGCCGTATTTCTCCAGCGTCTCGCCGTCGACGTACTCCATCACGATGTAGGTGTTGTCGGTGCCGCGCGCGGCGTCGTAGATGCCGACGATGTGCGGATGGTTGAGCCGCCCGGCGAGCGAGGCCTCGGTGGCGATCAGCCGCCGGTAGGCCGGGCCGTGGTCCGGGTCGGCGAGGAAGGCGGCGCTGAAATGCTTGATCGCCACCTGCCGTTCGGTGAAGGCATCGTAGGCGAGATAGACGCTCGACGTCGCGCCGCGGCCGAGCAGGCGGACGATCTCGTACTTGTCGATGTGGGCCGGCAGGCCCGGCGCGTTCACGACTACTCCGCCAGTGCCGCCGCGACGATCTGCTGCGCCTCGGCGACGATCCGCTGCAGGTGCTCGGCGCTGGTGAAGCTTTCGGCGTAGAGCTTGTAGATGTCTTCTGTGCCGGAGGGCCGCGCCGCGAACCAGCCGTTCTGCGTCGTCACCTTGAGGCCGCCGATCGGCGCGTCGTTGCCAGGTGCGCGTGTCAGGCGCGCGGTGATCGGTTCGCCGGCGAGCGTCGTGGCGGCGACGCGCTCGGGCGTCAGCTTCTTGAAGGCGGCCTTCTGCCCGGCGCTCACCGGCGTGTCGATGCGCAGGTAGTGCGGGGCGCCGTATTGGGCGGCGAGGTCCGCGTAGTGCATGCCCGGATCCTTGCCGGTGACGGCGGTGATCTCCGCCGCCAGCAGGCCGAGGATGATGCCGTCCTTGTCGGTGGTCCAGGCCGAACCGTCCATCTTGAGGAAGCTAGCGCCGGCGCTCTCCTCGCCGCCGAAGCAGATGGAGCCGTCGAGCAGGCCGGCCGAGAACCACTTGAAGCCCACCGGCACTTCCAGCAGCGTGCGGCCGAGGCTATTCACCACGCGGTCGATCATGCCGGACGACACCAGCGTCTTGCCGACCGCCGCGCTTTCCGGCCACTGCGGACGGTGCGCCAGCAGGTAGCGGATGGCGACGGCAAGGTAGTGGTTCGGGTTCATCAGCCCGGCCGAGGGCGTGACGATGCCGTGGCGATCCACGTCGGCGTCGTTGCCCCAGGCGATGTTGTACTTGTCCTTCAATTTGACGAGGCTCGCCATCGCATAGGGACTGGAGCAGTCCATGCGGATCTTGCCATCGTGGTCGAGCGTCATGAAGGCGAATGCGGGATCGACTTCGGGATTCACCACCTCAATGTCCAGCCCGTAGTGTGCGGCGATCGGCGCCCAGTAGTGCACGGCCGCGCCGCCCATCGGGTCGACGCCGATCTTCAGCTTCGCGCTCTGGATCGCCGCCATGTCGATCACCTCGCCGAGTGCCTCGATGTAGGGCGTCATCAGGTCGACGGCATGCGTCGTCGGCGCCATGCGCGCGGCCTCGATCGGTGCGCGCTGCACGTCGCGGTTGCCGTCGGCCATGAGGGCGTTGGCGCGCCGCTCGATCCAGCCGGTGACGTCGGTATCGGCCGGGCCGCCGTGCGGCGGGTTGTACTTGATGCCGCCGTCCTGCGGCGGATTGTGCGAGGGCGTGATCACGATGCCGTCCGCCCGGGGCCGACTTTCGTCGTCGTTGTGGGCGAGGATGGCGCGCGAAATGACCGGCGTCGGCGTGTAGCCGTCATCTTTCTGCAGATGGACCGTCACGCCGTTGGCGGCCAGCACTTCCAGCACGTTCTGCTGTGCGGGCGCCGACAGCGCATGCGTGTCCATGCCAAGGAACAGCGGCCCGTCGATGCCGGCCTGCGCGCGGTATTCGGCCACGGCCTGGGCGATGGCGAGGATGTGCGCCTCGTTGAAGCTGCCGGCGAGCGCGGAGCCGCGATGCCCGCTGGTGCCGAATGCAACGGCTTGCGTCGCGGGTGCGCGATAGGCATCGAGCAGCGCGGCGATGTCGGTCAGGCTATCGGCGGTGGCCGGTTGGCCGGCGCGGGGGTGGGCCATCTTGTCCTCCCAGAACATTTCACCCGAACAGGCGGGTGTTCCCTGCATCTATTCTAGCCACCGGGCCTGTGGGCGGCACGTTAGGCTGTGATGACCATGAATCCGACCATGACGCTCGACGATTATCGAGCCGCCCAGGCCGACGCCCTGGCGCGTGCCGGCGGCGACGAACGGGCGCGCACCGAAGCCGTGCGCCGTACCGCCGAACTGGAAAAGCTTCTGGCCGCGGCCGAACAGCGCGAGCAGGCCGAGCGGCTCGCCGCCGAGCAGGCGGATGCGCGCACCGCCAACGAAGCGCAAGTGCGCCGCCTCGCCATCGATAAGGCGCGGGCCGAGCAGGCGGCCGAAGCGGCATTGCGGGCGCGGCTTGAAGCCGAGCAGCGCGTCTGTGCCGAGGCGCAGCGCAAGGAGCAGGCCCTGGCCGACCTTGCTGCCGCGTCCGCCGCGCGGGCGAAGCGCGAGGCCGAGCTCGTCGCGCTGGAGAAGGAGAAGGCCGAGGCCGAGCGCGCCGCCCTGCACGCCGCACAGCAACGCGTGCAGGACGAACAGGCCGCCGAAACGCTGGCGTTGGCGAAAGCCGCCGCCGAGCAGGAGGCCGCACGCCTTGCCGCCCAGCGCGTGGTCGCCGAGCGCGAAGCGCTCAACGCTGCCGAGGCGCGACAGCAGGCGGAAGCCGAGGCCCGCGCAGCGCTACAGGCGCGCGAAGCGGCCGAGGCTGAACTGGCCGGGCTGGCCGAGATGGCCGGCCGCCTGTCGGCGATGCCTCCAGCCATCGGGATGCCTGATCGGGCGGAAGCGCTTCGCGCGCCGCGCGCTGCCCCTTCTGAAAGACGACCGTTCAGGCGGACGGTGCTGCTGGCGACCGGTTGCCTGGCGGCCGGCGTGCTGGCCGGCTTCTGGTTCGCGGCATCGCCCGGGCCGGACGACATCCCGCAACTGCAATTCGACTACCGGCTTTCTTCGACGAAGTAGCGGCGAAATGACGCCGTCCTGCCGGCGCCGACTTTATCCGCGCTCGTGTCCGAGCAGGTGAGCGAGGAAGGCTTCGGTGACGGCGGAAAGATGCTTTCCTGCCGGATAGGCCACGTACCACTGGCGCATCAACGGGAAGCCGCTCACATCGAGCGTCTGCAGCAGCCCCTGTTCGCCCTCGAGCGCCAGCGTATGGCTCGATAGTACCGAGATGCCGAGGCCGCCGGCGATGGCCTGCTTGATCGCCTCGTTGCTGCCGAGTTCCATGCGGAGGCGGGGCGCCAGGCCGTGTTCCGAGAAGTGGCGTTCTATCGCGAGCCGCGTGCCAGAGCCGGATTCGCGCAGGATGAAGGGCTCTTCGGCGAGACGCTTCAGGGAGATTCTTTTCTTTCCTGCCAATGGGTGATCCTGACGTGCGACCACGACCAGCGGATTGTCCGCGATGGGCGTGGCGACGACATCGAGGTTGTCCGGCGGAACGCCCAGTACGACGATATCGTCGGCATTTTCCTCCAGCCGGGCGAGCAGCTTCTCACGGTTGGTGACGGTGAGTGAGGCCTCGATGCCCGGGTAGCGCGTACAGAACTCGCCGAGCAGGCGCGGGATGAGGTATTTCGCGGTGGTGACGATGGCGATGCGCAGCTTGCCCTTCTTGAGGCCCTGCATGTCGGCCAGCCGCATTTCGAGCCGCTCGATCGCCTGCACCGTTTCGCGGCTGGTGACCAGCACTTCGCGCCCGGCGTCGGTGAGGAACAGCTGCTTGCCGAGGCGGTCGAGCAGCGGCAGGCCGATGCCCTCCTCGAGCTGCTTGACCTGAGCGAACACCGCCGGCTGCGTCAGGTGCAGCTCTTCCGCCGCTCGCGTGTAGGAAAGATGGCGGGCCACGGCTTCGAAGATGTGGAGTTGGCGCAGGCTGAATCGCATGGGTCAATACTACACGAATGTCTATAGACAGTCTAAAAACTATTCAGTTTTGTTTATTGTCTTGTTTGCCCATACTGCGCCCATCCCGATGCCGTCGGGACACCGACAAGACAACCCCAAAGGAGACACGAATGGCTGCAAAGACGTACAACGCTGGCGTCAAGGAATATCGCCAGACCTACTGGACCCCGGAATACACGCCGAAGGACACCGATATCCTGGCCTGCTTCAAGGTGACCCCGCAGCCGGGCGTGGCGCGCGAGGAAGTCGCTGCCGCCGTGGCCGCCGAATCCTCCACCGGCACGTGGACCACGGTGTGGACCGACCTGCTGACCGACCTCGATTACTACAAGGGCCGCGCCTACAAGATCGAGGACGTGCCCGGCGACGACACCTGCTTCTATGCCTTCGTGGCCTACCCGATCGACCTGTTCGAAGAAGGTTCGATCGTCAACGTGCTGACCTCGCTGGTTGGCAACGTGTTCGGCTTCAAGGCCCTGCGTGCCTTGCGCCTCGAGGACGTGCGCTTCCCGATCGCCTACGTCAAGACCTGCGGCGGCCCGCCCCACGGCATCCAGGTCGAGCGCGACATCATGAACAAGTACGGCCGTCCGCTGCTCGGCTGCACGATCAAACCAAAATTGGGCCTGTCGGCCAAGAACTACGGCCGCGCCGTCTATGAGTGCCTGCGTGGCGGCCTCGACTTCACCAAGGACGACGAGAACGTCAATAGCCAGCCGTTCATGCGCTGGAAGCAGCGTTTCGACTTCGTGCAGGAAGCCACCGAGAAGGCGCAGCGCGAAACCGGCGAGCGCAAGGGCCACTACCTGAACGTGACCGCCCCGACCCCGGAAGAGATGTACAAGCGCGCCGAGTACGCCAAGTCGATCGGTGCCCCGATCATCATGCACGACTACCTGACCGGTGGCTTCTGCGCCAACACTGGCCTGGCCAACTGGTGCCGCGACAACGGCATGCTCCTGCACATCCACCGCGCCATGCACGCCGTGCTCGACCGCAACCCGCACCACGGCATCCACTTCCGCGTCCTGACCAAGTGCCTGCGTCTGTCCGGCGGCGACCACCTGCACTCCGGCACCGTCGTCGGCAAGCTCGAAGGCGACCGCGACGCGACGCTGGGCTGGATCGACATCATGCGCGACGAATTCATCAAGGAAGACCGCAGCCGCGGCATCATGTTCGACCAGGACTTCGGCTCGATGCCCGGCGTGCTGCCGGTCGCTTCCGGCGGCATCCACGTCTGGCACATGCCCGCGCTGGTGACCATCTTCGGTGATGACTCGGTGCTGCAGTTCGGTGGCGGCACGCTCGGCCACCCCTGGGGCAACGCCGCCGGCGCCGCCGCCAACCGCGTCGCGCTGGAAGCCTGCGTCGAGGCCCGCAACAAAGGCGTCGCCGTCGAGAAGGAAGGTAAGACCATCCTGACCGAAGCCGCCAAGCACTCGCCCGAACTGAAGATCGCCATGGAAACCTGGAAAGAGATCAAGTTCGAGTTCGACACGGTCGACAAGCTCGATGTCGCGCACAAGTAAGCAAGCACGCTAAACCCAATTCGAAAGGAAAACCAATGTCTGACGTGATGGATTACCACTCCCGCCTTTCCGACCCCGCCAGCCGGAAGTTCGAGACCTTCTCCTACTTGCCCGCGATGGATGCCGCCAGCATCAGGAAACAGGTAGAGTACCTGGTCAAGAAGGGCTGGAACCCGGCCATCGAGCACATCGAGCCCGAATACCTGATGGACTCCTACTGGTACATGTGGAAGCTGCCGATGTTCGGCGAGACCGATGTGGATCGCGTGCTGGCCGAAGCCGAAGCCTGCCACAAGGCCAACCCCAACAATCATGTGCGCCTGATCGGCTACGACAACTTCAAGCAATCGCAAGGTGCCGCGATGGTCGTGTATCGCGGCAAGACGGTCTGAATCCGTAAGTGTTCCCCGCCGACCATTTCACCGTGGCGGCGGGGTTTTTTCTCCCGGAGTCCCTGCAATGAACCCACTGATCGAACAGTACCGCATTCCCCATGAACCCTACTACCGCCCGGTAGCGGACGAGGTCGAGCTGTTCGAGGCCGCCTATTCCGTGCGCATGCCGATGATGCTCAAGGGCCCGACCGGCTGCGGCAAGACCCGTTTCGTCGAGTACATGGCGCACAAGCTCAACAAGCCATTGATCACCGTCGCCTGCAACGAGGACATGACGGCCAGCGACCTGGTCGGCCGCTTCCTGCTTTCCGCCCAAGGCACCGAATGGCAGGATGGCCCGCTGGCCATCGCCGCGCGCCATGGCGCGATCTGCTATCTCGATGAGGTGGTCGAGGCACGCCAGGACACCACCGTGGTGATCCACCCGCTGACCGACAACCGTCGCGTGCTGCCGCTGGAAAAGAAGGGCGAACTGGTGAATGCCCACCCCGATTTCCAGATCGTCATCTCCTACAACCCGGGCTACCAGTCGCTGATGAAGGACTTGAAACAGTCCACCAAGCAGCGCTTCGGCGGCCTCGACTTCACCTATCCCGAGCACGCCATCGAAACCGAGATCGTCGCGCACGAATCCGGCGCCAGCGCCGAGATGGCCGGCAAGCTGGTGTCGATCGCCGAGCGCTCGCGCAACCTCAAGGGCCACGGCCTCGACGAAGGCCTGTCTACCCGCATGCTGATCTACGCCGGTTCGCTGATTGCCAAGGGCGTCAAGCCGCAGGCCGCCTGCCGCGTTGCGCTGGTGCGTCCGATCACCGACGATCCTGACATGCGCGATGCCCTTGATGCGGCAGTAACGACCTTCTTCTAAAGGCGGCCAGCGATGTCGTTCAATCTTGCCGACTACGCTCCACTGCTCGAAGACCTGTCGCCGCACAGCCAGGAGGCCTTGCGGGCCAACTGGCACGAAGCCACCAAGGTGTTCTCGCCGCGCGGTCTCGACAATTACCTCAAAGGCGCCGCCGCCATTCGCGGCCTCGGCAAGGGCGATTCGCTGGTCGAAACCTGGATCGAGGAGGCGCCGCTGGTGGCCAAGGAGGTCGGCGAAGATGTCGTTGGCGACCTGGCCACCGCTTCGCTCGAACTGGCCTCGCGCACCTCGGGGGCGGTGATCGAACTACTCTTGGCCACTTCGGCCACTGCCGCCAACCGGCTCGGCGATGCCGAGCTGTTCATCAAGTACCTGCGCTTCATCAATACCCTGATCGCGCAGGCACCGCGCGGCGTGCGGCCGATGCTGGACAAGCTGGAAGTACTGTTCCAGCACCTCACCCTCGGCGGCCTGCGCCGCTGGGCGCTGTGGGGCGCGCATGCCCACCGTACCAACTACGAAGAGCAGATCAAGTATTTCAGCCTCGATTCGAAAGAGTCGCTGGCGATGCTGCAGAAGGAGCGCAAGGGCACCCTGCTGGTAGACGTGCAGCGGCGCATCAACATGTACCTGCGCGCGCTGTGGGCGCGCGACTTCTTCATGCGCCCTACCTCGGGCGACTTCGAAACCCGTGAAGGCTACCGCCCCTACATCGAGGACTATCTCCTGCATGTGCCGGATGCGTTCGATGATTATGAGGGGGTGAGCGGCCTCGAGCTGTACCGCGCCACCGCGGCCCATTGCGCCGCCCACGTGGTCGAGACAAAGCAGCCGATCTCGGCTGAAGCCCTCAATCCGATGCAGATCGCCGTGATCAGCGTCATCGAGGATGCGCGCGTGGAAACGTTGTCCATCCGGCGCTTCCCCGGCCTTAAGCAACTCTGGAGCAAGCTGCACACGGCGACACCCGAAATGAGCGGCAGCATGGGCGATTATCTCAATCGTCTTGCCCGCGCCCTGCTCGACGACAGTTATCAGGATGACGATGCGTGGATCGTCGAAGCCCGCACGCTGTTCGCGCTTGCCCAGACAATGGATAAGCTCGGCAGCAACCAGACGTCCTGGGAAATCGGCGTGCAACTGGCCCACAGCTTCGGCCAGAAACGCATCCCGTTCAATCCGCGCACCGACCTGCTCACCGCGCCCTACCGCGACGACAACCGCTATTTCTGGGCCTTCGAGGAATTCGATTTCAACAAGGCTGCCAGCGCCGGCTACGAAACCGTCAAGCAGGTGCGCAAGTACGTCAACGTGATGGAGATGGCCAACGAGATCGATGTCGAGACGGCCGGCGACGATGCCGAGGAAATCTGGGTGCTCGGCACCGAGCTGTTTGGCTATGAAAACATCGGCGACCAGTATCCCGGTGGCGCCAAGAGCTTCAACGAACTGGAAGGCAAGGAGCCGGTTTCCGACCCCTTCCATTATTCCGAATGGGATTACCAGATCCAGCTGGAGCGCCCGGCCTGGGCGACGGTGCTGGAAAAGCGCGCCAAGGCCGGCGACCTGGCGATCATCGACGGCATTACCGCGCAGTACAAGCGCGAGATCCACCGCATGAAGTTCCTGCTCGACGCCATGCAGCCGCAGGGCGTACAGCGCATCCGCCGGCTCGAGGACGGTGACGAGATCGATATCAACGCCGCCATCGCCAGTTTCACCGACATCCGCCTCGGCAACCAGCCCGATCCGCGCATCATGATGCGCAGCGTTCGCAAGACGCGCGACTTCTCGATCCTGGTGCTGCTCGACCTCTCCGAATCAACCAACGAGAAGGTGCAGGACCAGGAATATTCCGTGCGCGAGCTGACCCAGCAGGCCTGCGTGCTGCTGGCCGATGCGATCAACAAGGTCGGCGACCCGTTCGCCATCCACGGCTTCTGCTCGGACGGCCGCCACGATGTCGAGTACTACCGCTTCAAGGACTTCGACCAGCATTGGGACGAGACACCCAAGGCGAAGCTGGCCGGCATGACCGGACAGCTCTCCACCCGCATGGGTGCGGCAATCCGCCATGCCGGCCATCATCTGAAATTGCAGCGTTCAGCTAAGAAGCTGCTGATCGTCATCACCGACGGCGAACCGGCCGACGTGGATGTGCGCGATCCGCAATACCTGCGTTACGACACCAAGAAGGCGGTCGAGGAGGTCGCGAGACATGGCGTCACCACCTACTGCATGAGCCTCGACCCGCGTGCCGACAACTATGTCTCGCGCATCTTCGGGCAGAAGAACTACATGGTGGTGGACCATGTCCAGCGCCTGCCCGAAAAACTGCCGCTCCTTTATGCCGGCCTGACCCGATAGGAACGACCATGGAAGATACCTACCCCGGCCTGCACCACGACAAGCACGGCCTCACGCAACTGGGCCGCATCGTCATCGACGGCTGGCTGTTCGGCCTGATTCCGGACACCGAGGATTGCGCCGGCTGGAGCGGTGGGCGCATGCAGGACTTGATGGAGCGCGTACAGAATGAGTGGGACAAGTACGCCAACCTGCCCAGCCGCCTGCCGCCGGATCTGCTCAAACGCCACGGCGAACTCTATGACCGTGCCATCCAGACCGCGCGCGCCAAGGGCTGGGACCCGGAGCTGGGCGAAGACGAGTGAAGCATGAAATTGCGATGACCCTGGAAGCCGTCATCTTCGATGTCGATGGCACCCTCGCCGATACCGAGGAGGCGCACCGACAGGCCTTCAACGTCACCTTCAAGGAGTTCGGCCTGCGCTGGCACTGGGATGTCGAGCTCTACGTCGAGCTGCTGGCGGTGGCGGGCGGCAAGGAGCGCCTGGCGCACTACTGCCGCTGCGTCGATCCGGCGCGGCTCGCCCGAGCCGACGGCCCCGACTTCATCGCCCGCCTGCACCGGCGCAAGACGCGCGTTTACGAACGGCGTGTCGAGATGGGCGAAGTGCCCGTCCGGCCCGGTGTGGTGCGGCTGATCCGCGAACTGATCGAGGCAGATATCCGCTTGGCGATCGCCACCACCACCTCGCGCTCCAATGTCGATGTGCTGCTGGCCACCACGCTTGCCGACCTGCCGCCCGATTGCTTCGAGGTCATCGGCGCCGGCGAACAGGCCACCGCGAAAAAGCCGGCGCCCGACATCTATCGCTGGGTGCTAGACCGGATGAAGCTGCCGGGCGTAGACTGCCTGGCCATCGAAGACTCGAGGAACGGGGTGCGTGCCGCCCTCGGTGCAGGCATTCCTGTTCTGGTGACGGAAAGCGCCTGGACGCGGCGCGACGATTTCACTGGCGCCGTGGCCGTGTTGCCCGATCTGGCCCGGATCGATGCCGCACAACTGTATCAATGGCATGATCGTTCCATAACCGCCGACTGAAGGACCTGCCGATGCCCATCTTTGCAATGAAAGACCTGATCGACCATGCCTGCGTGCACCGCTATGCCGTCGGCGCCTATCAGGCGGCGGACAGCAACTTCGTCAGCGCCATCATCGATGCCGCCGAAGCGGAGGAGGCGCCGGTGATCGTCAGCTTTGCCGAGTCTCACGGGATCCACCACGATTTTCCGATGCTGCTCAAGGCCGCACAGGTGGCGGCACAGCGCGCGCGCGTGCCGGTCTCCCTGCTGTTCGACCATGCCAGCGGCCCGGCCACGATCGCCGAGGCGATTCGACTCGGCTGCCAGGGGGTGATGGCGGACTATTCCGACCAGCCTTTCGATGCGAATGTCTCGGCCACCCGCGCGGTGGTCGATCTGGCGCATGCGCGGCAAATTGCCGTCGAAGGCGAGCTGGGCTATGTTCCGGGCGTCTCGGGCGATGAGGCACTGCGACATCCGGGCCGCATGCGCCTGACGGCACCGCAGGAGGCGGCGGACTATGTGGCGGCGACCGGCGTCGATTGCCTGGCCGTGGCGGTGGGGACGGTCCATGGCCACCGGGTCGGCGAACCCAGGCTCGATCTGGATCGTCTCGCCGACATTGCGGCAGCCGTCAAGGTTCCGCTGGTCATCCATGGCGGATCGGGGCTGGCGGACGAGGAGTATCGCGGCCTGACCGAGCGGGGCGTGGCGAAGATCAACTACTTCACCGCCCTGTCCGACGTGGCTGCTGCCGCTGCATCCGATGCGCTGGCCGATATCGAGACAGGGTACCTGTGTGCGATCGATGCGGTACGCGCCGCGGTCGCCAGCGAAGTCGCTCGCACCCTGGCACTGTTCGGCGCCAGCAAGCAGGCGGCCTCCGCATTGAAGAACTGCAGGCAACTGACCGCTTAGGTCCCGCCGTCCTGCCGGCGCCGACTTTTTCCGGCGGCAGTCCGTTACAGGCCCAGCAGGGCGTAGCCCGCCAGCAGGCTGCAGGCGATCGCCGCGACGTACAGCACCGCGGCGACCAGGCCGTCGATGCGCAGGCCGAAATCGAAGCAGGTGCAGCGCAGGCGGTGGGCCGATCCCCACAGGGACAGGGCCAGCACGCTGAAGATCGCCAGTTTGCCGAGCGGATGGTGCGCTACGGCCAGCAGCTGGTCGTACTGCAGGCCGGCCGGCACGTGGCCGACGGCCGCCAGCAGGGTCAGCAGCGCGATGACCGGGATGAAGAAGGCGACGACCGTTCCGCCGGCGGCGAACGGGAACCAGACGACCGGCTTGTGCGATTTGGCCATGATCAGAACACCCCGGCGAAATAAAGGATGGCTGCGGACAGCAGGCCCCAGCCGACGAAGTGTGCGCCCGCAATCCAGCCGCCCGGCACGAACTCGTCGCCGAGCTGCAGCGGCATGGCCTTCTGCGTGGCGGTGAACCAGGTGACGGCGTGGTAGGACGCGGCTGCGAAGGCGAGCAGCTGGAAGACGATCGAGGCCGGGCTTTGCAGGGCCTGGAGGAAGGCTTCGTAGCTGGCCTGGCCCTGTGCCAGGCGCAGCACGCCGACGGTCAGCAGGACGCAGTAGGCGCCGACGAAGATGCTGGTGACCTCGCGGGCCATGTAGCGCAGGTAGCGCGGGTGGCGAAAGTACCACGCGGTCGGCGGCACTTCGCGTACATAGGGGCGGCGGCTCATTTCTTTCCTCCCGGCAAGAGGTGCTCCCCGATCCAGTCGAAGCAGCTGAGGATCTTGACCTGCTGCAGCGCACTGGCCGGATCGACGTGGCCCGGGCAGACTTCCGAGCAGGCGCCGACGAAGGTGCATTCCCAGACGCCCTCTTGCGTCGCGATCACTTCCTGGCGCTCGTCGCGCCCGCCGTCGCGCGAATCCTGGTTGTAGCGGTGGGCCAGCGTGATCGCCGCCGGGCCGATGAAGTGCGGCGACAGACCGTACTCGGGGCAGGCGGCGTAGCAGAGCATGCAGTTGATGCACATCGAGTACTGGCGGAATTTGGTCAGCTGCGCCGGCGTCTGCCGGTACTCGCCGGCTTCCAGAGGCTTGGGTTTCTTCGGGATCAGGTAGGGCTTGACGCGCTTGAGCTTCTCCATGAAGTCGTCCGGCGTCGTCACCAGGTCGCGCTCGATCGGGAAGTGCGCCAGCGGCTCGACGCGGATCACGCCGGGGTAGTCGCGCAGGAAGGTGTGGCAGGCCAGCTTCGGCTCGCCGTTGATCATCATGCCGCAACTGCCGCAGACGGCCATGTGGCAGGACCAGCGGTAGTTGAGGGTCGGGTCGAGGGTTTCCTTGACCTCGTTGAGCGCATCGAGGACGACCCACTCGTCCTGGCAGACCACCTCGTAGCGCTGGAAGTGCGGCTCGCTATCGGTGTCGGGGTTGTAGCGCAGGACCTCGAGCTGGACGGTGCGTTCCTTCATTTGTGGTCTCCCGAGTAGTCGCGCACGCCGGGAGGCGACTTGGTGATCACCACGTCCAGGTAATCGACGCGCGGCGCCTCGCGGCCCTGGCTATATACCAGTGTGTGGCGCAGGTAGTTGGCGTCGTCGCGTTCGGTGTGGTCGAGGCGCTGGTGTGCGCCGCGCGATTCCTTGCGCGCCAGGGCGCCGACCGTCACCGCCTCGGCGCAGTCGAGCATCGAGCCGAGCTCGAGCACCTGGAACAGGTCGGTGTTGTACACGTTGGTCTTGTCCGTCAGCGTCACCGCGCGGTAGCGCTCGCGCAACTCGCGGATCTTGTCTACCCCCTCTTCCAGGCCCTCGGCCGTGCGGTAGATGCCGACATTCTTCTCCATCGTCTGCATCATTTCCTTGCGCAAGCCGGCGACGCTCTCGTTGCCGTCGGGTTGCGAGAACAGCTCGCGGATGCGCGCCTGCGAACGCTCGGCCTGCTCCGCCAGCGCCGCGGTCGCGGGCTCGGGCTGCTGCCGGGCATGGGCGAGGGCCGACTCGGCTGCGCGGCGGCCGAACACCAGCAACTCGACCAGCGAGTTCGAGCCGAGCCGGTTGGCGCCGTTGAGGCTGACGCAGGCGCACTCCCCGGCGGCGTAGAGGCCGGGCAGCTGCGTGGCGGCGTTCGTGTCGGTGGAAATGCCACCCATCATGTAATGCACCACCGGGCGGATCGGCACCGGGTCCTTGACGATGTCGACGCCGAGGTAGCTCTCGGCCAGTTCATGCACCAGCGGCAGGCGCTCGGCGATCTTCTTCGCGCCGAGGTGGCGCATATCGAGCAGCACGCACTCGCCCCACGGGGTGGTGACGGTGTTGCCCTTCTGCAGCTCGTGCCAGTAGGCCTGGCTGAGGCGGTCGCGCGGGCCGAGCTCCATGGTCTTCAGCTGCGGCTGGCCGACCGGCGTTTCCGGGCCCATGCCGTAATCCTGCAGGTAGCGGCGGCCGTGCTTGTTCACCAGGATGCCACCTTCGCCGCGGCAGGCTTCGGTGAGCAGGCTGCCGGTGTTGGGCAGGCCGGTCGGGTGGTACTGGATGAACTCCATGTCCTTCAGCGGCACGCCGGCGCGGTAGGCCATGGCCATGCCGTCGCCGGTCTTGATCGCGCCGTTGGTGGTGAAGGGAAACATGCGGCCGGCACCGCCGCCGGCGATGATGACCGCCTTGGCGTGGAACTGGCGTAGTTGGCCACTGCGCATCTCGATCGCGGTCAGGCCCTGGCAGCGTCCTTCCGCCACCAGCAGGTCGAGGGCGAAGTATTCGTCGAAGCGGCGGATCGACTCGAACTGCAGCGAGGTCTGGAACAGGGTGTGCAGGATGTGGAAGCCGGACTTGTCGGCGGCGAACCAGGTGCGCTGCTTCTTCATGCCGCCGAAGGGGCGCACGGCCACCGAGCCGTCGGCCTCGCGGTTCCACGGGCAGCCCCAGTGCTCCAGCTGCAGCAGCTCGCGCGGCGCCTCCCGCACGAACAGCTCGACGCAGTCCTGGTCGCTGAGCCAGTCGCCGCCGCCGACGGTGTCGTTGAAGTGCAGCTCGAAGCTGTCGTCCGGCTTGATCACACCGGCCGCGCCGCCTTCCGCCGCGCAGGTGTGGCTGCGCATCGGGTAGACCTTGGAGATCAGCGCGATGCGGAGATCCGGGTCGCTCTGTGCAAGCGCGATGGCGGCCCGCAGGCCGGCGCCACCGGCGCCGATGATGGCAACATCCGTGGTGATCGTGTCCATGATCCGTCCTTGAAATTGGCGAGCAGCCCTTGCCGCCGTCCCGCCGGGGCCGACTTTCGGCTAGACGCCGCCGCCGCGGTGCACCGTCTCGTAGTAGAGCTTTTCCAGCTCCAGCTTGTGCTTGGTTTCCTCGCTGGCGAGGAAGACGAACAGCTCGCGGATCGGGCCGGCCGGTGTGGTCTGTGCCAGCTCGCCGTAGTGCGACATGGCGGCGTGCTCGCGGCCCATCGCGTACTGCAGCACTGCCTGGTCGTCGGGGTTGTCG
The DNA here is from genome assembly GCA_937888595.1 of uncultured Sterolibacteriaceae bacterium. Lineage (GTDB taxonomy): Bacteria > Pseudomonadota > Gammaproteobacteria > Burkholderiales > Rhodocyclaceae > Sulfuricystis. The sequence continues at coordinate 68,672 of CALARK010000021.1, read as the reverse complement.
CCGAGGTCGGGCAGGTGGATGCAGTCGGAAAACTTGCTGTCGGCCGCGGTGCGCTCGATCTCGGCTTTCACTTGTGCGGCGATGTCGGTGCGCTGCGCCAGCGCCGCGAACATGTCATAGTGCGACTGTTCCTCGGCGGCGAGTTCCTCGACCAGGTAGCGGATGCGCTTGCTCACCTTGGGGATCAGACCCTTGTAAAAGTCGCGGGCGCTTTCCTCGAAATGCGTCGCGACTTCGAGGATCTCTTTCAGCGAGGTCTTGCCGCGCAGGCGCTCGATACCATGCACACCTTCGGTCATTGCTGCACTCCTTGCGTGATGGCGGCGTGGATGCTCGCCGCGACGCGATGGCCGTCGGCGACGGCGCTGACGACGTCCGGCCCGCGCACCATGTCGCCGGCCGACCACAGCCACGCCTCGCTGGTACGCCCCCCGGCATCCACCTGCAGGCGGCCGCGCTGCCAGGCGAGCTGTTCGGTCAGCGCATCGCCGAGCAGCGAGGTATCGGCCATCTGGCCGATGGCCTCGACCACCATCGTGCCCGGGTGGAACTGCTCGTCCGTCTCGTCATAGGTCGGCGCAAAGCGCCCCTGCTCGTCGAAGATCGCCTTGACCTTCCAGGTTTTCAAGCCCGTGACCTGGCCGTTCTCGATGACGACTTGCTGCGGACCACGCGAATCGAGGATGATGATCCCTTCCTCCCCCGATTCCTTGATTTCGTCGGCGTCGGCGAGGAAGTGCGGCAGGTCTTCCAGCGCCGTCAGAATCACCTTCACTTCGCCGTACTGCTTCTTCTGCAGGCGCGCCAGCGTGCGGGCGATGTCCATCGCGACGTTGCCGCCGCCGATCACCACGGCCTGGCGCGGTGTACCAATATCCTCGCCGGCGGTCACGCGGCGCAGCAGATCCACCGCCTTGCGGACCATGGGCTGATCGCTGCCGGGAATGCGCGTGCCGCGGCCATCCTGCAGGCCGAGCGCGATCAGTACCGCGTCAAAATCGGACTTGAGTCGTTCCAGCGTGATGTCCTGGCCGATGCGCACATTGCAGCGGATGTCGACGCCGACGGAACGGATGACATCGACGTCCCGGTCGATCACGTCGTAGGGCAGGCGGTATTCGGGGATGCCGAAGCGTGTCATGCCGCCCGGCTTGTCGAGGGCTTCGTAGACGACGACCTGATGGCCTTTTTTGGCGAGGTCGAAGGCGGCGGTCAAGCCGGCCGGGCCGGCGCCGACGATGGCGACCTTCCTGCCGGTCGGGGCGGCGGGCTGGCCGACCACCTTCTTGATCTGCTCGTCCGACACCTGATCCATGATGTGGCGCTTGAGCCACCTAATCGCAATCGCGTCGCCTTCGTGGCGCGCGGCGCAGGTGCTCTCACACTTGCGGGTACACACGCGACCGCAGATGCTGGAGAAGGGATTGGTCTCGTAAAGCAAAGCGACGCCGAGGTCGTAATCGCCGTCGCGGATCGCCTTGATGTACTGCGGAATCGCCATGTGCGTCGGGCAGGTCGCGACACACAGGCCACAACTGACGCAGCGATCGGCCTCGAGCTTCGCTGCCTCGACATTGTAGCCATGCACGATCTCGGCGAAGGAGCCGATGCGCTCTTCCGGTTCCATCTCGGGCATGTGTTCGCGTAGCCGCGTCGGGCCGGTCAGCTGGTGATCGTCGGGACGGCGGTAGCCATGCGCGGCATCGTCCCAGGGTTTCTTGTCGACGCCGGGGATGAAGCGGAAGGCGTCGCCGTCGCTCTCGACCCAGGTGTAGATGTTCGACATGTTGAGCGATTTCGTCATGCAGACGTCGACGCACAGCGCGCACCAGCAGCAGCGGCCGTAGTCGATGCGCGGGCGCAGGCCCGAATCACCCTGTTTCGTCTGGATGCCCTCGACCGGCACCATGTCGATGGCGCCGTTCTGGCAGATCGTTTCGCAGGTGCCGCAACCGATGCACTTCTCGATGTCGTTCTGGTGGAAACCGCGATAGCGCGGCGCGGCGGCGCGGCCGATCGGATTCCTGATCGAGACCGGATCGTGGAACAGGTGCTTCCACGCGGTGAAGGGCGAGAGGACGTCTTTGAAACTCATCGCTCGATCTCCGGGGGATAGGTATGCAATGACACCATCAGCGCGGCGACGTCGGAGATGTTGCAGCCGACGATCATGCGCTCGAGCAGCGCCATCGCGTGGGTGTAGCTCGGCCCGCGCACGTTGATGCGGCGCGGGTAGCCGGAACCATCGGTGACGAGGTAGTAGCCGTATTCGCCGCGCGAGCATTCGCCGCGCACGTAGGTCTCGCCGCGCGGGATCTGCCAGTGCAGCACGTTGGGCAGCGGCGCCATCACGGCGCCAGATTTCGGCATCTTCGCCAGGATCTGGCGGATCAGGTCGACGGACACCCACACATCGCGGCGGCGCACATCGGCGCGGGTATAGATGTCGGAGTTCTGGCCGGTGACCGGCTCGAAGTCGAGCTGGTCATAAATCAGGTACGGAGAGTCCTTGCGCACGTCCTTGGCGACACCCGCCGCGCGTGCATTCGGGCCGGTGACGCCATAGGGTTCGAGCCAGCTCGGGTCGATCACGCCCATGCCCACCGTGCGCTTCTTGAACACCGCATTGCAGAACATCACGTCGTAGACGTCCTTGAGCGTCTTCTCGACTTCGCACAGCGTCTCCTCCATCCGGCCGGCAAAGCCGTCGGGCAGCGTGTCACGCACGCCGCCAGGCAGGATGAACATGTGATAAATCCGCGCGCCGGTCAGTTCCTCGAAGCGGTCGAGCATCAGGTCGCGCACGTAGGTGGTCCATTGGCCGATCACGCCCTGGCCGAGGGCGCCGGCCTGGCCGCCGAGGTACATCATGTAGCTGTTGATGCGGCCCATCTCGAGGATCATGGCGCGGATCCACTTGGCCATTTCCGGCACTTCGATGCCGGCGAGTTCCTCGACGCAGGCGGCGTAGCAATATTCGTTGAAGTCCGGTTCGGGCACGCAGACACGGCAGACGATGGGGAAGACCTGAATGAAGGTGCGGCGCTCCATCAGCTTCTCGAAGCCGCGGTGCAGGTAGCCGACGTGGGTCTTGCCCTCGACCACCTCGTCGCCGCAGACGGTCAGTTCCACGGACATGTTGCCGGTGATGCCGGGGTGGTTCGGCCCCTGCCAAAGCTTGAGGTACTTGCCCGAGGTCAGGTCGATATCGAGCGTGCCGTCGGCTTTCTTGGCGGGATACTGGGTGCGGTCGGGCGGGAAAATATCAAGCATAGCGAACCTGTCTTATTTCCCTGCCGGGTGCTGGCCCGGGTACATCTGCAGGCGCATATGGGTTTCCGGATCGTGCGTGACACGACCGGGCCGCTCGGCATAGGCTTCCTGCGCGTATTTGAGCGTGTCGAAGTCGCGCCGGTAGGGCGGGATACTGTTCCAGCCTTCGAGGATGAACTCCTCCTCGATGCGCGGACTGCCGGGGAAATCGATGCCGAACATCTCGCGCAACTCTCTTTGATAGGTCGCGGCCGTCGGCCAGAGGTCGTGGATGCTCTCCATCGTGGCGGTGTCGCGTTGAATCAGCACGCGCAGGCCGAGGTCGCAGGCGAGGGCACGGTTGTTGAGCAGGTAGGTGAGCTGGAACTGCCCCTCTTCCAGCCAATCGACGGCGGTCAGCAGCACGAGGTGGGTGAAGCCTTCCTTGTCGCGCAGGTGCAGGAGCGTGTCGCGCAGATGCGCGGCCGGCACCGTGACGAAGGCAAGATTCTTTCGCTGCTCGGTCAGTTCGCCGAGCGGATAGAGTGCTTTGAGACGTGCGTACAGTTCTCTCATGTCATCACCAGTTGTAATCGGGCATGTCCCAATCGTGAATGACACGTTTTTGATTCGCCTTGTACCAGGCGAAGTTCTCGGCATACTGGTTCGCGCCCTCGGCCTTGCCGGTGCGGATGATCTTCTTCATCTCCTCGAAGCCGGCCAGCAGCGCCTCGGGACGCGGCATGCAGCCGGCGATGTAGAGGTCGACCGGCAGGTATTCGTCGAGCTTCTTGATGGTGTTGTACGAATCCCAGTACATGCCGCCGTTGATGGTGCAGGAGCCGAGGCCGATCACGTACTTCGGGTTCTGCATCTGCTCGTAGGCGCGGATCGCGCGCTTCAAGGTCTTGGTCGACAGGTAGCCGGAGATGATGAACAGGTTGGCCTGCCGCGGCGTCGGCCGCCAGGCCACGCCGAAGCGGTAGGCATCGAAGCGTGGCGTCATCAGCGGGCGCATCTCGATGGCGCCGCAACCGGTGCCGAAGCCGAGGATCCACAAGGACTTGCTGCGCGCCCAGTTGAAGAAGTCCTCGACGATCTGGATGTAGGCGCCGGGCATCACGGTCGGCGGCGCCTCGCAGTAGTAGTCGCGCAGCGGGTCGACCTCGAACTCGAGGCCGTCCGGCCCCTTGACCATGCGCTTCATCAGTTCAGGCTTCGTCGTCATTCAGACCACCATGATCGAGAGAACGCCGAGCGGCACCGCCCAGACGAGGAAGAAGCGGATCGACTGCTCGACGCGGAAGCGCGGGAAGCAGACGCCGACGAAGGCCGAGAACAGATACAGGAAGAAGACCTTGACGAACAGCTCGGGCCAGCTGCCGGCACCACCAAAGAACAGGTTCATGTAGATGACGATCTTGGCGACCGGGAAGATCGCACGGTTAGTCTGCATCAGCGCCAGATACGAGGAGTGGTACTCGGTCGGCGGGCCGATGGGGATTTCCTGCGGGGCGATGAAGACGTCGAAGGGCGGCCGCATCATCGAGCCGAGGAAGGCCAGCATCGCGGCGGCCACGGCAATCGGGTTGGTGAACAGCGTCCAGTTCATCATGCCGCCCTGTTGCGCGGCGACGATTTCGGTAATGGACAGCGTCTGATACTGCAGCGCGACGGAGAACACCGCCATGGCGAAGGGCAACTCGGCCATGCTGACCTGCTGCAGGCCCCGTGTGACGCCAATGGCGGCGTGCGGGTGGCCACTCTCGCCGGCGCCGAGCGCCATGCCGAGTGTGCCGAAGAAGACGAAGTAGAGCGCGAGGATGAGGTCGCCGGCAAAGCTGAAATTCGAGAACATGTACGAACCGTAGATCACCGGCATGAACAGCAGCAGACCGACGCCGCCCGAGAGGCGGAACACCGGGCCGAGGTAGAACATCACGCCGTGGGTGATCGAGGTCCGCAGGCCGTAGTTCTTGATCACGTCCAGGTAGTACTGCCAGATCGGGATGCCGTGGCGGCGGCCGGCGCGGGCGCCGATCTTCTGGATCAGCGCGCCCATCAGGAAGCCGTAGTTGACGACGATGAAGACCGTCAGGAAGGCGTAGGGGATTTTCATCCAGTCAAAATCCATTTACATCCCCAATTGTGAAACGAAGACCACGACCACAAAGATCAGGAAGTGGAAGGCATAGATCTGGCCGTTGCCGTTGTAGAGCCGCCGGCCGAGGTCACCTGCCGTATGCAGCAGGTCAGTGATCGCACCCCAGAAGCGCGTAACGAAAGGCTGCACCAGGAAGCCCATCGCTTTCTTGTACGGCGCGAAGAAGTTCCAGGCGAAGTGCGTCGTCTCGGGGCGGTAGGGCCGTTCGGCGGAGAACACAATATTGAACTGCTTGACCTTCTGGGCCTTGCGATTGACGAACAGCAGCCAGCCGAAGATCAGCAGGAAGATGCAGGCGACGACGATCATGATCGCCACCGGGTTCCACCAGCCGTACTGGCTGGTAATGGTCAGGCCTTCCCAGTTCAGCGCACCATCGGGCAGGAATTGCGAGATATAGGCATCGACGCGGCGCAGGATCAGGCCGGGGAAGATCGCGACGCCGATCAGGATGGCGACGTAGATCATCTGCGGCAGGACGATGGAAAGCGGCGCTTCCTTGAGGCGGCGATGCTCGTCCTTGAGCTGGCCGAGGAAGATGGTGTGGATCAGGCGGAACAGATAGAGGAAAGCGATCGGGCCGGAGAGGAAGATCAACACCATCGGCAGGCGCGTGTCGGCATCCATGATCGCGTTGTAGAAGATCCAGCGGCCGCCGAAGCCGGAAAGGGGAGGAACCCCGGACATGGCGATGATGCCGACCAGCGTGGCGATGAAGGAGAGCGGCATCAGCGTGATCAGGCCGCCCATCTGGTACATGGCGCGCGTGCCGGTGCGCTTGGCGACGCCGCCGACCGAGAGGAACAGCATCGACTTGTAGACGTAGTGGTTGATGACGAACATCAGCGCCATCAGCCAGCCGAGGTGGTTCATCAGCGCCAGGCCGAACAGCGCGTAACCCATCTGGCCGATCGAGGAATAGGCCAAGAGGCGCTTCGCATCTTCCTGGAAGATCGCCATCAGGTTGCCGAGCAGCGCGGTGATGGCGCCGATCCACAGCATCAGGTTGACCAGATCGACGCCGTACAAGGATTGCCGGCCCATCGACATCAGCAGCACGAACAGGCCATAGAGGCCGGCCTTGAGCAACACGCCGGAAACCATCGGCGAAACGTCGGTCTCGGCTTCGGCGTGGGCGCCGGGCAACCAGATGTGCAGGCCGATGGCGGCGGTCTTGGTCATGAAACCGATGGCCAGCAGGAGAAACACCCAGGGTGCGACAGGCTGTGCGAGTGTGGCCAGCGAGGCGATTTCAAAAGTCGGCGCTGGCGAGACGGCACCCGATGGCGCGAGCGTGACGACGCTCGCCGCCGCGATGGCGAAACCGGCCAGGATCAGGAAAGCGCCGCCGAGCGAGAAGACGATGTAGGACAGCGCATGCGGTTCCGATTCCTTGCCGCGCAGGATCAGGAAGTAGGAGCCGATGGTCAGCAGTTCCCAGGCGGCGAAGAAGCCGAAGGAATCGGTCGCCTGGAGCAGCAGCACCATGCCGGCGAACATCGTCATCGCCGACGGGTAGAAGCCGATGCGCCGTCCGTGGGCGTGGAAGCTGGCGAGGAAGATGATCGCGCCGCCGAGGGTGAAGATGACCAGGAAGATCAGGCGCAGCGGGTCGTAGTCCTGCCAGGTTTGCAGGAAATAGAGGGACAGGCCGCCGATGGCGAGGGTGTTCTTGAGCCAGGCCGGCGCCCATTCGAGCAGCAGGAAGGCGAGCGCGAACAGCAGCGGCAGCACCAGCAGCAGGTTCGAGCGGCCGGACAGTTCGCCCCAGGCGAAACCCAGCGCCCAGCCGGCCAACAGGGCGGCGATGACGGGGATGACGCGGTCGGGCGGGCAGTCGATGGTGTGCGCCGATTCGCGCTTGATGGCGTAGCCGAACCAGCGAAACAGGTAGCCCGCCTCGACCAGCGCGCCGAAGAGGATCCAGCCGAGCAAGGCCAGCCGGCCTTCGTTGGCGAGCAGATGCACCAGTTCCCACTTGGCGTAGAAGCCGGGGAAGGGCGGCAGGCCGGACAGCATCGCGATGCCGGTGACGAAGGCGAGCACGAGGAGCGGACGCTGGCGCAATGCGGCCCAGTCGGTCAGTTCGCGGCCGGCGACGAAGCCGGACAGCCAGTAGAGCCCGGCCTTGGCGACGGCGTGCGAGAGCAGCAGGCCGCCGGCGATGAACAGGTAGTGCTCGCCGAGGATGTCCTGCTGGCCGATGGCGACGAGGATCAGGCCGCTCTGCGCGATCGAGGAGTAGCCCAGCAGGCGGCGGTCGTTGGTTTGCGGCAGGGCGAGCAGGTTGCCGGCGACGAAGCTGACGATGCCGATGCCGGTGGCGACCGGCAGCCACTCGGCCCCCCCGATGGCGAGGACCTTGTCGAAGGCGAACAGCGCCGCGGACGCGGCGGCGGCCGAGAACAGGGCGGCGAAGCCGGGATGCGCCGATTCGTAGATGTCGAGCGCCCAGCCATTGGCCGGGAAGGGCTTCAGTTCGGCGGCGACGGCGATGAGGATCAGGAAGAAGGCGAGCGCGAACGCCCCGGAGCCCTGTTCGGCCATGCCGTCGATGTTGAGCGTGCCGGTGGCGTGGTAGCCGAAGACGATGCCGACCAGCAGCAGCACCGAGATGAACTGCGAGACGATCAGGTACTTGAAGCCGGCCGATACCGCGCGTTCATCGTCCGAAAGCAGCACCAGACCGCCGGTGGCGATGACGATGAGTTCGAAGAAGACGAACAGGTTGAAGAGGTCGCGCGTCAGCACCAGCCCGCACAGCGCCATCACCATCACCAGCAGCACCGCCATGGCGCGGCGGCCTCGGGCGAGCAGCGTTTCGCCCATGTGCATCGCCGCGAACAGGCCGGCGAGATTGATCAGCGTGAGCAGCGCCGCCTCGGCCAGCCCCATGCGCAGGGCGATGGCGAACGGCGGCGGCGTACCGGCTGTCTGGATATCCATCGGATGCGCGCCGGTGGCGGCGAACAGCACCAGCCAGCCGGCCGAGACCGCGCTCATGAAGGCCAGCGCGCCCAGCGTGATCATGAAGGCCAGCCCGTTGCGCTTCTCGTCGAGCAGTCCGGTCAGGAAGGCGGCGCCGAGGCCGGTGGCGAGGATGTGCAGCGCGTTGATGACCATGGCCGCGGCCTCAGCCTTTCAGCGCCGTCAGGCGCGCGATGTCGAGGGTGCGGTGCTGGCGGTAGATCCGCCAGGCATAGGCCAGCATCAGCGCGGTGACGCCGACGCCGATCACGATGGCGGTGAGCACCAGCGCCTGCGGTACGGGGTCGATGATGCGCTGCACCGCGTCGGCGGCGGCGACCGCCCGGTCGAGGATCGGCGCGCTGCGGCCGCGCATGTGGCCGACCGAGACGATGACCACGTTGACGCCGGTGTCGGCGACGGTGAAGGCCACGATCATGCGCAGCAGGTTGCGGTGCGTCAGCGCGCCGTAGAAGCCGATCAGGATCAGCAGGAAGCCGGTGGCCATGACAACGTGAACCATTAGGGCTCCTCCGTTTCCGACAGGCTCGCCAGCATCGACGAGAATTCGGCGCCGACCTTGAGTCCGATCAGCGAGTAGATCAGCGGAATCGCGCCGGCGGAAGCCAGCTCGCCGAGGTTGCCGAGCGGCAGGATGCGGTTGTCGAGGAAGCCCCCGGCGAGGAACAGGCCGGCGATGCCGATCGCGACATAGAGGATGCCGGCCAGCGATTCGATGGCGGAAATCAGGCGATGGCTGAAGTGCCGGAGCGGATCGGCCAGCAGCATCAACAGCACGGCCGAGGCGATGATCGCGCCGCCCTGGAAGCCGCCGCCCGGGGTCAGGTGGCCGTTAACGAAGACATAGGCGCCGAGCAGCAGGATCATCGGCACGAGGAAGCGCGTGCCGGTGGTGAGCAGTTCGCCGACCGGAGGACGCATGCGGGAGCGGTCGTGTGCGCCCTCGGCCAGCACCAGGCCGACGATCGCGGCGGCCAGGAACAGCACCGTCACCTCGCCGAGCGTGTCGAGGCCGCGGTAGGTGACGATGATGGCGGTGACGATGTTGGCCGCGCCGAGGTCGGCGGCGGTGCGCTCGGCGTAGTAGCGCGCCGTTTGGTTGAGTTCGGCGTCGGGCGCGTAGCCCGTCAGCAGGGTGGCGAAGACTAGGCCGAACACGGCGAGCAGGGCGAGGGCGACGAGCCGCTTAACCATGGCCACCCTCCTCTTTTTCGCCGCCGCGCACGCGGCCGAGGACGAAGAACAGCAGGAAGGTCGTCAGCCCGCTGCCGATGGCCGCTTCGGTCATCGCCACATCGGGCGCCGCGAGGACGAGGAACAGCACCGACGCCATCAGGCTGACCAGCCCGGCGGCGAGGATGGCGATGGCCATGCCCGCGCCGCGGATGGCGACGAAGGCGGCGGCCAGCATGGCGAAGCAGACCAGGCCGACTAGGGCGGGCAGCAGGTAGCTCATGGCAGCGGGGCTCCGGTCGGCTCGTTGCGGTCGGCGGCCAGCGCATCCACCTCGGTGCGCGCGCTCATGCGCACGCTGCTGCGATGGGCGGCACGCGCCAGCACCTGCGACGACAGCGGGTTGGTGAACAGCACGAAGAGGCCGATGAGAAACAGCTTGAGCGTCCACTCCGGCTGCAGGCAGGCGAAGCCGGCGAGCGAAAGCAGGGTGCCGAGCGTGGTCGCCTTGGTGCCGGCCTGGATGCGGTTGAACACGTCAGGCATGCGCACGAGGCCCAGTCCGCCGAGCAGCAGGAAGCTCGCGCCGATCACCAGCAGGAGCCCTCCGACCACGGGAAGCAATGTGTCCATCACAGCCCCTTCTCCAGGTGGCGCGCGACGACGATCACGCCAAGGAAGGACAGCAGCGCATAGACCAGCGCCACGTCGAGGTAGATGCCGCGTCCCTCGAGGTAGGCGATCAGCGCGATGCCGGTCAGCGAAATCACGGTCAGCGTGTCGAAGGCGACCACCCGGTCGGCATCCGACGGGCCCTGGAAGAAGCGCCACAGCGCCAGCAGGAAGCCCGTGGCGGCGAGCATGGCGGCGAGGGTGATCAGGAACCCCAAGAACCCGGTGGCGCTAGCCATACATCACCTCGAGATAGCGTTCGAAACCGCCGACGATCGCCTGCGTGGCGGCCTCGATGTCGGGCGAATCGACCGTCACCCAGTGGATGTAGAGCCATTCGCCATCGATGTCGACGGACAGCGTGCCCGGCGTCAGCGTGATCGAGTTGGCCAGCAGCATGCGCCCCATCGAACTCTTGAGTTTCGTCTTGACCTTGACGATGCCCGGCCGCACCGGCAGGTCGGGCGAAAGCACGATGGAGGCCACGTTGAGGTTCGAGGTGATCAGCGCCTTCAGGTAGTAAAGGATGTAGGCGACGGTGGTGGCGAGCGCCTGCGGCGTCAGCCGGAGTTCGGAGAACCAGCCGAGATGGCCGGGGAACAGGACGGCGATGAGCGCGGAAACGCCTGCTCCGACGATCAGGACGTCGGTGGCCAGCGAGCCGTTCAGCAGAATCCAGAACAGGAGAAGCGTGAGGAACAACCCCACCCTCCCGGCTCCGGATTTCCGCGCGATGCCGGTAGCAGTGCTTGAATCCATAAGTGAATTCTAATGCTGCATTGCGACGTTTATGTTGCAGTGCGGTTGACGCAGATCAAATCTGCTTCAGAAATAGTCGGCGCCGGCGGGACGGCGCTTATTTCAGCAGCCGGCGGCGCACGAGCACGGTCGCGATCCAGAAGGCGATCGCGCCGGTCGCCAGCAAGGCACCGACATGGGTGAGGATCGTGTCGGGCAGGCGGCCGAAGGCCAGTGGCCGGATCAACTCGACCGCATGCGACAGCGGCAGCCAGGCGCCGACGGCCTGGACGGCCGGCGGCAGCTGGTCGACGGGGAAGAACACGCCGCACAGCAGCACCATCGGCGTGATGAACAGCGTGAAGTAGTACATGAAGAAGTCGTAGGAGGGCGCCAGCGCGGTGACGATCAGGCCGAGCGCGGCGAAGCACAGGCCGGCGAGGAAGATCGCCGGCAGCGCCCACAGCGCCAGCGGGCCATCGACATAGCCGAGCAGCGCGATCACGCCGAGGATGGCCGCGCCCGAGAGCGAGGCCTTGGTGGCGGCCCAGAGGCATTCGCCGGCGACCACGTCGTCGAGGCCGACCGGGGCGTTCATGATGCCCTCCCAGGTGCGCTGCACGTGCATGCGCGCGAAGGCCGAGTAGAGCGCCTCGAAGGAGGCGGCGTTCATCGTCGAGGCGCACACCGTGCCGGCGGCGAGGAAGGCGATGTAGGGCACTCCCTCGATCTGCGGCAGCAGGCCGCCGAGACCGTAGCCCAGGCCGAACAGGTAGATCATCGGGTCGGCCAGGTTGCCGAGCAGCGACGGGATGGCCAGCTTGCGCCAGACGAGGAAGTTGCGACCCCAGACGGCAAGGGCGCGGCGCGACAGGACAGGTAAGGCGTAGCTCATCCGTCCCTCAGTTCATGGCCGGTCAGCTTGAGGAAAACGTCCTCGAGGTTGGCTGGCCGCAGCGAGGAGGGCGAAACGGGGAAGTGTTCGTCGATCAGCGTGCGCGGCGAGCCTGCGGCGATGATGCGGCCGCTGTCCACGATCACCAGCCGGTCGCAGAGATATTCTGCCTCGTCCATGAAGTGCGTGGTCAGCAGGATGGTCTTGCCTTGGTCGAGCAGTTTCTTCAGGCCGTCCCAGATCAGCCGGCGCGCCTGCGGGTCGAGGCCGGTGGTCGGCTCGTCGAGCACCAGCAGCTCGGGGTCGTTCACCAGCGCACGGGCGATCGTCAGGCGCCGCTTCATGCCGCCCGACAGGGTGCGGATGCCGGCATCGGTCTTGCTGCCGAGGCCGGCGAAATCGAGCAGCGCGGGCGTGCGCGCACGGATCGTCGCGTCCGGGAGGCCGAAGTAGCGCCCATAGACCAGTAGATTCTCGGCGGCGGTGAAGTCGGGGTCGAGGTTGTCGAACTGCGGCACCACGCCGACGCGCTCACGGGCCTCGCGGGCGCGCGCCGGCACCGGTTCGCCTAGCAGGGTGATCGTCCCGGCGTCGGGCGCGGTCAGGCCGAGGCAGCAGCGCAGCGTGGTGGTCTTGCCGGCGCCGTTGGGGCCGAGCAGGCCGAAGCACTCGCCGCGGTGCAGCGAGAACGACAGGCCGTCGACGGCGCGCTTGCCTTCGTAGGCCTTGACGAGCCGGTCGACGGTCAGCGGCGAAGCGGCGTGCTGGGTGTGCGTGGCTATTTTTCGACCCTGAATTCTTGCACGCTGGAGTGCAGCGCTTCGGCGGTGCCGGCCAGTGCGTCGGCACGGCCCGCGCCATCGCCGACGGCATCGCGGATGTCGCCGATCAGGTCGGCGATGCGGGTGATGTTGCGCTCGACCTGCTGCACGCTGTCCTGCTGGCGACGCGTCGCGGCGGCAATTTCGTCGATCAGCTGCGTGACCTCGTCGGCGCCGGCGACGATTTCCGCCAGCGCATCGCCCGCCTCGCGCGCCATGGCGACGCCCGTATCGGCGGTTTCCGCACCGCGGGCGATGGTGTCCACCGTCTGGCCGATGCTGACGTGGATGGCGGCGATCATGGCGCCGATTTCCCCGGTCGCCGCGGTCGTGCGCTCGGCGAGCTTGCGCACTTCGTCGGCCACGACGGCGAAGCCGCGGCCCTGTTCGCCCGCCCGCGCCGCCTCGATCGCGGCGTTGAGCGCCAGCAGGTTGGTCTGGTCGGCGATCTCGGAAATGGTACGGACGATTTCGTCGATCTGCTGGCTCTGCTCGCGCAGGCCTTCCACCGCCTGTGCCGCGGCGCTGACATGGCCGCTGATCTGCTCCATGCCGGAGATAGTGGACTGCACGATGCGGCCGCCTGCCGCCGCCTGCGTCGCGGCCGTTCGGCCCCGCTCGGCGGTCGTCCCGGCGTGCCGGGCGATATCCCCGACGATGCCGGCCATTTCGCCGATGGCCGAGCGGATGCCATCCACTTCCTGCGACTGCTCGCCGAGGCGCCCGGCGACGCCGTCGAAGAATACGTGGATGTCGCGCGCATCGTGGCTCACGCCGTCGGACAGCCGGCGCGTCTCGCCGATCAGGCTGCGCAGGTTCGCCGCCATGGCGTTGAAGCTGGAAACGATCTCGCCGATGGTGTCGGCGCTCTGGATGCCGCAGCTGTGGGTGAGGTCCTTGCGCGAGATCTGGTTCGCCACCTCGGCGATGCGCCGCAGCTTGACGAGCAGGATGCGGTTGAGCAGCCAGTAGTTGGCGACGCCGATCGACACGCCCGCGACGACGCAGCCGGCGACGAACCACGGCAGCATGCCGGGCTTCCAGTTGACGAAGAAGTCGGCGTAAAAGGGAAACACCAGCGCGACGCCGAGGCCGAAGCCGAGAAAGGAGAGCAGCAGGTTCCGCAAAATCGACGGACCGCCGACAGTCGAGGAGGACATGGAATCTCCGGAGGCAATGGGTTGGAATTCTTGTGGTGCACACGATACGCACCTCCCGTCACCTTCGTCAATATGCAGTACGGGCGGTAATATGATGCCTTCCAACCTGCGAGGCCGATGCGTGTCATGACTGCGAACCCACACTCCTGGAAATTCTTCCGCGCCGGCGGCTTCGACCAGCCGCGTATCGACACCCCCGATGACCTGCTGGCGATCGGCGGGCTCGACCAGAAGCTCTGGGTCGCGCTGTCCTGTCCGGTGGCCGGCACCGAGTTCGATGCCCGCACCCTGGCCCTGCTCGATGCGGATGGCGACGGGCACATCCGGGCGCCCGAGCTGATCGCGGCGGCGGAGTGGGCGGGGACGCGCCTGCGCGATCCGGCCCCGCTCGCGGGCGGGCCGCTGCCCCTGGCGTCGATTCGCGACGACGATGAAGAAGGCGCGGCAATCGCTGCCGCGGCGCGCGAGGTCGCCGCCGAAGGTGGCGACGGGACCATCACGGTCGAGGCGGCCAGTGCCGCACAGGCGCGCATCGCCGAAAAATCCCAGGCCGCCTGGGCGGCCGCCGGCGCGGACGCCCGTCCGCTCGGCGACGCCACCGAAGCGGCGCATGCCGCCGTGCAGGCGGTCGCCGCCAAGATCGACGACTGGTTCGCGCGCTGCCGCCTGGCGGCGTTCGACGAACGTGCCACGGCCTTGCTCAACGCCTCCGAGGACGCGCTCAAGGCGCTCGCCGCCGGTGTGCTTGCGCCCGGATCGACCGCCGACCTGCCGATCGCAAAAGTCGGCGCCGACGGGACGGCGACGCTGTCGCTGACCCAGGGCGTGAACCCGGCCTGGGCCGGTGCGCTTGCCGCCCTTCGCGAGCAGGCGGTGGTTCCGCTGCTCGGGGAACGCGACAGCCTGACCGAGGCCGACTGGCAGAGCCTCAAGGACAGGTTCGCGCCCTACGTCGCTTGGCTGGCGGCGAAGCCGGATCCGGCGTCGGCCGGCGACGGCGTGCTGGCGCTCGAACGGCTCGCGCGCTACTGCCGCGACCTGATGACGCTCGCCAACAACTTCGTCGCCTTCAAGGATTTCTACACGCACCAGAAGCCGGCCATGTTCCAGATCGGCACGCTCTACCTCGACGGCCGCGCCGCCGAGCTGACGGTCGCCGTCAATGACGCCGGCCGGCATGCCGCGCTGGCGACCCTCTCGCGCCTCTGCCTCGTCTATTGCGACTGCGTGCGTCCCGGCGGGAAGATGACCATCGCCGCCGCCTTCACTGCCGGCGACAGCGACCAGCTGATGGTCGGCCGCAACGGCGTCTTCTACGATCGCCAGGGCAACGACTGGGACGCGACGATCACCAAGATCGTCGATCATCCGATCAGCCTGCGCCAGGCCTTCTGGTCGCCCTACAAGAAGCTGGCGCGCATGGTCGGCGAGCAGCTGCAGAAGCTTGCCGCCAGCAAGGCGACGGCCGTCGAGGGCAAGCTCGCCGAGACCGCCGCCGGCGTCGGCAAGAAGGTCGAGGCCCCCGCGGCACCTGCCACCAAGGCGGCACCCACACCGTTCGACGTCGGCAAGTTCGCCGGCATCTTCGCCGCGATCGGCCTGGCCGTCGGCGCGATCGGCACGGCGATCGCCTCGCTGGTCACGGGCATTCTCGGCCTCGCCTGGTGGCAGATGCCGCTGGTGTTCGTCGGCCTGCTGCTGCTCGTGTCCGGCCCGGCGGTGATCCTCGCCTGGTTCAAGCTGCGCGCCCGCAACCTCGGGCCGCTGCTCGACGCCAACGGCTGGGCGGTCAATGCCCGGGCGCGCATCAACATTCCCTTCGGCACCTCGCTGACGCAGCTGGCGACCCTGCCGGCCGGCGCCGAGCGCGCGCTGTCCGATCCCTACGCCGAAAAGGCCACGCCGTGGAAGACCATCGTCTTCGTGCTGTTCGTCATCGCCGGCGTCCTGCTCTACGGCATCACCTTCATGGCGCACTGATCCCCGATGCTGAACTACCAGATCCTGCCCGTCACGCCTTTCGAGCAGAACTGCAGCCTGCTGTGGGAAACCGCCACGCGCCGCGCGGCCGTGGTCGATCCCGGCGGCGACGTCGATGACATCCTCGCCGCCATTGCCGCGCACGGCCTGACGGTCGAGCGCATCCTGCTCACCCATGGCCACATCGACCACGTCGGCGGGACGGCGGCGCTCGCTGCCCGGCTCGGCATTCCCGTCGAGGGGCCCCAGCGCGACGATGCCTTCTGGATGGATCAACTGCCCGAGCAGTGCAGCATGTTCGGCTTCCCCGCCACGCCGGCGCTTTCTCCGGACCGCTGGCTGGAGGATGGCGACACGGTGGCGGTCGGCGGGCTGGCGCTCGACGTGATCCACACGCCGGGCCATACGCCCGGCCATGTCTGCTTCATCCACCGGCCGTCGCAGCTGGCCGTCGTCGGCGACGTGCTGTTCGCCGGCTCGATCGGCCGGACCGATTTTCCGCGCGGCAACCATGGCGACCTGATCGCGAGCATCCGCGCGAAGCTGTTTCCGCTCGGCGACGAGTTCGCTTTCATTCCGGGCCACGGCCCGATGTCCACCTTCGGCGAGGAACGGCGCAGCAATCCCTTCGTCGGCGACTGAGAGGAGATGTCATGAAGGCCCTCAAGATTGCCCTCGGCATTTTCGCCGCACTGCTGCTGGGGCTGGCCGGCGTGGCGGCCTACCTCGCGGCCACTTTCGATGCCACGCGCCTCAAGCAGGAAATCGCCGCCGCCGTCGAACAGCAGACCGGCCGGGTACTGAAAATCGAGGGCGACCTCGCGCTCGGCTTCTGGCCGAACGTGGCGGTCAAGCTGGGCCGGACCACGCTGTCCGAGCCCGGCGGCCAGGCCGAATTCGCCCGGCTCGAACAGGCGAGCGTCGCCGTCGCCGTGATGCCGCTGCTGTCGAAGCAGGTCGTGGTGCGCGAAGTCGCGATCGATGGGCTGGCCGCGACGGTGGTGAAGCGCAAGGACGGTTCGCTCAATGTCGCCGACCTCGCCGGCCCCGCCGTCCCGCCGGCGGAAAAAGTCGGCGCCGGCGGGACGGCGGGTCCCGGACCGATGCCCACCATCGACATCGCCGCCATCCGCATCGCCAATGCCCGCATCGACTGGCGCGACGAGCAGCAGGGTAGCCGCTTCTCACTCGCCGACCTCGACCTGTCCAGCGGCCCGGTGCGCTTCGCGGATGGACGCGGCGGCATCGAGGCGCTCGCATTGTCGGCGCGCGGCCAGCTCGACGCGGACGCCTTTACCGTGAAGCTCGACATCCCGCGTTTAGCCATTACCGCAGATGGTGCCAGCGGCGAAACGTTCAGATTCGCGGCGACGCTCGACGGCAAGGAGCGCAGGATCGCCGCGACGCTGAGGCTATCCGGTGTGACCGGAATGGCCGGCGATGCGCAGTCGCTGAAGATCGAGAAATTTGCGCTCGATGCCGATGCGAAGGTCAGCGAGGCGCAGCTCGCCGCGAAGCTCGCCTCGCCCGTCGCGCTCGATCTCGGCAAACAGACCGTCGCGCTGACGCAGCTGGCCGGCCAACTGGACCTGACGCATCCCGCCTTGCCGATGAAGACGCTCGCCCTGCCGCTGTCCGGCGCGCTCAGCGCCGATCTCGCGAAGCAGTCCGCCCGGCTGCAGCTCGACACCCAACTCGACGCGAGCACGATCAAGGCGAAAGTGGAGTTCGGCAAGTTCGCGCCGCTGGCGCTCGCCTTCGATCTCGACATCGACCAGCTCGACCTCGACAAGTACCTGCCGCCGGATCGGAAATCGCCGGATGCCGCTGTCGGCGGTACAGCCGGCAAGGCGGCGGAACAGAAGATCGACCTTTCCGCGCTCGAGGGCCTCGACCTCAAGGGGACGGTGAAGATCGGGCAGCTCACCGCCGCGAAGCTCAAGGCGAGCAACCTGCGCGTGCAGGTCGATGCGAAGCAAGGCAGGCTCGCCATCGCGCCGCTGTCGGCCAACCTGTACGAAGGCCGGCTCGAGGGCGAGCTCTCCGCCAACGCGAAGGGCAACCGCTTCGCGGCGAAGCAGACGCTGACCGGGGTGCGCATCGATCCCCTGCTCAATGATCTCGCCGACCAGGACCTGCTCGCCGGGCGGGGCAATGTCGCGCTCGACCTCACGGCGCAGGGCGCCACCGTGGCGGCACTGAAAAAGGCGCTGGCCGGCAGTGCCCGGGTCGAATTGCGCGATGGCGCCATCAAGGGCATCGACATCGGCCAGAAGCTGCGCGAAGCGAAGTCGCTGCTCAAGGGCGGCCAGGATGTCGGCGTGACGGCCGACGCGAACCGGAAGACCGATTTCAGCGAACTGTCGGCGAGCTTCCGCATCGCGAACGGGGTCGCGCACAACGACGACCTGCTGGCCAAGTCGCCGCTACTGCGCCTGGCCGGCGCGGGCGACATCGACATCGGCAACGGGCGGCTCGATTACCTCCTCAGGACCAGCGTCGTCGCCACCGCGACCGGGCAGGGCGGCAAGGACCTCGATGCGGTGAAGGGCCTGACCATTCCGGTGCGCCTCAGCGGGCCTTTCGACCAGCCGGACTGGAAGATCGAGCTGTCGGCGGTGGCCGGCGAAGCCGTCAAGGCGAAGGTCGAGGAAAAGAAGACCGAGCTTCGGCAACAGGCCGACGACAAGCTCAAGGGCAAGCTCAAGGGGCTGTTCAAGTAGGCCATGCGGCTGGGCATCGACCTCGGCGGCACAAAGACCGAAATCATCGCGCTTGACGATGACGGGGCCGTGCTGCTGCGCGAGCGGGTGCCGACGCCGCACGGGGATTACGCGGCGACCGTGGCGACGATCGCCGGACTCGTCCGTGAGGCCGAAGATAAAATCGGCGCAAGCGGGACGGCGCTTGCGAAAGTCGGCCCCGGCGGGACGGCGGCCAGTGTCGGTATCGGCATTCCCGGCGCGGAATCGCGTGCCATTGGAAAAGCTGCGGGACTGATCAAGAACGCCAATTCGACCTGGCTGATCGGCCAGCCGCTGCGCGCCGACCTCGAGGCCGCGCTCGGCCGGCCGGTGCGGATCGCCAACGATGCCAACTGCTTCACGTTGTCCGAAGCGGTGGATGGCGCGGCGGCAGGGGCGGAGGTGGTATTCGGCGTGATCCTCGGCACGGGCGTCGGCGGCGGCATCGTCGTGCGCGGGGAGGTGCTGGCGGGTGCGAACGCCATCGCCGGCGAATGGGGGCACAACCCGATGCCGGGCGAGGAAGCCGTGCGGCCGCGCTGCTACTGCGGCCGGTGCGGCTGCATCGAGACCTTCCTGTCCGGCCCGGCGCTCGCCGCCGACGGCGGGGCAGACGACGAAGCCGCACTGCAGCGCTACGAGCGGCGTCTGGCGCGTGCCCTGGCGCAGGTCATCAACATTCTCGATCCGGACGTGGTCGTGCTCGGCGGCGGCGTTTCCAACCTCGACCGGCTGTATGATCGCGTCCCCCGGCTGTGGGGCGAGTGGGTGTTTTCGGACCACGTCGCCACGCGGCTGGTAAAGAACAAACACGGCGATTCGTCGGGCGTGCGCGGTGCCGCCTGGCTGTGGCCGAAATAAGCGCAAGCAAGAGGAACTTTCCGATGTCGCATTTCCCCCATCCGCATCCTGAGCCCGACTACATCTTCGACGTCGACCTCGAAGGTTTCGAGGCGCAGGTCATCGAGGCCTCGAAAGCCGGGCCCGTGATCGTCGACTTCTGGGCCGACTGGTGCCCGCCCTGCCGTGCGTTGACGCCGGTGCTCGATCGCGTCGCCGCGGCCATGGCCGGCCAGTTGAAGCTGGCCAAGGTCGAGGTCGATGAAGGCGCGAACATGAAGCTCGCCGGCCGCTACGGCCTGCGCGGTTTCCCGACCGTGCTGCTGTTCGTCGACGGCGAGATCAAGGGGCGCTTTTCCGGTGCCCGTGCCGAACACTGGGTGAAGGATTTCCTGGTCGAACATGGCGTCTGAACTCAATCCCTGGCGGCGCATTTTTGCACCCTTCGCGGTCGGCTACTTCCTCTCCTACCTGCTGAGGAACGCCAACGCGGTCATCTCGCCCGAACTGACGAAAGATCTCGGCCTGAGCGCCGCGGATCTCGGCCTGCTGACCTCGGCCTACCTGTTCGCCTTCGGCGCCTTCCAGCTGCCGCTGGGCATCCTGCTCGACCGCTACGGCCCGCGTCGCGTCGAGGCCGGCCTGCTGCTGTTCTGCGCCGCCGGCTGCGCGCTGTTCGCGCTCGGCGACGCCATGCCCCAGCTCGTCGCGGGCCGCGCGCTGATCGGCCTGGGCGTGTCGGCCTGCCTGATGGCGAGCTTCAAGGCGTTCTCGCTGTGGTTCCCGATCGAACGGCAGGCCTCGCTCAACGCGGCGATCATGGCGGCGGGCGGCCTCGGTGCGCTGGCGGCCAGTTCGCCGCTCGGCGCGCTGCTGCCGGTGATGGGCTGGCGCGGCATTTTCCTCGCATTGGCGGCCATCACTCTCCTCGTCGCCGGGCTGATCTTCACGACGCCCGAAAAGCAGAAAGCCGGCGCCGGCGAGACCGTGGCCGAGCAGTTGCGCGGCCTGTTTGCGATCTTCGGCAGCCGCGCCTTCTGGCGCTTCGCGCCGCAGACCACCTTCATCGTCGGCGGCTTCATGGCGCTGCAGGGGCTGTGGGCCGTGCCCTGGCTGATGACGGTGGATGGCCTCACCCGCGAGGCCGCGGCCTTCCACCTGCTGCTGATGGCGGGCGCCCAGCTGACCGGTTTCCTCTCGATCGCCTTCTTCGTCCAGCGCCTCGCCCGGGCCGGCCTGGCGCCGGCGCGCCTGCTGGCCCTAGGCATGGGGGCCGGGCTGCTCTCGCTCCTCGGCATCGTCCTCGATCTTGCGCCGAGCTGGCTGCTCTGGCCGGCGCTGGGCCTCGTCTTCTCGGTCGGCAACCTCGCCTATGCGCTGCTGACGGCGGAGTTTCCGGTCACCCTTGCAGGCCGTGCCAACACGGCGCTTAACCTCGGCGCCTTCGTCGGCGCGTTCGGCATCCAGTGGCTGTTCGGCGTGGCGGTGGATGGTTTTCAGTCCGCCGGCCTCGACGTGCAGGCGGCCTACCGCGCCAGCATGGCCGGCCTGCTGGTCCTGCAGGCGGCGGGCTGGGGGTGGTACGTGCTGGAGAGTCGCCGCCGCCGGGCAGACTGACCGGCTTTCTAGCTGCCGATGCGCAGGTCGCTGCGGTAGGTCGGGCCGGGGTAGTGGAAGGCGACCGGCCCGTCGGGCTTGGCGTGGATGAACTGATGCACGGCCGGGTCGCTGGAATTTATGAGCTCTTCCGGCGTGCCGGTGGCCACCACGACGCCGTCGTGGATGAAGTAGGCGTAGTCAACGACCCTGAGCGTTTCCTGCACGTCGTAAGTGACGACGATCGAAGTGGCGCCGAGGGCGCTGTTGAGGCGGCGGATCAGCTGGGCGATGACGTTGAGCGAAATCGGGTCGAGGCCGGCGAAAGGCTCGTCGTACATCGTCAGTACCGGGTCGAGGGCGATCGCGCGGGCCAGCGCGACGCGTCGCGCCATGCCGCCGGACAGTTCGGTGGGCATCAGGTGGGTGGTGCCGCGCAGTCCGACGGCGTGCAGCTTCATCAGCACCAGATCGTGGATGATCTCCTCGGGCAGGTTGGTCAGTTCGCGCATCGGGAAGGCGATGTTGTCGTAGACCGACATGTCGCTGAACAGGCCGCCGGCCTGGAACATCAGGCCCATTTCACGGCGTAGCCGGTAGAGGCCGGCGTTGTCGAGTTCGTGCACGATCCGCCCGTCGAAGCGGACATGGCCGTGCTGCGGACGCAACTGGCCGCCGATCAGCCGCAGGATGGTGCTCTTGCCTGCGCCGCTGACGCCGAGAATGCCGACCACCTTGCCGCGCGGCACGTCCAGTTTGATGCCGCGCAGGACGCGGTTCGCGCCGTAGGCGAAATGCAGGTCATCGATCTCGATCAGGGAGGTGCTGCCGTTCATGTTCCGTCCTTTCCTCTTGCCGTCCCGCCGGTGCCGACTTTCAGCCGCGAATTTAACCGAGACGTTCCGTCAGCCAGTCGACGATGTCCTGCGCCGGCTTCTGCCAGTCTGTCTCGAGCATCAGGCCGTGGCCCATGCCCGGATGCAGCGTGGCGGTGACGCCGTAACTGTGCGCCGTCATTTCCACCAGCGATGCCGGGATGATCATGTCGAGTGCCGCGCCGATGACGCGGAGGTCGTCGCGCCCGTGCGGCAGATGGGCGAGCACGCGGCCGGTGTGCGGCAGGTTGAAGAGCATCATGTCCCAGATCGCGCGATGCGATTCCGGCTGGGAAAGCCGGTAGTAGCGCAGCAGGTCGTCCATCGCCACCGGTTGCGCGAACAGCGCCTCGCGCAGGCTGTCGAGGGCGACCTGGCCGCCGCTCATCAGGCGGTTGAGGTCCACGAGCAGGCCGGGCTTGCCGAAGAACATGCTGACAGCCGACGAGGCCAGCCCCTGCGGCGGCACCGAGCACATCAGCACCGTGGCCGGCGCATCGTGCTTTTCGAGGTATTTCTGGACGACGAAGCCGCCCATCGAATGACCGATCAGCACGGGCGCCTCGCCCAGGTTGTCGACCGCTTCGGCGATGTCGTTCACATAGTCATCGATCGAGCAGCTGTCGAGCGGCTTGCGGCCGCGACTGCCGGCATGCCCGGACAGGCTGACCGCGTGGCTGCGGAAGCCCGCGGCGGAGAAGAAGGGGAGGAAATGCTCGCCCCAGCACCATGCGCCGGCGTAGGCGCCATGGACGAAGAGCAGGGGTGGCATGCCGGCACGCGGTCGGTCGGGCAGGACGGAGAGCAGTTCGAGAGAGTCGGTCTTGCGTGAGTTCATGCGGACATTCTCATGGCGCGAGGGTGGCGAGCGCCTCGTCGGGCGTCAGGATGCGGAACAGGTGGGCAAGGCGGTTGCCGCGACGCATTTTCAGGACCATCCTGTCGGCGCTTACCAGCCAGTCGGCGCCGGCATCGCGAGCGAGCTCGAGAAACTTCTGGTCATCCTTGTCCCGGCATCGGGGCAGCGGAACGGATGACTGGGGCAGTCTGCTGATTTCGGCGAGGGCGAGGTAGGCGGCATAGGCGTGATCCTGTCGTGCGGCATCCAGCGCGAACAGCGGGTAGCCGAGCACCCGGCGGTATTCGGCCAGGCAGGCCTCGCTGGTCAGCGCGGTCCAGCGTCCCGCAGCGACTTCGCCCTTCAACGGGGCGAAGCGGCTGTCCTTGAAGACGAACAGCGAGAGCAGCACGTTCGTATCGAATACGACACGAACGGCCGCCCCCATCAGGACTTCTTCTGCAGGTCGAGGCGGAACTTGACGAAGCTGCCCGGTGCGTCTTCCAGCACCTTGAGCTTGCCTTTGGCCGGGTCGCGGGCCGGTACGGTGGCGTCGTCCTGGGCGGTCACCCAGGCCTGCCAGTCGGTCCACCACGAGCCTTCGTTCTGCTGCGCGCCGGCGAAGAACTCCTCGTGCGTTTCCGGCAGGGTTTTGGCAGTGTGGGTCCAGAAGCCGTACTTGTTCGCGGCGGGCGGATTGACGATGCCCGCGATGTGGCCGGAGCCGCCGAGCACGAACTTGGTCGGGCCGCCGAACAGCCGCGCACCGAGGTAGGTGCTCTGCCAGGGGGCGATGTGGTCTTCGATGGTCGAGATGAAGTAGGCCGGGATCTTGATCTTGCGCAGGTCGATCTCGACGTCGCCGATCATGATGCCGCCCGGCTCCCTGAGCAGGTTCTTCATGTACATGTTGCGCAGATAGAAGCTGTGCATCGCCGCCGGCATGCGCGTCGAGTCCGAGTTCCAGTAGAGCAGGTCGAAGGGGAACGGATCCTTGCCCATCAGGTAGTTGTTCACCACGAAGGACCAGATCAGGTCGTTCGAGCGCAGCATGTTGAAGGTGCCGGCCATCTCCGTGCCCTCGAGGTAGCCGCGCTCGCTCATCTTCTTCTCGAGGTTGGACACCTGCTGCTCGTCGATGAAGATGCTCAGCTCGCCGGGGATCGAGAAGTCGAGCATGGTGGTGAAGAAGGTGGCTGAGGCGAGGCGCTTGTCCTTCTTGGCGGCCATGTAGGCGGCCGTGGTGCCGAGCAGCGTGCCGCCGAGGCAGTAGCCGGCGGCGTTGATCTCCTTCTCGCCGGTCTGCGCGCAGACCTGCTCGATGGCGGCCAGCGTGCCTTCGAAGACGTAGTCCTCGAAGCTCTTCTCGGCCAGCTTCGCGTCCGGGTTGACCCAGGAGATCGTGAACACGGTATGGCCCTGGTCGAGCGCCCACTTGATGTAGGAGTTCTTCTCGCGCAGGTCGAGGATGTAGTACTTGTTGATCCACGGCGGCACGATCAGCAGCGGGCGCTTGTACTGCGTCTTGGTCGTCGGCGTAAACTGCAGCAGCTGGATCAGGTCGTTCTGGAACACCACCTTGCCGGGCGTGGTGGCGACGTTCTTGCCGAGCTCGAAGGCGGAGGTGTCGGTCATGCGCACGCGCAGCTGGCCGTCGCCGCCCTCCATGTCGCGCAGCAGGTTGTTGAAGCCCTTGAGCAGGTTCTGGCCGTGCGACTTGACGGTCTCGCGGAACACCTCGGGGTTGGTGTGCGCGAAGTTCGAGGGCGACATCGCGTCGATGAACTGGCGCGTGAAGAAGTTCACCTTCTCCTGCGTGTGCTCGTCGAGGCCTTTCACGCAGCAGACCGAATCATGGATGTGGCGCGCCGTGATCAGGTAGCTCTGCTTGATGAAGTCGAACAGGAAGTGCTCTTCCCACTCCTCGTCCTTGAAGCGCTTGTCGCCCTTGGCCGGCGTGGCGACGGGGGGTGCCTGCACGCCCATGAAGCGCAGCATCGAGTGCTGCCAGAGCGAGAAGTAGTCCCAGACGAGGTTCATCTGCGCCTGGGCCAGCTGGTAGGGGTTGGCCAGCATCTTGGCCATCATGTCCATGAAGGCCTGCGCCACGCCGAGCTCGTCCTGAGGTGGGGTGATGCCGTGCCTGGCCTGACGCTTGACGTGATCGGTGATCAGCTTCGAGGCGCGCTGGGCGACCTCGGCGTAGGTCTTGGCGACTTCCTGCGGATCGGGCAGGGCGGGTTTTTCAGTCGTGGTCTGTGTCATGTTCCCTCACTCCATGGGTTTTGGTCATTGCATCGCATTGTTGCGGTGTAGCGGATGATGCCATTCTCCTCGGTGCGCTCTAGGCGGCGCTGGCTTTCCAGGTAATTCAGGTGCGCGATGGCTTCGCCCATGGCGAACATCGTCTGGTGCGGATCCTCGATCGGCCGGCCGAACAGCACGGTCAGCAGCTCCCCGGCCGCGCGCGGTACGTCCGCGCAGGCGGCGAGCAGGTCGGCGCAGCGCTCGGCGTGGTGGGCGTGCAACTCGGCGACGCGGGCATGCAGGCCACGGAAGGGGCGGCCGTGCGACGGCAGCACCAGCGTGTCGGCCGGCAGGGCGGTGAGCGCCTCGATCGAATCGAGATAGAGCTTCAGCGTATCGAGCCGCGGGGCGGCCGCATAGGCGCTGACGTTGGTCGAGATGCGCGGCAGCAGCATGTCGCCGGCGATCAGCACGCCGAGCTCGGCGCAGTAGAGGCTGGCATGCTCGGGCGCGTGGCCGTGGCCGACGATGACGCGCCACGCGTGGCGGCCGATGGCGAGCGTCTGGCCGTCGAAGATCGGCTGGAAAGCGGCGGGGATGGCGGGTACGCCGCGCCGGTAGGCGTTGCCGCGCGCGTCGAGCGCCGCGCAGCGGTCGGGGTCGAGGCCGTGGCGACGGAACAGGGCCACCATCGAGGGGATGTCGAAGGGGGCGAGGCCGGCGGCGATGACGCTGGCCGTCAGATACTCGCCCTGCGTCATCCACAGCGGCGCGCCGGTCTCCGCTTCCAGCCAGGCGGCGAGCCCGAGGTGGTCGGGGTGGAAGTGGGTGACGATCTGGCGCCCCAACCGCCGTCCCGCCAGCGCCGAGTTTTCACCCGCGCCGGCCAGCACGGCGCGCCATGCCTCCCTGACCGCGTCGATGGCGATGCCGGTGTCGATGGCGGTCCATGCATCACCGTCTTCCAGCAGCCACAGGTTGATGTGGTCGAGCGCGAAGGGCAGCGGCATGCGCAGCCAATGCACGCCTGCGGCCACCTCCTGAAGGGTGCCGGCTGCGGGCGGGGTCGCGTGGGGGTAGGTGATCTGCATGGGCTGGCCGGATGCTCGTTGCCCGGCTGGTGGAATTCTGTTTAACTGCGCCACGTTGTTTGACTCCATCTAGTTTAGCCGAAAACCGCCAGGAATGTTGCACTGCAGCAATCCTGGCGGGATAAATGTTCCGATGAACGAAACCACCTACACCATCGCCGAACTGGCGCGCGAATTCGAACTGACGCCCCGCGCCATCCGCTACTACGAGGATCAGGGCCTGATCACGCCCGCGCGTGCCGGCGTGCAGCGCGTCTACACGAAGCGCGACAGAACGCGGCTGAAACTCACGTTGCGCGGCAAGCGCCTTGGCCTGTCGCTGGCCGAGATCCGCGAGCTGATCGACATGTACGACAGCGCGCCCGAATCCTCGCAGCTCGCCCGGCTGCTGGAGGTGCTTGCGCGCCAGCGCGCCAAGCTCGAGCAGCAGCGCGAGGACATCGCCGCCGTGCTGGCTGAGTTGGATGTCTTCGAGGGGCAGTGCCGGGCCCTGCTCGATACCCCGGAAACTCGGCGCAAGCCTAGTTGACGTTAACGTAAACGTCAACATACAATCGGCCGAAACGATGGCAAGCCAAGTGGAGGGCTCATGAGTTACGGCATACCCCGCGGGGAGTCCCGCTCAGTTGCACCTTTTCAGCCGCGCGATCCGCACTGGAGCGACAAGGTGCGCGCGAGCTTCGCGAAGCAGGGCATCATGGGCCTGCTCGGCGCGACGCTGGCCGACGTCTGGCCCGGCGGCTGCGAGATTCATCTGCCCTATCGGCCCGACCTGTCGCAACAGCACGGCTTCTTCCACGCCGGCGTGACCTCTACCATCGTCGATAGTGCCGCCGGCTACGCGGGCTTTTCGCTGATGGGCCCGAACACCTCGGTGCTGTCGGTCGAGTTCAAGATCAACCTGCTGGCGCCCGCCGACGGCGAACTGCTGATCGCCACCGGCGAGGTGGTCAAGCCCGGCCGGAATCTCGTCATCACCCGCGGCGACGCCTGGGTGGTGAAGGGGGACAAAGTGACGCACTGCGCGATGATGCAGCAGACCCTGATGACCATGCACGACAAAGCGGAGAAATAAGGGCCCACCCTCCCCCAGCCCTCCTTCGCAGGAGGGGAGACTTGATGCTCGTTACACTCGAATAAGGAAGAGAACATGATCGGATTGAATTTTCAGCTCGGCGAAGACATCGAGATGCTGCGCGACACGGTGAAGGCCTTCGCCGACAAGGAGATCGCGCCACGCGCGGCCGAGATCGACCGCGTCAACGAATTCCCCGCCGACCTCTGGAAAAAGCTCGGCGACCTCGGCCTGCATGGCATGACCGTGCCGGAGGAGGACGGCGGCACCGGCATGGGCTATCTCGCCCACATCGTTGCACTGGAGGAGATCTCACGCGCCTCGGCCTCGGTGGGCCTCTCCTACGGCGCCCACTCCAACCTGTGCGTAAACCAGATCCGCCGCAACGGCAATGCCGCGCAGAAAGCCAAATACCTGCCCGGTCTGATCTCCGGCGAGCAGGTCGGCGCCTTGGCGATGTCCGAGCCGAACGCCGGCTCCGACGTCGTCTCGATGAAGCTCAAGGCCGAGAAGAAGGGCGACCGCTACGTGCTCAACGGCAGCAAGATGTGGATCACCAACGGCGGCGACGCCGACACGCTGGTGGTCTATGCCAAGACCGACATCAACGCCGGGCCGAAGGGCATCACTGCCTTCATCGTCGAGAAGGGCTTCAAGGGCTTCTCGCACGGCACGCACCTCGACAAGCTCGGCATGCGCGGCTCGAACACCTACCCGCTGTTCTTCGACGACTGCGAGATTCCCGAGGAGAACGTGCTCGGCGGTGTGGGCAACGGCGTCAAGGTGCTGATGTCCGGCCTCGACTATGAAAGGGCGGTGTTGTGCGGTGGCCCGCTCGGCATCATGGCCGCCTGCATGGACGTGGTGATTCCCTACCTGCACGAGCGCAAGCAGTTCGACACGCCGATCGGCGAGTTCCAGCTGATGCAGGGCAAGATCGCCGACATGTACACGACCTGGCAGGCCACGCGTGCCTATGTGTATGCGCTGGGCAAGGCCTGCGATGCCGGCGACCACGCGCGCACGCTGCGCAAGGACGCCGCAGGCGCGATCCTCTATTCGGCCGAAAAGGCCACATGGATGGCCGGCGAGGCGATCCAGACCCTCGGCGGCAACGGCTACATCAACGAGTATTCGACCGGCCGCCTGTGGCGCGACGCCAAGCTCTACGAGATTGGTGCCGGCACGAGTGAAATCCGCCGCATGCTGATCGGCCGCGAACTGTTCCAGGAGACCAAATAATGAGTGAAAACATCGTCATCGTTGCCGCCGCCCGTACCCCGATGGGCGGCTTCCAGGGTGATTTCGCCACGCTGACCGCCGCCAACCTCGGCGCCGTCGCCATCAAGGCCGCCGTCGAGCGCTCCGGGCTGCAAGCGACGGACGTGCAGGAGGTCGTGTTCGGCAACGTGCTGCAGGCCGGCCAGGGCCAGGCGCCGGCACGCCAGGCCGCATTGCAGGCGGGCCTGCCGCTGTCCGCCGGCTGCACGACGGTGCACAAGGTCTGCGGCTCGGCGATGAAGGCGACCATGATCGCCTGCGACGCATTGAAGGCCGGCAGCCAGGACGTGATCGTCGCCGGCGGCATGGAATCGATGACCAACGCACCCTACCTGCTGCCCAAGGCGCGCGGCGGCTACCGCCTCGGCCACGGCCAGATGATCGACCACATGTTCTTCGACGGCCTCGAAGACCACTACGCGAAGGAGACGAAGGGCCGCCTGATGGGCACCTTCGCCGAGGACTGCGTGGCGCATTACGGCTTCACGCGCGCGGACCAGGACGCCTTCGCCATCGCCTCGACCCAGCGCGCGCAGGCCGCCGGCAGCGACGGCAGCTTCGACTGGGAAATCGCGCCGGTCACGGTCTCCGGCCACAAGGGCGATGTGACCATCAAGATCGACGAGCAGCCGGGCAAGGCCCAGCTCGACAAGATTCCTTCTCTCAAGCCCGCCTTCAAGAAGGACGGCACGGTGACGCCGGCCAATTCCTCGTCGATCTCCGACGGCGCCGCCGCGCTGGTGCTGATGCGCGAGTCCGATGCCGCCAAGCGCGGCTTGAAGCCCATCGCGCGCATCGTCGGCTACACGACACACGCGCAGGAGCCGGCCTGGTTCACCACCGCGCCGGTCTTCGCGATGAAGAAGCTCTTCGAACAAACCGGCTGGACCGCCGACAGCGTGGACCTCTACGAGATCAACGAGGCTTTCGCCGTCGTGACCATGGCGGCAATGAAGGAGCTGGCCCTGCCGCACGACAAGGTCAACGTGCATGGCGGCGCCTGCGCGCTGGGCCACCCGATCGGCGCCTCGGGCGCGCGCATCGTCGTCACGCTGCTTGGCGCGCTGAAGAAGCTCGGCAAGCGACGCGGCGTCGCCAGCCTGTGCATCGGCGGCGGCGAGGCGACGGCGCTGGCGGTGGAGATGCTCTGATGATCCTCGACGACGACCAGCGGATGATCCGCGACACCCTGCGCGACTTCGCGCGCGAGCGCCTCGCGCCCAACGCGGCGGAGTGGGCGAAGCACACCACCTTCCCCGCCGACGCCTTGCAGGAACTCGCAGCCCTCGGCGTCTGGGGCATGGTGGTGCCGGAGGCATGGGGCGGCCCCGGCCTCGACTACGTGTCGCTCGCCATCGCCATCGAGGAGATCGCTGCCGGCGACGGCGCCACCTCGACGATCCTGTCGGTGCAGAACTCGCTGGTCTGCGGCATCCTCGCCAGATACGGCAACGATGCGCAGAAGGAACGCTGGCTGCGCGGCGCCGCCACGGGCGAACTGCTCGGCTGCTTCTGCCTCACCGAGCCGCATGTCGGCTCCGACGCCGCGGCGATCAAAACACGCGCGGTGAAAGATGGCGACCACTGGGTCTTGAACGGCGTCAAGCAGTTCATCACTTCTGGCAAGCATGCCAAGATCGCCATCGTCTTCGCCGTCACCGATCCGGCCGCCGGCCGCAAGGGCATCTCCTGCTTCTGCGTGCCGACCGACACGAAGGGCTATGTCGTCGCGCGCATCGAGGAAAAGCTCGGCCAGTCGGCTTCCGACACCGCGCAGATCCTGTTCGAGGACTGCCGCATCCCCGCCGACTGCCTGCTGGGCAACGAGGGCGAGGGTTACAAGATCGCACTCTCCAACCTCGAAGCCGGCCGCATCGGCATCGCCGCTCAATCCGTTGGCATGGCCAGGAGCGCGCTGGAGGCCGCCGTCGCCTACGCGAAGGAACGCGAGGCCTTCGGCAAGCCCATTGTCGAACACCAGGCGGTGGCCTTCCGTCTCGCCGACATGGCGACGCGAATCGAGGTCGCACGCCAGATGGTCTGGCACGCCGCCACCCTGCGCAGCGCCGGCGAGCCCTGCCTCAAGGAGGCGAGCATGGCCAAGCTGTTCGCCTCGGAAATGGCCGAGCAGGTCTGTTCCGACGCGATCCAGATCCACGGCGGCTACGGCTACGTCAGCGACTTCCCGGTCGAGCGCATCTACCGCGACGTGCGCGTCTGCCAGATCTACGAAGGCGCATCGGACATCCAGCGCCTCGTCATCGCGCGGGCCGTCACTGCCGACTGACATGAGCCAGCCGCTCCTGTTCCGTTTCGATTTCAGTTCGCCCTATTCCTATCTGGCGAGCGAGCGCATCGACGCGCTGGCCGAACGTTTCGGCCGCCAGGTGCAATGGCGGCCGGTGCTGCTCGGCGCGATCGCCAAGTCGCTCGGCACGGTGACGCTGACCAGCCAGCCGGGACAAGCGGAGTACAGCATCCATGACTTCGCGCGCTCGGCGCGCTTCCTGGACATTCCCTACGCGCAGCCGGCGACCTTCCCGATTTCCACCGTGGCGGCCGCGCGTGCCTACTACTGGCTGCACGGACAGGATTGCGCACTGGCGCGGCGCTTCGCCCATGAAGTCTTCCGCGCCTATTTCGTCGATGGCCTGGACGTGTCGTCCGCGACGGTCGTGCTCGAACTCGCCGCGAAAGTCGGCGCTGGCGGGACGGCGGTGGAGACGGGCATGAACGAGCCGGCGATCAAGGAGCGCTTGCGCGCCGAAACCGAGGCCGCACTGGCGGCCGGCGTCTTCGGCGTGCCGTGGATCGTCGTCGACAACGAAGCCTTCTGGGGCGCCGACCGGCTGCCGCAGATCGAGCATTGGCTGGCAAGAGGAGGTTTCTAGTGAGCGTCATCAAATCCAAACTCAACCCGCGCAGCGAGGAATTCAAGGCCAACGCCGCCGCCATGCAGGCCATCGTCGCCGACCTGCGCGAAAAGTCGGCGCTGGTGGGACGGGGCGGCAGCGAGGAAGCGCGCGCCAAGCACCTGGCGCGCGGCAAGCTGCTGCCGCGCGACCGCATCGACGGCCTGCTCGATCCGGGCACCGGCTTCCTCGAACTCTCGCAGCTCGCCGCCTGGGAGATGTACGACAACAGCGTGCCCGCCGCCGGCGTGGTTGCCGGCATCGGCCGCGTGTCGGGCGTCGAGTGCATGATCGTCGCCAACGACGCGACGGTGAAGGGCGGCACCTACTATCCGCTGACGGTGAAGAAGCACCTGCGCGCGCAGGAGATCGCCCGGGAGAACCGCCTGCCCTGCCTCTACCTCGTCGATAGCGGCGGCGCCTTCCTGCCGCTGCAGGACGAGGTCTTCCCGGACAAGGAACACTTCGGCCGCATCTTCTTCAACCAGGCCAACCTGTCGGCCCAGGGCATTCCGCAGATCGCCGTGGTGATGGGCTCCTGCACGGCCGGCGGCGCCTACGTGCCGGCGATGTCCGATGAGTCGATCATCGTGCGCAACCAGGGCACCATCTTCCTCGGCGGCCCGCCGCTGGTGAAGGCGGCGACGGGCGAAGTGGTGACGGCGGAAGACCTCGGCGGCGGCGACGTGCATACGCGCATTTCCGGCGTCTGCGACCACCTGGCCGAGAACGACCAGCATGCGCTCGCCATCGCGCGGCGCATCGTCGGCAATCTCAACTGGAAGAAGAGCGTCGCCCTCGAACTGGCCACGCCCGAGGAGCCGTTCTACGATCCCGCCGAACTCTACGGCGTGATCCCCACCGACACGCGCAAGCCCTACGATGTGCGCGAGGTGATCGCCCGCCTCGTCGACGGCTCGCGCTTCGACGAGTTCAAGGCGCGCTACGGCACCACGCTGGTTACCGGCTTCGCCCACCTGCACGGCTACCCCATCGGCATCGTCGCCAACAACGGCATCCTGTTCTCCGAGTCGGCGCAGAAGGGCGCGCACTTCATCGAGCTCTGCGCGCAGCGCGGCATCCCGCTGGTGTTTTTGCAGAACATCACCGGCTTCATGGTCGGCCGCAAGTACGAGAACGGCGGCATCGCCAAGGACGGCGCCAAGATGGTGACAGCCGTGTCCACGGCCCAGGTGCCGAAGTTCACGGTGCTGATCGGCGGCAGCTTCGGCGCCGGCAACTACGGCATGTGCGGCCGCGCCTATTCGCCGCGCTTCCTGTGGAGCTGGCCGAACAGCCGCATCTCGGTGATGGGCGGCGAGCAGGCGGCCAGCGTGCTCGCCACCGTCAAGCGCGATGGCCTCGAAGCCGCCGGCAAGCAATGGAGCGTCGAGGACGAGGAAGCCTTCAAGGCGCCGATCCGCCAGCAGTACGAGACCCAGGGCCATCCCTACTACGCCACCGCGCGACTGTGGGACGACGGCGTGCTCGACCCGGCGCAGACGCGCCGTGCGCTGGGCCTCGGCATTTCCGCGGCGCTCAACGCTCCGATCCCGCCGACGAAGTTCGGCGTATTTCGAATGTAAATGAGAGGATGTAACAACATGAGCTACCAGAACATCCTCACCGAAATCGATGGCGGCGTCGGCATCGTCACGCTCAACCGGCCCGAGCGCCACAACGCCTTCGACGACACGATGATCGCCGAGTTGGCCGACGCGATGGAGAGGATGGCGGCGGACGACGCCGTGCGCCTCGTCGTCATTTCCAGCACCGGCAAGAGCTTCTGCGCCGGCGCCGATCTCAACTGGATGCAGCGCGCCGCCGCCTTTAGCCTAGAGGAGAACCAGCGTGACGCCGGCGAGCTCGCCGCGATGCTGCTGCATGTCTCCGAATGCCCGAAGCCGGTGATCGCGCGCGTGCAGGGGCCGGCCTACGGCGGCGGCGTCGGCCTCGTCGCCGCCTGCGACATGGCGGTCGCGACCTTCGACGCGAAGTTCGCGCTCACCGAAGTCAAGCTCGGCCTGATCCCCGCCGTCATCAGCCCGCATGTCATCGCCGCCATCGGCGAACGCTACGCGCGCCGCTACATGCTGACGGCCGAAGCCTTCTCGGCGGCGGAGGCCTACCGCATCGGGCTGATCCACGAGATGGTCGCCGACGAGGCGAGCCTCGACGCGGCGGTCGGCGAATGGGTCGAGGCGCTGCTGAGGAACGGCCCGCAGGCGTTGGCCGAGTGCAAGGCGCTGATCCGCTCTGTCGCCAGCCGGCCGCTCGGCCCGAAAGTCGTCGACTACACGGTCGAGCGCATTGCGCAGCTGCGCGTGTCGCCCGAGGGGCAGGAAGGGCTCGGCGCCTTCCTGCAGAAACGCAAACCGGACTGGGTGCTCTGATGTTCACGAAAATCCTGATTGCCAACCGCGGCGAAATTGCCTGCCGCGTCATCAAGACCGCGCGGCGCATGGGCATCCGCACCGTGGCCGTGTATTCCGAGGCCGACGCCGGCGCGCGCCACGTGCGCCTCGCCGACGAGGCCGTCTGCATCGGACCGGCCGCCGCGCGCGATTCCTACCTCGTCATCGACAAGATCATCGCCGCCTGCCAATCCACCGGCGCGCAGGCCGTGCATCCGGGCTACGGCTTCCTCTCCGAGAACGAGGAGTTCGCCGAGGCCTGTGTCGCCAACGGCATCGTCTTCATTGGTCCGCCGGTGAGCGCCATCCGCGCCATGGGCCTCAAGTCCGAGAGCAAGAAACTGATGGAAAAGGCCGGCGTGCCGCTCACGCCCGGCTACCACGGCGACAACCAGGAGCCTGCCCACTTGCAGCAGCAAGCCGATACCATCGGCTACCCGGTGCTCATCAAGGCGAGCGCCGGCGGCGGCGGCAAGGGCATGCGCGCCGTTTACAAGAGCGAGGAATTCGCCGATGCGCTGGCCTCGTGCAAGCGCGAAGCGGCGTCGAGCTTCGGCGACGACCATGTGCTGATCGAAAAATATTTGCAGCGCCCGCGCCACATCGAGATCCAGGTGTTCGGCGACACACACGGCAACTGCGTCTATCTGTTCGAGCGCGACTGCTCGGTGCAGCGCCGCCATCAGAAGGTGCTCGAAGAGGCGCCCGCGCCGGGCATGACACCTGAGCGCCGCGCCGCGATGGGCCAGGCCGCCGTCGATGCGGCGAAGGCGGTGGGCTACGTCGGCGCGGGCACCGTCGAGTTCATCGTCAATCAGGACGGCACGTTCTATTTCATGGAGATGAACACGCGCCTGCAGGTCGAGCATCCGGTCACCGAGATGATTACCGGCGTCGACCTCGTCGAATGGCAACTGAAAGTCGGCGCTGGCGAGACGGTGCCGCTGACGCAGGAGCAACTGCAAATCCGCGGCCACGCGCTGGAGGCGCGCATCTACGCCGAGGACGCCGATAAAGGCTTTTTGCCCGCCACCGGTCGCCTTGCCCACCTGGCGCCGCCGGCCGAATCGCTGCATGTGCGGGTGGACACCGGCGTCGAGCAGGACGACGAGATCACGCCCCACTACGACCCGATGATCGCCAAGCTCATCGTCTGGGACGAAAACCGGGAAAGAGCGCTGGCGCGCATGCTGCAGGCGCTGGCCGACTACCGCATTGTCGGCGTGACCAGCAACGTCGGCTTCCTGTCGCGCCTCGTCGCCTGCCCGGCCTTCGCGCGCGCCGACCTCGACACCGGCCTCATCGAACGTGAGCGCGACTTCCTGTTCCCGGCCGGCGACGCTGCCGAGCCACCGCGCGATGCCTGGCTGCTGGCCGCGCTGGCCGAACTGCTGCGCGACCGCAACTACGGCGCGGCGCATGCCGCCGCCAGCGGCGACCCGCATTCGCCCTGGCATCGGCGCGACGGCTGGCGCGCCAACGGCGCGGCAAGGCGCGAGATCCTGTTGCGCGCCGGCAATGTCGAAAAGCGCGTCGGTGCGGCGTATCAAGGCACGGGTTTCCTGCTCGAACTGGACGGCCGGGCCTCGCCCGCCAGTGGTGAACTGCGCGAAGACGGCACGCTGCGCGCCGACCTCGACGGCCGCCGGCTGACGTCCTCGGTGATTCCTGCCGGAGAGAAGCGCCATTTCTTCTTCGACGGCACGAGCTTCCTCTTCACCGCTGTCGATCCGCATCATCACGCCGGCGAGGGTGCCGGCGCCGAGGGCGGCCTCACCGCGCCGATGCCCGGCAAGGTGATCGCGCTGTTGGCCGAGCCCGGTGCCAGGGTCGAGAAAGGCACGCCGCTGGTGGTGCTGGAGGCGATGAAAATGGAGCACACGCTGGTCGCGCCGGCGAGCGGTACGGTCAAGTCCTTCTGCTACGCCGTTGGCGAGCAGGTGGCGGATGGGGCAGAATTGGCGGAGTTCGAGGCCAATCCATCGTCCTAATAGTCTCAATCGTCCCGCCATGCCCCTGCCCAGCAAAGTACGCCTCGTCGAGGTCGGCCCGCGCGACGGTCTGCAGAACGAGAAGCAACCCGTTCCCGCCGCCGTCAAGATCGAGCTCGTCGACCGCCTCGCCGATTGCGGCCTGACCGCCATCGAGGCGACGGCCTTCGTCTCGCCCAAGTGGGTGCCGCAGATGGCCGACGCCGCCGAGGTCATGGCCGGCATCGCGCGGCGTGCCGGCGTGAACTATCCGGTGCTGGTGCCGAACGAAAAGGGGCTCGAATCCGCCATCGCCGCCGGCGCGACGGAGGTCGCGGTGTTCGCCGCCGCCTCGGAAGCCTTTTCGCAGAAGAACATCAACTGCACGATCAAGGAATCGCTGGAGCGCTTCAAGCCGGTGATGGCGCGCGCCAGGGACGCCGGTATCAAGGTGCGCGGCTATGTCTCCTGCGTGCTCGGCTGCCCCTACCAGGGCGAGGTGGCGCCGTCCGCCGTCGCCGAGGTCGCCTGGGCGCTGTTCGAGATGGGCTGCTACGAAGTCTCGCTCGGCGATACCATCGGCACCGGCACGCCCGGCAAGACCCAGGCGATGATCGAATCGGTCGCACGCCGCGTGCCGATCAAGAAACTCGCCGGCCACTACCACGACACCTACGGCATGGCGATCGCCAACATTCACGCCTCGCTGCAGATGGGCGTCAACGTTTTCGACGCCGCCGTCGGCGGCCTCGGCGGCTGCCCCTACGCCAAGGGCGCCTCGGGCAACGTCGCCACCGAGGACGTCGTCTGGCTGCTCAAGGGGCTGGGCACCGACTGCGGCGTCGATCTCGACAGGCTCGTCGATACGGCGGCATGGGTTTGCGGCCAGCTCGGCCGCGCGCCGGGCTCGAAGGTGGCGCAGGCAATCCTGGCCAAACGCGGTTCATGAGTGGCACAGAAGAGGACGATGCGCTCTACCTCTGCATCGGCGTCTGCCTTCCGGACGAGGATGAGGCCTACTGCATCGGTTGTGGCCGGCCCTGGGGGCAGCGCGAGCACGACGGCCTGAACCTGCCGCCTATCCCTGTCGAGGCCGATGATGACGAGCGCGACCCGGCTGCCTGACACGGTTCGCGTCATCGAACGCGGCTGGCTGTCCTCCAACAACATCCTGCTGTTCGACGGCCCCGGCAACGAGGAGGCGACGCTGATCGACAGCGGTTACGTCGGCCACGCGGTGCAGACCGTCGAACTCGTCAAGGAAGCGCTCGCGGAACGATGCGAGCGAAAGTCGGCGCTGGCGGGACGGCACCAGCAAGATGGTGCGCAACTGGGTCTGCGGTTGCGGCGGCTCATCAACACCCATTCGCATTCCGACCACATCGGCGGCAACGCCGCGTTGCAAAGAGAATTCGGCTGCGAGATCCTGATTCCCGCCGGCATCGAGGCGCACATCGCCAACTGGGACGAGCAGGCCCTGCTGCTGGCGCCGGCCGCGCAGCGCGGTGACCGCTTCCGCCATGATGGCGTGGTGCGGCCGGGCGAAACGCTGCGCATGGGCGGTCTCGACTGGCACGCGCATGCGGCCCCCGGCCACGACATGGACGCGCTGGTGTTCCATTGCGCGGAAGCGCGCATCCTGATTTCCGGCGACGCGTTCTGGGAGGACGGCTTCGGCATCGTCTTCGGCGAACTGCTCGGCGAGTCAAGCGATGGCGGCGCCCTGCAAGCGACGCGCACGACGCTCGACATGATCGCCGGCCTCGCCGTCGACATCGTGATTCCCGGCCACGGCAAACCGTTCGCGGATGTCCCGGCTGCACTGAAGCGTGCCTACAAACGCATCGCGGCCTTCGAGGCCGACCCCGCACGCATGGCGCGGAATGCGATCAAGGCCTGCTTCATCTTCAATCTGCTCGACCTGCAGGGCCTGCCGCGCGACCGGCTCGAAGCCTATCTCGCGAGCGTGCCATTCTTCCGTGACATCGGGGCGCGCCTGCTCGGCATGGATGTGCCGGCGCTCGCGACCTGGCTGCTCTCCGAACTCAAGCGCGGTTGCGCGCTCGAGGAGCGCGACGGCCTGCTCCTGCCGACGATGGCGGCGTAGGGGTAGGGGCCTACTTCACTTCGTAGTCGAAGCTGCCGGCCACCTGGCCCTCGACGATCACCTGCAGATGCCTCTTGCCCGGCGGCTCGCCGGGGCCGATCGTCCATTCGCCGATGATGATGCCGTCGACGGGAACGAGTTGCCGCTGGCTCACCTGGTTGCGGCGCGGCAGGGGAATGGTCCCGCCGGCCGGCCCAAGCGTCGCGCCCGCCTCGGTCGCCGCGGTCGGCAGCAGGTATTCCTCGCGCACCGACAGGCTGCGCTTTTGGGTGCGCACCTCGATGACCCAGCCGTAGCGCTGGCCTTCCCGGTGCGGGACGACGTTCGTCGGCTGGAAGACGGTCTCCCTTGGATCGCTCGCGTCGAAGGTGCCGAATTCGGCACCGACGACATCGACGGATCCGGCCACCGGTTCGGCGAATGCCGCGAGGCTGAGTCCGTACAGCAGCAGACCGAGCAGTTGTTTGCGCATCATCCGAGACGTGCGATGCCGGGCAGGAACACTTCGGTGACCAGCAGCGGCCGGTCGCAGCGGCAGAAACGCGAGCGCCTGGCCCAGAGCGGGGAAGGCAGCGGGCCGAGTGCCGCCGTGGCGTGGCGATGCAGCGGATGGGTGGCGGCGAGGCGAGCGCATTGCAGGGGGCCGCGGCAGATGCCCGGATCGGCGAACAGCGCGGCACCGAGCGGCCGGCTGCCGACGGCCTGCGCCATATGCCAGGCGCCGGTCAGGTCCCGGGGTGCGAGCACGCTGTGGGCAAAGACGACAGGTTCGTCATCGGCCACCAGCAGCACCTCGCGCGTCCAGGCGCTGCGCCCCGCGGGCAGGTCGATCAGCAGCCGCTCGTCGGCGAACGGGCGGGCACGATGTTCGCCCAGCACGCGTACGCGGAAGTTGCCGCAGCGGGCGACGATGCGCGCGGTGAGCGAACCGGGATCGGCGAGCCAGGGGTGGAGGAAATCGGGAGCGCCGGCCAGGGCGGGACGGGGTTTCCAGCGTGTGTCCTGGCGTGACATCTTGGGATGGCGGGAAGTGGGCGCATCGTGTGGGAACGGGCGCCGATGCTACCATAGGGCTCACCGTCTCCCGTCCGCCTGCCATGCAACTCGTCCTGATCAGCGGCCTGTCCGGTTCCGGCAAGTCGATCGCCCTGAACGTCCTCGAAGATGCCGGCTATTTCTGCGTCGACAACCTGCCCGCACCGCTGCTGTCGGGGCTGGCGGGCCACCTGTTGCGCGAGGGGCAGGCGCGCGTCGGCGTCGCGATCGACATGCGCGGCGGCAGCGGCATCGCCACGCTGCCGCGGCAGCTGGAGCAACTGGCGGAGAACGACATCGACGTCCGCTTCGTCTTCCTCGAGGCGCGTGACGATGTGCTGATCCAGCGCTTTTCCGAGACGCGCCGGCGCCATCCGATGGCGGAAGGCGTGTGTACGCTGGCCGAGGCGATCGCCCGCGAGCGCGAGGCGCTCGAGACGCTGCAGGAGCGCGGGCACCGCATCGATACCAGCAACATCCGGCCGAACGCCCTGCGTGCGATGATCAAGGACTTCCTCGCGCTCGACGGCGAAGGCCTCACCCTGTTGTTCGAGTCCTTCGGCTTCAAGCACGGCTTGCCGCTTGATGCCGATCTCGTCTTCGACGTGCGCTGCCTGCCGAACCCGCATTACGATCCGCTGCTGCGGCCGCTGACCGGGCTCGATCCTGCCGTCAGCGATTTCCTCTCCGCCCAGCAGGGCGTGCAGCGCATGCTGCACGACATCCGCCGTTTCGTGGCCGACTGGCTGCCGGCCTACATCCGCGACAATCGTTCCTACCTCACCGTCGCGCTCGGCTGTACCGGCGGGCAGCACCGCTCGGTCTGGTTCGCCGAGCGGCTGGCCGAGCACTTCCGCGGCAGCGCCCGGGTATTGGTGAGGCACCGCCAGCTCGTGCAATGAAAGCCTGGCTGGGGCTATTGCAGCCGGGCGACTGGGGCGTGCTGCTGCTCGGAGCGGCCGCGGTGGCCATGTCCTTTTCCGTGCTGTGGGCCGGCGGCAAGGCGGAGCGCGCGGTGATTCGCCTCGACGGCCGCGTTGTCGCCGAGTATCCGCTCGCTGCCGCGCAGCGCTACACGGTTACCGGCCCGCTCGGCGACACCGTGATCGAGATCGCGCCGGGCCGCGCGCGCGTGCTGTCCGACCCCGGGCCGCGCCAGTACTGCGTGCAGCAGGGCTGGCTGACGCGGCCCAACGCCATCGCCATCTGCGCGCCGAACCACGTCAGCCTGAGCCTCGCCGGCCGCGACCCCAGCCATGACAGCCTCAACTACTAAGCCCCCCCCCGAAGCGCCGGCTGCGCCGCCGCCTCCCCCCCGGGGGGGCGAGAAATTCTTGGGACGGCCCGGCGAATTTCTTGAGCTCAAGGTTACCGACACCGACCGCCGCATCGCGCGCTACGCGGCGGCGGCGATCGCGCTGACCGTCGCCGAGGCGGCCTTGCCCTCGCCGCTGCCCGGCGTCAAGCCGGGGCTGGCCAACATCGTCGTGCTGATCGTGCTGTGGCGCCACGGCTGGCGCGAGGCCGCGTGGGTGTCGCTGCTGCGCGTCGTCGCCGGCAGCCTGCTGGTCGGCCAGTTCCTCGCGCCCGGCTTCTTCCTCGGGCTGACCGGCGCGCTGGC
Organism: uncultured Sterolibacteriaceae bacterium; assembly: GCA_937888595.1. Classification (GTDB taxonomy): domain Bacteria; phylum Pseudomonadota; class Gammaproteobacteria; order Burkholderiales; family Rhodocyclaceae; genus Sulfuricystis. The sequence goes on along the minus strand of CALARK010000021.1, from coordinate 28,183 downwards.
GAGTCTCGCCGCACTGGCCCTGGCCGCGCGCCTGCCGCGCCGCTGGTTCGGGCCCGTGACGGCGAGTGTGCTGGCAGCCTTCGCCCACATCGGCGGGCAGCTGCTGCTCGCCCGGTTGTGGCTGGTGCCGCACGACGGCGTGTTCTATCTCGTGCCCGTCTTCGGCACCAGCGCGCTGGTTTTCGGTATCGTGAACGGCCTGATCGCCGCAAGACTTCTCAAGGAACCGACTTGAACAAGACCATCGCCGTCGCCTGGACCGGTGCTTCCGGCCTGCCCTACGGGCTGCGCCTCGTTGACTGCCTGCTCGCCGCCGGCTGCCGCGTCTGGCTGATGTACTCGCAGGCGGCACAGATCGTCGCGAAACAGGAGACCGACCTCGTGCTGCCGGCGCAGCCGCGCGAGGCGCAGCGCCTGCTCGCGGAGCGTTTCGGCCTCGTCGGCGACGGCGCCAGCCGGCTGACGGTCTTCGGCCGCGACGACTGGAACGCGCCGCCGGCCTCCGGTTCCAACCCGCCGGATGCCTACGCGATCTGCCCCTGCACCATGGGCACGCTCGCCGAGGTCGCCGCCGGCACGGCGAAGGACCTGATCACGCGCGCGGCCGATGTCGCGCTCAAGGAAGGCAAGCCGCTGATCCTCGTACCGCGCGAGACGCCCTTCTCGACGCTTCACCTCGAGAACATGCTGAAGCTGGCGCGCGCCGGCGCCGTCATCCTGCCGCCGAGTCCGGGCTTTTACCACCGCCCGGCCGACATCGGCGGGCTGGTGGATTTCGTTGTGGCCCGCATTCTCGACCGCCTGGCCGTTCCGCACGAACTGATGCCGCGCTGGGGGGCGCCAGCGGAATGATGGAGATCCCGCTCTTCCTGCTCAATACCGTGCTGCACTCCGGTGGCCGGCTGGAACTGCGCGTCTTCGAGACGCGCTACCTGGACATGGTCAAGGAGCGCCTGCGCGTCGGTTCGCCGTTCGGCGTCTGCCTGCTCGAACGGGGCGAGGCGGTGGCGGTGGCACAGGGGGAGGATGCCGTGCCGCACCGCGTCGGCACCTTGGCCAGCATCGTCGACTGGGACATGCCGCAGTTCGGCATCCTCAATGTCGTCACGCACGGCGGCGCACGTTTTCGTGTGGTCGACCATCGCACCATGCCGGACGGGCTGGTGCGTGCGGAAGTGGATATCCTGCCCGAGCCGCCCGTCACGCCGATTCCCGGCGACTACGCCCGGCTGGTGCCGATGCTGCGCGGACTGATCGATGCGCTGGAGGATGCGCCGCCGCAACCCTACCGTTTCTACGATGCGGCCTGGGTGGCCGATCGCTGGGCGGAGCTGCTGCCGCTGCCGCTGGAATTGCGCCAGCGCGTGCTGGAAATGGATGACGGCATCGCCCGCCTGGACGCGATCTACCGCTTTCTTGAGCAGGAAGCGGGCTGACCGGCGCGGTTGGCGGAACTCAGCCGACGATGCGGTCGGCGACGTCGATGCGCACGGCGGGACGGTCCAGCACGGCGATGACGGCCTCGGCATAGCGCTTGGCCCAGTCGTCGCCGGCTTCGAAGTGCTTTTCGCCGGCATACAGGGCGACGCCGAGAATGCGATCGAGGACGAGCACCTTCCCCATCGGGTTGGTCGGCTCGCACTCCAGCGCTTCCCACTGCGCATCGAGCCAGAGATTGGCGTCGTCGCGCGACATGCCGCCGTGGGCGATGAGTTCGTATTCGCGGCTGCGGTCGAAAACGACATTGACGATACTCGACATGGCGATTGCACTCCCTGCGGTTGATGCCGTGATTCTATCGGCTGTCGCGGCCGCAATTGTCGCCGGGCCGACTTTTCCCAACGCCGGTTGCGTCCAGCACCGGGTATCCTTGATCTGCGATAAGGGAAGCTGCAGGCGTGGCGCCTAGCATTTCCTGTTCCACGAAAGGGATAGCCGGATGCGCGCAGCATCCGGTTGCCGCGAAGGAGAGGGCGATGAAGATGAGTTTGCGCAGCAGGCTGTTCCTGATGGTCGCGATTCCGCTGGCAGGTCTGCTCTGGGTCTCGGCCTGGAACACGATCGAGAAAATCTCGCTGGCTGCAGAGATGGGCCGCCTGCAGGGACTCGTATCGGTCGCGACGCGTGTCGGGGCCTTGGTGCATGAGCTGCAGAAGGAGCGGGGCATGAGTGCGGGCTACCTCGGCAGCCAGGGGGCGAGCTTCGCCAAGGAGCTCCCCGCGCAGCGCGAAGCGAGCATGGCGCGCCAGCGGGAACTGGCCGCCGACCTGGCGGCATTCGACGCTGCCCACTTCGGGCCGCGGATGGCCGAACTGGTGGGCGAAGGCAGGCAGCTCCTCGACGGGCTCGACGCGAAGCGGCGGGCCGTGACCGATTTGTCGATTCCCGGGGCTGACGCGATCGGCTACTACAGCAAGACCATCGCGACGCTGCTGCAGGTTCCCGGCCAGCTCGCCACGCTGAGTTCCGACAAGGACATCTCGCGTGCCGCCACCGCCTACGTCGGCCTGCTGCAAGCCAAGGAACGGGCCGGCATCGAGCGCGCCCTGCTTTCGAACGCCTTCGGTGCCGATCGCTTCACGCCGCCGATCCTCATCCGCTTCCTGCGCAACGCCGCCGAGCAGGACACCTGGTTCGGCGTTTTCAGGCAGTATGCGAGCACAGACCATGTGCAGTTCGCTGACGAGACCATTCGCGGGGCGGTGGTCGATGAGGTCGCCGCCACCAAGCAGCATGCCATCGACAGCCTGCAGGCTGAATCGCTCGGCCGGCCGGCAAAGCAGTGGTTCGCGGCGGCGACCGGCCGCATCGACCTGATGAAGCAGGTCGAGGACCGGCAGGCAACCGATCTCACCGAGGCCATGCGCGAGCTGCAATCTTCGAGCAAGCTGATCGCCTGGTTCTACGGGCTGGCCACGCTGGTCTCTGGTCTCTTCATCCTGCTCATCGCGCATCGCATCACGCAGCGCATCATGGGCCAGATCGGCGGCGAGCCTGAAACCGCGGTCGACTTTGCGCATGCCGTCGCGGGCGGCAAGCTCGACAACACGCTGGCGTTGAAACCGGGTGACGACGACAGCATCCTTGCGTCGATGAACCGCATGCAGACCGAACTGCGTGACCGGATCGAAGCGGAGCGGAAGGTCGCCACCGAGAACCAGCGCATCCGCATCGCGCTGGACAACGTCAGCACCGGCGTGATGATCGCGGATCCGGGGCGGACGATCATCTACACGAACCGGTCGGTGGAATCGATCCTCAAGGCGGCGGAAGCGGACATCCGCGCGCAGCTGCCGGACTTCGATGCCGACAAGCTGGTCGGCACCAACATCGACGTCTTCCACAAGAATCCGGCGCACCAGGCCCGGTTGCTCGACGAACTGGCCCGGCCCCATACCGCCCAGCTGCAAATCGGCGTCCGGCACATGACCGTCACCGCCAACCCTGTTTTCGGTGCCGATGGCGAACGGCTCGGCTCCGTCGCCGAATGGCAGGACCGCACCACCGAAGTCCAGGTCGAACAGGAAGTCCAGGAACTCGTCCAGGCCGCTTCGCTGGGTGACCTGTCCGTGCGCGTCAACCCCGACGGCAAGAGCGGCTTCTTCGCCGGCCTCGCACGCAGCATGAACCTCCTGCTCGACACCACCGCCAGCGCCTTGCAGACCACCTCGGAAGTACTCAACCGCGTCGCCAACGGCGACCTGACGCGCCAGATCGAAGCGGACTACCACGGCACCTTCGGCCAACTGAAAGACGACACCAACACCACGGTCGAGCGTCTGCGCGAAGTGGTGGGGCGGATCAAGGAAGCGACGGAAGCCATCAACACGGCGGCGCAGGAAATCGCGGCCGGCAACCAGGACCTCTCGAGCCGGACCGAAGAACAAGCCAGCAGCCTCGAAGAGACGGCCAGCTCGATGGAAGAACTCAACGCCACCGTGCGGCAGAACGCCGACAACGCCCGCAAAGCCAACGAACTGGCCACCAGCAGCAACGAAATCGCCACGCGCGGCGGGCAGATGGTCAAACAAGTCGTCGACACCATGAGCGGCATCCAGGCCAGCTCCAAGAAAATCGCCGACATCGTCGGCGTCATCGACAGCATCGCCTTCCAGACCAACATCCTCGCCCTGAACGCGGCCGTCGAAGCCGCGCGGGCCGGCGAACAAGGCCGAGGCTTCGCCGTCGTCGCCACCGAAGTACGCAACCTTGCACAAAGGAGCGCCACGGCGGCCAAGGAAATCAAACAACTGATCGGCGAATCCGTCGACAAAGTCGAAGGCGGCGCGCAACTGGTGAACGAAGCCGGCACCACCATGGACGAAGTCGTCACCAGCTTCCAGCAAGTCGCCAAACTGGTCATGGACATCACCAACGCCAGCCGCGAACAAAGCAGCGGCATCGAACAAGTCACCCAGGCCGTCAGCCAGATGGACGAAGTCACGCAACAGAACGCCGCGCTGGTCGAAGAAGCCGCGGCGGCGGCCGAAAGCCTCGAAGAACAGGCCAGCGGGCTGGTACAGGCGGTGAGCATGTTCAAGCTCGACGAAGGCACGACCCTGCCGGGACCGGCGCTGCGGGACGTCACGCCCAAGCAACTGGGGCAGAAAGTCGGCGCTGGCGGGACGGCGCCGGCGAAGCCGGCAGCGAAGCCGGCCACGGCCAAACTCCCCCCGCCCCACCTGGCCGACGACGACGAGGAGTGGGAAGAGTTCTAGGCGGATTCCCAGCCCATATTTGACAGCGACGGCGGCGGCGAATAGATTACTGACCCTTCGGTCATTAACGTTCGCCTGCGCATGTCGCGATCCACTGCCTCCGCTGCTACTGCCGCCGCCGTTGCCACTGCTGTCACTGCGGCCCCTGTCCGCCGTCGCCGCAAAGAGGCGCGCCCTGCCGAACTCACGGCGGCCGCGCTCGACCTGTTCGTCGACAAGGGCTACGCCGCCACTCGTCTGGAAGATGTCGCCGCCCGCGCCGGCGTGTCGAAGGGGACGCTCTACCTCTACTTCGATGGCAAGGAAGCCCTGTTCAAGGCGGTGGTGCGCGAAGGTCTGCTGCCGGCCCTGACGGAAGGCGAAGCGCTGGTCGATCGCTTCTCCGGTCCTGCAGTCGACCTGTTGCGGGAGGTGGTGGCCGGGATGTGGCGCCTGATCGGTTCGCAACGCATCGGCGGCATTCCGAAACTGGTGTTCTCCGAGGCGCACAATTTCCCGGAGATCGCCCGCTTCTATCACGCCGAGGTGATCCTGCGCGGCACGGCCCTGATCCGCAGCGTCATCGAGCGCGGCGTGGCGAGGGGCGAATTCCGCGTCGCTGACGTCAATGCGGCCATCCATATCGTGATCGGTCCCCTGCTCATGCGCATGATCTGGCGCCATTCGATCGATTGCTGCACCGAGGCGGGTGTGGGCGACGAGGCCTACTTCTCCACGTACTTCGACATCATGCTGGGCGGCCTGTGCGGTGAGCCGCCGGCGAGGAAAATTCGATGAATCGCGCCACGCTCGTTATGACAATTGGCACCTGCCTGCTGCTGGCCGCCTGCGGCGACGACAGCGAAACGGCCAAACCGGCAGCACCAGCGGCCAGTCCCCTGCTGCAACTGGCCACGGTCGCCGAGGTGGCGATTCATCCCGAGCGCAACGCGCCGGCGGCCGTGGTCGGCAAGAACGAGGCACGTCTGTCCGCTGAAGTCGCGGCGCGGATACTCGCCCTGCCGGCCGATGTCGGGCAGCGCGTGAAGCGCGGCGAGGTCGTCGCAAGGCTCGACCCGCGTGATGCGGAACTGGCGCTGGAACGTGCCGAAGCCGCGCTGGCACAGGCCGCGGCGCGCCACGCGCAGGCGCGCGGCCAATTCGAACGGGCACGCGCCCTGCGCGACCGCAACTTCTACTCGGCGGAGGCGCTGGCCCTGCGCGAAACGGAGCTGGCCGCCGCAGCCGCCGACCTGCGGGCGGCGACGGCACAGCGCGATACCGCCCGCCGGATGCTCGACAAGCATGTGCTGCGAGCGCCCTTCGATGCAGTCGTGCGTAGCCGCACCGGGCAGGTCGGCGAACTGGCGACGCCCGGCGGCATCCTGCTGATGCTCGTCGATGTCGGCCAGCTCGAGCTGGCCGCCCAGCTGCAGCCGCGCGATGCGGAATCACTGGCGGGCGCCGTCGCGCCGCCGCCGACTTTCGTGTTCGCGGACCAACGCCAACCGGTAGCATTGCTGCGCGTCTCGCCCGCGGTCAATCGCGAATCGCGCAGCATCGAGGCGCGGCTGCGCTTCGCCGGCCCGCCACCGGCTGCCGGCACGGAAGGCCGGCTGGTCTGGCGCGACCCGCAGTCCCATCTGCCGGCTGATCTGCTGGTGCGGCGCGAAGGCCGCTACGGCGTGTTTGTCGCAGCGGACGGCAAGGCGCGCTTCCATGTCCTGCCTCAGGCGCAGGAAGGCCGGCCGGCGCCGCACGACCTGCCGGCCGACGCGCAGGTGGTGACGCAGGGACGCCATGCCCTGCAGGATGGCGCAACGCTGAAATGACGCTCTACCGGCGCCTGCTGGAAAATCACCCGCTCGCCAACATCGCCTTCCTGGTGGTGCTGGCGATGGGCGTGTTCGCCTATCTGGCGATGCCCCGCGAGCAGGACCCGGAGATCAACTTCAACTGGGTCATGATCACGACGATCCTGCCGGGGGCGTCGGCCGAGGACGTCGAGAAGCGGGTCACCAAGCCGCTCGAGGATGCGATCAAGGGGGTCGCCGACGTGCGCTTCTCGTCGTCGTCGTCGCGCGAGAACGTGTCCAACATCCTCGTGCGCTTCCACGAGATTTCCGAGCGCGTTTTCGACAAGCGCGTGAACGACCTGCGGCGCGACATCCAGAACAAGGCGAAGAGCGATCTGCCCCCCGAAGCCAAGGATCCGCGCGTGCTCGAGGTGACCACTTCGAACGGCTTTCCCACCGCGCTGGTGCTGGTCACCGGGCAGGCGGCCGACGAGGTGCTGCGCTGGCGTGCCAAGACGCTGCGCGACGATCTCGAGCGCATGGCCGGCATCGACCAGGTGTTCGCCACCGGCCTGCGCGACCCGGAGCTGCTCGTCGAATTCGATCCGGTAGCGCTGGCCAATCGCGGCCTCAACGGCACGGACGTCGCCGATGCCGCCTACGCCTGGTTCCGCGATACCTTCGCCGGCAAGGCGGAAGCGGGTGAGGAGAACGGTCGCGAGGCCTGGCTGGTGCGAGTGGTCGGCCAGCACGTCGACCCCGAGCGCGTGGCGGAGATCCCGGTGGGTCGCGGTACCGCGCAGGTACCGCTCGCCAGCGTCGCCGAGGTGTCACGGGCGCGCGCCAAGGCGGGCAGCCTCGCGAGCTACGCGGGCCGGCCGGCGGTGATGCTGGCGATCACGAAGAAGAGTCGCATCAATACGCTGGATCTGCTCGGCCGCATCCGCGGTTTCATCGCGGAGAAGAACCCGGTGCTGGCCGCCGAGGGCATCCAGCTGCAGCTGCTCGACGACCAGACCATTCCAACGCGCGAGTCGATCCGCATCATGGAATCCAATGCGCTGGTCGGCCTGCTGGTGGTGCTGGCGAGCTGCTGGCTGTTCCTCGGCGGGCGCATCGCCGCACTGGTCGCGCTGGGCATTCCGTTCTCGCTGGCCGGCACCTTCGCGATCCTCGGCGCGCTCGGCTACACCCTCAACATCTCGGTGCTCCTCGGCGTGGTGATCGCGCTCGGCATGCTGGTCGACGATGCCGTGGTGGTGGTCGAGGCCATCTACTACAAGATGCAGCGCGGCATGGCCGCCATCGAGGCTTCGATCGACGCGATGCGCGAGGTGATCGCGCCGGTGTCCTCGGCGGTGCTGACGACGATGGCGGCCTTCCTGCCGCTGATGCTGCTGCCCGGCATCGTCGGCAAGTTCATGTTCGTGATTCCCTTCATCGTCACGCTGGCGCTGGCGATCAGCCTGATCGAGGCCTACTGGATCCTGCCGGTGCATGTCGTCACGGCGAGCCGAAGCGCGGTGCCGGCGGCGGACGACTGGCGCGCGCGGTTCAACCACCGGCTGCGCGTGAAGTACTCGCGCTGGCTGATCGCCGTGATGCGGCGACCGCGCCGGTCGCTGGCCGTCGCCGCGCTGATGCTGGCGCTGGCCGTCGCGGCGGTGGCGACGGGCATGGTGCGCATCCAGTTCTTCGCCTTCGACCCCCTGCGCGTCTTCTACGTCAATGTGGACATGCCGGCCGGCGCCCCGATCGAGGCGAGCCTGCGCGAGGCCGAGCGGCTCGAGACGGCGGTGAAGCGGCACCTGCAGCCCGGCGAGGCACGCAATACCGCCGCCTACGCCGGGGTGAAGTTCACCGATACCGAGCCCCTCTACGGCGAGATCTACGGCCAGGTGGTGGTCTCGCTGCTGCCGCAGTCCGGCGGGCGCGGCGTCGAGGAGATCGTCGCCGCGATGCGGGCCGACATCGAGGCGCTGCCGAGTCCCGGCAAGATCTCGTTCACGATGCTGTCCGGCGGGCCGCCGCTGACCAAGCCGGTGCGCGTGCGGGTGCGCGGCGACGATCCCCTCGAGCTGCGCGCCGCCGCCGATGCGCTGCTGCGCATCGTCCAGGCGGTGCCGGGCGCCAAGGATGTGGTCGACGACGATGTGCCCGGCCGCCCCCAGCTGGTGCTCGAGCTCGACCGCGAGGCGCTGCGCGCGGCCGGCCTCGATGCCGGCAAGGTGGCGCGGCTGGTGCGCCTCGCCGTCGACGGCGAGATCGTCGCGGTGACGCGCGACCTCGGCGAGAAGCTCGAGCTGCGCGTGCGCGCGAAGCACCGCGGCGACGGCCGGACGCCCGGCCATGTCGGCGCGGACATCTTCAACCTGCTCGACCATCCGGTTGCCATCGGCACTGCGGGCAATGGCCAGACGACGACGCTCGGCGCGCTGGTGAATGCGGAAACGAAGGCCGGCAAGGGCGTCATCAAGCACTACAACCTGTTGCGGGCGATCACCGTCGAGGCCGACCTCGACAAGGAGACGACGGATACCGCCGCCGCCGACCGGCAGATCCGCGCCGGATGGGACACTGTGGCGGCGCAGTTCCCGAACACGACCATCGACTTCAGCGGCGAGATGGAAGACATCCGCGAAAGCCTGGAGGCGATGAAGTGGCTGTTCCTGCTCGGCATCGGCCTGATCTACCTGATCCTCGCCGCGCAGTTCCGCAGCTACTGGCAGCCGCTGCTGATCCTCGTCACCGTGCCGCTCGCCTTCACCGGCGTCGCGCTCGGCCTGCTCGTCTCGCGCATCCCGCTGTCGCTCTACACGCTCTACGGTGTCATCGCGCTGACCGGCATCGCGGTGAACTCGGCGATCGTGCTGATCGACGCCGCCAACGAGCGGCTGGCCGGCGGCATGAGCGTGCTGCACGCCGCGGTCTATGCCGCGCGGCGCCGCGTCGTGCCGATCCTGATCACCTCGGTCACCACCATCGGCGGCCTGTTCTCGCTGGCTTTCGGGCTGGCAGGCAAGTCGCTGCTGTGGGGGCCGGTGGCCGCGTCCATCGTCTGGGGACTTGCCTTCTCCACGGTGCTGACGCTGTTCGTCATACCCCTTCTCTACTGGATGGCCATGCGCCGCGGAAAGCCTGCCCGATGAAACATTGGTGGATGTTCGTGATTCCCTTCCTCGCCGCCTGCGGCGAAAAGATGCCGCCTCCGGAGGCGCAGGATGCGGGGCCGCGCCCGGTCAAGGTCATGAAAGTGGGTACCGCCGCCAATGCGGGGACAGCGCAGGAAGAACGCTACAGCGGCGAGGTGCGCGCGCGCATCGAGACGACGCTGGGCTTCCGCGTCGGCGGCAAGATGGTGGCACGTCTGGTCGATGCCGGCATGCGCGTCAAGGCCGGCCAGCCGCTGGCGCGCCTCGATCCGTCCGACCAGCGGCTCGCCGCGGCGCAGGCCGAAGCGCAGCGTGCGCTGGCGGCGGCCGAACTCGGGCGCACGCAGGAACTGAAGGCGAAGAACTTCATCAGCCAGGCGGCGCTCGATGCGAAGGCGACTGCCGCGGCGGCTGCGGACGCGCAGGCGCAGCTGACGAAGAACCAGGCCGCCTATACGACGCTGAGCGCGGACGCCGATGGCGTGGTCGCCGCCGTGCTCGCCGAGCCCGGCCAGGTGGTCGGCCCCGGGCAGGGCATCCTGCGCATCGCGCGTGACGGCGAGCGGGAAGTCGCCATCGCGGTCCCCGAGTCGCGAATCGCCGGCCTGAAAGTCGGCGCTGGCGCGACGGTGGAGCTCTGGAGCCAGGGGGCCGGCAAGACCTATCGGGGCCGCGTGCGCGAGCTTGCGCCCGCCGCCGATGCGGCGACACGCACCTTCGCCGCGCGGGTATCGATTGTCGATGCCGATGCCGCCGTCGCGCTCGGCATGACGGCGACGGTGCGCTTCGCACCGGCGGAAGCCGGCGCGCTCGCCGTGCCGCTCGCCGCGCTCCTGCAGCAGGGGGACAAGCCGGCCGTCTGGATCGTCGGCGCCGACGGGACGGTGAGCCAGCGCAGCATCGAGATCGCGCGCTATACCGATGCTGGTGCCATCGTCCAAGGCGGCCTGCAGCCCGGCGAGACCATCGTCGCCGCGGGTGCCTTCAAGCTCGCCGCCGGCGAAAAGGTCCGGGTGGTGACCCCATGAAGGGACCCAATCTTTCCGAATGGGCGCTACGGCACCCATCGATGGTGCTGTACCTGATGATCGTGCTGATGGTCGGAGGCACGCTGGCCTTCCTCAAGCTCGGCCGCGCGGAGGATCCGGACTTCACCTTCAAGGTGATGGTGGTGCGCACGCTGTGGCCGGGGGCGACGGCGCGCGAGGTGGAGACCGAACTGACCGAGCGTATCGAGAAGAAACTGCAGGAAACGCCTTACGTCGATGTGCTGAAGTCGGCCTCGCGTGCGGGCGAGTCGCTGGTCTTCGTGATCCTCAAGGACTACACGCCGAAGGCCGAGGTGCCCGAGTCCTGGCGGCAGGTCAGAAAGAAGCTCGACGATATCCGGCATACCCTGCCGGCCGGCGTGCAGGGCCCCTTCCCCAACGACGATTTCGGCGACGTCTATGTGAATATCTACGCGCTGACCGGCGATGGCTACGACTATGCCGAGCTGCGGCGCGCGGCCGTGCGCATCCAGCGCGGCCTGCGCAGCGTGCCGGATGTCAAGAAGGTCGATCTCCTCGGCGTGCAGGATGAGAAGATCTTCATCGAGATGGCGCCGCAGCGCCTCGCCAGTCTCGGCCTGACGCCGGCGCTGGTGGCAGGCGCGCTCGCGCAACAGAATGCGGTGCAGCCGGCCGGCTTCGTCGAGACGGACAGCGACCGCGTGCGGCTGCGCGTTTCCGGCGCGTTCGATTCGGCGGAGCAGATCCGCTCCGCCGCCCTCGTCGTTGGCGGGCGGCATTTCCGGCTCGGCGACATCGCCGAGGTGACGCGCGGCTTCGCCGATCCACCCAATCCGCGCATGCGCGTCGATGGCAGGGACGCGATCGGCATCGCCGTGGTGATGGCCAGGGGCGGCGACGTGATCACGCTCGGCAAGGCGCTGGAAGCGGAAATCGCTGCACAGGCGCAGGCCCTGCCGCTGGGGCTGGAGGTGACCACGGTGGCCGATCAGCCGACCGTGGTGCGCATCTCGCTCGACCTGTTCCTCAAGACGCTCGCCGAGGCGGTGGTCATCGTGCTGGCGGTCAGCTTCCTCAGCCTGGGCGTGCGTACCGGCATGGTCGTGGCGCTGTCGATCCCGCTGGTGCTGGCCGTGACCTTCCTGATGATGCGCCTCTTCGGCATCGACCTGCACCGGATCTCGCTCGGTGCGCTGATCATCGCGCTGGGTCTGCTGGTCGACGACGCGATCATCGCCGTCGAGATGATGGTGGTGAAGATCGAGCAGGGCTGGGAGAAATTCCGTGCCGGCACCTTCGCCTACACCAGCACCGCCTTCCCGATGCTGACCGGCACGCTGATCACCGCCGCCGCCTTCACGCCGGTCGGCTTCGCCAAGTCGGGCGCCGGCGAGTATGCGGGGGCGATCTTCTCGGTGACGACCATCGCGCTGCTCGTCTCGTGGGTCGTCGCGGTCATCTTCACGCCCTATATCGGCTACAAGCTGCTCGACGAGAAGGCGCTGCGCAAGTATGGCGAGGAGCATCACGGCGACGTCTACGACACGCCGTTCTACCGCCGCTTCAAGGCGCTGCTCGAATGGTGCCTGCGCCACCGCTGGATCGTCATCGGCCTGACCGTGCTCGCCTTCATCGGCGGCATGGCGCTGTTCAAGGTCGGCGTGCAGTACCAGTTCTTCCCGCCGTCGAACCGCAGCGAACTGATCGTCGACCTGTGGCTGCCGCAGGGTGCCTCGCTGAAGGCTACCGAGAACGAGGTCAAGCGCGTCGAGGCGCTGCTGGGCCGCGACGAGGTCAAGGACAAGCTGGTGAATGTCGCGGCCTACATCGGCAACGGCGCACCACGCTTCTACCTGCCCCTCGACCAGCAGCTGTTCAACGACAACTTCGGCCAGCTCGTCGTCGTGACGAAGGATTTCGATGCGCGCGAAGCGGTCAAGTCCTATCTGCAGCGCGCCTTCGCCGCGCCGGACGGCAGCTGGAGTCACCTGCGCACGCGCGTACAGCGGCTGGAGAACGGCCCGCCGGTCGGCTATCCGGTGGTGTTCCGCGTCAGCGGGGAGGACATCGAGACCCTGCGCGGCATCGCCGAGCAGGTCGCGACGGCGATGCGCGCCAACGAGAACGTCGCCAACGTCCATCTGGACTGGAACGAGAAGGCCAAGAGCGTGCGCGTCGTGCTGGATCAGGATCGGGCGCGGATCCTCGGCGTATCGAGCCAGGACGTGGCGCAGGCCCTGCAGGGTGTACAGCAGGGGCTCGCGCTCACCCAGTACCGCGAAGGCGACCAGCTGATCGACATCGTCTGGCGCAGCGATGCCTCCGAACGCGGCCGGCTCGACCGGCTGGCCGATCTGCCGGTGCCCACCCAGCGCGGCCAGTGGATTCCGCTCGCCCAGGTGGCGCGGCTGGAGCCGGTGCTGGAAGAGGGCATCGTGTGGCGGCGCGACCGCCTGCCGGCCATCCAGGTGCGCGCCGACCTCGCCAACGACCATGTCACCGCGCCGACCGTGACGATGCAGATCGACCCGCAACTCGCCGCACTGCGCAAGCAGCTGCCGCCCGGCTACCGCATCGAGATCGGCGGCACCATCGAGGAGTCGGCGAAGAACGAAAGCGCGCTGAAGGCGGTGATGCCGCTGATGATCGTGGCGGTGATCACGCTGCTGATGATGCAGTTGCAGAGCATGCGCCGTACCCTGATGGCGCTGCTGACGGCCCCGCTCGGACTGATCGGCGTGGCGCTGGCGCTGTTCGCCTTCGCCGCGCCCTTCGGCTTCGTCGCCAACCTCGGCGTCATCGCCCTGATGGGCATGATCCTGCGCAACTCCGTCATTCTCGTGGACCAGATCGAACAGGACGAGCAGGCTGGCAAACCCGCCTGGGACGCCATCGTCGGCGCGGCGGTACGGCGCTTCCGGCCGATCATGCTGACGGCCGCCGCCGCCGTGCTGGCGATGATCCCGCTGACGCGCCAGATCTTCTGGGGGCCGATGGCGGTCGCCATCATGGGCGGGCTGGTCGTCGCCACGATGCTGACCCTGCTGTTCCTGCCGGCGTTGTATGCCGCGTGGTACCGCGTCCAGGAACCGGACTCGGACTGAATGAGCCGGCGTAAAATGCAACAGCTTGTTTCGTATCGCCTTGTCTTCGCCGTTTTCGCCCACAATTTGTGACGTCCAACGCACGACTCCCGCCATGATGAATCTCGAAACCGCCCGTCACCACATGATCCAGCAGCAGCTCAGAACCTGCGAGCGCATGTCGCCCGATACAGTCGACATGCTCTATGCCAACCGGCGCGAACATTACGTACCGCCGGCGAGGCGCAGTTTCGCCTATGCCGATGCCGCGATTCCGCTCTCTCCGACGGCCGCGATGCTGACGCCCAAGCTCGAGGTGCGCCTGCTGCAGGAAGCGCAACTGCAGGCGGGTGAAACCGTGCTCGAAGTCGGTACCGGCTCCGGCCACATGGCCGCCCTGCTCGCCGAGCGGGCCGCGCAGGTGTGGACCCTCGAGATCGATGCGGCGCTGGCCGAAACGGCACGCGCCAACCTGGCTGCCGATGGCGTCGCCAACGTCACGGTCGAGACCGGTGACGGCCTCGCCGGCCTGGCGGCACATGCGCCCTACGATTGCATCGTCGTTTCGGGCGGCGTTGCCCAAATCCCCGCCGCACTGCTGTCGCAGCTCAAGGTCGGCGGTCGCCTGTTCGCCTTCGTCGCGCCGGCCGGCAAGGCGCCGGTCATGGTACTGCGCCGCGTCGTGCGCGTGGCGGCGGATACCTGGGCCGAAGCCGACCTGCTCGAAACCGCCGTGCCGATGCTGCAGGGCGGCGAGTCGGCGCGGAAGTTCCTGTTCTGATGAAACAGCTCACGGCCCCGCAGCTCAAGGAGTGGCTCGATGATCCGCATCGGGCCCCTCCCTTGCTGCTCGACGTGCGCGAGCCCTGGGAGTTCGACGTCTGCCGCCTGCCGGGCGCGAAGCTGATGCCGATGCGATCGATCCCGGCCCGCTACCTCGAGTTGCAGCGCGATGCGGAAATCGTCGTGGTCTGCCATCACGGCGCGCGCAGCTACCAGGTCGCCATGTTCCTGGAACACCAGGGCTTCGGCAACGTCATCAACCTCTATGGCGGCATGGCCGCCTGGTCGCGCGATGTCGACCCCGCGACACCCACCTACTGATCCTTTTCTCGGAGCTCCCATGAAGCTGCGCCTTTCCTTCGCCATCGCCCTCGCCTTCACGGCCAGCGCCGCTGTCTCCCCGGTCGCTTCCGCTGCCGACCTGCTGCAGGTCTATCGCGATGCGCTGGGCAACGATGCGCAATATGCCGCCGCACGGGCTGCCCGCGACGCCGGCCTGGAAAAGCTCCCGCAGGGCCGGGCCGGGCTGCTGCCGACCATCGGCCTGTCCGCGAACACGACCTGGAACGACACCGAGTCGCGCGCGCGCGCCACCGGCAATACCGCCAGCGCCGCCTACAACAGCAACGGCTGGGGCCTGTCCCTGTCGCAGCCGCTGTTCCGCTGGCAGAACTGGACCGGCTTCAAGCAGGCCGAGCTGGCCGCGGCCAGCGCCGAATTGCAGCTGGCCCAGGCCGGCCAGGACCTGATCGTGCGCGTGACGCAGGCCTACTTCGACGTGTTGCTGGCGCAGGAAGCGCTGGCGACCGCACAGGCGCAGAAAGTCGCGACCGCCGAGCAGCTCGAATCCGCCAAGCGGAATTTCGAAGTCGGTACCGCGACCATCACCGACACCCACGAGGCGCAGGCGCGCTACGACCTGATCGTCGCGCAGGAACTGGCCGCCGAGAACGATCTCGCCGTGAAGCGCCAGACCCTGCGCACGCTGACCGGCAAGGAGCCGGAATCCCTCAAGGGCCTGAAGGCCGAACTCAAGATCGGCCGGCCGCAGCCGGAAGACATCGGACAGTGGGTGAATTCGGCCGAAACCGGCAACCTCGGCGTGCAGCTGGCGCAGACCGCCTTCGAGATCGCGGGTCGCGAGATCGAGAAGCAGCGTGCCGGCCATTACCCGACGCTCGACCTGGTGGCGACGCACGGCAAGAACAGCAGTGGCTACAGCGTGACTGCCGGCGGTGGCGTCGACAGCAAGAGCAGCACCATCGGCCTGCAGCTCGCCGTGCCGCTGTTCGCCGGCGGCGCGGTCGTTTCGAAGGAGCGGGAGGCCGTGGCGCTCAACGAGAAGGCGCGCGCCGATCTCGACAACGCCCGCCGGCAGGCCGCCCTGGCCGCCCGACAGGCCTATCTCGGCGTCAATGCGGGTCTCGCACAGGTGCGTGCCCTCGAGGCCGGCCTGGCTTCCTCGCAGCTCGCCGTCGAATCGAACAAGCTTGGCTACGAGGTGGGCGTACGCATCAACATCGACGTGTTGAATGCGCAGACCCAGCTATACGACACCAAGCAGAAACTCGCCAAGGCCCGGCTGGACACGCTCGTCGCCCAGCTGCGCCTCAAGTCCGCCGCCGGCAGCCTCGCGGAAGAGGACCTCGCGGCGATCAACGGGTTGCTGGAATAAAGCGCTCGATCAGGTTCAGGGTGCTTGCCGTGGCACCCTGGTGCCGGGCAGCGAAGGCCCGCCCGGCCTCCGCCATCGCCTGACGCGCGGCCGGGTTTCCGAGCAGCGCCAGCACCTGCGCGACGAGTTCGCCGGCATCCTCAACCTGCCGGGCCGCGCCCGCGGCCAGCGCATCCCGTGCCGCATCGGCGAAGTTGTAGGTCGACGGCCCGACCAGCACCGGCGTTCCGGCCGCACACGCCTCGATGAGGTTCTGGCAGCCGAAGTCGAGCAGGCTGCCGCCGACGAAGGCGACCCCATCGACACGGGCGGCCGCGTAATACGCGAACATTTCCCCCATGCTGTCGCCGAGCCAGACCTGCGTGGCGGCTTCGATCGCCCGGTCGTCGGAACGACGCTGCAGCGCGAGGCCGTGCGCCTCGACCAGTCGCGCGACTTCGTCGAAGCGCTGCGGGTGCCTGGGAACGATGGCCAGCAGCGCATTCCCCGCCGTCCTGCCGCCGCCGACATTTTCCCAGGCATCGAGAATCAATGCCTCCTCGCCTTCGCGCGTGCTCGCGCAGAGGAAGACGGGGCGGCCGCCGGCGCGATTGCGGAAGGCCTGTCCGAGCGCCAGCTGCGCTTCGGGGGTGGCGAGATCGAACTTCATGTTGCCGAAGACCTCGATGGCCGGTGCCCCGAGCGCCTGCAGGCGGCGCGCATCCTCGGCGCCGATCGCGGCGATCGCGGACAGGCTTCGGAGCGCTGCGCGCGTCAGGTTGGGGAAGCGCGCGTAACGCCGCGCCGACTTGTCCGACAGGCGCGCATTGACGAGTAACAGTGGAACGCAAGCTTGAGCGCAGGCGGCGATCAGGTGTGGCCACAGCTCGGTTTCCATCACGATGCCGATGTCCGGCCGGTAGTGGCGCAGAAAGCGCCGCACGGCCCAGGGCGTGTCGTAGGGCAGGTAGCTGCGCGTGACGCTGCCGCCGAACAGGGCCTTGGCGGTGGCGCGGCCGGTCGGCGTCATGTGGGTGAGCAGGATGCGATGCTCGGGAAAGCGCTGCGCGAGGGCGGCGATCAGCGGCTGGGCGGCGCGCGTCTCGCCGACCGATACCGCATGGATCCAGATCAGCGGCCCGGGAGGGCGGGGCCTGAAACACCCGAAGCGCTCGCCCCAGTGCTTCAGGTAGTCGGGCTGGCGTCGCGCGCGCCAGAGCAGGTGCAGCACAGCCCAGGGCAGCAGGGCGAGCAGCGCGAGGGTGTAGAGAACGCGCGCCATCAGCCGAGCAGGCGCAGTCCCGCGGCGACGACTTCGGCGGCGGAAGGGGGCCTGCCGCACGTACCGAGGTTGAGGGCCGGGGTGTCCGCTAGTACGCCGGTCAGCGCCGGGTCGGAAGCGCAGTAGAGCGCCAGCGTCGGCCGGCCCAGCGCGGCCGCGAGATGGACGAGCCCGGTGTCGACGCCGACGACCAGCCGCGCGCCGGCCAGCAGCCCGGCCAGGTCGGTCAGGGTCATGGCCGGCGTTGCGACGGCCCGGCCGAGATCGTGTGCCAGACGCTGGGCACGCGAACGTTCCGCGGCGTTGCCGCCGGGCAATACGCAGCGCAGGCCGGTGGCGTTCAGGGCGGCGCCGAGGGCGCGCCAGTCCGGCTCCGGCCATTCCTTGTCGGCACGGCTGGTGGCGGTGAGCAGCACGGCGTAGTCGCCCGCATTTGACTTATTGGGCAGCCAGTCCGCCGCCAGCGGCGGCGCGGCAATGCCGTAGTCGAGCGGCAGCGCGTCGAGCGTGTAGCCGAGTGCGGCGGCGGCGAGCTCGCGATTGCGCAGCACGGCATTCCGGTCGCGCGGGATGTCGAAGGTCCGGTCGTAGAAGCGTGCGGCCAGCGGTTCGCGGGCGGTCTTCGCTGCATGGCCGAACTTCGGCCCGCGTGCCGGGGCGGCGAGCAGCGCGCTTTTCAGCAGGCCCTGCGTATCGATCACCGCGTCGTAGGCGTCGGCTTTCACCGCACGGCGGTACGCGCCGATTTCGCCCCAGGTCGCCGGCGACAGCAGGGAGGTGCGCCAGCGCCGCACGGCGACGGGGATCACCCGGCCGACGGCCGGATGGAGGCGCGGAATTTCGGCGAAACGGTCTTCGACCACCCAGTCGATCGCGGCGTCCGGCAGGCGCCGGCGGATGTCGCTGACGACGGGCAGATTGTGGATGACGTCACCCATCGAGGTGGTCTTGACGAGCAGGATGCGCATCGCATTGAGGCGGTCAGCGGCTGACGGCTTGGCCGTAGAATGACGTGGCCCGCGATTATAGCCGCCCCCCATGACCGCCCCCCTTCCGCTCAGCGCCGTCCTGATCACCCGTGATGCCGCCGCCCAGCTGCCGGATTGCTTCGCCTCGCTCGGGTTTTGCGCCGAGATCCTCGTCGTCGATTCGGGCAGCGAAGACGGGACGGCAGCGCTGGCCCGCGCCGCCGGCGCCCGGGTGATCGAGACGCACTGGCGCGGCTTCGGGCCGCAGAAGCAGTTCGCCGTCGAGCAGGCCGCCCATGACTGGGTGCTGTGCATCGACGCCGACGAACGCGTGTCGCCCGCACTTGCGGCGAGCATCCGCACCGTCCTGCCGGCGCCGACTTTTTCCGCCTATCGCTTCGCCCGCTGCAACCGCTTCATGGGCCGCTACCTGCGGCACGGTGAGGGCTATCCCGACTGGAGCCTGCGCCTGTTCGACCGCCGCACGGCGCGCTGGTCGGACGACGCCGTGCATGAGCGGGTGATCGCCGCCGGCCCGGTTGGCACGCTGGTCGGCGACCTGCTGCACGATTCGGCGGAGTCGCTCGAACGCTACCTCGACAAGCAGAACCGCTATTCGACGCTGGCGGCGGAAACCGCGCTGGCCAGGGGAAAACGCAGTTCGGCGGCGAAACTGCTGCTCTCGCCGCTGGTGCGCTTCCTCAGGTTCTATCTCGTGCGGGGCGGTTTCCGCGATGGCCTGCCGGGCCTCGTCCACATCCTGGTCGGCTGTTATGCCAGCTTCGCCAAGCACGCCAAGATGCTCGCCGCATCGCGCGGGAATGGCTAGCTAGCCGGACTGGGGCGGCGGCGCTGGCGGTGGATGCATCATGCGCTGCGCCAGAGTGCGATAGAGCGGCGGGCACAGGGCGCGCGAAACGGCCGAGGAGAGCAGCGCCACGATCATCAGGTCCATCACGATGCCGTAGCCGCTGACCATTTCCATCACGATGACGAAGGCGGTGATCGGCGCCTGGGTGACGGCGGCGAGGAAGCCGGCGGCGCACAGCACCAGCACCGTGCCGGTACTGATCTGGTCGGCGAGGAGGACGGCGATGTTGTTGCCGATGCCGGCGCCGATGGCGAGCGAGGGGGCGAAGATCCCGCCGGGCACGCCCGCGGCATAGGAAATCAGCGTCGCGAGGAACTTGTCGATGCCGAAATGCCAGGGCAGCTGGGCGTCGCGCTCGAACAGGTTGCGCGTCTCGACGTAGCCGGTGCCGAAGCTGTGGAAATCCGAGATCAGGCCGATCAGGGCGATCAGCAGTCCGCAGACGGCGGCATAGCGGACCGGGTGCGCATTGCGGAAGGCCGAGAAGAAAGGCCCGTTCTTCGCCGTCGCAAGGAGCATCAGCCGGGCGAAGACGCCGCCGGCCAGACCGCAGGCGACGGCGAGCATCAGTACCCAGACGATTTGCAGATGGCTTTTCAGCCCGGTGAAGCTGACCCAGCCGAAGTAGGTGGTGTTGCCGAGCAGCGCCTGCGAAACGACGCCGGCGAGCACGATGGCGACGATCAACAGGCCGCTCATGCGCTGCTCGAGGCCGCGATTGAGCTCCTCGATGGCGAACATGATTCCCGCCAGCGGCGTGTTGAACGCGGCGGCGATGCCCGCCGCACCGCCGGCGACGATCAGGTGCTTGCGCTGGATGTTGAGGCTGCGGTGCAGGCGGCCGTGCAGGCTGTTCATCACCGCGGCGCCGATCTGCACGGTCGGCCCTTCGCGACCGCAGGAAAACCCGGCGAACAGCGCGGCAGCGCCAAGCACGATCTTGCCGAAGACGATCCTGAGGGAGAGCAGGGGGCGCCAGCCGGCCGGGGGATGCTTGTCGAGGTGGATCTCGGCGATCGCCTGCGGGATGCCGCTACCCTCGGCGCCCGGGAAGAAGCGCCGGGTCGCCCACACGACCGCCGCGCCGCCGGCCGGGCCGATGATCAGCGGCCAGAACCAGGCGCGGGCGGTAATGTCGCGCAGGGCCTGCACCGACAACTCGGAAAGCTCGGCGAACAGCACGGCCAGCAGGCCGACGCAGATCGCGCCGACCCAGATCAGCAGGCGGCCGAGCCAGAAGCGCAGGAAGGCGGAGCGCCAGCGCGCAGACTTGCCCCAGCGGTCGGCGATACGGTCGACCACCTTGGCGGGGTTGGCTACGGATGACTCAGGGGCCGGGGAGGTGCCGTCCCCGTGTGCTTCAGGAGTGGTGATAGACCTCGCCCCCCTGCCTGACGAACTCGACGGATTTTTCCGCCATGCCCTTCTCGGCGTATTCGCGTACGTCCTGCGTGATCTTCATCGAGCAGAAATGCGGCCCGCACATCGAGCAGAAGTGGGCGAGCTTGGCGCCCTGCGCCGGCAGCGTCTCGTCGTGGAACTCGCGCGCCTTGTCGGGATCGAGGCCGAGGTTGAACTGGTCTTCCCAGCGGAACTCGAAGCGCGCCTTGGACAGGGCGTTGTCGCGCGCCTGCGCGCCCGGATGGCCCTTGGCGAGGTCGGCGGCGTGGGCGGCGATCTTGTAGGCCATGATGCCGTCCTTGACGTCGTTCTTGTCCGGCAGGCCCAGATGTTCTTTAGGAGTCACGTAGCAGAGCATCGCCGTGCCGTACCAGCCGATCATCGCCGCGCCGATGGCGCTGGTGATGTGGTCGTAGCCCGG
Organism: uncultured Sterolibacteriaceae bacterium; assembly: GCA_937888595.1. Classification (GTDB taxonomy): domain Bacteria; phylum Pseudomonadota; class Gammaproteobacteria; order Burkholderiales; family Rhodocyclaceae; genus Sulfuricystis. The sequence goes on along the minus strand of CALARK010000021.1, from coordinate 7,065 downwards.
GGCGATGTCGGTGGTCAGCGGGCCGAGCGTGTAGAACGGTGCTTCCTTGCACCACTGCAGCTGCAAGTCCATATTCTCCTTGATCATGTGCATCGGCACATGGCCCGGTCCTTCGATCATCACCTGCACGTCGTGCTGCCAGGCGATGTCGGTCAGTTCGCCGAGCGTCTTGAGTTCGCCGAGCTGGGCCTCGTCGTTGGCGTCGTAGAGCGAGCCGGGCCGCAGGCCGTCGCCGAGGCTGAAGGCCACGTCGTAGGCCTTCATGATCGCGCAGATGTCCTCGAAGTGCGTATAGAGGAAGTTCTCCTTGTGGTGGGCGAGGCACCACTTGGCGAGGATCGAGCCGCCGCGCGAAACAATGCCGGTCATGCGCTTGGCCGTCATCGGGATGTAGCGCAGCAGCACGCCGGCGTGGATGGTGAAGTAATCCACGCCCTGTTCGGCCTGCTCGATCAGCGTGTCGCGGAACAGTTCCCAGGTCAGTTCTTCGGCCTTGCCGTCGACCTTCTCGAGCGCCTGGTAGATCGGCACCGTGCCGATCGGCACCGGGGAGTTGCGCACGATCCATTCGCGCGTTTCATGGATGTTCTTGCCAGTCGACAGGTCCATCACCGTGTCGCCGCCCCAGCGGATCGACCAGGTCATCTTGTCGACCTCTTCCTGGATCGAGGAGACGATCGGGCTGTTGCCGATGTTGCAGTTGATCTTGGTGAGGAAGTTGCGGCCGATGATCATCGGCTCGCTTTCCGGGTGGTTGATGTTGTTGGGGATGATGGCGCGGCCCCGGGCCACTTCGTCGCGGACGAACTCGGGGGTGATGACCTTGGGGATCGCCGCCCCGAAGTTCTGGCCGGGATGCTGGCGGCGCAACTGCTCGTTCAGGCCGTCGAGCCGCTGGTTCTCGCGGATGGCGACGAACTCCATCTCCGGCGTGATGATGCCCTGCCGCGCGTAGTGCATCTGGGTAACGTTGCAGCCCGCCTTGGCACGGCGCGGCTGCTGGACGTGGGCGAGGCGCAGCTCGGCCAGCGCCGGGTCGGCGAGGCGCTGGCGGCCGTAATCCGACGACTGGGCCGGCAGGCGCTCGGTATCGCCGCGCTCATCGATCCAGGGCTCGCGCAGCGCGGGCAGTCCCTGGCGCAGGTCGATCTTCACGGAGGGATCGGTGTAGGGGCCGGAGCAGTCGTAGACATGGATCGGCGGGTTCTTCTCGCCGCCCATGCTGGTCGGCGTGTCGGACTGGGCGATTTCCCGCATCGGCACGCGGATGTCGGGACGGCTGCCGCTGACGTAGATTTTTTTCGAGTTGGGAAGGGGCTGGATGGCTGCACCATCGACCTGGGCCTGGGCAGCGACGAATTTTTCGTGGGCGTTCATGCGCGGGGAGACTCCGTAAGTTAGCCGTCGAAACTACTGGATTCGGCAGGGGAAAGCAACCATGGCGTAAAAGCGGCTAAAGTGCGCGGCCCGACAGCCGTAATACCGCAGACGTAAAGAAAGAAGAAGGGGAGTTCATGTCCGCCCAAAACCACCGGAACCGCCGGACCTGCCGGACCCTTTGGTTCGCCGCCGCCCTGACGGTTTGCCTGGCCACCGCCGCCGGCGCCGCCACCCAGCCCATTGCCGCACGATGGGAGCCGCTGTCCGCCGACCCCGGCAAGACCGTCGAGATCGACAAGAACCGGATCTCCCGGCTGAAAAACGGACAGACGGCGGCATGGACGCGGCTGACCCTCGACCATCCGGTGCTCGACTTCGAGCAGCAGGTCCGCTATACGGCGGTACAGGCGCTCAATCACTATGACTGCGTCGCAGGCAGCTATGTCACCCGGCAGCGCATCTATCTGATGGACGGGCAGGCGGTCAGGACCGAGAAGGTCAGCGGCCGATCGATAACGGTCCAACCCGACAGCTTCGATGCCCGCCTGCTCGCCGAGGCCTGCAAGCCGCGGACCGTCAGCGAAATGGAGCAGACGGCCGAGCGCGCGGCCGCGGCCGCGTCGGCTTCTCAGGATGCGCGCCCCCGTGCCATGCGGGCCGAGATGGTGAGTGCGGCGGAGGCCGTCCAGCCGCGCAGCGTGAAGGTCGCCGATACGCATGCTCCGACGGCCCAGGCCGCCGAGGCCCCGCCGGCCAAGGCGCGCCTGTTCGACATGCCGGTCATCGACAAGTCGAAGGCCGAGGATCCGTACAAGGGCACGACCCCGCCGCCAGCCGCGGTTGCGGCTCCGGCGGCGAAGCCTGCCGCCGCGCCGGCCGCGCCTGCCAAGGCGGCCCCGGTCGCTCGTGCGGCCCCTGTCCTTCCCGCTCCGGTCCAGGAACTCAGCCGCCAGGAGCGCGAACGCATGCTGGCCACGTCCGGGCCGCGCAAGGTGGTCGCGAAGAAAAAGGCGCCCGAGCCGCCGCCCCCTCCCGCGCCCGACTTCACCCATGTGCATTGGGGCTACGCCGGCCTCGGCGGACCCGACAACTGGGGCAAGATCCCGGGCAACGCGACCTGCGGTGCCGGCAAGCGGCAGTCGCCGATCGATATTCGCGGCGGCATCAAGGTCGACCTCGAGCCGATCAAGTTCGACTACCGGCCGAGCCAGTTCCGCGTCACCGACAACGGCCATACCGTGCAGGTCGATGTCGGCGAGGGCAGCACGATCACGCTGACCGGACGTACCTACCAGCTCGTCCAGTTCCATTTCCATCGCCCGTCGGAAGAGCGCATCAACGGCAAGGCCTACGACATGGTCGCGCATCTGGTGCATCGCGATTTCGACAACAACCTCGCCGTCGTTGCCGTGTTGATGGAGCGGGGCATGGACAACCCCTTCATCCAGACGTTGTGGAACTACATGCCGCTCGAGGTCGGGCTGAGCGTCGAGCCGCCCGATGTCGTCATCGACCTCAGCAAGCTGCTGCCCGAAAAGCGCGAGTACTACACCTACATGGGATCACTGACCACGCCGCCCTGTACCGAGAACGTGCTGTGGATGGTGATGAAAAACCCGGTGCCGGTTTCGCTGCAGCAGATCGGCATCTTCGCACGGCTCTATCCGCACAACGCACGGCCGGTGCAGCCGTCCAACGATCGCCTGATCAAGGAATCGCGCTGAGGATCTTGCGGACTGGCGCGGGCAGGGCGGCCTGCGCCAGTTCCGTCCTGTCGTGCCAGCAGAGATCGGGTTCCGCCGCCCGGGGCAGCGCCGCGGCGGTGCACAACAACGGACGGATGGTCAGCCGGAAGTGCGTGAAGGCATGCATGAAAGTCGGCGCCGGCGAGACGGTACCGACCCGGGTTCCAAGTCGGCGCTGGCAGTAGTCGACCACATCCTCGCCGGGGGGCAGTTCCGGCAGGGAGCGCAGCCCGCCCCAGATTCCGGTCGGCGGGCGCTGCTGCAACAACACCCGGTTTCCATCCAGCAGCACGAGCACCGTCGCCTGCCGCTCGGGCAGAGTCTTCCTCGGTCGTGGCGTCGGCAGTTCCGCCACCCTCCCGGTGCCGAATGCGACGCAATCGGACGCCACGGGGCAGGCAGCGCACTGCGGCCGGCTGCGCGTGCAGAGCGTCGCGCCCATGTCCATCTGCGCCTGGATGTAGGTGGCCACTTCGCCGTCCGGCAGCAGGGATGCGGCGTCCTGCCAGAGCCGACTTTCCACCCCGGCACTGCCGGGGAAGCCCTCGATACCGAGGAAGCGGCACAGCAGGCGCTTCACGTTGCCGTCGAGGATCGGCACGTGCGCACCGAAGCAGAAGGCCGCGATGGCGTTCGCGGTCGAGCGGCCGATGCCGGGCAGCGCGGCGAGGATCACCGGGTCATGCGGGAAACGGCCGCCATGCGCATCCATGATCGCCTGCGCACAGCGGTGCAGGTTGCGCGCCCGGGCGTAGTAGCCGAGCCCGCTCCATCGCGCCATGACTTCTTCGGTCGGAGCCGCAGCCAGATCGGCGAGCGTCGGGAAACGCGCGAGAAAACGCTCGTAATAGGGGATGACCGTCGCCACCTGCGTCTGCTGCAGCATGATTTCCGACAGCCAGACACGATACGGATCGAGGGTGTTCTGCCAGGGCAGGTCGTGACGACCATGGCGGCGGTGCCAGTCGATCAGGCGTTGCGCGAAAACGGACATGGGCGGGAATGAGCGAGAAACGCCTTACGTGCTGACCGCTGCCCTTGGTGTTTCATCCGGCGTGAGTGGCCCGAGGTCGGCGATGCGGTGTTGGAGCGGGTGATGGGAATCGAACCCACGTATGCAGCTTGGGAAGCAACGTCCGGATGTCGAACGATGATCCAAGCTGTTACCGTTAAGGGATCGTTCTCGACGGTTTCAACGGTAATTCTGCCCGTTTTGACCGCCTAGACCCGCTGTCAGCTGATTGTAACAGTGGAGCGGGTGATGGGAATCGAACCCACGCTATCTGCTTGGGAAGCAGAAGTTCTACCATTGAACTACACCCGCGAACAACCCGCATTTTACGGTATCCGACACGTCTGACGCTACAGCGGCAACAAGCGGCGGTGGCCGTTAACGTAATCACATGCGACAATCACGACTGTATGGGCCACCCTGGCTCACTGGCCGGGGCGGCCTGAAAAATTGCAGGCGCCCCACTCTAGATCAAAACAGTGTCGAATCGAATACAAGAGATGAATGACATTCTTGACGCAAAGCACCTCAACCTCATTGGAGCTACAACCGCCCCGGAGATCACCTCCTCCGATCATTGGCGCTCGATCCATGATGCAGCCACGCTGAAGGGCGAACGCTTCGCTCTATTCAAGGGTGACGCCACTACAGCCCTACGCAAGCTGCCCGATGAATCAGTAAACACCTGCCTCACATCTCCACCCTATTGGTCAGTGCGCGACTACGAAGCGGCTGATCAAATTGGTCTTGAGGACTCGGTAGATGATTACGTTGCACGCATTGTTGCCGTATTCCGAGAAGTTAAGCGCACGTTGACGAACAACGGCACTGCCTGGCTGAACATCGGCGACTGCTACATCAACGGCGCGAAAGCTAACGAACCTGCATGGAAGCGCAACAAGCAGCTCGCCCTTGTACCCTTCCGAGTTGCTATCGCTCTCGAGAACGATGGCTGGTGGATTCGCAACACTGTTGTCTGGCACAAGCCGAATGCCATGCCCAGCAGCGCCTCGGATCGGTTCACGAATGCATGGGAGCCGGTCTTTCTGCTCACCAAGAGTGAGCGGTATTACTTCAACCTGGATGCTGTCCGCGTTGCCCACAAAACAGAAGACCATATCGAGCGGCGTAGAGCCATCGAAGGCAACGCCGAAGGAAAGGCAAAGGGGCAAGACGAACTACGTCGCTGGCTGAACTCACCGAGGCACCGCGCCACCATTGACGGGTTAAAGGAGGTCCGTCGTCGGCCAAACGCACCACAGGCGACCGAACTGGCCGCCTACCTTCGTGCTGCAGCAGAACGCAAGAGCATCTCGATCAAGGACGTGGCAGAGGCTCTGCAAGAACCGTTCGAAAGAGTCCGTCATTACTTCCGCACCGATGAGGTGGGTTCCCGTCGCCCACCGGAGAAAACATGGGTCACATTGAAGAAATTACTGGATCTTGATGACCGTTATGACGAAGCCATGGCCGTTGAGGTCGGAGACAACATCTTCCGCAACCATCCTAATGGTCGCAACCCGGGTGACGTTCAATCGTTCTCGCTGACCGGAGGTGCCAGCGACGCCAAGGGCCACTTCGCTATCATGCCGCCGTCACTTGCAAATTGGTGCCTTCGTGCCAGCTTGCCACCCGGCGGTGTCTGCCTTGACCCGTTCTTCGGGATCGGCACTACGGGTAGCGTAGCGCTGGCTCTAGGTGGTCGAGCGGTTGGTGTAGACGTCCGCGAGGATTACCTGGGCTTCGCTGCTGAACGCTTTTCAGCCCCAGTTAACGTCCGAGGTAAGCGAAAGGCGTGAGAATTCCCTTCGGTCCTGCACCGTCGCGCCAAAGGGGCGTGGTGTAGGAGTCGCCCTTGAATTCTAGCTGCTGCAATCGCCAAGGGGCCATAGCCATCAGGCGGGTGAAGTAAACACGGATACGCGGCTCCTCATTGCGGGCTGACGAGTGCTTACCCTGCCCGAAGAAGGTCGTATGTGCGTCGGGGTTGTACCGGGGCTTGAATCGTGCGTGTGGTATCGCCAGCGCATATATCGACTTCAACTCTCGGTATGGTGGTTCCGTGTCGGATACGTCTTTGTAGTAGAAGTGAACGAAGAGGGATGATGTGACGGCCAGCAGTGGCCCCCCCATCGTGCCGGGTAGTTCGATGTGAGGGGGTACGCCCGCCTTCATTGTCACATGGGCATCCTTGGATACGAAGTCGGCGTCCATTGGAAGCTGTGATTGTTGCAGCGTCTCTCGGTTGTTTTCTGTAGAGGCCTTCGCATCGACCAGGAAGGCTTGTGGCAGGAGCCCATAGGGTGTGGGCAGCCAACGAATCCTCTTGTAGTCGATAAAACCTGCATACCGTCGGTTGATCGGGTAGGTTTCTGCGACTTCCAGGGCGTACTGCACTAGGTCTTCAGCCAGTACAATAACTTCTGTCTTGCTGGGTGCCTTGGTGTTGTCAAAAATCTGTTTGGCCTCGCGGGAATACTCCTGCAAGGCTTGAACGACAGTACGAAGCGTCTGTTTCTCAACAGCTTCGTGTTCGTCGTCCGATAGGTACCGATAGTCTTGATGCATAGTCATTCATGCTATCGCAAAAGTCGATTGCATGTGATTACGTTAACGGCCACCGCCGCTTGTTGCCGCTGTAGCGTCAGACGTGTCGGATACCGTAAAATGCGGGTTGTTCGCGGGTGTAGTTCAATGGTAGAACTTCTGCTTCCCAAGCAGATAGCGTGGGTTCGATTCCCATCACCCGCTCCACTGTTACAATCAGCTGACAGCGGGTCTAGGCGGTCAAAACGGGCAGAATTACCGTTGAAACCGTCGAGAACGATCCCTTAACGGTAACAGCTTGGATCATCGTTCGACATCCGGACGTTGCTTCCCAATCACACCGCATGAGGCTCATCGCCATCGCCTCCACCGTAGAAACCT
>CALARK010000020.1 GCA_937888595.1 uncultured Sterolibacteriaceae bacterium | reverse complement strand
GCTGTTCACCGGCATCGAGAAGTTCGAGATCATGGCGATCCCGTTCTTCATCCTCGCCGGCAACTTCCTGACCCACGGCGGGGTGGCGCGGCGCATGATCGATTTCGCCACGGCGATGGTCGGCCATCTGCGCGGCGGCCTCGGCCTCAGTTCCGTGTTCGCCTGCGCGCTGTTCGCGGCGGTATCGGGTTCCAGCCCCGCGACCGTGGTCGCGATCGGCTCGATCATGCTGCCGGCGATGGTCAAGGCGGGCTACCCGAAGTCCTTCGGGGTCGGCGTGGTGGCCTCGGCCGGCGGCTTGGGCATCCTCATCCCGCCGTCGATCGTCATGGTGATGTACGCTGTGTCCACCAACAGTTCGATCGGCGCCCTGTTCATCGCCGGCATCATTCCGGGTTTCCTGCTCGCGCTGTTCCTCGGTTTCACCACTTGGTACCGGGCGAGGAAGGGCGATTACCCGCGCGAACGCAAGCATTCCTGGCGGGAGCGGCTGGTGGCGCTGCAGCGGTCGATCTGGGGCCTGTTGCTGATTGTCGTCGTCATCGGTGGCATCTACAGCGGCTTGTTTACCCCGACCGAGGCGGCGGCGATGAGCGCGGTGTACGCCTTTGTGATCGCGGTGTTCGTGTACAAGGACCTGCGCATCGCCGATGTGCCCAAGGTGCTGCTGAACTCCGCGAACATGAGCGCGATGCTGCTCTACATCATTACCAACGCGGTATTGTTCTCGTTCATCCTCACCAATGAGCAGATCCCGCAAAGCATCGCACAGTGGCTGCTCGATTCCGGCATCGGCGTGATCGGTTTCCTGATCGCGGTGAACATCCTGCTGCTGATCATGGGCAACTTCATGGAGCCCTCGTCGATCATCCTGATCACCGCCCCGATCCTGTTCCCAATCGCCATGAAGCTGGGCATCGACCCGATCCATTTCGGCGTGATGATCACCGTGAACATGGAAATCGGCATGATAACGCCCCCGGTCGGCCTGAACCTCTACGTCGCCAGCGGCATCAGCAGGATGGGTCTGACCGAGACGACCAAGGCGGTCTGGCCCTGGCTGTTCTCCATGCTGCTGTTCCTGATCCTCATCACCTATGTACCGGCCATTTCCACTTGGCTGCCGAAAACACTGGGAATGATGTAGCCGGGCAGCGCGCATCCCGAGCCCGGCTGCGGCCGGGCTTTTTTCTGGCGGCACCGGGAGGAAGGGGCATTCTGAGATAAAATCGCCAGCCCTTTGTTTTACTTATCAATCTGCTGGAGAAATCAGAATGGCTGTCGAAAGAACCCTGTCGATCATCAAACCCGATGCCGTTGCCAAGAACGTGATCGGCAAGATCTATTCCCGTTTCGAAACCAACGGTCTGAAGATCGTTGCTGCCCGCATGGCCTGGCTGTCGGAGCAGGAAGCCGGCGGCTTCTATGCCGTGCACAAGGAGCGTCCCTTCTACAAGGACCTCGTGAAGTTCATGACCTCCGGCCCCGTGATGATCCAGGTGCTCGAGGGCGAGAACGCCATTGCCAAGAACCGCGAGCTGATGGGCGCCACCAACCCGAAGGACGCGGCTGCCGGCACCATTCGCGCCGATTTCGCCGAAAGCATCGATGCCAACGCTGTGCACGGCTCGGACGGTCCCGAGACCGCCAAGGTCGAGGTCGCCTACTTCTTCCCGGAACTGAACGTCTACTCGGGCCGTTGATCGACCGAGCGAGCGTCGTTTGGAGCCCCCCGTGATATCGAGCGCAGCGAGCATGCCGGAACACCCCGCGAGGGGGACGACGGGGGGCAGGCTCGACAACCTGCTCGATTTCGATGCCGATCGCCTGACGGACTGGTTCGCGCAGCACGGCGAGAAGCCGTTCCGCGCGCGCCAGGTGCTGCGCTGGATGCACCGCTTCGGCAGCGATGATTTCGGGCAGATGACCGACGTGGCGAAAAGCCTGCGAACCAAGCTGGCCGAGCTTGCCGAGATTCGCGGACCGGTTCCCGTTCGCGACAACGTGGCCGCCGATGGCACGCGCAAGTGGCTCCTTGACGTGGGCAGCAACAATGCCGTCGAAACGGTGTTCATCCCCGAGGCCAGCCGCGGCACGCTGTGCGTCTCGACTCAGGTGGGCTGCGCGCTTGAGTGCTCCTTCTGCTCGACGGGCAAGCAGGGCTTCAACCGGAACCTGACGACCGCAGAAATCATCGGCCAGTTGTGGCACGCCAACCGCATGCTCGGCGCGGTGAAGCAGCCGGGGGTCGGCGATTCGGGTGAGCGCGTGATCAGCAACGTCGTGCTGATGGGCATGGGAGAGCCGCTGGCCAACTACGATAACGTGGTGGCGGCGTTGAAGCTCATGCTCGACGACAACGCCTACGGGCTGTCGCGACGCCGCGTTACCGTGTCGACGGCCGGCATGGTGCCGGCCATGGATCGCCTGCGTGAGGAGTGCCCGGTGGCGCTGGCCGTATCGCTGCACGCGCCGACCGACGCGTTGCGCGACGAACTGGTGCCGCTCAACCGCAAGTACCCGCTGGTCGAGCTGATGGCGGCCTGCCGCCGCTATCTCGACAAGGCGCCGCGCGACTTCATCACCTTCGAGTACGTGCTGCTCGCCGGGGTGAACGACCGCGACGCGGATGCGCGCGCCCTGCTGGCGCTGACGCGCGAGATTCCGTGCAAGTTCAACCTGATTCCTTTCAACCCCTTTCCGGGAAGCGGCTACCGCAAGCCCTCGGCCGAGCGCGTGCGCCGTTTCCAGGAAATCCTGATGCAGGCGGAGGTCGTCACGACCGTGCGCAAGACGCGCGGCGACGACATCGATGCGGCCTGCGGCCAACTGGCCGGACAGGTCAGGGACCGGTCGAGGCGCGCGGCCACCCGCATTCCGCTGGAGGTTGCCATCTGATGAAGAGGACTATTCTTCCGGGACTGCTGGTCGCGGTCCTGCTCGCCGGCTGTGCCGGCAATCCGGCCGGCGGCGAGTCCGCCAGCGTCGAGCTGGCCATGTCCCAGCAGGCGGCCGGCAGCGAGGCCCGGCAGCGCGCCAAGGTGCATGCCGAGCTCGGCCGGCTGTACCTCGAGGAGGGCCGCCACGAGGTGGCGCTCGACGAGGCGCGCATCGCGCTCGCCTCCGATGGCAGCTATGCGCCCGCCTACAACCTCATGGGCCTCGTCTACATGGCCCTGCGCAAGAACGAGCTGGCGGCGGAAAACTTCCGCACCGCCCTCGGGATGGCCGGCAACGACCCGGAGATCAATAACGATTACGGCTGGTTCCTGTGCCAGACGGGCAGGGCGCAGGAATCCATCGGCCATTTCCGGATCGCGATCGGCAATCCGCTCTATCAGGCGCCGGTCAGCGCGCTGGTCAATGCCGGATACTGCGCCATGCGCATCCCCGACGACCGGCTCGCCGAGGACTACCTGTTGCGCGCCCTGCGTCTCGACGCGGGCAATCGCGGCGCCCTGTACTGGCTGGCGGAGCTCGCCTACCGCGGCAATCGCCCGGACGAGGCCCGCCAGCGCCTGCAGGATCTTCACAAGCTCATCGAACCGACCGCTGCATCGGCATGGCTGGCGCTGCGTGTCGATCGCAAGCTGGGTGATCGCGAGGGAGAGGCACGCCATACCGGACTGCTGCGCCGCAAGCATCGTGATTCCGTCGAGTACCAGAAGCTGATGCGTGGAGAGTTCGATTGACCGAGGTACAGCAGGACAGGCCGGCAGAAACCCTGCCGCCGGATGCGTCATCGACGGAGGAAGTCGGCGCCGGCAGGACGGCGACCGTGGGCTGCCAGCTGCGCGAAGCGCGCGAGGCCGCCGGCCTGTCGACAGCCGATGTCGCGCAGTCGCTCAAGTTCAGCCAGCGCCAGGTCGAGCAACTCGAGGCTGACGACTACGATGCCCTGCCGGGAACCACCATCGTGCGCGGCTTCACCCGCAGCTACGCCCGCCTGCTTGGACTGGATGCCGGCGCGCTGCTGCAACTGCTCGATGCCCGGACGCCGAATGTGCCGGTCGAAGTCAGGCCGCCCGACAACATGGGACTTGCCGGCGAGCCCGGTGGCCTGCGGCAGTTGAGCCTGCTCGCTTCTGCCGCCATCGTCATCGCCCTGGCGGCCATTCTGATAGGCCTCTGGCAGTATTTCAGTCCGGAAATGGCCGCGCCTCCCGTCGCTGCAGAGAATGGACCGGCCGTATCCGTGCCGCCGGCCGATACGGCTGCCGCCCTGCCCCCTGCCGCATCCCCGGCTGCGCCGGTGGTGACGGAGGCGTTGCAGACTGCCGTAGACGCTGGAACTGCAGGCGTGGTTGGCAATTCCGCACTGCCCGCCGCACAGCCCGCAGCGCCGCTGCTGGTGTTCAGCTTCGAGGACCGCGCCTGGCTGGAGGTATCCGATGCTGCCCGGCAGGTGCTCCATACTGGTGAGAATCCGGCGGGCACGCGCCTCGAATTGTCGGGCAAGCCGCCATTCGATGTGGTGGTCGGCAATGCGGGCAAGGTCCGCGTCACCTATGGTGATCGCGTGATCGATCTGGCGCCCCACACGCGTGCCGAAGTTGCCCGCCTGAAGGTCGAATGATGGCTGCGGCATTCCCTGTCCGCCGGCCGACGCGCCGCGTCATGGTCGGAAAAGTCGGCGTTGGCGGGACGGCGCCTGACAGCCTGCCTTCGCCCGTGGTCGTGCAGTCGATGACCAACACCGACACGGCGGACGTGTTCGCCACCGCACAGCAGGTCGCCGAGCTGCATCGCGCCGGTTCCGAGATCGTGCGCGTGACGGTGAACAACCGCGAGGCCGCGGCCGCCGTGCCAAAGATCAAGGAGCGCCTCGCCCAGCTTGGCCTCGACGTGCCGCTGGTCGGCGACTTCCACTTCAATGGCCACAAGTTGCTGACCGAAGTACCCGAGTGCGCCGCCGCGCTCGACAAGCTGCGCATCAATCCGGGCAACGTCGGCAAGGGCGCGAAGCGCGACGAACAGTTCGCGCAGATGATCGAAATCGCCTGCCGGTACGGGAAGCCGGTGCGCATCGGCGTGAACTGGGGCAGCCTCGACCAGAGCCTGCTCGCCCGCCTGATGGACGAGAACGCGAAGCGCGCCGTGCCGAAGGATGCGACCGAGCTGATGCGTGAGGCGATGGTGGCTTCCGCGCTCGAATCCGCCGCCAAGGCCGAGGAGCTGGGGCTGCCGGGCGATGCGATCATCCTGTCCTGCAAGGTCAGCGGTGTGCAGGACCTGATCGCCGTCTACCGCGACCTGTCCGCGCGCTGCGATTACCCGCTGCATCTCGGCCTGACCGAGGCGGGCATGGGAAGCAAGGGCATCGTCGCCTCGACGGCGGCGCTGTCCGTGCTGCTGCAGGAAGGCATCGGCGACACCATCCGCGTGTCCCTGACGCCCGAGCCCGGCGAGCCCCGGACCAAGGAGGTCGTCGTGGCGCAGGAAATCCTGCAGACGATGGGACTGCGCGCTTTCGTGCCGATGGTGGTGGCCTGTCCCGGTTGTGGCCGCACGACCAGCACCTTCTTCCAGGAACTGGCACAGGACATCCAGAACTATGTCCGTGCGCAAATGCCGGCATGGAAACTTGCCCACCGCGGCGTCGAGGACATGACCGTCGCCGTCATGGGCTGCGTCGTCAATGGCCCCGGCGAGAGCAAGCACGCCAACCTCGGCATCTCGCTGCCCGGCACCGGCGAGGAGCCGGTCGCGCCCGTGTATGCCGACGGCGAGCGCATCGCCACCCTGCGTGGCGACCGGATTGCCGCCGAATTCCGCACCATGATCGACGCCTACGTCGAGAAGAAATACCCCCCACTTCACGCTGATTCATGAGCCAGACCCTGCAAGCCATCCGCGGGATGAACGACATCCTGCCTGCCGACGCCGAACGCTGGGAGGCCTTCGAGGCGACCATCCGCGACTGGCTGTCCGCCTACGGCTACCGGCCGATCCGCATGCCGCTGGTCGAGCCGACGCCCTTGTTTGCCCGCGCCATCGGCGCCGTCACCGACATCGTCGAGAAGGAGATGTATTCCTTCACCGACAGCCTCAACGGCGAGCAGCTGACGCTGCGCCCCGAAGGCACTGCCTCCTGCGTGCGCGCGGTGCTGCAGCACAACCTGCTTTACGACGGCCCGAAACGGCTCTGGTACATGGGGCCGATGTTTCGCCACGAGCGGCCGCAGAAGGGGCGCTACCGCCAGTTCCATCAGGTCGGCATCGAGGCGCTCGGCCTGCCCGGTCCGGACATCGACGCCGAGCAGATCATCATGTGTGCGCGGCTGTGGGACGACCTGGGGCTGGAAGGAGTCCGGCTCGAGATCAACTCGCTCGGCCAGCCCGATGAGCGCGCGAAGCATCGCGACGACCTGATCGCGTATCTCGAACAGCATGTCGACCAGCTCGACGAGGACGGCAAGCGTCGCCTGCACACCAACCCGCTGCGCATCCTCGACACCAAGAACCCGGCCCTGCAAGGCATTGTCGACGCCGCGCCGAAGCTGATCGACTATCTCGGCGAGGCGTCGCTCAAGCATTTCGAAGGCGTACAGCAATTGCTCAAGGATGCGGCGATTCCCTACCGCATCAACCCGCGCCTGGTGCGCGGGCTGGACTATTACAACCTGACCGTGTTCGAGTGGGTCACCGACGCGCTCGGTGCCCAGGGCACGGTTTGCGCAGGGGGCCGCTACGACGGCCTGGTGGAGCAGCTAGGCGGCAAGCCGGCGCCGGCCTGCGGCTTCGCGATGGGCATCGAACGCCTGATGGCGCTGCTCGAAGCGCAGGGCGGCGGCATCGACAACCCGGCCCCCGACATTTATGTCGTGCATGCCGGCGAGGCCGCGCAGCGGCATGCCTTCAAGGCGGCCGAGATGCTGCGCGACATCGGCTGTGCGGTATTGACCCACATGGGCGGCGGCAGCTTCAAGTCGCAGTTCAAGCGCGCGGACGCATCGGGTGCGCAACTCGCCCTGGTCGTCGGCGACGACGAGGCGGCGATGAATGCGGTGACCCTGAAGCCGTTGCGTGTCGAGGCCGAGCAGCAGCGCGTGCCGCTGGATGAGCTCGCCGACCGCGTGAGCGACTTGCTGTGGGCGGTGGACGAGGAATGATCACGGGAATGAGCGAGGACTGAAATCATGGCGACCTACGACCTTGAAGAGCAGGAACAGATAGAAGAGCTGAAAACCTGGTGGAAGCTGCACGGCACGCTGGTGACCGGGGTGATCACCGCGGCCGCGGTTGCGGTCGTTGGCTGGCAGGGCTGGCAGTGGTGGCAGCGCGGCCAGGCAGGACAGGCGGCCCAGCTTTACGGCGGCGTCCAGCAGGCGTTGGCCCAGCAGGACGTGAAGCGCGTGCGCCAGTTGTCGGGCGAACTGATCGACAAGTATTCGGGCACGGCCTATGCCGGCATGGCGGCCATGCTGTCCGGCAAGGTGCTCGCGGAAACCGGCGATCTCAAGTCGGCGCAGGTGCAGTTCGGCTGGGCCGCCGAGCATGCGAAGGATGACGGCTTGCGCGATCTGGCCCGCCTGCGCCAGGCCGTCACGCTCGCCGAGGAAAAGAGTTTCGACAATGCGCTGGCCCTGCTGTCGGTGCCGCCTGCGCCCGCGCTGATGCCGCGCTATCTCGAGGTGCGCGGCGATATCCTTGCCGTGCAGGGCAAGGCGGCCGACGCCCGCAAGGCCTACGACGAGGCGCTCAAGGCGCTCGAGGCGGCACGCAAGGAAGAAGGGATGCCGACGGGGCCGTACGGCGAAATCCTGCAGGCCAAGCGCGACGCTGCCGGAGGGCAGTCGTGATCCGCAGACTGGTTCCGGTCTGCATTGCCGCGCTACTGACGGCAGGGTGCTCCACGATCAGCAATACGGTGGATGCCCTCAATCCGTTCAGCAAGTCTGCGCCGAAGGTCAAGCCGGCGGTGCTCGGTACGATCCAGCCGACGGCCGAATTGCAGTCGCTCTGGCAGGCGCGTGTCGGAAATGCGGCAGAGTTTTCGTTCGTCCCAGCCGTCGCCGGCGGGAGCGTTTTTGCTGCGGGTCGTGACGGCAGTCTGGCCCGATTCGATGGCGGTCGTCAGGTCTGGCGCATCGAAGTCGGCCAGCCGCTTTCCGGTGGTGTCGGCAGCGATGGCAAGCTGGTTGTCGTCGGCACTTCCAAGGGCGAAGTGCTGGCCTTCAATGCCGTTGACGGTCGTCCGGCATGGCAGGCCCGAGCGAGTTCCGAAATTCTGGCCGCCCCCGCGGTGTCGGGCGACCTTGTCGCCGTCCGGAGCGGCGATGCGCGCATCTTCGGTTTCGCCGCCGCCGATGGCCAGCGCCGTTGGGTTTACCAGCGCAGCACGCCGGCCCTGTCGCTGCGTTCGAGCGTCGGCGTGACGCTGACCGACAAGGCGCTCTATGCCGGCTTCCCCGGTGGCAAGCTGGTCGCCATCGCGCTCAATAACGGTGCGGCCCTGTGGGAGTCGACGGTCGCCCTGCCGCGCGGCACGACCGAACTGGAGCGCATCGCGGATGTGGCCAGCGATCCCGTGGTCGTCGGCGAGACCGTGTGCGCCGCGGCCTACCAGGGCCGCGTGGCCTGTTTCGATGCGGACAACGGGCGCCAGCAATGGGCCCGCGAGGTGTCGTCCATCGCCGGACTCGCGGTCGGGCAGAATGCCGTTTTCGTGACGGACGAGAAGAGTGCCGTGCAGGCCTTCCAGTTGTCGAGCGGTGCCAGCCTGTGGAAGCAGGACAAGCTGTTCATGCGCGGCGTGACGCGTCCGCTCGTGGTCGGACGCCATGTCGCCATCGCCGACTTCGAGGGATACATCCATTTGCTGTCGGTCGAGGATGGCGCGTTCGCTGCGCGCCTGGCCACCGACGGTTCGGCCGTTGTCGCTCCGCCGCGTCCACTGGGCGGCAGCCGCTTCGTGGTGCAGACGAAGAACGGCAGCCTGCACGCCGTGGCCGCGCCCTGACGCAGCACAGACCATGCTTCCCACACTGGCCCTGGTCGGACGTCCGAATGTCGGCAAATCGACGCTCTTCAACCGGCTGACGAAGACGCGCGATGCGCTCGTCGCCGACCAGCCGGGCCTGACGCGCGATCGTCATTACGGTCACGGCCGGCTCGGCAAGCGGCCCTTCCTCGTCATCGACACCGGCGGCTTCGAACCGCTCGCGAAAGACGGCATCGAGCACGAGATGGCGCGTCAGGCCGAGGCGGCGATCGCCGAGGCGGATGCACTGATCTTCCTCGTCGATGGCCGTACCGGGCTCGCCCCGCAGGACAAGGTGATCGCCGAGCGGCTGCGGCGTTCCGGCCGGTCGCTGCATCTTGTCGTCAACAAGGCCGAGGGCATGAACCGCGATGTCGTCGCGGCCGAGTTCCACGAACTGGGCTGCGGCGAGCCGCGCGTCATCTCCTCTGCGCACGGCGACGGCGTGCGCGAACTGCTCGAGTTCGTCCTTGCGGATTTCCCCGAGGAAGCGCCGGATGCAGCGGACGATGCGGGGCCGCGTGTCGCCGTGGTCGGCCGTCCGAATGTCGGCAAGAGCACGCTGATCAATACCCTGCTCGGCGAGGAGCGCATGATCGCCTTCGACATGCCGGGCACGACGCGCGACGCGATTTCCACCCCGTTCGAACGCAACGGCAAGCGCTATACGCTGATCGACACCGCCGGCCTGCGCCGCAAGGGACGCGTCTTCGAGGCGATCGAAAAGTTCTCGGTCGTCAAGACGCTCCAGGCCGTGGAGGCCGCCAACGTCGTCGTCCTGATGGTCGATGCCAGCCAGGACATTTCCGACCAGGACGCCCACATCGCCGGCTTCTGCATCGAGGCGGGCCGGGCGCTGGTGCTGGCGGTGAACAAGTGGGACGCCGTCGATGCCTACCGCCGCGACCGGATCAAGCAGGACATCCAGCGCAAGCTCAACTTCCTGGGCTTCGCCCGCATCCACTACATTTCGGCGCTGAAAGGGCAGGGGGTCGCCAGCGTGCTGCAGTCGGTCGACAAGGCCTATGCCGCCGCGATGGTCAAGCTGGCCACGCCGAAGCTGACGCGCGTGCTGCTCGACGCGGTGCAGAAGCAGGCGCCACCACGGCACGGCAACGTGCGCCCCAAGCTGCGTTACGCCCACCAGGGCGGCAGCAATCCGCCGATCATCGTCATCCACGGCAATGCGCTCGAGCATGTGCCGCCGGCCTACGTGCGCTATCTGGAGCATGTCTACATGGAAGCCTTCCGACTCCAGGGCACGCCGTTGCGCATCCAGTTCAAGAGCAGCAAGAACCCGTACGTCGACAAGGATTGATAAAAGTCGGCGCCGGCGGGACGGCGCACAGGCCTGCGTCACGGCTATACTTCAGCGCACCAGGGGGATCGCCAGGGGAAACAGGAGCGTCCGATGACGTACGTCGTCACCGAAAACTGCATCAAGTGCAAATACACCGATTGCGTGGATGTCTGCCCGGTCGACTGCTTTCGCGAGGGGCCGAACTTCCTCGTCATTGATCCGGAAGAGTGCATCGACTGCACGCTGTGCGTGCCGGAGTGCCCGGCCGAAGCGATTTTCGCCGAGGATGACGTGCCGGAAGGGCAGCGCGACATGATCGCCATGAATGCCGAACTGGCCAAGCAGTGGCCGGCCATCATCGAGCGCAAGGAACCGCCGGCGGATGCGGACGAATGGCGCGGCAAGCCGGGCAAGCGCGCCCTGCTGGAACGATAGTTACAAAGACCGGAGGAGGAGACCACCATGCAAGTCAGGCAGATTCTCGATATCAAGGGGACGGTGCTCTACACCATCGCCCCGGACAAGAAGCTTTCAGAGGCTGTGGCGGTGATGAGCGAGCAGGATGTCGGTTCGCTGGTCTGCTTCGAAGGCGGGCGCATGGTCGGGATGCTCACCTTTCGCGAGGTGATGCGCGCGCTCAACGAGAATCATGCCGCCTGGGGCGGCGTCCCGATCCGCGACGTGATGGTGAAGAGCCCGCGCACCGCCGACCCCTTCATGGATGTCGACCAGTTGCGCCGCCTGATGGTCAGCGAGCACATGCGCTACCTGCCGGTCATGGACGGCTACACGCTGCTCGGCGTGATTTCCTTCCATGATGTGGCGAAGGCGGTGCTGGAAGAGCAGAGCTTCGAGAACCGCATGCTCAAGGCCTACATCCGTGACTGGCCGGAAGGTCAGGAGCCGGCAGCGAAAGAGGGCTGATCCGCCTGATGGACGATGGCCGGGGTGGCCGGGGTCGTTCCCGACCCGGAAAGCCATGCGTCGAATTCCTCGCGCGGCATCGGCCGTGCGAAATGATAGCCCTGCAGGTAGTCGACGCCGAGTGACCGGAGCAGGTGGGCGGTCGCTTCGTTCTCCACGCCCTCGGCGATGGTTTGGAGCGCCAGTGCCTTGGCGAGCTGGATGATGGCCTGAACCATCGAGCGTCCGGCGGGCTCGTGGATGCGACGCACGAACGAGATGTCGATCTTCAATTCGTCCACCGGCATCTCGTGCAACTGGGACAATGCCGAATAGCCGGTACCGAAATCGTCGATGGCGAGCTGGAAGCCGCAGCGATGAAGATCCTCGAGACGCTCGGAAGCATTGGCGACGTCCAGCAGCGCGATGCTTTCCGTGACTTCGAGAACCACATCGTCGGGCGACAGGCCCTTGAGTGCCAGTTCCCCCATCAGTTGCTCGGTGAAATGTCCCGAGAACAGCTGGCGCTTGGAGACGTTGATCGCCGCACGCATCGTGTGCCCCTGCTTGCGCCAGGCCTGCAGCGCATCGAGCGACTGGAGCCAGATCTGGCGACCGAGGTCGCGGATCGCGCCGGTGCTTTCGGCGATCGGGATGAAAGTGGCGGGGCTGACCCAGCCGAACTCGCTGTCGTGCCAGCGGGCCAGAACCTCGACGACCTGGCAGTCGCCGTTCGCGGCACTCACGATCGGCTGGAACCAGGCCTGGATGCGCCCGGCCTGCACGGCTTCGACCAGTTTGTTCTGGATGTAGAGCTCGCGCTTGCCACCGCCCTTGTCGGCGATCTCGCGGAAGAAACTGGTCTGGTTGCGTCCCTGCGTCTTGGCATAGAACATCGCCCGGTCGGCGTGCGACAGCAGTCCTTCGACGTCGAGCGCGTCGTCGGGATAGAGCGCGACCCCCATGCTGAAGGTGACGAGATAGTCGCTGTCGTCGAGCGGGATGGGCTGCTTCAGGGCTTCGTCGACCTTGCGGGCGACCTCGCGGGCGGCTTCCAGATCGGCCAGTTCGGGCAGCAGCAGGACGAATTCGTCACCGCCCCAGCGTGCGAGCGTGTCGCCGCTGCGCAACTGCTCGCGCAGGCGTTTCGAGAATGCGACCAGCAGCCGGTCGCCGGCCTTGTGGCCCAGGCTGTCATTGATTTTCTTGAAGTGGTCGAGATCGATGAAACAGACGGCGACGTATTTCTCGCTGCGGCTCGCCATGCGGGTGGCGATCTTGATGCGATCATCGAGCAGGATCCGGTTGGGCAGGTCGGTCAATGCATCGTGCAGCGCCATGTGGGTAATCTGCTGCTCGTGCAGATAGGTCTGGGTGATGTCGCGCAGGATGCCGCGGATCCCGCTCAGCTTGCCCTGCGAGCCCGTCTGGGCGATCAGCCGGCATTCCGCCCATTGTTCGCTGCCGTCGTCGTTGCGCAGGCGCAGCCGCAGTTGCGCCTGATTCTTTTCGCCGCTGCGGAAGGCGGCGCAAACCTGGTGCAGGGCGTCAGCATCGTACTGGTGGATGAATTCGGTGATCGCGATGCCCTGCACATTGTCCTGGCAATGCGTCAGGCGATGCCAGCCCGGGCTGGCATGGACGATGCGGCCGTCGCAGTCCAGTTCCAGCACGGCTTCCTCGAGTATCGCGAGCGTGTCGAGGTAGACCCGCTGCTCGGCATCGCGTGCATTGACGCGCGTCATCATCTCCTCGAGCGATGCGGCGACATCGCTGATCTCGTCGTGTGTCGCCTGCGCCGGGGCGAGCGCCTTCACGGCCGGCGCGACGAGGCGGTGCTCGGCAAAGTGCCCGATCCCGGTGTCGAGCGATTCGATGCGCCGGACCAGACGGGTCAGCCAGCGACCCAGGCCCAGCCAGAGCAGCAGGCTGACGAAGGTGATGGCGACGAGCGGTCGCAGCATGAACTCGGCGAAACTGATGCTGGCCTCGTAGGTGCGATGCACGATGATGACCGGCGCCTGCGCGCTGTCATGAGGCCAAGCGAGGTCCGCCTGAATGAAAGGCTGGCCGTCGACCTGCAACAGGCCTTCGCGTCCGGGACTGCACTGCTCGCGTGATCCGGCGATCGAGCTTGCGATCAGGGTGCCGAAGGCATGGAGATGCAGGTGGGTTTCGGGGCTGACGAGCTTCTGCAGCGTTCCGGTATTGAGCGCCTTGAAGAGGATCAGGGATCCCTGGCCGGCTTCGCCCAGCCAGATCGGTACCTGGATGATTCGATACAGCTCGCGGTTGCTCGAATCGAAATGCCAGCCGGAGAGGATGGCCTGCAGCGTGTGCGGCATCCGGGCCGCCTCGGTCCCGTAGCGATAGAGCAGGCGGTCGTCGGGGCCGAGCAGCATCAGGTTGGAGAATTCGAGAAACTCCCACTGTGCGGTCAGCAGGGTATTCAGCTTTGCCCAGCGCGTTTCGTCGCTGGATTTGTCCTCGAGGATACGCGTGAATTCGATGCGCGCCTTGAGTTGCGCTGCCTGCGTCAGCCAATCCGACTCGACCTTGGGCAGCAGTTCGGCATAGAAGTCGCGCGTGGTCTCGAGTTTCTGTTCCACTTCGCGCGCCTGTCTTATGTAGTAAGAGTTGAGGCCGATGAGCGGAATGCCGATGACCAGCGCCAGCATCACTCCCACCAGCCTGACCAGGGCCTGGCGACGGATGGTACGGCGGGAGGAGGATGCGTCGCCGGCCGGTGTCATGGCATGCGTCCAGCCCAGCGGTCATCGATGAAGTCCAGGGCCGAGGGCAGGGCATCGTTGCCGGTGGCGGTGCGCAGGAAGTCGTTGGTCGCCGCGACTCTCGATTCGACGAAGCGGGCATCCGGACTGTACATGCCGGCCAGGCTTTCGAGGAGGGCGGCGATTTCGGTGCGCTCCTCCTCGCTCCTCGCGGACGCGCGTTCCGCAATCGTGTGTACCGGCGTCTCGCGCAGCCAGGCGAGCACCCGCTGCAGCATGCGCACCATCAGGTGGGCCTTCTGCAGCATGTCGGGCCGCTCGAGTCGCTGGCGCGGGGCAACGATCGCGCTGCGTTGTGCGTTGATGCCGGCAACGCGTCGCTGTATCGCCGGGTCGCCGAAGTCGACCAGCGATACGGCCAGTCCTTTGCGCATGAGGCGGGCGGGAAAAGGCTGTTCGCACAGGACGGCATCGGCAGCCTTGCTGATCATCGCACCGCTGATGCTTTCCCAGTTCTGTCCGGAAGAGAGCCAGCGAATCTGATGGTCCCCTATGCCATGGTTTTGCAGCAGGATTTCGGCCAGCATCCGCATGTAGGTCTTGCTGTTGGAGCTGCCGGTCGAGATCGCGACGGTGCGCCCCTTCATCTGTTCGATGCGGGTGATCGAGCGGCCCAGGTCCTCGCGGACCATCAGGTGGAACGTGTGGCGGGGGCCCGAGAGCGGCGCGATTGCGACGGCCTCCTTGCCGCGCAGGTGCATCAGCGGCAGGGTCGGGAAGCCCAGGGCAGCGAGGTCCGCATTGCCCTGCAGCGTGTCCTCGAGTGCGCGTATGCCGCTGGGGTGGTAACGCAGCAGCAGTCGTGCACCCACTTCACGGTCGAACCCCAGCGCCGAAATCAGTTCGAGCGGCAGGAACGGCAGCGAACCCGGACCCGGCAGATTGAGCCGCACGATGACCGTGGGGTCCTCTTCGGCATGCACACGTGTGGCCGCTGGCAAACCCAGCAGCAAGCCGGAGAGGGAAAACATGAAGTGACGACGGGGCAGGGGCATCGTGGCGATCCTCTACTTCTTGTTGTCATGCCTGGGGAGGCTGTTTGCGCCATGGTAAACTGGCTCCAGACTATTTGAAAGACATTGTTTCATGTCCGGGAACTCCATCGGAACGCTCTTCAGCGTGACCTCCTTCGGCGAATCGCACGGCCCGGCAATCGGTTGCATCATCGATGGCTGCCCGCCGGGGCTGGGCATCTGCGCAGCCGACATCCAGATCGAACTCGACCGCCGCAAGCCGGGCACCTCGCGCCACGTCACCCAGCGGCGCGAAGCCGATGAAGTCGAAATCCTCTCCGGCGTGTTCGAAGGCAAAACCACCGGCACACCCATCGCCCTGCTGATCCGCAACACCGACCAGCGCAGCAAGGATTATGGCAGCATCGCGCAGAGCTTTCGTCCCGGCCACGCCGACTACACCTACTGGCAGAAATTCGGCATTCGCGACTACCGGGGGGGCGGCCGCTCGTCGGCGCGCGAGACGGCGGTGCGCGTCGCCGCCGGCGCCATCGCCCGCAAGTGGCTGCATGAGCGCTACGGCGTGACGATCCGCGGCTGGATGAGCCAGCTCGGCCCGATCGACATTCCGTTCGTTGCGGCGGACGAGATCGACCGCAATCCGTTCTTCGTGCCGAACGCAGCGATCGTGCCGGAACTGGAAGCCTTCATGGACCAGTTGCGCAAGGACGGCGATTCGGTCGGCGCTCGCATCGAGGTGACCGCGAGCGGCCTGCCGCCCGGCTGGGGAGATCCCGTCTACGATCGCCTCGACGCGAACATTGCCCACGCGATGATGGGCATCAACGCCGTGAAGGGGGTCGAGATCGGTGCCGGCTTCGGCTGTGTCGCCCAGCGCGGCAGCGAGCACGGCGACGAGTTGACCCCGGACGGCTTTGTTTCGAATCACGCCGGCGGCATCCTCGGCGGCATTTCTTCCGGGCAGGACGTCACGGTGTCGATCGCGATCAAGCCGACCTCAAGCATCCGCATCCCGCGTCGCTCGATCGACCTGGCCGGCCAGCCGACGACCGTGTCGACCGAGGGCCGCCATGATCCCTGCGTCGGCATCCGTGCCACGCCGATCGCCGAGGCGATGCTGGCGCTGGTGCTGATGGATGCGGCGCTGCTGCATCGCGCCCAGTGCGCCGATGTCGTCTGCCCGACGCCCGCCATTCCCGGCCGGGCTGGCTGATAGAATCCGCAACAATCTTCAAAAAACAAACAGGGAAGAACATCATGCACGTCGATCACCACGATCTCTACACCGAATTCCCGGAAATGCGCGATGCCATCGATGCGATGCGTGCCGATAGCGGCTATTTCGCCAGCCTGTTCGCGCGCTACGACCGCCTGACCGGCAAGGTCGAGGACCTTGAAGAGCATGACATGCCCGTCGCCGATTTCACGCTCGAAGACATGAAGAAGGCCCGCGTCAAGCTCAAGGATGAGATCTACCAGTTGCTGATGGCGTTCCGCGTCGGTCAGAAACGTCCGGCTTGATCGCGTTGCCTGTCGGCCGGCCGGGCCCGCTCGGCACGCTGGCCGGCTGGTATTTCTTCTACTTCGCTTTCGTCGGCGCCTTCGCGCCGTACTTCACGCTTTATCTCCAGGACATCGGTCAATCCGCCTGGGAGATCGGCGTCCTGATGTCGGTGCCGCAGGTGATGCGGCTGCTGGCGCCCAATCTGTGGGGCTGGCTGGCCGACCGTCTCGGCCGGCGCGCGCTGATCGTCAAGCTCGCCGCCTTCTGTTCCGTCGTCGGCTTTTCCGGCTTTTTCTTCACCCGCGACTACCTGCCGATGCTGGCGGCGATGGCGCTGGTCTGGTTCTTCTGGAGTGCCGCCCTGCCGCTTGTCGAGGCCATGACGCTCGATCGGCTGTCAGGCCGGACCGAGCGCTATGGCCGCATCCGTCTCTGGGGCTCGGTCGGCTTCATCTTCAGCGTGCTGGTCATCGGTGCATTGCTCGATCGATTGCCGATCGCGACGGTGCTCTGGTCATGCCTGTTCATCCTCGTCTGCGTGCTCGCCAGCGCTTTTGCGCTGGAGGAGACGAAAGTCGGCGCCGACGGGACGGCGGAACCGCTCGGCGACCTGCTGCGTCGCCCGGAGGTGCTGGCCCTGCTGGCGGCCTGTTTCTTCATGTCGGTGGCGCATGGCCCGCTCTACGTCTTCTATTCGATCCATCTCGTCGATCACGGCTACGGCAAGACCGCGGTCGGCCTCTACTGGTCGATCGGCGTGATCGCGGAGATTTTCGTCTTCATCTTCATGCCGCGGCTGATGCGGCATTTCAGCCTGCGCAATATCCTGCTCGCCAGCTTCGCGCTGGCCGTACTGCGCTTCCTGATGATCGGCTGGATGGCCGATTCGCCGGCACTGCTGTTCGTCGCACAGGTCCTGCATGGGGCGACCTTCGGGGCCTATCATGCGGCGGCGGTGGCGGTGCTGACACGCTGGTTCGCGCCGCACCAGCAGGCCCGCATGCAGGGGCTCTACGGCAGCCTGTCCTTCGGTGCCGGCGGCATGCTCGGCGGGCTGCTCGGCGGGCAGACCTGGGACAGCCTGGGGGCCGGCACCACCTTCACGCTGGCCTCGCTGTTCGCCGCCTGCGGCGGGCTGCTGGTCTGGCGCTGGCTGTCATCGCCATCGCTGCAGCCCCGTTGAAGCACTAATGAGATCGATCGCTGCCCTGCTCCTGTCCTGCATGTTGCTGGCCGGCTGCCAGAACGTACCTTTGACGGGACGCAGCCAGTTGCAGATCGTCTCCGAGCAGCAGGAGCGCCGCATGGGGCTGGCCAGCTTCAAGGAGATCCTCGCCAAGGAAAAGCTCAGTCGCGATCCGGTCCTCAACGAACGTATCCAGCGCATCGGCATGCGCATTGCCGCTGCCACCGGTCGGACCGACTACGAATGGGAGTTTCGTGTCATCGACGACGACAAGACGCTGAATGCCTTCTGCCTGCCCGGCGGCAAGGTGGCCGTCTATACCGGGCTGCTGCCGGTGGCGCAGGACGATGCCGGGATCGCCGCGGTGATCGGCCACGAGGTCGCGCATGCCATCGCCCGGCATGGCGGCGAGCGGCTCAGCCAGGAAATCCTCGTTGCCGGCGCCACCGTCGCCACCGTGATGGCGACGCAGGACGCGAAGAAACGTGACCTCTACGCCGGCCTGCTGGGGGCTGGGGCGGCGGTCGGCTTCCTGTTGCCCTACTCGCGCCTGCATGAGTTGGAAGCCGATCGCATGGGACTGATCTACATGGCGAAGGCGGGCTACGATCCGCGCGCCGCGATCGGCCTGTGGCAGCGCATGGCGGCGGAGGGCAAGGACAGGGACCGGCCGCCGGAATTCCTGTCCACCCATCCGGCCGACGATACCCGCATCGCGAACCTCCGGCGCTGGTTGCCCGAAGCGCAGGGCTACTACCGGCCTGTGCGATAATTTCACCGTCTCCGACGGAATATTTCCCTATGCCACAGACGCTCTACGACAAGCTTTGGCAGAGCCATGTCGTCCGCACCGAAGCGGACGGTACCGCGCTGCTCTATATCGACCGCCACCTGGTGCATGAAGTCACCAGTCCGCAGGCCTTCGAAGGACTCAAGATCGCCGGGCGCAAGCCGTGGCGCATCTCGTCCATCGTCGCCACCGCCGACCACAACACGCCGACCGACCACTGGGAGCGTGGCATCGAGGACCCGGTCTCGCGCCAGCAGGTCGAGACGCTCGACGCCAATATCCGCGAGGTCGGTGCGCTGGCCTACTTCCCCTTCAAGGATGCGCGGCAGGGCATCGTCCATGTCGTCGGTCCCGAGAACGGCGCGACGCTGCCGGGCATGACCGTGGTGTGCGGTGATTCGCATACCTCGACGCACGGCGCCTTCGCCTGCCTGGCGCACGGCATCGGCACCTCCGAGGTCGAGCATGTGCTGGCCACGCAGTGCCTGCTGCAGAAGAAGATGAAATCGATGCTGGTGAGGGTCGACGGGAAAGTCGGCGCCGGCGTGACGGCGAAGGACATCGTGCTGGCCATCATCGGCAGGATCGGCACGGCCGGCGGCACGGGCTACGCCATCGAGTTCGGCGGTGCGGCGATCCGGGCACTGTCGATGGAAGGCCGCATGACGGTGTGCAACATGGCGATCGAGGCAGGGGCCCGCGTCGGCTTCGTCGCGGTCGACGATACGACCATCGACTACCTAAAGGGCCGGTCGTTTTCGCCGACCGGTGAAGCCTGGGACCGTGCCGTTGCCCACTGGCGCACGCTGGTTTCCGATGCCGGCGCAAAATTCGACGCCGTCGTCGAGATCGACGCCGCGACGATCAGGCCGCAGGTCACCTGGGGCACCTCGCCCGAGATGGTGGTGCCGGTCGACGGCAGCGTCCCGGCGCCGGAGGATTTTGCCGATCCGGTGAAGCGCGAGGGCGTCACGCGCGCCTTGCAGTACATGGGCCTGACGCCGCGCACACCGATCAGCGAGATCGCGGTCGACCAGGTCTTCATCGGCAGCTGCACCAACTCGCGCATCGAAGACCTGCGCGAGGCGGCGGCCGTCGCCAAGGGGCGCACGAAGGCCGTCAGCGTGCGGCGCGTCCTCGTCGTGCCGGGCTCGGGGCTGGTCAAGCAACAGGCCGAGGCCGAGGGACTCGACAGGATTTTCGTCTCCGCCGGTTTCGAGTGGCGTGAACCCGGCTGTTCGATGTGCCTGGCGATGAACGCCGACCGGCTGGAGCCGGGCGAGCGCTGCGCCTCGACCTCGAACCGCAACTTCGAAGGCCGCCAGGGCAATGGCGGCCGCACCCATCTGGTCAGCCCGGCCATGGCGGCCGCGGCTGCGATCAGCGGGCATTTCACCGATGTCCGCAAATTCCCCCGAGTTTCCTGAGGAGACGACCATGAAGCAAACTCTGCTCATCATCATCGCTGCCGCATTCGCACTGTCCGCCTGCAATACCGTGCAGGGGGTCGGCAAGGACATCAAGAAGGGTGGCGAAGCCATCGAGAAAGCGGCCAAGTAACAATGCGCGCCTTCACCCAACTGGACGGACTCGTCGCGCCGCTCGACCGCGCCAACGTCGATACCGACGCGATCATCCCCAAGCAGTTTCTCAAGTCGATCAAGCGCTCCGGCTTCGGCCCGAACGCCTTCGACGAATGGCGCTACCTCGACCGTGGCGAGCCGGGCATGGACAACAGTCGCCGTCCCGCCAACCCCGACTTCGTGCTGAACCAAGCGCGCTATCAGGGCGCATCGATCCTGCTGACGCGCGACAACTTCGGCTGCGGTTCCTCGCGCGAGCACGCGCCCTGGGCGCTGGAAGACTACGGCTTCCGCGCGCTGGTCGGCACGAGCTTCGCCGACATCTTCTACAACAACAGCTTCAAGAACGGCCTGCTGCCGATCAAGCTCCCGCCTGCCGAGATCGATGCGCTGTTCGCCCAGGTCGCCGCGACGCCGGGCTACCGCTTGAAGATCGACCTCGCCGCCCAGATCGTGACGCGGCCGGACGGCAAGGTGCTCGGCTTCGACGTCGATCCCTTCCGCAAGGAGTGTCTGCTCAACGGTTGGGACGATATCGGCCTGACGCTGCGTCATGCCGATGAAATCAAGGCGTTCGAGGCGAAGCGTCGTATCGAGCAACCCTGGTTGTTTGCATAGGAAAAACGACATGAAGATTTGCGTTCTGCCGGGCGACGGCATCGGCCCTGAAATCACCGCCGAAGCGGTGCGTGTGCTGAAAGCGCTCGACTTGAAAATGGAAATGGAAGAGGCTCTGCTCGGCGGCTGCGCCATCGATGCGGCCAAGGACCCGTTTCCCGAGGCGACGCAGAAGCTTGCCAAGGAGGCTGACGCCGTGCTGCTCGGCGCTGTCGGCGGCCCGCAGTGGGACAACAACCCGCGCGAGCTGCGCCCCGAGCGCGGCCTGCTGCGCATCCGCAAGGACCTCGGCCTGTTCGCCAACCTGCGCCCGGCGATCCTCTATCCCGAACTCGCCAATGCCTCGACGCTGAAGCCCGAGGTGGTGGCGGGTCTCGACATCCTGATCGTGCGCGAACTGACCGGCGACATCTACTTCGGCCAGCCGCGCGGCATTGAGATGCGCAACGGCGAACGCTTCGGCTTCAACACCATGCACTACACCGAGAGCGAGATCCGTCGCATCCTGCGCGTCGCCTTCGAGGCGGCTCGCAAGCGCAACAAGAAGGTCTGCTCGGTCGACAAGATGAACGTGCTCGAGTGCACCCAGCTCTGGCGCGACGTCGCCATCGAGGTGGCCAAGGAGTACCCGGATGTCGAGCTGACCCACATGCTGGTGGATAACGCCGCGATGCAGCTCGTCAAGGCGCCCAAGCAGTTCGACGTGATGGTCACCGGCAACATGTTCGGCGACATCCTCTCCGACGAGGCCTCGATGCTCACCGGCTCGATCGGCATGCTGCCCTCGGCCTCGCTCGACGAGAAGAACAAGGGCCTCTACGAGCCCAGCCACGGCTCCGCACCGGATATCGCCGGCAAGGGCGTGGCCAATCCGCTGGCGACGATCCTGTCGGCGGCGATGATGTTGCGCTATACCTTCAATCAGGAGGCGGCGGCGCAGCGGATCGAGACGGCGGTAAAGAAAGTGCTGGCGCAGGGCTTCCGAACCGGCGATATTTACGAGGCCGGCATGAAGAAGGTCGGCACGAGGGAAATGGGCGATGCGGTTCTGGCCGCACTGTAATCAACGATAGGAACGGTAATCATGAAGAAGGTAGGTCTGGTCGGTTGGCGCGGCATGGTCGGTTCGGTGCTGATGCAGCGCATGCGCGAGGAGGGGGATTTTTCCCTGATCGAGCCGGTGTTTTTTACCACCTCGAATGTCGGGGGCCAGGGGCCAGCCGAGGCCGGCGGCGCACCGCTGAAGGACGCGAAGGACATCGAGGCCCTCAAGCAGATGGACGTCGTCATCACCTGCCAGGGCGGCGACTACACCAAGGAGGTTTTCGGTCCGCTGCGCGCCGCCGGCTGGAACGGGTACTGGATCGATGCCGCCTCGTCGCTGCGCATGGCCGACGATGCCATCATCATCCTTGACCCGGTCAACCTCGACGTCATCAAGGCCGGCCTGGCCAAGGGCGTCAAGAACTACATCGGTGGCAACTGCACCGTCTCGCTGATGCTGATGGGCCTCGGTGGACTGTTCCGCGCCGATCTGGTCGAGTGGATTTCCGCCATGACCTACCAGGCCGCCTCCGGTGCCGGTGCGCAGAACATGCGCGAGCTGCTGTCCCAGATGGGCACGTTGCACGATGCCGTGAAGGCCGAACTGGCCGATCCCGCCTCGGCGATCCTCGATATCGACCGCAAGGTGGCCGAAACGATGCGCGCATCCAGCTTCCCGACGAAAAATTTCCGCGGCGTGCCGCTCGCCGGCAGCCTGATCCCGTGGATCGACGTGCCGGTCGATAACGGCCAGTCGAAGGAGGAGTGGAAGGGCGGTGCCGAGTGCAACAAGATCCTCGGCAAGCCGGCATTCCGCTCGCCCGGCAGTATCCCCATCGACGGGTTGTGCGTGCGCGTCGGTGCGATGCGTTGCCATTCGCAGGGCCTGACCATCAAGCTGAAGAAGGACGTGCCGTTGGACGAGGTCGGCGACATCATCGCCAAGGCCAACGACTGGGTGAAACTGGTGCCGAACGAGCGCGAGATTTCCGAGCGCGAGTTGACGCCAGCGGCTGTCACCGGGACGCTGACCGTGCCTGTCGGTCGCCTGCACAAGATGGCGATGGGTCCGGAATATCTCGGTGCTTTCACTTGCGGCGATCAGTTGCTGTGGGGGGCTGCGGAGCCCTTGCGCCGCATGTTGCGGATATTGCTCGGATAAGACAGTTGCGTAGCCGGCGTAAATTGAGGCAAAGGTTGAGCTTGCGCCATTAACCCTATGATGTTATTTTGAATACCGGATAACAGATCCCCGGCGGGGAGGCATCGTGAATAAACCCGACAAATCTTCGATATTCAAAACGTCATTGCTCGTCGCGCTACTGGGTTCCGTTTTCGGAGCCCAGGCGGCCGGCTTGGGCAAGCTCACGGTGTATTCGGCCATTGGCCAGCCCCTGAATGCGGAAGTCAGCCTAAGCGCGACCGCCGAGGAACTCGGCGGGCTTTCGGCGAAGCTGGCATCCCACCAGGCCTTTCAGGATGCAGGCATCGAGTTCATGCCGGCCCTGACCGGCCTGCGCATAAAAGTCGGTCAATCCCCTGCCGGCCAACCGGTGCTCCGTCTGACGACTGATGCGCCGCTCAACGAGCCGTTCCTGCATTTCCTCGTCGAACTGAACTGGACGGCGGGCCGCATGGTGCGGGAGTACACCTTCCTGCTCGATCCGCCCGAAATGCTGCAGGTCGCCAAGCCGGCCTCGGTGGTCGCACCGTCCTCACCGGCGGCCAGGGCCAGCGAGTCGTCGTCCCCGGCCAGCCGGCCGGTGACCGCCGTGATGGCGCCGCGTGCCACTGCGCCCGCCCGCGATACCGGCGAAGTGAAGGTCAAGACGGGCGATACGCTGAACAAGATCGCCCGCGAATACAAACCCGAATCAGTCAGTCTCGACCAGATGCTGGTGGCGCTGTTCAACGGCAACCGTGAAGCCTTCATCGGCGACAACATGAACCGGTTGCGGGCAGGCAAGATTCTCAAGTTGCCGGCAGAGGAAGCGGTTGCGCGGGTGGATCCGGGCGAAGCGCGGCGAATGATCGTCAGCCAGGCTGCGGACTTCAATGCCTACCGTCGTCGTCTGGCCGAAGCGGCCACGGCAGCGCCGGCATCAGCACCCGAGCCGCAGCAGTCGGCAAGCGGCAGGATAAAACCGCAGATCGAACAAAAAGCACCTCCAGCACCGAAGACCGACAAGCTGGAAGTGTCGCGTACGGAGTCAGCAAAACAGGCTGCAGGCATCGACAAGGGGCGTCTCGAAGAAGAATTGATCGCACGCGACAAGGCCTTGCGAGAGGCTTCGGAGCGTATTGCCCAGCTTGAAAAGAATCTCGAGGGCCTGAAGCGCCTGGCCGAACTGAAGAGCCAGGCAGGGGCACAGGCGCAGCAGCAGGCGCAAGCTGCAATCCCGGCACCAGCCGCCACCGAACAGAAAAAGCCAGAGGTTACCGTTACGGCGCCTGTCGAGGCTCCCAAGGCCGCCGAACCCGCACCGGCGCCAGCGGCCGCTGCACCTGCTCCCAAGCCGCCGCCGCCATCTCCGAAGCCGGAGGTCAAGAAACCGGCCCCGCCTCCGCCGCCGCCCGAGCCTGATTTCATTGCGGAAAACCCGGAACTGGTTTTTGGCGGAGGCGGATTGATCGCTCTCCTGCTGGGCTATCTCGGCTTCAATGCATGGCGCAGGAAAAAACAAGCAAAAGCACCGGAGCAGGAAGTGGCCTTGCCGGAAACTCCAAGTTTCCTCGCCGAGCCCGAGCCGGCGAAGGCAGCCGAGCCAGGCAGCGTCGTCTCGCTTCCCGAACCCGCGGACGATGTCTCGATTCTCGGCGACTTCAGCCAAGGAGCGCTGACGACCGAAGAAAGCGCCGATCCGGTCGCTGAAGCCGATGTCCTGATGGCTTATGGCCGCGATGGCCAGGCGGAGGAGATCCTGCTCGAAGGGCTGAAGTCGGATCCGGGCCGCAGCGCCATTCATCTCAAATTGATGGAGTTGTATGCCAATCGCAAGGATGCGGCGAAATTCGAAGCAGCTGCCCAAGAACTGCACGCACTGAGTCGCGGACAGGGACCGGAGTGGGAACGGGCCATCTTGCTCGCGCGCGATCTGGGTGTGGCGGGTGCTCTGTTTGCTCATGCCCCTGAACTCGATGCCGTCGCATCGGCTCCTGAAGCGGAACCGATGGCTGAACAGCCTATGGAGGCAGTGCCGCCCGCGGCCGAGGGCGTGATGCAGGCGCCGCCGGCAGCGACTGCGGTCGTTCCCCCCGCCGCTCCGGTGGAGGACGAGGTCGCTTCGCTTGATTTCGATCTCGATCTCGGGACGACCAGCATGCCGGCAGCGATCGCGACGGCTGAGGTCGCAGCACAGCCCAAGCCAGCCGAAGAGGCGATGAGCCTTGATTTCGACTTCGATCTCGGCACGCCCAGCGTCCCCGAGCCGGCACCGGTTGCGGCCGAAGAAATTCCGCCGGTCGATACGGCGGCAATGTCGTCCGAAGACGCGACGGATGTCGATAGCAATGCGATCGATTTCTCTCTGGATGACGCTCTGGCCAGTGAGTTTGCCGCAGCGGCGGGGAATGAAGCTGTTCGCGCAACGCCGGTGGATGATTCCACAGGCAACGAAGTGGACTTCGATCTCGGGCTTGATCTCGATGCGGGGGCTGCGGAAGAGATTGCCGCCACCCACGCGGTTGAGGAAGCTGAGCCCGTGGCGATAATGACGCCGGACACGCCAGAGGCCGCTCCTGAGCCGGAAATGGGAGATGTGGCGGGTGCGGGCCTGGACTTCGATCTCGGCGCAGACGAAGAGGCGGGGTTGGATGCGGCGGCTTCGTCACCTGCCGAGGTGCCGGCCGTTGAGGATTTCGGTCTCTCAGAGATCAGTCTCGATCTGGATGCGCCGGTCGGTCTGCCTGCAAGCACGGGCGCAGGGCTTGCTGATGCCGATCTGGTTCTTCCTGAGATCGAGTTGCCTGATGCCGGGCAAGCGGATATCGACCTGCCGGCGCTCGATCTGGATCTGGATGCCGATATGCCGGCAGTGAGCGAAGACGATGCGGCAGTGCCATCCCAAGTGGATATTTCTCTGGATGCCGAAGAGAAGTCCGCCGATTCGGCAGCTGATAGTGTCGATGCTACCGACGATCCCGAGGTGGCTACCAAGCTTGAACTGGCCCAGGCCTACGAGGAGATGGGTGATCGTGAAGGGGCGCGGGAACTGCTCAACGAAGTGCTCAACGAGGGCAGTCCTGCCCAGCAGGCACTTGCGCGCACGCGCCTCGATCAACTCGACGTCTGACGGTAGTGCCACGGTGTGACCGTGGCACCCGTTTCTTCTACGATGTTGCATCCGGCTGCCGTGCTGGTGATCTGGGGCAGTTTCGCATTCATGCTGCAATGGGCCTCTGCTGCCGTTGCCATGGCCGTCGCCGCGGTTTGTATGCCGGCATCCCTGATATTCGCGCCGCGCCGCAGCCGTAATCTTC
Source organism: uncultured Sterolibacteriaceae bacterium (assembly GCA_937888595.1). Taxonomy (GTDB): domain Bacteria; phylum Pseudomonadota; class Gammaproteobacteria; order Burkholderiales; family Rhodocyclaceae; genus Sulfuricystis. The sequence goes on along the minus strand of CALARK010000020.1, from coordinate 510,362 downwards.
TGTACCGTTCGCGCTGGTTGTTGCTGTCCCTGGCCGTCCTGTTCCTGTTCTTCACACCGGGCGAATATCTGACCGGTCTGGCAGGGGGCGTCGGTATGACGCGTGAGGGGCTGGAGCATGCCGGAGCGCATCTGGGGCGTCTGGTCGCACTGCTGACGAGCCTGGCCATGGTGCACGAACGAATCGGGACGCAAGGGTTGCTGGCGGGACTCTACGTTTTGCTCGGCGGGCTCGGTATCCGGGACAGGACTGTCGTGCGGCTGATGCTGGTGCTCGACCAAGTCGAGCGGAAGGAAAAAATCGATTGGCGTAGCTGGCTGTCCATGACAGTAGCCGAAGAGGGGGGCGGGACCGTGCGTCTGCAGCTGCCGCCTGTCAGCGTATCGGACCGGTGGTTGATCGGCTCCATGCTGCTGGCAATGCTGGTCATTGCATTTCTGTCGTGACATGAAATTTGCTCTTGGACTCGAATACGATGGCGCCGGGTTTTGCGGCTGGCAGTCGCAGCCGGGCGGCCATACCGTGCAGGATGCCCTCGAGGCCGCCCTGTCGGCCATCGCAGCTTCAGCTTCACCCATACGTGTCGTCTGTGCCGGTCGTACCGATGCCGGTGTTCATGCGCTGGCCCAGGTAGTGCATTTCGACACGTGCGTGGTGCGCTCGCCGACAGCCTGGGTGCGCGGCGTGAATGCACATCTGCCACCTCGGGTGGCGGTGCGTTGGGCGCAGCCGGTGGGCGAGGATTTCCATGCGCGCTTTTCGGCGCGCGCACGCAGCTACCGCTACCTCCTGCTCAACCGCAGTACGCGTCCGGGCTTGCTGTCGGGCCGCGTGGGCTGGTGTCATCAGCCGCTCGATCTGAAAGCCATGCAGGCCGCGGCCACCTGCCTGATCGGCGAGCACGACTTTTCCTCATTTCGGGCGGCGGAGTGTCAGGCGAAGTCGCCCGTGAAGACGATGCATCGTTTCGAGATCGGCCGCACGGGGGATATGTTCCATTTCGACTGCACTGCCAATGCCTTCCTTCATCATATGGTGCGCAATCTCGTCGGCGCGCTGGTCTATGTGGGCATGGGCCGGCAGCCGGCCGGCTGGATGGCAGAGTTGCTGGCGATGCGTGACAGGCGTGCCGCCGCACCGACCTTCTCGCCGCACGGCCTTTACCTGGCGGGTGTCGCCTACGATGCGTGCTGGGGCCTCCCGGACATGGTGGGCGTATCATCTGGCGATCCCTGTTTGCCGATCCCCTGAGATGCACCGGACCCGTATCAAGATCTGCGGCATTACCCGTCCTGAAGACCTTGCCGCCGCAATCCGGGCAGGGGCTGATGCCATCGGTTTCGTCTTCTATCCTCCCAGTCCGCGTTGCCTGTCACTGGAGGTGGCGGCTGATCTTGCGGCGCGCGTGCCGCCTTTCGTGACCCGGGTCGGCCTGTTCGTCAATGCGTCGGCCGAAGATGTGCGGGTGACCCTCGCAGCGGTTCCGCTCGATCTGTTGCAGTTCCACGGCGACGAGGATGCCCGTTATTGCGAGCAGTTCGGCCGGCCCTATCTCAAGGCGGCCCGGGTTCGGCCCGGGGTCGATCTGCTAGAATTCGCGCGCGCTCATCCGGGGGCCCAGGGACTGTTGCTGGACGCCTGGGTAGAGGCCTACGGCGGTGTCGGGCAGTCGTTCGACTGGACGCTGGTGCCGGCCGGATTGCCTGTGCCGATGGTGCTTTCCGGTGGGCTTCATGCCGATAACGTCGTCGAAGCGATCAATAAGCTGCACCCTTGGGCCGTCGATGTCAGCAGTGGCGTGGAAGCCCGCAAGGGAATCAAGGATGCAGACAAGATAGCCGCATTCATCGCGGCGGTGAGAACAGCAGATGCCGTTGGATAAATACACGTTGCCCGATGCTAAGGGGCACTTCGGACAATATGGTGGCATTTTTGTCGCCGAAACCCTGATTCCCGCGCTGGCGGAACTGGAGGCTGCCTATGCGGCAGCGCAGGCCGATCCAGCCTTTCGGGCGGAATTCGAGTACGAACTGGCCCACTACGTCGGCCGTCCCAGCCCGATCTACCATGCCAAGCGCTGGTCGGAGGTGCTTGGAGGCGCGCAGGTTTTCCTCAAGCGTGAGGACCTCAACCACACCGGCGCCCACAAGATCAACAACTGCATCGGACAGGCGCTGCTGGCCCGCCGCATGGGCAAACCCCGCGTGATTGCTGAAACCGGCGCGGGACAGCACGGCGTGGCGACGGCCACGGTGGCGGCGCGCTACGGCATGGAATGCGTTGTCTACATGGGTAGCGAGGACGTCAAGCGCCAGGCGGCGAACGTCTATCGCATGAAGCTGCTCGGGGCGAAGGTGGTGCCGGTCGAATCCGGCTCGAAGACGCTCAAGGATGCGCTCAACGAGGCGATGCGCGACTGGGTGACGAACGTCGGTAACACCTTCTACATCATTGGCACGGTGGCCGGTCCGCATCCGTACCCCATGCTGGTACGCGACTTTCAGGCCGTCATCGGCCGCGAGTGCATCGGGCAAATGTCGGCGCTGGCGGGACGGCAGCCCGACCAGGTCATCGCCTGCGTCGGCGGCGGCTCGAACGCCATGGGCATCTTCTACGACTACATCCCGCATTACGAGGTGAAGCTGGTGGGCGTCGAGGCCGCCGGCCACGGCCTGCCGTCCGGCCGCCACGCCGCCTCGCTGACGATGGGTCGGCCCGGTGTGCTCCACGGCAACCGTACCTACCTGCTGCAGGACGACAACGGCCAGATCATCGAGACACACTCGATTTCCGCCGGACTCGACTATCCTGGCGTCGGCCCGGAGCACGCGTGGCTCAAGGATTCCGGTCGCGCCGAATACGTGACGGTGACCGACGACGAAGCGCTTGCCGCCTTCCACGACCTGTGCAAGTACGAGGGCATCATTCCGGCGCTCGAATCGAGCCACGCGCTGGCCTACGCCGCGCGGCTGGCACCTACCCTGCCGCAGGACAAGATCCTGCTCGTCAATCTTTCCGGTCGCGGCGACAAGGACATGCATACCGTCGCCGAAAAGTCGGGCATCCAGTTCTGAGCGCTGCCATGTCGAGAATTTCCGCCCGGTTCGCCGAACTCCAGTCGCAACGCCGCAAGGCGCTGATTCCCTTCATTACCGCCGGCGATCCCGAGCCCGGCCAGACGCTGCCGCTGATGCACGCGCTGGTCGCGGGCGGTGCCGACATCATCGAACTCGGCATCCCGTTCTCCGACCCGATGGCCGACGGCCCGACCATCCAGCGCGCTTCCGAGCGGGCGCTCGCCTATGGCGTGTCGCTGCGCGTCGTGCTGGGGATGGTGCATGAATTCCGCAAGACCGATGCCGCCACCCCCGTCGTGCTGATGGGTTATGCGAATCCGGTGGAGGCCTACGGGGTCGCGGACTTCGCACGCGACGCGCAGGCGGCGGGCGTCGATGGCGTGCTGATCGTCGATTACCCGCCCGAGGAGTGCGCGACGTTTGCCGGGGCCTTGCAGGCACACGGGCTCGATCCGGTTTTCCTGCTCGCGCCGACCTCGGTCGAGCAGCGCTTCGCCGACGTGGCGAAGCTCGGCAGCGGCTATATCTACTACGTGTCGCTCAAGGGCGTCACCGGTTCGGCGGCCATCGACCTCGACGAGGTCGCCCGGCGCATTCCAGCGATCCGCGACAAGGTCGGGATGCCGGTCGGCGTCGGGTTCGGCATCCGCGATGCCGCCAGCGCCGCCAGAATCGCGCGTGTCGCCGATGCCGTGGTGATCGGCAGTAAGATCATCGAAACCATCGAGCAGGCACCCGTCGGTGAGGCACCGGCACGCGTGACCGCCTTCCTGAAGGAGGTGCGCGCAGCCATGGACAAGGAGACCGGGGCATGAGCTGGCTTCAAAAATTATTGCCGCCGAAAATCAAGCGGGCCGAGGGCGTCAAGAAGTCCATCCCCGAGGGCTTGTGGAGCAAGTGCCCGGCCTGCGAGGCGGTGCTGTACGCCACCGACCTGGCCCAGAACCTGAACGTCTGCCCGAAGTGCGGGCATCATCACCGGCTGAAGGCGCGCGAGCGCCTCGACCTGCTGCTGGATGAAGAAGGCCGCTCCGAGATCGGCGCAGAGGTGGTGCCGCTCGATGCCCTGAAGTTCAAGGACAGCAAGCGCTATCCGGATCGCCTCGCCGCGGCCGTGGATGACACGGGTGAAACCGACGCACTGGTCGTGATGCAGGGGGCGGTCAAGACGCTGCCGCTCGTCGTCGCCTGTTTCGAGTTCGAATTCATGGGCGGCTCGATGGGATCCGTCGTTGGCGAGCGCTTCGTGCGTGGCGTGAATGCCGCGATCGAACACCAGTTGCCTTTCGTCTGCATCACCGCCTCTGGCGGAGCACGCATGCAGGAAGGCCTGCTGTCACTGATGCAAATGAGCAAGACCACGGCGGCTGCCAAGCGGCTGGCCAGTCACGGCCTGCCATTCATCACCGTGCTGACCGACCCCACCATGGGCGGGGTGTCCGCTTCCTTCGCCTTCGTCGGCGACGTCGTGATGGCTGAGCCGGGTGCGCTGATCGGTTTTGCCGGCCCGCGCGTGATCGAGCAGACCGTGCGCGAGAAGTTGCCGGAAGGTTTTCAGCGCGCCGAGTTTCTGCTCGAGAAGGGCGCTATCGACATGATCGTCGATCGCCGCGAGATGCGGGACCGTCTGGCGGCCCTCCTGACGCTGTTGCTGCGCATCCCGGCCGTTTGATGTCCCGCGGGGTCGAGCGTGGGCTGGACGCCTGGCTCGCGCATCTGGAAGCGCTGCATCCGCGCGGCCAGGCCGGTGTCGAACTGGGGCTCGAACGGGTACGTGCCGTCGCTGCCATCCTGCGGCAACAGCCAGCCTGCCCGCTCATTACCGTCGGTGGCACCAATGGCAAGGGTTCGACCTGTGCGATGCTCGAATGCATCCTGCGGTCGGCCGGTTATCGGGTCGGCCTCTACACTTCACCGCACCTGCTGCGTTACAACGAACGCATGCGCATCGGCGGCGCGCCGATCGAGGATGCGGCATTGGTCGATGCTTTCGCAAGGGTCGAAAATGCGCGAAACGGGGTCCCGCTGACCTATTTCGAATTCGGTACCCTGGCAGCCTGGGAGGCGTTTTCTGCCGCAGGCTGCGATGCGATCATCCTCGAAGTGGGGTTGGGCGGACGCCTCGATGCCACGAATCTCTACGATGCCGACTGCGCGATCGTCACGACGGTCGATCTCGATCACATGGACTATCTCGGCACGACCCGCGACGCGATCGGCCGGGAAAAGGCCGGCATCTGCCGTGCCGGCCGCCCGCTGATCTGCGGCGATGCCGCTCCGCCGCACAGCCTGCTCGAGGCCTGCCGTACCACCGGCGCCGACTTTCGGCAGATCGGCGCGGATTTCGGTTTCCAGAGGCAGGAAGGGCAATGGCAGTACTGGAACGGCACGGACCGACGGCTTGGGGGGCTCGCCTTCCCAGCCCTGCGCGGCGCATACCAGTTGTCCAATGCGAGTTGTGCGCTGGCGGCACTCGATGCGCTGCATGACCGACTGCCGGTAACGGCCCAGGATATCCGGCACGGCCTGTCCGAAGTCGAGGTGGCGGGGCGCTGCCAGGTGCTGCCGGGCAGGCCGCAGATCGTGCTCGATGTGGCACACAATCCGCAAGCGGCTGCTGCGCTGGCCGACAGCCTCGGGGACATGGGGTTCGCCCGTACCACCTGGGCTGTCTTCGGCATGATGGCCGACAAGGATGTCGCCGGCGTGGTCGCCGCGCTGCGTGCGCGGGTGGATCGTTGGCTGCCCTGCGACCTGCCCGGCTCGCGTGCGGCTTCGGCGGCGGATCTCGCGGCGACCATCGCAAAAGTCGGCGCTGGCGGGACGGCGCCGGCGTGCTTTGCCACGCCCGCCGCAGCCCTCGCATTCGCGCAGGAGAACGCGGGGCCCGATGATAGAATCCTCGCCTTCGGATCGTTCCTGACGGTAGCGGATGCAATGCGTTCCCTGGGCAGAAAGACAGGCTGACGGGCAGGCTGATAGGCGTGACATGGCACAAGATGAAAATCGCGCTGACGAAGCGCTGACCGACGAGGCGACGCAACTCAAGAAGCGGGCCCGGCGCCGCCTGATCGGAGCTGCCGCTCTGGCGTTGTTTGCCGCCATCATTCTGCCGATGGTCATGGATACGCAGCCGGCCCCCCCCCTCCGCGACATCCAGGTGCGGATTCCCAGTCCTGACGAGGGGGAGACGCAGAACGTCGCACCGCCCCCCCGTCCCGCAGCACCCAAACCCGCCCCTGCGGCCGAAGAACCTCCTCGGCCGATCTCGAAGCCGGAGCCGCCTCCGAAACCGGTCGCAGCCGCGGCAGAAAAAGCCGTACCGGCAGAGAAGCCCGCAGCGCCAGCGTCCAAAGCGGATGGGGAGGCAAAGCGTGCCCAGGAAGCGCTGGAGGGGAAATCGTCATCGACGGAATCCTGGGAGGTTCAGTTGGGGGCCTATCAGGGGGCCGGCAGCGTGAGCAATCTGGTGGGCAAGCTCAAGCAGCTGGGTGTGCCGACCTATACCGAAAAGGTCGAGACCGCCAACGGGCCGCGGACACGGGTTCGTGCCGGGCCCTTCCCGACACGCGACGCGGCCGAGAAGGCGCAGGCACGCATCAAGAAGGTCATTGGCGTCGACGGGCCGGTGGCCCAGAAGCCATGACGGCCCGGGAATGCGACAGTGACGCCATTCGACTATGCGGTAGCGGGCGTGATCCTGCTGTCGCTGCTGTTCGGCCTGTGGCGCGGTGTGGTCAGCGAGATACTCGCCTTACTCGCATGGGTGGCGGCCTTCATCGCGGCCCGCACCTGGGCGGCACCGGCCGGAGCGCTGGTGGCCTCCGGGATGGCGGAACCGGCCTGGCGGCAGGTGGCCGGATTCATCAGCGTCTTCGTCGCCGTCCTGATATTGTTCGCGCTGTCGCGCTGGCTGCTGTCGATGCTGCTGCAGGCCGTTGGTTTGCGGCCGCTGGATCGCGTGCTCGGAGCGGTGTTCGGCGTGGCGCGTGGCGTGCTGGTGGTGTGGCTCGCCGTGCTGCTGTCGGGATTGACGGCGCTGCCACAGCAGGCATGGTGGCGGCAGGCGGTGTTGGCACCGCCGCTCGAAACGGCGGTACTGGCAGCCAGACCCTGGCTGCCGCAGGACTTGGCAAAACGGATTCGTTACCGATAAGGTGAGGGCATCATGTGCGGCATTCTGGGCGTAGTTGCGACCACGCCGGTAAATCAGTTGCTTTATGACGGCCTGCAGGTGCTCCAGCACCGCGGCCAGGATGCGGCGGGCATCGCCACCGCGGAGGGCGGGCGCTTCCACATGCACAAGGGGCCCGGCCTCGTGCGTGACGTCTTCCGCACGCGCAACATGCGCAACCTGATCGGCAACTGGGGCATCGCCCATTGCCGCTACCCGACGGCCGGCTCGGCGTGGAATGCCGCGGAGGCGCAACCTTTCTACGTGAATTCGCCGTTCGGCCTGATGCTGGCGCACAACGGCAACCTCACCAATTCCGAGCAGCTCAAGCGCGACATGTTTCTGCAGGACCTGCGCCACATGAACACCAACTCGGATTCCGAGGTGCTGCTCAACGTGCTGGCCCACGAACTGCAGGCCGCGTCGACGCAGTACCAGGTCGATGCCGAGACGATCTTCAAGGCCGTGGCCGGCGTGCATCGCCGCGTCAAGGGCGCCTATGCCGTGGTGGCGATGATCGCCGGCTACGGCCTGCTCGCCTTTCGCGACCCCTATGGCATCCGCCCGCTGGTGATCGGCCGGAATGAAACCGCGCAGGGCATGGAATACCTCGTCGCTTCCGAGAGCGTGGCGACGGACGCGCTGGGCTTCCAGTTCCTGCGCGACGTCGAGCCCGGCGAGGCGGTGCTGATCGACACGCGCGGCCAGTTCGTCAGTCGCCAGTGCGCCGAACGTACCTGCCACGCCCCCTGCATGTTCGAATATGTCTATCTGGCGCGCCCGGATTCGCTGATGGATGGCGTGTCCGTCTACGAAACGCGCGTGAAGATGGGCGAGTTCCTCGCCGAGAAGATGCGCCATACCCTGCCGCACCTGGCCATCGACGCGGTGATTCCGATTCCCGACTCGAGCCGGCCCGCCGCCCTCGAACTGGCGACGCGCCTGAACGTGCCCTACCGCGAGGGATTCGTGAAGAACCGCTACATCGGCCGGACCTTCATCATGCCCGGCCAAGCATCGCGGCGTAAATCGGTACGCCAGAAGCTCAATGCCATCTCGCAGGAATTCAAAGGCAAGAACGTGCTGCTGGTGGACGACTCGATCGTGCGCGGCACCACCAGTCGCGAGATCATCATGATGGCCCGCGAGGCGGGTGCGAAGAAAGTGTATTTCGCTTCCGCCAGTCCGCCGGTGCGGCATGCCAACGTCTATGGCATCGACATGCCGAGCCGTGCCGAACTGATCGCCGCCTACCGCAACGACGAAGAGATCTGCCGCGAAATCGGTGCCGATGCGCTGATCTACCAGGATCTCGAGGCGCTCAGGCAGGCGGTCAGGGCGGTCAATCCGGCGCTGACGCATTTCGACACTTCGTGCTTCGACGGCCACTACGTGACCGGCGACGTCAGCCCCGACTATCTGGCCCACATCGAGAGTGCCCGCAGCAAGCCCTGCCACGACGATGGCGAAGGCGGGCAGCTCGACCTCAATCTGGTGTCCTCCGAATGACCGATGCGAACCTGCGCGGCGAAACCCTGGCGGTCCGAGCCGGCCAGGAACGCAGCCAGTTCGGCGAGCATGCCGAGGCGCTCTACCTGACATCCAGCTTCGTCTTCGACAATGCGGCGCAGGCCGCTGCGCGGTTTTCCGGAGCGGAGGAGGGCAACGTCTATTCGCGGTTCACGAACCCGACCGTGACGATGTTCCAGACGCGGCTCGCTGCTCTCGAGGGCGCGGAAGCCTGTGTCGCGACCGCCAGCGGCATGTCCGCGATCCTTGCCACGGTGATGGCGCTGCTCAAGGCCGGTGACCACGTCGTCGCGGCCCGCGGCATCTTCGGTGCCAGTCAGCAGCTGTTCGGAACCATCATGCCGCGTTTCGGCGTGAATACCACCTTTGTCGCCGGCAACGATCCGGCCGACTTCCGTGCCGCATCGAGGCCGGAAACGAAGCTGGTTTTCATCGAGACACCGTCCAATCCGCTGACCGAAGTCTATGACATTGCGGCGCTGGCGGCTGTCGCCCACGCGGCCGGGGCGCTGCTGGTGGTCGACAACTGTTTCTGTTCACCGGCACTGCAGCGGCCGCTGGCGTTCGATGCCGACCTGGTCATCCATTCTGCGACGAAGTATCTCGACGGACAGGGACGCGTGCTCGGCGGTGCGGTTTGCGGCGGTAAGGCGCTGGTCGAAGAGGTCTTCAAGTTCCTGCGCACGGCCGGACCGACCCTGTCGCCGTTCAATGCCTGGGTGATCCTCAAAGGGATGGAAACGCTGAAGATCCGCATGCAGGCCCAATCCGCCAATGCGCTGGAACTGGCACGCCGCCTCGAGGCTCATCCCGCCGTGGCGCGCGTGTTCTACCCGGGGCTGGCTTCACACCCGCAGCATGCGCTCGCCATGCGTCAGCAGGCGAGCGGCGGCGCCATTGTCGCCTTCGAGGTGGAGGGGGGGCGCGATGCTGCCTGGCGCGTCATCGACCAGTGCCGCCTGTTGTCGATCACCGCCAACCTGGGTGACGTCAAGACCACGCTGACGCATCCGGCCTCGACCACGCACGGCCGCATCTCTCCGGAAGCGCGTGCGGAGTCCGGCATCACCGAAGGATTGTTGCGGGTCGCTGTCGGCCTGGAGGCGGTGGACGATATCGAGGCCGACCTGCGACGCGGCCTGGGATAGCACTCAGGTGCCGCGGCTGGCGGTCAGCAGGGTTGCGACGGCGGTGAATTCCTCGTGCAGTGTGCGGATGGATTCCGGCATGCCTTCCAGCCCGCCTGCCGCTATTTCCTGTTCGCAATAGCGTGCCATTTCTGCAAGCCGGCTGGCGCCATAGGTGGCTGCCGACGACTTGAGGCTATGGGCGTGGCGGCGCAGCGCTATGGCGTCGTTCGCGGCGAGCGCGCGCTCCATGTCGTCAAACAGCGCTGGGGTCGAATCCAGGAAGGTGTCGACGAGCATCGCGAAGTCCTCGCCGAATTGCATGCGAAACGCTTCCAGCGTCTTGCGGTCTATCCGTGGCGCTTCATCGGCCGCTATGGGACGGGTAGCCGCCGTCCCGCCGGCGCCGACTTTCTCCCAGGCATTGTCGCCGGCAGGGGGGGCATGCGAGGCCGGTGGTAGCGTGGTGGTACCCAGCGGCAGGGGCAGGCTGAACCAGAACGTTGAACCGCCGCCGGGCCGGCGCTCGACACCGATGTCGCCTTTCATCAGTTCGACCAGCCGGCGGCTGATGGCCAGTCCGAGGCCGATGCCGCCGAACTTGCGCGCATGGCTGGCATCGAGCTGCACGAAGGGCTCGAATATCGAGCCGAGCGCTTCGGGCGCGATGCCGATGCCGGTGTCGCTGACGGCGATGCGCAGGCGCGGCTGCGCGTCGTTGTCGAGGCCTGCGCATTCGATGTTGACCTCGAGACTGCCCCGTTCGGTGAATTTCACCGCATTGCCGAGGAGGTTCAGCAGTACCTGCCGGATGCGCGGGGCATCGCCGACGAACCGGCGTGGACAACTGGCGGCGTAGCGGACGAACAGGTCCAGTCCTTTTTCTTCCGCACGCGGGGCGACGAGATGGGTGACCTCGATGATATTCCGCTCGAGGTCGAATTCGACCGGAACGATTTCAAACCGGCCGGCCTCGATTGTCGAAAAGTCGAGGATGTCGTTGAGGATGGTCAGCAAGGCCCGGCCGGACTGGAGGATGGTCTGCACGTACGCCTGCTGTTCGGACGACAGTCCGCTCTGTTCGAGAATCTGCGCCATGCCGAGGATCCCGTTCATCGGCGTGCGGATCTCGTGGCTCATGGTCGCGAGAAACTCGCTCTTCGCACGGGCACCGGCTTCGGCGCGGATGCGGGCATCCTCGAGTTCGCTGCGGGTTCGGCGGGCGATGATGCCCGATGCCAGCACGTCGGCGACCTGCGACAGGAAGGCGCGTTCGCCGCCTTCCTCCGCATAGTCATGCGGCAGGTAGATGACCAGCACGCCGAGCAGGGTGGTACCGACCTGGATCGGCAGGTTGTAGTGCCCGTGCGGCTTGATGCCCGGGAAGGAAATTTCGTGCCGCGTGTCGATGCAGCGGGCGAACTGGATTTCGCGCGTCTCGGCCGCACGGCCGCAGAGGCACTTGCCATGCGGTACGTGCGCGCACAGCGTCAGCAATTCGGCCGACAGGTTGTTATGGACGGTCAGATGCAGGCCATGCGATGCACCGTCGTTCGCGGTCTGTTCGAGGAAAATGGCGCCCTTGGGCAGCAGGGTCAGCCATGGCACATTGGCGAGCAGGGTGTCGAGGCTGGTCTGGAGATACTCGACCATGTTCGTCTGGCGTAGCGAAAGGTCGAGGAGGCGGGCGATGGCCCTTGCTTCCTGGGCATCGCGCTCGGCCGCCTCCTTGGCTGCCCGCAACAGTTCGCCGGCGCGAAGTGCCGCTTCGAGATGGTCCTGATTTTCAGCCGCATCGGACATGGACGATGATGTTATCAGGAAGCCCCTGCCAGCGCAGGGGGAGGGCCATGGCGAACTGCTAGAATTCGCACCTGCCTGCTGCGAGCAGGCTCACGTACCTGCCGTCGATTGCCATGAAACGTTCCCGCTTTTCCCGCCGCAACAAACAGACTCCCGATACCGAAGAGCTGATCCGCATGGCCACCCAGTTGAGCCTGTCGGGCAGCCGGCTCGAGGATGCCTTCTGGGAGCGGCGTCTGGCTGTTCTGGTCGATCGACTCCTCGATGCCAATGACGAGACCGCCCTGACGGCCGCGCTGGACCATCTCTACGGTGCGGGTGGTCGCGCCTACGACGAACTGGCCGACATGGTCGAATACTGCGCCGAGACGCATCTCCATCCGATGGCTGGAACGACTGCCGGCCAGGATGTCCTGCTGTTCGCCGCACCGGTGCTCGCCTGGTCCCGCTACGCTATTCCTGCCGGGCCGATCGCTTCGGAGGTGCTGGCGACCCTGCGCGTGCAGTTGCAGGCCCACGTTTTTGCCGCCGAGGTGCGTTTCGGCCTGGCCGACTTCCTGTATAGCCCGGACCAGCTGCCGCAAAGCTATTGCGATACGGCGGCCCTGACCGGGCGGCTCTGCAAGGCGGCCCTGCATGGGCGCGACCTCAAGCTCGATGCTTCCAGCATGGCCGAAACGATGAATTTCCTTTCCGATACCCGCTACCTGATCGGGGTCGTCTGCGCGCCGGCGGGGGCACCGTTGTTTCGCTGGCAGGAGGAGGACGGTAGCCGTACCGAGTCGCTCAAGCAGTGGCGTGGCCAGGGCGGCGAAGCGTTGCGGCCGCTGTTGCCGGCCTGCGCGATCGAGCCATTGCTGCCCCAGTCTTTTCATGCCGCGGTCCGTGAAGCGGATCGCGCCTCGCGTCCCTATTCGCTGCGCTCGGCGGTCGCTTTCCTGCAGACCGCGCTGAACGTGCCTGCGGCCAGCCTGCGCGCGGTGGTCGCACCCTACTACGACCGGCAACTCGAGGAGTACCGCATCGGCTTCACGCTGGGCGATGCGACCGAGGTGGTCCATGGCGTCGTCTGGCCGCTGCTGGAGAGCGAGGATGAGGCCGCCGAGCTGCCGGGCCAGATCGAGGGGGTTCTGCGCGAGGCCGGACTGCGCGAAGTGCTGATCCTCGACCACCGCTTCCCGCTGGAGTATTGCGACGACTGCGGTGCGCCGCTCTATCCGAATCCGGACGGCGAGCCGGTACATGCCGAACTGCCGGAGCAGGAAGCGGAGGCCATGCCCCGCCATCTGCACTAGCCCGGACTTTTCATGGCGGCGGCGTCGACTCTCGACGAACTGATCGGTGCGTTGCGCTGCCTGCCGGGGGTCGGGCCGAAGTCGGCTCAGCGCATGGCCTACCACCTGTTGCAGCATGATCCGCGCGGGGCGGAGCGACTGGCACGGGCGGTCGAGCATGCGCTGCGTTCCCTGCGCCATTGCTCGCGCTGTAACAACTTTACCGAAGCGGAAATCTGCGAACGCTGCCTGTCGCCAAGGCGAGATCCGACCCAGCTGTGCGTCGTCGAGATGCCGGCGGATCTCAACACGATGGAACAGTCGCATGCCTACAGCGGTCTTTACTATGTCCTGATGGGACGTCTGTCGCCGCTGGATGGCGTCGGGCCGCGCGAACTCGCCTTCGATCGCCTGCTTGCCCGCGCCGGCGACGGCGTCGTCAAGGAGGTGATTCTCGCCACCAACCTGACGCACGAAGGGGAGGCAACGGCGCATTACCTTTCTGAAATGCTCCATGCCCGCGGTGTCAAAGTGAGCCGGATCGCACGCGGCCTGCCGCTCGGCAGCGAGCTCGAGTACTCCGATGCTGCCAGCGTCGCACAGGCGCTGCTGGAACGCAGGGACTACTAGGATGAAGCCTCTGGCCGGGGTCCGCGTTGTCGAACTCGGTACGCTGATCGCCGGTCCGTTCTGCAGCCGCATCCTGGCGGAGTTCGGCGCCGAAGTAATCAAGATCGAGACGCCGGGGGAGGGCGATCCGCTGCGCAAGTGGCGCAAGCTGTATCCGGATGCGGATACCGGGACTTCCCTATGGTGGCTGCTACAGGCCCGCAACAAGAAATCCGTGACCGCCAATCTCAAGCATCCGGACGGGCTGGCGGTCGTGAAACGCCTGATCGAACGTGCGGATATCATCGTCGAGAATTTCAGGCCGGGCGTGCTGGACAAGCTGGGACTCGGCTGGGAGGCGCTTTCGGCGCTGAATCCCGGATTGGTCATGGTGCGGCTGTCGGGTTTCGGACAGACCGGCCCGATGGCGCAGCAGCCCGGATTCGGCGCAATCGGCGAATCGATGGGCGGACTGCGTTTCGTGACCGGTTTTCCGGATCGCCCTCCGGTGAAGACTGGTGTCTCGATCGGTGACGGCATCGCTTCCCTATGGGGGGCGATCGGCGCGTTGATGGCCTTGCGCCATCGGGAAGTGAACGGCGGTACCGGACAGGTGGTCGATGTCGCCCTCTATGAAGCGGTTTTCGCGATGATGGAGAGCCTCGTACCGGAGTTTGACGTTTTCGGCTTCGTGCGCGAACGGACCGGCAACGTCATGCCCGGGATCACACCATCGAACACCCACACGTCCCGGGATGGCCGGCATCTGATCATTGGGGCGAACGGAGATGCGATCTTTCGCCGTTTCATGGCCGCTATCGGCCGTCAGGACCTGGCGGAAGATGCTTCCCTGGCCGACAATGCCGGCCGCGACGCGCGGGCGGCCGAAATTTACGGCCTGATCGATGCTTGGGTCGGTGCCAGGGATGCGGACGAGGTCTTGCGGGTCGCTGCGGATGCCGAGGTGCCGGCAAGCCGCATTTTCTCCGTCGAAGACATGTTCAACGACCCGCAATATGCGGCCCGAAGCATGCTCGAGTGGGCACGCCTGCCGGACGGCAAGCCTTTTCGCATGCCCGGCATCGTGCCCAAGCTGGAACAAACGCCCGGAAGCACCGAGTGGCTGGGTCCCGCACTCGGCGAGCATACCGATGCCGTCTTGCGCGAGCTGGGATATCACGACGAAGAGATCTTCGGTATGCACCAGTCTGGTGCAATATAGGCGCCGGGACCATAAGTTCGGGCTAATTTAGCCTTTAATTCCTTGGCGGACTTGGGTACAATCGCCCGGTTTTCGCTTTTGGCTATTGCTTTCACACTTTTCAGGAACCCCCCCACCATGAGTTGTGACGATAAAGTGGATTGTGGCAGGCGTCGTTTGCTGGTTGCGACGTCGGTTGCCGGGGGTGTGGCTGGCGTCGCCGCGGCCATACCGTTTGTCAGCACCTTCGCTCCCTCGGAGCGCGCAAAGTCGGCCGGTGCCCCGGTCGAGGTCGATGTCAGCAAGCTCGCTCCCGGCGAGATGATGACCGTCGAGTGGCGCGGCAAGCCGGTGTGGATCATCCATCGCACCAAGGAAATGCTCGAAGGGCTGTCGAAGATTGCCGACAAGGTCGCCGATCCCCAGTCCGACCGTCAGATGCAGCCGGCGTATGCGAAGAACGAATACCGTTCGATCAAGCCGGAATATCTGGTGGCGATCGGCATCTGCACGCACCTGGGCTGCTCGCCGACCGAGAAATTCAAGACCGGTGCCGAGTCGGGCATCGATGCCGACTGGCAAGGTGGATTCCTGTGCCCCTGCCACGGCTCGACCTTCGACTTGGCCGGGCGCGTGTTCAAGAACAAGCCAGCCCCGGACAACCTCGAGATTCCGCCGCACGTTTATCTGTCCGACGCCAAGATCCTGATCGGCGAAGACAAGAAGGGAGCTTAAGGAATGGCTGCTGCCAACGCTGAGAAATACAAGACCGACGGCACGGCTGCCGGCAATCTGCTGGAGTGGGTCGATGCCCGCTTCCCGCTGATGTCCCTGTGGAACGACCATCTGGCCAAGTACTACGCACCGAAGAACTTCAACTTCTGGTACTTCTTTGGTTCGCTGGCCCTGATGGTGCTGGTGATTCAGATCGTGACCGGCATTTTCCTGGTCATGCACTACAAGCCCGATGCCTCGCTGAATGCCTCCGGCATCCCGGTCGCCTTCGCCAGCGTCGAATACATCATGCGCGACGTGCCGTGGGGCTGGCTGATCCGCTACTTCCACTCCACCGGCGCCTCGGCTTTCTTCATCGTCGTCTATCTGCACATGTTCCGCGGCATGCTTTACGGTTCCTACCGCAAGCCCCGTGAACTGGTCTGGATTTTCGGCGTACTGATTTTCCTGTGCCTGATGGCTGAGGCCTTCATGGGTTACCTGCTGCCCTGGGGCCAGATGTCCTACTGGGGCGCCCAGGTGATTCTCAACCTGTTTACCGCGATCCCCTTCATCGGCAACGATCTGACGCTGTTCATCCGCGGTGACTACGTCATCGCCGACGCCACCCTGAACCGGATGTTCTCCTTCCACGTCATCGCCGTTCCCCTGGTTCTGATCGGCCTGGTTGCCGCGCACATCATGGCACTGCACGAAGTCGGCTCGAACAACCCTGACGGCGTGGAGATCAAGAAGAAGAAGGACGCCAACGGCATCCCGCTCGACGGCATTCCCTTCCATCCCTATTACACGGTGAAGGATATCGTCGGTGTCGTCGTGTTCCTGATGTTCTTCTCGGTGGTGGTGTTCTTCATGCCCGAAGGCGGAGGCTACTTCCTCGAGTTCAACAATTTCTTCCCTGCCGACCCGATGGTGACTCCGCCGCATATCGCGCCGGTGTGGTACTTCACGCCGTACTATTCGATTCTGCGCGCCAATACGGTGAACTTCTTCTGGATCGACGCGAAGTTGTGGGGCGTGATCTTCATGGGCCTGGGCGTCATGGTGTTCTTCTTCCTGCCCTGGCTCGACCGCAGTCCGGTCAAGTCGATCCGCTACCGCGGCCCCATCTACAAGTGGGCGCTGGGGATTTTCGTGGTCTGCTTTTTCATTCTCGGCTATCTGGGCATGCTTGCGCCGACACCGGGTCGCACGCTGGTTTCTCAGATCTGCACGATCATCTATTTTGCCTTCTTCGCGCTGATGCCGATCTACACATCGCTCGACAAGTGCAAGGCTGAACCGGAAAGGGTGACGGGATAATGAAAAAGCTGCTTATCGCGCTCTTGAGCGCTCCGCTTCTGGCTTTCGCGTCCGGTGCCGAGCTGCATCTCGACAAGGCGCCGGACCGTTCGCGCGACTTCGCTGCTCTTCAGAACGGTGCGAAGGTCTTCATCAACTACTGCCTGAACTGCCATTCGGCCTCGTATTTCCGCTACAACCGGCTGACCGATATCGGCCTGACCGAGCAGCAGATCAAGGACAACCTGTTGTTCACCGCCGACAAGGTGGGCGAGCCGATGACCATCGCGATGCGTCGCGCGGAGTCCAAGCAATGGTTCGGCGCCGCGCCTCCGGACCTTACCGTTATCGCCCGTGCCCGTGCTTCGGAGTTCGGTTCCGGTTCTGATTGGCTCTACACCTACCTGCGTGGCTTCTATCGGGATGATGCGCGTCCGACCGGCTGGAACAATACCGTTTTCTCGAACGTCGGCATGCCCCATGTCCTGTGGGAGCTCCAGGGTGAGCAGGTCATGGGCCCGGATCACAAGCTGACGCTGGCCAAGCCCGGCCTGATGAAGGTCGAGGAATACGATGCCATGGTGGCCGATCTGGTCGGGTTCCTGCGGCATATGGGCGAGCCCATGGCTAACTTCCGCAAGGAGCTGGGCGTCGTGGTCCTCATCTTCCTCGCCATCCTGTTCGTCTTCTCGTATGCGCTGAAGCGTGAATACTGGAAAGACATCCATTAAGCAAACAGACTCAATACAACCGTCATGGGGCATCGAGAAATGAATCCACCCGTGCGTCGCGTGGTGCGTGATTCCGATTATTCCTGGGGTACGAGTGCCATGATGAACCTGTACTCGGGCACCACCTGCCCGTTCAGTCATCGTTGCAGGATCGTCCTGTATGAAAAACAGATGGACTTTCAGGTCATCGATGTCGATCTGTTCAACAAGCCGGAAGACATCGCCGTCATCAATCCCTACAACCGAGTTCCGGTGCTGGTGGACCGCGATCTGGTGCTGTACGACTCGAATATCATCAACGAGTACATCGACGAGCGCTTCCCGCATCCGCAGTTGATGCCGCCCGATCCTCAGACGCGGGCCAAGGCGCGCCAGCTTCTGCATACGATGGAAATCGAGTTGTTCAGTCACATCGATGTCCTCGAGCGCAACCTGAAGTCGGCCGACAAGTCCCGGGCGCATATCCGGGATCGACTGGTCGAGTTGGTTCCCCTGTTTTCGAAGCAGAAATTCCTGCTTGGCGATGACTTCTCGATGCTCGACGTGGCGATTGCGCCGCTACTGTGGCGCCTGGATCACTACGGCATCGAATTGCCGAAGACCGCGGCGCCGGTCATGAAGTTTGCGGAACGCATCTTCTCCCGCCAAGGCTTCATCGATGCGCTGACGCCCTCGGAAAAGGTGATGCGTCGCTGATCCCGGCGGCGTGTCATCCGTTTCCATCATGGTTTCAACCAAGCCGTACCTGATCCGTGCCATCCATGAGTGGTGCACGGATGCCGGCTTCACGCCCTATCTGGCAGTCCAGGTGGATGCGTCCACCCGCGTTCCGCGCGAATTCGTCAATGACGGTCAGATCGTACTCAATGTCAGTTCGGATGCGACCCATCAACTGATGATTGGGAACGAGGAAATCACTTTCCAGACACGTTTCAACGGATCATCCTTTCCCGTTGCCGTGCCTGTTTCCGCTGTCGTTGCCATCTATGCACGGGAAAACGGTCAAGGCATGGCGTTCGAAGCATCGGAAGTGCAGCACACCGATGAGGCAGAGACCGAACTGGCCGACATCACCGGCACTGAATCGGTAGACTCCTCCGAAGAGCTTTCTGAAGAGCCAGATGTGCCCGCACGTCGCGGCAGCCACTTGACCCGGGTAAAGTAGCCCTACCGCGCTTAGGTTCTGGCGCCCAAGACAGGAATCGAACCTGTGACCTACCGCTTAGGAGGCGGTCGCTCTATCCACTGAGCTACAAGGGCGGGTGTATTATTCTAAAGGAACGGAACTGTGCCCATGACCGAAAATGGCCATGAAGTCGAGAAGTCGGGAACTGCAGGTGATCGTCGGCATGACAGCAGTTCACCATGGCGAATGGCGGGCTGGGTCGTGTTCGGGATTGCATTGGGGCTCGTGCTTGCCGTGGCTTTCATCGCTTACGGCCAGCCGGAACTTCTACTTGAGCAGATGAACCTGCGTTACTGCGGCTGATTTTCAGCCTCTTGAAGCGAAGGCAGGATGTCATTGAGCCCGAGTCGGCGTACGAGGGCCTCTTCGCTGACATGCAGCAACTCTCCGATAGCCTTGATGTCGTCGGGAATGGCTGCATCTGTCCAGCCGTTGGCGGAATGGCGCGCCAGATCAACAGCGAGTTTGACATTCCTGACACGTGGATGCTCGGCGTTTTGCTGGTCCATCAGAGTGATCAGCAGTTGCGGCAGGTGCCATGTCTGCGCCAGCGCAGCCTTGATCTGATATAGGGGGACGTTGTAGACCTCGGTCTGTACGGCCACGGAGCGCAACGCGCGATCAGCCTTCTGCCTTTCCAGGACCTGCAGGGCCAGCGTCGGAGCGAAACACCACATCAGGATTTCGGCGAAGTCGTAGAGCAGCGTGGCTACGCTGATTTCGTCGACATCGAGATCATGGCGGTAGATGGCCCAGTCGCGTGCCCAATGGGTCGCCTTGCGGGCCCGGTTGATGACCTTGAGCAGTCCGAGCAGGGCCCGTGGGTGGGCTTTCAGGTGGTCCTCGACCAGCGGCAGGTTCTGGAAATCGTTGAAAAACGGTTCCATGCCGATCATCATCAGGGCCCGCTCGATCGTCGTGATGTCGGTCTTGCGGCTCTTGCTGCGTTTGGCTTCGATATAGGCCAACATGCGCAGCGTCATCATTGGGTCGTGGAGAATCACCGATGAAATCACGCGCGCATTCGACTTGTGGGCATTGGCACGCAGATCGGCGAGTTGCTGCACCGTGTGACGCAGTACGGGGATGTCGGTCGCACCAAAATGGGCGACCCAGGCGTCGAGATCGGGAAGTGGCGTATCGATCATGGTCGTGCATTATCGGCGAGGCTGGAACGAAAATGTCGGCGTCGAGCGATGATTTTCCGCCACGCTATGGTTGCGGGCGCAAGCGGACTTGAAGTTTCAATCGCTTGCCTGTAGAATCCTGCCCCTTTCATCCTTGCTCCACCCGGACCGCATGCGGGGGGGCTCAACCAAACCAGAAGGAGCATGCATGCGACATTACGAAATCGTTTTCATCGTCCATCCGGACCAGTCCGACCAAGTGCCGGCCATGATCGAACGTTACAAGACGCTCGTCACCGGCCGTAGTGGTGCCATCCATCGCCTCGAGGACTGGGGTCGCCGTCAACTGGCATACCCGATCCAGAAGGTTCACAAGGCCCATTACGTGCTCATGAATATCGAGTGCGATGGCGAGACGCTCGCCGAACTGGAAAGTGCCTTCAAGTTCAACGACGCCGTCCTGCGCCACCTCACGGTGAAAATGGACAAGGCCGAAACCGCTGCCTCGCCGATGATGAAAGAGGAGAAGGCGCGTTCGCTGACGTCGCAGGGCGAAGCCAAGCCGGCCGAGGAAGCTGCTGCAGCCGTCTGAAGTCCGGGGGCGCTGGCGGCGGAGTTTCTGTGTCGTCCAACCGTACCGAGCTGACGGGCAGCTTGAGTGAGCGCAGCATTCTGCGCCACACTCCGGCAGGCATCCCGGTCATCGAGTTCCGAATCGCCCACGCGTCGGAGCAGATGGAAGCGGAGCAGTCCCGTCAGGTCGAATGTGAAATGGCCTGTGTGGCAGTCGGTACCGTAGCGCTCCTGTTGAAGGATGCCGTTCCGGGAACCGCACTGAAGGTCGAGGGATTCCTCGCCGCCCGCAGTCTCAGACAGAAGACACCCGTGCTGCACGCGACCGCAATCGAATTTGAAGAAAGTATTCGTACGAATTAGGAAAGGGATTTGCAATGGCATTCAAACCCGGCAACAAGAAGAAGGATGACCGCAACAAGAACCGCAACATGTTCAAGCGGCGCAAGTTCTGCCGCTTCTCCGCGGAGAAGATCGAGCAGGTGGATTACAAGGATGTCGACCTGCTGCGCGACTTCATCACCGAGAACGGCAAGATCATGCCGGCGCGCATCACCGGCACCAAGACGCGCTTCCAGCGCCAGCTGTCGACCGCGATCAAGCGGGCCCGCTACCTGGCCCTGCTGCCCTATACCGACCTGCATCAATAATCGAGGAGGAAAGCCATGCAAGTGATTCTGATGGACAAGGTGGCCAACCTCGGCAATCTCGGCGACGTCGTCAAGGTCAAGGAAGGCTATGCCCGTAATTTTCTGATCCCCAAGGGATTCGCCAAGCGTGCCACGGCAGAGAACATGAAGGTGTTCGAGGCCCGTCGCGCCGAGCTCGAGAAACTCGCGGCCGAGAAACTGGCAGCTGCACAGGCCAAGGCGGCCAAGCTCGAAGGCATCAAGATCGAAATTACCCGCAAGGCCGGCGTTGACGGCCGTCTGTTTGGTTCGGTCAGCCCGGCAGATATCGCCGAGGCGATCACCGCCCAGGGCATTGACATCGACAAGAGCGCCGTGCGCATGCCTGATGGCCTGGTCAAGACCATCGGCGAATTCAGCTTTGAGGTTTCGCCGCACGCCGACGTGGTTACCAGCGTGACGGTCAGCGTTATCGGCGAGCAGTAAGCGTCGCATCCGCCGTCACCGGAAGGGCTGCCTGCGGGCAGCCCTTCTGCTTTTGCAGTTCTTTACAGATCATGCACAGACTTTCCGCAGTTTTCCCACAGGCTTTCCACCCTATTTCCACAGGTTGTTCTATCGTCAGCCGGGCGGGCGACAGGTAGACTCCGTCGCTTGATGAATCCGCAATTCGGGAGAACCGCGTGTCGCAGCTCCAGTCAGTCCAGCAGTATTCGAATCACGGCCAAGGCAGCATGGATGCGCAGGTGGCCGCACTCAAACTGCCGCCGCATTCCATCGAAGCCGAGCAATCGCTGATCGGAGGTCTGCTGCTCGACAATAATGCCTGGGACCGCATTGCCGACATCGTCAGTGAGAGGGACTTCTATCGCGACGATCATCGGCGCATCTTCGGCCACATTCGCAAGCTGGTCGAGACCGGTCGCCCCGCCGACGTGGTCACGGTCTTCGAGTCGATCGAGAATGCCAACGAAACCGACCTGACTGGCGGCCTGGCCTATCTGGGCGAGATCGCCAACGCCACGCCCTCAGCCGCCAACATCCGCCGCTATGCGGAAATCGTCCACGAGCGTGCCGTACTGCGCAAGCTGGTCACCGTGGGCGACGAGATCGCCGGTTCGGCGCTGAATCCCGCCGGCCGCGACGTCAAGACACTGCTGGATGCCGCCGAGCAGAAGGTGTTCGAAATCGCCGAGGCCGGCAACCGTTCGGTGCAGGGCTTCGCGCAGATCGACAACCTGCTCGGCGAGGTCGTCGATCGCATCGAGGTGCTCTATAACCGCGAGAACCCTTCGGACATCACCGGGACCGCGACGGGCTTCCACGATCTCGACCACATCACGTCCGGCCTCCAGCCCGGCGATATGATCGTGGTCGCCGGCAGGCCGTCGATGGGCAAGACCGCCTTTGCACTGAACATCGCCGAACACGTCGGCATGGAGCTGAAGAAGCCGGTCGCGATCTTCAGCCTGGAAATGTCGGGGCCGCAACTGGCGATGCGCTTCCTGTCGTCCGCCGGCCGGCTCGACCAGACCAAGATCCGTACCGGCAAACTGTCCGACGAGGACTGGGAGAAGATGTCGGTGGCGCTCGGCAAGCTGCACGAGGCGCCGATCCACATCGACGAGACCGGCGCGATCAACGCCTCCGACCTGCGGGCGCGGGCGCGTCGCCTGCATCGCCAGAGCGGTCAGCTCGGCCTGATCGTCATCGATTACCTGCAACTGATGACCTCGGTGAAGGACAACGAGAACCGCGCCACCGAGATTTCCGAGATCTCGCGCTCCATCAAGGCGCTGGCGAAGGAACTGCAGGTGCCGGTGATCGCGCTGTCGCAGCTTTCCCGCAAGGTCGAGGAACGCAACGACAAGCGTCCGCTGATGAGCGACCTGCGCGAGTCGGGCGCCATCGAGCAGGATGCCGACATCATCCTGATGATGTATCGCGAGGAATACTACAAGCCCGATACCACGGAGAAGGGCGTCGCCGAGGTCATCATCGGCAAGCACCGTAACGGTCCGACCGGCACGGTGAAGTTGACGTTCCTCGGCGAGTACACCAAGTTCGAAAACTTTGCAGCCCCGGGGTCTTACTAGGGCTGCAAAATTTCGGTGCCGGCAGGACGGCGCTGAAGAACGCTACAGCACTTCCGCCGCGTGGTCGGCGAGGCGCGAGCGCTCGCCGCGCTGCAGGGTCACGTGGCCGGAGTGCGACCAGCCCTTGAAGCGATCGACGACGTAGGTCAGGCCCGACGAGCCCTCGGTCAGGTAGGGCGTGTCGATCTGCGCGATGTTGCCGAGGCAGACCACCTTGGTGCCGGGACCGGCGCGCGTGATCAGCGTCTTCATCTGCTTAGGCGTCAGGTTCTGCGCTTCGTCGATGATGAGGAACTTGTTGAGGAAGGTTCGGCCGCGCATGAAGTTGAGCGACTTGACCTTGATGCGGCTGCGGATCAGGTCCATCGTCGCCGCACGGCCCCAGTCGCCGGCGTAGTTGCCGCCGCTGCCCGATTTGTCGCCTTCCTCGGCCGGCTTGTTGAGCACATCGAGGTTGTCCTCGAGGGCGCCCATCCACGGGGTCATCTTCTCTTCCTCTGTGCCGGGCAGGAAGCCGATGTCCTCGCCGACCGGCACGGTGACACGCGTGATGATGATTTCCGAAAAGCGCTTGGTCTCCAGGGTCTGCGTCAGGGCGGCGGCGAGCGTCAGCAGTGTCTTGCCCGTGCCGGCCTGTCCCAGCAGCGTGACGAAGTCGATCTCCGGGTTCATCAACAGGTTGAGCGCGAAGTTCTGCTCGCGATTACGGGCGGTAATGCCCCAGACGGCGTTCTTGGCGTGGCTGTAGTCGGTCAGCGTCTCCAGTTCCGCCGTCTTGCCGGCGCCGACTTTTACCCAGGCCTGCAGCGGCTGCGGCCCTTCCTGCCAGACGAATTCATTGACCAGCAGGTCGGGGCATAGCGGCCCGCTGATGCGATAGTAGGTGCGCCCGTCCTTCTTCCATGACTCGAGGCCCTTGGCATGCGTGTCCCAGAAATCGGAAGGCAGTTCAAGGCTGCCGCTGTAGAGGAGGTCGGTGTCCTCAAGCACCTTGTCATTGAAGTAGTCCTGCGCTTCTAGACCCAGGGCGCGGGCCTTGATGCGCATGTTGATGTCCTTGGTGACGAGGATCACCGGTCGTTTCGGATGCTGCTGCTGAAGGTGCAGCGCCACGGCGATGATCTGGTTGTCGGCCCGCGAGGTGGGCAGAGAGGCCGGCAGCATGCCGTTGATCGCCTCAGTCTGCAGCAACAGCCGGCCGCTGGCGAGATCGTGCGAAGGGCCGGCGAGGTCGATGCCATGCTTGATCGACTCTTCACTGCCGCTGACGATCTCGTCGAGCATGCGACTTGCCTGACGGGCGTTGCGCGCGACTTCCGACATGCCTTTCTTGTTGGCGTCGAGTTCCTCCAGTGTCATCATCGGCACGAAGATGTCATGTTCCTCGAACCGGAACAGGCTGGTCGGGTCGTGCATCAGCACGTTAGTATCGAGCACGAACAGCTTGATCGTCTTGCCGGCCTTGACCGATGATCGTGTGGTGGATTTGGTCGTCTTGGGGGAGCGTTTGGCGTTCATGGGCTTCCGTTCGGTATGGAGTCAGAGAGACTGCAGGGCAGCGAGCACTTCTGCGGCGTGGCCATCAACCTTGACGCCGCGCCACTCGCGGGCGAGGCGGCCGCTGCGGTCGATCAGGAAGGTGCTGCGCTCGATCCCGCGCACCTGTTTACCGTACATATTCTTCATCTTGATGACATCGAACAGCGCGCAGGCCGCTTCGTTGGCATCGCTGAGCAGTTCGAAGGGGAGTCCGAGTTTCGTCTTGAAGTTCTCGTGCGACTTGAGGCTGTCGCGGGAGACGCCCCAGATACTGCCGCCGGCCTTGACGAATTCATCGTGCAGGTCGCGGAACTGACCCGCTTCGGTGGTGCAGCCCGGAGTGCTGTCCTTGGGGTAGAAGTAGATCACCAGCGGCTGGCCACGCAGGTCGGCAAGGCGGAAGGACCGGCCGCCCGTTGCCGGCAGCGAGAAGTCGGGAACTTCGAGTCCGACGGCGGAAGGGGATGCGCTTTTGTTCATCGTGGATCTCCGATACAGAGGCTGAAGACGAGAGTGTAATCAGCTGCGGGCAACCAGCCATACGCCCAGGATGATGAAACCGATGCCCAGCAGCTTCTGCATGCCGAGCGACTCGCCCAGCCAGAGCCAGGCACCGATAGCGTTGATCACATAGCCGAGGGCGACCATCGGGTAGGCGACGCTGACCGGCACGCGCGATAGTGCCATGATCCAGACGACGAGGCTGAGGCCGTAGCAGCCGATGCCGCCGAGCAGGTAAGGTTGCGTTCCCAGTTTCAGCGCAACGGGCAGGGCATTTTGCCAGTGGAACTCGAAGTGGCCGATGGCATTGGTGCCGGCCTTCAGCAGCAGTTGCGCCGCGGCGCCTAACAGCATGCCCGTCAGAATGAGCCCGAGGCTGACGGCGTTCATGTGCCGCCTTCAACGATCAGGGCCGCCGCCACGGCGCGGCCCTCGGCGACGAGGATGTTGTAGGTGCGGCAGGCGGCTGGTGTATCCATGATCTCGATGCTGCGCCCCGCTTCGTAGATCGGCCGTAGCAGCGTCATGGCGGGAAAACGCTGGCGGCGACCGGTCCCGAGCAGCAGGACGTCGCAAGGCCTGGCGAGCAGGTCCTGCAGGTGGATATTCGCAAGGTGGGCGAAGGTGTCCGGCCCCCAGGTTTCGTCCAGGTGGTCCGGCAAGAGCAACAGGCTGCGGTACAAGGGGCGGCCATCGACGGCGACATGATCATCGCCGCAGGCGGTGACGGCATGGTAGGTGCTGCGCGGATCGGCGTGGAGTTTCAAGTCGGGCGTTCCGGCGGAGAGGGATGAACGCCAGATCGGACCACCGTTTATATTGCGGCGCGACAAGGCATTCGGTAGGATTATAGCCTTTCGCCTTTTCGCGCCGGAGCGCTTCCGCCCATCATGCAACCCGTCCTCAAATCCGCCAAACTCGCCAGCGTCTGCTACGACATCCGTGGTCCCGTGCTGGCACGAGCGCGGCAGATGGAAGAGGAGGGGCACCGCGTCATCAAGCTCAACATCGGCAATCCGGCCGCGTTCGGTTTCGAGGCGCCGGAAGAGATCGTCGTCGACGTCATTCGCAACATCCGCGACGCGTCGGGATATTCGGATTCGAAGGGGCTGTTCGCGCCGCGCAAGGCGGTGATGCACTACTGCCAGCAGAAGAAGATCCGCGATGTCGGCATCGACGACATCTATCTCGGCAACGGCGTATCCGAACTGATCGTCATGGCGATGCAGGCCCTGCTCAACAACGGCGACGAAGTGCTGGTGCCGGCCCCCGACTACCCGCTGTGGACTGCCGCGGTGAGCCTGTCCGGCGGCACGCCGCGCCACTACCTGTGCGACGAAGGGGCTGGCTGGCTGCCCGATCTTGCCGACATTCGCGCCAAGATCACGCCGGCGACGCGCGCCATCGTCATCATCAACCCGAACAACCCGACCGGCGCACTCTACCCGGACGACCTGTTGAAAGAGATCGTCGAGATCGCGCGCCAGCACCAGCTGATCGTCTTCGCCGACGAGATCTACGACAAGGTGCTCTACGACGGCCGTAGCCATACCTCGATCGCCAGCCTCGCCGACGACGTGCTGTTTGTCACCTTCAACGGCCTCTCGAAGAACTATCGGGCCTGCGGCTATCGTGCCGGCTGGATGATCGTCTCCGGCGAGAAGCGCCATGCCGCTGACTACATCGAGGGACTCGGCATCCTCGCCTCGATGCGCCTGTGTTCCAACGTCCCGGGCCAGCACGCGATCCAGACCGCGCTCGGTGGCTACCAGAGCATCGACGAGCTCGTCGCGCCGCAGGGGCGCCTGACCAAGCAACGCGACCTTGCGGCCGAGATGCTCAATGCGATTCCCGGCGTGTCCTGCGTCCGTCCCCAGGCGGCGCTCTACTGCTTCCCGCGGCTCGACCCCAGGATGTATCCGATCAGCGACGACCAGCAGTTCATCCTTGAACTGCTCGAGGCCGAGAAGGTCCTGCTGGTGCAGGGGCGGGGCTTCAACTGGCCGACGCCGGACCACTTCCGCGTCGTGTTCCTGCCCAATGTCGACGACCTCGGCGATGCCATCAGCCGCATCGCCCGCTTCCTCGAGCAATATCGCAAGCGCCACGGCACCTGATTACAACAACACAGCAACCGAGAATCGCATGAAACCCATCAACGTAGGCCTGCTCGGCATCGGCACCGTCGGCGGCGGCACCTTCACCGTCCTGTCCCGCAACGAAGCCGAGATTACCCGCCGGGCGGGGCGTCCCATCCGCATCGTCCAGGTGGCCGACAAGAACCTCGAACTCGCGAAGCAGGTAATCGGTGACCAGGGCGGCAACGTCGCCGTGACCGACGATGCGTTCGCCGTAGTGAGCAATCCCGAGATCGACATCGTCGTCGAACTGATCGGCGGCTACGGCATCGCCAAGGAACTGGTGCTCAAGGCCATCGAGAACGGCAAGCACGTTGTCACGGCCAATAAGGCGCTGCTGGCGGTGCATGGCAACGAAATCTTCGCCGCCGCGCAAAAGAGTGGCGTGATGGTCGGCTTCGAGGCGGCCGTCGCGGGCGGCATCCCGATCATCAAGGCGCTGCGCGAGGGCCTCACCGCCAACCGCATCCAGTGGCTCGCCGGCATCATCAACGGCACCACCAACTTCATCCTCTCCGAAATGCGCGAGAAGGGCCTGTCCTTCGACACCGTGCTGAAGGAAGCGCAACGGCTTGGCTACGCCGAAGCCGACCCGACCTTCGATGTCGAGGGTGTCGATGCTGCGCACAAGCTCACCATCATGTCGGCGATCGCCTTCGGCATCCCGATGCAGTTCGACAAGTCCCACATCGAGGGCATCAGCAGGCTGACCGCCGAGGACATCCGCTATGCCGAACAACTCGGCTATCGCATCAAGCTGCTCGGCATCACCAAGCGCCGTCCCGGCGGCGTGGAACTCCGTGTGCACCCGACGCTGATCCCGGCGAAACGCCTGATCGCCAACGTCGAGGGTGCGATGAACGCCGTGCTGGTGCAGGGCGACGCCGTCGGTGCGACGCTCTACTACGGCAAGGGGGCCGGCGCCGAGCCGACCGCCTCGGCCGTCATCGCCGACCTCGTCGACGTGACGCGCATGGCCACTGCCGACCCCGAGAATCGCGTACCCCACCTTGCCTTCCAGCCCGACGCGGTGTCCGATACGCCGATCCTGCCGATGGCCGAAGTCGAAAGCGGCTACTACCTGCGGCTGCGTGTCGAGGACAAATCCGGCGTGCTGGCGGACATCACGCGCATCCTCGCCGACCAGGGGATTTCCATCGACGCGATGATCCAGCGCGAGCCGGGCGAAGGCGAGCAGCAGACCGACATCATCATGCTGACCCATGTCGTGCGCGAGAAACAAATCGATGCCGCCATCGCGAAGATCGAGGCGTTGCCCGTCGTCAGCGGCAAGATCATCCGTCTGCGACTCGAAGAGCTGAGCTGACCTCCGACGCGGATGCTCGTTTATCTCGGCATCTGCGCTGTCATCGCGTTTCTCGGCGCCGCCGCAGCGACATTGTTCGCCGTCCCGCCGGCGCCGATATTCCACATCGCCTTCGCTGCCGGTGCCATGCCGCTGATCTTCGGCGCCATCATCCACTTCGTGCCGGTGTTGACGCGAAGCGGCGCCACCGCCGCTGGCATTCGCGCACTGCCGCTCATCGTCCAGTTTGCGGGCATCCCGGTGCCGCTGGCGCTTGCGGGCTGTTGGCCCTACTGGCTGCTGCACCCCGCGGCGACGGTCGTCGCCCTCGCGGCGCTGGTGCTGCTCGTCTGGACGACGCGTCGGCTGCGCGCCACGCTGGGCACCCCGCATCCCGGCGCACGCTGGTACGGAGCGGCATTGCTCTGCCTGTTCTTCGCCGTCAGCCTGGTGCCCGTGTGGCTCGCGTTGCCCGACTTGCGGCCGGCCTTACGGCTGTTCCACCTGCATCTCAATACACTCGGTTTCATCGGTCTGGCCGCCCTCGGCACCTTGCCGGTCCTGCTGCCCACCGCCATGCGACAGGCGGACCCGCTGGCCGGCGCCCGCCTGCGGGCCGACCTCCTGCCCGCGACGGCCGGTGCCCTGCTGGTTGCCGCCGGTGCCGCGGGGGCTACGGGGGCCACGGGGGCCACGGGGGCCACGGGGGCCATGGGGGCCATGGGGGCCGGAGCCGGATGGCTGGCGCTGCCCGGTGCGGCCCTGCTGGCCTGGGTAGCACTGCGCAATTTGCGGGCCTGGTGGGCGACTTATCGTGCAAAAGTCGGCGCTGGCGGGACGGCGCCCCTGTTTGCGGCGACTGCGGGGTTCTTGCTGCTCCTGCTCGCAGGTATCGCGCATGGGGCGGGATTGGTCGAGGCGCGGAGGGCGCTCGTCGCTTACGTCGCGTTGTTCCTGCTGCCGCTCGTCACCGGGGCGCTCGCACAACTCTTGCCCGTCTGGCGGCATCCCGGCCCCGATTCGCCCCGTCGTCGTCGACTGGCGGGGCGGCTGGCGACGGGTGGCCGCTTGCGTGCCGCATTGTTCCTCGGCGGTGGCGGGCTGATGCTGTCCGGACTGCCGGGCGGTCCGTCGCTGGCGACGGCCGGCCTGCTGCTGTTCGCGACTCGACTCGCCGTGGCCTTCTGGCTGGACAGGGCGGAATGCAGCGACGATAATTCCCGCCCGATCCAGTTCTAGCCTTTCATTTCCGTTCCCATGAAATACATCTCTACGCGTGGCGGCGCCGCCCCCCAGTCCTTTTGCGACATCCTGCTCGGCGGCCTCGCCCCGGACGGTGGCCTCTATCTGCCGCAGGCCTATCCGCAGATCTCCGCCGCCGAACTCGCGGAGTGGCGCGAGCTGCCCTACCATGCGCTGGCGCTCAGGATCCTGCAGAAATATATCGACGACATCCCGGCCTGCGACCTCAAGACGATTGTCGATCGTACCTACACCGGGCAAACCTACCGCTGGTGCCGGCCCGGTCGCGATGCGTCCGACATCACGCCGTTGACGACGCTGGAGCCCGGGTTCCACCTGCTGGAGCTTTCGAACGGCCCGACGCTCGCCTTCAAGGACATGGCGATGCAGTTGCTCGGCAACCTGTTCGAGTACGTGCTGGCGAAGCGCGGCGAGACGATCAACATCCTCGGCGCCACCTCGGGCGATACCGGCTCCGCCGCCGAGTACGCGATGCGCGGGAAAAAGGGCGTGCGTGTCTTCATGCTCTCGCCGCACGGCAAGATGTCGGCTTTCCAGCGCGCACAGATGTATTCGCTGCAGGATCCGAACATCGTCAATATCGCCATCAAGGGCATGTTCGACGACTGCCAGGACATCGTAAAGTCAGTCTCCAACGACGCCATCTTCAAGGCGCAGTACAAGATCGGCGCGGTCAACTCGATCAACTGGGCGCGCGTGCTGGCCCAGATCGTCTATTACTTCAAAGGCTATTTCGCGGCGACGAAGTCGAACGACGAGCAGGTCGCCTTCAGCGTGCCCTCGGGCAACTTCGGCAACATCTGCGCCGGACACATCGCCCGCATGATGGGCCTGCCGATCGCCCGCCTCGTGCTGGCGACCAACGAGAACGACGTGCTGGACGAATTCTTCCGCAGCGGCATCTACCGCCCGCGCGGCACGGCCGATACCTACGTCACGTCGAGTCCGTCGATGGACATCTCGAAGGCCTCTAACTTCGAGCGTTTCGTCTTCGACCTGGTCGGCCGCGATCCCGCCATGGTGCGCGAGCTATGGGCCAGGGTGGAGGCCGGTGGCAGTTTCGATCTCAATGGCACGCCCTTCATGGCGCAACTACCCGCCTTCGGTTTCGTCTCCGGCAGGAGCATGCATGCCGATCGGCTCGCCACGATTCGCGATGTCTGGGAAAGGCATCAGGTGATGATCGACACGCATACCGCGGATGCGGTGAAGGTGGCGCGCGAACACGGCGTGGCCGGCGTGCCGATGATCGTGCTCGAGACGGCCCAGCCCGTGAAGTTTGCCGAAACGATCCAGGAGGCGCTGGGCATGGAACCCGGTCGGCCGAAGGAACTTGAAGGGATAGAGAATCTGCCGCAACGCGTCGAGGTAATGGACCCCGACGTGGCGACGGTGAAGGCGCTGATCGCCAGCGCTTGCTGAATTGTCAGCCGAACCCAGCTAGAGGTAGATGACCGCGGGGAACACCGTTACGGCGAGTACCAGAACGAGCCATTCTAGGTTGTGTCGGGCGAGCACTCCAGTGAAGTGCAGTACCAGAATCACGATGGCGACGATGTAGTACAGAATGAACAGCATGTGCAATCTCCTGGTTCCCCGTGGGGAGCAAATGGGGTCGGCGCGATTATAGGCGCAAAGCCGCAAACATTGACGCCATGCGGCTGTGCGGCATAAAAATCTTGGACAACCCCTTGACGGCAAGGCCGGATATCCAGTTAGAATGGCCGCCGGCTATGTAGCCTTTCAATCTTGAGGAGCAGACCAACATGAACAAAGGGGATCTGATCGAAATCGCCGCCAAGGAAGCCGCCATCAGCAAGGCTGCTGCAGGCAAAGCCCTGGATGCGATGATCGATGCCGTCGTCAAGTCCGTCGCCAAGGGCAATGCGGTGACTCTCGTCGGTTTCGGCACCTTCAAGGCTGCCAAGCGCGCTGCTCGTACCGGCGTCAATCCGAAGACCGGCGAAAAGCTGAAGATCGCCGCGACCACCGTGCCGCGCTTCACCGCCGGTGCCGGCTTCAAGACCGCCGTAGCGGGCAAGAAGAAGGCCACCAAGAAGTAATCGCCCCGAAGAGGCGAACTTCAGAAGGCGCCCCGTGAGGGCGCCTTTTTTACGCCCGTCCTTTCACGCCAGCGACTTCAGGGCCGTTGCACCAACTGGCGCAGATAGGCCACCCCCAGCCCGCCGGCGCAGAGTCCGCAGACCAGTAGCGTCGGCCTCACCCCGAAAACTTCACCCAGCGAACCGACCGCCAGGCTGCCCAGCGGGGCGATCCCGAGAAAAGCCGTCGAGAAGATCGCCATCACCCGCCCACGATACTCCTCTTCCACCACCACCTGGATCAGGGTATTGCTGCCGGCGACGGTGAGGATCACGCTGCAACCCAGCGCTGCGAGCAGGGGATAGGCGACGGATACCGACGGCGTAAGCGCAAAAGCGGCGAGCAGCGTCCCGCCGGCGAGCGTTGCGCGCGCCACGAGGATGTCAAGGCCGTCGTGTCGCCTTCCGCCACGAAGTGCGAGAAACAGCGCTGCGCTTAACGACCCGAACCCGGCACTGCCGATCAGGAAGCCATAGGTTGCCGCCCCGCCCTGGAATATTTCTCGTGCGAATACCGGCATCATTACCGCATAGGGCGTGACGAAAAAACTAAAGCCGGCGACCATCATCAGCGGCAGCCGGATCTGCGGGTGGCTGAAGGCATAGCCGAGTCCGTCGCGCAATGCGGCCCAGGCCCGCGAGTGCGCCCGTGCCGGCCGCGGTGCCACGCGGATCGCGGCGAGTGCGAGCAGCACGGCGAGATACGAGCCGGCGTTGATCAGGAAACAGGCCGCTTCACCGGCTGTAGCGACAAGCAGCCCCGCGAGTGCCGGACCGATGAAGCGAGAGCCGTTCATCAGGAACGAGTTGAGGCCGATCGCATTGGGCAGGTCGGCCTTGTCCTCGACCAGTTGGGCGACGAAAGCCTGGCGGGCGGGCAGGTCGACCGCATTGATGCAGCCAAGCAGAAAGGCGAGACCGACCAGTGCCGTGGGCGTGATGAGATGCGTGACCGTCAGACCGAACAGCAGCAGTGCCTGTGTCATCGACAGCGCCTGTGTCGCCAGCAGCAGGCGACGCCGGTCGAGACGATCGTTCCAGACGCCGGCGAACGTGCTGAACAGGAGGATCGGAATCTGGCCAGCGAAGCCGACCAGGCCGAGCATCGCGACCGAATCGGTCAGGCGGTATGCGAGCCATGTCATCGCGATCTGCTGCATCCATGTGCCGACCAGCGAAACCAGCTGGCCGGCGAAAAACAGGCGGTAATTGCGCGAACGCAGCGCCGGCAAGGCCGTCTGGGTGCGGGAACGTTGTGGTCGGTCGGATTGATACACGTCAAATGTAGCGCTAATGTGGGGCCTACAATGGCACGCTTCGCATGCCATAAAACAGTGAGCACGCAATCGATGGGCAATACCAAGGACCAGCCGACCGTCCTGGTGGTGGACGATGTTCCCGAGAACCTCATGGTCCTCGGCGAACTGCTGCATGACGATTATCGCATCCGAGTCGCCAATTCCGGATTGCGCGCCCTCGAGGTCGCCCGGAGCGAGCCTCGACCGGACATCATCCTGCTCGACGTGATGATGCCGGGCCTGGATGGCTACGGGGTGCTCGAACGCTTGAGAGCGCTCCCGGAAACGAGCGACATCCCGGTCATCTTCGTCACGGCAGCGGACTCTGAGGCGGACGAGGAGCGGGGCTTGGCACTCGGTGCCGTCGACTACATCCACAAGCCGGTCAAACCGGCCATCGTGCGTGCCCGCGTGCGCACCCATCTCGACCTGAAGGCGGCACGCGATTTTCTGCAGCGCCGCAATCTCAACCTCGAGACGGAAATCGGCAGGCGTATTCGCGAGAACCAGATGATCCAGGATGTCTCGATGCGTGCGCTGGCGAGTCTGGCAGAAACGCGCGACAACGAGACGGGTAATCACATTCGCCGCACCCAGAACTATGTCGAACTGCTGGCTAAGGACTTGATCGAACATCCTCGCTTCGCCGGCCTGCAGGCCGAAGGCATCATAGACATCATCGTCAAGGCGGCACCGCTCCATGACATTGGCAAAGTTGGCATTCCCGACCATATCCTGCTCAAGCCCGGACCGCTCGATCCCGAAGAGTGGCGCATCATGCAGACACATACGCGCCTCGGTGCCGATGCGATCGAGGCCGCACTGATCGACGAGGATGACCAGGCGCCGCTCGCCTTCCTCCACATCGCCATGGACATCGCTTATTCCCATCATGAAAAGTGGGATGGCAGCGGCTATCCGGACCGTCTGAGCGGCGACGCCATCCCTTTGCCGGCGCGCCTGATGGCGGTTGCGGACGTGTTCGATGCCCTCATCTCGCGACGCGTCTACAAGCCGCCGATGCCGTTCGAACAGGCAGCCGGAATCATCCGCGAGGGGCGCGGCGCGCATTTCGACCCCGACATCGTGGATGCCTTCGTCAGGCGCTTCGACGATTTCGTGGCGATCGCGCGGCGCTATACCGATGACTGATGCCGTCGTCTCGCCGGCGTCGGTCTAGGAGCAGGTCGTGAAGCTGCGCGCGAAAATGTGGATCGTGCTCGGGCTGGTGCTGGCCGCGGTGATGACGATCGATCTGTACACGGCCTGGCAAAAGATCGCCGCGGACCAGCGCGCGGAGCAGGAACTCGACGTGCATACAATCCGCGGCCTGCTGATGGCGACTCGCCGCGTCTATCACAAGCAGTTCATCGACAGCGGTCTGCCGGTGAACAGCAAGACCGTCGGTTTTCTCCCGGCGCATTCGCTGTCGCGTATCTCGGCCGACTACAAGCACTGGAACGATAACGGCTACCGCTTCAACAACGTTTCCGACCGGCCGCGCAACCCCGCCAATCGCGCGGACCAGTTCGAACTCGAGGCGATGGCCTACTTCCGTGCCAATCCCAGGGTCGAGGAACGCATGTTGCCGATCCAGGATGACGGCGGGCGACGCTGGTTCCACTACACCGCGCCGATCTGGATCGAGGACTACTGCCTGAAATGCCATGGCGAGGAAACGGACGCGCCGGAAAGCATACGCAGCCAGTACAGCGAGTCCTACGGCTACAAGGAAGGCGACCTGCGTGGCGTCATGAGCATCAAGCTGCCGCTGGAGCGCTACGAGACCGCCCTGTCGAAGCGCTGGCAGGATCGCCTGGCGCGTGACCTGATGATCTTCGCTACCGTATTCCTCGTGCTCGGCCTGCTGATGGACCGCCTGGTGCTGCGCCGGCTCTCGCACCTGCTTGACGGAACCCGGCGGATCGCCGCGGGTGACGAGGATGTGCGCGTCCCGGTCGAGGGTGCCGACGAGATCTGCGACCTGGCGCGGGGCTTCAACCACATGGCCGGGGAGGTGGCAGCGCGCAAGCATGCGCTGGAAGACAGCAACGCGGCGCTGGAACGGCAGCGCCAGCATCTCGAGGAAAGCGTCCTGAAGCGGACGGCCGAGGTGGTGGAGGCCAAGGTCGCCGCCGAAACCGCGAACCGCGCCAAGAGTGCCTTTCTCGCCAACATGAGTCACGAGATCCGTACGCCGATGAATGCCATCGTCGGCCTCACCCACCTGTTGCGCCGGGATGCCCCGACCCAGGCGCAGGTCGAGCGGCTCGACAAGATCGATACCGCCGCCCGCCACCTCCTGCAGGTGATCAACGACATCCTCGACCTGTCCAAGATCGAGGCCGGAAAATTCGTGCTGGAACATGGCGATTTCGAGCTCGGTACCGTACTCGATCACGTGCGCTCGCTGATCGGTGACCAGGCCCGCGCCAAGGGCCTGCAGATCGAGGTGGACGGTAATGCGGTGCCGCGCTGGTTGCGCGGTGACGCAGTGCGGCTGCGCCAGGGGCTGCTCAACTTCGCCAGCAATGCCGTCAAGTTCACCGAACGGGGCACGATTTCGCTACGGGCCAAGCTGTTGGCCGAGGATGGCGCCGGGCTGCTGGTGCGTTTCGAGGTCGAGGACAGTGGCATTGGCATCGAACCGGATGTCCTGCCGCGCCTGTTCTCGCCCTTCGAACAGGCTGACGTTTCGACCACGCGCAACTTTGGCGGTACCGGCCTGGGGCTGGTGATCACCCGCCGGCTCGCACTGCTGATGGGCGGCGAGGTGGGTGTGGACAGTACGCCGGGGCAGGGCAGCCGGTTCTGGTTTACGGCACGCCTGGAGCGCGGGCATGGCGTGATGCCGGCCGAATCGGTGGCCGAGTGCAGCGATGAAGAGGCGCTTCGCCATCGCCATGCCGGCCGCCGCATCCTGCTGGTGGAGGACAACCCGATCAATCGCGAGGTGGCCCTCGAGTTGCTCAACGGCGTCAGCATGGCGACGGATTCGGCCGAGGATGGCGTGGTGGCGGTGGCCCGGGCGTCAGAGACACGTTACGACCTGATCCTGATGGACATGCAGATGCCGCGCATGGACGGCATCGAGGCGACGCGCCGCATCCGCCAGCTGCCGGGATATGCCGAAACGCCGATCCTCGCGATGACCGCCAACGTCTTCGCCGACGACCGCCGCAAGTGCATCGAAGCCGGCATGAACGACCATGTCGCCAAGCCGGTCACGCCTGCGACCCTGCATGCCGCCCTGCTGCGCTGGCTGCCGTCCGTATCGGAGGGTGTGGATGCCGTCCCGCCGGCACCGGCCCTGCCCGGCAAGATGGCGACGGATGTGGCCGACCTGCCGCTGATTCCCGGTCTCAACCTGATTGCCGGGCTGGCCAATACCGGCGGCCAGCACAAGACCTACGCGCGCATGCTGGCGATGTTCGTCGAATACCATCACGATGATGTGGCGCAGGTGCGCGCCGCGCTGGATGAAGGGCGCCTGGAGGATGCCGTGCGGATGGCGCACTCCCTCAAGGGCGCCGCTGCACTGCTCGGTGCCGAATCGGTGCGCGTCGCCGCGCTGGCCGTCGAGCGGGCGTTGCGCGACGATGCGTCCGCTTCGACGCGAGCGTCGGCCATCGGAGATCTGGAAAACCGGCTCGCCGGTTTCATCGCCGCCCTGCATGCCCATGCCGATACACGCGGCCGGCCGCAGGATGTCCGCAATGTCGAACCGGTCCCGGTCGACGAGTTGCTGGCTCAACTGGCAGACTATCTTGCCGCCGACGACCTGCGCGCCAGCCAGCTCTGGCAGGAGCATCTGGCATTATTCGCCGTGGCCCTGGGCGATGCCGTCCCGGGGCTCGCCCGGGCGATCGCCCGCTATGATTTCGCCGCAGCCCGGCAACTGCTCGCCGCGGCACGGCCGTAGAATGCGCGACTTTTGTCCGCCCCACTTGCCATGAACGCAGTCACCTCCCGTGCCGTCAAGACCCGTTTCGCCCCCAGCCCGACCGGCTACCTCCACATCGGCGGTGCGCGTACCGCGCTGTTCGCCTGGGCCTACGCCCGCCGCCACGGCGGCAAGTTCGTGCTGCGCATCGAGGACACCGACATTGCGCGCTCGACGCCCGAGGCCGTGCAGGCGATCCTCGATGGCATGCAGTGGCTCGGTCTCGCCCATGACGAGGGGCCCTACTACCAGACCCAGCGGATGATGCGCTACAAGGAGGTGATCGGCCAGATGCTCGCGGCCGGCACCGCCTACCACTGCTACACCTCGAAGGAAGAACTCGACGCGTTGCGTGCCGAGCAGGAAGCGAAGAAGGAAAAGCCGCGCTATGACGGCCGCTGGCGTCCCGAGCCGGGCAAGGTTCTGCCGGTACCGCCTTCCGGGGTGCAGCCGGTGGTGCGCTTCCGCAACCCGACGGAAGGCGTCGTCGCCTGGGACGACCAGGTCAAGGGCCGCATCGAGATCGCCAATGCGGAGCTCGACGATTTCATCATCGCGCGCGCCGACGGCACGCCGACCTACAACTTCTGCGTCGTGGTGGACGACTGGGACATGGGCATCACCCACGTCATCCGCGGCGATGACCACGTGAACAACACCCCGCGCCAGATCAACCTGCTGCAGGCGCTCGGAGCCCCGGTGCCGCTCTACGGCCACCTGTCGATGATCCTCGGCGACGATGGCACCAAGCTCTCGAAGCGCCATGGCGCGGTGTCGGTCATGCAGTACGACGAGGATGGCTACCTGCCAGAAGCGGTCCTGAACTACCTCGCCCGGCTCGGCTGGTCGCACGGCGACGAGGAAATCTTCTCGATGCAGCAGTTCATCGAATGGTTCGGACTCGACCACATCACCTCGTCGGCCGCGCAATTCAACACCGAAAAGCTCAACTGGCTCAATGCCCACTACCTCAAGCTGGCCGACGATGCCCGCCTCGGGCAGGAGATCCGCCGGCGGCTCGTCCGCGAGGGGGTGACGGAGACGGCCGTGCCCGATCCGGCCGAGATCGCCGCGCTTTACAAGGACCGCGTGGCGAACCTCAACGAACTCGCCGACAGCGCGCACGCGTTCTATGTCGCGGCGCACCCATCCGACGAACTCGCGACCCAGCACCTGACGGAGGCCGCGAAGGCCGCACTGGCCGACTTGGCCGACCGACTGGGCCGTCTCGCCGGCGCCGACTTTGTGCCGGAAACCCTGGCGAAGACGCTCAAGGAAACCCTCGCTGCGACGGGACTCAAGATGCCGCAGGTGGCGATTCCCCTGCGCGTGGCGCTTCTCGGCCAGCCGCAAAGCCCGGCCATTGACCGCGTGCTTGCGGTCCTCGGCCGGGACGAGGTCTTGCGACGGCTGGCGCGGACCCTATCCTGAGGGCCCTGCCTGGTTATTGCGCGCGCAGCGCTCCATTCTCGACCTTGACCTTGTCGCCGCTGCGCCAGACCGGCTCGGCAGCCTGTTCGAGCGTGCGCAAGGTGCCGTCGTTCATGCGCACGTCGATTGCGTAGCGGACGGTCTTGTTGCGCGACTTTTCGATCTGGTGGCCCGCATAGGCGCCGCCCGCCGCGCCGGCGACCGTGGCGATCTTCCTGCCGCTGCCGCCGCCGATCTGGTTGCCGAGAATCCCGCCGATCACGCCACCGGCCACCGCACCGAGGCCGCTGGCTTCGCCGGGCTGTTCGACCGCGCGAATGTTTTCGATCGTGCCGCAGCTGGTACAGGCCGACGCCACAGGGGGCGGGGGCGGGAGGGAGGCCGCGATCGGCGCAGGCGGAGGCACGGAAGCCGCAGTGGCCGGGGCGGCAGGGGCGGATGCCGGTTTGGCGGCAGTTTTGGCGACAGGTTTCGGCTGCGGCGCCTTGGCAGCGGCCGATGTCGCCGGAGCGGAAGCGGCGGGCGGCGAGACGGCGCTGGGTGCGGGCTGGCTGCCGGTTGCCGGTGCTGTCGCGGAGACCGGGGCGCCGGCTGCCGTGTCGCCCGAAGCCTTGCCGGTCGACAAGACGCCGGTGATCGCCGCGATGCCGACGGCCGACAGGGCGATGACCGAAACGGCTGCGACGGCGATTAGCGGATGAAGGCGTGACTGGACGGGTGGGGTGGGCGATGTGTTCATCGTGAATCCTCGCAGGGCGGGTGGATGATACGAAGTCTAACGTCCGGTCGTGCCGGCAGCCGACGCACGAAACAGTTTCTTACATTGTTGATGGTCGAGCTTGACACCGGTACATCGCGGGTCGAGGATGTCAGAAAATCAGGGGGATGATTTTGAGCAGCGATGATGTACTGATCACAGCGCGCGCCCGCCGCGAGGGACGGCAGGTCGGCAACTGGCTGGCCTGGGGCGTGCTGGCAGTCGCAATGATGGCGACGCTGGGCATATGGCGCTGGGCTGCCGAGTTGGAAAACCAGCGCCTGCGTAACGAATTCGATGCGCGCATCGCCGAGGTGCGCAGCACCCTGCGCGAACGCTTCGACAGCTACGAGACGATCATCAAGGGGGCGGCCGCCCTGTTCAGGGCCAGCGACAGCGTTACGCAAAAGGAATGGAACGACTATGTTCGCGCCCTCCAGATCGAGGAGCGTTACCCCGCCATCCAGGCGCTGGCCTTCGCACGTTCATTCACTGCAGCAGAGCGGCCGGCCGTGGAGGCCATCCTGAGGCGCGAAGGCGTCGATGACTTTCGCATCTGGCCCGCCGGGGAACGTTCGCGCTATGTCGCCAACGTATATGTGGCACCTCCGCTGGACAGCAACCTCAAGGCTGTCGGCTACGACATGTGGCAGGAGCCGGTGCGACGTGCCACGATGGAACTGGCCATCGCGCGGGGGCGGCCGACCGTCACCCCGCGCCTGGAACTGAAGATCGATGCGGGGGAAAATCCCGAGCCGTCATTCATCGTCTATCAGCCGGCCTATACCCGGGACGGGAAACTGCACGGTTTCGTCCTCAGTCCGATCCGCATGTCCGTGCTGGCGGACATGATGCTGGCGCCGGCGCTGGAAGGGGTCGCCCTGAAGATCCATGACGGTGCCGAGGTCGATGCCGCCCCGATCTCCTATGTCAAGCACCACGAGGCAGAGGCTCACGATGACACGCTCGCGCATGTCGAGACCATCACCATGGCCGGCCGCCTGTGGACGCTGGAATTCCACGCCGAACCGGGCCTGGGCCGCGCGATCGGCTATCGCAATCCGCACTGGGTACTGGCCCTCGGCGCGCTCATTGGCGTGCTGCTGTTCCTGCTGATCCGCTCGCTGGCGACGACGCGATCACGCGCGCTGGCGCTGGCCGAATCGATGACGGCCTCCCTGCGCGACAACGAAGCGAAAATCAGGCAGTATCAGGACCATCTGGAGACGATGGTCGAAGCGCGGACGGCCGAACTGAAAACGGCCAACGAACATCTGCAGGACACGCTCTTTGCCATGGACAGCGTCGGCATCTCCATCAGCTGGGCGGATTTCGCCACGGGCCGGTTCCTTTACGTGAACCGCCAGGCCGCCGAGATGCTCGGCTACACCCAGGAGGAGATGCTGACGAAGTCGGTGACGGACATCGACCCGAACATACCGCGCGAGCGCTTTGCCGATATCGTCGCGGCGATCCGTGCCAAGGGGTTCATGCGTTTCGAAACGACGCAGCGCCGCAAGGACGGCAGCGCTCTGCCCGTCGAGATGTCCGTCTATTATCATGCCGACGAGGCGGGCGACGCGGATCGCTTCATCGCCTTCGGCACCGACATCAGCGAGCGCAAGGCCGCCGAGCGGGCACTGCGAGAAGCGAAGGAGGCGGCCGAGACGGCCAATATTGCGAAGAGTGCCTTCCTCGCCAATATGTCCCACGAGATCCGCACGCCCCTGAACGGGATCACCGGCATGGCACATCTGATCCGCCGTGGCGGCCTGACACCGGAACAGGGCGCGCGCCTCGACAAGCTCGAAGCGGCCAGCGCCCACCTGCTGGAGATCATCAACGCCGTTCTGGACCTGTCGAAGATCGAGGCCGGCAAGTTCGAACTCGAGGAGGCGCCGCTGCAGGTCGACGTCCTGCTGGCGAACGTCGTCGCCATGGTCCAGGCGCGCGCACAGGCCAAACAGATCTCGGTAAAGGTCGAAAGCGTACCGCTGCCGCGCCTGCTCGGCGATGCCACGCGACTGCAGCAGGCACTGCTCAATTACGCTGGCAATGCTGTCAAGTTCACCGAGCACGGCACGATCGTCCTGCGCGTCGCCATCGCGTCGGAAACCGAGGGTAGTGTCAGGCTGCGCTTCGAGGTCGAGGATAGCGGCATCGGCATCGCGCCCGAAGTGTTGCCCCGGTTGTTCGCGGCCTTCGAGCAGGCCGACAACTCCACCACGCGCCGCTATGGCGGCACCGGCCTGGGGCTCGCCATCACGCGCAGGCTGGTGCGCTTGATGGGCGGCGACACCGGCGTGACCAGCACGCCCGGTGTCGGCAGCACCTTCTGGCTGGAAGTGCAGCTGCGCAGGGGCGACGAGGTGCCCGCGGCGACGCCGCCACGGCATGATCCCGCTGCGATCGAAACCCGCTTGCGCCAGCTTCACGCCGGTTCGCGCGTGCTGCTCGTCGAGGACGAGCCGATGAACCGCGAAATCGCGCAGCTGCTGCTCGATGATGTCGGGATGAACGTCGATATCGCCGAGGATGGCTACCAGGCGGTCGCCCGTGCCCGCGAACATGCCTACGACATCATCCTCATGGATATGCAGATGCCGAATCTCGACGGCCTGGAGGCGACGCGGCGCATCCGCCGCCTGCCCGGCTATGGGGCAACCCCGATCCTCGCGACCACGGCGAATGCGTTCGCCGAGGATCGGCTCACCTGCGAAGCGGCGGGCATGAACGACTTCCTCGCCAAGCCGATGAAGCCGGATGTCCTCTACGCGGCCCTGATGCGCTGGCTCGGGCCGGGGCAGGAATGAGGCCTACTGATCGACCTGTACGTAGCGGCCGCCGCGAATCTCGGTGAAATAGACCTTGCGTCGGGTGTCGCCGTTGGCATCGAAGACGATATCTTCGTGCAGGCCGGCATACGGACCGGATCGCAGGGCCGCCTGCTTCAGCGACTCGCCGCTCTTGCGGTTCTTCAGCGCCTTGAGGACCACGTTCGCCGCATCGTAGGCCATGGCCGAACTGTAGCCGGGGTTGCGCTGGAAGCGTTTGAAATAGGCGTCGTGGAATTCCTTGAAGCGCGGTGACGCATCGTCCTTGTCGTAGTTCTGAACGATCAGCAGACCTTCGACGACCTCGCCGCCGAGTTCGATCAGCTGTTCCGTCGCGGCCCATTCCGAAGCGCCGATCGGCAGCGTCGGTGCCTGCTTGCGCGCCTGCTGCGCGAAACGTGCGACATCGAGGGCGCCGGATATGAAGAACAGGCTATCGGGCTTCGATTCCAGCATCGATGCGATCACCTTGACGAAATCGGCGCTGTCGCCGGATTCGTAGGGGATCGCGGCGACGACCTGTCCGCCGGCTGCGGGCATCGCCTTGCGGAACTCGTCGAGCCAGGACTCGGTGAAACTGCGGTTGCGCAGGTCGTAGGCCACGGCGATATTGCGCTGGCCGCGCCCGGTCATCTCCTTCGCGTAGTCCTGCGC
Source organism: uncultured Sterolibacteriaceae bacterium (assembly GCA_937888595.1). Classification (GTDB taxonomy): domain Bacteria; phylum Pseudomonadota; class Gammaproteobacteria; order Burkholderiales; family Rhodocyclaceae; genus Sulfuricystis. The sequence goes on along the minus strand of CALARK010000020.1, from coordinate 467,443 downwards.
ATTGTCGCGGGTGGTTCGGTTGATGCGGAACAGATTGTCGTCCTTGCCGTAGAAATTCATCGCCGTGATGGTCGGGCTCACCTGGAAGACGCCGGCCGCGCCGGTGATCGGTACGATCACCTCCGCCATGCTGCTGGTGAAGGGGCCGATGACGGCTTCCACCTTCGCGGCCACCAGTTCCTCCGTTGAGCGAGCGGCCGTTTCCTTTTTCTGTGCATCGTCCCGTGACAACAGCTCGACCATTCGCCCATCGACGCCGCCGGCGCGGTTGAACTGCTCGATCGCCAGGATGACGCCGTTCTGTCCCGACTGGCCGTTGTCGGAATTGGGTCCGGACAAACCGCCGATGAAACCGATCTGCAACGGCGGTTGCGGGCCGCAAGCTGCCAGGAGGATGCCGCACAGTCCGGCGAGCAGGGTCGTCTGGATACTTTTCATGTTTTGCCCTTTGAAGATATGTGTGCGAATATTATGAAAAAATATCAAAATTTATTATAATGAATCGACAGAAAGCGCTGCCGAATTTTCCATTCGCGCGTGATTGATCGGTAAAGGAAGGATGGCATCCAACAAATATCGGCTGTGGCAGGACGGTGTGAAAGGCCTGTTGCGCCCGGGGCGCTGGCGCGAGGGATGGGAGGGGTCGCTGCATTTCCGCCTCGTCGCACTGGGGCTGATGCCGTTGCTGATCGCCTTCCCGCTCGTGATCGCGGTGCTGCTCGTCGTCGGCGGCGAGCGTGTCGAAACCCTGATGCTGTCGAATCTGCGCAGCAACCTGGGCGGTGCGCAGAGTTATCTGAACCAGCTGCAGGTCGAGACCGGGGTGCGCATCAGCCAGATGGTGCGATCGGAGCGCCTGACCCAGTTCGTCCGGGACGGAAACATCCACGAACTGAATCAACTGCTGGCGACCGCGGCCAAGGGCAGCGGCCTCGACTATCTCGTCGTGGCCGGGACGGATGGACGGGTCATCGGTTCCAGTACCGGCGGCGAGGCTGTCGGACTGTACCTGCCGCAATCCTATGTCGTCCGCCAGGCGATCACCGGGGTGGCGAATACCGCATTCGAGCGCATTGCCGCGGATCGGCTGGCTGCGTTTTCTCCCGCGCTGGCGCTGGCCCTGGTCGAGGAAGCGCATGGTGATGCGGGAACTGTCCGTGCACCGGACGGGCTGCTGATCAATGCGGCGGCCCATTTCCCGCTGACGGTGAACAACGTCGATGCCATTCTCGTCGGTGGCATCCTGCTCAACAGGAATCTGTCGCTCATCGAGCACTTGCGCGAAATCCTGTTCCCGGTCGGCGCCCTGCCGGAGGATGCCGAGGGCATCACGATGCTGTTCATCGATGCGAACGGCATCGCCATCAGCCGACAGCGGCAGCAGGGCCTGCGCGGCATCGGCATGCGCGTCGCACCCGAGGTCGAGCGGACCGTGCTGGCGCAGGGCGAGCACTGGCTGGGCAGGGAGCTTTATGACCAGGCTTCATATCTGGTCGGCTATGCGCCGCTGCTCGATGGCGAAGGCCGGCGTATCGGCATGATCGGCGCCGGCTTCCCGGACGCGCCTTACCGGCGCACCGCCTGGATCATTCTCGGCATGATCGCCCTGCTGCTGGCGCTGACCATGCTGGCGATTTCTACCCTGTTCCTGCGTGCCGGCAGAGAGTTGACCCGCCGCCTCGACAGCATCAGCCAGACGATGGAAACGGTCCGCAAGGGGGATCGCGGGGCGCGCGTTGCCGATCCGTCCCGCGATGACGAACTCGGCGGGCTGACACGCGACTTCAATGGCCTGCTCGACACCATCGACGCACAGGATGAGGTGCGGCGACAGGATGAGGCCAAGCTCGAGGAATACCGGCGCGGCCTGGAGGTCCTCGTCGAGCACCGCACCCGCGAACTGAACGAACGTTCCGAACAGCTCAATGCGATCTTCACCCTGAGTCCGGACGGCTTAGTATCTTTCGATGGCCAGCGCCGCATCACGTTCGCGAACCAGGCCTTCTTTGCCATGACCGGGATGCGGGCGGACGAGGTGCTCGGCATGGATGAAGCGTGCTTTTCCGAGCGCCTTGCCGGCCGTTGCCTGTCCGGGGCACGCTTCGAGGGCGTGGCCGCCTTGCGCGCCGACCGCCAGGCGCGGGATGCCGGCGAAGGTGGCGAGGACATGGCGGACCGGCGGCATGTCTTCGAACTGGCCGGACCCGGCGGGCGCGTGGTCGATGTCGGCATCCGGCTGTCAGCCACGGGGAATGTGTCCCAGATTCTCTACTTCAGCGACGTGACGCATGAAACCGAAGTGGACCGCATGAAGAGCGAATTCCTGTCGGCCGCAGCCCACGAACTGCGTACGCCGATGGCGAGCATCTACGGGTTTGCCGAACTGCTTCTGGCGCAGGATTTCGACGCGGAAATGCGCCGCGAGGTCGTCACCACCATCTTCAAGCAGTCCGAGCTGATGGCATCGATCATCAACGAGTTGCTCGATCTGGCGCGCATCGAGTCGCGCCGCGGCAAGGATTTCGTGCTCGAGCCCGCGGTGCTGCAGGAGGTCGTTGCCGAGGCCGTGACGGGCTACAAGCCGCCTCACGACCGTCCCGCCCCCCGCGTGCCCGAGGCGGGCGCGCCGCTTCCCATCAACGTGGACCGCAAGAAGATCCAGCAGGCGCTGCTCAACGTGCTCTCCAACGCCTACAAGTATTCACCGGCAGGCGGCGAGGTCGGCATCGTCTATCGCCAGGAGGATGGCCGCGTCGGGGTCGAGATCAGCGACCGCGGCATCGGCATGACGCCGGAGCAGTGCAGCCGGGTTTTCGAGCGCTTCTATCGTGCGGACGATTCGGGCACCATCCTCGGCACCGGCCTCGGCATGAGCATCGTCAAGGAGATCGTCGAACTGCATGGCGGCCGGGTCGATGTCCGCAGTGCGCTCGGCGAGGGGACCGCGGTCACCCTCTGGCTGCCGGCCGGCGGCTAGCGTCGTTGCCGGGGCGTCCGGCCGCTGAAACGCGCCGCCGACAGCGCCGCGGCGAGATCGGCTTCAAGCGGCAGGGGCTCCGCCCCGATCTGGCTGGCGAGCAGTTCGGCGCAGATTGAAGCGAAGACGAGCCCGCGTGCCCCAAAGCCATCGATGACCCAGAGTCCCCCGGAAGCGGACAGCGGCCCGACGATCGGCAGCCGGTCCGGCGACATCGGGCGGAACGAGACACGGCCTTCGAGACGCGAAGGATCGAGATGCTTCCCGAAGCCGGGCAGCGCCATGTCGAGGCGATGCAGGTTCTCGATGTGGTCTGCGAGGCGTGGGCCCGGGTCGAGGTCGTCCGCCTGCATGGTTGCACCGGCGCAGCGGATGCCGTCTACCAGCGGGGTGACATAGCCCAGCCGCGTAGCGACGATGTCGAAAGCCGGCGTTGCCCCGGCCGGGATATGGCTGACCAGCCCGCGTCCGGCGCGAATCGGCAACGGGTGGTCCGGGACCAGTGATGCCGCGCCGATGCCGTTGGCGAGCACCACGTCATCTGCATCGATGGCCTCGAGCCTGTCGATGCGCTGCCCGTAACGGACCTCGATGCCCGCCAGCAGGGCGCGCACGAAGCTCGGGGGATTGATCCAGCCGCCCTGCGGAAACCACCAGCCGCCCATTTCGACCGGCCAGCCGGCCAGTGCGGACGCCTCCTCGCGTTCGACGAAGCGGCAGAAAGTCGGTGGTAGCGAGACGGCAACGGCACGTTGTGTCGCCTCGTGTTTTTCGTCGCGCGCGATGTGCAGCACACCGGTGCGGCCCTGGCGAACTGCCGGGAGCGCATCGAGCAGCCGGCGTCCATGGAGGAATCCGGCACGCAGCAGCCGCGACAGGCGGCTGTCGTCGAGCGAGGGCAGGGGGCGGAACACGCCGGCGAGGTTGCCCGAGGCGCCTTGCGCCGGCAAGCCTTCCGCCTCGAAGACGGTGACCCGATGGCCGCGCCGGTGCAGGGCATGGGCGACCGAGGCGCCCGCGATGCCGGCGCCGATGACGGCGATCCGACGCCTTGAGCGCCGTCCTGCCGGCGCCGACTTTTGTTCGCCGGGCCTGAGTCCCGCCAGCATGTAGCGCTTGGTGCCGAAGCCCGGCCTCTTCTCGAGGCGGAAGCCGGCACGGGCAAGACGGAACATCATGTCGTCGAAGACCGACCACGAGGCAAGCGTGGCACCCGGTGCGGCGAGTTTCGCCAGCGCCGCGAACAAAGTGTCCGACCACATGTCCGGATTCTTCGCCGGTGCGAAGCCGTCGAGATAGATCGCGTCGGCGGACAGCGTCAGTTGCGGCAGCAGCGTTGCGGCATCGCCGAACCCGAGCGTCAGCGTCGCATTGCCGAAATCGAGGCGATGCAGGCCGGGCAGCGGCAGCGGCCACTGCGCCTGCAATTCGGCGGCGAACGGCGCGAGCTCGGGCCAGCGGGCATGCAGCTCCTTCAGGTCGTCGAGCTGGAACGGATGCTTCTCGACAGCGACATAGTGCAGGTGATGTCCCGGAAGGGCCTGCCACGCCTGCAGCGTGCACAGGAAGTTGAGGCCGAGTCCGAAGCCGGTTTCGAGAATGACGAAATCACGGTCTTGCCATCTGTGCGGCAGGTCGTTGCCGGCGAGGAAGACATGACGTGCCTGCTCCAGTCCACCGCTGGCCGAAAAGTAGCAGTCCTCGTAGGCCGGTGCGTAGGGGATGCCGTTCCCGTCGAGCGTCAGTTCGGCGGGAACGATCGGACAGTAGGGCATGGTCGCCGTCCTGCCAGCACCGACTTTTTATTCCGGACGCATCTGCGGGAACAGGATCACGTCGCGGATCGAGGGCGCGTTGGTCAGCAGCATGACGAGGCGGTCGATGCCGATGCCGCAGCCGCCGGTGGGCGGCAGGCCGTATTCGAGGGCGCGGATGTAGTCGGCGTCGTAGTACATCGCCTCCTCGTCGCCGGCTTCCTTCGCCTTCGCCTGTTCCATGAAGCGCGCGGCCTGGTCCTCGGGATCGTTCAGCTCGGAGAAGCCGTTGGCGATCTCGCGGCCGACGATGAACAGTTCAAAGCGTTCGGTGATATCCGGATTCTTGTCCGAGCGGCGCGCCAGCGGCGAGACTTCGGTCGGATAGTCGATGATGTAGGTCGGCTCCCACAGTTCGGCTTCGGTGGTTTCCTCGAACAACTGCATCTGCAGCGTGCCGAGCCCGGACGTGGGCAGCACCTCGACCTTGAGGTCGGCGAGCTTCTGCTTCAGCCAGCCGGCGTCGTTGAGCATGCTCAGGTTGTAGCCGGGATGGTGGTAGTGGATCGCCTCGGCGATGGTCATGCGGCGGAAGGGCTTGGAGAGGTCGAGGGTACGGCCCTGGTAGTCGAACACTTCGGTGCCCAGCGCTTCGCGCGCTGCCTGGCGAATCAGGCCTTCGGTGAAGTCCATCAGGCTCTGGTAGTCCGCATAGGCCTCGTAGAACTCCATCATCGTGAATTCGGGGTTGTGCCGCGGCGAGAGGCCCTCGTTGCGGAAGTTGCGGTTCACCTCGAAGACCTTCTCGAAGCCGCCGACGACGAGGCGCTTGAGATACAGCTCCGGCGCGATGCGCAGGAACAGTTCCATGTCGAGCGCGTTGTGGTGCGTCGTGAAGGGCTTGGCCGCGGCGCCACCTGGGATCGGATGCATCATCGGCGTCTCGACCTCGAGGAAGCCGTGGTGCGTCATGTAGTTGCGGATCGACTGGATCATGCGGCTGCGCGCGACGAAGGTGAAGCGCGTTTCCTCGTTGGTGGCGAGGTCGAGGTAGCGCTGGCGGTATTTCTGCTCGACGTCGGTGAGACCGTGGAACTTCTCGGGCAGCGGACGCAGGCACTTCGACAGCAGGCGAATAGAGCTGCAAGCAACAGTGAGCTCGCCGGTCTTGGTCTTGAACAGCGTGCCGGCCGCGCCGACGATGTCGCCGAGGTCCCACTTCTTGAAGTCCTCGTAGGCCGCTTCGCCGATGGCATCCTTCTGGACGTAGAGCTGGATGCGGCCGGACAGGTCCTGGATGGTCAGGAAACTCGCCTTGCCCATCACGCGCTTGAGCATGACACGGCCGGCGACGCTGACGGCGATCGGCGTGGCTTCGAGTTCCTCCTTGGTCTTCTCGCCATACAGCTCGTCGAGGCGGGCGGCGAGGTTCTCGCGGCGGAAGTCGTTCGGATACGCCTTGCCGGATTCGCGCCAGGCCTTCAGCTTCTCGCGGCGCTCGGCGATGATGTGGTTCTCATCCTGGGGGGCGGGGGCTTGGGTGGTTTCGCTCATGGTCATGCTTCCGTTTAGACGCCCTGTTTCAGGCTGGCTTCGATGAAGGGGTCGAGGTCACCATCGAGCACCTTCTGGGTGTTGGAGATTTCGACGCTGGTGCGCAGGTCCTTGATGCGGGATTGATCCAGCACATAGCTGCGGATCTGGTGGCCCCAGCCCACGTCGGTCTTGGCGGACTCCAGTTTGTCAGCTTCGGCCTGGCGCTTGCGCAGCTCCAGTTCGTAAAGGCGCGACTTCAGCATCGCCATCGCCTCGGCCTTGTTGCGGTGCTGCGAGCGGTCGTTCTGGCACTGCACGACGATGCCGGTCGGCGCATGGGTGATACGGATCGCCGAGTCGGTCTTGTTGATGTGCTGACCACCGGCACCGGAGGCGCGGAAGGTGTCGATGCGCAGGTCGGCCGGGTTGATCTCGACCTCGATGGAGTCGTCGATCTCGGGATAGACGTAGAGGCTGGCGAAACTGGTGTGGCGGCCGCCCGACGAGTCGAAGGGCGACTTGCGGACGAGGCGGTGCACGCCGGTCTCGGTGCGCAGGAAGCCGTAGGCGTAGTCGCCCTCGACCTTCAGCGAGGCGCTGCGGATGCCGGCCACGTCGCCGTCGGTCTGTTCGAGGATCTCGGCCTTGAAGCCCTTGCGCTCGCAGTACTTGAGGTACTGGCGCAGCAGCATCGACGCCCAGTCGCAGGCCTCGGTGCCGCCGGCCCCGGCCTGGATGTCGATGAAGCAGTTGTTCGGGTCGGCCGGGTTGGCGAACATGCGGCGGAATTCGAGATCCGCGACTTTGGATTCGACCGCGGCCAAGTCGGACTCGACGGCCACTATGGTGTCTTCGTCGGCTTCTTCCTTCGCCATGTCGAACAGTTCGCGCGCATCGGCGAGCGTCGTCTTCACGCCTTCCAGCGTGAGGACGACGGCTTCGAGGGATTTCTTTTCCTTGCCCAGGGCCTGGGCGCGCTCCGCATCGTTCCAGAGCGCCGGGTCTTCCATGACCCGGTTCAGTTCGGCGAGTTTCTCCGACTTCGTATCGAAGTCAAAGATACCTCCGGAGTTGATCGCCGCGGCTTTCGAGGTCGGCGATGTGGTGGGCGACGGCGTTGAGGCGTTCTGCTTCCATTGGGGTATTTCCCGGCATTGATTCGAGGGCGCGATTATAGGCGCACGCGCGATATAGCAGGTCACAGGCTGTGATTTCGATGTGGTAAAACCATCGCGTCAGTTGCCGGGAGAAATCGTGCACGGTCAAAATTGGGAGGACACGCGGTCCGGATCCGCAAGCCAGGGCGTCGGAGATGACGAACTGCTGCGGGAATATGCCGATACCGTCGCCCTGATTCGGGGCATGCGTGACACTTCGAATCGGGCCATACGCCCCGAAGTCCGCCACTGGCTGCTACCGGCCAGCCGGGTCAGCGCGGATTTCTTCTGCGCTGCCGAGCACCCGAAGTTCGGCTGGTTCTGCCTGCTCGCCGACACCACCGGGCATGGACTGCCGGCGGCCGTGTTCACCCTGCATATGCCCCTGATGTTCCATGAAGTGGTGATGCTGGGCATGTCCCTGCCCGCGATCTATTCGCGCATCCACCGTTTCATGCGCCAGTTGCAGGTGCACAGCCACTTCGTCTGCGGCATCCTGGTGCGCATCGAGGGACGGGAGATCGAGGTCATCAACGCGGGCATGCCCGATGCCCTGCTGCTGGCCGCCGACGGACGCCTCGCCGAGGCCTTCCCGTCGCGGCAGCTGCCCTTCGGCATCGATGCGGAAGAGAACGAGGGGGCCGAAGTGCTGCAGCGCTACCGTCTTGCCCGGGAAGAGGCGGCCACCCTGCTGCTGTACTCGGACGGGCTGTCCGAGTTCGGCATCAAGGCCGGTACCGCTTTCGGGCGGGACGGCTTGCTGGCCGCCGCCAGTTCGGGTGCCGATCAGGTCTTCGACCGGCTGGTCGGGCGCGTCCTCTCCGAGGCGGAAAACGTCCATGACGACGTCAGCCTGGTCATGATCCCGCTGCCGCTCGCGGCCGGCCGTGCGGTGGACAGGCTCGAAACGGACGCTGCCATGCCGCTGCCGGTACTCGACGACTCGCTGGTCAAGCGGATCATCGAGAATTTCGACCGTGGCCTGATGCTGACGGACCTCGAGCAGCGGATTCTCTATGTGAATCCGCGTTTCACCGAAATCACCGGCTACTCGTTTGACGAGGCGGTCGGCCAGTCGCCGCGCCTGCTCAACTCCGGCCGCCATGGCATCGAGTACTACCGCGGCATGTGGGAAGCCTTGCGGGATGCCGGCCAGTGGAGCGGCGAGGTCTGGAACCGGCGCAAGGACGGTTCTCTCTACCTCGAGTGGCTGGATATCCGCACCATTCGCGACAACGAGGGCCGGGCTACCAACTATCTCGCTACCTTCACCGTCATTACCCGGCAGAAGGCGCAGGAGGAGCGGCTGAATTTCCTCGCCCTGCACGATCCGCTGACCGGCCTGGCCAACCGCATCCTGCTGGTCGATCGTGGCAAGCAGGCGATCCGCCGCGCCGATCGTTCAGGCCGCTCGCTGGCGGTCCTGTTCATCGATCTCGACCGCTTCAAGTCGATCAACGACAGCCTCGGCCACGACATCGGCGACGAGGTGCTGGTCAAGGTCAGCCAGGCCCTGCAGGCCAATCTGCGCGATGACGACACGCTGGCCCGCTTCGGCGGCGACGAGTTCGTCTGCCTGCTGCCCGATATCGCCGATCGCCGCGACGCCGGCATGGTGGCGAACAAGCTGCTGGCCGCACTGGACAAGCCGGTCGAGGCGGCAGGCCATCATTTCAAGATCGGTGCCTCGATCGGCATCAGCGCCTATCCGTCCGACGGACAGGAGTTCGACGATCTGGTGGTCCGCGCCGATCGCGCCATGCTGCGGGCCAAGGAGGCCGGCGGCAACCTGAGCAAGTTCTTCTCGGCCGAGATGGCGGTCGCGGTGGAGCGTCAGCTCGAAATGGAGGCGCGCCTGGACGCCGCGATCAAGGCCGGGCATCTCGAGCTCTTCTACCAGCCCAAGCTCGACCTGGCGACGCGCCGCATCATCGGCGCCGAGGCGCTGGTGCGCTGGCGCGATCCCGAACAGGGGCTGATCCCGCCCGCGGCATTCATCCCGGTGGCGGAAAGAAGCGACCTGATCGCCAAAATCGGCAATTGGGTACTGACCGAGGCCTGCCATATGCTGGCGTCCCGCGATGCGGAGTTGCCGCAGGACTTCCATGTCGCGGTCAATGTCTCACCGATGCAGTTCGAGCGCTGCGATCTGGCCGGAGAAGTCTCGCGCATCCTGCATGAAACCGCTGTCGTGCCGAGCCGCCTGCAACTCGAAGTGACCGAGTCGATGATCATCCGGGATGCCGATGGCGTTGCCGAAATGCTGCGGCAAATCGAGGTCATGGGCGTTTCGGTGGCGCTCGATGATTTCGGTACGGGCTATTCCAATCTCGGCTCGCTGAGCCGTCTCCCGCTAGATACCTTCAAACTGGACCAGACCTTCGTGCGCGGTGTCGACTGCGATGCTGCCAATGCATCGATCGCCCGCTCGGTCTGGCATCTGGCCGATGGCCTGGGTAAAAAGGTGGTGGCCGAGGGGATCGAGACCTGCGGCGAATGCATCGAGCTCATGGGGCACGGCTACCGCGTCGGACAGGGGTATCGCTTCGGACGGCCGATGCCTGAGGCCGAGTTCTTCGGACTGCTCCAGCGCTGGCACCCCGAGCATTGCAACTGCCCGCCCGGCGTGCGGGAGTGGGTGGGTACGGCCTGAGTCAGTGAATTTCCCGCGTTTCCAGGAAGGTGATGTCCGGGTGGCGCTCCTGGGCCATCTGCAGGTTGACGCGGTTCGGCGCGAGATAAACATAGTCGCCGGCGCCATCGAGCGCCAGGTTGGCGCCGGCCCTGTCCTCGAGCGCACGTAGATCGGCCTCGCTACCGCGCAGCCAGCGTGCCGTGGCCACGTTGACCGGCTCGAAGAAGCAATCGACGCCGTATTCGAATTCCAGCCGGTGGGCGACCACGTCGAATTGCAGCGTGCCGACCGCGCCGAGGATCAGGTCGTTCGAGCCGAGCGGCTTGAACAGCTGCGTCGCGCCTTCCTCGGCCAGCTGCTGCAGGCCTTTCTGCAACTGCTTCATCTTCATCGGGTTGCGGATCTGCGCGCGGCGGAAGTGCTCGGGCGCGAAGCAGGGGATGCCGGTGAACTTGAGGTCCTCGCCCTCGGTGAAGGTGTCGCCGAGCACCACCGTGCCGTGGTTGGGAATGCCGAGGATGTCGCCGGGCCAGGCTTCGTCCGTCGTGCTGCGGTCCTGTGCCATGAAGGTGATCGCGTTGTTCACCGCCAGCGTCTTGCCGGTGGACAATTGCTTGAGTTTTATTCCGCGCGTGTAGTGGCCCGAGCAGACGCGCACGAAGGCGATGCGGTCGCGGTGCTTCGGGTCCATGTTGGCCTGGATCTTGAAGACGAAGCCGGAGAATTTCGGCTCCAGTGGCTCGACCTGGCGCGAAGCAGACGGGCGATGCTGCGGCGGGGGCGAGAGGTCGACGATCGCGTCGAGCAGGCTTTGCACGCCGAAATTATTGACGGCCGAGCCGAAGAACACCGGGGTCTGCTTGCCGGCCAGGTAGGCTTCCTGGTCGAAGGTATGCGAAGCACCTTTCACCAGTTCGATCTCGCTGCGCAGTTCCTCGGCCTGGTAGCCGAGCAGGGTGTCGAGTTCGGGATTGTCGAGGCGTTCGATGATGCGCGAGGTCCCCTTTTCGGCTTGCGGATCGAAGAAAAACACGCAGTCGTCGTAGAGGTCGTAGACGCCCCGGAAGCTCTTGCCCATGCCGATCGGCCAGGTCATCGGCGCGCACTGGATCTTCAGCACGTCCTCGATCTCGTCGAGCAGGTCGATCGGCGCGCGGCCCTCGCGGTCGAGCTTGTTGATGAAGGTGACGATCGGCGTGTCGCGCAGGCGACAGACGTTGAGCAGCTTGATCGTTTGCGCCTCGACGCCGTTGACCGAGTCGATCACCATCGTCGCCGAGTCGACGGCGGTGAGGGTTCGGTAGGTGTCCTCGGAGAAATCCTCGTGGCCCGGCGTGTCGAGCAGGTTGATGATGTGCTCTCGGTAAGGGAACTGCATCACCGACGAGGTGACCGAGATGCCGCGCTGCTTTTCCAGCTCCATCCAGTCGGAGGTGGCATGGCGCGCGGCCTTGCGGGCGCGCACCTCGCCGGCGACCTGGATCGCACCGCCGAACCACAGCAGCTTCTCGGTCAGCGTGGTCTTGCCCGCGTCGGGGTGGGAAATGATGGCGAAGGTGCGGCGGCGGGCGATTTCGTGGGCGAGCTTGGACATGGGGCAGGAGGCGCGTAAAAGGCGCGCATTATAAAAGTCGGTACCGACGGAACGGCGGTACATCAAGTTTCCCCGCCCTGGAGGGCGGGGCTGGGGGTGGGTGGGGTAAAAGTCGGCGCCGGCGGGACGGCGCCGGAACTATTTTTGTTTCGAAAGAAAGCGCTGCACCGCTTTCAGATGTTCGGGTTCGTTGTGGCACATGCCCTGGAACACGGCGCAGAGGTCGAGAAAATCCTTGAGTTCCATGCGTTGCGCCATCTTCATCAGCCGCTTGGTCAGCCGCAAGGCTTTCGGCGGCTGGGCGGCGAAGCGTTCGGCGTGGGCGCGGGCGCGCGGCAGTAGCGCCTCCGGCGCGACTACCTCGAGGACCACCCCGAGGGCGAGCGCTTCGTGGGCGTCGATGACGCGGCCGCTGAGCGTCAGTTCGAAGGCGCGCTGGTAGCCGATCTGGCGTTGCATGAACCAGGCGCCGCCGTCACCCGGGATGATCCCGAGGTTGAGGAAGGTTTCGCCGAACTTCGCTTTTTCGGAAGCGATGCGGATGTCCGCCATGTTGGCGAGGTCGAAGCCGGCACCGATCGCCGGCCCGTTGACGGCGGCGATGACCGGCACCTCGATTTGCTGCAGGGCGAGCGGGATGCGCTGGATGCCACGGCGATAGCGCGCCGCGACCTCGGCGACGTCGCCGGCGAAGTCGCCGCCGCGCTCGGCCATGTCCTTGACGTTCCCACCCGAAGAGAAGGCGCCACCATCGCCGGTCATGACCAGCACCGAGACGTCGTCGCAGCGGTTGACCCACTCGGCGACGGCGAGGATGTCGTCGATCAGGGCGGTACCGGTGAGGGCATTGCGCACGTCGTCGCGGGCGAAGCTCAGGGTGGCGATGCGGTCGATGAGGGTCAGGCGGGCGTCGGTGAGTTCGGGCAGGTTCATGGGGTCTCGAGCCATTTCAGAATCAGTGTATGGAGTTGTTCCTGCGTCACCGGCTTGGTGACGAAATCGTTCATGCCGGCGGCGAGGCAGCGGTCGCGGTCTCCCGCGAAGGCGTTGGCCGTCATCGCCAGGATAGGTACGTTCCTGCCATTCGGAAGGCGGCGGATCAGGCGTGTCGCCTCGATGCCGTCCAGGTTGGGCATCTGCATGTCCATCAGGATCAGGGCATAGTCGTTTTCGCTCGCGAAACGCAGGGCCTCGATCCCGTCGCTGGCCGTATCCACGCGGAGATGGGCATCGCCCAGCATCGTCAGGGCGATCTCGCGGTTGACCGGTTCGTCCTCGGCCAGCAGTACCCGTGTGCCGTCATGCTTCCGCTGCAAGGTGTCGGAGGCGGATTCGCCGCTGCGTTCCTGCCGGCCGCTCGGCTCGTGGTCGGGCTTCTTCAGCCGGGCGGTGAACCAGAAGGTGCTGCCGGCGCCTGGAATACTGTCCGCCCCGGCTTCGCCACCCATCAGGCGGGCGAGCTTGCGCGTGATCGCCAGTCCGAGTCCGGTACCCCCATACCGGCGTGAACTGCTGTTGTCTGCCTGCTCGAAGGCATTGAAAAGCCGGGACAGCGTTTCCGGCGCGATGCCGATGCCCGAGTCTTCGACTTCGAAGCGCAGGACCAGGTGGGTTTCCGCTTCAGCGACGATGCGCGTCCGCAGGATGACCCGTCCGGTTTCGGTGAACTTGAGCGCATTGCCCGCATAGTTGAGCAGCGCCTGCCGGAGCCGGGCGGCGTCGCCCAGCACGCGGCACGGCAGCGGGGCGACGTCCGTGTCCAGCCGCAACCCCTTGGTGATGGCCTGTTCCTGCAGCAGGGCGGCGACCTCCGCCACCAGGCTGCCGCTGTCGACGGGCACTTCCGTCAGATCGAACTTGCCGGCCTCGATCTTCGAGAGGTCGAGTACGGCGTTGATGACCTCGAGCAGATGCGCGGTCGCTGCCTCCAGCTTGTCCATGCGGTCGGTCTGCCGGGCGTTGAGGCCGTCCCGCCGGATCAGGTTGGCCATGCCCGTGATGGCATGGATCGGGGTGCGGATTTCGTGCGACATGTTGGCGAGGAATGCACTCTTGGCCACGCTCGCCATCTCCGCCGCTTCCTTGGCGGCGGCGAGTTGGTGCGTGCGCTCGGCGACGAGTTCCTCGAGGTGCATGCGGTGGCGGTCGAGTTCCGTCATGGCCCGTTTCAGATCCGAGAGGTCGACATCGATGCAGTACATCTCGGGTTCGCCTGCCGTGTTCTGCAGCATGACATGGCTGGAGTAGACCGGCACCGATGCGCCGTCCTTGCGTCTGAGGAGCAACTCGCCCGGCGGGATGGCCGGGCCACCCTCGGACCAGGCGGTGATGCCGGCGATGACGCCGGTCCGCATATCGTCCGGAATGATCAGGTCTTCGAGCTTGCGGCCCAGCGCTTCCTCAGCCCGGTAACCGTACAGGGTCTCGCTCGCGGGATTCCAGAAAATCACCGAGCGGTCGCGCGCATACCCCTGCACGGCGATATTGGCGACCTGTTCGAAGATGTTGCGGAAGCGCATTTCGTTCGAACGCAGGCTCTGTTCGTGCTGCAGCCGTTCGGTGATGTCGCGCGCGATGCCGAACAGGCCGACGATTTCTCCGCGAGCGTCCCGGATCGGATACTTGCGGTTGTCGACCCATCCCTTGCGTCCGTCGCGGGTGACGAATTCCTGAATTTCCCGGGCGACCGGCATGCCCGCGAACACCTGCTTTTCCAGCCGGTAATAGATGTCGGCATAGGCTTCGGGGAAAACGTCGTAATCGGTCTTGCCCAGCAGGTCGGTCCAGTGTTCGGAAGGCTCGCACAGAGAAACGAGCGTCTGGCTGGCGCCGGTGAAGACGTGATTGCGGTCCTTGAAGTAGATGAAGTCGTCGGTGACTTCCATCATCGCCCGGAAGTTCACCGTTTCGGCGGCATCGTCGAGGGTGCGCGGCAGGCTTTTGGCATCCTGAAGGCGCAATTCGAGGGTGGTGCCGGAGGCCCCGGTCCTTTTTTCGAAGCTCGCCCTGACGCAACGTATCCGGCCATTGGCCTGCCGCAGGCGCAGGTTGCAGCTGCCCGCCGTTTCGGGATCGTTTGCGGCGAAGATCGCCTGGGCGATATTCGCATCTTCGTGGTGGATGCAATCCATCAGGAGGATGCTGCCTCGTTCGAAGCGCTCGACGGCGTAGCCCAGCAGGCTGGCGACACTTTCACTGACCGAGACGAGTGTCGGGGAGCCTGACAATGAATATCGGAACGTGGCTTCGAGCATGCGGCTTGCTCCCTCAATGATCCTGCGCCTGACGGAGTTGCCATTGTAATAAGTCCGCGCCGGATCGTCGGTAAAGATTGCGTCAGGGCGTTTGGCGGCGCTTGCTGTGTCGGATCATGGCCAAGGCGTGCATGCACAATGCCGGTCGAGTGGGCCACGCCTTGGAGGGCCGCTTTGTCCGCCGCCCGAGACGGATCCGACGAACTCGGCCTGGACGAGGCCGATGCCGGTCACCCAAGGCTAGAAGGCCATGTAGCGTCCTGGCTTGTGATTGACGGCCAGTGCGAAGTTGAGCAGCACCGCGCCGAGGATCGAGGCGGCCAGCAACAGCGGTGGAACGATCAATGCCGCGCCGAGCAGGATGGCGACGTCGAGTCCCATCTGCAGCTTGCCGGCGCGCCAGCCCGAGCGCTCCTGCAGCCACAGCACCAGCACGTTGAGGCCGCCGAGGCTGGCGCGGTGACGGAACAGGATCAGCATGCCGATGCCCATCAGCAGGCCGCCGGCACCGCCGGCGAAGAACGGATCGATATGGGCGATAGCGATGACATGCGGCAGGCCTTCGACCAGCAGCGAGACCGTGCTGACGGTCGTCAGCGTCTTGAACGTGAACTCGTTTCCCATGCGCCGTATGGCGAGCCAATAGAACGGCAGGTTGACCAGAAACAGGATCAGACCGAAGTTGGCGCCGGTCGCGTAGTGAATGAGGAAGGTGATGCCGACAGCGCCGCCGGTCAGCAGGCCGGCCTGCTTGATGAACAGGATGCCGATGGCGACGACCAGGGCGCCAGTGAGGATGCCCTGCAGGTCGTCGAAAAAACTGTGCCTGGCGGCGACGCTCATGGCGCGGCGTTGAGGTGTGCGGTGAGTTCGGACGCCCGCAGCGGTTTGCCGAACAGATAGCCCTGCAGGAAATCGCAATGGTGGGTGTGGGCCAGAAAATCCTGCTGGGCCGGCGTTTCGACCCCTTCGGCGACCACCTTGAGGCCCAGGCTGTGGGCGAGCGCGATGGTCGCGGCACAGATGACCGCGTCGTTGCCGCCGCTCTCGATGCCGTTCACGAAACTGCGGTCCAGCTTGAGCACCTGGATCGGCAGATTCTTGAGGTAGGCGAGCGAGGAGTAGCCCGTGCCGAAGTCGTCGATGGCAAGACGCACGCCCAGCGTGCGCAAGGCGTGCAACTGGTCGATGGCCAGCTCCGGGTTGGTCATGGCCACCGATTCGGTGATCTCCAGTTCGAGGTCATCTTCGCGCAGGGCGTGGCGGGTGAGTGCCGTGCGGACCATGTCGACGAGGCGTGGCGAGCGCAGCTGGCGCGCGGACAGGTTGACCGCCATGCCCAGGCCGTCGATGCCGGCGGCGCGCCAGGCGGCCAGCTGGCGGCAGGCCTCGTCGAGCACCCAGGCACCGATCGGCTCGATCAGGCCGGTTTCCTCGGCGACCGGGATGAAGTCGATCGGCGACACCAAGCCGAGGCGGGGGTGCTTCCAGCGGATCAATGCCTCGACGCTGCAGATGTCGCCGCTGAGCGCACGCACCTGCGGTTGGTAGTGCAGTTCGAACTGGCCGTCGTCCAGCGCCCCACGCAGTTCATGTTCGATTTCCAGGCGCGTGGCGGCCGCGGCGTTCAACGCGGCGGTGAAATACTGCGCGTTGTTGCGGCCCTGCTCCTTGGCGTGGTACATCGCGGTGTCGGCGTTTTTCATCAGCGTCGCGATGTCCGTACCGTCCAGGGGGTAGACGCTGATGCCGATGCTCGGGCTCGAGTGCAGCGTATGGCCGGCAACCTCATAGGGCTGCCCCAGCGCGTTGAGGATTTTCCCGGCGATGGACGTGGCTGCGCCAGCCTCCGTCATGCCGGCGAGCACCACGACGAATTCGTCCCCGCCGAGGCGCGCGACGATGTCGGATTCGCGCACGCACTCCTTCAAACGCCGGGCGACCTCGACCAGCATGGCGTCGCCGACCTGATGGCCGAGCGTGTCGTTGATCACCTTGAAGCGATCCATGTCGACGAACATCACCGCCACCTTGGTATTGGCCCGGTGGGCGTCGGCGAGCGCCTGTTCCAAGGCGATGCTCAGGTGCATGCGGTTGGGCAGGCCGGTCAGGGCATCGTGATGGGCGAGGTGGCGGATGCGTTCCTCGGCGGCCTTCTGCTCGCGGATATCCGAAAAGCTGGCGATGTAGTAGTCGATTTCCCCGCGCGGGTTCTTCACCGTCGTGATGGTCATCAGCTTGGGGTAGATTTCGCCGCCCTTGTGGCGATCCCACATTTCGCCCTGCCAGAAACCCTCTTCGCGCACCGCCTGCCACATCGCCCGGTAATCTTCGGGCGTATTGCGGCCCGAAGAAAGCAGGCGCGGGTTCCGGCCCCGCACCTCGTCGATGCCATAGCCGGTGAGGCGGGTGAAGGCGGGATTCACTTCGACGATGGTGTTGTCGCGGTCGGTGACCAGAATCGCCTCGCCGCTGTATTCGAAGACGTGGGCGGCCAGGCGCAACTGGCGCTCGGTGCGTTTCTTCGCCAGCAGGTTGCGTACGCGGGCGCGCAGGATGGCGCCGACCACCGGTTTGGTCAGATAGTCGTCCGCGCCCAGGTCGAGGCTGTCGAGCTGGCTTTGCTCGGAGGTGTCGGCGGTGACGAAAATGACCGGGATGTCGCGCATGACCGGATCGGCGCGCAAGTGGCGCAACACCTCGATGCCGCTCATGCCCGGCATCATCACGTCGAGCAGGATCAGTTCGGGCCGGTCTGTGCGGGCCACCAGCTCCAGCGCTGCCGCACCGCTGGTGGCGGTCTTGAGCCGATACTCGTTTTTCAGGGCGGCGGCGAGTACGTGCAGGTTGGCCGGCATGTCGTCGACCAGCAGGAGCAGGGGCTTGGCATCCCCGGGTGGAGGCGCGGAAATCGTCATGCGTCCAAGTTTAGCGAAAGACCGTTTTGCACGGCGATCTGCACCAGCAAGGCCAGCGCACCATCGTGATCGAATTCGTCGATGCGGTTGAGCAGTCGCGCGAACGGGGCACCGGGCAGGTCGGCGCGGGCGCAGGCGGCCAGCCGGGCCATCAGTTCGTCCGGCACCAGCTCGCGGTCTTCCAGATAGGGGCGCAGGCCCAGCAACAGCTCGCTCATCTCCGCCGCCGTCGGCGCGGCGACCGCTCCCCCGGCCTGCGGCAAGCCGGCCATCAGCGGGTCGGTGGCGGCGAGGTCATCCGCCAGGGCATCGAAGGCCGGGGTTTCCCCGGCACGTACCGCCGCCTCGAGCCGGCGGGCCTGTTCGGACAGGGCGCGCAAGCCGAGGTTGCCGGCAGCGCCCTTGAAGGCATGCAGGGCGGCCGCGACCTGATGGACTTCGCCGGCCTCGAGCAGCCGTCGTTGCGCTTCGCAAAAGCCCGCATGCTCGGCAACAAAGTCGGCCAGCAGGCGGAACAGCAGCGGGCGGTCGCCGCCGAGGCGGCGCAACGCCGCCGGCAGATCGGTGCCCGGCCACTGCGGCAGTGGTGCTTCGGCGGATGATCGGGCGGCCGCGTCCTGCGCGGCGAGGGCCTGCCTGTCGGTGGTTTCCTGCAGGTAGCGCGCCAGCACCTGCACCAGCTGGTCGGGATCGACCGGCTTGGGCACGAAGGCATCCATGCCGGCCTCGTCGCAGCGTGAGCGGTCTTCCTCCATCACGGCGGCGGTCATGGCGATGATCGGCGTGCGGTTGCCGGCGGCGCGCAGCTGGCGGGTGGCGGCCAGGCCATCGAGGATGGGCATGTGCATGTCCATCAGGATCGCGTCAAAGCGGCCGTGGCTGGCGAGCGTGACCGCCTGCTGGCCGTTGTCGGCGAGGGAGACGATGATGCCGAGCTTGTCGAGGAAACCGGCGGCCACCTGCTGGTTGTAGGGGTTGTCCTCGGCCACCAGCACGCGGCTGCCGTCGAAGCGCCGTCTCGCCGGCGCCGACTTTTGCAGTGCGGGCAAGCCCTCGGGGCGGCCGACCAGGGCATCGAACAGCGCCGAGGGCATGACCGGCTTGGTCACGATGCCGTCGAGGCGCAGTTCGCGGGCGGCCAGCTCCAGCTTGTTGCGATCATGCGCGGTCACCATCATCAGCCGCATCGCCCCGCCGTAGCGGGCCGGTTCGGCGGCAATCCGCTGCAGCACGTCGATCCCGTCCAGGCCGGGCATCTGCCAGTCGACCAGCAGCGTGCAATAGCCGTCGCCCCGGGCGTGGGCGGCCTCGATCATGGCCAGGGCTTCTTCGCCGCTGGCGGCCTGCACATGCTCGACCCCCCAGGCGGTCAGCAGCTTGTCGAGCACGGCACGCGCGCTCGGCTGGTCGTCGACGATCAGCGCTTTCATGCCGCGCACCTGCTGCAGATGGGCAGACGCCGTTTGCTGGGTCCGGCCGACCGCCACCGAAAAGCTGAAGGTGGCGCCGGCACCCTCGGCGCCGCTGGCCGCGATGTCGCCGCCCATCAGGGTCACGAGGCGGTGGCAGATCGCCAGGCCGAGGCCGGTGCCGCCGTATTTGCGCGTGATGCTGCCGTCGGCCTGGGTGAAGGGCTGGAACAGCTGCTTGGCCAGGCGCGGATCGATGCCGATGCCGCTATCCTTGATGGCGAAGCGCAGCATCAGCTGTTCCGCGTCGTCAGGGTGGGCGGTGGCGGTGGCCGCGATATGAATCTCGCCGCGCTCGGTGAATTTGATCGCGTTGCCGACCAGGTTGGAGAGCACCTGATGCAGCCGCAGGGGATCGCCGATCAACTGCACCGGCAGGTCGGGCTCGAGGTCGATCAGCAGTTCGATGCCCTTTTCGGCGAGGCGGGCGGCGAACAGGTCGGCCACTTCGCGCACCACATCCTCGATCGAGAACGGCGAGCGCTCGATGTCGAGGCGGCCGGCCTCGATCTTCGAGTAGTCGAGGATGTCGTTGAGAATGCCGAGCAGGGCGCGGCCGGAGTGATGGGCCTTGGTCAGGAAATCGCGCTGGCGCGCCTCCAACGGCGTGTCGAGCACCAGTTGCGTGAGGCCGAGGATCGCGTTCATCGGCGTGCGGATCTCGTGGCTCATGTTGGCGAGGAATTCCGATTTGGCACGGTTGGCGGCCTCGGCGGCTTCCTTGGCACGGTAAATTTCGGTGACATCGACACGGAAGCCGACGATGTAGCCGGTGGATGTCTTGCGTTCGCGGATGCGCAGCCAGCGGCCGTCGTCGATCTGCTGGATCATGTCGGCATCCGCGCTCAGATGCGCCGCCAGCCGTTCGGCGATCCAGGCTTCCTCGCGACCGGTGGCGGCGGGGTATTGCCCGTGGGCGACGCCGTAGCGGATGATGTCCTCGAAGCGGTTGCCTGGCTGGATCATCGGCGCCGAGCGCTGGTACAGCTCGCGGTATTTCTCGTTGCAGATCACCAACCGGTCGTCCGGGCCGTAGGCGACAAAGGCTTCGCCGATGGTCTCGATCGACGAGCGCAACAGCTCCTCGCTGTCGCGCACACGCTGCATGGCGCGTTTGCTTTCGCTGATGTCGCGCAGGAACACCACCAGTCGGCCTTCGTCGATCGCGATGTAATTGGCGCTGACTTCGATGTCGATCAGGTGGCCGTCGCGATGGCGGTGCCGTGTTTCGAAGCGGTCGGAGCCGGTGGCCAGGATCTTTTCGATGTGCGCACGGGTTTCCTCGGGACGTTCGAGTGCCTCGATGTCAGGGATGCGCATCTTGAGCAAGGTGTCGCGGTCGTAGCCGACCATGCGGCAATAGGCGTCGTTGACCTCGATGAATCCGCCGCTGAGGTTGACCATCCAGAAGCCGTCGAGTGCCGTGCGCAGGATGGCCTGGTATTCGACGTTGCTTCGGATCCGATCGGTGATGTCCTGGACCGTTCCGGTGGCGCTGATGAGCTGGCCGTCGGCGGCGAAGCTGAATTCGGCCATTTCGCGCACCCAGCGCGTTTCGCCGCGGACGACGATGCGGTGGACGTAATCGTAGGGAGCCCCCTTCAGCGCCGCAGTCCAGGCATCGTTGACCGACTGGCGGTCTTCGGGATGAACCTTTTCCAGGAAATCCTCGTAGGACAGCGGCTGGCCGCTGGGGGTGCCGAACATGCGGCAGGTCTCGTCCGACCATTTCAGTATGTTCTGCTTCAGGTCGAGGTGCCAGCTGCCGAATTTCGCCACGGCTTGCGCAGTGTTGAGCAGATACTGACTTTCGAGCAGCTCGGCTTCCTTGTGGCGGTACTCTTCGAGCAGATCGGCGACTTCGGTCGCCATCGAGTTGATGCCCGCCTGCAGCTGACTGATCTCGTCGTTGCCCGACATGGGAATGCGGGCAGCGAGGTTGCCGCCCTCGATGGCTTTGAGTATCTCGAGCGAGGTTTCAATGCGTTCGCCGATCAGGCGCTTGGCGATCAGGATGATGCCGGCCGAGGTGAGCAGGATGAACAGCAAGGAAACGGTGATGCCGCGCATGATGATCGCGCTTTTTTCCGCTTCCAGCGGGTCGGTGCTGACGCTAAGCACTACCGTGTAGAGCGGGCTGCCGTCGTTGACGTGACGGATCGTGGCGACATGGGTTAGCTGGCCGGGCTGCGCGATCAGGAGGGGTGACTGGGCGGGGGTGTCCGGCCAGCTGGGGTCGAACCCGGGCACTTCTTCGGCCAGCCGGCCGAGCAGGGCGGCGTTGCTGGCGACAATGACACGCCGGTTGCCGCCGATGGCCAGACCTTCGTGAAACGGTGCACCGACGAACTGGGAGAGAAATGCGGTTCGGGAAAGGGCACTCACCGTCAGTTCGTCGCGCCCGATCATCTCGCTGACCAACTGCAGGCGCTCTTCGAGCCGCCTCTCGACGGCGCTGCTGTAACGGTCGATATAAAACCAGCCCAGGCCGCCGAAGGCGACGATTTCGATGCCGAGCACCAGCAGGGCGACGCGCGCGAACAGACCGAGGCGGCGTTTGCTCATGGGGTGAGACGCGGGGTGTCGCTCAGCGGTTCGAGCCGGGTCGTTTTCTCCGCCTCGTAGCGCACGGCATCGGGGGGCACATGGCCGACGATCTCGATACCGCGTTCGGGCGAACTGGCCCTGGGGTTCCAGCGGGCAATGTAAATGCTTTGCTGCACATGATGGCTGTTCGGGTCCATCCAGGCCGGCGCATTCTGCATGCGCTCATGGGCGGTGGCGCGATATTTTTCCAGCTGCCGGATGACCGCGTGGGTGTCGGTGGTGCCGGCCCGCACGATGGCATCGAGCAGGGCCTGGGTGGCCAGGTAGTCCGCATGGGTCACATCCCCGGGCCAGTCCAGCTTGGTGTGGCCGTAACGCTTGCGATAGCGCTCGACGAATTCCCTGGTGCCGGGCGTGTCGAGGTTCCACGCCCAGGTGGTGCCGAACAACGGGCGCGGCGTCCCGGGGGCGGGGTAGAGTTCTTCCCAGTCCACTTCGCCGACGATCCACTGCTGGCGTTCAAATACTGCCGGATCGATCTGCGCGAACAGCTTGATCTGGTTGTCGCCGCTGACCACGACCGCGACCACGTCGGCACGGATGGCGGCGACCTGCTTGAGTACGCCCGCCGGATCGGACAGGTTTTCCGGGGAAAACACTTCGCCGACCACCGTACCGCCGTATTCGACGATATAGGGGCGCATGGCAGCTGCATTGCTGCGACCGGCACCGTTGTCCTCGATGAGCAGCAGGACCCGTTTCGAGGGGCGGTTGGCCAGCGCATAGCGAAGCATGGCACGGGTGAAGTTGGCGCCATGGGCATCGAACACGAACTTGGTGCGGTGGGCGTTCTCGACCGATTCTGAGGGGGCGGAGGAGTTGGTGTTGATGAAGATGACTCCGTGCTTCTGGGCCACCGCCGACATGCTGGCGGCCACGTTGGAGGCGATTGCGCCGACCATGAAGCCGATTTTGGTCTGGGCGATCAACTCTTCGGCGACCAGAGCGGCTTGCTTGCTGTCGAGGGTCGGGTCGCGCGAGATCAGGACGACTTCCCTGCCGAGCACACCGCCCTTGGCATTGAATTCGTCGATAGCCATTTCAGCCCCGCGCCGGTCGGCTTCGGCGTGCAGGGAAAAGCGCCCGGTGGTCGGCGCCACGTGAGCGATCAACAGGGGCGGGGCGGCCAGCGTCAGCGACGAGGCAAACACCAACAGCGCCGACGCCAGCCGGACAAGCATCGTGAGCAAGGGAAATATCCTCCGCGCAGGGTCTCGTTCCATTGGGGGCGCTGGTCCCGGTCTTTGCCGGGATTCCATTCGCGCCTTGTTCCGATTCTAGCGTCAGAGGATGGCGGGTACCGTCCCGCCAGCGCCGACTTTTGGCGGCCGCTGGCGGCCGATGGCGGGCGGCGCGCCTACAGCAGCTGTGCCGTATGCCGTGCCAGCATCCATTCCTCGTTGGTCGGCAGCACCAGGGCGGCGACCTGGCTGCCGGCGGTACTGATGCGTTCGGCAGCGCCGGCGTTGGCGGCGACATCGAAGTCGAGCCCGAGCCAGCCGAGTTCGCGGCATACCTGCGCCCGCACCGGCGCGGCGTGCTCGCCGATGCCGCCGGTGAAGACGAGCGCATCGAGTCCGCCGATGGCCGCCGCGAGCGAGCCGATCTCGCGGACGATGCGGTAGCAGAACAGGTCGACGGCCTCCTGCGCTTCGGGCTTGTCGGAAGCGAGCAGCTCGCGCATGTCCTGCGAGATGCCCGAGACACCGAGCAGCCCCGACTCCTTGTACAGCAGCTTGGTCAGCGCCTTCGCATCCATGCCGTCGTAGTCCATCAGGTAGAGCAGCACGCCGGGATCGAGCGCGCCGGTCCGCGTGCCCATCATCAGGCCCTCGACCGCGGTGAAGCCCATCGTCGTGGCGTGGCTCTTGCGGCCGACCATCGCGCACATCGAGGCACCGTTGCCGAGGTGGGCGACGATGACCCGGCCATTGGCACGGCCTTCGTCGAGGTGCTGCGGCAGCACGTCGGCGATGTATTCGTAAGAGAGGCCATGGAAGCCGTAGCGGCGCACGCCCTGCGCAGTGATGCGGCGCGGCAGGGCGAACAGTTGCGCGATGGCCGGCTGGGTGCGATGGAAGGCCGTGTCGAAACAGGCGATCTGCGGAATGCCGGGCAGGGCATCGCGCATCGCCTCGATGCCGGCAAGGTTGTGCGGCTGGTGCAGCGGGGCGAGCGGGACGAATTCCCGCAGGCGGGCGATGTGCGCATCGTTGAGCCGGATCGGATGCGAGTAGCTTTCCGCGCCATGCACGACGCGGTGGCCGACGCCCGCGATGGTCCAGCCGGATTCGTGGGCGTGCAGCCACTCGACCAGATGTGCGAGCGCGGCGCGATGCTGGCTCCCGTCGGCAGTTCCGTCGATGGGCAGGTCGGCGTCGTCGAGCACGCGCCCTTGCGCATCCTTCGCCTTGAGGTGGGGGGTGGCACCGATACCGTCGATCTGGCCGACCAGTTCCGGCTGGGCCGGGACCGGATCGGAGCGCCGGAACAGTGCGAACTTGATCGAGGATGAACCGGCGTTGAGAGTCAGCAGTGCATCGGCCATGCGATCCTCACTTCGTCGCGTTGCGGCGGGCGTGGGCCATCACCATCGCGATGGCGGTGGAGGCCGTGCGCGTCTGCGCCGAATCGGCACGCGAGGTGAGCACGATCGGGACGCGCGCACCGAGCACGATGCCCGCGGACAGCGCGTCGGCGAGGTACTCCAGTTGCTTGGCGAGCATGTTGCCGGATTCGATGTCGGGCACCAGCAGGATGTCGGCCTGGCCGGCGACGACGGACTTGATGCCCTTGGTGCGCGCGGCGACCACCGAGATCGCGTTGTCGAAGGCGAGCGGGCCGTCGAGCACGCCGCCCTTGATCTGGCCGCGGTCGGCCATCTTGCACAGCGCTGCCGCATCGAGCGTGGCGATCATCTTCGGATTCACCGTCTCGACCGCGGCGAGGATCGCCACCTTGGGCTCGGCGATGTGCAGCATGCGCGCGAGATCGATGGCGTTCTGCACGATGTCGACCTTGGTGACGAGGTCGGGCGCGACGTTGACGGCGGCATCGGTGATCAGGAGCGGGCGCGGGTAGGTCGGCACGTCCATCATGAAGACGTGGCTGATGCGCCGCTCGGTGCGCAGGCCAGTCGCCTTGTCGACGACTTCGCTCATCAGTTCGTCGGTGTGCAGCGAACCTTTCATCAGGGCCTCGACCGCGCCCTCGCGCGCCAGCGCCACGCCGGATTCCGCCGAGGCGTGGCTGTGCGGCACGTTGAGGAACTGGCAGCCGTAGAGGTTGAGGCCGAGTTCCTCGGCGAGCTTGCGGATCTTGTCCTCGGGGCCGACCAGCGTCGGATCGATCAGGCCGCGATCGCGCGCCTGCAGCGCGCCCTTGAGCGATTCGGCATCGCAGGGATGGATGACCGCCATCGGCACCGGTGCCAGTCCCTGCGTGATCTCGAGCAGATGCTCGTAGCGCGCCGTCTTGGTGGCCGACAGCTTGATCTCGGGCATCGCCACCTTCGGCCGGCGGATCTTCTCGGTCGGGGCAATGACCTCGGCCGAGCCGCGGATGACGCGCTCCTTATCCTGGTTGACGCAGTCGCAATCGAAGATGATGTGGTGGTTGTGGTCGAACTTGCGCTGGCAGGTGACGGTGACGGTCAGCGTGTCGCCAACCCTGACGCTGCGCTCGAAATGGAAACTCTGATCGACGTAGATGGTGCCGGGTCCCGGAAACTGGGTGCCGAGCACATTGGAGAACAGCATGCCGCCCCACATGCCGTGGCCGACGACCTCGCGGAACTGCGAGGAGCGCGCATATTCCGGATCCACATGGGTGGGGTTCATGTCGCCGGAAATGATCGCGAACATTTGGATATCTTCCGGACGCAGGGTGCGTACCAGGGTGACGCTGTCGCCGACCTGGATCTCGTCGTAGGTCCGGTTCTCGATGGTTTCGTAGGCGTCGAGGCTGCTCATGGGGAACTCCCTTGGGTATGTTTCACGCATTCTTGCGCGACTTTTGTTGCAATGCAATATCAATGCATGCCGGCGCCGTCCCGCCGGCGCCGACTTTTATCGCGGGCGTTGGCGGAAGAAGTGGCAAAGTTGCTCGTATACGGCCGGGTAGGCCTCGCGCAGCAGTTCGGGGGCTTCGAAGAAGACCTCGCTGGCGACGGCGAAGAATTCGGAGGGATGCTCGGCGGCGTAAGGATCCAGCACGGTTTCCTCCCCCGCATCGACGCGGCGGCAGAGGTCCGCATAGGCGGGTTCGAACGCGGCGATCCAGTCGGCGCGCGACATCTCGGCATGCAGCGCCGGCATGCCATCCGTCGCGCCGTTGCTCATGTCGAGCTTGTGGGCGAACTCGTGGATGACGATGCTGGCGCCGTCGCTGTCGTCGAGCCCGTCGTGGCCGGGAAACCAGGAGAGCAGGACCGGCCCGCCTTCCCAGGCTTCGCCGAGCACCGGGTCGTCGTATTCATGCACGATGCCGTCGGCGTCGACGGTCTGGCGCGGGATGACGAAGTCGCCCGGATAGACGACGATGCCGACCCAGCCGCGATACCAGTCGAGACCGAGGTTGAGGATCGGCAGGCAGGCCTGCAGCGCGATCGACAGTTGGATCGCCGGCGTTAGCGTCAGCCCGCCTGCGCCGTTCCACTCCTTGGCGGCGATGAAGCGGCGCGCGAGGTCGCGCAGCCGGGTGCGCTCGGTGTCGTCCAGCCGATCGAGGAAGGGCAGTGCGTATTCCGCCCCTCGCCACTGCGCCTCGCTGATGGCCAGGCGATCGGCAGCCCGGCGTTGCCACCAGTCACCGAACAGGCGCAGCGGTCCGATCATTTCCGGGTCGTCAGGAAGATGCCGCCGAAGATCAGGGCGATGCCGCCGAAGTGGAAACTCGTCAGCCGTTCGCCGAGGAACAGCGCCGCGAGCAGGATGCCGAAGGCCGGCAGCAGATGGATGAACAGGCCGGCACGCGAGGCACCGACCTGCTCGACCCCCTTGTTCCAGAAAATGAAGCCGAGAAAGGCCGGAAAGACGCCCGCGTAGGCGATGGCGAGCCAGGCATTCACCGAAGCGGTGATGTGGCGTCCGGTCGAGTGTTCATAGAGGTAGAACGGCAGGGTCGCAGCCACGCCGATCAGCGCGATCGCGAAGAGGAAGGCGAGCGGATGGGCCGCCGGCCGCTTCGGCAGCAGTAGCGTATAGACCGCCCAGGCGACGACCGACAGAAGGATCCAGATGTCGCCGATGTTGAGCGTCAGTCGCAGCAGGTTGTGCGCGTCGCCGCGGGCGACGATGGTCAGCACGCCGGCGAAGGAGGCGGCGATGCCGAGCGCCTCGATCGGGCGCAGGCGCTTGCCGTGGAAGATCCACGCCAGCGCGACGATGACGATGGGGATGAAGGAATTGAGCAGCAGACCGTTGATCGCTTCCGTCTGCTGCAGCCCGAGATAGGTCAGCGCGTTGTAGAGGCAGGTGCCGAGGATGCCGAGGATGGCCAGCTGGCGCCAGCCGCCGAGCAGCACGGCACGGTCGCGCTTCAGGTAGGGCCAGGCGAGCGGCAGCAGGCAGGCCAGCGCGATGATCCAGCGCCAGAACGACAGCGCGATCGGCGGCACGTCGGCGCGCATGCCGCGGCCGACGATCCAGTTGCCGGCCCAGAACAGGTTGGCCAGCGTGAGCAGCAGGTAGGGGGAAGCCTTCAATGCATCTCCAAAAGCACGGGGGCCTCCCGAGAGGCCCCCTGCGGTATTCCGGGCGCCGTCCCGCCGGCGCCGACTTCTGCCGGCGTCGTTCCGCCGGCTGCGTTTCCTG
Source organism: uncultured Sterolibacteriaceae bacterium (assembly GCA_937888595.1). Lineage (GTDB taxonomy): Bacteria > Pseudomonadota > Gammaproteobacteria > Burkholderiales > Rhodocyclaceae > Sulfuricystis. The sequence continues at coordinate 439,729 of CALARK010000020.1, read as the reverse complement.
GGTTTACTCGACCTTGGCCTTGCCGCGCAGGTCGAGGATGTGCTTCTCGACGGCCTGCTGGCGCATCCGCTGCGTGATCTGCGGCTTGACCTCTTCGAAGGCCGGTGCCTTCAGTTCGCGGACGTCGTCGAGCTGGATGACGTGCCAGCCGAAGTTGCTCTTCACCGGGGCTTCGGTGTACTTGCCTTTTTCCAGCTTGACCATCGCTTCCGAGAAGGCGGGCACATAGCTGGACTTGTTGGCCCAGCCAAGCTCGCCGCCGCGATCCTTGGAGCCCGGGTCCTTCGAGGCCTTGGCCAGTTCATCGAACTTGCCGCCGGCTTTCAGCTTGGTGATGATGTCCTTGGCTTCGCCTTCGCTCTCGACGAGGATGTGGCGTGCCTTGTATTCCTTCTCGCCAAGCGCCGACTTGATCTTGTCGTATTCGGCCTTGATGTCGTCGTCGGTGATCTTGACATTGCGGGCGTATTCGTTGAGGTAGGCACCGATCAGCACGCCCTGGCGGGCGAGGTCGAGTTGGGCCTGGACATCGGATTTCTTCTCGACGCCCTTCTTCAGCGCCTCCTGGGTCAGGACTTCTCGCCGTACCAGTTCCTCTTTCACGGCCGCTTCGAGTTCAGGCGTCTTGGCCTGTCCCTGTGCGATCTGGTTGGCGAGCAGGACATTGGCGCGGTTGGCGGGGATGGCCTTGCCGTTGACCTTGGCGACCGGATCGGCGGCGAAAGCGGAAGAGGTGAAGAGGGCGATCAGCGTGAGCGGAAGCAGGGCGCGTTTCATGGTTTTCCCGGGAATGTGGAGTGGGTTGAGTGATGGGCCTGAACGTCAGGCCGGGATTTCTTCGGGTGCCTTGGCGGTGATGCTCAATGCATGGATGCCGCAGGCCTTCAGATCTCCCAAGGCATCATACACCAGCCGATGGCGCTGCATGGTGCCGAGCCCGGCGAAGCGGGACGACACGATTGCGACGGCATAATGGCCTCCTTCACGCGCGCCGGCATGACCGGCATGCTTGTGGCTGTCGTCACGGATGTCGAGGCTGACCGGTTCCAGCGCGGCCAGCCGGGTGCGTAGCGTATCGAGGGCGCTCATGCCGGCAGCACCTTCTTGAACGGCTTGACGGTGACGGCAGCATAGACGCCGGCAGCCACATAGGGGTCGGCATTCGCCCAGGCCTGCGCGTCTTCCAGCGAGGGAAATTCGGCCACGATCAGGCTCCCGCTGAAACCGGCCGGTCCGGGATCGGGGCTGTCGATGGCCGGACAGGGGCCGGCGAGGATCAGCCGGCCGGCGGCGAGCAGCGCCTGCAGGCGTTCGAGGTGGGCGGGGCGGGCGGCGAGGCGCTTGTCCAGCGAGCCCGCCGCGTCTTCGCCATGGATCATGTAGAGCATCAGGAGCTTTCCTTTTCGGTTTGATCGACGTATTTCGCCAGCATCAGGCCCTGGGCGACGATGAAAACCAGCATCAGCCCCATGCCGCCGAAGAGCTTGAAGTTGACCCAGTCGGCCTCGCTGTAGTGGAAGGCGACGTAGAGGTTGAGGCCGCCCATCACCGTGAAGAAACCGACCCAGGACAGGTTGAGCCGCGTCCATACCGGGTCGGGCAGGGATACCTGCTGTTCGAGCATCGCGCGGATCAGGTTCCGGCGCAGGAACAGGACCGAGCCGAGCAGGACGACGGCGAACAGCCAGTAGAGCACCGTCGGCTTCCACTTGATGAAGGTCGGATCGTGCAGCAGCAGTGTCATGCCGCCGAAAACGGCGATAAGGCCGAAACTGACCCAGAGCATCTTCTCCACCTTGCCGTGGCGGAAACGCACCCAGACGATCTGCGCGATCGTGGCGACGATGGCGACGCCGGTCGCGACGTAGATGTCGGCGAACTTGTAGGCGGCGAAGAAGAGGATGACGGGGAAGAGGTCGAAGAGGAATTTCATGGTTGACAAGTTTACTTGGGTTCCAGCCTGAGCGAAACGGAGTTGATGCAATAACGCTGGCCGGTCGGCGCCGGGCCGTCGGGAAAGACGTGGCCGAGGTGGGCGCCGCAATGGCTGCAGGTGACTTCGGTGCGGATCATGCCGTGGCTGGTATCGCGGTTTTCCGCAATGTTTTCATCGACCTTCGGCTGCCAGAAGCTGGGCCAGCCGCAACCGGCATCGAACTTGTGGGCAGCGTCGAACAGCGGCGCGCCGCAGCAGATGCAGACGTAGGTGCCGGGGGCGTCGCAGTTCCAGTACTCGCCGGTGAAGGGGGGCTCGGTACCTTTCTCGCGGGTGACGCGGTACTGCTCCGGGGTGAGCCGGGCGCGCCAGACGTCGGGAGGCACCTGCTTATAATTGTCGGTCATCGTCTTGTTTTATGTGGGTGTCGGGGATGCACATTGTAGTGCTGGGTGCGGGTTTGATCGGTGTGAGCTCGGCCTGGTTCCTCGCCGCCGATGGCCATGCCGTCACCGTGGTCGACCGCCAGCCCGGTCCCGCCCGGGAAACCAGCTTCGCCAACGGCGGCCAGATCTCCACCAGCCATGCCGAACCCTGGGCCAATCCGGCGACGCCGCTGAAGGCGCTCCGCTGGCTCGGCCGCGAAGACTCTCCGCTGTTGTGGCGTCTGCGTGCCGATCCCGCCCAGTGGGCCTGGGGCCTGCGTTTCCTGCGCGAATGCACGCCGGGACGTACGCGCGCCAACATGCGCGCGATCCTCGCCCTCGCCCTCGACAGCCGTGCGCGCGTCAAGGCTCTGCGCCGCGAACTCGGCCTCGAATACGACTGCCTCGAACGCGGCATCCTGCACTTCTATACCGACGCGGCTGAATTCGATCACGCGATTCCGCAGGCGGCCCTGATGCGCGAATTCGGCTGCGAACGCGTCGTCAAGTCGGCGTCGGAATGCCTCACCATCGAGCCGGCGTTGGCGCATTCGCGCACGCCGATCGTCGGCGGTACCTGGACAGCCGATGACGAATCCGGCGATGCCCATGGCTTCGTTGCGGAACTCGCCGCACGCGCAGCGGCGCAGGGGGTGCAGTTCCGCTATGGCTGCAACGTCGCGGGTATCGATACCGCCGGCGGGCGTTTCGTCGCCCTGCGCCTGGCGGATGGCACGTACCAGGCCGCCGATGCCTGCGTGGTGGCGGGCGGAAGCTACTCGGCCCCGCTGCTGCGCCCGCTGGGCATTTCACTCCCGGTCTATCCGGCCAAGGGCTACTCGATCACCATCCCGGTCCCGGAAGGTGCGAACGCACCCGTCGCCAGCCTGACGGATGATGGTGCGAAGCTGGTTTTTTCACGGCTCGGCAACCGGCTGCGCGTCGCCGGGACCGCGGAATTCGCCGGCTATGACACGCAGATCGATCCGGCCCGCCTGGCACCACTGCGGCGCCGGGTCGGCGACATCTTTCCTCACCTGGATCTTGCCGCGGAAAGGATCGAGCCATGGACCGGCCTGCGCCCGGCGACCCCCGGCAACGTCCCGCTGATCGGCGCGACACGGGTAAGCGGGCTCTACGTGAATACCGGCCACGGCACGCTCGGCTGGACTCTGGCGGCCGGCTCCGGAAGCCTGCTCGCCGATCTCGTGGCCGGACGGTCGCCGGCCGTCGATCCCCGGCCTTATGCGCCGCCAGGCGGCCGGCGCGGCGATTCGCGATAGCGCGGGCTCGCGCTGGGATGCGTGTTGCGAAAGGCTTCGAAGAGTTTCCAGCGCACCACCGGGATTCGGGCGACGAGGCCGAGCGGCAGTGAAAAAATCTCCGCTGTCTCTACAGCGACGACCGTAAATGGCGGCAGGACGAGGGTTTCGCTGCAATCGCCGCTCGAGACGAGCGTGCTGAAAACGCTGTCGGATCCCCAGAATGCATCCTGGCGCAGGGGGAGTGCATCCGGGTCGTTGCGGTGCATCAGCGTGCCGCTCGACACGATGTGCAGGAAATCTTCCGGCCCGCAGAACAGTTCGCCGGGTTCCAGCCGGGTGATGCGGCAGGCCTTCGCCAGCCGGTGCAGCATGGTGTTGGTGACGGCGTCGCTGAACAGGAAGGTGCGCCGCAGGCGGCTTTCGATCATGCGTACGTCGAGCAGTTCGTCACTCGAGAAGAAGCGCTCGACGAAGCTGCGGTACAGGTCGGACGGCAGTCGCAAGGCCTGGACGAAGCCGACCGAACGGTAGGTGTCCTCGCTCGGCTGGTCGTTGAGCGCGGCCGATTCCGCGATCAGCGAACCGGAAAACAGGTAATGCGTGCCGGCCGAGCCGGGCATCAACATCTCGACCTTGCCGGCGAGGATCAGGTAGATCTCCGGCGGAGTCCGGCCAGCCGGCGTGATGATGGTTTCCGGGTTGAAAGTGACGATGCGGTTGTTGAGCAGCATGTGCAGCCGCTCGAGCGGCACCGTCGGGAAGTAGTTCTTGAGGAATTCGCTGGCGTCACGCAGCAGGAAGTTCTGCTGGCCGGGGATCATGACGTCGAGCGTGCCGAAGGGGGCGCCCGAACCGATGCGGCGTTCCTCGTCGGACAGCGGCCGCGCGACATGGGCGAACAGCAGCCGCTGCGAGGCATCGTGCAGGAAGTCGCGGGCATCCCCATGGATGACGCCGCCGCCGATGTCGATCTTCTTGAGATCGACCGGCTCGAGGTAGGCATCCTTCACGGCGGCGGCGACCTCCGGCGAGATGCCGGGCGCGTGCGGGTCGCCGGCCGACATCGCGTCGAGCACCTGGAACGCGGCGATGTCGGCAAGGTGGGCATAGGTCCGGTAGCCGCCCTCCCAGAGCACGCGGAAGTTGAAGATCGCGGTTTCGACCGGGTGGGGCGAATAGGTCGGCCGCACCTCGAGTCCCATGATGTCGTTCCAGCGGCCGACCTCGAGATCCTGCACGTCGAAATAGTTGGCGAATTCGGCCTCGGGGATGGACAGCAGGGCGCAGAATTTGCGTGCCACCGCGGCGCGCACCAGTGGCGCGGCGTAGTAGGGGATGGGCCGGTCGCACTGCAGCAGCGTCGTCAGGCCGGCGAAATGGTCGTCGTGGCCGTGGGTCTGGAAGATACCGGCGATCTCGTTCTTGCCGATGCCGAGCGCATCGAGGCAGTGGTGGATGTTTGGTCCCGCATCGATCAGGTAGACGCGGCCCTGGTGGATCAGCACGCTGCTCATCGCCGGCCGGTCGAAATCCCAGCCGTCGCCATCCCCGGAGTGGACGACCGCGAAGTAATGGCGGTCGATCGCGACATGCGTCAGCGGATAGGGACAGGGGTAGGTGACATGAGGCGGCAGGTTGAGGTCCACCTGCACCGCATCGGCGCCATGACGGATTTCGAAGACGTTGTGGGCAAGGCGTTCGATGCTGACGCCGCTGCCGAGTTCGGCTGGGTGCGCGTCGAGCGTCACGCACTCGACGAAATCCTCGGGGGGCGCGATGCGGCCGAAGGCGAAGTGCAGCTTGATGCGCATCAGCGCTTCAGCTTCGGCGGCACCGATGCCGGCGAGCATCATTTCATCGACGGAAATCAGGCCGTAGTTGCCGCGATGGATGTAGCGCAGTTGGGCGGCCAGTTGCTCCGGCATTCCGATCAGCTTCGGCTTGCGGCCCGCATTGTTCGGGTGGCCCGGAAGGGCCATGCCCTGGCGGTAAAGCATCTGCAGGATGGGAAACTCGCCGAGGTTGCACAGGTGACCGTTCTGCACCATCGCGTCCGACAGCAGGATCGCATTCGGCCCGTTCTCGCAGGCCACGCCATTCCGTTCGGTGACCTGGATGATGCCGCGCCGCAACAGGTGCTTGATGCTGTCGGCCGGAGCACCGCAGAGCAGGTAGACGTGGGCTGCGGGGATTTCGACGAAGTAGACGCCGTGTGTCACGAGCAGTTTGCTGATCGACATGCGGGATTCCTTCGGTCGCGTTGCGGTGCTGTGCGGGCTAGGTCACCAGCACCTGCTGGCCGATCGCCCAGCGGCCGAACTGGTCGGCCGGCAGGGGGCGGGACAGGTGATAGCCCTGGACCAGATGGCAACCCATTTCCCTCAACAATGCGGCCTGCGCATCGTTCTCGACGCCTTCGGCCACCACTTCCGTATCGAAGGCATGCGCCAGCGAGAGGATGGCCCGCACCATGCTTTTGCTGCGCGGGTTGTCCATCATCTGGGCGACCAGTGAACGATCGACCTTGATGACGTCGATGGGCCTTTCCTTGAGCCGGGAGAGCGACGAGTAGCCGGTGCCGAAGTCGTCCAGCACGACCGAGAATCCCTGGGCGCGCAGGTCGGTGACCCAGCGGTCGCTGCCGTGATCTTCCTCAAGCAGGAGCTTTTCGTTGATCTCCAGCTGCAACTGGCGGGCGAACAGCCCGTGGCTGGCGAGCATGGCCTGCAGCCAGTCGAGCGTGAAGGTATCGGGTATCTTGCGGCCGGTGAGGTTCACTGCAATGCTCATCTTGAGGTCGAGCCCGCGGTTGCACCAGCGGCGCAGATGGGCGCAGGCCGTCGTCAGCACCCAGCGGTCGATTTCGCCGATCAGCCCGGATTCCTCGGCCAGTGCGATGAATTCGCCGGGCTCGATCATGCCGCGTAGCGGGTGGTTCCAGCGCAGCAGCGCTTCGGCACCGACCGGCAGGCCGGTGCGCAGGTCGAAGACCGGCAGGTAGTGCAGTTCGAATTCCTCGTCGGCCAGCGCCACCTGCATTTCATCGAATAGGCGCCGGCGTTCGTTGGCGCTCTGCGTCATTTGCGGCTCGAAGAACTGGTAGCCGTTGCGGCCGAGCGACTTGGCGCGATACATCGCGAGGTCGGCGTTGCGGAACAGGGTATCTGCGTCACTGCCGTCGTCGGGCGTCAGTGCGATGCCGATGGAAGCGCCGATCGAGACGATCGAGGCATCGAGATGGAAGGGCGATGACAGCGCCCCGATGATTTTTTCCGCGACACGCGCTGCATCGTCGCCACCCTTGATGCGGGCCAGGATGACGACGAATTCGTCGCCGCCCTGGCGGGCGATCGTGTCGGTTTCGCGCACGCACTGACGCAGCCGGCCGGCGACCTCCTGCAGCAGCTTGTCGCCGACCGAGTGTCCCAGCTTGTCGTTGACACGCTTGAAATGATCGAGGTCGATGAACAGTACCGCCGCCGCCTCCTTCTGGCGCCGCCCCAGCTTCAGGGCATGGTCGAGGCGCTCCATCAGCAGGCTGCGGTTGGCCAGCCCGGTGAGCTGGTCGTAGTTGGCGCGGAACTCGATTTCCTTTTCGAGCCGGCATTTGTCCGTGATGTCGTTGAGGATCGCGACATACTTGACGATGCGCCCCTGCCGGTCGCGGATTGCGGAAATGTTCTCGTACTGGATGTAGATCTCGCCATTCTTGCGGCGGTTGATCAGTTCGCCTTCCCAGCCGCCGGTGGTCAGCAGGCTGTCCCAGAGCTTCGCGTAGAACGCTGGATCCTGTTTGCCCGATTGCAACAGCTTCGGAGTCCGGCCGATGACCTCGTGCGCCGCGTAGCCTGTCATGCTCGAGAACGCCGGATTCACCGAGCGGATCATGCCCTGGCTGTCGGTGATCATGATGGCGTCTTGGGTGATCTCGAAGAAGGCCGCAGCTTCGCGCAGTTTTTCATTTGCCTGCTCGCGTGCGCTGACATCGCGGATCACGGCAATGACCGCCCGCTCACCCCGGTACTGGCCGCTGACGATGCTCATCTCCATCGGAAAGGCCGCGCGGCCTGCCGGCTCGCCGCGGATCTCGATCACCTGGGAGATGCCGCCCTGGGTTCCGCGCCGTCCCGCACCGAAGGTGATCGCCGTGTCGTCGCGTATGCCGAGCTGTTCCAGCGTGGCGCCGGCCATTTTCGTGGCGTAATCCGGGAACAGGTCACGGGCAGCCTGGTTGGCGTGGATCACGTGCCCTTTCAGGTCGAGGATCAGCACACCCTCGCTGAGGTGGTCGAGCAGCGACAAGGTTTCCTCGGTCGTATTCGCGGCACGGCAAAGCGTTCGCTGCAGGGCCGCGCAAGCGGCGGACAGCCAGCCATGACGATCGTTCGAGACCAAGGGAGCTTCCTCTCTTTCAGGCAGCGTGTGCAGTGATCGGCGGCCCGGTTGACCACCCTCCGCAAACTACTTGGAGGATAACGCCCGACCTTGAAGATAACAATCCAACTTTAGTCATGTTATGCCAACGGGGTCCCGCCTTATCGCCCGAACTCCGTTGCCATTCGCGTATATTTCATGGTCTTCGAATGTGCCGTAGGGCACCGAAAAATCAGGGGAAACCGCAACATGGCAAGCTATCTGGTCACCGGCGGGCTGGGCTACATCGGCAGTCATACCTGCGTCGAGTTGCTCGGCGCCGGACATGATGTGCGTGTCGTCGACAATCTTTCCAACAGCAAACTGTCGGTACTCGACCGCATCGAGACGATCTGCGGTCGGCGACCGGGGTTCGTCGAAGCGGATATCCGCGATCGCTCGGCGATGGTGGCGGCACTAAAGGGCTGCGAAGCCGTCATTCATTTCGCCGGGCTCAAGGCCGTCGGCGAGTCGGTGGAGCAGCCGCTGCGCTACTACCGCAACAACGTCGAGGGCAGCATTGCCCTGTTCGAGGCCATGGCCGAAGTCGGGGTGAAGTCGATTGTCTTTTCCTCGTCAGCCACCGTCTATGGCGATCCTGCCTCCGTCCCCATCCGCGAGGACGCCCCGTTGTCGGCCACCAATCCCTACGGTCGCTCCAAACTGATCATCGAAGACATCCTGCGCGATGTCGCACGGGCCGACCCGGACTGGCGCATCGCGCTGCTGCGCTACTTCAATCCGGTCGGGGCACATGTGTCCGGGCTGATCGGCGAAGATCCCAACGGCATACCGAACAACCTGATGCCCTACGTCGCACAGGTCGCCGTCGGCAAGCTGGCCTGCCTGTCGGTCTTCGGCGACGACTATCCGACACCCGACGGCACCGGCGTGCGCGACTACATCCACGTCGTCGACCTGGCCAAGGGCCATCTCGCCGCGCTTGCGGCGCTCGAGCGACAGGGGGGGCTGCTGACGGTCAACCTCGGCACCGGTCGCGGCTATTCGGTGCTCGACATGGTGCGTGCCTTCGAAGCCGCCAGCGGCCGCCCGGTCGCCTACCGCATCGCGCCGCGCCGGGCTGGCGACATCGCCACCTGCTATGCCGATCCGGTGCTCGCTGCCGGCCTGCTCGGTTGGCGGGCCGAAAAGGGTCTTCAGGAGATGTGCGTCGATGCCTGGCGCTGGCAGTCGGGCAACCCGGAAGGGTTTCCTGACTGATGCCCGACTGATTCAGGTGCCGTGGCGCAGCGCCTCGACCACGTCGAGCTTCGCGACGCGCTGCGCCGGACGGATGGCGGCGAGGAAGGTGGCCACGAAACCGATGGCGCCGGCCGTCAGCACCTCCAGCGGGACCAGCCGTATCTCGGCGGTATAGCCGAGGTTGGCGTTCGGCGGCGGCGGCATCGGAATGCCGAGCGCGGAGATGCCCAGTGCCAGCAGGCTGCCGACCGTCATGCCGATCAATGCCCCCATCAACCCGATCAGCGCGCTTTCGACCAGCACGCTGCGGAACACCATCGCCGGCCGTGTGCCGAGCGCGATGACGGTGCCGAACTCGCGCGTGCGTTCGAAGATGGTCATGTTCACGCTGTTCGCCACGCTGAGCAGCACCATCAGCAGGATGATCAGCCGCAGCACACCGAACTGGCGGTCGTAGAGTTCCACCGTCTTGTCATAGAAGTCCGACAGCTTGTTCCAGCGGCCGACCTCCAGGCCTTGCGGACCGAGCGAGGCATCGAGTGCGGCGGCGACCCGTTCGGTATCCGGCGTCTGCTTCAGCATCACCACCAGCACGTGGGCGCCCGGGGTATCCATCAGTTCCTGTGCCGCCGGCAGCGCGATGCGTACCGCACGGGCATCGAATTCCTTGGAAAAACTCTGGAACACGCCGAGCACCTCGAAGTCGAGCGTGTTCACCGCGCCCTGCGACAGGCTGATGACGAGGTTGACGCGGTCGCCGATCTTCAGCCCGAGCGACTTCGCCACGCCCTGGCCGACGACGATGCCATCTGCATCCTTGTCGGTCAGCGGACGCCCTTCCGTGTATTGCAGGTAGGTACTGACCTTGCCTTCCGCCTCCGGCTCGATGCCTTCGCCGATGATGCCGAGATCGCGCTTGCCGTTATTGATGACGCCGGTGAAGTTCAACCGTGCGAACACCTTGTCTATGCCTGCCGTCCCGCCAACGCCGACTTTCAGTTTCTCCGGCGCATCGATCAGGTACTTCTCCGGTGCGCGCGTCTTGCCCTCGTGGTAGCCGCGCTTCGTGACCTGGATGTGGCCCGTTTGCGCATGGATGATCGCTTCACCGAGCTGAATGAAGATGTCCTGCACGAAACCGCCGGCGAGGATCATGCCTGCGACCCCGACACCGATGGCCACCAGCGTCGCTGCCGAACGCGTCTTCTGGCGGAGGATGTTGCGCAGGGCGAGCAGGATCTGGAATTTCACTGGCCGGACCTCACTGGCTATACCTCAGCGCATCGACGATGTTCATCCGTCCCGCCTTCCAGGCCGGGAAGGCGCTCGCGACCAGGGTGGTGACGAGGGCCAGGACCGCGGCATCGAGTACCAGGGAAGGCGTTACGAGGATTTCGGCCGTATAGCCGTGCGCCATGCCGGGCGGGGGTGGCATCGGGATGCCGATGGCCGAAATGCCCATCGCCAGCAGGTAGCCCATCACGATGCCGGCGGCACCGCCGACGACGCCGATCAGCGTGCCCTCGATGATGAACAGCCGCATCACCAGCCGGCCAGGCAGGCCGACGGCAAGGCTGGTGCCGATCTCGGTCGTGCGCTCCAGTACGCTCATCGTCAGGGTGTTCATGATCGTCAGCACGATGATCAGGCCGATGATGACCTTCATCACCGTCACCTGCTTGGTGAAGAGAGCTTCGGTCTTGTTGTAGAAGTCGGCGAGTTCGCGCCACGGCACGACCTGGAAAGCGTTTCCGGGGAGAGCGGCACGGGCGGCGCTTACGAAGCTGCCGGTCCGTTCCGTCGCATCCAGCGCCACGACCCACGAGGTGGCGCCATCGACGCGCATCAGCTTGCGCGCCAGCGGGATCGGCAGCCGCACCGCGTGGTCGTCGTATTCCTTCGTGATGGTCGAGAAGATGCCGGCCACCGTGGCCTCGAGTGCATTGGCACCGCCATTGGCCGCCGTGGCGAGCAGCACCACGGTGTCGCCCGGCTTGACCCCCAGCGCCTTGGCGAGGCCTTCACCCAGGACGACCTTGCGATCTGTCGCATTTTGCAGGTCCAGGCCTGCGCGGAAGGTGACGCGTGTGCCGACAGGTTTTTCACGTATCGGGTCGATGCCTTCGCCGGCAAAGACGACGGTCGTCTCCCCGTGGCTGATCAGCCCGTTGAAGACGAGGCGGGGGGCGAGCGATACGGTACCGGGCAGGGTCTCGACCTTCTTCTGCTCGGGCGAGTCCGCCGGCAGCAGGAAGGCGTAGGGATCGGCGATGCCCTTTTCGAAATAGTCCGGACGGACGATCTGCGTATGGCCCAGTTGGGAATGGATGGTTTCCTCGCGGCCGTACATCAGGCTCCACTCGATGAAACCACCTGCGAGCAGGAAGGCGATGACGCCGCTCGCCACCGTGCCGACCGCCACCAAGGTGCGGTTGGTGTTGCGCGTAAGGTTGCGCAGTGCGAGGCGCAAATCCCTGATCAGCCCTGCCGTCATTGCCAATCGTCCCGATTCAGGCTACTGTCCGCGAAGTGTAATCCCATTCCGTTTTCATGAGGCCAGATCATGCGCGAATTCGACTACGACGCGGCATTTTCCCGCAACATCGGCTGGGTCACCGAGGCGGAGCAGAAACGCCTGCGGCAGGCCCGTGTCGCCATCGGTGGCCTCGGCGGCGTCGGCGGGGTGCATCTGCTGACCCTCGCGCGGCTGGGCATCGGCAAATTCACGATCGCCGATTTCGACGTCTTCGACATCGTCAATTTCAACCGCCAGGTCGGTGCCACCATGAGCAGCCTGGAGCGACCGAAGCTCGACGTGCTGGCCGAAATGGTGCGCGACATCAACCCCGAGGTCGATCTGCGCCTGTTCCCGAAGGGTGTGCAGACTGAGTCGCTGGACGAGTTTCTCGACGGCGTCGACGTCTATGTCGATGGGCTCGATTTCTTCGCCTTCGCCGCCCGCCGCATGACCTTCGCCGCCTGCGAAAAGCGCGGCATCCCGGTCGTCACGGCGGCCCCGCTGGGTCTGGGTACGGCACTGCTGGTGTTCGGCCCCGGCGGCATGTCCTACGAGGACTACTTCGGCTTCGAGGAGTGCCGCAACGAGCTCGACATGGCCATCCACTTCCTCGTCGGCCTGTCGCCTGCGATGCTGCAGCGTGGCTATATCGCCGACATGAGCCGCATCGACCTCAAGCAGCGCAAGGGGCCGTCGAGTATCGCTGCCTGCCAGCTGTGCGCTGGGGTGGCGGCGATCGAAACGCTCAAGTTGCTGCTGGGACGCAAGGACATCCGCTTGGCACCGTGGGGCAGCCAGTTCGATGGCTACCGCATGCGCTACGTGCATACCTGGCGGCCAATGGGCTACCGGAACCCGATTCAGCGGCTGATGCGAATGCTGGTGAGGCGGCAGTTGGATCTTTGAACTGGGGCGATACAAAAGAAAAGGCCCTGCCAATTGGCAGGGCCTTTATTCTCTTGATTGCTTCTAGTCTGATTAGGCTTTGCGACGACGTGCAAGACCGAGACCCAGCAGACCCAGACCCATCAGAGCCATCGTGCCCGGTTCCGGAATGTTTGCAGTAACGCTGCCATCCAAGGTGGTCTGGCGATACGCCACTGTCGGTGCGAACTGATCATCACCCACAGGCACAAAGTTTGCGAAAGTCATTTGATCCAGAGTCGGGATGGGCGGATCTACGTTGGTGTCCAGAATGAACTCATAAGGATTGAAATTGCCCGCAAGGGAGGCTGCATCAATGAATTGGCCTTGGGGGTTCTGGATGAAAAGGAATCCATCAGCAGCGTAGGAGATATCAAAGAAGATATTCAGGTTACCTGCGCTCAGCTGGGAACCGGTCACGTCAGCCCGCAACACTCTGTTATTGACCACGCCGTCTTGAAACCACAGCTCAAAATAACCGCCCGTATAGGTGGGGCCACCAGCTCCGAGGATGCCATCAAAATGATATTGGGTTTGCAGCATCCACGTATTGTTAAAATCTTCCGCATCAACTGTCCCGTTCGGAGGTGTCAGGGGGGACAGGTTTCCAACCAGTGTTTGTCCCAATGACGGAAGAGTTGGCGTCGGGGAAATGGCATTAAGCTCGGACAGGATGTTGGTATCGTAAAAATCTCCGAGCAGAGATCCATCGGTCACGTTGTAAACCGATGTTGCCAGCATTTGATTGAATGCGAACTGATTGAAAAGTCCGGTCGTCGAGTTCGCATCCCAGAATTTCAGCAGACCAGATTCATCGTAGGCGTTGGTGCCGAGGTCAATGTACATATCGTTCATTACTGCGGCTGAAGCCGATGCTGAGATGGCCAAGCCAGTCGCCGCTGCAAGTAGGGTCTTTTTCATGATTCAACTCCTTTCAGGTTTTTGCTATTTGGCTTGTCGCCATCAACTTCATACTTTGCGTACTTATAAGCATGCTGTGTGCCAGGTGTGTGTGGGTTTGGGTTTTGTGAATCTAACACTATGAAAAAAAATAACTAAAATAACGGCGGCGCTTTTTTTGTGTCGTGGTGTTGTCGGCTCGGGATCGCGTTTGTAAAAAAAATCGACAGCAAGAGGGAGTGTTGGTAGTTCAGTAGAAATCCTTGATGAAGCCTAAAAAATGACGGGAGCCGAAGCTCCCGTCCGTTTGGTGCGTGTGCTGCAGGAATCAAGTGCGACGCCGACGTGCAAGACCCAGCCCGGCCAGGCCGAAGCCCAGCAGGGCCAGCGATCCGGGTTCTGGTACGTTGTTATCCCCTTGGGGGTCGCGTGCCCACAGCGAGATGTGGGAAATGTTTCTGGGTTGGTCGTTCTGGTTCAGGAAGTCACCCATATTCCATGACCCGGTAAAGGAGTAGGGGGTCGTGTAGTTGAAGCCAGTGCCTTCCAGTCCTGCAGACAGCAGGTTGAAGTCGAAGTCGTAAACCCCGAACCACGTGCTCGATTTGAGCACGATCGCCAGATGGTCGAACGCATTGCGACCCAGCAAGGCTTGAACGGTCTCGATAATGTCGGTGCTGGTTTCCAGCGTCCATAAGCCGGAGGTGCAACCGGTGCTATCGCACTGCATTGAGATATCTACGACGCCGCCTTGGCTGATCGGGCCGACGGAAAGCGTCTGGCCGTTCGCCGTGATGCTGTCGTACGAGAATACCTGGCCGCTGTCTTCGTTATCGATCTTCCCGAGTCGAATCCAGCCAGGATCAGTGGCATTGCCGTCACCATCGATATCCAGCATGGGGGACTGTGGGAGAGGGCTCGGGGGTTGAAACCACGTCGAAGAGAGGATGCCGCCTTCGCCGTTCAGCAAGCCATCCCCGAGTTCGCCGATGTTGTTTCCCATCTGTGCCAGGGGAACGTCATTGCTTTGGTAGTCGTTGCCGGCAAAAAGCCCTTGGCAGCTTGTGGCCTGAACCCCGGGATTGGAGGCGAAAATGACGCCGCCGCCATCCAGCGGGCTGACTTCGATCGAGTTGATTGTCACGGAATCAGTCGTGCAACCTGGTGCCGTTGTCGTGGTGGGCGTGGCCAACGCGATGCCGGATCCGAAAGTCGCTCCTGCTACCGCCAAGGCTTGAATAGTGATTCCGAGAATTTTGTGATGAAAGCGCGTCATGGCGCGAACTCCTGAGGTAAGGTCTTTTCAAGTAAATCTAAAACGTTAAAAGCAATAAGCGAACCATGATCAGACTGGTACATGACTTATTGATTTGTAAGTGACATTTTTAGTGCAAGTCAGGGGTGTGTAAAGGTATCCGACAGCTTGCAATGCGGGGATCCAGCTGCTTGTCCGTCGTCCGTTAAAGGGAACGCTTGCTGCAAGCAGCATGACGGCTCATGCGCATCCCAGCACTTGCCCTTGTGCGTGGGAACGAAAAGTCGGCGTTGGCGGGACGGCGGGTTGCAGTTTGAGTGTCTGACCTATCTTGGCGATGACCAGTATGGCGACTATAGTCATCAAACTGGTCAATAATTGAGGGGCATCATGCAAACCATTCAAGCATCAGAGTTCAAGGCCAAGTGTCTTGCCCTCATGGATACGGTGGCGGCATCGGGCGAGACTTGGGTGGTGACCAAGAACGGCAAGCCGGTCGCCGAATTGCGGCCGTATTCGGGTGGGCGTATCGACTCTCCATTCGGGCTGCATCCTGAACTGGAGATCCGCGGTGATGTGATCGCACCGCTGGAAGAGGATCTCTGGAAGGCACTGGCGTGATCCTGGATACGCATGCGCTGTTGTGGATGGACCGTAACGATCCATCCCTTGGGATGGAGGCGAGGCAGCGGATCGAAGGTGAATGGCGGGCTGGGCAGGTGGCTGTCAGCGCCATCAGTTTCTGGGAGGTGGCCATGCTGGCAGAACGCGGACACATCGCTCTTCCTGTGCCGGTCGAGCGCTGGCGGGCCGACTGGCTGCAGGCCGGCCTGGTCGAAATCCCGCTTGATGGCCGCATTGCCCTGCTGGCCTGCCAACTGGAAAATCTGCATCGCGACCCCGCCGACCGTTTCATCGTAGCGACGGCCATCGATCGCCGGACCGCACTCCTGACTGCCGATGGTGGAATCCTCGGCTGGGCAGGGGAGCTGGCCAGGGAAGATGCCCGGCAGTGATCGGCGGAAACCGTTCAAGTAGTTTCGAGCGGAAAAGTCGGTGCTGACGGGACGGTGCAGTAGGCGGTTATCCCTGTCGTTCCGCCCATTTTTTCGCCACCCAGACCCCGACGACGATCAAAACGAGGGTAGCAACCAGCAGTATCAGGCTGGCCGGTCCGGGCCGCTCGAAAGCCTCCATCATCTGCTCGACGAATATCGCGAAGAAGACCGTGCCGGGCGTCATGCCAATCGCGCTGCCGATCAGGAAGTCGCGGATGCGGATGTGCGAGGTGCCGGCGACCATGTTGACGATGGCGAAGGGGGCGATGGGGACGAGGCGCAGGGCGGCGGCGGCGAGGATGCCGTTGCGGCCGAGCCGTTCGCTGATCTGGTTGATGCGCTCGCCGGCGAGGTGATGCAGTGCCTCGGCACCCAGACGCTTGCCGAGGGTGAAGCTGACAGCCGAGCCGAGGGTGCCGCCGGCGAGGATGGTAACCGCGCCGAGCCACGGGCCGAGGGCAACCAGGCTGACGAGGGTGAGGAAGACCAGCGGCACGGCGAAGATGCTGGCGAGGGCTAAGGCGGCGATGGCGACGGCCACGCCGTAGTGCTCGCCGGCCCGGCGCAGCGTGGCGACGACCTGCGGGATGTCGAGTCCGGCGCGCAGCGGGCCCCAGTTCCAGGCGAGGGTGAGCAGTAGCAGGCCCACCAGCACGAGGCCGAAGGCGATCAGCCGGCGGCGCAGCTTCGGGTGGGCGTCAGGCGGCATCGCTATCGTTGGGTTGCTCGTGCGCCTGCGTGCGCAGGTGTTCGGCCAGCGCATCCAGGTTCGCCGACTCGAAGAGCGAGCCGTGCAGGCCGGGTGCCTCGGCTTCGGTGAAACCGTCCGTCATCAGCTTCCGCCATGGGGCGAACAGCCAACGCTGCCATGCCAGCAGGCCGGAGGACTTGATCAGCACGGCGGGGCCGTCGTAGGGACGAGGCACGTAGCGGGCGAGCGCTTCCACCTGCACGAGCAGGCCGGCGTCGCTGAACAGGGCGCCTAGGCGCCGGCCGTTCATGCTCAATTCCTGGATGTGGAGCCGCCGGATCAGCCAGCCGGACAGTTGCCAGAGCCGGCGGGCGCGCAGGAAGGCGTTCGGGTAGAGCGTGTCGATGAGGACGAGGGCGACTTCGTGCTGCTTCTCGCGCAGGCGGCGGGCGGTTTCGAGGGCGGTGACGCCGCCGATCGAGAAGCCGGCCAGGCAGGCGGGGCCGCCGCCGTGGGCCAGGATGCGGTCGGCGTAGAGATCAGCCAGATCGGTGAGTTCATCCAGCGTGCCGGCAGCAGCGGCCTGCGGCGGCTGCAGCATGTGGACGTCGAAGTCCTGCCCCAGCCGGTCGGCGAGCGCCTGGAAGCGCAGCAGGTCGCCATGGCCGGAAGCGACGAGGAACAGCGGCGGCGCATCCGCGTTGCCACCGAGATGGACGAGTGTCTGCAGCGTCGGCGCCGCCTGTTGCTCGAGCGCGCGGGCGAGGCCGGCGATGGTGGGGTGTTCGGTCAGCAGTTGCAGGGGAATGCGCTGGCCGAGCCGCGTTTCGATGCCGGTCACGATGTCGATGGCGGCGAGCGAGTCGCCGCCGATGGCGAAGAAATCGTCGGTGGCGCTGGCGACGGGTTTGGCGAGGGCCTGAGACCAGAGTTCGGCCAGCGTGGTTTCCAGCCCCGGGGCCGGGGGGCGTGGCGCGGTACGGGCAGCGGTAAAAGTCGGCGCCGGCAGGACGGCGAAATCGACCTTGCCGGCGGCGGTTTCCGGCAGGGCGCCCAGGCAGGTGATGCCGGCGGGCACCATGTAGTCGGGCAGCAGGCGGCGCAGTCGGGCCTGGAGCACGGCGCCGTCGGTTCCCGGGCGGACAGCCGCCCAGGCGTGCAGCCGGGGATGGCCGTCAGGCGAGACCAGTTGCACGGCCGCGCGAAAGACGCCTTCGATGCCTTGCAGTGCGGCTTCGATCTCACCGGGCTCGATGCGGTAGCCGCGCAGCTTGATCTGGCGATCGAGGCGACCGGCGAAATGGAGATGGCCATCGACGTCGAGCCAGCCGCGATCGCCGGTGCGGTAAAGGTGGCCGCCCGGAACGAAGGGGTCGTCGCAGAAGGCGGCCTGCCCGGTCCCGGCTCCGCCCAGATAGCCCCGCGCCACGGTACCGCCGCCGATGCAGATCTCGCCGCATTCGCCGAAGGGGAGTGGGCGCAGCCGCTCGTCGAGGACGTAGAGGCGCGTGTCATCGACGCAGTGGCCGATGGGCAGGGGCGCGGGCATGGACGAGGGCGAGTCGGCTGGCGTCGTCAGTCGCTGGCAGGGCCAGGCGGTGGCGAAGATGACGGTCTCGGTGGGGCCGTAGACGTTGTAGAGCTGCCCGCCCGTGATCCGCAGGAAGCGGTCGGCCAGTTCGGGTGGCAGCACTTCGCCGCCGCAGCAGGCGACGCGCAGCTTCAATCCTGCGGGCGGGGGGCCTCCCACTCCCAGGGTGTCGAGGGCATCGAGAAAGCGTTCGAGCGTCGCGGGCACGAAGGCCGTGAACGTCGCGCCATGCCGCACGATGAAGTCGGCCAGCACCTGTGCAGACAGGCGGCCTGGTGGCGGCAGCGCGATGCTGGCGCCGTGGATCAGCGGCAGCAGCAGTTCGACCAGCGCCGGGTCGAAGGTGGCCTGCGTGGCCTGTGCCGAGCGATCCGTCCCGTCGATGCGCCAGGTGCGCGACAGCCAGGCGAGCCGGCGCGCGAGGGCGCCATGCTCGATCATGACGCCCTTCGGTTCGCCGGTCGAACCGGAGGTGTAGAGCACGTAGGCGAGGTCGCCCAGCGCCGGCGGGACGGCGGGGGAAGCCGCTGCGGTGTGGCGCGCGAGCGATTCGATGTCCAGCACATTGACATTTGCGGCGAGCGTGCCGAGGCGCGGGCGGTGCTGTGCCTGGATGAGCAGCGCTGCCGCTTTGCTGGCGGCGAGAATGCGGCGCAAGCGATCCTCGGGCGCCTCGGGGTCGAGCGGCAGGAAGGCCGCGCCGGCGCGGGCGATGGCGAGCAGTGCGGCGACCAGGTCGGGGCCGCGTTCGAGCGCCAACGCGATGATCGTGTCGCGGCCGGTGACGAGCGGAGACAGGGCTTGCGCCATCCGGCGCGAGCGCGCCTCCAGTTCGCCATAGTTCAGGCTGCCGCCATCCCCATCCCAGACCAGCGCCGTCGCTTCGGGGCGCAGCCGGGCCTGCCGTTCGAACAACTCGACGAAAGTCGGCAGGGTTTCATGACGGGCGACATTCTGGTGCAGGCCGTCGAGCAAGGCCCGGCGTTCCTCGGCCGGCAGCAGGTCGATATTCGCGACCGGCGTATCGGGGGCAGCCGTGAGGGTGCGCACCAGATGCCACAGTCGACGCGCCAGCAGGTCGACCTCGCCGGGGCTGTAGCAGGCGGCGCTGCCTTCGAGGATCAGCTCGGGATCCTGCGCCGGCGCATCCTCGGAAGCGAACTCGCACAGCGTGATGCCGAGCGGATAGCGCGCGATGCCGCAGAACAGCTGTCGCGAGCCGGCCGAGCGGGCCGCGCCGAAGCGGATCGCGTAGTCCTGCCGCTCGTAGGACAGCAGCACGTCGAAAAGGCCGCTGCGGTGTTCGCGCAGCCGCCGCAGCAGACTGAAGCGCCGCGACACTTCGCCGAGCGGAAAGCGTGCATGCCGCAGGGCATCGCGCAGGCTGTGCTGGGCGGCGGCAATGAGTTCGGCTGCCGTCACGCCGGCGCCGACTTCCACGACGAGCGGCATGACGCCGACGAACATGCCGGGCGTCGTGAGATAGCGCTTGCCTTCGCGGTTGAGGTTGGGCACGCCGATCACGACACGGTCACGGCCGCGCGTACGAGCGAAGTAGAGCGCCACCACGGCGAGCATGACGGAGAAGGGCGTGACGCCGCGCGCGGCGGCCAGAGTCTCCAACGTCCGGTAATCCTCGCGGTCGACCCGCTGCGTGTGGAGGTGGGCGGCCGGCAGGCAGCCGAAGGCGGTCTCGTAGCGCCGTTCGACGAGGGCTGGCGGCGGATGGCCGAGGCGCGCGAGCCACCAGTCGCCATCGCGTGCGAAGGCGGGCGAGTCGCGATACGCCAGCGAGTCCTCGATGAAACGGCGGTAGGGAAGGGCCCGCCCGGGTTCCGGTGCGCGGCCGGCGGCCAGGTCGTTGTAGATCTCGCTCCAGCGCCGCACGATCAGCGTCGTGCCCCAGCCGTCCATGACGAGATGATGGAACTGGATGGTCAGGGCGTGCAGTTCCGGGCCACCCCGGAGCAGGGCGAAGCGCCAGGGCGGGCGGCCATTGGCGGGAAAGGGTGCGGCGAGCTGGCGCTGCCACCAGGCTTGCATGGCCTGCTGCGGGTCGGGGGCGCCGCTGAGGTCGACTTCGGGCAACTCCGGCTCAAGCTGTGTCAGCATGCATTGGCGTCCATCGGCGAGCGGCACGAGGCGTAGCGCCTCGGTTTCCGCCACCAGCCGGTCGAGGGCGCGGCGGAAGATCGCGGGATCGAACGGCCCGATGATGTAGCCGCAACCGCCGATGTTGAGGTGGCTGCTGCCCGGCCAGGCCATCTGATCCAGCCAGACTTCGCGCTGCGGCAGCGAGAGGGGCAGCAGTTCGCCGGGCGGCGGCGGCGTCAGCGGGAATTCCATCGTGCGATTTCGTCGCAGGCGTGGCGGTAGCCGGCCTCGACGATGGCCTCGGCCTGCCGGTAGGCCATGAGCGGGAAGGCGTCGACCGGCGGGGCGAGGTAGCGGTCGGCCAGGGTCGAAGTGCGGGCCTTCTGCTGCAGGCTGCCGATGTGTCCCGCTCGGTAGAGGATGTCGCCGATGCCTGGCGAGCGGCGGGTACCGAGGCCCAGCCAGGCCTTGAGCGTTTCCCGCGCCGACAGGCGCTGGGTGTCGGGCGGCGCGGCGAGTTCGTCGCGGACATCGACATCGACGGCGATCACGGTACCGTTGCCATGCCGTTTTTCCAGCGGGGTGCCGAGGCGAGCGCGCATCGCCGCGACCGGAATGTTGTCGAGGATGGCGCCGTCGACGAGCAGGTCGCCGTCGCGCACGACCGGCGGCAGCAGGCCGGCGGGCGAGTTGCTGGCGAGCACCGCACGCCACAGCAGGCCGCTGTCCTGCACCGTGGTGGCGGCCTGGCTCAGGTTGCAGGCCGCGGCGAAGAAGGGGCGCCAGAGCATCTCCATGGTGGTGTCGCCGAACATGCGTTTGAGATCGCGCTCCATGCGGCGGCCCGAGAGCAGCGAAATCAGCGGCAGGGTCGGGTATTCGCCGCCGAGCGCGAAGCGGCGGGTGCGGTCGAGGATGTCGTCGAGGGGAATGCCCATCATGTACTGGGCACCGATCAGTGCACCCATGCTGTTGCCGCCGAGCAGGTCGATCGGGTAGCCGGTCTCCTCGAGTGCCTTCAGGACGCCGATGTGGGCGAAACCGCGCGCACCGCCGCCGCCGAGCACGATGCCGACCGCGCTGTCGGTGAGGTATCGCGCGAGCCGCATGAAATCGTCCGGATGGCTGCGGCGCAGGGGATAGATACGCTCGAGGTCGCGTTCCGCACGCCAGGGGGTCGGGTCGGCCGGCAGGGCCGCGTTGCCCGGATGCAGCAGGACGAGGTGCTTGCGTTTCATTGCGAAGCCGGGCATGTCGGCGAGCTGGCGTTCCAGTTCGGTCGTCCGGCTGTCGCTGCCCGCGGTGGCGACGAAGATCACCTGGTCGGATTGGTGCACCGCCTTCAGCATCGCATCGGAGAGTGCCGGCGGCGTGGTGAAGACGAGGAAGCTGTTGCCGCTCTCCAGCGCGTCGAGACGGCCGATGGCTTCGCCGAGGCTGTCGTTCGTTCGCAGGCCGGCCGGCGTGTCGTCGATGCGGACGAGCTGGGCACTGCCGCGCGACGACAGGGCATCGATCAGGCTCTCCGCGACCGCGGCGGCTCCGCTGTCCGGATACAGCGGAATCACCGCATAGGATTTGCAGCTGTGGGCGCCCTGCAGGGGAACGGCATGGCGCAGGTAGTTGTAGAGCGATTGGGAAAAGACGCGGTTGATGTCCAGCGGCTGCTTCGTCAGCAGCATCTCGAAGCGTTCCCGCGAGAGCACCGCCAGCAGCGAGTCGCGCAGGGCAGTGACGTTGGCGGTGCGCGAATGCCGCAGGATCAGGCCGGGTTCGCCGACGCTTTCGCCGGGGCCGATCTCGTTGTAGCGCATGTAGCTGCCGTCTTCGGCGATGCGCCAGACGCGCAGGCGGCCGCTGATGACGATGATCACGCTGTCCGCCTCGTCACCCTCGCGGATGACCTGGGTGCCGCCGGCGACGGGGCGGCCCTCCAGACTGTCGATGAAGGCCTCGAAAACCTCCTCGCGCAGTTGCCCGAAGACGGGACTGCCCTTGAGTACCTCGCGCATGCGGGCTTGCCAATGGGCGTTTTCGAGCATTGCCTATGAACCGTGGACGAACCGTGAATGAGGCGTGAATCGGGTCTGGAAACGATTTTGCTAACTGTACCGGAGAATCGAATCTAAAATGCGAACAGAATGATTCGAGAGGCATGAAATGAGGACGGGTGTCGGTGCGGCGCTGCGCAAGACGATGCACAAGGGCCTGCGTTCCTTGTTCAGGGCGTTGCCTTGCGAACGGCGTTTTGCGCTCTATCGTTCCTTCGTCGATTGCGATCCCGCACCCAGCGAGCGGTTGCAGTTGAAGATCGCCGATACGCGCGAGGAACTGGAAGCCTGCTTCCACCTCCTGCATGATGCCTATGTCGAGCACGGTTTCATGAAGCCGCATCCCTCCGGGATGCGCGTGACGATCTACCATGCGCTGCCGACCACGACGACGCTCTGCGCCAAATGGGACGGCGAGGTGGTCGGGACGATTTCGCTGATCCGCGACGACAGTGCCTTCGGCTTTCCGCTGCATACGGTCTTCGACCTGTCGGGCGTGCGGGCGCTCGACGGCAACATCGCCGAGGTATCAGCGCTGGCCGTGCATCCCGGTTTCCGCAAGACGGGCGGGGCGATCCTGTTTCCGCTGATGAAGTTCATGTACGAGTATGCGACGCGCTACTTCGACACGCGCCATCTCGTCATCGCTGTCAATCCGAACCGCATCGAGATGTACGAGTCGCTGTTGTTCTTCCGGCGACTGGCAGCGAACGTGGTCGAGAAATACGACTTCGCCAACGGGGCCCCTGCGGTCGGGGCCTGGCTCGATCTCAAGGAGGCGCCGCAGGTGTTTTCCCGCGTGTATGCCGGCAAGCCGCCGCGCAAGAACCTGCATGGCTACTTCATCGAACACGATTTGCCGAACATCGCTTGGCCGCAGCGCCGCTACTACACGACTAACGACCCGGTCCTGACCCCCGACCTGCTCGATTACTTCTTCAACGTCCGCACGCAGGGATTCGCGGCGCTGGATGACCACCGGAAGGCGCTGCTGCGCTTCATCTACGACCTGCCGGAATACGACGCGGTGCTGCCGCCGCTGCCCTATCGGGCCGGCGAGCGTCGCTATCGCGAGCACAGCCGCTATTCCTGCCGATGCCCCGGCTACCTGACCCTGGCCCACCGGGACTGGCGGGGCCGTTTCGAGATCGATGTCGTCGATGTATCGCGCTACGGTTTCCTGGCCCGCGCCCGCGAGCCGCTTCCGCTCAAGGTCTGGAGCGATGCCTCCGTCCGCCTCGGGCCCAAGGATGTGGCCACCGTCAAGGTGATGGCGATCCGCCAGCACCCGACGGAAAACGCTGACCTTCTCGCCTACGGTTTCGAACTCGGCGACCCGGATGTCGTTTGGAATACCTTCATCGAAACCCTGACGGCCGGGATGACCTACGGCGACGTGACACCGGTCGGACAATAGTCGGCGCCGGCGGGACGGCCCCGCAGATCAGAAGCTGTAGCGGACTTCGGAGTAAACCCGGTCGCGGTTGTCGTACTGGCCGAACATGCCGAGCGGCGGGCCCTTGAAGATGTCGACGCCGGCTAGCAGGCGCCAGTTCTTCTCGAAATTCCACTGCACCCGCGGACGGAACAGCCAGTCGGTACGGTTCATGCTGGAGATGAAGGTGGCCTGGCCTTCCCACTTGCCGGCGAACTTGGTGTTCAGGAACAGGCTGTAGCCGTTCTCGCGCTTCTCGGGAATGATGCCGGGATCGTGGTCGAAGAACACGCGCTGGAACAGCTGCACGTTGATGCGCGAGTCGGCGGTCGGCGTGAAATCGAGGCCGGCGGCCCAGTCGAGCGTGTCCTGTGCGACGAGGCCATCCGGCACGAGGGGATTCGGTGCCGCGAACTTGCGGCCGCGCGTATGCACCGCCTCGGCCTTCAGCACGATGCCCTCGAAGTCCTTGGCCAGGGTGCCGCCGACCTGGGTGATGCGCTCGTGGCGCGGGGTGAAGATGAACGCCGGGCCGACCTGGCGTCGATAGAAGGTCGGCTGGATGTCCATGCTGCGATAGGCGAAGGCGGAGAGGTCCCAGCCGTTCTTCAGGGTCGAGGCGCGCAGGCCGAGGTTGCCGTTGGAGAGCTTGCGCGCCGGCTTGTCTTCGTTCTCGTAGAGGGAAATGCTTCCCGGCAGTACCGGCTGGTAGGGATAGAACTCCGCGCCCGGCTTGCCGATCTCGTCGTAGGTCGCGACCGGTACCCAGAGCACCTCGCCGTGGAAGTCGTCCTTGAAGTATTCGGCGCGGACGGCCCATTGCGGCGTGCGCAGGTTTTCGAACTCCGGCAGGATGAATTCGCGCAGGTCGCGTGCCGAGACGACGTCGGCGAAGAACAGGCCGACCATCTCGCCCCAAACGACATGCTGGCGTCCGAGGCGGAAATCCCAGTCGCCGGCATTGACGTCGAGATAGGTTTCGCGCAGGTCGAGCGTTGCGCGCTGGTCGTGCTTCACGGCGCCCGGGTAATAGTTGTCCTCGACATCGAAAACCGCGTCGTAGTCGAGCCGGGCGCTCGCCTTCCACTTGATGCCGCCGCCGATCCGGCCCTGGCCGGAGAGTTCGCCGCGGGTGCGCAGCTTTGACCAGTGCTTCGGATCGTCGAGCGTGTGGGCGAGTTCGAACTGGACGTAGCCGCGCAGGCCGCTGCTGCTACCGGAAGGGGCAGGGGCAGCGACGGCTTTCTTCGCCGGTGCGGGTGCATCGAGATCGCCGAACAGGTCATCCTTGGAGTCGGCGCGGGCGAGGGATGCGCCGGCGAGCAGTGCAGCCAAGAGCGTCAGGTGGAGGGTGGGTCTGTTCATGATGCGGATTTTCCTTCGGCCGGACGCACTCTGGCCATCGCCCAATCGCCCTGGGGTTTTCTCACGCCCAGCGCCTGGACGGTGCCGTCCTCGACCTGGACCAGTCGATCGGCCAGCGCGACCACGCGGTGATCGTGGGTGGAGAAGATGAAGGTGGTCTTCATCTCCTCGTTGATCTTCTTCATCAGTTGCAGGATGCTGACGCCGGTGTGCTTGTCGAGGTTGGCCGTCGGTTCGTCGGCGAGCACGATGCTCGGCGACCCGGCGAGTGCACGCGCGATCGCGACCCGCTGGCGCTGGCCGCCGGACAGTTGGTTGGGGCGGTTGTTCTTGCGTGTCGACAGGCCGACCACGTCGAGGAAATGATCGACGCGTTCGCGCCGTTCGGCGGCGGAGATGTCGCTGCGCTGCAGGAGCGGGTATTCGACGTTTTCCGCGGCCGACAGGACGGGCAGCAGGTTGAAGGTCTGGAAAATGAAGCCGATCGAGCGCAGCCGCAGCGCCGCCAGCGCGTTGTCCGACATGCCGTCGATGCTCTGCTCGTTGATGTAGATCTTGCCGCTGGTCGGCCGGTCGATGCAGCCGATCAGGTTGAGCAGCGAGGTCTTGCCGCTGCCCGAAGGCCCGGAGATGGCGAGAAAAACGCCCGGCTGGACCGACAGGGAGATATCATTGACCGCGTGCACCAGTTGGTCCCCCAACTTGTGGATCTTGGTGACATGTTCGACGCGGACGACGTTCATTTCAAACGGAGCTCGAGAAAATGACGCACAGCCGATTTTATGCCAGAAGCTGGCTGCTCATGATGCTGGGATTAGTCGCCGGATTCGGTGCCAATTGTCATGCGGAGGAGGCGCCGGTCCCTGTGGCTGCTGCAGCTGACCCCGTTGCACAGGCGGTCGTCGAAAAGGCGGACCAGATCCGTTTCCCCTCCGAGGGTTTCCAGGTGGACGTGACGATCGCCACCACGCTCGCTGATAAGTCGAGCGAGACCCGCAAGTACCGCGTGCTATCGAAGGGCAACGAAAACAGCGTCGTCATGGTGACCGAGCCCGCGGCCGAGCGCGGCCAGATCATGCTGATGAAGGGGCGTGACCTGTGGGTCTTCATGCCCGAGGTGTCGCAGCCGATCCGCCTGTCCTTCGCCCAGCGCCTGACCGGGCAGGTGGCCAACGGCGACTTGGCGCGCGCCAATTTCGCCGGCGACTACCTGCCGCGAATCACCGGCAGTGAAGTGATCGACGGGCGCGACCATCATGTGCTCGATCTCAAGGCCGTGGATCGCGGCGTGACCTATCAGCGCGTCAAATATTGGGTGGACAAGGAAAGTACCCGTCCGCTCAAGGCCGAGTTTTATTCCCTCTCGAATCGCCTATTGAAGCGCTGTCGATACGAGAACTACCAGACCATGGCCGGCAATGTTCGTCCCACCCGGCTGGTCATGGAAGACGCGCTCAAGGCCGGGGAGCAGTCCGTGCTCGAATACGGGGCGATGAAGCTGCGCGATCTGCCGGACAAGATTTTCACCAAGGAATACCTGAAGAAACTCGACTGAGCGGGTATCATTCGCTGCATATAGCGATATGGCATGAGTGGTCCCGCAATGTTCAAAGGGGGTGCATCCATGCCGAATGGTTTCTTGAAGGGAATGGCATGATCACATCGGCGATGGGACACACGTTCCGAACCGACACCTTCCTGCAGGTGGTTTTCGATTTCGGCTTCGTCTTCGTCGGTGTCCTGATCGGCGTCTTGTGGATCGGCAATGGCCTGCCGGTCGATCCGTCGCTGGTGGTGACGTATGCGGTCATCCTCGCTTTGACGATGCTGGCCCTCAATACCTGGCTCGGCTTCTACCAGCGCATCCATGATCGCACGGTGGAGGATTCGCGCGCCCGCGCGGTGCTGTCGCTGCACCTGTCGCTCCCGGTGGCCTATGTGCTTTTCCTCGTGCTGCCGATGGCGAATGTCGATCGCACCCTGTTCGAGTTGTCGGGCATGGCTGCGCTATTCGGGATGCTCAGCAATCGCGTGATGGCTTCGCACCGGCGTCAACGTGCGCTGGTGACCCTGCGCATCCTGATCTTCGGCGCCGGCAAGGAGGCGGCAGCGGTCGCCGCTTCGTTGAGCAAGGAGGACCCGACGGTTCGTGTCGTCGGTTTCTACCCGGGGCCGAGTACGGAAGACATGGCGGTGCCGGAAAATATGCTGGTGTCGCGCGACAAGGCCCTGGTCGATACGGTCAATGAGCTCAATGTCGACGAGATCGTCGTCGCGGTGGGCGAGCGGCGTGGCGGACGGATGCCCTTGCGCGAGTTGCTCGATTGTCGCCTGACCGGCACTCTCGTCCTGGACATGTCCAGCCACTACGAGCGCATGTTGGGCCAGATTCGTCTCGATGCCCTGAAGGCGGGCTGGCTGATCTTCGGCGGCGGTTTCAGGCAGGATGCGGCCCGAACCGTGATCAAGCGGATTTTCGACGTCTTCGCGGCGATCGCTCTGTTGATCGTGTTTTCTCCCCTGATGATCATCACCGCGCTGCTGATCGCCCTGGAGGACGGCTTTCCGGTCTTCTACCGTCAGGAGCGCGTCGGCCTGAACGGCCGGTTGTTCGATGTCATCAAGTTCCGCAGCATGCGGCGCGATGCAGAAAGCGACGGCAAGCCGCGCTGGGCCACGAAGAACGATGACCGGGTGACGCGTGTCGGACGCGTCATCCGCAAGCTGCGCATCGACGAACTGCCGCAACTCTTCTCGGTGCTCAAGGGCGACATGAGCATGGTCGGCCCGCGTCCCGAGCGGGCCTATTTCGTCGATCAGTTGACCAAACAGATCCCTTTCTACGCGGTGCGTCACAGCGTCAAGCCGGGCGTGACCGGCTGGGCGCAGGTACGCTATCACTACGGCGCCACCGTCGACGATGCCGTGCAGAAACTGCAGTACGACCTTTACTACGTCAAGAACCATACCCTGCTGCTCGACCTCGTGGTGCTGTTCGAAACGGTCGGGGTCGTCGTGGGCGGCAAGGGCGCGCAATAGATGAAGGGTGTGCGCTTCGGCCTGGCGCTGGCTGCGCTGGCATTTTCCGTCTGGGCGGCCGATCCCCAGGCGTCCCGTTATTACGAAGACGCACTGATCCGTTATGAAAAGAAGGATCTCGACGGCGCCATCATCCAGCTGAAGAATGCCCTGCAGATCGACAGCAGCATGCTTCCGGTGCAGATGTTGCTCGGAAAGACGCTGTTGCAGAACGGCGAGGTGGCGGCGGCCGAAGTCGCCCTGCTCGAGGCAATGCGGCTGGGTGTGAATCGCGCCGAAGTGGTCGTGCTGCTCGGCCAGGCTTATCTTGCCCAGGGCAAGCACCGGCTGCTGTTCGATCAGCACTATTTCAGCTTGAGCGACCTGCCGTCGGCAGTGCATCTGCAATTGCTGCTGCTGCGCGCCATGGCCAGTGCCGATCTTGGCAATAGCCGCGATGCTCTGCAGGCTGTCCAGGATGCGCGTGCCATCGATGCTCAGGCCCCGGAAACCTGGCTTGCCGAGGTGCCGATCCGCATCCGTTCGCGTCAGTTCCGCGAAGCGATGGCTGCTGCCGACCGGGCGCTCACGCTCGCGCCGCAACTGCCCGAGGCCTGGTATCAGAAAGCTTCCGTGCATCACGTAGCAGGAGACCTCGACAAGGCGCTTGCCGCCTACGGCCGGGTGATCGAGCGCGATCCCGCGCATGTCGAGGCGCTGGTCGCCCGCGCCGGCATCTTTCTCGACCTTGGCCGGTTTGCCGATGCTGCCGTCGATATCGCTGCGCTGGCCAAGTCCTCTCCGAAGGAACCGCGCGCCGCCTACCTGCGTGCCCTGCTGGCCGAACGCGATGGCAAGTCAGAGGAGGCGCGCAAGGCGCTGCGTGACGTCACGACCCTGATCGACCCGGTTCCCATCGACTTCATCCGCTACCGGCCGCAGTTGCTGATGCTCAACGGGCTCGCGCATTTCGGCCTCGACGAGCACGAGAAGGCGAAGGGCTATCTGGAATCCTTCCAGCGGGTGCAGGGCAACACCCCTGCTGCCAAACTGCTGGCGCGAATCTATCTGGGCGAGGCGCGTTACGACCGTGCCGCCGAGGTGCTCGAAACCTATCTCAGGGCACATCCGGCCGACGGACAGGCCATGATCCTGCTCGGTTCGGCGCTCCAGGCGAAAGGCCAGCATGCCCGTGCCGTTTCCCTGATGAAGCAGGCGCTGGAATCGCGCGATGCGCCTGAATTCCGCACCGTGCTCGGACTCAGCCTGATTCGCAGCGGCCAGGCGGGTAGCGCCATTCCCGAGCTCGAGGCCGCGCTTGCGAAGGACCCGGGCCAGGCGCAGGCCGCCACGGCGCTCGTCGGCCTCTATTTGCGCACCGGGCAGACCGCGAAGGCGGTGAAGCTGGCCGAAGGCATGGTGAAGCGCCGTCCCGCCAGCGCCGACTTTCATAACCTGCTCGGCGTGGCGAAGATGCAGGCCGGCGATCGCACCGCCGCCCGGGCGGCATTCGAGCAGGCCGTGAAGCTTGATGCGAAGATGGTCGGGGCGCAACTCAATCTGGCCCGCCTCGATATCGCCACTGGCGCCTTCGATACGGCAACCGCACGGTTGAATCCGCTTCTCAAGGCCAACGAGAAGAACCCCGAGGTGCTGTTCGAGCTGTCGATGCTGGCCGAGCGCCGCGGCCAGCTCGCGGATGCGCAGCGCTGGCTCGAAAAGACCGTCGATGTCGGCGGCCCTCGCGAAGTCCGGTGGCCGCTGGCGCTCGCGAACTTCCATATGCGCCACGGCCGCTCGCAACCGGCACTCGACGCGGCCAAGGTCGCCATCTCCCGCGCCCCAGAAGACCTGTCGGCATTATTGACACTGGCCCGGCTGTCATTGGTGAACAAGGACGCCGCCGCCGTGCGTGCCGCCTTGACGACGGCGACCCGCGTGGCCGAGTTCAATGCACAGGCTCAAGTCCAGATCGCCTTGCTACAGATCGAGGCCGGCAATCCCGACGGTGCTGCGTACAGTCTTGAAAAGGCGCTTTCGGGCCAGCCTGGTTACCTGCCCGCCCAGGCCCTGATGGCCGGGGTCGAATTACAGCAGGGGGCGAAGGAAAAGGCGGAAAAGCGCGCCCGCGCCATTCTCGAGAAACATCCGAAGCTCGCCATCGGACATAGCCTGATGGGCGATATTGCCCTGTCACGCGGGGAAACTGAGGCAGCCCTCGACGCCTATCGACGTGCACATCAGACCGAGCCGTCGACCGATACGCTGCTCCGGCTGTTTCGCAATCTGTCGGGCAAGGACGATAGGGCGGCATTGCCACTGGCCGAGCAGTGGCTGAAAAGTCATCCCAAAGACCGGGCGGTACTGCGTGCGCTTGCGGATGGTCAGATACGTGCCGGCTATTTACAGGCGGCCAGGAAGTCCTATGAGAGTCTGTTAAAGCTGGCTCCCGATGATGGATGGGCACTCACCAGTCTTGCCAATGTGTTGTTCAAGCTGAAAGATCCACGCGCAATCGAGGTCGCTCGACAGGCCGTCGCCAAAATGCCTGGCAACCCGCATGCTATCGATACCTTGGGGTGGCTGTCGTTCCAGGCGGGCAAGACCGACGAAGCGCTGCAACTGTTACGCGATGCCCGCTTGCGTGCGCCCGGGAATCCCCTGGTTCGGTACCATCTGGCCAAAGTCCTGGCGGAATCCGGGCGAAAAGCCGAGGCGCGCGAAGAGTTGGAGGCCGCTTTGAAAACAGGCCAGCGCTTCGAGGGGGTCGAGGATGCTGTCGCCTTGTCGAGATTGCTCAAACCCTGAGTGTGTCGGAAAGTGGGTAGTGTGTGTCGGAATCCTTTACACATCCGGTTGAAAATAGTTGGTTTATTTTGTAACCCAATGAAATAAAAGGAATCTTATCTCTGGCGTGATTGTTGCGTATACCTTTCTGACTGAACCGTTCTGGCGATGCCGCAGATCGGGATTGAGATAAGGATTGAGATCATGAAATTCATCGGACATCGGAAATCACTGCTGAAGTCTGTTGTGGCAGTCATCGCTACTACCGTTTGTGGCATGACTACCGCGCTGGCTTGCACCTCAACAATCCCGGATCCGGACAACAAGTTGGGTTGCGGAGAGAATTCAGCCTATGCCTATGCCTATGTAGCCAATGGCACTTCAGGCAGTTCTTACGTCCAGTCGGTTTCAAATAGCAATCTGGTCTGGTATGGCGATAGCTATGGTTATGGCATTACGTCCTACTCCGGTGATCAGCATTCGATTGACAACTACTACAAGACCGACATGCTCGCCTTGCACTTCACGGGTGGCCCGGTGACATTGGATACGATCACGCTCGGCTGGTCGAGTGGAGATGCCGATTTCTCCTTGCTCGCTTGGGGTGGGGATAGTGCTCCTCAAATTGCGGGCCAGACCGTTTCGCAATTGAATTCTGCCTGGCAGTGGGTAGGCAACTATAACAATGCGGCTAGCAGCAATGACATCAATGTCACTGTTAACGCACAGAGCGTAGCCTCTAGCTGGTGGATCATCAGTGCCTACAACAGGGGGTTCGCGAACACCAATACGCTGGATAGCACCCCTGACTACTTCAAGGTTCTCGCTGTCGCGTGCAGGGAACCCGACCATGGCAATGATGTTCCCGAGCCGGGCTCGATGATGTTGCTCGGCGCCGGACTATTCGGCGTGATGGCGTTGCGTCGTCGCCGTAGCGTATAAATCAGACTCACCTACTGACACGTTGTTCCTAGGCCCATGAACAGTCCGATCAAACCCTCATCGTCGCCAACTTTGGCTACTGAAGTCAAGGCGGGACGACGGCGTTTTCTCGGTGCCGGATCCGCAATTGCGCCGGTCATTCTGACAATGGTGAGCCAGCCTGCACTCGGTGTCACATGTTTTACGCCATCCCGCTCCTTGTCACGCAATACCAGCCTGTCTCAGCAGGATAAATATGGCGAGTGTGTGGGCGCGCAGTCACCGGGCAATTACAGCCAGCAGACCGACTCGGGATCGCCGGCCTATTCCTGGCCGATTGATTACAGGACACCATTCCATCCCACATTCGCAGTCGGTAATCGTGTGGGAACGCGCTTTTACAAGACGGTCAATAATGTCACCGTCCCCATGACCATGTTCGAGGTGCTCAACCTCGGCGGCAATCAAGACCTCGAAAAGATGGCCTTCCACCTGATCGGTGCCTATCTGAATTGCCTGGGCGGCGGTGGTGCGAGTATTTCCCCGTTGGCCATGACGCCACAGGGCATCCTGAATATTTGGCAGGAGTGGGCCACGAAGGGGTACTACGAAGTGACGGCCGGCGTTCGCTGGTACGCTACCGACATCAAAAACTACCTCTTCAGTAACGGTATCGTCGGGTGACATGCGGTGGTAGCGCTCGTCATGACAATGACGGGCGCTTTGCGTATCATGTTTGGCCTGATGGTTGTGCGGTATTCGATCGTTTGTCAGGCAATACGCATCTTCTGGATGTGTTCTCCGCATGGCAGTTTCTGTCGGTTCCCGGTACGCCATCTTCAATACGTGAGGTTCTGGAACTGCCGGAGCTGTTGCCGGATCAATTGACCTCTGCATTCGAAGATGCCAGAGAAAGACTGGCGAAGCTGCAACTGCCATATTCCGCCCAATAGTGAAGCATGACGCCTGTGTCGGGGATCTAGATCCGGAAAAATTGCATGCTGCGCTCGTGCAGGGGCGTTTTGCGTTGCAAACTGGCTTTCTCCGTTTCAGGATCAATAGTGCCCTACCCGATGTCGCGGATTCGATTCGAGCCCTGTACGCGCATCATCCCTGTCTGATCGCTCCGGAGTTTTCCGATTTTCATGTCGAGATTCGGGCGCCCCGGAATCTGCGGCGATGGCTGAAGCCGCAAGCTCAATTCTTCATCGATGGCGAGCCTCCGTTCGAGCCATTACCGAGGAATCAGGCCCCAGCCATGCTCGAATGGGGCATGAACTGGACCATCGCTGCCTCCTGCCACCAATGGTTCAGCATTCATGCCGCCTCTCTGGAACGTGCGGGACAAACCGTCATCCTGCCGGCCCCGCCGGGATCGGGGAAAAGTACGCTTTGTGCGGCACTCGCCCTGCGAGGAGGATGGCGCCTGCTATCCGATGAGCTGACACTCCTCGATCCGCAAACCTTGCAGGCACATGCGCTGGCCCGGCCGATCAACTTGAAGAATGCTTCGATTGACTTGGTGAAAGCCCTGTCTCCGGAAGCCGTCTGGTCGCCGGAAACCTACGATACGCATAAAGGGCGGGTCGCCCACCTCTGTCCACCGGCAGAGAGTGTTGCACGAATGCTGGAAACTGCCCCTCCCCGCTGGATCGTGTTTCCTAAATATGTCCCCGGTGCCGAGCCTGTCTTGACGCCGAGATCGAAGACGCAAACGTTCCAGCCGATTGCGGAAAATGCATTCAATTACAGCACCCTCGGCGAAATGGGTTTCGATACGATCGCAAGACTGCTCGATACATGCGATTGCTACGATTTTGAATACAGTCGTATCGAAGATGCCTTGGAAGTGTTTGATTGGCTTTCTGACCAGCGCGAGGGGGCGACCTCGTCGTCGCTTGAATACGACGCACCATGAAGCCTGAGCATAAATCCCTGTTGCTGGATGCCTTGAAGGATCCATCGACCTGCCTCGACCTTGATCTTAAGGCGTGGGATGACTTATTGAGGCTGGTCAGACGTGCCAATCTGCTTGGTCGATTGGCAGAGGCGCTGGAGCGGTCGGGGTCGCTGAATGACGTGCCGGAACTCGTACGCCCGCACCTGATTTCGGCTTTGACCTTGTCCCGGCATCAGCGACGGGCAGTCATCTGGGAAGCCCGGCATATCGGTGATGCCTTGCGCTCGCTCGACCTGCCGATCGTTTTGCTGAAGGGGGCGGCCTATTCCATGGCCGGACTGGATGCCTCGGTTGGCCGACTGTATGGCGATGTCGATATTCTGGTGGCGGCCGATCGTATCGCCGAGGTCGAGGCCGCCCTGATGCTGCACGGCTGGTCTTCCCGACAGACCGATCCCTACGATGATCGCTATTACCGCCGGTGGATGCACGAACTGCCTCCGATGGTCAATCTGAAGCGCGGTACGGTGGTCGATGTCCACCACAATATCCTGCCGAGTACCGCGCGCAATCATCCTTCGGCTGAAAAGCTGCTGGAGGCGTCAATTCGCTTGTGTGAGCCTCCGTTTCATGTTCTTTCGCCCTGCGATATGGTGATCCATGCAGCGACGCATCTGTTTCACGAAGGCGAGTTGAACAACGGGCTAAGGGATCTGCTCGATCTCGATGCGCTGTTGCAACAGTTCTCGGGTGATCCTGCATTCTGGAAGACATTGCCGGTACGGGCCCGCGAACTCGACCTGGTTTGGCCCCTGAAACTGGCATTCCGCTATCTGGACCGTATCTTGGGCGTACCGACGCCAATTGACATGCGCGAGGCCCTCGATGATGTGCGCATGAATGATGTCCTGCTGGACCGGATCTACCTGCCGGCATTCATGCCCGATCATGTTTTGTGCAACGACCGCGGAACCGCAGTGGCCCGGGGGATGCTGTACCTGCGCGGACATTGGCTGCGCATGCCGATCCACCTGCTTGCCCTGCATCTTGGCCGCAAGGCGTTCATGCGGCTTTACAAAAACACGAGCCGAAGCCTCTGAGGCTCACTCACTGCTTATTCGTCTTTTTCAGCAGTTCGGCGAGGAAGGTGGCCGGGATCGCATAGCTGATCCCCGACGGTTTTTCCAGCACCGCTTCCTTGCTCTCTTTGACGAAAACCATATTGATGACGCCGATGACCTCGCCGGTTTCGGCATCGTAGAGCGGTCCGCCGCTGTTGCCGGGGTACGCGGTGGCATCGAGCTGGAAGACGGGAAAGGCGCCGCGGCGCAGGCGCTGGATCGACTGGTCGCGCAGTTCGCCGGCATTGCCGCCGGGCTGGGCGATGGGGGTGATGGCGGCGACGATGCCGCGATGGGTGACGGGCGCGAAGCCGAGCACGCCGCCGATAGGGAAGCCGGTGAAGGCGACCGGCTGGCCCTCGCGGACCCTACCGGGATCGCGCAAGGGCAGCGGCGGCAGGGGCAGGCCGTCGATGCGCAGCAGCGCCAGGTCGTGATCGGCGTCGCGCACCAGCAGGTGAGCGGTACGCGGGAGGATACGCTCCCCGGTACGCACCAGTACGGCCAATTCGGCCTGTGCGTCCTCTCCGGTCAGTTCCGGCACGACATGGGCGTTGGTGGCGATCAGCGTGCCGTCGCCGACGGCGAAGCCGGTGCCGCGCATCACGAAGGGCGGGCTGCGCAGCCTGGCATAGGTACCCACGACGACGATGGCGGGTTTCACGCGCTCGATGGTGTCGGCCAGTTCGGCAGCCGGCGAAAAAGTCGGTGCCAGCAGGACGGCGAGACAGAACAGCAGGTGGGAAAGCCGTGGCATCACGAACGTACCTGCTGCTTCTTGCGCAGAATCTTTTCGAGATCGGGAGAGGGCGGCGTGATCGACGCGTCGAAGGGATGCGCCTCGCGGGGAAAGCGTTGGAGAATGCGCTGCACGTAGCCGCGTGTTTCGGCGTAGGGCGGAATGCCGCGATAGCGATTCACGGCCCCTTCGCCGGCGTTGTAGGCGGCAGCCGCGAGGGCGACGTCGCCCTGGAAATAGGCCAGGAGCCAGCGCAGGTAGGTCAGGCCGCCGCGCACATTCTGCTCCGGATCGAAGGGTTTCCTGACGTTGAAGCGCGCCGCCGTGTCCGGGATCAACTGCATCAGGCCCTGGGCATTCTTGTTCGACACGGCATTCGGATTCAGGTTGGATTCGGTGTGCGCGATCGCCAGCGCCAGCCGGGGTTCGATGCCGTATTCGGGGGCGAGGCGCAGGACCAGTTCGGCCAGTTCCCGCTGCCGTTCGGATGCGAAGGTGAACTCATCGAGGGCGACGGCGGCCGGAGGTTCGGGATCGCGCAGGCATTCGGGCATTTCCGCTGCTGGGGCACCCATAAAGCCCAGCATCCTGCGCGAAGGTTCGTGTCCCTGCTCGGCGGCGAGTGCGAAGAAGTAGGCTGCCTGCGCATCGTCGCGAGCGATGCCACGGCCGTTGGCGAGCATCCAGCCGATGCCGTAGCGGGCTTCCGCATCGCCGGCTTTTGCGCCTTCGCAGTAGAGTTTGTAAGCCCTGGCGGGATCCTTGGCGACACCCTCGCCGTGCTCGTAGGCCCGCGCCTCTTCGCGCAGGGCGAGCAATTGCACGGGACCGAGTTCGACGCGCGCAAAAGTCGGCGCCGGCAGGACGGCCCAGCCGAGCAGAGCGAGAGGCAGAAGGCGGCTTGTCCGGCGCATGACGGCCGCCTAGAGTCCCTTCAGCATCGCCGCGACCTCGGAGTGCGCCGGGAACTTATCGCCGAGCTTTGCGAGCGTTTCGAGTTCCTGTTTTGCCGGCGCCGACTTGCCTGTTTTCAGCAACGCCCGGGCATAGTTGAGGCGAACATCGGCCGCCTGCGGCGCGAGTTCGACCGCCTTGGCGAGCAATGAGAGGCCGCGCTCGATATCCTTGCCCTGCTCAACGAGCAGGGTGCCCAGCGTGTCCATGATGGCCGGCTGGTTCGGGGCCAGCTTGTTGGCCTGCTCGGCATGGGCGATCGCTTTGGGATCCTTCGCTTGGCCGAGGGACCAGGCGAGGTTGTTCAGCAGCACGGGATTGTTCGGCTGCAGGGCGAGCAGGGCGCGGTACTGGGCCGCCGCCGCCGTGTAATCCCTGCGCTTGTTGGCGGTTTCGGCGAGGAAGAGGCGGAACTTGTTGTCCTTGGGATGCTCCTTCAGCCAGGTATCGGCAAAACCGTTCGCATCCGCCGTCTTGCCGCCAAGCAACAGGGTCGCATGCAGGCGCTCGGCGATATCGGTCGCCGGGGCGATCTTGAGTGCGGCGCGATAGGCAGTGGCGGCCTTGACGGTGTCTTTCGCGATGATGTGGATGTCGCCCTCGATCACGTGGCCGGCCGGCGACTTGGGATGGGCTTTCTGGATGCCGCGAGCCTTGGCGAGCGCGTCGTCGATCTTCTTGTCGTCGACATCGAGCATGACCAGGGCGCGCTGCATCGGCAGGGAATCCGGTTGCAGTGCCAATCCCTTCGTCAGGCTGCTGCGAGCACCTTCCTTGTTCTTGGCGGCGACCTGGATCTCGGCCATGCGCAGATAGGGATGGGGCGCTGTCGGCAGCAGCGAGGCCAGCTTGCCGTAGATTGCCAGCGCCTGGTTGGTGTCGCCGGTCAACTGGAAGACACGCCCGGCGACATCGAGGATTTCCGGCCGATCGGGAATCGCGGCCATCGCTTCCTGCGCGGCGGTCAGTGCAGCGGCGTGGTCCTTCTTGCCGATGCGCAGCGCGATCAGCGCGAGTCGCGGTGCCGGGTCGGCCGGCGCCGTGGCGATGGCCTTGCGGATCAGGTCGGCCGCCTTGTCGCCGCCGCCCTCCATGTTGGCGCGCAATTCGGCGAGCGCCAGCATCGCCTGGATGTTCTTGGGATCCTTGTCCAGAACCGCTTCGAATCGTTTCGCTGCTTGCTCGGGCTTTTTCTCGGCGAGGTCCAGCCGGGCGAGGCTGGTCGCTGCCGGCAGGTAGGCCGGGCTGACCGACAGGGCCTTTTCGAAATTCAGGCGGGCTTTTGCGAGGTCCCCCTTCCCGAGTTGCGCGCCGCCGCGCAGATGATGGACCGACGGGTTGTCCGGCTGCTTCTTCTCGAAGTTGTCGATCGCCTTGAGCGCCTTGTCGAATTGTTTGCGCTGCATGCTCGAGGCGATCAGCGCCATGTCGGCCGAGGTGCCGGTGTCGGCGGCGGCGATCTGTTCGAGATCGGCGAACGCTTGTTCCGCCTGCCCGGTCCGCATGCGTGCCAGCGCCAGGGCCGTCTGCGTCTTGCGGTTGTCGGGATCGGCCTTGGCGGCCCGGCTGAAGAAGTCCTCGGCGGTTTTCGCATCGCCGCTCTGCATGTAGGCTTCGCCGGCGAGGGCGAACCAGCCGGGCCCGGTTTCGCTGCCCTGCAGGATGGGCTGGAGGGTCGCCAGCGCCTTGGTCGGCTGGCCGGTGCGCAACAGCGACATGACGAGCACGCGCCGGCCGAAATCGAGGCCGGGCGCTCTTTGCAGTGCCTTGGCGAGGAATTCCTGCGCCTGGATGTCGGATCGGGACTCGTAAGCGGCCAGGCCCGCGAGCTGGAGACCCTGCGGGTTGTCCGGCTGCGCCCTCAGCAGCGCTTCCATGGCCGAGCGTACGGCCGGCAGGTCCTTGCGGGCGAACGCCACCAGCCCCTGCATGTAGAGCGTCAGCGGATGCTTGCCGGCGACCTTCTGCATCGCTTCCAGTTGCAGCGCGGCCTTGTCGGCCTGCTGTTCGCGCAACTGGCTCATGATCAGGGCGGCATGCGCGGTCAGGGCCTTGGGTCGTTGTTCCAGCACCTTGGCATAGGCATCGCGGGCTTCGGCCATGTTGCCGGCGGCGCGCAAGAGATCGGCCTTGAAATGCCATGCGTCGGCATTCTGGGGCGACTTGGCGATGATGCCGTCGATGATGGCCTGGGCACCCTTCAGGTCCTGCGCCTGGGCCTTGAGGCGGGCGAGGCCCAGCAGGGCCGGGGCGAAATCCGCTTGTGCACTGGTGGCGGCGTCATAGGCGGATCGCGCATCGTCCGTCTTGCCCTGCATGGCCAGGCTGTGGCCGATGCTGGTCTTGAGATCGGCGATGCTTTCAGGAGCGGTCAGTGTGGCGGCAGAAAATTCTTCGAGTACCTTCTTCGGCTGGCCTTGCGCCAGTAGCGTTCGGGCCAGGACCGGTACGACCTGGTCGGCGGCGAATTTGAGGGTGGCCGCCTTGCGCAGTTCCACTTCGGCGGCGACCGGGTCGCCGCTTTCCAGTAGCGCCTTGCCAAGCAGGAAGCGCGCTTCCGCAAGGTCGGGGTTGGCGGCCAGCGCATTCTTGAGCTGGATGGTCGCTGCGGCCGTATCGTTCTTCGCCAGGTAATCCCTGGCCGATGCGAGCATCTCGTCGGGCGAGCCGCCGCAACCGCCGGCCAGCAGGGCGCCGACCAGGGCGGTGATCTTGATCATGCGGAAAGAGGTTGCGCTCATGTCGTGATTCCCGGAATGAATATGCGATACGGCTAGGTCTTGAGGCCGAACTTGTGCATCAGATCATACAGAGTCGGCCGGCTGACTCCAAGCATCTCGGCGGCGCGCACGATGTTCCCGTTGCTGCGGCCGAGGGCCGTGACGATGGCTTTGCGCTCCGCCTCCTCGCGGATCGTGCGCAGGTCGAGCACCTCCGGTTCCGCCTCTGCCGCGCCGTCGAGCCCGATATCTTCCGCGGCGATGAAGCTGCCGTCCGCCATGATCGTCGCCCGCTTGATGCAGTTTTCCAGTTCACGCACATTGCCTGGCCAGGCATGGGCCGTGATCAGGCGAACGGCGTCCTCGCCCAGTTGCAGGTTGCCGCGATTCTGCTCGGTGGCGAAGCGACGGGTGAAGGCATGGGCGAGCAGGGCGGCATCGCCGGCCCGGTCGCGCAGGGGCGGAATCGTTACGACGATCTCCGCGAGCCGGTAGTACAGGTCCTCGCGGAAGCGGCCTTCGCGGATCAGGGCCTTGAGGTCCTGGTGTGTCGCGCAGACGATGCGCACATCGACGGGAATCTCCTGCCGGCCGCCGACGCGCTCGATCACGCGCTCCTGCAGGAAGCGCAGCAGCTTTGCCTGAAGGGGGAGCGGCAGGTCGCCGATTTCGTCGAGCATCAGCGTGCCGCGATGCGCTGTTTCGATCTTTCCGGGCGTCGTCTTCGCCGCGCCGGAAAACGCCCCCTTCTCGTACCCGAACAGTTCGCTTTCGAGCAGGTTGTCGGGGATCGCCGCGCAGTTGATGGCGACGAACCGTTCCTCGCGGCGCGGCGAGGCGTTGTGCAGCCCGCGCGCCAGCACCTCCTTGCCGGTCCCGCTTTCGCCGAGCAGCAGGATCGTCGCATTGCTGGGGGCAACCTTCTCGATGGTGCGGCAGATGCGCAGCATTTCCGGGTCGCGGGTGATCAGGCTGCCGAGGGCGTCCGGCTGGTGCATGGCCTGCAAACGCCGGTTTTCCTGCTGTAGTTCATGCAGCCGGAAGGCTCGTTCGACGGTCAGGCCGAGGATCTCGGGTTCGAAGGGCTTGGCGAAGAAATCATAGGCGCCGAGGGCGATGGCGCGCAGGGCGTTGCTCTGGTCGTTCTGTCCGGTCAGGACGATGACCTTCGTGTCCGGGGCGGTGGCGAGGATTTGTTCGAGCAGCCGGAATCCCTCGGTCACCGAGTCGGCATCGGGCGGTAGCCCGAGATCCATCGTGACGACCGCCGGGCTGTGGCGGCGAATCTGGTTCAGCGCACTATCGCGGTCGTCGGCGACGACCGTCTCGTACTGGTCGAATGCCCAGCGGATCTGCTTC
This sequence comes from uncultured Sterolibacteriaceae bacterium, assembly GCA_937888595.1. Classification (GTDB taxonomy): domain Bacteria; phylum Pseudomonadota; class Gammaproteobacteria; order Burkholderiales; family Rhodocyclaceae; genus Sulfuricystis. The sequence continues at coordinate 399,086 of CALARK010000020.1, read as the reverse complement.
TGCAGGGCCGGGTCGTCCTCGACGATCAGCAGCGTGCGCGATTTTTCCGTCGTCATGTTGTCTCCAGTTGCTGCAGGTCGGACGACCTGCGAATTTCTATCAGCGGCAGCCGGACATGGAACCGTGTGCCGATATTTTCCCTGCTTTCGAGCTGGATGTCGCCCCCGAGCTCCCGGATGTACTGACGGCTTTCGTAGGCGCCGATACCCATGCCGGTTTCCTTGGTGGTCTGGAAGGGGCGGAACAGTTTGTCGCGGATGAATTCCGGCGACATCCCGCAACCCGTATCGCCGACTTCGATGAGCGCCATGCTGCCCTCGCGTTCCAGCCTGACCCATACCCGCCCCGAGGGAGGCGTGGCATCCAGCGCATTCTGGACCAGATGACCGATCACCCGCTCGATGCGCTCCTCGTGGCCACGCGCGAACACCGGCTGGCGAATGTCCAGCTCGATGCCGGGGGGCTGGGCCGATTTCGCCTTCTGGATGCGCCGTATCACGGCATCGAGATTCACCCCGACACTGCCGCTGCCGTCCGCCGGAGCGCTGCCCTCGCGCAACTGCATCATCAGCTGCTTCATGCGTTCGACGGAATGCTGGACCGTGAGCAGCATGTCGCGCTGGAATTCGACGTTGTCCGCATGGCGTTCGGCGTTGCGCACCATCAGTGACAATTGGCTGACGATATTTTTCAGGTCGTGCACGACGAAAGCCGACATCCGGTTGAAGGCATCGAACTTGCGGGCTTCGAGCAGCGCTTCGGCCGCCTGCATCTGCGCAAGAAAAGCCGCCGCCTGCCTGCCGGCAGTCCGCAGCAGGTCGTTGACTTCCCAATTCACATCGATCGCGGCTCGCGAAGTCGTGAGTACGACAAACCCGATGATTTCATTCGCCGTGGTCAGCGGCACGATCAGCCATGCGTTCGGGGTGTCGGTGAGCCAGTCGGGGAGGATGAGTCCTTCGTATCGGCCGGGCAGGTAGCGATACTCTTCCAGGTTGAGCACCCAGCCGCGATCCCGCAGGAACGATATCAGCGCGCTGTCGGCAGGTTCTCCGACTGCGGCTACGGGCAGGTTCCAGCGCGCCCGCTGGGAGTATTGCCGCCCGTCGGCATCGCGCATCCAGAGCGTGCCGGCCGGGCTTTCCACCATGTTCGCCAGTCCGCGGATCACCTGCTGGCCGACCTGGCGAGAATCCTCTTCGGATGAGAGCGCCTGGGTGAATTTCAGCCATTCCTCGCGATAGTCGTAGCGATAGCGGAAGAAATGCTTGCCGACCAGCACCTTGAGGCGCGAACGCAACGTTCCCGAAAAGGCCAGCATCAACAGCAGGACGAAAGCGGAGAACAGCAGGGCCAGCTGCATCGCCCCCCCCCAGCTGCCACCGAGATAGCGCACGTAGTAGCCGGCGGCCGAGGCGAGCAGCAGGTAGAGGCCGGCGGCCGCCAGCGAGGTCGTCTGGAATGCGGCCGTCTGTGATAACGCGACCTGCAGTTTGCGCGCCCGGGTCCGGTAGATCGTCAGTAGCAGCAACGGCAGTATCAGTGTGTGAGCGAACCCGCGTACCGCGTAGGCATTGGCATCGATCTGGTTGAAGAGCAGGGCGTTCGAGTGGAAGTACAGATCGAAGGCGAAGATCGCCCCGAGGCCGATGCCGAGCGGCTTGATGTTCCAGAGCGAGTCGGCGGTCGTGCGCCGCAGCAACTGTTCCAGAAGCGTTAGCGCAAAAATCACTTGCGCGAGGGCTGCGTACTGGCTGGTTCGGTCGAGGGATGGAACGGGCAGGTCGAACGGGAGCGAGAGCAGAAGCTGCAGCGCCAGGCCACCGCCGACGATCAGGGTACCCAGCACGATCGGCCACTTGGGCCGGGTCTGCGTCTCGGCGGTCGAGGGATACAACAGCGTCAGGGTGAAGGCGTACCAGGCACCGTAACGGACGATATCAGCTGCCTGCGAGAGGACGTCAGGGAGAGGCGTGTCCGTCAATATCGCCAGGAAGGCTCCCGCAGCCCAGATGACGGTCATCGCCGCTGCAGAGATGATCCAGGTGATGGCCCCGTCAGAACCGCCGCGCCTGCGCCAGCGTATCAAATGCAGCGCGGTCAGCAGATAGCTGAACGCGGCGAGGCCATAGCTCCAGAGCGGTAAGGCGAAGAGTTCCGGGTTCTGCGTCATGCGGCCATCCTGGTTTGCAGGGCTCGGATGAAGCCTGCAGGATCCTTCAGTTGCGGTTGCTCCCGCAGCCAGTCCCGGATGCGTGGCAAGGCATGGCGATAGCCGATGTCGGCAATCTGGCGCATGCTGCTCCAGTCGAGGAAGTCATGGCTGCCGAGCGGCGGGTTCAGATACAGGTCGGCAAGTCTACGTGCATTCCGGGCTTCTCGGCGACTTGCCATCGTCGTGACCTGGAGGATCACGCGAGAAACGGTGGGTGCCTCGATCGCCTGCTTGCCCGGCATGAGCCGGCTCTTGAGGTAATCCAGTACCCCCGGTATCGATCGGTGTTCCGCATGGTCGTCTCCGCCGATGGCCAGGTCGACGGCTATGACCGGGCCGCGGATCCGTTCTCGCATCACATCCACCGGCAGGTTGTTGAGTACGCCGCCATCGATGAGCAGGTGGCCATTCTGGAGGCTTGGTGGCAGGATGGCCGGCAACGAAACGCTGGCCCGGATCGCCCGCCACAGCGGTCCGGAGTCATGGACGTTCACCTGGCTGGTGGTCAGGTTGCTCGATACAGCGAAGAACGGCAGCCAGAGATCCTCGATATCCATCGGCAGATGCTGTTCCAGTACCCGTTCGAGATGGTCGCCCCTGACCAGCGACAGGATGGGCAGCGTGTAGTCGCCCAGCGGATCTTCGAGGGTGAAGGCGCGACGCTGTTCCTCCAGGCTCTCGGCATCGGATAGACCGCGGGCGATGCCCGTCGCTGCGAGCGCGCCGAAACTCGCGCCGCCGACCGCGTCGATCGGTATTCCCGCTTCGCCGAGCGCGCGGATCACGCCAAGATGAGCGAACCCCCGTGCCCCTCCGCCTGCGAGCACCAGCGAAACGGACTGTCCCGAGATGGCCCGGGCGACGCGTTCGATGTCGCTGTCGGCGTTGCGACGGACGTGATGATGGCGGCCGATGTTGCGCCGGACGAGCCAGTTGCGGGTATTTCTCGGCATGGCGCCGGAGGGATGCACCAGTATCAGGTCGGCTGGAGACGTGCGGGGGGGGGCGGACAGCATTTGCTGTTCCGTCGGCGTCAGAGCAGGCCCGCATGCCGCTTCGGCAATGAGCAGAATCTTGTCCGCGTGGGCGAGACAGACGCGATTCCATGGTGTGCTCTCCGCGTCCGCTTCGAGCAACAGAAAGTCATGTTCGTCCTCGCAGATATCGAGGTGGCGGCCATAGTCCTGCCATTGCTCGCTACCGAAGCGTCGGCTGGCGGTTGCCGCATCGAGGTGCAGGACCGAGCCGTACCGCAGCAGGGACATCCGGAGCCGGACGGCGAACTCCTCCGTGGCGTCCCCGCGGTGCAGTCGGATCAGCATGATCGAACGCAGTCCGCTACGGCGCGCAATGTGACCGGACGCACCCGTCAGCCGTCTGACGATCATGCGGGTTACATTCGAAAACACCTGGGGAAAGCGCGCAGCGAGCGCCTCGATGTCCTGCCTTCCGATCGTGCCGAGCATCGTGTCGCGGATCGCGCAAATCGTCGCGGCACGTTCGCTGCCGGAAAAGACCGCCATCTCCCCCACGATATCACCGGGCTGGGGATGGGCGACGATGCGTTCCGTGCCCTCTGGCGACATCACGCGTACCTGAAGCCGGCCACTGAGCACGACATGCATTTCGTCTCCGCGATCACCCTGGCGATACAGGATTTCGCCATTGACCAGATGCCGCAGTGAAATTTTTCCGATCAATTGAGACAGGCTTTCTTCATCGAGGGTGCCGCACAACCGCTCGATTGCCCAGAAGAGCGTTTCCGCGTAGGCCTGCAGGTATGTCGGAGGACGGTCGGTCATCGTCATGTCGGCGTGCCGCTTTCCGCTGGTCGATAGTGAGAGGGCAGACAGCCATCGGCAGGATGAAAAACATATCCTGCAGGAGCGTGCATCCGGGCATGGGCGGCCGGGGTGATGACGAGCCGGGCCTCAGGCACTTCGGCGAGTACGCCGAACGCCTCCGCCAGCGCATCGGCCGCTGCGCCGCATAATTCGAGATTGAGCCGCTCTTCCTGCACCGGACCGATCCGGACCGAACCCGAGCTCAGCGCGGCTCGGAGCAGGAGATGCTCGCCGTCGGCCAGCCCTGCAGGCGCATGGTTCGAGAAGTAGGCCTCGATTTCGCGAATGGCGGCGATGCCATCTTCTGGCGTTGCTGTTCGGCCCAGGACCAGGGCCCGGGAACCGAAGGTTTTGATCATTTCGAACCCGTGCCGTACCAGGATCAGGTCGCTCGCCTGAAGCCATGCGCCCAGCAGTTCGAGGGCAGGGTGACGGGGCGGTGCTATGTCCATCCGCAACAGCAGCAAAGTGGCGTCGTCGATGGTCTCCGATTCGATTTTCCCGTGGTTTGCCAGTTGCCGGGCGGTACCGGATGGCAATGCCGAGATCAGCGCGCCCTCCGCGAGAGCTTTGGCATGGCGGAGGGCATCCGACTCTGCCTGCAGTGCCACCTGATGCAGACCGAGTTCCTGGACGAGTCGGTGGAGCACGCCGGCGACGATGAGCAGATAGCCGGCCAGGAACAGGCCGGCAAGCCAGTCAGGCAGGCTGCAGTCTGCCGGGGCCGGGGGCGCGATGCCTCCCGCTGCGCCCATGATGAACATACCCGCCGCCAGGCTCGATGCACCCGCCACCACCAGCGCCACCCCGCCGACAACCATCCAGTTGAAAAGCAGAATGGCGGCGATGAATATCGATGCCGTGTCGATCGAACCGGTCACCGCGATAAACGCTCCCCCGATCAGGCCGTCGATGAGGAGCATGATGCGGCCGCGAATGCGGCGTATGTCGAGACGGCCGAACAGCAAATGTCCGGCATGCGGATAAATGGCAAGAACGATCAGCAGCCATCCGTGCTCGAAAGGGCGGCCAGCGCAAAGGGCATCCCTCGTGGCCAGCATGGTGAACACCATGATCGAATAGATAATACGGATGACATATATCTTCCCCTGCGGCGTGAAGGGCTGGCGGCCCGATGGGGGCGTGTCGCTGGAGCGTACCGGAGGAGATGTCTGGGCTGGGGGCATGACGGGCGAGCGTATGCAACCTGAGGGTTGCCGACGTCATTCTGCCAGAATTAGCACGGTTTGCCGGCTGTATGCCGGTGTCCGGCCGACATGGCTTGTGATATGCTGCTCAAGTTTTATGAGGCCTTGCCCGTAATAGCCGATTAGGCGGCTGGCAGCCGGACTGAGAGGCTTCCTCAACGAGCTTCCGAGACGAGAATCGAAGGAGATGAAGATGCTGCGTATTGAGCGTGGAAATGGACAATCATGGGCGGCCCTGTTTCGCGTGCTGTTCCTTGCCTTGGTCGCTTCGGTCATGGCCGGTTGCGCCTCCAACAGTTACCCGCCGGCGCCATCGAGCGCTGCTTCGAGCGACTACAACTATCACATCGGACCGGGCGATACCGTCAATATCGTCGTCTGGCGGAATCCCGAGCTTTCCATGTCCGTACCGGTCCGGCCTGATGGTAAGCTGGCTGCGCCCCTCATCGAGGATCTGCCGGCGATCGGCAAGAATCCGACGACATTGGCCCGGGATATCGAGCAGGCCCTGTCCAAGTTCATCCGCGACCCCGTCGTGACGGTCATCGTCACCCAGTTCGTCGGGCCCTACAGCGAGCAGATTCGCGTGGTCGGCGAGGCGGCCAAGCCCCAGGTGCTGCCCTACAAGCAGAACATGACCCTGCTGGATGTCATGATCGCCGTAGGCGGCATGACGGATTTCGCCGATGGCAATGGCGCCTCGATCCTGCGCGCGGCCGACGGCAACAAGCAGTACAGCGTGCGCATCAAGGATCTCGTCAAGCGCGGCGACGTGTCGGCCAACGTCGAGATGAAGCCGGGCGACGTGGTGATCATCCCGCGCAGCTGGTTCTGATTTCGTTTCCGTTTCGATAGGCCCCGGCATCGATGGAAGATCTGCTTCGCAATGTCCAGCTCATATTGCGCGGTATGTGGCTGTACCGGTGGCTGGGCATCGCGATTTCATGGGTCGTCGGCATCATCGCCGTCGTCGTCATTTTTGCCATCCCTGACAAGTACGAGGCCACCGCACGCATCTATGTCGATACCGATTCGGTACTCAAGCCCCTGATGTCGGGCCTGATCGTCCAGGCCAATACCGAACAGCAGATCGCCATGCTCAGCCGTACGCTGATCAGCCGCCCCAACGTCGAAAAGCTGATTCGCATGGCCGACCTCGACCTCAAGCTCGAGACCCCGGCCGAAAAGGAGGCTCTGATCGATCACCTGACCAAGAAGCTTCAGATCAAGGGGGTCGGTCGGGACAATCTCTACACGCTCGAGTACCGCGATACCAGCCCGGACAAGGCGCGCAAGGTGGTTCAGTCGCTGACCACCATCTTCATCGAGTCCAGCCTGGGTACGAAGAACAGCGATGCGGATTCGGCGCGCAAGTTCGTCGAGGAGCAGATTCGGTCCTATCAGCAAAAACTGGAGGAAGCCGAAGCGCGGCTCAAGGACTTCAAGCTCAAGAATATCGACATGCAACTCGATAGCGGCAAGGCATCGACGGAGCGTATCGCCGAAATCAGCAGCCAGCTCAATCAGGCGCGGTTGCAGTTGCGTGAAGCCGAGTTCAGCCGCGACGCCATCAAGCGCCAGCTGGCCGGCGAGGAGCCGGTTCTGCTGCCGGATGTTCCCGGCATGGAGTCTGCCGTTTCGATTCCCGAAATCGATGGCCGGATCGAGGCGCAAAAACGGAATCTCGATGCCCTGCTGCAACGCTTCACCGAACAGCACCCCGATGTGGTCGGCGCCCGCCGTGTCATCAAGGATCTCGAGGCGCAAAAACGCCAGGAAGTCGCGGCACGCAAAAAGGCAGCCGAATCCAATCCGGTCGTCAGGTCGCTCAATGCCAATCCGGCCTATCAGCAGATGAAGGTGTCGCTCACCGAAGCCGAAGCGATGGTCGCCTCGTTGCAGGCGCGTGTCGCCGAATATGATGCGCGTTACCGGCGTGGGGTCGAATCGATGCGCATCGCACCGCAGGTCGAGGCGGAGTTTGCCCAGCTCAATCGCGACTATGACGTCCTCAAGAAGAATTACGACAATCTCGTTCAGCGGCGTGAAGCGGCCGCGATTTCCGAAGGCATGTCTGCGGTATCCGGCGTCGCGGATTTCCGCCTGATCGATCCTCCGCGTGCCTCTTCCAAGCCGGTTGAGCCGAATCGAATCGTTTTCCTCGCCCTGGCGCTGGTCGCTTCACTCGGCGCGGGCATGGCCGGAAGTTTTGCCGCCAGCCAGGTTCGCCCGACCTTCATCGATTCGAATACCCTGCATGAAGTCGTCGGCCTGCCGCTGCTCGGAACGGTTTCACGCATCATGACGCCACAGGCGAAGCAGATCCGGCGCAGGAACCGGTTGATGGCGGTTGGCGGGGCAGGCGCACTGGTGGTTTTCTACGGATTCGCCCTGGTGGCGGCTTTCATCATCATTTCCAGGACGGCTGCCTGAGAGGGGGATGATGGACATAATCGAACAGGCCGCCAAGCGTCTCGAAGAGTTGCGTCGGGCCGGCATAGAACTACCGGAAAGCGCAGTTGCAGATCGTGGCGATGCGCTCCCGACCGGACCTGTGACCGAGCGTTCCGGACCGCGGCCGGTATCCGCAACCACGGCCGCGGAATCGGCTGCATCACGAACTGTCGAACTCGACCTGGCAGCGCTGGGGTCGAGGGGGATCGTTACGCCCGATGCCGACCGGTCCCAGCTTGCCGACGAGCTGCGGGTGCTCAAGCGTCCCCTGCTGCGCAACGTGGCAGGCAAAAGCGCTGCGCCGGTCAAGGATGCCAACCTGATCATGATCACCAGTGCCGTGCCGGCCGAAGGCAAGACGCACCTGGCGACCAATCTGGCGATCAGCATCGCCATGGAATTGGACCACACCGTGCTGCTGGTCGATGCCGACGTGGCCCGTCCCTCGATTCCGACCGCGCTTGGTATCAGTCGAGATGAAAAAGGGCTGCTCGACGTTTTGCAGGACAGTTCCCTCGACCTCAGCCAGGTCCTGCTCCGCACCAACATCGAGAAACTGTCCATCCTTCCTGCTGGCACCCAGCATCCGCGTGCGACTGAATTGCTGGCCAGCGATGCCATGAACAAACTATTGGCAGACATGGCCTCGCGGTATTCCGACCGCATCATCATCTTCGATTCGCCGCCTTTGCTGCTCACCACGGAGGCGCGTGCATTGGCGACCCACATGGGGCAGGTCGTCCTAGTCGTCAAGGCGGAAAGCACGACCCATGCAATGGTGAAGAGCGCCGTCGCGACGCTTGATGCCTGTCCGGTGAAGATGGTGGTCCTGAATCAGGCGGTGATGCACATGGATGCGCATGGCTACGGCTATGGTTATGGATATGGGTACGGCAAGCGCTCCAGCCGAAGTGGCACGGGACGGGCCGAACTCGGACAGGAAGGCTGACACGTGAGCAGACGACCACGCATCCTAGGCCAGCGATTGTCACTTCTCGGAGCGGTGGTGGCCTTGGCACTTCCTGCCATGGCTTTGGCGCAGGAAGAGGCCGCTGCTATCTCCGTCAAGCCTGCCTGGACGATCAAACCGAACGTTGCTGTCGATGTCACCTACACGGACAACGTCAATCCGGCGGGCGGCGGGGCGAAGCAGAGCGATTTCATTACGCGCGTCGCTCCGGGCGTCACGGTGGATGGCAAGAGTGCGCGCGCCAGCGGCCGCCTCGACTTCAAGTGGCAGGAAAGCTACTACGCCGACAACAGCCGCTATGACAACCAGCAAACCTCGCTGGCAGCGACAGGCAAGCTCGAACTGGTCGAGAACTGGATGTTCATCGATGCCAGCGGCAATATTGCCCAGCGTCCGATATCCGCCTTCGGCACCCAGGGCATCGCCAACGAATTGGTCAACACCAACCGCACCGAAACGTCCACGTACAGGTTTTCACCCTACATTCAGGGGCACATGGGCGGATATGCCGACTATGAACTGCGCTACAGCAATACCGAAACGAGTGCCAATGCCGGCGTGTATGCGGCCAATGGCGGCACGACCTCAGAGGCATGGAGCCTGCGACTTTCCGGCGATACCCGCCTGGCAGCGCTTGGCTGGTCGTTGAACGCCGAGCGGCAAAACGTGGCGCTCGGTGTCCGGGATACGCGCACCAGCCGCTTCTACGGCACGCTGGAGTATCGGATCGATCCCCAGATCAAGCTGCTGGTGAATGCCGGCCGCGAATCCGACAATTTCAATCTGGCACAGAACCAGAGCCGCAGCACCAGCGGTTACGGTATCGACTGGGCTCCGACCGAGCGCACCCTGCTGGCCCTGAGGCAGGACCAGCGCAGCTACGGCGACAGCTACAGCATCAATTTCACCCACCGGTCGGCCCTGTCGGCCTGGCGGTTCACCGACAGTCGCAACGTCAGCCTGCCGAGCCAGCAGATGACGCAGGCACCGTTGTCATCCGCCTATGAATTGCTCAACCAGCAACTGACGTCTCAATATCCCGACCCGGCGGAACGTGCCGCAAAGACACTCGAGCAGCTTGCCTTGCTGGGCATACAGGCAGATGCGCTGGTCTACGGCAACCTCATGAGCCTGCAGGCCTTCGAGCAGCGTCGCCAGGAAGCCTCCGTGTCGCTTACGGGCGCCAACAATACCGTCACGTTCACCCTGCAGCGCAGCGCCAGCAGTCGTGTCGGCAACGCAGCCGGCCTGGTCGACGACTTCACCGCATCCTCGAACATCCGGCAGTCCGGCTTCAGCGGCAACTGGGCGCACAAGCTGTCGCCGCATACCGCCCTGACGTTCAATGCCCTGAACTCGCGCAGCCGCGGGGATGCAGCCACCCAGGAAACCCGCTTGCGCTCGTATTCACTATTGCTCTCGACCAAGCTTGGCGTGCATACCTCGGCGACCGCCGGCCTGCGCAGTACCAGCTTCGACAATACCGGCGGTACCAGCTACGACGAGCAGGCGGTCACCGGTTCGCTCGTCGTTGCCTTCTGATCTCCCATGTATGAAGCCTATTACGGGCTGAAGACCAAGCCCTTCCAGCTCAATCCCGATCCGGCGTTCTATTTCGACAGCAAGCAGCATCGTCGCGCCAAGGCCTATCTCGAATACGGCCTCCACCAGAACGAAGGCTTCATCGTCGTCACCGGTGAAATCGGCGCAGGCAAGACCACCATCGTGCGCGGCCTGCTTGAAACGCTCGACCAGAACAAGGTCGTTGCTGCACAGATCGTCAGTACCCAGCTCGATGCGGACGATACCCTGCGCATGGTCGCCGCCGCCTTCGGGGTCCGTTGCAAGGATGTCGCCAAGGCCGACCTGATCCTGTCGATCGAAGCATTCCTGGTCGAAATCGCCCGGCGCGGCCGCCGCTGCCTGCTGATCGTCGACGAAGCGCAGAACCTGACGCACAAGGCGGTCGAGGAACTGCGCATGCTGTCGAACTTCCAGTTCGAATCGCATTCCTTGCTGCAAACCTTCCTCGTCGGCCAGCCGGAGTTTCGCGCCATCATGCTCAGCCCTCAGATGGAGCAATTGCGTCAGCGCGTCATCGCCGCCTGCCACATCGGGCCGATCGATGCCGCTGAAACGCGCGACTACATCAAGCATCGCCTGACTTGCGCCGGCTCGAAGGGCGATCCGAAGTTCGACGAGGAAGCCTACGGCGCCATCTACCGTGCCAGCGGAGGCATTCCCCGCCGCATCAACGCCCTGTGCGACCGCCTGCTGCTGATGGGTTTTCTCGGCGACAAGAAAAGCTTCGGCAAGACCGAAGTCGAAGAGGTCGCCAGCGAAATGAACAACGCTTCGAACATCGGCACCGGCGGCATGGACCGCGCGTTGCAGGCACCGCAGGCGTTCGGCGACGATTTCGGTGCCCTCGACATGAGCACCCTCGCCATCGACAACGACATGGCCGCCGAATTGGGACGCTCCCTGTCCAGCATCAACGACAAGCGCGTTGTCGATCGGCTCGTCCGTCTCGAACGCAGCCTGCTCCGTCTGGAGCAGACCAATTCGCTGATGCTCAATGTCATGCTCCAGCTGGTCGAAGCTGCCCGTCCTCGTAAGGCCGGCGGCCAGGAAGAGGATCGACCGGAAAAGGGGACAAAGCCCGAGAAGGCACAGGGCAAGAGCGGCAAGGCATGAAGACCAACGCCCTCACCATCGATGTCGAAGACTATTTCCAGGTCTCCGCCTTCGCCCCCTACATCGACCGTGCCGACTGGGACAGCCGCGAATGCCGGGTCGAGCGAAACATCGCGCGCATCCTGGCGCTGCTCGACCGGCACGGCGTCCAGGCGACCTTCTTCACCCTCGGCTGGATCGCCGAGCGGCACCCCGGCGTCGTGCGCGACATCCTCGCCGGCGGCCATGAACTCGCCAGCCACGGCTACGGCCACCAGCGTGCCAGCGACCTCACGCCCGAGCAGTTCCATGCCGACATCGATCGTGCCAAGCGGCTGCTCGAAGACCTGTCCGGCGTGGAGGTGAAAGGTTATCGCGCACCGAGCTTCTCCATCGACGCCCGCAACCGCGAGTGGGCTTTCGAGGCGCTCGCCCGTGCCGGCTACCGCTACAGCTCCAGCGTCTATCCGGTGCGCCACGACCACTACGGCATGCCCGACGCCCCGCGCTTTCGCCATGCCGCACATTCCGACGTGCTCGAAGTGCCGCCCACCACCGTGCGTGCCTTCAATCGCAACTGGCCGGCCAGCGGAGGAGGCTATTTCCGGCTGATGCCCTACGCGCTGTCGCGCCGCCTGATCGAGCGCGTCAATCGCCACGACGGCGAGTCCGCGGTCTTTTATTTCCATCCCTGGGAAATCGATACCGGCCAGCCGCGCATCCCCGGCATCAATGCCAAGACGAAATTCCGCCACTACGTGAACATCCATCGCATGGAAGCGCGCCTGGCGCGCCTGCTGCAGGATTTCCGCTGGGGCCGGATGGACCGCATCTTCCTCGAACAATGAGCGTGGCCGACCCGAGCGATTCCCCGGCCGGCCTGCGGGTGCGGCGACTCGACAGCGCCGATGCCGCCGCTGTCGCCCGCTGGGAAGCCTTCGTCGCCGTCTCGCCAGCAGCGACTTTTTTCCATCGCGCCGCCTGGCAGCCGCTGCTGCGCGAGGTGTTCGGCCATGCCACCTTCTTTCTCTGCGCCGAGCGCGATGGTGCGATCGAAGGCATTCTGCCGCTCGCCCAGGTGAAGAGCCGCCTGTTCGGCAACTCGCTCGCCGCGCTTCCTTTCGCCGTCTATGGCGGCGTCGTCGCCGCGACGCCGGAGGCTGCCGCCGCACTCGAAGCCGAAGCCGAACGCATCGCCCTGGAGCTTGGCGTCGCCCACCTCGAATACCGCAACCTCGATGCCCGCCACGCCGACTGGCCGGCGCAGGATCTCTACGTCACCTTCCGCAAGGAGATCCAGCCCGACGACGAAGCCAACATGAACGCCATCCCGCGCAAGCAGCGTGCGATGGTCAGGAAGAGCATCAAGAATGGCCTGCGCGCCGAGGTCGACACGAACGCCGACCGCTTCTTCGCCCTCTACGCCGACAACGTGCATCGCCACGGTACGCCCGCCATGCCGAAGCGCTGGTTCGACAGCCTGATGCGCGCATTCGGTGCTGATTGCGACGTCCTCACCGTCGTCGCTGCCGACGGTACGCCCGTCAGCAGCGTCCTGAGCTTCTACTTCCGCGACGAGATCCTGCCGTACTACGCCGGCGATGCCGTACGCGCCCGCGAGTTGGCCGCGAACGACTTCAAGTACTGGTCGCTGATGTGCCATGCCCGCCAGCGCGGCTGCAAACTTTTCGACTACGGCCGCAGCAAGGTCGGCTCAGGTTCGTATTCGTTCAAGAAGAACTGGGGCTTCGAGCCGCGCCCGTTGCACTACGAATACCGGCTCTACCAACGCGACAGCATTCCGCAGAACAATCCCAACAACCCCAAGTACAAGCTGATGATCGCGGCCTGGCGACGCATGCCCATCGCGCTGGCCAACTTCCTCGGCCCCTTCATCGTGCGCAACCTCGGCTGATGGCCCGGCTCCTCTACCTCGTGCATCGCCTGCCTTACCCGCCCAACAAGGGTGACAAGGTGCGTTCCTACCACCTGATGAAGCACCTCGCACAGCGTCATGAGCTGCATCTCGGCACCTTCATCGACGACCCGGCGGACGAAGTGCACCTCGATGCGGTGCGCGCCTTCTGCACGGACATGTACGTCGCCCGGCTCTCGCCGCGCAGCGCGAAACTGCGCAGCCTGTCCGGCCTTGCCAGCGGCGAAGCCCTGTCGCTGCCGTACTACCGCGATGCCGGGCTGCGTGCCTGGGTGAAGGAAACCTGCGCGAAGCATCGCTTCGACGCCGCCGTGGTCTTTTCCTCGGTCATGGCGGATTACCTCCCTGACGACCTGCCGGCCCTCGTCGACTTCGTCGACATGGATTCCGCCAAGTGGGCCCAATACGCCGGCACGCATCGATGGCCGTTTTCCTGGCTCTATCGCCGCGAAGGCGAAAAGCTCCTCGCCTTCGAACGTGCAGTGGCCGCCCGTGCGCGGCGCGCCTATTTCGTCACCGACGCCGAGTGCAACCTGTTCCTGCACGCCGCCCCCGAATGCGCCGGCAGGGTCGAAGCCATGTGCAACGGCGTCGATGCCGACTTCTTCGATCCCGCCAACGGCGGCGCCTCGCCCTATGCACCCGGCGACATCCCCGTCGTCTTCACCGGCGCCATGGACTACGTACCCAACATCGACGCCGCCGTCTGGTGCGCCGGCGACATCCTGCCGCGCCTGCGGGCGCGACATCCCGCCGTCCGCTTTGCCATCGTCGGCCGCAGCCCCGATCCGGCCGTGCAGGCGCTGGCGGGGGAGGGAGGAGGGAATGGCGTGATCGTCACCGGCACCGTCGACGACGTGCGGCCGTGGATCGCTCATGCCGCCGTCGTCGTCGCGCCGCTGCGCATCGCGCGCGGCATCCAGAACAAGGTGCTCGAAGCCATGGCCATGGCACGGCCTGTCGTCGCCTCCGCCGCCTGCGCCGGTCCGATCGAGGCCGTGGCCGGCACGGAACTGCTCGCGGCCGAAACCGCAGAAGACTACGTCAGCCAGATCGAGGCCCTGCTCGCCGACCGCACCCGCGCCGACGCCATTGGCCAGGCAGCCCGCCGCCGCGTACTCGAACACTACAGCTGGGACGCCCACCTCGGCGCCATCGACCGTTCCCTGGAGGAAATCGATTCATGAGTACCGTCCCGCCGGCACCGACTTTTCAGTGGAGGCAGGCGCTCGTCGCCATCGTCCTCGTTGAACTCGCGCTGATCGGCCTGTACTTCGACACTGCCTCCGCCATGGTCGAGATCTGGTGGCGCTCCGAAACCTTCAACCACGCCTTTCTCGTTCCGCCCATCTCTCTCTGGCTGATCTGGGAAAAGCGCCACGCGCTCGCCCGCATCGCGCCGCAGCCGATGCCCTGGCTCGTCATGCCGCTGGTCGCACTGGCGTTCGGCTGGCTGCTCGGCGAACTCGCCGCCGTCAATGCCGTCACCCAGTTCGCCTTCGTCGGCATGCTGGTCCTCGCCGTGCCCATGATCATCGGCATCCCGGCCGCCCGCCGCATCGCCTTCCCGCTCGCCTTCCTCTTCTTCGCCGTGCCCTTCGGCGAATTCGTCATGCCCACGCTGATGGACTGGACCGCGCACTTCACCGTCGCCGGCCTGCGCGCCTCGGGCATTCCCGTCTATCAGGAAGGCCTGCACTTCGTCATCCCTTCGGGCCGCTGGTCCGTCGTCGAAGCCTGCAGCGGCGTGCGCTACCTGATGGCCTCCATCGTCGTCGGCACGCTCTACGCCTACCTCAACTACCAGTCGCTCAAGCGCCGGATGATTTTCGTCGGCGTCGCCATCCTCGTGCCGCTCGTCGCCAACTGGGCGCGTGCCTACATCATCGTCATGCTAGGCCATTACTCGGGCAACACCCTCGCGACGGGCGTCGACCACCTCATCTACGGCTGGGTCTTCTTCGGCATCGTCATCATGATCATGTTCGCCATCGGCCTGCGCTGGCGCGAGCACGAAATCGAACCGTCACCGCTCACTGCCGCCGAAGCCGACCGCATCCGCGAGGCCCGTCCGCCGCGGCTGCTCCTGCCGGTCGTCCTGGCGCTGGTCATCGCCCTGGCGCCGCGGGCCGCGCTTGTCGCCATGGATTCCGGACCGGCACTGCCGCCTCCCGTGCTGGCGGCCGAATCCCTCGCCGGCGGCGGCTGGCAACTGGCCGCCGAGCCGCTCGCCGACTGGCAACCTGCCTTCGCCAACCCGACCGCGACCTTGAACGCAACACTCGTCAAGGATGACCGGCGCGTCGGCGTCTTCATCGCGTATTACCGCCAGCAAAACTACGAACGCAAGCTCATCAGTTCCAGCAATGCGCTCGTCCAAAGCAGCGACAAGGCCTGGGCGCAAGTCGCCGCCGGCAGCCGACCGGTCGAACTCGCCGGCCAGTCGTTCGCCGCACGCACCGGCCTGCTGCGTTTCAACGCCGCCAGCCTCGGCGCCGAGCCGCCGCGCTACAAGGTCTGGCACTGGTACTGGATCGACGGCCGCTTCATGGCGAGCGACCACCTCGGCAAGCTGCGGCTCGCCCTGGCGAAACTGATGGGGCGCGGCGACGCATCCGCCGCAGTCTTCGTCTATGCCCAGGAACCCGCGGGCGATGCCGTACTCGGCGACTATCTCGCCCATGCCGGCGGTGGCATCGCCAGGCTGCTCGAACAGGCTGCCACTGCGCCGAATCGCTAGAATGATGCCAATTGCAAAAACTGAATGAAAGGGAAACCATGAGCACCGCAAGCATCGGAACTGTCGGAAAAGACACCGTCGTCGCCGTCGTCGGCCTTGGCTACGTCGGCCTGCCGCTCGCCGTCGAATTCGGCAAGCAGTACCGCACCATCGGTTTCGACCTCTCCGAAGCCAAGATCGCCAGCTACCGCAAGCATTGCGACCCCACCGGCGAAGTCAGCACTGAGGATCTGAAGGCCGCCACGCAGCTCAGCGTCAGCACCGACCCTTCCACTCTCAAGGAGGCCGACTTCATCATCGTCGCTGTGCCTACCCCGGTCGACGAGGGCCATATCCCCGACTTCTCGCCGCTGGTCGGTTCCTCCACTACCGTCGGCAAGCACATGAAGCGCGGCGCCACCGTCGTCTATGAATCCACCGTCTATCCGGGCGCCACTGAAGAAGTCTGCATTCCCCTGCTCGAAAAGCACTCCGGCATGAAATGGAAGCAGGACTTCCACGTCGGCTACTCGCCCGAGCGCGTCAACCCGGGCGACAAGGAACGCACCATCACCCGAATCGTCAAGGTCGTCTCCGGCGACGATGGTCCGACCTCGGAAGCGGTCGCGGCCCTCTACGGCTCGGTCATCACCGCCGGCGTGCATCGCGCCAGCAGCATCAAGGTCGCCGAAGCCGCCAAGGTCATCGAGAACACCCAGCGCGACCTGAACATCGCCCTGATGAACGAACTCTCGCTCATCTTCGACCGCATCGGCATCGATACGCTCGAAGTCCTGCAGGCCGCCGGCACCAAGTGGAACTTCCTGCCCTTCCGTCCCGGCCTCGTCGGCGGCCACTGCATCGGCGTCGATCCCTACTACCTTACGCACAAGGCCGAGATGCTCGGCTACCACCCGCAGGTCATCCTTGCCGGCCGGCGCATCAACGACGGCATGGCCGCCTACGTCGCCCAGCAGGCCGTCAAGCAGATGATCAACAACGGCAGCGCTGTCAAGGGTGCCAAGGTCATCGTCCTCGGCCTCACCTTCAAGGAAAACTGCCCCGACCTGCGCAACTCCAAGGTCGCCGACCTCGTCAGGGAACTGCAGTCCTTCGGCTGCGACGTCGCCGTGCACGACCCGATCGCCGAAGCACCCGAAGCGATGCACGAATACGGCATCACCCTCACACCCTGGGGCCAGCTGCCCGCGCAGGCCGAAGCCGTCGTCGCCGCCGTCTCGCACCGCGAATACCTCGCCATGCCGCTCGCCGACATCACCGGCCGGCTCAAGCCGGGCGGCGTGTTCGTCGACGTCAAGTCGGCCTACGATCCCGCGGCCATCCGCGCGGCCGGCTGCACGCTGTGGCGGCTGTAAGCGCGATGGGTAACGCCTACGACACGCTGCAAAGCACTCTCCGCGCCGCTCCGCGCACCTGGCTGGTCACCGGCGTTGCCGGCTTCATCGGCAGCAACCTGCTCGAAACCCTGCTGGTGCTCGGCCAGCGCGTTGTCGGCCTCGACAATTTCGCCACCGGCCATCGCCGCAATCTCGATGCGGCGCTCGACGATGCCAGCCGTGCCTCCGGACAGCCACCCGATGAACTGGCGACCCGCTTCCGCTTCATCGAGGGTGACATCCGCGACCTCGCCGCCTGCCGGCAGGCGATGCGCTGGGCCGAGGGTGAAGGGGAGGGCGTCGACTACGTGCTCCACCAGGCCGCCCTTGGCAGCGTGCCGCGCTCCATCGAAGACCCGATCACCACCAACCAGGCCAACATCGACGGCTTCCTGAACATGCTCGTCGCCGCGCGCGACGCGGGCGTGCAGCGCTTCGTCTATGCCGCCAGCAGTTCCACCTACGGCGACCATCCCGACCTGCCCAAGGTCGAGGACCGGATCGGCAAGCCGCTCTCGCCCTACGCCGTCACCAAGCTGGTGAACGAGCTCTACGCCGACGTCTTCGCCCGCACCTACGGCTTCCGGACCATCGGCCTGCGCTACTTCAACATCTTCGGCAAGCGCCAGGACCCCGACGGCGCCTACGCCGCTGTCATTCCCAAATGGATCGCCGCGATGGTCGCCGGCCAGCCCGTCTACATCAACGGCGACGGCGAAACCAGCCGCGACTTCTGCTACATCGCCAACACCGTGCAGGCCAACCTGCTCGCCGCCACCGCCGAACATCCCGATGCCGCCAACCAGGTCTACAACGTCGCCGTCGGCGATCGCACCTCGCTCAACGACCTGTGCCGCCATCTGGCCACGCACCTCGCCGAGCGCTTCCCGCACCTGCGCGACTTCGCGCCGATCCACCGCGATTTCCGCGCCGGCGACGTGCGCCATTCCCTCGCCGACATCGGCAAGGCGCAGCGGCTGCTCGGCTATGCCCCCAGCCATCGCATCGACGCCGGGCTGCAGGAATCGATGGACTGGTACGTCGCCAACCTTTGATGTCCGCTTCGGTCGACGCCCGTCCACTCGTCCTGCACGTCTTCTACCGCTTCGACGTCGGCGGGCTGGAGAACGGCGTCGTCAACCTCATCAACCACCTGCCGGCGGAGCGATACCGTCACGCCATCCTCGCCCTGACCGAAGTCACCGACTTCCGCCAGCGCATCCGGCGCGATGACGTCGAATACATCAGCCTGAAAAAGCCGCCCGGCCACCTGTTCCGGCTCTACCCGCGGCTCTGGCGCATCTTCCGCGACCTGCGGCCAGCCATCGTGCATTCGCGCAACCTCGCCGCGCTCGAAGTCACCGTGCCCGCCTGGGCCGCCGGCGTGCCGGTACGCATCCACGGCGAACACGGCTACGACGTCGGCGACCTCGACGGCAACAACCGCAAATACCAGTGGGTGCGCCGTGCCTACGCCCCCTTCGTCAGTCGCTTCGTCGCACTCTCGCAGGATCTGGCACGTTACCTGACCGATCGGGTCGGCGTCGCACCGGACAAGGTCGCGCAAATCTACAACGGCGTAGATACCGAGCGCTTCCATCCTGCCGTCCCGCGGGCGCCGACTTTTTCCGGGTGCCCCTTCAACAAGCCGGAACACTGGCTCGTCGGCACCGTCGGCCGCATGCAGACCGTCAAGAACCAGACGCTGCTCGCCCGCGCCTTCATTCGCACGCTCGAACTCGCGCCCGCCCTGCGCGACCGCCTGCGCCTCGTCATGATCGGCGACGGCCCGCTGCGCGGCGAATCGCAGGCGCTGCTCGCCGCCGCCGGCGCGGCCGATCTCGCCTGGCTGCCGGGCGAGCGCCACGACATCCCCGAACTCCTGCGCGGCCTCGATGCCTTCGTGCTGCC
This sequence comes from uncultured Sterolibacteriaceae bacterium, assembly GCA_937888595.1. GTDB lineage: Bacteria > Pseudomonadota > Gammaproteobacteria > Burkholderiales > Rhodocyclaceae > Sulfuricystis. Next base: position 379,756 of record CALARK010000020.1, on the reverse strand, counting down.
CTCGATCGCCGAAGGCATCTCCAACACCATCCTCGAAGCCATGGCCTCCGGCCTGCCCGTCATCGCCACCGCCGTCGGCGGCAACCCGGAACTCGTGCGCGAAGGCGTCACCGGAACCCTCGTGCCGCCCGGCGACATCGACGCCATGGCCCGCGCCATCATCGCCCAGGCCGAAGCCCCGGAACAGGCCCGATCCGCCGGCCGGGCCGGCAGGGCGGACGTCGAAAGCCGTTTCAGCATGGCGGCGATGGTGGGGGCCTATCAAGGTCTTTACGATCAAGAGTTGTCGAAGTAGATCAGACATGCAATTGACAAGCCTTACTACTGGTCAGATAATCTGACCAGTTAATGAATCTGGAGCCGGGAATGCATAAATCGCAATGGCGCTTGCAGGATGCGAAAGCGCAATTCAGCCAGGTTGTCGAAGCTGCACTGCAAGGCGAACCTCAGCATGTCACCCGGCGGGGCAGGGATGCCGTCGTGGTTCTCTCTGAGCAGACTTATCGACACCTCCAGCAGTGTTCGCGTGCTGCTGCACCGGGATTCGTAGCGCATCTGCTTGCCATTCCGAAGACCGACGAGACGCCATTCGATCGAATGGATATCAAGCTGCGTGACGTGGAGCTTTGATGTACCTCCTCGACACGGTGATCATCTCTGAGTTGAGAAAAAAGAAGCCCGATGCAGGGGTATTGCGCTGGGTTTCCGGACAGCAGGACGATCAACTGTTTTTGAGTGTGGTGACAATTGGTGAGATTGAACGGGGCATTGAAAAACAGCGAACGGTTGCCCCCGAGTTCGCTGCCGAACTATCCGTGTGGATCGAGAGTCTCCTGACCGTGTATGCAGACAGAATGTTGGCGGTAACGCCTGCTGTGGCACGACTCTGGGGGCGATTGTCCGCTCGCCTTGGCAACGACGGTGCTGATCTGCTGATCGCTGCTACAGCCCTGTCGCACGGGCTGGCTGTCGTCACGCGCAACGTGACCCACTTCGAACCTACGGGGGTATCCGTGATAAACCCGTTCAAAAAAACATGAGCGTGAACTGAAATGTGCGGCATCACCGGCATCTTCGACACCCGTGGCCGGCGCGACATCGATCGTGCCGTGCTGCATCGCATGAACGAGGCGCAGTTCCACCGCGGACCCGACGAAGGCGGGCTGCATGTCGAGCCGGGTGTCGGCCTCGGCCACCGGCGGCTGTCGATCATCGACCTCTCCACCGGCCAGCAGCCGCTCTACAACGAAGACGGCAGCGTTGTCGTCGTCTTCAACGGCGAGATTTACAACTACCGCGAACTCATCCCCGAACTGCAGGTGCTCGGCCACGTCTTCCACACGAAGAGCGACACCGAAGTCATCGTGCACGCCTGGGAAGCCTGGGGCGAAGCCTGCGTGCAGCGCTTCCGCGGCATGTTCGCCTTCGCGTTGTGGGACAGGAATCGCGAAACCCTGTTCCTCGCGCGCGACCGTCTCGGCGTCAAGCCGCTCTACTACGCGCTGCTCGACGACGGCAGCTTCCTCTTCGGCTCCGAGCTCAAGACCATCCTCGCCCACGGCGGCTTCCCGCACGGCATGGACGCTATCGACCCGCTCGCCGTCGAGGAATACTTCGCCCTCGGCTACGTCGCCGAGCCGCGCTGCATCTTCCGCAACGCCTGGAAGCTGCCGCCCGCCTGTACGCTGAAAGTCGGCCGCGGCGGGACGGCACTGCCACAGCCCCAACAATACTGGGACGTCCGCTTCAGCCTCGACAGCCCCATCGGCGTGGAAGATGCCTGCCACGAACTCGAACAGCGCCTGCAGGAATCCATCCGCCTGCGCATGATCTCCGAAGTGCCGCTGGGCGCCTTCCTCTCCGGCGGCGTCGACTCCAGCGCCGTCGTCGCCATGATGGCGGGCATCACCGACGAGCCGATCAATACCTGCTCGATCTCCTTCGCCGATCCCGCCTACGACGAAGCCGCCTTCGCGCAGAAAGTCGCCGACCGCTACCGCACCCGCCACTTCGTCGACCAGGTCGAAAGCGACGACTTCGACCTCATCGACACGCTGGCGAAGCTCTACGACGAACCCTACGCCGACAGCTCCGCCATCCCCACCTACCGCGTCTGCCAGCTCGCCCGCCGGCACGTCACCGTCGCGCTCTCGGGCGACGGCGGCGACGAAAGCTTCGGCGGCTATCGCCGCTACAAGCTGCACCTGATGGAAGAGAAGATGCGCGCCGCGCTGCCGCTCGGCCTGCGCCGACCGCTCTTCGGCACCCTCGGCCATCTCTACCCCAAGGCCGACTGGGCACCGCGCGTCTTCCGCGCCAAGACCACCTTCCAGGCCCTCGCGCGCAATTCCGTCGAAGCCTACTTCCACAGCATCTCGGTCATCCGCAACGAAGACCGCGGCCAGCTCTACAGCAGCGCCTTCAAGGCCGCGCTCGGCGGCTACGCCGCGCAGCAGGTCTTCGACCGCCATGCCGCCAAAGCCGGCACCGACGATCCGCTCGCCCTGATCCAGTACATCGATCTGCACACCTACCTGATCGGCGACATCAACACCAAGGTCGACCGCGCCAGCATGGCCCACTCGCTCGAAGTGCGCGAACCGCTGATGGACCACCCGCTCGTCGAGTGGCTCGCCACGCTGCCCACCTCCCTCAAGCTGCGCGGCACCGAAAGCAAGTTCCTGCTCAAGAAAGCCATGGAACCGCACCTGCCGCACGACATCATGTACCGCCCCAAGATGGGCTTCGCCGTGCCGCTCGCCCGCTGGTTCCGCGGCCCGTTGCGCCAGCGCGTGCGCGACCAGCTGCTCGGCGGCCCGATGCTCGACACCGGCTGGTTCGATCGCGACACCATGCGCCGCCTCGTCGAACAGCACGAAACCGGCCGCCGCGACCACAGCACCCCCCTCTGGGTGCTGCTGATGTTCGACGCCTTCCTCAGGAACAACGTCGCCTGAGGCAGAGCGGAAAAATCCCAGATGCAGTGAATAGTGAGTATATTTACTCAACACATTGAGTAAATTGTAATCACGCCATGTTCATCAGACCCCAACTCGATGCGCTGCAGCGACGCCTGGCGGAGCCGCGCCGCTTCCTGCAGATCCTCGCCGGCCCCCGCCAGGTTGGCAAAACGACGCTCGCCCTGCAGGCAAAGGATGCCTGGAACTGTGCGAGTCACTATGCCAGTGCCGACCAGCCGGCGGCACCCGAGGCCGTGTGGATCGAACAACAGTGGCGTATCGGGCGGATACAAGCACGCCAGGGGCCAACACTGCTGATACTCGACGAAGTGCAAAAGGTGCCGCGCTGGTCCGAGACCATCAAAATGCTGTGGGACGAAGACACCGCCGCCCGCACGGATTTACGTGTGGTGTTGCTCGGCTCGGCGCACTTCCTGATGCAGCAGGGACTTTCCGAAAGTCTGGCGGGACGTTTCGAACTGCTGCGCATCCCGCACTGGTCGTTTTCCGAGATGCAGGCCGCCTTCGGCTGGGATGTCGAGCGCTTCGTCTATTTCGGCGGCTATCCCGGTGCAGCCGGACTGGCCGGCGACGATGAGCGCTGGCGCAGCTACCTGCTCGAAGCCATCATCGAGCCGACGCTCTCTCGCGATGTCCTGCAACTGACCCGGATCGACAAGCCGGCCCTGCTGCGACGCTTGTTCGTTCTGGGCTGCCAATACTCCGGTCAGATCCTCTCCTACCAAAAAATGATCGGCCAGCTTCAGGATGTGGGCAATACCACGACCCTGGCGCACTATCTTCATCTGCTCGGCGGCGCATGGCTGCTCGCCGGACTGGACAAATATGCGGGGGATATCGCCCGCAGCCGTGCTTCGAGCCCCAAGCTGCAAGCACTCAACACAGCGCTGGTTTCGAGCCAGACCGGCAGGGATTTCGATGAGGCAAGGCAAAACGGAGAACTCTGGGGCCGGCTGGTCGAGTCTGCCGTCGGCGCTCATCTATGCAACGCCGCTCCGGCGGGGATGCAGGTGTGCTACTGGCGAGAGCGCAACCAGGAAGTCGATTTCGTCCTCCGTAGCGGCGAGCGGGTCGCCGCCATCGAAGTCAAGAGCGGACGGAACAAAGGCAGCCTTGGCGGGCTGGGCAGCTTTGCCCGGACGTTCGGTACGCGCACATCCCTGGTCGTCGGCACGGGTGGAGTTCCACTCGAACTGTTTTTAAGCACGCCGCCGGAAAACTGGCTGGAATGAGGCGGGCGCAGTTCTCCCCCTTCGGCGCTAAACTTCGGACACCCCGTTTCAGGACAATGCCATGCCGCCCGTAACCGCCTCCATCCCCGTCTTCCCCGTCATCCTCTGCGGCGGTTCCGGCACGCGGTTGTGGCCGCTTTCGCGGGCCGGCTTCCCCAAGCAGTTCCTCTGCCTCACCGGCGAAGTGAGCCTCTTTCAGCAGGCCGCACGACGACTCGCCGGCCTGGGCGACGACACGCTGCGCGTCATGGCACCGCGCATCGTCAGCAACGAGGAACACCGCTTCCTCGCCTCGGAACAACTGCGCGAAGTCGGCATTGAGCTTGGGGCCGCACTGCTCGAACCGGTCGGCCGCAACACCGCCCCGGCTCTCACGCTGGCGGCGCTGGCGGCACTCGCGGCCGCTGAAACCGGCGACGACCCCATCCTCGTCGTCACCCCGGCCGACCAGACCATCGCCGACGCGGCCGGCTTCACCGCCGCCATGCACAGCGCCATCCGCGCCGCCGCCGAAGACGCCATCGTCATCCTCGGCATCGCGCCCGACCGGCCCGAAACCGGCTACGGCTACATCAAGGCTGCCGTCTCGCCAGAGCCGACCAGCCCGCAGGGCGCAGGACGCCATGAAATGGCGGTCCCGAGCAACGCGAGGGATTCGGCGCAGCCGAACACTTTCCAGGTCGAAGCCTTCGTCGAGAAACCCGATGCCCAAACCGCGCAGCGCTACCTCGACGCCGGCGGCTACTACTGGAACGCCGGCATGTTTGTGCTCAAGGCCTCCGTTTGGCTCGCCGCGCTCGAACGCTTCCGCCCCGACATCCTCGCCGCCACCCGTGCCGCGTGGGACCAGCGAACGACCGACAGCGCCTTCGTCCGTCCCGGCAAGGCCGAATTCGCCGCCATCCCCGCCGAATCCGTCGACTACGCCGTCATGGAACACTGCCCCGGCAGCGACTTCCCCATCCGCATGGTGCCGCTCGACGCCGGCTGGAACGACCTCGGCGCCTGGGACGCCGTGTGGAACGTCCTGCCGAAGGACGCCGCCGGCAATGCCGCCCGCGGCGACGTGCTCGCCGTCGACAGCCGCGACAGCCTCGTGCACGCCACCGGCCGTCTCGTCGCCCTCGTCGGCGTCGACAACCTCGTCGTCGTCGAAACCCCCGACGCCGTCCTCGTCGCCGACAAATCGCGCAGCCAGGACGTCAAGCGCATCGTCGACACCCTCAATCGCGAAAAGCGCGAAGAACACACCCTGCACCGCAAGGTCCACCGCCCCTGGGGCTGGTACGACAGCATCGACGAAGGCGGGCGCTTCAAGGTCAAACGCATCCAGGTCAAGCCGCGCGCCAGCCTCAGCCTGCAGAAGCACCACCACCGCGCCGAACACTGGGTCGTCGTGCGCGGCACCGCCGAAATCACCAACGGCGAACACACCGTGCTGCTTACCGAAAACCAGAGCACCTACATCCCCCTCGGCCAGGTGCACCGCCTCGCCAACCCCGGCACCATCCCGCTCGAAATCATCGAAGTCCAGTCCGGCAGCTACCTCGGCGAAGACGACATCGTGCGCTTCGAGGACAACTACGGGCGGAGCGCTTAGGCGCTAAACTTTGCCGCTGATACTCAGGAGATCGCCATGCCCCCCCTGGCCGCACCGCACGAATTCATCACCGTCGAGGAATACCTCGATGGCGAGCAACGCAGTGAAATCCGCCACGAGTACATCGACGGGCTGGTTTACGCAATGGGCGGTGCCAGCCGTACCCATGGCCTGATCGTCAATGCGATCGCCTACGCCTTGACCCCGGCCGCGCGCCAGCGGCAGTGCCAGCTCTTCACCTCGGACATGAAGGTGCGTCTGAACATCGCCGACAAGCCGATCTTCTACTACCCCGATCTGCTTTTGTCCTGCGACCCGGACGATCGCGAAGCCTATTTCAGCAGCCGGCCCTGCCTGATCGTCGAAGTGCTGTCCGAAACCACCGAGCGCATCGACCGCCGCGAAAAACTCCTCGCCTACCAGACGCTCCCCAGCCTGCAGGAATACCTGCTCGTGGCGCAGGATGCCCGTCATGTCGAAATCTATCGCCGCTCGCAAAACTGGCAGCCCCAATATCACGCCGACGGCGCCTTGCGGCTCGACTGTCTCGATACCGAACTGAAGCTCGACGACATCTACGCCGATGTCGAATAGCGGGCGGCGTTTGCCTGCAAACAAAAGTCGGCGCTGGCGAGACGGTATTTCAGATCGGTTCTACGGACTAAACGGTTGGGCGGCATGCTGCTCGCTTGCTGTAATGTACAATTTGTCCAACTTGTACATTATCGATTGATGAGGCACCCATGAAAACCATCCCTGCCAGTGAAGCGAAACAATCGTTTGCCGCCCTCATCGACATGGCGGCCAATGAGCCCGTGGTCATACAGCGGCAAAAGCGCGATGTCGCAGTCGTTGTCTCCATGACCGAATACGAAAGGCTGACCCGACTCAATGTCCGCGAATTTCAGCGTTTTTGCGATGAGATCGGCACGCGTGCTGCGCAGCGCGGCCTGACCGAAGACAAACTTGCCGAACTGCTGGACGCGTAATCGGTGACGAAGCGAGTCTCGGCGGCAGAAAAACGGCGGGTTATCGATACCAATGTGCTGATCGCCCGGCTACTGATGCCGGAGGGTGTTCCCGCACGGGCGGTCGACCGGGCCTTGAACGAAGGCGTGCTGCTGGTTTCGGACGCAACGCTGGCTGAAATTGTCGACGTTCTGTCGCGGCCAAAATTCGACCGCTATGTCTCCATCGCCGATCGTCAGCGCTTCATTCACCTTCTCGGCGGGATTGCCCGAAGAGTGGCCATTACTCATCAGATCGCAGTCTGCCGTGATCCCCGAGACGACAAATTTCTTCATGTGGCGCTCAATGGAGAAGCAGATACCCTGGTGACGGGGGATGCCGATCTGCTGGTGTTGCATCCTTTTCATGGCATCGAAATCCTCAGTCCCGCCGATTTTCTCGCGCAGACAGGATGAGTGACAACAACGGAAATGGGGCCTGAGCCTCATTACCCAATACGTATAATTCGCCGCGTGAAAATCCTCTACCACCATCGCATCGCCAACCCCGGCACAATCCCGCTCGAAATCATCGAAGTCCAGTCCGGCAACTACCTCGGCGAAGACGACATCGTGCGCTTCGAGGACAACTACGGACGGAGCGCGTGATCGTTACCCGGGGAAACCGGGTCAGCTCAGGCCAGGTGGCTATGGTCCTGTACTGTCGGATATTTTTACGCATGCATTCAATTGCTAGTGTTTATTGCATATAACATATTGTTTGTAATGTAAAAAAATGTAAGGCATGCAGTTTGCTTTATCGTCGAAATTGCATTCAGGGGGAGGGGAAAATGCAGAAAGTTTCCAAATTTATTTGCTCGTCGCTTGTATGCACCGGTCTTGCCGTCAGCAGCCACGTGTATGCAGGCCTGCTCGGTTCGTCAGCCGCTGATCCTGCAGCCTCCGCCAAACAAATCCAGCTCGCCGATCCTGGCGCATCCTCAGGTTTCTACTGGTTTGATCCTGATGGATCTGGCGGCGAAATCGCCTTCCAGACGTATGCCGACATGACCACCGCCGGTGGTGGTTGGATGCTTGGCATGCACAGCATGAATGGCAGCGAGGCTCCCTCGACCGACATGACCGCCAACATGGGCAGCGCGTCGTTATCCAGCGGATTCAGTCGAGACCTGTCTTTCTGGGCTATTGACCAGGATGCCCAGATCCGGCACCGAATAACTTCCACGACGGGCCAGGTACTCTTCGATGGCTATTACACCGGCAATTACCACGGCACCCTGCCGCAGGCTCCCGCATGGTCAGTCATTTCCGGAAGCCTGAGCGCCGGTTACCTGACGTATCACCTGGGCAATGATTGGTCTACTGCCACCAACGATGTTGATAGTTATAGCGGTGGCAACTGTGCAAACCTATACGCCAATCAGCCTTGGTACTACAACGCGTGCTGGACGGTAAACCCCACTGGATATGCAAACACCAATGGCCCAATGGGCGGGGCGGGTAGCCTGATGCTCGGTTCTTATGACATCTACGTTCGCGAATTGAATACGCCGTCCTTGCCGGTCGTTAGCGACGTGCCCGAGCCGGCCTCATTGGCTCTTCTTGGTCTCGGTCTCGCGGGGCTGGGTGCCACGCGCCGGAAACGGAAAGCCGCCTGAGCCCCGCCGCGCGGTCATGCAGCGGCAAAAGCGCGATGTCGCAGTCGTTGTCTCCATGACCGAATACGAAGACTGGCCCGACGCGATGCCTGCACACAAAAGTCGGCGCTGGCGGGACGGTATTTCAGATCGGTTCGATCGCATGCGATCCGTATAATCCGCCGGGTGAAAATCCTCTACCACCACCGCACCGCCTCGAAAGACGGCCAGGCCGTTCACATCGAAGAACTGATCGGCGCCCTGCGCGAACTCGGGCATGAAGTGCGCGTCGTCGCCCCCGACATCGGCAATGGCGAAAGCATGGGCGAAGATGCTACCTGGGTGCACAAGCTCAAGGCCGCGCTGCCAAAATCCATATACGAGCTGCTCGAACTTGCCTATTCCATCGTCGCCTATCGTCGCCTCGCGGCATCCGCACGCGAATTCCGGCCCGATTTCATCTACGAACGCTACAACCTCTTCCTGCTATCCGGCGGCATGCTGCGCAACAAACTCGGCATCCCGCTGCTGCTCGAAGTGAATTCGCCGCTGGCCGAAGAAAGGGGCCGCCACAGCGGTGGGCTGGGTCTGCCCTGGCTGGCCCGCTGGGCCGAGCGACGTGCCTGGAACAACGCGGATTTCGTCCTGCCCGTCACCCGCGTCCTCGCCGGCCATGTCACTGCAGCGGGCGTCCCGGCCGAACGCATCGTCGTCATCCCCAATGGCATCAACCGCGCCCACTTCGCCGCTGCTCCATCCCCCCCGATGCCGCCAAACAGAAACTCGGCCTCGCCGGCAAACTCGTCCTCGGCTTTACCGGCTTCGTGCGCGACTGGCATGGCGTCGACCGCGTCATCCGCTGGATGGCTACTGCCGATGCGCCTGCCAACGCCGCCCTCATGGTCGTCGGCGACGGTCCCGTACGCGCCGACCTCGAAGCACTCGCCGCCGAACTCAAGCTGCAAGACCGCGTGCGCTTCACCGGCGTGATCGACCGCGACCGCGTCCCCGAGCATGTCGCCGCCTTCGACATCGCCCTGCAACCCGCCGTCGTCCCCTACGCCTCGCCGCTCAAACTCTTCGAATACCTCGCCCTCGGCAAGGCCGTCATTGCACCGCGCCAGCCCAACATCGAGGAAATCCTCACCGACGGCGACAACGCCCTGCTGTTCGACGCGGCCGAAGAGGGTGCCTTCGAGCGCGGCCTGACCACCCTTTGTGCCAACGCCGATTTGCGTGACCGGTTTGCCGCCGCCGCAGCCGCCACCATCGACCGACTCGACCTCACCTGGCTCGGCAATGCCCGCAAGCTTGCCAATCTGGTTCGGAGATAGATCGGGCTCAGGCTCTGGTTTGCCCTAAAAAGTCGGTGCCGGCAAGACGGCGTTTCGGGATGCATGGGATGCTCGTTGCTACACTGATACGCATGAATCAATCCGCAATCGCCCGCCTGAATCCTCTGGATCGATCCGCCATTGAGCGGATCATTGCGCCTTGGTTGTGTCGAGAGGATGCGGGACTGAAACTGTTCGGTTCGCGTGCGCGCGGCGATGCGCGGCGTGCATCCGACATCGATCTGGCCTTGATTGCCCCACAACCTATTGCTTTGGCCGACATGGCGCTGCTGCGTGAAGCACTCGACGAGTCGAACATTCCCTTTCGTGTTGATCTGGTCGACTACGCCAGCGCACCTGCTCACTTGTGTGCGGCAATCGATTGCGAGGGCATTCCATGGCCCGTGCTGACCAACGCATAGCGACTGCCCTGCAGGCACTGGCCACGCTTGACGAGTTCCCGCCTATCGCCGGCTGCTGCGCCAATGGCTGGAACGACTCGCCAAGGCCTGATCAAGCCGCTCTGCGAAGCTAACCCCTAAAACTTGGCCCCGGCGAGACGGCAAATTGGAGTTGGACGCTCGCATACGCGTGACATGGGCGGCAACAAGCGATCTTCCATTACGCACTGTTGATAACCATTATTGACATAAGATTGGCGTTTGTCGATAATGATTTCACCATGCCCAGCAAAGCGCCTCTTGCCTATCCGTCTGAAGCGAAGTTGCTTGCCGATTTTGGCGAGCGATTGCGCCTGGCCCGCCTGCGCCGTCGCTTGACCTCGGTGGTGGTCGCCGAGCGTGCCAACATTTCCAGGCCGACGCTGGCCAAAGCCGAGCGGGGAGACCCCTCGGTTACCTTGGGAACCTACCTGCGCATCCTGGCCATCTACGGTCTGGAAAGCGATCTTTCCATCGTGGCGGGCGACGATGTTCTGGGACGCCGTCTGCAAGACCTGGCCTTGCCTGCCCCTAGAAAGACCAGGAAATGAGCGAGACTCTTGAGGTCTGGCTGGATTGCGACCTGTGCCCGATGCAGCGATTGGGCTTGCTCGCGCATGACCGTGGCCAGGTCCGTTTTCATTACGACAAGACCTGGCTGGCGCAACAGGACATCGCCTTTGCCATCGATCCGCAACTGACGCTGGATGCCGGACCTTTCTTTCCCAAGCCAGAGGCCGGAAACTTTGGCGTCTTTCTCGATTCATCCCCGGATCGATGGGGCCAAACGCTCATGCGGCGCCGGGAAGCATTGCAAGCCAAGGACGACAACCGAGCCGCCAGGACGCTCTATGCGTGGGACTTTTTGCTTGGCGTGCAGGACATCACCCGGCAGGGGGCGCTGCGTTTTAGATTTGCCGACAGTGAAACCTACCTGGCCAATGAAGCGCTGGCCGCCCCGCCAGTAACGAGTCTTGATGAACTGGCTGCCATAGCGAAAGAACTGACGCGCAAGCATATCGACAACCTGGATCAACTCAGACGCTGGCTTGCCGTGCTGGTGGCCCCCGGGGCATCGCTCGGGGGTGCCCGACCGAAAGCCAACTATCGCGACCAGACCGGGGCATTGTGGATTGCCAAGTTTCCTGCCGCCGATGATGACCGTGATATCGGGGCGTGGGAGGGCGTCACCTGGTGGCTGGCAAGGCAGGCTGGCATCGATATGCCGCCGGCGAAGGTTGAACGATTAGGGCAAGGGGAGCACCATACCTTTTGTGTGCAACGCTTTGATCGCACCACTGCAGAAAGCGCAAAGCCGGGGTCGCGCCGCTTTTACGCCTCAGCCATGACCCTGTTGGGAAAAGAGATCAGCGAAGGGACCAGCTATCTGGAACTGGCGGAGTTCCTCGCCCGGCGTGGCGAACCCGATCACATTCAGGCGGACCTTGAGCAGTTGTTTCGACGCGTAGCCTTCAACGTCGTGATCGGTAACCGTGATGACCATCTGCGGAATCATGGCTTCATCCTGGGCAATCGCGGCTGGCGGCTGTCTCCCGCGTTTGATGTGAATCCGAACATCGACAAGTCGACCCATGTACTCAATATCGACGATGCCGACAACCGCCCCTCACTGGAGACCGTGTTGGGAACGGCTGCCTTTTATCGACTGGCACCCCAACGTGCCAGGGAGATCATCGACAACGTAGTCGCCGTGGTGAGTGATTGGAAAGCTGTCGCCCGGCGAGCAAAGATTGCGGCCGCCGATATCGAACTCTCGGCAAGTGCTTTTGCTGCGCTTGAAACTGCGCGTGACAAAACTCGGCGCTGGCGAGACGGTATCCTAATTGACGGAAAGTCGGGATCTGCTTGACAGATTCCGCGTTGCGGAACATCAACTAGGAGCAAATGATCATGGCCAAAATGCTTGAAGAAATCCATCCGGGCGAAATTTTGCTGGAAGATTTCATGAAACCGATGGGGCTCACCGCCCGCCAGCTGGCAGCTGACATTGATGTATCGCCAAGTCGGATCAGTGAACTCGTCCATGGACGTCGCCCAATTACGGCGGACACCGCCTTGCGTTTGGGGTTGTATTTCGACATCGATCCGCGTTTCTGGATCAATCTTCAGGCGGAATACGACATACGCATCGCCACAGCCGAGTTTCTCTCGAAAGTATCGCCCCGCATTCGGGTGTTGCAGCGTGCAGCCGCGTAAAGCAGGATGATCCGCACGCTCCTCCCATTTTCGTTGGTAAATTCATCGGCACCATGAATCCCCAAGTCACCATCCCCAAAGAAGCAATACGCGATTTCTGCCGAGCCCACGCCGTGCGGGAACTTGCCCTCTTTGGATCTGCCGTTCGGCCCGACTTCAGACAGGACAGCGATATCGATGTCCTGATCGACCTTGCACCGGATGCACGGATCGGCCTGATTGCGCTGCAACAAATGCGCGACGAGCTCGCCAGGCTATTCGGCAGGCCGGTTGACCTGCTGACGCGTGACGGCCTGAATCGGCATATACGCGATCAAGTGCTCCACTCCGCTCAAATCATCTATGCGGAGTGAGCGCCTGTACCTTGCGGATATCAGACGCTTATCAACCAGGCACTGCATCGGGCAATGCAGGGCTAGCAGATCGAAGAAACGCTGCGGCGTGTCATCAGGGAGGAAATGCAGACGGCCTGATTGACGTACCGAGAAATTGGGGTCAGCTCACTCAGGCCTCAATTAAATCCCCCTATGAGGATGCCTGGCTGATGAGCGGGAAGTGTTCGGGATGGCGAATCGAATCAACGGCCAAATCCACATCCAGATCAGGCCAGTAGAGGTGATTGTCCGAGGGCAGTTCGACGTGCAGTATCTTGCCAATCGAGACGTCTCGAAACCATGGAAAATCGGCAAACGGCAGGAACAACTCCTCGTCCCGCAGGAGTATCCAGAAACCATGCTTCGAGATATGCGTAACCTCAACCGCCGAAGTGTCTGTTCCAAGCGCTGCGGATGTCATTTTCGTGCTCCTGCACCAGTTGTTGAGCCTCGCTGATTTCACGCCGGGATAATCCCGTATGTTGCGCCAACGCAATCACGGGCTCAAGCCAGAACTTTGCTTCACCATCAGGAGACTGCACATGCACATGCATTCGAGGTTCTTCACGTGAGAAGAAATAGAACCTGAACCTGCCTGAACGGAATAGGGTGGGACTCATTTGCAGCCAATTGTAGCTTCGTCTGTGGATATATTTATCTGCCACTCGAGCGACATAGACAAAACTCGGCCCCGGCGGGACGGCACCCCGCGGCATTGCAGCAGCATGCCGCCTGCGACAATCCGCCGGCGATTCGCTGCCGGCCTCACGCATTTTCGCGAAAGCTAGAATTACTGGCAATTGTTCGACAATAGCGACGAAACACCGCTATTGCTCGACGAAGGAGAAAACCCATGAGCGCCGCACCGAATCCCATTGCGCCCGTTTCCCGTTTGCCTGACCCGGACATGCAAGCCGTCCCAACTGCCCTGTTCAGGGCTGCCCAGCGTGCCCGCGAATTGGCGGCGCGTACGCATACCCCCTTGATCGTCTTTAAAAACGGCAAGCTGGTCGAAGAGACAATTCCACTCGATACCGCCGCAGAAAAATAACAAAGGCGCAGCCCCGCAACGCATCCGCCAAAAACTCGGCCCCGGCAAGACGGCACCCCCGCGGCATTCCCCCCGGCATGCCGCCCGTATAATCCGCCGCATGATCCGCACGCTCCTCTTCTCCACCCTCTACCCCAGCAGCGTGCGGCCGAGCCACGGCATCTTTGTCGAAACGCGCCTGCGCCACCTGCTCGCCAGCGGCCAGGTTGAAACCCGCGTCGTCGCCCCCGTGCCGTGGTTTCCCCTCCGGCACAAAGCCTTCGGCGAATACGCCCGGCACGCCGCCGTGCCGCGCCACGAAACCCGCAACGGCATCGAGATCGACCACCCGCGCTACCTGCTGCAGCCCAAGATCGGCATGAATAGCGCCCCCACCGCGCTTGCCCGTACTAGCCTGGCCGTTGCGAAGGTCGCAATTGACAGTCTTGGCAAGATGGCTAGCTAGCCTTTGCCATTCCCTTTGTATGCAACCCATATAATTCGAGGCATCTTTCGGCAAATGCCATACATGAACGCCCGATGAAAATCCTTTACCACCACCGCACTGCATCAAGAGATGGTCAGTCCACTCATATCGAGGAGATGATATTTGCAATGCGCTCGATCGGCTGCGAGGTTGAAGTTGCAGCGCCGCAAGTTGATACCAGCAATGTTTCAAGTGGTAGTGGTGGTTGGGTTGGGACCTTGAAACAGTTAATGCCGAGGCAGGTTTATGAGCTTGTAGAACTGGCATATTCCGTCGTCGCATACAGACGCCTTGCAAAAAAAATCAAGGCGTTCGGCCCGGATTTCATCTACGAACGTTACAACCTTCATTTGCTAGCAGGTGTCTGGGCCAAACGTCGATTCGGGCTGCCATTGATCGTCGAAGTGAATGCGCCGATGGCTCTGGAGCGGAGAAAGTATGGTGGTCTGGCTTGGCCGCGGCTTGCAGATTGGGCTGAACATTACGTGTGGAAAAACGCCGACTTCGTATTGCCCGTGACGCAGGTTTTGGCAGATCACATCGCAGGCAAAGGGGTTCCTGTCGAGCAGATCGTCGTAATACCCAATGCAATTCGAGAAGAAGTATTCGCGAATTTGCCGACTACCGAGGCGGCTAAAGCACAGTGGGGGTTACAAGGAAAGCTTGTCATCGGCTTTACCGGGTTCGTGCGCGAATGGGATCGACTGGATCGCATCGTCCGATGGATTGCAGCGAATGACGATACGCACGACCTGCATCTGCTGGTTGTCGGGGATGGGCCTGCGCGTCAGGAAACGGAAGAAATCGCCAAAAGCCTGGGAGTCGAATCTCGGCTGACCTTTACCGGGGCCGTACCACGCGATGACGTTCCCAGGATAGCCATGGCATTTGATATCGCACTTCAAACGGCTTTGGTCCCCTATGCTTCGCCACTATGCCTCTTTGAGTACTTGGCTATGGCCAAAGCAATTGTTGCCCCGGACCAGCCTAACCACCATGAGATCCTGACGGACAGGGTCGATTCTTATTTGTACGATCCCGATCATCCACAAGGGATCGAGAATGCGCTGGATGCACTGATTGAAGACCCCTCTCTGCGCCAACGGCTTTCACATAATGCCGGACAGGTAGTCACCCAAAAGCACCTGACTTGGAACGCGCATGCGCGAAAGATACTTCGGCTCGCACAGCGCAACACCTCAGCAGATTGATGCTTTTACTACCAGACAGAAAGATTTGAGCGGAGCAATGGAGAGCCGCAAATTACGCATTCTTACATTCAGCACGCTGTATCCGAGCAGTATTCGCCCGGGCCATGGCATTTTCGTCGAAACCCGGCTACGCAAGCTTCTTGATTCCGGTGAAGCGGAGGCAAAAGTGGTTGCCCCCGTCCCGTGGTTTTTCTCAGCCAATCGCTGCTTTGGTGAGTATGCACGTATGGCTGCGACTCCGCATTTCGAAGTGCGTCATGGCATTGAGGTGTGGCACCCGCGTTATTTCCTGCTTCCGAAGGTGGGCATGAACACTGCACCGTTCATGCTGGCTCGCGCCGGCATCAAGGCGGCAAAAAAACTGATTGCATCCGGTTATGACTTCGATCTCATCGATGCGCATTACTACTACCCCGACGGCGTCGCTGCTTCGCTTATCGGAAAGGCGCTCAACAAGCCCGTTGTCATCACCGCCCGCGGCACCGACATCAACCTCATCCCCCAATACGAAAAGCCCCGCCGCCTCATCCTGCAGGCGGCGCACGATGCCGCCGCCAGCATCACCGTCTGCGCCGCATTAAAGGACGAAATAGTCGGCCTTGGCGGGACGGCAGAAAAAATCACCGTGCTGCGCAATGGTGTTGATCTCGAACTCTTCAAGCCGGCAGATCGCGTTCAGGCTCGCGCCACCTTTGGCATGAATGATGAGTTCGCACTTCTATCTGTTGGCTACCTGATCGAGCGCAAGGGACACCATTTAGTTATAGAAGCCCTCCCTCAACTGCCAGACGTCACGCTCTACATTGCCGGAGAGGGGAAAGAAGAATCCAACTTGCGCGCTTTGGCCGAAAGAATAGGTGTGGCCGGCCGGGTCCATTTTCTTGGTGCGCTGCCGCAAAGCCGGTTGTGCACCCTTTACAACGCTGTCGACTGCCTCGTTCTCGCCTCCAGTCGTGAAGGCTGGGCCAACGTGCTGCTCGAAGCCATGGCCTGTGGCACACCCGTTGTCGCCAGCAACGTCTGGGGTACACCCGAAGTGGTCGCCAGCCCTGCAGCCGGCGTACTCATGCCTTCGCGCGATGCTGCCGGCATTGCCCGGGCCGTATCTATGCTACGGGCACAAATGCCCGACCGCAGCGCCACCCGCACCTACGCCGAGCAATTCGGCTGGGGGCCGACGACTATGGGACAACTACAAGTATTTCGGCGCGTTATTAAAGAGCAGTTAGATGCGTGATCTGCTGATCATCGCTGTTGTTCTCATTGGCGCATTGGTTGCTTTACGTCGTCCATGGATAGGCGTGTTGCTCTGGACGTGGATAAGCATCATGAATCCCCATCGTCAGGCTTGGAGCTTTGCTTACAGCGCACCTGTTGCTGCAATGGCTGCAGGTGCAACGCTAGTTGGTCTGTTATTCACAAATGAGCGCTGTTCACCATTCAAAGGTACGGGTGTTCCTGTTGTCTTGCTTGCACTGCTTACGATCTGGATAACGTTTTCCTGGCTATTCGGAATGGATGTTTCTGGCGACTACGGGATGTGGGATAGAGTCATGAAAATCTATCTTATGACCTTTGTTGCTTTGATGCTGCTCGATCATAAGCAGAAGATCATGGCTTTCGCTTGGGTGACCACACTTTCTATTGCAATAATGGGAGCTAAAGGAGGGCTATTCACGATAGCTACCGTAGGCAGTTATCGTGTTTGGGGTCCTGCTGATTCTTTTATCTATGACAACAACCATTTTGCATTGGCGTTGATCATGACGATTCCTTTGCTACATTTTTTGCAATTGCAACTCACCAAGGCCAGTCATCGCCATGCCATGTCTCTTGTCATGCTGCTCTGTGCCGTGGCAGCTTTGGGGAGTTATTCGCGGGGCGCAATACTTGCTATAGGGGCCATGACATTTGTCCTTTGGTGGCGCAGTGAGAAAAAAGGATTGATTGGCATGGCGATACTACTCGTCGTGTTGATGGCGCTGCCGATGATGCCGGATGCCTGGTGGGAAAGGATGAACACTATCAAGACCTATGACGAAGATGCCTCGGCCATGGGGCGTATCAACGCTTGGTTGGTGGCTTGGGAGGTAGCTAAAGAGAATTTCTTTGGTGGAGGCATGTCCTATCAACATCAATTGGTATTCTCAATGTACGGCGTTCACGAAACTATCGTTCGAGCAGCGCACAGCATTTATTTTCAAATACTTGGCAATCATGGTTTTGTTGGTCTTTTGATCTATTTGATGCTTTGGATCACAACCTATCGTTATGCCGGATGGTTGCGGAAGATAGGCAAGCAGATTCCTGAAGCAAAGTGGACTAGTGATCTTGGGTCTATGGCTCAGGTGAGCTTGGTTGGTTATGCGGTAGGTGGCACATTTCTCTCAATGTCATATTTTGACTTGCCCTACAACATCATGGTCATGGTTGTCCTAGCCCGGCGTTGGGTGCAAACCCGTGCCTGGGAGAAAGAAAAAGATGTGGCCTTGATGGATATGCTGGGCATTCGCCGAAAAAACAAAACGCAGATGCGCACCGCATGATTCAGAAAGTGCCCCTGCTCGCCTGGCCCCGCCGTCAGACGCTGACGACGCTGATCTTCCATCGCGTATTGCCGGCACTTGACCCGTTGCGCCCTGGCGAGCCTGATTCGGCCCGGTTCGACCAGTTGATGCGCTTCATCGCCGGCAACTTTGCCGTGTTGCCTTTGCCCGAAGCCGTGGATCAGCTTCAGCGCGGCACCTTGCCCCGCCGTGCCTGCTGTATCACCTTCGACGACGGTTATGCCGACAACCTGACCATCGCACTGCCGATTCTTGAGAAATACAAGTTGCCGGCAACGGTCTTTGTAGCCACCGGCTATCTGGATGGTGGGCGCATGTTCAACGACGCCGTGATCGACGCCATCGCCTTGGCGAAAACAGAACTGCTGGATTTGCGGCCTCTCGGTCTTGGCCTGTATCCGCTTTCTACAGTAGAAGACAAACGCGATGCGATCGCCGCCATCCTCAACCGCATCAAGTACAGCGAACCCCAACTGCGCGCCAAGCAAGTGGCGGGAATACTCGATGCCGCTGTGTGCGGGCCTTTGCCCAACGACATCATGCTGACGAGCAAACAGCTTCGCGAACTGGCCCAGCGCGGTGTCGAAATCGGTGGGCATACTGTGGCACATACCATCCTGACCACACTGGAAGATGATCAGGCGCTTGAGGAGATGGTTCAAGGTAAGTGGCAGCTAGAGTCAATAATCGGCAAACCGGTAACCTCATTTGCCTACCCGAATGGAAAGCCGGAGCGAGACTATGCCGCTCGCCATGTGCCTTTGGTCAGGCAAGCGGGTTTCGAGCGGGCGGTGAGTACTGCCTTTGGGGTAGGTGTAGCTGGTAGCGATATTTACCAGTTACCTCGCTTTACGCCTTGGGGCACAAGCGAAATAAAAATGGCGGTGCAATTGCTCAGGAATGCCCGAGCAGTCTCTTCGCACGCTGTTTGATCTGTAGGGTGTCTAGCAGATAACTTTCCCCACCTGATTGCCAGCCAGTGATCCTCCAGAGCAGCAGGATCGAAAGGGCGTAGGCGGCACCACCTGTACCTATCTCGACAGCCAGTTGCGATGCCAAAGGCCAGTCTGCCGGTAGGTCCAGCAGCTGCAACATGCCTCCCATCGCGCAGGATGCAACCAGCGGTCGCCAAGTGTGACTAATCAGATCGCGAAACTTCAATACGGGAATAGCCTGTAGCACCAAGGCTAATAGCAGCAGCATCGCGATAACGGAGACTGCGAGTCGAATCTCGGCGATGGCTTCAGCACCGCTGGTCGGGAAAATGAGCAGGGTAAGCGTCAGCAGCAAAGCAAATTGAACCCAGGCTATGATCGCTTGCAGGCGGATTTTCCCAAGGGCCAACAGCAGGTAGAAGCTGCTGTGCGTCAAGGCCATCGCGACATTCATCAAGGCTAGCCATTGCATCAGCGGTATGGCGGCCAGCCACTGGGTACCCAGCAGTAACGGCACGGCAGTATGCGCGACCAGTGCCAGACCGATACCGGCTGGCAAGGCGATAAGTGCTTGAACACCCAGCGCCAGACAAAAGGCGCGGCGCAATTCTTCCGGCTTGTCGGCGACGCGTACAAAAGCGGGGAAAAGCACACGCCCCAAGGGCATGAGTATTTCACCGGTGGGCATGGCCGAGATTTCGTCGGCAAGGGAATACGCGCCCAACATGCCAGCATCACTGCGGCGGCCCACGATCAGTTTGTCGGTTTGTGCAGATCCGTAGCCACCCAGGTTGCGGACCAGTATCCATTGCGAGAATGACCATAGCCGGGAGAATCTTGCCAGCGAAAATCTCGGACGAAAGTCGTGCAACCAATAGCTCAAGCCCACCCCTGCAATGCGGCCGGATAACGCGCCCAACACCATTGCCCAATAGCTGCGCAGCCACAAGGCCAAGGCAATCGTGATGACGAATCCCACTATCCGACGCAGGAAGAAAAAGCGGAAGTCGCGGCCGAACTCCATGTTTTTCTGGAAAGACACGATGCCGATATTCTCGAAGCCGCTGAACAGCACCGTGACCGCCATGACACGCAAGACGTCGACCACGCATGGGTCATTGAAATAATCGGCTGCCAGCGGTGCGCCAAACAGGGCGATCAAAGCTGCGGCAAGCGTTGCCTGCATCAGCCGCAGGGTCCAGGCGGTATCGAAATCATGTCGATCGGCTTCGCGATTCTGGACTAGAGCTGAATTGACACCAAGGTCGAGCAGCGTATCGAGCAGTGCGACGACCAATGACGCCATTGCCACGATGCCAAAATCGGCCGGCACCAAGAGCCTAGCGAGGATGAGTGTGCTGACGATGCCGATGAGTCGGTCGGTCCAGCGCATGGCAACGACAAAAACAGCCCCTTTGGCAACGGATAAAGACTTAGACGAGGTAGGGGGCGGCATACTCAAAAGCTCTACTTCACCAACAAAATCCGTCATGAGAAATCATTATTATTTTATTGTGCTACTTTGTCTATATTGAATCTTGCTATCTCTAGCCAATCTGTATTCGGCTAACACAATGCTGACCAGTAGTCGGGCATTGGCGTAATATATTTTGTCTGTTTCGCTATCTCTTAGCATAGTCTTTAGTTTGCAGACACAGCAGGACCAAGAGTAGAAAAATATGTGCGTAATAAAAGTAAAAAAACGATACTGCGGGTAATGCTGAAATAAGAACTTTAACCTTGACCTGGAAAAATGATCGTCATTTCGGACTGTTTCAACATTTTTTGAAGAACTCTCGCCGCATATGTGAAGGGCTTCGGCTGAGGGAAGGTAGATGCTACGGTAACCAGCTTTCTTCATTCTAAAAAAAAGATCGTCTTCTTCTGAATAAAGAAAACGGTCTTCAGGCAGTAGGCCAACTTTATCAAACACCTCGCGTCTGACAAGTAGGCAGGCAGCAGATAGAAGTGGAACATGGCGTGGTGCAGTACCCAAAACTAGGGTATCCCGATTTTTGTGGAAGAGTTTTTTTAGCTTTTGGCTAAGTGGTGGGAAATGAAAGGCTAACAAGTAGCCAAGTTGTGACCAAGGAGATGTAATTTGTGTTACGGAATGTTGTACTGCACCAGAAGGTAGGACTAGCCGTGGCCCTACCGCGCCTGTTACAGGGTCGCTTTTTATTGTAGATAGTAGGCGGGTAAGGCAGTTATTCTTCAGAAACGCATCCGAGTTGAGTAATAGTAAAAATGGTGCCTTAGAGCATCTTATCGCTATGTTATTAGCTACAGAAAATCCAGCATTTCTGTTATTTTCTATTACAGTGATATCAGGGTATTGCGATCTCAAGGTTGATACAGTGCCATCCTGTGAGTAGTTATCTACAACATAAATGTGCGCAGAAATAGCTTCGTTGCTGGTCTTCTCTATGACGTTCTCTACGCAACGGCAAGTCAAATCGCGCGTCTTCCAAGTCACGATAATAATGTCGACCATTGCAGCGGAACTCATTATGCATCTCCATGGGATTTAATTAAGTTGCTTTTGCTGCGTGACAGGGAGTGTATTTAATAGATTCGCGAGTTGAGAGCTTCGTCTTTGACGTGATGTATTGAATGTAAAATCACCTGTCGGCAGGGTGTTGCAGGATGAATCATTTATGAAGTTGGCTAGTAGGTGGGAAATTTCGATAGGGTCATCCAGGGAAGAAATGGACCCGATTCCAGCTTTGGCTAAGGTTGTACCTGTGTCTCCATATTTTTGGGTCATTGCTAGAATTGGACGGTTTGCTCGTAGATATTCGTACAGTTTTGCGGGAATTTGATCGTTGCAGTTAGCTGCCTGCAGTATCAGCAGGCCATCTGCACGTAGCATTTCGGCCAATGCTTCTCTGTAGGGGATGGCTGGCAGTATTTCGACGGCATCCGATATCCCGTGAATTTTGGCAAGTTCAAGCAAAATGCTTTCATGCACTGAGGCTCGAAAACGCAATTTCAGTTTTGCAGCGGCGGGATGTTTTTCTTTCTTGAGTTTTCCCAGTGCTTGAAAGAGGGCGCTTGGGTCACGTTCCGATGGGTAGACGATGCCACTATGCAGCAGGGTAAGAAAGCCGGGGTTGAGTGGCGTGCGTTCGCCCAACTCGGCCTCTGCTTTGGCGAAGGTTTCTTCGTCGTAGCCATTTTCAAGCACTTCGATTCGAGCCTTGGCATTCGGATATCTCTCGCGATAGACGCGCGCAGCGCCCGGCGTGGTAAAGAGTGCCAGGCTGGCCTGTTCCATCACCTGCTCTTCGATGCGTTTGAAGCATTGCCAGGTTTGCGGGTCAGCGGGGTAGCCTTCTTGCGCCATCGGGTCGCGAAAATCCGCAACCCAGGGTAGTCCGCTACGGCGTTGAAGTTCCGCCGCGATGACATGTGCGGTGGCGATGGGGTAGGTGCTCCAGATGATGTCGGGCTGATACTGGTCGATCAGTTTCATGCCTTGGCGGATGCCATCGAACTGCCAGGTCATCCAGCGGTCAGGCCGCGCCAGAAAGCCGGGGTAGCGACTGGCAAAGGATAGATGCCGGGCGGTGTCGAGAGCGAAAGCGCGCTTAACGATGGTGCTGGTCGGCACATCCGCAAGCAGGTCCGGGCTGGTCCTTTCGTAGGCACGAGGGTGGGTCGTCAGTACCAGCGGTTCCCAGCCGAACTGCGGGAGGTGCTGGACGAAGCGAAGGGTACGCTGAATGCCGCTACTCCCCGCTAATGGCGGAAAGTGGTAGGCGATCATCAGGATGCGCTTCATGTGTGGCTTTGGCTATGTTTGAGGTAGGTTATGATAATAGCCGACATGACGTCGGGTTGGGCCGAATATGCTCGAAAGGATGCAGGATGCGAGGGGTGAAAGGCATAGTAATTGCAGGTGTGTTGGGCATGGTTGTGCACGGTTATTCAATGGGGTTTGATATCTGCGGCGAATTGAAGAATGCTTATGGTCCCTATGATTACTATGCAGACAAGGACAAGTTGCCGATCGTCGAGGTTAACCATTTCACACCGGAGGTAGAGAGCCTCGTTAGGGGTAAGAGTGATTATCTGGCGGGGGATATCGATTACACCCTGCGTGCCTTTCCCAATCATCCTCGTGCCCTCTTCGCAATGATGCGATTGACGGAGCGGGAAAAGACAGAACGTCTTGCTGGAGCACATTTCCCCGCTTACTGTTATTTCGTGCGCGCTGTTCGTTTTCGTCCGGAAGATGCGATGGCACGTATGGTGTATGGCATTTATCTAGCCAAGCAAAAGAAAAGTAACGAGGCGCTAGAGCAATTAGAGATTGCTGTAAGGCATGCCAGTGAAAATGCGAACCTTCATTACAACCTTGGCTTGGTGTTTTTTGATTTGGGTAAGTATGAGGAAGCCTTGCATCATGCGCATATCGCCTACCGTCTGGGCTTTGAGCTTCCTGGATTGCGAGGCAAGCTTGAAAAGGCTGGCAAATGGCAGGAGCCATTGCCTGCTAAGGTTAGGCAGGAGTCGCCGGTTTCAGGGACGTCAGCCGACGAATCCCGCGGGCAGTAATTTCTTTGAGCAGTCGTATGCCTCCGATAATGCTGCTAGAGCGGTAAGCCACGATACCCCAGCGCTCGCGGCGTTTGCTCATCCATGTTTGCTTGTAAGGATCATCGCCGATCAGGTAGTCAATTTCCTGCACACGATCCTTGTCGATGACGTGTTCCATGAGGCAAGCTGTCAGCAAAGTTCCGGAAGCATGAGCAGCATGCTCTTCGTCGTAGGCCAGCTTGAAGATGTTGGCCCGCCCGTGACTGACGATCCACAGTTGGGCTGCAATGGCTTGCCCGTTCAGCCGGGCGATGCCGAGCCGTAGCCAGCCTTGTTCGGCCAGCCAGCGGATCAGGCCGGGAATGAAGTCGGGATAGGGTTCGGGTTTTTTCCAGCTGCGGGCATAGACGTGGTTGAAGTCGGTGCTGGCGGCTTCGGCCTGCGCCGGATCGGTGATGATTTCCAGCGCGCCGCCGGCGGCGGCAAATTTCTTGCCCTTGCGCTTGAGGGTGCTGCGCAGTTCGCCGTTGCGCTGCGCGAGATAGGTGGGCCAATCGCTATCGACGTCGAGATACCAGTTGCCGAAGCAGAAGTAGCGAAAGGGTTTCCAGCCGATGTTGCGCAGGGCGGCTAGGGTGGCGGCGTAGCCGGGGGCGGCCGGGTCCATGGGGGCGAAGCGCATTTCGTGCGCGCCGCCGTGGTCGCGGCTAGCGGCTTGCAATAGCGCGGTGAGGTCGTGTTCGCTGGCTTCAGGAGCGAGGATGGGGCTGTAGAGCGAGGTGTAGTAGTTGCCCAGGGCCTCCACGCGCCGCACGATGCCATAGCGGGCGAGACACACGGGCAGGATGGCCACGGGTCGGCCGGCGCGTTCGGCCACGTAGTAGCGCACGCCAGGATCGTCGGCGAAGACGGTGCGCTGCAGGTTGGCGAACCAGCCGGCGGCGAATTCGGGATAGGCGGTTTCGGCTTGGTCGAAAAGGGCTCGTGTGTTGGGCGGCAGGGCGGCGATGTCGGGATAACTGTGTACGACGAGCGGATTGAAGATGTCTGTCGGCAGGTCTGCCGGACGTCGGCGCAGGTGTTTCAGGATGCCGAGCAGGCCGGCGGCGAAGCCGTTGCGCAGGATCTGCTGGTGCGGGATGGGGCGCAGGGTGGTGGCCCATTCGGACTGGTCGCGGCTGGCGTTGGTGTAGAACTCGACGCTGCCGCCCGTCATGTCGGCGCAGGCGCGTTCGAGCACGGCGTGCAGCAGCAGCCGGCCGGGGGCGTAGGCGGATTGCGTTTCGTCGTAGGTGGTCTTGAGGGCGATCCACATCCGTTCGTGGCGGATGAAGAGGCGCGAGGCGATCAGCCGTTCGCCGGCGCGCAATTCCATGACGAGGGCTTGGCCGCTGGCGGCGAAGCGGGCGAGCGTGTCGGCGTAAAAGTGGCCCTGGGCGTTGTCGGCCGCGATGGCGGTGCCTTGCTGGCCTTTCCAGCCGGCGGATTCGAGTTGGCCGTAGCGGGCGAGGGCGGCGGGGATATCGGCCGGGTCGGTAATGCTAGTGACGGCGAGCGGGCCGGCGGTTTCTTCGGCGCGGCGCTGATAGCGGCGCAGGTTGTCGCGCAGCTTTTTGGGGCGGGATTGCCAGTAGGCAGCGAAATCGCCGTCGGTGACGACGGCCATGGTGAGGGCGTGCGGGTGGACGATGCGCGGCAGGATCAGGCCCGACCAGTCGGGGGCGTAGGCCGGGTCGATGGCGAGCAGGTCGAGGCTCCAGGCATCGCCGGGCAGGGCGGGCAGCAGGGTTTCGAGCGGGCGGGCGCTTTTGAGCAGCACCGCGCCGGCTTGGGTTTGTGATGGGGTGAAGAGCGCCCAGCGGCCGAGGCCGAGCGGGTGCAGGATCAGCGCACCGTCGATGCCATCTGTAGTGCGATGCAGGCAGAGCAGTTCGCGGCCATCGCCGAAGTGTTCGAGCAGCGGGCCGATGAAGCGGCTGTCGAAGAAGGGATGGCGGCCGTAAAGCGCGGCGTTGAGCCGGTCCCAGTCAGCGGCGAAGGCGGGGAATTTTTCGCGGGCGGGGTGGAGTTGCCAGGTCATGCGGCCGATGGCGGCGGGGCGGATGATGATCGGTGCATGATTCTAGGCGAATCAGGGTGGGGCATGACGTTTCGATTTGCCGTCCCGCCGGGGCCGACTTTTATCGGCTGTGGTGAGGCAGGCCGAGGGAAACCGTGGTCTGTCCCCGGTTTACGGGATTTCCTCAGGCCGCCAGCAATTCGTCAGCCGGACGTTTTTTCGCGGTCTTGGGCTTCCTGATTGCGACATGCGGTTCAAGGCCGGCTGCCGTCGCCATGTCCATCAAGGCATCGAGCGAGAACAGGTTGATCTTGCCGCGCATCAGGTCGGACATGCGGGGTTGTGTAATGCCGAACAGGGTCGCTGCGTTGGTCTGCTTGACGTTCGCAGTTT
This sequence comes from uncultured Sterolibacteriaceae bacterium, assembly GCA_937888595.1. GTDB lineage: Bacteria > Pseudomonadota > Gammaproteobacteria > Burkholderiales > Rhodocyclaceae > Sulfuricystis. The sequence continues at coordinate 353,749 of CALARK010000020.1, read as the reverse complement.
TGACCCAGGATTGCAAGGCCATCATGAGTTCGGACCGTGCGCGCATGCTGGCCGATTGCTGGGGCGTATCCTCGATGGCGTCCCAGATGCTGGCGAATCGTTGTGCTTTGGTCATGTGCTTTCCCTCATCAAATCTGCGAAGCGCTTGCGCGCCAGTTGAATGTCCTTCTGGCTCGTCGCCTGCGTCTTCTTCTGGAAGCAATGCAGGACATATACGGCATCCACGAGCTTCGCCACGTAAATCACCCGAAAGGCGCCGGCCTCGTCTCGTATGCGGATTTCCTTGACGCCTTTACCAACGGTCGTTATCGGTTTCCAGTCGTCAGGCTCATGCCCCTGTTGTACCTTGTCAATTTGAAAGCCGGCTTCGCGTCTGGCGCTTTCCGGAAACTCGCGTAAAGCGTCTAGCGAATCACCCCGGAACTCAACTGGCTTTTTCATGATGGGCTAAATATACAATAATTTGTAACTTCTTGGTTGGGTGTCAAATGTTTATGCCGTCCCGCCGGCGCAGACTTTTTGTGCGGCGGCGATCATCCAGTCGAGTTCTGTGTCGTCGAGCGATGGGTGGCAGGGCAGGTGGAGCAGGCGCAGGCGGTAGTCGTTGGCGGTGGGGCAGTTGCTGGCGACGAGGCTGTCCCAGCGGTAGATGGGCAGGCCAAGGTGCTTGAGGCGGTAGAAGTCGGTTTCGGGCCGGTCGATGAGCAGCGGGAACATGTAGGGGATGCAGTCGGCGGGCAACTCGGGGTAGAGGGCGCGGGCGTGCGGCAGGCTGCGGGTGGCGGTGGCCCAGCGCTGGTAGTTGTCGCGGCGGTGGCGGGCGATGTGTGCGTTGTCGGCGTGGCGAGTGAGCCAGCGCGAGAGGCGCAGCGCGGCGCGGTGTTCGTCGGCGGGGCGGTAGTCGGGCGAGCAGCCGGTGGTTTCGCGCAGCTCCAGTGCCGGGATGAAGCTGGCCGGCAGGGCGGCAGTGAGGTCGAGTTGGTCGAGCATTGGGCGCTGACGGCGCTGTTCGGCGGCCTTCGATTGCAGGTGGGCGAGGCCGCGCAGTTCGTCTTTCCAGCCGGGCGCGGCGGGGCGGATGCCGATCAGCCGGGCGGCGTTGCGGGCGTAGAGCAGCCCGCCATCCGGGCTGGGGAGGAATTTGTAGGGGCTGCTGGTGACGAAATCGCCCAGATCGCCGATGCCGGCGGGGCGGTGCTGCTCGGTGACGAAGGCGTGCGAAGCGTCTTCGACCAGCGCGATGCCGCGTTCGGTGCACCAGGACGCGAGCTTTTCCAGCGGCTGCGGAAAGCCGAAGAAGTGCGTGGCGAGCAGCGCCCTGACGGGGGTGGGCGAGTGCTTCGCCAGGGTATCGATGGCAGCCAGGTCGGGCGAAAGGTCGGGCCGCAGCGGATAGAGAATGACATCGCCGCCGAGCGCGAGCGCCGGGTCGAGCATGGTGCGGCAGTGGTAGGCGGGGGCGAGCAGGGCGCAGCCCGGCCCGATGCCGGCGAGCCGGTAGGCTGTGCGCAGGGCATAGCGCCCGCGGGCGAAGTGGCGAAAATGCGCCGCCGGCGCCCAGGGCTGCGCCGAGCGCAGCGCGATGCCGTCGAGCCCGGTGGGCAGCAACGGCACGCGTGGCCTGGGAAAGCCGCAGGGCGCGGGGTCGAAGATCAGGGTGTCGGGCATGGTCGGATTATGACGGATGCCGCCGACCTGCCAGCGCCGAGTTTTCTCAAGTCCCCAGTAACCGTCTGGCGAGCAACGATTGCATGTCGCGTCGCCCATCGGCGATCACGTAGACGTAGACACGCTTGTCGATCACACGATAGATCATGCGATAGGGCTTGAAGAAGGTCTGCCGATAGTCCTTGACGCCGAGCGCCAACAACTCCTTCGGATAGCTGCCGCGTTCCGGAAAGGTCGCCAATCCCTCGGCTGCCTTCATCAAGCGATCAAGCACGTAGTCTGCGTTGGCCGGCGAATCGTACGCGGCGATGTGGTCGTAGATCGATTCAAGCTCTTGTTCGGCGCCCTGCGTGAGAAGAACCGCGTAGCGAGTGTGGGACATCAAGCCGCCCGTTTGGCCTTCAGACGGGCCACGACTTCGCCTAAGGGTTTTACCTTTCCGGCTTCGACATCCTGGTTGCCCAAGGCGAGAATCTTCAGCAAGGCAAGTGTTTCCTGGGTCTCTTCATAGGAGGCGATGTCCTGAATCACCGCCTTCGCTTCCCCATTCTGCGTAATCACAAGGGGTTCTCGCTGCGCGGCAAGTTGCAACAGAACCTCCGCGGCATTGGCCTTGAGGTAGCTGATGGGTTTGACTTGAGACGAGTAGCGCATGACAGGCTCCGTTAGACTGAATAAGATCTGAATATAGTCTTTATGAAAGCAATGCACAATTGCATTCGCGTACGGTGGCGTCGGATAAAGCGTTGCGCATCTGGTAGGGGATGACATCGCCGCCGACCTGCCGGGGCGGGGTTTTAGTGGCTCAACGTAGCACCGACGCGGCGTCTCCCGCGGTCACGGTCCGGCAAAAGGGTTTTTCACCGTTAGCCGTTGCTCAAATACCTGCCCGTTCTGCAAGTCTTCAGAATAGAGCGTGTCGCAGCCGGTGGCCAGTGCTGCAGCAATGATGAGTGCGTCCCAATGGCTGCATTGATAGCGTTCTCCGATCTGGATGGCTGACTCAACCACCTGTGGTGTGACGGCGACCACTTCACAGCGGCGTAGCAGGATGCGTGCAAAACGGTTGGCCACGTCGCGTGGCACGCGCTGTTTGCCGGTCAGGATGTTGAGAAATTCATTGACTACCTGCGTGCTGATGACGGGCCGTCGCCGCATGATGGCGAATGCCTGCGCGCGCCGGTGCGGGTCGATATCCAGCGCATAGAGAGCGATGTTGGTATCAGCGAAGAATCTTGCGGTCATAGCACTCTTCGCGGACAAACTTGCCCGACCAGAGGCCGGCCCCCTTCTCGAATTCAGCCCAGTCGGATTCAGCTTCTGCATCGGTTTCGCTGGAGTTGGCTGCGGGCTGGTTCATACGCGACTTCAGATAGCCGACAAAATCCAGCACCTCGCGCAGTTCGTACTCCGGCAAGGCGCGGGCTTCTTCAAGGAGTTTTTCGGCGGTGGTCATGGTCTGCCTCCATTACGGATGTTGTGAGCTACTCTATCACTATGTGCAATGTATGACGATTGCAGAAAACGGGGCGGCAATTTAGTCCCGACTCGCCGTCCCGCCGGGGCCGACTTTTATCGGCTGTGGTGCGGCAGGCCGGTGGGGATATCGTGGTCTGTCACGGGTTTTGCTGATTACGGAGTGAGCCGGGCCACGCAGTCTGCCACGGTGATGACGGAATTGGCGGCGGGCGGGTTTTCCAGCAACAGCCGGTCACCCGTCACCAGGATGGCCCCCGGTTCGTCCGCCAGCAGCGTCCACAAATGCATGTCGCCCGGACCGGGCGGCGCGTCCGGCACGGGTGTGTCCGGTTCGCGCCATAAGGCGTTGGCGACGATTTCTGCCAGCAGACGGTCGATTTCCTCCGCCGTCAATCGATGCAGACGGACAAGTTTCGGCCGCAACAATACGGCTCGGTATTCGCGCAACAAGGCCGGAGAGACGAGAAAAACCACCTCGCCCGCCAGCATCGCATCCACTACCCGCGCTGTCGCGCTGTCCGTTGCGACGGCAATCAGGCCGGCGACCAGCACATTGGTGTCGATGACGTATAGCGGAAGCGTCATGCCTGGCGCTCGGCCCGCGTTTCCTCGATGGCGGTCTCAAGCGCTTCTGCCTCCGACAGGCCCGCCTGCCGGCGCGCACGTGCCACCAGTTCCCGGGCGCTCTGGATGGGTTTGATCCCGCGCAGGATCAGGCTTTCTTCGATGATCTTGCCGATGGGGCGGCCTTGCCGCACGGCGGCCTCTTTCAGCGCCTGATGGAGCGAATCGTCCAGTGTGATCGTCAAGCGGCTCATAGTGGCATCATCCAAACATCAACTATCGACGCGCTCACCATATCACCAGCTCACCATTGATGCAACGCGCTTTGCAACGCGAGAAACCGGGACCACGGTGATTTACGCCGTCCCGCCAGCACCGAGTTTTATTCAATCAGTTGCATGCGGCAGTGTTTGGCGGCCGCACGGTCGAAGGTGGCGATATGCTGGCATCCGGCTTCGGCGGCAAATCGTTCAATAAGGCAATCGGCAAAATCAGCTTTCCCTTCCTTGAACAGGCGTAAGGCTTTCCAGGCGGTATCGGCATGCGCAACAGTGATTTCCTTGGTGCGCAGCAGGGTTTCGATGACTTCGCGGATTTCCTCTTTGTTCAAGCCGTAGCAGCCCGTCATTACCCAGACCAATTCGACGACCGAGACGATGCCGACATAGCCGGGGGATTCGGTTGTCAGCGATTCGATCAGGCGCGTTGCCTTGGGGGATTGTTTCGGGTCGTCCTGGGCGAGATAGCGAATCAGGACGTTGGTGTCGAGGCCGATCATTTTGCCTTGGCACCCTGTGCGGCGATGGCTGCGTTCATCGCTTCGATGGTGATGGGTTGCGGCGGTTTACGTACCAGGCCTTTAAGCGCGGTGACCGGTAGCGTTGCCGCGACCAGTTCGAAACGTCCAGCCTCGGTTTGCACAAATTCGACACGGTCGCCGGCTTCCACGCCAAGTGCAGCGCGAACGATGGCTGGCAGGGTGATCTGGCCTTTGCTGGTGAGGGTGGCGGTTGACATGATTAACCCCTTTTGTTGAGTCTCCTTACTTTATTGTAAGGCAGAAGATGGTTCGGCAGGTGTGTCGAAGAAGTGGGCTCCGTGCCGCGTCAGATCTTCCGCGCCGGCAAGCAGGTCCGTGGCGCGGATATACGTCATGTGCGTGTTGCCGAGGCGCTGTTGCTTGAGCGCTCCCGCACGGGTCAGATGTTCGATCAGTCGCGGCTCGCGACGCTGGCGGTTGGCGGTGGTTGAGAGAACGCGGGTGGGGCATGCGATGCGGTTGCCATCGCGATCGATGATGGTAGCAGCCCATTAACCGCGCTGTTGCAGGTCGGCCATTGCTTCGCCAATGAGCGGAATCACTGCTGGTTGTGTCGCCATTTTTTACAGTCAATCGACATGCGGTGCGGCCTTGGCCGTAATGCTTTGATCTAAAACTATATATTCTTTGGGCATATTAATTGCATTATGGGATAAATACGATCGCATATCTGTGGGAGGAAATGACCTATGCACGTTCATCACCAGACCATCTACTGTCTGCATTTATTGAAGGCTGTGATGCTCAATTTCGCATTGATAGCCTGTGTGGCCATGATGGCGGCTTCGGTCGCTCATGCCTCCGTCTTCATCAACGAGATTCACTATGACAACGAGGGGACCGACACGGGCGAGGCCATCGAGATCGCCGGCACGGCAGGAACGAGCCTCGATGGGTGGAGCCTCATTCTTTATAACGGGTCGAATGGTCTTGCCTACGACACGGATATGCTGACTGGATCGCTTATCGATGCCGGCAACGGCTTCGGATTCATGACCATCAACTATCCAGTCAATGGGCTACAAAACGGCGCGCCGGACGGGATTGCACTGGTCGATGCAGCGAATTCGGTTGTGCAGTTCCTGAGTTATGAAGGTACTTTCGCCGCGCAGGATGGTGTGGCGGCGGGGCTCACAAGTTTTGATATCGGTGTGGCGGAAAACGGCTCGGGATCGTTGGGCGGCTCGCTGCAATTGACGGGTGACGGGACTTCCTACGGTGATTTCACCTGGGCGGCTTTCGATGTGTCCACGTTCGGTGCGGCCAATACGCACCAGACGTTCGGTGGCGAGGGGAATTCAGGCCAGGTGCCCGAGCCAGCCTCCCTTGCCCTGTTCGGGCTGGGGTTGGCCAGCCTGGCGGTTGCGCGTCGCAGGCTCAAGTCACGCTGACGGGCGGTTATCCGCCCCGTCCTGCCAGCGCCGACTATTCCTGCTGCAGATCCTTCGCCAGCACGGCGACGATGCGTTCGGCAGCACGGCCGTCCCACAGGGCGGGGCGGCGGCCCTGTTTGCCTTCGCCGCGCAGGATCTTGCGGGCTTCGGTGACGATGCGGGCGGGGTCGGTGCCGACGAGCAGGTTGGTACCTTCGTCGACGGTGATGGGGCGTTCGGTGTTTTCGCGGATGGTGAGGCAGGGCACGCCGAGGGCGGTAGTTTCTTCCTGCAGTCCGCCGCTGTCGGTGAGGACGACGGCGGCTTCTTTCCAGAGGTCGAGGAAGGGCATGTAGGCCTGCGGACCGACGAGGGTGATGTTCGGGCCGAGGTCGATGCCGAATTTGTCGAGGTTGCCGCGGGTGCGCGGATGGACGGGGAAGATGAGCGGCAGGTCGGCGGCGATGTCCTTGAGGGCGCCGGCGATGCGGGTCATCGTGGCTGCGTCGTCGACGTTGCTGGGGCGGTGCAGGGTGATGACGCCGTAGCGGGGGTGCTGTCGCTTGAATCCGCCGGTTTCGAATTCGGCGGTGGATCGGGCGAGTTTGTCGGCCTGGTAGAGGACGTTGTCGACCATGACGTGGCCGACGTGGTGGATGGCGCTGTCGGGCTTGCCTTCGCGGCGCAGGTGGTCGACGCCGCTGGGCTCGGTGACGAAGAACCAGTCGCAGATGCTGTCGGTGACGAGGCGGTTGATTTCTTCGGGCATGCGCATGTCGCCGCTGCGCAGGCCGGCTTCGACGTGGGCGACGGGGATGTGCTGCTTCTTGGCGACGATAGCGCAGGCCAGCGTCGAATTGACGTCGCCGACGACGAGGACGGCGTCGGGTTTTTCCTGTTGGCAGAGTTCTTCGAAGGCGACCATGATCCTGGCGGTCTGCTGGGCGTGGCTGCCGCCGCCGGCGCCCATGAAGACGTCGGGCTGCGGGATGCCGAGTTCTTCGAAGAAGACGTCGTTCATCTCGCGGTCGTAGTGCTGGCCGGTGTGGATGATCTTGAAGCCCAGCCCGCCGTGGGCCTGCAGGGCGCGCACGATGGGGGCGATCTTCATGAAGTTGGGCCGCGCACCGGCGACGAGGTGGATCATGGGCATGGTGTGTCCTTGCGGGATGGAGTGCGAATTATGCCGTTTGCAGGGCGAGGCGGGGGGGGGCCTGGCATGCAGCAGGGCTAGCGAATGTCGTCCCGCCAAGTGCGACTTTTCAGCGACTGTGCTGTAGCGCGCCTGGAATCCACCGTTCCGGCGGGGCGAGCGGCCGGGTACCGATGGGCAGGGCGAATTCGGCCGTCGGGACGAACGCCGGGTCGAGTTCGCCCATGTCGATGGCGAGCAGGCGCAGCGGCGAAGCCGCCGGCAGGCTGAAGTCCAGGGTGGCCGGATCGTTGAGCATGAAGGGCATGCCCGGGGCGTTGCCGCGGAAGTCGCCGCTGGCGCCGAGGCTGAAGACGCCGAGGCCGGCGGTGAGGTTGTTGTAGGCACGTACGGTGGGCGGGCTGTCGAACTGGTCGAGCGGCACGCGCAGGAACCAGGTGCCTTCGAGTCGGTCGCTGAGCAGCGTGTTGTGGACGAGGGTGAGTTCGTTCTCGGGCCAGGTCTTGCCTTCCGCGCCGTAGGAAACGACGACCGGGTTCTGCGTCTTGTCGCTCTGGCCGATGATGTTGCCGACCAGCGTGGCGATGCCGCCGTTGGGCAAATCGATTTCGTAGGAAGCTTCGCCGCCGGGGCCGTCATAAATCAGGTTGTAGCGGATGTCGCTGCGCCGGGCGCGCGATTTGATGAGGTGGCCGTGGTAGCCGTTGTGGAAGCGGTTGCCGGTGATGGTCACGCTGGCGATGCGGCCAATGTAGAGCAGGTGCTGCAGGATTTGGGCTTCACGCGGGGCCTGGGCGAGCAGGCTGTTTTCGATGACGAGTTCGGCATCGCCGAAGTTGGCGGTGAGGATGGCGTTCTGGTTGTCGAGGAAGCGGCAGTCGCGCACGACGAGCCGGCCACGCTCGAAGCGGATGCCGGCGCCGTTGTTGTCGCGCACGCGGGCACCGCGGAATTCGATGTTCTCGATGCGGAAGTCGCCGTTGCGGAAGACCCAGATGGCCTTGCCTTCGGCGCTCTTGCCGTCGGCGACGAGGACGGGGCCGGGGTCGATGCCCCGGATCGTGAGGTGCTTTTGTTGCCAGACGGCGACGTCACCCCGGTATTCGCCGGGCTGGATCTCGACGATGTCGCCATCCTTCGCCAGGCGCGCGGCATCGGCGATGCGGGTGATCTTTTCGCCGGGACCGACGCGCAGGGTGGCGGCATGGGGCGTCGTGCTCAATGCGGCGAGCAGGAGGATAAGGGCGAGGGCGAGCCGGGCAATCATTTCATTGCGGGTGCCGTCCCGCTAGGGCCGACTTTTTCCGGCCAGGCGAACTGCCTCGAGGTGCAATGTCGTCATGTGATAGCCGTCGGGCTGGCGGTCGGCGCAGTCGTTTTTTTCGCATGAGCTGCGCGGGGCGGGATACCAGCCGCCGTTTTGCTGGTCGAGGAATTCGTTGCGGATGTATTCGGTGAGTTGCGTGACGTATCCCCACAGGTCCTCGCGGCCGCGCGTGGCCGCATGGTGCATCAGGGCGCGCAGCGCTTCGGCCTGCTGCCAGTAGCCGCGCTGGCGACTGATCTTTCCGTCGGGCGATATCGAGGCGATGGCGCCCTGTTCGCCGGCGGGCAGACCATGGGCGACGGCATAGGAGAGCAGGCGGTCGGCGACGCCGCCATAGACCGGGTTGAGCCCGGCTTCGGCGGCGGCGCTGAAGAGGAAGGCCCATTCGAACTGGTGACCGATGTCGATGCGTCCGCCACGCGCTTCCGGCAGCGGTTTCCAGTCGGCGTCGTAGAGTTCGGGGATGCGGGCGCTGCCGTCGGGCAGGCCTTCGAGCAGCTGGTAGGCCATGAATCGTCCGATGCTTTCGGCGCCCTCGCGCGCTTCCTGCGAGTCGCTGGCCCGATAGAGTTCGAGCAGGGCTTCGAAAAGATGCATGAGCGGGTTTTGCGAGTTGTCGAGCATGGCCCGCGAGAAATCACGGTTCATGCCGGCATGAAAGCCGCCCTTGCCATCGGTGAAGTGGAGCCGTATGTCGTGCCACGTTTGCAGGGCGGCGTCGAGATAGCGCTGATCATGGCCCATGCGATAGGCATGAGCGAGGGCGAAGATGGCGAACGCCTGGCTGTAGAGTCGCTTGTTGCCGTTGCGCATGCTGCCATCGGGATTGACGGCTTCGAACCAGCCGCCCTGCAGCGGGTCGAGGAAGCGGTCGAGCATGAAGTCGGCACCCCGTCGTGCCTGTTCTGCGTAGGCTGGCTTGCCGGTGAGCGCATGCGCGGCCGCCATGACGAAGAGGCCTCTTGAATGACTGACGAGGTCGCCGGGCTGCGCATCGATTGCCTGCCAGTTGCGCGTGACGGCGGTATTGAAGAAGCCGCTGGTGGTGGGCAGCGCTTTCAGCCAGTGTTCGAAATGGTCTCTTTCGAGCGTCTGGCGGTGCCAGTCGCCGTCGATGCGCGAGCGGATCTGGTGTTCTTCGCCACAGCCTGCCAGCAGCAGGAGGGCGGCTAAGAGCAGCCCTGCGATGTGGCCGCTCATGCGGGTTTTCTTCCCTGGATCGCCACCAGCATGACGAGGAAAAAGAGGAAGGCGACGCGCGGTGCATCGAGCAGGCTGTCGAACAGGCCGACGACGGCAAATCCGGTGATGGAGGCAGCCAGGGCCGGTGCGTACGGATGGTGCGCCCGTTTGCCGGCCAGCGAGCGAAACAGGGCGACGGCGACGAGGGAAAGGAACAGTGCCAGGCCGAGCGCACCGTGCTCGAACAGGACATGCAGGAACATGCTTTTCATGTGCCAGGGCATGTGGTGGCGGTCGCTGGTGAAGAACCAGTGGGCCATGTCGCCGCCAAAGTCGCCGTTGGCGAGCAGCGGGCGGCCGTCCGGACCGGTGAGAGCGAGGTTGTCGATGTCCGCGCGGCCGGCCATCGTCTCGACGGCCAGGGTGAAGACGACGAATTGCGGGGCATACCAGGCGCCGCCGGAATGTCCGCGGCTGTCGAATTCGAGCTTGCGGTGCTGCCAGCCGTCGACGCCGTTCAGCACGGTCTGCTTGCCGGCACAGGCTTCCGGATAGAGGAGATGCTTGCTGCACAGGCCGAACTGGAGTTGCACCCTGCCGGCGGCGCGTGCGTCGAATTCGATGGTGTAGCGTCCGGCCGGCAGTGGCGTGGAGAGTCGCTGCCCGATGCGCAGCACTTCACCATAGCCGGCCTGGTAGCGCGGCCCGGACAGGGAAAGCAGATTGTTGTCCCCATCGCGTTCGAGACGGTAGCTGCCGGGAAACTCGTTGCCGGGTGCGCCGAAGTAGAACGAGACGGGGAAACGGCCAGGGCCTTTGCCGAAGATCCAGTCGCCGGGCGTCTGGAGCAGGGCGAGCCCGGCGCTCCAGTGCTGCAGGCGGCCTTCGAAGTCCCGTTCGCTGGTGCTGAACCGGTCGCCCATGTAGGCCCCGCCGCCGAAGATCGCGACCATGACGGAGAGTGCGAAAGCGCCAGCGAGGGCGATGCCCTGGCCACGCCGGTGTGTCGGCCAGACCGGCCGGGCGGCGCGAATCCCCCACGCTGCGGCGAGAAGGAGTACGACGATCGCGATCGCCGCATCGACGAGGGCGGGCGTGCCGCCCCAGTGGTTGGCGACCAGCAAGGCGGCGAAGGGCAGGGTGAAGGTGCCGGCCAGTGCCGGAATGCGGGCGATGTCGGCGTTGCTGCGCAGGCTGGCGAGCCAGCCGGCCACGGCAACAAGGAAGGTTGCAGCATAGGCCCAGTAACTCGCTTTGCCGAACAGCCACGTGAGTGCGAAGGCGGCGAGGGACATCAACGCAGCAATGGCGAGGGCGGCGGAACGCAAACGGCGACTCGAACTGCGGATGAGTTCCATCGTGAGCGTGAACATCGTCAGGCAGCCCAGCACGGCCAGCAGGGCACGGTAGCCGCCGTGGCGGAAGGTAAGGAAAGCGAGGCCGGCGATGGCCAGTGCGGCAACGAGGCTCGTGGTTGCGGAACGCAGGCCGGCTTTGGGGCTTGCCGCGCTTCGGCCGAGGGCCATCAACGCCATGACGAGGAATGAGACCCCGATCGCCAGATAGACCCCGCGCGAGAAGGTGGTGAGGCTGGCGTAGGTGCCGAGGCCGAAGATCAGCGCCGCCGGCAACAACTGGCGGGGATGGCTGTTTTTCAGCAGCAGCCAGGCGGTGAAAGGCAGCGTCAGGACGAGGAAACCGTCGAGCGCTGCGCCGCCGACGTGCATTTCCCAGAACAGGGCCGTGGTGCGGTAGTCGGAGGAGAAGTTCAGCAGGCCGGGGAAGGCGACGCGTTCCCATGTCGCGGCGAGCGAGACGGTGGCGAGACCGAGCGCCATGCCCCAGCCGAGATAGGCGATGCCGCGGTCGTCGAGGCGCGAATTGACACGGCCGAGCAGGGGCATGAACAGGGCGGCCAGCAGGAAGCTTTTGGCGAGGCGCAGGCTGTTCATGGGGTCGTCGTAGCCCTGGAACCAGCCGAAGGCGAAGCCGCCCGCGTCGGCAATGCCGCGTGCGAAGGCGATGCCGAGCGAGACCAGGTAGAGTCCCGCGAGGACCCACAGTGTGACCGACGGACGCGAAGGTGCCGAAACGCCTGGTGCCCAGCCATGGCGCAGCCAGGCACCGGCCGCCGCGCCGAGCACCAGGATGTCGAATTCCTCGAAGGTCAGCCAGCCGGTCCAGGGGGCGAGATCGACGATCGGCAGCAGGGCCGGCAACAGCAGCAGCCAGGCGTGGTCGAAGCGCAGGCAGATGGCGAGCGCCGCGATGCAGGCGGTCATCATCGCCCAGGGGGCGAGCGGGTGATGCGAAGCGATGAACAGACCCGTCGCGAGCGCTGCGAGCGCAATCAGTGTCGATGCAATTGTGCGCAGCGAGAGCCGGCTCATCGGGTCGGTCTGGCCCGCAGCCACTGCTCCATCATCGTCATGATCCACACCAGTTCGCCATAGAAGCCGGGGTGGGCGGGCAGATGTTCCTTGAGCAGGGTGTCGATGAACTCGCGGCGGATGATGCCGCGGTCTGCGAGGCCGTGCAGCGAGTCGGTGGCCAGTGTGTTGAGCGCCGCGTGCTGTACGGCCCAGGGGCCGAAGGGCAGGCCGAAGCCGTGCTTCTTCTTGGTGATGATTTCGTCGGGCAGGAAGCCGCGCAGCGCTTCCTTGAAGAACCAGCGCAGCTTGAGCCCCTTGAGCTTGTAGTTCGTCGGCAGCTTGAGCGAGAAGTCGAGGATGCGGTCGTCGAGGAAGGGAAAGCCGACATCGACGCCGGCGAGCCGCGCCGAGCCGACGACCTTGGGCAGGTCGTTTTCGGCGAGGGTGTAGCGCCAGTCGTAGGCGAGCATCTTGTTGACGAGCGAGGCACTTCCCGGGCAGGCGGCCCAGGTGTCGCGCTGGTGCTGTTCAGGCCCGGCGGCGTCCAGGCGGGCGAGGAAGTCGGCGGGGAAGACCTCGTCGAGGCCCATGCGCAGCAGCAGGTTGTAGGTCTGCATGCGGTCGGGCATCGGCACGCGCGCCTGGCGCACGTAGCTGGCGCCTTTCTTCAGCAGCGGCACGCGGTCGAAGACGGTGCTGTCGGCAAGGGCAGGTTCGAGAATGGCTTCGCGCAGGAGGGCGGGGATGTGGTCGTAGAGGCCGAAGACGCGCTGCTTGGCGTAGCGCTCGTTGCCGCCGAAGAGTTCGTCGCCGCCGTCGCCGGCGAGCAGGTGGCCGATGCCGTCTTCCTTCGCGCGCAGGGCGCAATAGTAGGCAGGCACGGCGGAGGAGTTGCCGAAGGGCTGGTCGTAGCTGGCGGCGACTTTCGGCATGCCGGCGACGAGGTCCTCCGGCGTGATGTAGTACTCGTGCTGGTGCGTGCCGAAATGGCGCACGGCGATGCGCGCGTATTCCATCTCGTCGTAGCCGGGCACGTCGAAGCCGATCGAGTAGGTTTCGGCCGGCCGGCCGGTGATGCGGGTGAGCATGCCCGAGACGGTGGAGCTGTCGGTACCGCCGCTGAGATAGCAGCCGATGGGACCGTCGCCGATGCGGCGGGCAACGGCATCGCGCACGAGGGCGAGGAACTCCTCGCGCAGGTCGGCGAAGCTGGCGTTGCGGCTTTCCTCGAAGGCCGGCTGCCACCACGGGGCGACGGTGAGCCGGCCGTTTTCAAACAGGGCGTAGTGGGCCGGCGGCAGGCGGAAGACGTCGCGGAAGATCGTGCGCGGCGAGGGGATGACGTGGAAGTAGAGGTAGTCGAAGATTGCCTGCGGGTCGAGTTCGGTGGCGCCGAATTGGTCGGCACGCGGGTCGGCCTGCAGTTGTTCGCCTTGCTGCCGGTAGCAGAGCGTGCGGATGGCGAAGCGGTCGATGGCGAGGAAGCGGCCGCCGCTCGGCGTGTCGAGCGCGACGGCGAAATCGCCGGTGACGCGTTCCGGGGCGCGGGTGCCATAACGGGCGTAGGCAGCGTGCCAGGCGGCAAGATCGCCTTCGCGGGCGGCTATGTCGGCGAGGTCGGCATCTTCGAAACGCGGGTGGCCGATGGAGAGTTGTGAATTCATATGATGAATCTGTGGTCAGGCGGCCTGTTTCAGGGGACGTACTTCCTGGCTGATTCTTTTGCCGAGTTCGTTTTGCGCGAGCGTGAGATCAAATCCGCTTTGCAGGTTGAGCCAGAACTCGGCAGTCGTATCGAAATAGCGTGCAAGACGCAGGGCCGTGTCGGGGGTGACGGCACGCCGCTCGCGTACGATGTCGTTGATACGCGGCGCCGGGACGTGCAATTCCATCGCCAGTGCGTGGGGGCTCAGATCGAGCGGGACCAGGAATTCTTCACGAAGAATTTCGCCCGGGTGGATCGGTCTCATCTTGTTCGTCGGCATGATCTGTTCCTTAGTGGTAATCGGTGATCTCCACGTTGCCCGGACCGGTTGATGTCCATGTGAAGCACACTCGCCATTGGTCATTGATGCGCATGCTGAACTGGCCTGCTCTGTCGCCTTTGAGTGCCTCCAGCCGGTTGCCCGGCTGAGATGCCAGATCCTTCAGTTCGACGGCACACTCGAGCATCTGAAGCTTGCGTTGCGCGACAGTCTCGATATTGCGAAATCGCCGCGGGTGTTTGCCGGAAAAAAGCGCTTCTGTATCCGAACAGCTGAACGAGCGTATCGACATGCCGGCAGGATATAACGTGACGCGTTAAACGTCAAGCTTCAGCCAGGCCATGCATGCCTGTGCGACCTGCTCGCGCCATTCGTGCGACGAAAACGTATGGTCGGCCGCAGCGATGTCGACGCGCGTGAGGCCGGGGCGGTCGAGCAGGCCGCGCCAGGCTGCGTCGCCGGCCACGTGTTCGAGGAATTCCTTCGCGGTGTAGTCGTCGCCGCTCAGGATCAGCAGGGTGCGGCCATCGAAATGGCGCAGGCCGCGCGCCATGCGTTGCTGGAAGGACAGTTGCGGTCCTTCCTTCGCCTTGGTGGATGCCTGACCGAGCTTGCGCAGCAGTTCGGCGACGGCGGCGAAGACGTTCAGCCGGCCGCTGGCGAGCTTCGCCCAGAATTCCTTCTGCAGCAGTCGCTGGCCGTAGTAGTGCTTGACCTGCGTCTTGGCGAGGGAGGCTTCCGAGCGCACCCACGGGTTGAGCAGGCACAGGCCGGTGATGCGCGGGTCGGCGGTTTCGTCGCGGTAGAGCAGCGCGGCGGCGGCGGCGTCGCACAGGCCCCAGAGGACGATCCGGCGCAGTTCGGGGCAGTGCGACTGGAGCGTGTCGACGGCGGCGCGGATATCGGGCGTCAGGGTGTCGAAGCTGCGCTGCGCGCCAGTGCTGTCGCCCATGCCGCGCACGTCGAAGCGCAGTACGGGAAAGCCGGCGGCGGCGAGCGAGCGGGCGAGCAGGACGAATTGCCGGTGGCTGCCGACGCGGGTCTGCGGCCCGCCGACGACGATGACGACACCGATATCGCGCGCTGCTTCCGGCCGGGAGAGGATGCCGAACAGGCGTTCGCCGGCGCAGTCGAAGGTGAGGGCCTCGTCGCGGCTTTTCACGATGTGGCGCGCTCCAGCATGTCCAGCGTGGCGTCGAGCAGGGCCGGGGCTTCCTCGATCTCGACGGTCTGCCAGAAAGTCGGTCCCGGCAGGACGGCGCTTTCAAACTGCCAGCCGGCCGCCTGCCAGCGTTCGATGCATTTGATTGAGGCGGGGGCGAGCGCGGGCTCCGGCCGCGAGGAGAGTTCCAGCCAGACAATGCGGCCGGGCCGGGCCGGCGGTGCGAGTTCGGCGGTGTCGAGTCCATGGGCGAGGCCGGGCGCGAGCGTGTAGCCGGCGATTTCGACCGCGGTGCCGTCGGCGAGCGTCTGCTTGAGCGCGGCCATGACGCCCTTGCTGTCGCCGCTCATCATTTCGCCGGCGACCTTGAGGCGCAGGAATTGCTGCAGGTGCTGTTTGCCGTTGATGACCGGTTGCCAGAGCAGGAGGCCGACCGGTTCAGCCGGTTCATCCGCTGCGTCCAGGTCGGCCGCAGCGGCAGCGGCGAGCAGGCTGCCGGCGCGCAGGCCCCAGAGCCAGAGCGGTGCATCCGAGGTATCGTGGCGCCGGCGCAGCCAGGCACGGGCAGCGCGGATGTCCTGCCGCCAGCTTGCCCAGGTGGCGTCGCCGAAGTCGCCGTCGCTGTCGCCGCAGCCGTGCAGGTCGATCTGCAGGACGGCGTAGCCCTGTTCCGCGAGCCGCCGTGCCGCGAGCGCGGTCATGCGGCGCGACTTGTTCATTTCCTCGGCGAAGGCGTGCAGGTGGATCAGCGCACCGCGTGCGGCGCTGCCTGCCGCGGGCGGATGGTAGAGACAGAAGCGCTGCGAGTGCGGGGCGTCGGCGACCGTGAGGAAGAAGGCTTCGGGCGCCATGCGGGGACAGTCGGGCTGTCGGTCGTCAGCCCGCGAGCTTGCCGTCCACGAATTCGACCAGCGAACCCACCGTGGCGAAGATGCCGCCGTCGATCTCGTCGTCGTCGGCTGCGAAGCCGAAACGTTCTTCGAGTCCGGCGATGAGGGAAACGACCGCCATCGAATCGAGTTCCGGAATGGCGCCGAGCAGCGGGGTCGTGGCGGTGAAGCCGGCGCTGCGGCCGTCGAGGCCGAGAATCTCGTCGAGGAGGGCGAGGACTTCCTGCTGGGTATTCAAGATGGCTCCGGGCGAACGTTGGGGAAACGCGGAATGGCGCGAATTATAGGTGCAAAGGTGCTTGCGAGACTATGCGATACTTGCACGACGTCATATTCCCCGTCGTTTTGTCATGCACGAAGCCACGCTGCTCCACGAACTGATCGCCCGCTCCGCCCTGCGCGATCCGCAGGCGGCTGCACTCACTTACGGCAAGACATCGCTGAGCTACGGGGAGCTTCAGGAGGCAGTGAGCCGTTTCGCCGGCGGCCTGCTCGGCCTCGGCCTGCAGCGTGGCGAACGCGTCGCGATTTATCTGGAAAAGCGTTTTGAGACGGTAGCCGCGAGCTTCGGCACGCCCGCAGCGGGCGGGGTGTTCGTGCCGCTCAATCCGCTGCTGAAGCCGGAGCAGGTGGCCTACATCCTGCGCGATTGCAACGTGCGCGTGCTGGTGACTTCGCCCGAGCGCCTGGCGCTGCTGGCCGACGTGTTGCCCGCCTGTCACGACCTGCGTCACGTGGTGGTGCTCGATCCGGTGCAGGAGATGCCCGCCGTCGCCGGGCCCGCTCTCGGCCGCTGGGGCGACCTGCTGCAATCTCCCGCGCGGTCGGGACACCGCGTGGTCGATACCGACATGACGGCGATCCTCTATACCTCGGGCAGCACGGGCAAGCCCAAGGGCGTGGTGCTTTCACACCGCAACATGGTGGCCGGCGCGAAAAGCGTGGCGTCCTACCTCGGCAACCGCGCGGACGATACGCTGCTGGCGGCGCTGCCGCTTTCTTTCGACGCCGGCTTCAGCCAGCTGACGACGGCCTTCCATGTCGGGGCGCGCGTCGTGCTGCTGAACTATCTGCTGCCACGCGACGTGCTGAAGGCGCTGGAACGCGAGAAGGTGACGGGCCTGACGGCGGTGCCGCCGCTGTACATCCAGCTCTCGCAGCTGGACTGGCCGGCGGGCATTACCGAACACCTGCGCTATTTCGCCAACACCGGCGGCCGCATGCCGCGCGAGACGCTGGAGGCCCTGCGCGCCCGCATGCCCAAGACGCAGCCCTTCCTGATGTACGGCCTGACCGAGGCGTTCCGCTCGACCTTCCTGCCACCGGCGGAGGTGGATCGCCGGCCGGATTCGATCGGCAAGGCGATTCCGAATGCCGAGATTCTCGTGCTGCGCGAGGACGGCACACCGTGCGCGCCGAACGAGCCGGGCGAACTGGTGCATCGCGGCGCGCTGGTCGGTATGGGCTACTGGAACGATGCGGAGAAGACGGCCGAGCGCTACAAGCCGCTGCCGCTGCATGCGCCGGGCCGCGAGGCGGGGCTGGTGCTGCCGGAGCTGGCGGTATTCTCCGGCGACACGGTGCGCATGGACGAGGAGGGTTTCCTGTATTTCGTCGGCCGGCGCGACGAGATGATCAAGACCTCCGGCTACCGCGTCAGTCCGACCGAGGTCGAGGAAATTCTCTATGCGACCAAGCGCGTCGGCGAGTGCGTGGCGTTCGGTGTCGAGCATGCGGCGCTCGGCCAGGCGATCCAGGTGATCGCGACGCCGCCGGCGGGCGGCACGCTCGACATCGATGCGTTGCAGGCGGATTGCCGGGCGCGCATGCCGGCCTACATGGTGCCGGCCGGCTTCGAGGTCCGCCCGGGGCCGCTGCCGCGCAACCCGAACGGCAAGATCGACCGCAAGACGCTCAGCACCGAATGGATCGAAAAAAATGGCCACTGAAAAGACCCTGCCCGTCCACGCACCGATGCACCAGTTTCTTGTCGCTGACGGCGAACTGATCGTCGGCGGCCTGCCGCTGTCGCGGCTGGCGGCGCGGGTGGGCCGCACGCCTTTCTACGCCTACGATCGCAGTTTGCTTGCCGAGCGCATTGCGGAGCTGCGCGCCGTCCTGCCGGTGGGCGTGAAGCTGCATTACGCGATGAAGGCGAATCCGATGCCGGCACTGGTCGGCTTCATGGCCGGGTGGGTGGATGGCATCGACGTGGCATCGTGCGGCGAACTGAAGGTGGCGCTGGATGCCGGAGCCAATCCGCGCGAGATCAGCTTCGCCGGTCCCGGCAAGAGCGACACGGAGCTGCGTCAGGCCGTGGCGGCCGGCATCCTCGTCAATGTGGAATCGTTGCGCGAGATCGGATTGCTGGCCGGCATTTCACGCGAACTGGGGTTGCCTGCGCGTGTCGCTGTGCGCGTGAATCCGGATTTCGAGCTCAAGTCGTCCGGCATGAAGATGGGCGGCGGGCCGAAGCAGTTCGGCATCGATGCCGAGGACGTACCGGCGGCGCTCGCTGAGATCGGCCAGGCCGGGTTGGCCTTCGAAGGTTTTCACCTCTTCGCCGGATCGCAGAACCTGCGCCACGAAGCGATCGTCGAGGCCCAGTGCAAGGCCTATGAGCTGGCCCTGCGGCTGGCGCAGGCAGCCCCTGCGCCGGTGCGCTTCCTGAATCTCGGCGGCGGCTTCGGCATTCCCTATTTCCCCGGCGAGCAGCGGCTGGAGACGGCGCCGATCGGGGCGAATCTCGCGGCGCTGGCCGAACGGGCGAAGACCGAGCTGCCGAATGCCGAGCTCGTCATCGAGCTGGGACGTTATCTGGTGGGCGAGGCCGGCATCTATGTCGCACGCGTGGTCGACCGCAAGGTGTCGCGCGGCCAGGTTTTCCTGGTGACCGATGGTGGCCTGCATCATCATCTGTCCGCTTCCGGCAACTTCGGCCAGGTGATCCGCAAGAACTATCCGGTCGCCATCGGCAACCGGATGGGTCACCCTAGGGAGCCGGCCGAGACCGAAATCGCCTCGGTGGTCGGCCCGCTGTGTACGCCGCTCGATCTGCTGGCCGACCGCATGACGCTGGCGAAAGCGGTGCCGGGCGATCTGGTCGTGGTCTTCCAGTCCGGCGCCTATGGTGCGAGCGCCAGCCCGCAGGCCTTCCTGGGCCATCCGGCCGTGGTCGAGGTGCTGGTCTAGACGTACGGATGTTCGGGCGCCGTCCTGCCGGCGCCGACTTTTACCGGCGTGTCAGTTGCACAGCCCCAGCAGGCGATCTTCCTGCGTGCAGGGTTCCTTGAGCGGTGCTACGCCTTCCATGCAGGCGGCGATCTCGCGGGCGGCGATGCGCGAGGTGGCCCAGCCCTGCAATTCGGGCCGGGCGACGAGTTCGAGGGCGGACCACTGCGCCGGGCCGTCGGCCTTGAGGCGGGGGAAATTGCGGCACCAGGCGGCGGCGAAGCGGGCAAGCAGGGCGTCGCGCTTCTCGCCGTGGCCGCTGGCGCCGAGGAAGACGCGCACGGCCAGCGCGGGCTGGTCGGCTTCCAGCAGGTTTGGATAGTCGGCAGCCGTGGCGGTGACCGGGGCGTAGAGGCCGAGCAGAGTGGCTGCGGTCGCGTGGGTCGGGTCGAAGCGCAACAGCTTCACGAAGTTGCGCGCTTCCGGCTTCATGTTGGCGAGCAGGCGGGCCGGGCGCGGGGCGACGATGGCGACGGCGTCGATGCTGCCTTCGGTGATCAGCTTGACGAGGGCTTCGTCTTCCGGGAGGAAGCTGGCCTGCGTGTCGGGCAGCGCGGCGCCGAACATCAGCCGGTAGAGGCTCGTGCCGGTGAGGGCGGTGCCGCTGTGCAGCGGGCCGAGGTTGATGCGTGCACCGGCGAGATCGTGCAGGTGATTCATCGGCGAGTCGCTGCGCACCAGGAAGTGGATTTCCTCGAGGTGGAGCGGGGCGATCGCGCGCACGGGCTCGATCATGCGCGTGGCATCGGGGTTGCCGCGCAGGGTGGCGCCGATGTAGGCGGGTGCGGCATCGGCCTGCAGCAGGGCGAGTTGCAGGGCGCCGGTGTCGTGCAGGCGCAGCAGGGCTTCGGGCGTGCCGGCGACGCTGCGGGGAACGAGTTCGATGTCGGCATCGCGGGCGACGTGCCGGGCGATGTCGCGCACCATGTCTTGCTGCGCTGCGGTGGCGTAAATCCGGACGCGATCGGCGGCGAGGGCGAAGCCGGACTGCAGCGCGCAGGCGAGCAGGAGGATGCGCAACAGGCTGTTCAGCAGAGGGAAGGGCTGCGTCACTTCTTGATCTGCTTCGGGTCGCACAGTCCGACGGCGGCGATGGCTTCGGTACAGGGCCGCTGGGCTTCGGCAGCCGCAGCGGCTTCCCTGGCCTCTTTAGCCTTGAGGGCCTTCGCTTCGCGGGCGGCCTTGGCTTTCGCGGCTTTCTCGCGCTCGGCTTTCGCTTGTGCTTCAGCTTCCTGCGCGGCCTTTTCCGCAGCGGCCTTGTCGGTCGCGGCTTTGTCGAGGTCCGGTTCCACGGGCGGCGCAACCTGCAGCGGCGGCAGGGCGGCAGCGGGTGCGGGTTGGGAGGCCGGCGGAGGGACGGGGAAGGGTGCGGGTTGCGCCGGCGTGGCTGCCGAACCGACCGGATCGGGCTGCCAGTTCTTGGGCGCGGGGAGGTGGGAGCGGTTGAACCACAACAGCGGCAGGCCGCCGGCGACGACGGCGACGATGATCAGCGGCAGGGCGGAGACGCCCTGTTTTTTCTCGGCGGCCGGCTGCGTCTTCGCGGCGGCCGGCGCTTCCCTGGCCGGGGCGCTGCCGTCGGCCAGCGGTATTTCGGGAAAGAAGGTACCGCAGTGCTCGCACTGCTTCGCGTTGACGTCGCTGACCTTGCCGCACTTCGAGTTGGGGCAGACGCGCAAATGCAGCGGCGAGCCGCATTCGGCGCAAAAACGGGCGCCCGGCACGTTTTCGTGCTGGCAGAAGGTGCATTGGACCGCGAACATCTTGTATGCCGATCAGATCAACAGAGGGCGAAAAGGATATCAGATTGATGCTGCCGGATGGCCGGGAAAATTGCCCCCGATGCTGGAATAATCCATCACTTGACGGATAACGGCGGACTCGCCATGCCACTTTCCCTGTTCATCAAGAAGCTTCTCTCGGCGCTGGCGCTGCCGCCCCTCATGCCATTGGCCTGCATCGCCGCCGGACTGTTGCTGGCGAAGCGCAGGCCCAGGCTGGCTCGCAGCCTCGCCTGGTTCGGCCTCGCGATACTCTGGCTGACGAGCACGCCGGTGACGCTCGACCTGCTGGCCCGGCCGCTCGAGGACATCCCTGTGCTTGAGGAACGGGAGCTTGCCCGGGGCGAGGCGATCGTGATTCTCGGTGCGGGCATTCGTCGCCTTGCGCTCGAGTACGGCGGTGCCCCGGCGCCGAATCGTCTGGCGCTGGAACGCTTGCGTTATGGCGCGAAGCTGGCGCGCGACAGCCGCCTGCCCGTGCTCGTCAGTGGGGGCGCCCCTCTGGGCGTGGTCGCCGAAGCACCGGCAATGGCGCAAAGCCTGCGGGAAGACTTCGGTATCGCGCCGCGATGGGTCGAGGACGCGTCGCTCGATACCGCCGACAACGCGCGGTTTTCCGCCGCGCTGTTGAAGCGAGCCGGCATCCGCCGCGTCGTTCTGGTGACCCATGCGGCACACATGCGACGATCCGTCGGCGAATTCGCGGCGCAGGGCCTCGAGGTGATTCCCGCCCCCACCGGCCATCTCGTCGATCACTCGCCGGGCGTCGAATCCTTCCGCCCCGAGGACGTTTTCGACTACCTTCCGAGCGCATCTGCCGCCTATGCCAACGGGTTCGTGATCCACGAATGGGCAGGAATCCTGGCGCAGAAAATCCGCCTGGCCCTGCTCGCTGAAGTCCGGTGATGGTCGATACCCCGAAATAGGGGGGTAAAAAATATTGATCTAGATCTATTACTTTTAGTGTAGTTGTGCCGTATATTCATGGTATGGGGGTCCGGAGCATGGCACGACATGGTCCGGAGTTGTCAAGAGGAGACTGCCGTGAATCACATGAACCGAATCCGTGAGAGTTCCGTCCTGATATCAGGCGTGCTCGCCGTGGTCGTCATCTTTGCGGCCTGCACCTTCATCTGGGTGGCTTTCGATTCCGCGCCGGCGCTAGCCGTCGTGCTCGGGTGGGCGGTGGCGGCCACGCTGCCCTTCGTGATGCGGGAACTCAGCCTGCGGCTGATGCCGCGCCGACGCGTCCTGCTCCGGCATCATTGATCTGCCGCCGCGGGGCGGCATTGCATCCGTTTACGTTCAACCGATCAGCGCCACGGCCTTGATCTGCGCCCAGAGTTCTCGTCCGGGCGACAGTGCCAGTGCGTGCGCCGAGCGGTGGGTGATGCGCGCGAGCAGGGGCGAGCATCCCGCCTGAAGACGAACGAGGGTTTGTGCCGGGTGGCTGTCGTCGGCCAGTTCCGCCACCCGGACGGGCAGGATGTTCAGGATGCTGGTGCCTTCGTGCCGGTCGCGGGCGAGGCTGACGTCGCGGGCTAGGATGCGCACGCGCACCGGACGGCCGACTTCGTGGCCGCCGTCGCGCACCCACAGGGAATGACTATCGTCGCCGGGCAGGGCGATACGCGCGAGGTGCCAGCGTTCGTCGCGTTCGGCGACCGTGCCGTCCAGCACCACGCCGGCGTCTTCGCCGAGGTGGATCGGCAGATCGGTACGGGCGAGCGTTTCGCCGAGCGGGCCCTGCGCCACGGCGCGGCCGCGGTCCATGACGACGAGGTGGTCGGCGAGCCGGGCGACTTCGTCGGGGGCGTGGCTGACGTAGAGGACGGGGATTTCCAGTTCGTCGTGCAGGCGTTCGAGGTAGGGCAGGATCTCGTTCTTGCGCGCGAGGTCGAGCGCCGCCAGCGGTTCGTCCAGCAACAGCAGGCGCGGCCGTGCGAGCAGGGCGCGGGCGATGGCGACGCGCTGGCGTTCGCCGCCCGAGAGCGTGTCGGGCCTGCGGTCGAGCAGGCTGGCGATGCCGAGCAGGTCGGCGATGGGGGCGATGCCGTGATTGATCCCGGAAAAGTCGGCGCCGGCGGGACGGCGCGGGATCCGGTGTCTGGCGCGGCGCAGGCCGTATTCGAGATTGCCGCGTACCGAGAGGTGGGGAAACAGGCTAGCTTCCTGAAATACGTAGCCGATCGGCCGCTGGTGCGTCGGCAGGAAGGTGCCTGCGTCCTGCCAGGTTTCGCCGGTGAACTGCAGTCGGCCGGCCGGCGCGCGTTCGAGCCCGGCGATGCAGCGCAGCAGGGTCGTCTTGCCCGAGCCGGATGGCCCGAACAGCGCGGTGACGCCGCGTGCAGGCAGTGCGAGGTCGACGTCCAGGGTGAAGTCGGGACGTTCGAGCCGGAAGCGGACGGCGATGGTCATTTGCGCCGCCCCGTCGGGTTCAGTGTGTAGAGCGCTAGCAGCACGAGGAAGGCGAAGGCCAGCATCGTGGCGGACAGCCCATGGGCCTGCGCGTATTCGAGCGCCTCGACATGGTCGTAGATCTGCACCGAAACGACGCGCGTCTTGTCGGGGATGTTGCCGCCGATCATCAGCACCACGCCGAATTCGCCCACCGTGTGGGCGAAGCCGAGGATGGAGGCGGTGAGAAAGCCCGGTTTCGCCAGCGGCACCGCGACGCTGAAGAAGGCGTCGAGCGGCGAGGCGCCCAGCGTGGCGGCCGCTTCGAGCGGGCGTTCGCCGACGGCCTCGAAGGCGTTCTGCAGCGGCTGGACCACGAAGGGCAGCGAATAGATCACCGAGGCGACGACCAGCCCGGCGAAGCTGAAGGGCAGCAGGCCGAGGCCGGCCCACTGCGTGAATTGCCCGACCGGGCCGTGCGGGCCCATCGCGACCAGCAGGTAGAAGCCGATCACTGTCGGCGGCAGGACGATGGGCAGGGCGACGACCGCGCCGACCGGCCCTTTCCACCACGAGCGGGTGCGCGCCAGCCACCACGCGAGCGGCGTGCCGATCAGCAGCAGCACGCAGGTCGTGACGGTGGCGAGCTTGACGGTGAGCCAGAGGGCGGCGAGGTCGGCAGCGGACATCTATAGATCGTAGCCGAAGCTGCGGATGACGATGCGGGCCTTGTCGCTGCGCAGGTACTGCACCAGTGCCGTGGCGGCGGGATTATCGCGGCCGCGCGCGAGGATCACGGCGTCCTGCCGGATCGGCGCGTAGAGGTCGGGCGGGACGATCCAGGCCGAGCCGCCGGCGAGTTTGCCTTCCTTCATCACCTGCGAGAGCGCCACGAAGCCCAGCGGGGCGTTGCCGCTGGCGACGAACTGATGGGTCTGGCCGATGTTCTCGCCCATGACGAACTTCGGTTGCAGCGCGTCGGCCAGCTTGAGGGCGGTGAGCGTTTCGAGGGCGGCCGTGCCGTAGGGGGCCAGCTTCGGATTGGCGAGGGCGATGTTCGCGAAGCTGCCCTGCTTCAGCACCTCGCCTTTGTCGTCCACTGTCTTTTCATCAGGAGACCAGAGCACCAGACGGCCGATCGCGTAGGTGAAGCGGCTGCCGGCGACCGTCGCTCCTTCGCTGTCGAGGCGTGCCGGCGTCTTGTCGTCGGCGGCGAGTAAAACATCGAAGGGGGCGCCGTTCCTGATCTGCGCATAGAACTTGCCGGTCGAGCCGAACGAGGGCAGGGCCTTGTGGCCCGTATCGCGCTCGAATTCGGCGGCGATTATCTTCATGGGGGCGGTGAAGTTGGCCGCGACGGCGACGGCGACTTCGCCGGCGTGTGCGGGCAAGGCGAGGGCAGCCAGGCAAAGCAGCAGTGGATGGAAGGTTTTCATGCGTGGTCTCCGGAACTGACGGTAAATGAATGCGATATATATGAACGTATATAACGAAATGCGAAAGAGGTCGGTGGCATGGGAGCGTGGTGATCAGGCGGGGGGGGCGAGCAGCCGGGTGAAGTCGCGCATTTCGCCGGCAACGGCCGCGGCGGCAGTCAGTTCCATGGCGCGGTAGCGGGAGAGGATGTCCAGGCCGAATTCGGTGACCTGGGCGCCGCCGCCACTGCTACCGCCTTTGGCGGTGACGACGAGAGGCTCGCGGAAACAGCGGTTCATCGTGTCGACAAGCACCCAGGCACGCCGGTACGACATGCCCATTTCGCGTGCGGCAGCGGAGATCGATCCGCTGCGCGCGATGGCGTCGAGCAGGTCGGCCTTGCCCGGGCCGATGGCGATATCTGCTCCGAGCAGGATGCGCAGGCGCGGCCGGGGTGGGTTCGTCATGAAGGCAGTGCTTTGCGTTATGTTCTACGGAGAATAACGCTCTCCGTCGGGGAATGTCAATGACGGGGGTTCGCCGGCTAGCCGATGCGTTGCTTCTCGTAGGCGGCGAGCAGGCGTTGATGGGCGCCGCAGCCCTGCAGCGGCAGGCCGGGCGCCGCGATGCCGAAGAAGCGCTGGCTGCCTTCGAGCAGCGCTTCGGCCGCGGCGACGGTGGCGGCCCCGTGCAGCAGTTCCAGCGCGTCGCGGGAGGCGTCGCCCCGTTCGATTTCGTCGAGCCGCCGCAAGGCGTCGATGCAGCGATAGATGCGGCCGCGTTCCGGGTTGATCTGCGCGAAGTGGGCGATCCAGTCGAGGCCCTCGGTGGTCGCTTCCTGGTCGCCGCAGGCCAGTGCCAGCAGCGTCTTGAGTTCGCCGACGCGCAGGTCTTCCCACAGCGTGCCGGGATCGGCGACCAGGCCGACCAGTGCGCGCACCAGTTTCTGGTCATCGACGCCGCTGTCGTTGAGCGCGTCGAGCAGGTCGCCGCAGGCGTCGTCGTCGAGGTCCGGCAGGTTGAGGATCGGTTCGCGCAGGGCGTTGCCGACGCTGTTGTTTTCCCAGGCCAGATCTTCGACCGGATAGATCTCCGACATGCCCGGCACGAGGATACGGCAGGCATAGACGCCGAGGCGGTCGAAGTCGGCGATGTGCACCTCGTGGCCGAGCGCGTGGATGCGCTCGATGAGCCAGGCGCAGTCGTGGTCGGTGGCGGTGTCCGGCGTGCTGAAGTCCCAGTCGTGGAAGGGGAAGTCCGGTGTGTCGCCGAGGAAGTTCCAGTGCAGGATGCCGCTCGAATCGACGAAGTGGATTTCGAGGTTGGGGGCGCTGGCCACCTCGTCGAGGTCGAAGCCGGGCGGGGGGAAGCCGTCGAGCGCGTCGAGCGCCCGGCCCTGCAGCAACTCGGTGAGGGCGCGTTCGAGCGCGACCTCGAAGCGCGGATGGGCACCGAAGCTCGCGTAGCAGCCCTGGTCGCGCGGGTTGAGCAGGGTGACGTTCATCACCGGGTACTCGCCGCCGAGCGAGGCGTCGCGCACGAGGATGCCGAAGCCGGCCGCGCGCAGCCCGGCGATGCCGGCGGCGATGCGCGGATAGCGGGCGATGACGGCCTCCGGCACTTCCGGCAGGCACAGCCCTTCGGCGATGACGCGGAACTTGACGTGGCGTTCGAAGATCTCGGACAGCGCCTGCGTGCGTGCCTCGGCGGGCGTGTTGCCGGCGGACATGCCGTTGCTCACGTACAGGTTGCCGATGATGTTGACCGGGAACCAGATCGTCGCGCCGTCGCGCTGGCGCACGTAGGGCAGGGCGCAGATACCGCGCTCGGCGCTGCCCGAATTGAAGTCGACCAGCGCCGCGGCCCCGATTTCGCCGTCCGGATCGTAGAAGGCGCGCAGTTCGGGCGTCAGCAGCCCGTCCGGCCAGTTGCCACCCTGTGTGTCTTGCGGCACGGGGAACCAGCGCTCGCGCGGGTCATGCACGTAGTCGCGGTCAGCGATGTCGGTGCCGAGGTAATGATGGTTCCAGAAGTAGCGTGTCGACAGGCGCTCGAAGAATTCGCCCAGCGCGCTGGCGCGACAGGCCAGCTGCGTCGCGCCCTTGCCGTTGGTGAACATCTGCGGGCAGTCCTTGTCCCGGATATGCACCGACCAGACGCCGTCCACGGGATTGAGCCACGAACGTTCCTCGATGTGGAAGCCGAGTTGCGCGAGGCGGTGCTGCAGGGTGGCGATGGAGGTTTCGAGCGCGGCGTCCTTGCCGGGGATGAAGGTTTCGGTGTGCATGAGTGATCCTGAAAGTCGGCGCTGGCGGGACGGCGCCGCGCGGCAGGTGATTATAGGGAGCGCGCCGCGGCGATCTCCAGCACGATCTGCAGTACCTCTGCGCCGTAGCGCTCGGCCTTGGCCTGGCCGATGCCGGGGACGTCGAGCAGATCGTCGGCGCTGGCGGGACGGCGCGCGGCGAGTTCGTGCAGGGTTTTGTCGTGGAGGATCACGTAGGCGGGCACGCCCTGCGTCTTCGCCTGTTCGGCACGCCAGGCGCGCAGGGCTTCGAAGAGCGTCGGGTCGCTGTCCGCCGGCGGTGCGGTGGTGGTTTTGCGCCGTCCTGCCGGCGCCGACCTTTTGTGGATCTGGCGGCGCAATTGCAGCGTCGTTTCACCTTTGAGCACCGGGCGCGCGGCGTCCATCAGCTTGAGAGCGCCGTAGGCCTGCGCGTCGGCATGCAGCAGCCCGGCGGCGAGCAACTGGCGGAACACCGAGCGCCAGGCGGCTTCGTCGAGGTCCGCGCCGACGCCGAAGGTCGGCAGGGTGTCGTGGCCGAGTTGCTGCATGCGCTCGGTGAGCTTGCCGCGCAGCAGGTCGATCAGGTGGCCGGCGCCGAAGCGCTGGCCGGTGCGCAGGACGGCCGACATCGCTTTCTGCGCGGCGACGGTGCCGTCCCACAGCTCGGGCGGCTCAAGGCAGGTGTCGCAGTTGCCGCAGCGTCCTTCTCTGCTTTCTGCGAAGTAGCCAAGCAGGCGCGTGCGGCGGCAGGTGGCGGTCTCGCACCAGGCGAGCAGCGCATCGAGCTTGCCGCGCTCGATGCGCTTCTGCTCCTCGCCGGCCTCGGATTCGTCGATGCGCTGGCGGTGGATCACCACGTCGTTGAGGCCGTAGGTCATCCAGGCTTCGGCCGGCTCGCCGTCTCGTCCGGCGCGGCCGGTCTCCTGATAGTAGGCTTCGAGGCTCTTGGGCAGGTCGAGGTGGACGACGAAGCGCACGTCGGGCTTGTCGATGCCCATGCCGAAGGCGATGGTGGCGACCATGACGAGGCCCTCCTCGCGCAGGAAGCGCTGCTGATGGCGCGTGCGCGTCGTGGTGTCGAGTCCCGCGTGGTAGGGCAGGGCGGCGATGCCCTGGTCGACGAGCCAGGTGGCGGTTTCGTCGACCTTCTTGCGTGACAGGCAATAGACGATGCCGGCCTCGCCCGCATGATTGGCGAGGAAGCCGAGCAACTGGCGGCGCGGATTGTCCCGTTCGACGACCGTGTAGCGGATGTTCGGCCGGTCGAAGCTGGAGACGAAGACGCGCGCGTCCTCCAGGCCGAGGCGGACGAGGATCTCGCGGCGCGTCAGTTCATCCGCCGTGGCGGTGAGCGCGATGCGCGGCACGACCGGGT
Source organism: uncultured Sterolibacteriaceae bacterium (assembly GCA_937888595.1). Taxonomy (GTDB): domain Bacteria; phylum Pseudomonadota; class Gammaproteobacteria; order Burkholderiales; family Rhodocyclaceae; genus Sulfuricystis. The sequence continues at coordinate 325,287 of CALARK010000020.1, read as the reverse complement.
AGCGCTCATGCAGCACCGAGAGCTGGATGTATTCGGGCCGGAAGTCGTGGCCCCACTGCGAGACGCAATGCGCCTCGTCGATGGCGAACAGCGCGAGGCGTCCATCGGCGTTCAGGCGGTCGAGCAGGGCGAGGAAACGCTCCGTGAGCAGGCGCTCGGGTGCGACGTAGAGCAGGTCGAGTTCACCGGTGAAGAGCTTTTTCTCGGTCTCGACGACAGCGGCGAAGTCGAGCGTGGAGTTGAGGAAGGCCGCGGCGACGCCGAGCTGGCGCAGCGCGTCCACCTGGTCCTGCATCAGTGCGATGAGCGGCGAGACGACGATGCCAACGCCGGGGCGCAGCAGCGCGGGGATCTGGTAGCACAGCGACTTGCCGCCGCCGGTGGGCATCAGCACCAGCGCATCGCCGCCGTTCGTTACATGGCCGACGATTTCCGCCTGCGGGCCGCGGAATTGCTGGTAGCCGAAGACATCGTGCAGGATCTGCGCCGGAGACGAGGCGGGAGGCATGGTAGAAAGCGGGGAAGCAGGAAGCGGAAACAGGAAGCAGTTTGGCGGGGCGACGCCAAAAAGTCGGCGCTGGCGGGACGGCGCTTGAATCTAGCACAGCCCGGCCCCACCTCGACATGACATTTACCCGGGACCATTGACCATGACACCACAGCCGATCGAACCCAAGAACGAACTGGAGCGCAAGCTGCTGGCCGCGATGAACGGCGATCTCGCCGGCGAGGATTTCATGCGCGAGCTGCTGGCCGAGCAGGTCTTCATCCCCATCAAGGACGACAAGGACGACGGCATCGCCGGTTTCCAGCGCACCACGAAGGCGACGCCGCTGGTGGTGCGCGACGAGGACGGCCAGGACATTCTCGTGCTCTTCACCAGCCCGGATCGCGCCAAGGATTTCCTGGCCGAGACCCCCGGCTACAGCGGCGGCCTGCTGGCCGAGTTCGAGTGGATCGTCGAACGCATGGAGCCGGGTTTCGCCATCGTCGTCAATCCCGGCGACGAATTCGGCATCGACATCGCCCCGGAGAACGTCACCGAGATGCTTGAAATGCTGGCGAATAAAGCCGCCAAGAACTGAGGTTGCGTCGTTGCGTTTAGCGCGGCCGCATTGCGGCCAGCCCGACCACCATCTCCCTGAGCTGCTCGAAGTCGATCGGCTTGCCGAATAGCCGTACCCGTTCGGGCAGACCGCCGTGCGCCTCGATCTCGCTCGGCCACAGACCGCTGATCACAACGATCTCCATGTCACGGTAACGCGGTATCTCGCAGAGCGAGCGGATGATCTGAAAACCATTCACGCCAGGTAGGCGCAGGTCGCAGATCAGCAGGCGCGGCGCGACCTCGCCGACCATTACCAGCCCCTCGTAGCCGTTGGCCGCGACATAGATCGCGATATCGACCGGCCAGGTCGCCATCTGCATGCGGTAGAGCTTCAGCAGCGTGGCATCGTCCTCGATGATCAGCACGGGCAGCGGCGCTGCCGTGTCCTTCTTCCCGGTTTGCCGCTGGCGCATCAGTTTTTGCACCGAGTCGTAACTGATGCGCCGGTGCCCGCCCTCCGTCTTCCAGCCGACCAGCCGGCCGCGCTCTACCCACTGCTGGGCGGTGCGTACCGAAATGTCGAGCAGCTTCGCTGCCTCACGGGTGGTCAGGTAGTTTTTTTTCATTCGAGCATGTTCCGACGTGGCCTTTGCCGTGGCAAGCGCCGATTTCAAATGAAACCGAGTATCACATTTTCGGCCGGTTTGACGCTCCGTCATGCCCTCAGCAGACTGCCGGCCGAAGCAACCGGCGGATCGGCTTTTCCGTTCAACATTGGACCAGGAATCATCATGGCAAAAAGCAAAATTATCGATCCAGACCGCATCCGGGAGAGCCGGCGTCGCGCATCCATGACGCAATCGGAATACTGGTCCCGGTTCGGCGTGACGCAATCTGGCGGCTCGCGTTACGAAACCCTGCGCGCGATTCCCTTGCCGACCGCGATGCTCATCTGGCTGCATGAGACCGGTCGTCTCACCGACAAGGATCTGGCCGATGCGCGCAAGGCCATCAAGCCCCGCCGTGTCGCCCCCTGACGTATCTCGGCTTCGTTCAAATGAACCCCGGGTTTCATTTATTGGCATTTATTGACTGGGGGTGTCCTGGCTCAGACAATCCTTCCGGGCAAATCGGATAACGGAGGATTTTATGCTCAGCTTCATCCTCAGCTTCATCGTGTGGTGGTTCGTGTTATCGGTGGTGCTCGGCACGCTCGTCGGCCACTGCATCTCCGCCATGAACGCAGGCGAGGCCCGCACCCGTCGTTCCCGTGGCGACCGGCCGGTACATTCGACCTAGTGTCCGATCCCGAGGCGGGTCCGCGATGGGCCCCGCATACGCCAGCGGCATTCCTCCCATAGACAGGACGACCTGACACGCAGCACCGCGAAGTGCCGGGTGCCGCGAGTCCCTGTCGCCCCATGAGGCTGCGCGTCCTCAAATGGTGACCTGATCCGGACGCCACTGCGGAGAGGCGTTCACCACCGCCGATAGGCCACCATAAGTATCACTAGCTATCACATACGGATATCCGTATGGCGATGTATTGATAAATGTGATAAAAAGTGAGAATTGTGGGGGGTGGGCACCTGCCCAAATTTGCGTGAGCGTGGAGGGGCAATGAAAGTCGCGGATCTGTATCTCGCATTGCTGGATGCGTTGCCGGATCCGGTCGTGCTGGCGGACATGCAGGGCCATCTGGTCAAGGTCAACAAGGCCGCATGCGATCTGTTTGGTTATGACCGTGAAACCCTCGAACGGATGCAGGTGGAAGATCTCATCCCGTCGGAAATGCGGGCAGGGCATGACCGCTTGCGGACAGGATTCGTGGCAGGCAGATTTTCTCGGCGCATGGGCGTGGGGAAAATCTTTCCTGTCCTGTGTGCGGATGGCAGCCACCTGCCGGTCGAGATCAGCATCGGTACGGCGACTGCCGCATTGACCGGGGAGCCGCTGCTGGCAGTCACCCTCGCCGACCGCAGCGAATACACGCGCATGCAGGCGGAACGGGACGCGAACCTGGCGGCCACCGTGCAGGCGAACCAGGAACTGGCATCCTTGAACGAACGACTGGAGGCGACCTATGGCCACCTGATCCACTCGGAAAAAATGGCCGCCGTCGGGCAGCTGTCTGCCGGCATCGCGCATGAACTCAACAACCCGATCGGCTTCGTGAGCAGCAACCTCGCCACGCTGGGCCGCTATGCGACCGGCCTGCTCGATCTGTTGTTGCTCCAGGAGCGCATCGCAGCCCATCCTGGCGATGCAGGCCTGGAGGACGAACTGAAGCAGCGGAGAGCAGCGCTTGATCCGGAATATCTGCGCGACGATCTTCCGGATCTGATCGCCGATACCACCACCGGCCTGCAACGGGTCGTCAAGATCATCCGCGATCTGGTTTCCTTCGCCAGCACGGACGAAGTCGACGATTGGCGGCAGGTGGATATCAATCAGGCGCTGGATGAAACCCTGAGTGTGATGCAGCCCCTGATCCGGGACGGGTGTGAGATCCGCCGGGCGTACGGGCTTCTGCCGCCGGTGCTGTGTCAGCATTCGGAAATCAACCAGGTGTTCCTCGGCTTGCTGAACAATGCGCTCGAAGCCATCGACGGACCGGGTGTCATCACCCTGCGCACCGAGGTTTCCGGCGATTTCGTCAACATCTCGATTGAGGATACCGGTCGCGGCATCGCCCCGGAAAACCTGCACAGGATCTTCAATCCATTCTTCACTACACGGCCGGTCGGCAGCGGGATGGGACTTGGTTTGTCGATGGTCTATGGCATCGTCCAGCGTCATCATGGCAATGTCACCGTCGCCAGCACACCGGGGCAGGGTGCGACATTCACGGTGACCCTGCCCGTGCAGCAGACGGCAGCCGAGCGAGGGGGCGACCTGCCTGCAGGCGAGTCGCCGGGGGCGGCAGCAGCGGGAGCGCAGGAATGCAGCGTCCCGTCGGCCCCGCCTGCGGATACGACGGTTCCTGCAGGGAAAAAGCCGCATGTACTGGTGGTGGATGACAACGACTCCTGGCTGAGGATGATGCAGTTGTTTCTGCAGGACAATTACCGGGTCACGCTCGCCACGACGGGGCGGAAGCGATCCGACTGGTCGAACAGGCGCCGTTCGACCTGATTCTGCTGGATCGGATGATGCCGGGCATGGACGGTCTCGAAACCATGGCACGACTGAAGCAGCTGGAAAATTTTGCCGATACGCCGGTCGTAATGGTCACGGCCGATGCCAGTCCGGAGAAGGAAAGCGATGCCTTGTCGCTCGGCATCTGTGATTTCATCAGCAAGACCACCCGGCTGAGCCTGATCGGGCTGCGCATCGGGAATTTGCTGCAGCGATCCAAAATGGCCAGTGACCTGCGCTTGGTGTTGACGAGCGGAGACCAGGGCTATTGGGAGAAGAAGACCGCGTCGGGAAATATCGTGATCACCGACTACGACAAGTCCAGCAACCGGCAGGCGGGCGACTGGCGCCGCCGCGAGTTTGCGGAATGGGCGAGCATCTGCCATCCGGAAGACAGGGCCCGGCTCGCCGAGGCGGAGCACGGGTATTACTTGTTGGGGCGCTCCCCGGCCCTGGATGTCGATATCCGCCTGATGGACGGGAATGGCGAATGGCAGTGGTACAACCTGTACGGTGTATCGGACAGCCGCTCCGCGACCGGCAAGCGAAATTCGATTCGGGGGGTGTTCAGGAATATTCACGAGCGCCGGCAGAGCGAGCAGCGCATCCGCGAAAGCGAGGAGCTGCTGGGCCATGTGATGGCGGCGACAGGTGATGGCATCTGGGACTGGCGGGTCGCCGAGGACAGGGTCAAGCACAATGCCGCGTGGTGCCGCATGCTCGGCCTGGACGCTCGCGCACTGCAACATCCGGTCGGGTTCTACATGGGCTTGATTCATCCGGAAGATGCACCACAGGTCGAGCTGGCACTGACCAAAAGCCTCGGTGGTGACGCGGAGTTCACCATCGAGTACAGGTTGCGCCATGCGGACGGACACTACTTCTGGGTTTTCGACCGGGGCAAGGTCGTGGAACGTGGCGAGGACGGGGCGCCGCGTCGCATGATCGGTGCGGTCAAGGACATCAACGACAAGAAAAACAGGGAATCCGAACTGGTGCACATGGCGTTGCACGATCCCCTGACCGGCTTGCCGAATCGAAAGCTGCTGATGGACCGGCTGCAGCAGTCGATGCATGGCAACCGGCGCAACAAAACCATGGGGGCGCTGCTGTTCATCGACATGGATCGCTTCAAGCAGCTGAACGACACGCTGGGGCACGATTACGGCGACATGATGCTGATCGAGATCGCCAAGCGCTTGCTGGCGAATACCCGGACGACCGATACGGTGTGTCGCCTGGGGGGAGACGAGTTCATCATCCTGCTGACCGGATTGCCTTCGAAACCCGAAGATGCGAAGCGACAGGCAGCCCGGTTCGGCGACAATCTGCTGTTCGAGCTGAACAAGCCATACCCGCTCGGTGAAGTGATGTACAGCAGCACGCCGAGTATCGGGGCCACGCTGTTTGAGGATGCGGAATACGATCTTGATCAGGTCCTCAAGCGTGCCGACAATGCCATGTACCGCGCCAAGGACAGCGGCCGCAACTGCCTCAGGTTCGATGCTGAATGAGCGGGGGATAGCCGTCCCGCCTTGATCGGACCAAGCCTCTCATCGAGGCGCCCGTCTGGGGGGAGGAAGGATGCCGAGGGCTGGCCGGCAAGCTTGCCGTGGAGCGGATGACGGCGATCGTCAGGGTTCCGGTGTCTAAAAATGAAAACCCGCATCAGCAGCGATGCGGGTTTTTGTGTGCCTGACTACGGGAAGCGTTTAGGCGCTACACCTGAACTTCTTTAGCGACATCAACGAAGTCGGGGATGGTGTCGAACTGCATGTAGCGGTAGATGTCGCCGGCCTTCTGGTTGACGACATTCACATACTCCATGTACTCGGCGACGGTCGGTAGCTTGCCGAGCAGCGCCGCGACGGCGGCGAGTTCGGCGGAGCTGAGATAGACGCGTGTGTCGATACCGAGACGGTTCGGGAAGTTCCGCGTCGACGTCGATACCGCCGTGCTGCCCTTCTTGATCTGCGCCTGGTTGCCCATGCACAGCGAGCAGCCGGGCATTTCCATGCGCGCGCCGGATTTGCCGAGCACCGAGTAGTAGCCTTCCTCGTTGAGGATCATGGCGTCCATCTTGGTCGGCGGCGCGATCCACAGGCGGGTCGGGATGTCGCTCTTGCCGTCGAGCACCTTGCCGGCGGCGCGGAAGTGGCCGATGTTGGTCATGCACGAGCCGATGAAGACCTCGTCGATCTTGTCGCCCTGCACGTCGGACAGCAGCTTGACGTCGTCCGGGTCGTTCGGGCAGGCGAGGATGGGTTCCTTGACGTCGGCCAGGTCGATCTCGATCACGGCGGCGTACTCGGCATCGGCATCCGGCTGGAGCAGTTGCGGATTGGCGAGCCAGTCCTCCATCGCCTTGATGCGGCGGGCGAGGGTGCGCTTGTCCTCGTAGCCCTCGGCGATCATCCACTTCATCAGCGTGATGTTCGACTTGAGGTACTCGATGATCGGTTCCTTGTTGAGGCGCACTGTGCAGCCGGCGGCGGAGCGCTCGGCCGAGGCGTCGGTCAGTTCGAAGGCCTGTTCCACCTTGAGGTCAGGCAGGCCTTCGATTTCGAGGATGCGGCCGGAGAAGATGTTCTTCTTGCCCTTCTTCTCGACGGTCAGCAGGCCCTGCTTGATCGCGTAGTAGGGAATGGCGTTGACCAGGTCGCGCAGGGTGACGCCCGGCTGCAGCGTGCCCTTGAAGCGCACCAGCACGGATTCGGGCATGTCGAGCGGCATCACGCCCGTCGCTGCGGCGAAGGCGACGAGGCCCGAGCCGGCCGGGAAGGAAATGCCGATCGGGAAGCGCGTGTGCGAGTCGCCGCCGGTGCCGACGGTGTCGGGCAGCAGGAAGCGGTTCAGCCAGCTATGGATCACGCCGTCGCCGGGCTTGAGCGAGATGCCGCCGCGCGCCGTGATGAAGCTCGGCAGCGTGCGGTGGGTCTTCACGTCCACCAGCTTCGGATAGGCGGCGGTGTGGCAGAAGGACTGCATCACCAGATCGGCCGAGAAGCCCAGGCAGGCGAGGTCTTTCAGTTCGTCGCGCGTCATCGGGCCGGTGGTGTCCTGGCTGCCGACCGAGGTCATCTTCGGTTCGCAATAGGTGCCCGGACGGATGCCCTTGCCATCGGGCAGACCGCAGGCGCGGCCGACCATCTTCTGCGCCAACGTGAAGCCCTTGCCGGTGTCGGCCGGGTTCTGCGGCAGGCGGAACAGGGTCGAGACGGGCAGGCCGAGGAACTCGCGCGCCTTGCCCGTCAGGCCGCGGCCGATGATCAGGTTGATGCGGCCGCCGGCGCGCACCTCGTCGAAGATGACGTCGGACTTGACCTTGAACTCGGCGACGAGTTGAGGTCCATTCGCGCCGTTCTTTAGCGCCTTGCCTTCGTAGGGGCGCAGCTCGATCTCTTCGCCCATGGCCATCTGGCTGACGTCGAGCTCGATCGGCAGGGCACCGGCGTCTTCCATGGTGTTGTAGAAGATCGGCGCGATCTTGCTGCCAAGGCAGACGCCGCCGAAGCGCTTGTTCGGTACGAAGGGTATGTCCTCACCGGTGAACCACAGCACCGAGTTGGTGGCGGACTTGCGCGAGGAGCCGGTGCCGACCACGTCGCCGACGTAGGCGACGAGGTTGCCCTTGGCCTTGAGGGCGTCGAGCTGCTTGATCGGGCCGCGTTCGCCGGGCTTGTCGGCCTCGATGCCGTCGCGCGGGTTCTTCAACATCGCCAGCGCGTGCAGCGGAATGTCGGGGCGGCTCCAAGCGTCAGGGGCAGGAGAAAGGTCGTCGGTGTTGGTCTCGCCGGTGACCTTGAAGACGGTGACCTTGAGCGATTGCGGCACTTCGGGACGCGAGGTGAACCACTCGGCATCGGCCCAGCTCTGCATGACGGCTTTTGCGTTCACATTGCCGGCCTTGCACTTGTCGGCGACGTCGTGGAAGGCGTCGAACATCAGCAGCGTGCCCTTGAGGCCCTGCGCGGCGACGGTGCCGACCTCGGCATCGTCGAGCAGGTCGATCAGCGGCTTGACGTTGTAGCCGCCGAGCATGGTGCCGAGCAGTTCGGTCGCCTTGGCGCGGGAAATGAGCGGGCATGCCGTCTCGCCGGCGCCGACTTTGGCGAGGAACTTCGCCTTCACCTCGGCGGCGTCATCCACACCGGCCGGCACGCGATGGGTGATCAGGTCGACGAGGAAATCCTCTTCGCCCTTGGGGGGGGCCTGCAGCAGTTCGACCAGCGCGACGGTCTGCGGCTTGGTCAGTGGCAGCGGCGGGATGCCGAGGGCGGCGCGCTCGGCGACATGTGCTCGATAGGCTTCCAGCATGTGGTTTTCCTTTCTGTCGGGGATTGCGTGTATCACTTGCAGTCGCCGAGGCGGCGACCCTGGATCGTGGAGTGCATGTCACCCATGCCCTGGTCGGGCGTCATGCGCATTTTCTGTTCGAAGGTGTAGGCGGTTCCGGACATCTTGCCCTTGACGGAGCCGGTCATCTTGCCGCCCTCCATCGTGCAGTTCATGTCATAGCTGATATTGCCGCCGGAGGCCTTCATGTTGGTGATCTTGCAGGGGTTCTGACCGTCGCCCTGGTACTGCTTGCCCTCGGCGACGTCCTTGGCCGTATAGCAGTGGGTGAACTTTCCGCCGGGCATCTGCATGCCCATCATCTTCATCGAGGTGGTGACTTCCCAGAGGCCCGGCTTCATTTCCTGCGCATGGGCGAGGGGGGCGAACGAGGTCAGGGCGATGGTGGCGAACGTGACGGCTGTGGCGAGCATGCGTGTCATGATGACTCTCCTTCAGGAAAAAAACGTTCGAGGGCGGCGGCCGGAAAGTCGGCGCCGGTGAGACGGGCCCGCTGCAGCAGCTCCCAGTAATAGCGGTAGGAAGCGCGGTCGTGCAGCCGGCCGTCGATCTGGATCGGACCCCAGTGGGCATCGGCGGCGGCCAGGAGGATGCCGGCTGCGGCATCGACTTCGGCGAAATCCGGGCGCATCGCGGCGACGATCGGCTCGATCTGGTCCGGGTGGATGCTCCACATGCGCAGGAAACCGAATTCCTCGCGGGCGCGGCGGGCATCGTTTGCAACGACCGACAGGTCGCGGAATTCGGTCGTGACGTTGTGCGCCGGGACGATGCCGCAACCGAGCGCGGCGGCGGCGATTTCGCACTTGGCGCGCACGATCAGCGGATGCGTGAACTGTCCCGGCGAGCGCATCGCGCTGGCCGGAATCGCACCGTGGTGCGCGGAAACGTAATCCATCAGGCCGAAGTCGAGCGACTCGACCTCCGGCAGGGCGGCGATCTGCCAGGCATCGCGCAGGGCACCCGGCGTCTCGATCAGCACATGCACCGGGATCTCGTTCTCGATGCCGTTGCCGAGCCGCAGTTCGTCCATGAATTCGATCTGCTCCTCCACGTCGGCGACGCTTTCCGCCTTGGGCAGGACCAGGTAGGCCAGCTGTTCGCCGGCCATCATGAGCAGCACGGCCAGTTCCTCGCGCCAGGCCGGATGGCGTACGTCATGGATGCGGGCGCCGATGCGCCCGTACCGGTTTTCCGCGTCGGCGATGAGGCTGCCGAGGAGCGTCGCGTGCGCCTGTTCGCCGCCCGCAGGTGCGCCATCCTCGCAATCGGCCGTGATGTCGAACACCGGGCCGAGTCGATTCTGCAGGGCAATGGATTTGGCCAGCAGCTTTTCCGAGCCGGCGTAATGCTCGCAGGCGGCGAGCGCGGGAAACGGCTTGCCGCCTGCGTACAGCACTTCCGATGGGTGAAGTGCCGTGGTCACGACTTAGGCGAACAGGTGCTTGACGCCGTCACGCTCTTCGGTCAGTTCCTTGAGCGTGAAGTCCATCTTCTCGCGCGAGAAAGCGTCGATTTCCAGGCCCTTGACGACTTCCCACTTGCCGTTGGCGCAGGTGCAGGGCATGCCGTAGATCATGCCTTCGGGGATGCCATAGGAGCCGTCGGAAACCACGCCCATGGTGACCCACTCGCCGTTGGTGCCGTTGTTCCAGTCGCGCATGTGGTCGATCGCGGCGTTGGCGGCGGAGGCGGCGGAGGAGAGGCCGCGTGCTTCGATGATGGCGGCGCCGCGCTTGCCGACTTTCGGGATGTATTCATTCTTGTACCAGGCATCGTCATTGACGAGGCCCGGTGCCGCTTTGCCGTTGATGGTGGCGAAGCGGATGTCCGGATACATCGTCGGCGAGTGGTTGCCCCAGACGACCATCTTCTGGATGTCGGTGACGGAGGATTGGGTGCGCGTGGCCAGCTGCGAGATGGCGCGGTTGTGGTCGAGGCGCATCATCGAGGTGAAGGCCGACTGCGGCAGGCTCTTCGCGGTGTTCATGGTGATCAGCGCGTTGGTGTTGGCCGGGTTGCCGACCACGATGAGTTTCAAATCGCGCGCGGCGACTTCGTCGATGGCCTTGCCTTGTTCCGTGAAGATCTTGGCGTTCTCGAGCAGCAGGTCCTTGCGCTCCATGCCCGGGCCGCGCGGCTTTGCGCCGACCAGCAGGGCCTGCTGCGCATCCTTGAAGGCGACTTTCGGATCAGCCGTGCCGATCATGTCGGCCAGCAGCGGGAAGGCGCAGTCTTCGAGTTCCATCATCACGCCCTTGAGTGCGGCCTGGGCTTTCTCCATCGGCAGTTCAAGCATCTGAAGGATCACGGGTTGATCCTTGCCGAGCATCTCGCCACTGGCGATGCGGAACAGGAGGGCGTATCCGATTTGTCCGGCGGCGCCGGTCACTGCGACACGAACGGGGGCTTTGGCCATGCGAAGACTCCTTGCAAAAAGGGTAGCTGAAAATGGGGCTCGAAGAGCGGGCTGCCTCGAAACCGGGAAGCGGACCTGATGATACGGGCCGGATAAAAACTGGCGAAGGAATCATAAGCGGGTTTGTTGCGCTGTGTCAATATCTATCTTATATCTTGTATAAGACATAAGATGGACTATGGACGTTTTAAAAAAATTATGGTTCAATTCGTTCCCATGATGCGTCAGACCTCTGCCGAATCCCCAACGTTCAGTCCCCTCTACCGCCAGATCAAGGGCCTCATACTGCAGGCACTCGACAACGGCGAGTGGCGTCCGGGCGAAGTGATTCCCAGTGAAAACGAACTGGCGGCACGCTTCAGCGTCAGCCAGGGCACAGTGCGCAAGGCCATCGACGAGATGGCGGCCGAGCATTTGCTGGTCCGCCGCCAGGGCAAAGGTACCTATGTCGCCAGTCATGACGACCCGCGCGCGTTCTTCCGCTTTCTCCGCCTTGCGCCCCTCGCCGGCGAGATCGGCCCGGCGAAAAGCACCCCGCTGGAATGCTGGCGCGCGAAAGCCGGTCCGGAAGCGGCGCGCGTGCTCGGTCTCCAACTCGGGGCTCCGATCATCATCGTGCGCCGCCTGCTGGAGTTTTCGAACAAGCCGGTTGTCGTCGATGAAATCTATCTGCCGGGCGAGGTTTTCTCCGGTTTGACGCTCGAAGTGCTCAAAGAGTCGCAGGTTTCCCTGTACAGCCTGTTTGAAGCGAAGTTCGGCGTGCGCATGATCCGTGCCGAGGAGCGCCTGCGCGCCGTCGCCGCCGATCGGGCCAGTGCCGAATTGCTGCGCGTGGCGGAGGGGAGTCCCCTGTTGTCGGTCGAGCGGATCAGTTTTACCTACGGCGACCGTCCGGTCGAGTGGCGTCGCGGCCTGTACTCGACCGCGGAGCATTGTTATCTCAACGAGTTGGGTTGAAGGACTGTTTGCAAGCATGGAGACAAGACTATGGCTGAAATGATCAAGAAACGTCCCAAGCATCTCAATCTATTCCAGATCAGGCAGCCGATCGCGGCGATCGCCTCCATTCTGCATCGTGTCAGCGGCTTGGGATTGTTCCTGATGCTCCCGGTGCTGATCTGGTTGCTCGACAGTTCCTTGCGTTCTCCGGACAGCTGGGACGCCATGCGCGGGATCATTGCGCATCCGTTCGTCAAACTGGTGCTGATCGGCCTGCTGTGGGCCTTCCTGCACCACTTCTTCATGGGCATCCGCATCCTGCTGATCGACATCCATGTCGGTGTCGCCAAGGCGCAGGCGCGCAACTCCGCCATCGCCGTGCTGGTCGTCAGCCTGACGCTTACCCTGATTCTCGGAGCGAAACTATGGTGAACCGCAAAATCGTCGGGGCCCACTACGGCCTCAAGGACTGGCTCGCGCAGCGCATTACCGGCGTGGTGATGGTCGTCTATACGCTGGTGTTGTCCGTCGCCCTGCTGCAAGGCATGGGCAACAGCTACGACAGCTGGCGCAGCCTGATGGCGGCGGGCCCGATGCGTTTCCTGACATTCATTTTCATCGTCAGCCTGTGCTGGCACGCCTGGGTCGGCATTCGTGACATCTGGATGGATTACGTCCAGCCCGCCGGCATCAAGCTTGTCCTGCATGTGCTGACACTGTTGGCCCTGATCGGTTATGCCGGTTGGGCCGCGCAGGTTATCTGGAGGCTGTGAGAACGCCATGAGCCAAAAAGTAACTGTCCGCAAATTCGATGCAGTCATCGTCGGTGCCGGTGGCGCCGGTCTGCGTGCTGCGATTCAGCTGTCCGAAGCCGGTCTCAAGACCGCGGTGCTGACCAAGGTCTTCCCGACCCGATCGCATACGGTCGCCGCCCAGGGCGGCGTGGCCGCCAGCCTTGGCAACTCGGAAGAGGATCACTGGCACTGGCACATGTACGACACCGTCAAGGGGTCGGACTGGCTCGGCGACCAGGACGCGATCGAATTCATGTGCCGCAAGGCCAACGAGTGCGTCATCGAGCTCGAGCACTACGGCATGCCCTTCGACCGGCTTGACAACGGCCGCATCTACCAGCGGCCCTTCGGCGGCCACATGTCGAATTTCGGCGAAAAGCCGGTGCGCCGCTCCTGCGCCGCCGCCGACCGCACCGGACACGCGATGCTGCATGCGATGTACCAGCGCAACGTCAAGGCCAACACGCAGTTCTTCGTCGAGTGGATGGCGCTCGACCTGATCCGCGACGCAGAGGGCGAAGTGCTCGGCGTGACCGCGATGGAAATGGAAACCGGCGATATTTACGCCTTCCACGCCAAGGCGACGATTTTCGCCACTGGCGGTGCCGGCCGCATCTACTATTCCTCGACCAACGCCTTCATCAATACCGGTGACGGTGTCGGCATGGCGGCCCGGGCGGGCATCCCGCTCGAGGACATGGAGTTCTGGCAGTTCCACCCGACCGGCGTGGCCGGTGCAGGGGTGCTGATCACCGAAGGCGTGCGCGGCGAAGGCGGCATCCTGCGCAACAGCGCCGGTGAACGCTTCATGGAGCGCTACGCGCCGAACGCCAAGGACCTCGCCTCGCGCGACGTCGTGTCGCGTGCCATGGTCACCGAAATCAACGAAGGGCGCGGTTGCGGACCAAACAAGGACTTCGTCCTACTCGACATCACGCACCTGCCGCCTGAAACCATCATGAAGCGGCTGCCGGGCATCCACGAGATCGCCGTGCAGTTCGCCGGCGTGGATGCGCTGAAGGAGCCCATCCCTGTCGTGCCGACCTGCCACTACCAGATGGGCGGCATTCCCACCAACTATCACGGCCAGGTCGTCGTCCCGGGCAAGCGCAGCCAGAACGAGATCGTGCCGGGCTTCTATGCCGCCGGCGAATGTGCCTGCGCCTCCGTGCATGGCGCTAACCGCCTCGGCACCAACTCGCTGCTCGACCTGCTGGTGTTCGGCAAATCGGCCGGCGAGACGGCCGTCGAAAATCTCAAGAAGGAGCCGAAGCCCCACAAGGAACTGCCGGCCGACGCATTCGACCGCACTCTGGCACGTCTCGACCGCCTGAATACCCAAAAGGACGGCGCCAATGTTCACGAGACGCAGCTGGCCATGCGCCGCACCATGCAGAAGCATGCCGGCGTGTTCCGCTTCAACGACCTGTTGAAGGAGGGGGTGCAGAAGATTCTCGAAGTCCAGCAGGACGTGCAGCGTACCGAGATCAAGGACAAGTCCAAGGTGTTCAACACCGCGCGCATCGAGGCACTCGAACTCGACAACCTGATCGAGGTCGCCGTCGCGACGATGGTGTCGGCCGAGGCGCGCAAGGAAAGCCGCGGCGCCCACGTGCGCGACGATGCGCCGGATACGCCCGAGATGCCGAACGGCCGCGACGACACCAACTGGCTCAAGCACACCCTTTGGTACAAGGAAGGCAATCGTCTCGACTACAAGTCGGTGACCCTGCGGCCCATGACAGTCGAGACCATCGCGCTGAAGAAGCGTGCCTATTGAGAGAGCGACGATGACTACGAGAACCCTCCAGTTCAAGATCTACCGCTACGATCCGGATCAGGACCAGAAGCCCTACATGCAGGATGTCGCGGTCGAGGTGGATAGCACCGACCGCAAGCTGCTCGATGCGCTGGTCAAGCTCAAGGCCGTCGATGATTCGATCGCCTTCCGCCGCTCCTGCCGCGAAGGCGTCTGCGGTTCCGATGCGCTGAACATCAACGGCCGCAACGGCCTGGCCTGCCTGACCGATCTCAGCAGTTTCCCGGACGGCAAGCCGATCGTCCTGCGCCCGTTGCCCGGCCTGCCCGTCATCCGCGACCTGATCGTCGACATGACGCAATTCTTCAAGCAGTATCACTCGATCAAGCCCTATCTGATCAACAACGATCCGCCGCCCGAGCGCGAGCGCCTGCAGTCGCCCGAGGACCGTGAGGAGCTCAACGGCCTCTACGAGTGCATCCTGTGCGCCTGCTGCTCGACCTCCTGCCCCTCGTTCTGGTGGAACCCTGACAAGTTCGTCGGCCCGGCCGGCCTGCTTGCGGCCTACCGCTTCATCGCAGACACGCGCGACCAGGCCACCAACGAGCGTCTCGACAACCTCGAGGATCCCTATCGCCTGTTCCGTTGCCACACCATCATGAATTGCGTCGATGTTTGCCCGAAGGGCCTCAACCCCACCAAGGCGATCGGCAAGATCAAGGACATGATGGTGAAGAGGGCCATCTAGGTGACGAAAGAACCGCAGCGCATCCGCACCGAGAAGCTTCGCTGGCACAGCCGGCGGGCGCTGCTGGAGAACGACCTGGTATTACAACGCTTCTGGCAGACACAGCCGGAGGTTCTGGAGGAGAGGCTGGCCGAGCGACTCGAGCGCCTGCTGGCCATGGAAGACCACGATTTGTGGGAACTGCTGAGCGGACGGCAGCGCAGCGCCGATCCGGAAGTGCAACAACTGGTCGAGCTGTTGCGGCAGCCGGCTGTCCAATAGACCGCATCAACGACAGGGGACTGTTATGTCACAAAAAACCGCCACCTTGAACTTCAACGGCAAGACCACCGAGTTTCCGGTCTATTCCGGCAGCATTGGCCCGGACGTGATCGACATTACCAAGCTGTATGGCCAGACCGGCGCCTTTACCTACGATCCGGGGTTCATGTCCACGGCCGCATGCAAATCCTCGATCACCTACATCGATGGCGACAAGGGCGAACTCCTCTATCGCGGCTACCCGATCGAGCAGCTGGCCGAGCAGTGCGACTTCATGGAAGTCTGCTACCTGCTCAAGAACGGCGAGCTGCCGAACCAGACCGAGTACGACGACTGGAATGCCCGCGTGCGCAAGCACACCATGGTGCACGACCAGCTGACCCGCTTCTACAACGGTTTCCGCCGCGACGCGCACCCGATGGCGGTGCTGGTCGGCGTGGTCGGAGGCCTGTCCGCCTTCTATCACGATTCGCTCGACATCAACAATCCCGAGCACCGCATGGTCGCCGCGATCCGCCTGATCGCCAAGATGCCGACCATCGTCGCCATGGCCTACCGCTACAACAACGGCCTGCCGTTCATGTACCCGAAGAACGAGTACGACTACGCGACGAACTTCCTTTACCAGATGTTCGGCACGCCCTGCGAGGAGTTCAAGCCGAACCCCGTGCTGTCGAAGGCGCTCGACCGCATCCTGATCCTGCACGCCGACCACGAGCAAAACGCCTCGACCTCGACGGTGCGCCTGTCCGGTTCCTCCGGCGCCAATCCCTTCGCCTGCATCGCCGCCGGCATCGCCTGCCTGTGGGGCCCGGCCCACGGTGGCGCCAACGAAGCCTGCCTGCAGATGCTGGAAGAAATCGGCGACGTCTCGCGCGTGCCCGAGTTCATCAAGCGCGCCAAGGACAAGAATGATCCGTTCCGCCTGATGGGCTTCGGCCACCGCGTCTACAAGAACTTCGACCCGCGCGCCAAGCTGATGCGCGAGACCTGCCACGAGGTGCTCAACGAACTCGGCCTTCACGACGACCCGCTGTTCAAGCTCGCGCTGGAACTCGAGCGCATCGCGCTGGAAGACGAATACTTCATCGAGAAGAAGCTCTACCCGAACGTCGACTTCTACTCCGGCATCGTGCAGCGCGCCCTCGGCATTCCGACCAAGCTCTTCACCGGCATCTTCGCCATGGCCCGCACCATCGGCTGGATTGCACAGTGGCACGAGATGATCGGCGATCCCGAGCAGAAGATCGGCCGGCCGCGCCAGCTCTACACAGGCGCTGCCCCGCGCAGTGTGCCGGAAATGAAATCGCGCTGATCTGGAAAAGAGGGGGCGTCGTGGAGGCTGCCCCTTTTTTTCATTCATACCTATAAGCTGAGGTGATGACATGATGAAACAAATGTTGTCCAGTACGTATCTCTTCGGTGCCAATGCGCCGTTCATCGAAGAGCTCTACGAGAACTATCTCGACAATCCGGGATCGGTCGATCCGGCCTGGCGGGACTACTTCGACAAGCTTGCCAACCTGCCCGGTGCGGGCGCCTATCTCGGCCCCGACGTCCCCCATGCCCCGGTCATCGCCTCGTTCGCCCAGCGTGCCCGGGAAGGCTGCCTGCGCGTCGCCCACGATGCGCACAATGCGGAGAAGCAGACCAAGGTCCTGCAGCTGATCAACGCCTACCGTTTCCTCGGCAACCGCTGGGCCCAGCTCGATCCGCTCAAGCGACAGGTCCGGCCCGAAGTCGCGGAGCTCGACCCCTCCTTCTACGGCTTCACCGAAGCCGACCTGTCCGTCTCTTTCCGCACCGGCTCCTTCGACATGGGTGTCGAAGAGGCGACGCTGCGCGAGATCCTCGAAGCCCTACGCCTGCGCTACTGCGGACACATCGGCGCCGAGTACATGTACATCTCCGACGTGCAGCAGAAACGCTGGATCCAGGCACGCTACGAGCCGCCCCGCGTCCAGCCCCGCTACAGCAACGAGGAAAAGAAGCGCTTCCTCGCCTCGATCACCGCGGCAGAGACGCTCGAGCGCTACCTGCACACCCGCTACGTCGGCCAGAAACGCTTCTCCCTCGAAGGCGGCGAATCCCTGATGCTGTCGATGGATCAGCTGATTCGTACCGCCGGCACGCTGGGCGTCAGGGAGACCGTCATCGGCATGGCCCACCGCGGCCGCCTCAACGTGCTGATCAATACCCTCGGCAAGCAGCCGTCGATGCTGTTCGACGAGTTCGAGGGCAAGAAGAAATCCGACCTCATCGCCGGCGACGTCAAGTACCACATGGGCTATTCGTCCGACGTCTCGACCCCGGGCGGGCCGATGCACCTGACGCTCGCTTTCAACCCCTCGCACCTGGAGATCGTCAATCCCGTCGTCGAGGGTTCCGTCTATGCCCGCCAGATCCGCCGTGGCGACAATGGCAAAAACGAAGTGCTGCCGGTACTCATCCACGGCGATGCCGCCGTGGCCGGCCAGGGCGTCAACCAGGAGATGCTCAACTTCTCGCAGACGCGTGGCTACGGCACGGGCGGCACGGTCCATATCGTGGTGAACAACCAGATCGGCTTCACCACCTCCGACCCGCGCGACCTGCGTTCCTCGATCTACTGCACCGACATCTTCAAGATGGTCGAGGCCCCCATTTTCCACGTCAACGGCGACGACCCCGAAGCGGTGGCCTTCGTGACCCAGCTGGCGATGGAATTCCGGCAGGAATTCAAGAAGGATGTCGTGATCGACATCATCTGCTTCCGCAAGCTCGGCCACAACGAGCAGGACGAACCGATGGTCACGCAGCCGCTGATGTACAAGAAAGTCTCGGCTCACCCCGGCACGCGCAAGCTCTACGCCGATCGCCTCGAAAGCCAGGGCGTCATCGCCGCGGGCGAGGGCGAGCAGATGATCATGGATTACCGGGCCGCGCTCGACGCCGGCAAGCACCTCAACGATCCGGTCATCACCGACTACAAGAGCACGGCGGCGATCGACTGGTCGCCCTACGTCGGCGCACCCTATACGGAGCTGTGCGATACCACCGTGCCGACCGCGGAACTGCAGCGGCTCGGGCAGCGATTGACGAGCTTCCCCGACAACTTCACGCTGCATCCGCGCGTGCAGAAGATCATCGACGACCGCCGCCTGATGACCGAGGGCAAACTGCCGGTCGATTGGGGCATGGCCGAAAACCTTGCCTACGCGACGCTGCTGGCCGGCGGCTACGGCATCCGCATTTCCGGCGAGGACGTCGGCCGCGGCACCTTCTTCCACCGCCATGCCGCCTTCCACGACCAGAACCGCGAACGGTGGGACGAAGGCACCATCTGGCCGCTGCAGCATCTGCAGGAAAAGCAGGGCAGCTTCCAGTGCTTCGATTCGGTACTGTCCGAAGAGGCGGTGATGGCCTTCGAGTACGGCTACGCCACCGCCAGCCCGAACGAGCTGGTGGTCTGGGAAGGCCAGTTCGGCGACTTCGCCAACGGCGCCCAGGTCGTCATCGACCAGTTCCTGGCTTCCGGCGAGGCCAAGTGGGGGCGTGGCTGCGGCCTCGTCCTGCTGCTGCCGCATGGCTACGAAGGGCAGGGCCCCGAGCACTCCTCGGCCCGCATCGAACGCTACATGCAGCTCTCGGCCGACTTCAACTGGGAAGTCTGCATGCCGTCCTCGGCCAGCCAGATCTTCCACCTGCTGCGCCGCCAGATGCTGCGCAAGCAGAGGAAGCCGCTGGTCGTGTTCACGCCCAAGTCCCTGCTGCGCAACAAGGATGCCACTTCGCCGCTCGAGGAGCTGGCGAGCGGTACCTTCCAGACCGTAATCGGCGAAGTCGATCCGCTCGATGCGAAGAAGGTGACGCGCGTGATCTGCTGTGCCGGCAAGGTCTACTACGACCTGCTCAATGCCCGGCGCGAGCAGAAGATCGGCCACATCGCCATCGTCCGCACGCCGCAGCTGTACCCGATGGATGACCGCCGTGTTGCCGAGGAACTGAAGAAATATCCGGCGATGAAGGAACTGGTGTGGTGTCAGGAAGAACCGGAAAACCAGGGGGCCTGGTATGCCAAGCACCACCGCTTCCTGCATCTCGTCAAGAAGGGCCAGTCGCTGCATGTCGTTTCGCGGCCGGCCTCCGCCTCGCCCGCGGTCGGCAGCACCGCCAAGCATGCCGAACAACAAAAGCAGCTTATCGCCACTGCGCTCGGCGCACTCAAATAACCCCCCGAACGGAGACATATCATGCTGATCGAAGTCAAAGTCCCGCAGTTGTCCGAGTCCGTCGCCGAAGCGACGCTCGTCAGCTGGCACAAGAACGTGGGTGACGCGGTCTCCCGCGACGAAAATCTGATCGACATCGAGACCGACAAGGTGGTGCTGGAACTACCTGCGCCCGATGGCGGCGTGCTGGTCGAGGTGATCAAGGGCAATGGCGATACCGTCGTGTCCGGCGAAGTGATCGCGAAGATCGACACCGAAGCCAAGGCGAGTGCGGCCGCACCGGCCGCGAAGGCCGAAGCCAAGGCCGCCGCTGCACCGGCCGCGACGAAGGCCGCCGCGCCGGCAGCGCCGGCAGGTACCGGGCCCGCCGCCCGCAAGGCGCTGGCCGAAAAGGGCATCGACGCCGGTCAGGTGCAAGGCACCGGCCCCGGCGGCCGTGTGACGAAGTCCGACGTGCAGGCCGTCGGTACCGCCAAGCAGGCGGCTGCCGTCCCGCCGGCGCCGACTTCTGCTCCGTTGGCACCGCCGCCCGCCATCGCTGCCGAAGCCATTCTCGGCGATCGTCCCGAGCAGCGCGTGCCGATGTCGCGCCTGCGCGCCCGCGTCGCCGAAAGACTTCTCCAATCGCAGTCGCAGAACGCCATCCTGACCACCTTCAACGAGGTCAACATGGCCCCGGTGATGGACCTGCGCAAGAAGTACCAGGACAAGTTCGAGAAGGAGCACGGCGTGCGCCTCGGCTTCATGGGCTTCTTCGTCAAGGCGGCGGTCGCCGCGCTGAAGAAGTTCCCGGTCCTGAACGCCTCGGTCGATGGCAGCGACATTGTCTATCACGGCTACTTCGACATCGGCATCGCCGTCGGCTCGCCGCGCGGCCTCGTCGTTCCGATCATCCGCGATGCCGACCAGCTGTCGCTCGCCCAGATCGAGAAGAAGATCGCCGAGTTCGGCCAGAAGGCCAAGGATGGCAAGCTCTCTCTCGAAGAACTGACCGGCGGTACCTTCTCGATCTCCAACGGCGGCGTGTTCGGCTCGATGCTCTCCACCCCGATCATCAACCCGCCGCAGTCGGCCATCCTCGGCATCCACGCCACCAAGGACCGCCCGGTGGTCGAGAACGGCCAGATCGTCATCCGTCCGATCAACTACCTCGCCATGTCCTACGACCATCGCATCATCGACGGCCGCGAGGCGGTGCTGGGTCTGGTGACGATGAAGGAAGCGCTCGAGGATCCGGCGCGCCTGCTGCTCGATATCTGACAAGGAGGCTGACATGGCCAACAAGCAATTCGACGTCGTTGTCATCGGCGGCGGCCCCGGCGGCTACGTCGCGGCGATCCGCGCCGCGCAACTCGGTTTCGCCACGGCCTGCATCGAGTCGGAAGCCTATGCCGACCCGAAGGGCGAGGTGCGTCTCGGCGGCACCTGCCTCAACGTCGGCTGCATCCCGTCCAAGGCGCTGCTGCGGTCCTCCGAGCTGTTCGACGAGGCCAACCACGCCTTCGTCATGCACGGCATCTCGGTCGAGAACGTGAAGATGGACGTCGGCACGATGGTGCGCCGCAAGGACAATATCGTCACCCAGCTCACCGCCGGCATCAAGGGGCTGTTCAAGAAGAACAAGGTGACGCTGCTGTCCGGACGCGGCAGCTTTGCCGGCCGCGAAAACGAGCGCTGGCAGCTCGATGTGGCCGGCAAGGATGGCAGCGAAATCGTCGAGGCCAAGCACGTCATTGTCGCCACCGGCTCCAGTCCGCGCCATCTCGATGGCATTCCGGTCGACAACGAAACGATCTGCGACAACGTCGGTGCGCTCTCGCTGAATGCCGTGCCGAAGCGTCTCGGCGTCATCGGCGCCGGCGTCATCGGCCTCGAGCTCGGTTCCGTCTGGAAGCGGCTCGGTTCGGACGTGACGATTCTCGAAGCCCTGCCGGACTTTCTCGCCGCCGCCGACCCCGCCGTTGCCAAGGAGGCCTGGAAGACGTTCACCACGAAGCAGGGCCTCAAGATCCATCTCGGCGTGAAGATCGGTGCGGTCAAGCAGGGCAAGAAGGGCATCACCATCGAGTACGAATCGAACAATGGCGGCGAAGGCGCGCAGAAGCTCGAGTGCGACAAGCTGATCGTCTCGGTCGGCCGCGTGCCCAACACCGCCGGCCTCGGCGCCGACAACGTCGGCCTCAAGCTCGACGAGCGTGGCCGCATCGAGGTGAATGACCATTGCCAGACCAACCTCGATAACGTCTGGGCGGTCGGTGACGTGATCCGTGGCCCAATGCTCGCCCACAAGGGCATGGAGGAGGGGGTCATGGTCGCCGAGCTGATTGCCGGGCAGGCGGGGCACGTGAACTACGATGCGATTCCCTGGGTCATCTACACCCATCCCGAGATCGCCTGGGTCGGCAAGACCGAGACGCAGCTCAAAAACGAAGGCGTCGAGTTCCGGGCCGGCCAGATTCCCTTCCTCGCCAATGGCCGCGCATTGGGGCAGGGCGACACCACCGGCTTCGTCAAGATGCTGGCCTGCGCGAAGACCGACCGCGTGCTCGGCGTACATGTCATCGGTGCCAACGCCTCGGAGCTGATTTCGGAAGCCGTGACGGCGATGGAGTTCGGCGCGGTATCCGAAGACATCGCACGCATCTGCCATGCCCACCCGACGCTGTCCGAAGTGATGCACGAGGCGGCGCTGGCGGTGGACAAGCGGCCGCTGCACTTCTAGTAAGATTCAGCCATCCTTACGCGGGGCGGCGGGGCAACCCGCCGCCCTTTTGCTTGACATGCCCCACCGTATCCTCAAGGTCCCGAAGAACGGGATGATCGACGCCTTCAACGCCGCGCTCGCCGCGCGCGGCATCGTTGCCGACGAGGCGCAGCTGGCCGCTGCCGTGCGCCTGCAGGCTTTCTACGACGCATTGGTCGCCTTCAAGGCGGCGCGTCGCACCAGGCTGCGCAAACTGCTCGTCCATCCGCAACTGCCGAAGGGCGTGTGGTTCTGGGGCGGCGTAGGGCGCGGCAAGAGCTTCCTGATGGACTGCTTCTTCGAGGCCGTGCCCTACCAGCGCAAGCGGCGCGTGCATTTCCACGCCTTCATGCGCGAAATCCACGAACGGCTCAAGGCACTCAAGAACTCAGGCAACGATAGCGATCCGCTGGCGAAAGTCGCCGCGCAGGTGGCGGAAGAAACCCGCCTGATGTGCTTTGACGAATTTCACGTCTCGGACATCGCCGACGCCATGATCCTCGCCCGGCTGATGCAGGCGTTGTTCGAAGCGGGCGTGCTGTTCTGCATCACCTCGAACTATCCGCCCGACGGACTCTATCCCAACGGCCTGCAACGCGACCGCCTGCTGCCGACCATCGCGCTGCTCAACGAAAAGCTCGATGTCATCAAGATCGATGCCGGCATCGACTACCGCCTGCGCGCGCTCGAGCAGGCGCCCGTTTACCTGCTGCCGTCGGACGGCGATCCGGGCACGCTACTGATGCGAACCTTTTCGCAGGTGGCGCACGGCGAGGGCCATGCCCGCCCGCTCGAAGTGCTGGGGCGGGAAATACCGGTGGTACATCGCGCGCCGGGCGTGATCTGGTTCGACTTCGCGGCCCTCTGTAGCGGCCCGCGCTCGCAGAACGACTACCTCGATTTTGCCCACCGTTTCCACACCATCTTCGTATCCGGCATCCCGCGCATGGGCGCCGACATGGGCAACGAGGCGCGGCGTTTCACCTGGCTCGTCGATGTCTGCTACGACCACCGCGTCAAGCTGGTGCTCGCCGCTGCCGTGCCGGCCGAAGAACTCTATGTCGCCGGACCGCAGGCACACGAGTTCGTGCGTACCGTGTCGCGGCTGATCGAGATGCGCTCCCACGAGTACCTCGCCAGCGCCCACCGCCGCTACGAGACGCACGCCCCCGGCGTTTAGGATTTCTCTTCCGCCGTCCCGCCGTCGCCGACTTTTCCGCTGCCCGCTTCGCCGGCGAAACGGAACGACCACGCCGCGATCGGCGGCCCGAGTGTTTCGAGGATGGCCACGGCGGCGAGGATCAGCACGTTGAGTTGGGCCGCCTCGCTGGCGAACAGGGTGTCGGCCGTCTGCGCCAGGCCGATGGCGAGGCCGGCCATCGGCATCAGCAGCAGGCCGGTCGCCGTCGCCGGCCGGGGGGCGAGGCCCTGCCAGCGCGACATGCCATAGACCGTCAGCCACTTGGCGAGCGCGCGTGCGCCGATCAGCGCCAGCGCCATGCCGGCGAGTGGCGGCAGGTCGCCGATGCGGATCTTTGCTCCGGCATAGACGAACAGCACCACGAAAAACAGTTCGAAGGCTTCGCCGAAGGCGACGTCGGAGATCAGATCGTCGCGCTCCAGCGTACGTACGACCACGCCGATGGCGAGCGGCACGAACAGTGCCGAGAGATTGAGTGCCTCGGCGATGCCGACGCCGAGCATCAGCGCCCCGATGATCAGGGCGAGGCGATACTGGGCGGCGGCGCGCGTCAGCCGTGCGGCATGCACGAGGATCAGCGCGATCAGCGCGGCGACGGCCAGGGAGCCGACGAGCTGGTAGATGGGCTGGAGCAGTGCCGTGGTCCAGTCGGCGGACATCGCCAGGTAGCCGGCCGGCAGGAGCGCCGAGAAGACGAGGAAGGAAAAAAGGTTGTTGAGCGCGACCAGTTCCTTGACCCGCTCGGTGACCGGTCCGGCGGCACCGACCTCGTGGGCGACGTGGATCAGCACGGCGGGTGAGGAGGAGATGACGATGGCTGCCGCCAGCCCTGCGATCAGCGCCGGCAGTCCGAGCCAGACGAGGACGGCGAAGGCGGCGACGAAGGTCATGCCGCTTTCCAGAATGCTTGTCAGCAGCAGGCGCCGGTCGTGCAACATCGCGCGCAGATCAAGCGAGAGGCCGAGGCGATAGAGGATCAGGCCGAGTGCGACGTCGATGAGCGGCCGGGTCAGATCGAGGGCTTCCTTCGACAGCAGGTCGATGCCGGACGGACCGATCGCCAGGCCGACCGCCATGAATCCGGTGATGGATGGCAGCCACGACAGGCGATGGGCGAAGAAGCCGCCGATCACCCCGGCGAAGAGCAGCAGGCCGAAGGCGATCTGCGTGTTGAACTGCGGCGGCCAGGCGGGCAGGAAATCCATCGGTCAGTCCTCCAGCAACTGGCGCAGCGCATACAGCGCGTCGAGCGCCTC
Source organism: uncultured Sterolibacteriaceae bacterium (assembly GCA_937888595.1). Taxonomy (GTDB): domain Bacteria; phylum Pseudomonadota; class Gammaproteobacteria; order Burkholderiales; family Rhodocyclaceae; genus Sulfuricystis. The sequence continues at coordinate 300,414 of CALARK010000020.1, read as the reverse complement.
GCGCGGGCTCAGGGCGTCCGGGTCGAGCGCGGCGAGCTTGTCGAGCACCGGATGCCTTGCCTGATTGAAAGTCGGGGCCGGCGGGACGGCGCAAGCCGGATCCGCCGCGTCCATGGGGACGGCCGGCGCGGCAGCAAACAGGTCCGGCTGCGGCCCGGCAGCCGCCTCCCGGTTTTCCAGTTCGACGAGGCGGCGCTTCGCCTCGCGCAACACGGCAGGCGGGACGCCGGCGAGCGCCGCGACCTGGATGCCGTAGGACTGCGAGGCCGGCCCCGGTTCGACCGCGTGCATGAAGACGACTGTCTTGCCGTGCTCGACGGCGTCGAGATGCACGTTCGCGCATTCGGCATGGTCCTCGGCCAGTCGCGTCAGCTCGAAGTAGTGCGTGGCGAAGAGCGTCCAGCAGCGCGTCTTCTCGACGAGGTGGCGGGCGATGGCGAAGGCCAGCGCGAGGCCGTCGAAGGTCGAGGTGCCGCGGCCGATTTCGTCCATCAGCACCAGCGACCGGTCGGTCGCGCCGTTGAGGATCGACGCGGCCTCGGTCATTTCCACCATGAAGGTGGAGCGGCCGGAGGCGAGATCGTCAGACGCACCGATGCGCGTGTGGATGGCGTCGAGCGGACCGAGCCGGCAGGCCGTTGCCGGCACGAAACTGCCGCAATGAGCCAGTAGCGCGATCAGCGCGGTCTGGCGCATGTAGGTCGACTTGCCGCCCATGTTGGGGCCGGTGACGATCAGCATACGGCGGTTGGGGGTGAGGTCGAGATCGTTGGCGATGAAGCTGTCTACCTGCTTTTCCACCACCGGGTGGCGTCCGCCGCGGATTTCGAGACAGGGATGCTCGACGAATTCGGGCCGGCAGTAGTCGTGGCGCCGTGCCGCCGTGGCGAAGGCGCACAGGCCGTCGAGTTGCGCCAGTGCCCGGGCGATGCGCTGGAGCGCCGCGACGTGCATGGTCAGCGCCTCCAGCAGTTCTTCGTAGAGGCGTTTTTCCAACGCCAGCGCGCGTTCGTTCGCCGACAGCGCCTTGTCCTCGAAGGCCTTGAGTTCCGGCGTGATGTAGCGCTCGGCGTTCTTCAGCGTCTGGCGGCGGCGGTAGTCGTCCGGAACCTTGTCCGCATGGGCATGCGTGACCTCGATGTAGAAGCCATGCACCTTGTTGTATTCGACCTTGAGGCTGGGGATCTGCGTCCGCGCCTTCTCGCGCGCTTCGAGGTCGAGCAGGAACTGGCCACAGTTCGACTGGATGCCCCGCAGTTCGTCGAGTTCTGCATCGAAACGGTCGGCGATCGCACCGCCGTCGCGCAGCAGCGCCGGTGGTTCGGCAGCGATGGTGCGCACCAGACGATCGAGTACCCCGTCCGGGACGGCGAGGCCGTCGCGCAGCGTACCCAGCAGATCGTCGCAGCCGGCCAGCAGGGCGGCGGTGTCCGGCAGGGTGTGCAGGGTGTCGCGCAGGGCGGCGAGTTCGCGCGGCCGCGCCGATTTCAGCGCGATGCGGCTGGCGATGCGCTCGATATCCGCGCTGCCTTTCAGCGCCGTGAGCAGCGGGTCGAGCGGACCTTCGTCGAGCAGGACGGCGATGGCGCCCTGGCGGGCCGCAGCCTGCGCCCGGTCGGCGAGCGGGTGGTGCAGGCAGTGGCGCAGCCAGCGTGTCCCGGCGGCTGTCGTACAGGTGTCGAGCAGCGACAGCAGCGTCGGTTCCGGTTCGCCGCGCAGGGTCTCGGTGATTTCGAGGTTGCGGCGTGTGGCGGTATCGAGGCGCAGCCACTGGGAGGTGCGTTCGAACGTCATGCCCGTGACGTGTGCCAGCGCCTGAAGTTGCGTGGCCTGCGCGTAGCGTAGCAGCGCGCCGGCTGCGCCGATCGCGAGCCCGGCATCTTCGTCGGCGGGAATGTATGCAGCGAGATCGCGCGTGCCGAAGTGCGCCGTCAGGAGTTGCGTGGCTGCCGCCGCGTCGAAGTGCCAATCCGGGCGCCGTCTCGTCAGCGCCGACTTTTCGTCGTAGGCCGCGCCTTCGCCGAGCAGGATCTCGGCGGGATTCAAGCGGGTCAGTTGCGCGGGCAGGTTGGCGAGGGCTGTCTCCAGCAAACGCAGTTCGCCGCTGGCCAGATTGAGCCAGGCCAGGCCGATGCGTTGCTTGCCCTGGTGGATCGCGAGCAGCAGGCTGTCGCTGCGGTCGTCGAGCAGGGCCGCATCGGTGAGCGTGCCGGGCGTGACGATGCGTACCACCTGCCGCTCGACCGGCCCCTTGCTGGTGGCCGGATCGCCGATCTGTTCGCAGATGGCGACCGATTCCCCGCACCGGACGAGGCGCGCGAGATACTGCTCGGCCGCATGGTAGGGCACGCCCGCCATCGGGATCGGCTGACCGGCGGATTGGCCGCGCTTCGTCAGCGTGATGTCGAGCAGCCGCGCCGCCTTTTCGGCGTCGTCGTAGAACAACTCGTAGAAATCGCCCATGCGGTAGAACAGCAACACATCCGGATGCGCCGCCTTGAGGCGGAGGTATTGCTGCATCATCGGGGTGTGCCGGCTGAAATCCTCTGCTGAAGCGGACGCGGATCGAGTCATGCGGGGGCGGGGAGGGAGCGGTGCGGAGGCGGAACGGGGCCATCCGGCGGGCGGACAGGGGAGGCGGCGAATTATACTGCCCGACCTCCGGGCAACCTTCAGTAGGGGGAGAGCCACCGTCCGGCCAGCACCCAGTTTTTCGGTGCTTGCGCATCCCCATATTGGGGTCTATGATCCCCAATATGGATCATGTAGAGACCTCCTTGGCAGGGGCGCTGTTCTCGGGTGTTCAACGGCGGTTGCTGACTTTGTTCTACGGTCAGCCGGACCGCTCCTACTACACCAATGAGTTGTTACGCCTGACGGCGACAGGTCGTGGCGGCCTTCAGCGCGAACTGGCACGCCTGGTCACGGCGGGCCTCGTCAATGCGACCGCTGTCGGTAACCAGAAACACTACCAGGCCAACCGCGCCGCACCGATTTTCAATGAATTGCGCGGCATCGTGCTCAAGACTTTCGGGCTGGCCGATGTCTTGCGCGAGGTTTTGGCGCCCCTTGCAGAGAGGATTCGCGTGGCGTTCATCTTCGGATCGGTGGCCAGGGGAAGCGATACTGCTGCCAGTGATATCGATGTTCTGGTTGTTGCCGACGACATGGCCTATGCCGATCTTTTCAATACCTTGTCAGCGGCCGAGGAAACGCTGGGCCGCAAGATCAACCCGACGCTCTATGGCACGGCGGAATTCGAGCGCAGGGTGCGTGACGACAACCACTTCGTCACGCGTGTTCTGGCCCAGCCCAGGATTTTCCTGAAAGGTACCGAGAGTACGCTCGGGCCAATCAAGCTGCAACCCTGACTGACGTTTCGCCTATGTCCTTTGCGCCCAAGTGTCTCTGCCTCGATATTGAGACTGCCGCAGATGACGCTTTGGACGTTCGCAAGATTGCGGCTTGGCGTCCGGATACCAGCGGCCAAGTCGTCATACCCCATGTCGCCAAGGCACGAGACATCACCGGGCAACTCGACGCGCTGACCGAGGGTGCCAGTTTCGTCATCGGTCACAACCTGCTGCGACACGATCTGCCCGTACTTCGCCAGCGCTTTCCGCAGCTTAAGCTCCTTGACCTTCCCATTGTCGATACACTGGAGCTATCCCCGATCGCTTTTCCGCAGAACCCGTATCACAGCCTGGTAAAGGACTACAAGCTGGTCCGCGATACGCGCAGTGATCCGCTCAAGGACGCCCAATTAGCGCTCAAGCTCTGGCAGGATCAATTCGACGCCTTCAAGCTGCTGGGCGAAACGCTGCCCGACGAACTGGCCTGCCACCACTATTTGCTGACCCGCGACCCCCATACCGGCGTAGGCAGTTTCTTCGCCACCTTGCGACGCGCGACAGCACCATCGCCCAACGAGGTCAAGGCCGCAGCCCGCAATCTTCTGGACGGCAAGGTATGCGCCACGCGGAGTGATGCCCTGCTCGGCGAAGCGATTGACGACCCCGACCGCTGCAAGCCGCTGTCCTACCTCATCGCGTGGCTACGTGTTGCCGGAGGAAATTCCGTCATTCCACCGTGGGTGCGATTCCAATACCCGGTCGTTCGAGAACTGATTCGAGAACTGCGCGAGAGCCCGTGCGACGATCCCTCGTGTCACTACTGCCAGACCTACCTTGACCCGAAGAAGGAACTTGAACGTTACTTTGGGCATCCTGCCTTCCGGCCCGAACCCTCGAATGCAGCAGGGGGATCGCTTCAGGAGGACATTGTCCGTGCAGGTTATGCCGGCAAGTCGATTCTGGCGATCCTGCCCACTGGCGGCGGCAAATCGATTTGCTACCAACTGCCCGCACTTTCCCGGCATTGGCGCAATGGCGCGCTGACCATCATCATTTCGCCACTGCAATCCCTGATGAAGGACCAGGTCGACAATCTGGTCAAGCTCGGCATCTACAGCGCGGCAACCCTGAATGGCCTGCTATCAATGCCGGAGCGCCACGACGTTCTGGAAAAAGTGCGGCTCGGCGACGTCGGTCTCCTGCTGGTTTCACCCGAGCAGTTCCGCAACAAGGCGCTGGTCGATGCGATCCGCTATCGAGAAATCGGCGCCTGGGTTTTTGACGAGGCGCACTGTCTGTCGAAATGGGGCAACGATTTTCGGCCTGATTACCTCTACGTGTCACGCTTCATTCGCGAGCGCTACGGCAAGGATTTGGCACCGGTCTGCTGTTTCACCGCCACAGCGAAGAAGGAGGTTGTCGCCGACCTCAAGGCCCATTTCAAGGAATCTCTCGGGATCGAATTGACCAGCTTCGACGGCGGCCATGAGCGGGATAACCTCCATTACGAAGTCATGCCGGTCTCCAAGGCCGAGAAATTTCCTCTCATCCACCGTTTGCTGGAACAGGAATTGAAGGACACTCCCGGCGGTGCCATTGTGTTTGCTGCCCGGCGCAAAAGTTGCGAGGAAATATCCGATTTTCTCAAGGATATGGGTTGGGCCTGCGCGCACTTTCATGCCGGCCTGGAACCTGGCCACAAAAAAGATATCCAGCAGTCCTTCATCGCCGGTGAGTTGCGCGTCATCGCCGCCACTAACGCCTTCGGTATGGGAGTCGATAAGCCGGACGTTCGTGTCGTCATTCATGCCGAAATACCTGGCTCCCTTGAAAACTACCTGCAGGAAGCCGGCCGTGCAGGTCGCGACCGGCAAGAGTCTCGCTGCATCCTGCTTTACGACGAAGAGGATGTCGAGGCGCAGTTTGCACTGACCGCCAAGTCACGTCTGACGCGCCAGGATATTGCCGGCATTCTGCGAACCCTGCGACGGCATTCAGCGAAAACCCACAGCATCGATGTCGTCGTCACGCCCGGCGAGATACTGGCCGACGACGAACTCGACACCTCTATCGAGGCAGAAAGCCCGGATGCCGATACTAAGGTCCGTACCGCCCTTGCCTGGCTTGAGCGTGCTCGCTTCCTGGAACGCAACGAGAACCACACCCGTGTTTTCCCTGGCAGCCTCAAGGTAGGTTCATTGGAGGATGCCGGAAAGCGTCTGGCACGCGCCGATCTTTCGGATGACATGCGGCGGAAGTACCTCGACCTAGTATCGATCCTGATCAATGCTGACGACGACGAAGGCATCAGCACAGATACGCTGATGCTGCAGCTCGGGATGCCGAGTGAGGAATGCATTCGCATGCTCCATCAGTTGGAGACCTTGGGAATTCTGACCAACGATATCTCGCTGACTGTGCTGCTGCGCCGCGGGGTCAAAGATGCATCAAGTGAGCGAGCCGAGCGGCTAAGCCGCCTTGAGGCAACCCTGCTCGACCTGTTGCCGGAACTGGCACCGGAAGCCGACGGAGGTGACTGGCAGGACATGAACCTGCGCATGGTTTGCCAGGAGGTCAAGCTGCGTTCAGGAGCCGATGTTCTGCCCGATCAACTTCTGACCCTGATGCGGTCGTTGGCAAGGCCGTTCGGCGAGGAAACTCACGGGCGCCGCGCCATGTTTGATGTGCGTGTGTTACGTCGTGAGTTGCTGCGGGTTCGGCTGCTTCGTTCATGGTCGAATATCCGCGAAATCGCCAGCCGGCGCCGTGCAGCAGCGGGTGTTCTGCTTCAGTTCCTGCTCTCGCGACTCGATGCTCACTTGCGCGGTGTCGACCTGCGCGTCGAGTGCAAGATGGGCGAATTGGCAGCCGCCATGCGTGCGGACATGATGCTTGGCCCTACATTGAAGGATGAACTGTCGGCGATCGAGGCTGGCCTGCTCTACCTGCACGACAACGGGGTGCTGATCATTGATCGCGGCAAGAGCGTGTTCCGCCAGGCAATGACCCTCCATGTATTCCCGGAAGAAAAGCCACGGGGCTTTACGAATGCCGACTATGCCCCACTGCGCGAGCATTACGGCGAGAAGAATTTCCAGGTGCACGTCATTCATGAGTATGCACGGCTCGGTCTCAAGAAGCTGTCAGACGCACTGAGCTTTGTCTTGGCCTATTTCACCCTGCCCAAGCTCGACTTCATCCGTAGCTATTTTGCCGGACGCCGCGAATTGTTGGAACGCGCAACCACCGAGGAATCCTATCGACGTATCGTTGAGGAGCTACGTCACCCGCTGCAGCAGCAAATCGTTGCCGACAAGGGGGATCTCAATCGCCTGATCCTCGCCGGACCAGGGTCTGGCAAAACGCGCGTCATCGTGCATCGAGTTGCCTATCTGCTGCGCGTACTGCGAGCACCTGCACACAGCATCGTGGTGCTTACGTTCAATCGCGCCGCGGCTGCCGAGGTACGGCAACGACTCTACGCGCTGGTCGGCAATGACGCAGCAGGCATTACTGTTCTGACCTATCACGCCATGGCGTTACGCCTAACCGGGACAAGTCTGGCGAAACTTGCCGAGCGTGGAGAAGACATCGCCTTCGACCATATCCTCGACGATGCCCTGGCATTGCTCGAAGGCAGACGCGAGGACATAGCCACACCGGAAGATGGTGACGAACTCAGAGATCGTCTGTTGGCAGGCTACCGCTACATCCTTGTCGACGAGTACCAGGATATCGATGCCCGCCAATATGCGCTGATCAGTGCCTTGGCGGGACGAAAAACCAAGGACCATGACGCCAAGCTGACGATACTCGCGGTCGGGGACGATGACCAAAATATCTACGCTTTCCGCAATACCAGCAATGAATTCATCCGCCGTTTCGAGCTGGATTACGAAGCGCGGATTGATTATCTGGTCGAAAACTACCGCTCGTCTGCGCATGTTATCGATGCAGCCAACCAGTTGATTGCCTCGAACACGGATCGCATGAAGCATGAGCACCCGATCCGCGTCAATCATGCCCGACGAACCGCTCCTGCCGGTGGGCGCTGGGCGACGATCGATACGCTGGCCGCAGGACGCGTACATATCCTTGAAGTACCCGACGATATCGTTGGCCAGGCAGAGATCGTCATGAAGGAAATCACACGACTGAAGTCACTTTCCCCCGCTGCAGACTGGTCTGACTTCTCCGTTCTGGCTCATAACCGTGCCACCTTGGACCCTATTCGAGCCTGGTGCGAAATTGAGGGCGTACGCTATGCCACAGCGGACCGCGAAGGAGGACAACCCAGACTGCATCAGGTACGCGAAGGAAATTCGCTACTCGCGCTACTCAAGGCAAAACCAAAGCGGCGGATACGCCCAGCCGCACTTCGGCGCTGGTTCTCGACTCGGTACGGTGGCGGACGGTCCGATAATCCATGGGAGTCCCTGCTCGGCCAATTTATTGATGAGATCGAAGCAGCTTGGCCGGATGATTGCGTTCCATCCAGCTGGCTGCTTGACGAGCTTTATGAGTTTGGCAACGAAGCACGACGTTCGCAACGCGGCTGCCTTGTCATTTCGACCGTGCATGGGGCGAAAGGTAGGGAGTTCAGCCATGTCGCGATCCTCGATGGCGGCGACTGGCGCGAGGCCTCTGATGATGAAAGGCGCCTTTACTATGTCGGAATGACTCGGGCAAAGGAGAATCTGATTCTTTGTCAGGCATCAAATCATCCCAATCCATTCTCTCCAGCGCTCCAAGGAGAGGCAACCTGCCGTTCTCCCTTACCGAACACCATCGAGCGGCGCCCCGAGCTGTCACTTTGGTACGTTTCAACGGGACTGAAGGGCGTATTCCTCGACTTTGCTGGGTACAGGCACCAAAGCGACCCGATTCATCGAGAACTGGCGAGTCTTGCCGTTGGCGACCCTCTTTTCATTACGCAACAAGGAGATCGGCGGGAGATTGCAACATCGTCTGGCGTTGTTATCGGACGCCTGGCCAAAAATGGCCACATCCCAGAAGGCAAGATTGTTCGTTCCGTCGTAGAAAGCTTAGTATGGCGTTCATCGACTATGGTTGTCGATCCCGAATTCAGAGGACGATTGAAATCGACGTCTTGGTGGGTAGCATTACCAGCGCTGGTCATTCAAGGCCGCGACTCAACTTGAATCCGAATTGGAAGTTGCCAGCGGTCAGTTACCGGTTTTCCCCACCTGAAGCCCAATGAACAGCCACGGCATCCTGATGCACTGGGTAGGCAGACTGCAGAACCTGTGGGTCCGTTTGCGTTTGCTGCCGGAGAATGCTGCCGCATTGCAGGTCGATCCCGTCCGTCCGGTCTGCTACGTGATCCGTGAAAACTGGCTGTCCGACCGGCTGGCGCTGCGCGAGGCGATACGGCAGGCCGGTCTGCCGGCCGTCGAAGCGCCGCTACGGCTGCCCGGCCACCGTCTCGCCAGCGCCGACTTTTCGCTGAAGCGGGCCTGGCGCCTGTTCGGCAGCGCTCGCGAAGCGCAATCGGTGCCGCCGCGACTCGCGCGTCTGGTGGAGGCGCTCGCGGTGGATGCGGACTTCGATCTGCAACTCGTGCCCGTGACCATCCTGTGGGGCCGGGCACCGAAGCAGCAGGACGGAGTACTGCAGGCGCTGTTCGCCGAATCCTGGCAGCGCCGCAATCCGTTCGGCCACTGGCTGGCGGTGCTGCTGCATGGCCGCCATGCCCATATTCACTTCGGGGCGCCCATGTCGCTGCGCGCGGTGCTTGCCGGCGAGCGCGATCCGGTACTGGCGGCGAAAAAGTGCGCCCGCGTCCTGCGCACCCATTTCCGCCGGCAAAGGGAGGCCGCCATCGGTCCCGATGTCTCGCACCGCCATACACAGGTTGAGACGTTGATCGAGGCGCCGGAAGTCCGCGCCGCCATCGAGGCGGAGGCAGGTCGGGAAAATCTGCCGCTGGCCACGGCCGAAGCGCGCGCCCGCCGACATGCCCGCGCCATCGCGTCCGATTACTCCTATGCCGTGGTGCGGGCGGGCGAGATCCTGCTCAACTGGGTGTGGACGCGCCTGTTCGATGGTGTCGAAGTACGCAACTTCGAGGTTCCCGCGAAACTTGCCGCGGGCCAGAGCCTGATCTATGTGCCCTGCCACCGCAGCCACGTCGACTACCTGCTGCTGTCCTACGTGATCTTTCGCGGCGGACTGACTCCGCCGCATATCGCCGCCGGCGACAACCTCGATCTGCCATTGCTCGGACGCTTGCTGCGTCGCGGCGGCGCCTTCTTCCTGAGGCGCAGCTTCAAGGGCGATCCGCTTTACGCGACGGTGTTTGCCGAATATCTGCACCTGATGCTCGCGCGCGGCTTCCCGATCGAGTTCTTCATCGAGGGCGGGCGCAGTCGCAGCGGTCGCCTGCTGACGCCGAAGGCGGGCCTGCTGGGCATGACGGTACAGAGTTTCGTGCGCCGCCACGAGCGTCCGCTGGTATTCGTGCCCGTCTATATCGGTTACGAGAAACTGCCGGAAGGCGCGAGCTTCGTCGGCGAACTCGCCGGCCGGCCGAAGCAGCGTGAATCGTGGTGGGGCGTGCTGTCCTCGCTGCGCATCCTGCGCCGGCATTTCGGGCGGGCGTACGTGAATTTCGGCGAACCGCTGTCGCTCTCCGACTGGCTCGACGCCCACCATCCTGACTGGCGCGCTGCCCTGACCTCCGACTGGCAGCGCAATGCAGTCGGCGAGATCGCCGAGGAACTGGCCCGCCGCATCAACGCGGCGGCGCTGCTCAATCCGGTGAATCTGGTGGCGCTGGCACTGCTTGCCACGCCGAAGGCGACCGCGGATGCCGATGCGCTGGCACGCCAGATCGAGCACTTGCAGGCCCTGTTGCCCACCGGGTGGACGGCAGCGCTCGCGGCGCCTGCGGCGGGGGCCGAATGCATCGAGGCGGCCCTCAGGCTGGCAGCCGTCCATCGCATCGAGCACCCGCTGGGAGGGCTGATCGCCGCGAGCAACGATGAGGCGGCGCTGCTGGCCTACTTCCGCAACAATGTGCTGCACCTGCATGCCCTGCCGGCGCTGGTTGCCTGCCTGATCCTGCAGCACGGCCCCCTGGCCGGGGCGAACCTGCACGAGATGGTGGCGGCGCTCTTCGGCCTGCTGCGCACCAATCTTTACCTGCCGCTCGAAGAGCATGCCCTGCCACAGGCGCTGGACGAACTGCTCGCCCGGATGGCGAAACGCGGTCTGATTCTGCTCGAAGCCGGCATGCTGCGGTCTCCCGGCACGAATACGGCAGCGCATGCCGAACTGGCATGGCTCGGGGAAATCGTCCGTCCGCAGATGGAACGCCACTTCCTCCTGCTGCTCGTGCTGCGCAAGCACGGCGGGGGATCGCTGACACGACGCGAGCTTGCGGACCAGTGCCAGCTGCTGGCGCAACGGCTGGCACTGCTGCACGGAGGGAAAACGCCGGAATTTGCCGACCGGAGCCTGTTCGATGCACTCACCGGCCATCTGCTCGACAACGGTGTCCTGCACGAGGACGAACTGCAGCGGCTGGCGTTCGGCCCTCAGTTCGAGCGCGCTGCGGTGCAAGCCGAAGAACTGATCGCCCCGGAGGTGCGCGACCTCATCCGGCGCCTGTTCTGACGAGGTTCAGCGGGTTGCCGTGCGCGTCGCGGCGACGCAGTCCTTGACGAGGCCTGGCCCGCGATAGATCAGGCCGGAATAGATCTGCACCAGCTGTGCGCCGGCGTCGAGTTTCGCTTTCGCTTTCTGTCCGTCGACCACGCCGCCCGCGGCGATGATCGGCACTTCGCCCGCAAGAGCGCGGGCGAGCTTGCGCACCACCTCGGTGGAGGCTTCGAACAGCGGTGCGCCGGAAAGCCCGCCGGTTTCACCGGCATGCACTTGTCCCTGGACTTTCGTGCGGTCGAGCGTGGTGTTGGTGGCGATGACCGCATCGATGCGATGGCGCCTGAGCGCGTCGGCGATGTTCGCGATCTGGGCATCGTCGAGGTCGGGCGCGATCTTCAGCGCGACGGGGACGTAACGGCCGTGCTGCTGTGCCAGTTCCCCCTGCCTGGCCTTGAGCGCCCCGAGCAGGGCGTCGAGCTCGGACTCTCCCTGAAGGGCGCGCAGGTTCTTGGTGTTCGGGCTGGAGATGTTGACGGTGACGTAGCCGGCGTGGGGGTAGGCCTTCTCCAGGCCGATCAGGTAGTCGTCGGCGGCACGCTCGATCGGCGTGTCGGCGTTCTTGCCGATGTTGATGCCGAGAATGCCGCGGTACTTGGCCGCCTTGACGTGGTCGATCAGGGCATCGATGCCGTGGTTGTTGAAGCCCATGCGGTTGATGATGCCCTCGACCTCGGGCAGGCGGAACATGCGCGGCTTCGGGTTGCCGGGCTGGGCGCGCGGTGTGACCGTGCCGATCTCGAGAAAGCCGAAGCCCCAGCCGGCCAGCGCGTCGATGGCCTCGCCGTTCTTGTCGAGACCGGCGGCAAGACCGATGCGGTTGGGGAAGCGCAAGCCCATCACCTCGACCGGTGTATCCGGCAGCGGCTTGCCGGGGCCGGTCAGTGCGCCGGTGACGCGCAGGCCGGCAATGGCGGTTTCGTGGGCGGTTTCGGGGTCGAGCGCGAAAACGAAGGGACGGAGCAGGCAGTAGGGCAGCATGGGGCGGATTGTACCGGGGAGGGTGCGTGTTACGATCGGCGCACGCATTCAAAACAATAAGGAGGGGACATCATGCGCAAGCTGGGTTTCGGAATCGCTTTGGGTCTGTGCGCTTTGATCGCGCAGGCTGCCGGCAATGCCCTGCCGCCGGTGAAGGTCTTTGTGCCGAAGGTCTGCCTGGCCTGCGCCGAGTGGGCCGAGCATCTGCGCCAGCACGGCTTCGTCGTCACGCTGGACGACACGCAGGACATGGAGAAGATCAAGAAGCGCTACCGCATCGGCCGCGACCTCGAGGCGCGCCACACGGCGGTGGTCGGCGGCTATTTCGTCGAAGGCCACGTGCCGGCCCCTGACATCCTGCAGTTGTTGAAGGAAAAACCCGCGGCGAGAGGCCTCGCGGTCGCGGGCAGTCCGCGCGGAGCACCGGGACTGGACGTGCTGGCGGGGACTGGATGCGAAACGGGCTGCACCATGCTTGATGGTGACGGTGCGTCGAACATCGTGCGTCGCGAATTGTTCAATACCTATCTGGTCGGCAAGGATGGCCAGACCAGCGTCTGGGCACGGCACTGAGGGAAAACTCACCCCCTTCGCCCCCTCGCGGGGGTTCGGAGATGCTCGCTATGCTCGATTGATCTACAGTCGGGCGAACGTTAGGACCGGGTGACCAGAATTTCGTCGAGCAGTAATTCGAGCCAGGCGACATCCTCGTCGCGCGGTTGCGGATCGCGCTCGACTTTCGTCTGCTGCATGAGCACGCCGTCGCCGCGCAGGCGGTAGGCGGCCGCGAGGCGGATCGCCTCGGGGGGCTCGTAGCGGGTGGCGATGTGGCAGAGACTGTCGGGCAGCCCCTGCGGCACATCCTTGCCGCGGGCCAGTGCCACGATGCGGCGGGCGACGAGGCGGCCCTGGCTGGCCGCCATGTGGGCGCTCTTCGGATAGTGGCCGAACAGGGGTGAAACGCGGTCGATCATGTCGCCGATCATGAAGATGCGATCGTCGTTGCGCGCCGCCAGCGTCAGTGGGTCGATGTCAGCCCAGCCGGTCGGATGGCCTTCCGCATCGCGGCCGATCAACCCGGCTTGCCAGGCGAGATCGCCTGCTTGCTGGGGCGGCATGAGGATCGCCTCGTCGAAACCGAAATCCTCGAACTCCGTCCGCACGATGCGCGTCCGCGGATCGACCGAAACGACCGGTGTTTGCGAGCGGTAGATGATGCGTTCGTCGAATTCGCGGAAGAGGCGCTGGAATTCCTGGAAGGGCGGGTTGGCATCGAGGATGACGATGCGCCCCGGAATGCCGCGCGATTCCAGCCAGCCGGCCAGCAGTGCGGCCCGTTCATAGGGCGCGGGCGGGCAGCGGAACGGTGCGGGCGGGATCGTCAGCAGTAGCTCGCCGCCCCGGAAGCGTGCGAGCTTGTCGCGCAGGACGGCGAATTCGGTGCCTGGCGTCCATGCGGCGGGGTAGGTGGCACGGGCATATTCCGCCGCTTCCCGGTCGTCGCCGAACCAGGCGCGGTAATCGTGGCGGATGCCGACCGCGAGGACCAGCCAGTCGTAGTCGAAGCTGCCGGCCGAGCTGACGACCCGGCGCCGGTCGCGGTCGATGGCGGACACCTCGCCCTGCACGAAGCGGTAGCCCCAGCGCTGTGCGGCGGCGGCGTAGTCGCGTCGCAGCCGAGTTTCGTCGATCCGGCCGACCAGCCATTTGTTCGACAGCGGGCAGGACCAGAATGCCGGGTTGCGTTCGATCAGGGTGATGTCGAGTCCGGGGTCGGCTTCTCGCAGGTGGCGGGCGGCGGAGAGGCCGCCCCAGCCACCGCCGACGATGACGACCCGACTATCCGCCCTGCGCGCAGCACGCACCCGGTCCGGCAGCATCGCTGCGGCACCCAGCGAGGCTGCAGCGGCGAGGAATCGCCGCCGCCGCATCAGCATTGCCGGGCGATCTCCGGCGACTTGTTGCAGCCGCGCAGCAGCCACAGCGAGACGAGGCCGGCGACTTCGTCGGCACGGACGCGCCGGGCCAGGCTGGCTACATCGCGGCCTTCGTTGCTCTTGATGAGCGGGTCCGCTCCCGCCTTGAGCAGCAGTTGGGCATGCTCGCTGCGCGTGGCGAAAGCGGCCATGTGCAGCGGCGTCTGACCATCGTTGTCGCGCACGTTTACGCTCGCGCCTGCGGCCAGCAGGGCCTTGAGCGGGCCGCTGTCCAGGTTGAGCGCGGCCAGGTGCAGCGGCGTGGCGCCGAGGTTCGGGGTGCGTGCGTCGCGCATGGACGGATCCTGCCTGAGGATGCGTTCGACATCGCTGCGCGTGCCCATGCGGGCCGCGTCGTGGATCGGCAGTTCGTCCTTGCCGAAAGTGGCCTGCTGCGCGACGGACTGTCCGGCAGCGAAGATACCCGCCGCGAACACGGCAAGGGCGATGCGTCGTGCCTGGGCGGCGAAAAGGCGGATGGTCATGGTCTCTACTCCAGTGGATCATGGGTCTTGTTCTTGTGCCGCCATGTTGCCATGAATCGGCCGTGAAATGAGCATACGATGCCACCGGTCTGCGCATGCTTGCTGAAAGTCGGCGCCGGCGGGACGGCGGGGCTGCGTTAAGATGCGGCCTGGTCCACCCGAGGAGTCCCGATGGCTCGTGCCGATCCCGCCGAACATGCCTTGATCAGACTGGAGCTGCGCCGCTTCGAGTCGCGCTGCGATGCGCAGGAAGGCCTGATCCGCCGTGCCGACACCCTGCGCGAGGTGGCCCGGCTCGCCAATATCGCCGTTCCCTACAAGCTGACCAATGAATTCGAAGCGCGGGATCATCAGCGGCGGGTGAACCTGATCGCGGAGGAACGCGCCCGGGAGTTGATCGTCGAGCTGGTCGATCTGTTTTCCCGCTCGGAGGGGGAGTTCCGCGAGAAGCTGCGCCTCAAGATGCGCGACGACTGGGCCAACCTGACCGGCCCGCTGGGACATCTGCGCAGCTGGGCCAACAACCGGCTGCAGGTGGCCGAGCAGAACCTCTAGTCCGCCAACGGTTCCCAGTGCCCCTGCCGCAAGGCTTCGAGTGGCCGGAACTGTGACTTGTAGGCCATCTTGCGGCTGTCGCGGATCCAGTAGCCGAGATAGAGATGCGGCAGGCCGAGGCGCCGGCATTGTTCGATCTGCCACAGGATCGCCCAGGTGCCGAAACTGGCGCCGGGCAGGTCCGGTTCGTAGAACGTGTAGACCGATGACAGGCCGCCTTCCAGCACGTCGATGATGCTGACCATGCGCAGCACGTCCCCCTCGCGAAATTCCACGAGCCGGCTGTCGACATGCGTCTGCAACAGGAAGTGGGCGTACTGTTCGCGGCTGTCCTTGTCCATGCCGCCACCGGAATGGCGGGACAGCTGGTAGCGCTGGTAGAGCGCGTAATGTTCTTCCCTGAACTGCAGGGGGCGCTCCATGACGGTCAGGTCGCCATGCTGCGTGCCGGCACGCCGCTGGCTGCGATTGGGCCGGAAGTCCGCGACGGGAATGCGTACCGCGACGCATTCGCGGCAGTTATCGCACCAGGGGCGGTAGGTGAATACGCCGCTGCGGCGGAATCCGGTCCGGACAAGCTCGCTGTAGGTGGCGGTATCGATCAGGTGGGTCGGCGTGGCGACCTGCGAGCGCGCAGCACGGCCGGGCAGGTAGGAGCAGCCGTAGGGCGAGGTCGCGTAGAACTGCAGCAGCGGGAAGGGCGGAAGGTCTCTTAAATGTGTCACGAACTCCCACCCCCCAGCCCCCGCCCGCCGGCGGGGGAGACTGCCTGCGCGCTGCGCGCGATGGTTGCGCTTGTCGCTTTCCGGAAAATGCCGTCGATGGCATTGGCGGGCCAGCCCCCCGGTGCATTCCCGATCCTGACGAGTGCATCGATACGCGCGAGAAATTCGTCGCGTGGAATCGGGCGGGCGCCCAGGGAGGCGAGGTGTTCGGTTTCCATCTGGCAGTCGATTATGCCGAATCCGCGCGCGGCGAGAAATCGGCACAGGTGGGCCAGTGCGATTTTCGAGGCGTCGGTGCGGCGCGAAAACATCGATTCGCCGAAAAACGCCTGCCCCAGCGCGATGCCGTAGAGTCCGCCGACCAGCCGGCCGGCCTGCCAGGTTTCGACGCTGTGGGCGTGGCCGAGGGTGTGCAATGTCCGGTAGGCCGCCTGCATCTCGGGTGTGATCCATGTGCCGTTCTGACCGTCGCGCGGCGTCGTGGCGCAGGCTGCGATCACTTGGTCGAAGGCGCTGTCGAGCCGAACTTCATAGTCGGCGTTCCGCAGCGTTTTCGCCAGCGAGCGCGTGATGCGGATCTCGTCGGGGAACAGCACCATGCGCGGGTCCGGACTCCACCACAGGATCGGCTCGCCCGGCGAGAACCAGGGAAAGATGCCGCGCCGGTAGGCGGCGATCAGGCGTTGCGGGGACAGGTCGCCGCCGACCGCGAGCAGGCCGTTGGGGTTGCTCAGTGCGGTCGAGACAGGCGGGAAAACGGGTTCAGGCGGTAGCCACGGGATCATGCCCGAACGCTACCACATGGTCGACATCGAGCCGGATGCCGATGCGTTCGCCGATGGCATGGTTGTGGTGGGAAGGCACGAGCGATAACACTGTCGCCCCCGAGGCGAGCTGCAGGGTGTAGAGAAATTCGGCGCCCCGGAAGGCCTTGGCGACGATCTCCGCCTGTTGCGGGGCGCTGTCGTCATGGATCACGTCGTCCGGGCGCAGCAGCACATCGACGCGCGTGCCGGTGGCGAGCAGGGCACAGCTGCCGCCGTCGCATTCGGTAGCCAGGGTGCCGTGCAGATGGCCCAGTTCCGTGTCGAGCTGGCCCGATGCGCTCACCTTGCCGGCCAGAAAGACCCCCTGTCCGACGAAGTCGGCCACCCGGCGCGAGGCAGGGCGGTGATAGAGGTCGTAAGGGCTGTCCCATTGCTCGATGCGGCCGGCATGCATGACGCCGACCTTGTCGGCGACCGCGAAGGCTTCGTGCTGGTCGTGCGTGACCAGGATCGCGGCGGTGCCGGTCGCCTTGAGGATATCGCGCACTTCGAGCGACAGCCGTTCGCGCAGCTCGACGTCGAGATTCGAGAAGGGCTCGTCGAGCAGCAGCAGATGTGGGCGCGGCGCCAGGGCGCGCGCCAGCGCGACGCGCTGCTGCTGGCCACCGGAGAGTTCGTGCGGATACTTGCCGCCCTGGCCGGAGAGGCCGACCAGGGCGAGCAGTTCTTCCACCCGCCCAACTGCGGAAGACGGCCTGTCGGGCCGTCCTGCCGCTGCCGACTTTTTGTCGAGGCCGAAGCCGATGTTGCCGGCGACGGAGAGATGCGGGAATAGCGCGTAGTCCTGGAACACCATGCCGATGCGGCGCTTTTCGGGCGGCACATTGCGACCGGGGGCAGCGACGACCTCGTCGCGCAGCAGGATGCGGCCATCACCTGGCGTCTCGAAGCCGGCGATGAGGCGCAGCACCGTGGTCTTGCCGCAGCCGGAGGCGCCCAGCAGGCAGCCGATTTCGCCTTCGCCCAGCGACAACGAGAGATCGACGACGACCGGGTGGTCGCCGTAGGCATGACTGACATGATCGAGGACGAGCAGACTCATGCCTTGATTATAATTGAGAAACATTCTCAGTATTCTCAGTATTCTCGGTGTTCCGTGCTTATGCGTTCTCCGCTGGTGGTTCTCGCTGCACTCGTCGGCCTGCTGGTCGCGCTGCCGGTGCTCTCTGTCGGCGCCAATCTGTTTGCCGGCGACACCGGTTCGACCTGGGGACATCTCGCCGCGACCATGCTGCCCGAATATGTGGCGAATTCGCTGCTCCTGTCGGTCGGCGTCGGCCTCGGCGTGGCGGTCGTCGGCGTCGCCACGGCGTGGTTTACGTCGATGACCGATTTCCCCGGCCGGCGCGTCTTCGATTGGGCGCTGCTGTTGCCGCTAGCGATGCCGGCCTATGTGCTGGCCTACGTCTATACCGATCTGCTGCAGTTCGTCGGCCCGGTACAGACGGGGATGCGTGAAGCTTTCGGCTGGCAGCGCGGCGATTACTGGTTTCCCGAGATCCGCAGCCTCGGCGGGGCGACGCTGATGTTCGTCTGCGTGCTCTATCCCTATGTCTATCTGCTGGCGCGGACCGCCTTCCTGGAGCGTGGCGCCGGCACTTTCGAGGCGGCCCGATCACTGGGGCTGTCGCCGTGGGCGGCCTTCTGGCGTGTCTCGCTACCGCTGGCCCGGCCTGCCGTCGCGGCCGGTGTCGCGCTCGTGTTGATGGAAACGCTGGCGGATTACGGCACGGTGGCCTATTTTGCCGTGCCGACTTTCACCACGGGAATCTACCGCGCCTGGTTTTCGCTCGGCGACCGCATGGCCGCCGCCCAGCTTGCAGGTGCGCTGCTGGCCTTCGTGCTCCTGTTGCTGGCACTGGAGCGTACGAGCCGGGGCAGGGCCCGTTTCCACGAGACAGGACGCCGGAAAAGCGAGCGCCGGCCACTGGCCGGGTGGCATGCCGCTGGCGCCTTTCTTGTGTGCGCACTACCGCTGACGTTGGGCTTCCTGCTGCCATCCGGCCTGCTCCTTGATCTGGCTTTCGCGGAGGGCGACAGCGAATTCGGTCCGCGCTACGGCATGCTGGCGCAGAACAGTCTGCTGGTGGCCGGCATCAGTGCCTTGTTGGCGGTGGTGTTGGCCGCGCTGCTGGCCTACGCCCAGCGGTTACGTCCGCTGCTGGCCACGCGTGCGATCAACCGCGTCGTAGGGCTTGGCTATGCCGTACCCGGCTCGGTGATCGCCGTCGGCGTACTGATTCCGGTCACGCGGCTCGACCACTGGCTGGCGGACCGCTGGCTGGAATGGTTCGGCACGAATCCCGGTCTGATCCTCACCGGCGGCATCGCTGCGCTGGTGTATGCCTATCTCGCGCGCTTCTTGGCCGTCGCACTGCACACGGTGGATGCCGGCCTCGCACGCGTGACGCCGAGCATGGATGCAGCGGCCAAAAGCCTGGGTTGCGGTCCGGTCGAAACGCTGCGGCGTGTTCATGTGCCGCTCATCTCGGGCAGCCTGTTCACGGCCGGCCTGCTGGTGTTCGTCGATGTGATGAAGGAACTGCCCGCGACGCTGGTGATGCGGCCCTTCAACTTCGACACGCTGGCGACACAGACCTACACGCTGGCTGCCGACGAGCGCCTCGCGGAAGCGTCCACGGCGGCGCTCGCCATCGTCGCCGTCGGCCTGCTGCCGGTGTTCCTGCTGGCGCGGCAGGTCAGCCGCGGGAAATAACGCCGTCCTGCCAGCGCCGACTTTTGGTTCAGCCTACTTCCAGCCGGCGCGGTCGGCGATCTTCTGCGCAGTTGCCACGTGTTTGGCATAGTCCGGAATCGGCAGCGTATCGGCCTTGAAGTCGCCGAGCGCGGCCAGTGCCGGGTTGTCGGTCTTCACGCCGGGCACGGCCGGCCACTCGTTGTTCCCGTCCGCGAAATGGCGCTGTGCGTCGTCCGATGCGAGGTATTCGAGGAACTTCACTGCCGCCTGCTTGTGAGGTGCGTGCTTGAGCATGCCTGCCCCCGAGATGTTGACATGTGCGCCGTTGGACTGCTGGTCCGGCCAGATCAGGCTGGTACGCTCCACGACCTTGCGGTCTTCGGGCTTCGAGGAGCGCATCAGCCGTGCGTAGTAGTAGGAGTTGGAGATCGCCACGCCGCATTCGCCGGCGGCGACAGCCTTGATCTGGTCCGTGTCGCCGCCCTTCGGTTTGCGCGCGAAATTGGCGACGACGCCTTTCGCCCATTCCTCTGTCTGTTGCTCACCGTTGCGCGCCACCAGGGAGGCGAGCAGGGACAGATTGTAGGGGTGAGAGCCCGAGCGGCTGCAAACTTGTCCCTTCATTTTCGGGCTTGCGAGGTCAGCATAGGTCTGAATGTCGCCGGGCTTGACGGCGGCCTTGTTGTACACGATTACGCGGGCGCGCGTCGAGAAGGCGAACCATTCGGACGAACGCAGATGCGCAGGAATGCGCTCTTCGAGCACCTTCGATTTCACCGGTGCGAAGAAGCCGAGTTCGTCGGCTCTGGCGAGACGGGAGGCGTCGACTGTAATGAACACGTCGGCCGGGCTGTGTGCGCCCTCGTTCTTGATGCGCTCGATCAGTTCGTCATCCTTCGCCTCGATGCGGTTGATCCTGATGCCGGTCTGTTTCGTGAAATTGGCATAGAGCGCCTCGTCGGTCTGATAGTGGCGCGACGAATAGAGGTTGAGCACATTTTCCTGGGACATCGCGGTCGAGATGCCCAGGAAGGTCGCCACCGAGAGAATGAACAAATTGCGTAATTGCATCGCAAGGCTCCTGGATGAGGGTTGAGTCCTGTTATCCTATCAGAATGATAATGATTCTCAAAAGAATCGATTCTCGTAAGGGATAAGCAAGGCTGAGTTGTCTATAATCTCCACGAATAACAGGCGCCGCCATCAATCTTTCCGGGGATCGAAGTGACATTCAAGGCATACCTGATCGAGCAGGACGAGGGCAAGATATCGGCCGGTTTCGTCGCGATGGAGGAGGCGCGGCTGGATGCCGGGGAGGTCACGATTGCGGTGGCCTGGTCGGGCATCAACTACAAGGACGCGCTCGCCGCAACCGGTGCGGGGCGCATCATCCGGCGTTTTCCGTGCATCGGCGGCATCGATCTTGCCGGCACGGTCGTGAAGAGCGACAGCCCGGACTTCGCCCCGGGCGATGCCGTGCTCGCGACCAGTTACGATATCGGCGTTGCGCATCATGGCGGTTTTGCAGAACTCGCACGGATTCCCGCCCGCTGGGTGTTGAAGCTGCCTCCCGGCCTCGATCAGCGTGAGGCGATGGCCCTCGGAACGGCAGGCTTTACCGCCGGTCTAGCCGTCGCCCGCATGGAGCATGACGGTCTGCAGACGGGGAACGGTCCCGTCGTCGTTTCCGGTGCGACCGGCGGTGTCGGCAGCATCGCCGTGGAGATTCTCGCCAGAGCCGGCTACGAGGTGCATGCCCTGACCGGCAAGGCGGACGCTGCCGAGTATCTCAAAGGGCTGGGAGCCAGCGAAGTGATGCTGCGCTCCAATCTGGAGCTCTCGAAGATCAAGCCGCTCGGCCGGGAAACCTGGGCAGGGGCTGTCGACAATCTGGGCGGCGATGTGCTGGCCTGGATGGCCAGCACCATGAAAGTCGGCGGGACGATCGCCAGCATCGGACTTGCTGCCAGCATGGATCTCAAGACGACGGTGGCCCCATTCATCCTGCGCGGCGCTTCACTGCTCGGCATCGATTCGGTGAACTGCCCGATGCCGCAACGGGCGGCCGTCTGGCAGCGGCTGGCCGGTGACTGGAAGCCTGGACGGGTGATCGCGCAGGCACGCGAGATCGCCTTCGATGAATTGCCGGCGGCATTCGACGATTTTCTGCAGGCGCGCGTCACCGGACGTGTCGTCGTGCGCATCGGATAACCATCAAACATGTCTGAGGGAGCGAGAGAATGACGAAGTACAGCGATTTTCACCGCCGGTCGATCGAGGATCGGGATGGGTTCTGGGCCGAGCAGGCGCAACTGGTCGATTGGCAGACGCCTCCGCAGACGATCTGCGACTACAGCCGGCCGCCGTTCGTCAAATGGTTTTCTGGCGGCAGGACCAACCTGTGTCACAACGCGGTGGATCGCCATGCCGCGCAGCGTCCGAACGACCGGGCACTGATCTACATCTCGACCGAGACCAACGAGGAGAAGATCTACAGCTTCGCCGAACTCAAGAGCGAGGTGATGCGCATGGCTGCGATCATGTTGTCGCTCGGCGTGAAGAAGGGCGACCGCGTGCTGGTCTACATGCCGATGATCGCCGAGGCAACCTTCGCCATCCTCGCCTGTGCGCGCATCGGGGCGATCCATTCCGTCGTATTCGGCGGTTTCGCTTCCGGCTCGCTGGCGACGCGTATCGACGATGCGAAGCCGAAGCTCATCGTCTCGTCCGATGCCGGCATGCGCGGCGGCAAGTCGGTGCCCTATAAGCATCTGCTCGACGAGGCCATCAACCTTGCCCAGTGCAAGCCGGAAAAAGTGCTGATGGTCGATCGCGGCCTCGACAAGGATTTCAACAGGGTTGCCGGACGAGACGTCGATTATGCCGCGTTGCGCTCCGAGCACATGAATGCCGACGTACCCTGCGAGTGGATGGAGTCGTCCGAGCCGTCCTATATCCTCTATACCTCCGGTACCACTGGCAAACCCAAGGGCGTACAACGCGATACCGGGGGATATGCCGTCGCGCTGGCATCCTCGATGAAGCATATTTTCACTGGCTTCGCCGGCGAAACGATGTTTTCCACCTCCGACATCGGCTGGGTGGTGGGCCACAGCTACATCATCTACGGTCCGCTGATCGCCGGTATGGCGACGGTGATGTACGAAGGTACGCCGATCCGACCCGATGCCGGCATCTGGTGGCAGATCGTGGAGAAGTACAAGGTCAACGTGATGTTTTCGGCGCCGACCGCGATCCGCGTGCTGAAGAAGCAGGATCCGGCATTCCTCAAGAAATACGATCTCTCGAGCCTGAAACATTTGTTCCTCGCCGGCGAACCGCTCGACCAGCCGACGCACGAGTGGATCATGGGCGAACTGAAACTGCCGGTGATCGACAACTACTGGCAGACCGAGACGGGCTGGCCGATGCTATCCACCGTACGTGGCATCGAGGACACGCCGATCAAGTTCGGCACGCCGAGTTTCCCGGTATTCGGTTACAACCTCAAGATCTTCCGCGAGGATGGGACCGAGTGCGGCGCCAATGAAAAGGGTATCGTCGGCGTCGTGCCGCCCCTGCCTCCGGGCTGCCTGTCGACTGTCTGGGGCGACGACGACCGTTTCGTCAAAACCTACTTCAGCCTGTTCAAGGAGCCGCTGGTCTATTCGTCGTTCGACTGGGGCATCAAGGACGATGAGGGCTATCACTTCATCCTCGGCCGCACCGACGACGTGATCAACGTCGCAGGGCATCGCCTCGGCACGCGCGAGATCGAGGAGGCGGTGCAGGCGCACTCGGCCATTGCCGAGGTCGCTGTGGTGGGTGTGAACGATCAGCTCAAGGGGCAGGAACCGATGGCCTTCGCCGTCGTCAAGGATGCGGCGAGGATCGCCACCCCGGAGTTGCGCGCTGCGCTGGAGGCCGAGGTCAAGAAGACCGTCGACAGCATCCTTGGCGCCATCGCGCGGCCGAAGCACGTGCATTTCGTCTCCGGCCTGCCCAAGACGCGTTCCGGCAAGATGCTGCGCCGTTCGATCCAGGCGTTGGCCGAAGGCCGTGACCCCGGCGACCTCACCACCCTTGATGACCCGTCTACTCTGGAGCAGATCAGGAACATTCTGAAGGGCTGAAAACGATGTGGACGCGCCGCGCTTTTCATGTAGAATGCGCGGCTCTTCAGGCGCGTAGCTCAGCTGGTTAGAGCACCACCTTGACATGGTGGGGGTCGTTGGTTCGAGTCCAATCGCGCCTACCAAATTCTGGTAGGAAATCTGCTGTAACGAAAAAGCCGCCTTCGGGCGGCTTTTTCGTTCGCCGATGACGTAACTTATGACGCCGCTAGCCATCGTTGCCGGTTCGCGCCGGGAATGTTTCCACCGCTAGACGCTGCGCCGCTCGCTCGACCCATGGAAATATCTGCAGACGGGAAGGAGCAGGGAGAGTTCGATGAAATCCACTGGAAAAAAGCCCATGGCAAAGCACATGACCTACGAAGCCTTCCTCGATGAAGTCACTACGCTCATCACCGAGAAGTACGATGTTGGCGACAAGGCCGCCATCGCCATGGTGATGCAGGCGCAGGAAGAGGAATTCTTCAGCGGCCATGACGACAATCCGAAGCTCTGCACTCAGGATCGTGCCCACGAAGATGCCCGGACCGTGTTCAAGCAGTATAGGACGAAATCATGACCATCGAACTGTCCCTGAACGAAGCCCGCGTCATCGGCTGCCTGATCGAGAAGGAAATCACCACCCCGGAGCAGTACCCGCTGTCGCTGAATGCCTTGACCAATGCCTGCAACCAGAAAAGCAACCGTGATCCCGCCCTCGAATTGGATGAAAGCACCGTCCAGAAAACACTGGATGAACTCAACAAGAAATATCTGGTCAGCGAGGAATCCGGCTACGGCAGCCGCGTCGCCAAGTACCGCCACCGGTTCTGCAACACGGAGTACGGAACCCTGAAGTTTTCCCCGCAGGAATTGGGGATCGTTTGCGAACTGCTGCTGCGCGGACCGCAAACGCCGGGCGAACTGCGCAGCCGGGCCAGTCGGCTATGTCCCTTCAAGGATGTCACGGAAGTGGAAGCGTCGCTCGATACGTTGGCCCGACGCGAAGACGGACCGTTTGTCGTTCGTCTGCCAAGGGAACCGGGCAAGCGTGAGTCACGCTATGCGCACCGGTTTGGCGGTGAGGTCGAAGGATGCGATGCTGGTGCGCACGAAGACGTTTCGCCATCCGCACATGCGCACCCGGTTCAGCTCGAGGAACGGGTGGCTCAACTCGAGACGGAGGTGGCCGAACTCAAGGCCCTATTGACCCGTCATGGCCTGACATAACCCGGCAAGATTGGCCATGTCCATCTGGGTCGATGCCGATGCCTGTCCGAAGACGATCAAGGAAATCCTGTTTCGGGCGGCGACGCGCACCCAGGCCGAGCTGACTCTGGTCGCCAACCAGATGCTGGCCATTCCCAAGTCTCCCTTCATTCGCTCCTTGCAGGTACCCAAGGGTTTCGATGTTGCCGACAACGAGATCGTGCAGCGAGTGCAGGCGGGAGACCTGGTCATCACGGCAGATATTCCGCTGGCCTCTGAAGTCATCGCCAAGGGCGCCCAGGTCATCACCCCACGCGGGGAAGCCTACGATGCCGGTTCGATTGCCGCCGCCCTGACCCTGCGCAACTTCATGGACACGTTGCGCTCCTCTGGCGTCGAGACGGGCGGACCTTCAGCCTTCAGCGCCAGCGACCAGCGCGAATTTGCCCGGGCACTGGAGCGCTACCTGGCCGGCCGATGACCGAACGTCATGGGTGGCATGAAAAAAGCAGGGTGATATTGCCGAATTGCAGGCAAAACTCGCCGCATTTCACCGATCGATTGCCGGGCTGACTGTTCAATGATGACGTTTCATTGCAGTGACTTGGTTATGCAGTTGCTGGCATGGCCTATGCGTATTGCACCTTGCATCACCCACAAACAAGGGAGCCAATCATGATCGTTCGTCGCCGCACCTGGTTCTACCGCCTGGCCGGAGAACAATTCGCCCACGCCATCACCTTCAAGCTGCCTGTCACCGCCTCGAAAGTGCGCGACACCCTGCGCAAGTCGGTGGGTACCCCGCTGGAGCTTTGGGGCCGCTCGGCCTATTGAAAGCACTCATGTTCGCTGCGGGCAAGCCGTTATTTGAGCGAGAGGCATAGACAGCCATGAGTGCGAATCTTCGACTGGTATCCAACAATCCGCAGTGCGTCCCGGGCCATCACCATGACGGGGCTGCGTTGCATCGCCTGGCACTTCGCCTGACCGGACATGTCCAGGCCGGCAATACCGGCTTCGCCCATGCCATCGCCGGCTTCGAAGCACTGAGCCCGATCGAGATGGGCATCGTCAGTGCCTGGATGGCAAAGTCTGGTGTTGGCGAGTCCCAGATCCTTGCCGTCATGGTGGGGAATCGGGACGCTTCCCGGAAACTCGCATCCTGCCTGTCGGCATAAGTCGGCGGGTTTTCGACACGGCAGGGGCTGTGTCTGCTGTCTCGCTAGAATTATCCAATGCTGTCCCGTCTCGAACTCCTGATCGACCTGCTGCATTCCGTCCGGGAAGCCGCATTGGCGACCCACTCGACCACGCTCGGGGGATTTCCCTTTGCCAGTGCCGTACCCTTCGTCACCGACGATCATCACCGGCCAGTCATCCTGATCTCGGGATTGGCTGAGCACAGTCGCAACCTGGCGGCGAATCCCCGTGCCAGCCTGATGATTGCGAAGGTGTTCGGCGAAGGGGAAATGGCACGTGTTTCCCTGATGGGCGAGGTCCGTCCCATCGATGCCGATCCGCTGCTGGTTGCCCGTTACTTGCGCTACCACCCGCATGCCGAGCGCTTCCTGAAATTGGGCGATTTCCAGTTTCATCGCTTCGAGCCAGCCAGGGTGCTGACCGTGGGGGGATTCGCCAACGCCAGCTGGCTGGAGGGCGCTCGCCTGATCGAAGCCCCCGTAATATCGCTCGCCGAGGAGGCGGAACTGCTGGCCCGGTATGAACAGGAACCCAGTCGGGATTGCCAACTGCGGGGCGTCGATGCCTTCGGTGCCGACATCACCCTCGATGGGGAACCTGCCAGGATTCGCTTCAGTACCGGTCCGGTGACCACGGAAGCCTGGCTAACCAGCCTGCGCAGGGAACTGGCCAGCAAACCGCCGGTGAAGGCCGATGCGGCTCAGTAGGCTGTTCCAGTTCCGCAATCCGTTATTCTGGATTTTCGTTCTGTTGAACGGATTGTCGACCGTCATTGCCTACCTGTTAAGGACGCATGAGTTCTCCTGGTTCATCGCATTGATCCTTGCCGGTTTTGCCCTTGGCAACATGATCTATGGAATCCGGATTGCCCTGCGCCTGATGCGCGAGCCGGACCCGGCAAGCACTTCGATGGGGTCACAGTAGTAATACCTTGCGCGGCAATGGGGATGAAGTCATGATCGAAATAGGACACAGGGTGTCGATCAAGTGCAAGGAAGGTTGAAAGTTGAAGCCCGGCATCCCGAAATTACCGATGCCAGTTGAATGACGACTACCCTGTTTGATTTTGCCGATCCGAGCGTGGTGGCCGTGTGGCACCCGATCAACGACGGGGTGATGGGGGGCGTGTCACGCAGCCAACTGCGCCATGATCCGGCGGGGCATGCCGTATTCGCCGGCCGGGTTTCCTTTGACAACAACGGAGGCTTCGCCTCGGTGCGCTGCCAACCCGGCGGCTACGGGAGGGAACATGTCCTTGCGTATCTTCTGGATGTTCGTGGCGATGGCAAGCGTTACAAACTGAACCTGCGCACCGACAACGGCTTCGATGGGGTCAATTACCAGGCGCGATTCGATCCGCCCGACGGCGTATGGACGACCTGCCGTCTCGCCAGCGCCGACTTTTTGCCCACCTGGCGCGGACGGCCGGCGCCCGATGCGCCGCCGCTCGATCCCGCCCGCGTAAGGCAGGTCGGCCTGATGATCGCCGACCGGCAGGAAGGGGCGTTTGCCTTGGCCATCGCCAGGATAGTTGTCGAGACCTCGGTTCCATCGAAAGGAAACTCATGTCGCTAAAACAAATGGCCTCGCTGTTGGCCCTCCTGTCCGTGGTGGCCGCGCCGCCCGTGTTTCCTGCCGATAGCGTGACACCGCCGTTGGCCACCATTGCGGCACTCGATATCCCGCGCTACATGGGACGCTGGTACGAAATCGCCAAGTATCCCAATGGGTTCCAGAAAAAATGCGTTGGCGATACCCGTGCCGAGTACCGCCTTCAACCTGAAGGCACGGTTCAGGTCATCAATCGCTGTCGCATGGACAATGGCGAATGGAACGAGGCGGTGGGGTTGGCCCGCCAAATCGGCGGTCCCACCTCCCCGAAACTCGAAGTCCGCTTTGCGCCGGCCTGGCTGTCATTCATACCGGCCGTCTGGGGTGATTACTGGGTGATCGATCTCGATCCCGCCTACCAACTGGTGGCCGTTAGCGAACCCCGCCGCGAATACCTGTGGGTGCTGTCCCGCAATCCAGCGGTCAGCCAGGATGCCTATGAAGCGCTGCTGCAACGGCTGCGTGGCCTCGGTTTCGATCCTGGCAAATTGGAGATCACGATCCAGACGCGCGACCAGACACCATGAACTGGCTGAGGCTGCGCTACGTCGAGTGCTTATCGATCATCGCTTCGACGATATCGCGCCGGTCAATACGGTCCGGCGCGGGCATGGTCCGACCGTGATCGGAAGTTGCCCGTGTGTGGGAATTCTCTGATGAAGATCGAGGGCAGGCCGTCATCCTGAAACCAGCACTTTGGGTTCAGGCCTTCAGATCGATCAGTGTGCCGAGCATCTGATCCGCCGTCTTCACGACTTGTGCAGAAAATCCGACCTGATGGCTCCCCGACATCTGTTCAACCACATTGGTGGCAAAAACTTCCGGGGCGGGGGATGAAGCGGCAATCCGGCTGCCGGCAATACTGACCCGGTTCATGCCGGCTTGGATACCCTGAAGACCCATGGATAGGGCGGTGGAAATAGTCATGATTGAGAGTCCGCGAATAAACTTGGAAACAAGCAAACACTGAGCCAGGCAGCTTGGAAGCGGTAAGTTTCTGAAGGGAATGCCTAGTTTCAGCGAAACAAATTTCGTCCTGCCGTCCTGCCAGCGCCGACTTTTACGGGGACGGGTCGCTGCACTCAACGATGCGTCATGCACATCAGCGCCTGGCGCGTATGCTCATGCTCCAGCGCATCCAGCCACCACTGCATCGCCCGACCGCGTGATGCCGCCGGTGTCCGGCGCCAGGCATAGCTGGCGAGGATCTGATGCTCCGGGCGCTCGACGCGCCTGGTGACCAGGCGTCCCGCATCGATATAGGGTTGCGCCAGGCCTTCCGGTAGAAACCCGCAGCCCAGGCCACGCAACTGCGCTTCGAGCTTGCTCTGCATGGTGGTGACGGTGAAGACGTCCTGGCCGGCCAGCAGGCCGACCGTCAGGCCGCTGCCGCGCTGGACAGAGTCGGCGGCGGCGACGACGCGATGCTGGCGTATGACGTCGTCGCTCAAGGGTTCTTTCGCCTTCGCCAGCGCATGGTGGGGCGCCACCGCGAAGATGAAGCGCTGCACGCCGAGTGGCTTCATCTGCAGGCCGGTCGTCGCACCCGCCTCGGCCACCACGCCGAGCGACAAGTCGGCCATGCCTGACGTGAGCGCTTCGAGCGTGCCGGACAGCGTTTCGGCGCGGATGCGCAGGCGCGTCGGCGGATTCAGGGCAAGAAAGGACTCGCTGAGCTCCAGTACCGTTGTCGGGTTGATGATGCTATCGACGGCGACCGTGAATTGCGGTTCCCAGCCCGTCGCGACGCGCTTGACGCGATTGGCGACGGCATCCATTTCGTCCAGCAGGCGCTGCCCTTCGCGGATCAACTCCGAACCGGCTTCGGTCAAACGCGCTTGTCGTGAGCTGCGATCGAACAACAGCACATCGAGCGCCTCTTCGATCTGCCGCACCCGGTAGGTCAGCGCACTCGGCACCATGCCGCTGGCACGGGCGGCAGCGGCAAAGCTGCCGCTCTGCGCGATGCGCAGCAGCATCTCCAGGGCATCGGGCGTCAGGACCTGGCGGGCGGTGAATCTTGTTTGATTGCTCATCGATCATCCATTCAATATTATTGAATGATGCCATCAAAGCATCTGGATCGCAAAAGCCGCCCTGAATCCTAAAGTTCAGTCCATGCAAACGCATCGTCGCAGCAATGTAGTGACGAACAGACATCGGAGAATCCATCATGCTGAGCATTCGCAAATCCCAGGAGCGCGGCTACGCCGACCACGGCTGGCTCGTCAGCCATCACTCGTTTTCGTTCGCCGGCTACCACGACCCCGAGCACATGGGCTGGGGCAACCTGCGTGTCATCAACGAGGACCGCATTGCGCCGGGGATGGGTTTCGGCACCCACGGCCACCGCGACATGGAAATCGTCAGCTATGTCGTGTCCGGCGCCTTGGCGCATCAGGACAGCATGGGTAACGGCACCTCGATCCCGCCGGGCGATGTGCAGCGCATGAGCGCCGGCCGCGGGGTGACCCACAGCGAGTTCAACCACGCGCCCGATGCTGCGACACATTTCTTCCAGATCTGGATCGAACCGAACCAGCGCGGCATCGCACCGAGCTACGAGCAGAAGACCTTCCCCGAGGCTGAAAAACGCGGCGTCCTGCGCCTGCTGGCTTCGCCCGATGGCCGGCAGGGATCGGTCCGGATTCATGCCGATGCCGCCCTGTATGCCGGATTGTTCGATGGCGCCGAATCCTTCGCGCTCGTCCTCGATCCGGCGCGCAAGACCTACGTGCATCTGGTCAGCGGCGTGCTCAAGGTCAATGGCCAGCGCCTGCTTGCCGGCGATGCGGCCAAGCTGGCCGATGAAGACCTCCTGACCCTCAGCGAAGGCGAGGACGCGGAAGTGCTGATGTTCGACCTGGCGCCCTGACCCCGATGACAAGCCATTGGATAACCCCATGACCACAAATCGTTACACGGGCATCGCCATTGCGCTCCACTGGCTGATGGCCATCGGCATCGTCGGATTGTTCGCACTGGGCGTGTACATGCACGAACTGCCACTCTCGCCCGACAAACTCAAGCTTTACGCATGGCACAAGTGGGCCGGGGTCAGCGTGTTCCTGCTCGTGATCGTTCGCCTGGCGTGGCGCGTGACGCACCGTCCCCCGTCCCTGCCGGAGCACATGCCACGGCCCGAACAATGGCTCGCCCATGCCGGCCATCACCTGCTGTACCTGCTGATGTTCGCCATCCCCCTGTCCGGCTGGCTGATGAGTTCGGCGAAAGGATTCCAGACCGTGTGGTTCGGCCTGCTCCCCCTGCCGGACCTGCTGGAAAAGAACAAGGAGATCGGCGACCTGCTGCAGACCGTGCATTGGGCCCTCAACATGTCCCTGGCGGTGGTCGTGCTCGGCCATGCCGCCGCCGCGCTGAAGCATCACTTCCTGAGCCGGGACGACGTCCTGACCCGGATGCTGCCGAAATTCGCCCGCTGACCCATCTGCTGATCCCACCCGGAGAGACCCTCATGAAACGCATCACCCTCGCATTGCTCCTCGCCGCCAGCCTGGCGCCGACCGCCCATGCCGTCGAGTACGGCCAGGTTCAGGCCGACAAGAGCCGCATCGATTTCGCCTACCAGCAGATGGGCGTGAAGATGGATGGCCGGTTCCGGAAATTCACCTCGCAACTGAGTTTCGACCCCGCCAAACCTGCCGCCGCGAAGGCCAGCTTCGCGGTTGCGCTGGACAGCATCGATCTCGGCTCCAGCGAAGCCGACCAGGAAGTGGCCAGCAAACCCTGGTTCAGCACCCAGGCATTTCCGCACGCCAGCTTCGTCTCCAGCACT
Organism: uncultured Sterolibacteriaceae bacterium; assembly: GCA_937888595.1. Taxonomy (GTDB): domain Bacteria; phylum Pseudomonadota; class Gammaproteobacteria; order Burkholderiales; family Rhodocyclaceae; genus Sulfuricystis. Next base: position 269,203 of record CALARK010000020.1, on the reverse strand, counting down.
GTCAAGGCGCTGGGCGGCAATCGCTATGAAGTGGCCGGCAAGCTGACGATCAAGGGCCAGACCCGCGACATCGTCGTACCCGCGACCTTTGCCACGCAAGGCGCTACCGGCGTCTTCGACGGCGCCTTCACCCTCCGCCGCGGTGACTTCAGCATCGGCGAAGGCGCCTGGGCCAAGTTCGACATCGTGGCCAACGAAGTGCAGGTCACGTTCCGTATCACCGCAACCCCCAAGTAAGTCCACCCACAGGAGAACCCCATGAAAAAGCAGCTCGTCATTCTCGCCTTCGCCTCTGTAGCCACCATCGCCAGCACAGCGACCTTCGCCGCCCCGGAAACCTTCGTCGTCGAGGGCACCCATACCTTCCCGCGCTTCTCATATAGCCACTTCGGCTATTCGACCCAGCTGTCGCGGTTCAACAAGACCACGGGCAAAGTCGTATTCGACAAGACCGCCAAGATGGGTGCGGTCGACATCGTGATCGATGCCAAGTCGGTGGATACCGGCTACCCCACCTTCGACGAACACATCCAGGGCGAGGATTTTCTCGACACCGCCAAGCACCCGACGGCCACGTTCAAGTCGACCAAGGTCGAATTCGACGGCGACAAGCCGGTCAAGATCGAAGGCCATCTGACGCTGAAGGGAATCACACGCCCGGTCACCCTCACGGTCACGTCCTTCCAGGCCATGCCGCACCCGATGCTGAAAAAGGATGCCATCGGTGCGAATGCCTTCACTGTCGTGAAGCGTTCCGACTTCAATGCCGGCAAGTTTGCCCCCTATGTCGGCGACGAGGTCCGCATCGATGTCGCCATCGAGGCGATCAAGGAATAAGCCATCACCACGGGGGAACCCACGCTCATGAACGCGAACTCACCTTCCCGCACGGGGACCGCTTCCACCCGGATGCCAACCTGGTTCGTTCCGCATGGCGCGGGCCCCTGTTTTTTCATGGACTGGCAGCCGGCCGACGCCTGGCACAAGATGGCCGACTATCTTAAACGGGCTGCGGCCGCCCTGCCTGAGCGCCCCAGCGCCATTGTCGTGGTGTCGGCACACTGGCTGCAGCCCGACTTCACGGTGACCAGCGGACAGCATCCCGAATTGATTTACGACTACTCCGGGTTTCCCGACCACACCTACGATTTGAAGTATCCGGCACCGGGCGCACCGGAACTGGCCGAACGCATCACCCAGCTGCTCGGTCAGGCAGCGTTGCCGTCCGGCCAGGATGCGCGGCGCGGCTTCGATCACGGCATGTTCATCCCGATGATGTTGATGTTTCCGCTCGCGGACATTCCGGTCGTGCAGTTGTCCCTGGTGAACAGCCTCGACCCCGCGGTCCACCTGCAAGCGGGCAGGGCGCTCGTCCCCTTGCGCGATGAAGGTGTGCTGATCATTGGGAGCGGCATGAGTTTTCATAACATGCGCGGCTATGGCGATCCCCGCTTCGGGCCGATCTCGGATGAGTTCGACCACTGGCTGACTCAGACCATCGAAGCACCCTGGGAAAGGCGCCATCAGGCGCTGCTCGACTGGGCCGAGGCGCCCGCCGCGCGCTTGTGCCATCCGCCCCGTGCAGAGGAACACCTGCTGCCACTGCTGGTCGTCGCCGGCGCGGCCGGAGAGGACGTGGGCCGGCGGGTGTTTTCCGACCGGGTCATGGAAACCACACTTGCCGCCTTCCATTTCGGCTGATCGACGCTGAGGAAACGCGGGGTTCGATGTGAGGCTCGATGTCGCCCCAAGGGGCATGGCGGGTTGTGTAATCCCGCGCCGGAGCTTTGGGTTACGGCTTGTCCGATAAGATGGCTTCCGCCGCGCGACGGCCCGAGTAAAGCGCCCAGTGGATGGAGGTGGGGTTGCCAAATTCGCCGCAGACCAGGATGCCGTTCGATTGGCGGGGGGCATGGCGATCCGGATGTGTTACCGGTGGTGTTTGCATCGGCAGGGCATCGCGGATGCGCAGGGTCTTGAGATGGCGCCAGGTGGTGATGCCCTTGCCGAACCAGTCACCGAGCTGCTGGCGGACATCCGCTGCCAAGTGGCTGTCGTCTTGAGCGGGATTGCCCATCACGCTCACGGCGACCAGCGATTGACCGGCTGGGGCATAGCTTGACGACAGCAGGCTGGGCACAACGAGGTTGTTGATCGGGCCTTGTCCCGTTGCGTTGAGGACAAGCATCGGCTCCTTGATCGGTGGCTCGGGTGCGGCGAAATACAAACAGGTGGTCGCCCGCGTACCGGGCAGCGTGGTTCGGCCCAGCAGGCGGGCTGCCGATACGCTGTCGGTTGCCACGACCACATTCCCTGCCTCGATCCGCTCGCCTGTGGCGAGCGTCACCCCTGTCGGGCCGACTTCCTTGACCGGGCTGTTCGTCCTGATCGAGTTCTGGGGAACGGCGGAGGCGAGCTGCTGCGGGATGGCTGCCATGCCGGCTGCAGGGACAACGGTATCTCCGGAGGCGAACGCCTTGAAAATGAACTCGAAGGCACGGCTGGAGATCGATAGATCCGGATCGAAGAAGACCCCGGCGAGAAGTGGCCGAAAAAAACGTTCCACCATGGCCGGACTGAAGCCAAGTTCGTGCAAGCGGTTCAGCGTGGTGGTCTCCGGGCGCTCGTAGATGTCTTCGATGTTCATCGATCGCAGCAGCCAGCGCAATCGGGCCATGCGCCATTTGTCGGGCAGACTGCCGATGGGTGAGAGCAGCATGCTGAATAGCGCCAGCGGATCACGCCAGGGATCGCTGATGCGGTGGAATTTACCGTTGTGGCTAATCAGGGCCCCGGGAAGAAAGGGCCGCAGCTCCAGTGCCGCATAGTCGAGTGCGCGCTGAGCCTCGGGATAGGCGGTTTGCAATACCTCGAAGCCGTGATCGAGCAGGAATCCTTCCTGGTGCTCGGTCCGGATGCGGCCGCCGATCCGGTCAGCAGCTTCGCAGACCATGACCTGTTTGCCTTGCCGTGTCAGTTCTCGCGCGCAGTTGAGGCCGGCGAGGCCGGCGCCAACGATGACGGTGTCCGTTGCGTTCATGAGGTTTTATCCGAGGGGGGATGGAGTCTTTCCCGATCGTTGGGAGAGGCATCGTTCATCGTCTTGAGGCGCGCAGACCGATCCAACAGCTTCTTGATCCAGTTCTCCGACAGTCCCGGCGTGGCCGCCAATCGTTCCAGCTGATGGGGATTCGGCCGGTGTTGATGCCAAGTGGCCAGCAGTGCCTGCACCGTAACCCCCGGTGTCATGCGGTCGATCAATTCAAACGAGCATCCCGGCTCGACACTGCCTTCTTCAAGCACGCGAAAGTACCAACCGGTGATGCCTTCGCTGTCGATGAACTGGGCCATGCCTTCGATCCTGTAGCGATGATCGATCTTCCAGCACGGGGAGCGCGGCTGGCTGACCTGAATGACGGAATCCCCGAGGCGGAAGGTGTCGCCAATGCAAATATTCGACTCGTCACAACCGGGAACCGACAGGTTCTCGCCGATGGATCCTCGAATGAGCTGATCCCTGGCTTCAGGAAACGCTGTCGCCAGTCTTGCGTAATGCGCGACGGGGTACTGATGCAGAGCCTTGTCCGGGCCGCCATGGACGCGTCGGTCGGCCTGTGCATCGCCGATCAATCCTTCTTTGCCGACCCAGGCCGGCACGACGATCTCGGACTTGAAAATGCCCGTCGGCCTGTTGTCCGGCGGGAGAGGGCGGATTCCTCCTATGAAGAGCGTGGCGATCGAGGTCATGGGGTGGGTATCCGACAAAATCCACTTTCAAGGCGGCCTGCGCGCCGGTTTCATCCGTGCGAGCAAAACGGGACAACGGCGGCTTCCCGTAGCAGGATTGAAACCGCCAGTGTCGGCGAGGTCCTCAGGCCAGTTTGTGTGACCAATGCTGCGAGCAGCGCGTCAATGCTCGACTATCTGAATCTGCACTCATTGATATTCAGATCAATCTTATCCCCCTCCTTGACACTCACTCCCTCAGGAATTGGAAATGAGCGCCATCGAAGGTGGGAATTGCTAGTGTATTGAATCATCGCGTACGTAGCACTTTTTGGGGCGTTGGCGCACGTACTCGAGAGCCGTTCGATTATTTCTTGATCAATTCCTACGCGTTTAATCGTCCCCGAACGCCAACCATTGTTGTGAACAGATTCCGAGGTCAGTCCAGCACATCCAGCCAGTGAGAGCCCTGCCAACACACTGCCCAATATAGTAAAAAGTTTCATGTCGATATCCTTTCAACAACCTGATTAATTCAGGCAGAGGGTAAGTTTTTGTTCTGGCTTGCGTCGATTTCATCGCGCACGGCGCCGAAGCGCAGATAGAGCGAGGGCACGACGATCATGTTGAGCACGGTCGAGCTGACGAGGCCGCAGAGGATTACCACGGCCATCGGCGCCTGGATTTCCGACCCCGGCTGGCCGGCCGAGAGTGCCAGCGGCACCAGCGCCAGACCGGCGGCGAGCGCCGTCATCAGGATCGGGATCAACCGCTCTTCGGCGCCGCGCATCACCGCCTCGCGGGCGTTCGCCACCAGGTCGTGTTCGACGAGATGGTGGATGTGCGCGATCATCATCACGCCGTTGCGCGTGGCGATGCCGAACAGCGTGATGAACCCGATGATCGAGGCGATGGTGACGACCCCACTGGAGAGATACACCCCTACCACGCCGCCGATGATCGACAGTGGCAGGTTGAGCATGACCAGGAAGGCGTCGCGCGCGGTGTGAAAGGCGACGAACAGTAGCAGGAAGATGCCGACCACCACGGCGGCACCGAGCAGCGTCAGCACGCGTGCGGCCTCGGCGGCCGACTCGAACTGACCGCCGAACTCGATATGATAACCCGCCGGCAGCTTGATCTGGCTGGCGATTTTCGTCTGCATCTCCTCGACCACGCTCTTCAGGTCGCGCCCGGCGACGTTGGCCATGACGACGATCTTGCGCTGCACGTTCTCGCGGTTGATGAAGTAGGGACCGCGGTCGTTCTCGATCTCGGCCAGTGCGGACAGCGGCAGGCGTGCGCCGGTCGGCGTGGTGATCAGCGTGGCGCGGATCGCGTCCAGGCTGGCGCGCGTGGCCGGGTCGTAGCGCACCACGAGATCGAAGCTCGCCTGCCCCTGCAACACCTTGCCGACCGTCAATCCGTTGAAGGCCGCTTCGATGCTTTCCGACAGTTCCGCCGCCGACAGGCCGTGGCGTGCCAACGCATCGCGCTTGTACTTCACGCTGAGGAATGGAATGTCAGTCTGCTGCTCGGGCTGCACATCGACCGCACCCGGCACCTGCTGCATGACGCCCTTGACCTCCTCGGCTATCTTGCGTAACTCCTTCTGGTCGGCACCGAAGATCTTGACGGCGATGTTGGCACGCGTGCCGGAAAGCATATGGTCGATGCGATGGGAGATCGGCTGGCCAACCACCACCTGCACGCCGGCCAGTTTGGCGAAGTCGGCACGCAATGCCGCGAGAAATTCCTCCTTGCTGCGTTCCTGCATCTTCAGGCTGACCTCGATTTCCGACTGATGCACATCGAGGGCGTGCGGGTCGAGCGGCGAACGTCCGGTACGGCGCGCGGTGGCCACCACTTCCGGATGGGTCAATAGCACTGCCTCGACGCCTTCCATCAGCTTCACCGATTCGGTAAATGCCGTGCCGGGCAGTGTTTCCGCGCCGACCGTCAGCGTGCCCTCGTTAAAGTCGGGCAGGAAGGACTGACCGGCGATGGCCAGCCCGATCAGCGCGGCAGCCAGGAGTGCACCACCTGCGGCGGCGATTGTCCGCCAGCGTTCGATTGTCGCCTCCAGCGCACGGCGATAAGTCGTGTGCAGCCAAGCAACGAAGCGTGGCTCCGTGTGGCCCTCGATTTCCCTGGATTTTCCGAGGAACAGCGAAGCGAGCACCGGCGTGATCGTGATCGACACCAGCAATGAGGCGAACAGCGAGATGACGTAAGCTAGCCCGAGCGGCACCATCAGCCGCCCCTCGACGCCGGAGAGGAAGAACAGCGGCACGAACACCAGCATGATGATCAGCGTGGCGAAGACGATCGAGCCCTGGATTTCCCGCGTGGCGAGGAACACGACGTGCAGCGTCGATTCGCGCTGCAGCTCCGGCTTGGCGTGGTTCTCCCGCAGGCGCCGCACGATGTTCTCCACCACGATGATCGCGTCGTCCACCAGCGCGCCGAGTGCGATGGCGATGCCGCCCAGCGTCATGGTGTTGATCGTTGCGCCGAGCGCCTTCATCGCCAGCACGGTGGCGACGATCGACAATGGCAGTGCGACCAGTGTGATTGCCGTCGAGCGAACCGAGAGAAGGAAGGCGAAGACGATGGCGACGATCAGGATCGCGCCGTCGCGCAAGGCGGTGAGCAGGTTGTCGATCGAGATTTCGATGAAGTCGGCCTGGCGGAACAGGCGCGTCTCGATCTTCATGCCGGCCGGCAAGCCGGTCTGGATTTCCGCCAGCGTGCGGTCGAGGGTGCGCGTCAGCTCCAGCGTGTTGGCCGCCGGCTGGCGCTGGATGCCCAGCACCACGGCGGGCTTGCCGTTGGTCGAGCCGACGCCGCGCACGATGGCGTTGCCCAGGCCCACGTCGGCGATATGACGCAACAGCACCGGCTGGCCGTTCTTCATCGCCACCACGGCCTCGGCGATGTCTTCCGCCGTGCGTACGCGACCGATGCCCTGGATCAGGTATTCCTGGCCGTTCTCGGCGTAAAAGCCGGCGGCGGCGTTCCTGTTCGCCCCCTCTACAGCCTTGACAACCTCGTCGATGGTCAGCCTGTAGGCAGCCAGGCGCTCCGGTTTCAGGGTCACCTGGAACTGCTGTACATCGCCGCCGATGGGAAGCACCTCGGCGACGCCGGGTACGGCCAGAAGACGCTTTCTCAGGACGTAATCGGCCGTATTCTTCAGCATCGCCGTCCCGCCAGTGCCGACTTTTTGCGGGTCATCCCAGGTCAGGGCGATGAACATGATCTCGCCCATGATCGAGGACGCCGGTGCCATCACCGGTGCTTCAACGCCGGGCGGCAAGGCCGCCTGGGCCAGTTGCAGCTTCTCGGTGACGATCTGGCGGGCCAGATAGCCGTCGGTTCCCCAGGCGAACTCGACGGTGATGACCGATAGGCCGATCTTGGTCGAGGAACGCACGCGGCGCACGCCCGGCGCGCCGTTGAGCGCAGTCTCAATGGGGTAGGTGACCAGCGTCTCCATGTCGGTCGGGGCCATGCCATCGGCCTCGGTGACGACGGTAACGGTGGGAGCAGTGAGGTCGGGGAAGACGTCGACTGGCGTGCGTTGGGTTTCGATGCCGCCCCAGACGAGCAGCAGCAGCGCACCGATGATGACGAACAGCCGGTTGCGCAGCGACCATTGAATGATGTATCCGATCATGATGGCCGCCTTTAATGAGCGTGGCCGACAGCGGCGGACATCGAGGTCGAAAGGCGGATCAGGTATGCGCCCCTGCTGACCACACGTTGCCCCGGCTCGATGCCGTCGAGGATGGCGATCTGGTCGCCGTCGCGGGTACCGACGCGCACGATGCGACGCTCGAAGCTTTCGCCCCCGGTCTGCACATAGACGACCGATGTCCCACTCTCGTCCTGCACTGCACTGGCCGGTACCAGCACCCCTTCGACGCCCTGGCCGGCATAGAGTCGGGCCTTGGCGGTCATGCCCAGGCGCAGCCCGCCCGGATTGGCGAACTCGAAGATCGCCGGCACGGTGCGTGTGGCCGCATCGACCACGTCACCCACGGCAATCAGCTTGCCGTTCTTGCCGGGTTCGATGACGAAGGGCTGGTCAAAGCCGTCAACGGTGAATGAAGCCCCGCTCGGTGTCCCCACCCGTCCGACCTCGCTTTCCGGCACGCGCGCTTCGAGCCACATGCGCCTTGTGTCGGCGATGTGCAGCAGCGGCGCACCCTCGGCAACGAAGGCACCCGGAGAAACGGCGACATCGGCGATGGTGCCGTCGATGGGCGCGCGGATGGCGATGCCGCCAAGTCCACCAATGCCTCCCAGTTGGTTCTGACGCGCCTGCGCCGCTTGTGCCTCGGCGGCGGCGGCTTGTTCGTTGGCGCGCGCTTCCAGCAGGCGTTTTTCCGGGATGGCTTCGTTTTTGAACAGGGCTTCCATGCGCTCGCGTTCGCGTCGCGCCAGATCGAGGGCGATACGCGCCTTGCCGGCGCCTGCTTCTAGCGTGGCCTGGTCAATGTCGCCGCCGAGTTTGGGGGCGAAGGTGGCGAGTACCTGACCTTTCTTCACTGTCTGGCCGACACGCGGGAAGCTCCCGGCGGTACGCAGGATGCCGGCCGTAGGAGCGACTAGCTGTGCTTCATGATCGGGCTGCCCTTTGATCGTTGCCGTGGCGGCAACAGATGAACGGACAAGGCCCTTCGAGGCTACGACGGTGGCGAAGTCGATTTTCCATTGCTGTTCCTTCGTGAAGGCGATGCCGGGATCGCCTTCATCATGGGCATGCCCTGCCTCCGCGGCCTTGGTATCGGCGAAGATGGTCACCGGGCCCAGTTCATGAGTGGAACTGCCATCCGGCGTGTCGACGATCAGCGTCAACTCGCGCTCGCCTCCCGCCTTGGGCGTCACGCTCGGCTTGAAGATGCCCGGTACCGCCGGCGCATCGGCGACAAAGCGCTCCTCCGGCGCGTCGCCGCCCGCGAGCACGAGGGTGAGCTTGCCTTGCGTCACCGGTTTGAAATCGGCGAGCCAGGTGAAGTGGGCAACGAAGGTCGCGGCCTGACCGAGGACGAGGGAAGGAAATTCGACATACAGCTCGGTCTTGTCGCTGAAGTCGGTGATTTTTTCGCCTTCCGCTTCGTGGCCGTCATGGGCATCGGCTTGCGCCGTGGGGCCGTGGTCGTGAGCGCCGGTGGCGGTCTCTTTGTCGCCGCAGCCGGCGAGGAACAAGGCGGCAATCAGGGCCGCACTCAGGGTCGAAGAGATTTTCATTGGGGGTGGCTTCCGGTCAATTGGTCGATTTCGATGCGCGCGGCGCGGGCCTTCCATTCGAGGTCGAGGGCCGTCAGTTCGGTTTCCAACGCACCCTTGTAGGCGTCGAGCAGTTCGAAGACGGTGGACTCGCCGGCGCGGTAGGCGCTTTCGGCGATGCGCACCAGTTCGGCCGAGGGCGCGACGGCTTCGGCACGGTAACGCGCGGCAGTGGCGATCAGTTGCGTGGCCTGCCGATGCAGACCGAGCAATTCGCCTTCGGCTTGCTGGCGCGACAGGCTGAGTTCTGCCTGCGCGGCCAGGGCTTGCGCCGCAGTGCGACGATCCTTGGCCTGCTGCCGGTCGAACAGCGGGAGGTTGAACGACAGCATCAGCAGATTGCCATTGTCGCGCACCGGACCATCCTCTAACTGCTTGCGTCCTACGCCGACGGTCAGTTCCGGCAGATTGCGCCGGGCGGCGGCATTATCGTTTTGCGCCGCTTCGACACGAGCGGACAAGGCCGCGAACTCGGGGCGCGTTGCCAGTTGTGCCTGCAAGGCAGGCAGAGGTTGTGGCGGCTCCGGCAGGAGCATCCCAGCGATCCCCTCGTCGGGGGGGCGACCGATCAGCGCCGCCAGTCGTGCGCGGCTGCGTTCCTCCTCGGCGCGGGACTCGGCAAGCTTCGCCTCTGCGCTGCGCTGTTCGCGCGCCAGGCGACGGCGGTCGTAGCCAGAGACTTCGCCGGCTTGCGCCAGTTTGGCCACCACCTTGTCGATATGGCCGAACCGCTCCGCCCAAGCACCGACCGCACGCGTCTGTTCCTGCTGGCGCAGCAATTCATGGAAGGCGCGGCGCAGTTCGGCGCTGCGCTCGTTTTGCCGGGCGCGATTCTCGGCTTCGGTTGCGCGGACACGGTGACGTGCGGCTGTTTCGCGCAGCCCGCGCCGGCCGGAAAGATCCAGCGGCTGATTGAATTGCCAGGTGCGCTCACTGGCAGTCCCGGTTTTGTCCTGATTCAACTCCAGCGTTGGATTGTTCCAGGTGCCGGCTTCGATGACATCCGCTTCGGCTTCGCCTAGGCGGGCTTGTTGCAGTTCGAAAAATTCAGGGCGGGAAAGGCCCAGGCGCAGCGCTTCACTTTCGGTCAGGCCGGCCGACCAGGCGGGGCTGGCCAAGACTGCGAGCAGTAGCGCGCATGACAAACGATGGGAGTGCATCGAAATCCTCGTGGAGAAAGCATTGGATTTCGACGGGACGCACGCCGCCCCTCATGGGCGACGACACAACGAAAAAATGAAAACGTCCCGTCGGCTCAGGCGACGAGGACGAATCTCGGCGGACGTTCGAGAAGCGGCGGAATGGCCGAGGCGAAGCGCTGGTCCATCAGCGGAATGCGACTGCCGATGGCGGACGGAAAATGCAGATCGATCGGTGCAGGCAGCATCCAGGAGAGCAGGGGATGCGCGTGTGTATGGTTGTGGTCGCTACCGGGCTGTGGCGCTTCATGATCGGTCCCGTCATACGCTGCGTGATCGTGATCATGGGTGTGATGGCCGACATGGGCGCCATGCCCCGACCCTTCGCCAAAGAAATCGCACAGACCAGCGCCCGCCGCATACGCGGCGTTGAGCGGAATCACGAAAACGAGAAGGAGTATGGTCAGGAAACGCACGTTGCGCACTATATCAGACCGAATTCATCAGCCTCTCGACCTGAAGTAGAATCCGCGCCGTCATTGGGGAGTAGCCACCCTTCGCTGCAAGGGGCTTGCGTCAACATGCTTGGCCGTCCGGCCATGGCGCTGGCAGTTCTCGAACCTGGCAAGACCTTTGACCATGCTGCCTTCCGTTTGGCCGGAGAGGCGGTGTGGTCATCTGTCTGTACTCCGGCCAGGGAACCATCATGGAAGCCTTCCTCGTCTCCACAGGCATCGTCGCGCTGGCCGAAATCGGCGACAAGACGCAATTGCTGGCCTTCATCCTCGCCGCCAAGTTCCGCAGGCCGGTGCCGATCATCATCGGCATCCTGGTGGCGACGATCGCCAATCATGCCTTCGCTGGTGCGCTGGGCGCATGGATCACATCGCTGATGGCGCCGGAAACCATGCGTTGGATTCTCGGCCTGTCGTTCATCGGTATGGCGGTCTGGACACTCATCCCCGACAAGTTCGACGACGACGATGCCCAGCTGGCGAAATACGGCGTCTTCGGCACGACACTGATCGCGTTCTTCCTGGCCGAAATGGGCGACAAGACCCAGGTTGCCACGGTGGCGCTGGCCGCCCAGTATCAGGCCATCTTCACTGTGGTGGCGGGCACCACACTGGGAATGATGGTTGCCAACGTGCCAGCCGTCCTGCTGGGCGACCGGATCGCCCACAAGATGCCAGTACGCCTCGTTCACGCCATCGCCGCCGGAATCTTCGCCATCCTGGGCGTTGCGACCCTGCTGGGCGCGGGGCAAGGTTTGGGTTTTTAGGCGAAGTCGCTCACGAGTTGGACCAGGTTGCTACTTGAAAGACTTGGTACCGGCTTGAGTCATGGCGATCCCCCGTGCTGTAGTTTCAATGACGGGCAAAGGATGACGTGCTGCCGTCCTGGCGCACCAGCAGGATTTCGTAGGGCTGCTTGCCGGGCAGGTCCATGCCGGGGGCGCTCTGCGGCATGCCGGGCGAGACAAGGCCTTTCGCCTTCGGCTTTTCAGCGAGCAGGCGCTTCACATCATCGGCCGGCACGTGGCCCTCGACCAGGTAGCCGCCGACCTCGGCGGTGTGGCAGGAGCCCATGCCGACCGGTACACCCAGCCGCTGCTTGTGCGGCGTGACATCGTTCGATTCGTGGGTGACGACCTTGAAGCCGTTCGCCTTCATGTGCTCGACCCATTTGCCGCAGCAGCCGCACGTCGGGCTTTTGTAAACCTCCACGGTCGGCAGGGTGCCGGCCGCCCAGGCGGCGGGCGTGAGCAGCGCAAACAGGACAGCGGCGCGGATTTCAGATTTCATGCTGGACTCCTTTCTGATTCGACGAGTCCAGTATGAAGTGCGGACGCCAACGCCAGCCTGACCGCAAGATTACATTTCCGACATCTTTGCCCTCGGAGGTGTCCCGATCGATCAGGGGTGACCATCAGTGCTTCATGTGTTCGGAGTATCCCTCTTGCGCCATGACGGCGGCTTTCGCCAAGGGCGTGAAGCGCGCCTGCTCGGCGGCCTTTCCGGACAAGGTGACCGAAACCACCGCCTTCATGTCGGGCGTCGACGCATAGGTGCCCGACCCCTTTAGCCGGTTGTCGCCATCCGGCGCCAGATTGACCGTGGCCTTGGCCTTGCCGGCGAGAAGGGTCACCGTGCCCTTGGCCCCCGCTGTCGGCACCTTGATCCCTGCGTGGTCGGTGACATAGACGACGATGGGGTTCTCCTTCGCCTGCTTGCTGTCCTTGGACACCACTAGTTCGAAGTGGTACATGCCGGCCATGCGCAGTTGCCCGCCATTAGGTGTCTGCTGGGTGTCCAGGTATTCGTCCGAATGAGCGAGGGCGCTCCCGGTGGACAGGGCGAAAAGACTGGTAGCGGCTACCGCCGCGATCAGGGTCTTGCGAAACATCATGGTTTTCTCCTTGGTCGTTGGCAATGCATCGGGTCAGAAACTTTCCTGGTCATGGTCGGCAAGCAGGCGCTTGAGCGGTTTTTCCCCCCACAGCCAGAACATCAGCGGGGTCAGCACGGTGTCGAGCAGCGTCGAACTCACAAGGCCGCCGAAGATGACGACGGCCACCGGGTGCAGTACCTCCTTGCCCGGGGCATCGGCCGAGATCAGCAGGGGCAGCAGCGCGAAGGCGGCCACCAGTGCGGTCATCAGCACCGGCGTCAGGCGTTCGAGCGAGCCACGCACGATCATGTGCTGGCCGAAGGTCTCGCCCTCGAAGGCACACAGGTTGATGTAGTGGCTGATTTTCAGAATCCCGTTGCGCGTGGCGATGCCGGTCAGGGTGATGAAGCCCACCAGTGCCGCCACCGATAGCGGCTGGCCGGAAATCCACAGCGCAATCACGCTGCCCACGAGTGCCAGGGGAATGTTGCCCATGATGATGAAGGTCAGCTTCGCCGAGCGATAGCGGCTGTAGAGCACCATGAAGATCATCGTCAGCGAAATCAGCGCCAGCAAGGTGATCAGGCGGGCCGCCTGCTCCTGAGCCTGGAACTGGCCTTCCAGTGCTGTGAAGTAGCCTTCCGGCAAGGGCTTCGCCGCGAGTTCGGTGCGGATGTCGGCAATCACCTGCGACAGGTCGCGGCCATCCGTATTGGCGGAAAGCACAATGCGCCGCCGTGAATTCTCGCGGCTGACCTGGTTCGGTCCGTCACTCTCCTCGACGCGGGCGATCTTCGACAGGGGCACGAAGCCGCTCGGCGTTTCGATCAGCAGACTGGCCAGTGCCTGTGGCCCGCGGGCGTCTTCCGGCAGGCGCACCAGCAAGTCGAAGCGCCGATTTCCCTCGATGATCTGCGTGATGCGTTCGCCCTCGACCATCTGTTGCAGGCTGCGCAGCAGCGTCCCGGGGGCGACGCCGTAGCGTGCGGCCTCGGCGTAATCGAGACGGATCTTGACCTGTGGAATCAGCACCTGCTTCTCGATCTGCAAATCGGTGATGCCTGGAACGCGGGCCAGGCGCTCCCGCAGGCCGCCCGCCAATCCGCGCAGCGTGTCCAGATCGTCGCCGTAGATCTTCAGCGCGATCTGCGCGCGGACACCGGAGAGCAGATGGTCGAGACGATGCGAGATCGGCTGCCCGACGTTGGAGGCGGCCGGCAGCGTCGCGAGGCGTTGGCGGATGTCGGCGATGATCGCATTGCGGCTGCGAGCCGACGCCTTGAGATCGACGTCCATCTCGGTGTAATGCACCCCCTCGGCATGCTCGTCGAGTTCGGCGCGCCCGGTGCGCCGGCCGACCTGGGTCACCTCGGGAACCTGCTGGATGAGTTCCTCTGCCAGGGTGCCGATTCGATTCGATTCAGCCAGGGACGTGCCGGGATTGAGCAGCACGTTGACGGTCAGCGTGCCTTCGTTGAAGGGCGGCAGGAAGGAGCGCGGAAAGAAGGGCACGCTGGCACCGACCAGCACGACGGCGGCCAGCGCGACGGCCAGCAGTGTGCGCGCATGGGCGAACGACCAGTGGAGGAGGCGCGCATCCTGGCGCTTGAGCCAGATGACCAGGGGGCTGTCGCCCGCGTGCAACTGCTTCATCCGCGGCAACAGGTAATAAGCCATCACCGGCGTCAGCGTCACCGAAACGATCATGCTGGCGAGGATCGAGACGATGTAGGCGATGCCCAGCGGCGTAAACAAGCGCCCCTCGATGCCGGGCAGGACGAAGAGCGGCACGAACACCAGGACGATGATTACCGTCGCATAGACAATCGCGGAGCGCACTTCCAGCGTCGCCGCCGTGATCACCTCGATCACCGGTCGCGGAGAAGACTCGGTCCGATTCATCTTGAGGCGGCGCAACACGTTCTCAACGCCGACGACCGCATCATCGACAAGTTCGCCGATGGCGATCGCCAGACCGCCCAGCGTCATGGTATTGATCGACAGGCCGAAGTAATGGAACACCAGCGCCGTCACCAGCAGGGAGACCGGAATCGCTATCAGCGAGATCACCGTGGTGCGCACGTTGAGCAGGAACAGGAAGAGGATCACCGCGACCATGAGCGCGCCGTCGCGCAAGGCCTCCTCGACGTTGGTCACCGAGTGCTCGATGAAATCGGCCTGCTTGAATAGGAAGGCGGGCTCGGCAACGCCGGGCGGCCGGCTCTTCGCCAGGTCGGCCACGGTCTTTTCGACTTCGCGGGTCAACGTCACGCTGTCGGCGGACGGCTGCTTCTGGACCGACAGGATCACGGCCGGCTTGCCCTGATAGCTGCCGTCGCCGCGCTTGATGGCCGGCACCAGCCGGACGTCGGCCAACTGCTTGAGCAGTACCGGCTGGCTGTTCTTGACGGCGACGACCAGGTTTTGCAGATCCTCGACGCGGCTGGTGCGGCCGATGGCGCGGATCAGGAATTCGCGCCCATGTGCTTCGAGAAAGCCGCCGCTGGTGTTCGCACCGAAATCGCGCAACGCGGCATCGAGTTTTTCGCGTTCGATGCCGAGAGCCTGCAACTGGGCCGGCTTCGGCTCGACGCGATATTGCCGTACCTCGCCGCCGATGGGGATCACCTGGGCCACGCCGGGAATGGTCAAGAGGCGCGGCCGCATCACCCAGTCGGCGTATTCGCGGACCACCATCGGGCTGGCCTTGTCCGGATCGGCAGGGATCGCGATGAGCAGAATCTCACCCATGATCGATGAGATCGGCCCCATCTGCGGCACGATGCCGGCAGGCAACTGTTCGCGCACCAGATTCAGGCGTTCTGCGATCTGCTGGCGGTTGCGGTAGATGTCGGAACCCCATTCGAACTCGACATAGACGATCGACAGGCCGATGCCGGAGATCGAGCGCACACGGGTCACGCCCGGCATGCCGTTCATGCCCGATTCGATCGGAAAGGTCACGAGTTGTTCGACTTCCTCCGGGGCCATGCCGCCGGCCTCGGTCATCAGGGTGACCGTCGGCTTGTTCAGGTCGGGAAAGACATCGACCGGCATCTGGCGCAGGGTGAGCGCCCCGTAAATCATCAACAGCAGCGCGGCACCCAACACCAGCAGCCGCTGCCTGAGGCTCGCGTGGATGATGAAATCGAACATGGTCAGCGCACCTGTAAGAGCAGGCTGGCACCCTCGGTGACGACGCGGTCGCCATCATGCAGGCCATCGACCACCGCCACGTTAGCGGCATCGAGTGGCTGGGTGCGCACCTTCCGTGCGACGAAGCGTTCGGCTTCGGCATGCACCCACACCGCCGTCTCGCCAGCGCCGACTTTTCCCAGGGCCTGGCGCGATACGGCCTCCCCCTTGATTCCCCGCGCAGTACGCACCACGACCTTGACCGCTTGTCCGACGGCGATCGATGCATCCGGCTTGACGATACGGAACAGCAGGGGCAGTGCCTGTTCGCGCAATTGCCGGCCGGCACCGACGAATTTCAACTCCAGCGCGATGTCTCCGGCCAGGGCGCTGGCCGACTTGAGAGAGCCGGCAATTCCGGGATCGTAAGCCAGCGCTTCGACCGCCAGGCGTGAAGGATCGACGATCTCGAAGAGGATCTCGCGGGCATCGACGATCTGTCCGGCCACCAGGTGATGCGAGGCGCTGATCACGCCGGTGGCTGGAGCACGCAGCGGTTCCGCGCTGTCCACGCTGGCGGCGACGAAGGAACGACGTCGCTGGAGCGCGGCGCGTTCGATTCGCGCCGCCTCGATTTCCTTCTGCGGCACGGCGCCTTCGAGTTGTTCGTAGCGTTTCACCCGTTGGTCGGTGATGGCGAGTTGCGCCTCCAGTTCGGCCAACTGCGCCTTCTGGTTACCTTGTTCGATGGCGCTGGCCACTGGCCGTAGATAGCCCAGCACCTCGCCCTTGACGACTTTCCGCCCCCCGACCGGCATGCCCTTGGGACCGGGCTGGATGCTGCCGGCAAAGGGTGCCTGCACGCGGCCGCTGGTTTCCGGGTCGGCAATGACGGTGCCGTTGAGTTCGATGCCGGCCGCCAGTTCGCCGGTGCGGACCTGGACGGTGCGGATGCCGAGTCGCCGCTGCACGGACTTGGGCACGAACAGGCTGCCGTCGGCCAGGCGTTGCGGCCCCTCCTGGACGGAGGACATTGCTGCCCCTGCGGGCGGTTGCAGCGCAGGCTTGGCCGGTTCATCGCCATGATCCTCGCCGCCATGGGCAAGGACATTGGCGGCGGCCAGCGCCAGCAGGATGGTGGTCAAGCGCGATATTCTCGGCACCATTACTTCACTCCCAGTTTCTGACGACGGCGACGAACGATCAGCAGCGCTACGGCCGCCAGCCCAAGCGCCGCGCCGGAAAACCAAATGACGATTTCGCCGCGGCCATGAGTGTGGGCGAGCGCACTGTCTGGCGGTGCAGGGAGGTCCAGCGTCGCTGTCAGCAGATCGGCGCTATCACCGGCTTCAATGGAAATCGTCAGCGGCAGCTTTGTTCCGGGAGCGACGTTTGTCGGCATATCAAACGGCACCCTGTAGACACCGGGGCTGGTTTCCTTCGCGGCCATGTTCTGCCCGCCTTGTTCGACTTCGATCTTGGCCCCGACGATCGGCTCGTTGGTGGCAAAACGGTCCAGAGTCAGGCTCAGTCGCTTACCCTCCGGCTTTACCTCCTCCAGCGCGGCGACCAGTTCGAACTCCTCGCTCTGCGCAACGGCACGCGGTGCCAGGGCAACGGTCGGCGCGGGAGCTTTGGCTTCGTCGTCGTGATCCTCGCCGCCGTGCGCGCTGGCGCCGGTTCTACCCAGCGTCCCAAAGACGACAACGCTCAGGGCGACAACGATTCGTTTGATTTGCGCACTCACGGCAGGATTCCTCTCGCTTGATTGATCCGGGCACGGGCGGCGGCCAGCGCATGCGTCGCGCGTAACAGTTCGAGCCGTGCCTCGTTGGCGGCGGCGCGCACGCGCATGAATTCCGCCAGCCCCAACTCGCCCAGTGCCAACGCCTTTTCCTGTAGCGCCTGACGCTCCGACGCCAGCCCGGCACGGGCCTGAGCGGACTGGTAAACCGCTTCGGCGCTATCCAGTGCGGCCTGCGCTTCGCGCTGTTCGGAATTCACCTCGGCCGCCACCTGGCGATATTCGGCTTCGGCGCGAATCAATCCCGAGTTGGCAGCGGCGATCTTCGGTGCATTGCGGGCCTCGCTCGCGAAGGGAATGCGGATGCCGATCCGCACGGTATTGTTCTCGGGACCGTCGAAAGCATCCCGCGCGCGCAGCATGCCGATGCTGAGTTCGGGCGGATTGCGCCGGTCCTCGCGCGCCACCTGCATTTCGGCGTGCGCCCGCTCCACGGCGGCGTGTGCCAGACGCAGGCGCGGATGCTCGACCGTTGTCGCTGGCGCGACCGTCTCCTCGATCGAGGTCGGCAGGCGATCCAGGCCGGTCAGTACCCGATACCGCTCCCAAGCCTGCCGTTCGCGCGTTCCAGCCTCGGTCAGCGCATTCTTCGCGGCCAGCGCTTCCTCTTGCGTGAGCAGCAAGTCGGTGCGCGCCAGGTCGCCGGCTTTCTCGCGCCGGGCGATGTCGGCCTCGAGTTTCTGCGCCGTCATCAGGCGTTCGCGTGCGATCTCCTGTTCCGATCGGGCCGTCGCCACATTCCAGATCGTTGCCCGCAGGTCGCCGGCAATCGCCAGGCGTGCCGCAGCGACTGCGGCCTCCGCATCGGCCGCATCCTTGGTGGCGAATGCCTGGCGCGCATCGCGTTGTCCCGGAAGCCAGAGCGGCATGGCCAGTTCGATTTCGCGTTCACGATTTCCGTTGTTCTTGTTGAGGCGGTCGTTCTTTTCCGCCAGGCCGATGGATGGCGGTTCCGGCAGCCAACTGTCGGCGATCACCTGGCTGGCCTCGGCTTCGCCCCGCCGGGCTTCGGCGACCCGGACTTGCGTCGCGCGTTCCCAGGCGCGATCCAGTGCCTCGCGCAGGGTCGTGTCGGCCCATGCACGGAGGGGCAGGGCCCCCAGGAGAAGTCCCCCCACGCAAAACCTCGCTAGATGCAGCAGCTTCAAGATCGCCGTCCTTGCTCAAGATTGTTGGATTGGCCGTTATCTTGACTGCGCCTGACCAACGACAAGCTGACCGGCGGATTACATTTCTGTAATCTGGATGCATGCGCGTGCTTACGGCGGAAAATGCACCATCGATGCTCGCGGGTGATGGAGAAGGCGATGAAGATTCTGGTCGTGGAAGACGAACCGAAAACGGGAACCTATTTGAAGCAGGGCCTGGATGAGGCGGGCTTTGTCGTCGATTTGTCGGCCAACGGTCTTGACGGACTGCATCTTGTCCTGAGCGAAGCCTATGACCTGGCCATCCTCGATGTCATGCTGCCGGGCATCGATGGCTGGCAGGTGTTGCAGGGCATTCGGCGTGCCGGCAAGGACATGCCCGTCCTGTTCCTGACCGCGCGTGATCAGGTGGATGATCGTGTCAAGGGACTGGAACTGGGCGCGGACGACTATCTGGTGAAGCCGTTCGCGTTTTCCGAGCTGCTGGCGCGCGTCCGCACCCTGCTGAGGCGCGGCGGCAAGTCGAAGGAATCCGAGTTTCTGCGCGCGGCCGATCTCGAACTCGATCTCCTGCGGCGGCGTGTTACCCGCGCCGGCAAGCGCATCGACCTGACGGCGAAGGAATTCGCCTTGCTCGAGTTGCTGTTGCGTCGGCAGGGCGAGGTGCTGCCGCGCTCCCTGATCGCTTCCCAGGTCTGGGATATGAACTTCGACAGCGACACCAACGTCATCGAAGTGGCGATCAAGCGCCTGCGGCTCAAGGTCGACGAGGGCTTCGAGCCCAAGCTGATCAGGACGGTGCGCGGCATGGGTTACGTGCTGGAGGTGGCCGATTGACGGCACGACACGGCCCCTCGCTCACACTGCGGCTGACCCTGCTGTTCGCGCTGGCCTCGGCGCTGGTCCTGTTTCTGCTCGGCCTCCTGATCGGCAATGCCGTGGAAAGGCATTTCGAGGAACAGGACATGGAACTTCTGTCGGGCAAGATGGAACTCGTTCGCCACATCCTGGAACGTTCGAAGGGTCCATGGCCGAACGAGGCATTGGCCCGGGAACTGGATGATGCCCTGACAGGGCACCATGGACTTGCAGTAGCCATTCTGGCAACGGATGGGCGAGCCATTTTCACGAATGACATGAACGCCTTCTCCCCTGCGCTATCGAAGTCCGGGCCGGCCGCAAGTGGCCGACCCGTCAAATGGATTGCCAGCACCGGCCTGTCCATGCGTGGCATCGTGGCTTCCGCTGCGACAGCCGAGGCGGGGGCCACGCTGATCGTGGAAATTGCCACCGAGATCAGCCACCACGAGCATTTCATGCAATCGTTTCGGCAGACCTTGTGGACGTTCATGGCCGCGGCGACCCTCGCGATGGGCATGCTTGGATGGTTCGTCGCCCGCCGCGGCCTGTCGCCCTTGCAAACCATCAAACGGCAGGCAGCAGCCATTACCGCGAGCAGGCTTCACACCCGCTTGCCAACCGAGGCCATTCCCCGGGAACTCGCCGAACTTACCGATACCCTGAACGGCATGCTCTCCCGATTGGAGGAATCGTTTCAGCGACTTTCCGACTTTTCCTCGGATCTCGCCCATGAGCTACGAACGCCGGTCAGCAACCTGCTCACCCAGACCCAGGTGACCCTTTCGAAGGTCCGTACAGCCGACGAATATCGCGATGTGCTGGCATCCAACGCCGAGGAGTTCGAACGCCTGTCGCGCATGATTTCCGACATGCTCTTCCTGGCCAAGGCCGACAACAATCAGGTCATTCCCAATCTTGATTCCGTTGACCTGGCCGAAGAGGTTCGCGGCCTTCTGGAGTATTACGAAATCCTGGCCGAGGAAAAACGTTTGCAACTGTCCGTATCGGGAAATGGCCTCGCCACGGGCGACCGCTTGATGCTGCGGCGTGCCATCAGCAATCTCCTGTCCAATGCCATTCGCCACACCCCGGACGATGGCAGCATCGCGATCCGGGTTCATGACGATGGGCGCGGAGAAATCCGTCTGGCCGTCGAGAATTCAGGAACCGCCATCCCGCCCGAGCATCTGGAGCGGCTGTTCGACCGCTTCTATCGCGCAGACAGCGCCCGGCACCGGACAACGGAAGGTGCGGGCCTGGGATTGGCCATTACCCGCTCGATTCTCCGCGCCCACGGCGGAGACATCGCCGTTTCTTCCGGCGAACAACTGACCCGGTTCACCTTGCTGATACCGACTGGATCCGGTTCGTCAGCCGGATAATTACGCGCAGCGGACTAGGGCTGCTTTTTCGCGACAGCTTCCCTCACGCCGAGCAACAGCAGTGCCACGGCAAGAAAGGCAGGGATCACCGCCACCCAGAAGACCGCCGGAAGTCATTGGCCCACAGCAGCACCGGCTATTGGGCATGATTGAACTGCGGGGCAACCAAGATCGATTGCAGAGAACACAAGCTATTCGCCCTTTGGGCAAAGCTGTATCTCGATGGTCGTATGCACGATCTCCTCATGCACGGACAAGCGCTCGCGGACCTGCGCCGGCGTCAGACCGGGGTCGTGGGTCAGCACGCTGAGGGCGCAGGCATAGGCCCCCTTGCCGACGCGCCAGACATGGAGGTCGGTGATGTGGGTAGCGCCATCGTCGGGACCGGTTTCGACGACTTCGCGGATTTCCTCAACCACCGGGTGGTCCATCTCGCGGTCTAGCAGCACCTTGCCGGTCTCGACCAGGAGCCCCTGCGCCCATCTGCCGACCAGGATCGCCCCGACGATGCCCATGACCGGATCGAGCCAGTTCCAGCCGTAAATCCAGCCGCCGATCAGGGCGATGATGGCGAGCACCGAGGTGGCCGCGTCCGCGATGACGTGGAGATAGGCCGCCTTGAGGTTCAGGTCGTGATGATGGCCGTGGTCGTCGCCATCGCCATCGTGGCTGTGCCCATGGTGATGATCGTGCCCATGGCCATGGTCGTGGGCGTGACCGAGGATCAGTGCGCAGACCACGTTTACGACCAGGCCGATGACGGCGACCACGATCGCTTCCTTGTAGTGGATATCCTGCGGGGAGACGATCCGCTCGACCGAACCGAACACCATCATGGCCGCCACGCCGAGCATGAAGATGGCGCTGGCGAAACCGCCGAGCACCTCGATCTTCCAGGTGCCGAAGGCGAAGCGCGGATCGCGGGCGTATTTCCTGGCGGCCGCATAGGCGAAGGCGGAGAGGCCGATGGCGAAGGCGTGCGAACTCATGTGCAAACCGTCGGCCAGCAGCGCCATCGAGTTGAACCACCCGCCGGCCACGATCTCGATCACCATCATGATGGCGGTAATCCAGACGACGATCCGGGTGCCGCGTTCGGCCGCCTGGCTGCCGGCGTCGAAAACATGTTCGTGGGTCCATTGCGAGAGGTCGTGGGTATGCATGG
Source organism: uncultured Sterolibacteriaceae bacterium (assembly GCA_937888595.1). Classification (GTDB taxonomy): domain Bacteria; phylum Pseudomonadota; class Gammaproteobacteria; order Burkholderiales; family Rhodocyclaceae; genus Sulfuricystis. The sequence continues at coordinate 247,157 of CALARK010000020.1, read as the reverse complement.
CGTGACGGGTTCCTGAAGGGTTTTGCACTATACTACCCCCCAGTATAGTCGTAGAGCTTTCAGGAACCCTTCTCATGGCGCACACCATAAATAACAAACGTGCCCTGCTGACCCGGATCCGGCGCATCAAGGGGCAGAGCGAAGCGCTGGAGCGGGCGCTCGACCAGGACGCCGATTGCGGGGCGGTGCTGCAGCAGATCGCCGCCATTCGCGGCGCGGTCAATGGGCTGATGGCCGAGGTGCTCGAAGGGCATGTCCGGGAGCATCTGGGGGCAGAGGTATCCGACCCGGAGCGGCGCCAGGAGGATGTTCAGGTTGTCCTGGCCGCATTGCGTTCCTACATGAAGTAACACATTGTGGGTTCGGGCGAGGCCAGCGTGTAAATGCCGTGTGGATTCCGCGTTCCGGATGCAAGCGGATGTGTCTGAAATCTGGCCATTGGGTGAGCCACGATGACAAGCCGACGCATTGTCACAGTGTGTTACCGAATACCGCGCGACAGACTCCGAACGATTGTCGAGAATTCGCTCACCCACTCATTCGGAGCCTCGACATGCAAACCTTCCGCTACGCCAAACCCCAGATCGCCATCCACTGGCTGTCCGCCCTCCTGATCGGCTTCCTGTTGGTGACCGGCACCCTGGTTCTCGCCGACTTGCCCAATACCGTGCAGAAGATCGGCAACCTGCGCATCCACATGATCCTCGGCGGCCTGGCCGGCTTGCTGGTGATCGCGCGCATCGTCCTGCGCAAGCGCCTGCCGGCACCGCCGCCGGTGCAGGGCGAGAAACTTGCCCGGCTCGGCCACATGGCCCTCAACCTCGTCATCCTCCTGCTGGTGTTCAGCGGCATGATGCTGGCGCTGCAAAGCGGCACCTTCGACGCCGTGTTCGGCAGTGGCGTGCTGCCCGAGGACTTCAAGCAATTCACGCCGCGCAAGATCCATGGTCTCGCCTCGCGCGCCGCGATGGCCCTGATCGCCCTGCATGTGCTGGCGGCGCTCTACCACCAGATCATCGTCAAGGATGGCCTGCTCTCCCGCATGGGTCTCGGCAAGGCAGGGCAATCCTTATGAAACCGCGGTTCAGCAAAAAGACCGCGCTGATCCTGGCGGGCGTCGTGGTGGCGGTCGGCGTCGGTCTGGTGGTGTTGCGCAACAGTCCGCTCGCCCCCGTGACGCAGGTCGGCACTGTCGAGGCCGCACGCAGCACCCTGCAAGCCTCGCTGTTCGGGATCGGCGTGGTCGAATCTCGCCGCAGCATCCTGATCGGGCCGACGGGCGCGGGACGCGTGACGCGTGTGCTTGTCGAGCAGGGCGAACAGGTCAAGGCCGGACAACTGCTGGCGGAAATGGACCCGATCGATCTGCAGGAGCGTCTCGCGGCCAGCCGTCACGCGCTGGCGCGCTCTCGCGCCGCCGTCTCTGCCGCGCAGGCGCAGGCGCTTGAGGCGGAAAGCCGTTTCGCCACCGCCGACGCCAGCGCCAGGCGCTTTGCTTCCTTGAAGGAGCAGGGTTTCGTCAGCGCCGAAGCGGAACGGGCCAAGGGTCATGAATCACGGGCTGCCGATGCGGCCGTGCAGGCCAGCCGCGCCAACATCGACTCGGCGCGTGCCGACGGCGAACGCCTGACTGCCGAAGTCCGCGCACTGGAAGAGCAACTCAACAACATGCGTCTGGTCGCGCCCGTGGCCGGCCTGATCGTCACGCGCGAACTGGAACCGGGCAGCACGGCGGTGGCCGGCCAGGCCGTCCTGCGCATGGTCGAGGCGGATTCCTTCTGGCTGCGCGTGCGCGTCGACCAGGGCCGTTCCGCCGGCCTGGCGGTAGGCCTGCCGGCCCGCATCGTCCTGCGCAGCCGTCCCGGCGAGACCTTCCCCGGCAAGGTCGCCCGCATCGAGCAACTGTCGGATGCGGTGACCGAAGAGCGCATCGCCATGGTGGCCTTCGACAACCTGCCGGACGGACTGACGCTCAACGAAATGGCCGAAGTGACGGTACAACTGCAGGCACGCCCTAATGTCTTGAACGTACCGCCGGCGGCGCTGGTGCGCCAGGACGGCAAGACGGGGGTGTTCGTGATCGCCGACGGCCGGGCGCAGTTCCGCCCGATCCGGGCCGGCGTGCGCGCCGAAACCGGCATCGAAGTGCTGGACGGCTTGAACGGCGGCGAAGCCGTCATCGTCCAGCGCGTCAAGCCCATCGCCGATGACGACCGGGTGCGCGTGACGACAAGCAACACGAGCGGCGGAGACGGGAAGTGATCAACCTCGCCTCCCGCGACATCGGCCACCACCTCGGCCGCTTCATCTTCACCGGCATCGGGCTCGGCCTGCTGATCGGTGTCACCCTGACCATGGCGGGGGTCTTTCGTGGCATGGTGGCCGACGGCCGGGCGGTCATCGCCGCCTCAGGCGCCGACCTGTGGGTGGTGCAAAAGGACACGCTGGGCCCCTGGGCTGAACCCTCGTCGATTCGTGACGATCTTTACCGCAGCCTGGCGAGCCTGCCCGGCGTGGCCGAGGCCGCCAACGTCGCCTACCTGACCATGCAGGTGCAGGTGAAGGGCAAGGACGTGCGCGTCATGCTTGCCGGCATCGAGCCGGGCGGACTGGGCGAACCCGGGCAGGTGATCGCCGGCCGCCCGCTGCTGCGCAGCCATTACGAGGCCGTCGCCGACGAGAAAGCCGGCCTCGCCGTCGGCGACACGGTGCGCATCCGCCGCCACGACTACACCGTCGTCGGCCTCGCGCGCCGCGCCACCTCGTCCTCGGGCGACCCGATGATCTACATCCCGCTCAAGGATGCGCAGGAGGTGCAGTTCCTCAAGGACAACGACAGCCTGGTGACCGAGCGCGCCCGCACTGCCGCCAACCCTGCCCTCAACCGTCCCGGCGTGCCGGGCCTGCTCGACGCCGTGCTGGCCAGCCAGACAGCCAGCCGAAACGTCAATGCGGTCCTGCTGCGCGTCGCGCCGGGCTATCCGGCGGACGAGGTCAAGGCCGACATTGGCCGCTGGAAGCACCTGACCGCCTGGACGCGGGACGATATGGAGGAAATCCTCGTCGCCAAGCTGATTGCGACCTCCGCCAAGCAGATCGGCATGTTCCTCGTCATCCTCGCGGTTGTCAGCGCCGCCATCGTCGCCTTCATCATCTACACCATGACCCTCAACAAGCAGCGCGAAATCGCCGTGCTCAAGCTGATCGGCGCCCGCGACCGCAGCATCGCCGCAATGATCCTGCAACAGGCGCTGGCCCTTGGCCTGATCGGCTTCATCGTCGGCCAGATCTCCGCCACGCTCTGGGCGCCGTTCTTCCCCAAGCACGTCCTGCTGGAACCGGGCGACATGATGCGCGGCTTCGTCATCACCCTGGTCGTTTGCGCGCTGGCCAGCATCCTGGCGATTCGGGCCGCGCTGCGCGTCGATCCGGCTGACGCGATCGGAGGCTGAGATGACGACCAACAACGACATCGCCATCCGCCTGACCGGGCTGACCAAGACCTACGGCAGCGGCAGCACTGCTGTGCAGGCGCTGCGCGGGGTGGACATGACCATCCGCCGTGGCGAGGTGGTCGGTCTGGTCGGCCCCAGCGGCTCCGGCAAGAGCACCCTGCTCAAGTGCCTCGGTGCGGTGATCGAGCCGACCTCGGGCCACATCGAACTGGGTGGCGAGGCCATCTTCGACGAAAAGGCCGGCGGCTGGCAGATCGACGACCTGCGCGCGTTGCGGCGCGACCGCATCGGCTTCATCTTCCAGGCGCCCTACCTGATTCCCTTCCTCGATGTCACCGACAACGTCGCGCTGCTGCCGATGCTGGCGGGAATGTCGAATGACGAGGCAAGGACTCGCGCCCGCGAGCTGATCGAGGCGCTCGACGTCGGCCACCGGGTCGGCGTGCGGGTGTCGATGCTCTCCGGTGGCGAGCAGCAGCGCGTGGCGATCGCGCGTTCGCTGGTCAATCATCCGCCGGTGATCCTCGCCGACGAACCCACCGCGCCGCTCGACTCGACGCGCGCCCTGGCCGTGGTACGCATCCTCAACGACATGGCGCAGCGCTACGGTGCGGCAATCATCGTCGTCACCCATGATGAAAAGATCATCCCGACCTTCAAGCGCATTTATCACATCCGCGATGGGCGCACGGAAGAGGAAGCGGGAGAAGGAAGGGAAATCGCATGAAGCAACTCCGCCAATCACTCTGGGCGCTGGCCCTGGCATGCATCGGCGGCAGCGTGCAGGCCGCTGACCTGCTGGCCGTCTATCGCGACGCGCAGTCCTTCGACGCGCCATACGCCGCCGCGCGGGCCGCGCGCGATGCCGGGCTGGAGAAACTGCCGCAGGGCCGCGCCGGACTGCTGCCGAAGATCGGCCTGTCGGCCAACACTACCTGGAATGATCTCGAATCGCGCTCCCGTGCCACGGGCATCACGGCCAGTGCCGACTACAACAGCAACGGCTGGAACGTCTCGCTCTCGCAGCCGCTGTTCCGCTGGCAGAACTGGATCGGCTACCAGCAGGCCGAGCTGGCCGCCGCACTGGCCGAGATGCAATACGCACAGGCCGGCCAGGACCTGATCCTGCGTGTCTCCCAGGCCTACTTCGACGTCCTGCTCGCGCAGGAATCCCTGGCGACCGCCAATGCCCAGAAGATTGCCTTCGCCGAACAGCTCGAAGCGGCCAGGCGCAACTTCGAAGTCGGTACCGCGACGATCACCGATACGCACGAAGCGCAGGCCCGGCATGACCTCGCCGTGGCAACCGAGATCACCGCCGACAACGACCTCGCCGTGAAACGCCAGGCATTGCGTACCCTGACCGGCAAGGAGACCGATGCGCTCATGGGCTTGAAGCCCGGCGTGCAGATCGGTGCGCCGCAGCCGGCCGACATCGGCCAGTGGGTGAGCTCGGCCGAAGTCAGCAACATCGGCGTACAGATCGCCCAGACCAATCTGGACGTATCCGGCAGCGAAATCGAGAAACAGCGTGCCGGCCACTACCCGACGCTCGACCTGGTCGCGACGTACGGCAAGACCGGCAGCGGCTTTAGCTCGACCACCGGCGGGGGTGTTGACACCAAGAGCAGCACGATCGGCCTGCAACTCGCCGTGCCCTTGTTCGCCGGTGGCGCGGTGTCATCGAAAGCGCGCGAAGCCGTCGCACTCCAGGAAAAAGCCCGGGCCGATCTCGACAATGCCCGCCGTCAGGCCGCCTTGCTGGCACGGCAGGCCTATCTCGGCGTGAATGCCGGCCTGGCGCAGGTGAAGGCGCTCGAGGCGGGCGTGGCCTCGTCGCAGCTGGCGGTCGAATCGAACAAGCTCGGCTACGAAGTCGGGGTGCGCATCAACATCGACGTGCTGAATGCACAGAGCCAGTTGTTCGATACGAAGCAGAAGCTCGCCAAGGCACGTCTCGATACACTGGTGGCGCAACTCAGGTTGAAATCATCCGCCGGAACACTGACCGAAGCCGATCTCGCCGCGATCAACGCACTGCTGGAATAGGGTGGGTAAGATTCATCCATGAGCGCAACGCCGGAACATCTACTCGTCGTCGATGACGATCGCGAGATTCGCCATCTGCTAACGGAATACCTGGCTCAGGCCGGGTATCGCGTTACGGCAGTCGCCGACGGCATTGCGATGCGCCGCGCCCTGGAAACCAGCCGCATCGATCTGGTGGTGCTCGACCTGATGTTGCCCGGCGAGGATGGCTTGTCCTTGTGTCGTGACCTGCGCACACGTTCCAACAACCTGCCGGTATTGATGCTCACTGCACGCGGGGAGGAAGTCGACCGCATTGTGGGGCTGGAGATGGGCGCCGACGACTACCTGGCCAAGCCGTTCAATCCGCGTGAGTTGTTGGCCCGCATCAAGACCATCATCCGCCGCGCCCAGGCCTTGCCGGTGAATCTGGAGCAGGCCGACGCGAAAGCCTTCCGCTTTGCCGGCTGGATGCTCGAAGTCGCCACGCGCAATATCAAGGCAGCGGATGGTCTGGTGGTACCCCTGTCCGGTGCGGAATACCGCCTGCTGCGCGTCTTCCTCGATCATCCGCAACGGGTGCTGCCGCGCGATCAGTTGCTCGAACTGGCCAACAAGCGCGAAGCCATTCTGTTCGATCGCAGCATCGATGTGCTGGTCGGCCGGCTGCGCAAACGGCTGCGCGATGACGGCAAGGAACCCGCCCTGATCAAGACGGTTCGTGGCGAGGGCTACGTGCTGGCGGCCGAGGTGGCGGTACTGTGATGCGCTGGCTGCCGCGCACCCTGTTCGGGCGCCTTGTCCTTCTGATGACGGTCGGCCTGGTCATCGCCCAACTGGCGGGTACCGCCATCCATCTCAGGGAAAGGCAGCGTTCGCTGGGCAACACGATCAGCCACGAACTCTCGCAGCGCATTGCCGCCATCCACCGCGCCATCGACAGTCAAGCGGGTCCCGAACGGCAGCATTTGGCGAGCTTGTTGTCGACCCCACGCCTTGGCTTGAGCATCGAGCCCTCCGCTCCAGAAGCTCAGCCTTCGCCGACGATGCTGACCGACTTTGCCGACAGGCTTCAGGATCAGTTGGGTTCGGGCGTGGAACTGCGGACGGTCGCCATGCCGCGGTTCGCGGCCTTTGCCTTCGACATCTATCTGAAACTTCAGGGCAATGAGTGGCTGCATCTCAAAGGCAGTGCTCCGGATGACATCTTCGCCCAGCCTTGGCACGTTCTGATCAACCTTGGCGTGATGCTCCTGGCGATCGTCGTGCTCGTCATCTTTGTCGCGCGCAGCACGGTTCGCCCACTCACACAACTCGCCTCCGCGGCTCGCGGTCTCGCCGACGATCTCAAGCATCCGCCACTTCCGGAGGAAGGGCCCAGCGAGGTCCGCGAAGCGGCGATGGCATTCAATACCATGCAAACGCGCATTCGTTCCGGCATTGAAGAACGGGAACGTTTTCTCGCTGCGGTCTCGCACGACCTGAAGACGCCCGTGACCCGCCTGCGATTGCGCGCCGAGATGCTCTCCGACGAGCGCCTGCGCGAGGACATTCGCCATGACGTCGATGACATGCAGCAACTGATTGACGATGCGCTCGACTTCCTGCGCGGCAAATCGGTCGAAGAGCCGATCCAGCCCATCGATCTGGTCGCCCTGGTGGAGAGTGTCGTGGATGACTTTGCGCATACCGGCCACGTTTCACTGGAAGCGCCGGAAACCTTGCGCTTCAACGGCCGTCCGCGTGCACTGCAGAGAGCCTTGCACAACCTGGTCGACAATGCCCTCAAGTATGGTCAAAGTGCCAAGGTCGCCCTGAATGAGCAAACGGATGGCATCGTGATTTCGGTCGAGGACGAGGGGCAGGGCATCCCGGAGGATGAGTTGGAATCCGCATTCGAGCCCTTCTATCGCATCGAGGAATCGCGCTGTCGGGAAACCGGTGGCACCGGACTGGGTCTGGCGATTGTTCGGCAGGTTGCCCGCAGCCACGGCGGCGATGCCACGCTTGGCAACCTGCCAGGCCATGGTGTGCGCGCCGAACTGCGTTTGCCTCGATGAATCGAAATCCTCATCTTGATTCGACGAGGGCATCCAGTTTGTAAACTGTCATTCATCGCGCTGGGTCGAGTGCGGAAAAGGGCGAGCAACCATCATCGTCCAGTCAGCGAACGGGTACTCCACCAGGCGATCAGAGAGAGCAGTCCGAGGCCGACACCGATCAGCACTACGCCGGAGATTTCCGTCGCACGAAAGCGCTCGTCCATTACCCAGCGGGACGAGACGATGGCTACGACCGGCGTTCCCAGCACCGACAAACTGGCCTCCCAGGCCGGCACCCGGTCCAGGATGAAAATCCACAACCACCAGCCGAGCGCTGTGCTCCCGACCGACATGAACGCAAGGATGCCCAGATAGGGCCCGGTCCAATGGGTTTGCTGCCCGGGCACGACCATGGCCAGGATGACCAAAGGAATCGACCCCAGCAGCATCTGCCATGCCGTCAGGGAAAGCAGGCTCAGTTCATGTTGCGCGCGGAACCTTTTGATGAGGATGGTCCCGATGGCCCAAGACAGTGCCGCCATCACCCCGAGGAACTTGCTGAACAGATGCTCGTGAAACGCCCATGGCTCGATGATCAGCATCAGGCCTGCCAACGTGATCAGGGCGGCCAGCCACTGCTGACCCCGGATGCGTTCGCCCAGGATCGGCCATGCCATCAGGAGCGTCCAGATCGGCATGGTAAAGATCAGCACGGCAGTCTTGCCGGCGCCACCTTCCACCAATGCCCAGGTCTGGAACAGCATGAACCCGGTCACCTGGGCCAGGGCGATGAGCAGGACTTTGCCGGGGGCCACCAGGCGAACCGGTCGCCCCATGAACTTCAAGGCGATAAACAGGCAGGCCGCACCGCCGACACAGCGTTCCGCCACGAAGGCAAAGGGTGTCGCATAGGCCAGCCCCTGCTTGGCCAACACCCACGTGTAGCCCCAGATGACCGAGAGAACGACAAGCGCCAGCGCCGGCAGCCAGCGCCGCTGATTTTCCGACACGTCCGGACCCGGTCAGGTACCGAGTGCCGGATAGTCGATATAACCCTCGGCGCCGCCACCATATAGCTTGTCGGCACGCAAATCATTGAGTGGTGCGTCCTCCTTCCAGCGACGTACCAGATCCGGATTGCAGATGAAGGGGCGACCGATGGCGACCGCATCTGCCTTGCCGCTCGCGATGGCATCGATGGCGTCAGCACGGGCATAGCCATTGTTGATCATCCAGGGCCCCGGGAAACGCTTGCGGAGCGCGTCATAGTCGAATTCGGGCGCATCGGGAGGGTTTCTTCTGCCGCCGGTCTCGCCTTCGATCACATGCAGGTAGGCCAGGCCCAGCGGGGCCAGTTGCTCGACAACGTGGTTATAGAGTGCCTGCGGGTTGCTGTCGAGCGGTGCTGTGTTGCCGAACGTCGTCAGTGGCGATAAGCGAACTCCCGTCCTGCCAGCGCCGATTTCCCTGGCTACGGCCTGGACGACTTCGATGGGGAATCGGGCGCGATGAGCGATGCTTCCGCCGTAAGGGCCGCTCCGGTCATTGATGCTGTCGCGCAGGAACTGCTCGAGCAGGTAGGTATTGGCGGCGTGCACCTCGACGCCATCGAAGCCGGCATCGATGGCGTTTCGTGCGGCAGCGGCGTAATCGGCCACGATGCCGGGGAGTTCATCATCCCGCAGGGCGCGAGGTGGCGAGACCGGTACGAAACCGTCTTTCGTGAAGGTCATTGCCGGGGATGGGCGGCTGGTCGAAGACACGGGGGCAGCGCCATCGGGCAGAAGCGAGACATGCGAAATTCGTCCGACATGCCATAACTGGATGACGATGCGCCCGCCGGCAGCATGTACGGCATCGGTAACCTGCCGCCAGGCGTCGATCTGTTCGGGTGAGTGAATCCCCGGTGTGTCGAGGTAGCCCTGCGCCATCGGGCTGATCTGGCTGGCTTCGGAAATGATGAGGCCGGCACTGGCCCGCTGGCGGTAATACTCGACGGTCAATGGTCCCGGTGTGTTGCCGGCGACGGCGCGGTTGCGGGTCAGGGGGGCCATCACCAGACGGTTCTTCAATGGGATTTCGCCAAGCTGGACGGGGTCGAAAAGTGTTGTCATGGCAGGTTCCTCGCAATTACAGAAATGGGGATGGTATCGCATCACAATCGGCGCCCAGGCGGGGACGATCCTAAGTCTCGTTTCCCGGGGGAGTCTCGGTGTCGCGTTACACGCGACAGGGCAAAACCCCGTGATGGAGCTGATTCATGACCGCAGTTCGGTGATCATCGCTCGCCATTTTCGGCCGGCTTCATCCGCTTCTCCTGAACGAGGCATTGCATCAACCGTCTTTCCTCGTCGCTGACCTCAGCTTCCATTGCACTTCCGAGAAAGTGGCGGCGAAAGGCCATCAGAGCCGCTGGCGGATTGGCTACGTCATAGCCGATGGCCTGGAGCGCCAAGACCGGATCGGGCAGCGGTTCGGTCATCGGCAATGGTTGCCTGCACCACAGACCGAAGCCCTGTTCCGCCAGTCGCTGCCAAGGGAATTGCCAGCCCGGATCGACCTTCCTGAGCAAGGCGATATCACCATGGCCGAGCACATTTTCCGCCGGAATCCGGTGGCGCATCTGCAATTTCTTCAGCAGGGCGATCAACCGTTCGATCTGGACTTCCGCATAGGGCTCCTCACCCGTATTGTCGAGTTCGATGCCGATCGATGCCGAATTCAGGTCGGTGAGTCCGCCCCAATACGACTGGCCGGCATGCCAGGCGCGACGGTGCTCGTCGACCAGCTGGTAGAGGGTGCCATCGCGACCAACCAGATAATGTGCGCTGACTTCCCGGGTAGGGTCGGTAAGCGTCCCGAGCGGCTGGTCGATATTGTCGTTGCTGGTGTCGTGAAGAATGATGAAGTTCGGTCGTCGCTCATTGTGATTGGGCGAGGGAACCTGAATAACCTGATCGACCGGGGTCGAAGGTGTGCCGCTGCACCCGGCGAGCAGGAGCGACAGTACCCCGAAGCGTATGCGCAAGCGCTTCATGTCTGCGCGCTGCGCTGGAGCGCGGCGCGCATCTCCTGCTCGGATACCGGATACGTCAAAAGGGCGTGGATGGGAAACAGTTCGGCCAACCTGTGCGCATGCGCTTGCTCGCTTGCTTGAACGAAGACAATGACCCGGGTTTCGGGGGCGACGCTTTGCATGGTCGCCAGGGTCACATCGAGGTTGCTTAGATTGGTGCCCGCATAATTGTTGGCATAGCCGTAGATGAAGTCGCCGACGAAGAAATCCGGTGCCTTCTGCTGCAATGCCTTGTGCAGCTTGCGGGCGCTGCCGAACGACTCTTCGACGATGCCTAGCTGTTGGTACAAATGACCAAGCCGCGGGTGGGCCGGCGATTCGATCAGTGAAAAAAGGAGGGGCACAGTCAGTTTGGGTTCGGCGACGAAAGAGTCCTGTCCTCTTTCAGCAGTTCAGCCAGGCGCCGGAGGGCTTCCTCGGCCCGTTGACAGCGCTCGTCGAGCTCCGGCCGGGGAAGGTCGCGGATCAGTGCCGTTTCGCGTGTCAGGTAGGCGATCAGGTCGTCTGCGCTCATGCGGTTTCGAGTTCCAAAACCTCGATCTGCGTTGTGGCTTCATAGAGCATGCGGATACTGCCATCCTCTTGACGGACATGGAGCCAGTAACTCTGGCCGGCGGGAAAGATCTTGATGATGTCACCGCCCCCTGACAAAGGACCTTCCGGCGTCCGGGTACGGAAGTGGACGTGATCGTTGATTCGAAAGGCAGACATGAAACCTCCTCGGATACTCCATCGTCGGAAGGAAATTTAGGCCTGATTCGGAACGGACGTACCTGAAAAAGGGGGGGGAAGCGGATGTTTATCGGCTGATCCCCGCCGCTTTGGCTTGCCTGGTTTCATCTGAAATCATTTTGAATTGAACTTCAGTTTTCCAGTAGTTCCGTATCTGCATGCGAATATGCCGGGCTGCAGCAGCAGAGCATGTGCAGGGGGGCATCGCCGACCGCCGCGATGCAATGCGGTGTTCCCGGTGGGATCAGGATCGAATCTCCCGCTTCCACCTCGAATGTGTCCGAGCCCAGATACATGCACCCACGTCCGGCCGAGACGTGGTAAATCTCCTCCGTCAAGTGATGCCGATGGAGACGGGTGCGCGTCCCGGCCGGGACGACGGCTGCGGCAAGACTTTGGTTGCGTGCGCCATGGTGATCGGGATGCAGGAGCTCGCGAATCTCCGAACCGTCTTTCGTGAGATATGCCGGGATGGCTGCGTAACGGGTTTTCATTCTCGGTATCCTTACGGTCGAGTATATCTGTCGAACCGCAGGGGCTGTCCATGTCGAAATGCCGCATCATCCTCATCACCCGCGTCAGCCGTGGCCTTGGCCTCAAGGCCAGCGACAGTGGCAAACCGCTGACAGTACCGGCAAGCTGACATCTCCAGACCATTCACATAGAGAACCCATGGATACCTGCCCCCTTGGCCGCGGCCCGCTCGCCGTAACTCCCGTCTGCCTCGGCACGATGACCTTCGGCGAGCAGACGCCGGAAGCCGATGCCCACGCGCAACTCGACCTCGCCCTGGCGCGAGGCATCAACTTCATCGATACCGCCGAGCTCTATGCCGTGCCACCTCGCGCCGAAACCTATGGCGCTACCGAAACCATCGTCGGCAAGTGGCTCAAGCGCCAGGACCGCAGCAAGATCGTTCTTGCCACCAAGGTTGCGGGACCGGGGCGCACCATGGCATGGATCCGCGGCGGATCGCTCAACTTCACCCGCGACAACATCCGTACCGCGCTAGAGGACTCCTTGCGGCGCCTGCAGACCGACTACGTGGATCTGTATCAGTTGCACTGGCCTGATCGTAACCAGCCGATGTTCGGGCAATGGCAATACCTGCCGGACAGGGAACGCGACAGCATCCCGATCAGGGATCAGCTGGAGGCCTTGGCCGAACTGGTGGCCGAAGGAAAGATCCGTGCCGTCGGCCTTTCCAACGAACATCCGTGGGGCGTGATGCAGTTCATCCGCCATGCCGAGGAGTTCGGTCTGCCGCGTGTCGCGTCGATCCAGAATGCCTATCACCTCCTGAACCGGACCTTCGAAGTGGGGCTTCATGAAGTCTGCCATCGCGAACAGGTCGGATTGCTCGCCTATTCGCCACTCGCCTTTGGCCACCTGACCGGCAAATATCTGGAAACTCCAGCAACCGAAGGTCGGGTGAACCGTTTCAAGGGTTTCGGTCAGCGCTACGAGAAACCGGGGGTTCCTGCGGCAGTCGCTGCCTACTGCCGGCTGGCGCGTGACCATGGCCTGACGCCGACCCGACTGGCGCTGGCGTTCGTACGATCGCGACGCTTCGTGACCAGCACCATCGTCGGCGCATCGACCCTGGCCCAATTGCAGGAAGATCTCGATGCCTGCGAAACGCGCCTGGACGAGACCGTGCTCGCCGACATAGAGCGGCTCTACCTGCTGCATGGCAGCCCGGCACCCTGAATCTTTTGGTCACGCTCTGCCGCACCGGCCACCCTCCAAAATCCCGCCCGTGACCCCGGGTCGGCATTTCGTTATTTACGCCGGTTCGAAATGCTCCAGGACAAGCTGAACGCTTGCTTCGCCTTGCCATTCGTTGATGTCGAGTCGGAAGACGGCCCGGATGCGGTCGGGTGCGCCTTCGGCGTGATTGAACCGGATCGCGTCGAGCCGTGCCTGGCCTTTCTTCAACGTCAGCTTCAGGTGCTTGTCCTTGAGCAGGCGCTGCCGTTCGACATCGAACTCGTCAGCGAAGAGCGGCGCGGCGAATCCCTGGCCCCAGACGGTTTCCTGCAGCAGGCGTGCGGGGACGAGGCCGTAGTAGCCAGCTTCGAGCGGACCGTCGGTCTCGAGCGTGCGTGTCAGCGCGGCGGGCGGCAGCAGGCTGCGGGCGACCTCTTCGAACGCGGTCTCGAACAATGACAGATCGCTTTCGAGCAACGTGAGCCCGGCCGCGGCGGCATGGCCGCCGAAGCGCCTGAGCAGGTCGGGATGACGCTTGGCGACGAGGTCGAGCGCGTCGCGCAGGTGCAGGCCGGGAATCGACCGGCCCGAGCCCTTGACTTCGCCGGCCTCGCCGCGGGCAAACACAAAGGTGGGACGGTGCAGCCGCTCCTTGATGCGACCGGCCAGGATGCCGATCACCCCCTGATGCCAGTTGGGATCGAATAGTGAAAGGCTGGCGCGGGCACCGGCATCGATGTTTTCGAGACGGATGGCCGCCGCTTCCTGCATGTCGGCTTCGATGGCACGGCGTGTGCGGTTGATGGTGTCGAGTTCCTGCGCGATGTTGAGGGCGCGTCCCATGTCGTCCGTGGCGAGGCATTCGATGCCCAGGCTCATGTCGGCGAGTCGTCCGGCCGCGTTGAGACGCGGCCCGACCGCGAAGCCGAGGTCGAAGGTACCGGCCCGTGCGGGGTCGCGTCCCGCGATCTGGAGCAGGGCGGCGACGCCGGGCGTCATGCGACGCTGGCGGATACGACCGAGGCCCTGCGCGACGAGGATGCGATTGTTGCGGTCGAGCGCCACCACGTCGGCGACCGTGCCGAGGGCGACGAGGTCGAGCAAGGTCGCGAGATTCGGGCCGCCGTCGGGCAGCCGGCCGCGACGGCGCAACTCGGCGCGCAGCGCGAGCATGACGTAGAACATCACGCCGACACCGGCGATGTTCTTGCTCGCGAAGCCGCAGCCCGGCTGGTTCGGGTTGACGATCGCATCGGCGGCGGGCAGTTCGTCGCCAGGCAGGTGATGGTCGGTGACAATGACCGTCATGCCCAGTTGCTTTGCTGTGGCGACGCCTGCGACACTGGCGATGCCGTTGTCCACCGTGACGAGCAGGTCCGGGCCTTTCGCTGCGGCCAGCCGCGCCACTTCAGGCGACAGGCCATAGCCCGTCTCGAAGCGGTTCGGTACGAGGTAATCGACCGTCGCCCCCATGGCGCGCAGGGCGCGCAGACCGACGGCACACGCAGTCGCGCCATCGCAGTCATAATCGGCGACGATCAGGATTCGCTTGCCACCGGCGATCGCGTCGGCGAGCAGTGCGGCGGCGACATCGATCCCCTTCAGTCCATCGGGCGGCAGCAGGGCAGCCAATTGGGTGTCGAGTTCGGCCGTATGGGTGATGCCGCGTGCCGCATAGAGCCGCGCCAGCAGCGGATGCACACCCGACTGTTCGAGCATCAGGCGGGCCCGCTGTGGCACGGGGCGGACGGCGATGTGCGTCACACCAGTTCCGATAGCGGGCGGGGACGTCGCCAAAATCGCTGCAACGTTCTGCGCTTCGCAGCGAAGGCGATGAACCTGTTGGCGTCATCGACACTGCTGCCGACGACGCGCAATTCTTCGCATTCGCCTGTGCGCAGCGCGACGACGGCAGGGGCGAGCCAGTCGCGTTCGAGTTCCTGCACGGCGGTACGCCAGCCGAGTGCATTGCGGGCGGAGGCGCTGGCGCGCACGGTGGGCAGGATGGCCAGGGTGTGTCCGGACAGCGATTCGAAACGCGGGGGCAGCGGTCGATGGCGTGTGGCGGTCAGCGCGCTCAGGCCGGCGAAAACCGGATCGTCGCACCAGATTTCCGCCCAAGGGTTGCTTGCCGTTCCCGGCAGGCAACCCTGGCCCCAGGGCCATAGGCTGCTGACGGTCGGCCGTCCCGACGCTTCGCGATGGCGGTTGACCGGGTGGGCGTGCAGGAAGGTTTGTGCCTCGCCGAGCAGGCGGCGCCATTCGCGGCCATGTGGTCCGCCAGGGAGGCTGGGGGGGACTGGCTGCGCTATGGCGTCTGCGAGTGGCCGGGTTTCGAGAGCGAGCGGGCGGGTGAGGCGCATTTCCCAGCGACCCGGTGCCGAGGCGGAGATTTCACCCCATTCGGCGAACAACGGCCGGATGGTGGCGATCAATTCATTCGCTTCCCCTGCCGTCAGGTCGAGACGGGCCGGGTCGGCGAGCAGGATGCCTTCGCGTCGGACATCGAAATGCACGGGATCGAGGCACAACCACTCCCCTAACGCCGTCTCGCCGACGCCGACTTTTCTGAGGGCTGCTGCAGGGAGTGTCGCAATGCCAAAACTTCCTTCCAGCCAGTCCGCGGCGACCACCTGCCGATGGCCGCGGCCGAGCAGCAGCGACAGTGCGGATGCGGCCAGGTCGAAGGCGGTGTCGGCAACGATTTCACGCGGCAGCAACAGGCCGGGAACGAAGAGGGTGAGGCGCATGGAGCATGTTAACATGCCGCCTCCATGCCCTCATTTTTCCGGTTCGAAACCTTCATCGGCCTGCGGTACACGGCATCCCGCAAGGCGGGCGGCGGCAACCGCTTCATCTCCTTCATCTCGCTGATTTCCATGCTGGGTCTGGCGCTCGGCGTGGCGGCGTTGATCGTGGTGCTGTCGGTGATGAACGGATTCCAGAAAGAGTTGCGTACCCGCATTCTCGGTGTCGCCTCGCACGCGCAGATTTCCGGTGCGGAGGGGGAGTTGGCCGACTGGCAGGCCGCCGCCGCCGCGGTCGAGCGACATCCCCGCGTGGTCGCGGCGGCGCCCTACGTGCAACAGCAGGCGATGCTGTCCTTCGACGGGCAGGTCAAGGGAGCACTGGTTCGCGGCGTGCTTCCCGATGCCGAGGATCGCGTCGCCGATTTCGCCCGGCACATGAAGACCGGTGCGCTGGAGCGCCTGCGGCCCGGCGAATTCGGCATCGTCATCGGGGCGGAACTCGCTTATGCGCTGCGCGTCTTTTCCGGCGACAAGATCACGCTGATCGCGCCGCAGGGCATGGTGACGCCGGCGGCGGTGTTGCCGCGCATGAAGCAGTTCACCGTGGTTGGCATCTTCGAGGTCGGCATGTACGAGTACGACAGCGGCCTCGCACTGATCCATCTCGAGGATGCGCAGAAACTCTACCAGATGGGCACGGACGTCTCCGGCGTGCGGCTCAAGCTCGACGACCTGTTCGCCGCGCCAGGCGTGGTGCGGGAGCTGGCCGGCCGCCTCGGGGGAGATCTGCGCGTATCGGACTGGACGCGCAGCCACGCGAATTTCTTCCGCGCCGTGCAGATCGAGAAGAACATGATGTTCCTGATCCTGCTGCTGATCGTCGCGGTGGCTGCCTTCAACATCGTCTCGACGCTGGTGATGACGGTGACGGATAAACGCGCCGACATCGCGATCCTGCGCACGCTGGGCGCGAGCCCGGGCAGCATCATGCGCATTTTCATCATCCAGGGGACGCTGATCGGCGTGATCGGGCTGGCGCTTGGGGTCGCCGGCGGCGTGGCGCTGGCGCTCAACGTCGAGACCGTGGTGCCTTTCCTCGAACGGGTGTTCGGCATCCAGTTCCTTGCCAAGGACGTCTATTACATTTCCGACCTGCCGTCGGACCTGCACTGGTCGGATGTCGGGATCATCGCCGCGACCTCGTTCGTGCTGACCGTCCTGGCCACGATCTACCCGAGCTGGCGTGCCGCGCGCACCAATCCGGCAGAGGCGCTCAGATATGAGTGAGTCGATCCTCGCCTGCGCCGGCCTCGCCAAAACCTTCCGCGAGAAGGCCGGTGACGTGGAGGGCGTGACCGTGCTGACAGGCGTCGACCTGAATGTCGGCGCCGGCGAGACGGTCGCGATCATCGGGGCGAGCGGTTCCGGCAAGAGCACGCTGCTTCATCTGCTCGGCGGGCTGGATGCGCCTTCCGCCGGTACGGTGCATCTGCTCGGGCGCGATCTGTCGCTGGTGTCGGAGAGTGAGCGGGGCCGGCTGCGCAACGAGTCGCTCGGCTTTGTCTACCAGTTTCATCATCTGCTGCCGGAATTCAGCGCGCTCGAGAATGTCGCGATGCCGTTGTTGATCCGTCGCCTGTCCCGGTCGGTCGCCGAGGCACAAGCAGCGGCGATCCTGGGCGAAGTCGGCCTGGGCGCCAGGTTGAAGCATCGTCCCGGGGAACTTTCCGGGGGGGAGCGCCAACGGGCAGCTTTGGCGCGTGCCCTGGTCACGCGACCGGCCTGCGTGCTGGCCGACGAACCGACCGGCAACCTCGACCGCCGCACCGCGGACGAGGTTTTCGCGCTGATGCTGCGCATGAACGCCACCCAAGGCACGAGCCTCGTCATCGTCACACACGACGCGACCTTGGCGGCATCCTGCCAGCGCCGTCTGCTGCTTCAGGACGGCTGTCTCGTCGATGCCTAGGCTTTGATGATCCTGAAGGTCAGGCCCTGAAGCGAGCCACCGAGGAACGCAAATTGCCGGCGAGCGTGTCCAGTTCCCGTGCGGTGGCATTGTTCGACTCAGCGGCCTGGTTGTTGCGCTCCGTCTTCTGGGCGATCGCCTCGATGCTGATCGCCACCTGGCGGATCGCCGCATCCTGCTCCTTTAGTGCGTAGGAGATGGCGCTGACATTCGACGAGACATCCTGCGAGCCGGCATCGATGCGTCCCAGCGCAGATTCGGTTTCGCCGACCAGCCTCAGGCTCGCATCGGCCTGGCGATTCGCCGCTTCCATCGAGTTCACGCTGTTTTCGACGCCGGCCTGAATGGCGTTGATCAGGCCGCCGATCTCGCCGGTGGCCTTGGCGGTGCGTTCGGCCAGCTTGCGCACCTCGTCGGCGACGACGGCGAAGCCGCGGCCCTGTTCGCCGGCACGTGCCGCCTCGATAGCCGCGTTCAAGGCCAGCAGGTTGGTCTGCTCGGCGATTTCCTGGATGACCTGGACGATGCCGCCGATTTGTTGCGACGAGTCGCTCAGCGAGGTGACCTGTCCGGCGGAGGTCCGGATCAGGCTGGCGATATCGCGCATGTTGCTGACCGTTTCAGCCATGACGCGCATCGCGGCAACGGTGTCCGATCGGGCGGTATCGACGATGCGCGCCGCATTTTCCGCATTCGCCGTGGTTTCGCTGACGCTGACCGAAGCCTGCTCGAAGGCCGCGGCGACCGCCGCCGTGGCCTCGGCCTGGGCCAGCGAACTCTCACGCACCTCCTGGCTCGAACCGGCCAGTTCGTGGGCCACTGCCGTGATACGGTCGCTCGAAGCCTTCATGTCGGCGACGATCTGGCGGAAGGTATGCATCAACTGGTTGAAGGCATGGCCGGCGCGGATCACTTCGGCCGGACCGGTTTCCGGCACGTCGCGCGTGAAATCGCTCTCGCGTACGGCGAACTCGGCGACTTCGACCTCGGCCTGCAGCGGCCCGGCCACGCTGGCGGAAATTTTCAGGGAAACCAGCAGCACCAGCACCACGGCACCCAGCGACAGGAAGATGTAGCCGTAGAGGCCACCCTGGCTGGCGGTGACGATGTCGGAGGTGGTCGCCGAAATGCCCTTGATGACGGCATTCTCCGTTTCGTGGAGGGCGTCGATCTTCTGCGTGATGGTCGTGAACCAGACCGTCGGGTCCACCTCGAAGCCGCCGCTGGCCGATTTGTCGACCAGCACGCCGCGCATGCGCTGCACTTCTTGCGCCGGCGTTCCGGCGAGCACGCCCTCGAGGGACTTCAATTCAAGCTCGCCGGCCGCGCTGCGGAAGATGTCCAGATAGGCTTCCTGCCGATGGAAGCGTTCGAGGATCATGCGGAAGCGCGGTGCCTCGATGGCATTCGCGGCGAAGGCGGCCGTGACCAGCGCGCGCTCCTGGCCTGCCTGCTCCTTGGCACGGACGAGGGCGAGGTAGGCCGTGCTTTGCTGCACGACGCTCGGGCTGCTGCTGAACTGGCCGCTGATGCCGATCACGTCGATCAAGCGGGCAATGGTCTGCGTGTAGGCGGCGACCTCGTCGGCAACGCTGATCTCGAGCTTGTCGGCACGGGCACGCACCTCGTTCAGCTGGTCCAGCTTTTCACGGGCCTTGCCGAGGGCCGTCTGTAGCGCGGCGAGTTGTCCTGCTGCCCCCGCTTCGCGCTGATAGGCGGCGAGGTTGGCATCGCTGTTCTTGCGGATGCCGGGCATCACATCGCCGAACTTGGCGCCTTTCGACTGGATGAAGCCGGCGGTCGCGCCGCGTTCGATCTGCAGGGTGTGGATCAGTTCGCCGGCGGCCACGGCGACCTTCAGGACTTCCTGTGTCAGCGTCGCGCCGCGGTAGTCGCCATAGGCTTTGTGAATCAGGTTGCCGGCGGTGATCGCCAGCGCCAGCAGCGGAACGACGACGAGAAAGAACAGACGCTGCCTGATGGTTGTTGTTTTCATGATGACCTCTATCGGGGGCTGTTGTCGTTATATGGTGCAGATCCTAGTAAATTCTCCCGTTGCTGCAAGGAGCTGCCTTGCGTTGAATCAATTTACGAATGAGATAGGCGCGCCATGCCAGACGGACACAGATGTAGCCGGCTGCGGCGAGCAGGGAGGCGAGCAGCAGCAGTCCGATGACGAGCGGCATGCCGAGTCGGCCCAGCCAGTCGAGGAGCGTGGCGGGATCGAATGCCGCGGGGGCAAAGAAGGTTCCCTCGACGCCGAGAATGCGTTGGCCGAGGCCATAGGAAACGAAGTACAAGGGCACGATCGTGAGGGGGTTGGTATAGAGCGTGGTGACGAGTGCGAGCGGCAGGTTGATGCGGAAGGCGATGGCGCAGATCGCCGCGCCGAGCATCTGGAATGGCCCGGGAATGAGGCCGCAGAACAGGCCGGCAGCGATGCCGCCGGCGGCCGACCGGCGGTTCAGATGCCACAGCCGCGGATGCAATAGCGTATTGCGGAACGGCGCCAGCCAGCGGTTGCCGTCTACCGCGGCATGGTCGGGCATGTATTGGCGCAGCCAGTGTTTCATGCGGGAATTCTAATCATGCCGTGGCAGGTACTGGCTTTCGCTGTCGGTGTGGCGTGGCTGCAGCGCAGTGCCGTCCTGCCGGCGCCGACTTTTCTTGCCGGAGCGGCCCTGGGCGGTCTGGTCCTGTGGGCCGCGGGGTACTGGCGCGTGCGCTGGGCTGGAATTGCCGGGGCGTTCTTGCTGGGTTTCGTCTGGGCCGGCAGCCTTGCGCATTGGCGGCTGGCTGATTCCCTGCCCGTGGCGTGGGAGGGCCGCGATGTCGAGGTGACGGGGACCGTCGCAGCCTTGCCGCAACGCTTCGAGCGCGGCGTGCGTTTCCTGTTCGAGGTGGATGCGGCAGCGGGTGCGGTCCCGCAGCGGATCCAGTTGAACTGGTACCACACGCTGGAAGGCGAAGGTGAGGACGGGGTGGAATCATCGCTGCCGCATGCCGGCGAACGCTGGCGCCTGACGGTGCGGCTGAAGCGTCCGCATGGCAATGTCAACCCGCATGGTTTCGATTACGAAGGTTGGCTGTTCGAACGCGGCATCCGTGCAACCGGCTACGTCCGCAAGCAGCCGCCACCGGAACGACTGGCGGAGCAGGCAGGCGGTATCGGTTCTGCGATCCAGCACCTCCGCGAGTCGACGCGCGACCGCATCCTCACCCGCTTGCCGGATCGCCCCTACGCCGGCATCCTGGCCGCGCTGGCGGTCGGCGACCAGCAGGCCATCGCGACGGAGCAATGGCGCCTGTTCGCCGCCACCGGCATCACGCACCTGATGTCGATTTCCGGATTGCACGTGACGATGATCGGCGCGCTGGCCGGCTGGCTGGCCTTCGCGTTCTGGCGCAAGCTGCCGCGCCTGCCGCTGGCCTGGCCGGCGCAAAAGGCGGCGGCCGTGGCGGGGTTCCTGGCGGCATTCGCCTATGCGCTGATCGCCGGCTTCGGCATTCCGGCGCAGCGCACGCTCTACATGCTGGGCGTAGTGGCGTTCGCGCTGGTGTCGGGGCGTGCCATCGCCACGCCGCGGGTGCTCGGCACCGCGCTGTTGCTGGTGCTGATCGTCGATCCGTGGGCCGTGCTGTCGGCCGGCTTCTGGCTTTCTTTCGGCGCGGTCGGCCTGTTGTTCTACGTCGCCGGCGGGCGGCTGGCCCGGCCGCATTGGCTGATCGAATGGGGGCGCGCCCAGTGGGCCGTGACGCTCGGGATGATTCCGGCGCTGCTGGCGCTGTTCCAGCAGTTCTCGCTGGTGTCGCCGTTCGCCAACGCCTTCGCCATTCCGCTGGTCAGCCTGGCGGTCACGCCGCTGGCGCTCGCCGGCAGCCTGCCGGGGTTGGGGCTCGCGCTCGAGCTGGCGCATGCGCTGCTCGTGCCGCTGATGGATTTTCTCGCCTGGCTGTCGAGTTGGCCAGGTGCGCTGTGGCAGCAGCATGCCCCCCCGGGATGGACCGTCGTCGTGGCACTGGCGGGATCCGCCTGGCTGATGTTGCCGCGCGGCTTGCCGCTGCGCTGGCTCGGTTCCGCCTGCTTCCTGCCGATCTTTCTCTTCGTTCCGGGTCGGCCGGCGCCGGGAGAATTTCACCTCGCCGTCCTCGATGTCGGCCAGGGCCAGGCCCTGCATGTGCAGACGGCGAGCCGCGATTTGCTGTTCGATACCGGCCCATATTTTGGCGGACCGGCGGATGCCGGCAGCCGCATCCTCGTGCCTTATCTGCGCGCGGCCGGGGTCCGCCGGCTCGACCGGGTGATTGTGAGCCACGATGATGCAGACCATGGCGGAGGTACGGCCTCCCTGCTGGCGACTGTCCCGGTCGACAGCGTCGAGCGGAACTGCGTGGATGGCGAGGCATGGGAGTGGGACGGGGTGCGTTTTCGCGTGCTGCATCCGGCACCCGGCGACTATTCGCGCAAGCTGCCCGACAATGCGCTTTCCTGCGTACTGAAGATCGAATCTGTCCACGGAGCCGTTTTGATCCCGGGCGATATCGAAGGCCGGGCGGAGACCGAGTTGTTGGCCCGCCATGGTGATTTCCTGCAGGCCGGGATTCTTGTCGCGCCCCACCACGGTGCGAAGAAAACCGCAACGCCGGCCTTTGTGTCGGCCGTCGCTGCGCACGATGTGGTCTTCCCTGTCGGCTACCGCAACCGCTTCGGTCATCCGCACCCCGAGGTACTGGAGCGGTTCTCAGGGACGCGCATCCACCGCACCGACCGGGATGGTGCCATTACCGTGAAAGTCGGCCGTGGCGGGACGGCGGTGCTGCATGAGCGCGAGCGGCGCCGCCGCTACTGGCAAAATGATGCACTTTCCCAGCAGGAATCTTTGCCATGACTTCCCCCGAGCCCCGCTACGTTCGTTGCCTCTCCCCCTCCGGTTACCACCGCATGGCCTACGTCGAGTGGGGCGATCCGGCCAATCCGCGCGTGCTCGTCTGCGTCCATGGCCTGACGCGCTGCGGCCGCGATTTCGATTTTCTGGCCCAGGCGCTGGCGGACGAATACCGCGTCGTCTGTCCCGATGTCGTCGGGCGCGGGATGAGCGACTGGCTGCGCGACCCGGCGCACTATGCGATCCCTCAATATGAGCAGGACATGATCGCACTGCTCGCCCGACTCGATGCCGATCAGGTCGACTGGCTCGGCACCTCCATGGGCGGCATGATCGGCATGGCGCTGGCGGCGCAACTCGGTGCGGACGGTGGGCCGGGACCGATCCGCCGGCTGATCCTGAACGACGTCGGTCCGGTCATCGCGGCCGCAGCGCTCGCACGCATCGGCGAATACCTCGCCACGCCGCCCGACTTCGCCTCGCTGGAGGAGGCGGAAAGCTACGTCCGCAGCGTCTCCGCGCCTTTCGGCCCGCTGGATGACGCGCAGTGGCGGCACCTGACGCAGAACGTCGTCAAGGATGGCCCGGCCGGCCGCATGATCCTGCGCTACGACCCGGGCATCGCCGCACCTTTCACTGCTGCCATGGCTGCCCAGGGGGCGGGGCGCGACGTCGAGTTGTGGCCGCTCTACGATGCCATCCGTTGTCCGACGCTGGTCGTTCGCGGCGAGCTTTCCGACCTGCTGTCGCGGGATGCCGTCGCAGCGATGCGCGAGCGCGGGCCGCGGGCGGATGCCGTCGAGATCGCCGGCGTCGGCCATGCACCGATGTTTCTTGATGAAGCCCAGGTGACGGTCGTTCGTGCTTTCCTGACGGCGGCCACGGATGATTCGGTCGTATGATCCGGCGCTAAGGGGGAAGGCAGATGCAGGTCGGACAGGTCATTGTGTGCTCTCCGGAATTCGCGGGAGATGCCTGCGAATCTCTGGCGCGATTGCATCCGCAACTGGTTCTGGTCTTCGGCGACGTCCGCTATTTCAGTGCGCCGCGCTTCGCTATCACCTTGAAGGAGACGTTTCCTGACGCGCAGGTCATCGGCTGCTCGACGGCCGGCGAAATCGGCCGCGAGGGCGTCGAGGAGGGCTGTTGCATCGTCACGGCAGTCCGGTTCGAGGGCGTATCGATCGCCGTGGCGAGCACCTGCCTTGCCGGCATGCGGGATTCGCTTGCAAGCGGCGTTCGCATCGGCGATGCGCTGATGTCCCCGGATCTTGCCGCTGTGCTGGTTTTCGGGCCGGGCGTGCAGATCAACGGCAGCGATCTGGTGGAGGGCATCGCCAGCCGGGTCGGCCGCAAGCTGCCGATCACCGGCGGACTCGCCGGCGATGGCGGCGCATTTGCGCGCACCTTCACGATCGGACCGGATGGCGTGCGCGACGATGCCGTCGTCGCCGTCGGCTTGTCCGGCCCCGCGCTGTCCTTCGCACATGGATCCTTCGGCGGCTGGGACCCGTTCGGGCCGGCGCGCCGGGTGACGCGTTGTGCCGGCAATGTCCTTTACGAACTGGATGGCGAACCAGCACTCGCCGTGTACAAGCGCTATCTCGGCGAATATGCGACTGGCCTGCCGGCGACCGGGCTGTTGTTTCCTTTCGAAATGCTGGGTGAGGACCATGGTGCGCTGGGCCTCATACGCACGATTCTCGGCGTGGATGAGGCCTCGGGTAGCCTGACGCTGGCCGGTGCGATCGACCCGCGCGGCTATTTGCGTCTCATGCATGCCAGTACCGATCGCCTCGTGAATGGTGCCGAAGCGGCTGCCGAGGGTGCGCGTGCCATGACGGGCATGGGGGGTGACACATTGGCCATCCTGGTGAGTTGCGTCGGACGGAAGCTGGTGATGGGAACGCGCGTCGACGAGGAGGTCGAGGCGGTCGGCGATGTGCTTGGCAAGCAGGCGACGCTGGCCGGCTTCTACGCGTATGGTGAGATCAGTCCGTATGCGCCGGGCGGTCCCTGCCAGCTTCACAACCAGACGATGACGATCACCCGGATCGGCGAGCGCCAGGACTGAAATGCACAAGAGTCTGCAGCGGCAGCTGAAGCGCATCGCCGGACTGGCCGACGATGCGGCGGTCGAGGGCATGCTGGTCGCTGCCACGCAGCTCGCTGAACAGCCCGGCGTCGATCCCTCCGTCGCTGCGTTGCTGGGCAATTTCCGTACATTGCTGGAGCGGATCGATAGCGCCTATGTCCAGGCGGACCGCGACCTCGAGTTGCGCACGCGCAGCCTGGAAATCAGTTCCCAGGAACTGACGAGCGCCAATGAGCGGCTGCGGCAGGATATCGACGAGCGCAACCGTGCGCTCCAGTCCCTGCGTGCGACCGTGAGCGAACTGCTGGGCAACGACGGAGTGGGCGGCGTAGGGGATGCGGACGAGTTGGCCTCGCTGTCGCGCATCATCGCCAATCTGGTACTGGAACGGGAACAGCAGCGCGTCCAGCTCGACAATATCCGCTATGCCCTCGACCAGCACGCGATCGTCAGCATCACCGACACCCAGGGCACGATCATCTATGCCAACGACAAGTTCTGTGAGATCAGCGGTTTTTCGCGTGCCGAACTGCTGGGCAGCAACCATCGCATCGTCAAGTCCGGTCGCCATCCTGCGGCACTCTATGAGGAAATGTGGGAATCCATCACCACCGGCCATACCTGGCATGGCGAAATCTGCAATCGCACGCGGCAGGGAGCGGAGTACTGGGTCGCGGCGACCATCGTGCCCTTCCTGGATGAATTCGGCCTGCCTTACGAGTACATCGCGATCCGTACCGACATCACCGCCCGCAAGCAGGCCGAAGCCGACCTGATGCACGCGCGCGATGTCGCCGAAGCGGCCAGCCGCGCCAAGGGCGAATTTCTTGCCAATGTCAGCCATGAAATCCGTACGCCGATGAACGGCATCATCGGCATGTCCGATCTGGTGCTCGACACGCCGCTCGATGTCGAGCAGCGCGAATACATGCAGATCGTCAAGTCCTCGGCGGATTCGCTGCTGACGCTGATCAACGATATTCTAGATTTCTCGAAGATAGAGGCCGGCAAGCTGACGGTCGAATGCATCGCGTTCGAGTTGCGCGAAGTATTCGAGGAGACGCTCGCACCCCTGCGCTTGCGCGCGGGACAGAAGGGCCTCCAGTTCGATGTGGAGATCGATGATGAGGTCCCGGGGCTGGTGACCGGCGATCCCGTTCGGTTGCGCCAGGTGCTCGTCAATCTGGTCGGCAATGCGGTCAAGTTCACCGAGCGCGGCGGCATTACGGTCGCAGTGCGTGTCGAGGCTTCCACGCACCAGGCGACGACGCTGCTGGTCTCCGTCCGCGACAGCGGCATCGGCATCCCTGACGACAAGCTCGCGCAGGTCTTCGAGGCTTTCTCGCAGGCGGATGCTTCGACGACGCGCAAATACGGGGGCACCGGTCTGGGGTTGACGATTTCCAGCCGTTTGGTCGAACTGATGGGCGGCCACATGGATGTGGCCAGCACGCTGGGGGGGGGCAGCACCTTCAGCTTCAGCCTGCCGGTGGGCGTTCCGGAACACATGCCGGCAACGGCACTTCCGCCGGGCAAGGCAGCCGGCCAAAGCGGGGCGCGGGGGCTATCGGTACTGCTGGTGGAGGATAATCCGATCAATCAGATGGTCGCCACACGCATGCTCGAGAAATGGGGGCATCGGGTCGAACTGGCGCAGAATGGACAGGAAGCCGTGGCCATTCTGGCCGATCGCCGTTTCGACCTGGTGCTGATGGACATGCAGATGCCGGTCATGGACGGCATCGAAGCCACCCGCCACATCCGGCGGCGCGAAGGCAGCCTCGGCATGCCCCGCCAGCGCATCGTCGCAATGACCGCGAACGCCATGGCCGAGGATCGTCACGCCTGTCTTGCCGCCGGCATGGATGACCATCTGGCGAAGCCGATCGTTGCCGCGGCACTGGCCGAAAAACTCGAAGAAATCGGTGCGGAAGTGCGTCGCGCAGCAGGGGGTGGCAAGTCCGTTTTCGATTACGCCCGCGCACTGGAGGAGATGGACGCCGACATCCTCGCGCAAGTGATCCCGATTTTTCTCGACAGTTACAGTCGGGACGTCGAGTCGCTCGTTCGGGCCGTGGCGGCCGACGATGCATCGATGACCCTGCATTGTGCGCATGTGCTCAAGGGCACGCTGGCGGTGTTCGGTGCCGATCCGGCCCAGCGTCGTGCCGCAGAAATCGAGTTGCTGGCGCGTGGCGGCCAGCTCTCTGCCGCGGCGGACCTGCTTGCCGGTTTGCGTCAAGAGATCGAGACGCTCGCGAACGTTCTGCGTACGCAGCAACTCGATCGATGAGTACCGCAGTCCAGAACAGTCCGATACTGCTCGCGGGTGTGAAGCGTCGCGAGGCATGGGCCTGGGCGATGTTCGATTTCGCCAATTCCGGCTACACCACGGTGGTCATCACGGCGATCTTCAATGGCTATTTCGTTGCCGTGATCGCCGGCAACGCGGCATGGGCCACCTTCGCGTGGACTGCCGCGCTGTCGGTGTCCTACGCCATCGTCCTCCTGACGGCACCGTTCGTCGGCGCCCATGCCGACCTGCACGGCAAGAAACGCTGGCTCGCGCTGACGACGGCCGGTTGCATCCTCGGCACGGTCGGGCTGGCGACGTCCGGGCCGGGAGAACTGGCCCTGGCGCTCGCGTTCCTAGTGTTTTCGAACCTGTGCTTCTCCAGCGGCGAAAACCTGATCGCCGCCTTCCTGCCCGAGCTGGCGCGTCCGGAGGGCCTCGGCCGCGTTTCGGGCTGGGGCTGGGGACTGGGTTATCTCGGCGGGCTGGCGACGCTCGGTGCCTGTCTCGGCTGGATCTCCATGGCGAAAGGGCAGGGGCAGGGTGCGGCGGAATTCGTCCCGGCCTGCCTGTTGATCACCGCGGTGTTTTTCGCCGTCGCGTCGGCACCGACTTTCCTGTTCCTTCGCGAGCGCCGGCCTGCCATCGCAGAACAGGCCGCCATGACTACGAAGGCCTCGGCGTTCTCGCGCGTGCTCGCCACCCTGCGCCATGCGCGTCATTACCGCGACATGCGACGCTTCATGCTCTGCATCCTCTTCTACCAGGCAGGCATCCAGACGGTGATCGCGCTGGCCGCGATCTACGCGCAGCAGGCGATGGGCTTTTCGACCGAGGAGACAATCCAGTTGATCTTCGTCGTCAATGTCACCGCCGCGATCGGCGCGCTGCTGTTCGGCCGCCTGCAGGACCGCATCGGGCATGTCCGCGCCCTCGGGCTGACGCTGTTCGGCTGGATCGCGATGACCCTGCTCGCATGGGCGGGACAGTCCGCCGGCATGTTCTGGCTGGCGGCGAACATCGCGGGATTGTGCCTCGGCGCCAGCCAGTCGGCGGGCCGTGCGCTGGTCGGGCTACTGGCGCCCGAGGGTCGGCACGGGGAGTTCTTCGGCCTTTGGGGTGTCGCGGTGAAGCTGTCCTCCATCCTCGGTCCGCTGACCTACGGCGCGGTGACCTGGCTGACCGCCGGCGACCACCGGCTGGCGATCCTCGTCACCGGCGGGTACTTCGTCGTCGGCCTGGTCATTCTGGCCGGCGTCGATGTCGAACGCGGTCGTCACGCGGCCTCGGCCGGGTGAGATAGAATGGCGCGTGGCGGGTCTCCCCGCATTGTGGGGTGGCGAACCTGGTCAGGGCCGGAAGGCAGCAGCCATAGTCATTTTCCGCAAGTGCCGGGGGTCAGGCTCGCCACCCTTTCCCTCCCCCCTCATGTTTGCTTACAAACCGGATATAGCCTGCTTACATCCGCGGCATTGAATGCCTCCTGTCGAAAGTTCATTCACAAGGAGAGCCAACATGAAACGTACTCACAAAATCATCGCCGGCCTGATCATGGCTGCCGGCATCGGCGGCGTCGCCCTTGCGCAGGGTGGTTCGCGCGGCATGGGTTGCGATGGCAATGGGGCGATGGGCCCGATGGGCATGTCCGGCGGCCAGATGGGCCGTCATGTCGCCATGAAATTCGATCCCGCACAGCGTGCCGAGCGACATCTGGCCATGCTCAAGTACCAGATCAACGTGACGGACGCGCAGGAACCGCTGTGGCAGGCCTACGAACAGAAGATGAAGGCCGAGGCTGGCAAGGGCATGCAGGCATTCCGGACGCAGCCTGTCGACGAGAAGCTGTCCGCGCCCGAGCGCATGGCGAAGATGCAGTCGCTGATGGAAGAGCGGCTCGTCGCCATGAAGGACGTGCATGAAAGCTTCAATCGCCTCTACGCAGCGATGACGCCCGAGCAGAAGGCGAAGGCCGACCAGTTTGCCGCCGACATGGGTCCCGGACGCAAGGGCGGCAGGGGTGGCAGGCACGGCGGCCCGGGCCGGATGATGCCATCGCAGGGGTGACATTCCAACCTGCAAAGAAGCCGGGCCTCCTGAAGGAGGTCCGGCGCCGTTTGTTAGAATCCGGGCCATGAGTTATCTCGTCCTGGCCCGCAAATGGCGTCCCAAGTCCTTCGACACGCTGGTCGGCCAGGAACACGTCGTGCGCGCCCTGACGCACGCCCTCGAACAGCAGCGCCTGCATCACGCCTATCTGTTTACGGGTACGCGCGGCGTCGGCAAGACGACGATCTCGCGCATCCTCGCCAAGGCGCTGAATTGCGAGAAGGGCATCACCGCCGCGCCCTGCGGGGAGTGCACCCCCTGCCGTGAAATCGATGCAGGCCGCTTCATCGACTACGTCGAGATGGATGCCGCCTCGAATCGTGGCGTCGAGGACATGGCGGCCCTGCTGGAAAAGGCGGCCTATGCCCCGAACAGCGGACGCTACAAGGTGTACATGATCGACGAGGTGCACCAGCTCTCGGGCCACGCCTTCAACGCCATGCTGAAGACGCTCGAGGAGCCGCCGGAGCACGTCAAATTCATCCTCGCGACAACCGATCCGCAAAAGATCCCGGTGACGGTACTGTCGCGCTGCCTGCAGTTCAATCTCAAGCAGATGCCGCCGGGCCATATCGTCGAGCACCTGTCGCGCGTGCTCGAGGCAGAGGGGGTGGCCTTCGAGCCGGGTGCGCTGCGCCAGATCGCCAAAGCGGCTGCCGGCTCGATGCGCGATGCGCTGTCGCTGCTCGACCAGGCCATCGCGCACGGTGCGGGTCGAATCGAGGAAGAGGGCGTGCGGGCCATGCTCGGCACGGTCGGTGACGAGCATCTTTTCGAACTGCTCGACGGTCTCGTCGCCGGCGATATCGGTGCGGTGCTCGAGGTGGCGCGCGCCATGGAGGCGCGCAGCCTGAGCTTCGATTCGGCGCTGCAGGAACTGGCGACGCTGTTCCATCGCATCGCGCTCGTGCAGTTCGTGCCGCAGGCCATTCTCGACGAAGGCGAGCGGAGCCGGCTGGCACCCTATGCCGAACGGCTGGATGCGGAGTTTCTCCAGCTCTGCTACCAGATCGCGATCCAGGGACGCAGCGAGCTGTCGCTGGCGCCCGACGAGGCGGCCGGCTTCGGCATGACGCTGTTGCGGCTGCATGCCTTCCGTCCCGCGAGCGGCAATGAAAAGCCGATGCCCGCGGCATCCGCTACCCCGGCCGTAGTGCGTCCTGCGCCTCGACCGGCGCCAACGGCCCCCGTCCCGCCAGCGCCGACTTTTGCCCCGGCGGTTCCTGCACCTGCTGCCGCCGATTCCGACGACTGGCATGCGCTGGTCGCCCAGCTTCCCCTGACCGGCATGGTGCGGCAACTCGCCCAGCATTGCGAACTGGTCGATCGCGACGAGACTCGCGTGGTTCTGCGTCTTGCGCCGGCCCACAAATACCTGCAGCCGCATCAGGAAAAACTGCGTGCCGAACTCGGCAGGCATTTCGGTTGCAGCATCGCCCTCGACGTGCAGTTCGGCGAACCGGCCGGCGAAACGCCGAAGTCGCGGGCCGACAACGAAAAGCGCGAACGTCAGGAACGCGCCATCGCCGCGATCGAGTCCGATCCGTTCGTGCGCGAGGCCTGCGATCTTTTCGATGCGAGCATCGACGAATCCACCATCAAACCCGTTTGAAGGAAACTCCCATGCTGAACAAAGGCGGCATCGCCAACCTGATGAAACAGGCGCAGAAAATGCAGGAAAACATGCAGAAGGCCCAGGACGAACTGGCCAACCTGGAAGTGGAGGGCCAGTCCGGTGCGGGTGCGGTCAAGGTCGTCATGACCTGCAAGCACGATGTCAAGCGCGTCACCATCGACGCTTCCGTGATGGACGACAAGGAGATGCTCGAGGACCTGATCGCCGCCGCCCTCAATGACGCCAACCGCCGTGCCGAGCAAACCTCGCAGGAGCGGATGGGTGCGCTGACCGCCGGCCTGCCGCTGCCGCCCGGGATGAAGCTGCCTTTCTGAGGCGATCGGTCTTGACTTACGGTATCCGCGCATGGCCATCCTGACCAACATCATCGCCGCCGAAGAAGATGAACTCGAAGCGGTCGGCGACTCGGTCGAACCGACCCGCGAGTGGAGCGGCATCGCATTGCGCGACTTCACCATCCCGAAGATCGCCACGTTGCATTGCGTGCTGACGGGTGATCTGCTGGATGATGCGTATGCGCTTTACGAACCCAGCTATTTTTCCGAAATCGAAGGTGCGATCGTGCTTCGGCTTGCATCGCAGGTCGTCGATCGCCTGGCGACCCTCGACGAGGAATCCATGCAGGCAGTGTCCGATGAACTCATGGCCACGGAAGAGTTCGAGAATGCAGGATGGGGCGAAGACGAGATTGGCGAAATGCTCAACGGCCTTGCCGACCTGGCGCAATTGGCCGAGTCGCAGGGGCAGGTCCTGTTCGCCTGGCTCCATCCGCTGCGCACCTGACCGATCCGGGGTGTGCTCCGTCAAGTGTGCGCCAGGGCCGTGACCAGAACCACCTGATGCTTCCCGACTCAGCCAAACTCGACCGTATCGTCACGGAGGCGCGCAGGGCCGCGGCGCAACGTGAAAAGGACTATCGCGAGCAGGCGCTGAAGATCTACCCATGGGTTTGTGGTCGCTGTGCGCGCACTTTCACCCGTTTCAATTTGCGTGAGTTGACGGTCCATCACCGCGACCACAATCACGACAACAATCCGCCGGACGGCAGCAACTGGGAACTGCTGTGCCTCTATTGCCACGACAACGAGCACCAGAAACAACTGGAGGCGGACAGCGGCAAGTCCATGCCGATGAAGCAAGGAAATGTGGCAACCCACAATCCGTTCGCCAACCTGAAGGCGATGCTCGGCAAGGGGCGTTAGGCATTGGTCGCCCCAGCATGAAGGTCTATCTGGCCGGTCCGGACGTCTTCCGCCACGATGCACGCGAGTGGGCTGCGACAGCGAGGACGCTCTGCCAGCACCATGGCTTCGAGGCGTTGACGCCGCTTGACCATGATGAGTGCGAAGCCAAGCGAATTTTTGCCGCCAACCTGGCTCTGATCGACCGGTCGTCCATCGTGGTTGCCAATCTCAATGCTTTCCGTGGCTGCGAACCGGATTCCGGTACCTGCTTCGAGGTCGGTTATGCCCACGCCCGTGGCAAGCGGATATGCGCCTACCTCGATAGTCAGGAAACGCTCCGGGAGCGGGTCAATCGGTATGAAAATATGAGTGGCGTGCGGGCCACCGACAATCTTGGGATGGCCATCGAAGACTTCGGGCTGCCCCTCAATCTGATGCTCGCGATTCCGGCACAGTTCATCGAGCGCAATCTTGAGGCATGCCTCGCGAGGCTGCGTACCGAGATCCAGGAGGCCGCGGCACACCGTACTGCCACGCGCCTGCCCGTGCACCCCAAGGCGAAACAGGCCATCGAGGCGGCCATTCGCTACCTGACCTGGGTCGAATCAGGGCGGATCAGCGATCCGGATGCTCGGGCGACCATCGCCCAGCATTACAGTGTCAAAACGCACACGGTCGAGACATGGCTTCTCGATTCGCCGTCGATCACGATGCCACAGGATGTGGATTACCAGCCGGACGATATCATCCGTCACATGAAAATCAGCGGGCGGCAGTACCGGAGCATCCGGTAAGCCGCAGTGCCGACGCGGTCGAGGCGTGGCCGACCGAGGCGTGACCATTTGACTCATAATTCCACAAAAAGCTACATATGCCCCAGAACAACTCTCACTTATCGTGTTGCGACACTCTGTAAATAATGGAAAAAATCAGGATCCTCTTTTGCTGCATGGGCAACATCTGCCGTTCGCCGACGGCTGAAGGCGTAGCGCGGGCGATGGCGGAGCGCGCCGGACTGGCAGGCTTCTTCGAGTTCGATTCAGCCGGTACGCATGGCTATCACATTGGAAATCCGCCAGACAAGCGTGCGCGTCAGGCAGCTGAGGGGCGCGGCTATGATCTGTCGGCGCTCCGGGCCCGTCAGGTCGGGACCGGTGACTTTCTGCGCTTCGACCGCATTCTCGCCATGGATCGCGACAATCTCGATCTCCTGCGTCAGGCGTGTCCTGCCGAGCATCACCACAAGCTGGGCTTGTTTCTCGAGTTTTCGGCACGCTTCGACGAAGATGAGGTGCCCGATCCCTACTATGGGGGGCCGGAGGGTTTCCAACGTGTGCTCGACCTGATCGAGGATGCCGCGGCCGGACTGCTCGAACGGATGGCGCCGAAAAAGTAAGGGGCGCCAGCGGCGCCCCTTGTTTCCCGATCTATACGTCAGGCGTTCTTATTCCCGGTTCTGGGTTTCAACCATCTGCAGTGGCTCGTTGTTGATGACCGGAGCCGGTTTCGGCTTGCGCCCCAGCGGCTGTGCCGGTGCCTGAACGGCGGGAGTCTGCGGTGCAACGCCACTGGTTTCCACCAGTTGCAGGCCGGCCTTTTCGAGTTCCGACGACAGGTCGATCGGGTTCTCGGGCGCCGTGATTGCCGGTGCGACCATCGTGGCTGCCGCTACGGCGACCGGTGCCGGTTCCGCGACGGGGATGATGGTTTCGACGACAGGGGCTGCGACGGGGGCATCCATTTCGACAGAAGCGGGGGACGACTGGACCGGTGTCGGCCAAGGCATCGGCTTCGGTGCTGCCGGCACTGTCTCTACGACACCCTCGGCAGCAGCAGACGTCGGTGCTGGCGGGACGGCATCCTGAACCGGTTCGGCCGTGGCTGCAGCAGTGATCGTCTGGTTTTCCGCACCGGCTGCGACGCCTTCTTCCTGGCGACGCTCCCCGCGACCGCGGCCACCACGACGGCCACGGCGACGGTTCCCTTCGCTGCCGTTGTCCTGCGTTTCGGCAGCGGCCGGCGTAGCGGTGTTGGCTGTAGCGGTGATTGCTGCGCTCTCGGCCGCGCGGGCCTCGTCGTTGCGCGGCTCGTTGCGGTTTTCGCGGCGATTATTGTCGCGGCCGCTACGCTCGCCTCGCTCGCTGCGTTCCCCACGCGGCTCCTTGCGGGCCTGACGACTGTCGCGGCCGTCCCTGTTGTCTCCTTCACGGGGGGCGCGTTCCTTCCGTTCGCCGGCGTCCTTGCGCTCCTGCTTCTGTGACGCTTCGGCATTGCGCTCGCTGCGTTCTCCACGCTCGCGATTGCCGTCGCGGCCCTCCTTGCGGTTGCGTCCTCCGCGGTCCCGGTCGCCACGCCCATTGCGCTCGCCACGCTCACTGCGTTCGCGGCGTCCGGGCTTGCCGGATTTCTTTTCCGGTTCGGCTTCTTCCTTCTTGTCGTTGCCGGTGAACCACGAGAGGATTTTTGCGAACAGTCCGGGCGCCTTTTCGGGTTCGGGAGCCTGGGCGACCGGTGCCGGCTGATCGGGCGTGATGCCCTTGACGGCGGCTTCGGCTCGCGGTGTCTTGTTCTCGGCCTGGGCGGCCTGGGCGGCAGCTTCCTCGTTGGGCTTGACGGCCATCTCGTAGCTGGCGAGCGCGACGCCTTCCTGGTTCAACTGGTCGTGGCGCAGGCGGATGATCTCGTGCTGCGGTGTTTCGAGATGGCGGTTCGGCACGATCAGGAGATTGACGCGATGGCGCGTCTCGATGCGGGCGATGTCGATGCGCTTCTCGTTGAGCAGGAAGGTGCCGACGTCGACGGGCACCTGCACGTGGATCGCGCCGGTGTTCTCCTTCATCGCCTCCTCTTCGAGGATGCGCAGGATGTGCAGCGCGGCGGATTCGGTCGAGCGGATGTGGCCGGTGCCGGTGCAGCGCGGGCAGGTGATGTAGCTGGTCTCGGCGAGGGCCGGACGCAGGCGCTGGCGGGACAGCTCGAGCAGGCCGAAGCGCGAGATCTTGCCGGTCTGGACGCGGGCGCGGTCGAAGTGCAGCGCGTCGCGCAGGCGGTTCTCGACTTCACGCTGGCTTTTGCTCGACTCCATGTCGATGAAGTCGATGACGATCAGGCCGCCCAGGTCGCGCAGGCGCAGCTGGCGGGCGATTTCGTCGGCCGCTTCGAGGTTGGTGCGCAGCGCGGTCTCTTCGATATCGGCACCCTTGGTGGATCGGCCGGAGTTGACGTCGACCGCCACCAGCGCCTCGGTGTGGTCGATGACCACGGCGCCGCCCGAAGGGAGGTTGACCTGGCGCGAGTAGGCCGACTCGATCTGGTGCTCGATCTGGAAACGCGAGAACAGCGGCACGTCGTCGCGGTAGCGCTTGACGCGGGAAACGTTGCCCGGCATCACGTGGGCCATGAACTGCTGGGCCTGCTCGAAGATGTCGTCGGTATCGATGAGGATCTCGCCGATCTCGGGCTGGAAGTAGTCGCGGATGGCGCGGATGACGAGGCTCGATTCCTGGTAGATCAGGAAGGCGCCGGCCTGTGCCTTGGCCGCGCCGTCGATGGCGCCCCAGAGTTGCAGCAGGTAGTTGAGGTCCCACTGCAGTTCCTCGGCGCTGCGACCGATGCCGGCGGTACGGGCGATCAGGCTCATCCCCGAGGGGACGTCGAGCTGGTCCATGACCTCGCGGAGTTCCTGCCGGTCCTCGCCTTCGATGCGGCGCGAAACGCCGCCGCCGCGGGGGTTGTTCGGCATCAGTACCAGGTAGCGGCCGGCCAGCGAGATGTAGGTGGTCAGTGCGGCGCCCTTGTTGCCGCGCTCGTCCTTCTCGACCTGGACAATGAGCTCCTGGCCGACCTTGAGCGCATCCTGGATGCGGGCGCGACCGGGTTCGACGTCAGGCAGGAAGTAGCTGCGCGAGACTTCCTTGAACGGCAGGAAGCCGTGGCGCTCGGCGCCGTAATCGACGAAGGCGGCTTCGAGGCTGGGCTCGATGCGGGTGATGACCGCCTTGTAGATGTTGCTCTTGCGTTGTTCCTTGGCGGCCGATTCGATGTCGAGGTCGACCAGTTTCTGGCCATCGACGATCGCGACGCGGAGTTCCTCGGCTTGCGTCGCATTGAACAGCATGCGTTTCATGTGTGCTCCCACGCGCAGGCAGGAAGGCACGACAAATCACGCCGCTTGTACTTGTTGTACTGGCGGCGTTATGAACGGATTTGCGAATTCAGCTTCATCGGAAAAGGGATGAGGGACTGGGCAAAAGGGTCTGAAATTTGTCGGATGACGCTGCCGGCCGGATCTGCGGGCGGGCAACGCGTATCAAAGCCTGTCTGGTGCGCGAAAAATGTCTTGAGACAAAGTAGTATCGCTGCTTCGGGCGAGCGACATACCCGGGCCTTGCAGAAAAGTGGGAATTGCCAGGGCCGTTGAAAATGCCGGGGGTCGTCCGTTCTTTCCCATGCCGGGGCGCGGTTCGCGGAAAAGTCATCGCGTCACGCGCTGCCGGCAACGTCGTCGTCCGGCACCCCGGCGCAGCTTCGTGTCGTCGGGCGTGCCGTCCGGAGACGGCAAAGCTTGGGCATTATATTGGAAATGAAAGAGTTGAGTAAAGATTCGGTCACATTCCTTGAAGTCGGTGAAGACGGCGCAGGGCAGCGGGTCGACAACTTCTTGATGAAGCATCTCAAGGGGGTGCCGAAAAGTCATGTCTATCGCATCCTCCGGAGCGGCGAGGTACGCGTCAACAAGGGACGGGTAGGTGCCGACCGGCGCCTGGCACTCGGCGACCGCGTCCGCGTACCGCCGGTCCGGGTGGCGGAAAAGCCGGATGCCCAGTCCGTTCCGGGACGGGAGTTCGCCGTGGAGTTCGAGGATGAGGCGATGCTCGTCATCGACAAGCCGGCAGGGGTGGCCGTCCACGGTGGCAGCGGGGTCGACTTCGGGGTCATCGAACAGCTCCGCAAGGCACGGCCTCAGGCAAAATTTCTCGAATTGGCCCACCGCCTGGACCGTGAAACGTCCGGCCTGCTCGTGATCGGCAAGAAACGTTCCGCGCTGACCCGCCTGCATGACCTGTTCCGGGACGGCGGCATCGACAAGCGCTATCTGGCGCTGGTGAAAGGACATTGGCGGGACAAGCTGCGCAATGTCAAGCTGCCGCTGCTCAAGTACCAGACGGCAGAGGGGGAGCGGCGCGTGCGGGTCTCGGCCGAAGGCAAGGATGCCCATTCGATCATGCGCCTGCAGGGGCGCTGGAAAACCCCGCTCGGGTCTTTCAGCCTGCTCGAGGTGGAGTTGCGAACCGGCCGCACCCACCAGATACGCGTACACCTCGCCCATCTGGGGTTTCCCATCCTCGGCGATGAAAAATATGGCGACTTCACGCTCAACCGGGACTTGCAAAAGGTGGGGCTGAAACGCATGTTCCTGCATGCCGCATCGATGCGGCTGCCGCATCCGCTCAATGGTGAACCCTTGGCGCTGGCGGCCCCGTTGCCGATGGAGCTGGAAAGATTTCTCGAGAAAATTGGAAATGCCGATGAAACGCTATGAGCTGATCGTGTTCGACTGGGACGGCACCTTGATGGACTCCGCCGCCATGATTGTCGACAGCGTCCAGGCTGCCGCGCGCGACCTCGGTGTCGAGCCTCCCACCGAGCAGCGTGCGCGGCACATCATCGGACTGGGGCTCGATGCCGCACTGCGCTATGCCTTGCCCGATCTGTCTGAGGATCATTACGGCGAACTGGTCGAGCGCTATCGTCATCACTATCTGTCGCGCGATCACGAACTGACGCTGTTCGCGGGGGCGGACGACCTGGTGCGTGGCCTGTCGGGCAGTGGATTCCGTCTGGGGGTGGCGACCGGCAAGTCGCGGCGCGGCCTGGATCGGGCACTGGAGCATACCGGGCTGGGCGAGTTCTTCCATGCCACGCGCTGCGCCGACGAGTGCCATTCCAAGCCGCATCCGCAGATGCTCGAGGAACTGATGGACGAGTTTGCCGTCGCGCCGGCGCAGACTTTGATGATCGGCGATACCACGCACGATCTGCTCATGGCGAGAAATGCCGGCGTGGATTCCCTGGGTGTTTCTTACGGGGCTCACCCGGTCGAGGCGCTGCGCGAAGCGGCACCTCTATACTGCGCGGATACGGTCGAGGCGCTGGCGAACTGGCTGGCCGAAAATGCCTGACCTGAATCACCGAAAAGGGATGTACCGTGGCTGACGATTCGAACTGGGAACGCAAGATTCTTGAGAAAGTGGCACTCGAGGCCGTGCACGAGCAGCGTCGTGCGCGACGCTGGGGCATTTTCTTCAAGCTGCTGGGCTTCGCCTACCTGGCGATGCTGCTCGGCATGCTGGTGGACTGGGACGAGGTTCAGCCGGAAGGGGAAACGAACCGCCATACGGCACTGGTCGAATTGCAAGGGGTGATCCAGGCCAAGGGCGATGCGAATGCCGACGATGTCGTCGGTGCCCTGCAGGCGGCCTTCGAGGACAAGCATGCGGCCGGCATCGTGCTGCGCATCAACAGCCCCGGCGGCAGTCCGGTCCAAGCCGGCATCATTACCGATGAAATCCGTCGCCTGCGTGCCAAGCATGCCGGCAAGCCGCTCTATGTAGTGGTGGAGGATGTCTGCGCATCGGGCGGTTACTACGTCGCCTCGGCGGCGGACAAGATTTTTGTGGACAAGGCGAGCATCGTCGGTTCGATCGGGGTGCTGATGGACGGCTTCGGCTTCACGGGAAGCATGGACAAACTCGGCATCGAGCGCCGCCTGCTGACCGCTGGGGAAAACAAGGGCTTCCTCGATCCGTTCTCGCCGCAGAACGAGCGTCACAAGGCGCATGCGCAGGAGATGCTCGACGATATCCATCGCCAGTTCATCGAGGTGGTCCGTCAGGGCCGCGGGCCTCGACTGAAGGAAACGCCCGAGATGTTCTCGGGCCTCATGTGGACGGGTACGAAGAGCGTCGAGCTGGGGCTGGCCGATGGTTTCGGCACGCTCGACTCGGTGGCGCGCGACGTCATCGGTGCCGAGGAGATTCGCGACTACACCGTGAAGCCGAATTTTGCGGAGAAATTCGCGCGGCGTTTCGGTGCCGAAATGGCCGAGAGCCTCGGGCGGGTGCTGACGAACTTCAGTCTGCGCTGAGCAGAAGGAAGACTGTCGGCCGCCGATCCAGTAAAAAGTCGGCGCCGGCAGGACGGCGCCATTCTGCGATTCCTCGGGTGGCGATGCGTTCGTTCGGCAGTGTCAGGTCGGTCGCAACGCACAGCAGCGTGTCGGGCCGGCAGGCGGCGAGCAGGGTATCGAACAGGGCCTGGTTGCGGTAGGGTGTTTCGATGAACAGCTGGGTCTGCCGTTTCTGACGAGACTCCTTTTCCAGTTCGACGATGCGCCGGCTGCGATCCGGTTCGCGCTGCGGCAGGTAGCCGTGGAAAGCGAAGCGCTGGCCGTCGAGCCCCGAGGCCATCAGCGCCAGCAGCAGGGAGGAGGGGCCGACCAGGGGCCTGACCGAAATATGGAGTTCGTGAGCGCGTCGCACGATCAGCGCACCCGGGTCGGCAACCCCGGGGCAGCCGGCTTCGGACATCAGCCCCGTATCGATTCCCGCGGTCAGGGGCTGAAGCAGGCGCTCAATGTCGGCGGGGCGCAGCGGTTCCGGTAACTGTTCGATCGCCAATTCTCGCAGGGGCACGGGATGTCCCATCCACTTCAGCGATGCGCGTGCCGTCTTGGCGTTCTCGACGATGAAATGCGTCAGGCGGCAGGCGGTTTCGCGGGTGGATGCCGGCAGGACGTTCGCCCATTCCGTGTCGCCGAGTTGCGTCGGCAGCAGATAGAGAGTGCCGACCAATGTTGGCTCAGGGCAGCGGAATGCCTTCGGCGCGCAACATCTCGGCGAGGGCGATCAGTGGCAGGCCGACCAGTGCGGTCGGGTCGTCGCTTTTCATCCATTCGAGCAGGCTGATGCCCAGGGCCTCGGAGCGTGCGCTGCCGGCACAGTTGAGGGCGTCCTCCTTGTCGAGATAGCGTTCGATCTCGCCATCGGAGAGTTCGCGGAAGCGGACCTCGGTCGCGATGCCGCGGACGTGCGATCGGCCGGTCCGGCTGTTCAGCAGGCACAGGCCGGTATGGAAGACGACGATCTTGCCGGCCAGGTCGCGCAACTGGATTCGGGCGTTCTCGCGGGTGCCCGGCTTGCCGAAACGCTGCACCCCGCAATAGGCGACCTGGTCGGAACCGATGATCAATGCGTCCGGGTAGCGGTTGGCCACTGCGGAGGCCTTCGCGGCGGACAACCGCTCGGCAGTCGCCGCGGGAAGTTCGCCGGCGTGCGGCGTTTCATCGGTTTCGGGCGCGCAGGTTTCGAAGGGAAGTTGCAGGCGTTCCAGCAGTTCGCGGCGGTAGGGGGACGTCGAGGCCAGGATCAGCAGCGGCATGGCGATCAGGGTGTTCTGTGGTTTAGCGGATGTTTTTTCAGGCTTTTTGTCGAAATATGTCTTTGACTGCCAGGCGCGGCGCATGATAACATCCGCCCCCTTTATGTCGTGCCGGGAACTTCGGAATTTTGCGGAAGCGGTCGTCGATAGCCTGAAGTTCGCGGCGGATCGTGACTGCATATCCG
This sequence comes from uncultured Sterolibacteriaceae bacterium, assembly GCA_937888595.1. Lineage (GTDB taxonomy): Bacteria > Pseudomonadota > Gammaproteobacteria > Burkholderiales > Rhodocyclaceae > Sulfuricystis. The sequence goes on along the minus strand of CALARK010000020.1, from coordinate 206,571 downwards.
GCAAGCTTGCCCTGTCGGGGCTGTCACGTCTGGCTGACGTGCTGACCTGCCGGGACGGCTGGCTTAATTGCGAGTTGTCGGGTGAATGCGTTGCCGATGCGAGCGGCCTGAAGAAATCCTTTCTGCATCTCAGGGTTTCCGGATGGCTGGATTTGCAATGTCAGCGCTGTCTGGACGATGTGAGCGTGGAGTGCGCGGTCGATCGCCGCCTGCTGCTGGTGCCGGATGGAACGGCATGGCCGGAGGAGGATCTGGAAACCGATGAGTACGACGCCTTGCCGTCCAGTCGCGAGTTGTCGGTGCTGGAACTGGTCGAAGACGAGGTTTTGCTGGCATTGCCGATCGCGCCGTGTCACGAGGATTGTCAGCCGCCTGCCGAAGCGGGCGGCCGGGATGGAAACGGAGGCTTGTCGCCCTTTGCGGCGCTGGCCGGATTGAAGAAACATTAACTGAATCATTCAGTCGTATATCGAAGCAAGGAGTCATCATGGCAGTCCAACAGAACAAGAAGTCCCCTTCCAAGCGCGGCATGCACCGCTCGCACGATTTCCTCAGCGCTCCTCCGCTGGCTGTCGAGGCGACCACCGGCGAAGTGCACCTGCGCCATCACATTTCCCCGTCCGGTGTCTATCGGGGCAAGAAGGTCGTCAAGTCCAAGGGCGAGTGATCCGGATTTTCCAGAAGCGGCCGGGCGTGAGAACGTCCGGCCGTTTTCATGGGCGCGCTGCATGACCATTACCCTCGCCGTCGACTGCATGGGGGGCGACCACGGCCCGTCCGTGGTTGTTCCTGCAGTTTTCGAATTTCTGCGTCAGGATCCGACCGCCAGTGTCATCCTGGTCGGTCAGGCTGAAGTGCTCGAGCCTTTGGTTGGGGCGCAGGGGCCAAGCTTGTCCGGACGCTGGTCGATCCAGCATGCCGACGAAGTCGTCGGGATGGATGAGCCGGTGGCGAGCGCCCTGCGCAACAAGAAGGATTCGTCGATGCGCATCATGGCGAATCTTGTCAAGGATGGCCGCGCCGATGCCGCCGTATCGGCCGGCAACACCGGTGCGCTGATGGCGATATCGCGCTTCGTCCTGAAAACCCTGCCCGGTATCGACCGGCCGGCGATCGCTTCGATCCTGCCGACCATGAAAGGGCATACCTATGTGCTCGATCTCGGGGCGAACGTGGATTGCGCCCCCGAGCACCTCCTGCAATTCGGCGTCATGGGGGCGATGCTGGCGTCGGCCCTCGAGCACGATGAGCGGCCGAGCGTCGGTCTGCTGAACATCGGCGAAGAGGAAATCAAGGGTAACGAAGTCGTCAAGCGGGCTAGCGACCTGTTGAAGGACAGCGGCTTGAATTTCATCGGCAACGTCGAAGGCGACGATATTTACAAAGGGACATCCGACGTTGTCGTCTGCGACGGTTTCGTCGGCAACGTGGCCCTGAAAACCTCCGAAGGGCTGGCGCAAATGGTCGGCACCTTCCTGCGGCAGGAGTTTTCGCGCAACCTCTTCACCCGCCTGGCCGGACTGGTCGCCATGCCGGTGCTGAAGGCATTCAAGGCGCGCGTCGACCATCGCCGCTACAACGGTGCCAGTCTGCTCGGCCTGCGTGGGGTGGTGGTGAAGAGCCATGGCTCTGCCGATGTGTACGCCTTCCGCCATGCGCTGGAGCGGGCAGCCGAAGCGGCACGAGAGCGGCTGCCGGAAAAAATCGAGGCGCGCATGGCGGCTGCCGTGAAAGCCGGCGAGCCGGAACCGACGCTCTGCGATTGATGATTGATCGAGTGAAAGCCCTGCGATGACCTATTCCAGAATTACCGGCACCGGCAGCTACCTGCCGGGGGCACCGGTCGGCAACACCGACCTGATCGCCGCACATGGCCTCGATTCGACTGACGACTGGATCGTCGAGCGTACCGGCATCCGCGCTCGCCATCTTGCCGGCCCCGGTGTCGCCTCGAGCGATCTCGCCGCCGAGGCCTGCCGGCGGGCACTGTCTGCGGCGCATTGCCAGCCGAACGACATCGATCTGATCGTGCTGGCAACCTCGACACCGGACTTCATCTTTCCCAGTACCGCGACGATCCTGCAGGACAAACTGGGCATCACCAACGGCGCGGCGGCTTTCGACCTGCAGGCGGTGTGCGGCGGCTTCATCTATGCACTGACGGTCGCCGACAAGTTCATTCGCTCAGGTTCGCACCAGCGTGCGCTGGTGGTCGGTGCCGAAACTTTCTCCCGCATCCTCGACTGGCAGGACCGTGGCACCTGCGTCCTGTTCGGCGACGGTGCGGGTGCCGTGGTGCTGGAGGCCTCTGAACAGCCCGGCATCCATTCCACTGCATTGCACGCCGATGGCCGGCATCGCAACATCCTGTCCGTGTCCGGCCACCTGAGCGGCGGCCAGCCGATCGGTGATCCATTCCTGCGCATGGATGGCCAGGCGGTCTTCAAGTTCGCCGTCAAGGTGCTGGCTGAGGTCGCCGAGGAGGTAATCGCCGCGGCCGGCATGACGGCGGCAGACGTCGACTGGCTGGTGCCCCATCAGGCGAATATCCGCATCATGCAGGCGACGGCGAAGAAGCTCCGCCTGCCAGCCGAGAAGTGCGTCGTCACCGTGGATCATCACGGCAATACCTCGGCGGCATCGATCCCGCTGGCGCTCGACGAAGCGGTCCGTTCCGGAAAAGTCGGTGCCGGCGAGGCGGCGCTGATCGAGGGTGTCGGCGGCGGTTTCACCTGGGGCGCGGCCCTGATCACTTTGTGATGTGAGGTTGATATGAAATTCGCTTTCGTGTTTCCTGGACAAGGGTCCCAGTCCGTCGGGATGATGGCCGCCTATGGCGACAGTCCGGTCGTGCGTGCCACCTTTGATGAGGCCTCAGGCGCACTGGGCCGCGATCTTTGGCATCTCGTCGCGGAAGGACCGGCTGAAGCGCTCTCGCAGACCGTGAATACCCAGCCGCTGATGCTGACCGCGGGCATTGCGGTGTGGCGTTTGTGGCAGGACAGGGGTGGCCCGATGCCGGCGATGCTGGCGGGCCATAGCCTCGGGGAGTACTCGGCGCTCGTCGCGGCCGGCGTGCTCGAACTGAAACAGGCGGTCCCGCTCGTCGAACTGCGTGCCAAGGCGATGCAGGAGGCGGTGCCGGCGGGTACCGGCGCGATGGCGGCGATCCTCAACCTCGATGCCGAAAAGATCAAGGCGATCTGCGCCGAGCAGTCGCAGGGCGAGGCCGTGCAGGCGGTGAACTTCAATTCGCCCGAGCAGACGGTCATTGCCGGCCACAAGGGGGCCGTCGAACGTGCCGCCGAGGCCTGCAAGGCAGCGGGTGCGAAGCGCGCCGTGATGCTGCCGGTGTCGGCCCCTTTCCACTCCTCCCTGATGCAACCGGCGGCCGAGCGCCTGCAGGCGGCACTGGCACAGGCTGCCTTCAATGCACCAGCCATTCCCGTCCTGAATAACGTCGATGTCGCTGTCGTTGCGGATCCCGAGGGAATCAAGGCGGCGCTGGTGCGCCAGGCTGCGGCGCCGGTGCGCTGGGTCGAGACGATGCGCGCCATGCAGGCGGCGGGTGTCACCCACGTCTTCGAATGCGGTCCCGGCAAGGTGCTGGCCGGACTGACCAAGCGCTGTGCCGAACTGGCCGGCGGCGCGATGAACGACCTGGCCGGTGTCGAAGCGACCCTGGTTGCCGTGAAAGGATGATTATGCTGGAAGGACAGATTGCGCTGGTGACTGGCGCTTCGCGAGGCATTGGTCGGGCGATCGCCATGGAACTCGGCGCACAGGGTGCAACCGTCATCGGTACCGCGACTTCGGCGAGCGGCGCTGCAGACATCCAGCAGGCGCTCGAAGCCGCCGGCGTGAAAGGTCTGGGCGCCGTCTTGAACGTCACCGATGCCTCGGCCTGCGAAGCCCTGCTCGGCGAAATCGAAAAGACCTTCGGTGCGGTATCCGTGCTCGTCAATAATGCCGGCATCACGAAGGACAACCTGTCGATGCGCATGAAGGACGAGGAGTGGGATGCCGTCATCGACACCAATCTCAAGGCGGTGTTCCGCATGTCCCGGCTGGTGATGCGCGCCATGATGAAGGCGCGCTTCGGCCGCATCATCAACATTACCTCGGTGGTCGGCAGTTCCGGCAATCCCGGGCAGGCCAACTATTGCGCTGCCAAGGCCGGGGTCACCGGCATGACGAAGTCGCTGGCACAGGAGCTCGGCAGCCGCAACATCACCGTGAATTGCGTGGCGCCCGGCCTGATCGACACCGACATGACCAAGGGCCTGCCCGACGATCAGAAAGCCGCCATGCTCAAGGCGATTCCCGTCGCCCGTCTCGGCCAGCCCGAGGACATCGCCCATGCGGTGGCCTTCCTCGCGAGTCGCCAGGCGGGTTTCATCACGGGTGTGACGCTGCATGTCAACGGCGGGATGTACATGAGTTGAGACCTGTTTCCCAAAAAGTTATTGGGTGACAGCTTTTGCTAAAATGCGCGGGTTCAAAACACCCGCCTTCACAGGGAAGGAGCAATCTAATGGATAACATCGAACAGCGCGTCAAGAAGATCGTGGCCGAACAACTCGGCGTCAACGAGGCCGACATCAAGAACGATTCGTCCTTCGTCGACGATCTGGGCGCCGATTCGCTCGATACCGTCGAACTGGTGATGGCGCTCGAAGAGGAATTCGAGTGCGAAATTCCGGACGAAGAGGCCGAGAAGATCACTACCGTCCAACAGGCGGTCGATTACGTCAATAACAATCTCAAGAAGTAATCGGCAGGACCCAGGAGGCCCGTCGGACGGGCCTTTCGTCATTTTCGTTCCCCATTCGTAGGAGACTGCCTTGTCGCGTCGCAGAGTCGTCGTGACCGGTTTGGGACTCGTCTCGCCGGTCGGCAATAACGTCGCCGATACTTGGAATGCCATCCTGGCCGGCAAAAGCGGCATCGGGCCGATCACCCGTTTCGATGCCTCCGCCCACAAGGCGCGTATCGCCGGGGAGGTCAAGGGTTTCGACATCGCCGAATACCTGTCTCCGAAGGAAGCCCGGCGCATGGATGTCTTCATCCACTACGGCATGGCCGCAGGTATTCAGGCATTTCGTGAATCCGGTCTGGCCATTACCGAGGAGAACGCCCATCGTATTGGCGTGAACATCGGTTCCGGCATCGGCGGCCTGCCGATGATCGAGGACACGCATAACGACTACCTGGGTGGCGGGCCGCGCAAGATTTCGCCCTTCTTCATTCCTGGCACGATCATCAACATGATCTCCGGGAACCTGTCGATCCTGCTGGGGCTCAAGGGGCCGAATCTTGCAGTGGTCACGGCCTGCACGACCGGCTTGCATGCCATCGGCACCAGCTTCCGCATGATCCAATATGGTGATGCGGACGCCATGGTCTGCGGCGGTGCCGAATCGACCGTGACACCGCTGGCCGTCGGCGGCTTCGCTTCGGCGCAGGCGCTGTCCACCCGCAATGATGATCCGGCGACTGCCAGCCGCCCATGGGACAAGGATCGTGACGGTTTTGTGCTCGGCGAAGGCGCCGGCGTGATGGTGCTCGAGGAATACGAGCATGCCAAAAAACGCGGTGCCCACATCTATTGCGAACTTGCCGGTTTCGGCATGAGCGGCGATGCCTATCACATGACTGCGCCCGATACCGACGGCCCGTGCCGCAGCATGATGGGGGCGCTGAAGGATGCCGGCATCAATCCGGATGAAGTGAACTACATCAACGCCCATGGCACCTCGACGCCGCTGGGCGACAAGAACGAGACCGAGGCGATCAAGCTGGCGCTTGGCGATGCGGCGAAGAGGCTGGTGGTGAACTCCACCAAGTCGATGACCGGTCACCTGCTCGGGGGGGCCGGAGGACTGGAATCGGTGCTGACGGCATTGGCAGTGCATCATCAGGTTTCTCCGCCGACGATCAATATCTTCTCCCAGGATCCGGAGTGCGATCTGGATTACTGCGCGAATGCCGCTCGCGACCTGGCGATCGGCGTCGCCATGAAGAACAACTTCGGTTTCGGCGGTACCAACGGCACGCTGGCTTTCCGGCGCGTCTGAGGGAAGGGGCAGTGCAACTGCCCGTCAGCATCGAACTGGATCGACGCTCGCTGATATCGCGCCTGCTGGTCAGGCGTGATGTCGCGGCCCTCACCCTGCATGCCGATGGACGCTGCGAAGTCGTGCATGCGGACGGCCACTGCATGGAGGTATCGATCAATCCTGCCATGACCGCAGTGTTTCCGTGGCTGGTCGTCCTGCACTATCGTGCTCCCGGCACGCGCGGGTCGCTGGTGCTGCCAGTCGCGGCTGTCGGCAACGAGGGGCATCGCCGCTTGCGTGTCTGGCTGAGGTGGGGCACGATCGATCCTGCGAAACGACATGAATCAGCCTGATACCAATACGTTGCGCGCGAGCGTCGCACAGCAGCGCAAGTCCCTCATGGGCCTGTTGCGCGAGCCCCTGCGCCGGCTGGCAGAGGATTGCCTCAAGGTCTGGCCGGACCGCCAGCGACTCAACCAGGCACTGGCTTCGACCTTGAAGGAATTGCCTTACTGCAAGCACCTTTACGTCGTGAATGCCAATCATGTCCAGATCAGCGACAACGTTGCGCATGACGGTTTGCAGGCAGGTTTCGGTCGTGATCGTTCGGACCGGCCCTACATGCAGGGGCTGGTGAGCGGTGCAGCCCTGCTGCTGTCGGAGTCCTACATCAGCCTCAAGGAACGCCGTCCTTCATTGACTGCGTTGCGGACGGTGCGTGACGCTAAGGGTGCGCTGCTGGGACATATTGGTGCCTACTTCGGGCTGCGCGACCTGCCGTTGACCCGTCAGTTGTACGAGGAGCCCCGTCACTGGCGCCAGATCAAGGGCGATCCGTCGATACGCGGCACGGTGTTTCACCAGAGCCGCACGGAAAGCGAGATGGATCGCCACATCGACACGGTCCTTGGCGTGGTTGCAGAACTGATGCTCTATCACGGCGTGTACCACGTGATGCTCCATTTCTCGAGTTCGCGGGCAGTGATCTGGCTCGGCTCCGATCCGTACCGCTATCGCCTGCTCGACATCGGCGGCCTGATCGATCCGGACACCTGCCTCGCCTACCCGCGCCAGCCCTACCCGGCAGAAGCGCTGATTCCGGCCGACCGCGTCCGGCAGGTACTGGAAGGCTTCCGGCCGCTGCGCCTGATGGACGAGATGTTCTATCTGCGCTCGGGAACGCTCAATCTCTACAACGGCATCGTCGGCCTGACGTTCTCCTGCGATGGTTCGCATTACGTGCCCTATGAAGAGTTTCTCGAAATGGGCACGGATTTCTGGATCAGCGGGCAGGGGGGCAGTACGTAAAAGTCGGCCCCGGCGGGACGGCGCGAGGGTCAGCGGCGGGGGCGCAGGACGGTGTTGCGTGCCTTGGGCAGGGTATCCGGGTAGTCGCGGCTGAAATGCAGGCCGCGGCTTTCCTTGCGGCGCAGGGCACACTCGATGATCAGGTGGGCCGTCAGAACCAGGTTGCGGAGTTCGATCAGGTCGTTCCCGACACGGAAGTTGGCGTAGTACTCGTCGATCTCACGTTCCAGCAGGCGAATCCGGTGGCGAGCCCGTTCCAGGCGCTTGGTCGTCCGGACGATGCCGACGTAGTCCCACATAAAGCGCCTCAGTTCGTCCCAGTTGTGCGAGATGACGATCTCTTCATCGGCGTCGGTGACGCGCGATTCGTCCCAGCGCGGCAGCTTCGGCATCCGCACGATCTTCTGCGACCGGATGTCCGCGGCTGCGGCCTCGCTGAAGACGACGCATTCCAGCAGCGAGTTGCTCGCCAGTCGGTTGGCGCCGTGCAGTCCGGTGCAGGCCGCTTCGCCGAGCGCATACAGGCCGGGCAGGTCGGTGCGTGCCGACAGGTCGACGACGATGCCGCCGCAGGTGTAGTGGGCGGCCGGCACGACCGGGATCGGCTGGCTGGCGATGTCGATGCCCAGTTCCTGGCAGCGCGCGAAGATGTTCGGGAAGTGGCTGCGCAGGAAGGCTTCGCCCTTGTGCGTCATGTCGAGGAAGACGCAGTCGAGGCCGTGCTTCTTCATCTCGTAGTCGATGGCGCGGGCGACGATGTCGCGCGGCGCGAGTTCGGCCCGCCCGTCGTGCGCAGGCATGAAGCGTGTACCGTCCGGAAGACGCAGGATTCCGCCTTCGCCGCGCATCGCTTCCGTGATCAGGAAGGATTTCGCATGCGGATGGTAGAGGCAGGTCGGGTGGAACTGAATGAATTCGAGGTTGGCGACACGGCAGCCCGCGCGCCACGCCATAGCGATGCCGTCGCCGGTCGCGGTGTCGGGGTTGGTCGTATAGAGATAGGACTTGCCGGCACCGCCGCTGGCGATCACGGTATTGGGTGCGCTGACGGTGACGATCCGCTCGCTGTCGATGTCGAGGACGTAGGCGCCCCAGCAGCGCTGCGTCTTCAGGCCGAGTTTCGCTCCGGTGATAAGGTCGACGACGATGTGCCGTTCCAGCACGGTGATATTGGGGTGCCGACGAACCTTCTGGCTCAGCGTCTGCTGCACGGCGGCACCCGTCGCGTCGGCGACGTGGATGACGCGGCGGGCACTGTGGCCGCCTTCCCGGGTCAGGTGGTAGCCGGTTTCGTCGCGCGTGAACGGCACGCCCTGTTCGATCAGCCAGTCGATCGCGGTGCGGCCGTGCTCGACGACGAAGCGGGTGGCCCGGGCATCGCAAAGACCCGCGCCGGCGGTGAGGGTGTCCTGGATGTGGGATTCAATCGAGTCCGTATCGTCGAGCACGGCGGCGATGCCACCCTGTGCCCAGTTGGTTGCGGAATCGTCGATCATCCGCTTGGTGACGAGCGCGACGCGATGCGTGTCCGCCAGCCGCAGGGCCAGCGATTGGCCGGCGAGGCCGCTGCCGATGACGATGACGTCGAAGTTGCGCAGGTAATCCGTTTTCACCATGGTGCGATGGACTATATCACGCAGGTTACGGAACTATTGCCGTCTTCGCCGGTCACTTGCGCAGGCCAGCAAGGAGCGGATCGTGCGAAAAAGGAAGGCGGCTATACTGTCGCGCCAACGCATAACAGGAACAACAGCGACATCCTATGGGAGAGCGGGAAGCCGACCTGATTCTGGTCGAACGGGTCCAGTCCGGCGACCAGGAGGCTTTCGGTCTTCTGGTCGGCAAATACCAGCGCAAGCTGTTGCGGCTCGTGATGCGCTTCGTACGCGATCCCGCCGAGGCGGAGGATGTCGCCCAGGAAGCCTTCATCAAGGCCTACCGCGCCTTGCCCAACTTCCGCGGCGAGAGTGCGTTCTATACCTGGCTGTACCGGATCGGCGTCAATACCGCCAAGAACTGGCTGGTTGCCAACGGCCGGCGCATGCCCACGGTGACGGACATCACGAGTGAGGAATCCGATGGCGGCATCGAAGACAGCGTTCTGCTGCGTAATGAGGAAACACCGGACCGGGTCCTGCTGTCGAAACAGATCGGTGAAACGGTGAATGCGGCGATGGATGCCTTGCCCGAGGATCTGCGCATGGCCATCTCCCTGCGGGAGATCGAGGGGCTCTCTTATGAAGAGATCGCCCAGGTGATGGATTGTCCGATCGGCACGGTGCGTTCGCGGATCTTCCGCGCCCGCGACGCGATCGCCACGAAACTGCGTCCCCTGCTGGATGCTGCGCCGGACCGGCGCTGGTGATGATGGAGAACGACATGAATCCGCAATTTTCCAGGGAAACATCCGGGGTGTCCGCACTCTACGACGGAGAACTCGAACCGCACGAGGTCGTGGCGGCTGTCCGCAGTACCGTGCGTGACGAGTCGGCGCGCGAAGCCTGGCAGACCTACGCGCTGGTCGGCGACCGGTTGCGTGGGGAGTCGCATGTGGTGCCGGACATCACCGCGGCGGTGATGGCGCGCGTGCGTGAGGAGCCGATCGTGCTTGCACCCCGCAACTTGTCTCCGTCTCAGCGCCACCGGCCGTTGCTGGCCCTTGCCGCTTCGGTCGCCGGGGTCGCCGTGGTTGGCTGGCTTGCGCTCGCCGGGGCACCGCGACCTGCCGGCCTGTCCGGCAATCTCGCTGCCGTCTCGCTGGCGCCGGCTTATTCTTCGATTGCCGGCCCTGTGGCAACGCTGGCTCAAACCGATGCAAGACTCGCTGCGACCACTGCCGCTCCGGCAGTTCGCGCGGATATGAGCGAATACCTGCTGGCACATCAAACCCAGTCATCGTCATTCCGCTTCGGCGATGGCACGCAGCAGGTCCGCACGGTCAGCCTGGTGACGGCCCCGGCACGCCCATGAGGTACGGCGTTTTCGCACTCGGCTGGCTGGCGATCGGTTGTGCCGCGCTTCTGCCGGCCCCGGCACGGGCCGCTGCCGGCCAGCAGGAGGCGCTTCAATGGCTGCAGAAAGTGTCTGCCGCCGCGCATCGGCTCAGCTACAGCGGTACCTTCGTATACCGGAATGGGCAGCAGAGTGAAACCTCGCGCATCGTGCATGTCGCCGCCCAGGGGCGGCAGATGGAAAAGCTCGAGGTGCTGGATGGCAGCCCGCGCGAGGTCGTGCGCGAAAACGACGAGGTTCGCTGCTACCTGCCCGAACGTCGCATGATCATCATCGAGCAGCGTAGTGCGCGCCGGACGTTTCCGGCCCTGTTGCCAGCCAGTCTCGCCGGTCTCGGCGAGCACTACACCCTGCGCATGGGCAAGACGGCACGCGTTGCCGGCATCGATAGCCAGGCCATCCATCTCGAACCGCGCGACTCGTGGCGCTTCGGTCGCGAGTTTCGGGTCGATCGGCAAAGTGGACTGTTGCTGAAGGCGGATACTTTCGATGCGCGCGGCGATTCGCTCGAGTCGATGGCGTTCGTCGAGCTTCACATCGGTGCGCCGGCCAGCGGGGATGCGCTGAAGCCGCGCTACGACAAGACCGACTGGGAGATCAGGCAGGCCAGGTTGCGCGATATCCGAGACGACGGCCCGTGGCTGTTCCGGACCGAGTTGCCCGGATTCCGTCGCCAGGCCGCCATGCAACGCAGCATTCCCGGACCGACTGAAGGCGAGTCGCGCGATGTGCTGCACTGGGTCTTTTCGGACGGCCTGGCCGCGTTGTCGGTATTCATTTCACCGCTGTCGCCGCAGCCGGATCCCGTCGATGGTGAAGTACAGACGATGGGAGCCATCAGCGTGATCAACCGTGTGATCGGTGGGCACCGCGTCGTCGTCATGGGGGATGTCCCGCCGGCCGCTATCCGGCATTTTGCATCCGGCATCGAGGTGCGCGGCCAATGAACGAAACGGATGCCGTGGTCGTGCGGGTCGACGGCAGTCATGTCTGGGTCAGGGCGCAGGGGCAAGGGCATGCCTGCGGTGCCTGCGCGCAGAAGGATGGATGTCACGTCGCTTCCGGTGGAATCGTCGATGCTGCGCTGGGCCAGCCCGGCAAGCACCTTCTCTGCCTCCCCAACACGATTCATGCCCGTCCGGGCGATGCGGTCGTGATCCGTGCCCGCGACGGAACGATCCTGCGCGCCGTTTGGATGGCCTATGGCCTGCCGCTGCTGCTGGCGCTGGCCGGAGCGGCGGCCGGGTTCGAACTGGTCGGCAGTGAGCCCGCCGCGTTGATCGGCATGCTGTCCGGATTGGCGGCCGGCATCGGTGTGTTGCGCTTCATGACGCGACAGGGGGGGCAGCGGGAACCATTCCTGTCGATCGGTTTCAAATAGGTTTTTCAATCCCATCGATGAGGTCGAGAGTCATGTTCTATCGCTGGATGCTGCTTGTCTGGTCGCTGGTTTTCGCCGGCGTCGTTCATGCCCAGGCATTGCCCGATTTCGCCGATTTGGCGGAAAAACAAGGGGCTGCCGTCGTCAATATCAGCACGACGCAGGTGATGCGCAGCCATCCCCGCATCGCGCCGGGATTCCCTTTCGACGAGGACGATCCCGCCTTTGAGTTCTTCAAGCGTTTTGCACCGCGCCAGTTCCCGGGTATTCCCAACATGCCGCGCGAGTTCGAGAACAAGTCTCTCGGTTCAGGCTTCATCATCAGTGCCGACGGCTATGTGCTCACCAACGCGCACGTCATCGACGGTGCGGACGAAGTGGTGGTCAAGCTCACCGACAAGCGAGAGATCAAGGCGAAGGTGATCGGCGCGGACAAGCGGACCGATGTGGCGCTCATCAAGATCGAGGCCCACGACCTGCCGGTCGCCCGTCTTGGCGATCCGACGAAACTGCGCGTCGGCGAATGGGTGGTAGCCATCGGTTCCCCCTTCGGCTTCGAAAGCACCGTTACCGCGGGCATCGTCAGCGCCAAGGGCCGTTCCCTGCCGCAGGAGAACTTCGTTCCATTCATCCAGACCGACGTCGCCATCAATCCGGGTAACTCAGGCGGCCCGCTGTTCAACATGAAGGGCGAAGTGGTCGGCATAAACTCGCAGATCTATAGCCGTTCCGGTGGCTATCAGGGCATCGCCTTTTCGATTCCGATCGATGTCGCGATGGAAGTGCAGGCCCAGTTGCGCACATCGGGAAAGGTGAGCCGCGGCCGCATCGGCGTGATGATCCAGGAAGTGACGCGTGAACTGGCAGACTCGTTCGGACTCGACAAGTCGCGTGGGGCGCTCGTCGCCTCGGTCGAAAAGAACAGTCCGGCTGCCAAGGCCGGGCTCGAGGCGGGAGACGTGATCCTCGAATTCGGCGGCAAGGCCGTCGGACAGTCGAGCGACCTGCCGCGCATCGTCGGCAACACGCGGCCTGGCAGCAAGGTCAAGCTGCAGGTATGGCGCGGTGGCAGTGCGCGCGAACTGGCGATTACAGTGGGTGAAATGCCCGACGAGCCGATCAACGGACGCGCGGCCAAACGCGGCAAGCAGGCCGACCCGGCACCGGTGAACCGGCTCGGGCTGGTGCTCTCGGAACCGACCGCGGAGCAGAAGCGCGAACTGGGCATCCGCCATGGCCTCATCGTCGAAGAGATCCGAGAAGGCAGTCGTGGCGAACTCAGGCAGGGCGATATCATCCTTGCCCTGATCCAGCGCGGCATGCAGAGCGAAATCCGTTCGGTGGACCAGTTCAACGAATTGCTCGCCAAGCAGGGCAGAAACAGTACGGTCACTCTGCTGGTCCGTCGTGGCGACGCGCAGACCTTCGTTACGATCAGGGGAGTACCGGATAAATAAGCCCGTCCTGACCCTGTTCGGCAGGCCGGACTGCCACTTGTGCGACGACATGCTCGCCGTGCTGGAAGATCTGCACGTTGAGCATGATTTCGAGCTCGAGGTCCGGGATGTCGATGCCGATCCCGAATGGCGGTCGCGTTATGGCAGCCTGATCCCGGTTTTGATGCTGGGCGCGGAAGAGATTTGCCACTATTTCATCGATCTGGCGAAAGTGCGTGAGGTTTTAGGCCGCTTTCGCTAAAATTCGCAACTTCATTTTTCCAAGGCGCCATCCGCGAAAGTGTGGCGCCTTTCTTACGTGCAGCACATCCGAAATTTTTCCATCATCGCCCACATCGACCACGGCAAATCGACGCTGGCCGATCGCATCATCCAGCGCTGTGGCGGGCTGTCCGACCGCGAGATGTCGGAGCAGGTGCTCGATTCCATGGACATCGAGCGCGAGCGCGGCATCACCATCAAGGCGCAGACGTCCGCGCTCTGGTACCAGGCCCGCGATGGCAGGAAGTACAACCTCAACCTGATCGACACGCCGGGGCACGTGGACTTCTCCTACGAGGTTTCGCGCAGCCTGTCCGCCTGCGAAGGCGCGCTGCTGGTCGTCGATGCCTCGCAGGGCGTCGAGGCCCAGACCGTCGCCAACTGCTATACCGCCATCGAACTCGGTGTCGAGGTGGTCCCGGTCCTGAATAAGATGGACCTGCCGCAAGCCGACCCCGACAATGCCCGGGCCGAGGTGGAGGAGGTGATCGGCATCGACGCGACGGATGCGATTCCCTGTTCGGCCAAGACCGGCATGGGCATCGACGATATCCTCGAAGCGGTGATCGCGCGCGTCCCGCCGCCCAAGGGCGATCCCGCAGCCCCGCTGAAGGCATTGATCATCGACTCTTGGTTCGACAACTACGTCGGCGTTGTCATGCTGGTGCGCGTCGTCGACGGCAGCCTGCGTGCCAAGGAGCGCATCCGGCTGATGTCGACGGGGGCGGTGCATCTGTGCGAGCAGGTCGGCGTATTTACGCCCAAGTCGGTCGCGAAGGATCAGTTGTCTGCCGGCGAGGTGGGCTTCATCATTTCCGGCATCAAGGAACTGAAGGCGGCAAAAGTCGGCGATACCGTGACGGCGACCGATCGTCCGGCCACTCAGGCCTTGCCGGGTTTCAAGGAAATCAAGCCGCAGGTCTTCGCTGGCCTCTATCCCGTCGAGGCCAACCAGTACGACAGCCTGCGCGAGGCGCTGGAGAAACTGCAGCTCAACGATGCCTCGCTTCAATTCGAACCTGAGGTGTCGCAGGCGCTTGGCTTCGGATTCCGCTGCGGTTTCCTCGGTCTGCTCCACATGGAGATCGTGCAGGAACGCTTGGAGCGCGAGTTCGATCAGGACCTGATCACCACCGCGCCGACCGTGGTCTATCAGGTGCGCATGCGCGACGGCACCGAACTGCTGGTCGAGAATCCGTCGAAGCTGCCGGATGTGCAGAAGATCGAGGTGATCCGCGAGCCGATCATCACGACCACCATCTACGTGCCGCAGGATTACCTGGGGTCCGTGATCACCCTGTGCGAATCCAAGCGCGGCATGCAGGTCGACATGCGCTACCACGGCCGCCAGGTGCATGTGACCTACGAGATGCCGCTGGCGGAAGTGGTGTTCGACTTCTTCGACAAGCTCAAGTCGGTATCGCGCGGCTACGCATCCCTCGATTACGAGTTCAAGGAATACCGGGCGGCCGACGTCGTCAAGCTCGACGTGCTGATCAACGGCGACAAGGTCGACGCCCTTTCGTTGATCGTGCATCGCGCAAATTCGGCCTACCGCGGCCGCGAACTCGCTGCCAAGATGCGCGGCCTGATTCCTCGCCAGATGTACGACGTGGCGATCCAGGCGGCGATCGGCTCGACCATCGTCGCGCGGGAGAACGTCAAGGCGATGCGCAAGGACGTGCTGGCCAAATGCTACGGCGGTGACATCACCCGCAAGAAGAAGCTGCTCGAAAAGCAGAAGGCCGGCAAGAAGCGCATGAAGCAGGTCGGCAGCGTCGAGATTCCGCAGGAGGCCTTCCTGGCCGTATTGCGCGTCGGGGACAAGTAAGGAAGTACGATGAATTTTGCGTTGATCCTTTTCATCCTGCTGGTGCTCAGCGCCGTGCTCTGGGTGGCCGACCATTTCGTTTTCCGCAAGCGGCGCGCGCCCGGTGCCAAGGAGCCGCTCTGGGTCGAGTACGGGGCGAGTTTCTTCCCCGTCATCCTGATCGTGTTCGTGCTGCGCTCCTTCATCGTCGAGCCCTTCAAGATTCCCTCCGGCTCGATGATCCCGACCCTGCTGGTTGGCGACTTTATCGCCGTGAACAAGTTCACCTACGGCATCCGCCTGCCGGTGATCAACCAGAAGATCATCGAGATGAACTCGCCGCAGCGCGGCGATGTCGTCGTGTTCCGCTATCCGCCGGACCCGTCGCTCGACTACATCAAGCGGGTGGTGGGATTGCCCGGCGACAAGGTGGCCTACCAGAACAAGCGCCTCACGATCAACGGTCAGGCGATTCCTCTCGAGAAGGATGGCGATTATTTCGATCCGGAACGCATGTTCTATACCCCGCGTCACGTCGAAAAGCTGGGCGACATCGAGCATCGCGTTCTGATTGAAGACCAGGCGCCGGCCTTCGTTCCGCATGTCATGCAGTTCCCGGGTCGCGAGAATTGTCTTTACAATAGCGAAGGTTTCGTCTGCGAGGTGCCTGCGGGCCATTATTTCGTCATGGGCGACAATCGCGACAATTCGCAGGACAGCCGTGTATGGGGTTTCGTGCCCGATCGCAATCTGGTCGGCAAGGCGTTTTTTGTCTGGTTCAATTTTGGCGACCTGAAGCGCATCGGCGGTTTCCGCTGAGTGCGACAGGATTCCCCGCCACAGGAACGACGGAGAGACGGGACATGAAAAGAAAACAGACTGGCGTGACCCTTTCGGGATTGCTGGCGGCCGCGGTGGTCCTTGCCATGATTGCGCTGCTGGGCATGAAGGTCGCGCCGGAAGTCATCGAGTACTACCAAATCGTCAAGGCCGTCAAGAAGATCAAGAACGATCCCGCGGCGCAGGAGAGCGTCGCCCAGGTGCGACGCACTTTTGAGAACCAGGCCACGATCGACAACATCACGGCCATCACCCCGCAGGACCTCGACATCACCAAGGATGGCGGCCAGCTGGTCGTCTCCTTCGCCTACGAGCGGCGCGTGCACCTGTTCGGCAATGTCAGCCTGCTGCTCGAATTTCAGGGTTCGACCGAGGAGTAGGCTTGTCGGCCCGGCTGGAAAAAGCGCTCGATTACCATTTCAGCCAGCCGGAACTGCTGCGTCAGGCGCTGACCCATCGCAGCCACTCGTCACCGCATAACGAGCGACTGGAGTTCCTTGGCGACAGCGTATTGAGCTGCACGGTGGCGACCATGCTCTATCGTCGCTTCCCGAAACTGAAGGAAGGCGAACTGTCGCGCTTGCGCGCCAGCCTCGTCCGTCAGGAAACCCTCGCCGACCTGGCGGCCGGACTGGATCTCGGCGACGAACTGCGGCTGGGCGAAGGGGAGCTCAAAAGCGGTGGATTTCGCCGCCCTTCGATTCTCGCCGATGCGCTCGAGGCCGTATTCGGTGCGATCTACCTCGATGCCGGCTTCTCTGCCGCGCAGGACGTCATTGCCGCGCTGTATGCGGAACGGATCGGGCAGATCGACCCGCACGATAGCGGCAAGGACCCGAAGACGGCGCTGCAGGAATGGTTGCAGGCCCGACGCCATCCCGTCCCCCAATACGTGCTGCTCGCGACGCACGGGGATGCTCACGCGCAGGAGTTCGAAGTCGCCTGTTCGATTCCCTCCCTGGGTGTCGAGGCGAAGGGCAGCGGAGGCAGTCGTCGCGGTGCCGAACAGCAGGCAGCCCAACTGGTTCTCGAAAGGCTCGGAAAAACATGAATATCGCCCAGGAAGTGTTCCGCGCCGGTTATGTGGCCATCGTCGGCTGCCCCAACGTCGGCAAGTCGACGCTGATGAACCGCCTCGTCGGCGCGAAGCTCAGCATCACCTCGAAAAAGGCGCAGACCACGCGCCATCGCATCCACGGCATCCTGACGACCGACGCTTGCCAGTACGTCTTCGTCGATACGCCCGGCTTCCAGCAGCAGCATCGCAATGCGCTCAACCGCGCCATGAACCGGACCGTGACCACGGCGCTGGCCGACGTCGATGTCATCCTGTTCGTGATCGAGGCCGGCCGTTGGCGCCCGGGCGACCAGGCCGTGCTGGATCTGCTGCCCGACCGCACGCCGGTGGTGCTGGTCATCAACAAGGTCGATCGGCTTGCCGACCGCAATGCCTTGCTGCCCTTCATCGCGCAGCGTGCCGAGGCTTATGCCTTTTCCGACATCGTTCCATTGAGCGCCGAACGCGGCGACAACCTCGATGCCCTGCTGAAGGCGGCGGGACATCATCTGCCGGAATCGCCGCCCATCTTTGATCCCGAGGAACTGACCGACCGTTCCGAGCGTTTCCTCGCCGCCGAACTGCTGCGCGAGAAATTGTTCCGTAACCTCGGCGAGGAACTGCCCTATGGCATCGCCGTCGAGATCGAGAAGTTCGAGGATGAGGACGGACCGGGCGGCGGCATCCGCCGTATCCATGCCGCCATCATCGTCGACAAGGAAGCGCACAAGGCGATCGTGATCGGCAAGGGGGGCACGCGCATGAAGCGCGTCGCCAGCGATGCCCGCAAGGACATGGAAGCGCTGTTCGGCGGCAGGGTCTGGCTCGAAACCTGGGTGAAG
Source organism: uncultured Sterolibacteriaceae bacterium (assembly GCA_937888595.1). GTDB lineage: Bacteria > Pseudomonadota > Gammaproteobacteria > Burkholderiales > Rhodocyclaceae > Sulfuricystis. The sequence goes on along the minus strand of CALARK010000020.1, from coordinate 188,544 downwards.
GTGCGGAGCGGCTGGGCCGACGACGAACGCGCATTGCGAAGCCTGGGCTACGCATGAGCACCGCCCGCAGGGCCACCCCGACGATGGCGCAGCCAGGAACACGGAGCCGCATGGCGGCGAACAGCCGACAACTCCCCGCGAGGGGAGGATGGGAGGGGCGGGTGTGAGCTCGGGCCGCCAGCGCATCGACGGGGCGGCGGCCTTCCTCCTGCATGCCTACCCGTACAGCGAAACCAGCCTGATCCTCGAGGTGTTCGCGCGCGAGCACGGCCGGCTGGCGCTGCTTGCGCGCGGAGCGCGGCGCCCGCGTTCCGCGCTGCGCGGGGTCCTGTTCGCCTTCCAGCCGCTCGAACTGGGCTGGTTCGGCAGCGGCGAGGTGAAGACGCTCGCCAAGGCCGAATGGGTCGGCGGCATGGGGTTGCTGAAGGGACCCGGATTGATGCTCGGCTATTATCTGAACGAACTGTTGCTCAAGCTGCTGCCGCGCGAGGATGCGCATGCCGTGCTGTTCGATGCCTATGCCGCGGCACTGGCCGCGCTGGCACGGGGGGCGACCGAAGCCGCGGAGCTGCGGCGCTTCGAGAAGGTGTTCCTCAAGGAGCTGGGCTACGGGCTGGTGCTGGATCGCGATGCGCAGGGCCGTCCTGTCGAGACGGAAGCGCGGTATCGTTACCAGCTCGAGCGTGGTCCCGTACCCGAGGACGAGACGGTGGCGGGACAGCCCGTTTCGGGCCGGACGCTTTTGGCGCTTGCCGCTGACGACTACGCGGATCCGCGCAGCCTCGCGGAGAGCAAACAGTTGATGCGGCACCTGCTCGCGCACCAGCTGGCAGGACAAACGCTGCAGACGCGGCGGGTGTTCGTCGAATTGCAGGACATGTGAAGTGGAGAAAGCAAAATGATCGATCTGGGCGTGAATATCGACCACGTGGCAACCCTGCGGCAGGCCCGCCGCACCTATGAGCCCGATCCTGTCTGGGCGGCGGCCGAGGCCCACCTTGGCGGCGCGGACTGCATCACCGTGCATCTGCGCGAGGACCGTCGTCACATCGTAGACCGCGACGTCGAACTGCTGCGGCAGTCCGTGCAGACCAAGCTCAATCTCGAAATGGCGGCGACCGATGAAATGATCGGCATCGCCCGCCGCATCAAGCCGGAGATGTCCACCCTGGTGCCCGAGGGGCGTCACGAGGTCACCACGGAAGGCGGCCTCGACGTCGCCGGGCAGGAAGCGCGCATGAAGGACGTGGTGGCACGCTTGCGCGACGCCGGCGTCTACGTCAGCCTGTTCATCGACGCCGACCTGCGACAGGTCGACGCCGCCCACCGCGTCGGCGCGCAGGCCTGCGAGATCCACACCGGCCCCTATGCGCACGCTTTTCATGAATACGGCCGCGACATCGAATCCGCCGCCGCGCAGGCCGAACTGGCAAAAGTCGGCGCCGCCGGGACGGCGATCGTGCAGCTCGGCATGCGCTTCAATGCCGGCCACGCGCTCAACTACGTCAATGTGCAGCCGATCGCCGCACTGCCCGGCGTGCGCGAGCTGCACATCGGCCATGCCATTGTCAGCCGCGCCGTGTTCGTCGGCCTGCGCGAGGCGGTACGCGAGATGAAGCAGCTGATCCGGGCCGCATGATCCACGGCATCGGGACCGACCTTGTCGCCATCGCCCGCCTGCGGGCGATGTGGGAGCGCCATGGCGAGCGGACGCTGGACAAGCTGCTGGCGCCCGAAGAACGGGCGGACTGCCGCGCCAGCGCTGATCCCGGCCGCTTCCTCGCCAAACGTTTCGCCGCCAAGGAAGCGCTCGGCAAGGCGCTCGGCACGGGCATCCGCGCGCCCGTCCTGCTGCCGTCCATCGCCGTGACGCATGATGCTGCCGGCAAGCCGGGTTTCGCCTATGGCGAGGAACTCGCCGCCTGGATCGCCGCACGGGGCTGGGTCTGCCACCTTTCCATCAGCGACGAGGCGGATCATGCGTTGGCGTTTGTCGTGGCGGAGCGGCCATGAGCGCGCCCGGTAGTCCAGTGAACTACGGTCCGTTGATGATCGACGTCGCCGGCACGGCCTTGACCGATGCCGAGCGCGAGCGCCTGCGTCACCCGCTGGTCGGCGGCGTGATCCTGTTCTCGCGCAACTATGCCGATCCGCCGCAGCTCGCCGCCCTGTGCGCCGACATCAAGTCGCTGCGCGATCCGGCGTTGCTGATCGCCATCGATCACGAAGGCGGCCGCGTGCAGCGCTGCCGCGACGGCTTCACGCGCCTGCCGCCGATGCGTCGCCTCGGCGACTGGTGGGATCGCGATGCCGCTGCAGCCGTCGCGGCGAGCCGGGCGATCGGCTTCACGCTCGCGGCGGAGTTGCGCGCCTGCGGCGTCGACCTGTCCTTCACTCCGGTGCTCGATCTCGACTATGGCGTCAGCGGCGTGATCGGCGACCGTGCCTTCCACCGCGATCCGCAGGCGGTGATCGCGCTGGCCGGTGCGCTCATCGCAGGACTGCGCGAAGCGGGAATGGCCTGCTGCGGCAAGCACTTCCCCGGCCACGGTTGCGTCTCCGCCGATTCGCACCTCGCGATTCCCGTCGATGATCGCAGCATCGAGGCGATGGCGGATGACCTGCTGCCGTATCGCCACCTGAAGCTCGATGCCGTGATGCCGGCCCACGTCATCTATTCCGAGGTCGATGCCCGGCCGGCCGGTTTCTCACCCGTGTGGATTGACCGCTTGCGCAACGAGTTCGGCCACCGTGGCGTGATCTTCAGCGACGACCTGTCGATGGAGGGTGCCAGCGTCGCCGGCGGCATCGTCGAGCGTGCGCAGGCCGCCTGGGCGGCAGGGTGCGACATGATGCCGGTCTGCAACAGGCCCGAGACCGTTACCGAATTGCTCGAGCGCTGGCGGCCCGGGCCCGATCCGGTACGTAGTGGGCGGATCGCCGCACTGCTGCCAGCGGGCGACGGTACGGCCCTGGCCGCTTTGCCGCTGTACGATGCCGGCCGCGAAGCCTGCCGGATGCTGCTCGCCTGAAACGCTTGCGATGAAGACACTGCGCCGCTGGCTGTCCTTGCTGCTGCTGAGCATTTGCCTCGCTCCGGCCCTGGCTCAGGACGCCATGGAAACGATCCGCCTCAATCATCGCCTGGCCGACCAGCTGATTCCCGAACTGCGGTCGCTGCTGGCACCGGGGGGTGCGATGACCGGCAGTAACGAGTTGCTGATCATCCGCACCACGCCGGCCAACCTGGAGCAGCTGCGCCAGGTGATCGCGACGCTCGACCGACCGTCGCGGCGCCTGCTGATCAGCGTACGCCATGACGGCCAGGCATCGAACGCCCAGTCCGGAGCCGGTGCCCGCATCGAGATCCGTCCCGGCGGCAGCACCGTGCAGGGCCGGGTGGTGGATACCCGCCGCAGCACCCGCGAGAACGTTGCACAGCAGGTGCAAACCATCGAGGGGGGCCGCGCCTTCATTCAGGCCGGCCAGTCGCTGCCCATCCCGATGCGCCAGTACCTGCCGGTACCCGGCGGATACGCGATCAGCGACAGCGTTGTCTACCGCGACATCGGCAGCGGTTTCTATGTCCAGCCGCGGCTCGCCGGTGATCGCGTGATGCTGGAAATCTCGACCGCCAACGATGCGACTGGCACGGACCATGGCAGCGTCGAGGTGCGGCGCATCGCCACCACGGTGTCTGGCCGCCTCGGTGAATGGCTGCCGCTCGGCGGGGTGAACCGGCAGGTGGATCGCGACGGCCGCGGCCTGTCCGGCTACGGTACGGCTGCCGGTGTCGAAAGCCGCCAGGTCTGGCTCAAGGTGGACGCCCTGGATTGAGCAAGCCGGATCTCGATTCGCTGTTTGCGGCCGACGGACCGCTCGCCCGCGCCATTCCCGGCTATCGCCTGCGCGACCAGCAGCTGGCGATGGCGCGCGAGGTGCTGGCGGCTATCGAAGCCAACCGGTTGCTGGTGGCCGAGGCCGGCACCGGCACCGGCAAGACCTTTGCCTATCTCGTGCCGGCGCTGCTCTCCGGCGGCAAGGTCGTCGTGTCGACCGGCACCAAGACCCTGCAGGACCAGCTGTTCAACCGCGACCTGCCGGCGGTGCGCGATGCGCTCGGCGTACCGGCGACCATCGCGCTGCTCAAGGGTCGGGCGAACTACGTCTGCCCGCATCATCTCGATCGGGCGCTCGCCGGCGGCAAGCTCAACACGCGGGCCGAGGTGACGCACCTGCATGCCATCGCCCGTTTCGCCAAGGTGACGGCGAGCGGTGACAAGGCCGAGTGTGGCGATGTCCCCGAGGATTCGGGCGCCTGGCATCTCGCCACCTCGACGCGCGACAACTGCCTCGGCCAGGAGTGTGCCCACGTCAAGGACTGCTTCGTCCTCGCCGCGCGGCGCGAGGCGCTGCTGGCCGACATCGTCGTGGTGAATCACCATCTCTTCTTCGCCGATGTCATGCTCAAGGACGACGGCATGGGCGAGCTGCTGCCCGCCTGCAACACGGTGATCTTCGACGAGGCGCATCAGCTGCCCGAGGTCGCCGGACTGTTCTTCGGCGAAAGCGTCGGCACCGGGCAGATCCTCGATCTCGCCCGTGATGCCAAGCTCGAAGGCATCGCCGCCGCCAAGGACTACGCACCCCTGCAGGAGGCCTGCCGCGCAGTCGAAAAGGCGGCGAAAGACCTGCGCCTGGCCTTCCGCCACGAAGGGCGCCTCGCGATGGCGCAATGGCAGCAGCATCCGCAGGCCATCGACGCCTTGACAGACCTGCAGGCAAAACTCGATGAACTCGGCCGCCACCTCGACAGCCAGGCCGGTCGTTCCGAAGGGCTGGCGAACTGCCTGCGCCGTTGCGGCGAACTCGTGCTGCTGCTGAAGCACTGGGAAAAAGTCGGCGCCGGCGGGACGGCGCCAACCGGTTCCCCTGCCGAGAAGGCGGGGCTGGCTGAGGAGGGGGAAGACTATCCGCCGGTACGCTGGGTGGAAGTGACGGCCTGGGGCGTCAGCTTCAACCTGACGCCGCTCTCCGTCGCACCGATTTTCAAAAGACAGCTCGAAGGCCATCCGCGCGCCTGGATCTTCACCTCGGCAACGCTCGCCGTCGGCAGCGACTTCAGCCATTACCGCGATGCGCTCGGCCTCGCCGAGGCGGCCACAGGCCGCTGGGACAGCCCCTTCGACTACCCGAGCAACGCCTTGCTCTACTGCCCGACCGGCATGCCCGACCCGAACCATCCCGAGTATGCCGACGCCGTCGTCGAGGCCTGCTGGCGCGCGATTCGCGCCTCCGGCGGCCGCGCCTTCGTGCTGTGCACCAGCCTGCGTGCGATGCGCCGCATCCACGAGTTGATCGAAGAACGTATCGCCCGCGCCGGGCTGGAGATGCCGATGATGATGCAGGGGCAGGGCTCGAGAACCGAACTGCTCGACCGCTTCCGCCAGCTCGGCAACGCCGTCCTCGTCGCCAGCCAGAGTTTCTGGGAGGGCGTCGACGTGCGCGGCGAGGCGCTTTCGCTCGTCGTCATCGACAAGCTGCCCTTCGCCCCACCCGACGACCCGGTGCTCGCCGCCCGCATCGATACGCTGAAGCGCAAGGGCCGCAATGCCTTCTTCGAGGTGCAGTTGCCGCGCGCGGTCATCAGCATGAAGCAGGGTGCGGGGCGGCTGATTCGCGACGAGGCCGACCGCGGCGTGCTGATGGTCTGCGACCCCCGCCTCGTCGACAAACCCTACGGCCGGCGCATCTGGCAGAGCCTGCCGCCGATGCGACGCACGCGCGAGATCGCCGAGGTCGAGGCCTTTTTCGAAGAATAGGAGCCCTCCATGGCATGGACCATTCTCTTGCTCGCGGGCCTGTGCGAAATCGCCTGGGCCATCGGACTCAAATACACGGACGGCTTCACCCGCCCCTGGCCGACGGCGCTGACGCTGGCGGCGATGGTGGCGAGCGTCCTGCTGCTCGGCGTCGCCATGAAGTCGCTGCCGGTCGGCACCGCCTACGCGGTCTGGGTCGGCATCGGCGCGGTGGGCACGGCCATCCTCGGCATCATTCTCTTCGCCGAGCCGGCGACGGCCGGACGCCTTGTTAGCCTCGGCCTGATCGTCGCCGGCATCGTCGGGCTCAAGCTGGCGACGCCCACATGAACGCGCAGGTTATGTCGTCTTCGCCAAGGACACCATGTAGTTCTCTTGTCGTTGGCATCATCCGACGCTATCCTCCCCATCGATATTGCCAAATAGCAATGGCATAACAATTTATTGGAGCCCCGGAAGCCATGGCCATCATTCGCTGCAACAAATGTGCGCTTTTGCAGGAGCAGCCGGAAAACCTGGCAGGGAAAAAAATTTCCTGCCCGCGCTGTGGCAATGCGACCACTGTTTACCCCACGCTGTTCTATATCGAGAAACTGCTCGACAGATATTTCGTTGTACAGAAGGAATTGGTCAGCCTGCGGGCGTCCAACGGGGCAGCCACGGAGACTACCGCGGTGCCGGCGGTGGCCGAGCCATCGCCGCTGGCGGATATCGACTTGGGCAATACAGACCAACTCGCATCCGAGGTCCAGCATGGGCCGATCTATGATTGGTTTCACAAGCGCCAGATCAAGGTTCAGGCGAACATGCGCAGTGTCGATACCAGCGGTTTCTTCGATGAAGTCGCCGAGGCTATTGGGGCCAATCTCGACATCCTTAGGGAGGTACTTGAGCGTATTCGTTGGTCGCAGCAGAAAGAGCATGCAAGTACGCTCATTCATCTTGACAAGAAAACTCCGGAAGAAGCCTCGGTAATTTCCGGCTTCTGTCAGAATCTTTATGACTTTTCCTTCGTGGCGAAGTGTTTTCACAACAAGCCCGAGAAGAATATACGTCTGGTGTTGCAGACCGCGCCTGCGATTCGCCACTTCTTCAATGGGGAGTGGCTTGAGTGGCACGCGCTGATGACCAGCTTGCGTTATGCCAAGGAACGAGGGCGACGTTTTTCCTGCGGGCGTGGTTTACATATCGAATTGCAGAATGGCGATACACATGAGCTCGATGTTTTCGTGTTGATCGATGGCCAGATACCGATTTGCATCGAGTGTAAGAGTGGCGAGTTTCGCCAGAACATCGATCACTACCTGACTATGAAGAAGCGACTCGGCATTACCAGCAATCACTTCGTGATGTGCGTCGCCGGGCTAAGTGACGAAAATGCCAAGGCATTTACAGCGATGTACGACTTGGCTTTCACCAACGAACGTTCACTTGCCAATCAACTGTCACGTCTGTTCTAGGTAATGCGGTCCCGGCGAGTTGTGAAAGCCTGTGCCGGGAGGACGGCAATGCATCAGGTGCTGCTGGCTTCCTCTTCCGCCAGCCGCAGGATGTAGGCCGAGAAGTCCGGGTCTTCGCCGCGCAGCAGTTCGGGCAGGCGCTCGCGGAAGTCGGGGCGGCGGCACCATTCGCGCATGTAGTCTTCCCACGAGTGCCAGCGGCGGCGCTGCTTCTCGTCCATCGCTTCCTCGTAGGCGAGCAGGTAGGCGCGCTCGAACAGGGTGATCAGCATGTCGTGGATGACCCACATGCGTTCGCGCTGCTCGTCGGTGAGGTCGGGGGCGGCGGTCTTGCTGCGCAGCTTGAGGTCCGGGTTGGCCAGCACGATTTCGAGGAAATCGATGTAGGCGTCGGACAACTGCTGCCAGGTGGCCTCGTCCTCGTTCTCGCGCTCCTTGCGCTCCTGCCAGAGGAAGACGGCGATGGCGAAGGGCAGGCCGACGACGGTGACGACGTAGGAAAGCAGTTCCCAGGTTTCGAGGCTCATGCGCAGCATGTTACGCCCGCGTCGCTCGGGATAAACTGTCGCGATGACGCTAGACGACCTGCCTGCCGAGCTCCTCGCCGAGCGGCCGCACCTGTTTTCCGCGGAACGCGTGCGCATTTCCGCCGCCGACCTGACGAAGATGCGCGAGATCATCGCCGCGATCGAGCTCGTCGTCGCGTTGCCGGCGTGGGCAGGATTCACAAAAGTCGGTGCCGGCAGGACGGCGCAAGCCGGTGTTTTCATGGGCTACGACTTTCACCTGACGCCCGCCGGCCCGCAGCTCATCGAGATCAACACCAACGCCGGCGGCGGGCTGCTGGCCGCGCTGCAGGCGGGGCGCGAAGACGTCCTCGCTGCTTATGTGGCGATGTTCCGCGCCGAATGCGGCGAGCGGCCGCTCAAGGCGCTCGCCATCGTCGATGCGCAGCCTGAATCGCAGTACCTCTATCCCGAGTTCCTCGGCTTCCGGCAGCTGTTCGCCGCGCACGGCATCGAGGCAGTGATCTGCGATCCGAGCGAGCTGATGATGTGCCACGGCGGCCTCTGGCACGAGGAGACGCGGCTGGATCTGGTGTACAACCGGCTGACCGATTTCGCGCTGGCCGAGCCGGGCAGCCTCGCGGTGCGGGAAGCCTGGCTGCAGGGCGGGGCGGCCGTCACGCCGAACCCGGTCCATCACGCGCGCTATGCGGACAAGCGCAATCTGGTGGCATTGACGGACGATGCCTTGCTCGCCTCGTGGGGTGTGGATGCGGAAGCGCGCCGCATTCTCCGGGCGGGCATTCCGCTCACCGAGATCGTGACGGCGGAACGCGCCGACGAATTCTGGCAACGCCGTCGCGCGCTGTTCTTCAAGCCGGCGGCGGGCTACGGCTCGAAAGGCTCGTACCGCGGCGACAAACTGACGAGGCGCGTGTTCGACGAGATCATCGCCGGCGACTATGTGGCGCAAGCCTTCGCGCCACCATCGACCGTGAGTGTCGAGCACGCCGGGGAAATGAGCGACCCATTGACTGAACTTAAGGCCGATATCCGCAACTACGCCTATCGTGGCGAGGTCCAGCTGGTCGCGGCACGGCTTTACCAGGGGCAGACGACCAATTTCCGGACGCCAGGCGGCGGTTTCGCGCGGGTGATCGAGGCATGAAGGTGCTTGCATGAAAGTTTTTGGCTTTGCCGGCTATTCCGGTGCCGGCAAGACGACGCTGATCGAGCAGCTGATTCCGCGCTTCGCGGCCCGCGGGCTGAAGGTTTCGCTGATCAAGCATACCCACCACGACTTCGATGTCGATAAGCCGGGCAAGGATTCCTGGCGCCACCGGCAGGCCGGGGCGAGCGAAGTCCTGCTGACCTGCGATCAACGCTGGGTGCTGATGCACGAGCTGCGCGGCGCACCCGAACCGACGCTGGAGGAGCAGCTCGCGGTACTCTCGCCCTGCGACCTCGTGCTGGTCGAGGGCTTCAAGCAGACGCCGATCTCCAAGCTGGAGATCCATCGCCCGGCCCACGGCCGGCCGCCGATCTGGCCGGAGAACAGATGCGTCGTCGCGGTGGCGACAGACGCCGCCATCGACTGTCCGCATCCGGTGCTGGATCTCAATGACCCCGACACCATCGCCCAATTCATCCTCGACTATCTGGATCGTCCATGCTGAGCTACGAAGAAGCCCTCGACCATCTGATCGCGGCCGCCGTCCCGGTGACGGAGACGAAGGCCGTGCCGCTGGCCGCCGCGCGCGGCCGCATCCTCGCCGCCGTGCAAACCTCGTCGATCGATGTGCCGCCGCTCGACAACAGCGCGATGGACGGCTATGCCGTGCGCTGCGCCGACGTGACGCGGGAGGGCACGGTATTGCCGGTTGCGCAGCGCATTCCCGCCGGCACGGTCGGCGTTCCCCTGCAGCCGGGCACGGCCGCGCGCATCTTCACCGGCGCGCCGGTGCCGGCGGGCGCCGATGCGGTGGTGATGCAGGAGTTCTGTGAAGTCGGCGAAGCCGGTGCGGACGGGACGGTCATCGTGAAGCAGGTCCCCCGGCCCGGCCAGAACATCCGCCGTGCGGGCGAGGACATCGCCGCCGGGGCGGAAGTCCTCGCCGCCGGCACGCGCCTCGGCCCGGCCGAACTGGGGCTGGCCGCTTCGGTGGGGCTGGCGACCCTGCCGGTGTTTCGCCGCCTGCGCGTTGCCCTGCTATCGACCGGCGACGAGCTGGCCGAGCCGGGCCAGCCGTTGCCCCCGGGCGGCATCTACAACTCGAACCGCTATTTCCTGCATGCGCTGCTAGAGGGGCTCGGCTGCGCGGTCACCGATCTCGGCCGTGTGCCGGATACGCTGGAAGCGATGCGCGCTGCGTTGCAGAAGGCTGCGGAAGGCAACGACCTGATCCTGTCGACCGGCGGCGTGTCGGTCGGCGAGGAGGATCACGTCAAGGCGGCCATCGAGCAGGCGGGCGAACTGAACCTCTGGAAGATCGCCATCAAGCCGGGCAAGCCTCTGGCCTTTGGAAAGGTAAGGTGTGGCGGGACGGGAACGGAAGTCGGCGCTGGCGGTACGGCAGAAACCTCCAAACAGGCCGACTTCATCGGCCTGCCCGGAAATCCGGTGTCGAGCTTCGTCACCTTCCTGATTTTCGTGCGCCCCTTCATCCTCAAGCGCATGGGGGCGTCTGAGTGGCGGCCCCCGGTGCGCCGGCTGATGTCCGCCTCGAACTGGATGAAGCCCGACAAGCGGCGCGAATTCCTGCGTGCCCGCATCACGGCCGACGGCAAGGCGGAGCTGTATCCGCATCAGGGGTCGGGGGTGCTGACCTCCTGTGCCTGGGCCGACGGCCTGATCGACAATCCGCCCGGGCAGTCGTTTTTCGCCGGCGACACGGTCGGGTTCATCGCGTTTTCGGACCTGTTCTGACCATGACGCTGAAAATCCTCTATTTCGCCGGCCTGCGCGAGGCCATCGGCAGCGGTGCCGAAAACATCGAGCTGCCTGCGGGCATCGGGACGGTCGGCGCGCTCCGCGAGCTTCTGGGCCGGTCGCATCCCGAACTGCTGAGTACCAAAAACCTTCGTGCCGCCGTCAATCAGCGGATGGCCGGCATGGATGCCCCGGTCGCCGATGGCGACGAGGTGGCGTTCTTTCCTCCGGTTACGGGAGGCTGAGGTGGAGGTGAGCGTTCAGCCGGAAGATTTCGATACCGGCGCCGAGATCGCGGCCCTGTCGGCGGGGGATGACGGCGCGGGCGCGGTGGCGAGCTTCGTCGGCCTTGTCCGGCACGACGGCCATGTGGCAGCGATGACCCTGGAACACTATCCCGGCATGACGGAAGCCGCGCTCACCGATATCGTCGCGCAGGCCGGGCAGCGCTGGATGCTGCGCCGCGTGCGGGTCATCCATCGCATTGGCCGGCTGCTGCCGGGCGAGCGGATCGTCTTCGTCGGGGTATCCTCAGGGCATCGCGGCGACGCCTTTGCCGCCTGCGAATTCATCATGGACTACCTGAAGACTCGGGCGCCGTTCTGGAAGAAGGAGGAAACGCCGGAAGGCACGCGCTGGGTGGATGCGCGCGAATCCGACGATCATGCCGCCCGACGCTGGTCGGACGGCATGGCGGGCTAGCTTATTTTTTCTTCTTGGCGGGTGCCATGCCGCTGAAGGCGGCGGTCGTCGCCTGGCTGATCTGCTCGAACGCGCTGTTGGCGGTGGCCATCGCCTGCTGCATGACTTCCATCATGTTGGGATTCTGGCCCGGCAGCGTCTTGAAGAAACCCTGGAAAGCCTCGACCATCTCGTTGCTGCCGGCCGCGAGTTGCTCGGTCAGCATGTGCGAGAAATCCATCCGTGCCGAATTGCCGATCTCGGCGACCTTCTGGGCGACTTCCATCATCTTGCGCGCCGTCTCCTGCGCATATTCGGCACGCAGGCGCATCACTTCCTGCGGGTCCTTGGCGCCGGCCTGGGCACGAGCGTTCTCAACCCCGTCCTGAAACAGCTCGCGAGCCAATTCATTCTGCAACGCGACAACGCGCTGCGAATTCTCGATCGACATTTGCGCAAGACGCATTGCCGCTTCCATGTTCTTGCGGTTGAGTTCGCTGAAATTCTCCGGTTTACCAGCCATGTTTGCCTCCCTCTGTTGACAATCCTGATACTTTCAATCTAGCACGGGCGACTGACAGCAAACTGACCGTAATCAAAAGAATGTCATTTTCCCATCGGCCCCGGCGGCCCCGGTGGCTGATGTGCCAGCCCCATCGGGCCGCTGGCGAACAGGCGTGGGTCCATGAGTTGCGGCGGTCGGTGCATGACCGGGCGGAAGTCCATGTGGGCGAGGATGTCGCGTTCGAGATCGATGCCGGGGGCGATTTCCGTCAGTTCCAGCCCCTCCGCGCACAGACGGAAGACGCAGCGTTCGGTGATGTAGAGCACGCGCTGCCCGCGTTTCCAGGCCTCCGCACCACTGAAGGTGCGGTGCTCGACCTCGCCCACGAACTTGCGCGACTTGCCTTCGCGCACGATGCGCAGGTGGCCGTTGTCGATGGCGACTTCGAGGTCGCCGGCCGTGAAGGTGCCGACGAAGACGACTTCCCGTGCGTTTTGCGAGATGTTGATGAAGCCGCCGGCCCCGGCCAGACGCGGGCCGAACTTGCTGACGTTGAGGTTGCCCTCGCGGTCGGCCTGCGCGAGGCCCAGATAGGCGAGGTCGAGGCCGCCGCCGTCGTAGAAGTCGAACTGGCTGGGCTGGTCGATGATCGCCTGCGTATTGGTCGCGGCGCCGAAGTTGAGGCCACCGGCGGGTATGCCGCCGACCACGCCCGGCTCGGCCGTGAGCGTCATCAGGCCGAGGATATTTTCCTCGGTGGCGACAGCGGCGACGCCCTCGGGCATGCCGATGCCGAGGTTGACGATGGCGCCGGGGGCCAGTTCCAGCGCCGCACGGCGGGCGATGATCTTGCGTTCGCTCATCGCCATCGGCGGAATGGCCGAGAGCGGCACGCGGATCTCGCCCGAGAAGGCCGGGCTGTACTGCTCGATGAAGGTCTGCATGTGATAGGCCGGCTGTTCGGCCACCACCACGCAATCGACGAGGATGCCGGGGATCTTCACCTGGCGCGGGTTGAGCGTGTGGCGGTCGGCGACGCGCTCGACCTGGGCGATGACGATGCCGCCCGAGTTGTGCACCGCCATGGCAATGGCCTGCGCCTCCAGCGTCAGCGCCTCCTTCTCCATCGTCACGTTGCCGTCCAGGTCGGCCGTGGTGCCGCGGATGAAGCCGATATTGATGGGGAAGGCCTGGTAGAACAGCCATTCCGCACCGTCGATCTCCATCAGCCGGACGATGTCCTCGGTGGTCTTCTGGTTCAGCTTGCCGCCACCGAAGCGCGGATCGACGAAAGTCCCCAGACCGACATGGGTGAGGGTGCCCGGCTTGCCGGCGGCGATGTCGCGAAAGAGATGGGTGATCACGCCCTGCGGCAGGTTCCAGGCCTCGATACGGTTGCTCACGGCCAGTTCCTGCAGGCGCGGGACGAGGCCCCAGTGGCCGCCGATGACCCGGGCGACCAGCCCGTCGTGGCCGAGGTGGTTGAGGCCACGATCCTTGCCGTCGCCCTGTCCGGCCGCGTAAACGAGGCCGACGTTGCGCGGAGCGCCTTCCTCCAGATAGCGTTCTTCCAGTGCGATGGCGAGATTCTCTGCGAAACCGATGCCGACGAAGCCGCCGGTGGCGATCATGTCGCGGTCGCGGATCAGCCCGACCGCATCGCGGGCGCTGACCACCTTGCCACCAACCCGAGCGTGCAGTGCGGCCAGATCCGGGTGTCTTGTCCTGCCAGTCATATCCACCTCCCTTTCGGGCGGATTATGCCCCGCGGCGTGGCGAAAAAGTCGGCGCCGGCGGGACGGCAGTTATCGACCCCAAGCTGCCGTCCAAGCCAGAGAACTCATTGCCCCAAAGCGGCCCTTACGGCAAATAGCCAAGCTAAACCAACAGTCATAGGGAACGGTAAAGCCGTTATCGGTCCCCTGCTACTTCCGAATACCCACCTTCCATTGGGTACGGAAGCCGAGTTCGCGATTGAACTCGAATGGATTGCAATAATTGGCTCCCATCGCCTTGCACACATCAGGAACCTTGCGATTCTGGCGCTGCTTCTTTGGTGCCGATGTCTCAACGGTCACTACGCAACGATCTTTGTCTACCAGAGCGTACGCTATCAAGAATGGGTCTCGCCCGATCTGCTCCACCTCGTCGTCGGTGAGGTCAGGCGCATACCCTTCCGCAATAACCTTCTGCACGAGGTCTGGGGCGACCGCTTCCTCAAGCAGCAGTGCATTCTTGTTGGCGTCTTCCTGAAGCCACGCGAACAGCAAATCCTTTTCTGCGTCGTCAGGCCCATCCTTGACCTCCTCGAAGATTTCAAATGGCATTTTCACATGCCCCTGATTCCCCATGTAGGACAGCCATTCCCAGTATTCAGGTACCCGATCAATAGGATAGTAGAGATTATTAGCCGTGATCAAAACATTCGCGTCTATTAGGTAGATCATCGAAAGCCGATCAGGCAGTTACTGCCAGTAACGGGTAGACGCTACGCGGCTTGACCCCAAGCACCTTTGCGGCTTTTGATGGCGACAGCATCCCAGCGTTTGTGTAGTGTCGTGCAAAGTCAAGAATGGCGTGCCCGAGCCGGTGACGTCGGACGACATAGTAGCTAGGGCCGCTAGTTGAGTCCTTTAAGCGCTCTTTCTCATGTCGTCGCTCTGCGATCCAGCGTTCACGAATTCCTGCGTCTAGCGCTTGCCAAGCTTCAAGTGAAATACGACCAGCCTTAAATAGGCCATAGGCAACTAAAGGTCTGCTTACGCGCCAACGGGTTGCATAGTCTGTTACTAGGGCAATTTGCATATTGAGATCCAGCCCATCAGCATTAATGGCTTGGACTTCCGTGCGTGGTAACAAGAACTCACTTGCCACCTCATTGCAGAAACGTTCGATTTTCATTTCTGGTGCGCCGCCTCCACTTACACCAGTGGCACCAAGCCAGAGATGCGCTAACTCATGGAGCAATGTGAACGACCATGCTGCCTTCGCGTCGCCATCATTAATGACAACAAAGGGCGCTATGGGATCGGCGATTGCGAAGCCTCGAAACGCTTCGACCGGTATAGCAGAGTGATGGCTTCCCAGGTTACCGATCAGGAGTACGAATACTCCAGCACGCTCAACACATTCGCGCAGGATAGCGAATGCACTCTCGGCATCTTTCTGCTCCCGGTAATGCTCGCGTGTTATACCTAACATCTGCTCAATGGACTTTACTAGCGCCTGAACGCCATTATCTGTACTAGTCGAACCAATAAAAGTCAGTGGCTGTACATCTTCGTCTTCTTCAAGAACTGAGCGCACAAGGCGCTGGCGTGTCCGAAGGTCACGCACTAGCGCATCGATGCCTGCGTCTGCCTCTATTGTTCGGTCAGCGACAACCGTCCTGAAATCTTCGCCGCGGTCACCCTTGCGTGGGGGAAACGGTAGGTAAAAGGTGAGCAACGAACGGCGATAAACCTTCGCCATTTTCGACAGCGTCGTTCGAGAGGGCTCTTTTTCGCCATGTTCAATCGCGATCAAAGAGTTTTGAACGATCCCGATAGAGCGAGCAGCGCCCTCCAACTCAAGGCCGGCACTTTCTCTTGCCCATCTAAAGATTTCAGGGTTGAAAGCCATAGGCTCCAAGTTTACTTAGCGTTACCAACTCAAACATGGGGCAGTTTACTCGCTCGTCCATACCTATTGGTTTCTGTCTATCTTACCGGAGCCCCAGAGCAGACCTTCACCAACAGCCGCTTCTGGCCGTTTGTTTCCGTGTTGCCAGCGCCGACTTTTCCCCCTGTTGAAAACGCCAGTCGCACCCCTATGTTGGCAATAACCACATTCAGGAGTCAGCCATGCGCTTCGACAAATTCACCACCAAGTTCCAGCAGGCCGTCAGCGACGCCCAGAGCATTGCCATCGGCCACGACAACCAGATCATCGAGCCGCAGCACCTGCTGTTGGCGCTGCTCGACCAGGAGGATGGCGGCACGACTTCGCTGCTGGCGCGGGCCGGGGTGAATGTCGCCCCGTTGCGCAAGGCGCTCGACGCCGCCATCGATCGCCTACCGCAGGTGGAAGGCCACGGCGGCGAAGTCACCATCGGGCGCGATCTCGGCAACCTGTTAAATGTCACCGACAAGGAGGCGCAGAAGGCGGGCGACCAGTTCATCGCCTCCGAGATGTTCCTGCTCGCCCTGACCGGCGACAAAGGAGAGACCGGCCGGCTGTTCAAGGAGGCGGGCGCCCAGCGCAAGTCGCTGGAAGAAGCGATCAAGGCGGTGCGCGGCGGGCAGAATGTCGAGAACCAGGAAGCCGAGGGCCAGCGCGAGGCGCTGAAGAAATACTGCCTCGATCTCACCGAGCGCGCCCGCCAGGGCAAGCTTGACCCAGTGATCGGCCGCGACGACGAGATCCGCCGCGCGATCCAGATTTTGCAGCGCCGCACCAAGAACAACCCGGTGCTGATCGGCGAGCCGGGCGTCGGCAAGACGGCCATCGTCGAGGGGCTCGCCCAGCGCATCGTCAATGACGAGGTGCCGGAAACCCTGAAAGGCAAGCGCGTGCTGGTGCTCGACATGGCGGCGTTGCTGGCCGGCGCGAAGTATCGCGGCGAGTTCGAGGAGCGCTTGAAGGCGGTATTGAAAGAAGTGGCCATGGACGAGGGTCGCATCATCGTCTTCATCGACGAGATCCACACCATGGTCGGCGCCGGCAAGGCCGAGGGCGCCATCGACGCCGGCAACATGCTCAAGCCGGCGCTGGCGCGTGGCGAGATGCACTGCATCGGCGCGACGACGCTGGACGAATACCGTAAATACATCGAGAAGGACGCCGCCCTCGAACGAAGATTCCAGAAGGTACTGGTCGACGAGCCGAGCGTCGAGGCGACCATCGCCATCCTGCGCGGTTTGCAGGAGAAATACGAAATCCACCACGGCGTGGACATCACCGACCCGGCCATCGTCGCGGCGGCGGAACTGTCGCACCGCTACATCACCGACCGCTTCCTGCCGGACAAGGCCATCGACCTGATCGACGAGGCGGCGGCGCGCATCAAGATGGAAATCGACTCGAAGCCCGAGTCGATGGACAAACTCGACCGCCGGCTGATCCAGTTGAAGATCGAGCGCGAAGCGGTGCGCAAGGAAAAGGACGAGGCCTCGAAGAAGCGCTTCGAACTGATCGAGGCCGAGATCGCCAAATTGCAGAAGGAATATTCCGATCTCGAGGAGATCTGGAAGGCCGAGAAGGCGCAGGTGCATGGCACCCAGCACGTCAAGGAAGAGATCGACAAGGTGCGCGCGCAAATCGCCGATTTGCAGCGGCAAGGGGCATTCGACAAGCTCGCCGAGCTGCAATACGGCAAGCTGCCGCAGCTCGAAGCGCAATTGAAGGCCGCTGACGCAGCACAGCAAAAAGTCGGCGCTGGCGAGACGGCGAAGCAGAACGTGCTGCTGCGCACGCAGGTCGGCGCCGAGGAGATCGCCGAGGTTGTCTCGCGCGCCACCGGTATCCCCGTCAGCAAGATGATGCAGGGCGAACGCGAGAAGCTGCTGAAAATGGAAGAAAAGCTGCACCAGCGCGTGGTCGGCCAGGACGAGGCGGTGCGCCTCGTCGCCGACGCGATCCGCCGTTCGCGTGCCGGCCTGTCGGACGAGAACCGGCCCTATGGCAGCTTCCTCTTCCTCGGCCCGACGGGCGTAGGCAAGACGGAGCTGTGCAAGGCGCTCGCCGAGTTCATGTTCGACGCCGAGGATCACCTGATCCGCATCGACATGAGCGAGTTCATGGAGAAGCACTCGGTCGCACGGCTGATCGGTGCGCCGCCCGGTTACGTGGGCTACGAGGAGGGCGGCTACCTGACCGAGCAGGTCCGGCGCAAGCCCTATTCGGTGATCCTCTTCGACGAGGTCGAGAAGGCGCACCCGGATGTGTTCAATGTCCTTTTACAAGTGCTCGACGACGGCCGCATGACCGACGGGCAGGGCCGCACGGTGGATTTCAAGAACACCGTGATCGTCATGACCTCCAACCTCGGCTCGCAGATGATCCAGCAGATGTCCGGTTCGGATTACGCAGTGGTCAAGCTGGCCGTGATGGGCGAGGTGAAGACGCATTTCCGGCCGGAGTTCGTGAATCGCATCGACGAGATCGTCGTCTTCCATTCGCTCGACGAAAAGCACATCGCCGGCATCGCGCGCATCCAGTTGCAGTATCTGGAGAAGCGCCTGGCGCGCATGGAGATGGCGCTCGACGTCAGCGACGCGGCGCTGGCCAGCATCGCCGAGGCCGGCTTCGACCCGGTGTTCGGTGCGCGGCCGCTCAAGCGCGCAATTCAAGAGCGCATCGAGAACCCGCTGGCGAAGGCGATCCTCGAAGGGAAGTTCGGCGCCAAGGATCGCGTGCGCGTCGATGCCAAGGGCAGCCAGCTGGAGTTCAGCCGGGTGTGAGTTCGCCCGTGAGTTCGCGATGGCGCGGGCAGGTGACGAGATGGTCGTTCACCATGCCCGTCGCCTGCATGTGCGAATAGATCACCGTTGGGCCGACGAAGCGGAAGCCCCGGCGCTTCAGTTCCTTCGACAGCGCCGCAGCCGCCGGCGTATGGACCGGCACCTCGTCGAGCGTCTTCCAGCGGTTGATGACGGGACGCCCGTCGACGAACTGCCAGAACAGTGCGTCGAGACTGCCGCCCGATTCGTACAGTGCCAGCGTGGCACGCGCGTTGTCGATGGCGGCGGCGATCTTCAGTTTGTTCCGCACGATGCCGGCGTCGCCGAGCAGGCGGGCGACGTCCTTGTCGCCGTAGCGGGCGATCTTCTCCGCGTCGAAGCCGTCGAAGGCGCGGCGGTAGTTTTCGCGTTTGCGCAGGATCGTGATCCACGACAGCCCGGCCTGCGCGCCTTCGAGGATCAGGAATTCGAAGAGCGTCCGCTCATCGTGGCACGGGACGCCCCACTCGGTGTCGTGGTAGGCGACATAGAGCGGATCTTCACCGCACCAGGGGCAGCGCGCCATCGCCTTCGCCGTCCCGCCGGCGCCGACTTTCAGTTCAGCACCAGCACGCCGCGCTTGAGGCCGGGATCTTCCGGGTGCGTCGTCAGCGTGAAGCCGAGGCTGGTGACGAACTGGATCATGCGGCGGTTTTCCGAGAGGAAGTCGCCGTTCATGTACTTGACCCCGCGCGAGCGGGCCGTCTCGATGATGACGCCCATCAGCCGCCGGGCGAGGCCCTTGCCTTTCCAGTCGTCGGCGACGACGATGGCGAATTCGCAGGACTCGCCGTCCGGGTTGGTCGCGTAGCGCGCCACGCCGACCTCGACCTCGCGGCCGTCGATTTCGGTGAGTGCGACGAAGGCCATCTCGCGGTCGTAGTCGATCTGGGTCAGGCGCACCACCTGCGATGGCGAGAGTTCGCGCAGCGTGTTCATGAAACGGTAGTACTTCGTTTCCGGCGACAGGTTCTTGACGAATTCCTGCTCCATGTCGGCATCTTCCGGCCGGATCGGCCGGATCGTCACGTCGTGCCCGTCCGCCGTCTGGTAGGTCGAGGTCAGGTGCGACGGATAGGGGTGGATCGCCATGTGGTCGTAGCGGCCGGCCGTCAGCGGCATGTTTTCGATGGAGATGCGTGCATCGACGGCGACCGCGCCGTTCTCGTCGACGATCAGCGGGTTGATGTCCATCTCCCTGATCCACGGCAGCTCGCAGACCATTTCCGAGACGCGCAGCAGCACGGCTTCGAGCGCCTCCATGCTCACCGGCGGCATGTTGCGGAACTCGCCGAGGCGCGCCGAGGCGCGCGTCGTGGCGAGCATGTCGGCGACGAGGAAGCGGTTCAGCGGGGGCAGGGCGACGGCGCGCTCGGTCGAGCCGGCCTCGACGCCGGTGCCACCCGGACCGAAGATGATGGTCGGGCCGAAGACCTGGTCGCGCACCATGCCGACGACCAGTTCGCGGCCATTGGCCTTCTGGATCATCGGTTCGATGGCGATGCCGTGGATGATGGCCTCGGGACGCTTCTTCTTCACCTCCTCGAGTATGGCGTTGTAGGCGTCGCGAACCTGCGCCAGCGAGTTGAGATTGAGGCGCACGCCACCGGAATCCGACTTGTGCGTGATCTGTGGCGAATCGACCTTCATCACCACCGGCAGGCCGATCTCCTCGGCCAGCACCATCGCCTCGGAGGCCGAGCGCGCGACGACCGTCTGGGCGATCGGGATGCGGAAGGCGGCCAGCAGCGCTTTCGATTCCATCTCGTTGAGTTGCCTGCGGCCCTCGGACAGCGCCGTCTCGATGACGAGGCGGGCGGATTCGAGGCGCGGTGGAATGTGGTCGGCGATCGAGGCCGGCGCCTGCATCAGCAATTGCTGGTTGCGGTAGTAGTTCGAGATATGCGAGAACAGCTCGACGGCTGGCTCGGGCGTGCGGAAGGTCGGGATGCCGGCGCCCTTGAACAGCAGCCGTGCCTCGCGCACCTGCTCCTCGCCCATCCAGCAGGTGACGAGGGGCTTGTCGGTCTTGCGCGCGACCTCGATGACCGTGCGTGCGGCCTGCGTCGGGTCCGTCATCGCCTGCGGCGTGAGGATCGCCATCACGCCGTCGACCTGCTCGTCTTCCAGGCAGGCGGTGATCGCGGCGGCGTAGCGTGCCGGGTCGGCGTCGCCGACGATGTCGATCGGGTTGGCCTGCGACCAGGTGGGCGGCAGGGCCAGGTCGAGTTTCGCCTTCAGTTCGTCGGAGACGGTCGCCAGCGGGATTCCGATGTCGGCCGCGTGGTCGGCGGCCATCACGCCGGGGCCGCCGCCGTTGGTGACGATCATCAGGCGGTTGCCGCGCGGGCGGAAGTGCGAGAAGAGGGCCTGCGCGGCTGCGTACATCTGGCCGATGTTGCCGAGCCGGACCACGCCGGCGCGGCGCAGCGCCGCGTCGAAGACGTCGTCGGCGCCGACCAGCGCCCCGGTGTGCGACAGGGCCGCCTGCCGCCCAGCCGGATGGCGGCCGACCTTGATCAGCAGCACGGGCTTGCAGCGGGCGGCGGCGCGCAGTGCGCTCATGAAGCGGCGGGCGTTCTTGATGCCCTCGATGTAGAGGAAGATGTTCTCGGTGCGCGGGTCGGCCACCATGTAGTCCAGCACTTCGCCGAAGTCGATGTCGCTTTCGGCGCCCAGCGAGACCACGTTGGAGAAGCCGACGTTGTTGGGCAGCGCCCAGTCGAGGATGGCGGTGCACAGCGCGCCGGATTGCGATATCAGGCCGATGGTGCCCGGATTGGCGCTGCCGTGGGCGAAAGTGGCGTTGACGCCGCTGCCGGGGCGCATCAGGCCGAGGCAGTTGGGGCCGAGCAGCCGCAGGTTGTGGCGGCGGGCCGAATCGAGCAGGGTGCGCAGCAGGCTCGCGCCGCGCGTGCCCATCTCGGCGAAGCCACCGGAAATCACGATGGCGTGACGCGTGCCGGCCCGGCCGCAGGCATCCACGATGCCCGGCACGGTTTCGGCCTTGGTGCAGATCACGGCGAGGTCGAGCCGCTGCGGGATGCTTTCGACGTTGTCGTAGGCCTTCTGGCCGAACACCGTGTCATGGCGCGGGTTGACGAAGAACAGCTTGCCCTTGAAGCCGCCGTCGATGACGTTGCGGGCCAGCGTGGCGCCGACCGAACCGGGCGTTTCCGATGCGCCGATGATGGCGATGGATTTGGGTTCGAAAAGGGGCGTGAGGTAATGCTGTTCGTAGTTCATGGCCTTAAACTGGCTTACCAGAAAATGTCGATGTTGCAATGCAGCACAGGATACCACCAACCATGTCCGAGAAAAATGAAATCAGGCCGGGGCAATCGGTCGAACTGCTGAAAGAACTGCACATCCTGACGCGCGACGGCCGCATGAACCAGGACAGCCGCCGCAAGCTCAAGCAGGTCTATCACCTATATCGGTTCATCGAGCCGATTCTTCAGGAAATTCAAGAAGATCATCCCGATGTCCAGCTCGTGGACGTCGGGGCGGGCAAATCCTACCTCGGCTTCATCCTCTACGACCTGTTCTTCAAGGCACAGGCGGGCGGCGCCGTCGTGCATGGCATCGAGACGCGTGCCGAACTCGTCGCCAAATCCCGCGAACTGGCCGCGCGGCTGGGTTTCGCCGGGATGCGTTTTCTCGACCGGCCGATGGCGGAAGCAGGCGCCGCGCCCGAACTGCCGGACCGCATCGATATCGTCACGGCGCTGCATGCCTGCAACACGGCCACCGACGATGCCATCCGCTTCGCGCTGACGCGCCGGGCGCCGTTCATCGTGCTGGTGCCCTGCTGCCAGGCCGAGGTCGCCGCCGTCCTGCGCCAGCACAAGGCCCGGACGCTGGCGAACCCGCTCGCCGAGCTGTGGCGCCACCCGATCCACACCCGCGAATTCGGCAGCCACGTCACCAACGTGCTGCGCTGTCTGCAACTGCAGGCCCATGGCTACGACGTCAGCGTCACCGAACTGGTCGGCTGGGAGCACTCGATGAAGAACGAACTGATCATCGCCCGGCAGGAGCGCCGGCCGGGGCGTGTGCCCGCGGATCGCCTCCGTGCATTGTTGACGGAATTCGGGCTGGAGTCCTTGCGCGATCGCTTTTTCGTGCCGGACTAAAAACTCGGTGCTGGCGGGACGGCGGGAACGTCGCCTCGCAACGGTGGTCATGCAAGAATGATCGGCATGGAAAACTTTGCAATGATCGGCAGCATGGCGGGCGGCGTCGGCCTGTTCCTGCTCGGCATGGGGCTGATGACCGATGGCCTGCGGTTGGCCGCCGGCTCTGCGCTGGAGCGCATTCTGGCCCGGTCGACGCGGACGCGTGCGCGCGGCCTGGTCTCGGGCGCACTGGTAACGGTGGCGGTGCAATCGTCGAGCGCGGTGACGGTGGCCGTGATCGGATTCGTTAACGCCGGCCTGCTGTCGCTGGGACAAGCGCTCTGGGTGCTGTTCGGCGCCAACGTCGGCACGACGATGACCGGCTGGCTGGTAGCGCTGGTGGGCATGAAGTTCGCAATCGATGCGTTCGCCCTGCCGCTGATCGGTGTCGGCATGCTGTTGCGCCTGACCAGCGACGGCAACCGGCGCGGCGCGCTGGGCATGGCGCTGGCCGGCTTCGGCGTGCTGTTCCTCGGCATCGACCTGCTGAAAGACAGTTTTTCGGGCATGGCCGCCGATTTTTCGCTGCCGCAAGGCGAGGGCCTCGTCGGTGTCGTCGCGATGGTGCTGGTCGGCATCCTGATGACGGTGCTGATGCAGGCCTCGGCAGCCGCACTGGTGATCGCCTTTTCGGCGGCACAGAGCGGCCTCGTCAGCCTGGAAGCCGCCGCCGCCGTGGTGATCGGCGCCAACGTCGGCACCACGGTGACCGCGGTGCTCGCCGCCATCGGCGCTACTTCCAACGCCAAGCGCGCCGCCGCCGCGCACATCCTGTTCAACGTGCTGACGGGCGTCGTCGCCCTGTCGATACTGCCCTGGCTGCTGGCCTTTCTCGGTTTCGTGCGCGGTTTGCTCGATCTCGATTCGGGACCGGCAGCGAAGCTCGCCCTGTTCCATACTGCCTTCAACATCCTTGGCGTCATCCTGATCTGGCCGCTGGCCGACCGCCTGGCCGATTTCCTGATCGGGCGCTTCAAGAGCGCGGAAGAAGACGAGGCGCGGCCGCGCTATATCGACAAGACCGTGCTGGCGGTGCCGGCGCTGGCGCTCGATGCGCTGACGCGCGAGTTGCATCGCCTCGGCGGCATCGCCCTCGGAACGGTGCGTACCGCGTTTGCCGCCGCGCCGCCGCTACTGGAAAAGGACCGGCTGATTGCCGACCGGCTGACCCTGGCCATTGCCGATTTCATCGCCCAGCTCAACCGCGGCGGCATGGCGCCCGAGAGCGCGCTACGCCTGCCGGAGCTGTTGCGCGTGGCGCGTTACTACGAAACGGCCGCCGAACTGGCCACCGAGGCGGCCGCGGCGCTGCGCGAAACCGGGAGCGCGGACGGCCCGGCTGGCGCGGACTTCCGTGCCGCGGCCGAAGCCGTGCTGCTGCAGCTCGAACCGGATGCGCCCGGCGGCGAGGTCGATCTCAATCCATTCGAAGCGTCCTACCAGCGGCTCAAGGCCGAATTGCTCGTGGCCGGCGCGGAAGGCCGGCTCGCTGTCCCGGCGATGGACGCACAACTGCGCGCCGCGAGCGCCCTGCGCCGTGCCGTCGAGCAGTGCGCCAAGGCGCGGCAGCTGTTGTCCGCGACGATCGTGGCCGGCAACGGGGAGGGCCGGTAGCGATGGAGTGGCGGCGGCTGATACCCACCCGGGAAACGCTGATGGCCAACCGCTGGTTGCGCTGGCTCGCGCCGTGGCTCGGCCATCCGCGCCTGTGGCGCTGGTCGCGGCGCGGCGTGGCGCTCGGTGTGGCGCTGGGCGTTTTTTTCGGGTTGCTGATTCCGCTGGCACAGATTCCCGTCACGGCCGCCGCCGCCATCGTGCTGCGCGCCAATATTCCCGCTGCAGCCGCCAGCACCCTGATCACGAATCCGCTGACGTTCCCGCCGCTGTATTACGCGGCGTACAAGCTCGGCGGCTGGGTGACGGGCGATACCGCCTTGCCGGCCCACGCGGCTGAAGGAGCGGACACCGCGGCCCAGGCGGATGCTTCGCTCTGGCAGCGCATCGCCGCCCTCGGCAAGCCCCTGCTGGTCGGGCTGTTCATCATGGCATGCTGTTTCGGCGTACTGGCCTATTTCCTGATCGATGCGGTCTGGCAGTGGCGCACGCGACGGCGGCGCCAGCAGCGACGCGACGCCTGAAGCACAAGCGCGGCCCAGGCCCAGGCTTGGTGCTCTTGCACCCGCCGGGCGGCGGCGACACAGTGCCGACAATGCATACTCGGAACTTTTACCCCCTGCAAATCGGAATATTCCTATAGGTTGTCGGCAAGCCACTGCATAACATCATGACCTCGTCCGCCGCGCAGGATCGCATCGCCGCTACCTGCCTCCCATTCACCGGATACGAGGTCATCCTTTGTCAGGCTCACTCTTCGATATTCCGTCCTTTCTCCTGCAATTGCCCCTGTTCCGGAATCTCGAACAGGCGCAGATCGAGCAGATATCGCTCGCGGCAGAGGAGCGAAGCTACGCCAAGGGCAAGACCATCTTTCGTGCCCACGAATGGCCGACCGGACTCTTTGCGGTGGTGTCGGGCGTGGTCAAGGAAGAATGCGTTTCTTCCGACGGCAAAGAGAAGGTTTTGGAATTGCTCGAGTCGGGAAAGATTCTCGGGGATCAATTCCTGTTTCCGGAGGCGGCGTATTCGTTCGATGCGGTCGCGCTGACCGATGCCCGGTTGCTGCATATCGACAAGGACGTCATTCTCGATCTGGCCAATGCCCATCCGGGGTTCGTCGGTCAGCTGCTCAAGCAGCTGTCGGCGCGGGAATTCGGCTATCTGAGGGATATCGAGTTCCTGACGGCGGAAAGATATGTCCAGCGGGTCGCCAGCTATCTGGTCAGCCGCCACAGCGATATCGGTGTCGGCAGGCGCGTGTTCTTCCTGCCGGCAGCAAAGCAGATCCTCGCCTCCCGCCTGGGCATGACGCCTGAATCTCTGTCGAGAAATCTGCGCGACCTCGAGGATGCCGGACTGATCGCCATGATGGACAGGCGCATCGAGGTGCTCGATCTCGACGGACTGCGCGAGTACGAAATATGAATGCAGCCTGAGGCCGGCCGCAGGTACAAATAGCGCCAGCGGCCGGCACGGCCTGCTACACGTGATGTAGCGAACGGCAATACATTGGCATGCAGCGTGACCTGCTCGGTAACATGCACTGCGCTCGTCCGTATCGAGCAGGTATGACGATAGCGGAATAAAGGCCTTGTTTGCATCGGGGCCAACGATAAAAAATATCGAGGGAGAACGCCGGCATGAACGGAAACACCGCCGTGGGCGGAAAGTGGCGGGATGTGCTGGACATGATGGTCAGCCGCTATCGGCCTACCATCGGATTGAAGCTGGGGCTGTTTTTCGGAATATTCGTCCTGGCGACGTATGCCAATATCCATATTGCCGCGCGCATGTTCGACGCCCTGGGCAATTCCGCGTACATCGTCAATGAAACGGGCCGCTTGCGCTACCTCAGCCAGCGTATCGCCTATCTGGCGACCCGTCTCGATTTTGGCGACCGCCAAAGGCTGCGCGAGCAGATTGACGAGTACGGCCGGATCATCGACGGCATCGAGCAGCACCTGGGCAATGGCAGCAAGGCCCTGATCGAAAGCAACCCCGCTCTGCTCGGGCAGCTGAAAGCGCTCCGCGATCGCTGGCCGGCCTATGCCGATAGCGTCGCCACCGTCGCTGCGGGCGATCCTGCCGATCATCAGGCGCGCGTGGCGCTCGACCGGATTCACGACACCGCCACCGACATGCTGGTGCGCGCCGACGAGATAGTGAACAGCCTGACCGAAACCGACCGGCAGGTTCGGGAACGCATCCATCGACAGCTCGATGGCGTATTGATCACCGAAGGACTGTTCCTGCTGCTGGTATTCCTGTTCATCCAGCGGGATGTCAGCCGGCCCATCCGCCACCTCGCCCGCCTGTGCCAGAGCTTCGCGTCCGGCAATCATTCGGTACGCATGACCGTCCGTTCGCGCGACGAGGTCGGCGACCTGGCGCACTCGTTCAACCGCACCGCCGAGATCACGTCGGCCTTGATCCACGAACTGAACGAACGGACCAAGGAGGCGACGCTGCTGCATCGTGTCGCAGTGACCTTGCAGGAGGATGCGCAGCTGCCGGAGATCTTTTCACGGATAGCGCGACTGCTTCCCGAGGGCTGGCAGTATCCCGAAGTCGCTGTCGCCCGCGTTCGCTGGAGAGAGATTCAAGGGTGCACGGCGGACTTCAGGGAGGCACCCTGGACTCAGCGAACCGAGTTGGCGGACGTGGTGGGGGCACCGCTGGAAGTCGTCGTTTGCTACCGTGAACATCGTCCCGATGCCGCCGAAGGACCGTTTTTGCCGGAAGAGCGCCAGATGCTCGATGACGTGGCGCGCATGCTGAAGTCCTTCATCGAGAAGCATGAAGCCCGTCGCGCACAGGCGCGCCAATTGTCGCTGCTCGAGAGCACGATCGATCTCATCGTCACCTTCGATACGGATGGCCGCATCCTTTACCTGAACAACGCGGCACGCAGGTTGTTCGGTGTCGAAAGCGCGCGCGAGGCCGGTGTCATCACCGATCATTTGCCGGCATGGGTGGCGGTACAGCACGAGCGTGTGGTCTTGCCGGCAGCGATGAAGTGGGGATTCTGGCGGGGGGAGATCGCCGTCATGGACGGTGTGGGACGCGAGATCCCGATGTCGCAATCGCTGATCGCTCACCGTGATGCGAATCTGAAGATCGAGTATTTCTCGACCATTGCCCGTGATATCAGCGAACGCATCGAGCTTGAGCAGAGACTGACCCGTTCGCGCGACCTTTATCTTGGCTTGTTCCATGACTTTCCGGACCTCGTCTGGTTCAGCGGTACCGATGGACAGGCCGAATACTTCAATCACTCCTGGCTGGAATTTTCAGGCCATTCCATCGAGCGGCTGCTTGGCAACCGCTGGCTCGATTGTCTGCACCCCGAAGATCGCGACAAGGTCATGGCCGCGCAGGCGATGACCTTGAACGGCGGCGGCCGCTTCGAGATCGAATATCGGTTGCGCCGCGCGGACGGAGCCTATCGCTGGATGCTGGGACAGGGACAGCCTTACCACGATCTGGATGGCGAGTTCGCCGGCATCGTCGGGACGTGTCGCGACATTACCGAGCGCAAGCGCCTCGATGCCGAGCTGGAGAGACTCGCCAGCCATGACGTGTTGACCAACCTGCCCAATCGCAGCCTGCTGCAGGACCGGATTGCCCAGGCGCTGGCATTTGCACGGCGCCAGAAGCTGCGGGCGGCCGTGATGTTTCTCGACCTCGACCGCTTCAAGACCGTGAACGACACGCTCGGCCACCACGTCGGCGATCATTTGCTGGTGGGCGTCGCCGAGCGATTGTGCGCATGCCTGCGCGAGGGCGATACCGTTGCGCGTGTCGGCGGCGACGAGTTCGTCGTCGTGCTGCCGGATATTGGCGAGAGCGAGGACCTGGCCGGTGTCGACGGGGTGGCAGACAAGCTCATGAAATCGCTGGCTGCGCCCTTCATGATTGATGGACAGGAGCTGTTCGTTTCGGGCAGCCTCGGCATCAGCATCTATCCGCGCGACGGGACGGACATCGCCACGCTGCTGAAGCATGCCGATATCGCGATGTATCGGGCCAAGGACAAGGGGCGCAACAACCACCAATACTATGCGACGGAAATGAATGCGCGCTCCCATGAGCGGCTCGCACTTGAAACCAGCCTGCGGCACGCCATCGAGCGGGATGAGTTCGTGCTTCATTATCAGCCGCAGATCGCGGCGGATACCGGGGCGATCGTCGGTCTGGAAGCCCTGGTGCGCTGGCAGCATCCCGAACTGGGGATGGTACCGCCTGCCAGTTTCATCCCGCTGGCGGAGGAAACCGGGCTGATCGTGCCGATCGGTGAATGGGTCCTGCACACTGCCTGCGAGCAGAACCGCCAATGGCGCGAAGCCGGGTTGCCGGCGGTGCGCATCGCGGTCAACCTCTCGGCACGCCAGTTCCAGAAATGCGACGTGGTGCGATTCGTCGCCGATGCGCTCGCCGCCACGGGAATGTCTGCCAGCGGCCTCGACCTGGAACTGACCGAAAGCATGCTCATGCATGATCCCGAGGGCGTCATAGCAACGCTCAACGGACTGAAGGCCATGGGCGTGCGGGTCGCGCTGGACGACTTCGGTACCGGCTACTCATCGCTGGCCTATCTGAGTCGCTTCCCGATTGACGAGATCAAGATCGATCAGAGCTTCGTGCGGGACTACGATCCGGATTCCGATGATGCGCCCCTGGTGCGGGCGATCATCGGGATTGCCCGAAGCCTCGGCATTTCCGTGGTCGCCGAGGGCGTCGAGACACTGGAGCAGCATTGCTATTTGCAGCGCCAGTTTTGCAACCGGATGCAGGGCTATTTGTTCAGCCGGCCCGTACCTGCGGAGCAGATTGCTGAGCTGCTGGCCGAAGGGAAGCCCTTCTGCGGCAAGGTCTGACTGCCGCCACCGCCGGGAATCGCGACTGGGGCTACCGGACGGCCGTCGCCGTCCTGCCGGCGCCGACTTTTAAGCCACGCCCTGGCTGGCGAGGTATTCCTCGTAGTTGCCACGGTAGTCGACGATCTCGCCGGCCGACTTGATCTCGATGATGCGCGTCGCCAGCGATGAGACGAATTCGCGGTCGTGCGAAACGAAGATCAGCGTGCCGGGATATTTCTCCAGCGCATTGTTCAGCGACTCGATGGACTCCATGTCGAGGTGGTTGGTCGGTTCGTCCATCAACAGCACGTTGTTGCGCAGCAGGATCAGCTTGCCGAACAGCATGCGGCCCTGTTCGCCGCCGGAGATGACCTTGACCGACTTCTTCACCTCGTCGCCCGAGAACAGCAGGCGGCCGAGGGTGCCGCGGATCAGGGTTTCGACGTCCGATCCCTCGTAGCCGCCCTCGCGCACCCAGCGACCCATCCAGTCGGTGAGCGACATGTCCTCGGCGAAGTCGGCGGCGTGGTCCTGTGCGAAGTAGCCGGGGCGGGCTTTTTCGGCCCATTTCACATGGCCATGGTTGGGGGGCAGGCCGCCCAGCGCCTCGCCGGCGAACAACTTCAGCAGGGTGGTCTTGCCGACGCCGTTCTCGCCGATGATCGCCACCTTCTCGCCGGCCTCGATGGCGGTGAAAAGGTTGTTGATGACCGGTGTGCCGGGCACATAGGCGAAGGACAGGTTCTCGGCTTCGACGGCGAGGCGGTGCAGCTTTTCCTTCGGGTCGTAATCGAAGCCGATCCACGGGTACTGGCGCGAGGAGGGCTTGATGTCCTCGATCTTGATCTTCTCGATCTGCTTGGCGCGCGATGTCGCCTGGCGGGCTTTCGAGGCGTTGGCGGAGAAGCGCCGCACGAAGGTCTGCAGCTCGGCGACCTTTTCCTTGGCTTTGGCGTTGGCGGCCGACTGGCGGGCGCGGGCCTGCGTCGAGGCTTCCATGAAGTCGTCGTAGTTGCCGGGATAGACGGTGATGCGGCCGTAGTCCAGGTCGGCCATGTGGGTGCAGACCTGGTTGAGGAAGTGGCGGTCGTGCGAGATGATGATCATCGTGCTGTTGCGCTCGTTGATCACGTTTTCCAGCCAGCGGATGGTGTTGATGTCGAGGTTGTTGGTCGGTTCGTCGAGCAGCAGGATGTCCGGGTTGGCGAACAGCGCCTGGCACAGCAGCACGCGCAGCTTCCAGCCCGGCGCCACTTCGCGCATCGGGCCGGTGTGCTGCTCGATCGGGATGCCGACGCCCATCAGCAGCTCCCCGGCGCGGGCCTCGGCGGTGTAGCCGTCGTATTCGGCGAAATGGGATTCCAGTTCGGCGGCACGCATGTAGTCGTCCTCGGTCGCCTCCGGATTGGCATAGATCGCATCCTTCTCCTGCATGCAGGCCCACATCTCGGCATGGCCCATCATCACCACGTCGAGCACGCGCACGTCCTCGTAGGCGAACTGGTCCTGCTTGAGGTGCGCCATGCGCTCGTGGGCGTCGAGGCTGACATTGCCGGCGGAGGGCTCCAGCACACCGGCGAGGATTTTCATGAAGGTGGTCTTGCCGGAGCCGTTGGCGCCGATCAGGCCGTAGCGGTTGCCCTCGCCGAACTTGACGGAAACGTTTTCGAACAGGGGCTTGGCCCCGAACTGCATGGTGATGTTGTTGGCGGCGAGCACTGGAAATCCTTCGGTAAATCCTACAAAAGGGCGAAGAGTGTACTCGCAATGCCGCGCATTGATTTAGAGTGCCGGCCATATGAAAAAACTCACCCTGGAAAAAATCCTGCAATCGCAGGGCTTCGGCACGAAGAAGAGCTGCCGCTACATGGTGCTCGACGGGCTGGTGGAAGTCGGCGGCGAAGTGGTCGATGACGTGCATGCCGAGTTCGATCCCATGGAGAACGGCGGCCTCGAATTCACCGTCGATGGCGAAGCCTGGCAGTACCGCGAGAAGGTCTATCTGGCCCTCAACAAGCCGGCGGGCGTGGAATGTTCCCGCCGGCCGGCGGTGCATCGCGGCGTGTTGAGCCTGCTGCCCGACCCATTCACGCTGCGCGATGTGCAGCCCGTGGGGCGCCTCGACCACGATACCACCGGCCTCCTGCTGTTATCGGATGACGGTGCCTTCATCCATGCCCAGTCGCACCCCAAGCGCCATGTGCCGAAAACCTACGTGGCGACCACCCATGCGCCGGTGACGCCGGCGTTGATCGACAGGCTGCAGGGGGGGGTGCAGCTGATCGATGAACCGGCGCCGCTTAACGCGCAGGCGCGCCAGGTCGGCGAATGCGAAGTCGAGATCGTGCTCGACATGGGGAAATACCACCAGGTGAAGCGCATGCTCGCCGCCGCCGGCAGCCACTGCGTGGCCCTGCGGCGCACGGCGATCGGCGGGCTGAGCCTGGAAGCCCTCGGGCTGGCCGAGGGCGCATGGTGCTATCTGGACGAGGCGCAGCTGGGCCGGCTGTGAAAGTCGGCGCCGGCAGGACGGCACCCATGATCGAACTTCCCGCATATCCCACCGCACCTTCTCCCTGGATCGCCCGTTTCGCGCCCCTGATTCCCGACAGCGGCGACGTGCTCGACCTCGCCTGCGGCGGCGGCCGGCATGCCCGCCTGCTGGCGGCCCTGGGTCATCGGGTCGAGGCCGTCGACCGCGATGCGGAGGCGCTGGAATCGCTGACCGGCCAGGACGGCGTGACCACGCGCTGCGCCGATCTCGAGAACGGGCCGTGGCCTTACCACGGGCGCGGCTTCGACGGCATCGTCGTCAGCCGCTACCTGTGGCGGCCGTTGTTTCCGCTGATATTCGGCTGTTTGCGCGAAGGCGGCATCCTGATCTACGAGACCTTCATGGCCGGGCAGGAGCAGTACGGCAAACCGCAAAATCCCGTCCATCTGCTGCGCGTCGGCGAATTGCTGGACCTGATGCACAAACGCTTCACCGTGCTGGCCTTCGAGCAGGGCGAATTCGCAGGAGATAAAGCCCATGGAAAACTCGAAGGGCCGCCCCGAGAGTTTTCCAGCCCCCTGGGGGGAGGAACGAGCGCAGCGAGATCTTCGGGGGGGGCTCAAGTGTTGCAACGTATCTGCGTGCGGCGCGGCCGGCCGGTCAGGATGCCCGACTAGGCGGACAGGATCTTGCGGGCGACGTCCTCGATGCCGGTGGGCGTCAGCGCATCGGCCTCGATGGCGGGGGCATCGGTGTAGCGGTAGTTCCTGCCCTGTGATTTTTCGTAGAGCGGATCGTAGTGTTTTTCCAGCAGCTCCGCGACGAGGCCGGGGTAATCGCCTGCCTCGACCAGCCCGGTCCAGTGCGCCAGCGTCTCGTTGCTCTGCAGGCCGCGCAGGTGGCCGAGTTGTTCGACGAGCCAGGCCGGCCGGGCGAGGAAGTAGTCGTAGTCGCACAGCAGAAAGTCGGCGCGGGCGGGACGGGGTGCGTCGATGCGCAGGCAGGGAGCGGCGCGGATGGCGGCGATCAGGGCGTCCGGCACCTGCAGCTGGCCGATGCGGCGGCTTTCGGCCTCGACATAAACCGGCTGCGACGCATCGCACTTTTCGAGCGTCGCCAGCAGGCGCGATTCGAACATCTTCTGCGAAGGTTGAGGTTCGTCCGGCAGCTTGCCGAGCACCGAGCCCTTGTGGGCGGCCAGTTCCTCGAGATGGAGCACCTGCGCGCCCTGCCGGGCCATCGCCTCGAGGATGCGGCTCTTGGCGCTGCCGGTGGGGCCCGAGACGACCCGGAAATCGAAGCGCTGCGGCAGTTGCGCGAGTTCCGCCACGACATGCTGCCGCCAGGCCTTGTAGCCGCCGTCGAGCCGGTGGGCGTCCCAGCCGATCTCGCGCAGAATATGAGTAAAAGCTCCAGAGCGCTTGCCGCCGCGCCAGCAGTAGACGAGCGGTCGCCAGTGCTTGGGCTTGTCGAGGAAGCGGGTCTCGATGTGGGTGGCGATGTTCTTCGCCACCAGCACCGCGCCGATTTTCTTGGCCTCGAAGGGGGACACCTGCTTGTAGAGGGTGCCGACGCGGGCGCGCTCGGCGTCCGAGAGCACGGGACAGCTCGTCGCGCCGGGCAGGTGGTCCTCGGCGAACTCGCCCGGCGAGCGTGCGTCGAGAATGGCGTCGAAGCCATGCTCCGCGGCCAGTTGTGCTACCGTTGCGACCCCTTTTTGCTTCATGTCCCGAGATGTCCGTAAAACTGACTCAATTTTCGCATGGTGGCGGCTGCGGCTGCAAAATCGCCCCCGCCGTGCTCTCGCGCCTGCTCGCGGAATCGCCGCTCAAGACCATCCCCGCTGACCTGCTGGTCGGCGTCGAGACTTCCGACGACGCGGCGGTCTATCGCTTCAACGACAGCCAGGCCGTGGTCGCGACCACCGATTTCTTCACGCCGATCGTCGACGACCCCTACGACTTCGGCCGCATCGCGGCGACCAATGCGCTGTCCGATGTGTACGCGATGGGCGGCAAGCCGATTTTCGCGCTGGCCGTCGTCGGCATGCCGCTCGACAAACTGCCCGAGGACGTGATCCGCCAGATTCTCGCCGGCGGCGAAGCCGTCTGCGCCGCGGCCGGCATCCCGATCGCCGGCGGGCACTCGATCGACGTGCTGGAACCGATCTACGGGCTGGTCGGGTTGGGCATCGTGCATCCCGATCACCTCAAGAAGAACGCGGGAGCGCAGGCCGGTGACGTGCTGGTGCTCGGCAAGCCGCTCGGCATCGGCATCCTGTCGGCCGCGCTGAAGAAAGGCGAATTGTCCGAAGCGGGCTACGCGGAAATGGTGCGCTGGACCACGACCCTCAACGTCACCGGAACGCGGCTGGCGCAGATGGGCGGCGTGCATGCGGTGACGGACGTGACCGGCTTCGGCCTCGCCGGCCACCTGCTCGAGATCTGCCGCGGATCGAAACTCGCCGCGACGGTCGAATTCGCGCAGTTGCCGCTCATCGAGGAGGCGGTGCGGCATGTCCGGGCCGGCATCGCCACCGGTGCCTCGTCGCGCAACTGGGCGAGCTATGGCAATGCCGTCGCGCTGGCGCCGACCTTGGAGGAGTGGCAGCAGAAGATGGTGACCGATCCGCAGACCAGCGGCGGCCTGCTGGTGGCGTGTGCGCCGGAATGCGTCGCAGAGGTGCTGGCGGCCTTCCGTGCCGACGGTTTCGCGGAGGCGGCGGTCATCGGTGCGCTGTCCGCCGGCGAATCCCGGCTCAGCGTCGTTTGAGCAGGGGCTTCAGGACCGTCCAGACGTGATCGAGGATTTTGGGCTGCGCGGCAGCGGTCGGGTGCAGCCGGTCGGGCTGGAACGCCGCGTCGTCGAGTGCGACCGGTTCGAGCAGGAAGGGCAGCAGTGCGGCCTTCTCCTGCCGCGCCACGGTCGCGAACAGCGCGTTGAATTCCCGCGCGTAATCCGGCCCGTAGTTCGGCGGCAGCTGCATGCCGGCGATCAGCACGCGCGTGCCGGCGGCCTTCGCCGCGCGCGTCATGGCGAGCAGGTTGTCGCGGGTCTGGGCGAGTTGCAGGCCGCGCAGGCCGTCGTTGGCGCCCAGCGCGAGGATCACGACCTGCGGCCGGTGCCGTTGCAGCGCTGCGGGCAGGCGGCTGCGGCCGCCCGCCGTGGTTTCGCCGCTGATGCTCGCGTTGATGACCTCGTAGGGAAACTTTTCCGCGCGCAGGCGTGCCTGAAGCAGGGCGGGCCAGCTCTGCTCCCGGGCGATGCCATAGCCGGCGGACAGGCTGTCGCCGAAGACGAGCAGGGTGGCGGCATGGACGGTGGTACAGAATGAAAGTGAAAACAGCAGCAGGGAAAGAAGCTTCGACATGACCGAGACAGTGTTGCAGGCGGCGGGATTGGGCAAGGATGTGGTCAGCGGGGACCGGACGCTGACGATTCTGCACGATATCGACTTCGCCGTCAGCGCAGGGGAGTCGGTCGCCATCGTCGGCGCATCGGGGTCGGGCAAGTCGACCCTGCTCGGCCTGCTGGCCGGGCTCGACCTGCCGACGCGTGGCCGGGTGCTGCTGGCCGGGCAGGATCTCGCCGCGCTGGACGAGGATGGCCGGGCGGCACTGCGCGGCCGCGAACTGGGTTTCGTGTTCCAGTCCTTCCATCTGCTGCCGGCCCTGACTGCGCTGGAAAACGTCATGCTGCCGCTCGAACTGCTCGGCATCGCCGGTGCAGCCGAGACGGTGGAGGTGGCCGAGGCGATGCTGGCCCGCGTCGGCCTCGCCGACCGCCTGCATCATGCGCCCAAGCATCTTTCCGGCGGCGAGCAGCAGCGCGTCGCCCTGGCACGGGCCTTCGCCGTCCGGCCGCGGCTGCTGCTCGCCGACGAGCCGACCGGCAACCTCGATGCGGCGACCGGGCAGCAGGTCATCAACCTGATGTTCGAGATGAATGCGGAGCAGGGCACCACGCTGGTCCTCGTCACCCACGACGAGTCGCTGGCACGGCGCTGCGGACGTTGGGTCCGCCTCGCGGCCGGCGGTGTCGCGGACCGGCCGGGAGACGGGGTGCTATGATTTCACGGCCATATCCCGAGGATGCTTAGCCATGCCCGTCACCAGCCATTTCGAAGTGAACGTCGTCGAGGAACCCGCCCGGATGCGGGTCGAACTGGTCGGCTGGCTCGATTCGGTGACGGTCGCGCGCTTTCGATCGGCGATGCACAAGTTGACGCACGTGCCGAAGGACGTCGTGGTGGATTGTGCCCGCCTCGATTACATCGACAGCCTGTCCCTGGGCAACATGCTCTATTGGCGCGAAAAGCTCAATGAGAACGGCCGGTCGATTTCATTTACCCGCTGTCGCGGCGATGTGTTGAACGCCTTCAGGCTGGCCGGCTTCCTCAAGCTGTTCAAGATCGATTGAGGGTCGTCCTGACCTGCCGGGCAGCCGCTATTCCGCTGCGAACCGCGCCTTCGATCGTGGCGGGGTAGTCACCGGCCACGTAGTCGCCGGCGAGCCAGACCGTCGGGTTCGCCGTGTGCGTGAGGGGACGCTCCAGTGCCGGCGTGCAGGCGAAGGTCGCCCGCTTTTCCTCGATCACGTGGCTGTGCCGCGGTGTGGGCAGGCCGGGCAGCAGGCGTTCGATTTCATGATGGATTGCGATGGCGAGCGCTTCGTGGCCAAGCTGTTGCCAGGGACCGTCGCCACTGATCACGGCGGCGAGCAGGCCATGCTGGCCGCACAGCGCGCCGCGGTCGAATAGCCACTGGGCATGGCCGCCCATGACCCCGGCCATGGCGAAGGGCAGGCGCGTCGCTTCCGGATAGGCCAGATAACAGGTGACGATGGGCTGCCAGTCGAGGTGCCCGACGTGTTCGATCAGCGGAGCGAACTCCGTGTGCGAGGACAGCAGCGGGGCGAGATGGTAGGGGGCGACCGCCAACACGACGTGCGCATAAGGTCCGTACGCCTGGTCGCCGGTCGCCGTCCAGCCGGCGCCGGTTTTTTCCAGTCCGCGGATGCGTGCCGACCGGAATACCCGGCCACCGTGCGCTTCCAGGAATCGGGCGGCCGGTGCGGGAAATAGCTTGGAGAAATCGGTGGCGGGCAGCAGCAGGTCGGAGGCTTCGCGATCGGCGGCAAGGCTGTCGCGCAGCACGTTGAGAAACACCCGGGCCGAAGCGATCGCGACCGGGGTGTTGAGCGCGGCGAGGCAGAGCGGTTCCCAGAGGAAGCGGCGCACGCGCTCGGGTTGGCGGTGGGCGGCGAACAGGTCGGCGGCGCTCATGTCGCGTTCGATCCGGAAATGCCGGGCCTGCTGGACGCGCATGAAGCGGATGGCGGCGAACTTGTCAGCGACGGACAGCCCGCGGGCGAACAGCAGCGCCCAGGCCAGATGGAGCGGAGCGGGCAACGACGGCGCGGCGATCCTCACGTGACCCGGGAATTCAAGGTGAAGGTTTTCCCTGCGCAGCGCCGTCCCGTCGGCACCGACTTTTTTCATCAGCCGCAGGGTTTCGCGATAGGCGCCGACGAGGATGTGGGCCCCGTTGTCGACGCTGATGCCCTCGGGCCCGTCGTTGATCCTGACGGCCCGTGCCCGGCCGCCGAGCGTGCGCGAGGCCTCGAAGACATCGACGCCGATGCCGGCGTCGGCGAGTTCCACCGCGCAGGCGAGCCCGGCATAGCCGGCCCCAATGACGGCGACCCGGCCGCCTAGG
Source organism: uncultured Sterolibacteriaceae bacterium (assembly GCA_937888595.1). GTDB lineage: Bacteria > Pseudomonadota > Gammaproteobacteria > Burkholderiales > Rhodocyclaceae > Sulfuricystis. The sequence goes on along the minus strand of CALARK010000020.1, from coordinate 151,297 downwards.
TCGTCAGCCATGTCTTCACCGCCAGCCAGAGTTTGTACGGCGGCGTCAGGGTGGTGCGGCGGTCGAGGACGAGAAAGCCATCCCTTTCGATTGTCTCGAGCAGTTTCCGGTAGATGGCCGCCATGATCAGGCCGGGGCGCTGGGACTTGCGGTCGGCGGCGGGCAGACTGGCGTAGGCACGGTCGTAGTGTTCGTGGGCGCGTTCGGCCTGGAAGGCCATCAGGTTGCGGAAGGCCGGCGAGTGACGGCCAGCGAGGATGTCCTGTTCGGCGACGCCGAAACGGGCCAGTTCGTCCTGCGGCAGGTAGATGCGGCCGCGCCGGGCATCTTCGCCGACGTCACGGATGATGTTGGTCAGCTGGAAGGCCAGCCCGAGCGCGTGGGCGTACTTGAGGGTGCGCCGGTCGGAGGCGCCGAAGATCTCGGCCGCCAGCAGGCCGACGACACCGGCGGCGCGGTGGCAGTAGAGCTGCAATTGGGCGAAATCCGGATAGCGGGACTGGTCGAGGTCCATCTGCATGCCGTCGATGATTTCGGTCAGCTGCTCGACCGGCAGAGAATAGCGGGATCGCGCCGTGGCGAGGGCCTGCGTGACCGGATGGGACGGTTGTCCCCCGTCCAGCGTCGCGATCTCGCTGCGCCACGCGTCCAGCGCGGCGCGGGCGACGGCGGGGTCGCTGGCGTCGTCGACGACGTCATCGACTTCGCGGCAGAAGGCGTAGAGGGCGTTCAGCGCCTGCCGTTTCTGCCGGTCGAGGAAACGGAAGCTGGCGGCGAAACTGGAACCGCTGGCTTCCAGTTTGTCGGCACAGTAGTCGTCGGGCGTCATCGGAGGGCGGCCCGCAGGAAGATGCGCGGCCAGTCGAACGGGCCGAGGACGGGGCGGCGGCTGAGCACGTCGTAGCCGACGGCCTCGATCTTGTCGAGGATGCGCAGGCCGCCGGCGACGATGGCGCGGATTTCGACGCCGATGCGGCCGGGCAGGTCGCTGCCGAGCGAGGCGCCCGAAAGCATCAGTGCGCGTGCCCGCTCGACCTCGAAGGCCATCAGGCGGCGAAAGTCGGCGGTGGCGGGACGGCGTCCCAGGTTGCGCTCGGTGACAGTGAAGCGCCGCAGGTCTTCCTGCGGCAGGTAGATGCGCCCCCGGGGGCCCTTGCCGATGTCGATGCCGACATCCTGCCAGTGGTTGATGAGCTGCAGGGCGGAGCAGATGGCATCCGAACGTTGCAGGTTGTCCGGCGTGGCCGCGTCGAACAGATGCAGCAGGAGCCGGCCGACCGGGTTGGCCGAGCGCTGGCAGTAATCCATGAGTTCGCCGAAATCGGCGTAGCGGTCCTTCACGACATCCTGGGCGAAGGCGTCGAGCAGGTCGCGGAACAGCGTCAGCGGCAGCCGGTGGCGCTCGATGTGCGGCCGCAGGCGCAGGAAGATCGGGTGCCCGCTCGGTTCGTCCCGTTCGATGCGGTCGAGTTCGGCCCGATATTCGTTCAACAGGCGCAGGCGTTCCTCGGCCGGCAGGTCGCCCTCGTCGGCGAAATCGTCGGCGGAACGGGCGAATGCGTAGATGGCCGCCACCGCCGGGCGCAGGGGCGCGGGCAGCAAGAGCGAAGCAACGGGGAAATTCTCGTAGTGATCGCGGAAGTGATCGGTAGCCATCGGTCGTCAGTATAGGAGCGAATTCGGTAGAATCGCCCATCCTGCGAGGGTGGCGGAATTGGTAGACGCACTGGATTTAGGTTCCAGCGGGGCAACCTGTGAGGGTTCGAGTCCCTCCCTTCGCACCAACGCACAATCAATCACTTAATCACTTCGCTTCATTTCAAGGACTCTTCATGGAAACGACCCAGGACACCCAGACCGCGCCCGCCGCCACCAACCCGCTGGAGCGCCGCATCGACATGGCCGTGGCGATGAGCGAGATCGAGCGCGAGGTCGAACAGCAGCTCAAGCGCATCGCCAGGACCGCCAAGATGGCCGGTTTCCGTCCGGGCAAGGTGCCGATGAAGATGGTCGCCCAGATGCATGGCGCCCAGGCGCGTTCCGAGGCCATCGGCGCTGCGGTGGAGAAGGCGTTCAACAATCTGGTGCGCGAGCAGAACCTGCGCGTTGCCGGCCAGCCGCATCTGGAGCCGAAGAAGGCGGCCGATGAGACGGTCATGGAATTCACCGCTGTCTTCGAGGTATTCCCCGAGTTCGAGATCGCCGAAGTCACTGCCCACGCCGTGCAGAAGCCGACGCTCACCGTGACCGATGCCGAGGTCGACCAGACCATCGAGGTCCTGCGCAAGCAGCGCACCAACTACGTGCCCGCCGGCCGTCCGGCCGAAAACGGCGACCGCCTGGTGATCGATTTCACCGGCCGCAAGGATGGCGAGGTCTTCCCGGGCGGCACGGCGACCGACTACCCGGTCTTCGTCGGTGGCGGCATGATGTTGCCCGATTTCGAGACGGCGCTCGTCGGCACGACCGAAGGTCAGGAGAAGGTTTTCGACGTCAAGTTCCCGGATGACTACCACGCCAAGGACCTGGCCGGTACCACCGTGCAATTCACCGTGACCGTCAAGAAGGTCGAGATGCCGCAACTGCCCGCGGTCGATGCCGAGTTCGCCCGCCAGCTGGGCATCGCCGATGGCGATCTCGACAAGATGCGCGTCGAGGTGCGCTCGAATCTGGAGCGCGAAGTCGCCAAGCGCCTGCGTGCCCGTGTCAAGGAGCAGGCGATGAACATCCTCGTCGAGGCGAATCCGATCGCCGTACCCACCGCCATGGTGCAGGCCGAGGCGCAGCAGATGGCCGAGAATGCCCTGCGCGACCTGCAGCAGCGCAATCCGCAGATGAAGAACATGCCGGTCGAGGCCAGCTGGTTCACCGACCAGGCGGCCCGCCGCGTCAAGCTGGGCCTGATCGTCGCCGAACTGGTCCGGGCCAAGGATCTCCACGTCAAGCCCGAGCAGGTCCGCGCTGTTGTCGATGAATTTGCAGCGACCTTCGAGGATCCGCAGGAAGTCGTGCGCTGGTACTACAGCCAGCCGCAGCGCCTGGCCGAGGCCGAAGCGCTGGCGATGGAAAACAATGTCGTCGACTGGGTGCTCGCAAATGCCCAGGTCAGCGACCTGGCCGTCGCTTTTGACGAGCTGATGGGGAATGCGGCATGATGCACGGCATGACTGCCAGCGAATCAATCCGCAGTGACGACCCCCAGGCGCTGGGGCTGGTGCCGATGGTCATCGAGACCAGCGGCCGTGGTGAACGCGCCTACGACATCTATTCGCGCCTGCTGCGCGAGCGGGTGATCTTTCTGGTCGGGCCGGTGAACGACGCGACCGCCAACCTGATCGTCGCCCAGTTGCTGTTCCTGGAGTCCGAGAATCCCGACAAGGACATCTACCTCTACATCAATTCGCCGGGTGGATCGGTGACGGCCGGCCTCGCGATCTACGACACCATGCAGTTCATCAAGCCGCACGTGTCGACGCTGTGCATCGGCCAGGCGGCCTCGATGGGCGCCTTCCTGCTGGCGGCCGGCGAGAAGGGCAAGCGCTTCTGCCTGCCCAATTCGCGCGTGATGATCCACCAGCCGATGGGCGGGTTCCAGGGCCAGGCCTCGGACATCGAGATCCACGCCAAGGAAATCCTCTACCTCAAGCAGCGCCTCAACGAGATGCTGGCGAAGCACACCGGCCAGCCGATCGACCGGATCGAGCGCGATACCGATCGCGACAACTTCCTGTCGGCGGAGTCCGCCGTCGAGTACGGCCTGGTCGACAAGGTGCTGACCCGCCGCGAAGACGCGGCCTGAACGGCAAACTGAACGGAGAACAGCCACGATGGCGGACAAGAAGGGCACCCCCGAAAAACTGTTGTACTGCTCCTTCTGCGGCAAGAGCCAGCACGAGGTCAAGAAGCTGATCGCCGGCCCGTCGGTGTTCATTTGCGACGAGTGCATCGATCTGTGCAACGACATCATCCGTGACGACACCGCGACCGACGAGCCCGAGAAAGCCTCGCGCGACCTGCCGGTCCCGGTCGAGATTCGCGACGTGCTCGACCAGTACGTCATCGGGCAGGAGCAGGCCAAGAAGATCCTGTCCGTCGCCGTCTACAACCACTACAAGCGCCTGCGCAGCCAGTCCGGTGGCAAGGGCGGCAAGGACGATGTCGAGCTCTCCAAGAGCAACATCCTGCTGGTCGGCCCGACCGGTTCGGGCAAGACGCTGCTGGCCCAGACGCTGGCCCGCCTGCTCAACGTGCCCTTCGTCATCGCCGATGCCACGACGCTGACCGAAGCCGGCTATGTCGGCGAGGACGTCGAGAACATCATCGCCAAGCTGCTGCAGAAATGCGACTACGAGGCGGAAAAGGCCCAGCAGGGCATCATCTATATCGACGAGGTCGACAAGATTTCCCGCCGCAGCGAGAACCGTTCGATCACCCGCGACGTTTCCGGCGAAGGCGTGCAGCAGGCGCTGCTGAAGCTGGTCGAGGGCACCATCGCCGCCGTGCCGCCGCAAGGCGGACGCAAGCACCCGAACCAGGATTTCATCCAGGTCGACACCGCCAACATCCTGTTCATCTGCGGTGGCGCGTTCGACGGCCTCGACAAGATCATCCAGGAACGCTCCGAAAAAGCCGGCATCGGCTTCGGCGCCCAGGTAAAAAGCAAGACGAGCGCGAGCCTCAGCGAAACGCTCGCCCAGGTCGAGCCCGACGACCTCGTCAAGTACGGCCTGATTCCGGAACTCATCGGCCGCCTGCCGGTTGTCGCCAATCTCGCGGAACTCGACGAGGAGGCGCTGGTCAAGATCCTCATCGAACCCAAGAACGCACTGATCAAGCAATACCAGAAACTCTTCTCGATGGAGGGGGTCGAACTGGAAGTGCGTCCTGCCGCCCTGCAGGCCATCGCCCGCAAGGCCATCAAGCGCAAGACAGGCGCGCGTGGCCTGCGCTCGATCATGGAGAACGTCCTGCTCGACACCATGTACGAACTGCCCGGCATGCAGGGGGTGGCGAAAGTGGTGATCGACGAGGCCATGATCGAGACCGGCAGCCAGCCGCTGCTGATCTACGCCGACCAGCCCAAGGTTTCGGGTTCGAACTGAGTTTTCGGGTTCCCACGGAAAGTCGGCCGTCGCGGGACGGCTGCTTGAATCCTTCCCTGCCGCCCCAATGTGGCATGGCAGAAGCCAACCAACGAGAGGATGCGCGTCCATGTCTGACGAACTCGAACTAAGCTTGGAAAACAACCTGCTCCCGCTGCTGCCGCTGCGGGACGTGGTGGTGTTTCCCCATATGGTCATCCCGCTTTTCGTCGGCCGCCCGAAGTCGATCAAGGCACTCGAAACGGCGATGGAAGCCGGCAAGAGCATCCTGCTCGTGGCACAGAAGTCGGCTGCCAAGGACGAACCGGACGCCGAGGATCTCTACGACATCGGCTGCGTGTCCAACATCCTGCAGATGCTCAAGCTGCCCGACGGTACCGTCAAGGTGCTGGTCGAAGGCACGCAGCGCGCCCGCATTGCGCGCGTCGAGGACCGCAAGTCGCTCTTCGTCGCCGAAATCGAGCCGATCGTTTCGAACGAGCGCGGCAGCCACGAGATCGAGGCGATGCGCCGCACGATCCTGGCGCAGTTCGACCAGTACGTGAAGCTCAACAAGAAGATCCCGCCGGAAATCCTGACCTCGCTCGGTGGCATCGAGGAGGCTGGCCGGCTGGCCGACACCATCGCGGCCCATCTGCCGATGAAGCTGGAGCTCAAGCAGGAAATCCTCGAGATGGTCAGTGTCGATGACCGGCTCGACAAGCTGCTCGCCCAGCTCGAGACCGAACTCGACATCCTGCAGGTGGAGAAGCGCATCCGTGGCCGCGTCAAGCGCCAGATGGAAAAGAGCCAGCGGGAGTATTACCTCAACGAACAGGTCAAGGCGATCCAGAAGGAGCTCGGCGAAGGCGAAGAGGGCGCCGACATCGAGGAGATGGAGCGCAAGATCAAGTCGGCCGGCATGAGCAAGGAGGCACTGGCGAAGGCCAATGCCGAGATGAAGAAACTCAAGCTGATGTCGCCGATGTCCGCCGAGGCGACCGTCGTGCGCAACTACATCGAAGCGCTGATCGGCCTGCCGTGGAAGAAGAAATCGCGCGTGTCCAAGGACTTGTCGGCGGCCGAGAAAATTCTCGACAAGGATCATTACGGCCTCGAGAAGGTCAAGGAGCGCATCGTCGAGTACCTCGCCGTGCAGCAGCGTGTCGACAAGGTCAAGGCGCCGATTCTCTGCCTCGTCGGGCCTCCCGGCGTGGGCAAGACCTCGCTCGGCCAGTCGATCGCCAAATCGACCAACCGCAAGTTCATCCGCATGGCGCTGGGCGGCGTGCGCGACGAGGCCGAGATCCGCGGCCATCGCCGTACCTACATCGGCTCGATGCCTGGCAAGATCCTGCAGAACATGACCAAGGTCGGCGTGAAGAACCCGCTGTTCCTGCTGGACGAGGTCGACAAGCTCGGCATGGATTTCCGTGGCGACCCGTCTTCGGCGCTGCTGGAGGTGCTCGACCCCGAACAGAACCATACCTTCCAGGACCACTACATCGAGGTCGATTACGACCTCTCCGATGTGATGTTCGTCGCGACCGCCAACACGCTCAACATCCCGGCGGCGCTGCTCGACCGCATGGAGGTCATCCGCCTCTCCGGCTACACCGAGGACGAGAAGACCAACATCGCCCAGCGCTACCTGCTGCCGAAGCAGATGAAGAACAACGGCCTGAAGCGCGACGAACTGTCCGTGACCGAGGACGCCCTGCGCGACATCGTGCGCTACTACACGCGTGAAGCGGGCGTGCGGGCGCTGGAGCGCGAGATCTCGAAGATCTGCCGCAAGGTGGTCAAGTCGCTGGTGATGAAGCAGCGCAAGAACAAGATCATCGTCAATGCGAAGAACCTCGACAAGTTCCTTGGCGTGCGCCGCTACACCTTCGGCATGGCCGAGAAGGAAAACCAGATCGGCCAGGTCACCGGCCTCGCCTGGACCGAGGTGGGTGGCGAGTTGCTGACCATCGAGTCGGTCGCCGTGCCTGGCAAGGGCAAGACGCTGACGACCGGCAAGCTCGGCGAGGTGATGCAGGAGTCGATCCAGGCCGCGCTGACGGTGGTGCGCCGCCGCAGCCGCCAGCTCGGCATCGCCGAGGACTTCTACCAGAAGAACGACATCCATATCCACCTGCCGGAAGGTGCGACGCCCAAGGACGGCCCGTCCGCCGGCATCGGCATGACGACGGCGCTGGTGTCCTGCCTGACCGGCATCCCGGTGCGTGCCGACGTGGCGATGACCGGCGAAATCACGCTGCGCGGCGAGGTGCTGCCGATCGGCGGCCTCAAGGAAAAACTGCTGGCCGCCGTGCGCGGTGGGATCCGCCTGGCGATGATTCCGGAGGAGAACGTCAAGGACCTCGCCGAGATTCCCGATACGATCAAGAATCGCATCGAGATTCGCCCGGTCAAGTGGATCGACCAGGTGCTCGAGGTGGCGCTGGAGCGCATGCCGGAGCCACTGCCCGAAGGTGCCGCCGTAGCCGCCCCGGCGGCACAGTTGCCGGCCACGGATTCGGCTCCGCTCGAGTCGGGACTGATCAAGCACTGAGCGGCCTGCTTTGCTAGAATGCGCAGCCTCGCGGCTGTGCCTGGCCGCGGGGGATGCAGGGCGCTTAGCTCAGTTGGTAGAGCGCCTCCCTTACAAGGAGGATGTCGGCGGTTCGAACCCGTCAGCGCCCACCAAGAATGTTTCCACGAAAGGCGAACCAAGGTTCGCCTTTCGTCTTTGAAAGACTGGCCATGTTCGATCTCGTTCGGAACAACAAGAAGTTCATCCAGGTCGTCCTGGCGATCATCATCCTGCCGTTCGCGCTGTGGGGCGTGGATTCCTACGTGAACTCCGGTCGCTCCGATGATGTCGCCAAGGTGGGCGAGTCGTCGATTTCGGTTTCGGACTTCCAGCAGGCCCTGCGCGAACAGCAGGATCGCCTGCGGCCGCAGATCGGCAGCGATCCGAGACAGCTGGCCTTGCTCGACAGTCCGGAGTTGCGTCGCGGCGTGCTGCAGGAGCTGATCAACCAGCGGCTGCTGCTGCTCTTCGCAAACGAATCCCGCCTGCGGGTCGGTGACGACCTGCTCGTGAGCTTCATCACCTCGGTACCGTCCTTGCAGGAGGATGGCAAGTTCTCGCGCGAGCGTTACGAGGCGCTGGTGGCGGCACAGGGCATGAGCGTCGAGATGTTCGAATCACGCGTCCGGCAGGATCTGATGATGCAGCAGGCGATGATGGCGACAGCCAACGGCTCGTTCAGCGGACGCCTGACGGCGGACCGCTGGCTGGCGGCTCAGTTGGAAGAGCGCGAGATCAGGGAGTATCTCCTGCGTGCGGAGGCGTTCTCTGCCGAGAGCCAGCCCGACCAGGCCGCGGTGAAGCGTTTCTACGAAGAAAACAAGGCCCGTTTCGAGACCCCGGAGCAGGTGCGTGTCGAATATCTGGTGCTCAGCCAGGACAAGCTGAGCGAGAACGCCAGGATCAGTGACGCGGACATCAAGGCGGCGTACGAGGCGAATGCGGCCCGCTACAAGCAACCGGAGCAGCGCCAGGCGAGCCACATCCTTTTCCGTGCTGACAAGGGGGCCCCCGAAGCAGAAGCCAAGGTGGCGCAGGCGCGTGCGGAGGAAGTGCTGGCGCAACTACAGAAAAATCCGGCGGATTTCGCGAAACTCGCCAAACAATACTCGCAGGATCCCGGTTCCGCGGAGAAGGGGGGCGACCTCGGGTATTTCGGGCGCGGGATGATGGTCAAGCCTTTCGAGGATGCCGCGTTCTCTCTCAAGGAGGGTGAAATTTCCGGCGTGGTCCGCTCGGATTTCGGCTTCCACCTGATCAGGCTGACGGGCATTCGTCCCGAAAAGGCCAAGCCCCTCGACGAGGTACGGGGCGAAATCGCCGCCGAGCTCAGGAAGCAGGCAGGGGCGAAGCAGTTCGCCGAGGCGGCCGAAGGCTTCTCGAATACCGTCTACGAGCAGGCCGACACGCTCAAGCCGGCAGCGGAAAAGTACGGACTGGTCGTGGCTGCCTCCGACTGGCTGTCGAAGGGCGGACAGGCCGTGGCACCGTTTACCCATCCGAAGCTGGCCCAGGCGATATTCTCCGCGGATGCCATCCAGCATCGCCGCAATACCGAGGCGATCGATGTTGGCAGCAACACGCTGGTTTCGGCGCGGGTCATCGAGCACAAGCCCGCTCAGGTCGAACCGCTGGACACCGTTGCAGGGGCAATCCGTCAGGTGCTGGTGCGCGAGGCGGCCGTCGCCAAGGCGGTAGCCGCAGGGCAGGCCCAATTGCAAAAGCTCCAGGCCGCCGATAAGACGGATCTGGCATGGGGCAAGGCCCGCAGCGTCAGCCGCATGCATGCGCCGGAACTGACGGCCGAGGCCCGTGTTGCGATCTTTGCCGCCACGACCGGAAGCCTGCCGGCCTATACCGGTGCAAAAGTGCCTGGTGGCTATGCCCTGTACCGCATCGACAAGGTGACGCCCTACGACGAGAAGGGCGGGCCGGATGCCTTGGCCCGTGGCCAGGCCCTGCGGCAGCATTACGGCGAGATTACCTCACAGGAGGAACTCGTCGGCTGGCTGGCGGCCCTGCGTCAGCGCTACCCGGTGACGATCAACAGCGCTGCGCTGGAACGCAAATAAAAGTCGGCGCCGGCAGGACGGCGCCGGACAGGTCCCGCCCACCCCCAGCCGCGCCCTCGCAGGCGGGGAGCCTGCTTTGTTCGAAAGCGTGCAGGTGTTCAGGCGGGCAAAGGGTCGGCGTTGCCCATGGCGACGTTGTGCGTGCCGCCATCGACGTAGAGCACTTCGCCCGTGATGCCGCTCGCCAGATCGGACAGCAGGAAGGCAGCGGCGTTGCCGACTTCCTCGATAGTGACGTTGCGGCGCAGCGGCGCATGGTGGGCGTTGTAGGCGAGCAGCTTGCCGAAGTTGCCGATGCCCGATGCCGCGAGCGTCTTGATCGGGCCGGCGGAGAGCGCGTTGGCACGGATGCCCTGGGGGCCGAGGCTGAAGGCGAGGTAGCGGGTCGCCGCTTCGAGGCTGGCCTTCGCCAGTCCCATGGTGTTGTAGTTGGGCATGGTGCGTTCGGCACCGAGGTAGCTCAGGCACAGCAGCGACGGATGGTTGCCCTTCAGCAGCAGTGGCCGCGCGGCCTTGGCCAGCGCCGGAAAGCTGTAGGAGGAGACTTCATGGGCGATGCGGAAGGATTCGCGCGAAATGCCGTCGAGGAAGTCCCCCTCGATGGCCTCGTTGGGCGCGAAGGCGATCGAGTGCACCAGCCCTTCGAGACCGTCCCAACGCTCGGCGATGGCGGCGAAAGCGGCGTCGATCTGCGCATCGTCGGCGACATCCACCTGGTAGATCATGTCGCTGCCGAATTCGGTGGCGAACTTGGCGATGCGGTCCTGGAAGCGCTCGTTCTGGTAGGTGAAGGCCAGTTGGGCGCCTTCGCGATGGCAGGCCTTGGCAATGCCATAGGCGATGGAGCGGTTGGAAAGCAGGCCAGTAATCAGAATGCGTTTGCCGGCGAGAAATCCCATGTCTAATCCTTCCTCTATCCTTCCGATGCGAGCCGCGGATTATAGCTGCGATTACATTACACTTCGGTCATGCGCCGGTACGCGACCATCATCCTTTTTTGCTCGATTCTGGCGGGCTGCGATGCGGCCTGGAATGACCCCTATCCCGCTGCAGACCAGGGCCGCAACATTCTCTACACGGCGTTCACCGATCGGCCCAAGCATCTCGATCCGGTACAGTCCTACAGCGAGGACGAGATCACCTTCACGGCCCAGATCTACGAGCCGCCGCTGCAGTACCACTATCTCCGCCGTCCCTACGAACTGATTCCCGCCACCGCTGTCGCCGTTCCGCGCCCGCAGTATTTCGATGCTGCCGGGCGGCCGCTGCCAGCCGATGCAGATGCGGCCCGCATTGCCTTTACCGACTATGTCGTCGAGATCAAGCCGGGCATTCGTTTCCAGCCTCACCCGGCCTTCGCCGAGCAACCGGCGGACATCTCTGGCTTCAATACGTTGGCAGATTTTCCGAATCGCGGTACGCGCGAACTGGTCGCGAACGACTACGTCTATGCGCTGAAGCGTCTCGCCCATCCCCGCCTGCATTCGCCGATTCTCGGCCTGATGGGCGAGTACATCGTGGGGCTGAACGACCTGGCGCAGCGCCTGCAAAAGTCGGCGCCGGCGGGACGGCAGCAGGAGTGGCTGGATCTGCGGCAGGTCGCGCTGGAGGGGGCGGTGACGCTCGACCGCTATCGCTACCGCATCCGCATCAAGGGCAAGTATCCGCAGTTCCTCTACTGGCTGTCGATGCCGTTCTTCGCGCCGATGCCCTGGGAGGCGGACCGCTTCCACAGCCAGCCCGGCATGGCCGAGAAGAACCTGACGCTCGACTGGTATCCGATCGGCACCGGCCCCTACATGCTGACGGAAAACAACCCGAATGCCCGCATGGTGCTGGAGAGGAATCCGAATTTCCGCGGCGAAACCTATCCCTGCGATGGCGAGGCGGAAGATCGTGCGGCAGGGCTGCTCGAAGACTGCGGCAAGCCGCTGCCCTTCATCGACAAGGTGGTCTTCACGCGCGAGAAGGAACAGATTCCGTACTGGAACAAGTTCCTGCAAGGCTATTACGATGCCTCGGGCATTTCCTCCGATTCGTTCGACCAGGCGGTGCAGGTCGGTGCCGGCGGGGAGGTGACGCTGACGCCGGAAATGCGGGCCCAAGGCATCCGGCTGTCGACGTCGGTGGCGACGACCACCTTCTACATGGGGTTCAACATGCTCGATCCGCTGGTGGGCGGCATGGGCGAAGCGGCGAAAAAAATCCGTCAGGCGATCGCCATCGCCATCGATCAGGAGGAGTTCGTATCGATCTTCCAGAACGGCCGCGGCATCGTCGCGCAGAGCCCCTTGCCGCCAGGCATCTTCGGTTACCGGCCGGGCAGGGCGGGCATCAATCCCGCGATCTACGAATGGCGGGACGGCACGCTGCGCCGCAAACGAGTCGAGGTGGCGAAAGCGCTGCTGGCGGAAGCCGGCTGGCCGTCAGGGCGACACGCGCAGAGCGGCGAACCGCTGGTCGTCAATCTGGACACAACCGCCACCGGTGTCGGTGCCAAGACACGCATCGACTGGCTCAACAAGCAGTTCAGGAAGATCGACGTCCAGCTCGTCGTGCGCAGTACCGACTACAACCGCTTCCAGGAAAAGGTGCGCAAGGGGGCGGTGCAACTGTTCTATTTCGGCTGGAATGCGGACTACCCCGATCCCGAGAACTTCCTGTTCCTGCTCTATGGGCCGCAAGGAAAGGTCAAGCATCACGGGGAAAATGCCGCCAACTATGCCAATCCCGAGTACGACCGCCTGTTCGAACGGATGCGGGCGATGGAAAACGGCCCGGAACGCCAGGCGATCATCGACCGCATGCTGGCGATCCTGCACGAGGACACGCCATGGGTCTGGGGTTTTCACCCGCTTGACTACAGCTTGCGCCATGTCTGGCTGAAGAATCGCAAGCCGACCAAAGTGGGGAACAATACCCTGAAGTACCAGCGGGTCGATGTCGCGATGCGTCAGGAAATGAGACAGCGCTGGAATCGACCGGTGCTTTGGCCGATCATGGCGATGGTCATCGGCATGGCGCTGATTGCGCTACCGGCCTTCCTCAGTCACCGTCGCCGCGAGGCGGCAACGGCGTCGCGCCAGGACACGTCCTGACTCAGGCCGGGCGCATCGCCCGGATCAGGTAGTTGACCGAGGTATCGCTGCCCAGCTTGTAGGTTTTCGTCAGCGGGTTGTAGCTCATGCCGATGATCTCCTCGACAGCGAGCCCTGCCTCGCGGGCATGACGGGCCAGTTCCGCCGGACGCAGGAATTTGGCGTAATCGTGCGTCCCTTTCGGCAGCAGGTTGAGGATGTATTCGGCACCGATGACTGCGAACAGGTAAGCCTTGGGATTGCGGTTGATCGTCGAGAAAAAGACCTGGCCGCCGGGTTTGACCAGGCGTGCACAGGCAGATACCGTCGATGCCGGATCGGGAACGTGCTCCAGCATTTCCAGACAGGTCACGACGTCGTAACCGGCCGGCTCTTCAGCGGCCAGTGTTTCGGCGGCGACATGCCGATAGTCGATCTGCCGGCCGCTTTCCAGCATGTGCAGCTTCGCCACGCCCAAGGCCTTTTCGGACAGGTCGATGCCGGTGACGGTTGCACCGCATGCGGCCATGCCTTCCGTCAGTAGGCCGCCGCCGCAGCCGACATCGAGCGTCTTCTTGCCGGCGAGCCCGGTAGAGCGGTCGATCCAGCCGAGCCGCAGCGGGTTGATGTCGTGCAGGGGCTTGAACTCGGAATTGGGGTCCCACCAGCGATGGGCGAGTTCACTGAACTTGGCGACTTCCTGATGATCGACATTGAGGGGGGTGTTCGTTTCCATGGTCTCTTCCACAAATGGAAAAGCCCTGCATTGCAGGGCTTTTCGTACTTGCCTGAAGCGCGAAGCTTACTTGACTTCTTGCGTACCGATCACTTCGATTTCGACGCGACGGTCGGGTTGCAGGCACTCGATCAGCTTCTTGGTCTTTGCGACGCTCTTGCCGCACTTGTCGCCGGTGACCGGCTGCTTCTCGCCCTTGCCTTCGGCATAGACGCGGTTGGCCTCGACACCCTTGCCGACCAGATAGTCCTTGACGGCCGCGGCACGACGCTCGGAGAGCTTCTGGTTGTACTTGTCGGAGCCGATGCGGTCGGCATGGCCGACGGCGATGATCACTTCGAGCTTGATGCCCTGGATGTCGCCGGCCAGCTTGTCGAGCTTGGCTTTGCCTTCGGCGCGCAGCACGGCCTTGTCGAAATCGAACAGGGCGTCGGCGGCGAGGGTCACCTTCTTGGCAGCGGGCTTGGGCGCGGGCTTGGCGGCGGGAGCTGCAACGGCAGCCTTGGGTGCTTCATCCTTCTTGACCAGGTCGGGATCGCATTCGGCGATCGCCATGGCCGGGGTCCAGTAGCCGGTCCGCCAGCACAGGCCCGTGCCGCTCTTGGCGACATAACCACGTTGGTCGATCACGTAGCCGACGGTACCGTTCATGTCGATGCCGGGGGTCTGGGCCTGGGCGGTGATGCCAACGCCGATCAGCGCGGCGGCAAGCAGAATTTTCTTGGAGGCAATCTTGGTCATGGTTGTCTTCCCTATGCGTATTTGTTGGAGGTGCCTGTCGATGGTGCAGAGTGGTGCAGGTCGGAAATTATGCCGGATGAAACATTGAGGCCTTACAGTCGCGCGCTGCCGTGCATACGATCGGCTCAGGCGACCACGAGTGCGTTATTCTGCCATATCTCGACTTTATCTAGCAAAGATCGCATGTCGACGCCGCAGGGGCGCTTGTCTTCAATCCGCAACTGTCCGTTTACCCAAACATGGCTGACCTGTTCCCGTCCGGCGACATGGACGAGATGCGATGCCGGGTCATAACAGGGTTGCAAGGGCCAGTCGCCCAGATCGATCGCCGCGAGATCGGCTTTTTTCCCGGGTTTCAGGGAACCGATTTTGTCATCCAGCCCCAGTGCTCGCGCTCCATCGAGTGTCGCCATTCGCAATGCCGTATGGGCCGGCAGGACTGTCGGGGCATGGCTGGCGACCTTCGCCAGCAGGGCGGCGTGATGCATTTCCCGGAACATGTCCAGCCGGTTGTTGCTTGCGGCGCCATCGGTTCCGAGACCGATCCCGATGCCTCGGTCCAGCAACTCTTTGACCGGGGCGATGCCGCTGGCGAGCTTCATGTTGGAAGTCGGGCAATGCGCGATGTGGCAGCCGCCGGCGGCGAGCAGGTCGATCTCATCCCGCTCGAGATGAACCGCATGCACGGCAATCAGACGGGGGGAGAGCAGACCGAGGCGATGCAGCCGGGAAAGCGGACGCACGCTGTACTCCTTGAGGCTTCCGTTTATTTCATCAGCGGTTTCATGGACATGCAGATGGATCGGCAGGTCGAATTCGTCAGCCAGCTGTCCAACCCGTTCGAAGGTTCGGTCGGCGACGGTATAGGGTGCGTGGGGGGCGAGGCAGAAGGAGATGAGCGGAGAGTCATTGAAGTGCGCTCTGGTTTGCATGCCTTTTTCAAGGTAGTCCGCGGCATGCCTGCCGTAAGCGCTGGGGAATTCGAAGACCGTGATGCCCAAGGCTGCGCGCATGCCTGCGGCCAAGGCCCCCTCCGCAGCCGCTTCCGGAAAGAAGTACATGTCGTTGAAGCAGGTGGTGCCGCCGCGCAGCATTTCCCAGCAGGCCAGTTCTGTGCCATCGCGAACGAATTCGGGCGACATGAGGCGGTTCTCGGCAGGCCAGATGCGTTCCTGCAGCCAGCGCATCAGGGGCAGGTCATCCGCGAACCCCCGCAGCAGGCTCATGGCTGCATGGGTGTGCAGGTTGACCAGTCCCGGCATCAGCACATGCTGTTCCAGTCGCATGTGGTGCCTGGCGGAGTAACGTACCGAAGCCTCGCTCGTCGGCAGCAGGTCGCGGATCAGATCGCCTTCGAGCACCAGTGAGTGCTTCTCGAGCACCTGTCCTTCCGGCTCGACCGGAATGATCCAGCCGGCATCAATCCGTTGATCGACAAGGATGGGCCCGCATGGCGAACGACGTGAATGGTCTTGTGAAATATTCATAAAAACATGTGGTTATAGCTTGCTTGCGAATTGCATCCAGGGGCGGTCGAGGACGCTCTCCATGCTAGAATTCCCGACTTTTCAACCTGCCCAATTTTGGGGCAGCCAAGTAGATCCATGACCTCTGCCTTCGCCAAGGAAACACTGCCCGTCAGCCTCGAAGAGGAAATGCGCCACTCCTACCTCGATTACGCGATGAGCGTGATCGTAGGGCGCGCACTGCCGGATGCCCGAGATGGCCTGAAACCTGTTCATCGGCGCGTACTTTACGCGATGCACGAGCTGGGCAACGACTGGAACAAGGCCTACAAGAAATCGGCACGCGTCGTCGGCGATGTCATCGGTAAGTACCACCCCCACGGCGACACGGCGGTCTACGACACGATCGTGCGCATGGCGCAGGACTTCTCGCTGCGCTACATGCTGGTCGACGGCCAGGGGAACTTCGGCTCCGTCGATGGCGACAACGCGGCCGCCATGCGTTACACCGAAGTGCGCATGGCGAAGATCGGCCACGAACTGCTGCAGGACATCGAGAAGGAAACGGTCGACTTCGGCCCGAACTATGACGGCTCCGAGAAGGAGCCGCTGATCCTTCCCACCCGTTTGCCGAACCTGCTGATCAATGGCTCCTCCGGCATCGCCGTGGGCATGGCGACGAATATTCCGCCGCACAACCTGAATGAAGTGGTCGATGCCTGCCTGGCGCAGCTCGACAATCCGGCCATCGACATCGAGGAACTGATCAAGATCGTTCCGGCCCCCGATTTCCCGACGGCCGGCCTGATCTATGGCGTGTCGGGCGTGCGCGAAGGCTACCTGACCGGTCGCGGCCGCGTCATCATGCGTGCGCGCACCCATTTCGAGGAACTGAAGTCTGGCCGTCAGGCGATCGTCGTTGATGAGCTGCCCTATCAGGTCAACAAGAAGACCCTGCAGGAAAAAATCGCCGAACTCGTCAACGAGAAGAAGATCGAGGGCATCGCCCACATCCAGGATGAGTCCGACAAGTCGGGCATGCGCCTGGTGATCGAGCTCAAGCGCGGCGAAGTACCCGAGGTCGTCCTCAACAACCTGTTCAAGCAAACCCAGTTGCAGGACACCTTCGGTATGAACATGGTGGCGCTGGTCGATGGCCGCCCGCAAATCCTCAACCTCAAGCAGATGCTCGAGTGCTTCCTCTCGCATCGCCGCGAAGTGGTGACGAGACGGACGGTTTTCGAGCTGCGCAAGGCGCGCGACCGTGGCCATGTCCTCGAAGGACTCGCGGTGGCGCTGTCGAACGTCGACGAGGTCATCGCCCTGATCAAGGCGGCGCCGACGCCAGCCGATGCCAAGCGCGAGCTGATGGCGCGCACTTGGAAGTCGGCGCTGGTCGAGGAAATGCTGCTGCGCGCCTCTGCCGAGGCTTCGCGGCCCGAGGGATTGGCCCCCGAATTCGGGCTTTCGCGGCGCGGCTACCTGCTGTCGGACGTGCAGGCACAGGCGATCCTGGAGTTGCGACTGCAGCGCCTGACCGGCCTCGAGCAGGACAAGATCCTCGCAGAGTACAAGGAGGTGATGGATATCATCACCGACCTGCTGGACATCCTCGCACGCCCGGAGCGCATCACCCAGATCATTGTTGACGAGCTCAATGCCATCAAGGCGCAGTTCGGCGACAAGCGCCGCTCCGAAATCGTCCTGCAGACTGCCGACATCAACCTCGAGGACCTGATCGCCCGCGAGGACATGGTGGTGACGCTCTCGCATGCCGGCTACGTAAAGCGCCAGTCGCTCGACGACTATCGCACCCAGCGGCACGGCGGACGCGGCAAGAAGGCAGCCGACATCAAGGACGAGGATTTCGTCGACCGGCTGTTCATCGCCAACACGCACGACTACATCCTGTGTTTCTCGAACCGCGGCCGCGTCTACTGGCTCAAGGTCTACGAAGTGCCGGAGGGCGCCCGGACCAGTCGCGGCAAGCCGATCGTCAATCTCTTCCCGCTCGAGGAGGGCGAGAAGATCACCGCCGTCCTGCCGACGCCGACTTTCGACGAGGCGCATTTCATCTTCATGGCGACGGCGATGGGCACGGTCAAGAAGACGCCGCTGACCGACTTCGCCAATCCGCGCAAGGCCGGCATCATCGCCGTCAATCTCGACGATGGCGATTACCTGATCGGCGTAGCGATCACCGACGGCGCCTGCGACGTGATGCTGTTCTCCGATGCCGGCAAGGCGGTGCGCTTCGCCGAGGACGATGTCCGCCCGATGGGCCGGGCAGCACGCGGCGTGCGCGGCATGATGCTGGAGGACGGCCAGACCGTCATCTGTATGCTGGTTGCCCAGGACGAGAGCCTCAACGTGCTGACGGCGACCGAAAACGGCTACGGCAAACGTACGCCGATCGCGGAATACACCAAGCACGGCCGCGGTACCAAGGGCATGATCGCGATCCAGACGTCCGACCGCAACGGCCCGGTGGTCGGCGCCGTGCTGGTCGAGGAGGGCGACGAGGTGATGCTGATTTCCACCGGCGGCGTGCTGATCCGCAGCAAGGTGGACCAGGTCCGCGAAACCGGCCGTTCCGCCCAGGGCGTTCGGCTCATCAATCTGGATGACGGCACCAAGCTGGCCGGCATCGAAAAGGTCATCGAAACCGAAGAGGAGTGAAGCAAATGGCACGCGTATTCAACTTCAGCGCCGGCCCCGCCGCGCTGCCAGAGGAAGTCCTGAAACAGGCCGCCGACGAGATGCTCGACTGGCACGGCAGCGGTTCTTCGGTAATGGAAATGAGCCACCGCGGCAAGGAATTCATGGGCATCGCCGCCCAGGCCGAGGCCGACTTGCGCGAGCTGATGGGCATTCCCGCCAATTACAAGGTGCTGTTCCTGCAGGGCGGCGCCTCGCTGCAGTTCGAAATGATCCCGATCAACCTGCTGCGCGGCAAGGCCGTCGCCGACTACGTGCATACCGGCGAATGGGCGAAGAAGGCCATCAAGGCGGCCAAGACCTTCTGCAACGTCAATGTCGCCGCCAGTGCCGAGGACAAGAGCTTCACCTACGCGCCGGCCTTTGCCGACTGGAAACTCACGAAGGATGCCGCCTACGTCCACTACACCGCCAACGAAACCATCGGCGGCGTCGAATTCAACTGGATTCCCGAGACCGGCGACGTGCCGCTGGTCTGCGACATGTCCTCGAACATCCTGTCGCGTCCGGTCGATGTCAGCAAGTATGGCCTGATCTATGCCGGCGCACAGAAGAATATCGGCCCGGCCGGCCTGACCATCGTCATCCTCCGCGACGACCTCGTCGGCAAGGCGGTGCCGACGCCGCCTGCCATGCTCGACTACAAGACCCACGTGGATGCCGAGTCGATGTACAACACCCCGCCGACCTACGGCATCTACATCGCCGGCCTGGTGTTCCAGTGGATCAAGCGCAACGGCGGGGTTGCCGCGATGGAGCAGAAGAACATCGAGAAGGCGAACCTGCTGTACGACTATCTTGATTCCACCGATTTCTACCGCAATCCGGTCGCCCGTTCGGACCGCTCGCGCATGAACGTGCCCTTCACGCTCAAGGATGCCGCGCTCGACGAGGAGTTCCTCAAGGGCGCCAAGGCGCGCGGCATGATCCAGCTCAAGGGCCACCGCTCGGTCGGCGGCATGCGTGCCTCGATCTACAACGCGATGCCGGCGGCCGGCGTGCAGGCACTGGTCGATTACATGAAGGAATTCGCGGCGTCCAAGGGGTGAGATCATGGCCGACCAGTTCAAGGTTCTGATTCTCAACAACGTCTCGCAGACGGGCCTCAAACGCCTGGGCGAGCGTTTCGATTGCAGCAAGGATGCAGCCAACCCCGACGCGATCCTGCTGCGTTCGGCCGACCTGCACAGCGTCGAGATCGCCAAGTCGGTACTGGCCATCGGCCGCGCCGGCTCGGGCACCAACAACATTCCCGTGGCCGAGATGTCAAAGCGCGGCGTCCCGGTGTTCAACGCGCCGGGGGCCAACGCCAACGCGGTCAAGGAACTGGTGCTCGCCGGCATGCTGCTCGCCGCACGCAACATCGGCGGCGCGATGAAGTTCGTCTCGGCGCTCGATCCGAGCGATCCCGAGATGGAAAAGAAGGTCGAGAACGGCAAGAAGACCTACGCCGGCTACGAGCTGGCCGGCCATACCCTCGGCGTGATCGGCCTCGGCAAGATCGGCTGCCTGATCGCCGATGCGGCAATCAAGCTGGGCATGCACGTCATCGGCTACGATCCCGAGATCACCGTCGATGCGGCCTGGAGCCTGCCTTCGCAAGTGAAGAAGGCCAACAGCCTCTCCGAGGTGCTGAAGGGCAGCAACTTCCTCACCCTGCACGTGCCGCTGGTCGATGCCACCCGCAAGATGATCAACCCCGACAGCCTGGCACTGATGAAGCATGGTGCCGTTCTGCTCAACTTCTCGCGTGAGGGCGTGGTCGACGAGGCAGCGGTGCTGGCGGCACTGGAAGCGAAGCAGCTAGGCACCTACGTCTGCGACTTCCCGAGCGCGCACGTCAACCACCATCCGCAGGTCATCGCGCTGCCGCACCTGGGCGCCTCGACGCGGGAAGCCGAAGAGAACTGCGCCGTGATGGTCGCCGACCAGGTACGCGACTACCTGCTGGACGGCAACATCGTCAATTCGGTGAATTTTCCGGCAGTCGCCATGCCACGCGAATCGGCCTATCGCATCGCCATCGCCAACGCCAACGTGCCGAACATGGTCGGCCAGATCTCGACCGCCATGGCCGACGCGAAGCTCAACATCCACAACATGGTGAACAAGTCGAAGAAAGACATCGCCTATACGCTCGTGGATGTCGACAGCAAGGTGCCGAAGAAGGTCATCGACCAGATCGCCAAGATCGAGGGCGTGCTGGCCGTGCGCTATCTCCCGCAGGAAGCCTGATGGCAAACTCGCAGAACACCGAGCAGGAAGAGCTCGCCCGGCTGCGCGACGGCATCGACCGCATCGACAACGAGGTCCTTGGCCTGCTTTCCGAGCGGGCCAGGCTCGCCCAGCGCGTGGGCGAGATCAAGCACGGCAACATCTACCGCCCCGAGCGGGAGGCGCAGGTGTTGCGACGCATTGCAGAAACCAACCCCGGTCCGCTGCCGGAAGGCGCGGTGCGCACCATCTTCCGTGAGGTGATGTCCGCCTGCCTGGCGCTCGAGCAGCCCCTCAAGATCGCCTACTTCGGTCCCGCCGGCACATTCACCGAGTCGGCGGCGAAAAAGCATTTTGGTTCCGCACCGACCTTCACGCCCTTCCTGACCATCGACGACGTATTTCGTGCCGTCGAGTCCGGGCAGGTCGACTACGGTGTAGTGCCGATCGAGAACTCGACTGAAGGTTCGGTGGGCCGCACGCTCGACCAGATGCTCACCTCGCCACTGATGATCTGCGGCGAAGTCAATCTGCGTATTCACCAGAATCTGATGACCAGAGCGGCGTCTCTGGCTGACGTGAAAAAGCTGTATTCCCATGCGCAGTCACTGGCGCAATGCCATGAGTGGCTGAACCGCAACCAACCGAATCTGGCGCGCGTGCCGGTGGCGAGCAACGCCGAGGCGGCACGCATGGCAGCGCAGGACCCGGAGGCCTGCGCCATCGCCGGCGAGGCGGCGGCGCGGCTCTACGAGCTCAACATCCTCGCCGCAAACATCGAAGACGATCCGAACAACACCACGCGCTTCGTCGTGCTGGCCAACCACGACGCCGGCCCGTCGGGTGCGGACAAGACGTCCTTCGTCTGTTCGGCACAGAACAAGCCGGGAGCGGTTCATGACCTGCTGACGCCCCTGAAGAACCACGGCGTATCGATGTCGCGGTTCGAGTCGCGGCCCGCGCGCGGCTTCGGCAATTCCCGCTGGGAATATGTCTTCTTCGTCGATATCGACGGTCACCGCCAGGACGCCAGAATTGCTGGAGCGCTCGAAGACCTGCGCGGTTGCGTCGGATTTCTCAAGGAACTCGGTTCCTATCCCAAAGCGGCCATTTGAGGTTTATCCATGCGCATTACCGAACAGGCCTTGTCCTACATCCGCGGCATTTCTCCCTACATTCCCGGCAAGCCGATCACCCAGCTGGCCCGCGAGATGGGGATCCCGGTCGAACGGATCGTCAAGCTCGCCTCCAACGAAAACCCGCTCGGCATGAGTCCCAAGGCGCGGGCTGCCGTCGATGGCGCGATCAGCGGATTGGAGCGCTATCCCGACCAGTTCGAACTGGTGGCAAAGCTCGCGGAACGGCTCGGCGTCGCGCCGCATCAGGTCGTCATCGGCAACGGCTCGAACGACGTGCTCGATCTCGCCGCACGCGTCTTTCTTGCGCCGGGGCACTCCTCGGTGTTCTCGCAGCATGCCTTCGCGGTCTATCCGCTGGCGACGCTATCGACGGGTGCCGAATGCATCGTCGCGCCGGCGAAGCACTACGGTCACGACCTCGCCGCGATGAAGGCCGCCATCCGTCCCGACACGCGCGTGGTCTGGATCGCCAACCCGAACAACCCGACCGGCAACTTCCTGCCTTATGCCGAGGTGCGCGAATTCATCGCCGGCGTGCCGGCCGACGTCGCCGTGGTGCTCGACGAGGCCTACAACGAATACCTGCCGCCGGCCGACCGTGTCGACACCGCGGCCTGGGTCAGGGAATTCCCCAACCTCATCGTTACGCGCACCTTCTCCAAGATCTACGGCCTGGCCGGGCTGCGCGTCGGTTTCGCCGTCGCCTCGGCCGAGGTCGCCGACTTGCTCAACCGCGTGCGCCAGCCCTTCAACGTCAATAACCTCGCCATTGCCGCCGCCTGCGCGGCACTCGACGACCACCTCTTCGTCGCCGAGAGCTACGAGTTGAACCGGCGCGGCATGGAGCAGGTCGTCGCCGGTCTCAAGCGGCTCGGCCTCGAGCACATTCCCTCGCACGGCAACTTCGTCACCTTCGAAGTCAGGGAGGGCGTTGCGGTCAACCAGAAGCTGCTGAAACAGGGTGTGATCGTGCGTCCCATTGGCGGCTACGGACTACCGAACCACCTGCGCGTCACCATCGGTCTCGAAACCGAGAACCAACGTTTTCTCGAGGCGCTGGAGCAATCGCTCTGATGGGCAGGCTGGTCGTTTGCGGCGTCGGCCTGATCGGCGGTTCTTTCGCTTTATCGATAAAGTCGGCTCTGGCCTCCGTTGCCAATGGGCGGCGGGGCTGTCCCGAAATCGTCGGAATGGGCCGCACGCGCGCACCGCTCGAAGAGGCGTTGCGGCGCGGCGTGATCGATACCATCGAAACCGATTGGGCCAGCGCACTGAAAGGTGCCGACCTCGTCCTGCTCGGCATGCCCGTCGGCCAGATGGAGGCCGTGATGCGTGCCATGGCGCCGCATCTCGAGCCCCACACGATCGTGACTGACGGCGGTAGCACCAAGGCCGACGTGGTCGCCGCGGCGCGGGCGGCATTCGGCGCCAAGATCGGTCAGTTCGTTCCCGGCCATCCGATCGCCGGGGCCGAGAAGAGCGGCGTCGCGGCGGCGAAGCCCGACCTCTACGTCGGCAAGCGCGTCGTGCTGACGCCCCTGCAGGAGAATGCGCCGGCTGACGTGGCCGCGGTACGCAAGGTCTGGGAACTCTGCGGCGCCCGGGTTTCCGAGCTCGCGCCCGAAGAGCACGATCGCGTTTTTGCCGCCGTGAGCCATCTTCCGCACCTGCTGGCCTTCGCGCTGGTGCATGACCTGGCCGGGCGGACCAACGCCGACCAGCTGTTCGGCTTCGCTGCCAGCGGATTCCGCGACTTCACCCGCATCGCCAGCAGCCATCCCGAGATGTGGCGCGACATCTGCCTCGCCAACCGCAAGGCGCTGCTCGGCGAACTGGATGCCTACATGGCCGAACTGCTGCGCACCCGCGTGCTGCTGGCCGGTGCGGACAGCACCGGGCTGGAGCGGATGTTTGCCGTCGCACGCACGCGCCGGGATGCCTGGCTCGATACCCTGGACAAGTGATGGAACACCTCGATCTGCCGCCCCTGGCCCGGGCTGCCGGCATCGTCCGGCTGCCGGGCTCGAAAAGCATCTCCAACCGCATGCTGCTGCTGGCCGCCCTGGCGGAGGGACACACCGAGATTCGCGACCTGCTCGATTCGGACGACACGCGGGTGATGCTTTCCGCGCTCGCTGCGCTCGGCGTCGGCCTCGAACCCAAGGGCCCCAATGCCTGGCGGGTGAACGGCGTCGGCGGCGTCTTTCCAGTCAAGCACGGCAGCCTGTTCATGGGCAATGCCGGCACCGCGATCCGACCGCTGACGGCGGCACTCGCGCTGTCGGAGGGCCGCTACAAGCTGTCGGGCGTGCCGCGCATGCACGAGCGGCCGATCGGCGATCTGGTCGATGGGCTGCGCCAGATCGGCTGTCACATCGGCTATGCCGGCAACGAGGGTTTCCCGCCGCTGGAGATTTTCCCGGGGGACGTGCGTCTGGCCGCGCCGGTGCGGGTGCGCGGCGACGTTTCCTCGCAATTCCTCACCGCCCTCCTGATGGCGCTGCCGCTGACGGGACGTCAGGCGGTCATCGAGATGACGACGGAACTGATCTCCAAGCCCTACATCGAGATCACGCTGAAACTCATGGCCCGCTTCGGCGTGACGGTCGAACGCGAAGGCTGGCGGCGTTTCACGATTCCCGCCGGCCAGTGCTACCGCAGTCCCGGCCTGCTGCATGTGGAAGGCGATGCCTCGGCAGCCTCGTATTTCCTCGCCGCCGGTGCCATCGGCGGTGGCCCGGTGCGCGTCGAGGGCGTGGGCCGGCAGAGCATCCAGGGCGACATCAGGTTCGCCGAGGCACTGGAGGCCATGGGCGCTCGCATCGTCCGGGGCGACAATTTCATAGAGGCATCCGCGCCCGCGACCAAGCTCAAGGCCTTCGATCTCGATCTCAACCACATTCCCGATGCGGCGATGACGCTGGCCGTCACCGCCCTGTTCGCCGACGGCCCCTGCAGGCTGCGCAACATCGCCTCCTGGCGCGTCAAGGAGACCGACCGCATCGCGGCGATGGCGACCGAACTGCGCAAGCTGGGCGCCACGGTGGAGGAGGGCAGCGACTCCATCGTTGTATCGCCGCCTGTGGCGCCAATGTCACCCGGCGCCGTCCCGCCACTGCCGACTTTTGCCCGGGGTGCGGTCATCGATACCTACGACGACCATCGCATGGCGATGTGCTTTTCCCTTGCGGCGCTGGGCGGCGTGCCGGTGCGCATCAACGATCCGGGCTGCGTGGCGAAGACCTTCCCGCACTACTTCGATGCCTTCGCGCAGATTGCTGCACCGGTGATCGCCATCGACGGGCCCTCGGCCTCGGGCAAGGGCACGGTGGCCCAGCGCGTCGCCCGGACACTCGGCTACCATTTCCTCGACAGCGGCGCCCTCTATCGGCTGACCGCGCTGGCCGCGATGAAGGCGAATGTCTCGCTGGACGACGAGGCGGCAGTGGCTTCGATCGCCGCAGAACTCCCGGCGGAGTTCGTGGGCGACAACATTTATCTTGGGAAAGAATACGTTAGCGAGGCAATCCGCGCTGAAGTCGTCGGCAATGGCGCATCGAAGATCGCTGCTTACCCGGCCGTGCGGGCGGCCCTTCTGGAACGCCAGCGTGCCTACCGGCGTTTCCCCGGGTTGGTCGCGGATGGCCGCGACATGGGCTCGGTGGTCTTCCCCGAGGCGCCGGTCAAGGTCTTTCTGACCGCCTCGGCCGAGGCACGCGGCGAAAGGCGTCATAAACAGTTGATCGACAAGGGAATGCCTGATAACATCCGCCCCCTTTTGCAGGATATCGTGAATGATCTCAAGGAACGGGACGCGCGCGATGCCGCAAGAAGTGTCGCACCCCTGAAGCAATGTCCTGATGCCGACCTGGTGGATACCACCGCGTTGAACATCGAGGAAGCCGTGGCCGCGGTGATGGACAGTGTCCGACGCCGCATGTCATTTATCAACTAACCCGTTGTCAAGACGGATATATCTTGGAACCTTAACCCTTTATGTCTGCTACCTCTGCTGCCGTGAATCCCATGGAATCCTTTGCCGCCCTGTTCGAAGAAAGCCTCCAGCGCCAGGAAATGCGCGCCGGCGAAGTCATCACGGCCGAAGTCGTCCGCGTCGATCAAAACTTTGTGGTCGTCAACGCGGGCCTCAAATCCGAATCCTTCATCCCGGTCGATGAATTCAAGAACGACCGTGGCGAAGTCGAAGCCAATCCGGGCGAGTTCGTGCAGGTCGCGATCGAGATGCTGGAAGACGGCTACGGCGAAACCCGCCTGTCGCGCGACAAGGCCAAGCGCATCGCCGCCTGGAACGACCTCGACAAGGCGCTCAACGACGCGATCCTCGTCAAGGGCGTCATCACCGGCAAGGTCAAGGGCGGCCTGACCGTCATGACCAATGGCATCCGCGCCTTCCTGCCCGGCTCGCTGGTCGACACCCGTCCGATCAAGGACACCACCCCGTTCGAGGGCAAGGAATTCGAATTCAAGGTCATCAAGCTCGACCGCAAGCGCAACAACGTCGTGTTGTCGCGCCGCGCCGTGCTCGAGGCCAACATGGGCGAAGAGCGCCAGAAACTGCTGGAAAACCTGCAGGAAGGCACCATCGTCAAGGGCATCGTCAAGAACATCACCGAATACGGCGCCTTCGTCGACCTCGGCGGCATCGACGGCCTGCTGCACATCACCGACCTGGCCTGGCGCCGCGTGCGTCACCCGTCGGAAGTCCTCAACGTCGGCGACGAAGTCACCGCCAAGGTGCTCAAGTTCGACCAGGAGAAGAACCGCGTCAGCCTCGGCATGAAGCAGCTCGGCGAAGATCCGTGGGTGGGCATCGCCCGCCGCTATCCGCAGGGTACCCGCCTGTTCGGCAAGGTCACCAACCTGACCGATTACGGTGCGTTCGTCGAGATCGAGCAGGGCATCGAAGGCCTGGTGCACGTCTCGGAGATGGACTGGACCAACAAGAACATCCACCCGTCCAAGGTCGTCCAGCTCGGCGACGAGGTCGAGGTCATGATCCTCGAGATCGACGAGGACCGCCGCCGTATCTCGCTGGGCATGAAGCAGTGCCAGGCGAATCCGTGGGACGAGTTCGCGATGAACCACAAGAAGGGCGACAAGGTGAAGGGCGCCATCAAGTCGATCACCGACTTCGGCATCTTCATCGGCCTGCCCGGCGGCATCGACGGCCTGGTGCACCTGTCCGACCTGTCCTGGTCGGCCACTGGCGAGGAAGCCAAGCAGAACTACAAGAAGGGCGACGAAGTCGAGGCCGTGGTGCTGTCGATCGACGTCGAGAAGGAACGCATCTCGCTGGGCGTCAAGCAGCTCGATGGCGACCCCTTCACCAGCTTCATCGCGACGCACGACAAGAACAGCCTCGTCAACGGCACGGTCAAGAGCGTCGATGCCAAGGGTGCCGTGATCGATCTCGGCGGCGACGTCGAGGGCTACCTGCGCGTGTCCGAGTTCTCGCGCGACCGCACCGAAGACCTGAGCCAGCACCTGCATGTCGGTGACAGCCTCGAGGCCCTGATCATCAACGTCGACCGCAAGTCGCGTTCGATCAACCTGTCGATCAAGGCGAAGGACCAGGCCGAGCAGAGCGAAGCGATGCAGAAGCTGGCGTCCGATTCGGCCGCTGCCGCGACCGGTACCACCAACCTCGGCGCCCTGCTGAAAGCCAAGCTGAACCAGCAATAAGCCCCTGCGGAAAGTTCCGGTCATGACCAAGTCCGAGTTGATCGCTCGTCTGGCGGAGCGCTTTCCGCAGCTTGTCGTCAAAGATGCCGACCTGTCGGTAAAAATGATGCTCGATGCGATGTCCGAGGCCCTGGCCAAGGGCGATCGCATCGAGATTCGCGGCTTCGGCAGCTTCTCGCTCAACTACCGTCCCCCCCGCGTCGGCCGCAACCCCAAGACGGGCGACCGCGTGGAGGTGCCGGCCAAGTATGTCCCGCACTTCAAGGCCGGCAAGGAGTTGCGTGAGCGGGTCGACCTGACCGTCAAGTAGCATCGAGACGGCGATGAATGCGCTGATGTGGCTGCTCCGCGGGGTCCTGTTCGTGATCCTGCTGGGGCTGGCCATCAAGAACAGCGGCGACGTCGAGCTGCGCTTCTTCTTTGATGCCAGCTGGCAGGCGCCCTTGGCGCTCGTCGTTCTCGCCGCCTTTGCGGGAGGCGTCCTGCTGGGGGCGTTGGCACTGCTGCCCGGGGCCGTGCGCCAACGGCGCATCATCGCCAAATTGCGCAAACAGGCCGAGCAGACAGCCCGGCAACCAGTCCCGTCCGAAGCAGAGCCACCCGTCGGGACGGCCGGTTAAGCACCGTGGAAATCGAACTCTGGTGGCTGCTGGTTCTGCCGGCATTCTTTTTTTTCGGCTGGTTCGCAGCGCGCATCGACATCCGGCAGCTGATGCGCGAGTCGCGGCGCCTGCCGCGCTCCTACTTCACCGGATTGAATTTCCTGCTCAACGAGCAGCCCGACAAGGCGATCGAGGCCTTCCTCGAGGCCGCCCGGCTCGATCCTGAAACGGTCGAACTGCATTTCGCCCTGGGCAGCCTCTTTCGGCGTCGCGGCGAAACGGATCGCGCCATCCGCGTACACAAGCATCTGATCGAACGCGATGCTTCATTGACCCAGCTCACCGAGGACCAGCGCCTGCACGCACTGGCCGAACTCGGTCAGGATTATCTGAAGGCAGGTTTGCTGGATCGCGCCGAGGAGATCTACCTCAAGCTGCGCGGCACGCTGCGCGATGAAGAGGCCTTGCGCAACCTGCTCGAGATCTACCAGCAGGAAAAGGACTGGACGAAGGCGATCGCCATCGCCGAGCAGATGCCGGGCCATGCCGAGCACCTGTGGCAGAAGGAAATCGCCGAATTTCACTGCGAACTCGCGTCATCCGACCTCGTCAACGGACGGCTCGAGGCGGCGCAGCGACGCATCGATGCCGCACTGGCGGCCAATCGCAAATGCGTCCGTGCGACGTTGATGCGGGGCGAGCTGGCCGCAAAAGTCGGTGATGGCGAGACGGCACTGAGGGCCTGGCAGGGCATCGAGCAGCAAAATCCGGTCTATTTGTCGCTCGTCGCCGGCAAGATGATGGAGGTCTACAAGACGCTTGGCCGCGAGCAGGCCGGGCTCGACCTGCTGCGCAGCTATCTCGAGCGCCATCCTTCGCTCGACCTGCTGGACATCGCCTTCCAGGTGGAGCTGGCTGCACATGGGCCGGAAACGGCCTATGTGCTGGTACGCGACGAGTTGCGCCGGAACCCGACCCTGCTGGGCCTCGACAAACTGCTCGAGGCGCAGGTGCTGCTGGCACCGCCGGAGCGCCGCGGCGACCTCGAATTGATCCGCAACCTGATCCACAACCACACACGTCGCGTCGCGCGCTATCGCTGCGACGACTGCGGCTTCAAGGCACGCCAGTTCCATTGGCGCTGCCCGGCCTGCGGCGGCTGGGAAACCTTTCCGCCGCGCCGCACCGAAGAATTCGATCTGACTCCCTAGGCAGGTAACCCATGTCAATGCCGCTGCCCGATACCCGCCAGGCGAGCGTCCTCGTCGTCGGCGATGTCATGCTAGACCGCTACTGGTTCGGCGAGGTTTCCCGCATCTCCCCCGAGGCGCCGGTGCCCGTCGTCAAGGTCGAGAAAAGCGAGGAACGCCCCGGCGGGGCGGCCAACGTCGCCCGCAACATTGCGGCGCTCGGCGCGCGGGCCGGGCTGCTGTCGGTCGTCGGCGCCGACGAAGCCGGCCAGGCGCTGGCGCGGCTGCTGGCCGAGTCGGCCATCGATGCCAGCCTGCACGAGGATCCGCAACTGGCGACCACCGTCAAGCTGCGCGTGCTGGGCCGGCAGCAGCAGCTGCTGCGTATCGATTTCGAGAACTGGCCCGCGCACGAAGTGCTGCAGGCCAAGCTTGCCGAATTCCGCCAGCGCGTTGCTGCAAGTGACGTGGTGATTCTCTCCGACTACGGCAAGGGCGGCCTGACGCACATCACCGAAATGATCCGCATCGCGCGCGCACAGGGCAAACCCGTGCTGGTCGATCCGAAGGGCGACGACTACGCGCGCTACGCCGGCGCCAGCGTCATCACGCCGAATCGCGCCGAGCTGCGCGAAGTCGTCGGACGCTGGCGTGACGAGGCCGATCTGATTGCACGCGTCGCGCGCCTGCGCGGAGAACTGGGCATCGATGCCCTGTTGCTGACGCGCTCCGAGGAGGGCATGACCCTGTTTTCCGACGCCGCGGCGATCCATGAGCCGGCACTGGCCCGCGAGGTTTATGATGTCAGCGGCGCGGGCGATACCGTGATCGCCACGCTGGCCGTGATGCTGGCGAGCGGGCTCGACCTGGCCGATGCGATGCGCTGGGCCAATCGCGCCGCCGGCGTCGTCGTCGGCAAGCTGGGTACCGCGACCTGTTCCATCGACGAATTGAAAGGCTAGGCATGTATTACATCGTTACCGGCGCCTGCGGCTTTATCGGCGCCAACATCGTCAAGGCGCTCAACGACCGCGGCATCACCGAGGTGATCGCCGTCGACAACCTGAGCAAGGCCGACAAGTTCAAGAATCTCGTCGACTGCGAAATTGCCGACTACCTCGACAAGCACGAGTTCATCGAAATGGTGCAGCACGGTCATTTCGACGGCGCGGTCGAAGCGATATTCCACGAGGGTGCCTGCTCGGACACGATGGAAACCGATGGTCGCTACATGATGGAGAACAACTTCCGCTACACCTCGACGCTGCTGGACTTCTGCCTCGACCACGAGGCGCAGTTCCTCTACGCGTCCTCCGCTTCCGTCTATGGCGCCGGCCGCATCTTCAAGGAAGCGCGCGAGCACGAGGGGCCGCTCAACGTCTATGGCTACTCGAAGTTCCTGTTCGACCAGGTCGTCAGGCGCCGTGCCGCCAGCGCCGACTTTTCCTCGCAGGTGGTTGGCTTCCGCTACTTCAACGTCTACGGCCCGCGCGAACAGCACAAGGGACGCATGGCCTCGGTCGCTTTCCATCACTTCAACCAGTACCGGGAACATGGGAAAGTGAAACTGTTCGAAGGCTGCGACGGCTACGCCAACGGCAGCCAGAGCCGCGACTTCGTCTATATCGACGACGTGGTCAAGGTGAACATGTTCTTCCTCGACCATCCCGAGAAGTCGGGCATTTTCAACCTCGGTACCGGCCGCGCCCAGCCGTTCAACGATATCGCCCATTCGACGGTGAACGCCTGCCGCGCGCTTGAAGGCAAGCCGGCGCTGTCGCTGGAGGAGATGGTGAGTCAGGGCATCGTCGAATACATCGACTTCCCCGAGGCGCTCAAGGGCAAATATCAGAGTTTCACCCAGGCCGATATCGGTGCGCTGCGCGCCGCCGGCTTCAAGGATGAATTCAACAGCGTGGCCGAGGGGGTCGCCAAGTACGTCCGACATCTGGCGGGGCAATGAAGATCATCACGCTCGAAGCCTGTGTCGGCAATACCCCGATGGTGCGCCTGCAGCGATTGCCGGGTGCGGAAAATGCACGCCGCAACAATCTCATTCTCGCCAAGCTGGAAGGCAACAACCCCGCCGGCTCGGTCAAGGATCGTCCGGCGCTCTCGATGATCCTGCACGCCGAGGCGCGCGGCGAGATCAAACCGGGCGATACGCTGATCGAGGCCACCTCGGGCAACACCGGCATCGCGCTGGCCATGGTCGCCGCGATGCGCGGCTACCGGATGATCCTCGTCATGCCCGAGAACCAGAGCGTCGAACGCCGCCAGTCGATGAAGGCCTATGGTGCCGAACTCGTGCTGACGCCGAAGCAGGCCAGCATGGAGGGCGCGCGCGACGAAGCCGAGCGCCTCGTCAAGGCCGGCCGGGGCATCATGCTCGACCAG
The DNA here is from genome assembly GCA_937888595.1 of uncultured Sterolibacteriaceae bacterium. Taxonomy (GTDB): domain Bacteria; phylum Pseudomonadota; class Gammaproteobacteria; order Burkholderiales; family Rhodocyclaceae; genus Sulfuricystis. Next base: position 119,583 of record CALARK010000020.1, on the reverse strand, counting down.
TTCGCGAATCCCGACAACCCGCTCGCCCACTATGAGGGGACCGGCCCCGAAATCTGGCGTGATACCGAAGGGCGCGTGACGCATTTCGTGTCGAGCATGGGCACCACCGGCACCATCATGGGCTGCTCGCGCTATCTCAAGGAAATAAATCCGGCGGTCCGGATCGTCGGCTGCCAGCCGGAGGAGGGCGCGCAGATCCCCGGCATCCGCAAATGGCCGATGGACTACCTGCCGAAGATCTGCGACTTTTCGCGCATCGACAGCCTGGAGTACGTGTCCCAATCCGATGCCGAAGAGATGACGCGCCGTCTTGCCGCCGAGGAGGGCATCTGTGCCGGCATCTCCTCGGGCGGCGCGATCGCAGTCGCACTGCGGCTTGCAGAAAGCCTCGAGAATGCCGTCATCGTCAGCATCGTCTGCGATCGTGGCGACCGCTATCTGTCCACGGGTGTTTTCCCGGGCTAACGCCGCATCGCCGACCTCGGGCCACCCGCGGTCAATGGAATGCCTGTGGTTATGGTCGGCACGTAAGGCGTTTCGTGCCATTCAGGCAAGGGCGGCCATCGCAGCGCTGCTCTGGCTGCTCGTTTCTCCCGCACTCGCTTTCGAGATCGCCCTGTCCCTTGGCGGGATCGAGCATCCGGGGTTTTCCGCCAGCGGCATCACCCTGCAGTTCGCCGCGCCCGCCGCAGACCGGGCCACGCTGCGAGTCGATCGACTGCGGGTCGCCGATGTCGAGTATCGCGGGCTTGAATTGTCCTGCCGGCACTTCCGCTACGACGGCTTTGAATTGGCCTGCCCCGAGGGAGAACTGCGACGCGATGCGACACGCGGCCGGATGCGCGACCCGCTGCCGTTCTCGCTGGCATGGCGGTCGGACGGTCACTTCGAATTTGCACTGCACGATATCGACATCGTGGCGCTGTCGCCGCTCGTCAAGCGCCTGCGACGGTGGAATCCGGAGGGGCGGGTTGACCTGAGCCTGCGCGGCGACCGGAACCGGGTCGAACTGGCACTGGCGACGCGCAACTTTTCCTTTTCCAGTCGCGACGGTTCCGCTGCAGGGCGCGACATGGCGTTCGCACTGCAGGCGACCGCTGATCGTGAAGCAGGCGCCTGGCGCTGGCATGCCGGGATCGATTGGACCAACGGGTATTTCGCCATGCCGCCCTGGCAGCGGGATGCGCGCGTGCGCATCGATGCCGAAGGCCAACTGACCGATGCGCTGCTCCAGGTCGAACAGGCGCGGCTGGACGTGGCCGACACCGGCGCGGTGACGGCCAGCCTGCGCTGGGATCGCGAACGCGGCGTCGCGACCGAATGGGGCCTCGTCAGCGAACGCATCGATCTCGCTGCCGCCATGCGCGAATGGCTGCAGCCCTGGCTATCGAGTCTGGGGCTGCCGGCATGGCAGGCCACGGGGTCGGTGCTCTTCGCCGCCGAATGGCAGGAGACGGCACCGACGCCCGGCTTGCAACGCTTCTTCGCCGGACTTGAAGGCGCCACGATCGCGGATGCCACCGACTACATCCACCTCGAAGGCGTGAATGCGCAGATCGCCTGGGAAGCCGGACGGGCACAACCGGCCGAAATCAGCGTCGCCGCAGCCCGCTTCGGCGATCTGCCGCTCGGGGGGTTCCGCATCCCGCTGCTGCTGGAAGGCAACTCTGCGCGCATCGAGCAACTGGTGGCGCCGCTGCTCGATGGACAGTTCTCGGTCGAGCGACTGCTCGTCGAACGCGATGGCGAGGCCTGGCGGGCGGAATTCTCCGGCGGCATCGACGGTGTGTCGATGCCCAAGCTGTCGCGCGTGCTGCGCCTGCCGGTCATGGCCGGTACCCTGTCCGCCCATATCCCGCGCATCGCCTACGAGAACGACGTCCTGAACATGGATGGTGCCCTCGGCATCGAAGTGTTCGACGGCGGCCTGATCGTCCACCGGTTGCGCATGCTGGCCCCGTTCAGCGCCGGGCGCCATCTGCTGGTCGACGTGACGGCACGCGGCCTCGACCTCGGCATGCTGACGCGCACCTTCGCCTTCGGCAGCATCGAGGGCCGTTTCGATGCCGACCTGCACGACCTGGAAATGGCCGGCTGGCAGCCGTTGCGCTTCGATGCCCGCATCGACAGTACGCCCGGCGACGAAAAACGCCTGCTTAGCCTCGGTGCGCTCAAGGACATCACGGCCCTCGGTGCCCCCCAGGAAGGGGAGGCCATCCGGCGACTGCCCGAACGCGAAGGCTTCGGGCTCGCCTATGACCGCATCGGCCTCGGTGCCGTGCTGCGCGATGGCGTCTGTACGCTCAGCGGCATTCCCGGCCACGATACGGACGATCGCATCCTGATCATGGAGGGCAGCGGCATGCCGAGCGTCGATATCATTGGCTACAATCGCCGCATCGACTGGCCGGCGCTGGTCGCCCGCTTTCGCGAGGTCGTGGCCGGCCGTCAGGGTCTTCTCGTCGAGTGATGAAAAAGCTGCTGCTCTCGATGTTCTTCCTGTTCCTGCTGGCGTCGCTGTCCGCCTGCGTGAATGTCCATGTGCATTTCCCGCCGGCTGCCGCGCCGGACGCCTCCGTCGCCAAGCCATGATTCCTGTCCTCGCCTTCGACATCGAAACCATCCCCGACATTGCCGGCCTGCGCCAGCTGCACGACCTGCCTGAAACGCTCGCCGACGCCGAAGTCGCCGAATTCGCCTTCCAGAAACAGCGGGCGAAGAACGGTTCGGACTTCCTGCCGCACCACCTGCAGCGCGTCGCCGTCATTTCCTGCGCGATGCGCAGCGACGAAGGATTCCGCGTCTGGTCGCTGGCCGAGCCGCAATCCGGCCCAGAGACAAAAGAGCGCGAGATCATCCAGCGTTTCTACGACGGCATCGCCAAATACACGCCGCAGATCGTCTCGTGGAACGGGGGTGGCTTCGACCTGCCGGTGCTGCACTATCGCGGCCTGATCCACGGCGTGACGGCGCCGCGCTACTGGGACCTAGGTGAAGACGATCGCGACTTCAAGTGGAACAACTACATCAGCCGCTACCACACACGCCATCTCGACCTGATGGACCTGCTGGCGATGTACCAACCGCGCGCCAACGCGCCGCTCGACGAACTGGCGAAGCTGATGGGCCTGCCCGGCAAGCTCGGCATGGACGGCGGCGCCGTCTGGGGCGCCTGGCTCGACGGCCAGATCGACGATATTCGCGACTACTGCGAAACCGATGTCGTGAACACCTACCTCGTTTATCTGCGCTTCCAGCAGATGCGCGGACAGCTCTCGCCGAAGGCGCATGCCGAGGAGGTGGCTTTCGTGCGGGGCGAGCTGGCCCGTATCGACGCGCCGCACTGGCGTGAATTCCTCGCGGCCTGGCCGCAGCCCTGAGGTCGAGGCGCCGTCCCGCCGGCGCCGACTTTATCGTCCGGTTTTCAACGCGGCGACGCTTAGCCGAAAACGCTCGTCCGTTGGCCAATCCTCGAGCGGCAGGGGCAGCTTGCGCTGCCAGTTCGGGTGCTGGTGCTCGAGCGTGCCGGGCACGTTGATCTGTTCGGTGATGCCGAAGATGTCCTCGGGCTGGACGACCATCAGTTGGGCCGCGCTGCGCGCGAGATAGGCGTGGATCGAAGCGATCAGGGCAGGCGTCAGTGCGGGGATGGCAGCGGGATTCTTGTCGACACCTTCGGGCAGGAGGTTCTCGCGCTCGAGTGCCCACAGCAGGCGGCCGCGATCCCACGTGCGCTCGGTCGTCAGGCGCTGCCGCAGCTCGTCGCTGGGGAACAGGTGGAGCTGCGTGCGGACATCGAGGTCGATGCCGCGCCAGAAGCCGGCCAGCGTCGGCAGGTCGTGCGTGCTCGCCGCGACCAGCGCCTGCGGCGGCATGTCGGCCGGCAGCCGGAACTGGCCGTCTTCATAGCGTTCGAAGATGAGGGGGTGGTAGGAAAGGATTCCGGCATCGAAGAGGCGTTCGCGGAAGCCCTCCGGCACGGTGCCGAGGTCCTCGCCGATGACGAGGCATCGAGCTTCCGCGCTCTCGCGTGCGACGAGGCCGAGCAGGTCGTCAAAGGGATAGGCGACATAGGCTCCCTCGGTGGCCGGGACGTCGCGGGGAACCCAGAACAGCCGCATCAGCGCCATCACATGATCGATGCGCAGTGCGCCGGCATGCCGCATGTTTGCCCGCAGCACTTCGATGAAGGGTGCGTAATCCGCCTCGCGCAGGCGATGCGGCACGAACGGCGGCAGGCCCCAGTCCTGACCGAGCAGGTTCAGTTCGTCGGGAGGTGCCCCGGTGCTGGCGCCGTCGGCGAAGATGTGCTGGTATTGCCAGACCTCCGAGCCGCCGGGACTGGCGCCGACGGCGAGGTCCCGGTAGAGGCCGATGGCCATGCCGAGTTCTTTCGCGCGCGCGGCGACAGCGGCCAGTTGCTCGTCCGCCAGCCATTGCAGCCATGCGTGCCAGTCAAGGGCGGTCGCGTGTTCGGCGGCGAAGGCGGCGACGGCGGGCGAAGCCGGATCCCGGTACGCCTCGGGCCAGGCCGGCCAGCCCCAGACGGCTTCATCTGCCGCCCGGAAATGCGCCTGCAGTGCCTCGAACAGCGCATGGCGTTCCAGCGATTCACCTTGCGCCTCGCGCCAGAGGGCGAAACCTGCGAGGCAGGCACCACTGTTCGCCCGGGCATGGTCGAACAGTTCGCGCAGGATGCCGAGCTTGGCCCGGGCGACGCCGACGTAATCGACGACCTCGGCAGCACGCAAGGCGGCCAGCCGTTTCTGGAAGTCGGTGCTGGCGACACGGCGGCGCGCGCGCTCGCAGGCGGCGAAGCCGGGTACGGCCTCGACATCGATGTAGAGCACGTTCAGGAAGCTGCGGTGCGAGGGGCTATAGGGGCTGATATGGGCCGGATTGTCGGGAAACAGCGCATGCAGCGGGTTCAGTCCGATCACGTCGCCACCGGCGGCAGCCGTCAGTTCGACGAGCCGGGCAAGATCGGTGAAATCGCCGATGCCCCAGTTGCGCTGCGAGCGCAGGGCATACAGCTGCACCGTGAGGCCCCAGAGGCGGCGGCCCGACGAGATCGCTGCCGGGGTATGACAGCGCTCCGGTGATCCGGGCGGCAGGAATGGGGTCATCTCCTGTTCCGGCAGGTCGGCAAGCAGACCGGCCGGATCGTCGGCGATGCGCTCCGGTGGCAGGTGCATCGCCGCCAGCAGCGCCTGCTGCGTGTAGGCGGCCGTCGGGTGCCGATGCCCCCAGATGTCGTGGTAGGCGTCGGCGATGCCCAGCCGTTCGGCGAGTCGTTGCAGGGCGTCGGTCATGGTGCGGGATCCTTTTGAGAGACACCATCCGCCTGCCGCAGCAGCGTCAGCGTACGGCCTTCGAGCGGGTAGCTGTCCCCGCCTGCATAGCTGCCATCCGTGTCCAGTCCCGCATGGTAGTGGGTATCCAGCACAACCTCCCAGATACAGCCCTCGCACAGGATGGGCAGATGGAAATCGAGGCGTTCGTGGTGGGCGTTGAAGAGCAGGATGAAGTTGTCGTCATGGATCGCGCGGCCGCGCCGGTCCACCTCGCCGAGGGCGCCGCCGGAAAGATAGACACCGAGGCTGCGAGCGAAGTCGTGTGCCCATTCCTCGTCGGTCATTTCGCTGCCGTCGGGCTTGATCCAGTGGATGTCCTTGATGCCCGAGCCGCGGATCGGTCGTCCCTGGAAGAAATTGCGGCGGCGGAAGACGGGATGGCTGCGGCGCAGCCGGATCACCCTGGCGACGAAGTCGAGCAGGTCGCGATCCGCATCCGTCAGTTGCCAATCGACCCAGCTGGTCGGGTTGTCCTGGCAGTAGGCATTGTTGTTGCCGCGCTGGGTACGGCCCATTTCGTCGCCGGCCAGCAGCATCGGCACGCCCTGCGAGAAGAGCAGGGTGGCGAGCAGGTTGCGCTTCTGGCGGGCACGCAGCGCGGAAATCACCGGATCCCGGGTCTCGCCTTCGGTACCGCCGTTCCAGGACAGGTTGTTGTCGGTGCCGTCGCGATTGTTCTCGCCGTTGGCTTCGTTGTGCTTTTCGTTGTAGCTGACCAGGTCGTGCAGCGTGAAACCGTCGTGCGCGGTGACGAAATTGATGCTGGCGTAGGGTCGCCGGCCGTTGTGGGCGTACAGGTCGCTCGATCCGGTGATGCGCGTGGCGAACTCGCCGATCAGGCCGCCATCGCCGCGCCAGAAGGCGCGCATGCAGTCGCGGTAGCGGTCGTTCCATTCGGCCCAGCCGAGCGGAAAGTTGCCGACCTGATAACCGCCTTCGCCGAGATCCCAGGGTTCGGCGATCAGCTTCACGCGCGACAGCACGGGGTCCTGGTGGAGGATGTCGAAGAAGGCGCCGAGCTGGTTGACCGCATGAGCTTCTCGGCCCAGCGCCGAAGCGAGATCGAAGCGGAAGCCGTCGACGTGCATTTCCTGCACCCAGTGGCGCAGCGAATCCATGACCAGTTGCAGCACGCGCGGGTGCTCGAGATTGAGCGTGTTGCCGCAGCCGGTGTAGTCCTTGTAGTAGCGGCGGTCTTCCTCGGACAGCCGGTAGTACACCGCATTGTCGATGCCCTTGAAGCTCAGGGTCGGACCGAGATGGTTGCCTTCGGCCGTGTGGTTGTAGACCACGTCGAGGATCACCTCGATGCCGGCGGAGTGCAGCGTCTTGACCATCGTCTTGAATTCCTTCGACGAGCCGCTCGCCGAATAACGCTGGTCGGGAGAGAAATAGCCGATCGAATTGTAGCCCCAGTAGTTGCGCTTGCCCTGGTCGACGAGATGGCGGTCGTCGATGAAGCTGTGCGTCGGCATCAGTTCCACCGAGGTGACGCCGAGACGCTGCAGATGCTCGATGACCGGCGCAGTGGCCAGTCCCGCGTAGGTGCCGCGCAGGGCGGCGGGCACGTCCGGATGATTGATCGTGAAACCGCGCACGTGCAGTTCGTAGATCACCATTTCGTGCCAGGGAATGTTCGGCGAGCGGTCGTCGCCCCACGAGAAGGCCGGATCGGTTACCCGGCATTTCGGCATCTGGGGGGCATTGTCGCGCGGATCGAACGCCAGGTCGGTCGCCGCATCGTCGACCCGATAGCCGAAATGGGCATCGGTCCAGACCAGCGGTCCGACGATGTCGCGCGCATACGGATCGAGCAGCAGCTTGTTCGGGTTGAAGCGGTGGCCGTCCGCCGGTGCGCAGGGACCATGGACGCGGTAGCCGTAAAGCAGGCCCGGCCGTGCCTCGGGGAGGTAGCAGTGCCAGACGAGATCGGTCTGTTCGCGCAATGCGATGCGCTGCACTTCCTTGTGGCCTGCGGAGTCGAACAGGCAGAGTTCGACACGTTCGGCGTGCTCCGAGAACAGGGCGAAATTGACACCTTCGCCATCCCAGGTCGCGCCGCGCGGGTACGGACTCCCGGGCCATACGGCGGTCATCGGCAAATGCTGGTTATGCGACATATAAGGAATGCTGTTCTCTGTCTGCGACAACGCATTCTAACGGTCAAGCTATGGCATAGTTACGCAATTCGAACGCTCAGGAAAGTCGGGAAGCAATGACCAATCCGAACGACAGCGCCGTTGCCCAGCGCACGCACGCCATTCTCGTCCTCGACGACGAACCTAACATCGTCAACGCCGTGCGCCGCGAACTCAGCACGCCGCCCCTCGGCCGCCACCGCTATGCCATCGAGGGATTCACCAATCCGCAGGAGGCGCTGGCCCGTGCCCGCGAAAAGGAGTTCGAGGTCGTCGTCGTCGACTACCGCATGCCGGAAATGACGGGCCTCGATTTTCTCAAGGCACTGCACGAAATCCAGCCGGATTGCGCCCGCATCGTCCTGTCCGGACAGACGGACATGGATGCGCTGGTGCGCATGATCAACGAAACGCACATCTACCGATTCATCCCGAAGCCGTGGAGCAGCTACTTCCTGAAAAGCTCGGTCAGCCAGGCCGTCGATTACCGCCAGGCCGTCGTGCGCAACCGCCGCATGGCCGACCTGCTGAGGGCGCAGGGCATCAGCCTGCCGTCCGAACCCGGCGATGTCGAACAGATTCTCGTGGTCGATGACGACATCAATGTCTGCCACGCGGTGGCGCGCGACCTGACCCATCGCAGCCATCTGGATGTCATGTTCGCCGAAATGCGCTCCGAAGCGGGACATGCCCCGTCGGCGACTTTCGACAAGTCGCAGGTCAGCGTGCAGATCAGCACGTCGCCGCTGCATGCCCTGCGCATGGCCGGCAGCGTGAATTTCGCCTGCGTCATTTCCGACTACAAGATGCCGGACATGGACGGGGCCCGCCTGCTCGAGGCCTTTGCCGAAAAGCAGCCCGACTGCATGCGCATCATGCTTTCCGGTGCGGCCAACATGGACAATATCGTTTTTGCCGTCGACCTGGCCAACATCCACAGCTTCGTCGCCAAGCCGTGGAGCGACTACGAACTGCGATCGATCGTCGCCGAAGCGCTCGCCCGCCGCAAGCTGCAGATCGAAAACAAGGTCCTCGCCTCGATGTGTCGGGCACGCAATCTCGACTGCGACGACGAGTGACCGTTCCGCCGGCAACGGTGGTCCATGGATCAGGTACCGTCCGCCTGATGATCAGGGGGACCTTCGATCGGTAGCCAGACGCGGATACGCGTACCCTTGCCGACGGCGCTGTCGACATCGAAATGCCCGCCATGCTTGTTGATGATGTCCCAGGCGATCGACATGCCGAGTCCCGTGCCCTTGCCTACCGGTTTGGTGGTGTAGAAGGGGTCGAACATGCGCCGGCAGCTTTCCTCACTCATCCCCTTGCCGTTGTCCTCGACCTCGATCCAGGCCCACTGGCCATCCACACCGCTACGCAGGTTGATGGTGCCGCGCTCCGGAATGGCCTGGGCCGAGTTGACGAGCAGATTCATCAGCACCTGGTTGATCTGGGCGGGCACGCACCGGACCAGAGGCAGAGGTGCCAGTTCGCGCACGATTTCCGCCTTGTACTTGATCTCGTGCCAGGCGACGTTGACGGTGCTCTCCAATCCTCCGATCAGATCCGCCTGCTGCCATTCGGCCTGATCGACGCGTGAAAAATCCTTCAGGTCGGCCACGATCTTTCGCACGCGCTGAACGCCATCCTGTGATTCTGTCAGCAGGGCACGCAAGTCATCGCGCAGATAGTTGAAATCGATTTCCTGCGCGATGCTCCTGCCCTCTTCGGTCGCCGCGCCGACTTCGGCGAGGCGCAAGATGTCCTCCACATAGCGGCCGAGCGTTCCCAGGTTGGAATTCACGAAGCCGATCGGGTTGTTGATCTCGTGCGCCACGCCGGCGGCCAGTTGGCCGATCGAGGCCATCTTTTCGGATTGCAGCAGGCGGCTCTGGGTTTCCTCCACCTTGCTGAGGAGCCCTTCCAGTTCGCTGCGGTCATCCTCCAGGCGCGCGTTCGCTTCGGTCAGTTCTTTCGTCCGTTCGGCGACCTGCTTTTCCAGGGATTGGTTGGCTCGCAGCAGATCCCTGTTCAGATGAGACAGCACGCCGTGAAGGTTGCGCAGCGTCTGCATCAGCGCGTTGGTTCTGAATTCGTTGTAGATGGGTTCGGAAAAGTAGGCCGGCTCCTGCTCGCCCTTCAGGCTGCGCATGGTACGCACAATGGCCTGATCCTCGCCGAGGATGTGGTAGGAGAGCCATGCGGAGAGAAAGCCGTGCAGCGTTTCGGCCGGCGAACTCATCAAATTGCGCGCCTGCCAGATGACCTTGACCTGGTTGATGAACTCGCGGTGGATGCGTACGTGATGCTTGAAATGGGTTTCCTCGATGCCGGCATCGCGCATCAACTGCTCTTCGTCGCGGAAATGGACATTGGCGTAATCGACGAGCTGCCGGAACACCTCCTCGACAGCCTGTCGGTCCTGCGACGGGGCAGTCTGGATCGCGCCAAGCTGGTTGATCAGATCGACCAGACGCTTGTGCTGCTCGTCGATCGAATCGATGCCGGTGACGAAACTTTCGTTCCAGATGTAGGTTTGCATGCCTAGCTGTCCTTCGCTGCATCGGATCCCCGCTGCTGATGCAGCGGCAGAATGATGCGGAATGTCGTTCCCACGCCCGTTTCGCTGTGCACTTCGATGCGGCCGTGGTGCTTCTCGACGATGCCGTAGGACAGCGACAGGCCGAGTCCGGTCCCCTTGCCGATCGGCTTGGTAGTGAAGAACGGGTCGAAAATGCGCTGCAGGTTTTCCTTCGCGATGCCCACGCCGGTATCGGCGATTTCGACCCAGGCTTCTTCGCCGACCTTGCGGCAGCTCACGGTGATGGTGCCACGCTTGCCTTCGGGCATCGCATGCGCGGCATTGACCAGGAGATTCATGAAGACCTGGTTGATCTGCGAGGGGATGCACTCGACACGCGGCAGGTCGCTGCACTCCATAACGACGTCGGCATGGTACTTGATCTCGTTATGGACGATGTTGAGGGTTGATTCGATGCCTTCGCGCAGATTGGCCATCTCCCATTCCTGGCGCGTGTCCGCACGAGAAAAGTCGCGCAGGTCCTGCACGATCTTCCGGACCCGGGTGACCCCTTCGCGGGATTCGGCCAGCAGGGCGGGAATATCCTCCATCAGATAGGCGTAATCGGTTTCAGTCTTCAAGCGCCGCAAAGTGGCGACGAAGGCATGGCCTTCCGCCCCGAGACCCTCGATCACGGGTTCGCCGGCGGCAACATGATCCAGGATGCGCTGCAGCTTGACGAAGTAGTGCTCCAGCGAACCGAGATTGGAGTTGACGAAGCCGATCGGGTTGTTGATCTCGTGCGCCACGCCGGCGGCGAGCTGGCCGAGAGCCGCCAGCTTTTCCGACTGGAGCAGGTGGGTCTGCATGTCCGCCAGCTTCTTGACCAGGGCTTCCTGCTCGGATTTTTCGCGCTGCAGCGATCGGTTCCGCTCGGTCAGCTCCTTCAGCATGGCATCCATCGAGCGTTCGCGCAGGGCGAGGTCTTCGTCCGCAGCCCGGTAGTAGGCGTCGACGGCCGTAATGAAGTCGCGCCACTCTTCAGGGAGGGCATTCGGATCGCCGCCCCAGTGGCGGCTTAGTTGTCTTTCCAGCAGGTTGTGCATCGTTGCGTCGTTGTGTGACGGGTGATTTCGGTGATGATTCCTTCAGCGGTCGTCCACGCGAATGAAAAGTGCCAGGTTCAGGTCGTTCACTTTTTCATATTCACGGATCTGCTTGATCAGGACTTCGTCGAGGCGACTGCCGCGCGCCAGCAGCAGATAGCCCTCTTTCTTGTCCACGATGCTGCGAGCCAGGGTCATGCCCGGCTTCAAGTGATTCGTGGCAACCTGAACTTCGCGCCAGCCCGGCCGCGGCGCCTCGCTCGGCTTGTCGCGCAGCACATTGGGAGCGGCATCGTTGCGGATGTGCAGGGTCAGGTGGGTCTTTTCCTCCATTTCCATGTGCCGCAACTGAGCGATGCTCTCGGCGTTCAGTACCCGACCGCGCGGTAGAAGTGTATAGCCATCGCCATGCATCAGGTCGCGCGAGAGCACCATCCCCGGACGCAGATCGGCCGGACGCAGCGCCAACTCCTTCGGGTGCTTGGCGGCTTCCTCGGAGAGCATCGCGAAGAAGGCATCGATCACCTGGGGATCGTAGCGGCGCCCCCGTTCCTTGAGCAGGAACTGCTGGGCTTCCAGGGCCGAGTGGGCATGCAGGGTCAGTACGCCGATCTGCAAGGCATCGTAATCGTTGGCGACCGCCAGGATGCGCGAACCGAGGGGTACGGACAGTCCCTTGAGCTGGTCGGGGTAGCCGCTGCCATCGTAGCACTCGTGATGATGCCGGATCAGACGGGAGGCATTGCTCAGTTGCTCGACGGACATCAGCAGTTGCTGGCCTTTCGCCGGATGATGCATGACCTCGCTGCGGCTTTGGGGTGGCAGCGCATTGAAGGCGGCGTTGAGGAGGGCGTCAGGCAGCCCCAGCTTGCCGATGTCGTGCAGCAGTGCGGCGAGAAAGACATCCTGCAGGTCGGAGTCGGTCAGGCTCATGTGCTCCGCCAGTCGGCGCGCCAGGTCGGCGACGCGGCGCGAGTGACCGGCAAGTTTGCCGCCGCGGATCTCGATCAGGTTGGAGAACAGCTGCACCGTGTTGAGGAAGCCCTGCCGCAGTTGCTGGTTGGCTGCCGCGAGTTCGGCGGTGCGTTCCGCCACCTTTTGCTCGAGGTTCGCATTGAGTTCCTTGAGCTCTTCGTTCTGCTGCTGCGTCAGCCGGGTCAGTCGGGCGTTTTCTTCCAGGAGCTGACGGTGCGCCAGTGCCTGGCCAACGGTGACGAGGATCTCGTCGTCGTTCCATGGTTTCGACACATAGCGCCAGATCTTGCCTTGGTTGATCGCGGCGACGGTGGCGCTGGCATCAGAGTAGCCTGTCAGCAGGATGCGTTTCGTGGCCGGCCAGCGGGAGAATACCTGCTCGAGGAATTGCGCCCCATCCATGCCTGGCATGCGCATGTCGGAAACCACGACATCCACCTTTTCCTTCTCGAGGATCGCCAGGCCGGCGGGGCCGCTTTCAGCGGTGAAGATGCGGTAGCCTTCCTTGCGGAAAAGGCGCTGCAGGGCCGTCAGGATGCTAGCCTCGTCATCGACCAGCAACAGGGTCGGCTTGTCTGTCGTCGTTGCTTGGGGCGTTTCGCTTGCCATCGTTCGTTCTATCGTCGTAAGAAGGTATCCGCGGTACTGCGCAGCATGTCGGTCAGGGCCCGCGCCGCGTCGAGGGTGACGGCGATGCTGGCCGGATCGAGGCCGAGCGGCGCAAGGACCGGATGTTCGCTGTCCAACGTCTCTTCGCCAGCGCACTCGGGCCAGATCATCGCATGCGCCAAGCGGGCACTGAGGCCCGTGAGCAAAACCAACGGCCAATGCTCGCCGCGATAGGTAGTCGCGGCATGATGCCGCAGCACGCAGCGCAACGCGATCGGCAGTTGCCAGGCCTCTCCCAGCCACTCTCCGGCCAGATGATGGTCGATGCCGAAGCGTGCGTGCAGCAGTTCGCTCAACGGGAGGCTGGGCGATGGCTCCGCGCAGGTTGCCAGCACCTCTTCCATCGGCTGCGGAAACTGGTTCGCCATGGCGAGCAGGCCGATGTTGTGCAGCAGTCCGGCCATGTAGAGGGCGTCGCGGGGCATGGCGAGGGCTGCGGGAATGTCGCGCGCGAATTGATTGGCGAGATGCGCGGTCACGACGGCGTCCATCCAGAACCGGTCGGCAAGGAAATGTCGGCAGTGGCTGCTGTCGAACTCGCTGGAGAAGATCAGCCCGACGGAAATGCCGCGTACCGTCACCAGCCCCAGCCGCTGGATGGCCCGACGCAAGGAATACACCTGCTCACCCATGCTGTAGTAAGGCGAGTTGGCCAGGCCGAGCAGTCGGGCGGCGATCGCCGGGGATCCACCGAGGGTCGTAGCCAACGATTCCAGATCGATGCCCGGATTTTCGCAGTCCTCGAGTATCTGGCGCGTGTTCGGGTTCAATACCGGCAGATCGGCATTCAGCCGTCGCCTGAGCTCTTCCGCGCCGATCGATGCAGTCATCGCGGACTCAGCCTTGCTTGAGGCCGCGGGCGACGCGAAATGCTTCGCGAATCTGGACGCGCAGCGACTCGTCATCCCAGGGCTTGGTCAGGAAGCGGTAGATGGCGCCGCGATTGATCGCATCGGTCACGCTCTGCAGGTCGGTATAGCCGGACAGCACGATGCGGATGGTCTCAGGGTAGAGTTGCTTCACGCGCGACAGGAATTCGGTACCGCTCATCTCGGGCATGCGCTGGTCGGACACGATCACCTGTACCGGGTGTTGCGCCAGCAGGTCGAAGGCCAGCGCCGGGCTTTCAGCCGTGAGGATGTGATAACCGTCCCGGCGCAGCAGGCGCTTCAGCGCGCTGAGGATCCCTGCTTCGTCATCGACGATCAGCAGGGTTTCCTGCACCGTCTCGCTGGCGCCGACTTTCAGGGTGCTCCCGGTCTTCAGCAAAGCGGTGATCTCGTCGGCCGGCAGGGCCTTGCTGAACAGCCAGCCCTGCATGGCTTCGCAGCCCTTGGTCCGCAGGAACTGCATCTGCGATTCGGTTTCCACGCCTTCGGCGAGCACGACCAGGTCGAGGCCGCGCCCCATGGCGATGGTGGCGGTGGCGATCGCGGCATTGACCGGATTCTCGGTGATGCCATGTACGAAACTCTGGTCGATCTTCAGCTTGTCGAACGGGAAGCCCGACAGGCGCGAAATCGAGGAATACCCCGTGCCGAAGTCGTCGAGAGCGATCCGGACGCCAAGCGACTTGAGTCGAGCGAGGACGGAGGCAACCTCCCCGTCACGGTGGATGAAGGTGGCCTCCGTCAGCTCCAGTTCCAACGCGCTGGCCGGCAGACCGCTGTCCGAGAGCGCCTTGGCGACCGAATCGACGAAGCCCGACCAGTGAAACTGGCGGGCGGAAATATTCACGGCCACCGGCTGCATCAGCAGCCCGGCGTCGTGCCAGGACTTGTTCTGCTTGCAGGCCGTGTCGAGGACCCAGCTGCCGATGCCCTGGATCAGGCGGATTTCTTCCGCCAGCGGCACGAACTCGGCAGGCGACACCGGGCCGAATTCGGGATGTTGCCAGCGCAACAGGGCTTCGCAGCCGCAGATGCGGCCATTCGAGAGATTGACCTGTGGCTGGTAGTAAAGCTGCAGTTCGCCGCGTTCGATCGCTCCATGCAGGTCGGATTCGAGGCGCAGGCGCCGCTCGGCATCGAGATCCATCTCCGTCTTGAAGAAGCGGAAGGTATCGATGCCGGCCAGACGGGCGCGCTCGAGCGCGATGTCGGCCGCCTTCATGAGGTCTTCCGGTCGGTCGCCGTCCTTGGGATAGAGGCCGATGCCGATGTTCGCGGATACGGAAAGCCGCTGGCCGGCCACCTCGATCGGTACGGTCACCGCTTCGATGAGATGATTGGCCAGAGCGATCACATCGGCATCCTTCTCGAGATTCGCCAGCACGACGGCGAATTCGTCAGCACCGATGCGGGCCATGGTGTCGCCGGGACGCCCCAGCGTATTCAGCCGATGCGCAATTTCGATCAGAATGGCGTTGCCCGCGTCGTGGCCGAGGGTGTCGTTGATGGTGCGGAAGCGGGCCAGGTCGGTGACCAGAACGGCGACCGCGCGGCCGTAGCGACGGGCGTTGCCCAGAGCCTGGTCGAGGCGGTCGTTGAGCAGGGTGCGGTTGGGCAGCCCCGTCAGGGCATCGTACCAGGTGAGGCGCCGCAACCGGTCGTCGAGCTCCTTGCGGGCAGTCATGTCGGAAAAAAGACCGACATAGTGCGTGATCTCTCCGGCCGGGTTGCGGACCACCGAAATGGTCATCATCGACGAGAAGGTGCTGCCATCCTTGCGCCGGCTGATGAGTTCACCCTGCCAGAAGCCGCTGCCTGCGATGCTTTCCCACATCGATCGAAAATAGGCCGCGTCATGGGCATCCGAACGGAGCAGGCGCGGATCCTGACCGAGTACTTCGCGGGCCGCATAACCCGTGACCTGTTCGAAGAACGGGTTGACCAGCACGATACGGCGCGCGGCATCGGTAATGATGATCCCTTCGCCGCTGGCGTGGAACACCGTGGCCGCCAGCTGCAGGTCGACCTGGGCCTGCCGGGCGAGCGCGGCATCCCGCGCGGCCCTGACGACCGCCTGCAATGCGAGCGGCAAACGGGCGATATGCTGGGCGGTCTTGAGGATGTAGTCGGCGGCCCCGAGTTTCATGGCCTGGACGGCCAGCTCCTCGGTTCCCGTGCCGGTGAGGATGACCACCGGCAGATAGGGGTTGTTTGCCCGGACCCGCTTCAGTACGTCGATCCCCGAGTATTCTCCGATATGCATGTCGGAGAGGATGCAGTCCCATTCACGCACCGCCATTTCGTGTTCCAGTCCGGGCTGGTCAGCGACGGCGGTCAGGTCGAAAGCGATGTCGGACCCGGTCAGTGTTTCACGGACGAGCTGGCGATATAGGGCATTGTCCTCGATGTGGAGAACGCGGATCGCTGACGGGGAGGTCTCGATATCGGTCATGCCTGATATTCGTGCAGGATACTGATACTGCAGGGGTATTGGCCAGTATAGCCCCGCTTCCGGATGCCATGCGGATGAGTTGCGATGTCACAGGAAGCGCTTGAGTATCTTCTGGCTCAGGGGATCGAGTTGCCGTCGGTCGCGGATCAGGTAATGAATGCCATTGCCGTCGGCGATCAGAAGGGCTCCGGGGCCATTGAGGCGGCGGATGTCGTCTTCGCTCTTCAGCAGCAACTGCGTCGCGCCGCGGTCCGTCTCGATCTGCCAGGTACTCGGCGTGGCATAGCTGTCGACGGCGAGAATATGCTCGATCACCGGCATGAATTCGCGCCGGGACAGTTCTTCTTCGATCAGCGTGCGCTGGGCGGGCGGCAGGTCGGCAAGCCGTTCGATCCAGACCAGTTCGTGACCTTCGGCCGACAGCAGGGCGATGCCCTCGTCCGGTGCGGTCAGAGCGAAGGCGCGTACCGGCACGACAGCTTCCTGTGCCGTCCCGTCAGCGCCGACAAACACCAGGCGGCCGAAGGGGGTGCGGGTCAGGCTGAATGCGGCACTCATGCGGCGCCCTCCGGCAGTTCTTCGCCCAGCGGCGGTGGCGCATCGAGTTGCCTGCTTTGAGCCATGTAAAGACGCCAGTAGTGCCCCTCGCGTGCCATCAGGTCGTCGTGGTTGCCGATCTCGACGATCCGTCCGCGCTCCATGACGATGAGCCGATCGGCGCGCCGCAGCGTAGACAGGCGATGCGCGATGGCGATGGTCGTCCGGCCGCGAATCAGGTTGTTGAGGGCGCGCTGGATCTCGAATTCGGTCTCGGTATCGACGGCCGAGGTGGCTTCGTCGAGGATGAGGATCTTCGGGTCGATCAGCAGCGCGCGGGCGATCGAGATGCGCTGTCGCTCGCCGCCCGAGAGCGACTGGCCGCGCTCGCCGACCAGGGAATCGTAGCCGAAGGGCTGGCGCAGGATGAATTCGTGCGCATGGGCGGCACGTGCGGCAGCGACGATCTCGGCCCGCGTGGCGTCGGGTTTGCCGTAGGCGATGTTCTCGGCGATGGTGCCGAAGAACAGGAAGGGTTCCTGCAGCACGAGACCGATGTGCTTGCGCCAGTCGGCGACCGCAATGCTGCGCAGATCGACGCCTTCGACACGGATCGCTCCACCGGTCACGTCGTAGAAACGGCAGATCAGGTTGACCAGCGTGCTCTTGCCCGAGCCGCTGTGGCCAACCAGGCCGACCATCTCACCGGGACGGATATCGAGGTCGATCCCGCGCAGGATGGCGCGGTTGCCATGACGGAAATGCACAGCGCGGATCTCGATGCCCCCCTGGGGGGCGGGCAGGCTGACGGGATGCGCCGGTTCCGGCACGCTCGATACATGGTCGAGGATGTCGAAGATACGCTTGGCACCGGCAGCCGCCTTTTGCGTCACGGAAACGATGCGGCTCATCGAATCGAGCCGGACATAGAAGCGGGTGATGTAGGCGAGGAAGGCGGTCAGTACGCCGACAGTGATCGAATCCTTTGAAATCAGCCAGATGCCGAACATCCAGACGACCAGGACACCGATCTCGGTGAGCAGTCCGACGGTCGGGGCGAACAACGACCACACCCGGTTCAGCCGGTCATTGACCTCCAGGTTGTGGCGGTTGGCGTCGCGAAAGCGCTGCGCTTCACGCGTCTCCTGGGCAAAGGCCTTGACGACGCGGATGCCGGGAATGGTATCGGCCAGCACGCTGGTCACTTCCGCCCAGACCCGGTCGATCTGCTCGAAGCCGGTACGCAACCGGTCGCGCACCATATGAATCAGCCAGGCGATGATCGGCAGCGGCAGCAAGGTCGCCAGCGCCAACCAGGGGTTGATCGAGAACAGGATCACGGCTGTCATCGCGATCATCAGCACGTCAGTGGCGAAGTCGAGCAGGTGAAGCGAGAGGAAAACGTTGATGCGATCGGTTTCCGAACCGATGCGCGCCAACAGGTCGCCGGTCCGTTTGCCACCGAAATATTCAAGAGATAACTTTAATAAATGCTCATAAGTTGTTGTTCTTAAATCTGCACCGATCCGTTCTGATACCAGGGCCAGGATATAGGTGCGCGCCCAGCCGAGCCCCCAGGCGAGCAGGGCGGCCCCCAGCAGGCCACCCAGCAGCCAGGAGACTTTCGTCCAGTCGACCGGCGTGCCGTTCTGGTAGGGAATCAGTACGTCGTCCATCAGCGGCATGGTGAGGTAGGGTGGCACCAATGTCGCGGCGGTGGCGGCGAGGGTCAGCAGGAAGCCGGCCAGCAGCATGCCCTGATAGGGTCGGGCGAAACGCCACAGGCGCAGCAGGGTCCAGGTTGAGGGGGGTGTAGTGGGTTCGGCTGTCGAACCACCTTCCCCGGTCTCTGCGTCGGCTGCCTCGGCGGATGAACCGCTGGCCAGGCCTTCTTTCAGTCGATTGAACTCGCGCTCGAAACGCAGTGCGGCCGGGTTGCGGCCCAGCGTGTAGCGCCAGAGGGCCAGCCGTGCGGTGTTGTCGGCGAGTTCCAGGGTACCGATCCCGGCATGGTCGTAGTGGTGCAGGTGGGCGCAGGCTGATAACGGCCAGCTCTGAGCGGCATCCGGGCCCAGGATGCGCCGCTCGGTCAGCACGAGCCGGCCGGGGCGGAAAGCGAGTTGTTCGTCCAGATCCAGTTCCAGCGTGGCAACGATACGCTCGCCGGGTTCGAGAGGAGAACTTAAGGAAGCGGGTTCGGTCGGGGGAGTCATTGCGGCCAAGATCATACGACCCGCCGTCCTGCCAGCGCCGACTTTTTTATTTTTACGAAAGTGTCAGCTTTTGCGAGAATCTGACGTTGAATTCGCCGTTGTACCGCACACACAACCGTCCTCCACTCCACCTCATGAAATCGATCGAATTCCTGAAGATCGTGCATTTGCGCGGTCCCAACATGTGGACCTATCGTCCCGTCCTCGAAGCCTGGATCGATATCGGCGAACTGGAGGACTGCCCCTCCAATACCATTCCCGGCTTTTACGAACGCCTGTCCGCCTGGCTGCCGTCGCTGATCGAACATCGTTGCAGCTACGACGAACGTGGCGGCTTCCTGCGCCGCGTCCAGGAAGGGACGTGGCCCGGCCACATTCTCGAGCATGTCACGCTCGAACTGCAAAACCTGGCTGGCATGCCCGGTGGCTTCGGCAAGGCCCGCGAGATGGCCAAGCGCGGCCATTACAAGGTGGTCGTGCGTGCCTGGCATGAAGACGTGACACGCGCCGCCCTGTACGCGGCACGCGATCTGGTCATGGCTGCGATCGAGGATCGGCCCTTCGATGTGGCTGCGGTGGTGGAGCAACTGACTGACCTCGTCGACGATCGCTGCCTCGGTCCCAGTACCGCCAGCATTGTCGATGCGGCCGACGCACGCGACATCCCGGCCATCCGCCTCTCCACGGGCAACCTGGTGCAACTGGGCTACGGGGCGAAGAGCCGCCGCATCTGGACGGCCGAGACCGACCGCACCAGCGCCATCGCCGAAAGCATCTCGCGCGACAAGGACCTGACCAAGTCGCTGCTGGCTCCGTGCGGCGTCCCGGTGCCGCACGGCCGCATGGTCGACAGTCCGGCGGATGCCTGGGAAGCCGCGCAGGACATCGGGTTGCCGGTTTGCGTCAAACCTTACGATGGCAATCATGGTCGTGGCGTATTCATCAACTTGATGACGCGCGAGGAAGTGGAAACCGCCTATGGCGTTGCCGAGGGAGAGGGCAGCGGTGTCATGGTGGAGCGCTCGATTGACGGTGTCGAGCACCGTTTGCTGGTCGTCGGCGGTCAGCTCGTGGCGGCGACCCGGGGCGACATGGTGGCGGTGGTCGGCGATGGCCAATCGACGCTCCAGCAACTGATCGACACGCAGATCAACTCGGACCCGCGCCGCGGCACCACCGAAGAGCATCCGCTCAATTACATCCGGCTCGATTCCGCCGCCCGGCTCGAAATCTCGCGCCAGGGTTTCCATGGCGGCAGCGATGTGCCGGCCGCCGAGCAGAAGGTCATCATCCAGCGCGCCGGCAACCATGCCTTCGACGTCACCGGCGAGGTGCACCCCGAGGTGGCGGCAGCGGCCTGCCTGGCCGCACGCATCGTCGGCCTCGACATCGCCGGCGTCGACCTGGTCTGCGAAGATATTTCCCGGCCGCTCGAAGCGCAGGGCGGCGCCATCGTCGAGGTCAACGCCGGTCCGAGCCTGCTGATGCACCTGAAGCCCGCCGTTGGCGAGTCCCGTCCGGTCGGCAAGGCGATCATCGATCATCTGTTTCCCGGCAACGACAGCTGCTGCGTACCGGTCGTCGGGATCACCGGCAGTCGCGATACGGCACAGGTTGCACGGATCGTCGCGCGCCTGCTGCAACTGGACAGCCAGCGCACCGGCCTGGCGTGCAGCGATGGGCTGTTCCTCGACCGGCGCCGTGTCGAAGCGGGCGACTGTGCCCGCTGGGAACCCGCCCGGCGTCTGCTGATGAATCGGGCCGTCGACGCCATCGTGATCGAAAATCCGCCCGCCACGATGGCGGGCGAGGGGCTCGCCTACGAGCGTTGCCGGGTCGGCGTGATCACCCGTATCGACAATGAGGCCCTGCTGCCCGAACACGGCATCGAGAATTCAGACCAGCTCTACAAGGTTTTTCGTACCCAGGTCGATGTCGTCCTGTCCAATGGCGTGGCTGTCCTGAATGCCGATGACCCGACCGTCGCCGCAATGGCCGACTTGTGCGATGGCGAGGTGGTTTTCTATGGCACCGACGCGGCACTACCGCTGATCGTCGACCATCGCCGCAAGGGCGGGCGTGCCCTCCTGCTCCGCGATGGCCAAGTGGTGCTGGCCGCGGCCTCGCTCGAAGCGCCGCTGATCGAATCGACCTCGATCCCGCTGTTGGAGGCGTCTGCGGCAAACCTGACCGGCGTGCTCGCCGCCCTGGCGACCGGCTGGGCTCTCGGCCTGGTGCCGGAGCTCCTGCGTGCCGGCATCGAAACCTATCGCAACGATACCGCTGCCTGAACCGAACGAACCCATATGGAAATCTCACGCATCCGGGCCCTGAGGGGCCCCAATCTGTGGTCCCGCCATACCGCCATCCAGACGCTGGTCTCCTGCGATGAAAATGAACGGGCGCTCAGCCAAATGCCGGGCTTCGAAGCGCGCATCCGGGCACGCTTTCCGCTCATCGGCGCCATGCGCCCGGTGGTCTACGAAGGCCACGAAGACGAAATCGCCATCGCCCATGCGCTGCAATTCGCCACCCTGAACCTGCAGGCGCAGGCCGGCTGCCCGGTATCCTTCAGCCGTACCGCAGCGACCACCGAGCCGGGCCTGTACCAGGTCATCGTCGAGTACACCGAAGAAGCGGTCGGCCGTCGTGCTTTGGCCCTGGCCGAGCAACTGGTACTCGCCGCCCGGGACGACCAACCCTTCGATGTCGATGCCGCAATCGCCGAGCTGCGCGAACTGGACGAGGATGAACGCCTCGGCCCGTCGACCGGATCGATCGTCAATGCCGCCGTGGCACGCGACATTCCTTATCGCCGGCTGACCCGCGGCAGCCTCGTGCAATTCGGCTGGGGCAGCAAGCAGCGCCGCATCCAGGCCGCCGAAATCGACACGACTTCGGCGATCGCCGAGTCGATCGCTCAGGACAAGGATCTGACGAAGACCCTGCTGCGCGCCGCCGGCGTTCCTGTCCCCGTCGGCTGCGTCATCGACGGCGACTGCGAGGCCGGATGGCAGGCTGCGCAGGAAATCGGCCTGCCGGTCGTCACAAAACCCTTCGATGGCAACCAGGGCAAGGGCGTGACGGTCGGCATCGTCAGCCGCGACCACTTCGATGTCGCCTTCGCGGCGGCCAAGGAACACAGCCGCAGTGTCATCGTCGAGAAATTCATCACCGGCCACGATTACCGTCTGCTGGTCGTCGGCGACAAGCTCGTCGCAGCGGCGCGGCGGGAACCCCCCAATGTGCTGGGCGACGGCGAGCATACGGTGCGCGAACTGGTCGATATCGTGAATAGCGATCCGCGCCGCGGCACTGGGCATGCCACTTCGTTGACCAAGATCCGCTTCGACGAGATCGCCCACGCCCGCCTCGCGGTGCAGGGCTACACCGCCGACACCGTGCTGCCCAAGGGGGCGCGGGCCGTACTGCGCAACAACGCCAACCTCTCTACCGGCGGCACGGCGACCGATGTCACCGACGACGTGCATCCGGAAGTTGCCGCACGCGTCGTGGCCGCCGCGCAGATGGTCGGCATCGACATCGCGGGCGTCGACGTGGTTTGCGAAAACATCGGCCGGCCGCTTGAGGAGCAGGGCGGCGGCATGGTCGAAGTGAATGCGGCACCCGGCCTGCGCATGCACCTCGACCCGTCCTACGGCAAGGGTCGCGATGTCGGCAAGGTCGTCATCGACACGATGTTTCCGCCGGGCGAGACCGGGCGCATTCCGGTCGTTGCCGTGGCCGGCACCAATGGCAAGACCACCACGGTGCGACTGATCGCCCACCTGATCGGCCAGACCGGCAAGCGGCTGGGCATGACGACGACCGACGGCGTCTATGTGCATGGCCGGCGCATCGATACCGGCGACTGCAGCGGTCCGAAAAGTGCCAAGAACATCCTCTTGCACCCCGACGTCGATGCGGCCGTGTTCGAGACTGCGCGCGGCGGCGTGCTGCGCGAAGGCCTGGGTTTCGATCGCTGCGATGTGGCGGTCGTCACCAACATCGGTGTGGGCGACCATCTTGGGCTCAACTTCATCACCACGACCGAAGAACTCGCCGTGGTAAAGCGCGTCATTGTGCAGAACGTGGGTTCGCAGGGTACGGCGGTGCTGAACGCGGCCGATCCGAATGTCGTCAAGATGGCCACCGCCTGTCCAGGGCAGGTATGTTTTTTCGCCCTGGATCCGCAATTGCCTGCAATGCTGACCCATCGCGCCCAGGGCCGGCGCACGATTTGTCGCGAGGGCAACCTGCTGGTCTGCGCCGAGGGGGCTCAGGTCGAGCATCTGGAGTTGAGTGGAATCCCGCTGACGCGCAACGGCAGCATCGGCTTCCAGGTCGAGAACGTCATGGCGGCCATCGGCGCCGCCTGGGCGCTCGGCATCGACTGGAACACCATCCGCCTCGGCCTGGCGACTTTCGTCAGCGATGCGGCCACGGCGCCGGGCCGCTTCAACGTGTTCGACTACCGCGGCGCGACGCTGGTCGCCGACTACGGCCACAACCCGGATGCCATCCAGGCACTGGTGCAGGCTGTGGAGGCCCTGCCTGCGAAACAACGCTGGGTGGTCATCAGCGGTGCCGGCGACCGTCGTGACGAAGATATCCGTCGCCAGACCGAAATCCTCGGCGAAGCCTTCGACGGCGTCGTGCTCTATCAGGATGCCTGCCAGCGCGGCCGGGCCGACGGCGAGGTGATCGGCCTGCTCCGGCAGGGCCTGGCCGGAGCGTCGCGGACGACGCAGGTGGAGGAAATCCGCGGCGAATTCCTCGCCATCGATACCGCACTGGCGAAATTGCAGCCCGGTGACCTTTGCCTGATCCTCGTCGATCAGGTCGAGGAAGCGCTGGCCCACATCGCGCAGCGCATCAGGGAAGCCTGAACGAAAAAGTCGGCGCCGGCGGGACGGCGCCCATCCGTTCCTTCTCTCAACGCTATTCGGGTTTCATTTCCCCGCCGAGGGCAACGAGCAGGTCGGCGAACAGGTGCACCAGTTCGCCGGCCATCAGGGCGAAATCGGCGTCGAACTGCTCGTCCGCGCCTGCGGCGGACTGCTCCGCCTGCTCCTTGAGCACGTCGAGGAAAGCCAGCCGCTTGAGGTGCAGCTTGTCGGTCAGCACGAAGGAGATCCGGTCGTTCCAGGTCATGCCCAGCTTGGTGACCAGCTTGCCGGCGGCGATGTGGGCGGCAATTTCCGGCCCGCCGATATCGTGGCGGACGTAGCGGATCGCCGACTGCGATTCGCTCGCCGCACGCAGTTCCAGATCGCTGTCGAGCGTGAAGCCGGCCGGCGCCTCGCCTTCGCCGAGCCAGGCGGTCATCGCCGACATCGCCGAGACCTGTGTCTGCAAGGGACGCGGGGCGATGTCGTCAAGGGTCGCCAGGAGAGTTTCCATGAATTCGTCGGCCCGGGCATCCGAGCCCGCATCCACGACCAGCCAGCCATTCACCGGATCGAGCCAGGCCCAGGTGGTGCGCCGCTGGGAAAAGGCCTTGGGCATCAGCTCCTCGGTGACACGCTCGACCAGGTCGCGCATTTCCTTGCGGCCGACCTTGCGTCCCTGTTCGGCTTCGATGGTGGCGGCGCGCTCCTGGGCAGTTTGGCGGATCACGGTGGCCGGCAGCAGTTTCTGCTCGACGCCGAGCGCCAGCAGCCACTGGCGGTCGACGGCGTGGACGAAAACGCCTTCCTGGCGGGGGAAGACCCAGCCGCGGCTCGCCATCTCGAAACTGCCGCAGCGGGCGAGGGGGCGCTTCGCCAGCCGGGCATCGAGTTCGGCGCGATCGAGCTGGAGGCCGCGTTGCAGGCGATAGAGACGCAGATTCCTGAACCACATACAAAAACTCCCGAAAATGGCCGCGATTTGATATCTTATCGGGCTCTGCTGCTATGCAGCATGAAAGGGTTACATTCTAATTAAGAAAGGGAGCTGGACATGGCTGCGCAGAAATTCGTCTACGCCTTCGAGGAAGGCGACGGCAAGAACAAGATGCTGTTGGGCGGCAAGGGCGCGAACCTTTGCGAGATGACCCAGATCGGCCTCAACGTGCCGCCGGGTTTCACCATCACCACCGAAGCCTGCCTCGCTTATCTGGAGCATGACGAACTGCCGAAAGGCGCTTGGGACGAGATCCTCAAGTACATGAAGGATCTCGAGAAAAAGACCGGCAAGCAGTTCGGCGGCGACGCCAACCCGCTGCTCGTTTCGGTGCGCTCCGGCTCCTCGATGTCGATGCCGGGCATGATGGACACCATCCTCAACCTCGGCCTCAACAAGACCTCGCTGCAGGCCTTGATCAAGCTCACCAACAACCCGCGCTTCGGCTACGACGCCTATCGCCGCTTCATCCAGCTGTTCGCCAAGATCGCGCTGGGTCTCGAGGACAAGCCATTCGACGACGCGATGCTGGCGATGAAGCGCAAGGTGGGTGTCTCGCAGGACGTCGACCTGAAGGCAGAGTCCCTGTCCGAACTCGCCGACCAGTTCCTCAAACTCGTCGAAGAGCACACCGGCAAGCCCTTCCCCGAAGATCCCTACAAGCAGCTGGAGGTCGCCATCGGCGCCGTGTTCCGCTCCTGGAACGGCAAGCGTGCCATCGACTACCGCAAGCAGTTCAAGATCACCCGGGAGATGGCCAACGGCACCGCCTGCAACATCTGCACGATGGTGTTCGGCAACATGGGCAACGACTCCGGCACCGGCGTTGGCTTCACGCGCAACCCCGGCACCGGCGAGAACCAGATCTACGGCGAATACCTCGTCAACGCCCAGGGCGAGGACGTGGTGGCCGGCATCCGCACCCCGAAGCCCATCGCCGAGATGGAACAGGACATGCCGGAGATCTACAAGCAGCTGCTCGAACTCCATAACCGGCTCGAGACGCACTACAAGGAAGTCCAGGACTTCGAATTCACCATCGAGCGCGGCACGCTCTACTGCCTGCAGACCCGCAACGGCAAGATGAACGCCCAGGCGATGGTGCGCACCTCGGTCGAGATGTTCAAGGAAGGCCTGATCTCGCGCGAACGTGCGCTGACGCGCATCGAGCCCGCCATGCTCGAGCAGCTGCTGGTGCCGCAGCTGTCGCCCAGCTTCAAGGGCAAGCCGCTGGCCGTCGGTCTGCCGGCCTCGCCGGGCGCCGCTTCCGGCAAGATCGTTTTCGATGCCGACACGGCGGAAACCCTCGGCCTCAAGGGCGAGAAGATCATCCTGCTGCGCGAGGAGACCAAGCCCGAGGACATCCACGGCTTCTTCCAGGCGCAGGGCATCCTGACGGCGCGCGGCGGCAAGACCTCGCACGCGGCGGTGGTCGCCCGCGGCATGGGCAAGCCCTGCGTCTCCGGCTGCGAGGCGATCCACATCGACGACATCAAGCGCAGCGCGGTCATCGGCGAGACGACACTGCACGAAGGTGACGTGATCACCATCAACGGCAGCAACGGCCACGTCTATGCCGGCGAGGTGCCGACCGTGCAGGCCGAGTTCAACGAGGACATGGCCACGCTGCTCAAGTGGGCCGATGAAGTGTCGCGCCTCAAGGTGATGGCCAACGCCGACACGCCGGAAGACGCGGCGCGTGCCCGCAGCTTCGGCGCCATGGGCATCGGCCTGTGCCGCACCGAGCGCATGTTCAACGCCACCGACCGCCTGCCGATCGTGCAAGAAATGATCCTGGCCGAGACCAGCGAGGAGCGCCAGGCCGCCATCGACCGCCTGCTGCCGATCCAGCGCGCCGACTTCAAGGCCATCTTCAAGGCCATGAAGGGCCTGCCGGTTACCGTGCGCTTGATGGATCCGCCCTTGCACGAGTTCCTGCCGACCGCTGCCCAGCTCGAACTGGAGATCGCCCACCTGCATCACCTGCGCGATTCGCTCAAGGCGCTCGAGGAACTGCCCGAGACCCTCAAGCTGCTCAATCCGAAGCTATACCAGCAGTACGCCGACGGCCTCGACAAGCTGTCCGGCAGCATGGAAGACTTCAAGGACACGCACCTCGAAGACGACGTGATCGTCAAGAAGGAGCGCACGCTCAAGAAGGTACGCGCCCTGTCCGAGGTCAACCCGATGCTCGGCCACCGCGGCGTGCGCCTCGGCATCACCATCCCCGAGCTGTATTCGATGCAGATCCAGGCGATCCTCGAAGCCGCGGCGCTGTGCGCCAAGGAAGGCATCGAGGTCTACCCGGAGATCATGGTGCCGCAGGTGGCGACCGTCGAGGAACTGACGCGCATCCACAGCTACGTCAAGCGCATCCACAAGGTGGTCGAGCTGACCCATGGCATCAACGTCGGCTTCAAGTTCGGCAGCATGCTCGAAGTCGTGCGCGCCTGCCTGCGTGCCGGCCGCATGGCCGAGATGGCCCAGTTCTTCAGCTTCGGCACCAACGACCTGACCCAGGCGACGTTCTCGTTCTCGCGCGAGGATGCCGAGAACAAGTTCCTGCCGGGCTACGTCGAGGCGGGCATCCTCATCGACAACCCCTTCGAGGTGCTCGACCAGAAAGGCGTCGGTGAGCTGATGAAGCTGGCCGTGGCCGAGGGCCGCAAGACCAATCCCGAGCTCAAGGTCGGCATCTGCGGCGAGCACGGCGGCCATCCCGGCTCGATCGCCTTCTGCCACAGCATCGGCCTGACCTACGTTTCCTGCTCCGGCCCGCGCGTCCCGATCGCACGCCTCGCGGCGGCGCAGGCGGCACTGGCCGACCAGGGCACCCAGGTGACGAAGAACGCCTGATCGATTCCGCTACATCCTGCCAGGCGACCGGTATCCCCGGTCGCCTTTTTATTTCTAAAGGCTAAAATCGCGACTTTGGGAATTTCGCCATGACCGAGGCTGCTAGCCCCCTCCTGCTGATCGTCGACGACAGTCGCACCTCACGCATGCTGATCCGCGGCATCGTGTCCAACCTGCGTCCCGGCTGGCGCTGCGTCGATGCAGCGAGCGGTGACGAGGCGCTCGCGATGGTCGAGGCGGAAGCGCCCGATTTCATCACCCTCGACGTCAATATGCCCGGCATGAGCGGTCTCGAGGCAGCCGGGCGCCTGCGTCTCAAGCATCCCGAAATCGCCATCGCCCTCTGTACCGCCAATGTGCAGGACAGCGTGCGGCAGAGCGCCGAACGGGCTGGATTGCATTTCATTCCCAAGCCGATCAGTGAAAAATCGATCGCCGACATGATCGCGTTCTTCGAAGGGCATGGAGTCGCCCATGCATGAGGTCGGCGAACTGCAGCGCGATGCCCTCGCCGAAATCTTCAATATCGGCGTCGGCAGGGCAGCGGCCAGCCTGAGCCAGATCGTCCGCGACGAGGTCGAGCTTTCCGCGCCGCAGGTCCTGTTCCTGAAGCCCGAAGAAGTGCGGGCCCGGCTGTTTTCCTCCGAGCTGGATCGCCTGAGCCTCGTCTCGCAGGACTTCAACGGCCCCTTCGATGCACGGGCGATGCTGGTCTTTCAGGAAAAGAACGCCCTCGTCATCGTCAGCCACATGCT
Source organism: uncultured Sterolibacteriaceae bacterium (assembly GCA_937888595.1). GTDB lineage: Bacteria > Pseudomonadota > Gammaproteobacteria > Burkholderiales > Rhodocyclaceae > Sulfuricystis. Next base: position 91,231 of record CALARK010000020.1, on the reverse strand, counting down.
CGATGGCATGGTCGACCCCGAGCACCTGTCCGAGTTCGAGCAGGAGGCGATGTGCGAAGTCGGCAACATCATCCTCAACGCCTGCATCAGTGCGTTGGCCGACCTGCTGGGCATCGCCTTCGAAGGCTCCCTGCCGCACTACCGCTATGCGGAGCGCAGGACGCTCGACCTGCTCGGTGAAGTCCAGGAACAGGCGCCGGTCATCCTGCTGGTACAAGTCGACCTGCGGATTCGCAAGCAATCGATCGATGGCCACATGCTGTTCCTGCTCAGCGTGACTTCGCTGCATGCGCTGCTCGACAGCATCGACCGTTTTCTCGCACGGCAGGGTATCGGCTGATGGATATCAACGTCGGTCTGCGTTCAGTCGTACTCGATGCCGTTACCGGGGGCGTCATCGTCCTCGATGCCACCGGGGGCGTGCTGGTCTGGAACGGCTGGATGGCGGAGTTCGGCGGCATCCCCGGCGAACAGGCCATCGGCCGGCATCTCGACGAGATTTTCCCCGAGATCGCCGCGACCCGGCTGGGTTCGGCCGTCTCGATGGCCCTGTCTCACCGTCTGGCCGGTCTTGTGTCGCCCTCCCTGCATCCACCGCCGCTGCCCCTTTACCGCAATGCCTCCGATCGGAAGCAGGATCGCCGGTTGTGGCAGATGATCCATGTCACCCCGATTCACATGGCCGGCATGCCCGCCTGCGTCATCCACATCCAGGATGTGACGACCGCGATGCTGCGCGAGCGCCGCCTGCGCGAACAGTCCGCAGAACTCGAACAACGCAATGCGGAACTGCAAGCACAACTCCAGGAAATCAGGACCCTGCAGCAGGAAATCGCGGCCATGCACGCCTGCGACCCGCTCACCGGCGTGCTCGACCGCCGTCATGTCGAGGAATTCTGCTTGGCGGCACTGGCCCGGGTAGAGGCGAACGGCGAGTCGCTGGTGCTGGCCGTCGTCGACATCGACCGGCTGAAGGAAATCAATGAAGGCTACGGCCACGCCAGCGGCGATGCCGCCCTGAAAGCCGCAGCAGCCACCCTGCGCTCATCACTGCCGCAGGGCGCGGGTGTCGGCCGCCTGGGCAGCGACGAGTTCCTCGTGGTCCTGCCCGGCATGTCGATCGAAGCGGTCCGCGGCTGGGTCGATGAGGTCCGGCGTCGTTACGCCGCGATCCGGGTCGATGGCGATGCGGGCTGGGGCAGCGCCGCCCTGTCGGCCGGGCTGTCGGCCTTCCCGCAGCACGGGAGGACATACGAGGAACTGATGCAGAGTCTCAATCTGGCCCTGTTCCTGACCCGGCACGAGGGTTACGACCGGGTCATCGCCTTCGGAGAGGATCTTGCCGAAATCTTCTGAACCCGCCGCCACCCATTTCTTCCTCGGGCGCCAGCCGATCCTCGACTGCAATGGCGACATCCACGCCTACGAATTGCTGTTCCGCTCGGGCGACGTCAATGCGGCCCACATCATCGACGACCACCGCGCCACGCTCCAGGTGATCGCTCGGGCCTTCAGCGAGCTCGGCATCCAGGCCGTCGTCGGCGATGCGCTGGGCTTCATCAACCTGGATCCGGCCCTGCTCAGCTGCGACATCGTCGACATCCTGCCTTCGGAGCGCATCGTCCTCGAACTGCTCGAGACGACGCAATTCAACGAAGAGGCGATCGAGTGCTGCCGCCAGCTGCATGCGAAGGGCTACCGTCTCGCCCTGGACGACATCACGGCCCTGGAGCCCGCCCTCCAGCCGATCCTGCCCTATGTCAGCTACGTCAAGGTCGACCTGATCGACGTTCCCGAGGCATCGCTGGCCAAGCTGGTCGAACAGTTGCGGCCGCTGAACGTCACCCTGGTGGCGGAGAAGGTCGAAACCCGGCAGCAGTTCGAGACATGCCGCCGGCTCGGTTTCGATCACTTCCAGGGCTATTACTTCGCCCACCCCGAGGTGATGAGCGGGCGGCACATCGATCCGGCCCGCCAGCAGATGCTGCGCCTGTCGCAGCTGCTTTACAGCGATGCCGAGGTCGCCCGCATCGAGGCGGTCTTCAAGGAAGACTCGAAGCTCACCTACAACCTGCTGCGCCTCGTCAATTCCGTGGCGATGGGCATGCGCACGCGCATCGGCTCGGTCCATCAGGCGGTGCTGCTGATGGGGCGCCGCCAGCTGCAGCGCTGGCTGTCGCTGCTGTTGTTCGCCCACCGCGACGGCCAGGGATTCCCCGATCCGCTGTCGACCATGGCGGCCTGCCGCGGGCGTTTCATGGAACTGCTCGCCGCCGGCGATGCCGCGAGCGCCGGCCTCACCGACCAGGCCTTCATGACCGGCATGATCTCGCTGCTCGATGTGGCCCTCGACATCCCGATGTCGCGCATCGTCGACGAGCTGCACCTGGCCGATCCGATCCGCGGCGCATTGCTCGAACGTTCGGGGCGCCTCGGCGAACTGCTGCGGCTGATGGAGTGCGTCGAGTGCTGCGATACCGCCTGCCTGAATGTGCAGCTGGCCCGCCTCGACGTCACGCTCGACCAGTTGACGCGGGCCGAAATCGATGCCATGACCTGGGCGAACGCCATCGGCAAAGAGGCTTAAACTCCTGCCGTTTCCGCCTCACAGGACTCACTCCATGCTGAACATCGAAATCGTTTCGGACATCGTCTGTCCCTGGTGCTTCATCGGTACCCGCCGCCTCGCCGCCGCCATCGCCATGATCCGGCAGGAGAAGCCGGATTTCACCTGCCGCCCCGTCTGGCGGCCTTTTTTCCTGAACCCCGATACGCCGCCCGAAGGCGAGCCCTACCTGCCGTTCCTCGAAAAGAAGTTCGGCAGCCGGGCGGCGGTCGATGCGCTGTTCGACAAGGTGCGGGCCGCCGGCCAGCCCTATGGCATTACCTATGCCTTCGAGAAGATCGCGCTGCGCGCCAATACCCTGCAGGCCCATCGCCTGCTGCACTGGGTGCAGACCGTGAATCCCGATCCGGCCCGGATTGACGCGCTCGTCGAGCGGCTGTTCGTCGCGCAGTTCCAGCGCGGCGAGTACGTCGGCGACAAGGGCCTGCTGACGGCCTGTGCCGCGGAGTGCGGCTACGATGCGGTGGCCGTGGCTGACTATCTCGCCTCCGAGCGGGATACCGACGTCGTCCGGCAGCGGGTGGCCGAAGTCCAGCAGATGGGCATCAACATGGTGCCCACCTTCATCCTGCCCGGCCAGCACATCATCGTCGGTGCCGAGGATCCGGCCATTCTTGCCGAGGGTATTCGCCGGGCCCTGCAATGACCGACGAGGATTACATGGCCGTGGCGCTCGACCTCGCCCGCGAGGCGGCGACGCTCGGCGAGGTGCCGGTCGGTGCGGTGGTGGTGAGGGCGGGTGAAATCATCGGCCGCGGCTGCAACCAGCCGATCGGCCGGCATGACCCGACGGCCCACGCGGAGGTGATGGCCCTGCGCGACGCGGCGGCCCGGCTCGGCAACTACCGGCTGCCCGGCTGCGAACTCTACGTCACGCTCGAGCCCTGCGCGATGTGCATCGGCGCCATCTTCCACGCCCGCATCGCCCGCGTCGTGTTCGGGGCGCGCGATCCCAAGACGGGGGCAGCGGGCAGCGTCATCGACCTGTTTGGCGAAGAGCGGCTCAACCACCATGCCGGGATCGTCGGCGGCGTCTGTGCGGATGAATGCGGCACGCTGCTGTCGGACTTTTTTGCGGCGCGCCGGCAGAAGACCGCGGTTGCATGATGAGTGACCTGATGCGTATCGCCGTGAGCATCCCCGACCAGACGCTGGAACTGCTCGGCGACGACGGGCGGCTCGTGAAGCGCTACGCCGTGTCGACGGCCGCGAAGGGGGCAGGGGAGCAGAACGGCAGCTACTGCACGCCGCGCGGCCACCATCTCGTGCGCGCAAAAATCGGTGCCGGCGCGACGGCGAATACCGTGTTCGTGCGCCGCCGGCCGACCGGCGAACTGTGGACGCCGGAACTCGCAGCGGCATTTCCCGGCCGTGACTGGATCCTCACCCGCATCCTCTGGCTCTCCGGCTGCGAACCGGGCAGAAATCGCCTCGGATGCGTCGATACCATGCGCCGCTACATCTACATCCACGGTAGCCCCGATACCGTGCCGATGGGCACGCCGGGATCGATCGGCTGCATCCGCATGCGCAACCGCGACATCATCGAACTGTTCGACCTCGTATCCCCGCTGACGCGGGTCGATATCAGCGGCTGAGCACGAAGCGGCAGCGGCGCCGCGCGCCATCCACGGCGCCAGGCAGCCAGGTCCGCTCGTCGAAGCTCGCCGTCCCGTCGGCGCCGACTTTCACGACCGTCGAGCAGCGCGTGCCGTACGCGGGGCTGCGGATGAAGGCGGCCGAGAGCAGCCGCTCCCATTCGAGCGTCACCCCGGTCGCGGGGAGGGCCGCATCGGGATGGATGGTGTCGTCGCGCAGCAGGCCCCAGAGCCCGGTTTCGTCCGGCAGGGCCGCCAGCGCGGCGTCGAGGGCCGTCTTGCCGCTGCCGACTTTCGGCCAGGGCGTATCGAGCAGGGCGTTCGAGAGCCCGTAGATACCGGGCGCCAGTTCATGGGCTTGCATGGAAACATTGCTGAAGGCGACCATGCGCCGGCCATCGTTCAGCAACAGGTTGAAGCCGTTGTAGTCGGCGGCAGGCAGGGTGGCGAGATAGTCGTCGATGCCGACGTCGCCGGTAAGGAAGTCAGCGACCAGCCGGCCACGTGAAGGCGCATCGGCCCGCTGCCGGGCCGGATCGCGGTAGTTGGTCAGCGCGGCAAACCGGCCGCTGCGCGAAATCCCAAGCCAGGTGCCGCCGGCCTCGAGATCCCGGCCGGCCAGAACGCCGGGATGATCGCGCCAAAAGTCGGCGCCTGCGCTACGGCGCGTGTAGAACTCGTCGCGGTTGGCGGCGACCACCAGCGGATAGTCCGGGTGCCTGTGCCAAGCGGCGAGGATGAGGCACACTACTCGACGGGATAGGGCAGGGGAAGCAGGCGCGCTTTCGGGCCATCGGGCGTGCCGACATGGATGGCATCGGCCTCGGCTCCCGAAATCTGGACAACGAGCAGGCACTCGAAGCCATCCTCCGGCACCGGGGCCGTCAGCAGCACGGCGCCGCAATGCTGGTCGCCGGCTTCGGGAGTAAAGACATCGGTACCGGGTGCGCAGGCCTGGTCGAGCCTGGCCCGAAACATGCGGCGCTTCACCTTGCCGAGGTACTGGGTGCGGGCAACGACCTCCTGGCCGGGATAGCAGCCCTTCTGGAAGCTGACGCCGCCGACGGCAGGCAGTTCGTAATTGACCATCTGCGGGGTAAACAGCTCCTGGGTCGCCGCGGTTATGCGCGGCATGCCCGCGGCGATCTCAGTCAGGTGCCAGTCGGTCAGCGTCGCCGGCACCCCCTGTAGCGAAGCTGCGCGGTCCGCGGGGATGGCCAGCACGCTGCGGCCGGCATCGAGCCGGATCGCCGTGCCGCCCTCGCCGGGGGCGGTCGTCATCGGCGCATCCGGGGCGGCATTGCCGCCGATCACCCCGATCAGGGCCCGTTCTGGCGATACGTCGGTCAGCTTGACCTTGCTGCGCAGGACGTACATCGAGAGTTTCTTGAGAATGGCGGGCAGGATATCGGCAGACAGCATCAGGAAATAGTCGCCGCCCTCGCGCCAGATCAGGAAGCTCGCGATGAGGCGTCCCTTCGGCGTACACAAGCCGGCATGCCGTGCCGTGCCTTCGGCCAGATGCAGTATGTCGTTGGTCAGGAGGTTGTTCAGGAACGGAGCGGCCTCCTCGCCGGTGGCGCGGATCAGGCCCTGGTCGGAAAGCTGAATGATTCGGCGGGTATCGTTCATACGGGGCAATCGGTAGGTGAGAGTGGGTGACGCGTCCGGAGCGGCTATCATAGCCGCCTTCCATGAAGCGCACATTCAAGAGACTACTGCTGGTGGCCGGCTTCAGCCTGCTGGCCGGACTGGGATTCATCGGCTGGCTGATATGGTACGCATCTGCGGCCGTCCCGCTCAAACTCAATGGTGACGGACGGCTCGATTTCGAAATCCCCCCCGGTACCGGCTTCAAGGCCGCCACGCGAACGATGGTGCAGGCCGGCGTGGGCATCGTTCCCTGGCGCTTCGTGCTGCTGGGGCGCCTGACCGGCCACGACCGCAATATCCAGGCCGGCAGTTATGAAATCGGCCCTGGCGTGACGGCATGGCAACTGCTCGAAAAACTCACGGCGGGCGACGTGACCCAGGCCGCGCTGGTGGTTGTGGAGGGCAAGAACTTTCGAGAACTGCGTGCGCGGATCGATGCCAGCCCGGATCTCCGGCACGATACCGCCGGGCTAGAGGATGGCGAGATTCTGCGGCGCATCGGCGCCGCAGAATCGCACCCGGAAGGCCTCTTCTTCCCCGATACCTACCTGTTCGCCCGCCAGTCGAGCGATCTGGCGATCTACCGGCGCGCCTACGAAGCCATGCAGCGGCGCCTGGCCGACGCCTGGGAGAGGCGGGACCCGGCCACGCCCTACGCGAATCCGTATGAAGCGCTGATCATGGCCTCGATCGTCGAGAAGGAGACCGGGCTGGCCGCCGACCGCGGAAATGTCGCTTCGGTCTTCGTCAACCGGCTGAAACTGGGCATGCGCCTGCAAACCGATCCCAGCGTTATCTACGGTCTCGGGGCGCGGTTCGACGGCAACCTCAGGAAGCGCGACCTCGAGACCGACACGCCCTGGAATACCTACACGCGTGCCGGCCTGCCGCCGACGCCGATCGCCCTCCCGGGGCAGGACTCGCTCGAAGCCGCGATCACCCCGCCCCGGACCCCCTACCTCTATTTCGTCGCGAAGAGCGATGGCAGGGGCGCCAGCGTGTTTTCGGCCACGCTGGAGGCGCATAATCGGGCAGTGAATCAATATCAGCGAGGTGGACGGTAGGCGATGCAAGGCAGATTCATCACGCTCGAAGGCGTGGACGGTGCAGGGAAAAGCACCCATCTCGACTGGCTGGTCGGCCATCTGCGCAGCCGGGGCCGCTCGGTCGTCCAGACGCGCGAACCCGGCGGCACACCGCTCGGCGAACACCTGCGCGAATTGCTCCTGCATCATCCAATGCATCTCGAAACCGAGGCATTGCTGATGTTCGCCGCCCGTCGCGAGCATCTGGAACTCGTTATAAAACCGTCACTTGAGCGTGGCGACTGGGTCGTCTGCGACCGATTCACCGATGCCAGCTTCGCCTATCAGGGCGGCGGACGCGGCCTGTCGCTGGACAAGCTCTCGCAACTCGAGCACTGGGTGCAGGGGGAATTGCAGCCCGACCTGACCCTGCTTTTCGACCTGCCGGTCGATATCGCGGCCCAACGCATGGCGGGGGCCGCACGACAACTTGATCGATTCGAGCAGGAAAAGGCCGATTTCCATGAACGGGTACGCAACGCCTATCTACGCCGTGCCACCGAAAACCCGGCCCGCATCCGGGTAATCGACAGCCGCCAGACGATCGAAGCAATCAAGAATTCACTTGAACAAATAATTACAAGTGTCTGATATAAATATAATACAAACTAGCATATGGCAATCACTGACGGTCGGCGACGCACGCTTGCCACACGCATTGCTTTTTGCGGGCCCCAAAGGGGTCGGCAAGCGCGAAACGGCCGATGCACTCGCGGCGCGGCTGCTTTGCGAGACACCCCGTGCCCCCCGCCAGGCGGCGTGCGGCCATTGCGAATCCTGCCTGATGCTGGCCAGCGGCTCCCATCCGGATTTTCGCCTGCTTCAACCCGAGGCCGCGGAGGAGGAGGGCGAGGCTTCGGCGGAAGGGGAAAAGAAGAAAGCCAGCAAGCAGATCCGGATCGGCCAGATCCGTGAGCTCGAGGCCTTCTTCAACATCGGCAGCCATCGCGGTGGCGCGCGGGTTTGCCTGATCGAGCCGGCCGAAGCGATGAATGCGGTAACGGCGAACTCTCTTCTCAAGATACTTGAAGAACCATCTGTATCTTTCTATTTTATATTGATATCTCATCGATGGAGAGCTTTGCTTCCGACCCTCTTGAGTCGTTCTCGCCGGATCATGTTCAGTCCGCCAGAGGCGACCGAGGCGCAAGCCTGGCTGGCTTCGCGCAAGCTTTCCACAGTCGCGGAATGGCTGCCGTTTTTCGCGAATGCACCGCTGGCGCTTGCCGAAGCCGCCGCCAGCGGTCGGCTCAAGAAGCTCGAAACCATCGTCGCCGACCTGCTCAAGCCACAGGATCCGCTCGCCCACGCCGCCCGCTGGGAGGCGCATGTCAAGGCCGAAGCGGGACTGGGAATGGAGGAACTGGTGCTCATCGTGCAGAAGTGGCTGCATGACCTGAGCCGTGCCGCCGCAGGGCTACCGCCTCGCTACTATCCGCACAGAAACGTCGAACTTTCCGCAATCGCCCGCCGCGCCTCCCCGACCGCACTGCTGCAGGCCGAACGCCAGGTCATGCAGTTGCGCGCCTGGTCGAACCATCCGCTCAACCCCAAGCTCTTTCTGGAAGACCTCTGCGTCCGTGCCTTTCGACCCATTACCGCGTAAAACGGCCTCATGACCCTGCTTGTCGACTCCCATTGCCATCTCGATTTTCCCGAATTTGCCGGCAACATGCCGGCCGTCCTGCAACGGATGGCGGAAAACCATGTCGGCTGGGCACTGTGCGCCGGCGTGACGCTGGAACGTTTTCCGGCGATGCTCGACCTGGTGCGGCCGCATGCGAACCTGTTCGCCGCCGTCGGCGTCCATCCCGATACCGAGGAGCCGGCACGCGAAGCCGATATCGAAACCCTCGTTGCGCTGGCGAACGACCCCAAGGTTGTTGCCATCGGCGAGACCGGCCTCGACTATTACCGGCTGACCGGCGACCTCGAGTGGCAGCGCGAACGTTTCCGCACGCACATCCGGGCAGCGCGCCGCTGCGGCAAGCCGTTGATCATCCATACCCGTTCCGCCGCGGCGGACACCCTGCGAATCCTGCGGGAGGAGGGGGCCGATCAGGTCGGCGGCGTATTCCATTGCTTCACCGAGTCGGCGGAGGTCGCCCGGGAAGCCCTGGCACTCGGCTTCCATATCTCCTTTTCCGGCATCGTGACCTTCAAGAATGCCGTCGCGCTCAAGGAGGTGGCGAAAACGGTGCCGCTCGACCGCCTGCTGGTCGAGACCGATTCGCCCTACCTCGCCCCGGTGCCGTATCGCGGCAAGACCAACCAGCCCGCCTATGTCCTTCATGTGATGGAAGAAATCGCCCGCTTGCGCGACCTGCCTCCCGATGACCTGGCCGCGGCGACCACCGACAACTTCTTTCGGCTTTTCGCACAGGCCACACGATGAGACCAGGACTGATCACGCTGCTATCCGCCGCCCTGCTGGCCTTGGCGACGCCGTCGTTCGCGGGGGTTTACGATGACATCCTCGCCGCAGCCCACGCCAACGAGACGGACAAGGTCGTCGACCTGCTGCGCCGCGGCATGGACGTGAATACCGCAGATGCGCAGGGAATGACGCTGCTCATGATCGCCGCGCACGGCAACAACGTCGAACTTGCCCGCTTTCTGCTGGAGAACCGGGTCAATGCCCAGCGGCGCAACCGCTACGGCGATACGGCGCTGATGATCGCAGCGCTGCAGGGCCATGCGGAGGTCGTCCGGCTGATGCTGGAGCGCAAGGTCGCTCCGAACCACGCCGGATGGAATCCTCTGCACTATGCCGCCTTTTCCGGGCACGCCCCGGTGGTGAGCCTGCTGCTGGCGGCCGGGGCCGATATCAACCTCAAGGCACCGAACGGCTACACGGCCCTGATGTTCGCGGCCCGCAACGGCCATATCGATGTCGTGCGCGTGCTCGTGGGCTCGCGGGCCGATGTGACGGTTGCCGACCCCGTCGAAGGGACGGCGCGGGACATGGCCGCCAAGGCCAACCATACCGATATCGCCGCTTTCCTCGACAAGGCGGCGCCGGCACAGTAGGCGGTAGGCGGGCAGGGCGCAGGGCCGCCTTGCGGGCCCGCGACGCGGGAAGTCCTTATTTCGCCGGTCGCAGCGCAGCGACGAGTTGGTCGATTTCCCCGGCGAAACCGGCCAGCCATTCGTCCATGCGCGTGAAATCGCCGGCTTTCAGCAGGGTTTCGATTTCCGCCGCCCGCCATTCGGCCGGACGGGCACCGAACGAGGCAAGCGTGCCCTTGAGTCCGTGGATATGGCGCAGGGCCTCCGCGGCGTCGCCAGAGGTTACCGCGGCATTGAGCCGGGCCAGTTCGTCGCTGTAGTGGTCCAGGAACACCGGCGTCAGGATCTCGATGATTTCCGCATCCATCCCCCGCACGGCCTCCGCATAGTCGAAAGTCGGCGCTGGCGGGACGGCGGGGGAGAGGCCGGCAGCGGTGGTCGACGGCCCGCCAGCATCGGCCGCGACCGGGATTGCACGGCCCGGCTGGAAGGGCAGTTCGAAGTGGAAGGTGCTTCCGTGACCGGGCGCACTTTCCACCCACATACTCCCGCCCATGATCTCCACCAGTTGCCGCGAGATGCTGAGGCCGAGGCCGGTACCGCCGAACTGGCGCGTGACCGAACTGTCGGCCTGCGAAAAGGCCTCGAAAATGTGCTCGTGCTGTGCGGCCGGGATGCCGATGCCGCTGTCGCGTACCCAAAAGTGCACCCTGAGCCCGTTCTCGGCCCCGGTCGCCGTGGACAAGCCGAGGACGACTTCGCCCTCGCGCGTGAATTTCACGGCGTTGCCGAGGAGATTGATCAGCACCTGGCGCACGCGCACCGGGTCGCCGATCACGTGGGCAGGTACGCTGGGGTCAAGTTCGCAGCGGAGGTCGAGGCCTTTCTGGCGGGCCGATGCGGCCATGACCCGCAATGACTCGGCAACCAGCGCAGGCAGGTCGAACTCGATCTGCTCGACCGCCATCTTCCCGGCATCGATTTTCGAGAAATCGAGAATGTCGTTGATGATCCCCAGCAGCGAACTCGCCGATGTGCGGACGATCCTCAGGTATTCGACGCGCTCGGCATCCTCGGTGGCATCGAGCGCAAGCTCGGTCATGCCGAGGATTCCATTCATCGGCGTGCGGATCTCGTGGCTCATGTTGGCGAGGAAGTCGCCCTTGATGCGGCTCGATTGCTCGGCCTTTTCGCGCGCGACTTCGAGCCTTTCGACCAGCATCGCCTTGTCCTGTTCGAGCCGCAGGGTGTCATGAAGCGTCTGGTTGAAATTGTCGGCGCTCCGGGTGACGATGGCGAGAAACAGGAGGGCCATCAGCGAGAAGGCCATATGTACTTGGCTGTTGCCCATCGCGCCGATGGCGACCGCCACGACGAGGGGCCAGGCATACAGTCGAAAGGTCACCTTGTCGGCTGCGAGCACGGGGACCGCACCGGCGACCATCCCGGCCATGACGAAGCCGGTAAAGAACTGCAGGGTGATATCGCCGGCCGACATCAACATCAGCGCGCCGGCCATCCAGACCAGGCTGCCGGCGATGGCGCCCATGCGCGACATTCGGCGCCAGTAGGCGGCCTGAGCTTCCCGTGCCGTTGGGGGCAGGCGCTGATAGCGCACCCCCCAGGCCATGCGCAAGGCGGCCACCAGGACCACCAGCGCAAACCATCGGCCCAACTGCGGCAGTGACACCACCTCTGCGGCGATCCAGACCAGCAAGCTGCCGTTGAGGAGGGAGACCAACTGGCCCAACCAAAGGTTGCGGTGGAGCAGTTCGACTTGGCGATGGAGGATGAACGGCATCGTCAGGTCGGGATGGGGCGATCCATAATTTGACATAATACGGATTATGCGAAGTTACATCGACCCCGAAACCCCTGGCTAAGGGAGCGCCAGGCGGCGCACGATCGTCTGGCGCAAGTGATCCGCATTGACCGGCTTGGTGAGGAAATCGTCCATGCCGGCCTCGAGGCAGGCCTTGCGATCCTGTTCGAATGCATTGGCGGTGAGCGCGACGATGGGAATACGGCGAACGCCCCCCTGCTGTTCATCCAGCCGGATCTGGCGCGATGCCTGCAATCCGTCCATCACGGGCATCTGGACATCCATGAGGATGAGGTCCGGACGTGGCTTGGTGGTATCGGCCAGATAATCGAGCGCGAGTTGCCCATTGCTTGCCGTGGCGACCGCGAATCCCGACTTGCTCAGCATGCGCTCGATGACGAGCCGATTGACGGTGTTGTCCTCGACCAGCAGGACCAGCGCCCCTGCCGCGTGTTCGGGCAACATGGCAGGCGACTTGTCGGCATGGCGCGGGAACGCGCGCATATCGTCGCCCGCGCCCATGATCTGGAGCGGCAGTTCGAACCAGAAGCTCGACCCCTTGCCGGCCTCGCTGGCGACACCGACCTCGCCGCCCATGCGCTCGGCCAGCGAACGCACGATCGACAGGCCGAGTCCGGTACCGCCGTAGCGACGCGTATCCGAGGCATCGACCTGCGAAAACGGCTCGAATAAACGTTCGATCTTGTCTGCCGGGATGCCGATGCCGTTGTCGGTGACCGTGAACCGGACCTGCGCACGCAGTTTTCCATCCGTGCGGGAACGCCGCATTTCCTCGGCATGCACCACGATCTGGCCTTGTTCGCTGAACTTGATCGCGTTGCCGATCAGGTTGCTGAGCATCTGCCGGATGCGGATCGGATCGCCGCGATAACGGCCGGGCGACTCGCCCCGCCAATGCACCGCAAGCGCCAGTCCGCGACTGGCCGCATTTTCGACCATCAGCGCGGCGACTTCGTCCAGCAGCTGGACGGGATCGAAGGCCGACTCGATCAGTTCCATCTTCCCGGCCTCGACCTTGGACAGGTCGAGGACATCGTTGAGCAGTGTCAGCAGGGTGGTGCCGGAGCTGATGATCGTCCGGGCGAACTCTTGCCGCTCCTCCGGCTCGATATCCGGCATCAACAGCAGCTGCGCCATGCCTAGCACGCCATTGAGGGGGGTGCGGATCTCGTGGCTCATCGTCGCCAGGAACTGGCTCTTCGCAAGGTTGGCCGCCTCGGCGCGCTGTTTCGCCTCGCGCAACTCCGTCTCCATCTGTCGATGGGCGGTGATTTCGCGCATCAGGCGCAGCGTGTTCGAGGACAGTGTTCCGTAGATCGACAAAATGATGTCGATCATCGCCCGCGTCGCTCCGCCCATCTTGTCCACCGCGATGCGCCGGGCAGTCTCGAGCGATTCCCCCTCCTGCAGGGCCAGCACGATGTAGGCCATGTGGCGGTCGGTCTGGAGGATGTGCGAAACCAGCCAGCGCACCAGGAAGGAGAGCGCATCCTCGGTCGTCTGGGCGATCGACTTGCTGCCCTGCTCCGCCCGCAAGCGTTGCACCGTGTCGATGAAGCGCGCGTGGACCTGCTTGTGTTCGAGCTCCTCCGGGTCGTCAGCGAGATAGCGGTGCCAGATGGCCTCTTCCGTCTCGAAGTGATAGACCGCGTACGCCGACAGCTCGTCGAAGATGGCGTTCAGGCGCGGGATGTCGGAGCCGAACGCGACGAAGCTGGCCAGCAGGTTGAGCAGATGGACCAGCTTGCGATGCTGCTCGTCGACCTTGGGCAGACCGGTATTGAAGTTGTCGTCCCAGGGGAAGATGTCGATCGAATCCATGGTGTCGGGGGCGCTCGTTGAGCAGGCGACGCTATTCTCCCTCAATTCCTCCTCGAAAGTCGGCGCTGGCGGGACGGTGATGCGACTCATGGCGCTGCCAGCGGCGCACATCGGCGCTTCTCGACGAGCGCGTGCAGCGCCTCCCGGGCATCCGCGAGCGTGGCGAGGATTTCGACACCGTCGGCGGGCCGGGACAGGTGCGCCACGCCCTCCCCCCCGGCCCAGAGTTCGACGCACGCCGGAAGCGCTTGCCGCAACTGCCGCAGCAGGGCAGGAATCTGGCGGGCCGGGAAGGCGACCGAAAACGACAGCGCGACGACCTCGACGTGGTGGATCTCCGCCGCCCGGGCGATATCCGACAGGGGCGTTTCGGTGCCGAGGGCGATGCAGTGGGCGCCGTCGAGCGTCAGCAGGGACTCCGCCATCAGGAGGCCGAGGACATGCTTTTCGTCCGGCAGCGTCGTCAGCAGGATGCGCGGACCTTCCGGACACGGGGGCAGGCTGGCAATGACCTGGCGCAGCATGCGCAGGGTCAGCTCGGTGAAGAAGTGCTCCTCATGGACCGCGAAGCGTCCGCTCTCCCATGCCACGCCGACCTGGTGCGACAAGGGGGCCAATATGTCCTGGACAAAGCTTGGCAACCCATGCCGGGCCAGGCGCTGCGACAGCGCCTGCTGGTAAGCGGGGCCATCATGGCGCCGAATCAGGTCGAGCAAGGTCTCCAGCTCTTCCACCGGTCGGTCAGCCGGGACCTCCGCCTTCCGCGCCAGCCTGCGCGGCCGCAACTGGGCAAGCGCCTCGGAGGGCGTCGTCATCAGCTTGCCGGGGCGATGGCCCTGGTCCATCAGGCGCTTGATCAAGCGCAAGCGTTCGACCTGGTCCGCGGGATAGATCCGTTCGCCATGGACATCGCGTTGCGGGGCCGGAAATCCGTAGCGGCGCTCCCAGACACGCAGCACATCCTTGCTCAGGCCGGTATCGCGCTCGACGGAAGAAATCGTATAGACCTGATCGTTCATTTTGTCCTGAACAAATACGTCATGATGGCTTGACATTCAGTTTCGACACCCCTATCGTACGAACAAATCTTGTTTTTGTCCAGGACAGATAGGGGTTATTGTGCACAACACACCGCAAGTCAAGCAACGCATCGCCATCGTCGGCGCCGGCATCTCCGGCCTGGCCACCGCCTGGCTGTTGAGCCGAACCCACGAAGTCACCCTATACGAAGCCGGCACCTATCTCGGCGGCCATACGCATACCGTCGATGTCACGCTGGAGGGCCGCACCCATCCGGTCGATACCGGCTTTCTGGTGTTCAACGAAAAAACCTACCCGAACCTGATCGCGCTGTTCGCCCTGCTCGGCGTGGAAAGCGTCGAGACCGAAATGTCCTTCGCCGTCAGCCTGGAGCGACCGGATCTCGAATGGGCCGGCAGCAACCTGGCGACGATCTTCGGCCAGAAGCGCAATCTCGTGCGCCCCCAGTTCTGGCGCATGCTGTCGGACATTCTGCGCTTCAACCGCGAAAGCACCGCCTGGCTGGCCACGGCGCCGCGGACCGATGTCAGCCTGCGCGAGTACCTGGAATCCAATCGCTATTCGGCGGAATTCAGCGACTGGTACCTGTTGCCGATGGCTGCGGCGATCTGGTCCTGCCCGACCGGGCAGATGCTCGACATGCCGCTGGCCACATTCGTGCGCTTCAGCCAGAACCACGGCCTGCTGCAGGTGTTCGACCGGCCCATGTGGCGCACGGTGAAAGGCGGCGGACGCGAATACGTGCGGCGCATCGCGGCACAACTGGAGGACATCCGCCTGGCCTGCCCGGTCGTCGCCGTCCGGCGCGATGCCGCCGGCCTCGCCGTACGGCATGTCCGCGGGGAGGATCATTTCGACCAGGTCGTCATGGCCTGCCACAGCGACCAGTCGCTGCAGATCCTCGGCGGTACCGCCAGCCCGGCGCAGCAGGACATCCTGGCGGCGATCCGCTACCAGCCGAACCGCGCCGTCCTGCATACGGACCGGAACCTGCTGCCGCGCAACCGCAAGCTGTGGTCGGCATGGAACTACTTCGCGGGCGAAGGGACGCCGGGCCACCAGCCCGTCGGGGTCTCCTACCTGATCAACCGGCTGCAGCCCCTGCCTTTCGATACGCCCGTGGTCGTCACCCTCAACCCCGCGCGCGAACCCGATCCGCGCCGGGTCATCGCCGAATTCGACTATGACCATCCGGTCTTCGACCGGGCCGCCATCGAAGCCCAGCAGCGGCTGGACAGCGTCCAGGGCGAGGGCGGGATCTGGCTCGCGGGCGCCTGGGGACGCTACGGCTTTCACGAGGACGGGCTGATGTCAGCCTTGGCGGTCGCCAACCGGCTCGGCGTGCGCGCCCCCTGGCAGGGTGAAGCAACCCAGGTCGCCCGGGCATGACGCCCCTCCCTCCCAATCCCCCGCCCCGCCTCGTCCTGGGCCATGTCATGCACCGGCGCCTGCGGCCGGCCGTGAATGCCTTCGTCTATCCGGTGTTCTACGTGCAGCTGCCGCTGCGCCGCCTTCTGGCGGCCGAATGCGGCGTGTTCTCGGTGAACCGGCGCAATCTGCTGTCCTTCCGCGAGGCCGACCACGGGCCGCGCGACGGTTCGCCGCTGCTGCCCTGGATCGAGCAGATCCTCCACCGTCACGGACTGCCGCACGACGGCGAGATCATCCTGCAGACCTTCCCGCGCGTGCTCGGCTATGTCTTCAATCCGGTCAGCTTCTGGTTCTGTCATGACCGACGCGGCGATCTGGTCGCCGTGCTCGCCGAGGTCAACAACACCTTCGGCGGCACCCACAGCTACCTGCTGCACCGAGGAGGCGGACCCTTGCCCGCCGACGGCATCCTTGACGCGGAGAAAGCCTTCCACGTCTCGCCCTTCTGCACCGTCGAGGGCGGCTATCGCTTCCGCTTCCGCCTCGACCGGCCCCGGCAGCAGGTGCGCATCGACTATGCCGATGCTGCCGGCCCGCTGCTGCTGACCGCCATCTCCGGCACGCCGCGGGACTGGGGCAGCGCCGGGCTGCTCGGCGCACTGCTGCGCATGCCGTTCCTCACGTTCGGGGTCATGGCCCGCATCCACTGGCAGGCGCTGAAGCTCTGGTTCAAGCGCGTTCCCTTCCATGGCGCCCACCTCGCCGTCTCTCCCTCTCCGCCCGCCCCTCCTCATCCCCAACAGGAGCCGACACGATGAACGACACCCTGACCCTGCGCAACGGCCTGTTTCGCCATTCAGCGGCGGCGAGCCGCGATACCCGCACCCTCTTCAGCCTGCTCGACAAGCTGGACGACGGCCTGCTCGACGTGCGCCTGCCCGACGGTTCCGCCACCGCCTTCGGCCACGGCGTGCCCGCCGCCACGCTGCAGGTGCATGACGAAGCGATGTTCGGCCGCGTGCTGGCGCGCGGCGACATCGGCCTGGCCGAGGCCTATCTCGACGGCCAATGGGACAGCCCCAACCTGGCCGGGCTGCTGACCCTGCTGGCGCGCAACCGGGCCGGCCTCGAACGCGCGGTCTATGGCCACTGGCGCAGCCTGCTGTTCGCGCGCCTGCGCCACCTGTTCAACCGCAACAGCAAGGCTGGCAGCCAGCGCAACATCATGGCGCATTACGACCTGGGCAACGCCTTCTACAAGCTGTGGCTGGACCCGAGCATGAGCTACTCGTCCGCCCTGTTCGCCCCTGGCACGAAAACTCTCGAAGCCGCGCAACACGCCAAGTACCGCCGCATTCTCGATCGCCTGCAGGCCACGCCGGGCGAGACTGTGCTCGAAATCGGCTGCGGCTGGGGCGGGTTCGCCGCGCTTGCCAGCGATGCCGGGCTGTTCGTCACCGGCCTCACCCTGTCGCCCGCCCAGCTCGAATGGGCACAGCGCCGTGTGCCCGCTGCCGACTTTCAACTGCGCGACTATCGCGACGTGCAGGCGCGCTACGACCACATCGTCTCGATCGAGATGTTCGAGGCGGTCGGCGAGCGCTGGTGGCCCAGCTATTTCGCCACGCTGGCGCGCAGCCTCAAGCCGGGCGGCCGCGCGATTGTCCAGAGCATCGTCATCCGCGACGACCTGTTCGCCGACTACCGCCGGGGGACCGACTTCATCCAGCAATACGTCTTCCCCGGCGGCATGCTGCCTTCGCGCGCCGAGTTCCACCGCCAGGCGGAACGCCAGGGGCTGGTCGTGCGCGACGAGTTCGCCTTCGGCCAGGACTACGCTCGCACTCTGGCGATGTGGCACGAAGCCTTCGAGGCACGCTGGCCCGAGATCGCCGCTCTGGGCTTCGACGAGCGCTTCCGCCGCCTCTGGCGCATGTATCTCGCCTACTGCGAGGCCGGCTTCCGCGCCGGCAACATCGATGTCGTCCAGTTCGAACTCGGCCAGCGCTGACCGCGCACGGCGGCGTCTACTATTCGGAGGACTCGGGGGGCTCGGGATGCTCGCGCTGCCCCTGGTGTCCGGGGCGGCGCGGGCATTCGCCGCCCCGCTGCCGGGCCTGCGCCGCTGGGGCAACGGCCGCTATCGCCGCTTCGGCTTTCTCGTCTATGAAGCGACGCTGTGGGCCGGCGCGGATCCCCTGCAACCGCCGCTGGCCCTGCGACTCGACTACAAGCGCGAGATCGCCGGCACGGACATCGCTGCAGCGAGCGTCAAGGAAATGCGCAAACTGCTGGCCGATCCGGCTCCGCTCGACGCCTGGGGCGAGCAGATGGCGCGCATCTTCCCGGATGTGCGTGACGGCGATCACCTGCTCGGCCTGTGGCAGGACGACGGGGCGCATTTCCTCCAAGGCGACCGGTTGCTCGGCCACGTTGCCAATCCCGGGTTCGCCCGCGCCTTTTTCGGCATCTGGCTCGACGAGCGCACCAGTGCGCCGGAGTTGCGCGCGGCCTTGCTGACGCCGCCGGCCGGTTAGCCATGGCGACGGCCCGCGTGTTCGCCTACGGCCTGCTGGGCTTGCCGCTGGCCTTCGCGGCGCTGCCGGTCTATGTCCATGTGCCGCGCTTCTACGCCGAGGTGGCCGGCATGGAACTGGCCCTGCTGGGCACGATCCTGCTCGCGGCGCGCCTGCTCGACGCGGGCATCGATCCGTGGCTGGGCTGGCTGGCCGACCGGGTGCGCCGCCCCGCGATGATCGCTGTCGCCCTGCTGCCGTTCGCGCTGGGCTTCGTCGCCCTGCTCAATCCGCCGCCAACCGCCACCGCCGCCTGGCTGCTGGGCGCGCTGGCGCTGACCTACCTCGGCTATTCCGCCGCCTCGGTCGCCTACCAGGCCTGGGGCGCGGACGTCGGCGGCGACGCGACGCAGCGCACGCGGCTGACGGCCGCCCGCGAAGGCTTCGGCCTCGCCGGCGTGGTGCTCGCCGCCACCCTGCCCGCCCTGCTCGCCGCCGACCTCGCCACGGGCATCGCGCGGCTGGCGTGGATCCTGCCGCCGCTGCTGCTGGTCGCGGCGCTGGTCACGCTGACAAAAGTCGGCGCCAGCGGGACGGCGCCTGCCGTGGGTGCCGCCGCATCCGCCCCCCTGGCGCAACCGCTGCTGCCGAGCCTGAGGGCGGTGCTGGCACAAGCGGCCTTCCGCCGCCTGCTCGTCGTGTTCGTCGCCAACGGCATCGCCGCCGCGCTGCCCGCGACCCTGTTCCTGTTCTTCGTCGCGGACGTGCTGCAGGCCGAATCCGCCGGCGGTGCGTTGCTGGTGCTGTATTTCGTTGCCGGTGCGGCCTCGCTGCCGCTGTGGACCCGCCTGTCGGCCCGCTACGGGCGAGTGAACGCCTGGCTGGCGGCCATGGCGCTGGCCATCGCCGCGTTCGCCGGAGCAAGCCTGCTGGGTGCAGGGGATGTCGCAGGTTTTGCGGCGATCTGCCTCGCCTCGGGACTGGCCCTCGGCGCCGATCTAGCGTTGCCGGCTGCCATCGCGGCCGACCTCGGCCGGCGCCAGGGGCAGGCCGGGGCCTGCTTCGGTATCTGGAATTTTGTCGCCAAGCTCAATCTCGCCCTCGCCGCCGGCCTCGCGCTGCCTTTGCTGGCCGCGCTGGGCTACGTTCCCGGCCGCGGCGCGGGCCTGCCGGCTTTGAGCTTCGCCTACGCCATGCTGCCCCTGATGTTCAAGGCCCTCGCCGCCGCGCTGTTGTGGCGCTGGCGCCATTCACTGGAGACCGATCGATGAAAACACTGCTGCTTGCCGCCGCGCTCACGGCCGCCCTGACCGGTTGCGCCGGCGGCGGCGTCGAACAGTACCGTGCCGAACAGCCGGAACTGAAGCTGGAGCATTACCTCAACGGGCGAGTCGACGGCTGGGGCATGTTCCAGGGACGCTCGGGCGAGGTGAAGAAGCGTTTCCATGTGCGCATCGAGGCGCGCTGGAATGGCGATACCGGCGTGCTCGACGAAAGCTTCACCTGGTCCGACGGCACCACCTCGAAGCGCATCTGGACAGTGAAGCGCCAGCCGGACGGACGCTATCTCGGTACGGCAGACGATGTCGTCGGCGAGGCGGTCGGCGAAGTCGCCGGCAACGCGCTGCGCTGGCGCTACGTCATGGCCCTGCCCGTCGACGGCCGTGTCTGGCACGTGGATTTCGATGACTGGATGTACCTCATCGACGACAAGGTGATGCTCAACCGCTCCTACATGTCCAAGTGGGGCGTTCGGCTGGGCGAAGTGACCCTGAGCTTCGTCCGGCAATGAACCCGCGGATCGTCGACTGGCGCGGCAAGCGGGTCTGGCTGCTCGGCGCATCCACTGGCATCGGCGCCGCGCTGGCGCGCGAACTGGCGGCGCGGGGCGCCCGGCTGGCGCTGTCGGCACGCGGCGAGCGCCGCCTGCGCGGGCTCGGCCTGCGCGATGCGCTGATCCGGCCCTGCGACGTGACCGACCCGGCGATGATCGCCGCCACCTGCCGGTCGCTGGCGGACGAATGGGGCGGGATCGACCTGGCCCTGTACCTTGCCGGCGACTACCAGCCGATGGGGGCGGCGGACTTCGATCTGGAAACGGCCGAGCGCATCGTCGCGGTCAACTTCGGCGGCGCGATGAAGTTCGCCGCGGCGGTGCTGCCCGAGCTGTCGCCGGGCGGCGGCATCGGCTTCGTCGCCAGTGTCGCGGGCTATCGCGGCCTGCCCAGGGCGCTGGCCTACGGGCCGGGCAAGGCGGCGCTGATCCATTTCGCCGAGTGCCTGCATCTCGAACTGGCGCCGCGCGGCATCGGCGTCTGGATCATCAATCCCGGCTTCGTCGCCACGCGGCTGACGGCGAAGAACGATTTCGCCATGCCGGCCCTGCTGACCCCGGAAGAGGCCGCCCGCGAGATCATCGCCGGCTTTCGCGGCGGCCACTTCGAAATCCATTTTCCCAGGCGCTTCACGCGCATCATGAAGCTGCTGGCCCACCTTCCTTATGCCCTCGGCTTCCCGCTGATCCGCCGGCTGACCAGAGGATGACATGCCCCTCGATGAACTGATCGACTTTTACCAGACGCTGACGCCCGCGAGCCTCGGCCGCTTCGATACCTTCTACGCCGACGATGCCTGGTTCAAGGACCCGTTCAACACGGTGCGCGGCCTGCCGGCGATCCGGCACATCTTCGCCCACATGTTCGAGCAGCTGCAGGAACCGCGCTTCGTCATCACCGAAAAAGTCGGTGCCGGCAGGACGGCGATGCTGGTCTGGGAATTCAGTTTTCGCCTGCGGCGCCGCGGCACGCCGCAGGCCATGCGGATCTGCGGCGCCTCCCACCTGCGATTCGATGCGGCCGGCAAGGTCGAGTACCACCGCGACTACTGGGATGCCGCCGAGGAGCTGTATATGAAACTGCCGCTCCTTGGCCGGCTCATGCGCGCGCTGCAGCGCCACCTGGCGGCCTGAGCCGGCGCAGGAAGTCGGCCCCTGCCGGACGGCGATCACCGGCCGTCTGCCTATAATCGCCCGGATGTCGCCCCCGCCAGAAAAACCTCCGCTGCCCGACGTGACCGACAGGCTCGGCCGCCCCGTGCGCGACCTGCGCATCTCGATCACCGACCGCTGCAATTTCCGCTGCGTCTATTGCATGCCGAAAACCGTGTTCGGCCGCGACTATCCGTTCCTGCCGCGGGCCGACTTGCTGAGCTTCGAGGAAATCACCCGCATCGCCCGCCTGTTCGCCGCGCACGGCGTGCGGAAGATTCGCCTGACCGGTGGCGAGCCGCTGTTGCGGCATGGCGTCGAGCGACTCATCGAGCAGCTCGCGGCGATTCCCCACCTGGAAGTCACGCTGACGACCAACGGCTCGCTGCTCGAGCAGAAGGCGGCGGCGCTGAAGGCGGCCGGGCTGCAGCGCGTGACGGTGAGCCTGGATGCCCTCGACGATGCCGTCTTCAAGCGCATGAACGATGCCGACTATCCGGTGGCCAAGGTGCTGGCCGGCATCGAGGCCGCCGCCGCGGCCGGCCTGCGCCCGGTGAAGGTCAATTGCGTGGTCAAGCGCGGCGTCAATGACGACCAGATCGTGCCGCTGGCGCGCCGTTTCCGGGGCACGGACCACATCCTGCGGTTCATCGAGTACATGGATGTCGGCAGCAGCAACGGCTGGAAGCTGGACGAGGTCGTTCCCTCCGCCGAGGTGCTGCGCCGCATCGGCGATGTCTTTCCGATCGACGCCATCGATCCGAACTATCCCGGCGAGGTCGCCGAGCGCTGGCGCTACCAGGATGGCGCCGGCGAGATCGGCGTGATCTCGTCGGTGACGCAGGCGTTTTGCGACAGCTGCACGCGGATCCGCCTGTCCACCGAGGGCAAGCTCTATACCTGCCTGTTCGCTAGCGAGGGGCACGACCTGCGCGAACGGCTGCGCAGCGGCGCCGACGATGCCGCGCTGGCCGCCGCCATCGCGGCCATCTGGCAGCGACGCGACGATCGCTATTCGCAGCTGCGCATGGCGGCGACGCCCGGCCTGCGCAAGATCGAGATGTCGTACATCGGTGGCTGAAGCGCTCGCCGATCCGGTCAGCGGATTGATCCTCGCCGGCGGCGAGGGGCGGCGCATGGGGGGCGCCGACAAAGGACTGCTCTCCTTCCAGGGGCGCCCGCTGATCACCCCTGTAATCGAGCGGCTGGCGCCGCAGGTCGTCGCCCTCACGATCAGCGCCAATCGCAACCTCGATGCTTATCGCGCCTTCGGCTACCCGGTGCTGGCCGACCGCAGCGCCGAGCGCCGGGGACCATTGGGAGGACTACAGGCCGGCCTGGCGGCCTGCCGCACGCCCTGGCTGGTCATCTGCCCCTGCGACTGCCCTGCCCTGCCCGCCGACCTGGTGGCCCGGCTGCTGGCGGCAGCGACCGAACATCGGGCCAGCCTCGCTGTGGCGGTCGTTGCCGGACGAATGCAACC
The DNA here is from genome assembly GCA_937888595.1 of uncultured Sterolibacteriaceae bacterium. Lineage (GTDB taxonomy): Bacteria > Pseudomonadota > Gammaproteobacteria > Burkholderiales > Rhodocyclaceae > Sulfuricystis. The sequence continues at coordinate 68,199 of CALARK010000020.1, read as the reverse complement.
GACCTTCCAGCTTTGCCGGCGCGAACTGCTGCCGGCGCTCGATGATTTTCTTGCCGCGGGCGAGCGCCGCGCCGGACTGTGGTGTCGCACCCAGGGAGCCGTCGAAGTATCTTTTCCCGATCCGGCCGCCTTCGCCAACCTCAATCATCCGCAGACGCTCTACCAGCCGCCCGCGGTGGCTCACGACCCTCTGCATGACCGAAAGCTGGAGTAATCAGCCCAGCCAAAAACTTGATGCATGCCGTCTGTCATAAGTAATAGGATGGGCCATCTTGCCACGTTCCTATCGCCATCTCCTGCATAGCCTCAAGGTCCGCATCACCCTCGCTGTGGTGTCGATCGTGCTTGTCTGTCTCTGGAGCTTCGCATTGCTGGTGGCCAGCTGGCAGGAAGGTCGGCAGCGCGAGCTGCTGGGCATCCAGCAACGCGCCGTGCTCGGCTATGTCGCCGAGAATATCCGGAATGTCATCCAGTTGCGGCTCGACGTGCTGACGCAAACCGCGAAGTCGATCCCGAGCGGGCTGCTGGCCGACCGGGGCCAGCTGGGCGAGTTGCTCGCCAGTCGCGTGGCCCTGCCCATCCTGTTCAATGCCGGCGTGATCGTCACCCGCCCCGACGGCAATGGCGCATTTGCCGACTTTCCTCCCTTCGCGGGACGCACCGAAACCTATTACGGCAGCCTGGATTCCTTCCAGAACGCGCTCTTCGATGAGCGAGCCGTGATGGGGCAGCGCCCGTTCCGTGGCAGTTACATCGACAGGCCGGTGGTCACCTTCGCCGCCCCGAAGTACGGCGACCACGGCGAGATCGTCGCGATGCTGGTCGGCATCACGACGCTCGACTCGAGCAACTTTCTCGACCTGATCGGCAAGCGGCTGCCGGAGGGCGGCGGCGACATCGTCGTGGCGGCCCCGGCGGAAAACATGTACGTCATTGGTACCGACCCTGCCTTCATGCTGCGCCCGCTGCCGGCCGACGGATCGCTCAATCATCTGGGCGATCGGCTCAAGAGCGATTTCGAGGGTACGCTGGTCAGCGACGAACTCGACGGCATCGAGCGGCTGATCTCGATCCTGCGCGTTCCGGGCACGCAATGGGCCGTCCTCGCGGCGCTACCGACCGCACAGGCCTTCGCACCGATGCGTGAGCAGCGGCGTTTCGTGCTGGCCGCCGCTACCGTGCTTTCGGTCCTCATCGGACTGCTGGCGACCCTCTTCCTGCGTCGCGCCCTCGGACCGCTGGGCCACACCGCCGACCACCTCGACGCGATCACCCAGGGCAAGGCTTCGCTGGCGCCGCTGCCCGAGGGTCGCGAGGACGAGGTCGGGCGTCTGGTGCGCAGCTTCAACCGGCTGCAGGTTCAGCTCGCGAACGAATCGGCGGCTCTTCAGCTGGCCAGCAGCGTGTTCGAAAATACCCACGAAGGCGTGTTGATCGCCGATGCGCAGGGCACCATCGTGGATGTCAACCCGGCTTTCACGCAAATTACCGGCTACGAACGCGCCGAGGTCGTGGGACAGAATCCGCGCATCCTTAAATCCGGCCACCAGGGCCCGGAGTTTTACGCCGCGATGTGGCAGGCACTGCTCAAGCGCGGCCATTGGCGCGGGGAGGTCTGGAACCGCAACAAGAACGGCGAGATCTATCCCGAGCTGCTGACCATTTCCGCCGTACGCGACGGTGATGGCAAGACCAGCCACTTTGTCGCGGTGTTCTCCGACATCACCCAGATCAAGCAGCAACAGCGGCAGCTGGAAAACATCGCTCACTTCGATGCCCTGACCGGCCTGCCCAACCGCCTGCTGCTCGCCGACCGCATCCACCAGGCTATCGCCCGCACCCAGCGTGCCGATCATCTGCTGGCCGTCTGCTATCTCGACCTCGACAACTTCAAGCCGGTCAACGACACGCTCGGCCACGAAGCCGGCGATGCCTTGCTGATCGAGATCGCCCGGCGCCTGAATGGCTGCCTGCGTGGCGGCGACACGGTCGCCCGGCTCGGGGGCGACGAGTTCGTCCTGCTGCTGACGGAACTGGGCCATCTCGACGAGTGCGAGGCTGTGCTGGACCGGGTGCTGGATGCCATCGCAGCCCCCTGCAGCATCGCCGGCCAGACCGTCGCCGTCTCGGCCAGCATCGGCCTCACCCTGTTCCCGCTCGACGACGCCGACCCCGATACGCTGCTGCGCCATGCCGATCAGGCGATGTACAAGTCCAAGCAGAAAGGACGCCATTGCTACCACCTGTTCGACTCTGAGCAGGATCGCCGCACGCAGGCGCACCACGAGACGCTGTTGCGGATCGAGGAGGGATTGCGGCAGGGCGAGTTCGTGCTGCACTACCAGCCGAAGGCCGACCTGCGGCAGGGGCGCATCGTCGGCGTCGAGGCCCTGATCCGCTGGCAGGATCCGGAACGCGGTCTCCTGCCACCGGGCGAGTTCCTGCCCACCATCGAGCGCCACGACCTGATCGTCACGCTCGGCGAATGGGTGATCGCGACTGCGCTGAAGCAGCTGGCGGCCTGGCAGGCGGCCGGGCTGGACCTGCAGATCAGCGTGAATATTGCCGCGCGCCACCTGCAGCGCGACGACTTCGTGCCGCGTTTGCAGGCATTGCTGGCGGCTCACCCGGAAGCTGCGGCCGCCGGGCGCCTGGAACTGGAGGTGGTCGAATCGACCGCCATCGAGGACATGAGCCGCGTGCCGCGCATTATCGAGGATTGCCGCGCCCTGGGCATTGGCTTCGCGATCGACGACTTCGGCACCGGCTATTCCTCGCTGACCTATTTCAAGATGCTGCCGGCGCAAACGCTCAAGATCGACCAGTCCTTCATCCGCAACATGTTGAAGGATCCGGACGATCTGGCGATCACCGAAGCGGTCATCGGTCTCGCCGAGGTGTTCCGGCGCCAGATCGTCGCCGAGGGGGTCGAAACCGTCGCGCATGGCATCGCCCTGCTCGGCCTCGGCTGCGACGTGGCACAGGGATGGGGCATCGCCCGCCCGATGCCCGCATCCGCCCTGGTCGTCTGGATGGAAGCTTGGCAGCCCGATCCGGCCTGGGCGGCCGTCAGCGCGATGCGCTGGCCGCGCGACGATGTCCAGCTGCTGGTGGCCGAAAACAATCACCGCAGCTGGGTCGATGCCATCGCGGCCCGTCTGGCCGGTGTCGAGAACGAAGAGTCGCCGGAAACCGATCCCCATGCCTGTCTCTTCGGCCAGTGGTACGACTCCAACGGACGCGTGCGCCATGGCCACCTCGCGGAGTTCCGCGCCATCGATGCCGTCCACAAGCGCATTCATGAAATCGGTACGCTGGCGCTCGAAATGCACGCCTGGGGCCGCAACGCGGAGGCGTGCGCGCTGCTGCCCGAAATCTTCCGCCTGCGCGAGGAACTGGTGTCGCTGCTCTCGGCCTTGCAGTCATCGGTAAGCAAGCCTGCCTGACGCTGGCACTCAACCTGCTTCCACTTCGGTCGTTAACAAACTCAAGCGAAGCAAAGGAAGCGAGCCATGAGATACCACTGCACCCCGACGACCGACCTGCATGAACTGATCGGCTGCGACGGCCGGGATGGTTTCGAATACGGACCGTTGAGCCGGGCCATGATACAGGGCGAGGAACTGGTCCTCGAAGAGAGCCACCTGCTCTCGCGCCTGATGGTGACGAAGATCGAGACCGTGCTGCGCGGCCTGTTCATCGTCGAAACCGAAGAAATCCTCAGCGCACCACCGGGCTTCCGGTTGGTGCTGCACTGAATGTACTGAATGGCGCCGGGGCTGCCCGCGTAAGGCGGGCCATCTCTCCTGACCGGCCTGCCGCCATCTTCCCTCAGATCGCAAACATGCCTTCGTAGGCCGCCAGCGCCTGGGCGGTCGCGCCGGTCGGCTCGGCAGCCTGGCCGGTGCCGAACTCCTGCTGCCAGCCTGCGTGGTTGTCGGCGATGTAGGCAATGGCGCGGCTACGGTTGTCCAGCGCATGCGCCATGAAATTGTCCTCGGCGTTGAGCAGGTCGGCCGACTTGGCGAAATGGGCGCTGAAGGCATCGATCGCCGCCATGGCGCCGGCGCGGTTGCTCGCCAGGGTCGTCTCCAGCTTCGACGTATCCAGGCTCGCCTGCTTTGTCACCGGGTCGATGGCGATGCCCAGTTCGCCCAGGCCGCGGACGCCCTCGGCAGCCCCGTGGAAGATGCTGGAGAGACTGACTTCGAGCGCATGCAGCGCCACTTCCGCCGCCTGGACGTCATCCAGCACGCCGCCCTGGGCCACGGCATCGTCGAAACGGTCTTCCCAGGCGTTGTATTCATCGACGAAGGACTGCAGGCGCTGGGTGATCGCGGCGTCGGCATCGCCCGCTTCGATCCCTGCCAGCGCCCCGCCGACGGCCTCCATGTGTTCGAGGCCCGTTCTCATCGCATCGAGTTCGGCGTATTGCGCCTTGAAATCGACCTCCCAGCGGTTGATCTTCGTCATCATCGAATAGGCAGCCTCGGGGTCGCGCAGGCCCAGGTTGCGTCCGGTGCTGCCCCTGTCGTCTGACAAGCCGTTGCCGGCAAGTCCGAGAATATCGGCAAAACTTGCCGTCTGTTCCGAATTATCCGTCCCGGTCAGGGCAGCAATCGTCTCATTACGGATGCTCAACAGTTGCAGGCGGAGGTCTGCGGCAGAAATGTTCATGATGTGCTCCCGGTGCCGTGAAATTGCAGAAGTACCAGCAATAAACAGGCCAGTTCGGTGTTATGGCAACACGGCGGACGAGGGTTTTGCAGCGCAGCGGGCCCGCTGCTTGCGCCAGCGGCCGTAGGGCAGTTCGATCCAGCGATGGAACAGATGGGCGCCGGCCATGCTCGCCAGCCAGGTGACCACCAACCCGATGGCATCCCAGGCCGGCGTCGCCAACTGCAGTGCTTGAAACAGGGCCGCAACCATCAGGTAGAGCGGGAAATGCACCAGGAACAACGCAAACGAGGTACCGCCGAGGTAATGTACCAGCCGGATTTCGCGCCGCACCAGCACCAGCCGGCCGAAGCCGAGCAGCAGCGCCGTCAGGGCTGCCACCGCGATGCGGGCACGGAATTCGACCCACAGGGCCAGCAAGGCAGCCACGATGATCAGCAGCCGATATCGCGCACCCAGGCCGGATCGGATTGACCAGCCGCTGGCGATGCCCAGCGCGTAGCTGCCGAAAAAGTAGAGCGCGGTATCGTCCCAGCGTGCATCGCGGTTGTAATACAGCAGCGAGGCCAGCGCCATCGCCAGCACCATGGCTGGTGCTGCCCGGGCCATAAAGTCGGCGCTGGCAAGACGGTGCAGGCCGTGGCCCGCCCAGAGCAACAGCACGAACAGCGCATACAACTGGAAATCGATGGCCACGTACCAGACACCGGCCGAGAGGGATTCGATGCCCAGCAGCCCCTGCAGCATCAGCAGGTGGGCCAGGAACTGGGTGACGGTCGGCGTTTCGCCCAGGGCGTCGTGTTCGCCGAGCCACTGGCGCGACACCCAATGGCTGGCCACGGCGAGCAGCAGTGCCGCCAGAAACGGCCCCAGCAGGCGCAGGTAGCGGTCGCGGATCAGGCACAGCGGCCGGTCGCGCGAAGCCATGCCGTCAAACGGCAGGGTTTGCGCGGCCAGGAAACCGCTGGTGGCGATGAACACCGCCACCGCGTAGCGGCCGTAATTGACCAGCCAGTCGACCTGCGCCTCGATCCGCGGCGGGTGATCGAACAGGCCGTACCAGGCGAGATGGTGCAGGACGATGAATTGTGCCGCCGAGGCCTTGAGGATGTCGATCAGCAGGACGCGTGATCGCAGCGATGGGGTGGCCATGCCTAAGCGCGTGAAACGCTGCCGACTCCGCTCACTTCGCCCAGTACCCCGAGCACCCGCTGCAACTGGGCGGCGCTGGCCAGTTCGATGGTGAAGGCCATGCGGGCGACGCCGCCCTTCGTCTGGGTCCGGACCGCGGTCACATTCACCTTTTCCTTGGACAGGACGTCGGAAATATCCCGCAGCAGGCCCTGCCGGTCGGTCGCCTCGACGCGCAGGTCGCAGGCGAAAAGACTCGCCTGCTGCCCGCCCCAGGTCGCCTCGATGACGCGTTCGGGATTGCGTGCGGCCATGTTGCGGAAGTTCGCGCACTCGACGCGATGCACCGAGACGCCGCGCCCGCGCGTGACGAAGCCGGCGATGGCATCCGGCGGCACCGGCTTGCAGCAGCGGCCGAGCTGGGTGAGCATCTTGTCCATGCCGACGACGAGGATCTGCCCGCTGCCCTCGCCCGCCTTGGCCCGACGGGTCTGGATCTCGGGTTCGGATGCTTCGGCCTCGGGTTCGCCGCGCAGGGCCGCGAGGACCGCGCGCGGGCCGACCTCGTTGCGGGCCGCGGCGAGGAACAGGGCCTCCGGGTTCCTGAAGCCGAGCTTGTGGGCGAGTTCGTCGAGGTTGGCCTGGGCCGCGCCGTCGCGCTGCAACTCCTTCGTCACCCAGGCGCGGCCGTCGGCGAGCATCTGCGCTTCCTGCTGGGCGGCGAACCAGGCCTTGACCTTCTGCCGGGCGCGCGACGACACCAGGTACCCCGCGCCCAGCCAGTCGCGCGAGGGACCGCCGGTCTTGGCTGCGGTGATCTCGACCTGCTGGCCGCTCTGCAGCGGCGTGTTGAGCGGCACGAGGTGTCCGTCGACCTTGGCGCCGCGGCAGCGATGGCCCAGGTCGGTATGCACGCGGTACGCGAAATCGAGCGGCGTCGCGCCAAGCGGCAAATCGATCACCCGGCCCTGCGGCGTCATCACATAAATGGTGTCGTCGAGCGCCGCGCGCTTGAACTGCTCGACCCAGACGGCCGAATCGGTGATCTCGTCACGCCATGACAGTAGCTGTCGCAGCCACGCGATCTTGTCGTCGTAGGCGGAATCTGCCTTCGCCGAACTGCCGGACTCCTTGTAGCGCCAGTGCGCCGCCACCCCCAGCTCGGCATGCTGGTGCATCTCGGGGGTGCGGATCTGCACCTCGAGGGCGCGGCCGTCCTCGGCCATCACCGCAGTATGCAGCGAGCGGTAGTAGTTGCCCTTGGGGTGCGAGATGTAGTCGTCGAATTCGCCGTGGATCGGCTGCCACAGCGCATGGACGATGCCGAGGGCCGTGTAGCAGTCCTTGACTTCGTCGACGATGATGCGCAGCGCACGCACGTCATAGACCTGCTCGAAGTCCAGATGCTTCTGGCGCATCTTGTTCCAGATGCTGTAGATGTGCTTCGGGCGGCCATACACCTCGGCCTGCGTGACGCCGGACTTCGCCAGTTCGGCCTTCAGGCGCAGCACCGCGTTTTCGATGAAGGCTTCGCGCTCCAGCCGTTTCTCGTCGAGCTGCTTGGCGATCCTCTTGTACGTGGCCGGCTCGATGAATCGGAACGACAGGTCCTCGATCTCCCACTTGATCTGCCAGACGCCGAGGCGGTTGGCCAGCGGCGCGTAGATCTCGAGGCTTTCGCGGGCGATGTCGGCACGCTCGGGCGCATCCTGGTCGGTCAGCCAGCGCAGCGTCTGGGTACGCGAGGCCAGCCGCACCAGTACCACGCGGATGTCGGCGGCCAGCGCCAGCAGCATCTTGCGCAGGATCTCGGCCTGGGTCTGCACGCCCTGCGAGCTCTGCGACTTGGCCAGCGTCAGCGGCCGCAGGTTCTTGAGCCGGTAGAGGCCGTCGACGATGTCCGCGACGGAGGCGTCCCAGCGTTCGGCCAGCACGCCGCGCGCATCATCGAGGAAATCCGGGGCGGCGAACAGCAGCGCCGCCAGGCGGCTGTCGAGGTCGAGATTCAGCGCGGCGAGGATCAGCGCGGCGCCGAGTCCGTGCTCGAACGCCGTCTCGCCGGTGCCGACTTTTCCGCGGCCGTACAGTTCACTGGCGAAGCTGACGGCGAGCAGCAGGCGCTGCGCGCCCTCGTCCGTCAGTCCGGCCACGAGGCGATCGAGCGTCGCCGCATCGACGCCGGTGTCCGGCAGGGCATGGATAACGGAGACCATGGCGATTCAGTCGTAGTTCAGGACGAAAGCGTGGCGATGCGGTAGGTGTTGCGGCCCGCCGCCTTGGCTGCGTAGAGCGCCTTGTCGGCATGCTTCTTCAGCAGGAGTTCGTCCTGGCCGTGTTCGGGGAAGATCGCGATGCCGATGCTGCCGGCGATGGTCGCGCTGCCCTCGTCGAGCGGGAATGGTTCGGCAAGCGCGCGGTTGATGCGTCGTGCCACTTCCTCGACCTCCTCCGGGTTATTGAGGTCGGACAGAATGATGGCGAATTCGTCACCGCCCAGCCGCGCCACGGTATCGGCCTCGCGCACGCACTTCTCCATGCGATGTGCCACTTCGGCCAGCAGGGAATCGCCAGCGGCATGGCCGTAGGTGTCATTGACCTCCTTGAAATGGTCAAGGTCGACATACATCAGGGCGAAGCTGCGGCGATGGCGTTGCGCCATCGCCAGCACATTGACCAGGCGGTCGTCGAACAGGCCGCGATTGGGCAGCTGGGTCAACTGGTCGAAGTTGGCGCGATGGAGAACGATCTGTTCGGCCTCCTTGCGCTTGGTGATGTCGATGAAGGTCGCGACGTGACGTCCCTCCCCGGCCTTGCCCTCGACGGTGGTGATCGCCAGCCAGGCGGCGAAGATCTCGCCGTTCTTGCGCTTGTTCCAGATCTCGCCCTCCCAGCGGCCGAGCGTGCCGAGGTGATGCCACATCTCCTGGAAGAAGGCGGCGTCGTGCCGTCCCGACTTGAGCAACTGCGGATCGAGGCCGACCACCTCGACCGGCGTGTAGCCGGTGATCGCCGTAAACGCCGGATTGACGCGCAGGATGCGATTGTCGCGATCGGTCACCATCACCGCCTCGGCGGCGCCATTGAAAACGGCGGTGGCGATGAGCTGTTCCTTCTCGGCCTCGGAAAGCTCCTGCGACTGCTCGTCGATCACCGCTTCCTGGCGCCGGTTGATCTCCTCGAGCGCGTCCAGATGACGGCGCGTGCGCCACGCCACCATGTGTCCCAGCCCGGCGACGACGATGAAGCCGACCAGGTAGAGCATCATCATCTGCTTGCGGCGTTGTTCGGCGATCGCGACCAGTTTGTCGGCCGGCATCGTCACCGAAATGCCGCCGCGAATGTCGCCGACCCGGTAACCCTGGAAATCATGGCACTTCATGCACGGCGGCTTGACCACCAGCGGAGCCATGTAGCGATGGGCCGGGCCCGGCAGAACGCCGCCGCCATCGGCGAAAAACCCCAGGCGTTCCTTGAGGCCTGACTGCTCGAACAGCGCGAGACTTTCCTTTTCCCAGGGATCGGCCTCATTCGCCGGACGGATCGGCTTCAGGCTGGTGATGTGGAAGCGCACGCCCTCCGCCTTTTCTGCGATCTCGGCGATCTGCCGCGTCATGAAGGCCGGATTCACCATCGTCAGCGCCCGGCCGTCAGTGTCGACGATGTCGCGCTTGGGATGCTTCAGATAAGCGTTCGGTTGCGTCTCTGCGGTGACGGGCACATACACGCCGCCATGCCGCGCATTCCAGTCCCGCGTCAGCTCGATCAGGCGGAACAGCACCGAACCACGCTCGCGCGCGACGTTGGCGATGTCCCCGTCGATCTCGCCGATACTGTGGCGCATCGAGAAAAAAGCCACCAGCGCGACCAGCATGTAGATGGCCGCCACGAGCCGAGGATACGGCAGGCCGAGGGGCTGCCGTTTTCGGGGGGCATTCATGCCGCTTACCCCACCCACTTCCTCGCGTTGCGGAACATCGTCATCCACGGACTCTCATCGCCGAGCGTATCCGGATGCCAGCTCATCTGCACCGTACGGAAGACACGCTCGGGATGCGGCATCATGATCGTGAAGCGCCCGTCGGGCGTCGTCACGCCGGTGATGCCATCGGGCGAGCCGTTCGGGTTGAACGGGTAAGTCGCCGCCGGCGCCCCGCGGTGGTCGATGTAGCGCAGGGCGATGTCCGGCCGCTGGTCGCTGGCGAAAACCGCCCGACCCTCGCCGTGGCTGACCACCACCGGCAGCGTCGAGCCGGCCATGCCGGCGAAGAAGATCGAGGGCGACGCGGGAATCTCGACCATCGCGAAGCGCGCCTCGAACTGCTCGCTGCGGTTGCGGTGAAAGGTCGGCCAGTGCTGCGCGCCCGGGATGATGGCCGCGAGGTTCGACATCATCTGGCAACCGTTGCAGACGCCGAGCGCGAAGGTATCCGGCCGGGCGAAGAAGGCGGCGAACGCATCCTTGAGTTCGGGATGGAACAGCACCGACTTGGCCCAGCCCTGGCCGGCGCCGAGCACGTCGCCGTAGGAAAAGCCGCCGCAGGCCGCGAGACCCTTGAAATCCGCCAGCTTGACACGGCCGGTCATCAGGTCGGACATGTGCACATCGACGCAGGCAAAACCGGCGCGGTCGAAGGCGGCGGCCATCTCGACCTCGCCATTGACGCCCTGCTCTCTCAACACCGCCATCTTCGGACGATGGCCGCCGATGCTGAACGGCGCCGCCGGATCGAAGCTGAGTTCGCACGACAGGCCGGGGTTGTCGGCGTCGAGCAGTGCATCGAATTCCTCCTGCGCGCAATCCGGATCATCGCGCAGCTTCGCGATCTGGTAGCTGACCTCGCTCCAGGCCCGCTGCAACTCAACGCGCCGTACTGCCAGCGCCGACTTTGCATTGCGCCAGACGCGGATCTCGTCGGCGTCGTTGAGCGTGCCGATGATGTGCGCGCAGGCGCCGAGGCCAGCGTCGCGCAGTGCCTGCATCACGGTGGCACGCTGGTCACGACGAATCTGGATCACCGCGCCGAGTTCCTCGTTGAACAGCGCGGCGACCATGCGGTCACGCATGCGGCCGTCGATGATCTGCGGCATGCGCTCGATGCCATCAACGTCGTTCATCAGCGGGTCGTAGCACAATGCATCGAGGTTCAGCGACACGCCGAGGTGCGACGCGAAGCTCATCTCGGCCACCGTCGCCAGCAGGCCGCCGTCGGCACGGTCGTGGTAGGCGAGAATCTGCGGCCGCAGCATCTGGATGGCACTGAAGAACGACTTCAGCAATCCCGCATCGGCATCAGGCGCCACATCCGCGGACACGCCGTGCACCTGCGCCAGTGCCGAACCGCCGAGGCGGTTTTGGCCGGCGCCGAGGTCGATCAGGATCAGCTCCGTTTCGCCGCCTTCGTCCGATTGCAGTTGCGGCGTCAGCGTCTCGCGCACGTCGGCACAAGGGGCGAAGGCGGTGGCGATCAGCGACAGCGGGGCAATCACCGCCTTGTCCTGGCCATTGTCTTGCCACTTGGTGCGCATCGACAGCGAATCCTTGCCGACCGGAATCGACACGCCCAGCGCCGGGCAAAACTCGAGGCCGACCGTCTTCACCGTATCGAACAGCGCCGCATCCTCGCTGCCATGGCCGGCCGCCGCCATCCAGTTGGCAGAGAGCTTGACTTGCCCGAGGTCGGCGATTTTCGCCGCCGCCAGGTTGGTGATCGCCTCGCCGACCGCCATGCGGCCCGAGGCCGGGGCGTTGAGCAGCGCCAGCGGCGTACGTTCGCCCATCGCAAAGCACTCGCCGAGGGCGGTGTCGTAGCCCATCGTGGTGACGGCGACATCGGCCACCGGCACCTGCCACGGCCCGACGAACTGGTCGCGCGCGGTCATGCCGCCGACGCTGCGGTCGCCGATGGTGATGAGGAAGCTCTTCGAGGCCACGCTCGGCAGGCGCATCACGTCGAAGGCGGCCTGCTTCAGGTCGACCTTGCCGAGGTCGAGCGCCGGCATCGCCACGGTCTGGTGGGTCGCGTTGCGGTGCATGCGCGGCGGCTTGCCGAGCAGCACGTCCATCGGCATGTCGACCGGTTTATTGCCGAAGTGGTCGTCCTTGACGACGAGCTGCCGATCTTCGGTCGCCTCGCCGATCACGGCGTAGGGGCAGCGTTCGCGTTCGCACAGCGCGGCGAATTCGGCCAGGCGGTCCGGGCCGATGGCCAGCACGTAACGTTCCTGCGCCTCGTTCGACCAGATCTCGCGCGGCGACATGCCCGGCTCCTCGTTGGGCACGGCGCGCAGGTCAAACAGCGCCCCCCTGCCCGCATCATTGGCCAGTTCGGGCATGGCGTTGGAGATGCCGCCCGCGCCGACATCGTGGATCGCCAGAATCGGGTTGTTGTCCCCCAATTGCCAGCAGCGGTCGATGACCTCCTGCGCGCGCCGCTGCATTTCCGGGTTGCCGCGCTGCACCGAGGCGAAGTCGAGGTCGGCGGTGTTGGTGCCGGTCGCCATCGACGAGGCCGCGCCGCCGCCGAGGCCGATCAGCATGCCGGGGCCGCCGAGTTGGATCAGCTTCGTGCCGGCCGGAAACTGCTCCTTGAAGCAGTGCGAGTCCGCGATGTTGCCGACGCCGCCGGCGATCATGATCGGCTTGTGGTAGCCGCGCACCTCGCCGTTGAAGCTTTGCTCGAAGGTGCGGAAATAGCCGGCCAGGTTCGGACGGCCGAATTCGTTGTTGAAGGCGGCCGCGCCGAGCGGGCCTTCGATCATGATGTCGAGCGCCGAGGCGATGCGGTCGGGCTTGCCGTAATTCGATTCCCACGGCTGCGCATAGCCGGGGATCTTCAGATCGGAGACCGAGAAGCCGCACAGGCCGGCCTTCGGCTTGGAGCCGCGCCCGGTCGCGCCCTCGTCGCGAATCTCGCCGCCCGAGCCGGTGGCCGCGCCCGGAAACGGTGAAATCGCGGTCGGGTGGTTGTGCGTCTCGACCTTGGCGAGGATATGGGTCGTGTCCTCGATGTAGGCATACGAACCGTCGGCCTGCGGGAAGAAACGCTTGATCCGGGCGCCCTCGACCACGGCCGCGTTGTCGGAGTAGGCCACCACGGTGCCGGCCGGGTGCGCCTTGTGCGATTCGCGGATCATGCCGAACAGTGAGAGCGGTTGATCGGCGCCATCGACCGTCCACGAGGCATTGAAGATCTTATGGCGACAATGCTCGGAATTGGCCTGCGCGAACATCATCAGCTCGACGTCGGTCGGGTTGCGCTGCACCTTGCTGAAGTTGTCGACCAGATAGTCGATCTCGTCCTCGCTCAAGGCCAGGCCCAGTTCGCCGTTGGCCTTCACCAGCGCGGCCCGGCCGCCGGCGAGGATATCCACCGTGGTCAGCGGCTGCGGCGCGACATGGTGGAACAAGGCTTCGGCGGCGTCGAGGCTGTCGAGTACCGATTCGGTCATGCGGTCGTGCAGCCTGGCCACATCGACCTTGCCTTGCGCGTGGTAGGCGATGCCGCGCTCGATGCGCCTGACGCCCGCAAAACCGCAGTTGCGGGCGATGTCGGTCGCTTTCGATGCCCAGGGCGAAATGGTGCCGAGGCGCGGCGTCACCAGATAAAGGGTGCCGGCCGGTGCGGGCGGGAGATGATCCGGGATGCCCAGCAGATCCTTCAGACGTCCCAGCTCGGGATCGTCGATCGCACCGTCGGTCTCGATGAAATACCAGTGTTCGGCGGCGAGTCCCGTGCCCAGCGTTTTTTGCAGACGGCCGAGACGGGAAGGGGAAAACGCGGCGACGCCGCGCAATTTGAGAATCTGGGACATGGCGGAGCTTTCAGGAAGCCGGGCGAAAAGGGCGGCGGCAGGGTGAAAATTATATCTGCCGCCGTCCCGCCGGCGCCGACTTTCGGTCGGTCCGGGGCCGTCCGGCCCCGACTCAGTCAATGTCCGGTCGGCGCCGCCTGGCTTCCAGCCATTTCAGTACGATGGCGAACAGATTCCCGGGATTGACCGGCTTGGGGACGAAGTCGTCCATGCCCGCCTCGGTACAGCGCGTCCGGTCGGAAGCGAAGGCGTTGGCCGTCATGGCGATGATCGGCACGCGGCTGTTGCGGCTGCCGCGCCGGATCTGGCGGGTGGCCTCGAGGCCGTCCATCCGCGGCATCTGCATGTCCATCAGGATCAGGTCGTAGTAGCGGGACGAGACCAGTTCGACCGCCTCGCGTCCATCCGCGGCGACTTCTGCCTGCAGGCCGGCATCGGCGAGCATCGCCAGCGTGATTTCCTGATTCAGCGGCTCGTCCTCGGCGACCAGGATGCGGACGCCGGCGAACTCGCGCCGGAGGATCGCCTCGGCATCGCCCGACACATAGGCGCGATCCATCGTAGTCCCGGCGTCGGAAGCCGCCGCTGCGGAATCGCTGTTTTCCGCCCGCTTCATCCGGACGGTGAACCAGAACAGGCTGCCTGTTCCGGGGGTGCTTTCAGCGCCGGCATCGCCGCCCATCATCTGCGCGAGCTTGCGGGTAATGGCCAGCCCCAGGCCGGTGCCCCCGTATTTGCGCGTCGTGCTGTTGTCCGCCTGCTCGAAGGCGGAAAACAGCCGCGGCAGCACCTCCGGCGCGATGCCGATGCCCGTATCGCGTACCTCGAAGCGCAGCAGCACGCTGTCCCGGTCCGATCCGATCGGCCTGACGCACAGGGAGATGATGCCCTGCTCGGTGAACTTGACCGCATTGATGGCGTAGTTGAGCAGCGCCTGCTGGATGCGCGTGGGATCCCCCAGCAGCGTCGGCGGCACGTCGTGCAGCTCGGTGACCAGCTTCAGCCCCTTGGCCTGCGCACGCTCATGCAGCAGTGAAACGACGTTGCCCAGCACGGCCTCGGGGCGCACCGGAACCGTTTCGAGGGAAAACTTCCCCGCCTCGATCTTGGACAGTTCGAGCACGGCGTTGATGATGCCGAGCAGATGTTCGCTGGCCCCCTCGATCTTGGCCAGCCGGTCGTCCTGTTCCCCGTTCAGTCCGGACTTCCGCAGCAGGTACGCCATGCCCGTGATGGCATTGAGCGGCGTACGAATCTCATGCGACATGTTCGCGAGGAAGGCGCTCTTGGCGATATTGGCGGTTTCGGCCGCCTCCTTGGCGCGCGTCATCTCGGCGGTGCGCTCTTCCACCAGTCGTTCGAGGTCCTCGCGATGGCGATGCAGTTCTTCGACCACCTGCTTGAACTCGGTGATGTCGTCATAGAGTCCCATCACCCCGATGATGTCGCCTGTCCGGTTGCGCAGCGGCACTTTCGAGGTACGCAGCCAGATCGTCTTGCCATCCGGCGTGGTCTGGGGTTCCTCGAAGTTCAGGCGCGGGACGCCCGAATCGATGATGTGCCGGTCGTCGCTGCGGTACAGCTCGGCCTGCGCCGCCCAGTCCATCTGGTAATCGTCCTTGCCGATCATCTCCTCCGGGGTCTGCCGGCCGGCATCCCGGGCGAAGAGCGGGTTGCAGCCGAGGTAGTGCAACTGGCGGTCCTTCCAGAACACGCGCACCGGCGCGGTATCGATGATGCTTTGCAGCAGGCTGCGCGACTCGTCGAGCTTGTCGGTCAGGCTGTGCAGTGCAGCGTTCTTTTCCTCGACGTCGCGCAGGGCCCGACCGGCCGTCGCCTTCAGGGCGACGATGGAATCGGCCAGCACATCGAACTCGTCCTTGTCCGGCTTGTCGGCGGGAACGGCCGTGTCTGCTGCCCGCAGATCCGCCGGCGTGATGTCGTGCAGTTCCCTGGAGATCACCGCGAGGCGGCGGCGCACGACGCCGTGATAGATCAGCAGTGCGACGAGAAGCAGGGCCATGATCAGCAGCCCGTTGCCGGCCAGCGCCATCCACGCCCTGCCGAACATCCGCTCCCGGTCGGCCTGCAGGTCGGTGACCAGGGTCAGCGTGCCCAGCGGATACTCGCGTCCGTTTTCGACATGAACCAGCGGGAAGCTGCGTTCATAGGTCTCTTTCGACAGCGTGCGGGCGCCGAAATGCAGTTCGCCGCTGCCGTCCGCCATGCGCAGACGGGCTGCCGAGACATCCGGCAGGATGGCGAAGCCGTCGAGCTGCACCCTGACCTGTTCGCGGTCGAAGGCCCAGAGGCTCTTGACCAGCGGCGGTGCAGAGAAAGCCCCGACGCTATCGAGATGCTTTTCCAGATGGTCTAGGCGCTGGCGATACTCGAGATAAGCGTCCCCTGCGGACAGGAGCACGGCGATGACGCTGCCGACGATGAACCCCCAAGCGAGCAGTCGCCGCGTCACCCGGCTGCGGAGACCGAGGAAGGCCAGGCGGCTGGGGCGAACGTCGGGCATGAACGCCGCTCCGCCTAGCGCGCCTCGATGTCCGCCAGCAGCCGGGCGGTCGTGCCGTCGGCCTTCATCGCCCGCAGGGCCTCGGCGATCTGCGGGACCAGCGCCGCATGCTTCCTGTTCAGGTACAGGTACATGTCGACATCCTTCAAGGCCGGCCGGACCGGACGGACGGACGCCAGGCCCATGCCGCGGGCCAGCGCGACGCCATCGGCGAGGGTGTAGAGGGCCAGGTCGATGCGCCCGCCTTCCAGCATCCGGAACATCTGCTCGGGATGTTCGACCTTGTTGACGACCTGGGCGCCCGAGGTGTTCGCCTCGAACATCTTCCAGCCGTTGATGAAGGCGACCCGGTAGGGCTTGAGGCTGTCCCAGCCGGCATCGAGGCGGATCATCGGATCGGTGGCGAACGCCACGAAGCTGATGCCGATATAGCGTTCCGGTACCTGGACCAGGTTCGGGTACTTGTCCGCCAGGCCCGCGACGCGCAATCCCTCGCCATCGACCTCGCCGGCATCCGCAGCGCGGAGCGAACGCTCGGAGGGCAGGCTGACCAGCTTGAATTCATGGCCGATGCGACGAAAGGCCTCCTTCGAAATCGCCTCCAGCGCCTTGCGATCCTGCGGGGTGTTGTTGGTGCTGACGGTGATCGTCTCGGCACGGGCGAAGCCTGCCGACAGCAGGACCAGCATGGACAACAGGGCATTCACGATAAGGGGCATGGTGTCATTCCCGTGAGGAAAACGCGGCCATTATAGACACCGGTGGCCGGGGAGAGCGCCCCGGCCACTTATTACCTACGTAGTGGCTTCAGTGCGTCGGCATGACGAAGCTGGCCGCGCTCGGCATGTCCTGCGGCCAGCGCCCGGTCGCCGTCTTGAGCCGGGTGTAGAAGTGAACGCCCTCCGGCCCGTGGATCGCGTGGTCGCCGAACAGCGAGCGCTTCCAGCCGCCGAAGCTGTGGAAGGCCATCGGCACGGGGATCGGCACATTGACGCCGACCATGCCGACCTGGATGCGGCGAACGAATTCCCGGGCGGTATTGCCGCTGCGGGTGAATACCGCCGTGCCGTTGCCGAACTCGTGGGCATTGATCAGGTCGACGGCCGCCGCGAAATCGGGCACCCGCACGACACACAGCACCGGGCCGAAAATCTCCTCGCGGTAGATGCGCATCTCCGCGGTGACGCGATCGAACAGGCAGCCGCCGATGAAATAGCCGTCCTCGTGGCCGGCCACGCGCAGCCCGCGGCCATCGACGACCAGTTCCGCCCCCTCCTCCACGCCGGCATCCACATAGCCGCGCACCTTGTCGAGATGCTGGCGCGTCACCAGCGGTCCCATCTCCACCCCCGCCGTCTCGCCGGCGCCGACTTTCAGGGCGCGCGTCCGCTTGGCCAGCGCGGCCACCAGCGCATCGCCGACGTCGCCGACCGCCACGGCGACGGAGATCGCCATGCAGCGCTCGCCGGCCGAGCCGTAGGCGGCGCCGATCAGCGCATCGACGGCCTGGTCGAGATCCGCATCCGGCATCACCACCATGTGGTTCTTGGCGCCGCCGAGCGCCTGCACGCGCTTGCCGTGTGCCGTGCCGGTCGCATAGATGTACTCGGCGATGGGGGTCGAGCCGACGAAACTGATCGCCGCGACGCGCGGATCGGTCAGCAGGGCATCCACCACCTCCTTGTCGCCGTGGATGACGTTGAAGACGCCCTTGGGCAGGCCGGCCTGCGCCAGCAGCTCGGCCATGAACAGGCTCGCCGAGGGATCCCGTTCGGAGGGCTTGAGCACGAAGGTGTTGCCGCAGGCGAGCGCGACCGGGAACATCCACATCGGCACCATCACCGGGAAATTGAAGGGCGTGATGCCGGCGCAGACGCCGACCGGCTGGCGCAGCGACCAGCTGTCGATGCCGGTGCCAATCTGGTCCGAATATTCCCCCTTCAGCAGGTGCGGAATGCCGCAGGCGAACTCGACGACTTCCATGCCGCGGATGACCTCGCCCTTGGCGTCGGCCAGCACCTTGCCGTGCTCGGCGGTGATGATCGCCGCCAGTTCATCGATATGCCGTTCGAGCAGCTCGCGGAACTTGAACAGGATGCGGGCGCGCCGCAGCGGGGAAGTATCCGCCCAGCCGGGCAGCGCGGCCGCGGCGGAGGCGATGGCATTGCCGGTCTCGGCCGAGGACGCCAGCGGCACGCGCGCGGCCAGCCGGCCGGTGGCCGGATTGAAGACCTCGCCCCAGCGATCGCTGGCGCCATGGACGGGATGACCCTGGATGAAATGCTGCAGCTGGGTAATGGTATTCATATATATGAACGTTGTCCCTGAATGTGAACTTGGACTATCATAGGTCTGCAACCTTCGGGGTGTCAAACGAAGAGACAACAACGATAGCGGGGATAACTCGGCGGTGGAGATGACACGGGACTTGCCAAAATCGGTCGTGCCATCCGTGCTCAAGGCGGCACGGCTGCTCGACGAGGTCGCCGCCTCGCGCGAGGCGCTGGGGCTCGGCGAGCTCGCCGCCCGCCTCGGCCTGCCGAAGAGTTCCACGCTGGGCCTGTGCACCAGCCTCACGGTGGCGGGCCTGCTGAAGCGCTTCGACGACGGCTCCTATCATCTCGGCACCCACCTGGTCGACCTCGCCCACGCCTACCTGGCGCGTACCGACCTCGCCAAGGAATTCGCGCACGCGCTCGACGCCGTCGGCACCTTCGACGAGGAAGGCGCCGTGCTGGCCGTGCGCGACGGGACCGACGTGGTCTATGTCGCCTGCCGCAACGGCAGCCTGCCGGTCGGTATCACCTATCGCATCGGCATGCGCCTGCCGGTCAGCTGCACGGCGACCGGCAAGGCCCTGATCGCCTCGCTGGGCGATGCCGAGATCCGGCAGCTGTTCAAAGGCCAGCGCCTGCCGCGCCTGACGGCGAAAAGCTGCCGCAGCATCACGGCACTGGTCGACGAGATGCGCACCGTGCGCCGGCAGGGCTATGCGGTGGACAACGAGGAAACGCGTGACGGCATGTGCTGCATCGGCGTGCCGATCGTCGATCCGGACGGCGGACCGGCGCTGGCGGCCGTCGCCGTCAGCATGCTCAAGGGCACCGGCACCTCGCGCAAGCGAGAGCAGGCTGTGGAGGAACTGAAGGAACTGGCCGGCATGCTGCTGCATCGCCTCAAGATGCTGCGCTGAAGCCAGGCCACGGGATGTAGCGAGTCAAACGTTTCAGCACCGTGGTAGGCTGGAATGATTGAAGCAGGCAGTAACCACTTCGTAACAAGCAAGTCACAACAGGAGGAGTCAAACATGGAGACTGAAGTCAAGACCACCGCGACAGAAGCACCCCGACAGGTTTCGCGTCGCAAGTTCCTCACCACCGCTGCGACCGGCGCGGCGATCACCGGATTCCCGATGATCTCCGTCGCGCAGTCCCCGATCGTGCTCAAGATGCAGGGTGCCTGGGGTGCGAAGGACATTTTCAACGAGATGGCCTAGGAGTACGTCAAGCGCGTCAACGAAATGGCCGGCGGCCGCCTGCGCATCGACTACCTGGTCGCGGGCTCCGTGGTCAAGCCCTTCGAGGTGATGGAAGCGACCTCGAAAGGCGTGATCGATGCCGGCCACCAGGTCGCCGTGTACTGGTACGGCAAGAGCAAGGTCGCCTCGCTGTTCGGCTCCGGCCCGGTGAGCGGCTGCGATGCCGCGCAGAACCTGGCCTGGATCCACAAGGAAGGCCAGGTCTTCTACGACGAACTGATGAAGAAGCTCGGCCTCAACGTCGTCGGCTTCTTCGCCATGCCGATGCCGACGCAACCGCTCGGCTGGTTCAAGAAGCCGATCCAGTCGGCCAAGGAGCTGAAGGGCTTCAAGTACCGCACCGTGGGCCTGGCCGCCGACCTGATGAACGAGCTCGGCATGAAGGTGACCCAGCTGCCCGGCGGCGAGATCGTCCCGGCGATGGAGCGCGGCGTCATCGACGCCTTCGAGTTCAACAACCCGACCTCCGACCGCCGCTTCGGCGCGCAGGACGTGGCCAAGAACTACATGATGGGCAGCTACCACCAGTCGATGGAGTTCTTCGAGATCGTCTTCAACAAGAAGAAGTACGAGTCCCTGCCGAAGGACCTGCAGGCCGTGCTGCGCTACGCCGCCGAGGCCGCTTCCACCGCCAACTATGCGCTGGCGATGGACAACTACTCGCGTGACCTGCAGGACCTGAAGAACAAGGACAAGGTCAACATCATCCGCACGCCGCAGGAGATCTTCGACGCCCAGATCAAGGCCTGGGACAAGATCGTCGACAAGCTCACCGCGGAAGACCCGTTCTTCAAGAAGGTCTGGGAGTCGCAGAAGGCGTGGGCGCAGCGTGTCGGCTACTACCACTTCTTCAACAACGCCGACTACAAGGCTGCCTACGAGCACATCTTCGGCAAGCTGGGCTTCTGATCCGGCCGAGCACCGGAGACCCGAACCGCGGCGGGGACCATTGCCCCCGCCGCGACCTACGGAGCGGCATCATGTCCATACAATCATTGCTGCACGGCATCGACCAGATTTCCAAGTCGGTCGGCCATGCATTCGCCTGGTGCATCGTCATCCTGACGCTGGGCACCTCCTATGAAGTCTTCGTCCGCTACGTGCTGGACGACCCCACCAGCTGGGCCTTCGACATGAGCTACATCCTGTACGGCGCCCTGTTCCTGATGTCGGGGGCCTACGCCCTGTCGCGCGGCGCCCATGTGCGCGGCGATATCTTCTACCGCCTGATGCCGCCCCGCGTCCAGGGCAGCCTCGAGCTGGTGCTCTACATCATCTTCTTCTATCCGGGCGTGATCGCCCTCGCCTATTCCGGCTGGCACTACGCTGCGGACGCGCTCCGCATCGGCGAGGTCAGCGTCAACAGCCCGATCGGCGTGCCGATCTGGCAGCTCAAGATGATCATCCCGGCGGCCGGCATCCTGCTCTGCCTGCAGGGCTTCGCCGAGGTCCTGCGCTGCATCATCTGCATCCGCACCGGCGCCTGGCCCGAACGGCTCCACGACGTGGAGGAGCTGGAAACCGCGGTGCTGCACCAGGTCCAGGATGAGCAGCGCATGGGGCACGAAGCCGAAATGCCGGAGCGTACGCCACACGACTACCGCTCGACCAAGGATATTCTGGGAGACAGTAAATGACCGATCCCCAAGTCGCCATCCTGATGCTGGGGGCGTTCATCTTCATCATCCTGCTCGGCTTCCCGATCGCATTCACGCTGATGGCGATGGGCGTCGGCTTCGGCTACTACGCCTACTTCCAGCCCGACCAGGCCTTCTTCGACAACCGGGTGTTCTACCTGCTGACCCAGAACACCTTCAGCGTCATGAACAACGACGTGCTGGTGTCGATCCCGCTGTTCCTGTTCATGGGCTATATCGTCGAACGGGCGAACATCCTCGACCGGCTGTTCCACAGCCTGCAGGTCGCCTTCCGGGCGGTGCCCGGCGCCATGGCGGTGGCCGCCCTGATCACCTGCGCGCTGTTCGCCACGGCGACCGGCATCGTCGGCGCGGTGGTCACGCTGATGGGCCTGCTCGCCCTGCCGGCGATGCTCAAGGCGGGCTACGACCAGAAGCTGTCCACCGGCGTCATCGCCGCGGGCGGGACGCTGGGCATCCTGATCCCGCCGTCGATCATGCTGATCGTCTATGGCGCGACCTCGGCGATCTCCGTCGTCAAGCTGTATGCCGCGGCGATGATCCCCGGCATGCTGCTCGCCGGCCTCTATATGGTCTATGTCGTGGGTCGCGTCCTCGTCAATCCATCGCTGGCGCCCAAGCTGCCCAAGGAACAGATCGAGGGCGTCAACTGGGTGCAGGTCTTCGTGCTGCTCGCCAAGGCCTTCCTGCCGCTGGCTGTCCTGATCCTCTCCGTCCTCGGGGCGATCCTGTTCGGCCTGGCGACCCCCAGCGAGGCGGCCGCCATCGGCGCGCTCGGCGGCGTGGTGCTGGCCGCAGCCTACGGCGCCCTGACCTGGGGGCGGCTCAAGGAGGCCGTGTTCCTGACCGCACGCACCACCGCGATGGTCTGCTGGCTGTTCGTCGGTTCCTGGACCTTCTCGTCGGTGTTTTCCTACCTCGGCGGCGAAGGACTGATCAAGGAGTTCGTCCTCGGCCTGGACCTGAACACCGTGACCTTCCTGATCCTGTCGCAGGTGATCATCTTCCTGCTCGGCTGGCCGCTGGAATGGAGCGAGATCATCATCATCTTCGTCCCCATCTTCCTGCCGCTGCTGCCGCACTTCAACGTCGATCCGATGTTCTTCGGCATCCTGATCGCGCTGAACCTGCAGACCTCCTTCCTCACGCCACCGATGGCGATGTCGGCCTACTACCTCAAGGGGGTCGCGCCGAAACACGTCGAACTGGGCACCATCTTCAAGGGCTGCCTGCCCTTCCTGTCGATGGTGATCGTCGCCATGGTGCTGGTCTACGTCTTCCCGCAGCTGGTCTACTGGCTGCCGGAAGTGTTCTACGGTAACTGAAGGGCATGAGTGCTATGGAAGGACTCCACATGCTGGGCGCGCGACAGGCCGCCCAGGGCATCCGCGACGGTCTGTTCAGCGCCGAGGACCTGGTCCGCGCCTGCCTGGCGCAGATCGAGGCCCGCGATCCCGAGGTGCAGGCCTGGGCCTATCTCGATCCGCAGCATGCCATCGAGCAGGCGCGGAAAGCCGACCAGTGGCGCGCATCCGGCAAGCCGCTCGGACCGCTGCACGGCGTGCCGGTCGGCATCAAGGACATCATCGATACGGCCGACATGCCGACGGAGGACGGCACGCCGCTCCATTCGGGCCGCAAGCCATGGCATGACGCCAAGGTCGTCGACCTGCTGCGCGCCGCCGGTGCCATCATCCTCGGCAAGACGGTGACGACCGAACTCGCCACCTACGCACCGGGCAAGACGCGCAACCCGCACAATCCGGCCCACACGCCGGGCGGATCGTCGAGCGGCTCCGCGGCTGCGGTCGCCGCCGGCATGGTGCCGCTCGCCCTGGGAACGCAGACCAACGGTTCGACCATCCGGCCCGCCGCCTTCTGCGGGGTCTTCGGCTTCAAGCCGACCCGCGGCACGGTGTCCTGCCGCGGCATCCTGCGCCAGTCGCCCCGCCTCGACCAGCCCGGATGCTTCGCGCGCAGCGTCGAAGACCTGGCGCTGCTCGGCGAAGTCCTGATGGCCTACGATGCCGACGAGGATGGCATGCAGCCCCATGCCGCCGTCCCGCTGCTGCGCATCTGCGACGAAGACCCGCCGCTGCCGCCGAAGCTGGCGCTTGTCAAAACGCCCTGGTGGGAGGAGGTCGCCGCCGATGCGCGCGAGGGCATCGGCGAACTCGTCGACCACCTCGGCGACCATGTCGGCGAATTCGACCTGCCGGCCTCCGCCGCCCAGGTACTCGACTGGCACCGGACCGTGATGGAAGCCGACATCGCCCACCACTATGCGGCCGACTTCGAGCGGGGTGCCGAACGGATGTCGGCCTCGCTGCGCGAGCAGATCGAACGCGGCCGCCGCGTCACCGCGGTCGAATACCTGGCGACCCTGGAGCGCATCCCCGTCATCACCGAATCGCTCGACGACATCTTCGACCGCTACGATGCGATCCTGACGCCGGCCGTCCACGGCACCGCACCGGCGGGACTGGAATCGACCGGCAGCCCGCAGTTCTGCACCCTGTGGACCTTCTGCGGCATGCCCGCCATCAGCCTGCCCCTGCTGAGCGGTGAAAACGGACTGCCCGTCGGGGTGCAGCTGGTCGGCCGCGTCGGCGACGATGCCCGGCTGCTGCGCACCACCCGCTGGCTCATGAATTCGCTCGGATGATCCGGGCCAAGGAGATCGAATCATGACGAAATTCAGGATAGTCGCCGGACTGCTGGGCCTGCTGCTGCTGCTGGGCTTCCTGCTGCCACCGGCCATCAAGCTCAAGGAACTCTCGCTCGCCGCCGTCATGCTGATCGGCGTGGTCATGGCGGCCTACGAGTTCTACGAAAACCTGCGGCAGCGGGACGAACACAAATGAAACCGAAGATTCTCGTCACGCGCGCCATCTTCCCCGAGGTCATCGACCGGCTCGCCCGCGACTTCGAGGTCGACTACCACGACCGCGATGCCGCCCTGCCGCCGGAGCAGATCGCCGCGCGCCTGGCCGACAAGGACGGCGCGATCACGCTGCTGTCCGACCGCATCGACGCCGCCGCACTCGCCGGCGCGAAGAAGCTCAAGGCCGTCTGCAACGTCGCCGTCGGCTACAACAATTTCGACCTGCCCGCGATCACGCAGGCCGGCGTGATGGCCACGAACACCCCGGCGGTGCTCAACGAGACCACCGCCGACACGGCGTGGGCGCTCCTGCTGGCCACCGCACGCCGTATCGTCAGCGCCGACAAATGGGTGCGTGCTGGTCAATGGACGGGCTGGAAGTTCCACGACGACTGGTTCGGCAACGACGTGCATCACGCAACGCTCAGCATCCTCGGCATGGGCCGCATCGGCCAGGCCGTCGCACGCCGGGCCGCCGGCTTCGAGATGAACGTGATCTACCACAACCGCAGCCGCCTGCCCGCCGAGCAGGAGCAGGCCTGCAACGCCCGCTGGGTCGAGAAGGACGCATTGCTGCGCGAGGCCGACTTCCTCGTCCTGCTGCTGCCCTACTCGCCCGCGGCCCACCACGCCATCGGCGCGGCGGAGCTGGCGCTGATGAAGCCGACCGCCCACCTCATCAACATCGCCCGCGGCGGCATCGTCGATGACGGTGCGCTGATCGAGGCCCTGCAGCAAAAACGCATCGCCGGTGCCGGCATGGACGTGTTCGAGAACGAGCCGATGCTCGACCCGCGCTTCTTCGATCTCGACAACGTCGTGCTGACTCCGCACATCGGTTCCTCGACGCGCGCCACGCGCCTCGCCATGGCCTCGTTGGCCGCCGACAACCTGACGGCCGCGCTGCAAGGCCGGCGTCCCCCGAATCTGCTCAACCCCGAAGTCCTGAAGTAGGAGGCAACACAATGAATATCGGTTCAACACAGGGAATGAACATCGGGTTCATTGGCCTTGGCCTCATGGGCCGCCCCATGGCCCTGCATCTTTCCAAGGCCGGACACACCCTGCACCTGTGGGCACGGCGTCCCACCTCGCTGGAGCCCTTCAAGGAGGTCGATGCGAAGATCCACGCCTCGGCCGCCGAAGTGGCGAAGCATGCGGACGTGGTCTTCACGATGGTCGCCGATGCGCCCGATGTGCGGGACGTCTGCCTCGGCGCCGACGGTATCGCCGCCGGTGCGCAAAAGGGCCTGATCGTCGTCGACATGAGCACCATCAACCCCAATGCGGCCCGCGAGATCGGTGCCGCACTGGCCGAAAGGGGCATCGAGTTCATCGACGCCCCGGTCTCCGGCGGAGAAGTCGGTGCGATCAACGCGGCACTGACCATCATGGCCGGCGGCAAGCCGGAGGTCTTCGAGAAGGTCAAGCCCCTGTTCGAGAAACTGGGCAAGTCGGTCACGCTGATCGGCGAGTGCGGCGCGGGCCAGGTCGCCAAGGCCTGCAACCAGATCCTGACCGGCGTGGGCGTCGCCGCCGTGGCGGAAGCCTTCAACTTCGCGGCGAAGAATGGCGTCGATGTCGCCCGCGTGCGCGAGGCGCTGCTGGGCGGCTTCGCCTATTCGCGCATCCTCGAAAACCACGGCCAGCGCATGCTCGATCGCAACTTCAAGCCTGGTTTCAAGGCCTGGATGCACCAGAAGGACCTGCGCATCGTCATGGAGGAAGCGCATCGCATGGGCCTGATGCTGCCGGCCGCCGCCGCAACGGCCCAACTCTTCAACGCCATCGTCGGCAGCGGCATGGGCGAGGACGACTCGATCGCCGCCCTCAAGCTGCTGGAGAAGATGAGCAGCGCGGACTGATCCCGCAGCGCTTTAAAATGCCGGGGGTGCCCGCAACTAGCGGGCTTTCCCGGCATTTTCTTTTCAGCCCACAGGATTCAGGATTCCCCATGTCAGAGCACGCCCCAGCCCACTCCCATGACGTGAGCCTCGCCGATTTCGAGGCCAAAGTCCTCGCGGTTTCGCACGATGTCCCGGTCGTCGTCGACTTCTGGGCGCCCTGGTGCCAACCCTGCCGCATCCTCAAGCCCCTCCTCGAAAAACTCGCTGCCGAATACGGTGGCAAGTTCATCCTCGCCAAGATCAATTCCGACGAGAACCAGGAGCTGGCACAGCGCTATGGCGTGCGCGGCATCCCGGCCGTCAAGGCCTTCGTCGGCGGGCAGATGGTCGACGAATTCACCGGCGCCCTGCCCGAAGCGCAGATCCGCGAATTCCTCGCCCGGCTGATCCCTTCGCCCGCCGAGCCGCTGCGCCGCGAGGCGCTGGCACTCGCCGCCGCCGGCGACAGTGCGGGAGCCCGCCGCAGGATGGCCGAGGCGATCAATCTCGATCCGGCCAGCGATACGGCCTATCTCGATTTCATCCAGCTGAGCCTCGATGCGGGCGATGCGGACGCGCTGGCCGAGGCCCGCGAACTGCTCGACGTCGTCGCCGACCGGGCCCGCGACCAGGACCGCGTCGCCTCGCTGCGCGCCCGCCTGCAGCTCGCCAGCGGCGGCAGCGGCGCCGATACCGCCGCACTGCGGGCGCGGCTCGATGCCGATCCTGACGATCACGACGCCCGCCTCCAGCTGGCCAACGCGCTGGCCCTGCAGCAGGACTATCGCGCTGCGCTGGAAACCCTGCTCGACCTGGTCCGCCGCGACCGCAAGTGGAACGACGAGGCCGGCCGCAAGGGGATGCTGAACCTGTTCACCCTGCTCGCCGCCCAGCCGCAATACGACGACCTGGTGCGAGAATACCGCATCGCGCTGGCCCGCACGCTGAACTAGACCGACAGCTGCCCGATCGGCTCGGGGGTGTGCAGGGCATAGCCCTGGGCATAGTCGACGCCGAGCGCACGCACGACTTCGAGCACGGCCGGGCTGGTGACGAACTCGGCCACGGTGTGCAGCTTGCGCAGGCTGGAAAGCCGGACGATCGATTCGATCACTGCGCGGTCATCCCAGTCGTGGTCGGCGTTGCGTACGAACATGCCGTCGATCTTGATGGTCTGGACCTTGAAGCGCTTGAGGTAGCCGAACGAGGACAGTCCGCTGCCGAAATCGTCAAGTGCCAGGCTGAATCCCGTCGCTTCGCAATAATCGAAAAACGACAGCGCCCGCTCGAGTTGGGAGATGGCGCAGCTTTCGGTGATTTCGAAGCCGACCAGGGCGGGGTCGATCGCATGTTCGGCCAGGTAGTGGCTGATGAACTCGCGCAGGCCAGGATCGGCGAGCGTGAGACCGGAGAGGTTGATGTTCAGCTTGAAGGGGGGCCGCCCCGCCTCGCGCCATTGCCTCAGCTGGCGGAAACTGTGCTCGATCACCCAGCGGTCGATCAGGGACACCAGGCCGTAGCGCTCGGCTGCCGGGATGAAGCGGCCGGGCGGAATCAGGCTGCCGTCATCGTCGCGCATGCGGACCAGGACCTCGGCGTAATCCGGCCGGCCGGGCTGCAGGGAAACGATGCGCTGGGCATGGAGCTCGAGGCGATCCGCACCGAGGGCATCCGAGATCTGCGCCAGCGACAGGAAGTCGAGCTGGCGCTGCTGGAAGTACTGGTCTTGTGGCAGGTAGATCTGCGAACGGTTTCGGCCGCGCTCCTTGGCGGCGTAGCAGGCGGTGTCGGCAGCCATCAGCAGGTCGGTCACGGTACGCAGCTGGGACGAGGTCTGCGCGATGCCGATCGATGCGCCGATGATGAAGGACCGGCCTTCCCAGACGAACGGCAGGTTGCGGATGTCGTCGATGACATGCTGGGCGCGCCGCTCCGCCTCGTCGAGCGAGGTGCTGTCGAGGATCATGCCGAACTCGTCGCCGCCGAGGCGGGCGAGATAGCCGAAGGAGAAGCGCGCCTGCATGACGCGCGCCAGATGCTGCAGCAACGCGTCCCCGGCGGTATGGCCGCAGGTGTCGTTGACCAGCTTGAACTGGTCGAGGTCGATGTAGAACACGATCACCTCGCCGCCCGCCCGGGCATGCAGTTCACGTTCCAGCTCGGCCTCGAAGGAACGGCGGTTGTAGAGCCCGGTCAGGGCATCGTGCGATGCCGCATAGGCGAGTTCCTCGCGCGCGAAGTGCTGCACCGTGATGTCGCGCACGCTCGAGCGGTAGCCGAGGCTCGCGCCCTCGTCGTCGTAGATCGGCTGCCAGGCCATCGCCACCCACAGCACGCGGCCATCGCGTGTCTCCAGGCGAAACTCGAGGTCCTGCCCGGTGCGTCCGGCGAGCGCCTCGCCATGCTGGCGCATCACGAGGGCGCGGTCTGCGACATGGACGAGCGGCAGGGGAAAATCCGCCATCTGCATGCAATCGCGCACGCTGAAACCGGTGATGCGTTCGACGGCGGGATTGACCCAGCGCAGCCGGCCATCCGGGCCGAACCAGTTTTCCCAGGCATAGGTGTAGTCGGCAATCGCACGAAAGCGACGCTCGCTCTCCCTCAGCTCGGCGACGCGGGCATGCACGGCCTCCGCCATGGCGTTGAAGCTGCGCCCGACGGCGGCGACATCGTCGCGGCCATGGACCTCGATGCGGGTGTTGAAATCGCCGCCGGCGATACGTTCGCTGGCCGCGGTCAGCGCCATGAAGTCACGGGTCAGCCAGCGCCCGGTCATCAGCAACAGCAGCAGCGAGAGGCCGACCGCCAACAGGGCGGTCAGCACGCCCTGCTCCATCAGGGCCGCCCGCGCATTGTGGAAGAAGACCACCGACAAGCCGTAGTGAATCTGGCCATAGGACACCCCCTGGTAGTCCACCGGGAACACGACATGGACCACGTCGCCACCCTCACGCACCTCTGTCGGTGCAGGCAGGGGCCGGTCAGCCGGCCAGCCGACCGACACGAGCGTCCTGCCCCGCTGATCGGTGACGGCCAGATAGACGATATCCTCGGCGCTGAGCCAGCCTTCGAGGATGTCGCGCAAGGTCGAGTAGTCGCGTGCCACGAGCGGCACAACCACTGCCGTCTTGTAGGCCAGTTCGACGGACCGCATGCGAACCTCGGCCTGCTGCGCCAGCTGCGTCTCGATGATGCGGACGCTGTTATAGACCAGCACGAACAGCATCACGGCCTGAATCAACAGGCTCGCGAGCAGCAATTTCACCCGCAGGGATCGGAACAGGCCGAAACCGTTCATCGGGCAGGCCTCAGCGCAGTCCGTCCAGAACCTTGCGGGTGGGCTCGATGAAGGGGCGCAATTCGTCGAGCTCCTGCGGCATCACCGGTTCGAAACCGCCGTAGCTGGACTTCTCGAAGAACAGCTTGCCTTGCGGGTGATCGGGGGTGAATGCCAGCAGCGCCTGCTTCAATTGCTCGAGGCGGGCGCTGCCGAGGCGCTGGTGGCCGAGCGTGAACAGATGCGGGAAGCGATAGCCGCTCGGCACGGTGCGCAGCTTCATCTGCACGTCCGGGGGCACCTGCCGGAAGGCGGTCGAGGTGGCGACCCCGGCATCCGCCTCTCCCTGCACCGTGGCGGCGATCGACGCACCATGGGTCGGCCGCTCGACGATGCTGTAGTCCCTGTCCGCGACCAGCCCGGCATCGGCCAGCCATTTGATGATGACGATGCGGATCAGGGCGGACTTGTCCGCCATCGCGATGCGCGCGCCGGCGAAATCCGCCGGGCCGTGGAAGGTGCTGTCCCTGGGCACGGCCAGCAGCGGATCCAGCCGGGTACGGTAATGCACCAGTGCCCGGTAATGGCCTTTTTCCATCGCCAGCATGGCGAAGTGCGGGGGGCTGATCGGAATGTCGTACTCGCCGGCCATCAACGCGTTCACATAGGCTTCGAAGCTCGGGGCGGTGTAGAACTCGACCGGCTGCTGCAGCGCCGTTTCGAGATACTGGAACAGCGGGCGGTGCGTGGCGATCAGCGCCAGCGCGCTGTTGTAGGGATGGACCCCCATGCGCAGGGCCTGCGGCTGCGACCATGCCGAACGGGCGGTCGCCGTGGCCAGCGCCCAGCCGACTCCGTTACGGAGGAAATCGCGTCTTCGCATGGGCCATCATCCTCGCGACAATTGAAACGGCTCGATTACAACACGCGCGGGCACCCCCTGCCAAGCCTGCCATCAGGTTATAGTCGGGCGTTCCGCGACCATCCGCAGCCATGGAAATTCTCGTCAGCGAATCGGCAGGAGTGCGCTACCTGCACTTCAGCTCCCACTGGATCCAGGGGGCGATGCGTGTCGCCCGTCCCTGGGCGCTGGAACTCGACTACACGCGCGAGATGATGGCGGCACTGCTGCTGCGGCCGGATTCCGCATGGCCGCGCTCGGCGCTGCTGATCGGGCTGGGCGCCGCATCGCTGACCAAGTTCCTCTACCGGCACCGTCCCGCGGCCCGGCTGACGGTGGTCGAGATCGATGCCGAGGTCGTCGACGTCGCCCGTCAGCACTTCAAGCTGCCCGACGACGACGAACGCCTCGATGTCGTCCTCGACGACGGCGCCTCCTGGCTGGCCGGAAGCCAGCGCAAATTCGACCTGATCATGGTGGACGGCTTCGACGAAAACGCCCGCACCGGCCAGCTCGACACCCTGCCCTTCTACCTGAACTGCAAGGCGCGCCTGTCATCCGCCGGCCTGCTCGTGACCAACCTGCTGTCGAAGCGCAAGGGCGTGCGCAAGTCGATGGAACGCATCGAGGAAGCCTTCGACGGTCGCGCCCTCGCCTTCCCGTCCTGCGACAGCGGCAACGTCGTCGCCTTCGCCGCCACCGGCGCCCCGGTGCAGCACGGCATCGCCGAACTCAAGTCATCCGCCCGCGCCCTCAAGGCCGCCACCGAGCTCAACCTGCTGCCCACCGTGAGCCGGCTCGAACATTCCCGCTACTGTCCGGGTGGCATCCTGCGATTCTGATCCAGGCCCGGGCGGCGGGGGGTAGGATAGGCCGCCATGTCATTGCGCTTTCAGAACAAGTACGTCCTCTACATCGACCCCAACACCAGTTATGCGTCGATGCTGTCGAACGTCCTGTTTCCCGATGTGCGCAGCAAGTCCCAAAGCAACAACACCCTCGAGCAGTCACGCGGCTATTTCGACGCCATCCGCCGCATCCGGGACCGCACCGAAAAAGGCTATGACATCATCCTGTGCGAGTACGAACTCGGCGACAACCGCACGGCGCAGGAGCTGCTGGAGGAAGTCCGCCGCAAGCGGATGGTGCCGCTGAGCTGCATCTTCATCATGATCTCGTCGGAGCAGCAGCGCGAACGGGTCATGTCCGTGCTCGAGTTCGCCCCGGACGCCTACATCCTCAAGAGCGAAAACACGCCGGAGATGGTCGAGCGCCGCATCGCCGAGGCGATCGCCGACCGCGAGGAACTGCTGCCGATCTTCACCGCCATCGACGCGAAAAATCATGAGGAAGCGCTGCGCCTGTGCAATGCCTACATCGACGCCGGCGGCCGCCTGGCGCGCAAGGTGAAGCGCCTGCGCGGCTTCATCTACCTGGAGCTGCGCGACTACGAAAACGCCCGCCGTGCCTACGAGGAGCTGGTCGACCTCGATGCCGCCGGCAGCGCCGTGAGTTCGGCCGGCCATGCCTATGCCAAGAGCGGCCTGGCGCGCTCCCTCTACCATCTGGGCAAATCGGTCGAGGCGGAGCAACTGCTGCGCGAAGTGACGGAGGAACATCCGGACTACATGCAGGGCTACGACTCGCTGTCCGAGCTGCTGCTGGGCACGGGGCGGGCCGCCGAGGCGCAGGAGGTGATGCAGCAGGCAGTGGACCGCTCGCCCAAGCGCTACGACCGCCAGCAGTTGCTGGCGCTGACCGCCCTCGAAAACGAAGATTTCGAAACCTCGCGCGACGCGCTGAAGAAGGTGACGCGCGAGGGCAAGTTCCTGTCGAGCAACCACCCGTCGAACTACGCCCTCCTCGCCGAATCGCAACTCGAACTGGGCAACTTCGACGACGCGATGAAGGCCCTGAAGGAGGCCGGGGAATTCTTCCGCAAGACCGAGCACGCCCAGACGGCCGAGTTCTGCAGCGCGACCATGGAGCACGCCATCCACACGCGCAAGGGCGACGCCAAGCAGGCCGAGGCGGCGCTGAAGAAGGCCGTCGAGCTCCACCAGTCCGGGAGCAGCGACTTCGCCTCCGTCAACGAGCGACTACAGGCGAACTTTGCCGTTCAGTGCTTCGCGGCAGGCCATACCGAGGTCGCCGAGAACGCCCTGAATGTCGCCTTGCAGGGTTCCGCCAAGGGGGCGGAAGCCGTACGCAAGGTGGCGGCGAAGAAGCTGGCACAAACACCGGAACTGCTGCAGGCCGTGATCGCGAGCACCGACAAGGTCGAGCGCACCCTCTCGCAGACGCTCGACAACGTGCTCGACCTGTTCAAGCGCGGCTCGCTCGACGAAGCGCTGGCGACCATCGAATCCATGGTGCACGACTCGCCCAACAACACCGAGATCCTCGCCAAGGCGGCGCAGATCTCGCTGATGTACATCGAGCACACCGGCTTCGACAAGACGCGCTTCGACTACGCCAACGACCTCGTCGCCCGGATCCAGCGCATGAGCCCGAACTCGAAGCATGTCCGGGTACTGCACCTGCTCGCCGACCGGACCCGCAAGAAATACGGCCACGACGACATTCCGCAGATGCCGGACAAGCCCGCGGCGGCAGGTGCGGAAGCGACCGCCACTGACCCTCCCGACGACCTGCTCGACTCGATCAGCCTCTAGCCCATGAGCGAAACACCCGACGCCGTTGCAGACGGCATGGCACCCGGCGCCGACGACGGCGTGGCGGCCGGCACCTTCCTCCTCAACCTGATTGCGGAGGGCAGCTGCGGGCTGATGCTCGGCGAGGACGGCTTTTATTTCCAGGCCACGGAAACCTGCGATGCCGACGCCCTGCGCGCGGGTCTCGACAGGATTTTCGCCGCCGGCTACCTCATCAACGACTTCGAGTACGGCCCGATCCTCGAATTCATCATCCAGGGAAAATTGCCGCCGGACCGGCGGCTGCGCGTGGGCGGCAACCTCGCCCCCGCCGATACCGCCCGCTTCGATGCCTTCGAGCGCTCAATCATCTGCGACGACAGCGAAGGCCATTACGAATTCTTCCCCGGGGCGCCGGCCCCGGCCGGCGGCGACGAATTTCTCGCCGCGCTGTGGAAATCCGGCATCCGGCTCGGCATCGATACCGCGTCCCTCGCCGCCACGCTGGCCGAAGGCCCGAGCCGTCCCGGCAAATACCTCGTCGCCCGGGCCATACCACCGACCGAAGGCAGCGATGCGCGCCTCGTGCCCAAGGTCAGCTTCCAGCGCAAGCGCACCATCAAGGAAGCGGATGCCAGCGGCCGGGCTGACCTGCATTTTTACGAATGCGGCTTTCCCCAGGTGCCGGAAGGCCCGGGCCCGCATGTCCTGCTGGTCAAGATCCCGGCGGTGCCCGGCCGTGCCGGCCGCAGCATCAGCGGCAAGCGGCTCGAGCCCCGGCCGGTCAAGGATTTCGACGTCGCCCGCATGGCCGGCCCCGGTACGCGCATGGCCGAGTCCGACGGCCATCCGGCGATCGTCACGGATCACGGCGGCTATTTCATCGACGTCGACGCGAACCAGAAGATCTCGGTCACGCCCCACGCCAAGAACAGCTTCCCGATCGGGCCGAAAACCGGCTCCTTCGAGGTCGCCGGCGACCGCTTCGAGCAGTGCGGCGACATCGAGCATCAATACCTCCTGGTCGCCCACGCGGTCGAGGTCAGCAGCGGGGCGGTGCGCGGCAGGCTGGTCGCGCGCTCCGGCGACGTCACGATCGCCGAGCAGGTCGAGAACGGCGGCCAGGTCGAGGCCGAGGCCGGCGACATCACGGTCGCGAAGGCCGTCAGCGGCGGTCGCCTGGTCGCACTGTCCGGCCGGATCAGCGTCGCCCGCGCCGAAGGCAGCGTGCTGATCGCCCGCGAAGTCGAGATCACGGAGACTGCCGTCAACTGCTTCATCATCGCCGACGTCATCCGCTGCGCCAAGGCCGCCGGCATCGGCTTCTACGCGCAACGCGTCGCGCTCGGGCTGCTCGACCTCGCCGAGGCGAACGCCAATCCGGTCACCGGCTTCATCGCCCTGCGCAACAACCTGAACGCGCGCAAGCTGCTGCGCCGCTTCGAAAAACGGCAGCAGCGCCTCGACAAGGTCGAGCAGATGGAAACGCTGGTCCGCGAGCAGGGCCTCGCCGCAGCCTGGGCCGCACTCGATGCGCGCCTCTCAAGCGGCGGCCGGCTGACCGAGGACGAGGCCCGGCAGTTCGGCCCGCTGCTCAAGCCCTACGAGTACGTCGCACGTCGCCGCGACATGGTCGCCCGCGACCGCGAGTTCTTCGCCGACCCGAAGAATGGCCAGAACTACGAGGCCGCGCAAGCGGCGCTGGCGAACTTCGAGGCCCAGCTGCAAAAAAATGTCGGGCTGGACATTCAGGGGATCCGCTATCCCGACGCGCTGGCGCCCCTGATGGACCCGGAGATGCTGGTCGAACCGGCCGACCTGCTCCAGGCTGCGCCGCAATCCTTCTACGCCTATGTCAGCGCCGACCCTCCGATCGCCGAACTGGCCAAGCGCGACAAAAAGCTGCAGAACCTCTTTCTCGGCTTCGTGACGCGCATGCTTGCCGGCACCGTGATGAACGAGGCCCGCATCCGCCCCTTGCGCAGCCCGCGCCTGCTGCGGGCACCCTGTGCCCTGGACTACGAGGCGCTCAGGCAACTGGCCGCGACAGAGGACGGCGCCGCGGACCCGGGCGATCGCCGCAAGGACGGTGCCCGCATCGAGATACCCGAGGCGGTCGTCATCCCGATCGTCGTCGACGGTTACTCGATCGGTCGCCTGCGCAATGTTAGCGACCATGGCGCTTCGGTCATGTTCGACGATACGCAGGACAATCCCCCGGTCTTCGAAAAGCTCGAGGAAGTGCTGCTGGTCATCCAGCCCGGCCATGTCGTCGAGCGGCAGGGCGACCAGACCCGCCATCGCCCGCTTTCGGCCTGGGAGGAACAGCGCTTTCCCTTCGCCATCACCGCGGTGATCGAGAACGACTCCGCCGGCCTGACCAAAATCGGCGGCTACTACGCCCACATGAACGAAGACGCCGCCAACCGCGCCCGCCGGCTGCGCACGCAGATCGAAGCCTTGCTGATGCGGCTGAAAGCCTGGTGAGGCGGGCCACGGGCGCCGTACCGCCGGCGCCGACTTTTTGACGCCGTCCCGCCCGCACCGACTTTTCGCGCCGTCCCGCCGGTGCCGACTTTTCAGTCCCCGGCGGCTTCCTCGCCGCCGGCATTGATCGGCAGCGTGATCGTGAAGATCGTGCCCTTGCCGGGCTCGCTGGTCACCTCGATGCGGCCGTGGTGGCGCTCGATGATTTCCCAGGCCAGCGAAAGCCCGAGGCCGGTGCCCTTGCCCACCGGCTTGGTGGTGTAGAAGGGCTCGAAAATGTGCTCCAGCACCTCGGGCGGCATGCCCTTGCCAGTGTCGGCAACGCTGACGCTCACCGTGGCGTCATCGACGCAGGCGGTCGTGATGGTGATCGTGCCCTTGTCCTCGATCGCCTGAGCGGCATTCACGATCAGGTTCATGAACACCTGGTTGAGCTGCGTCGCAAGGCAGCGGACGCGCGGAATCTCGCCGAACTGCCGCACGATCGTGCAGTGGTACTTCCATTCGTTGCGCGCGATATTGAGGGTCGACTCGATGCCCTGGTGCAGGTCGGCCCACTGCCAGTCGCGGTTGTCGACGCGCGAGAAATCCTTCATGTCCTGCACGATGCGGCGCACGCGGTTGATGCCTTCCTGCGACTCGGCGATCAGGGCGCGGATGTCCTCCCTCAGGAACGGCAGGTCGAGCGTGCGCTTCAGCCGATCGACGGCGACGAAGCGCTGCGGACCTTCCGGCGCTGCCTCGGCCTGTTCGTAGGCATCGATGAGCTCGAAGATGTCGTTGAGGTAGCTGTCCAGCGTGCTCAGGTTCGCGCCGACGAAACCGACCGGATTGTTGATCTCGTGGTTCACACCGGCGGCCAGCTGGCCCATCGCGGCCAGCTTTTCCGATTGCAGCAGCTGCAGCTGGGCCTGCTCCAGCGCATGGGAGCCCATCTGCACCTGGTCCGAAAGCCGAGCATTGTGTTTCCTCAGCATGTCGCGGGCAGCCTTGGCATCGAGCTGCGCCCGCACGCGCGACAGCACGATCGGGCCGCTGATCGGCTTGTGGATGTAGTCCGCGGCGCCCAGTTCGAAGCCCTGCAACTCGTCGCTCTCGTCCTGCATCGCCGTGACGAAGATGACCGGAATATCCGCGGTCGCCGGATCGGCGCGCAGCTGGCGCATCACTTCGTAGCCATTCATGTCCGGCATCATCACGTCCAGCAGGATCAGGTCGGGACGCGGCTCGCTGCGGGCGGCACGCAGCGCGCGCTCCCCCGAATTGACCGCACGCACCCGGTAGAGCGGCTGCAGCAGTGCGCCGAGGACCGTCAGGTTGCCCGGGGCGTCATCGACGACGAGGATGGTCGCCCCCGGCAACGGGCGGTTCGCCCGGTGAACCGGGCTGGAGGATGGAACATTCATGACGGTCTCCACATGACCCTATTCAGTGTAATCCCTCGCGGGCCTCGTCCGGATGACAGGCCTGCCACATTTGTGCCATTACGCGATTGGCGCGCCTGAGCCGCCGTGCGGTCAGCGCCTGGGCGACCGCGGACCGCAGCTCGTGATCGACCAGCGGCTTCGGCAGGAAGGCCTCGATATGGGCCAGATCGAGGGCGATCGCCACGGCTTCGAAATTCGCGGCTCCGGACAGCATGATGCCGGCGCAATCCGGCTGTTTCTCGGCGAAAGCGGCCAGGAAGGCCGCCCCGTCCATGGCCGGCATGCGGTAATCCGAAATCACGCAGGAAAACGCCTCCTCGTCCGCCATGCGCAGGCCTTCCTGCGGTGTGGTGGCGATGCGGACGCTGACACGCGGCATCCAGCCCTCGGGCGCCAGTCCGGTTTCGCGGCACGCCTCGTCGAACAGGTTGCCACGCCTCAGGCTGCGCGCCACGGCCTGCGCGAACTGGATGTCATCGTCCACCACGAGGACCGGCTCCACCTCGTTGAGCGAACCGATCGGCAGCGTGACCCCGCTGTCGCGCAGACGCCCGGCGAGCACACGGTGCTCACGGCCGATCCGGTACAGGCCGGTCGCCTGCTTCAGCGTGCTCTTCAGGAAGAAGCGGCTCCAGGGCTTGGGGATGAAGCGATAGATGTGCGTTTCGTTGATCAGGCGCACCAGTGCGTCGAAATCGGTCTGCCCGGACAGGACGATGCGCGGGCAGTCCGGCTGGAGGCGATGGAAGGCGGCGAGGAACGCCAGGCCATTCATCCCGGGCATGCGGTAATCCGCCACGACCGCGGCGAACGCCTGGTCGGCCGCGCGCTCGAGCGCCATGTGCGGCTCGGCGAAGGTTTCCAGCTCGAACCGGGGACCGCTGCCCGGAGACGCGGACAGTTCGCGGCGCAGGGCATTCAGTATCGACGCTTCGTCGTCGACGACCAGAATGCGTTCCCGGTCCTGACTCTGGAGATCGCTCACGCCCGCACATCCTCGCTGACGCCGTGCGACCTGAAGTAGGTCGAGATGAAATGACTCACGGCATCGATGCGCCCGAACAGGCTTTCCGTGCTTTCGTCCCAGCGCAGGCCGAGCTGCTCGCAGGCGGCATCCGAAAGATAGCCGACGCGCGGAGCGCTCCCGCCGAGGTCGAGCGCGTTGCTGAGGACCTCGGCCACATGGAGCACGGCGACCAGCGGCTCGTGCAGGGCGCCATCGGGGGCATGGTGGTGACGGATCGCGGCACACACCGGCGGCGGCAGGTCCCAGCTTTCCGCCAGCCAGGCGCCGATCTGGGCGTGATCGACACCGAAGCGTTCGCGCTCGGCGGCGTCGATGGTCATTTCACGCCGCACGGCGACCTGCCACGCCTCCATGAACAGTTCCGGCTGGAAACGGAACAGCCACAGCTGGCCGATGTCGTGCAACAGGCCGGCGATCAGGGCCGGATCGCCGGGCTGATGGACATGCAGGGCCACCTGGCGGGCGCAGACCCCCGCGGCGGCACTGTGCTCCCAGAATCCGGGCGACAGGCCGGGCGGCAGGGCGCCGCGCAGGAAACCGGCCAGGCTGGTGACGATGGTTGTCTGGCGCAACCGGGCCAGCCCGATCATCGAGGTGGCTGTGTACAGATCGCGCACCTTGCCGTCGCGGCGCGTGTGGCTGGCGGCAGAATTGGCGATCGAAAACACCTGGGCGGCCAGTACCGGATCGCGACCGACATGGGCGACCAGATCGCCGACATTCGCATCCGGATCATCCAGGGTCGCCAGGACGTCGTCGATCACCCGCGGGAAAACCGGCAGCGCATCGCGCTGGGCGAGCACCTGTTCGCGCGTGAGCGGGGTTCGTAGCGCACCCATGTCAGCGGCTCCGGTAGGCGAGCACGCGCTCGAACAAGGCCGCCATGGCGGGACGCGACAGGTCGGCGCCCTCGAAGATCGCCATCACGCGTGCCGCGGCCGCGGCCGCATCCGCAGCCACCTGTTCGTCGCTGCGCTCATCCGGCACGGCGATGCAGACATACTCGGTGCCATGCGCGGCCAGCTGCCGCAGATTGACATCGGTGAGCTCATGCC
Source organism: uncultured Sterolibacteriaceae bacterium (assembly GCA_937888595.1). Lineage (GTDB taxonomy): Bacteria > Pseudomonadota > Gammaproteobacteria > Burkholderiales > Rhodocyclaceae > Sulfuricystis. The sequence continues at coordinate 29,258 of CALARK010000020.1, read as the reverse complement.
CGGCCGGCAGGGTGAAGCGCACCACATGGCGATCCATGATCCGGATCGGCTCGGCCAGCACCATCCCGATGGCCGCCTCGTGGAAAGGCAGATATTGGCGACGCATTTTCCGTTCCGCGGCGGCTCCTGTGCTATCGTCGTTTCGGGTCATGACAAGCATCTCCTTCGGGCTCGCATATTATTTCATTTGCACCATTAAATTGCATTATATGCAACAAAGTGAAAATATGTAACAATTCGAACATGTCTGAAAACAGGGGAACGACATGAGCGACGCCGCCGGGCCAGCCACGAACAGTGACGCCACACCGCACACGGTTCTGATCGTAGACGATACGCCACAAAACCTGACTGTCCTCGGCGAACTGCTACAACCCGAATATCGCGTGCGGGCCGCCAATTCGGGAGAACGCGCACTGCGTGCCGCGGCCACCCTGCCCCGCCCGGACATCATCCTGCTCGACATCATGATGCCCGGCATGGACGGCTACGAAGTGCTGAGGCGGCTGCGCGAGGACAACGCGACGCGCGATATCCCCGTCATCTTCATCACCGCCATGTCGGCCGTTGCCGACGAGGAACACGGGCTCGAGCTCGGCGCGGTCGACTACATCACCAAACCCTTCACGCCGTCGATCGTGCTCGCCCGGGTGCGTGCGCAACTCGAGCTCAAGCAGGCACGCGACCGCCTGGCGAGCCAGAACGAATGGCTGGAAGCCGAAGTGCAGCGGCGCGTACGCGAGACCCTGCTGATCCAGGACATGAGCATGAAGGCGCTCTCCATCCTGGCCGAAACGCGCGACATGGAAACCGGCCATCACGTCATGCGCACCCAGATCTACGTCGAAATGCTGGCCAAACACCTGGCGCCGCATCCGCGCTTCGCCGCCGCGCTCGAACCGAAATCGCTCGATATGATCGTCAAGGCGGCGCCACTGCACGACATCGGCAAGATCGGCATCCCCGACGCCGTGCTGCTCAAGCCCGGCCGTCTCGATGCCGACGAATTCACCACCATGAAGACCCATGCGGCCATCGGCGCCCACGCGATCGAAAAGGCGCTGGACCAGACGCTCGCCCGGGCCGCCGACGTCACGCCGGAGCAATCCCGCAACGTCTTCAGCTTCATGCACGTCGCCCGCGAGATCGCCCTGACCCACCACGAGAAATGGGATGGCAGCGGCTACCCGGGCGGCCTGGCGGGCGATGCGATACCGGCATCCGGGCGCTTGATGGCGCTGGCCGACGTCTTCGACGCCCTCACCTGCCGGCGCATCTACAAGCCGGCGATGCCCATCGACCAGGCCGTCAGCATCATCACGGAAGGCCGCGGCACGCATTTCGACCCCGACGTGGTGGATGCCTTCCTCGCCCTGCTCGACGCATTCACCGCCGTCGCCACCCGCTTCGCCGACCCGGGCTCCGACATCCATCCATGACTGCCCGCCGTCTCTCGCGCTACGTTTCCTTCGCCCTCGGGCTGCTGCTGCCGGCGGCACTGGTCCTGCTCGTCTCGATCGGCCTGAACCTGTATTCCCTCGCCTCGCTGCAGGCCGAATTCCGTACCGCCAGCGAGCACCAGAATGACGCCATCGATCGCATCTCCCATGCCAACGGACTTCTCGACGACCTGTCCAATACCCGCAACTGGCTGTTCATCACGCTCGAAAGCATCGCCAGCAACCGTTATGACGCCCGCAGCCTGGCCGACCTGCAGACCCGGATCGACGCCCAGTTCGAAAAAATGGAACGCGACCTGCGCGAGATCGAACGCCTGGCCGGCCACGCGCCTGGCGATGACGACGTGCTGCAGCAACTGGCGGAATATCGCAAGATCGCACTGCGTGTGACCGACCTGGTGCCGGGCGATCCGGCCGCCGCACGCCACCACACCGATATCGCGCAAGCCATCAACCAGCGCATCGCCAACCACGCGCAGGCGATTCGCCGCGCACTGCTGTCCTCCGTCGGAACGCTCACGCAGGTAGAGCAGCAGACCATCGACCGGCACGCCACCCGCAGCCTGATGATCAACCTGCTCCTGACGACGCTCCTGCTGCTCGGCTGGCTGCTGTTCAGCCGCTGGCTGATCGTCCGGCTGACGCGCCTCAACGACACCATGCAGGCCCTGGCGCACGGCAACACCACGCCCGCCACCCTGGGGGGTGTCGAGCGCATTGCACGGGGCCAACCCGGCCTGCTGCACGACATCGCAAACGCACTGCTGACATTCCGCCACATCCTCCGCGCCCATGACGCATCGCAGGAGGCCCTGCGCGAGCGTGTGAAGGAGCTCTCCTGCATCTACGAAGTCACGCGCCTGACCGAACAGGACGAACTCTCGCTCGACGAAATCATCGCCGCCACGATCGACCGGCTGACCGCCGCGATGCAGTTCCCCGCGCTGGCCCGGGTGCGCATCGTCTGTGCCGGCCGGATTTTCGGCACTGCGGTCGACGGCGAGCGCATCCGCGTCGATTTCGTCGGACGCGACAACCTGCCCGCCAACATCGAGGTCGGCTACGAGGGGCTGCCGCAGACGCATGACAGCCCCCGCTTCCTCGACGAGGAATTCGACCTGGTGCGGAACATCGCCGCCCGGCTGAACGCCACCATCGAGCGACGGCGCGTCGCGACCGAGCAGCGGGAAACCCGCGAACTGCTGCAGATCATCGTGGACGAAGCGCCCTACGCGATCGAACTGGTCGACGCCGCCACCCTGCGCTTCATCGAGGTGAACTCGGCCAGCCACTGCATGCTCGGTTACAGCCGCGAGGAAATGCTCGGCATGAAGATCACCGACATCCAGGCCGATCCGGAAGCGCTGCAGCCCATGGTGGCCGGGCTGCTCCAACAGGGCAGCGCCCAGTTCGACAACCGGCACCGCTGCAAGGACGGCAGCCTGATCGACGTCAACGTGCTGGTGCACGTGGTGCGCCGCGGCGACCACGACTATTTCCTCGGCATCTGGCGCGACATCAGTGCCGAACGGCAGGCGCAGGAACACGTCCGCATGCTGTCGATGGCCCTCGAACAGAGTCCGAATCCGGTGGTCATCACCGATCTCGACGCGAACATCACCTATGTCAACACCGCCTTCGAGCGCGAGACCGGCTATGCACGCGACGAGGTGATCGGCCGCAACCCGCGCCTGCTGCGCTCCGGCCAGACGCCGGAAGCCACCTACGCATCGCTGTGGCAGACGCTGGCGGCGGGCGAAGTCTGGGAGGGCGAATTCATCAACCTGACCAAGCGCGGCGAGCGGCGCCTCGAAGCGGCCATCATCGCCCCGCTGCGCAACGCGGCCGGCCAGACCACCCATTACGTGGCGGTGAAGGAGGATGTCACCGAACGGCGCAAGACGGAAGAGCAGCTCAACAAGCTGATGCTGGCGGTCGACCAGAGCCCGGAAAGCATCGTCATCACCAACCTCGACGCCCGCATCGAGTACGTCAACAACGCCTTCGTGCGCAACACGGGCTACAGCCGCGAGGAGGCCATCGGCCTCAATCCGCGCGTGCTCAAGTCCGGCAAGACCCCGCCGGAAGCCTACACTGACATGTGGCAGACCCTGACGCGCGGCGAGGACTGGAGCGGCGAGGTGATCAACCGGCGCAAGGACGGCAGCGAATATGTCGAATGGGCGCACATCAACCCGATCCGCCAGCCGGACGGCACGGTCACGCACTACCTGGCGATCAAGGAAGACATCACCGAGAAGAAGCGCAACGCCGAGGAACTGGCGACCTACCGGGCCAACCTCGAAAAGCTCGTCGCCCAGCGCACCGAGGAACTGAGCGTGGCCCGCGATGCCGCCGAGGCCGCCAACCGCACCAAGAGCGAGTTCCTCGCCAACATGAGCCACGAGATCCGCACCCCGATGAACGCCATCATCGGCCTGACCCACCTGCTCAAGCGCGGCATCACCGATGCGCGCCAGAGCGACCAGCTCGACAAGATCAGCGGTGCCGCCCACCACCTGCTCGCCATCATCAACGACATCCTCGACCTGTCCAAGATCGAGGCCGGCAAGCTGCAGCTCGAGGACAGCGACTTCGAGACGGAACGCATCATCGAGAACGTCGTCAGCCTGATCCGCGACAAGGCCGAAGCCAAGGGCATCGAACTCGTGGTGAACCTGCAGGGCATCCCGCCGGTCCTGCGCGGCGACGGCCTGCGCCTGGGGCAGATCCTGCTCAATTTCGCCGGCAACGCGGTCAAGTTCACCGAGCGCGGCAGCATCTCGCTGCGCGCTACCGTCGTCTCCGCCCAGGATCAAGACCTGTTGATCCGCTTCGAAATCGCCGATACCGGCATCGGCATGACGGCCGAGCAACAGGCGCGCCTGTTCCAGCCCTTCGAACAGGCCGATACCTCGATCTCGCGCAAGTATGGTGGCACCGGCCTGGGGCTGGCGATCAGCCGCCGCCTCACCGAACTGATGGGCGGCCGCATCGGCGTCGACAGCCGGCCGGGCGAGGGCAGCACCTTCTGGATCGAAGCGCCTTTCGGCTATGGCCACGCGCAGGAAACGGCGCCGCCCGCGCGGATCGAAACCAGCGGCCTGTCCGCCCTGGTGATCGACGACCTGCCCGAAGCCCGCGAGTCCCTCGCCGACATGCTGGAGATGCTCGGCATCAAGGCCGAGATGACGGAAAGCGGCCTGGCCGGCATCGCCCGCATCGAGGCGGCCGCCGCCGCCGGCAAGCCCTTCGACCTGCTGCTGTGCGACTGGCAATTGCCCGACATCGACGGCATCGAGGTCGGCCGGCGCCTGCGCAGCATCCACCCCGCCCCGGCCAGCATGCTGGTCAGCTCCTTCGCGGCGGAGATCGGCATCGACCACCTGGTGGCGGGCGGCTACGGCGCGATCCTGCAGAAGCCCGTCACGCCGCGCCACCTGGACGAGGCACTGCAGAACCTGCTGTCCGGAAAGCATCCTCTCGGCACGGCGAACCAGACCGCCGGCGTTGCCGAGCAGTACCTCGCGGCCTGCAGCGGCCGCCGCGTGCTGCTGGCCGAGGACAACCCGATCAACCAGGAGGTGGCCCTCGAACTGCTGAGCCAGGTCGGGCTGGTGGTGGATGTCGCCGAGGACGGGCAGATCGCGCTGGACATGGCCCGCGACACCGCCTACGACCTGGTCCTGATGGACATGCAGATGCCGGTGATGAACGGCCTGGATGCGACGCGCATGATCCGCAGCCTGCCGCAGTATGCGCAGACCCCCATCCTGGCCATGACCGCCAACGCCTTCGAGGAGGACCGCGAAGCCTGCCTCGCGGCCGGCATGAACGGCCACATCGCCAAGCCGGTCGATCCCGAGGTGCTCTACGCCACCCTGCTGCGCTGGCTGCCGCCGCAGGCCGGCGGCGAAGCGGGCGCCGGTTCCGGTCCTGGTGCTGCCCGCGCCGTCCCGCCGGCGCCGACTTTCGGGGCGGCAGAGGCCGGCACCGCCGCCGATCCGCTCGCCGCCCTCGCCACCCTCGTGGGGCTCGACGTCGCGCAGGGACTCAAGTCTTCCGGTGGCCGCATCAAGCTCTATCTCCGCCTGCTCGACAAGTTCCTCGCCAGCGAACTGCCTGCAGCCCTGATACACGCACTGGAACAGGGCGACCGGGAAGCGGCCAGGCGCAATGCCCATACGCTCAAGGGCGTGGCGGCCACCATCGGTGCCACCGACCTGCGCGACGCCGCAATGCGCCTCGAGCAGTCGCTCAACGACAGCGACGCGACCACGCCCGTCATGCAACGGCAGGCCGCGGCCATCGCGGCCGACTTCGATGCGCTCGTGCAGCGCCTGCGCCAGGCGCTGCACGCAGGCAGCCCCTCGACCGAAGCCGCGCCGCCCGCCGATATCGCGCCCAGGGCCATCGACCGGGCGCAACTGGATGCGGTCGTCGCCGAACTCGAGGAACTGCTCGGCGCCGACGACGTCTCTTCCGCGAATGTCTGGAACGCGCATGCGGCCCTGCTCGACGCCGCCTTCGGCCGCCAGGGCAAGTCGATCCGCGCCCAGATCGACGCTTTCGCCTTCGACACCGCGCTCGGGCTGTTGCGCGAAGCTGTCGCCGCCCTCCCCGGAGCACCGCGGACATGATGCGCCCTCCTCCGCCCGCCGAAACCATCCGCATCCTGCTGGTGGATGACAGCCGGATGTTCCAGTCGATGTTCGCGCGCCTGCTCGATCCGGCGCGCCACGAGGTGCTCGCCTGCAGCCGCGGTGCGGAAGCGCTGGCGCTGCTGGAGCGGGAACGGGTGGATTTCATCTGCTCCGCCTTCTACCTCTCCGACATGGAAGGCATCCAGCTTTGCCGTCAGGTCCGCGCCCTGGCCCGCTACGCGCATGTCCCCTTCGCGCTGCTGACCTCGGTGGACGACGAGGCGCAGCTGACGCGCGCATTGCCGGTCGGCGTGACCGACATCTTCAACAAGCGCGACATCGACCAGATGCTGGCCTTCATCCAGCGTTTCACCGGGGTGCGGCGCCGCATCGAGGGGCGTGTCCTCTATGTCGAGGATTCGATGGCGCAGCGCCAGGTGCTCAAGGCGATGCTCGAGGATCACGGGCTGGTGGTCGACGCCTGCGGCGCGGCCGAGGAGGCGCTGGCCGCCTTCGAGCAGGCCGAGTACGACCTGGTGCTGACCGACATCGTGCTCGACGGCCACATGAGCGGCACCGGCCTGGTCAACCAGATCCGCCGCCGCACCGATGCGCGCGGCGACGTGCCGGTGCTCGCCGTGACCGCCTTCGACGACGCCGCCCGGCGACTCGACCTGTTCAACCTCGGCATTTCCGACTACGTCATCAAGCCGGTGGTGGCCGAGGAGCTGTTCATCCGCGTCAGCAGCATCATCACCCGGCGGCGCATGCAGGCCCGCATCGACGCCGGGCGCGTGGCCCTCCAGGAAGCACGCGATGCGGCCGAAGCCGCCAGCCGCAGCAAGAGCGAATTCCTCGCCAACATGAGCCACGAGATGCGCACCCCGCTGAATGCCGTCCTCGGCATGGCCCACCTGCTGGAGCGCGACGCACCGGACGAGCAGCGCCGGGTCCAGGCGGGCCGCATCACCCACGCCGCCCGCCATCTGCTGGCGATCATCAACGACATTCTCGACCTGTCCAAGATCGAGGCCGGCAAGCTGGAAATCGCGCCGGTCGACTTCTCGCCCCGCGACGTGGCCGGCGGCGTGCTCGACCTGATGCAGGACAGCGCCGCGGCAAAAGGCCTCGCCCTCGCGGCCGACCTCGACGCCCTGCCCGCCGCGCTGCACGGCGACGGCCTGCGCCTCGGCCAGATCCTGCTCAATTTCGTCAGCAATGCCGTGAAGTTCACCGAATGCGGCAGCGTCACCCTGCGGGCCCGGCCGGAACCCGGCGAGGCCGGGATGCAGCGGTTCCGCTTCGAGGTGCAGGACAGCGGCATCGGCCTCTCCGACGAGCAGCAAGCGCGCCTGTTCCAGGCCTTCGAGCAGGCGGACGCCTCGACGACGCGCAAGTACGGCGGCACCGGACTGGGGCTCTCAATCGCCCGCCGCCTGACCGAACTGATGGGCGGCCGCATCGGCGTCGCCAGCCAGCCCGGTGCCGGCAGCACTTTCTGGGTGGAACTGCCCTTCGGTCATGTCGCTGCGGCCCAGGCCGACGCCATCCCCGCCGAGGATGCCGAATCCCGCCTGCGCGAACGTGCCCCGCGGCGCATCCTGCTGGTCGAGGACAACGACTTCAACCAGGAGGTCGCCCGGGCGCTGCTCGAGGAGGTCGGCATGGTGGTCGATATCGCGGCGGACGGCCGGCAGGCGGTCGACCGGGCGGGCGCGCAGGCCTACGACGCGATCCTCATGGACCTGCAGATGCCGGTGATGGGCGGCATCGACGCGACACGGCTGATCCGCCTGCTGCCCGGCCGCGCCGCCACACCGATCATCGCGATGACCGCCAACGCATTCGATAGCGACCGCGATGCCTGCCTCGCCGCCGGCATGAACGACCATGTCGCCAAGCCGGTCGATCCGGCCATCCTCTTCGCCACCCTGCTGCGCTGGCTGCCGCCGGCCGACCGGAGCAGCCCATGAACCCGTCCTGCGCCCGCCTGCTTTCCTGCCTGCGGCACGGCCTGCTGCTGATCGCCGTCCTGCTGGTCGGCACGGCTGCCGCGCAGACGACCTCGCCGCGGGTGCTGCACGTCGTCAGCGACAACAACTATCCGCCCTTCCTGTTCATCGACGCCAACGGCCGCAGGGCAGGTTTCGTGGCCGACTGGTGGGCCCTGTGGTCGCAGAAGACCGGCATCGCGGTCGACCTGCAGGCGCTCGAGTGGGCCGAGGCGCAGCGCCGGCTCCTGGCCGGCGAGGCCGACGCGATCGACCTGATCTTCCGTACCCCCCAGCGCGAACCGAACTACGACTTCACCGCGCCGTATGCCGACGTTCCCGTCGCCATCTATACCCACGCCTCGATCACCGGCATCCACGACATCCATGGCCTGAAGGGCTTCACGGTGGGGGTCATGGCCGGCGACGCCTGCATCGACATGCTGAAGCTGCAGGGCATTACCGACCTGAAGCAGTATCCGACCTACACCAACCTCATCGATGCAGCGCTGGCGCAGGAAGTGAAGCTGTTCTGCCTCGACGAGCACCCCGCGAACTACTACCTGTACCGCGAGAAGGCCCAGCACGACTTCCGCCGGGCCTTCCAGATCTATACCGGCCATTTCCACCGCGCCGTGCGCAAGGACGACGCGGCGACCCTGGCGCTGATCGAGCGGGGGGCCGCGCTGATCGGCGCCGATGAGGTCAGGGCATTGCATGAAAAATGGATGCCCCAGCCGGCGGCCGACTACGACACGCTGTTGTATTGGATCGGGATCGGGCTGGCCGCGCTGGCGGCGCTCGCCGCGTTCCTCTTCGCCTGGCTGCGCACCCTGCGCGCCGCCGTGCAACGCCAGACCGCCGCGCTGCGCGAAAGCGAGGATCTCTTTCGCCACATCTTCGACGACACCCGCCAGGCCATCTCCCTGATCGACGACGGCCGCTTCGTCGCGGCCAACCAGGCTTCGCTCGACATGCTCGGCTACGAGCGCCTCGAACAGTTCGTCGGCCTCTCGCCGGCGGACATCTCGCCGGAGATACAGCCCGACGGCCAGCCCACCGCCGTCAAGGCACCCGCGCTGATCGCGCAGGCTTTCGCCCAGGGATCGATCCAGTTCGAATGGATGCACTTGCGGGCCGACGGCACCCCCATGCTCACCGAGGTGCTGCTCACCGCCATCCGCCAGGGCGGCAAGGACATGCTGCATGTGGTCTGGGCCGACATCACCGCCCAGAAGGCCGCCGAGGCGGAACTGGATCGATACCGGCAGAAGCTCGAGGCCGAGGTCGACGCGCGCACGGCCGAACTGGCCGCGGCACTGGCGCAGCAGCAGGCGATCCTCGATGCGGCGAGCGCCGGCATCATCCTCATCACGGACCGCATCATCCGGCGCTGCAACCGGCGCGCGGAAGAGCTCTTCCGCTATGCGGCCGGAGAAATCGACGGCCTGCCGACGCAGGCGCTGTATGCCGACACGCACAGCTGGGAACAGGCGGGCCGCGAGATCTACGCGCAGGTCGCGCGGGGCGAGACCTACCAGCAGGAACAGCTGGCGCGGCGCAAGGATGGCAGCACCTTCTGGGTACGGCTGTCGGCCCGTGCCATCGATCCCGCGGCCGTGGATGAAGGCATCGTCGGCATGATCGAGGACATCTCCGTGGAGCGGACCGCCACCGAGGCCCTGCGCCTCGCCAGCGAGGAACAGGAGGCGATCTTCGACACGGCCACCTCGGGCATGGCGCTGATCAGGGACCGCATCCTGGTGCGTTGCAACCGGCGCCTGCACGAGATGCTGGGCTGGCCGCCCGGTTCGCTCGCCGGCCGACCGACGGCTGTCTGGTACCCCGACGAGGAGGCCAACATCGCCGGCGGTGCGCCGGTGTACGAACAGATCTGGCAGGGCAAGGCCCATCGCCGCGAACAGCAGCTGATGCGCAACGACGGCGGCCTGTTCTGGGCCCGCCTCACCGGCAACGCGATCGACGTGGAGGATCGCTCGCGCGGCACGGTCTGGGTGATCGACGACATCTCCCTCGAGCACGAGGCGCTCGCCGCGACCGAGCACGCCCGCCGCCTGGCCGAAGAAGCGGCGCGCACCAAGTCGAGCTTCGTCGCCAACATGAGCCACGAGATCCGCACGCCGATGAATGCCATCATCGGCATGACCCACCTGGTGCTGAAAACCGGGCTGAACGACAAGCAGCGCGACTACCTGAAGAAGATCCAGAGCTCGAGCCAGCACCTCCTCGGCATCATCAACGACATCCTCGACTTCTCCAAGATCGAGGCCGGCAAGCTGGTGGCCGAGCACATCGACTTCGAGCTCGACAAGGTGCTCGACAACGTCGCCGGCCTGGTCGTCGAGAAGACTGCCGCCAAGGGGCTGGAACTGATCATCGACGTGGCGCCCGACGTGCCGGGCAGCCTGGTCGGCGACCCGCTGCGCATCGGCCAGATCCTCATCAATTTCGCCAACAACGCGATCAAGTTCACCGAGCAGGGCGAGATCACCCTGCGCGTGCTGGTCTCCCACACGATGGGCGAGGATGTGGTGCTGCAATTCGAAGTCAGCGATACCGGCATCGGCATTCCGGATGAGCAGTTGAAGCGCCTGTTCAAGAGTTTCGAGCAGGGCGATGCCTCGACCACGCGCAAGTACGGTGGCACCGGGCTGGGGCTGGCGATCAGCAAGCGCCTGGCCGTGCTGATGGGCGGCGAAGTCGGCGTCGACAGCGAACCGGGCAAGGGCTCGACCTTCTGGTTCACCGCGCATCTCGGCCGCGGCCAGGCACAACCCCGTCCGCTGCTGCCGGAGCCCGACCTGCGCGGTCGGCGCATGCTGGTGGTCGACGACAACGACACGGCACGCATGGTCCTCGCCGACATGCTGCGCTCGATGACCTTCATCGTCGGCGCCGTGCCTTCCGGCCCGGCGGCGCTGGCGGAGGTGGCCCGCGCGGCCGCGGCCGGTCAACCCTACGAGCTCGTCTTCATGGACTGGCAGATGCCGGGCATGGACGGCATCGAGGCGGCGAAAGCCATCGGCACGCTGGACCTGGACACCCGGCCGCAGGTGATCATCGCCACGGCCTACGGCCGCGACGACCTGATGCACGCGGCGCATGAGGCCGGCATCGAGCATGTGCTGATCAAGCCGATGGCGGCCTCGCTGTTGTTCGATACCGTGATGGCGGTGCTCGGCCGCCGACCGCGGCGCCGCGATGACGGCGCGGACGGCACGCTGCTGCCCGCCGACCTGGGGCGCATCGCCGGCGCCCGCGTGCTGCTGGTCGAGGACAACGACCTCAACCAGGAAGTGGCGCGCGAACTGCTGACGACGGCCGGCTGCGTCGTCGATGTCGCCGAAAACGGCGCGGTGGCCGTCGACAAGGTGGAGCGGAACGCCTACGACATCGTGCTGATGGACATGCAGATGCCGGTGATGGACGGCCTCGAGGCGACCCGGCAGATCCGCCGCCTGCCGGACAAGGCCGCGCTGCCGATCCTCGCGATGACGGCGAACGTCATGGCCGGCGACCGCGATCGCTGCCTCGAGGCCGGCATGAACGACCACATCGCCAAGCCGATCGACCCCGATGTGCTGTGGAGCCAGCTGCTGAAGTGGATACGCCCGCGCGCGGCGGCGGAAAAAGTCGGCGCCGGCGGGACGGCGCCCGGAACCGAACTGCAGCCCGTCTTCGACGCCCTGGAGCGCCTCCCGGGGCTCGACCTCGCCGCCGGACTCAAGATGGTGCTGGGGCGCAAGGCGCTCTACCTCTCGCTGCTCGAAAAGTTCAGCACCAGCCAGCGCGACTTCAGCGCCCGCCTGCACGCCCGGCTGGCAGGCGGCGACCGCGCCGACGCGGAGCGCCTCGCCCATACCCTGAAAGGGATGGCCGGACAGGTCGGCGTGCAGGCGCTGCGCGAGGCGGCCGAACGACTCGAACAGGCGATCCACGCACTCGCCCCAGGCGACTCGACGGCCGCCTGCGCGCCCTTCGTGGCCGATGTCGATGCGCAGCTGGAGACCCTGCTCGCCCAGCTGGACACCGCCCTGCACCCCGGACGCCCGCCGGCGGCCGACACGCCGACCGAGGCCGCCGCCGACTTCGATGCCGATCGCTTCCGCACCGTCTGCGAGGATCTCGTGCGCCGTTGCGCCATGGACGACTTCAGCAGCCGGCAGGTCCTCGAAACCCATGCGGGGCTGCTGCGCGCCGGGCTGGGAGAGCACTATGCGTGGATCGTGGCGGCGATGGACGACTTCAACTTCTCCGCCGCCCACGACTGGCTCGTGGAAGCGCTGCAGAAGCATCAGGACGGCGCATGAACTCCCTGCCCTCCCCCCTGCCCTCGGCCCTCGCCGGCTGCCGCGCGCTGGTCGCCGAAGACGACCCGGTACTGCAACTCCTGCTGACAGAAACCCTCGCCGAAGTCGGCATCGACCCGGTACTGGCGACGGACGGCCACCAGGCAGTGGCGCTGGCCCGGGCGCAACCTTTCGACTGGGTCCTGATGGACGTGTTCATGCCGGGGATGGACGGCCTCGAAGCCACCCGCCGCCTGCGTGCCACAGACGCAACGGCCCGGCTCTGCATCATCGGCCTGAGCGGCAACGACGATGCGCCGAGCCGCGCCGCCTGCCGCGCGGCCGGAATGAGCGACTTCCTCGCCAAGCCGATTGACACGGAGGCCCTGCTCGAGCGGCTGCACGGGTGGCTGGGCCGGCCGCACGAAGCCGCGACGGCCGCCGCCCCCCAGGCCACCGAGGCCGGGACGGACGGCGCAGCCGCGGCAGCCATCGACCTGTCCCGGCTCGACGCGCTGTGCAGCGGCGATGCGGAACGCACGCGCAAGTATGCCGGGCATTTCCTCGCCGCCGTCGAGGCGGGCCACACCGCCATGGCCCAGGCGCTGGCAGCCGGAGAACTCGACCGGCTTCAAGGCGAGGCGCATCGCCTCAAGTCCTCGGCACGCTGGGTCGGCGCCCTGGGACTCGGCGACCTGTTCGCCGCCGTCGAGGCGGCCGCTCGGTCGGGCGACCGCGACCGCCTGCCGCCGCTGCTGGCCGATTGCCGTCGCGCCGGCGCCGACTTTTCCGACCGTCTGCAGCGACACCTCGCGCAGACGGCCGCCACGGGAGCTCAAGCATGAATCCGTTCCACGTCTGCATCGTCGATGACGATCCCATGGCCCGCATGATCGCGGCCGACGCCCTCGCCGGCCGTGACTATCGCGTCAGCGAATGTGCATCGGGCGCCGACTGCCTGGCCCTGTTCGCGGCCGCCGACCCCTTCGATTTCGACGCCGCGCCGGCGGCGCCGCCCGACGTCGTGCTGCTCGACATCGAGATGCCGGAAATGGATGGCTACGAAGTCTGCCGCCGCCTGCGCGCCGAAGGCAACGCCGGGACGCACGTGATCTTCGTGTCCGGCCGCGACGACCTCGAATCCCGCCTGGCCAGCTTCGATGCGGGCGGCAGCGACTTCATCGTCAAGCCCTATGCGCCGAAGGAACTGCAGCACCACGTCGCCAAGATCGAGGCGCTGGCGCAGCAGCATCGCGAACAGGCCGAAATGCTGTCCTACGCCCAGAAGACGGCCTTTTCGGCCATGTCCTCGATGGGCGAGATGGGAGCGGTGCTGCAGTTCATGCGCGACTCCTTTTCCTGCCGCACGGCCGCTGCGCTCGCCGGGCGCGTGGTCGATGCCCACCGCGCCTACGGCCTGAGCGCCCTGGTTGGCCTGCGGGTGGGCGATGCCGACACCTACAGCTGCGGCCAGGACGAACGCAGCGAACTCGAAGTCTCGATCCTCGACTATGCGCGCAAGCTCGGCCGGCTTCAGCAGCTCGGCAATCGCCTCGTCCTCAACTACCCCGGCATCACGCTGGTGGTACTCGACCTGCCGCTCGACGATCCGGAACGTGTCGACCGCCTGCGCGACCACCTCGCCCTGATCGCCGAAGGCGCCTCGGCCCGGGTGCAGGGGCTCGAGATCGAAGCGGCCCGTGCCGCCCAGAGCCGCGGCATCGTCGCCGCGGTGAACGCCCTGACGGAAACCTGGCGCCAGACCGAGGCCTTGCGGGCATCGAACCACCAGGCCGTGCTCGATGTGGCCGGCAGCTTTGATGAAAAGCTGCTCTACGCCTTCGTCGGCATGGGGCTGACAGCCGCGCAGGAAACCCAGATCACGGAAATGGCCAGCCAGGCGATGGGCGAGATCGCCGGCTTGCTGACCCGCCAGGCCGAACTCGAGCAGCGGCTGCGCGAAGTGACGATGGCGCTGGAACGGCTGGTGGCCCAGCCAGCCTGATCGCCCGGCGGACCACCCGGGGCCGCTCAGCCACTCAGCCACTCAGCCGCTCCGGGCGGCGCCGGGCAGCGACGGGGCGTCAGTCAGCCGCCGGCCCGCTGCGCGACTTCAGCCATTGGTCCAGGTGCCGGCTCGCGGCATCGAAGTCGAAGTTCGCGACCGCCGCGGAGATCCTTTCGAAAGTTTTGCCGAGCCCCGCCTGCAATAGCCCGGCCTGCTGCTCCAGCAGGGCGTTGGCCCCATAGTCGGCGCTGGCGAGACGGCTGTGCAGGTCGCGGCAGACCTGTTCAAGCGCGCCATGATCGACCTCCACCGCCGTGGCGGGCGTTCCGTCCGCCGGCAATACCGCGGCGATGGCGGGGATGAGTTCATCGAGCACTTCGCTAATCTGGTCCTTGAGCGAATCGATCACCGCCGGCGCATCGCGCTGCTGCAGGGCCAGCTCGATCAGCTCGGCCATCGGCCGCACGGTCAGCGCCCCGATCTGGCCGGAGACGCCCTTGAGCGTGTGGGCCAGGCGCACGGCCGTTTCCCAGTCCCGTTCGACGAGCGCGGCTTCGATACGTCGGGCGAAATCGCGCTGGGCATCGACATATTTCTTCAACAGCGAGATGTAGAGTTTTTCCCGGCCGCGCGCGAGACGCAGGCCGGTGGTGACGTCGAGCCCGTTCACCCGGCGCAGGGCCTCGATGCAGGCATGCTCGGCGGCCGTTTCCGGATCCGCTGCGTCAGGCACCGGCTTCGTCCGCTGCCCCGGCGGGATCCAGCGCAACAGGGTATCCAGGAGGCGCTCGGGGTCGATGGGCTTGGCCAGATGGTCGTTCATCCCCGCCTGCAGGCAGACTTCGCGGTCGCCACTCAGGGCGTTGGCCGTCATCGCGACGATGGGCAGCTTGTCGTGCTGCGGCTCGCGGCGGATGGCACGCGTCGCGCTCACGCCGTCCATGACGGGCATCTGCATGTCCATCAGGACCAGGTCGTAGCTGCCGACCACCAGCCGGTCGAGCGCGACCGCACCGTTCTCGGCGACTTCGACGACCAGGCCGGCATCCTCGAGCAGCGCCGTCGCCACCTCCTGGTTCAGCGCGTTGTCTTCGACGAGCAGCACCCGGGCGCCGGCGATCGCCGCCAGGTCGCTGCGGGCGGCCACGGCCCGGCCGGCCTCCGCCAGGCAGGGCAGGCTGCGTCCGTCGGCCTTGCCGAGCACGTTGATGACCGAGTCGAACAGGGTCGACGCCGTCACCGGCTTGGGGAAGACGTCCGCGATGCCGACCTCGTCCGCCTGCACGATCAGGTCGTCGCGCCCGTAGGCGGTGACCATGATCATGATCGGGTTCGCCGCCAGGTTCAGCGCCTTGATGTGGCGGGCGGTGCTGATGCCGTCGAGTCCGGGCATCTGCCAGTCGAGGAACACGACCTCGTAGGGCGTGCCGGCGGCGGCGGCGCGCTTGAGTTCCAGCAGCGCCGCGTCGCCGGATCCCGCCTCGCCGACCACGAAGGTCATCGAACGCAGCATGGTGACCATCACCTCGCGGGCGTTGTCATTGTCATCGACGACCAGCATCCGCCGGCCGCGCAGGTCCGGGGTCGGCATGCGGCGCCGCTGGCCGGTGCCAATGCCGAAGCGGGCGCCAAAGGAGAAGGTCGAACCGATGCCGGGCGTGCTGGCGACCTCGATCTTCCCGTCCATCAGTTCGACGATGCGCTGGGAGATGGCCAGTCCCAGCCCGGTGCCGCCGTATTTGCGGGTGATCGTGTTGTCGGCCTGCTCGAAGCTCTTGAAGAGACGCGCCTTCTGCTCCTCGGTCATGCCGATGCCGGTATCGCTGACGGAGAAGTCCACCTGCACCGTGCCGTCATCATGCTTGCGGGCGCGGACGATGATGTCGATTTCGCCCTGTTCGGTGAACTTCGCCGCATTGCTGCCCAGGTTGAGCAGGACCTGCCCCAGCCGCAGGGCATCGCCGACCAGCAGGCGCGGCACCTCGGGATCGATGTCGATGACCAGTTCGAGCTCCTTGCTGGCGACGCGTTCGCCCAGCTGGCTGGCGACGGTGTCGAACAGCTCGTCGAGATCGAACTCGCGCTGCTCTAGGGTCAGCTTGCCCGCCTCGATCTTGGAGAAGTCGAGGATGTCGTTGATGACGCCGAGCAGGTGCTGGCTCGCCCCCTGGATCTTCTGCAGGTAGTTGCGCTGCCCCTGCGTCAGCTCGGTCTTGAGCGTCAGGTGCGACATGCCGATGATGGCGTTCATCGGCGTGCGGATCTCGTGGCTCATGTTGGCGAGGAACGAGCTCTTCGCCACATTGGCCGCATCGGCGGCGTCGCGGGCCTCCTGCAATGCCTGGTTGGAGTCGACCAGATCGCGGCGGGTGGCCTCGAGGTCGGCGATGGTCTCGCCGAGGTTGATCCAGCGCCGGCGCAGCAGCTCCAGCAGGCCGCCGCCGAGCACGGCTACCAGCAGGAACATCCCCAGATGGCTTTGCAAGGCCTGGCGCAGGGCGGGCTGCATCGCCGCCTCGACCGGGGCGTAGGGCAGGCTCACGCTGATGCCGCCGCGAATGTCGCCGACCTGGTAGCCCTGCTTCTCGTGACAGGCCATGCAGGGTTTCGCCACCCGCAGCGGGGCCATGTAGCGCAGCTCGCGCCGCCCCGCGGCCGACGTGACAATATCGCTCGTCTCCTTGCTGCCGGACTCGAAACCGAGCAGCGCCTTGCGTTCCCATTCGTCCGGCGTGTTGCTCGGCCGGATCGGCTTCAGGCTGGTGATGTGGAAGGCCGTGTCGCTCTGGCTCTGCGCCAGTTCGCTGACCAGGCGGGTCATGAAAGCCGGGTTGACCATGGTCAGCTGCTGGCCGTCGGTGGTCGTCAGGTCGCGCCGCGGATGCTCGAGATAGGGGTTCGGCTGGATCTTGTCGCCCACCGGCACGTAGACGCCGCCATGCTCGGCGTTCCAGGCCCGCGTCAGGACGATCATGCGGAACATGTTGCGGGCACCTTCGGTGGCGACCTCGATCGACTGCTGGCGGATGTCGTCGAGATGGTCGTCGAGCTCCGATGCGACCACCAGCCCCCAGAGCAGCAGCGGCAGCAGCCACCAGCGCCGCCGGGCGATGAATTCTGGAATGGACGGCAGTTCGGCTGCATTCATGACGACGATCCTTCGGTCAAAGCGTCCGTGACGGCAGGCAGCCACAGCGTGACGACCGTGCCGGCGCCCGGACGGCTGTCGAGAACGATGCTGCCTCCGTGCAGCTCGATGATTTCCCTGGCGATGCTCATGCCGAGTCCGGTACCGGGGATTTTGCCCGAAGTATCGGCCCGGTAGAAGCGTTCGCAGACTCTCGCGGCCTCTTCCGCCGTCATTCCGATGCCGTGGTCGGTGACGCGGAAACCCACCTGCGTCCGGCCGTCTTCCCCCTGTCGCGTCAGCAGCCCGACTTCGACCGTACTGCCGTCCGGAGAAAACTTGTAAGCGTTCGCCAGCGCATTGCCGATGGCCTGCGCGAGCCGGCGGCGATCGGCCCGTATCCGGCAACCCGGCGCCGGCAGGTCGAGCTGCGGCGCGGTGCGCCCTGCCGGAACCTCGTAGATCGACATGGTCGCGCGCAGGAACTCGGCCGGGTCGAGCAGTTCGTAGGCAAAGTCGCGGCCGCGCCGCTCGTCGATGCGCGCCAGGTCGAGCAGTTCGTTGATGATGGCGATCATCCACTGCGACTGGCGATGGATCGTGCCGAGGAACTCCTGGCGCTCGGCGGCGGAAAATTCCTGCATCAGCATCAGTTCGACATAGCCGAAGATGCTCGCCATCGGCGTGCGCAGTTCGTGCGCGGCATGGGAGAGGAACTCGTTCTTCATGCGCTCGACGATGGTCACGTGGGTGATGTCGCGGAAATACAGGATCCGCGACACGGTGGGCGCGGCGGCGACGCACTGGCCGACCTCGATGATCCGGCCGGTGCCGGTAATCTCGATCGTCAGGCCGCGGGGGTAATCGTCATCCGCCGTCCCGCCGGCACCGACTTTTTCCTCGTCGGGCATGGCATCGATGCCCGGGAAGCGGGCCGCCTCCCTGCAGGCGGCCGCGAGCCGTGCGGAGAACCCGGGCGCATCGAGGCCGCGGATTTCGGCTGCGGACAGGCCGGTCAGGCGCCGGAAGGCCCGGTTGGCGTACTTGACCTTGCCGCCGCCGTCGAAAGTCACGAAGCCGTCGGGACTGAAATCGAAGATCGCGTCGAGCTGGGCGCTGTGGTCGCGGATGCGTTCGAGGGCGATCTCGAGATCCTGCTGGACCGCCACGCGCATGCGGTTCTCGCTCTGCAGTGCCGCATGGCTTTCGCCGAGCTGGGTCGCCATGCGGTTGAAGGCGAGCGCGGTCTCGGCCAGTTCGTCGTTGCCCTGCACCGGCACGCGCCGCGCGAGATCGCCCGCGCCGAAGGCGACGCTCGCATCGCGCAGCGCCACCAGCTGGCGGGCGAGGTAGCTGCCAAGCAGCCAGGAGAACAGAGCCACCAGCAGGATTTCCACAGTGGCGATGCCGGCCGCCCACTGGCGGGCCTTGTTGAGCAGGCTGGCGAGCGGGGCGACGGACACGCCGAGGCGCACTTCGCCGTAGCGGATCGCGCCGGCTTCGATCGGCGCGGCCCAGTCGAACACCTCGTCCCCGACCTCGGCGAGGCTGGCATCGGCGGCGAATTCGCGCTGCAGCAATGCGGCGTCGCCGCGCTCGGAAAGCGTGACGCCCCCTGCCTTGACGATGCGCACGAAGTCGATCTGGCCGGAGGCCATGGCCTCGTCGACCAGGCTGTCGAGCGTGGCGAGGTCTTCGGCCAGCACGGCATCCTTGGCGGCGGCGGCCAGCATCCGGCCGCCGAGCTGCACGCGCCGCACCAGTTCCGCCTCGTTGGAATCGCGCAGGATCGAAAGCGCGCTGCCAACGAGTACCGCCAGCAGCGTCAGTTCGATCGCCGCGACACCGAGGATGGTTTTGGTGCGAAAACGCATCGTGCCGGCCGGGTGCCCTGGTTACTCTTTGCCGTAGCGCTCCAGCGCACGGAGATCGAGTGCGCGGATGTCGTTCCAGTCGGCATCCGCGGCGGGTTCGAGGCCTGTCATGGCGAGCGGCTTCAGCAGCGCACGGCCGGCTTCGTCTTCTGCCAGCGAGCGCATCGCCGCCAGCACCTTCGCCACCGTTTCGGCCGGCACGCGCGGATGCGCGGCGAGGGCATGCGGCGTATAGGCCGGTGTCTCGTGCAGGACGCGCAGGCTATCGCGCACTTCGCGCGGGCTGGCCTCGAAAGTGCGCTGGATGCCGCCGCCGCCGGCATGCAGCCCGCTCGATACGGCACGGTAGACGGAATCGTGCGAGGCCACGAACTTCGTCTCGATGGCGATCTGGCGCCGCCCGAACTCGGCCTGCGGCAGGATGCTGGCAGCGAAGGCCGCCGGCGCCGGAAAGGCGACCGATTGGCCGGCCAGTTCTTCGAGTCTTGTCACCCGGCTGTCCTTGCGCACCACGATGATGCCCTTGATCTTGCGATCCTGTTCCTTGGCGAAGGCCGCATAGCCGGCTGCCGGGTGGAAAACGACGTAGTGGTAGGGGTTCATGTAGGCGAAATCGTATTCGCCCTTTCCCAGCCGTTCCTCGAAGGCCGGGATGCTCGGCGCGGTACGGAAGGCCAATTCCACGCCGGCACGCCGGCCGACCTCGGCCAGCAGCGGACCCCACTGCGTCGCGAGCTTGCTGGCCGCCTGCTGCGGAACGATGCCGAAGCTCAGGACAGGCGCCTGGGCGAACAGCGGGCGGACGAGCAGCGCCAGCGCCAACAGCACTGTGGTGCGCGCCATCCGCGGCCACGCCAGGGCCAGGACGCTCATCGCGCTGCGCCGGGGTCGTTGAGCAGGTCCTTGATGAAGGCCACGACCTGCAGCGGGCTGAACGGTTTGACGAAGTAGGCATCGGCGCCCCGGCCCATCCCGTCTTCGTAGTCCTGCACCTGGCCGCGGGCCGTCACCATGATGACGCGGGTCTGGATGAGCTGCGGATCGCCCTTGATCGCATCCAGCACCTCCAGGCCGCTCATGCCGCCGGGCATCATCACGTCCAGGACGACGACGTCGGGACGGAGCGTGCGCGCCATCTCGAGTCCGGTGAGGCCGTTGTCGGCTTCGTGGACCTCGTAGTTCTTGCCGAGGGTGATGCGGATCAGTCGCCGGATGTCGGCATGGTCGTCGACGAGCAGGATCTTGTTCATGGCGGATTACCTCTGTTGCTGCCCGGAGCGCGCCCTTCCGGCGGCGGCCCGAAGGGCGATTTCACTCAGTTGATCGAAGGGAATCGGCTTGGGCAGGACGGGAATATCTGCCGGGATCCCGCCCCGGTCGTCGATTTCATTGGCATCGAGGCCGGTAACGACGACGATCTGCAGGGCGCCGAGTTCCGGCTGGGCGCGCAGGGAGCGGATCATCTCGAAGCCGTTCATGCCCGGCATGTGCAGGTCGGTGATCACCATGTCGGGACGGTCGATGCCGATGCGCAGCAGCGCGGCATAGCCGTCGGCCACGGTCGCCACCTGCGGCTTCATGGGCCAGCGCGACAGGACGATTTCATACACCCGCCGCAGATCTTCCTCATCCTCCACGACGAGGATCGAGAACCGATCGTCATTTCTCGCGGCGACCGACTGGCCGGCGGATGCAGCGGGCGCCGGCGCCCGGGTGCCCGGATTGGCGAGCAGCCGCTCGACCGACTGGCGTGAGATGCGCCGGTGCCCGCCGGTGGTTTTCCATGCCTCGAGCAGGCCGCTCTCCGACCACAACTGCGCCGTGCGCAGCGAGACGCCGAGTATCTGCGCCGCCTCGCGGGTGGTGCAAAATGCGCGTTGGACGCTGCCTCGGCCTGCCCCCGCAGGCCCCGAATCACTGTCACGCATGTCTTGTCTCCTGTTGCCTCGCCGTCCTGATTGAAGGATGATTTTTCACTCGTGCTTTGTGCGACGAATCGCAATTTAGCACTTATTATCATTTATTACAACATTACTGGCGAAGCGAAAGTGACCCAAAAAGCGAGCCCAAACGATGCTTCGGTCTTGTATCGAACGTTGATGGGCGCACTGCCCGAAGCCGTGGTGATTGCGAACGCAAGCGGCGAAGTCGAGGACTGGAACGTCCAGGCGGCGGAAATCTTCGGCTGGACGCCCGAACAGATGCGCGGGCGCGACCTGCTCAAGACGATCCTGCCGGATGGCGGCCAGCCCCAGAGCCTCGGCGAACTGGCCGACCGGCAGTCGGCGCAGTCCTGGGTCCGGCTGGCGGCACGGCGCCGCGACGGCGACAACTTCACCGCCGAAATCCGCGCGATCCGGGCCGAGGACGCGGGCCGGCTGTGTTACCTGGTCCTCCTGCGCGACATATCCGACACCCTGCTGGCGGAACAGCAGCTCGTCCAGGCACAGAAACTCGAAGCGATCGGCCACCTGACCGGCGGGCTGGCGCACGACTTCAACAATATCCTGGGCATCATCATCGGCAGCCTGGAACTGGTCGTGCCGACGACCGGCGACCGGGAGGAACGCGAACTGCTCCAGGCCTCGCTGGCGGCCGCGAAACGCGGCGCCGAAATCACCCGCTCGCTGCTCGCCGTGGCACGGCGCCGGGCGATCCGGCCGCAGCGCACCGACGTCAATGCCCTGATCAGTGAAATCGAACCGCTGTTGCGGCAAACCGCCGGGAAGAACATCGAGATCATCTTCTCCGTCAGTGCGCGCGATCCTTTCTGCCTCATCGATCCCGGCGGACTCAACAATGCACTCGTCAACCTGGTGATCAACGCCCGCGACGCCCTGCCCGGCGGCGGACGGATCATCGTCTATGCCTACTCGACGGACATCCTGCCCAGATCGCTGAGCGCCCCGCTGGAACTGAAGGCCGGGAACTATCTCGTCATCGGTGTCGACGACAATGGCGCGGGCATGACGCCGGAGGTGGCGATGAAAGCCTTCGACCCCTTCTTCACCACCAAGGAACGAGGCCAGGGCACCGGCCTCGGACTCGCGATGGTCTATGGCTTCGCCCGCCAGTCCGGCGGCACGGCACGCATCCAGAGCGCCCCGGGAATGGGCACCTCCGTGCAACTTTTCTTGCCAAGCGAACCGCTTATCGAGGAACATTCGCCCCCGGCAAACGTGCGGCCGAAACCCGCCCGCCGGCAACGACCGACAAAATCACGAACCTGATCAGCCCGACATGACCGCACAAGACACCTCCTCCCCCGCCTGCCGCCTGTATGGCATCAAGAACTGCGACAGCATGAAAAAGGCCTTCGCCTGGTTGTCCGAGCGGGATATTCCCTACGAGTTTCACGACTACAAGAAGCAGGGGGTGCCGCGCGACCGCCTCGTCATGTGGTGCCGCACCCTCGGCTGGAAGACCCTGCTCAACACGAAAGGGACGACCTGGCGGAAGTTCACCCCGGAACAGCAGGACATCACGACGCAGAGCAAGGCTATCGCGACGATGATGGAGCATCCGAGCGTGATCCGGCGCCCGGTGATCGAGACCCCCGGCGGCCACCTGCTGGTCGGCTTCGACCCGACGATGTTCGAGAGCTTCGTACGCTGATGGATTTCGTCCGCCGCTTCCTCTTCGAGCAGTTGGACATCCGCGGCGCGGTCGTGGCGCTCGGCAATGCGTGGCACGAAATGCACGCCGGGCGTGACGACCCGCCGGCGGTCATCGCCCTCCTCGGCGAACTGTCCGCCGTGACCGCCCTGATCGCCGGCAACCTCAAGACGCCGGGCCGGCTCAGCTTCCAATTACAGGGCCACGGGCTCGTGTCGCTGCTCCTGGTCGATTGCGACGAACAGCTGCGCATGCGCGGCACGGTGCGGCTGAAGGCGGATGCCGCCGTCCCGCCGGCGCCGACTTTTCACCAATTGCTCGGCGACGGCCAGTTGATCCTGACGCTGCAGACCGGCTTCGGCGACCCCTACCAGAGCATCGTCCCGCTGGCCGGCGACAGCCTGACCGAAGTTTTCGAACATTACCTGATGCAATCGGAACAGCAGCCGGCCCGCCTGTACCTGACGGCCACCGACGATTTCGCCGGCGGCCTGTTCCTGCAGAAGCTGCCGGAGGCGGATGCGCGGGATCCCGACGGCTGGAACCGCATCGGCCATCTTGCCGCGACCCTCAAGCCCGCAGAGCTCGCCGCACCGGTCGGCGGACTGCTGATGCAGCTGTTTCCCGAAGAGGACATCCGCCTGTTCGAGCCGCGCCCGGTGCGTTACCACTGCCCGCGCGACGAGGAAAAGGTGCTGGGGATGCTGAAGTCGCTCGGCCGCGCCGAAGTCGAAGCTGCGCTGGCGGAGCTTGGCGAGCTGGTGGTGGAGGACGACGTCTGCCGGCAAACCTACCGCTACGGTCCGGACGTCCTCCCCCGCCTGTTCGACTGAAGCCCTACTTGACCAGCTTGAACTGCGACACCATATTGCGCAGTTCGGTGGCCGAGTTGGCCAGCGCCTCGGCGCTGGAGAGCGCGCTCTGGGCCGCCGTGGTGTTCTGCTCGATGAGCGTCGACACCTGCTCCATGTTCACCGCCACGTCCTGACTGGCGATCGCCTGCTCGCGCGAGGCCGAGGCGATGGTATCGGCCATCGACGCCACCTCGTCGCTCGACGCGCGGATCTGGTCAAGGCCGGAAACGCTTGCCCGCATCAGCGCGATGCCCTGTTCGACCTCGCGCGCCGCCTGCTCCATCGAGGCGACGGCCTGGTGCGTCACGGTCTGGAACTCGCCCACCGTGTTGTTGATGTCGGTCGTCGAGGTCGAGGTGCGCTCGGCAAGCTTCCTCACCTCGTCGGCCACCACCGCAAAGCCGCGGCCCTGCTCGCCGGCCCGCGCTGCCTCGATGGCGGCGTTGAGCGCCAGCAGGTTGGTCTGCTCGGCGATCTCGCGGATCGTGTTGGTGATCGCGCCGATCTTCTCGATGGCGCGATTGAGGTCGCCGATCGTCGCGCTCGACGTCTGCACGGCGCCGACCACGCGCGAGGTCGCCTCCATGCTGCTGTCCATGCTGCGCGTGCTTTCGCCGACGAGCTGCTTGGCACGGGAGGCCGCCTCGGCGGTGCTGTCGACGCTGGAAGCCACCTCGGCCACCGACTGGGTCAGCTCCTCGGTCGCCGCCGCCGTGCCCTGCACGCGATCCTGCTGCTGGAGCGACTGGTTGACCACGCGGTTCATGTCCTGCGACAGCCGGCGGCTTTCCGCGTCGAGCGACAGCGAGACCTGGCGCACCTCGTCGAGAATCACCTTCAGATGCACCTGCATCGCGGCCAGCGCGCACAGCAGCTGGCCCGGCTCGTCGCGCCCCGAGGTATCGATCTCGTCGGTGAGCACGCCTTCGGAAATACGGTCGAAGTGCTCGATGGCCTTCTTCATCGGCGTGATGATCGCCTTGACGAGCAGGCCGCCGACCACCACCACGAGCAGGATGGCGATGACCATGCTGGCGATGGCGAGATTGCGCACCCAGTTGTAACTTTCCTCGGTGGCGGCGTAGGCCTTGCGCCCGGCATTGGACAGATAGGCCTGCAGGGCCTGCGCGGACGACAGCACCCGGCCGTAGATCGGATTGATCTTGGTGAGCAGCAGCGCTTGCGCCGTGTCGTAATCGCCGCTCTTGATCGCTTCGCGAGCAAGATTCACACCTTCCTTCGAGAAGGCGTCACGCGCGGCGAAGAAGGCAGCAGCCAGCGCCTGTTCCTCGGCGCTCTTGGTGCGCTTCTCGTAGGTGACGCGCAAATCTTCGATGATCTTGCGGTTGGCCAACGTCGTATCGACATGCAGACCCACCGGGTGATCGTGCGTGGCGCTGTATTTGTTGTGGGGTGCGTGCTGGAGGGCCAGCATGATCTGCGAACGGTTGTCGCCCAGGCGCTCGACCATCTTGGCGATGGCGACCGACGGCTCCATGTGCTCTTCGTAAGCGGCTTTCAGCGCGTCGTGACTGTTGCCCAGCGCGACCAGGCCGATGCCGGCAATGAAGAGGATCATCGCCGCCATCAGCGCCATCACGCCCTGGATGCGCGCGCGCAGGCTGACGTGGTCGAGGAGGCCACCGGTTTTCGGCAGGCTCGCCTTGCCGGCGTTCATCTGCTGATAAAGCGCCTCGGCCTTCTGCACGTTCGCGCGCGACGGCTCGGAGCGCACCGACATGTAGCCGACGGTCTGGCCGTTCTTACGCAGCGGCACGACAAAGGCCTCGACCCAGTAGTGGTCGCCGTCCTTGCAGCGGTTTTTGACAAGTCCACGCCACGGCCGGCCGGACTTGACGGTCTTCCAGAGGTCCGCGAAGGCCGCCGGGGGCATGTCGGGGTGGCGAACGATATTGTGGCTCTTGCCGATCAACTCGTCCTTCGTGAATCCGGACAGCTCGATGAAGGCATCGTTACAGTAGGTGATGATGCCTTTCAGGTCGGTTTTCGAGACGAGATACTGGCCCGAGGGAAAAGGCTTTTCGCGCTAGTGACGGGACCGTTGTTTTTCATGATGAAACGCTCTCCAAGAGAAGCCATGGATTTTGACTTTAGTCAAATGTATTGGCAACTCGCTGCTTAAAGCGATGGAAAAGCGGGGCATCCCCCGTCCATTTCCGTTCCGGAAATCAAAAATGACGGCGGGGGCCGAAGCCCCCGCCGGTAGCCATTCTGTTTATTGGACGGCTACGTCCTCAGCAGGCCTTAAGCGGCCAGTGCGTAACGCTCATCGTTGGCGTTTGTGGTTTTGCGCGGATTACGTCCGTCGCCTTTCGAGTCGCCTGCTAGCCTTGTTCGCCCCGTCGAAGCCAGTGCACCCCCATAAGCACAGCAAGATCGAATGGTGGAGGTGGGCGGAATCGAACCGCCGTCCGAAACGCTTCCGGTTTGCCGGAATTACGACCATGCCCGGATTATGGCGGCTAACACGCCATTTCTCAAGTGGCATCACTACATTCGGGTAGTGATGCCGCCCTCAAATGCAGGCATAATCAGCCTGTCCGTAAATAACATGCTGAATCGAGGGAGCCCATCGTGAAAACCATCATGCTGGTGGATGATTCCGCCACCATACTGCTTTCCATTTCGAACATCCTGACCAAGGCCGGCTACGCGGTGGAGAAGGCGGCCAATGCCCAGGAGGGGCTGACGAAGTTCAAGGGCGGGGTCAAGGCCGACCTGCTGATCACCGACCTGAACATGCCCGGGATGAACGGCATCGAGTTCATCAAGGAAGTGCGCAAGTTGCCGCAATACAAGTTCATGCCGATCCTGTTCCTGACGACGGAATCGCAGCAGTCGAAGCGCGCCGAGGCGAAGGCGGCGGGGGCTTCCGGCTGGCTGGTCAAGCCGGCGACCGCAGACCAGCTGCTCGACACCATCAAGCTCGTACTCAGGTAGGCCCCGTGGATTTCAACCTGCTGCTGCGGCGTGCCACGCTGGTTTCCCTGATCGTCGGCCTGTGTGCCAGCATCGTCGTCTATTTCTTCAACGACTGGTTCCACGCCACATTTCTGCCGCAGATCGGCCTGCCGCAACCGTTCGGCGATGCCGTCGGGTCATTCCTGATCATCCTGAGCGCCTTTCTCGCACAGCGGGCCGTCTCGGTCGTGATTTACCGCGACTGGATGCTCGGCCTCGGCAAAAGCGAGGCCGAACGCGAGGGACGCACCAGCACGCTCCTCGCCGCCGCCGAAGAAGTTGGCACGGAGCTCAAGCAGGTCCCCACCTTCAATGACGTGGTCCGGGGACAGCTGCGCAACGTGGTCGACGAAACCGAGAAGGCCGCCTACTCGATCACCGACCGGCTCCAGTCGATCGACGGCGTCGTTTCGCACATGTCCGGCTTCGTCAATGCCTCGACGGAAAGCTCGTCCGAACTGCTCAAGCGCTCCGAGGAGCGCATGGCGCGCAACCGCGAACTGCTCGACACCCTCACCAGCTATATCCAGCAGCGCATCGCCACGATGAACGACGACCAGGCGAGCATCGCGGAGGTGATGCAGAAGGCGGAATCGCTGGGTACGCTGGTCGATCTGATCAAGAGCGTCGCCAGCCAGACCAACCTGCTGGCCCTCAACGCCGCCATCGAAGCCGCCCGCGCAGGCGAGGCCGGCCGCGGCTTCGCCGTGGTCGCCGACGAAGTGCGCAAGCTGTCCGCTGCCACCGAGAAGGCCGTGACGCAGATCAACCAGGGCATCCACGAGGTCGCCAGTTCGATCGAGGTGCAGTTCCGCGACAAGCTCGAGCATTCGAGCATCTCCGCCGAGCAGGCGGCCCTGCAGAGTTTCGCCGACCAGCTCAACGATCTCGGCAAGAGCTACATGGAGGTCATCCAGCATGAAGCCGAGGTGGTCCGCTCCATCGGCGAAAGCAGCCAGGAACTGACGACCATGTTCATGGATGCCCTGGCCGGCGTTCAGTTCCAGGACGTCACGCGTCAGCAGATCGAGCAGGTCATCAATGCACTGGACCGGCTCGACGCGCACGCGGCCCACCTCGCCGAACGCATCGAGCAGATGGAAAACCCGCAGTTCGTCCTGCAGCCACTGGCCCGCCATCTCGATGAAATCTACAGCAGCTACGTGATGAACTCGCAGCGCGACTCCCACCACGGTGCCCTGCAGGACGGCAAGACCGGCAGCAGCGCCGACGGTCCGAAAGTCGAGCTGTTCTGAAAGGAGCCGAGCACATGACCGAATTCGCTACCCAGACCACCACCGATGGCGCGATGCACCTGATCCTCGATGGACCGATGACCATCTACAACGCGGCCGAGATCAAGACGCAACTGCTCGACGGCGTGAAGACGGCCGGCATTCTCGAACTGGATCTTTCACATGTTGGCGAAATCGATACCGCCGGCTTCCAGTTGCTGGTGATGGCCAAGCGCGAAAGCCTGCGGCTCGAGCACACCCTGCGCATCATCGCCCACAGCCCGGCCGTCCGCGAAGTCATCGACTTCTACAACATGGATGCCTTCTTCGGCGACCCGATCGTCATTCCGGCCGATCACTGACGCCGCACCCGAGAGGATTCACGCATGGAAGAGATCTACAGCGTCTTCGCCCAGGAAGCCCGCGAGCAGTTGACGGCCATGGAAGACGGCCTGCTGCGCATGGAACAGGGAGAACAGGACAGCGACACCCTGAATGCCATTTTCCGCGCCGCCCACACCATCAAGGGTGCCTCGGGCGTCGTCGAACTGCATCACATCGAGAAATTCACCCACATCCTCGAAAACCTGCTCGACAAGCTGAGGAATGGCGAGATCACCCTGACCGGCGACATCATCACGGCGCTGCTGCAGGGTTGCGACCACATCGGCGCCCTGCTCGACCGCGTCGACCAGGGCTACATGGACGAGGACCCCGAGGTGCAGAAGGCCGGCGAAAGCACGGCGGAAGCCTTGCGTGCCTATGTGGGCGGTTCGCCCTCGGCCGGCACCGCCGGCATGATGGAAGCCAGCGTCGCCACGGTCGAACGCGCCGGCGGGGATACCGCCATGAACGACTGCTGGCACATCTCGATCCGCTTTGGCCGCGACGTGCTGCGCATGGGCATGGAGCCGCTCGCCTTTCTCCGCTACCTGCTCAACCTCGGCGAGATCGCCCACCTCACCACGCTGTACGATGCCATGCCGCCGGCCGAAGACCTCGACCCCGAGGCCTGTTACCTCGGCTTCGAGATCACCCTGCGCAGCCACGCCAGCAAGGATCAGATCGAGAACGTGTTCGCCTTCTGCCGCGACGAATGCGAGCTGCACATCCTGCCGCCCAACAGCAAGGTCGGCGACTACCTCGCCCTCATCGAGCA
>CALARK010000019.1 GCA_937888595.1 uncultured Sterolibacteriaceae bacterium | reverse complement strand
TCACCGCCCCGCAACGCGACCTGCCGCCCATCGACCGGCTGGAAGGATTTCGGCCCGGCGGGCACAGCATGTATCAGCGGGTGATGGTGGCGGTGCTGTGCGGGCGCACCTCGATTCCTGCCTGGACCTACTGGATGCCATGCATTGATAACGGCACCCGGCTTGACACCGGCGTCTGGCATCGAGCGTGATAGAAAATAATCGGCTCCAATCGTTAAAGATCGTTTGACATAGCACATAGCGTCTTTGTATATTAAAGGAGTTTTTTAACCTGGGAGAGGTGCGTCCAGTCTCTCCCGTTTCGCCTCTGTCGGACGTGGCAAACAACCAAAGCGCCCGTGGAGCAAGAGAATGAACGAGATGGAAGACCGCTGGTTATCAATAACCGAGATTTGCAAGTACCTCGGGGTCAGCAATGACACCGTTTACAAGTGGATCGACAAGCATGGTATGCCCGCCCACCGCATGGGTCGTCTTTGGAAGTTCAAGAAAGATGAAGTGGACGAGTGGGTCAAGGCTGGCGGCGCGGCCGAGCCTGCGGAAACCGACAAGAAGCGCAAGGAGTAATAGCGGGCTATGAACCATGTGATCCACAACAGCATCGTGAATTTTATCTGGGGTATCGCCGACGACGTGTTGCGCGATGTCTACGTGCGCGGCAAGTACCGCGACGTGATCCTGCCAATGACGGTCATCCGCCGTCTCGACGCACTCTTGGAGCCGAGCAAGGAAAAGGTGCTCGGCATGAAGAAGCAACTCGACGGGGCCGGAATCGCCAACCAGCACGCCGCGCTCTGCCAGGCCGCAGGCGAGGCCTTTTACAACGTCTCGCCCTTTACCCTGCGCGACCTGAAGAACCGCGCCAAGCAACAACAGCTCAAGGCCGATTTCGAAGCTTATCTGGATGGCTTTTCACCCAACGTCCAGGAGATCCTCGACAAGTTCAAGTTTCGCAACCAGATCCCCACGTTGATCGAGGCCGACATCCTCGGCCACCTGATCGAGAAGTTTCTCGACGGCCGCGTCAATCTCAGCCCCAAGCCGGTGCGGGACGTGGACGGCAACGAGCTGCTTCCGGCCCTCGATAACCACTCCATGGGTACCATCTTCGAGGAGCTGATCCGCCGTTTCAACGAAGAGAACAACGAAGAGGCCGGGGAGCACTTCACGCCCCGCGACGTGGTCAAGCTCATGGCCGACCTGATCTTCCTGCCGGTGGCCGACGATATTGAATCGGGCACCTACCTCGTCTATGACGGAGCCTGCGGCACCGGCGGCATGCTGACAGTGGCTGAAGAGCGCTTGGCCGAGTTGGCCGAAAGCCACGGCAAGGATGTCTCCATTCATCTGTTCGGCCAGGAGGTGCAGCCGGAAACCTACGCCATCTCCAAGGCCGACCTGCTGCTCAAAGGCGAAGGGGCTGAGGCGGAGAACATGAAGTACGGCTCCACGCTCTCCAGCGATGCCTTCCCGTCGCAGGAATTCGATTTCATGCTCTCCAATCCGCCCTACGGCAAGAGCTGGAAGACCGACCTGGAGCGCCTGGGCGGCAAGGGTGATATCAAGGACCCGCGCTTTGTCACCCAGCACGGCGGCGACCCGGAATACAAGATGATCACCCGCTCCTCGGACGGGCAGCTCATGTTCCTGGTCAACAAGCTCTCCAAGATGAAGCACACCACCCGCCTCGGCAGCCGCATCGCCGAGGTTCACAACGGCTCGTCGCTCTTCACCGGCGACGCCGGTCAGGGCGAGAGCAACATCCGCCGCTGGATCATCGAAAACGACTGGCTGGAGGCCATCATCGCCCTGCCGGAGAACATGTTCTACAACACCGGCATCGCTACCTATATCTGGGTGCTGACCAACCGCAAGTCTGATACGCGCCGGGGCAAGGTCCAACTCATCGACGCCACCGAATGGTACGTACCGCTGCGCCGCAACCTCGGCAAGAAGAACTGCGAGTTCTCCGAGGAGCACATCCGCGCCATCTGCGACCTGGTGGTCAATCCAGTTGAAACCGAGAAATCCAAGATTTTCCCCAACGAGGCCTTCGGCTACTGGAAGGTGACGGTGGACCGCCCGCTGCGCCTTGCCGTTGACCTGAGCCCGGCCCGGCTGGACCGGTTCGAGCGGGCCTGCGCCAAGGCCAGGGAAGAGCCGCTGGCCAACCTGGCCCGTCGTGTGGCGAAGACCATCGGAGCCGGGCCGCACCTCGATTTCAATGCCTTCATGGACACCTGCGACACCGATGCCGACAAGCACGGTGTCAAGCTCACCGCCAAGCGCAAGAAGCTGCTGCAGAGCGACCTCTGCGACACCAGCGAAGATGCCGCGCCGGTACTGAAGAAGGTCCACAAGCCGGGCAAGGCCACGCCCGATCCCATCCACGGCCTGTTCGAGGCCGAGGTGGGCGGCAAACACTGCGTGGTCGAATACGAGCCGGATACCGCCCTGCGCGACAGCGAGCAGGTACCACTTCTGGAAGACGGCGGCATCGAGGCGTTCTTCCGGCGCGAGGTGCTGCCCTACACCTCGGATGCCTGGATCGACCCGGGCAAAACACTGACGGGCTACGAAATCTCCTTCACCCGCCACTTCTACCGGCCCGCGCCCATGCGCACCTTGGATGAGATTAAGGATGACATCTATGCCCTGGAGCAGGAAACCGAAGGGCTGCTGGAACAGATTGTCGGGGAGGCTGAGTGATGAAGCTGGCCCCTTATCCAGAATACAAGGACGCGGTTGTGAGCTGGGTCGGGAGCATCCCCGCACATTGGCCTGAGAAGCGGGCAAAGTATTACTTCAAGGAGATTGATGATCGCTCCCTGACAGGCGATGAAGAAATGCTCTCGGTGTCGCACATCACCGGAGTGACTCCCCGCAGCCAGAAGAACGTGACCATGTTCAAGGCCGAGTCGAATGTCGGTCAGAAACGTTGCCAACCCGGAGACCTGATCATCAATACGATGTGGGCCTGGATGTCTGCATTGGGCGTCTCGAACCATGCTGGAATTGTGAGTCCCGCCTATGGCGTTTACCGGCCAAGAAGCAACCAGGATTACGACTACTACTATCTCGACAGTCTGTTGCGGATTGAAGGATATCGGTCGGAATACATTTGCCGGTCAACGGGCATTCGCTCTTCCCGGCTCAGGCTCTATCCCGATAAATTTCTGAGCATGCCGGTGGTCTGCCCTCCGCAGGAAGAGCAGCAAGCCATCGCACGATTCCTGAAGGCGCAAGACCGTTTGTTCCGAAAATTTATCCGCAACAAGCGGCGGTTCATTGAACTTCTCAAGGAGCAGAAGCAGAACGTCATCAATCAGGCCATGACCCGGGGGCTTGATCCCAAGGTCAAGTTCAAGCCCAGCGGCGTGGAATGGATCGGAGATATTCCGGAGCATTGGGATGCCACGAAGCTCAAACGCGTGGTCAGCTTCAATCCATCAAAATCTGAGACACGAGCGAATCCGGCGGATGAAGAAAAGGTTGTCTTTCTTCCCATGGAGAACATCTCTGTCAATGGGGATATCGACTGCTCTGAAAAACGCACTCTGTCCGAAGTCTGGAATGGCTTCACCTATTTCCGACGCGGGGATGTGGTTGTCGCGAAAATCACTCCCTGCTTTGAAAATGGCAAAGGAGCTTACCTCAAAGGGCTTGAATCTGATTTCGGCTTTGGCACTACCGAACTGATCGTTCTTCGTCCTTCAAAGGCCATTGACGGCGCTTTCCTTCGGTTCCTCACGTCAACCAAACAGTTCTTGTTGCTGGGCGAGCAATACATGACCGGCGCGGCTGGCCAGCAGAGGATTCCATCGGATTTTGTGAAAAACTATCCAATCGGTTTGCCGCCAATCAAAGAGCAGCGGGAGATTCTCGAACACATCCAGGAAAAATCGGCCGAGATCGACCAAGCAATCACCCGCGCCCAACGCGAGATCGAGCTGATGCGCGAATACCGTACCCGGCTGATTTCCGATGTGGTCACCGGTCAGGTGGATGTGCGCGGAATCGAGGTGCCGGAGGTTGCCGATGAAGAGCTGCTGGCGCTGGAAGAGGACACCGCCGATGCCGATGACGTGATCGATGACGAGGGGGAGATGGATGAAACCGACTGACAAAACCCCAAAAAACAGCCTCGGCAAACCGCAGGACTACCCGCGCCTGCTGTCCGAGATTAAGGAGCGCATCCGCTCCGCCCAGTATGAAGCCCTCAAGGCGGTCAACAAGGAGTTGGTCGGTCTGTACTGGGACATCGGGCGGATGATCGTGGAGCGGCAGGATGTTGAAGGCTGGGGCAAGGCGGTGGTGGAACAGCTCGCCGCCGATCTGCGGACGGAGTTTCCCGGCGTGGGGGGCTTTTCGGCTTCCAACCTCTGGCGGATGAAGGCTTTTTTCGAGGCGTACAACGGACTCGAAAAACTCGCACCACTGGTGCGAGAAATCGGCTGGAGCCACAACCTGGCCATCCTGGAGCGCTGCAAGGACCCGCTGGAGCGGGAATTCTATCTGCGCATGACCCGCAAGTTCGGCTGGTCCAAGAACGTGCTCATCCATCAGATCGACAACCAGAGCTACGAAAAATCCCTGCTCGGCCAGACCAACTTCGACCAGGCGCTCACACCGGAACTTCGCGCCCAGGCCAAGCTGGCGGTGAAGGACGAATACACCTTCGATTTTCTGGAGCTGGGCGAGGAGCACAGCGAGCGGGAGCTGGAGCGGGCGCTCATCGCCCGGATCGAGGATTTCCTCCGGGCCATGGGCGGCATGTTCGCCTTCATGGGCAGCCAATACCGGCTGGAGGTGGACGGCAAAGAGTTTTTCATCGACCTCTTGTTGTTTCACCGCCGTCTGCGCTGCCTTGTCGCCATTGAATTGAAAGTCGGCGAGTTCCTGCCGGAGTTCGTCGGCAAGATGCAGTTTTATCTGGCGGCTCTGGACCGGCAGGTCCGCCAGGAGGACGAGAACCCCTCCATCGGCATCATCCTGTGTAAGGAGAAGAGCCGCACGATTGTGGAATACGCCCTGCACGACGCCCGCAAGCCCATCGGCGTGGCCACTTATGAAATCACCAAGACCCTGCCCAAGGCGCTGAAAGGTCAACTGCCGTCGCCGAAGGACATCGCCCATTTGCTGGAGGATCTATGAAACCGACCGACACCAGCGAAAAGGGCCTGGAGTCCATCATCGTCGCGTCCCTCGTGGAGGAGGCCGGATACGTTCAGGGCGACCCGCAGGACTACGACCGGGAACACGCCGTCGACCGGGCCAAGCTGCTGCAATTCCTCTCCGCCACCCAGCCCGACACCTATGAGGCTCTTGGCATCGACGAGGAAGGCCCCAAGCGCACCCAGTTCCTGCACCGCCTGCAGGGCGAGATCGCCAAGCGCGGCGTGGTAGACGTGCTACGCGGCGGCATCAAGCACGGCCCGGCCCATGTGGACCTTTTCTACGGCACGCCGACGCCAGGCAACGTGAAGGCGGCCGAGCGGTTCGCGGCCAACGTCTTCAGCGTCACCCGCCAGCTCCGCTACAGCCGCAATGAGACTGCGCTCTCCCTCGACATGGCCGTGTTCGTCAACGGCCTGCCCATCGCCACCTTCGAACTCAAGAACAAGCTCACCAAGCAGACGGTGCTCGATGCCGTGCAGCAGTACCAGCGTGACCGCGACCCGAAGGAGCTGCTGTTTCAGTTCGGCCGTTGCGTCGTTCATTTTGCCGTGGACGATCACGAGGTGCGTTTCTGCACCCACCTCAAGGGCAAGGGCTCGTGGTTTCTGCCCTTCGACAAGGGCTACAACGACGGTGCTGGCAATCCGCCCAACCCGGCCGGGCTCGCCACCGACTATCTGTGGAAGGAGGCCCTCTCCAAGGCGGGGTTGACCGACATTCTGGAAAACTACGCCCAGGTGGTGAAGGAAAAGGACGAGAAGACCGGCAAAAAAAGGCACAAGCAGATCTTCCCCCGCTACCACCAGCTAAAGGTGGTGCGCATGCTGCTGGCCAATGCCGCTGAGAGCGGCGTCGGCAGACGCTACCTGATCCAGCACTCGGCGGGCAGCGGCAAAAGTAACTCCATCGCCTGGCTGGCGCACCAGCTCGTGGGGCTGGAACACGAGAGCAAGGCGTTGTTCGATTCGGTCATCGTGGTCACCGACCGACGGGTGCTCGACAAACAGATCCGCGACACCATCAAGCAGTTCGCCCAGGTTTCCGCCACCGTCGGCCATGCCGAGCATTCCGGCGACCTGCGCCGCTTCCTCAAGGCCGGTAAGAAAATCATCATCACCACCGTGCAGAAGTTCCCGTTCATCCTCGATGAGATCGGCGACGAACACCGCAAGAGCAAATTCGCCATCATCATCGACGAGGCTCATTCCAGCCAGGGCGGCAAGACCACCGCCGCCATGAACATGGCCGTTGCGGAAAAGCCGGGTGAATACAAGGCGGAATGGGATGAACTGGATACCGAGGACAAGATCAACAAGATCATGGAAGGCCGGAAGATGGTGACCAACGCCAGCTACTTTGCCTTCACCGCCACCCCCAAGAACAAGACCCTGGAGATCTTCGGCGAGCCGGACCCGCAGCCCGACGGCACCGTGAAGCATCACCCGTTCCACAGCTACACCATGAAGCAGGCCATCCAGGAGGGCTTCATCCTCGATGTGCTGAAGAACTACACCCCGGTGGAGAGTTATTACCGCCTGGCCAAGACAGTGGAGGACGATCCGCTCTTCGACGCTAACAAGGCCCAGAAAAAGCTGCGCCGCTATGTGGAGTCCCATGATCACGCCATCCGCGAGAAGGCGGAGATCATGGTGGACCACTTCCACACCCAGGTGATCGGCCACCGCAAGATCGGCGGCCATGCCCGGGCCATGGTCATCACCAACGGTATCGAGCGAGCCATTCAGTATTTCCACGCCTTCAAGGACTACCTCAAGGAGCGTAAAAGCCCTTACGCGCCCATCGTGGCCTTTTCCGGGGAGCACGAGTATGGCGGAAAGAAAGTGACCGAAGCGACGCTGAACGGCTTCCCCAGCAGCCAGATCCCGGACAAGGTACAACAGGACCCGTACCGCTTCCTGATCGTCGCCGACAAGTTCCAGACCGGCTACGACGAACCGCTGCTGCACACCATGTACGTAGACAAGGCGCTCTCCGGCATCAAGGCGGTGCAGACCCTCTCACGGCTCAATCGCGCCCACCCGAAAAAGCACGATACCTTTGTGCTCGATTTCCACAACGACTCGGAGACCATCCAGAAGTCGTTCGAGCCCTATTACCGCACCACTATCCTCAGTGACGAAACCGACCCGAATAAACTGCACGACCTGAAGTCGGATCTGGACGGCTACCAGGTCTACTCCCAGGAGCAAATCGACGACCTGGTGGGGCTCTACCTGAACGGCGCGGACCGCGACAAGCTCGACCCGATCCTGGACGCCTGCGTGGCCACCTACAACGCCGATCTCGACGAAGATGGCCAGGTGGACTTCAAGGGCAAGGCCAAGGCTTTCGTCCGCACCTACGGCTTTCTGTCCTCGATTCTGGCGTATTCGAATGCCGACTGGGAAAAGCTGTCGATCTTCCTGAACTTCCTGATCCCGAAACTCCCCGCGCCCAAGGAAGAGGACCTGTCCCGGGGCATCCTGGAGGCCATCGACATGGACAGCTACCGTGTCGAGGTGAAAACCAGCCTGAAGATAGGCCTTCCGGATCAGGATGCTGAAATCGGACCGGTGCCGACCAGCGGAGGTGGCCGCAAACCGGAACCGGAGCTGGACCAACTGAGCAACATCATCAAGGCGTTCAACGACCAGTTCGGCAACATCGATTGGAAGGACGGCGACAAGATCCGCCAGGTCATCGCCGAGGAGATCCCGGCCAAGGTCGCAGCGGACGCCGCCTACCAGAACGCCATGAAGAACAACGATAAGAAGACCGCCCGGATCGAACACGACGCCGCGCTGCAACGCGTCATGATCGACCTCTTGTCCGACCACACCGAGCTGTTCAAGCAGTTCAGCGACAATCCGTCGTTCAAGAAATGGCTGGGCGACACCATCTTTGGCGTGACTTATCAGCAACAGGCCGAACAATCCGCAACGGGAACGAGCCATGGACGTTAAAACGGCCGCAATTCAGGTTTTGCAACAGGCCGGAACGGCGCTGCACGCCAAGGATATCGCCGAGCAGATCATGGCTGCCGGTCTCTGGCAGTCCGGAGGTAAGACCCCAGACGCCACTGTCAGCGCCCGGCTCTACTCCGACATCAAGAGCAATGGGGACAAGTCGCCCTTTGTAAAAGTCGGCCCTCAGACCTTCGCACTTCGAGATTCCACTGAAATATCGAGCGGCGCTGCGCCGGTTCCTGCGGCCGTCGAAGAAGCCCCAAAACATCATCCGAACGCGGGTTTCTCCTT
>CALARK010000018.1 GCA_937888595.1 uncultured Sterolibacteriaceae bacterium | reverse complement strand
TCTCAATAAAAACGCCCCGCAAACTTACTTTGCGGGGCGTTTTTACTTGGGGGGGAGCTGTTAAACGACCTACTAAATTCGGCGACAGGGCTACATCAAAACCAGATTGTCTCGATGTATCAATTCCGATTCATCGAGATACCCGAGATATTCCTCAAACTGTTGGCTTGCCTTACCAGCAATCTTGGCAACCTCGCTACTTCCGTAATTCGTGAGGCCTCGGGCTACTTCAGTTTCGTCTGGAGTAAGACAGGAAATCAGGGTGCCGCGCTCAAAATCACCATAGACTTGAGTAACACCGATCGAAAGTAGGCTTCTACCATTGCGAAGTGCCGCTACCGCACCTGCATCAAGTTTGACGCTACCGGAAACCCGCAGATGATCTGCAAGCCATTGTTTGCGTGCGGCCAGTGGAGTTTTGCTGGCCCGCAAAAAGGTGCCAATGTTGTCGCCTTGGGCCCCTCGAATGAGGGCTCCAGCCTCTCGGCCACCTATGATTAGCGTATGCGCACCACTTCGTGCCGCTCGTTGTGCTGCCTTAATCTTTGTAATCATGCCCCCTTTGCTGATTCCTGTACCTGCTCCACCAGCGATCGACTCAAAGTGGGGATCTTCAGCATCGCCATCGCTAATCAAGGTAGCAGCAGGATCAAGGCGGGGGTCAGCGGTGAAAACACCCTGCTGATCAGTCATGATGATCAGTAGATCCGCCTCAACCAGATTCGCAACCAATGCGCCTAGAGTGTCATTATCACCAAACTTAATTTCGTCGGTGATCACAGTGTCATTTTCGTTGATGATGGGTACAACACCTAATTCGAGCAGAGTACTAATTGTTGTGCGCGCATTGAGATAGCGGCGCCGATCTACAAGATCTTCATGCGTGAGGAGAACCTGGGCGGATTTGAGGCCGTGCTTACTAAATACCGATTCGTAAGCTTGGGTCAAGCCCATTTGGCCGACCGCAGCCGCAGCCTGGAGTGCATGAATGGCATGCGGACGTTTAAGCCAGCCCAGACGCTGCATGCCGGCTGCGATAGCACCGGATGAAACCAATATCACCTGTCTTCCAGAATGCTGAAGTAGTGATATCTGTCGCGCGCACTCAGAGATAAATTCGTCAGACAAGCCTGTACCGTTGTTGGTGACAAGAGCGCTTCCGACTTTGACTACGATCCTCGAGCTTTCAGTGATCGCCTTGCGCATGATGTCTTGTTGATTCAATAAATTGCATGATTTTCTGGCACAAAGCAAGACACCCCTCGCCTGTTGCGGCAGAGATGGCAAAGACAGGTGAAGATGAATCCAGTCGTTCGGATATCGTGCTGATCAAAGAAGACCTTTCTGAGTCTGGCAGCAAGTCGATCTTGTTCAGTACGATCCAGCGAGGTTTCAAGTAAAGTCCCTCATCATAATTGTGCAATTCCTGAACGATAGCGTGAGCTTCTTCGACAGGATCAATCGATGAGTCCAAAGGTACTGCATCAATGATGTGAAGGAGTATCCGGGTCCTTTGCAGGTGCTTGAGAAATCGGAGGCCCAGCCCCGCTCCCTCGGATGCTCCACGAATCAGGCCGGGAATGTCGGCGATAACAAAACTCTGATTTTCACCAACTCGGACGACGCCTAGGTTCGGTTGCAAAGTGGTGAATGGGTAATCAGCCACCTTGGGGCGTGCGGCGGAAACAGCACGTATGAAAGTGGACTTCCCGGCATTGGGCATGCCTAGCAGACCAACATCAGCAAGAACCTTCAGTTCCAGCTTAAGTTCCAGTGCCTCTCCTGCCTCACCAGGAGTGGACTGTCGTGGTGCTCGATTGATGCTGGACTTGAAGCGGAGATTGCCGAGTCCGCCTTTGCCGCCATTGGCAACAACAATGCTGCTTCCATCTTCGGCTAAATCGGCCACGACATTTCCTGTGGCAATGTCTGTAATCAGCGTTCCAACGGGTACCCGCAGTATCAGGTCATCACCACCCTTGCCGAAACAATCAGAACCCCTGCCATTTTCACCGTGGGCCGCACGATACGTACGCGTATACCGATAGTCAATAAGCGTATTCAAGTTCCGGTCGGCAAGCATGACAATATTGCCACCGTGGCCCCCGTCACCACCATCGGGGCCGCCACGCGGAATGTACTTTTCTCTCCGGAACGATACCGCGCCGTTGCCGCCATTACCGGCAAATACGGAGATCACGGCTTCGTCAAAAAACTTCATGGCAGTAAAAAATAAAAAGGCCCCATCCTACGCGGATAGGGCCTAGGGTGAGTCTTAACAAGCTTATGCCGCAGGGACTATGCTGATGTACTTCCGCTGCGGCATGCCCTTGACCAGAAACTGTACGGTTCCAGTCTCTTTTGCGAACAAGGTGTGGTCCTTGCCGATGCCGACATTTTCACCTGCGTGGAACTGGGTTCCGCGCTGGCGGACAAGAATGCTGCCAGCAGCAACCAGCTGACCGCCGAAGCGCTTGACGCCAAGTCGTTTCGATTCTGAATCGCGACCGTTACGGGAACTGCCGCCTGCTTTCTTATGTGCCATGATGAACTCCTGAACGCAGATCAGGCGTTGATGCCGCTGATCTCAAGCTCGGTAAAGTACTGACGGTGCCCTTGGTGCTTCTGGTAATGCTTGCGACGCCGCATCTTGAAAATTTTCACCTTGGGATGCCGACCTTGGGACACGACTTTGGCTGTTACCGTTGCTCCAGTAATGACTGGCGTGCCGACCTTAACGTTGTCGCCTTCGCCAACCATTAGTACCTGGTCCAAGGAAATGTCCGTGCCCACATCTGCAGGTATCTGTTCTACTTTGATCTTTTCGCCGGCAGAGACGCGATACTGCTTCCCGCCAGTTTTTATGACCGCATACATGTTGGACTCCAAAATTAATTACTGAAGAACCGGCTATGATAATGGCCGAACCGTTATTGGTCAATAACCTTGATACTTTATTGACTGCCTGTCGCGAGAAACCTAACATAGCCGCCCTTCGACGGGGCCCTTTTGACTTGAATCTCTCCTCCATCTATTCCCTCATAGGTGCTGACATGCAGGCGGTGGACGCCGTGGTGCGTGCAAAGCTGCATTCGGACGTCCCGTTGGTATGCCAGATTGCAGAGTACATCGTGGCAAGCGGGGGTAAGCGGATGCGCCCGGCCCTATTGCTGCTTTGCGCCGGCGCCTGTGGCTATCGTGGAGAGCAGCAGCATGTGCTGGCGGCAGTAGTGGAGTTCATCCATACCGCCACCCTGCTTCATGACGACGTGGTGGACGAGTCCTCCTTGAGGCGTGGCAGGGAGACGGCGAACGCGCAATTCGGCAATGCGGCTAGTGTTCTGGTCGGTGATTTCTTGTACTCCAGGGCTTTCCAGATGATGGTCGGGGTTGGTGACATGCGGGTCATGGAAGTTCTAGCCGATGCCACGAACGTTATTGCCGAAGGTGAAGTGCTGCAGTTGATGAACTGTCACAATGCCGATGTCGAGGTCGATGCATACCTGAAAGTCGTTCGCTATAAAACGGCCAAGCTTTTCGAGGCCTCTGCCCGTCTGGGTGCCATTCTCGCTGGGGCGGGACCCGGAACGGAAGAAGGGGTGGCTGCGTACGGGATGCATTTGGGAACTGCATTCCAGATCGTCGATGATGTATTGGACTACTCCGGAGAGGAAGCTGCGATCGGAAAGCATCTCGGCGATGATCTGGCCGAAGGCAAGCCGACCTTGCCATTGATACATGTCATGAAACATGGCAGTGCGCAGGAGTCTGCGGTCGTACGCGAGGCGCTAGAACAGGGCGGGCTCGAGAGGCTTCCTGAAGTCATTCGTGCCGTCAAGGATACAGGTGCGCTCGAGGCAGCCATGATGGTCGCCAAAGAGGAAATTAAGATTGCAGGGTGTGTTCTTGAAGCGCTTCCGGATACCCAATATCGGAATGCTTTGATACAATTGCTCGACTTTGCAGTAGCCAGACGTTATTGAGTTGCTGCGATGAGTTGCCATGGCAGAGCCGCTGTCGTGTGCAGAGTTCGGGGTGTAGCTCAGCCTGGTAGAGTACTGCGTTCGGGACGCAGGAGTCGGAGGTTCGAATCCTCTCACCCCGACCAGGTTTCTAAATGTGCTTCAGGCAATAGAAACCGGTCTTTGGTGCTTCCAGCACTCAAACCGTCCAGATAGAGACGTGATGAAAGCAATATTGCTGCTCCTCGTCGTTGCAATGCTCTATTGGATCTTCTTCGGCCGCAGAACGAAGGGCGCATCTTCTCCTCCACCCAGGGAGTCGGGGCAACAGCAGCGCATCGTTTCGTGCAGCTATTGCCATCTGCACGTGCCTGAAGCGGAAGCCATTCGAGTGGCTGGCCGCAATTACTGCTGCGATGAGCATCGCAGGCTTGATGAGTCCTGAGCCGGCAATTCGTCAGCATCAATCTCATGCTGCGGGGCCGCAGCAGAATGACTCTTTCTGGCGGTCTCTGAAATACTTTTCCTACTACCGTGCAACTGTCGCGGGCGTTTTTCTCGCGACGATTCTGCTGTCCGACGGCGGGCTGACTGTCGGGTCCCAGGACCCCGGACTATTTTTCTGGACAAGTCTGGGTTATCTGGCAGCATCGATCGGCTACCTGATCCTCCTGAGGCGATGGCAGCATGCCTTTCACCTGCAACTGACCTTGCAGGTGGCGACCGACATCCTGCTGCTGACCCTGATGATATTTGCCAGTGGCGGAGCCAAAAGCGGCATTGCGATGATGATGCTCGTCGTCCTGGCGGGAGCTGGTCTGGTAGGTCAGGGCCGCATGGTGCTGTTCTATGCGGCGCTGGCAACGCTGGCACTCCTGCTGGAGCAGTCCTATCGGGTACTGGAATACCAAGGTGCTGTAGAGGATTTTTTTCGTACCGGCCTGACCAGCATAGGCTTCTTTGGATCCGCAATCGCCGCGCGGCTGCTGGCCAGAAAAGTGGTGGCGAACGAAGAGCTGGCGCGCAAACGGGGCGTGGAACTGGCCGATCAGATGCGCATCAATGAACGAGTCATTCGCGACATGCAGGACGGCGTACTGGTGATCGATGCTGCGGGACGCTTGCGTCAATACAATCCTCAAGCGTCCGTTCTGCTCGGGTTGGCCGCCGACCCGCCGAGCATGCTCGCGGCCAGTCAGCCGGTACTGGCCCGCGAGTTCCTTGCGCGACGAGAAAGAGGGGTGGAATCCGAGATGGTGATCCAGGTGCCGCAGACCGGCCGTACCTTGAGGGCACGTTTCCTGCCTCCCGGCGAGGGCGGAAACGCGCTGATTTTCCTTGAGGACGTTAGCCGCATCCAACAGCAGGCGCAGCAGGTGAAATTGGCGGCACTGGGTCGCCTGACGGCGAACATGGCGCATGAAATCCGCAACCCGCTCGCTGCGATCAGCCATGCCGCAGAGCTCCTGGGCGACGATGTTCCCGGTACGGGAACGGAAAGGCTCGTCCGGATCATTGGCGACAATACCCAACGTCTGAATCGCCTGGTGTCCGAGGTGACCGAACTGGGACGGCGCGACCGCGCTTGTCCGGAAAGGGTCGATGTCCGCGAATTCCTGCGGCAGCTGCTGGACGAACTTTCGCTGCAGGATCCAGATTCCGCTAAGCGTATCCGAGTGGAACTGCCCGACCCGTTCACGATTTGTTTCGATCGAGGGCACCTGCATCGCGTGGTTTCCAACCTGCTCAACAACGCCTTACGCCACGCCAGCCGGGCGGCGGACGCCATCCGGATCATCGGAGAGTCGGGACGTCTATCCGGCCGGATCGGACTGCATGTCGTCGACGATGGTCCCGGCATCGACGCGACAGGCCGTACCGAGGTGTTCGAGCCGTTCTTTACGACGCGGGCCAGCGGAACCGGGCTCGGCCTTTATATCGCTCGCGAACTCTGCGAAGCCAATGGCGCCCGGCTGGTTTTGCTCGACAATGCACCTGGCGCGCATTTCTGCATATCATGCGCAGCGACATGCCTAGACCAGAGCAAAGATCTGCCGGCGACATGAGCGCAAGCCTGCGCGTGCTGGTTGTCGACGACGAAGCGGACATTCGCGAACTGCTGGACATGACCTTGGCACGCATGGGGCTGGCGTGCGATTGCGCCGGCAGCGTGCAGGAGGCCTGCACGCTGCTGCAGGGTGGCAGTTACGGCTTGTGTCTGACCGACATGCGCATGCCCGATGGCGATGGACTCGAGCTGGTCCGTCATATCGAGTCGAAATACCCGGCGCTGCCGGTCGCCGTCATCACGGCCCACGGCAGTACAGAAAATGCCGTTGCTGCACTCAAGGCGGGCGCATTCGACTACCTGTCCAAGCCGGTATCGC
Organism: uncultured Sterolibacteriaceae bacterium; assembly: GCA_937888595.1. GTDB lineage: Bacteria > Pseudomonadota > Gammaproteobacteria > Burkholderiales > Rhodocyclaceae > Sulfuricystis. Next base: position 7,365 of record CALARK010000018.1, on the reverse strand, counting down.
TGGCGCAGTTGCGCACCCTGGTCAAATCGGCCCTGGCACTGCCGGAAAACCGGAACGCTGCAAGCACACGCGCCTCCGACCTGCTTGGCAATGCCGGACCGATGGAGCAGGTGCGCAGGTTGATCGCCAAGGTGGCGCGCAGCGAGGCTCCCGTGTATCTCTCCGGGGAGTCGGGCAGCGGCAAGGAGTTGGCGGCACGCCTGATTCACCGCGATAGCGTACGCCACGACAAGCCGTTCATCGCTGTCAATTGCGGCGCCATTCCAGAAAACCTGATGGAGAGCGAGTTCTTCGGTTACCGCAAGGGGGCCTTTACCGGCGCCGAGTCCGAGCGCGAAGGTTTTTTCCAGGCAGCTGATGGCGGAACCCTGTTCCTCGACGAAGTGGCCGACCTCCCCCTTGTCATGCAGGTCAAGCTGCTCAGGGCCATCCAGGAGAAGTGCGTGCGTCGGGTAGGCGCCACTACGGAGGAACCCGTCAACGTTCGCATCATCTGTGCGACGCACCGCAGCCTGGGCCGCATGGTCGACGCCGGTACCTTCCGGCAGGATCTGTTCTTCCGCATCAACGTAATCGAAATCCACATGCCCGCCCTGCGCGAATGCAGAGAGGACATTCCGATCCTGACGCGCCACATTCTTGCCAGACTGTGCGCTGGCAGCAGCGAGCCCCAACCGGTTGTCGCACCGGAAGCGATGGCCGCACTGCAGGAATACGCATTCCCGGGCAATGTCAGGGAACTTGAGAACATCCTCGAGCGGGCGCTGGCCCTGCACGGAGGCGGCACCATCGATGTCGATGACCTGCAACTGCGTCCGCTGGCCCTGTCGCAGGCGGACCCCGTGCCGCACGATGCGGGTGGCGTGGATGCCATGCCCGGCGGCAATGCGGCAGGCGGCTCGGCAGGTATCGGCAGCCGGTCCCTGCAGGACTATCTCGACGAGCAGGAGCGCACGGTAATTCTCGATGCCCTGCAGAAAACACGCTTCAACCGGACGGCTGCCGCACGCATGCTGGGGGTGACCTTCCGCTCGTTGCGATACCGCATGGAGCGGCTGGGACTGAATGACCCGGACAAGTGATCCAGGCTGGCGTCTGGATGCCGATGGCTGGCTATCGGGTGTATCGCATCTCGCCAGCCCGAATTTCGATGCCCGTCCTCCGCACACCGATGCCTGTCTTGTCGTGGTGCATTCGATCAGCCTGCCTCCCGGCAGATTCACGGGAGATGCGGTCACCGATTTCTTCACCAATCGCCTGGATCCCGCCGGACACGAGTATTTCAGGAGCATCGCCCACCAGCGTGTTTCCGCGCACTTCTTCATCCGGCGTGACGGTCAGGTCATTCAGCTGGTCTCGTGCAGTGCGCGCGCATGGCATGCGGGCGTCTCCTGCTGGCGAGGACGGGAGCGATGCAACGACTTTTCCATCGGCATAGAGCTTGAAGGCGATGACTTCAGTGAGTACGAAGGCCCTCAATACCGCGCACTCGGGGCACTGATCGACCTGCTGCAGCGGCATTATCCGATCACTGCCGTTATCGGCCACGCCGACATCGCACCCGGTCGCAAGACCGATCCCGGTCCGTATTTCGACTGGTCTTGCATTCCAAACGCGTTACGCGGTTGACCGGTCGCGTGGCGACATCGCAACGCCGCGTGTTGCAGTACTGAACCGCTCGCAATTTATCTTGCATCGAAAAAATCGAACCACTACTATTAGTTCGAAATTGCGGCCGGACTACTAGATATAGTAGGTCGACGCCGCCAAGCAACCACCGAGGAGGGTGCATGCAGGCAGACGCGATGAACTTCATCGCTTGCGGAATCGAATCCACGCACGGCGTAGCCGTTGCCTTTTCCGGTATCCAACCTGCCATCGCTGCCGACACCCCTGCCGTCGCCGCACCGGTTTCTTCCCAGTTTCGACGCATCCGCAGTCCCGCCCAAATTAAGGGATGGGCTGTGAAAGCGCATGAATTCATCAATTCCGGTCCGCCGGCGTTGCTGAATAATCCGTGCTGTTGTAGGCGGGTTGTTTGTCATTCTTTCCTCAAACATGCAATGGAGGTTCACTATGGCTGAAGAGAAGAAAGCCAAGAAGCCGGCGGCGGCGAAAAAAACGACTGCTGCGAAACCGGCGGCGAAGAAAGTTGCTGCACCGAAGAAAGCCGCTGCGAAACCGGCGGCGAAGAAAGCTGCTGCACCGAAGAAGGCTGCTGCGAAGCCGGCCGCGAAGAAGGCCGCTGCGCCGAAGAAGGCTGCTGCGAAGCCCGCGGTGAAGAAGGCTGCTGCGAAGCCTGCCGCGAAGAAAGCGGCTGCGCCGAAGAAGGCTGCTGCGAAGCCCGCGGTGAAGAAGGCTGCTGCGAAGCCTGCCGCGAAGAAAGCGGCTGCGCCGAAGAAGGCTGCTGCGAAGCCCGCGGTGAAGAAGGCTGCTGCGAAGCCTGCCGCGAAGAAAGCGGCTGCGCCGAAGAAGGCTGCTGCGAAGCCTGCGGCGAAGAAGGCTGCTGCGAAGCCGGCTGCGAAGAAGGCCACTGCGCCGAAGAAGGCTGTTGCGAAGCCTGCGGTGAAGAAGGCTGCTGCGAAGCCGGCCGCGAAGAAAGCGGCTGCGCCGAAGAAGGCTGCTGCGAAGCCTGCCCCGGCGAAGCCTGCCCCGGCACCTTCTACCGCTGCAGCACCCGGCATCAAGTCGTCGCTGAACCCGGCGGCCGCCTGGCCGTTCCCGACCGGTTCGCGCCCCTCCTGATCGTTGATCCGGAATCAAGGCCGGTGTCGCTCGTGCGACCCCGGCCTTTTTTATTGCCTCTCGCCATTATGTCTCTGATGCACACGACAGCAAGAGGGTAATCCGATGAAATGTGAGCATGGCGAATCCATGGGGCGTGAAACTCAGCAAAGCCATTCGGGACCGGGCTTATGCAGCCGGTTGTCTATCGCGTAAAGCTGAAGAAGTTGCTGCCGCCGAAGCGGCACTTGAACGAGCGCGCTGTGAATATGCTGCGGTTCATCAGGGCTTGGCGGAGATTGATCGGCGTATCGCCGAGCTTTCCGTCATCGACCCAGAGGGAATCCGACCAATAAACCGATTTCCGAAGAGCGGGTTGTTCCCGTTCGGTGCCCTGGCGAAATCCATCACCTCGATACTCAAGTCGTCCAAGGAGCCCATGGCAACACACGCGATCATATTTGCCGTTGCCAGGCAGCTTAATCTGCCTGTAGATGGGGATGACTGGGAAGTCACCCGGCAGCGGGTTAAGAAGCAGCTCCTAGCCTATGTGAGAAAAGGAGCCATTGAGCGTTTGCACAACCCCGCCAAATCCGCCCTGGGCCTTTGGCGCTGGAAAGGGCTCTAGGCTGGATTGGGCACGGGGGCCTGAAACAGCAGTTCGCCCGCCCGCTTGTTCCCCCGGCAGTAGTTGATCCAGTCGTTCGATAGTCCCGCTCCGAAGACTCGGCCCATCAGCATCGCCATCTGGTTCCGGGTATCCATCCTGCGCACATCCTCGCGCCAGGCCATCTCGGTCGCATAGTCCAGCATGTATTTCGGCGTGATGCGGTGATAGATGCCGATGCAGGCCCGGCGCATGCGGCTGAAGAAGCTCTCGGCCTGATTCTCGTTGATTCCGTCGTCGGTCGAGAATTCCTCGGAATGATTCACCACCTCATGGACGTAGCCCATGAGCTTGAGATTGCCGTAGGCCGGCAGTTCGTCGGAGCGGATGGTGGCTGAGCGTTCGACATGCCGGCGTACCAGGGCCTCGATGTCGAGCGAGTTTTCTGAACGGCAAACAGCGACCAGCGTGCGGCGGGCGCCCTTTCTGATCGGCTTGCCGGTGTGCCGATTGACTGCGCCCGTCTTTTCAGGAGAAATCTCACGCAGGGTGATGATAATGCGCCGGTTCGGGTGAAACGGGAAGGCCGAGGGCTTCGACTTCTCACGGTGCTGGCGGTACTTCGCCGGCACCTCGGTCTTGTCGGCCTTGGAGGAGCGCTTCTTCTTGCGCCCCTTGCGCTTCTTGCCCGAGAAATGACCGCCATCGACCTCGATGACGCCGGATAACTTCTCCCGCGACACCGTGAGCATCACGGCCTCGCGGATCTTGTGCAGCAATGTGAAGGCCGTCCGGTATTGCCCGCCGATGATCCGGCGCAAAGCCAGGGCGGCCAGGCCCTTCTGGTTCATGACGAAGGCGAAGATGGCGATCAGGAGCTTGCGGTAGCCAATCTTGTGATCGGCGAAGGGTGTCCCGGTCGTGACCGAGAAGGTGCGGAAGCAATGCTTGCAGCGCCATTGCTTGCGGGTACGGATGCTGTGGTGGCGATCGATGGCGCCACAGTCCGGACATACCTGCTGATCGCGGCTGCCCCAACGCAATTCCGCGAGGTAAAGGCGGGCCTGCTCATCATTCATGGATGCAATCGTGTCCAGGGTGAGAGAAACGGACTCGCTCTTGAGCCAGAAGTGAGTGGTGGATGCAGGTGCTTGTGACATGCACCCAGTCTATGGGGCGGCTGGCTCAGGGCGTGAGCCTATTGCTCGACTATCATGTATATATCGAGTGATTGTTCTTTATAGATATTTACTCGATAAATATATTGTTTATGAAGTGTTTATCTATATACTTCATACATGAAAAACCGCGACCAAGAGCATCTGGACAAGTTGCGCGACTATTACGCACAGCACCGGGTGCTTCCGTCTTTCTCCGTAATCGCCAAACTTGTTGGCCTCAAGACCACTTCCGCTGTGTCAGCGATGGTGGATAGGATGAAGTCGGCCGGACAATTGGAGTCGGCACCAGACCGGCGCTTGCAGCCAGGCCCCAGGTTTTTTGAGCGGGAAATTCTGGACACGATCCAGGCCGGGCAGCCTCAGCCTGCCAATGAGCCCGGAATCGAGGGATTAAACATCGATACCTACCTGATCGATAACCCATCCAGGACGGTACTCTTGCGGGTCAAGGGCGACTCGATGATCGATGCCGGCCTGATGCCGGGCGACACAGTGATAGTGAAGAAACACGTGCCGCACAACATGGGGGACATCGTGGTCGCCATTGTGGATGGCGAATTTACGGTGAAGTATCTGGCGAAAGATAAGCGCGGCTACTTTCTGCAGCCGGGAAATAAGGCATATAAGCCAATCCGGGCCAGGAACGATCTGGAAATCTATGGCGTGGTAACAGGAAGTTTCAGGAAATATTGAGGACTGGAGGGATAGGCGATGACAACTGCCAGCCGAATCGAATGGACCGAGCAAACATGGAATCCGACCGTGGGATGCACCAAGGTCTCACCAGGCTGCAAACACTGCTATGCCGAGACCATGGCGATGCGTCTGAAGGCGATGGGTACGCCCGGTTATGAAAACGGCTTTGAGCTGACTCTGCTGCCGAACCGGCTATCGGAGCCGCTGAAACGCAAGAAGCCAACCGTCTATTTTGTGAACTCGATGTCTGACGTTTTTCATGAGAAAGTCCCGTTTGACCACATCGACCGGATTTTTGAGACGATCAGACAGACGCCGCAACACACCTACCAGATCCTGACGAAACGTGCCGCGCGCATGGCGAAGTATTTCGCAAAGCGGGAGGTACCGCCGAACGCCTGGCTTGGCGTGTCCGTCGAGGACAGGAAATACGGCCTGCCGCGGATCGACTACCTGCGCAAGGTCAAGGCTGAAGTACGATTCCTCTCCATTGAGCCCTTGCTTGAGTCGCTGGGCGACTTCAACCTGTGTGGTATCCATTGGGTCATCGTCGGTGGCGAGTCGGGACCAAAGGCAAGGCCTATGCAGTCGGAATGGGTGGAGGAAGTTCGCCTACAATGCGAGGACAATGACATAGCCTTTTTCTTCAAGCAGTGGGGCGGATGGGGCGCCGACGGGAAGAAACGGGCCAAGAAGGAGAACGGACGCGTGCTCAACGGACGCATCTTCGACGAAATGCCGGCGGCTGCCATGTCGCTGTAACTGACATCAATGGTTCGACGTCACTACGACTGGGTACGCGGGGGCAGCCTTCCTGTCCTGATGAGGCACAGCGAGGTCAAGCATGAGTTGTTGCGTGACTACCTCGTCGATTACTTCCTGACGCTTGTTTCCAGCCCCAGGCAGGACAAGATCACGCTGACCATTGTGGACGGATTCTGTGGTGGTGGTCGATATATCAGCGAATCTGGTATGCAGGTTCCGGGCTCGCCCATAGTCATCTTGGGGGCACTCAAGGAAGCAGAAGCTCGTATTCATCTGGAGCAGCAACGAGAGAAACCAGTCGAGATCGATGTCGAGTTGATCTGTATCGATCAAGACGAGAGTGCCATCGATCATCTGCGCTGGGTGCTTGAGGATGAAGGGTATGGAGGGAAGCTCCGTAACGACCAGATCCGCCTGCTTACTGGGGAGTTCGGCCAGCATGCAGAGGCCGTGATCAAGCGGTCGGTTGATCGTTCTAAGCGGTCTGGCAAAGCAATTTTCGTCCTCGATCAATATGGCTATTCCGATGTTCCGCTGAGAACGTTGCAGGATATTTTTTCCAGTCTGGGCAAAGCCGAGATCATCCTAACTTTCAATGTCGACTCACTCATCAACTATCTCAGCGACCAGAATCTGGCGAGTTTCGAAAGGAAAACCGGCTTTGAGGGAGCGCTGACCGCTACCGACCTCGATGCACAGGTCAAGGGGCCTCATTGGCGACGGCAGATACAAGCAAAGCTCTACGCCAACATCACCTCTGGATCAGGCGCAAAACATTTCACGCCATTCTTTATCCGGCCCGCGAAAGGGCACGGCGACTTCTGGCTGCTGCACTTGTCGCAGCACTCCAAGGCACGCGATGTCATGGCGGAAGCGCATTGGCGCCACAACAATCATTTCGTGCATTACGGTCAGGCTGGACTTGATATGTTCGGTGTTGGCTATGCCGCCAAGCTGGATGATGCTGACAAACCGCAAATCGCTTTTGAATTCGATGACATTGCAGCGGGGCGTAGTCGCGATTCAATGCTCACAGAAATTCCACGCATACTTTCGGCGACACAAGAAGGGCTTGTGTTTGGAGAGTTTTTTATCAGCCACTGCAACAACACGCCGGCTACTCGTGAAATGATCGAGAAAACCACACTGGAACTTGTACAGCATGGCCATGTGGAGGTGGCAGGCCAAGATGGCAGTCGAAGGCGCGTGACAGCGGCTATCCAGGATGACCACGTAATCCGGATACCGAAACAGAAAAGATTTTTCTTCTAGGTGCGCATCTGTCGCACCAGTTATTCTTTTTGACCACGATACGGGATGAGGACATGAACCATGGCGCAAGCAAGCAAGCAAGCAAGCAAGCAAGCAAGCAAGCAAGCAAGCAAGCAAGCA
>CALARK010000017.1 GCA_937888595.1 uncultured Sterolibacteriaceae bacterium | reverse complement strand
GATCTCTTTGCGTTGTCAAACGCGGTACATGATGGCCTCGTCGCCGAGCCGGTGTGGACCGATCCGCTGTCGGTGATCGTGCCCGCACGCCACCCCTTGCTGGCACACGTGCAGGTGCCGCTGGCCGAAGCCCTGAAGTTCCCGCTGGTTCTGTGCCATCCCGAATCGGGATCGGGCTGCCGCCATCAGATTCAAGCGCTGCTGCAGGACGCAGGCACGCCGCTCAAGCTGGTCGATGAAGTGACCAGCCTGGGCGTGATGCTGACCCTGGTCGGTGCAGGCTACGGCATTGGCTTCGCCATCGCCTCGCAGGTGCAGACGCTACAGCGCCCGGACATCTCCATTCGTCCCTTGGCCGGCAGCCCGCCGGTGCTCTCTACCTACCTGCTGCGCCGCCGGGGCGAACCCTCGGAGCCCATGAAGCGGTTCATCGAGCGGGCGAAAGGCGGGCGGGACCGCGCCTGTCGATGATGAGTCAATCCTTTGAGGACGCAGCTCACCTGTCCGTAGCGGCCTGTGGCGTGATGTGCCAGTGGACAGATAGACTTCGGTATGAAATCCGATGCTCTGGCTGTTGATGGATGAGCTTGGCTCGATTTGGATCACCCGCAGCGGCTTGCGTTGACCAGGCCGAAGACTTGAGTCCACAATCGAGTCTATTCCGTGACGCTTGGATCGGAAAAAGCGTTCGTAATAAACGAGTTAGCGACCGGGTGCTGTTCCCATCACCCGCTCCAAATCATTCCCCTTTCTCTGGTTCCCATGCCTTCCATCGAAGACGCCCTTGAAGTCATCAAGCGCGGCTGCGACGAGCTTCTGGTCGAAGCCGAACTGATCGAGAAACTGAAATCCGGCCGCCCCCTGCGGGTGAAAGCGGGTTTCGATCCCACCGCGCCCGATCTGCACCTGGGCCATACCGTGCTCCTCAACAAGCTGCGGCAACTCCAGGACTTGGGACACCAGGCCGTGTTCCTGATCGGCGACTTCACCGGCATGATCGGCGACCCCACCGGCAAGAACGCTACCCGGCCGCCGCTCACGTCCGAGCAGATCGAACTCAACGCGCGTACCTACCAGGCCCAGGTATTCAAGATCCTCGACCCGGAAAAGACCGAGGTGGAGTTCAATTCCCGCTGGATGGGGGCGATGAGCGCGGCCGACATGATCAAACTGGCCGCCAAGCACACCGTGGCGCGGATGCTCGAGCGCGACGACTTTTCCAAGCGCTATGCCGGCGGCCAGCCCATCGCCATCCACGAATTCCTCTATCCCTTGATCCAGGGTTACGACTCCGTCGCGCTCAAGGCCGATCTGGAACTGGGCGGCACGGATCAGAAGTTCAATCTGCTGATGGGGCGGGAGTTGCAGCGGCATTATGGCGCGCCCTCTCAATGCATCCTGACCATGCCCTTGTTGGAAGGACTGGATGGCGTCAACAAGATGTCCAAGTCCCTGGGTAACTACGTCGGCATCAACGAGCCGCCGAACGAGCAGTTCGGCAAGCTCATGTCGGTCTCCGATACGCTGATGTGGCGTTACATCGAGTTGCTCTCCTTCGAGCCGCTGAGCGTGCTTCGCCAATGGAAGCGGGAAGTGGATGAGGGCCGCAATCCGCGCGACATCAAGGTCCTGTTCGCCCAGGAAATCATCACCCGCTTTCATGACAGGCAAGCGGCGGAAGCCGCGCTGGCGGATTTCGAGGCGCGCTTTCGCCAAGGCGCCTTGCCGGACGATCTGCCAGAGGTCTTGCTGCAAGCGCCTCCCGAGGGCTTGCCACTCACCCAGGCACTCAAACAGGCCGGACTCGTGTCCAGCACATCCGAGGCCATGCGCAGCATCGCCGCTGGCGGGGTGAGGCTGGATGGCGAAAAGGTTGCCGACAAGGCCCTGGTGTTGGCAAAAGGCACAAGCGTCGTCGCCCAGATCGGCAAGCGCCGCTACGCGCGCCTCGTGGTATCTTGATAACGCGCTGATATATAAGGTGTTTCTGGTTTTTTGTAAGATTCTTGAAATAAAGGGTTGACCAGCGAAATTCGCTCCCTATAATGCCGGCCTCTCGCTGCTGAAACGAAGCGGCGGGGAAGCAAGGCAGGTTGCTCGTTGACGTGTTGTTAAGAAATTTAAGAAAACTTCTTAAAAAAACAAGTTGACGGGTTGTAGGAAGTGTGTAGAATGCCGGCCTCTCGATGCTGAAACGAAGCGGCGGGGAGTTGGAAGAAGTGGAAGAAAGTGCTTTAAAAACAGTTCTTTAACAAGTTGCTTACAGCCTTTAAGTGTGGGCATTGGGTTGAGTGGTTGGGTTGCTTAGGTGGCCTGACTGAAGCGAAAGATAAACCTGATGCTTACACAAGTCAGTAATTAGATTCTGATGAGTGAAGCGGCTTACTTAGGTAAGCGAAGAGTTAACAGAGATTGAACTGAAGAGTTTGATCCTGGCTCAGATTGAACGCTGGCGGCATGCTTTACACATGCAAGTCGAACGGTAGACCCTTCGGGGTTGAGAGTGGCGAACGGGTGAGTAATGCATCGGAACATACCCAGTCGTGGGGGATAACGTAGCGAAAGTTACGCTAATACCGCATACGTCCTGAGGGAGAAAGCGGGGGATCTTCGGACCTCGCGCGATTGGAGTGGCCGATGTCAGATTAGCTAGTTGGTGGGGTAAAGGCCTACCAAGGCGACGATCTGTAGCGGGTCTGAGAGGATGATCCGCCACACTGGGACTGAGACACGGCCCAGACT
>CALARK010000016.1 GCA_937888595.1 uncultured Sterolibacteriaceae bacterium | reverse complement strand
CGGCCAAACTCCCCCCGCCCCACCTGGCCGACGACGACGAGGAGTGGGAAGAGTTTTGAACGCTGACGAAAAACTGCTGCCGAAGCGGGAATTCCATTTCACCGCGGCGGATTTCGAGCGGGTACGCCAGCTCATCTACAAGCATGCCGGCATCTCGCTCGCGCCGATCAAGCAGGACATGGTCTACTCCCGCCTGGCACGGCGGCTGCGTGCCTTGCAGATGGACAGTTTCAACGAGTACCTTTCCTATCTGGAGGAAGGCACCCACGAAAACGAGTGGGAGACGTTTGTCAATTCCCTGACGACGAACCTGACTTCGTTCTTCCGCGAGAGCCATCATTTCGACCTCCTGGCCAAGCAGTTGATCGGCCTGGCGCATCGGCCGATCAAGATCTGGTGTTCCGCGGCCTCCACCGGTGAAGAACCGTATACGCTGGCCATCACCGCCTGCGAGGCGTTCGAAAGCCTGACGCCGCCGGTACAGATACTCGCCAGCGACATCGATACCAATGTGCTGAAGACGGCCGAGCGCGGCGTCTATCCGATCGAGCGCGTCGAACGGCTGCATCCCGAGCGCCTGCGCAAGTTCTTCCTCAAGGGCACCGGGGCGCAGGCCGGTTATGTGCGTGTCCGGCCCGAGTTGCAGAAGCTCGTCAGCTTCACCCGCGTCAACCTCCTCGACGCGCACTGGCCCAACGTCAAGGGACCCTTCGACGTGATGTTCTGCCGCAACGTGATGATCTATTTCGACAAGCCGACGCAGTACCAGATTCTCAAGAAATTTGCGCCGCTGCTCCATCTGGAGGGCAAGCTCTACGCAGGCCATTCGGAGAGCTTCCTGCATGCGGCCGACCTGTTCCGCTCGCTGGGCCGCACCGTGTACGAGCGTGCCGACCGGCATGCCCACACGACGAAGGGCGCCGCATGAGCACCGCCGAACTCGGCTTCGTCGAACATCTCGCCGGGAACCGCTATTTCGACCGCAAGTTCGAGTCCGAGGCGGTGAAGGTGCTGCCGGGCGAGTATTTCGTCACATCGACGGGCGTGCTCATGGTCACCGTACTCGGTTCCTGCGTCTCGGCCTGCATCCGCGATCGCGAAAAGGGCATCGGCGGGATGAACCACTTCATGCTGGCCGATTCCGGCGATGCCGGCGCATTGTCCTCGTCGGCGCGCTACGGCACCTATGCGATGGAAATCCTCATCAACCATCTGCTCAAGCTGGGTGCACGGCGCTCCAGCCTCGAGGCGAAGGTGTTCGGCGGCGGTCGCGTGATGGAAAAGCTCACCAGTTCGATGGTGGGCGAGCGCAACGCCAAGTTCGTCAAGGACTTCCTCAAGACCGAAGGCATTGTGGTGGCCGCCGAGGACCTGCTGGACGTCCATCCGCGCAAGGTCTACTTCTTTCCCCAGACCGGCCGGGTGCTGGTGCGCAAGCTGGTCCGCCTGCATAATGACACGCTCATCCGGCGCGAGAAGGAATACGCGGCCCGCCTGACCGAAGCGCCGGTTGCCGGCGATATCGAACTGTTCTGACCCGCCGCAATCGAGGATCGATCAATTGGCCATCAAGGTACTCATCGTCGATGATTCCGCGCTGATGCGCGCACTGCTCGCGGACATCATCAATGCGGCGCCCGACCTCGAAGTGGTCGGCACCGCGCCCGACCCGATCGCCGCGCGCGAAATGATCAAGGCGCTCAATCCGGACGTGCTCACGCTCGACGTCGAAATGCCGCGCATGGACGGGCTCGAGTTCCTGCGCCGCCTGATGAGCCTGCGCCCGATGCCGGTGGTGATGGTCTCTTCGCTTACCGAACGCGGCTCGGAAGTCACCCTGCGGGCCCTGGAGTACGGGGCATTCGATTTCGTTCCCAAGCCGCGGGCCGAAAATGCCAGCCTGCTGCAGAGCTATGCCGAAGAAATCCGCGACAAGCTGCGTGCCGCGCATGGCGCCCATCTGCGCCGCAAGCCGGCGGTTGCTCCCCGGGCCGCTGCACCACTGGCTGCGGCGCCCGACCGCGTCCTGGCCGGCAAGCTGATCGCGATCGGCGCTTCGACCGGCGGTACCGAGGCGATCAAGGAGGTGCTCACGCGCCTGCCGGCCGCCATGCCGGGGATCGTGATGGTCCAGCACATGCCGGAAACCTTCACGACCTCGTTCGCCAGGCGCCTCGACAGCCTGAGCGAGCTGCAGGTCGTCGAGGCCCAGGGGGGGGAACGCATCCTGCCAGGACACGCCTATCTGGCGCCTGGCCATTCCCACCTGCTGGTGAAGCGCAGCGGCAGCGGCTGGGTGACGGAGTTGTCGCAGGCCGAACCGGTCAATCGCCATCGCCCGGCCGCCGACGTATTGTTCAACTCCGTGGCGGAGGCGGTCGGCAAGGACGCGATCGGCGTCATCCTGACCGGCATGGGCAAGGACGGCGCCCAGGGCATGCTGGCGATGCACGGTGCCGGCGCCTGGAACATCGGCCAGGACGAGTCCAGTTGCGTGGTCTATGGGATGCCGCGCGAGGCTGCCCGGGTGGGGGCATTGAACGAAGTCGCCTCCCTGATGGACGTTCCCGCGCGCATCATGGCCCGTTTGCGACAATAATGATCAATAAGGAGCAGGCCGACGCACGTTTTCATCAGTTGGTCTGCACTCGACTATACTAACCTTGGTTATAGGCAAGACTCAGGCGGGAAGGAAAAGCATATGCAGACCAATGTAAGCATCAAGGACGGCAAGGTGGTGATCGGCTTGCAGGGGCGGTTCGACTTCAACGCGCATCGTGAATTCCGCGAGGCGGTGGATCAGGCCATCAAGGAAGCCGCGAACGCGATTCAGGTCGATCTGGGGGGCGTCGATTACCTCGACAGTTCCGCCCTCGGCATGCTGCTGATGTTGCGCGACAAGGCGAAGGGCGCCGGCAAGGAAGTCGCTCTCGCGAATGCGCGCGGCTCGGTCAAGCAGGTCATCGATATCGCCAACTTCGGCAAGTTGTTCGCACTGCAGTAACCCGTCCGCCGCGGTGTGGTAGGCGGGTTATGATGGTTTTGTACCAAGAATAACGGGAAAGTCGGCGCCGGCAGGACGGCGTACGGGAACAGCGCAAACCCGAGGAGGAGAAATGTCGAACGTATCGATGCAGGCGCGCCTGATTCACGGGGGGGCCGGACTGGCCGTCGCTGCAGCAGGTCTGGGCGGGGTCTATCTGGCCGGGGCCAGTGCGACGCCGGGCGTGGTGGCTTTCTATCTCGTGCTAGGTTCGCTGGTCGCCATCGTGCCCAGCCTGATCGTCAGCGCACATCTGGGCCGCCCGCTGGACAGGATGCGCGAGGCGATCAGCGCCACCCGCAGCGACGGCGACCTGACCCGCAGTGTCGATATCCCGCCCGGCGGAGCGGTCGGTCCCGTGGCGACCGCCTACAACGAACTGTTGTCGACCTTCCACGGCATCACTACGCGCATCGTCTTCAACTCGGAGCAGGTTGCCGGCATGGCCGACAAGCTGATCCGCGAGGCTGAGAATACCGCGCGTGGCTCGCAGGAGCAGAACAACGCAGCGGAAGCCGCCGCCGAAGCGGTGGCCGAAATGGCCGGCGGCATGAGCGAGGTCGCGGGCAATGCCGAGACGACCGCACAGATCGCCCTGCAGGCGAAGGAACATTCGGCACGCGGCGCGCAGATCGTCGAAGAGGCATCGGCCGAGATCGAGCGGATCGCGCGCTCGGTTGAACAGTCCGCCCAGGTGGTGGCCACCCTTGGCGAGCGCTCCGAAGCCATTTCCGGCATCGCACGCACGATTCACGAAATTGCCGACCAGACCAACCTGCTGGCCCTGAATGCAGCCATCGAGGCCGCCCGGGCCGGCGAGCAGGGCCGGGGCTTCGCGGTCGTGGCCGACGAGGTCCGCAAGCTCGCCGAGCGGACCAGTGCCGCCACCGGTGAAATTACCGCGATGATCACCGCGATCCAGAGCGAGACCCAGAACGCCATCGAGACGATCCGGGCCGGATCGCAGCAGGCGCGCAGCGGGGCTCAACTGGCCCGCCAGGCCGCCGAGGCGCTCGAACTCATCAACCAGGGCGCCGAGGAGACGACCGTCAAGGTCGACTTGATCGCCCGTGCCGCCCAGATGCAGGCGGCACGCTCCAGCGAGGTGGCGGAACTGGTCACTAACATCATGGCCCTGGCCGACCGCAACAACGAGGGGGCGAACCTGACGCTGGAAGAAGCGCGCCAACTCGACTACCTTGCGAACAACCTCGAGGAAGTCGGCAATATCTTCAAGCTGGGCAGACGCGGCGAGGAAGCGCTGGCCCTGCATGCCCGCATGCCGGAGGTCGTGACCACGGTCGCGGCCGAGATCGGCCGCCTGCTGGAGGCGGCGATCGATCGCGGGGAACTGAAGCTCGACGACGCCTTCGACACCAACTACGTGCCGATGCCGAATACCAAGCCGCAGAAATTCCATACCCGCTATGACAGCCTGGCCGACAAGCTGTTGCCGCCGGTGCAGGAAGCGCTGCTCGACCGCTTCAAGGAGGTGGCGTATGCCATCGCCTGCGATATCAACGGCTACGTACCCACGCACAACAAGCGCTTCAGCCAGCCGCTGACCGGCGACGAGAACCGCGACATGGTCGGCAATCGGACCAAACGGATTTTTGCCGACCCCGTCGGCAAGCGCTGCGGTGAGCACGAAGCCCCCTTCCTCCTGCAGACCTACCGCCGCGATACCGGCGAGATCATGCACGACATCTCCGCACCGATTTACATCAAGGGTCGCCATTGGGGCGGCTTTCGCATCGGCTACCGTACCGAATAGGAACCCATATGTCCCTGCGCCAACGCTTGCTGATGGTCCTGGCAATCCTCGCCGGCGTCACCGTCGTCGCCAACGGTTTTTCCTTCCTGATGTACCTGCGCCTGGCCGAGCAGGCCGGCAAACTCGATCCGGGCCTGCTGGCGTCCGCCGAAGCGGCGCGGAACTGGATGATCATCGTGATTGCCATCGCTTCGATCGTCGGCCTGGCGGCATTCGTCCTGCTGGCGCGCCTGCTGCTCAACCTGCTGGGCGGCGAACCGCAGTACGCCGCCGACGTGGTCAAGCGCATTTCCGCAGGCGACCTGAGCGCACCGATCGACCTGAAGCCGGGCGATGACCGCAGCCTGCTGGCGGCTATCGCACGGATGCGGACCAGCTTGCGCGACATGACTGAAGAACTCTCCGATGCCTCGGGCCAGTTGCGCGAAACGGCGGGCGGCTTCCATGGCATCGTGACCAACCTGCAATCCGGGACCGCCAATCAAAGCGCCGCGGCCCAGGATGTCGCCAGCGCGGTGATACGGCTGTCGACGGGTGTGGACAATATCGCCGCCCAGACCGCCGAAGTAGACCGCCTGGCCGAGGCCAGCCTGGTCCGTACCCAGGAAGGCAACGTCAGCCTGTCCTCGATGATCGGCGAACTGTCGCTCGCCGAGACCTCGGTGCGCGAGATGACCGATACGGCCCGCGAGTTCGTCAATAGCGCCTCGGCCATCACCAGCATGACGCGCGAAGTGCGCGACATCGCCGACCAGACCAACCTGCTGGCCCTCAACGCGGCCATCGAGGCCGCCCGGGCCGGCGAACAGGGCCGGGGTTTCGCGGTCGTGGCCGACGAGGTCCGCAAGCTCGCCGAAAAATCCGCGAATACCGCCAGTGCGATCGACGGCGTGACGCGCAGCCTCGAGGAGCAGGCCAGCCGGGTCGAGGTGATGCTCGACCGTGGCCTGGCCGCATTGGGCACCTCGCAGGAATATCTCGAGACGGTGGCAGTCACGCTGGGGGAGACCAACCACACAGTGACCGAAACGACCGAGGGCATGGGCCGCATCAACGACGCAGTGCGTGACCAGTCGCACGCGAGTGCCGAAATTTCCTCCAGTGTCGACCGCATCGCGGAGATGGCTTCGTCCTTCGATATGACCGTCGGCCAGGTGGTCGCCAGTGCGCAGCAGCTGGAAGCGCTCGCCGGCCGGCTCGAAACGGCTGTCCGACGCTTCAGAACATGAGGAATGGCGTAATATTCCCCATCCGCAGCCGGTAACGGCCGTCATGGGCCGTTACCGGCTGCGGATCCTGATCAACATTTCCCCCGCCCGAAAGGTGGTCGAATGTCGGAACTACTGAAGAACATCGATGCGCGTACCCGGCTTGCCGGCACGAACAAGCTGGAAATCCTGCTGTTCTCGCTCGGCAAGGACCTGCGCACCGGACGCGAAGAGACTTTCGGCATCAACGTCTTCAAGGTGCGCGAGGTCATGCGTACCCCGCCGATCACTGCCGCGCCCGACATGCCGGCCGCCGTGAAGGGCATGGTGTCCCTGCGCGGCATCCTCGTGCCGGTCGTCGATCTGGCCGATTTCATCGGCATGCAGACTGAGACGCCGCGCGACATCATGATCGTGACCGAGTACAACGGCCACACGCAGGGCTTCCTCGTCGAGTCGGTCGATACTATCCTGCGCCTCGACTGGGCGCGCATGCGCGTGCCGCCCGAAATGCTGACAGCCAATCTGGGCGGTCTGGTTACTGCCGTCACCGAACTGCAGGACGGCCGCCTGGTGATGATGCTCGACGTCGAGCGCATTCTTTCCGATACGGCCAAGTACGACGACGAGATGGCCTTTACCGCCATCCAGCCGATCGGCAAGGAAGGTCTGACCATCGTCTACGCCGATGATTCGTCGGTGGCCCGCGGCCAGATCGAGCGTACTTTGAATGTGCTGGGCATCCGTGGCATTGCCGCGATGAATGGCCGTCAGGCCTGGGAAGAGTTGCAGCGCATCGCCAACTATGCCGAAGCCAGCGGCCGGCCGGTGAAGGATCTGGTGCAGCTGGTGCTCACCGACGTCGAAATGCCCGAGATGGATGGCTATATCCTGACCAAGAACATCAAGTCGGATGCGCGTTTTGCCGGCCTTCCGGTGATCATGCATTCCTCCCTGTCGTCGATGTCGAACCAGCAACTCGGCAGGTCCGTCGGCGTCGACGAGTACGTACCCAAGTTCGAGCCGCAGCGATTGGCCGAGACCCTGAGTCGATTGCTGCTGTCGCAGGATGCAGCCGCGGAAGCCGCGCAAGCGGCAGCGCCAGCGGCCTGAAGGTGAGACCATGAACGGAGCCAATGCCCTGTTGTCCCAACCCTTGCCCGCCTCGCTGATCGACAGCGTCGATGCCCGCACCAAGCTGGCGGGGTCGAACCGCATGGAAATCCTGCTGTTCAATCTCGGCACCAACGAAACCTTCGGCATCAACGTGTTCAAGGTGCGCGAGGTCAGCAAGACGCCCGCGATCACCAAGTCGCCCCACATGCCCGACGGTGTCGAGGGCCTGATCAGCCTGCGCGGTAACGTCATCCCCGTCGTCTCTCTCTCCAAAGTGATGCATCTGGCCGATGCGCCTACCGGTCTCGGCGAGTCGATGATGGTGACCGAATACAGCAAGCGCACCCTCGGATTCCTCGTGCATGGCGTTGATCGCATCATCCGCGTTGAGTGGGATCGCGTCCGCGCGCCGGAGTCGGTCACCAGCGGTTCGCATGCCTATATCACCGCGATCACCGAACTCGACAACGGCAAGCTCGTGTCGATCGTCGATGTCGAGCAGATCATGGCCAATACGTTCGGCGAAGGCGTGATCGGGCAGATCGACCGGATGGGCGGCGAAGAGGACTACAACATCTTCTTCGTCGACGATTCCGCCGTGGCACGCAAGAAGATCTCCGAGGTGCTCGAGAAGATGGGCGTCAAGCACAAGCACGCGCAGAACGGCCTCGAGGCCTGGACGCGCCTGTCCGGCATGGCGGCCCATGCCCAGCAGACCGGCCGCAACCTGAAGGAAGAGGTCAACCTGATCCTCGTCGATGCCGAAATGCCGGAGATGGACGGGTACGTGCTGACCAAGCACATCAAGTCCGACAAGCGCTTCAACGGCATTCCCGTCGTCATGCACTCCTCGCTGTCCTCGGAAGCCAACCGCTCGATGGGCAAGAGCGTGGGTGTCGATGCCTACGTCGCCAAGTTCGATGCCGAAGCGCTGGCCGATACCATGCGTCCCCTGTTGCTCAAGTCGCAGCGCGACTGACCATCAATCCACATGTAACTGGTTTCACCCGGAGAACGCTTCATGCCTGCAGATCCCAGCAAAATCAAATTCCTCGTCGTCGATGACTTTTCGACGATGCGCCGCATCGTCCGCAACCTGCTGAAGGAACTCGGCTTCACCAACGTGGATGAGGCGGAAGACGGCGCCGTGGCATGGCAGAAGCTGCAGGGCGGCGGCTTCGACTTCGTCATCACCGACTGGAACATGCCGAACATGGACGGACTGACGCTGCTGCAGACGATCCGCGGCGACGCGACCCACAAGGCGCTGCCGGTACTGATGATCACGGCCGAGGCGAAGAAGGAGAACATCATCGCCGCGGCGCAGGCGGGGGCGTCCGGTTACATCGTCAAGCCCTTCACGGCGGCGACGCTCAACGAGAAGATGACCAAGATTTTCGAGAAACTGGGCTGGTAGCATGGTGAAGCCGATCAAATTCGACGAAGCGGGCGATTCCGCGGACCTCCAGGAGTTGTTCGACAGCATCGCCGCCGGCAGTCCGACGACGCCCCCCGTCCAGGAACCGGATGCCTCGGGCGACTCCGACGACCTGCAGGCCCTGTTCGACAGCGTGTCGGAACAGGTGGCGGATGCGAGTGCCTCCGTCATGGACATTCCCCTGGCCGAAGAGCCGGCCTCCCAGCAGGAGGCCGTGTTCAACCGCATCGGCCATATGGCGCGCAAGCTCCACGACAGCCTGCGCGAGCTCGGCTACGACAAGGCGCTCGAGGAATCGGCCCGGCAGATTCCCGATGCGCGCGAGCGCCTGCATTACATCGCCCAGATGACCGAGCAGGCTGCGTCGCGCGTCCTGAATGCGACGGACATCGCCCGCCCCGCGCAGGACGAGCTGGCGCAGGTGGTCAAGGCCCTTGGCGGCCGCTGGGACAGGATGTTCGCCAACCAGCTGTCCGTCGATGAATTCAAGGCCCTGGCGGCCGATACGCGCACCTTCTTCGCCGCCGCACCGGCGAAGATCGAGATCACCAACGCGCAGTTGACCGAAATCATGCTGGCCCAGGATTTCCAGGACCTGACCGGCCAGGTGATCAAGAAGGTCGTCGAGATGGTGCAGGGCATCGAGACGCAGCTGTTGCAGGTGCTGATCGAAGTCATGCCGGAAGAGAAAAAAGCCGAGGCCGGCGGCCTCATGAACGGTCCGGTGATCAATGCGGCCGGACGCAGCGATGTGGTGACGAGTCAGGAGCAGGTCGATGACCTGCTCGAAAGTTTGGGCTTCTAGGAGAGCGCCATGAGTGACTTCGCAGGCATGGAAGACCTGTTGCAGGACTTCCTCATCGAAGCGACCGACCTATTGTCGGGCGTCGACAACAAGCTCGTCGATCTGGAGAAGAACCCGCAGGACCACGGCCTGCTGAACGACATCTTCCGCGGTTTCCACACCATCAAGGGCGGTGCAGGCTTTCTCAATGCCACCGAACTCGTCACGCTCTGCCATCTCACCGAGAACCTGTTCGACAAGCTGCGCAACGGCGAACTGGGGCTGACCAAGGAAATCATGGACAGCATCATGGCCGCCACTGCCACGGTGCGCGACATGTTCGGCCATCTCGAAAGCGGCGTGCAGCCGCCGCCCGCCGATGCCGGCCTGATCGCCAACCTGAAGGCCGCGCTGGCCGGAGAACTGGTGGCGCCGGCAGCCGCCCCGGCACCCGCGGCCGCGACTGCCGGCCCGGTAGCAGTCGCTCCGGCTGCCGCCGTTCCCGCCGCCGGCCCTGACTGGGATGCGCTGTTCGGCGCCGTTGCCGGCGCACCGGCTACTGCAGCCCCTGCCGCCGTCCCGCCCGCGCCGACTTCCAGTCCTGCCGAGGCTGGCATGCACACGCTGGTGGCCGGCCAGACGCCGGAGCAGGTGATCCAGCATGCGATCGGGCGGCGCGCTGCCGACAAGCCCGGCTACCAGGGCCCGACCGGTGGCCGGCGCCCGGACGAAAAGACCCGCGACAACTCGATTCGCGTCGACACCTCCCGTCTCGACCAGGTGCTCAACCTCTCCGGCGAGATCGGCCTGACCAAGAACCGCCTCAATTCGCTGCGCAGCGACATCCTCAACGGCCGCAGCGACACGGATACCCTGCATGCGCTCGACCAGGCCGTCAGCCAGCTCGACCTGCTCGTCTCCGACCTGCAGAACGCGGTGATGAAGACGCGCATGCAGCCAATCGGCCGCCTGTTCCAGAAATACCCGCGCATCGCGCGCGACCTCGCGCGTAACCTCGGCAAGGATGTCGAGCTGGTGCTCGTCGGCGAGGAGACCGAGATCGACAAGACGATGATCGAGGACCTGTCCGATCCGATCATCCACCTGATCCGCAATGCCGTCGACCATGGCGTCGAGGGACCGGAGGACCGCCGCGCCAACGGCAAGCCGGAAAAATCCCAGGTGCGCCTCGAGGCGCGCCAGGAAGGCGACCACATCGTGCTCATCGTCGCCGATGACGGCCACGGCATGAACGCCGAGAAGCTGCGCGCCAAGGCGCTGGCCAAGGGCCTCATCACCGACGAGGAAGCCAACACCATGGACGAGCGCCAGAGCCTCAACCTGGTGTTCCTGCCCGGCTTCTCGACCAAGGATGTCGCCTCCGACGTGTCCGGCCGCGGCGTCGGCATGGATGTCGTGAAGACCAACATCCAGAAGCTCAACGGCAGCATCGAGATCAAGTCGCAGGTGGGCAAGGGCACGACCTTCATCATTTCCCTGCCGCTGACCCTGGCCATCCTGCCGGTGCTGCTGGTGCTGCTCGGCGAGCAGCCCTTCGCCGTGCCGCTGTCGATGGTGCGCGAGATCCTGCCGATCGACATCGACCAGGTGCAGGAAGTCGGCGGCCGCGCGACGATGGTCGTGCGCGGCGAAGTCATGCCGCTCTATCCGATCAGCCACCTGCTCGGCTGGGCGCCCGAAAAGGTGCCCGAGTACGGCGTGCTGATGCAGACGGCGGAACAGACCTTCATCCTCGCCATCGACGGCTTCATGGGGCGCGAGGACGCGGTCATCAAGTCGCTCGAGGACTTCCGCCCGAAGGGCGTGGCCGGCGTCACCACGCTGTCCAACGGCCAGATCGTGCTGATCCTCGACATGAAGGAACTGCTCGCCGACCTTGGCGAACACCGCGGCGTACCGCGCTCGGCGTTCACTCCCGTCGAGCGGGCCGTGGCGTAGGACCTCGGCGCCGTCCCGCCGGCGCCGACTTTGCTGCCAGGATGAGTCCGCAATGAAAGCGTTCCTTGTCGGCAAGAAAAGCAGGTTTCCGGCAGTCGTCATGGCCATGGCGTGCCTGCTGTTCGCACCCGGTGGATGGGCGCAAACCACGGAGACTTTCAACAGTTCGACGACGTGGACGGCCCCTGTTGGGGTGACGTCAGTCACAGTCGAAGCCTGGGGCGGTGGTGGTGGCGGTGGCGCAGCGACAGTAGCAGCCTCCAAAGGTGGCGGCGGATCTGGTGGCCAGTACGCCAAGAAGGTTGTCACTGTAACTCCCGGTACCAATTACGCCATTGCCATTGGATCCGGCGGCACGGTCGGAACAACCTCTTCCGGTGGGGCGGGCGGTGATTCGACATTCGGCGGTACGACTGTCGTTGCCAAGGGTGGGGCGGGCGGCGGGCGCGCCAACACTTCCGGCGGTGAGGGGGCGGGGGCGGCAGGCAGCACGGCTGGTGGCGTGGGAGATACCGTCTATCGCGGTGGTAACGGCTCGGACGGCGCGACGAATGGCGCAGGTAACCAATGCCGCGATGGCGGCGGCGGTGGCGGGGGCGCCGGTAGCACCGGCAACGGTGGTAATGCTTCGGGCAATAGCGGTGGTATCGGAACGAGTTTGAATGGTGGTGATGGAGGTTCCTCCAGTAACAACAATGCTGCAGGGGGGGCGGGCAGCAACTACGGCGGCGGCGGTGCCGGGGCATGTTCGGAGAATGGTACGAACTACAGCGGCGGCGTCGGTGGCGACGGACTCGTAGTTCTGACATATACCGCCTCCGGCGGAACCCAGATATGCGATGGGTTCGAGTTCGGCCTCGGCAACTGGACAGTAGACAATACGGGGGGCACCGACCCGGACTACGGAACGGCCGTGATCGATACGAGCGTCAAGCATGCCGGCGCCCAGTCCTTGCGCATGAGCCGCGACTGGGTACGCGTCACCAGCAATGCCGTCGACATGAGTTCGGCGTCGGGAACGCTCTCGTTCTGGGCCGGCGCCGGCCTGGATCCCTCCAGCCCTGATTTTCCGGAGGCAGGGGATGACCTCGTCGTCGAGTACTACAACAGCAGCGGAGTCTGGACCAACCTGACGACGATCGTCGGGCCCGGTGTTTCCTCTCCATTCGCCGAGTACAGCACGGCGCTGCCGGCGGCTGCAAAGCATGCGAATTTCCGGCTGCGCTTCACCCAGTTGCGCGGCAGCGGCAATGCCAGCAACGATTATGACCAGTGGCATGTCGACGATGTCTGCTTCGGCACGGTGCCGTCTACGCCGACTCCGGCGGCTGAATACCGCTTCGACGAGTGCACCCAATATACGGGTGCTGCAGGTGAAGTGATCGACTCTGCAAGCGCCTACGCGGGAACGCCGATGGGCGGCTTGCAGAATGCACCGTCAGGACAGCTTTTGAATCATGCCGATTTTTCCGCTCCCAACCGCTATGTGAATGTCCCGGCCGGCCCCTCGATGACCGGCGACTGGACAATCAGCGTCTGGTTCAAGATGCCGTTTGCCGATAGCGCGACGCACAGCAGCCCCTACTACAACATCGGTTCGGCCAGCGGAGGCGGTGACTTCGCTTATCTCGACCGCAACAACGGGTATCGCTGGGGGGTTTATACGGTGGGTGCCGGTGGCGGTACGACGAATGGCACTTTCCGGTTCAATACCCTGGCCGACGGATGGCATCATATGGTGCTGGTGGGATCGGGAACCTCCACCTCGCTGTATATCGATGGCACCTACCGCGACCAGGTCGGCAGAAAGAACTCGGGAACCTTCCAGTATCTCGGCACTTCGTACGATGGTGCAGGCACCAGCAGCGGCCAAAGTTTCGGGACGCCGCTCGACGAGTACAAGATTTACGGTAGCGCCCTTACGGCCAGCGTCATCGGCACGATTTACGCCAACGAGGCGGCCGGCAAGAACTGGGATGGCTCGTCGCGGCCCGAAGCCTGCCTGACCAACTGCTTCACCGACAGCTTTACGGGGGCCAATGGTTCCAGCCCGGGCAGCGACTGGACGACCTCCAGCAGCAGCGGCAGTTTCGGCCAGCCGAAAATCTACAACAACCGTCTGCGGCTGACCGATGCGACCAGCAACGTAGCTACCGCCGCCCATCTGCAGCGGCTGTTCCCGGGGGCCGGCAACAAGATCGTCGTCGAATTCGACTATTTCGCCTACAACGGTAGCGGTGCGGACGGAATTGCGCTGACCTTCTCCGATGCCTCGGTGACGCCGCAGGCAGGCGCCTACGGCGGCTCGCTGGGCTATGCCCAGCGGTGCGGCACCAATGGCTTTGCCGGCGGCTGGCTGGGGGTCGGCATCGATGAGTACGGCAACTTCCGCAATGATGAGGAATGTCGCGGCGACGGGGGATCGCCGACCGGCACGGTGCCCGACTCGGTATCGGTACGCGGCTCCGGCTCGGGCACGACCGGCTACCTGATCCACGCCGAAAGCGGCGCCCTGTCGCCCGGGGTCGATCAGCCGGGCGCAACGGCCGGCCCCAACCATCGATACCGCGTGACGGTCGATCACTCCGACGGTACGCATGCCTATGTCAAAGTCGATCGCGACAGCGGCAGCGGTTACGTGACGATCATCCCTCAGTATGACGCGAAGACACAGAGCGGCCAGGCTGCCGTCCCGGCCAACTGGATGCTGTCCTACACCGGCTCGACGGGTGGGTCGGACAACATCCACGAGATCGACAACCTGTCGGTCTGTACCGCGCAGCCGATCCTGCCGCTTGGCCCGGCCAGTTTCCTGGTCAGCGTCCCGGCATCGGCGAGTACCTGCGGAACGGCCGGCGGAACGCCCGCGGCGCCGGTCGTGACCGTCACGGCCAAGGACGGTGCCGGCGGTACCGGCGGCACGGTCACTTCCTATACCGGGACGGTCACGCTCGATACCAGTACCGGGCGCGGGACATGGGCCAAGGTGTCGGGGCAGGCCGACGGCACGCTGGTCGGCAATCAATACACGTTTGTCGCCAGTGACAACGGCGATGCACAGTTTTATCTCGTCAGCGGCGTCGCGGAAAACCTGACGGTGACGGCCACCGATACGGCGACGTCAGCGAGTGGTACCTCGGGCACCGTGCAGTTCCTCGACAATGCCTTCGTCGTCACCCCAACCGATGCGCTCGGCACGACGATCATCGCCGGCCGCGACCACGCGATGCAACTGGCGTTCTGGAAGAAGGACCCGACGACGGGGCTCTGCGGCGTCGAGACGAGCTATACCGGCAGCCACAATCTCGATGCGTGGTACACGCCGGACGGAAGCCATCCGGCCGGGGCCGCCGCGCCGTCGATCGGCGCCGTTACCTTGCCGGCGGCCGATCCGGGTGGCCAGGCCGTTTTCAACCTCAGCCTCAATTTCACGAACGGCGTGGCCAGCTTCAACCTGGCGACGGCCGATGTCGGCAAATACCTGCTCAATTTCGAGGACGATACGCGCGCGTTCTCGAACGCCGTCGACATCGCCGGCAGCAGCGCGACACTGACGGCACGCCCCTTCGCCCTGCAGGCGACCATTGCCGGCAACCCCGGCGCCAGCGCCGCCGGCGGTACCGTGTTCACTTCCGCAGGCAGCAACTTCAGCGCGACCGTACGTGGCGTGCTATGGCAGGCGGCTGATGACGGCAATAACGACGGCATTCCCGACCTGACCGGGGCGGCACTGAATGTCGCGCTGGCGGATAACGCCGTGGCGCCACGTTTCGCATGGGCGACGACGCTAGCCCCCGACAGCGCAGGCTATACGCCGGCGGGCGGGGCGCTCGGCGGGCTCGCCAACGGCAGCATCGCGCAGGGCAGCTACAGCGGTGGGGCGGCGACGGCGACGACGCTGCAGTATTCCGAGGTCGGCAGCTTCACGCTGCTGGCGACCGCGAACAACTACCTGAACAGTGGCCTCACCCTGTCCGCCAATGCCGGCGTGGTCGGACGCTTCAAGCCGCACCATTTCGTCCTGACGCCGAGCCTGACGAACCGGCAGGGAGCGTCATGCGTCCCGGCGGCGACTTTCACCTACATGGGCGAGCCGCTGCGCATCAGCCTCGGCCTTGTCGCGGAAAAAGAAGGGGGCGGGACGACGACCAATTACGACAACGCGCTCGGCTTCGCGCGCCTCGATCCGGCGACGGCCAACTGGCTGGCGCTGGGCGCCAACTCGTCACTCGGCATGGGGGCGGTACAGGGTACGACTGCCTTGAGTAGCCGGCTGTCCGTCAGCGGCACACCTTCCGGCAGCTGGACCAGCGGCACCGCGACGCTGCTGGCCGATCTGCTCTTCAGCCGCCCCGTCACGACGATCCCGGATGCTACCTGGGGCCCCTATGAGACCCTCCAGTTCGGTGCCCTGCCGCAGGATGCCGATGGCGTGACACTGCTCCCGGCCACGCTCGACCTCGATGCCGATGTGAGTGGCGGCAATGAGCGTCAGCAGGCGGGGACGACGAGGCTGCGCCATGGCCGCCTGTTCATTGAGAATGCCTACGGTTCGGAAAAGCTCGCCCTCGTCGTGCCTGTCCGTGCCGAGTACTGGAACGGTACCCACTGGGCGGTCAATAACGACGACGCCTGCCCGGTCTTGGGCACCCCGAGCCTGGCAGGCAATCCAGCCGGGCTGACGACCAGCCCGTCGCTCGGTGCCAGCTGGGCCTATGGCCGCGGCAGCATCGTGCTGTCCGCACCGAATGCCCCCGGCAGCGTCACGGTGACGCTGGCGATTCCCGACTACCTGCGCTATATCGACTATGATGGCGGCGGCCTCGACAATCCGCGCGGGACGGCCCAGTTCGGCCTCTACAAGCCTAACCGCGCGTTCATTTACCAGCGCGAGGCCTATTGAGTGGCCAGCGGACGCCCGTTCATGCGCGGAAAGTCGGCGCCGGCGGGACGGCGCGGATCGCCCGGCTTCACGATGATAGAACTGGTGGTGACGATGGTCATCATCGGCATCCTCGCCATCGCCGTGCTGCCACGCATGGATCTGCTGCGCGGCTACGACGAGATCGGTTTCCGCGACCGTGTTCGAACGGCGCTTGAGTTTGCCCGCAAGTCGGCGGTGGCGCAGCGGCGCTACGCGCGGGTGACGGTCGCGGGCAGCACATTGACCGCCCATATCGCGAGCGGCATTCCCGAGGGGCCGACCGCGGCGACCTTCGATCGCGACCTGGTCCTGCCCGGTGAAAACGACAACCAGCTCGACCCGCCGGGCGGTGTGACGCTCACCCCCAATGCCACGGTGATCTTCGACCCGCTCGGCCGTATCCAGTCGGCGGCCACCCTCACCTTCACCGTGAGCGGGGCCGGCAATATTACCGTCGAGGCGGAAACCGGCTATGTGCATTGAGTGCCGCTACCGTTGCCAGTCCGGCCTTACGCTGATTGAGCTGATCCTGTTCATCGTCATCGTCGGCGTCGCGCTCGCCGGTTCGCTGGCCGTCTTCAACACGGCGACGCGGGCCAGTGCCGATCCGCTGGTACGCAAGCAGATGCTGGCTGTCGCCGAGTCGCTGCTGGAGGAGGTCATCCTGCAGCCGTTCACTTTCTGCGACCCGAACGATGCCAATGCCGCGACCGCGACCAGTCCCGCCGTAGGCCCCGGCGGCTGTGCGACGACCTCCGAAGACACGGCGCTCGGCCCGGAAGGCGAGGTCCGCTACGGCACGGGGGCGACGCTGGTGTTCGATAACGTCAGCGATTACCACGGCCTGAGCATGACCGGCACGATCACCAATGCGCTGAACAATCCGGTGGTGGCGGGCTACGATGCCTCGATCGCGATCGCCGATGCCGGCACGGCCTTCGGCGTCACGTCCGGTGATGCCCTGCGCATCGCCGTGACCGTGACGCGCGGCGACGAGAGCGTCACGCTGACCGGCTACCGTCTCCGGCATTCGCCGAACGCCGGAGGGTAATCAGATGGGCGCCATGCGAACGATCCGAAAAATGCTGGCTCGTCAGGGAGGCTTCACGCTGATCGAGGCGATCATGGTGATCGTCATCACCGGCGTGATCGCCGGCATGGTGGCGGTCTTCATCCGCGCACCGGTGGAAGGCTACGTCGATACGCGCCGCCGTGCGGCCTTGAGCGATGGTGCCGATACTGCCCTGCGGCGGATCCTGCGTGACGTGCGGCTGGCCCTGCCGAATTCGGTGCGCGTCAGCGGCGGGGTGCTCGAGTTCATCCCGCTCAAGGGGGGCGGCATGTACCGCCATGACGACGCCTGCTTTGTCGCACCGGGCTGCAGCAGCCTAGTCTCGATCGGCAGCCTCGTTGCCCCGGGGGCCAATGGCCAGCCCCTGGCCGTGACACTCGGATCGGACCAGCTGGCGATCTACAACCAGTACAACAACGCCGGCAGCGACTGCAATCCGGCCAGCGGCATCTACAGCATCTATTGCGGGCATGGCGTCGCCACCCTGGCTTCACCGGTGCCGGCGAGCGCGGCGGGAGAGGATACGTTCAGTTTCGCCACGACGACCTTCCTGCCGCCGGGCGGTTCGCCGAGCGGCCGTTTCTACGTGATCCCGGCTTCGCCGGTCACCTATGCCTGCGATGCGGCCGCCCGACAGTTGAAACGCTATGGCGGCTATGTCCGGCAGGCGGCACAGCCGACGAACATCGCCGCGGCGCCGTTGTCCACCGCCGCGAGCATCACCGTGCTGGCGGACAACGTCGATTGCACGGCCTTCGAGCTGGACTACATCGCCGGGGTGTCGGCCCGCTTCGGGCTGCTGACCCTCACACTGACGCTGACGGACAGCGGCGAAACCGTGACACTGATGGGAGAGGCGCATGTCGACAACGCGCCCTGAACCCCGCCGCATAGCTTTCCGCGTTCGTGGCTTCGCCCTCGTCAGCGCCATCTTCATCCTGGTGGTGCTGACCGCCCTGGGGGCAGCCATCCTGTCCCTAACCACCGGACAGCACGCCGGTGCGGCGCTCGACGTGCAGGGGATGCGGGCCTACCAGGCAGCACGCGCCGGGATCGACTATGCGGCATACAGGCTGCTTGATCCACGCAATGCAGGCTTTGCCACGCCGAATTTCGCGAATTTCACGACCTGTGCCGGTGTCGGCGCATTCCCCGCCGGTGCCTTCGCCGGCAGCGACCTCGACGGCTTCAGTGTGACGATCGAGTGCAGCTCCACCGACCACACCGTCAATGGCCTCAATGTCCGCATCTACGACGTCGGTGCCACGGCCAGCATCGCTGCCGGTACGCCCTACGCCGTCGAGCGCAAGGTCTGGGTGCGGCTCGGCAACTGTCGCGATCCGTCCGGCGACCCGGGCGCCCAGCCCCCCTACCGCTGCTAGAAGTCGGCGCCGGCGGGACGGCGAAAGCCGGCAGGCCGCTAGCATGGGATCGGCGGCACAGAATGCCGGCGAGGAATAACCGCACTATCCCCCCTTATTCCCCGGTTCCCTGTCGACCCCGCCGGCAATAATTGCCGCCATGAGTGGAAGAGTCCCCCATGGCTGAAGACAGCGACCTCGAAAAGACCGAAGCGCCATCGTCGCGACGTCTGGAACAGGCGCGCGAAGAGGGGCAGGTCCCGCAGTCACGCGAGCTGACGGCTTTTCTGGTCATGGCCGGCGGGGCGGGCGGTCTGTGGGGATTGTCCGGGTGGTTCGTGCGGCATGGCGAGGACGTGATGCGCTCGGGGCTGACGCTGGACCGTCAGGAGGCCTTCGATACCAACGCGATCGGCATGAACCTGCTGTCCCTCGGCAATGAGGCCATTGCCACGCTGGTACCCTTCTTCATCGTCACCCTGGTGGCGGCCCTGCTGGCTCCGATCCTGCTGACGGGCGGCATCCTCTTTTCGCCGAAGGCGCTGGCCCTGAAGTTCGATCGCCTCGACCCGCTCAAGGGCGTCAAGCGCATGATCTCCTGGCAGAGC
The DNA here is from genome assembly GCA_937888595.1 of uncultured Sterolibacteriaceae bacterium. GTDB lineage: Bacteria > Pseudomonadota > Gammaproteobacteria > Burkholderiales > Rhodocyclaceae > Sulfuricystis. The sequence continues at coordinate 123,804 of CALARK010000016.1, read as the reverse complement.
ATCGCCGAGATGGTGAAGGGCATCCTCAAGACGCTGCTGCTGGGCGGCATCGTCTTCTGGGTGGTCGCCAACGAGCGGGACAACCTGTTCGCCCTGTTGTCGCAGCCGCTCGAAACGGCGCTGCCGGCCTTCGGCCGGATGATCCTGTACGCCTTCATCGGCTTCGTCGCCGGCCTCGCGGTGATCGCGCTGATCGACGTGCCCTTCCAGCTCTGGCGCTATTACGCCGGCCTGAAGATGACCAAGGAAGAGCTGCGGCAGGAATACAAGGAACTGGAAGGCGACCCGCAGCTCAAGGCGCGCATCCGCAGCCAGCAGCGCGAGATCGCCCGCCGCCGCATGATGTCCGAGGTGCCGAAGGCCGACGTGGTGGTGACCAACCCGACGCACTTCGCCGTCGCCCTCAAGTACGACAGCGAAAAGATGGGGGCGCCGCAGGTGGTCGCGAAGGGCATGAACCTCGTGGCGCAGAAGATTCGCGAGCTGGCGGCAGAAAACGACGTGCCGGTGCTCGAACTGCCGCCCCTCGCACGGGCATTGCACAAGCATGTCGAGGTCGGCGAGGGCGTGCCGACGGCCCTCTACACGGCGGTGGCCGAAGTGATGGCTTACGTCTACCAGCTCAACCAGTTCATGAGCCAGGCCGCGCCCGGCCTGCTACCGCCGGCACCGCCGCTGGCGGTGGCCGTGCCCGACGGCCTCGATCCGGGGGTGGCTGATTGATGGCGGCGACCCAGGCGCTCGACTGGCGCGTGTTGGCGCGGCCGGAGAATCTGAAGGCGCTGGCGGCGCCGATCCTCATCATCCTGATCCTCTCGATGATGGTGCTGCCGCTGCCGCCCATCATGCTCGACCTGTTCTTCACCTTCAACATCGCCCTGTCGATCATGGTGATGCTGGTGGCGCTCTACACCCTCAAGCCGCTCGACTTCTCGGTGTTCCCCACCGTGCTGCTGGTGACGACCCTGCTGCGCCTCTCGCTCAACGTCGCCTCGACGCGGATCGTCCTGCTCGAGGGTCACAGCGGGCCGGACGCCGCCGGCAAGGTGATCGAGGCCTTCGGCCACTTCCTGGTCGGCGGCAACTACGCGGTCGGCATCATCGTCTTCATCATCCTGACGATCATCAACTTCGTCGTCATCACCAAGGGCGCGGGCCGCATCGCCGAAGTGTCGGCACGTTTCACCCTCGATGCGATGCCCGGCAAGCAGATGGCCATCGACGCCGACCTCAACGCCGGCCTGATCGGCGAGGACGAGGCGCGCCGCCGCCGCAAGGAAATCTCGCAGGAAGCCGACTTCTTCGGCTCCATGGACGGTGCCTCGAAGTTCGTGCGCGGCGACGCCATCGCCGGCATCCTGATCCTGCTGATCAACATCATCGGCGGCCTGATCGTCGGCATGCTCCAGCACGACATGGGTGCCGGGCAGGCGGCCAAGGTCTATACCCTGCTAACCATCGGCGACGGCCTCGTCGCGCAGATTCCCGCGCTGGTCATCTCAGTGGCGGCCGGCATGGTGGTGTCCCGCGTCAATGACGAGAAGGACCTGACCTCCTCATTTACCAGCCAGCTGTTCGGCAATCCGATGGTGCTGGCGCTGGCCGGCGGCATTCTCGGCATCCTGGGCGTGATCCCGGGCATGCCGCACTTCGTGTTCCTGCTGCTGGCGGCGGGGCTCGGTTGGCTCGCCTGGCGCAGCACGCGCAAGGCGCAGGTGGCGGAGGCGGCCGCACAGGAAGCTCCGGTCGAAGCGCCGGCAGCACCGGAGGAGTCGGCCGAGGCGAGTTGGGCCGACGTCGCACCGGTCGACGTGCTCGGCCTCGAAGTGGGCTATCGCCTCATCCCGCTCGTCGATCGCGGCCAGGACGGCGAGTTGCTGCGGCGCATCCGCGGCCTGCGCAAGAAGTTCGCGCAGGAAGTCGGTTTCCTCTCGGCGCCGGTTCATATCCGCGACAACCTCGAACTGAAGCCGAACGGCTACCGCATCACGCTCAAGGGCGTCGAGGTCGGTGCCGGCGAAGCCTGGCCCGGCATGTTCCTCGCGATCAACCCCGGCCGCGTCAGCGGTCCGCTGCCCGGCAATACGACGAAGGATCCGGCCTTCGGCCTCCCGGCGGTATGGATCGAGGCGGGCATGCGCGACCAGGCGCACGTGATGGGCTACACGGTGGTCGATGCCGGCACGGTGATCGCCACCCACCTCAACCACCTGATCCTTTCCCATGCCGCCGAACTGCTCGGCCGGCAGGAAACCCAGGCGCTGCTCGACCATCTCGCCAAGGATGCGCCCAAGCTCATCGAGGAACTGGTGCCGAAGACCCTGCCGCTCTCGACCGTCCAGCGCGTGCTGCAGAACCTGCTGGAGGAGGGGGTCAACATCCGCGACATGCGCAGCATCATCGAGACGCTGGCAGAGAACGCCGTACGCACCCAGGATCCGACCGAACTGACGGCGCTGGTGCGCATCGCGCTCGGCCGCGCCATCGTCCAGCAGATCTATCCGGCCGGCCAGGACCTGCAGGTGATGGCGCTCGAGCCGGGACTCGAACGCCTGCTCACGCAGGCGCTGCAGGGGTCGGGGGCCGACGGCTCGGGCATCGAGCCCGGCCTGGCCGACACGCTGCTCAACGAGACGGCGGCGGCGGCGAAGCGGCAGGAAGATCTCGGCCTGCCGCCGGTCCTGCTGGTGCCGGGCCAGCTGCGCTGGCTGCTGTCGCGCTTCCTGCGGCGCGCATGGACGAATCTGAAGGTGCTGGCGAACAGCGAAATTCCGGAAACGAAGACCATCAAGGTCACGGCGATCATCGGTGCCAAGGCTTGATGACGCACGACAAGAGAGGGCGATGACATGACGGTAAAACGATTCTTCGGTGAAAGTGCGCGCGAGGCGCTGCGCAAGGTGAAGGCGGCGCTCGGCCCGGAGGCGATCGTGATCTCGAACAAGCCGGTCCCCGGCGGGGTCGAGATCATGGCGATGTCGGCCGACAGCCTCGAGGCCCTGCAGGGGGGGAATGTCGCGCCAGCGCCTGCGGCCCCGCAGGCGCAGCCCGCCTCCCCGCAAAAACCCGCCGTCCCGCCGGCACCGACTTTTCATGCCGCCGAGGACGAGAGCGACTACGCCGTCTCGCTGTCTGCCAAGGCACGTGCGCCCTCGCCCTTCCAGCCCTGGCAGCCGCCGCGTGCGGAGACCGTTCCTGCACCTGCCGTACAGCCCGCGGCAGCCGGCGAACGTGTCCGTCCCCGGCCCCTGCCGCCAAAGGCCCCGACGGTGGCGGCGCGTACCGCTACGCATGAAGGGGCGGCGCTGGACGTGGCCCTGCATCAGGCCGCACAGGAAATCGGCCTCAACGGCGTGTCGGGCGGCTTCGACAGCAATGCCCATGTTCGCCAGCTGATGGCCGAGATGCAGAGCATCAAGGGCCTGCTCGAGCGTCAGCTGGCCGGTTTCGCTTGGGGCGACATGACGCGCCATGCACCGGTCAAGGCGCAGCTGCTCGGCGAGATGCTCGAAGCCGGCTTTTCCGGCCTGCTGGCTCGCCGGCTCGTCGAGGACATGCCCGAGGATCTCGACATGCCGGCCGGCCGCAAGTGGCTGACCGGTGCCGTCAATCGCCGGCTGCGCACGCTGACCAGCGAGAACGACCTGATCGAGCGCGGCGGCGTGTTCGCGCTGGTCGGCCCGACCGGCGTGGGAAAGACGACCACGACCGCCAAGCTGGCCGCCCGCTGCGTGGTGCGCTACGGCGCCGACAAGCTCGCCCTGCTGACGACCGACGGCTACCGGATCGGCGCCCACGAGCAGCTGCGCATCTACGGCCGCATCCTCGGCGTGCCCGTGCATGTGGTACGCGACGGCGAGGATTTGCGGCGCACGCTGGCAGACCTGCGCGGCAAGCACATGGTGCTGATCGACACCGTCGGCATGAGCCAGCGCGACCGCATGGTGGCCGAGCAGGCCGCGATGCTGATGCGTGCGGGCGAAGTGCGGCGGTTGTTGCTGCTCAACGCCACCAGCCGCGGCGACACGCTCGACGACGTGATCCGCAACTACGCCGGCGAGGACTTGGCCGGCTGCATCCTGTCCAAGGTCGACGAGACCGCCTCGCTGGCCCCCGCCCTGGATGCGGTGGTGCGCAACGGACTGCTGCTGGCCTATGTCGCGAACGGCCAGCGCGTGCCCGAGGACCTGCACCTGCCGAATCGCAGCTATCTGCTGCACCGCGCCTTCAAGCAGCCGGCCGAGACTTCAGTGCATCGCCTCAAGGAGGAGGAGGTCGGCCTGGTGATGCCTGCGGCGAGCGCCGCGCGCGGGACCATGACGGTCTGAGCGCCGACCGGGCGGAACCATGCACACCCTGCACGAAGGCGACCAGGCGGCGGGATTGCGACGCCTGTTCGGCGCCCCGGCCGTGACGCTGGCCGTGGCGGCGCGTGAGGCGGACGTCATCGATGCCTACGCACTGATCAAGCGCATCGTCAGCGAAGAGGGGAGCGGCTGCTTCCGCATCGCCATCACGCATGCCCGCTCCGCCGAAGAGGCCGCTGCGCTGTTCGACAACATGCGGCGCGTGGCCCATGATTATCTCGGCGTCCGGCTCGAATATCTCGGCATGACATCGGCTTCGGCGGGCGAGTCGGCCGCCGTGAGCAAGGCCGGGCCCGCCTGTCCGCGCGGGGCTGGTCGGCATGATTCGGTGCTATAGTTTCCGGGCATCACAGCCATAGATGCACCGCCGAACAACGAGCCCCGCACGCCCCGCACGCACCACTACGCGCCCACTTGAGCCCGACGCAACCGACGATGTATACCGCCCAGGGTACGCTCGAGAAGGAGCGACTCGTCAATCAATACGCCCCGCTGGTCAAGCGCATCGCCTATCACCTGATGGCGAAGCTGCCGGCCAGCGTGCAGGTGGATGACCTGGTGCAGAACGGCATGCTCGGACTGCTCGACGCGCTCGGTCGTTTCGAGGAAGGCCTGGGCGCCCAGTTCGAGACCTATGCAGTGCAGCGGGTGCGCGGCGCGATGCTCGACGGCTTGCGCGAGAACGACTGGCTGCCACGCGGCATCCGCAAGGAGATGCGCCGCGTCGAGACGGTCATCCAGAAGCTGGAGCACGAGCAGGGCCGGCAGCCCAGCGAAGGCGAGCTCGCCGCGGCGCTGGACATGCCGCTGGCCGACTACCAGAAGCTGCTGCAGGATGCGCGCGGCCACCAGCTCATCTACCTCGAGGACCTGGCCGGCGACGACGAGGATTTCCTCGATCACCATCCCGCCGGCGTCTCGCTCGATCCGCTGGCTATCCTGGAGGAAAGCGACCTGCGCGGCGCGCTGGTCGCGGCGATCGGCAACCTGCCCGAACGCGAGAAGCTGATGATGGCGCTCTACTACGAGCAGGACCTGAACCTGCGTGAGATCGGCGAGGTCATGGGCGTGACCGAATCCCGCATCTGCCAGCTGCACAGCCAGGCCATCGCCCGCCTGCGCGTCGCTGTGCTGGGCGACGAAGATCGCGTCAAGGCGCCGGCGAAGCGTCGTGGGCGCAAGCCGAAGGCGCAGCAAGCCGCCGCGACATCGGGGAACTGACGCATGGACAAGATCAGTATCGCCGGCCTGATCCTCGGCATTGCCGCCATCCTCGTCGGCCAGGTGCTCGAGGGCGGCCACATCGGCTCGCTGATCCAGCCGACCGCCTTCCTCATCGTCATCGGCGGCACGCTCGGCGCCGTGATGCTGCAAAGCCCGCTGCCGGTGTTCACGCAGGGCGTGAAAATGATCCGCTGGGTCTTCGTGCCGCCTGCGGTCGAGCCCGAGCAACTGATCGAGCAGGTCGCGAGCTGGAGTCATGTGGCCCGCAAGGAGGGCCTGCTCGCCCTCGAGGCGCAGATTCCCTCCGTTCCCGATCCCTTCATGCGCAAGGGGCTGCAACTGCTCGTTGATGGTGCGGAGCCGGAGCGTCTGCGCGAAGTCCTCGAAGTCGAGATCGGCGCCTACGAAGAGCAGATGAAGCTCTCGGCGAAGATCTGGGAGTCCGCTGGCGGCTATTCGCCGACCATCGGCATTCTCGGCGCCGTGATGGGCCTGATCCACGTGATGGAGAACCTGTCCGACCCCTCCAAGCTCGGTGCCGGCATCGCTGTCGCCTTCGTCGCCACCATCTACGGCGTCGGCGCGGCCAACCTGATCTTCCTGCCGGTGGCCAAGAAGCTGCTGGCCAACATCGCGAGGCTGGTCGCGCAACGCGAGATGTTCGTCGATGGCCTGGTCGGCATCGCGAACGGCGATAATCCGCGGATTATCGAGTCGCGCATGCAGGGCTACATCGTTTAGGCAAGGCGCGCTCGATGGGCCGGCGACGCAAGGGCGAAGAGGAACACGAGAACCACGAGCGCTGGCTCGTTTCCTACGCCGACTTCATCACCCTGCTGTTCGCCTTCTTCGTCGTGATGTATGCGATCTCCTCCGTGAACGAGGGCAAGTACCGCGTGCTGTCCGACTCGATTTCCTCGGCCTTCCGCAACATTCCCGGCAATACCTCGGGCGCAATGATGCAGGTGAATCCCAATGCGCCGATGCCGGTGACGATCCCCTTGAACAAGCCGCGGCCGAGTGTGCTGAAGACCGATGTGCAGCGCGAGCAGAACCGCGAGCTGCTGCGCAAGAAGGCCAAGGAAATCACCGAGGCACTTGCCCCGCTGGTGCAGCAGGGGCAGGTCCGCGTCACCGAGGGCGCGCTCGGCATCACCGTCGAGATCAATGCCAGCGTGCTGTTCGATTCGGGCGAGGCGCGCCTGCAGATTCCCGCGATCCGGGCGCTGACCGCCGTCGGCCAGATTCTCGCCACGACCGACTTCCCGCTCGTCGTCGAGGGGCATACCGACAACGAGCCCATCAACACCCCCTTGTTCCCGTCCAACTGGGAATTGTCGGGTGCCCGGGCGGCCAGCGTCGTGCGCCTGTTCATCGATACCGGTGTCGATCCGCGGCGCATGACGGCGACCGGCTACGCCGAGCAGCGGCCCGTGGCGGACAATGCCACGGTCGAAGGCCGCCAGCGCAATCGCCGCGTGGCGATCACCATGGAGTCGCGTACCCCGGATCAGGTCAAGGAAGTGCCGCTGCCTGAGTAAGGTGGAAGAAACACGAAGGGCCGTCCCGAGTGTTTCTTGGCCCCTTGAGGGGAGATCGCTGCATGGCAGCGATTACGGGGTGGGCCCCCGCTTCAGGCGGTACCGAGAATGCGGCCGCCCAGTCCGGCCTGCTGCTGGCCGTCCGGCCCGTAGGTCATCGCCCGGTTGGTCGCGTTCATGAGCGCCGTGAACGCCTGCTGGTTGTGCTGCATGTGCAGGCCGATCAGCTTGCCATTGAGTTCGTTGAGGTCGCGGGCTTCGCGCGCCAGTTCGAGCAGCGCCTGCCAGGACTGGCGTTGTGCGGCATTGCCGTGATGCTGCAGCCACTGCTCCATGCCAAGACGCCCGGGGGGTAAACCCTGCCGGGCCAGATGCGCTTCGCGTGCACGGGCCAAGGCCGCCAGACGGTCGGCCAGTTGTGTCTTGGTGTCGATCAGGGGTAGCAGGGCGTCGGTATCGCCCTTCTTGAGCAGATCCTGCTCGCGTTGCAGCAGGCTGACGAATTCCTTCAGCCTGCCGATTTCTTCATCCAGAGGATTGACCGCCGGTGAGGTCACCGCGTCCCCCGGCCGGATATCAGGCCGTCTTGCCGGCGCGGCCGAGCATGTCGCGCACGCTGTTCAACAGGCCGTCCGCGATCCGTTCCGGATTGATCTGGAAGCGTCCTTCGGCGATCGCCTGCTTGATCTCGGCGACCCGCTGGGCATTGACCGGCGTCTCGCCGGCACCGACTTCCTGCAAGCGGGCGGAGAGCGAAGAAATATCGACGCGTTCGCTGGCAGCCGAACTGTTCGCCGGCTGGGCCGCAGCCGGGCTGCGCGCGCGACCGGAGTCCGGCGTGCTGCCGATGGAAGGAATGGCGCTGTTGATCTTCACGATGATGTCCTTTGCTGTCGCAGCCCGCACCGGTTGCCTGACTGGTGTTCCTGGATGCGGGGTACAGGGTGTTCGATGATTCTAACGGCAAGCGCGCGAAAAACTTGAGTGCTTTCGCAATTTTGGAAAATTATAACAAGTTACTTTAATTCAATAAGTTATCTCGATGATGCCAGTAGGCCCGGCGATGCCGCTGACGACCTGGCCATTGGCCAGCCGGATCTGGACCACTTCTCCTGCGGTGGCGTTATTGAGTGCACGGCCATCGTTGGCGACAGAAAATCCGGGACCGCGCGACACGACCTTGACGGTCTGGCCCTGGCGCACCACGGTTTGTGCCTTCAGCATGTCGGCACGCAAAACGCGGCCGGCGGAAATTGCGACGGTGGCGGTCTTGCCGATAGCCAGATCCGGATCGGTAAGGGTATTGGCTGGGAGGTCGGACAGGTCCCCCAACTGCGTGGCGAGATCCTCGGCAGTAATGTGCTGGCCGCGCGAGATCGGGCGAGCGCTGATCAGGACGTCGGTCTTGATGCGGACATGGACCGGGATGTTGATCCTCCACGCCGCGGCATCGAGGCAGCGGACCTGGACATGCGTGCGCCCCCACAGGCGGGCACCGGCCGGACGGCCGACATCTAAGGCGGTGCACGGGGCCAGTTGGTTGTCCGTGGCCAGTTCGCCAACGGTGTAGCTGACCTGCCCGGGCAGCCCCTGCGTCTGGATCTTCAGCCAGTCGCCGACGGCCTTGTGTACGGGGAGCGGGTCCTGGCGTGCCTGAACGGGTAAGGCTGCCAGGATGGAGAGGCAGAGAAGCAGGGGGACGATGCGATGCATGACGTGATTGGAGCATGAATCCCTCGGGCGGTTCGGCCACGTAACCGTGGTTTATTCGCCCTTTTTCACGGAGGCAAGAATTGCCGCAGCACTTGCCGACGCGCCCGCCGATTTGCCTGAAACAGCGGGTGGATCGGCCGAAAACGGTACTGGCACGTTTGCTGCATATCGACATCGACCGCAATTTCTTTAGGCCACCCGAAAATGATCGACCGCCTCGAACAGGACCTGAGTCTCTACCGCAATGCGCTCGGCCTGCGCAATCATCGTCAGGAGTTGCTGGCATCCAACATCGCCAATGCCGATACGCCGCACTTCAAGGCTCGCGATGTCGACTTCAAGTCGGCCCTCGCCACGGCCATGGGGGCGGCGGGCGGTGATGCCGGCAAGCCCCTGACGATGGCCCGCACCCGTGCCGGCCACCTGTCGGGCGACGGAGAAGCACCGTACGCGGCCATGACGCAATACCGGGCCGAGTACCAGGGGGCCGTGGATGGCAATACCGTGAATATGGATGTCGAGCGTTCCGCCTTCGCTGAAAATGCGCTGCAGACCGAGGCGCTCATCATGTTCATCAACAAGCGGTTCGAGGGCCTGCAACGGGCCATCAACGGGCAGTGAGGTGAATCGTGAGTGACATGAGAATTTTCGCCATCGCCGGTTCCGCGCTGACCGCGCAGTCCGCCCGGCTCAACGCCGTGGCGAGCAACCTGGCGAACGCCGACAGCGTCGTCGGCGCCGATGGCCAGCCCTACCGCGCGAAGCAGGTGGTCTTCGAGGCGAAGCCGGTCGAGGGCGGCGGCATCGGCGTACGCGTCACCCAGGTCGTCGAGAGTGCCGCGCCGCTGCGCATGCAGTACGACCCGTCGAATCCGGCCGCGAACGAGCAGGGCTACGTCGCGATGCCGAACGTCAATGTCGTCGAGGAGATGGTGAACATGATCTCCGCCTCGCGCGCCTACCAGACGAACGCGGAAGTGATGAATACCGCCAAGGCCTTGATGATGAAGACCCTGGCGATCGGACAGTAAAGGAACCAGACCATGACCACCACTGCAGTCGCGAACAATCAGTCCGAACTGATCTATTCAAGCCTCGCGGCACGTTCGGAAGAGAAGGACCTGTCGGTCGTCAATGAGGCGGAAAACCGCTTCCTGACCTTGCTGACCACCCAGCTGAAGAACCAGGATCCGCTCAGTCCGATGGAGAACGCCGAACTGACGTCCCAACTGGCGCAGATCAGCACGGTGAATGGCGTCGAGAAACTCAATGCGACCCTGCAGACGCTGCTGTCCGGGATGACCGAGACGCAGGCGATGCAGGCGGCCAGCCTCGTCAACCGCGGCGTCCTCGTTCCGGGCAGCAGCATGTCGCTCGGCGAGCAGGGCGGTATCGGTGGGCTGGAATTGGCGGCTTCGGCGGACGAAGTGACCGTGACGATCAAGGATGCCAACGGCCTCGTGATGCGGACGCTGAACCTCGGTGCGCAGGAGTCGGGTGTGCATCCCTTCGTCTGGGATGGCAAGACCGACAGCGGTGAGGCGGCCGCCCTCGGCAACTACAGCTACAGCGTCAACGCCAAGCGCGGGACCGAGTCGAGTACAGCGACAGCGCTGGCCTACGGCCTGGTGCAGGCGGTCACTCGCAACGGCAGCAGCTTGTCGCTCGATGTTGGCACGCTTGGTGCATTCACCATGACCGACGTTAAACAGATTCTCTGACAGGAGCAGCACAATGGGCTTCCAGCAAGGTTTGAGCGGACTGAACGCATCTTCCAAGGCACTCGATTCGGTCGGCAACAACATCGCCAACTCCGGCACGATCGGCTTCAAGTCGGCAACAACTGCCTTCGCCGATGTCTTTGCGGCAACTTTGGGTGGTGGCAGCCAGATCGGCATTGGTACCGCGGTGGCCGGCATCAACCAGCAATTCACCCAGGGCAACATCACGGTCACCAACAATCCGCTCGATCTGGCGATCAACGGGGCGGGCTTCTACCGGCTGAGCAACAACGGCTCGATCAGCTGGACGCGCAACGGCCAGTTCAACCTCGACAAGGATGGCTACATCGTCAACGCGAGCGGTTATCGGCTGACGGGGTTCCTGGCCAACGCCAGCAACGTCATCGTGCCTTCGACGCCGTCGGAAATCTTCATCAACACTTCCGACCTGCAGCCCCAGTCGACGGGCAGCACCGGTTCCGGCGTCGAGATCGGCCTCAACCTGGATTCACGCGATACGACGTACGCCCCCAATGGCACGCTGACCGGGTCGGCATCACCGGCCAGTCTGGTTATAGATGGCACCAACGATACGCTCAACATCACCGTCAATGGCACGGCCTATTCGGCGAACATCGCCAACACTACCTATGCGGACGCCGCTGCACTCGCCACCGCAGCGGAAACGGCGCTCACCGGTGCGGGAGCACCGGTCACCGTTACCGTCAGCGGGGGGCAAATCGTGATCACCTCCACTACGACCGGCCCGACTTCGACGGTATCGCTGACCGGCGCCGGAGGGGATGGTGCAGCCAACCTGCTCGGCGGTGCCCCCTCGGCCGTAGCCGGTGCGGCCAACTTCAACGTGAACGACCCGACGACCTATAACAGCTCAACCTCCGCCACGGTCTACGATTCGCTGGGCAACCCGCACCTGCTGTCGCTGTTCTTCCGCAAGACGGCAGGCAATACCTGGAACCTCTATACCAACATGGATGGTGGCGCAGCAAGCACTGCCACTGCCATGCAGTTCAGTTCCACCGGTGCGCTGCTCAGTCCCGGCGATGGCATCATTGCTCAGTCATTCACGATCGCTACCGGTGCCAGCACACCGCTGGCGTTCGATCTCAATCTGACGGGATCGACACAGTACGGCAACATCTTCGGCGTCAATAGCATCCGTCAGGACGGCTATACCTCGGGCCGACTCGCGGGCCTCAGCGTCGCCGCCGACGGCACCGTGCAGGGCCGCTACAGCAACGGCCAGACACGCGACCTCGCGCAGGTGGTGCTCGGCAACTTCACCAATCCGAACGGCCTGACCTCGATGGGCAACAACCAGTGGTCGGAGACTGCCGATTCCGGCCAGCCGTTGATCGGCGTGCCGGGCTCCGGCTCGCTGGGCGTGATCCAGTCGGCCGCGATCGAGGAGTCGAACGTCGACCTGACGGCCGAGCTGGTGAACATGATCACCTACCAGCGTGCTTATCAGGCCAACGCGCAGACCATCAAGACACAGGACAGCGTGCTGCAAACGCTGGTGAACCTGCGCTAAAAGTCGGCGCTGAAAAGACGGCGAAATGAGCGGCGAGGACTGAATGGACAGGCTGATCTACACCGCGATGACCGGCGCCAGCGGCACGATGTCGCGGCAGGCGGCCGTCGCCCACAACCTCGCCAATGTCGCGACGCATGGGTATCGGGCCGAAGAGCATCGCCTGCGTGCCGCCCAGGTGCTGACGCACAATGCGCAGCCCGTCGCACTGCCGACGCGCGCCTTCGCCGCCGATGCCAGCACGCACTCCGATTTCAGCGAAGGTGCGCTGATGCACACCGGCGGCGAGTTCGACATCGCCGTGCGCGGCAAGGGCTGGATCGCACTGGCCATGCCGGATGGGTCCGAGGCCTACACGCGCAACGGCAGCTTCGGCGTGTCCGAAAACGGCGTGCTGCAGACCAAGAACGGCATACCGGTGCAGGGCGATGGCGGCCCGATCACCATACCGCCGGATTCCCGCGTGACCATCGAGCGCGACGGCACGATCTCCGTGGTGCCGCAGAGCGGGGCGCAGAACACGGTGAACGCCGTCGGACGGGTCAAGCTGGTCAATCCGCCAGAGGCGAACCTGGTGCGCGGTGCCGACGGGCTGTTCCGTCTGGGCAGCGGATTGCCGGTCGCGCAGGACGACAACGTCAAGATCGCCTCGGGCTATCTCGAAAACAGCAACGTCAACCCGGTCGAACAGATGGTGGCGATGATCTCGCTCGCACGCCAGTTCGAAATGCAGATGCGCACGATCAGCACCGCCGAGCAGAATGACCGTGCCGCCACCCAGGTGCTCGCACCGCGCTAAAAGGAATAAACGATGATTCGCTCGCTCTGGATCGCCAAGACCGGCCTCGATGCCCAGCAGACGCACCTCGACGTCATTTCGCACAACCTGGCCAACGTCAGCACCAACGGTTTCAAGCGTCAACGCGCCGTCTTCGAGGATCTTCTTTACCAGAACCTGCGCCAGCCCGGTGCCCAGTCCACGCAGCAGACGCAGATTCCATCCGGCCTGATGCTGGGCGTCGGCGTGCGCCCCATCGCTACCGAACACATCCACCTGCAGGGCACCCTGCAGCGCACCGAGAATCCGCTCGACATTGCGATCAACGGCCAGGGCTTCTTCCAGATCCAGATGCCGGACGGCACGCTCGCCTACACGCGCGACGGCGCCTTCCAGCGCGACAGCACCGGACAGATCGTCACCTCGAGCGGCTATCCGCTTTCGCCGGCGATCACGATTCCCGCCGATGCGATCAGCATCAGTATCAGCCGCGATGGCATCGTGTCGGTGCAGCAGACCGGCAACCCTGCCCTGGTACAGGTCGGGACGATCCAGCTCGCCACCTTCGTCAATAACGGCGGCTTGCAGAGCATGGGTGAAAACCTCTACGTTGAAACCGCCTCGTCGGGCACGCCCACACCCAATACGCCGGGCAGCAATGGCGCCGGCCTGCTCAACCAGGCGATGGTGGAGACGTCGAACGTCAACGTCGCCGAGGAATTGGTCACCATGATCCAGACCCAGCGTGCCTATGAAATGAACTCGCGCGCGGTGCAGACCTCGGATGCCATGCTCGGCCGGCTGACGCAATTGTGATGGGAAATGCCATGAAAACCGCAACCCTGCTCGTCCCGCTGGCTGCCGCGCTGCTGGCTGGTTGCGTGGCAACCTCGCCGCCGACGGCGGTCCATCAACCGATGTCGGTGCGACCCGAGATGCGCATGGCTGCGGTGCCCGCCAACGGCAGCATCTACAATGCCGCGACCGCGCGGCCACTGTTCGAGGACCGTCGCGCGCGTCTTGTCGGCGACACGCTGACCATCAACATTGCGGAGAAAACCGCCGCTGCGAAGAAATCCGATACCAAGGCCGATCGCAGCCACGACAGTTCGGCGTCGGTGCCCACGATCGCCGGCCTGCCGCTCAAGAGTTTCCAGGGGACGACGTTGTCGGCCACCAGCAGCACCGCCTTCGAGGGCTCGGGCGAGAACACCTCGTCGAACAACTTCACCGGCACCCTGACCGTGACTGTCATCGAGGTCTATCCGAACGGCAACCTGCTGGTGTCCGGCGAGAAGCAGATCGGCCTGAAGGAGGGCGAGGAGTTCATCCGCTTTTCCGGCGTCGTGAATCCGACCACGATCACGGCCAGCAACACCGTGCAGTCCACGCAGGTCGCCGACGCACGCATCGAATACAAGGCGAATGGCTTCATTGATTCGGCCCAGGTCATGGGCTGGTTGGGGCGATTCTTCCTGTCCTTCATGCCTTTCTGAAAAAGAGTCTGCCATGAGCACCGTGCATAAATTCCTGATCGGCCTGATGTGGGTGTTCGCGGCCCTGCTGGTCAGCGATGCCGCGCGGGCCGAACGCATCAAGGAGATCGCCTCGATCGCCGGCGTGCGCCACAACCAGCTGGTCGGCTACGGCATCGTCGTCGGCCTCGACGGCACGGGCGACCAGACGACGCAGACGCCTTTCACCGTCCAGAGCATGATCAACATGCTGTCGCGCCTCGGCGTGACATTGCCGCCCGGCCAGTCGCTGCAGCTCAAGAACGTGGCGGCGGTGATGGTGACGGCCGACCTGCCTGCCTTCGCACGTACCGGCCAGCCGATCGACGTGACGGTCTCCTCGATCGGCAATGCCAAGTCGCTGCGCGGTGGGACGCTGGTCATGACACCGCTCAAGGGGGCCGACGGCAACATCTACGCGATGGCACAGGGCAATGTCGTCGTCGTCGGGGCGGGGGCTGCGGGCGCAGGCTCGCAGACCACGGTGAACCACCTGTCGGTCGGCCGCATCGCCAACGGCGCCACCGTCGAGCGCGAAGTACCGGTGACGGTCGGGCAGGGTGAGTTTGCCAACCTCGAATTGCGCCGCACGGATTTCGGCACCGCCCAGCGGGTCGTCGATGCGATCAACCAGACGATGGGGAGCGGCACGGCCAACGCAGTGGATGGCCGTCAGGTCCAGGTGCGGCTCCCGGCCAACCCGACGGAGCACGTGGCCTTCCTCGGAGCGGTCGAGAACCTCAACGTGACGCCGATGCAGATGCCGGCCAAGGTGATCGTCAATGCACGGACCGGCTCGGTGGTCATGAACCAGGCCGTCACGATCGAACAGTGCGCCGTCGCGCACGGCAACCTGTCCGTCACGATCGCCACGGACAACCAGGTGAGTCAGCCCGGTGCGTTCTCCGGGGGCCAGACGGCCGGCGTCGCGAATGCTTCCGTCGATATCAAGCAGGAAGATCGACAGCTCGTCGCCATGAAGAGCGGCGCGAATCTCGCCGACGTGGTGAAGGCGCTGAACACGATCGGTGCCAACCCGCAGGATCTCATCGCCATCCTGCAGGCGATGAAGATGGCCGGCGCCCTGCGTGCCGAACTGGAAATCATCTAGCGCCGGCATCGGCATGAATTGCCGCTGAATTGCGGCGGTGCTCGGCGGATTGCCGGCCCGTTGCCGAGGCAAGCTTGAGCATAATGAATCCGGCCG
The DNA here is from genome assembly GCA_937888595.1 of uncultured Sterolibacteriaceae bacterium. Lineage (GTDB taxonomy): Bacteria > Pseudomonadota > Gammaproteobacteria > Burkholderiales > Rhodocyclaceae > Sulfuricystis. The sequence continues at coordinate 108,184 of CALARK010000016.1, read as the reverse complement.
CGCCCACCCCCTCCATTTTCGACACCCAGTCGCTCACGGCGCTCAAGCAAGGGCTGCGACAGGATGACCCCCAGGCCCTGAAGACGGCTGCTAGGCAGTTCGAAGCCGTGTTCCTGCAGATGGTGATGAAATCGATGCGGGCCTCCGTCCCGCAGGAGGGCATGTTCGACAGCGACCAGACGCGCTTCTATCAGGAGCTGCTCGACTCCCAGATGGCGCAGGTGCTGGCAGGCAAGGGCGGTACCGGTCTTGCAGCGATGATCGAACGCCAGCTGTCCCGGCCGGACGCGGTAGCCGTTCCGGATCAGGAAGGCGGCATGCCCCTGGCCCTCCCGGCGCGGGCGATGCCGTTGCCTTCCCCGCGCGCCGTTCCGTTGCCGAGCGATACCGCGCCGAAGCTGTTCCCGCTGGAATCATCCCCGGTCCGTCAGCTCGCACCGCTTCAGTCGCCGGCTGCGAATAACGGGGAATCGTCGTCGCAGGCCTTCGTCAGCGACCTGCTTCCCCATGCCGAGATGGCCAGTGCGGCGACCGGTATTCCGGCGCGCTTCCTCGTTGCCCATGCTGCCCTCGAAAGCGGCTGGGGCAAGTCCGAGCCGCGTTTCGCCGATGGCCGTCCCAGTTACAACCTGTTCGGTATCAAGGCCGGCAGCCAGTGGCAGGGCGCCGTGGTCGAAGCGACAACCACCGAGTACGTGGGTGGCATCGCCGGGAAACGCGTCGAGCGCTTTCGTGCCTACGGCTCGTATGCCGAGGCTTTTGAGGACTATGCCCGGCTGCTGACGCAAACCCCGCGCTACGCCGAAGTCGTTGCCAGCCAGGATGCCGCCGGCTTCGCCCGTGGCCTGCAACGCGCGGGCTACGCAACCGATCCCGAATACGCGGCCAAGCTTGAACGGGTGATTGGCTCCCCGCGCCTGCGCGACGCGGAACCGTCGCGCGCCTGATCCCGGTTTCCTCCTGCTTGGCACGAGGGTTGCTGTAACTCCTGCATGAACGCTCAACCGGCGGCAGTAATTGCCGTTAAACGGGCATCCTACGGAGTCATAGCATGGGTATCTTCAACGTCGGCGTCAGCGGTCTGGGAGCGGCACAAGCCGGCATCCTGACCACCAGCCACAACATCGCGAACGCCTCGACGCCGGGCTACAGCCGCCAGCTGATCCAGCAGACGACGAATACCCCGATGTTTTCGGGCTCGGGCTATCTCGGCCAGGGCACCAATGTCGAGACGATCCGGCGCGTCTACAGCCAGCAACTGACGGAGCAGGTCCTGTCGGCACAGACCGGTGCGGCGGAGATGGACAGCTACCTGAGCCAGATCAGCCAGATCAGCAACCTGCTTGCCGATCCCGATGCGGGCCTGTCCCCGGCCATGACGGACTTCTTTTCCGCCGTACAGGAGATGGCCGCCAATCCTGCCTCGATTCCGGCACGACAGGCCATGCTATCCGCCAGCCAGGCGATGGTGGCACGCTTCGAGGCAATCGATCAGCGCATGACGGAGGTCCGCACCGGCGTCAATGCCCAGATCAGCAGCAATGTCTCCGCGATCAATTCATACGCACAGCAGATTGCAAACATCAACCAGCGCATCATCAGTGCCCAGGCAGCCGGGCCGAACCAGCCGCCGAACGACCTGCTCGACCAGCGTGACCAGTTGGTGGCCGATCTCAACCAGTTGATCCGCGTCACGACCATCGAGCAGAACGATGGTACCTACAGCGTCTTCATCGGCAACGGCCAGCCACTGGTGGTCGGGACGCTCGACTACTCGATGCAGGCCGTCGCCGCGCCGGACGATCCGGAACGCATCATCGTCGCGATCCGGTCGCCGATGGGCACGACGGTCAATATGCCGGAGTCGATGCTGAGCGGTGGTGAACTTGGCGGGTTGATCGCCTTCCGTTCCGAGTCGCTCGACGGAGCCCAGAATGCGCTGGGGCGGATCGCCCTGACGCTGGCGACGAATTTCAATACGCAGCACCGGCTCGGTCAGGACCTCACCGGTGCGCTGGGCGGCGATTATTTCGACCTGAGCCTGGCGGTACCGACGGTGCGCCAAAATGCCACGAATACCGGTAGCGCCACCGTGACTGCCAGCATCGATGCGGCGACGGTCGACGAACTGACGACCAGCGACTACCGCCTGATCTACAACGGCAGCGGCAACTATACGGTGACGCGTCTTTCCGACAACGCCGTGCTCGTCAGCGGCGCGCCGCTGCCGGCGAGCATCGACGGGTTTTCGATCAGCGTAGGCGGTACGCCGAACGTCGGTGACAGCTTCCTGATCCAGCCGGTGCGCGGTGCCGCCACCAATCTGTCGATGGCGATCAGCGACCCGCGCTCGATCGCTGCTGCCTCGCCGCTGCGTACGGGGACGCCGCTGACCAACACCGGCTCGGCGGCCATCGATGCCGGGCGGGTGACCGACGCGGCAGCGTGGAATGCAGCCACCAACAGTAAGAATCTGGAAGTGCGCTTCTGGACGGACACGGCCGGCACGGTAACGACGGCGGGGCTGGCGAGCGGCAGCGTCGTGCTGTCGGCCAGCACGACGATCAACGTCGGCGCGAATGATCAGTTTGCCATCCAGGTCGATGGCGCCGCTTCGCCCACGACCATCACGATATCGAATCTAGGCAGCCCCTACACGCCAGCCAACCTGGTGGCAGCGATACAGACTGCGCTGAATACGGACCTTACGGTTTCTCCACCTGCCGCAGGCTCGGCGACGGCGAGCCTTGATGCCGCCGGGCGTCTGGTGATCACCTCTTCGACGACGGGTGCCAGTTCGAGCATCGTCCTGTCGGCCGTGACCGGGAATACCGGATTCGCAGATCTGTTAGGCACTCCCGTGAGCACCGACGGCATTGCCGCCAGCGCGGGCACCACCTATTACGACCTGGTGGATGCTGCAACAGGCAACTCGCTCTTCACCGGCGCGCCGTCGGCAACCGGTGCCGGGGGCAGCTACACCCATGCCTACACGAGCGGTCAGCCGATCACGCTCTCGGGCCTGGCGGCAGCCTACAATCCGCTGTCGAACGATTTCGGCGCCACCTTCACAGTCACCGGCACGCCGGCATCGGGCGACAAGTTCACCATCGAGCGCAATGCGAACGGCGTATCCGACAACCGCAACGGCGTGTTGCTCGCCGCCTTGCAGACGCAGAACACGATGTCCGGCGGCACGGCGACCTACCAGTCGGCTTACTCGCAGATCGTCGCCGATGTCGGCAACAAGTCGCGCCAGGTCGAGATCACCGGGCAGGCTCAGCAGAGTCTCTACGAACGCGCACAGACCACGCGCGACCAGCTTTCCGGCGTCAACCTCGACGAGGAAGCCGCCAACCTGTTGCGCTACCAGCAGGCCTATCAGGCTGCGGCGCGGATGCTGGACATCGCGAGCGGCCTGTTCGATGAAATCCTGGCGCTGGGCAGATAAGAGGATAGAACCATGAGAGTCGCAACCAGCATGATCTTCGATGCGGGCGTGAGCACCATGAACAAGCAGATGGCATCGTTGCTCCATCTGCAACAGCAGGTCTCCACGGGGCGCCGCATCCTCACCCCGGCCGACGATCCGGTCGGTGCCGCGCGTGCGCTCGAGGTCACGCAGTCGAAGAACATCCTCGAGCAGTACGCCACCAACCAACAGAACGCCACGTCCGCCCTCGGCTTGGCCGAGGTCCAGCTGAACAGCATCAACGACCTGTTCGGGCGCATCAAGGAGCTGACCGTGCAGGCCGGCAACGCGGCGCTGGCGGCCAGCGATCGGCGTTCCATCGCCTTCGAACTGCGCGCCCGCTACGACGAACTGATGGGCATCGCGAACTCCGCCGACGGGCAGGGACAGTATCTGTTCTCCGGCTACATGGGATCGACCAAGCCCTTCGGCGGTACCATCGACTTCCTCAATGCTGGCAACGAGGTGATCTACGATGGCGACGACGGCCAGCGGACGCTGCAGGTGTCGGCCACCCGCATGCTCGAGGTCAGCGATTCGGGCAACGACGTATTCCGACGCATCAAGAACGGCAACGGCTATTTCACGACCAATTACGCGAGCGCCAATGTCGGTACCGGCATCATCGACGGCGGCAGCGTCACCGACCCGGCGAAATGGAATGCGGCCACCAACAGCCAGAACCTCGAAGTACGCTTCTGGAACGATGCGGTGGGGCAGGCGAATGGCAGCGTTGCGCTGACCACACCGAGCCTGACGATCACGACCGGAACCAATGATGAATTCACCCTTGCGATCGATGGGGGTGCCGCTGTCACGGTAACCGTGGGCAACAATGGCGGTGCCGCCTATGCGACGCCGCAGGATCTGGCGGATGCCGTGCAAACCGCGATGAATACCGCGCTCGGCGCTACTCCACCTGCAGCCGGTTCGGCGACGGTCAGCGTCAATGCAGCGAACCAACTGGTGGTGACTTCGTCCACTTCAGGTAGTACCTCCGGAGTCACGCTGGCCGCAGTGACCGGGAATACCGGCTATGCGGACATGTTCGGTACGCCGACGTATGTCAGTGGCCATGCCGGAAACGATGTCACGACTTACTACGACCTGGTCGATGTGACGACGGGCTTTTCGCTCTTCACGGGAGCCCCCTCCACGAACGGCAATGGTGGCAGCTACACCCATGTATTCGAGAGCGGCCAGCCGATCGAATTTTCAGGCCTGAACGCCGCCTACAATCCGCCGTCCAACGATTTCGGCGCATCGGTCACGATCTCTGGCGAGCCGGCATCCGGCGACGCTTTCGCCATCCAGTCCAGCACCTCGCAGAGCATCTTCAAGACGCTCGCCAATCTGATCGATGCGCTGGAGACCGGCAACACCGGGCAGCCGGCGGATGCTGCCAAGTATTCGAACGAGATCGGCTTCGCCCTGACCAATTTCTCCCAGGCCAACGACAACATCCTGCGCGTGCGTGCCATGATCGGCAGCCGCATGGCGGAACTGGAGTCGCTGGGCAGTGTCAATGAAGACCTGAACCTGCAGTACCAGCAGACCCTGTCCAACCTGCAGGACCTAGATTACGCCAAGGCGATTTCCGATTTGACGCGCAAGCAGACCGACCTGCAGGCGGCCCAGCAGTCCTTCAGCCGAATTTCCCAGCTGACCCTCTTCGACTACATCCGATGAGCTCGCTCGCCATGCCGTCCCGCCGGCGCCGACTTATACCCGCCGCACTCTGTGCCGCCCTGCTGGCCGGCTGTACGACGACTCCGGCGCCGACGAACGTCACGGGCGTCGGCGGCTCGGTCGTCGATACCGTCACCAGCACGGCGACCGATATCATCGGTGGGCCGCTGATTCCCGACACGGCCGTCAGCCTTGGCCCGTCGGTGTCCTATCCGCTCGAGAAGCTCGTCTACTGGGGCGCCTATGCTGCGGCAGCCTGGCTGATCCTCGATCCGCTGGCGCCGAACTGGAGCATCGAGGAGGCGCGCTTCCCGGACCATCATGTGCGCTTGAATCTCGCCATGAAGCGCTATTACGCCGGCGGGGCGGGCGAGGCCCGGGTCATCTTCCATCGTCGTGCCAAGGACTTGATGCGCGCCGGCGGCTACGCGAGCTACGAGGTGGTCGAATATGCCGAGGGGATGGAATCCTCGGTGCTCGGTTCGCAGCGCACCGCCGAAGGCGTCGTCCGCTTCGTCAGGAAGGCCGGCTGATCGGCCCGGTCATCCGGGATCATCCGGCGGCACCGGCCCGCATGATTTCCGCCATCGCGCGGAAAGCCCCGTCGAAAAGCCGTTCCATCGCCGCCCCGAAGTAGGGGATCATGAACATCATCACGACGAAGCCGGCCATCAGCGTGACCGGAAAGCCGACGGCGAAGATGTTCAGCTGCGGTGCGACCCGCGCCAGCACACCCATCGCCAGGTTGGCGATCAACAGGGCGGCGATCAGCGGCAGGGCGAGCAGCAAACCGGCCGAGAATAGCGTCGACGACCAGGCGAGGAAGGCGGCGAAGCCGCCCGCGCCGAAAGGCGTCGTGCCGACAGGCAGTAGCCGGAAGCTTTCGGCCAGCACCTGCAGGGCGAGCAGGTGGCCGTTCAGTGCGAGAAAGATCAGCGTCGTGATGAGGCCGAGGAACTCGGCGAGCACGGGCGTCTGGCCGCCGGCCTGCGGATCGTAGAACACGGCGAAGGACAGTCCCATCTGCATGCCGATGAGTTCGCCGGCGACGTCGATGGCGGCGAAGGCGATGCGCAGCGTGAAGCCAAGCAGCAGGCCGATCAGGATCTGCTGCGCGAGGATCGCCATGCCGACCCAGGAACCGGGCGCGACGGCCGGCATCGGCGGCAGCACGGGAACCAGGGCCACCGTGATGACGAGGCCGATGACGAGCCGGATGCGCGCCGGCTGGGCGCGGTTGTTGAAGACCGGCGCACTCGCCAGCAGGCCCATGATGCGTGCCAGCGGGAAGAGGAAGGCCGTCAGCCAGGCGTCGAGCTGCGCGCCGGTGAAGGTGATCATTTCCCGGGATTAGCCGATCATGCCGGGGATCGATCCGTAGAGGCGCTGCATGTAGTCGGTCAGCAGCGTGATCATCCACGGGCCGGCGACAATCAGGGTCGCGAAGACCACGATCAGCTTCGGCACGAAGGACAGGGTCGCCTCGTTGATCTGTGTGGCGGCCTGGAAAATCGAGATCAGCAGGCCGGTCGCCAGCGCGGCGATGAACAGCGGGGCGGAAACGAGGATGGTGACCTCGACGGCCTGGCGGCCGATTTCGATGACGGTGGTGGGGGTCATGGGGTTTCTCCTAGCCGAAACTCGCGACCAGCGAGCCGATGACGAGTTGCCAGCCGTCGACCAGCACGAACAGCATGATCTTGAACGGCAGGGCGACGATCACCGGCGACATCATCATCATGCCCATCGACATCAGCACCGAGGCGACCACCATGTCGATGATGAGGAAGGGGATGAAGACGATGAAGCCGATCTGGAAGGCGGTCTTGAGTTCGGAGGTGACGAAGGCGGGGATCAGCACCGACAGCGGCACGTCGTCGACCTTCGCGGGCGCGGGGCCCTGCGAGATTTTGGTGAAGAGTGCCAGGTCAGCGTCGCGCGTCTGCTTGAGCATGAAGCCGCGCAGCGGCACGGCCCCGCGGTCCAGCGCCTGCTGGAAGCTGATCTTGTTTTCCGACAGTGGCAGGTAGGCGTCGGCGTAGATCTTCTCGCCCACGGGCGCCATGATGAAGAAGGTAAGGAACAGCGCCAGCCCGACCAGCACCTGGTTCGGCGGCGAAGTCTGCGTGCCGAGCGCGTGGCGCAGCAGGGAAAACACGATGATGATGCGCGTGAAGCTCGTCATCATCAGCAGCAGGGCCGGCAGGAAGGTCAGGCCGGTGATCAGCAGCAGCGTCTGGATCGACAGCGACCACTGGGTGCCGCCGCCTGCGACGGGCGTGGCCGTCAGAGCGGGCAGCGCCTGCGCGAGTGCAAAAGTCGGCGCCAGCAGGACGGCGCCCAGCAGGAACCTACGCATTTTTCCTCAGGCGCTCGGCCAGCTGGCCGACGAAATCCCTGGGGGCCGGCGCGGCGGGCATTTCCTGGCGCGGGATTTCCGCCAGCGTCGATACCTGTCCCGGCGCGACTCCGAGCACCAGCCAGCTGTTGCCGAGTTCGAGGATCACCACGCGCTCGCGCGAACCGACGGCGACGCCGGCGACGACGCGCAGCAAACCGGCGACATTGCCGCGCGGCTGGCTGATGCGCTTGAGCAGCCACAGCGTGCCGAGCAGCAACCCGAGCACCAGCAGCAGGCCGAAGATCATCTGCAGGGCGCTGGTGCCGAGATCGGGCACCGTGCTGCCGGCGCCGACTTCTGCCGCACGAGCGAGCGAGGCAGCCAGGAACAGGAAGGTGAAAAGCGGCAGGCGTGGCGACATGGCCACGAAGCTTATGCCTCGCCCATGGGGGCGAAGGCCGAATTACAGGGGGAAAGTGGCGCTAACTGTTATTTGTTCAGCTTGCGCATGCGCTCCTGCGGGGTGATGACGTCGGTGAGGCGGATGCCGAACTTGTCGTTGACCACGACCACTTCGCCCTGCGCGATCAGCGTGCCGTTGATCAGCACGTCCATCGGCTCGCCCGCCAGCCCGTCCAGTTCGACCACGGAGCCGTGGGCGAGCTGCAGCAGGTTGCGGATCGAGATCTTGGTGCGGCCGAGCTCGACTGTCAGCTGCACGGGGATGTCGAGGATCAGTTCCAGGCCGTGATTGGCATTCGCATCCGCGCTGCCGGCGAACTGCTCGAAGATCTGCGCCGGCTGGGCGGCGGGCGGGGATTCTGTGGCTGCCTCTGCTGCCGCCTGCTCGCCCATCGCGGCGGCCCAGTCGTCTTCCGAAACCTGGTTGTCGTCCTGCTGGACTTCGTCGTTCATGATTGACCTCTATTCCGTGGATTCTTCCTGCGCTACGAACGCCTCGACCTTCAGTGCATACTGGCCGTTGTTGATGCCGTAGCGGCACTCCATCAGCGGTATGCCATCCACCTGCACCTTGAGCAGGTCGTCGATCTCGAACGGGATGATGTCGCCGACCTTGAGATCCTTGACCTGTCCGAGGGTGATGCGCGCCCCGCCCAGCGGCGCCGTCAGCTCGACCTCGGCAGACACCAGCTGGCGGCGCAGCATGTTGGTCCAGCGTGTATCGCTGCCGGCCTGTTCGCTGTGCATCGTGCTGTAGAGCACGTCGCGGATCGGCTCGATCATCGAGTAGGGCAGGCAGATGTGCATCTCGGCCGAATTGCCCGACAGCTCGATGGTGAAGGTGAAGGCGACCACGATCTCGGATGGTGTGGCGATGTTCGCGAACTGCGTGTTCATCTCCGAGCGGACGTATTCGAAATCGACCGCGTAGACGGGCTTCCAGGCTTTCGCGTACTCGGCGAACACCACGTCCAGCATGCCCATGATGATGCGCTGCTCGGTCGCGGTGAAGTCGCGGCCCTCGACCCGGGTATGGAAGCGACCGTCGCTGCCGAACATGTTGTCCACCACGAGGAAGACCAGGTTCGGGTCGAAGACGAACAGGCCGGTGCCGCGCAACGGCTTCATCTGGATCAGGTTGAGGTTGGTGGGCACCACCAGGTTGCGGATGAAGTCGCTGTACTTCTGCACACGCACCGGACCGACGGAAATTTCCGTGCTGCGGTGCATGTAGTTGAACAGGCCGATGCGCAGGTAGCGGGCGAAGCGCTCGTTGATGAGCTCCATCGTGGGCATGCGCCCGCGCACGATGCGCTCCTGGCGGCCGAGATCATAGGCCTTGACGCCGCCGGCGCCCTCTTCCTGCGGCGCTTCGTCCGTCTCTCCGGTGACGCCCTTGAGCAGGGCGTCGACCTCTTCCTGGGAGAGAAAATCCTGGCTCATCCGTTGCCTGTCACTGCACGATCAGCGACGAGAAGAAGACTGCCTGCACCGGTGCATCCTCGCTGGCCCGGTCCTGCTTCTCGATGCCGGGCTCCGGCGGCTCGCCGGTCAGCGTGGTGTTGATGGTGACGCGGATCTGGTTGGCCAGCACCTGCATGCCTTCGGGCGTGGACAGGTCGGAGGCTTTCTTGCCGGCGAGGATCAGCAGCACCTTGTGGCGGATTTCCGGCATGAACTGCTTGATCTGCTCGCCGACCGCGGCATCGTAAAGCCGCAGTTCGGGGACCGCCTGGACGTAGGCTTCCTGCGCTTCACTCTGCAGCTTGACGACGAAAGGATCGAGCTTGGTGAACACCGGCGGCGCCCCCGGATCCTTCTTCTTTTTCTTGGCCACCTTGGCCGGCGGCTCGTCGCCCGTGTCCGCTTCCTCGTCGTGGGTGGCCTTCTTGCTCATCAGGAAGAAGGCCGCAGCGCCGCCGCCGAGTACCAGCACCAGCACCGCGATGATGATGATCAGCAGCAGCTTGCTTTTCTTCTTGGGGGCTTCGCCTTCGGCGGGGGCTTCGGTTTTCTTGGCATCAGCCATGGTTCGCTCCTGTTCGGTTCGCCCGGGAATTCAGGCCATCAGGCAAATACATCGACAAGACCGCGTCCGGACTTGAGTCCGGCGGGAGACGACATGCCCGATTCCGTCATCCGGAGCGGGCCCGTATCGCGTTCACCGGCGCGATCGAAGCCGGGATTATCGCCGTTTTTACCCTCCCGGGCCGTCTGGCCAGGGTTCTCGGCACCCACCTGGGCCTGGCCCAGCTGGATGCCCGCGTCGGCGAGCACCTCGCGCAGGCGCGGTAGCGCCGCTTCGAGTGCGTCACGCACGGCCGGGTTGGCCGAGGCGAAGTTCGCGCTCGCCTGGTCGCCGGAAATGGTCAGGCTGACTTCGACGCGACCCATCTGCGGCGGGGTCAGCACCAGTTCCGCGCGGCTTTCCATGCGATTCGCCATCCAGACGATGCGATGGCCGACTTCCTCGCTCCAGCCCGGCGAACCGACCGGCTGGGTGACTTGCAGAGGGGCGGCCGTCACGGGCTGCGAGTGGCCGTTCGATGGGGTGGCGGCGATGACCTGATGCACGGCCGCGCTCGTGCTGCCGGGGGCGTGAGCGCCTTCCTTGCTGGCGTCGATGGCGGCGACGAGTTGGGCGGCGAACTCGCGGCCACGGCCGGATTCCACGGCTGGCGCCTGCGCGGCCGCCCGAACCGATTTGCCTGTCTGCTGGGTGATCAGATCGCCCTGCAGTGACTGGCCGTTATCGATGGCAGCGAGGCCCGGACGGGAGCCGTGAGACTTTCCGTCCTGATCGGTCATGGCCGCATCGTCCGGTAGTTCGGCGGCAGTTATTGCCGGCGCGCTGGCAGGGACGGCGAGCGCCAGCGCGCTATCTTCGGGGGCGGCGACCTCTGTGGCCAGATCCGCCTGCGCGACCTGGTCGGCCGCTTCGCCATCGGCCGGAATCATTCCCATCCCTTCCAGAAATGGCAGCAGGGCGCTCAAGGCGTCGGTGGCCTCGACCTCCGTCGTGACGGTCGCATCGGCCTGCAGTTGCAGCGAGATCGGGGCCTCATCGCCGGACAGTTGCCGGGCCGCCAACTGTCTGAAGAGCGCAGCGAACGATGGCGCATGATCGCCGGCGGGCGTATCTGCGGCTGTGGTGAGCCCGCTGGCGGCGGCAGATGCGGGGTGCAGAATGTTCTGGGCCGCCGAGAGGGCTTGTCCGGGCGCGGCACTGAGTTGGGCAGGCATGGTGGCAATCCTTGCAGTCGAAAGGTGTCCCGGCTATAAACGCAAGGACCATGCCATCAGTCAGTTCGGCTCTTCCTCGGCGAAGAAGTCGTAGCGCCGTGCGGCGTGTTCGTCCGACTGTTTCTGCTCCTGCCGATATTCGGCGTGCGCCTCGCGGGCCTGATGCCGTTGCGCCAGCGTATCGAAGGCCTTCACCTTGCCGCGCTGGTCGAGCCAGTGCTTCTGGCCGAGCGCGGTGCGCTGTTTCGAGGACTGGACGATCTGCCGTGCCTGTTCGATCGCCTGGTCGAGGCGGCCGAGGAAGTGCTGGTAGTTGCGCCAGGTGTCGGGACCGAGGCCGTTGCCGGCGGCGGCGAGGAAACGGGCGTGGTATTCGTCACGATACTGGACAAGCAACTCCAGACGCTGGCTGGCTTCCTGTTCGCCGGCGATCAGTTTGCCCAGTTGCCGCGTCGCCTCGTCGAGACGGAGGTTGGAAAGGTCCAGCAGGGGCTGGAGCTGAAACTTCTTGCTCATGCCGAAAGTATAGTCTGCCGGCCGGTCAGCGGCTCAATCAGGCGATGTCCGGGATCAGTTCGGCCAGTGCGGCGAGGCTGCCGGGGTTGTCGGCGCGTTCCTCGATGCTTTGTTGCAGGAAGCTTTCGATCCGCGGATAGAGCGCGATCGCCCGGTCCAGCAGCGGGTCCGAGCCCGGTGCGTAGGCGCCCACGGCCAGCAGGTCGCGCGCCCGCTGGTAGCGTGAATAAAGCTGCTTGAAGCGCCGCACCCGTTCGAGGTGGTCGGGGGCGATGAGGTTGGTCATCGCGCGCGAGATCGACTGTTCGATGTCGATGGCCGGATAGTGGCCGGCATCCGCCAGCGTGCGGTTGAGGACGATGTGGCCGTCGAGGATGGCGCGGGCGGAGTCGGCGATCGGATCCTGCTGGTCGTCGCCTTCGGCGAGGACGGTATAGAAGGCCGTGATCGAGCCGCCGCCGGCCGGGCCGTTGCCGGCCCGCTCGACGAGCTGCGGCAGGCGGGCGAACACCGAGGGCGGGTAGCCGCGCGTCACCGGCGGCTCGCCGATCGCCAGCGCGATCTCGCGCTGCGCCATGGCATAGCGGGTCAGCGAGTCCATGATCAGCAGCACCTGCTTGCCCTCGTCGCGGAACTGCTCGGCGATCGAGGTCGCGTAGGCCGCGCCCTGCAAGCGCATCAGTGGGCTGACGTCGGCCGGCGCGGCGACCACGACCGAACGCTTGAGGCCGGCGCCGCCGAGGTTCTGTTCGATGAACTCTTTCACCTCGCGGCCGCGTTCGCCGATCAGCCCGACGACGATCACGTCGGCCGCCGTGTAGCGGGCCATCATGCCGAGCAGCACGCTCTTGCCGACGCCGGAGCCGGCGAACAGGCCGAGCCGCTGGCCGCGGCCGACGGTGAGGAGGGCGTTGATGGCGCGGATGCCGACATCGAGCGTCTTCGAGATCGGTTCGCGCTGCAGCGGGTTGGACGGACGTCCGACCAGCGAGCGCGCGGTCTTGTCGTCGAGCGGGCCGAGGCCATCGAGCGGGCGGCCGTTGCCATCGACCACGCGGCCGAGCAGCTGGCTGCCGACCGGCAGGTGCTTGGCACGGTCGAGCGTGCGTCGCCGCGGTTCGCTGACCTGTCCCAGCCGGGGGGGCGGCGGCGGCGTTTCCAGTGGCAGGACGTGCGCACCGGGCGCGAGGCCGTAGACATCCACGGTGGGCATCATGTAGAGCTTTTCACCGGCGAAGCCGACCACCTCGGCCTCGACGGTACCGCCGCCGGGCGCCTCGATCTGGCAGCTCGAGCCGAGCGGCAGCTTCAGGCCCGCGGCTTCCATGACGAGGCCGTTGATGCGTGTCAGGCGGCCGGCGATGCGGAAGGGCTGCGGTGTCGAGGCCCGCCGGCGGCAGTCCTGGAGGAAATCGCGGAGGTGTTCCGGGTTCACCGTCCGTCCTGCTCGAAAGTCGACCCTGGCGGGACGGCATCCGGCTGCCAGGCGTCGGCGATGCCCAGCCCTTCGAGCACGCGCCGCCAGCGCATTGCCACGCTGGCATCGACCTGCGTGCCGCCGGCTTCGAGGATGCAGTCGCCGCGCGCCAGCTTGAAATCCTCGTGGATGCGGTGGCCGGCGTGCGTCAGCTGGTCGCCGAGATACGAGCGCAACAGCGAGGCGTCGTCGGGATGCAGGTAGATCGCCGCATGCTGGTGCGGCAGTTGCGCCAGTGCCTCGCGCACCACCGCGATCAGGGTTTCGGGCTTGGCCGAGATTTCCTGGCGAATGACTTCCCGGGCGATTTCCGTGGCGAGCGCGAGCAGTTCGCCGGCGACGCTCGCTTCCAGTTCACCGAGTCCGCGTTCGAGCTTGGCCGTGGCCTGCGTGAAGCGCTGCGCCTCGGCCAGGGCCTTCGCCTGGCCTTCCTTGAAGCCGGCCTGGTAACCCTCGTCCTTGCCCTTGCGGAAGCCTTCGTCATGGGCCTGCTGGTGGATCTGCTCGATCTCCTGCGCCGTGGGCAGCTTCACGTCCGACAGGTCAGGCTGTACCTTGGCGGAAGGCGCGGCAGGTTTCTTCGGCGGCTGGCCCGCATCGAAGCTCGCCAGTTCCCAGCGTTCCCAGGCGGTGAGATTGGAGGTGTTGCTCATGCTCGCGCTTCAGCGTCAGATCATCTGGTCGTCGCCGCCCTTGCCGCCGAGCTGGATCTGACCTTCGTCGGCGAGGCGGCGCGCGATCTTGAGGATTTCCTTCTGCTCGGCCTCGACTTCCGAGAGGCGCACCGGGCCTTTCGATTCGAGGTCTTCCTTGAGCATCTCGGCGGCGCGCTGCGACATGTTCTTGAAGATCTTCTCGCGCAGCTCCGGCGATGAACCCTTGAGTGCGAGGATCAGCGAGTCGGACTGGATCTCGCGCAGCAGCAGCTGGATGCCGCGGTCGTCCACGTCGAGGAGGTTCTCGAACACGAACATCTCGTCGAGGATCTTCTGCGCCAGGTCGGGGTCGTATTCGCGCACGTTGTCGACGATGGCGGTTTCCGCCTGCTGGCCGACGAAGTTGAGGATTTCCGCCGCATGGCGGATGCCGCCCATGGCGGCCTTCTTGACGTTGGTCGCCGATCCGGCGAGCAGGCGGGTCAGCGCCTCGTTCAGTTCGCGCAGGGCGACCGGCTGCACGCCGTCGAGCGTGGCGATCCGCAGCAGCACGTCGTTGCGCAGGCGCTCGGTGAAGAATTTGAGGATCTCGCCCGCGTGGTCGAATTCGAGATGCACGAGGATGGTGGCGATGATCTGCGGATGCTCGTTCTTGATCAGGTCGGCCACCGTCGCCGCATCCATCCACTTCAGGCTCTCGATGCCGGCGGTATCGCCGCCTTGCAGGATGCGGCCGATCAGGTTGGCCGCCTTGTCGTCGCCGAGCGCCTTGGTCAGCATGGAGCGGATCATGTTCTCGTCCGCCGACAGCGGCGATCCCTTGGCGCTGTGCTCGTTCAGTTCGCCGATCAGGTTCTCGACCCGGTCGCGCGGCACCGACTTGATGCCGGCCATGGCGTGGCCGAGCTTCTGCACTTCGCGCGGACCGAGATGCTTGAGCACTTCGGCTGCAGCATCCTCGCCGAGCGAGAGCAGCAGCATCGCGCTCTTTTCGAGACCCTCTTCAGGCCCCGGCACCCAGCCACTCCTTGATCAGTTCGGCGACCAGCTTGGGTTCCTTGTGTGCCACCTCGCGCGCATGCTTGAGCCGCTCGTCGAAGGACGGGCCGCGATGGTGCGCGCCGCCTTCCTGTTCGAATTCCTCGACATACTCGGCTGCCGCCTTGCGCGCGGCTTCCGCCCGCTGCGCCGCTGAGGCGAGCGTTTCGAACACCGGCTTGAGGATCTTCGTCCACACCAGCCAGGCAACGATGGCGAACACCAGGTACTGGCCGATCTCCTTGCCCAGGGCGATATTCGTCGGATCCTTCCATACCGGCAGCTCGGCGATGACTTCCGGCTCGGGCGGCACGAAGTTGGCGCTCGCGACGTTGATCGAGTCACCGCGTTTCGGGTTGAAGCCGACGGCTTCGCGCACGAGGTCGTTGATGCGCTTCAGTTCCTCGGCTCCGGGCGGGACCGCCTTGCCATTCACCTTCTTGTGATTGACGGCGATCGCGACCGACAGGCGCTTGACGGTGCCCGGCGTGGCGCGGGTATGGCGGACCGTCTTGTCGAGCTCGTAGTTGATCGTGGCGTTGCGCGAGTAATTGCCGCCCGCCTGGCCGTTGCCGGCCGCGGCGCCGACCTGCGGATTGGTGATCGGTGCCGTGGCGGGCACCGGCGGCTGGTTGGTCAGCGCGCCCGGGACGCCGAGCGCCGGCGGATTGCCATTGCCCGACTCGGCGGTCTGCTGGCTGCGGATGGCGGTGTCGGGCGCGGGATTCGGCAGATAGGTCTCGTCCACCTGGTCGATGTGCGAGAAGTCGATGTCGGTGGTGATCTGGGCGCGGTAGTTGCCGCGGCCGAGCAGGGGCTCGAGGATGGCCTCGACGCGCTGCTGGTACTGCGCCTCGACTTCACGCACGTAGCGGATCTGGGTGGCGTCGAGCCCGGCGTTGCGCGACGGGTCCTGCTGTTGCGAGATCAGCTTGCCGTCCTGGTCGATCACGCTGACGCTGGCGGGATTGAGCTGCGGCACCGACGAGGACACCAGGTGCACGATGCCGGCGATCTGGGCACCAACGAGCGTGCGGCCGGGCTGCAGGCTCACCAGCACGGAGGCGGAGGGCTTCAGCTCGTCGCGCAGGAAGGCGGTCTGCTTCGGGATGGCCAGATGCACGCGCGCGGCGCGTACCGCGCCGAGCGTCTGGATCGAACGGGCCAGTTCCCCCTCGAGGCCGCGCTGGTAGTTGATCTGTTCGGCGAACTGGCTGATGCCCAGCTTCTGGTTCTCCATCACTTCGAAGCCGACCAGGCCGCCCTTCGGCAGCCCTTCCGAGGCGAGGCGCAGGCGCACGTCATGCACCATGCCGGCCGGCACCATGATCGCGCCGCCGCCCTCGCTGTACTTGTAGGGGACGTTCTGCTGCTGCAGGGCGGTGACGATCTGGCCGCCGTCCTGATCCGACAGGTTGGAGAACAGCACGCCGTAGGGCGGCTCCTTGGTCCATAGCCAGGCGCCGACGAGCAGGGCGATGGCCATGGCGATGCTCGCCATGACGACCAGTTTCTGGCGTGCATTGAGCTGGGCGAAGGCGCCTGGACTCAGCGGAAAGGGGGCTGCGACGGTTTCGGCCATGTTGCGCGAAGTATCCTCCGAAAATGCTCACGGATTGTTGCCTGCCCTAGCAAGTCGGGTTCCTGCAAGCAGCGGCAAAAATTGCCGCCATTTCGGTTATTGTTTTGGCTGCTTATTTGCCGTATTGCCGCTGCCGACTTTTTGCGAACATCGCCCGCCATGAGTTCATCCCCGACCCCGACCGACACCTTAGCCGAAATTTCGACCGATCCGGCGCGGCTGGCGGAGGCCTTCCGCCTGTTCAACCAGGTGTCGGAGGAGTTGTCGACCGCCTACGGGGCCCTGGAGCGCCAGGTCGAGGCGCTGACGGCCGAACTGGCCGCTGCCAACGGCGCCCTGCGTCAGCAGTACCAGGAAAAGGCCGCGCTCACCGACCGGCTGACGCGGCTGCTCGAGGCGTTGCCGGCGGGCGTCGCCGTGCTCGATCGCGAAGGGCGGCTCGATGTCGCCAATCCCGCGGCCGACCACCTGCTCGGCACGCCGGCACTCGGCATGGCCTGGACCGAGATCGAGAAGAAGTGCCTGGCGCCGACCGGCACGGCCGGCGAGATGCACATCGGCGACCGGCGCGTCGCCATGACGATGACGGCGCCCGATGCCATCGGCGGCCGTATCGTCCTGCTGCACGACATCACCGAGGCGCACCACCTCAAGGAGCAGGCCGAGCGCAACCAGCGCCTCGCCGCGATGGGCGAGATGGCTGCGCAGCTGGCGCACCAGCTGCGCACGCCGATCGCCGCCGCGCTGCTCTATGCGGGCAACCTCGCCAATCCCGAGCTGCCCGAGGCGAGCCGCGTCGGCATCGCGCAAAAGACCGTCGGCCGGCTCAAGCACCTCGAGCGCCTGATTCAGGACATGCTGCTGTTCGCGCGCGGCGAGGTGCTCGGTCGCGAGTGCTTCGCCGTCGATGACCTGCTCGGCGAGCTGGCGCATACCTTCGAACCGCTCGCCCGGCAGCGCGGCGTCGCCTTCGAGCTGGCGCCCGCGCCTCGCCTGACGCTGACCGGCAACCGCAAGGCGTTGACCGGCGCGCTGACCAACCTGCTCGAAAACGCCATGCAGGCGGTCGCCCAGGACGGGCAGGGCGGAAAAGTCGGCGTGGGCGTGACGGCGACCGACGAACTGATCGCCTTCCGCGTGACCGATAACGGCCGCGGCATGCCGCCCGACGTCGTCGATCGCCTGTTCGAGCCCTTCTTCACCACGCGTGCCGAAGGCACCGGCCTCGGTCTCGCCATCGCGCGCGGCGTCGCGCGCGCCCACGGCGGCGGCATCGACGTCAGTTCGGAGCCCGGCGCCGGGACCGAATTCATCTTCACCGTCGGCCGCGGCACGGCCGACACCCACCTCGCGGAGCCGAGCTGATGGCAAAACATGCAATGAACATTCTGGTCGTCGAGGACGACGAGGCCCTGCGCGATGCGCTGCTGATCACCCTCGAGGCCGCCGGCCACCGCGTCAGCGGTGCCGACGGCGGCCCGGCGGCGCTGGCACTGGTCGAGAAACAGGCCTTCCACATGGTCGTTTCCGACCTGCGCATGAGCCCGATGGACGGCCTGCAGCTGCTCGGCGAACTGCGCGCCAAGCGTCCTGGCCTGCCGGTGCTGCTGATGACGGCGTTCGGTGACGTCGACAAGGCGGTCGCCGCGATGCGCGGCGGCGCCTGCGACTT
The DNA here is from genome assembly GCA_937888595.1 of uncultured Sterolibacteriaceae bacterium. Classification (GTDB taxonomy): domain Bacteria; phylum Pseudomonadota; class Gammaproteobacteria; order Burkholderiales; family Rhodocyclaceae; genus Sulfuricystis. The sequence continues at coordinate 90,036 of CALARK010000016.1, read as the reverse complement.
CATGCTCAAGCCCTTCGAGCCGCAGGCGCTGCTCGACCAGATCGAGCGCTATGCGATTCCGCCGGCGGCCGAAGGCGTCATCGCCGCCGATGCGAAAACCCGCGAAGTGCTGCTGCTCGCCGCGCGCGTCGCGAAGACCGACGCCACCGTGCTGCTCACCGGCGAATCGGGCACCGGCAAGGAAGTGTTCGCTCGCTACATCCACGACCAGTCCCTGCGCAGCAAGGGCGCCTTCGTCGCCATCAACTGCGCGGCGATTCCCGACAACCTGCTCGAAGCCACCCTGTTCGGCCACGAGAAGGGCGCCTTCACCGGCGCGCAAAGCGCGCAGGCCGGCAAGTTCGAGCAGGCCGACAAGGGCACGCTGCTGCTCGACGAGATCTCGGAAATGCCGCTCGCGCTGCAGGCCAAGCTGCTGCGCGTGCTGCAGGAACGCGAGGTCGAACGCGTCGGCGGCAAGAAGCCGGTGCCGGTCGATATCCGCGTGCTCGCCACCTCCAACCGCGACATGGCCAGCGAAGTCGCCGCCGGCCGCTTTCGCGAAGACCTGTACTACCGCCTCAACGTCTTCCCGCTGGCGATTCCCAGCCTGCGCGAACGGCCGGGCGACATCGTGCCGCTGGCGCGGCATTTCCTCGCCATGCACGGCACGCGCCTCGGCCGCAGCGCCCGGCTCTCGGACGGGGCCGCGGCAAAACTTGCCGCGCACGCCTGGCCGGGCAACGTGCGCGAACTCGAAAACGTCATGCAGCGCGCCCTGATCCTCGCGCCCGGCGATGTCATCGAGGCCGAGCACCTGCTGCTCCCGGTGTCTGCGGCCGCTCCGGCATCCGCCGCTGCGCCGCTGCTGCCGGCCGCCGCCGTCCCGCCGGCGCCGACTTTTACCGCGCCCCCGGAGCTGCCGCAACCTGTTGTTCCGGCAGCGATTCCGGCCAACATGAAGGACCTCGAACGCCAGCACATCCTCGATACGCTGGCCAAGGTGGGCGGTTCGCGCAAGAAAGCCATCGAACTGCTGGGCATCTCGGAACGCACGCTGCGCTACAAGCTCGCCCAGTATCGCGAGGAGGGCTATCTTGGCGATGACGGGGAGTAGCTTTCCGGCACGCGGTTTGCTATAAACAGCGCATGGCAATCGATACTCGCAACCTCGAACAGATGCTTTCCGAACTGCGCGCCGCCAGTGCCGTCGCGCAAGGGAAGCCGGCAGCCGCGGCGCAGAACGCCGAGGGCGCGGATTTCAGCAGGGCGCTGAGTTCCGCCATCGATCAGGTCAATGCCGCCCAGCAGCAGGCGCAGCAGATGGCGCAGGGGTTCGCCGCCGGCAACGAAAACGTCAACCTGCAGGATGTCATGATCAACCTGCAGAAAGCCAGCCTCTCGTTCCAGCAGATGGTGCAGGTGCGCAACAAACTCGTCAGCGCCTACCAGGACGTGATGAACATGCCCGTTTGACGGGCTGGTCCATCCGTTAGCTCATCCCCGATTCGCGCGCCTTCCGTTCCCGCTCCACCTTGATGATGTAGCGCTGGATCAGCGTCATCATCGGTCCCGGCAGATTGACGAATTCGCAGCCCGCGCGGTGCAGGCGCGCGCCGCTGCGCAGCGTGACTTCGAAGACGCTTTTCACGCGCAGCGTGCCTTTCACGAAGCCGACTTCCGGCAGTTCGATCTGGCAGCCCGGAAAATCCATGCCCGCCTCGAAGGGGATGCCCTCGGGCGGTGCCGAAAGACCCAGCCCGCCACCGCTGATGTCGAAGACATTGGCTTCGTGCAGGTAGACGCCCTCGGCCCGCGGAATCGGGATCATGCATTTCAGCGGCCGCACGATCGGCGTCGTCAGGCGGAAATACTCGCGCCGCTGCAGGCGCAGCAGCTCGTCGGGCAGGACGCAACGGAAGGCCGGCCGTCCTTCGTGCTCGATCTTCTCGAAGCCGCGCAGGATGAACTGGATGCGCACCTTCTCGAGCGAGGTGACACAGAAGTGCTTTTCGGCTTCCAGTGCCTTGCGGTTCATCTCGGCGCTCGGGCCGTAGTCGAGTATCAGGTGATCGTTCGCCACGTGGGCCAGCGTGGTGAGCAGCATGTCCTGGCCTTCGTTGAAGAAGACCGTGATCTGCGACACATGCTCGAACAGCCCGCGCAACACCAGTTGCACCTCCGCCGGGGTACGCAGCATGTACTGGCTGTATTCGCCACCCTCGAGCACCGGGGTGGGCGAGGACGGCGTCGATTCTTGGGTCGGCGATGCGCTCATGACCGGAGGATTTTATGCCATCGGCCGTGGCGCACCCGCGGAAAGTTCCGGACCAACACCCTTTTGTTCCACCTGATAAAGCCAGGCCAGCAGTTCGGCCACGGCCACGTAGAGCGCCGGCGGGATATGGTCGTCGAGATCCACCTGCGAGAGCAGGGTGACCAGTTCCGGCGATTCATGTACGAAGACGCCATGCTCGCGTGCGCGCGAGATGATCTCTTCGGCGATCAGGCCGCGACCCTTGGCGACCACCCGCGGCGCCTGGTCGCCGGGCGCATACTTCAGCGCCACGGCGAGCGAGCGCGGATCCTTGTTGCCGGGCAGGCTGCTCATGGCGTACCGCCTTCGGTCGGCTCTTCCGCGTGCTTCACCACGAAACCGAGCAGTGGCACGCCGGCCGCTTCCAGTGCCGACGCGAGCTTCGGCGCGGCGTCGCGCAGGTCGGCCGCGCTGGCGCCGTAGGGCGTGGCGATGGCAATGCGCACGCCTTCGGTCGTCAGGCGCAGGGCTGCGTCGATGCGGCCGAGGCGCGGCGTGGTCAGCGCCAGCGTAGTATTCCAGCGGTATTCCTCGTCGCCGCTGCCGTCGCCATCGCGTTCCAGGTCGCGCCCGATCTCCCAGTCCATCGTCTGCCGCGGCCACACCTCGCCATGCCAGGCCATGCGCTGCGTCGCGGCGGCATCGAGTTGCTGCTGCACGAGGGGGCGCAAATCGTCCGGTACCTGTTGCGCCAGCAGCGCGGGCTGGGCGGCCGGCGGCGGGTTGGGGGCCTGGGGTGCCGTCCCGCCCGCGCCGACTTTTTCCGGCGCGGCACCCTGCAGGGCCTGCAGCACCGTGTTCGTCGTTACCGGCCGCTCTGACGTGGAGATCGCGCGCGCCGCGATCTCGGCGGCCGCATGCTGGAAGGCGGCCGGCTGCGAACGCTGGCCTTGCGGCTCCTGCAGCAACTGTTCCAGCGGCAGCTTGCCAGTGACCCACTGCGCCTGGTGCGCCTCGTAGAACATCCCGCTTTGCGTCACCGCCTTCGCCAAGGTCGGCGCCAACAGGACGGCGGCATTTTGCGGCTGCGGCGGATTCGGCAGCAGCGGCTGCCCGCGGTTCAACTGCAACGGCGGGGCCGGCTCGCCCTCGGCCGGCAGCAACTGGCCGATCATGCGTGCCGCCGGGCTGAATTTGGCGAAGGGGTAGGGGCCGGTATCTCCGGCCTGTGTCGTGGCCTGCCCCTCGACCTGCTTCGCGATGATCACGCGCCCCGAGCGATCGACTACCGTCAGGTTCAGTTCGTCACCGGCCTTCGCTCCCTCGGGCAGTTGCAGCGTCAGCTGCTTGCCCGCCACCAGCGCCCGGTAGCTGTTGTCCGGCAGGACTTCCTGGATGCGTGCGTTGAAATTCTGCCCCGGCCGCAGGTCGGGCAGGTCCGACGAAATCTCGTGCGCCGGGTGGACCGGCTGCAACAGGTTCGCCTCGGTCTGCATCCGCATGCGGATGCCGGCATCGGGAGGGATCAGCGCCATGCGTTACATCCTGTTCGGCAACGCCGACCGCGGACGGAACCGGTCAGCCGGCGCCGTAGAGCCTGTCGACCTGCTGCTTGCGGGCGCCGCCGGACAGGAAACGGCGCACCTGCTCCATCCACGGTTCGGTATGGCGGCGTACCTCGGCATCGTCCTTCAGGATGCGCTGGATCAGGTCGCGCTTGCGGGCCGCCTCGTCCGGGTCGGACGGCGTGCCGTCGTCGTTCATCAGCGTGTTGCGCAAGCTGGCGACCGCGCGCTCCAGATCGATCAGCCTTTCCCAGTCATTGGCGCGGGCCGCCTCCACCATGCGGGTGGAGAGTGCGCTCATCTGTTCGTAGATCTCGATCTGTGCAGGCATCAGCAGCATGGTAGCCTCAGGCGGAATTTGCGCTGTTGGAAACAACGGCGGGATCTTTGGCTATTTCCTCCCAGCCGCCCTTGAGCTCTTTCAGCAGGCCCGCCACCTCGTCGAGAATCGCCGGATTGCTGTGCAGATTGGCCTGCAGCAGGCGCTGGCACATGTAGTCGTAGAGTGCATCCATCCGCTCCGCCAGTTCGCCGCCCGCCTGCTTGTCGAGGCTGGCCTTGAGGCCGTTGGCGATGATCTCGATCGCCCGCGAAATCTCCTCGCCCTTGAGCGCGATCTTCTTTTCCTGGATGGCCTGCCCCGCCATGGCGATCGACAGCAGTGCGCCATCGATCAGCATCAGGATCAGCTTGTGCGGGCTGGCCGCCATGACACCCGTTTCGACGCCGACCTTGGCGTAGGCATCGATTGGGGAATGGGGTGATGCGAACATGGGTATCCCTTACGAACTACTGGAGGATGTGCTGGGCAGATTCGCCAGTTGTTGCGACAGATACTGACTCGTCTGGTTCATGCTGGCGACGAGGGAGTCGAGTGCGGAGAATTGGGCGCGGTAGCGCTTCTCCACGGCCTGCAACCGCAATGCCAGCGTTTCGCGCTGCCGGCCGATTTCCTTGATCGAGGCATCGATCCCGTTCAGGCGACTGGCGATGGACCCGTTCGAGCCGACAACGTTGTCGAGCCAGTCGTCGAAGCGGAGGGCGATACCGGTATTGCTGCCCGTCGTTTGCGTGAAGAGGCTACCCACGTCTTTCGTCGGGTCGCCGAGTGCCGTCGTCAGCTTGCTGGTGGCGAAGGCGAGCGTGCCATCCTTTTGCACGCTGATGCCGACATCGGACAGCCGTGCAAGTCCTCCGGCAACGCCGTTGACCGAGGATTGCACGAGACTGGCCAATTGAGCCTGGATCGAGCGTGCCGTCGAGTCTCCGGTGAGTGTCGAGGCTTTCTTGTTCGCGGCATCGTAGGCGGTCGCAGCCTTGATCTGCTTGATGACATCGTTGTAGGCCTTGACGAAGGCATCCACCGCCGCGGTAGCCTTGCCGGTATTTTGGGCAACGCTGACCGAAGTGGCGCCCGTCTTCGAAAGATTCAGCGTCAGACCCTCGATGACGTCAGAGATCGTATTGGAGGAGCGGGTGATCGTCAGGTTGTTGATGGTGACTTGCGCATCGTCCGCCGCCTGCACCTCGACGAGGCTGGCGCTGGCAAGGCCCGAAAGCGCGTTGTCGCCACCACTGCCGCTGTCCGTCACCGCGACCGCGATGCTGCCTTCGGACCCCAGCTTGGCCGAGGTCAGCACCAGTCGCTGGTAGGAGCCGTCATCGATGATGGCCGCCGTGATGCCCGCACCCGAATCGTTGATCGCCTGACGGATGCCCGCCAACGTGTTGTTGGTATCGTCGATCTCGATATCGACGGCGGAACCGCCCACCGATATGGAGAGCGTACCCGTGTTGAAAGTATCCGCCGTGGTTGCGTAGTTGCCGTCTGAGCGCACCGTATGGAATTTCGCCAGACGGTCGACGCTGATGTTGTAGGTACCTTCCGCCGCGCTGTCGGTCGCAGAGGCGGAAAGAACCGTCGTATCCGAGACGCCGGTCGCCCTGCCGGTGAATGTGTCCGGTTTGGCGAGCGTCTTCATGGCCGTCTGCAGGGTGGATAAAGCACCCTTCAGGCTGCCGTAGGCCGAAATCTTCGCCTGGTAGCTGGCTTCCTTGGTTGCCAGTGCAGCCAAAGGCTGCTGCTCGACGGCCATCAACTTCTGGACGATGCCGTTGATGTCGAGGCCGGAGCCGATGCCTGGAGATGAGAGTCCTGCCATGATCCTTGTCCTTGGGGGTAAGAGTTTAACGGCCGCGGCCGCCAAACCTGTAGAGCAGGATGCGTACCATGTGCCGTCCCGCCGCCGCCGACTTTCTCATGCCGGCCGCCACACCCCCACGCCCGATGCCAGCGCTGCTTCGTGCAGGGCGGCATCCTGCGTGGCGATGGGCAGTTGCCGACGCAGAGCAAGATCCAGATAACTCGCGTCGTAGGCGGAGAGGTCGTGGCGCAGCGCTAGCGAGAGCAACTGAGGCATCTTGCCCTCTTGCGGTTCAGTCTGGATCGGAAGCGCCCGCAACAGATCGATGAAGCCATATGCCTCTGCAGACGTGATGGATTGCCTTCGGCAGCCGGTACGTAGCATGTTGATCATTTCCAGCCACCACAAGGCGGGGACATGGACTGGCTCGTCGAGCAACGCAAGTCTCGCCGCTTCCGAATAGCCGGATAACTGGTTTTTAATGACCCAGCCGGCTCCCACGGAAGCATCGGCCACAAAACCGGTCACCGACGTCCCTCGGCAATGATTTCCTTGATATCGCCTTCGAGCACAAAGCCTTCTCGCAATTCGGCCAGACGCGCGAACGCTGCTTCGACCCGCGCTCTTTGCAATTCGGCCTCGTCAGGGCCGGGCGGCGCAGGTATTACTCGTGCCATGGGTTTCCCGTGCTTGGTGATCTCGAATTCCTCGCCCGCCTGCACGGCAGCCAGCAGCTCCGAGAATCGCACTTTCGCCTCATAGACCGCGATCGACTTCATGGGCTACTCCTTTTATAAATGGGTTGACCAGATAATAGCCGCTGGATATCCCAACTTCAAGACGAAAAAGCCCGCGCCGAGGCGCGGGCCTGTCCGGGAAACTGCGGGCTTAACGTTGCAATAGTTGCAGTACCTGCTGCGGTAGCGAGTTGGCCTGGGCCAGCATGGCCACGCCGGCCTGCTGCAGGATCTGGGCGCGAGTCAGCGCTGCGGTCTCGGCAGCGAAATCGGCATCCTGGATCCGCGAACGGGCTGCGGTCAGGTTTTCGGAAGTCGTCGTCAGGTTGGCGATGGTCGAACCGAAGCGGTTCTGTACGGCACCGAGGTCCGCCCGGATGCTGTTCACCCGCGCCAGTGCGCCATCGACGATGTCGATCGCCCGGTTGGCGCCTTCGGATGAACTGATGTCGATTTCGCTGACCTTCTGCTGCACGCTGGCCTGCAGGATGTTGGCATTGCCCGAGAACAGGCCGCCGTTCAGTTCATCCACGCTCGACTTGACACTGAAGTAGCCGCTAACCGCCTTGAACTCGACGTTGCCGCCGACCACGGTCGAGTCGCGCGTGCCGGCAATGAAGCCGGCTGCGCCGGCCGCTGTGGCCCCACCACCGGCCTGCAGCTTGGTCGCACTACCCGTCCCGCCAGTGATATTGAGGCCGACGACGACCGGAACGGTATTGCTGGCGACGGCAGCCGAGTGGTTGAAGCCCTGGATCTTGATGTCTTCGCCGTTGGCCTGCTCGAGGGTGATCGAAGCCTTGTCTACCGAGAGCTTGGCGACAATGCCGGTTTTGCCGGTCTGGCTGTTGATGGCGTTCGACAGCTCGGTCAGGTCATTGACGTCAGTGATGTTGGCCGAAATGTCCTCTCCGGTGGTATTCGAGCCGAACAGGGTGAAGGACACAACACCCGCCGTGTCAAGGCCGCTGATGGTCGCGAGGGTGCGGGCGGTCGCATTCACGCCGGTCTGGTCGGCGACGGCATTGATGCCGGCGGCGATATTGCGGGCGGAGTCATTGAGTTCGACATTGACGGTCTTGCTGGTCGTGCCATTGATGGTCAAAACCTGGGCAGCGACGTTGTTGCCGCCCGACACATCGGAGTTGCCATAACCGATGGTGCTGGCTTCGTCTCCTGCTGTCTGGATATTCAGCAACCCGGTGTTGGTACCCGCAGCAACAGTGGAAGTAATGGTGTAGCCGGTGTCAAGAATGATATCGATAGCGGAAAGTTTGCGGATTGAGTCGTTGCCAGCGGAAACGAGAGTTGCCGTATCGGCCTTGGTCACTGCAGTCCCGGCCGTCGCCGTATCCGGAGTGTAGAGGTATGTGTCGATTTCAATGTCTTTTGCCACAGCCGAAATGGTGACCTTTTCCCCGCTGAATGTCGCCGTAACGCCGGCAGCGGCCAGGGTGCCATTGGCATTGATTGCCGTTGCTACCAGTTCCGCGACTTCTGCAGCCGTGCGATCCACCCCCAGACCGCCTGCAGATACATTGATTGCCTGACCATTCAGGTTGAAGTCGATTTCACCTGCCTGCGTGCCATGCCCCGCCAGCGTCGTTCCGGTGAAATCCAGCTCCATGCGGGTCGTGCCTGATGCTGTGGCACTGGTGACACCGGTTGCCCCGGTCAGGCTGGTAATTATGTTGGCAGAGGTGTTTGCTGCCAGTACGGAAATTGTGTCGGCGGTATTTCCGTTGATATCCTTGACCGTGAATGTCTGGGGAGTGATGGCGGCATTCGCGATGCTATCTCCGAGGGCCGATCGTACTGACAGTGTGGCTACAGCCTCACCGGCGTTCGTGGCTTTCTCGATCCCGGTGATGGAGTTGTTCGTGTCCGCCTTGTTGATGCCGAGCGAATCGGTGGTGGCTCCCGACATCGAGACCGAGATCGTCTGGTTGGCTTCGGCGCCTACCTGGAAGTTCTGGGCGACGAAGTTGCCGTCGAGCAGCTTGAGACCGTTGAAGGAGGTCGTGTTGGCGATGCGGTCCAGTTCGGCGATCAGCTGGTTGACTTCCGCCTGCAGCGCCAGACGGTCGGAGGCGGAGTTGGTCGCGTTGGCCGACTGGATTGACAGTTCGCGGATGCGCTGCAGGATGTTGTTGGTTTCGCCCAGTGCGCCTTCGGCCACCTGCGCCAGAGAGATGCCGTCGTTAGCGTTGCGCGTCGCCTGGTTGAGGCCGCGTACCTGCGAGCTCATGCGGTCGGCGATTGCCAGTCCGGCGGCATCGTCCTTGGCACTGTTGATGCGCAGGCCGGAGGAAAGGCGCTGCAGCGACGTCGCCAGGGCACCCTGCGAGGAATTCAGGTTGCGCTGCGCGTTCAGCGAGGCAATGTTGGTGTTGATGATTTGCGGCATGAGGCTCTCCTTGTCGACCTGCTGCGGTATTCGATGTGCCCGAACGCAATATCGGGCTCAAGTTTTCTGCTTGAGTGTCGAATAGCAGCAAGCGTGCCACCTCATTCACTTCCCGGAATTGCGGGGTCGGATGTGCCTAATTTGCCTTACTTGCCATGCCGGCCGGCAAGAAGCGGGGCTGACCGGCAATGCTTGCCGAGTCGAAGGAGGCGGCAGTGTCGTCCCAGCGGCGCCGACTTTCCGGTAGATGGAATGAAAAAACCCGCCCGGCGTGCGCGGGGCGGGTCCTTCTTTAGACGACTGCGGGTTTTGCCGTGGCCTAACCCTGTTCCTGCAGCAGCATACCCTGCATCTTGTCGAGCGAGCGGGCGATTTCCAGCATCTCTTCGGATGGAATCTGGCGGATCATCTCGCCGGTTTCCGCATCGGAGATTCTGACGATGGTCTTGCCGGTCGAATCGTCGATCGAGAAGGCCAGGCTGTTGGGTGCCTTGGCTTCGATCAGTTGCTTCAACGATTCCACTGCCTTTTGCACTTGCTCGGGCTGCGGTTTCTGCTGGGGAACGGGCTCCGGCACGGCAGCCGCCACCCGCGCTGCGGGCTGCTGGGCCGCGCCCTGAGGGGCGGCCGGCAGCGTCGCTGCGCCTTGGGTGGCGGTATTGCCGATGGTGATTGCCATGAGCGTTCTCCTTGGCCTGCGGGGCGGCGACGTTGCCGTCGCCGCCGCTGGTTAGTCAGATGTTCCCCGATTAACCGCGCAGGAGCGTGAGCACGTTGTTCGGCAGGGCGTTGGCCTGGGCCAGCATCGCCACGCCGGCCTGCTGCAGAATCTGCGCACGGGTCAGGTTGGCGGTTTCCTGCGCGAAGTCGGCATCCTGAATCCGCGAACGGGCGGCCGTGATGTTCTCGGAGGTTGTCGTGAGGTTCGATACCGTCGAGGAGAAACGGTTCTGGACCGCACCGAGATCCGCACGCAGGGAGTTGACCTGAGAGAGGGCGGCATCGATGATCCGCATCGCGGCGTTGGCATTGTCGATAGAGGTCACCGACACCGAAGAGAGCGCGCTCAGCGAGGAGGTGTAGCTACCCAGGCCGCCATCCGCTAAGCCAGTACCCGTGCCGGTGAGGGTGAAGTTCTCGGCCGAGCTCAAGGTCAGTTTGCCGCCGATGGTGTTGTATGCGTTGGCATCAACGGTGCCATCAGCGCCAGTTACATCTTGAGTTGCGGTAAATGTGGCTCCGGTTTCAGTAAGCGTACGTCCGACGGTGGCTGCTAAGCCGGCGCGAGTGTCGGTAATGGTGATTGTATTTGTGCCTGCCGTATAGGTTCCGCTTACTGGCGACAAAGCCGTATAAGTCGCGGCCGAACTAGCTTTAGCTGCGGTAAGGGCGGCAAGAAACGCGGCACCTGCTGCATCTGCATCCGCAGCATCCGCACCAGTGTTGTCAAAGGTTACTGCCACTGTGGTGGCATCGGTAATCGTATAGGCATTTGCACCGCCACCCGTGAATGTAAAGGTGACACCATTAAGCGTAAGTGAGTCACCATCAACAGGGGGTTCTGCAATTACAGCGGTATCGGTGCCCGCGGTCGCAGCTGTGCTGCCCGTGTCTGCGGCGGTCAGACCGGTGGCGTTGAGTACTTGGGCAACACCGGCCGCTGTAGCTGTACCGGCTTCGATCTTGATGTCACGACCATCGGCAGCGGTAAGGGTAAGCGCGCCTGAAGTTGTACTGTAGCTTGCAGTGACACCTGTTTGGGCACTTACCAGGTTGATCGCGGCAGCGGCATTCGACCCTTGTCCGACGGCTGTAGTGGCTGAAGAAATTGGACCAACCGAAACGCCGTTGATCTTGAGACCTCCGTTGGCAAGCGACGAGCCACCGATCGGAGCCGCGCCGCTAACCGTGGTAGTCGCGGTGGCGCTCACACCAGTTTGCGACGAAATGGAGTTGATTGACAGTGCCTTGGCAGCGGCACTGCCGGCAGACCAGCCAGCCTGGGTTGTGTCAGCTACTGAGGCACCCGCTGAAACACCGTTGATAGAGATCGTGGATGAGGAAGTCCAAGCGACGCCGGCCGTACCATCGACAACGGCAGACGAAACGACAGAGGCGCCTTCGCCGCCCCAGGAGCCGAGGCTGGTGGTCTTGGCGCTGCCAATCGTCACGGCAATGGTCTGGTTAGCGTTGGCGCCGACCTGGAACTGCTGGGCGGAGAAGGTACCGTCGAGCAGGTTGAGGCCGTTAAATTGAGTGGTGTTGGCGACGCGGGTAATTTCAGCCATCAAAGCCTGGACTTCGGCGTTCAGCGAGTCACGGTCGGACGCAGAGTTCGTGGCATTGGCAGACTGGATCGCCAGTTCGCGCATACGCTGCAGGTTGTCACCGAGGGCCGAGAGGCCACCTTCGGCGGTCTGCGCCAGCGAGATGCCGTCGTTGGCGTTGCGAACGGCCTGGTTCAGGCCGCGGATCTGGGAGGTCATCCGGTCGGCAATTGCCATGCCGGCGGCATCGTCCTTGGCGCTGTTGATGCGCAGGCCGGAAGACAGACGCTGCAGCGAAGTCGCCAGCGAGGACTGCGACATGTTCAGGTTACGCTGGGCGTTCAGCGACGAGACGTTGGTGTTGATGACTTGTGCCATTTCAATCTCCTAGAGAGGTTGTTTCCCCGTCGGCTGCTTCACCCATCCTTGAATTGGCTGGCGCCGGCGCCGGTTCGATCGCGGAATGTGCCGCGGACAAGACCTATTACGGAGGTGCGGAGAAAAACTTTAGAGGCCGCGCAACAACTGCAGCGCAACCTGAGGGACCGCCTTGGCCTGGGCCAGCATGGCCATCGCCGATTGCTGGAGGATCTGGTTGCGTACCAGGTTGGCGGTTTCCTGGGCGAAATCGGCGTCCATGATGCGCGAGCGGGCTGCGGCGACGTTGATGTTCGAGGTTTCGAGACTGCGGCTCGCGGTTTCGAAGCGCGACAGCTGGGCACCGATTTCGGCGCGCTGGCTGTTGACATATTCGAGCGCCTCGTCGATGTGCACCAGGGCGACGCTAGACAGGTTGGCGATGTCGAGGCCGGCGAGCCCGAGCGCCTGGGCGCCGACCGCACCCACCTGGGTCGAGATGGTCTGGTTCGCCTTGTAGCCGACATGGAATACGAGAGTGTTGGCTTCCGGGGTGCTGCTGGCAAGGGTTTCGAAGTTGAGGGTGAAGCCTTCGAGTGCCGCTTCGCCATAGCGTGAGCCGTTCATCGTGATGATCGATTCGGCACTATAGGAGGTGCCGCCGTCGGCATCGAGGCCACCGACCGCGCCGGTGTCGCCGTTGGTCAGATCCATCTCGTTCTTGATGTAATTCAGTCCGTTGGCGCGAAATTCCTGCAGGAATTCAGCTTCACCGTAGCTCGGGTTGCCGGCACCGGTACCGAAGAAATGCTCGAAGGCAGCATCGAGTCCGGCAGTGTTCGAGTTCTGGTTCAGATAGGTGAAGAAATCCTTGATGCCATCTTCCCCGGCATCCTTTAACTTTTGGTGCAGGTAGCGAACAGCGGCATAACCCGATGAATAATGAGCGGAATCGAGTGACCAGGTCGGGGTGCCGCCCGCGTCGGCGATATTCTGGACCAAAGCCGTAATGTCGGCATCCGTCACCGCATCGCCGGTGTTGCCGTCGATGGCCGACAGGTCCCCGGCAAGGCGTTCGTCGGCGCCATGAATAAATTCCGCGGCCCCCTCGATGAACCAGTTGCTGAGCGAGGTGATATTCACGGTGCGGCCCATGACGGCATGGACCATTTCATGCAGGATCACCCGGTCGTTGTACATGGGCGGATTGCCCCCGTTCGGCAAATTGGCCGGCGTGAAGTCGGCCATGTCGGCCTGCAACGTCAGGTTGGTGAGCTTGCCCGTGCCGTCGTCATTGCCGGAGACATAGGCTGCCACGCCATATTGTCCGTCGGTGTAGCCGGTGACACGCACATCCATTTGAGCGCCGTCGCCGACGATGCCGTAGTACTGCTTGATGCGGGCTTCGGAATTTTCCAGCCAGCCCAGCTTCATGCCGTCCATCACGGCGCGCTGGTTCGCGTCGCCGCCGATGCTGGTCGTGCTTTGCGAGAAGATTTTCAGGCCGTTGAAGGTGGTGGTCGTGCCGATCCGGTCGATTTCGGCCAGCAATTGATTGACTTCTCCCTGCAGGGCTTCCTTGTCGATACTGCTGTTGGTCCCGTTCGCAGCCTGGACGGCCAGTTCGCGTATGCGCTGCAGGGTTTCGTTGACCGTGCTGATGGCGCCCTCGGCGGTCTGCAGCATCGAAACACCGTCCATCATGTTGCGAATCGCCTGGCCGGTGCCGCGCAACTGCGAGGTCATCCGGTCGGCAATCGCCAGACCAGCGGCATCGTCCCTTGCGCTGTTGATGCGCGCACCCGTCGACAGCCGCTGCAGGCTGGCCTGCAGCGCAGTCGAACTCGTCGCCATGTGGCGCATCGTGCTCAGTGCGTGGACGTTGGTATTGATCTGCATGTCGTAGATAGACGCATCGACTCCCTTCCCAGGGAGTATCGGCATCTGCCGGAGTTACGACATATCCGCCGTGCACTTGAGAGCGTGATGAAAAAATTGGCACGCTAATCGCTAAGTAAGGCCAAGACCTGACATTGGAGTACCCCATGCCCACCTTGCCCAGCCGCCGCCGCGTCGAATTTTCCCTGGATCGCTTTCATGCCTGGCTGGACCGCATCGGCCCGGATGCCGCTCAGGCGGTGGTGCGCGGCCTGGAAGAGGCTAACGATTTGCTGTTCGTGATGGATGCGGTGCATTTCAGCCTGGCGGACGGCCAACCCTTCTTTGCCGGTTATGTGGCGGCGGACTGGATGGCCTATGCGGCAGACTGGAACACGGCCGACCGGCAGTTTTTGCAGGCCTGGCTGGCGTCGCCGGCAGCGCGGGAAGCGCGGGCCGAGGCGATCGATTACCTGCGGGACCGTGTGCTGGGCGAATCGGGCGGGCGGGTGCCGTATCCGTATCGGGTGCAGGACGGGTCGAGCGGGGGGCTGGAAAGCTCGCGGCTACGGCAGTAGCACCGCCGTCCTGCCGGCGCCGATTTTTTAATTAAACCGGCTCAGGCAAAAACGTCGATATTCCGTCCGAGGTGCGGCGGGTTATTGGTAGTCTGCGTGGCCGCAGCGACCAACTGGATCGCGCCCTGTCCCTGCAGTTCCATGGCCTTCTTCAGCACGGCGATTTGCGCGGCCTGCTGGGTCGTGGTGGTGGCCATCTGGGTGGCAAGGGCGGCGAGGGCGGTGGTGTCCATGGGGTTTCTCCTGTCTGCGTATTGACGGCAGAATTTCGGAATGCTTTAGCCGTACAGCTTGAAGCGGGCGCTTTCCTCGCGCCAGCATGCCTCATCGGCCCGCGCCAGGGCGTCGAGGTCGCCCGGCTGTGCGGCCGGATCATCCACCCATTCGCGCAGCAGCGGGCTGCCGTTGATGAGGTCGATGGCGAGGCGGTCGCGTTCGTATTCGTAGGGGAAGTCGCGCCACAGCGGGTAGTCGGGCCGCAGGCGGCGAATCGCCTTGAAGGCGAGCGCTACCAGGCGCCACGGCTGGAAGGCGGCGTGGTCATAGTGGGCCGGGTCGTCGACGTGGATCTGGAGGCCCGCGCAGAGCTGCCCGGCGTGCTTGTGGAAGGTGGGCTCGAACCAGCAGGGGCGCAGTCTGCAGCCTTGTAGCCACCGTGGTGCCAGCACCGACATTTCCTTCAGGATCGCCTGCGCGTCGAGGTCGGGGGCGCCGAAGAGTTCGAGCGGGCGCGTGGTGCCGCGCCCTTCGGACAGCGTGGTGCCTTCGAGCATCACCGTGCCGGCGTAGCAGCGCGCCATCGAGAGGTTGGGTGCGTTGGGGCTGGGGTTGATCCAGCTGCGCTCGCCGAGCGGCCAGCCGTGGCCGGGCTCGGCCTCGGGCTGCCAGCCGGCCATTTCGATCACGCGGCACTCGACGTCAAGCTTGAGGGTGGCGACAAACCAGCGGGCGAGTTCGCCCATGGTCAGGCCGTGGCGCATGGGCAGCGGGCCGGCGCCGACGAAGCTTTCCCAGCCGTCGCGCAGCGTGAGCCCTTCGACGGGGCGGCCGGCGGGGTTGGGCCGGTCGAGGATCCAGACCGGTTTGCCGTGCCGTGCCGCGGCTTCGAGGACGTAGCGCAGCGTGGTGATGAAGGTGTAGATGCGGCAGCCGAGGTCCTGCAGGTCGACGAGCAGGAGGTCGAACGTGTCCATCATCGCGTCGGTGGGACGACGCACCTCGCCGTAGAGGCTGAAGACGGGGATGCCGAGCGCGGAGTCGACGAAGTCGGGCGACTCGACCATGTTGTCCTGCTTGTCGCCGCGCAGGCCGTGCTGCGGGCCGAAGGCGGCCGTCAGCCGGGTCTCCGGCAGGGCCGCGAGGGCATCGAGGCTGTGCGTCAGGTCGCGCGTGGTCGAGGCGGGGTGGGCGAGCAGGGCGACTCTGCGACCCATGAGCGGCCGGCGTAATTCAGGCGCATCGATCAGGCGATCGAGGCCGAAGCGAACGGGGCCGTGGCTCATTCCGCTGCGGGCATGAGGCTGCGGCCGGCGAGCAGCAGCGCCTCGAATTCATCGGCAGGCACGGGCTTGCTGAAGTAGAAGCCCTGGATGATGTCGCAGTGGTGGCGCTGCAGGAATTCAAGCTGCTCGGGCGTTTCGACGCCTTCGGCGACGACCTTGAGGCGCAGGCCGTGGGCCATGCCGATGACGCCCCGCACCAGCTCGGCGCTGTCGGCATCGGTGGCGATGTCGTGCACGAAGCTCGAATCGATCTTCAACACGTCGACCGGGAGGCGCTTCAGGTAGGAGAGCGAGGAGTAACCGGTGCCGAAGTCGTCGATCGCCACCGTCAGGCCCATGCGCTTGAGCATCACCAGCATCTCGATGTTGGATTCGGCGTTGCTCATGATGGTGCTTTCGGTCAGCTCGACCTCGAGGTTGTGCGGCGCGATGCCGGCCTCGGCGATGGCGCGGCCGATCAGGTCGGGCAGGTTCTGGCGCTGGAACTGGCGGCCGGAAAGGTTCATCGCGATCGGTGGCGGCTGCAGGCCGCCGTCCTGCCAGCGCCGATACTGTCGGCAGATGTCGCCCAGCAGCCATTCGCCGATCGGCAGGATCAGGCCGTTTTCTTCGGCGAGCGGGATGAAGTCGGCGGGCGGCACGTAGCCGCGCTCGGGGTGGCGCCAGCGGATCAGCGCTTCGGCGCCGACGATGCGGCCATCCGCCGCGTCCACCTTGGGCTGGTAGAACATCGCCAGTTCGCCGCGTTCGGCAGCGCGGCGCAGGTCGCTTTCGAGCGCCATGCGGCGGCGGGCTTCCTCGTTCATGTCGGCGGTGAAGAAGCGGTAGGCGTTGCGGCCGCTTTCCTTGGCGCGGTACATGGCGGCGTCGGCGTTCTTCAGCAGGGTCTCGGCATCGTGGCCATCGTTCGGGAACAGGCTGATGCCGAGGCTGGGCGTGACGAACAGATCCTTGCCGTCGATCGTTACCGGCGTGGCGAAGGCGGCGAGGATCTTCTCGGCCACATGGGCGACATTCTTGATGTCATCGACCAGCGGCAGCAGCAGGGTGAATTCATCGCCGCCCATGCGCGCCAGCGTGTCTTCCTTGCGCACGCACTGGCGCAAGCGCTTCGCCACGGTGATCAGCAGCTTGTCGCCGAACTCGTGGCCGTAGGTGTCATTGACCGTCTTGAAGCGGTCGAGGTCGAGCATCATGATGCCGCACATCTGCTCGCGCCGCCGCGCCTGCGGCAGGGCGAGCTCGAGGTGCTCGGTGTACATCAGCCGGTTGGGCAGGCCGGTCAGCGCGTCGTGGTAGGCCTGGTGGCGCAGTTTTTCCTCGGCGGCCTTGTGCTCGGTGATGTCGGTGAACAGGCCGACGTACTGCTTGAGCCGACCCTGCGGGTCGTGGATGGCGGTGATGTTGAGCCACTCCGGGTAGATCTCGCCGTCCTTGCGCTGGTTCCAGATCTCGCCGGTCCATTTGCCTTCCTCGTGCAGGCTGACCCACATGCGGCGGTAGAAGTCGTCGTCGTGCCGTCCCGACTTGAGCAGGGAGGGCGCCCGGCCGATCACTTCCTCCTGCGTGTAGCCGGTGATCGCGGTGAAGGCGGGATTGACGGCCTGGATCAGGTTGTCGGCATTGGTGATGATGATGCCTTCGACGGTGTTCTCGTAGATCTTGGTGAACTGCGCACCCTTGCGGCCGAGCTCGTGGCGCTCGAAGGCTTCGCGGACGTTCGTGCGCAGCAGGTCGTCGTCCCACGGCTTGGTGAGGAACTTGTAGATGTGGCCGCGGTTGATGGCGTCGGTGACCGAGGCGAGGTCGGTGTAGCCGGACAGCACCATGCGCACGGTTTCCGGATACAGCTCCTTCGCATGGCTGAGCATTTCCGAGCCGGTCATGTTCGGCATGCGCTGGTCTGAAAGGATGACGTGCACTTCCGTATTGGCGAGGATCTCGAGGGCTTCGCTGCCGCTCGAGGCCGTCAGGATGCGGTAGGGCTCGCCGCGCAGAAGGCGGACGAGCGAACGCAGGATGTTTTCCTCGTCATCGACGAGGAGGAGGGTGTTTTGCATCGAGGCTCCCAAGCGTGCCGGGCGAATCGGCAACAGGCGTCAGTTTAATCCGTGCGGCCCGAACCGCAGCAGGAAGCCTTCGCGGCAGTGGAAGTCCGGTTTGCCCGGTACATGGGCCAATGCCCAGTAACCGAGGTGGCCGTCCTGCGTCTGCAGGACGACGGTGATTCCCAGCCCGAATGCCTTGCCGTGCGGCAGCGCGGCGTGCGGGAGGGCGACATCGAGCTGCAGGCGATCTTCGGTACGCTGGCAGGCGATGGTGGGCGATGCCGCGAGCACGGCAGTCGCATTGCGTTCGCGATAGCCGGAAAAATCATGGGCCGCCCACTGGCCGGAGGGCGAGAAGTTGAATTCCCGGTAGCTTGCCTGGCCGGCCGGGGCGACGAACAGTTCGCAGCAGGTCGTGCTCCAGAGCGCGTCGGCGGGCGCCGGGACGTGGGGCGTCGGCACGTGCAGGTCGAGGTTCAGGCCGCGGATGACGTAGCTGAGGGCGAGTCCGCCGTTGTCGGCCTGCTGCAGCGAGACGTCGATGTGCTGCCGGAAGCGCGGCGAATTGGCCGGATGCGCAGCGAGCGCGACATGTACCGCGCGGGCCATGGGGCGGCTAGCGGGCGGCGCGGATCGTCTGGCGCTGCTCGCCGAGTCCTTGGACGCCGAGGCGCACGATGTCGCCGGCCTTGAGGTACAGCGGCGGCGTCATGCCGAGGCCGACGCCGGCGGGCGTGCCGGTGCAGATCACGTCGCCCGGGTTCAGCGTCATGAACTGCGAGATGTAGGCGATCAGCTGCGCGCAGGGGAAGATCATCTGCGCGGTATTGCTGTCCTGGCGCATCGTGCCATTGACCTCGCACCAGACGCGCAGGGCCTGCGGATCCTTGACTTCATCGGTGGTGACCAGCCAGGGGCCGATCGGTGCGAAGGTATCGCAGCCCTTGCCCTTGTCCCAGCTGCCGCCGCGGTTCTTCTGGAAGTCGCGCTCGGATACGTCGTGGAAGGTGACGTAGCCGGCGAGGTGGGAGAGCGCCTTGTCTGCGCTGACGTAGCGCGCGGTCTTGCCGATCACGAGGCCGAGCTCCGCTTCCCAGTCGGTGTTGACGGAGCCGCGCGGCAGGGTGATGTCGTCGTACGGGCCGTTGATCGCCGTGGTGGCCTTCATGAAGAGCACCGGCTCGGTGGGAATCGCCGCGCCGGTCTCGATGGCATGGTCGCGATAGTTGAGGCCCACGCCGACGATCTTGGAGATGCCGGTGAAGGGTACGCCGAGGCGGGACCTGCCCCTGACCAGCGGCAGCGTCGCCGGATCGAGGGCGGCGAGACGTTTGCGGCCCGCGGGCGACAACTCATCCCAGCCGATGTCGGTGCAGTGGGCGGAGAGGTCGCGCAGTCGGCCCTGTGGATCGATGAGTCCGGGTTTTTCGCGCCCCTTGGGGCCGTAGCGGACGAGTTTCATGCGGGTTCTCCGGTTTATTTCTTTCCTATTCCACCGAGCAGGGCGGCGACGGGGCGCAGCGGGCGGCGCGGCGCGGGAGCCGCTTTGGCGCCCTTGTCCGACGTTTCCGCCGTCTCGCCAGCGCCGACTTTTGCCGTGCTGGGTTCGTAGGGCTTGGAGAAGTCGAAGCCGTCGGCGGCGATCATCTTCGGCTTCGGCAAATGTGCGGATGGCGAGGGCAGGCGGTCGACACGCGTCTTCGGGCCGTGGCCGACCCGCGGCTCGTGCTTGTGGCCGTGGCCGCCGCGTCCATGGTTGCCGTGGTCGCGGCGCACCGGTGCGCCCGGCTCGAAGCCCGGCACGACGACCTGCTCGATCTTGAACTTGGTGAGCCGTTCGATCTCGGCGAGCTGCTTCGCTTCCTCGGGCGCGACCAGCGAGGTGGCGTCGCCCTTCTTGCCGGCACGGCCGGTGCGACCGATGCGATGCACATAATCCTCGGCGACGCGCGGCAGTTCGTAGTTGATGACGTGCGGCAGGTCGTCGATGTCGAGGCCCCGGGCGGCGACGTCGGTGGCGACCAGCACGCGCGCCGCGCCCGACTTGAAGGCCTCGAGCGCCTTGGTGCGCTCCTGCTGGCTCTTGTCGCCGTGGATGGCGGTGGCGTTGATGCCTTCGCGCTCCAGCCAGGTGGCGAGCCGCGCGGTGCCGAACTTGGTGCCGACGAAAACGAGCACCTGCGTCATCGACGGATCGTCGAGCAGGTGCTTGAGCAGATGGCGCTTGTTGTCCGCGGCGACCGGGTGCACGCGGTGGGTGATGGTTTCCGACACCTGGTTGCGGCGCGCCACCTCGATCAGCTGCGGCGCCTTGAGCATCGCGTCGGCGAGCTTCTTGATCTCGTCCGAGAAGGTGGCCGAGAACAGCAGGCTCTGGCGCGAGGTCGGCAGCAGCTTGAGGATGCGCTTGATGTCCGGGATGAAGCCCATGTCGAGCATGCGGTCGGCTTCGTCAAGCACGAGGAATTCGACGGCGCCGAAGCTGACGGTCTTCTGCTCGACGTGGTCGAGCAGGCGGCCCGGCGTGGCGACGACGATCTCGCGGCCTTCCTTGAGCTCGGCGATCTGGGCCCGCATGTCGACGCCGCCGTAGATGCAGACGGAGCGCAGGCCGAGGTACTTGCTGTAGGTCTTGACCGATTCCTGCACCTGCATCGCCAGTTCGCGCGTCGGCGCGAGGATCAGAGCGCGCACCGGGTGGCGGGCGGGCGAGGGCGAGGTGTTGGCGTGGCGCGCCAGCTTGTGCAGCAGCGGCAGGGTGAATCCGGCCGTCTTGCCGGTGCCGGTCTGGGCACCGCCCATGACGTCGTGGCCGGCGAGGACGATCGGGATGGCCTGGGCCTGGATCGGCGTCGGCTCGGTGTAGCCGGCTTCATGCACGGCCTTGAGGATTTCGGGCACCAGCCCGAGGTCGTCGAACTTCACTGTGGACTCCGGTTGCGCTGCACGCCAGATGACCCGGTATCCCGATTGATCGGAGGGCGACGCCGGCTCAGGCGGTGCATGGTTTTGAAATTGCCGCAATTGTCGGGAGCATCCCGAATCTGCACGCAGATGCGCCCAACCGGCAGGACGCGTGGCGATTCTACGGCAAAACCCGGCCTCGGCGGCTGGCCTCAGGCGGTCTTGCGGCCCGAGGCGATGGCGGCACCGGGTTTGGGTGCTTCCGCACCGGCTTTGCCAGCCTCGGCA
Organism: uncultured Sterolibacteriaceae bacterium; assembly: GCA_937888595.1. GTDB lineage: Bacteria > Pseudomonadota > Gammaproteobacteria > Burkholderiales > Rhodocyclaceae > Sulfuricystis. The sequence continues at coordinate 69,125 of CALARK010000016.1, read as the reverse complement.
GGGGCCGGTGTCGGTGCAGGGGAAGGGGCAGGGACCATCGGCCTCTTGCCCGCGGGCGGGATGATGTCGATGTTGTTCTCGCGCATGTAGGCGTCCATGTCGCGCCAGCCGGAGAAGATGGCGGCTTTCGAGGCCTTCTTGTTCAGGCTGTAGCATTCCTCGAGCGCGCGGCCGCTGTGCCGGCAGGCACTGCCGACGGCGCGCCCCTCGGCTTCCCGGGCGGCTTCCAGCTTGGCCGGATCCTCGATGCCGAGTTGCTCGCAACCGGCGAGCAGCAGTCCGAGGAGAATGAGGGGTAATGCCTGACGCATGGATGGAGGGGGCGAATGAGGGGTCCGAATGAGCGCTGAAGGGATTTTACGGCCGCCACCGCCGTTTCTTTAGCCTTTCCGCCGGACGTTGCGCAGGCTTTTCGCGACCGCCTGCAGGTCGGCGGCGGACAGGTTCTCCTGTCCGCGGCCCTTGAAAAGCAGCCAGAGGATGGCGCCGTTGATCAGGATCAGGGCGACCTCGATGTAGAGGATCGTCGTCACCAGCTGGCGCTGCGAGTTGTCGGCGAACAGGAAGTAGAAGCCCTCGAACTCCGGCAGTACCGATTGGCTGATGGCGACGTAGTTCTGGAAGGGCGGGAACAGGACGACCAGCACGAGGTTGACGGCGACCAGCCAGAGCACGCCGCGCTGGTAGCGGTTGCCGGCCACCCGCGGCCGGCCGATGGCGCGGGTACGCAGCAGCAGCCAGGCGATGCAGGCGTTGATCAGCACGACGATGATTTCGAGCGTGAGAAAGTCGGCGTTGACGAGACGGTTCGGCGTGCTGCCGAAAGCGAAGTAGAAGCCGTCGAAGGTCGGCACGTTGCCGCGCTGCAGGCTCTGGTAGTCGTACGGTGGAAACAGCAGCATCAGCAGCAGGTTCGCGGCCGCGATCAGGAGGGCGATGCGTTGCTGTCTGTTCATGGTGGCGCGTGCATGGCGATTCGGCGATCAGGATAGACTATGCCCCCCTGTCTTGCCTGGTTGTCCGATGAAACGTCCGATTGCCCTGCTGTTGTCGTTTCTGTTGTGTTGCCTGCCCGCCGGTTTCGCCTGGGCGGCGAAGCCTGCACCGGTGGCCAAGACGCCCCTGCCGCCCCAGGAAATCATCCTGCGCCATGCGCTGACGGGGCAGCCTCTCGATGCGCTGGCGACGCTGGTGCTGCGCTTCAACGATGCCGAGTCGCGACTCAAGCGGGGCGGCGGCCGCCTCCTGCTCGAGGAAGCCGGCGGGGTCGCCGACCGGGCCCGGCTGCCGCATCTGGCGCTGTTCGACCAGGACGATGCGCAGGCCGTTTTCGGCACGCGCCCGCGTTTCCTGCCCCTGCACAAGGTGATGGCCGCGGGTGGCCAGCGCTTCGATGCCCGCGGTTTCTATCCGCAGCTGGCCGATGCCGTGAGCGACCTCGGCGGGAAGATGCAGGCTTTGCCGCTCGGCATGTCGGTGCCGGTGCTGTTCTACAACCGGGCGGCCTTCGCCAAGGCGGGGCTGGCGGCGGACGCACCGCCGGCGACCTGGTGGGAACTGCAGGAAGCGGCAGGCAAGCTGCGAGATGCCGGATTCAAGTGCCCGCTGACCAGTTCGCGCTTCGCCTGGGTGCATGTGGAAAACGTCGCCGCCCAGCACGGCGAGCCGCTGGTGGTCAAGGAGGGGCGGACGGAGCGGCTGGCGCTCAACAACATGGTGAACGTCAAGCACCTGGCCCTGTTGACCAGCTGGTACAAGAGCTTCTATTTCATCTATTCCGGTCCCGGCCGCGAGGGCGATGATCGCTTTGCCAGCGGGGAGTGCGCGATGCTGACCGGCGAATCCGCCCTGTATGCCCGCCTCGTCCGCCAGCCGCCGGACTTTACCCTCGGCGTGGCCGTGCTGCCCTACTATGAGGACGTTTACGGCGCCAAGCCGACGCATGTGCTGCCCGACGGGGAAGCGTTGTGGGTGCTGGCGGCGGACAGCAAGCCCGAACGGCAGGTGATCGCGCGCTTCATCGCCTTCCTGATGCAGCCCGAGGTGCAGCGCGAATGGGTGCGCCGCACCGGTTTCCTGCCGATGACGCAGGCTGCGGTGCAGGCGCTGCGCGAAGGCGGTGCCGATGCCCGCGTGCTGGCGCTGGCGGAACAGCGGCTTTCGATGCCCGGCCGCGAGGCGTCGCGGACGCGCAACGGCAATGGCCGCAGCCGCATCCGCGCCATCCTCAACGAGGAAATCGAGTTTGTCTGGGGCAACCGCAAGCCGGCCAAGGAGGCGCTCGATACCGCCGTGATGCGTGCTGCACCGGTGCTCTCGCCCACGCAGACCGCACAGCGTTGACGCCTTATCCGCGCATCATCGCGCATCGCTGCGGCGGGGCGCTGGCGGCGGAGAACTCGCTGGCCGGGCTGGAAGCCGCCGCCCGCCTCGGCTGCCGGGCGGTCGAGTTCGACGTGATGCTGACGGCGGATGGCGTGCCCATCCTGATGCACGACGAGACGCTCGACCGCACCACGCGCTGTACGGGACGGGTGGCTGAGCGGATGCTGGCAGATATCCGGGCCGGCGATCCTTCCGTCCCGACGCTGGACGAGGCGCTGGCCACCTGCCGGCGGCTGGGGCTCTGGGCGAATATCGAACTCAAGCCCTCATCGGGACAGGACGAGGAGACCGGCGAAGTCGTCGGCCGGCAGCTCGCTGCCCGGTGGGACGGCCGGGGCGTGGTTTCCTCCTTTTCCGAAAAGTCGGCGCTGGCGGGACGGCGTCATTTGCCGGAGGCGAGCTTCGCCCTGCTATGCGAGCGCCTGCCCGACGACTGGCCGGCGGCCTGCGCACGGCTCGGGGCACGGAGCGTGCATGTGTCCGCGGAAGGCATCACGGCCGAAAACATTGCCAGGCTGAAGTCGGCAGACATGCCGGTCGCCGTCTATACGGTCAATGATCCTGCGCTGGCCGAACGGCTGTTTTCGCTCGGCGTCGCGGCGCTCTTCACCGACCGTCCCGACCTCTGGTTTGCGCCGTAGCGCGTAGAATCCGCCCTTTCCGTCGTCCTTCCGGGCAAGACCATGAAAAGCGCAATGAGCTGTGCGGAAATCCGCGAAAAGTTCCTGAAATTCTTCGAGTCCAAGGGCCACCAGATCGTCGCCTCGTCGTCGCTGGTGCCCTTCGATGATCCGACGCTGCTGTTCACCAACGCGGGCATGAACCAGTTCAAGGACGTCTTTCTCGGCTTCGACAAACGTCCCTACACGCGCGCCACCACTTCGCAAAAATGTGTCAGGGCCGGCGGCAAGCACAACGACCTCGAGAACGTCGGCTACACGGCGCGCCACCACACCTTCTTCGAGATGCTCGGCAACTTCAGCTTCGGCGACTATTTCAAGCGCGACGCGATCAAGTACGCCTGGGAACTGCTCACCGAGGTCTATGGCCTGCCCAAGGACAAGCTCTGGGTCACCGTCTATGCCGAGGACGACGAGGCCTACGACATCTGGACCAAGGAAGTCGGCGTGCCCGTCGAGCGCACCGTGCGCATCGGCGATAACAAGGGCGCGCGCTACATGTCCGATAACTTCTGGATGATGGGCGACACGGGCCCCTGCGGCCCCTGCACGGAAATCTTTTACGATCATGGACCGGAAATCCCCGGCGGCCCGCCCGGTTCGCCCGACGAGGACGGCGACCGCTACATCGAGATCTGGAACAACGTGTTCATGCAGTTCAACCGCGACGAGGCCGGCGTGATGCATCCGCTGCCCAAGCCCTCGGTCGATACCGGCATGGGCCTCGAGCGCATCGCCGCCGTGCTGCAGCACGTGCATAGCAACTACGAGATTGACCTGATGCAGGCGCTGGTGAATGCCGCCGAGCGCGAGACCAAGTGCAGCGATGCCGCCAGCCCCTCGCTGCGCGTGCTCGCCGACCACATCCGTGCCTGCTCATTCTTGCTTTCCGACGGCGTGATTCCCGGCAACGAAGGGCGCGGCTTTGTCTTGCGCCGCATCATCCGCCGCGCCATCCGCCACGGCTACAAGCTCGGCGTGCGCGCGCCCTTCTTCCACAAGCTGGTGCCCGACCTCGTCGCCGAGATGGGCGCCGCCTATCCCGAGCTGGCGCAGGCGCAGGGCAAGGTCATGGACATGCTCAAGCTCGAGGAGGAGCGCTTCTTCGCCACCATCGAGCACGGCATGGCGATCGTCGAGGCCGACCTGGCCGAGATGGCGAAGCAGGGCGTGAAGGTGTTCAATGGCGACACGGCTTTCAAGCTGCACGATACCTACGGCTTCCCGCTCGACCTGACCGCCGACATCTGCCGCGAGCATGGCGTGACGGTAGATGCCGCCGCCTTCGACCAGGCCATGGCGCACCAGAAGGAACAGGCGCGTGCTGCCGGCAAGTTCAAGATGGCGACCACGCTTGAATACGACGGCCCGGCGACGACTTTCCACGGCTACGCGACGCTCGAGGCCAAGGGCAACGTGCTGGCCCTTTACAAGGACGGCGCACCGGTGAACGAACTGGCCGAGGGCGAGATGGGCGTGGCCGTGCTCGACGACACGCCGTTCTACGCCGAGTCCGGCGGCCAGTGCGGCGACCGCGGCGTGCTGCAGTCGGTGCACGGCATCTTCGCCGTCGAGGATACGCAGAAGATCCAGGCCAGCGTCTTCGGCCACCACGGCGTGGTCAAGACCGGCACGCTGAAAGTCGGCAATGGCGTGACGGCGAAGGTCGACATCCAGGCCCGCGCCCGCACCATGCGCCACCATTCGGCCACCCACCTGATGCACAAGGCGCTGCGCGAGACGCTCGGCGACCATGTCCAGCAGAAGGGCTCGCAGGTCGACCCGGACAAGACGCGCTTCGACTTCGCGCACAACGCGCCGCTGAGCGCCGCGGAGATCCGCAAGGTCGAGGCCATCGTCAATGCCGAGATCCTCGCCAACGCCGCCACCGAGGCGAAGGTGATGCCGCTTGCCGACGCCCAGAAATCAGGCGCGATGATGCTGTTCGGCGAGAAGTACGGCGAGGAGGTGCGCGTGCTGACGATCGGTTCATCGAAGGAACTGTGCGGTGGCACCCACGTGTCCCGCACCGGCGACATCGGCCTGTTCAAGGTGATGAGCGAGGGCGGCGTGGCCGCCGGCGTGCGTCGCATCGAAGCGGTTTGCGGCGACGTCGCGATTGCCTACGTGGATGCGCAGCAGGCGACGCTCGGCGAAGTCATGCACGCCCTCAAGGCCCAGCCGCAGGAAGTCGTCCAGAAGGTCGCGCAGACCGTCGAGCACGTGCGCGCGCTGGAGAAGGAACTGGCGAAGCTCAAGTCGAAGCTGGCTTCCTCGCAGGGCGACGACCTTGCCGCGCAGGCTGCCGACGTGAAAGGGATCAAGGTACTGGCGGCGACGCTCGAAGGCGCCGACGTGCCGACGCTGCGCGAGACGATGGACAAGCTCAAGGACAAGCTCAAGTCGGCGGCCATCGTGCTGGCCGCGGTTGCCGACGGCAAGGTCAGTCTGATCGCCGGCGTGACTGCCGATCTCACCGTGAAAGTGAAGGCCGGCGAACTGGTCAACGAAGTCGCCCGCCAGGTCGGCGGCAAGGGCGGCGGACGGCCCGACATGGCCCAGGCGGGCGGCACCCAGCCGGAAAACCTGCCGGCAGCCTTGGCGGGCATCAAGGCATGGGTCGAGCAGCGCCTGTAGGTTTAATGTTTTTATCCCGGAGTGCGATCATGAAATCCTGCAAGCTGGCCCTGTTCCTGGGCACCCTGGCGCTGACGGCCCCTGCCGTGGCGGAGACCGTGACCTGCCCTGATCTGTCCGTTGCGGTACAGGTGGGTACCTGTCCTTCTGAAGAGGAGTTGCAATTCACTTTTGGCGGCTATTGCAGCGACAACGCCCGGATGTACAACTGGCAGGAGGAGCAGGTCTGCACCGATTACAATCTCTATCGTCGCCTGAAGAACGTCGCCTTGTGGGAAGTACCGGGCGGACAGTTTCAAGGCTACGTCTCCTGCGACCTGCCTGACGACAAGCTCAAGTCGTCAAAGGCGACGTCGATTGCCGTGGCCCGCAAGGGCAAGCTGACCCGCGTCGTGTGCACCTACCCGGGCGAAGTCGTATTTGCCTACCGCACCAAGGGCCAGTGCCGCGTCGAAGGTAGCGGCGATTGCACCGGCAATCCTGCCGCCTGTGCGGCGACCTGCGACTGAAGGCTCCCCGGGCCGACGGGCTTCGTTGTGCGCAGGTTGGCAGCTTGAATAATTGACCGTTATCAAGGCAGGGGGTTTCCCGAGGGAGGAAGCTTCGGCCCGTAGGTGGCAATGCACCTATTTCCACCATTTTCCCGGGAGGATTTTGATGATGCGTAAGATTTCTCGCTTTACCCTGGCTGTCGTGCCGTTCGCGCTGGCGGCGGCATTTGGTCAGGCCTATGCGCAACAGGGCGCTCCGTCCATGACGCCGGAAGAGAAGGCGATGGGCAAGAAGATCTACTTCGAGCGCTGTGCCGGTTGCCACGGTGTGTTGCGCAAGGGCGCCACCGGCAAGAACCTCGAGCCGAACTGGAGCAAGAAGGACAAGGACGGCAAGGAAGTCACCGGCGGCACGCTCAAGCTGGGTACCGACCGTCTGAAGAAGATCATTGCCTACGGCACCGAAGGCGGCATGGTGAATTACGATGACATCCTGTCCGAGAAGGAAATCGATGTCATGGCCCGTTACATCCAGAACACCCCGGACATCCCGCCGGAGTTCTCGCTGAAGGACATGACGGACAGCTGGAAGCTGCTCGTCCCGGTCGACAAGCGTCCGACCAAGCAGATGAGCAAGATCAACCTGAACAACATCTTCGCGGTCACCCTGCGCGACACGGGCGAACTGGCCCTGATCGACGGCGACACCAAGAAGATCTGGAAGATCCTCAAGACCGGCTATGCGGTGCATATCTCGCGCCTGTCGGCTTCCGGCCGCTATGTCTACACCGTCGGCCGCGATGGCCTGGTGACCCTCATCGACATGTGGTTCGAAGAGCCCACCACCGTGGCGACCGTCAAGATGGGTTCCGACGCCCGTTCGGTCGATACCTCCAAGTTCAAGGGCTTCGAGGACAAGTACCTGGTCGGCGGCACCTACTGGCCGCCCCAGTACTCGATCATGGAAGGCGACACGCTCAAGCCGCTCAAGATCGTTTCGACCCGCGGCATGACGGTGGATGGCGAGTATCACCCCGAGCCGCGCGTGGCCTCGATCGTTTCTTCGCAGATCAAGCCCGAGTGGGTCATCAACGTCAAGGAAACCGGCATGATCCTGCTGGTGGACTACAGCGACATCAACAACCTGAAGACCACCACGATCAACTCCGCCAAGTTCCTGCATGACGGTGGCTGGGATTACACCAAGCGTTACTTCCTGGTGGCCGCCAACGCTTCCAACAAGGTGGCGGCTGTCGACACCAAGACCGGCAAGCTGGCCGCCCTGGTCGACACCAAGAAGATCCCCCACCCCGGCCGTGGCGCCAACTTCATCCATCCGAAGTATGGTCCCGTCTGGGCGACCGGCCACTTGGGTGCCGACGTGATCACCCTGATCTCGACGCCGACCGACGATCCGAAGTATGCCCAGTTCAAGCAGTACAACTGGAAGGTTGTCGAAGAGCTGAAGACCCCGGGCGCCGGTAACCTGTTCGTCAAGACGCACCCGAAGTCGAACCACCTCTGGACCGACATGCCGATGAACCCCGAGCGTGAGAACGCCGAGGTGAACATGGTGTTCGACATCAACGACCTGTCCAAGCCGCCGGTCCGCATCGACGTGGCGAAAGATTCCGGTCTGCCGATGACGAAGGCGTTGCGCCGTGCCGTGCATCAGGAGTTCAGCCAGGATGGTTCCGAAGTCTGGATTTCGCTGTGGGGCGGCAAGACCGACCAGTCGGCGATCGTGATCTACGACGACAAGACGCTGAAGCTGAAGAAGGTGATCACCGATCCGAAGATGATCACCCCGACCGGCAAGTTCAACGTCTACAACACCCAGCACGACATCTATTGATCGTCCGCTGTGAGTTGATGCAATCACGCAAGGGGCTGCCGCAAGGTGGCCCCTTGTCGTTGGAATGTACACTTTGGGGCGGGGCTATCGTTAATTGAGGACGATCAATGAAATAACCCTGATCGTCTCCATAGAATCGATTCGTGTCCCACCTTCTCCAGGAGTTCGAATATGCACAAGCAACTGATTACCGCATCCGCACTTTCTCTCGTCATGGCGTTCGCCGCAGGCGGTGCGCTGGCCGCCGCTCCTGACTGGGGCAAAGTGCCGACGAAGACCCTGCACGTCTTTTACCCCGGCGTTTCCCCCGTCGAGTGGATCATGAACGGTATAGAACACAGCGGTGCCAAAGGCCTGCGCAAGGGCGAGGCCTGTACCGGCTGCCACGAGGAGGAAATTCCCACTTTCGGCCAGAAGATGGTGAGTGGTGAGAAAATCGAGCCGAAGCCGATCAAGGGCAAGTCGCCCGGCTATCCGGTCAAGGTGCAGGCCGCGCATGACGGCGCCAATCTCTACCTGCGCTTCAGCTGGAAAGCGCCGGCCGGAGGCGGCCCGAAGATGGATGCCGACAATGCCGTGAAGCTGGCCTTCATGCTGGCGACGGATGGCATCATCACGAAGGATACCAAGGGCAAGGAAGTCGATATGTCGAAGGCCGGCGGTTGCTGGGCGACCTGCCACCAGGATTCGCGCACGATGCCCGATGCCAAGGACGACAAGAAGACCAAGTACGTGGCCGATGCCGGCAAGTTCTACGACCTGCTGCAATGGACCAGCAAGGACAACAAGGGGCATGACGGCTACGTCGCCGACAAGCGCGAGATGAGCGGTGGCAAGGCCCTGGTCGAGGCGAAGGGCGAGAACAAGGGCGGCGAATACGCCGTGGTCTTCACCCGCAAGCTGACCGGCGGCGACAAGGATGTGGCGCTGGCCCCCGGAAAAGTGGTGAATTTCGGGATTGCGATTCATGATGACCATACCATCGGCCGCTTCCACCATGTTTCGCTTGGCTACACGCTCGGCATCGATGCCAAGGCTGACGTGACCGCGGGCAAGATGTAGAACCCCCCGATACATGATGGCCAAAACGGCTCCGGATTCCGGAGCCGTTTTCATTGGTCGTGCCATCGCGAAGCTTTATTGACAAGTATCAATGCGGCGATCGCGCGATCCGGCGAACCTATCGCCCATGCGACGTACAACCTTATTGCTGGGCCTGCTTTTGACCGGAGGGGTCGTGGCGGCGACGGAGCCGACGCCGGATCGGCAGCGCGAACTGATTCACTTGGTGCGTCAGGATTGCGGTTCCTGCCATGGCATGCAGCTGACGGGCGGGCTGGGTTTGCCGCTGACCCCGCAAACGCTGAAGGACCGGCCTTTCGATGGCCTGGTGGCCACCGTTTATTACGGACGTCCGGGAACGGCAATGCCGCCTTGGAAAAGCATCATGAGCGAGAAGGAAGCAGAATGGATCGTGCGACAACTCGTGGCCGGATTTCCGGAGGATGTGCGATGAACCGCCTGCCTGCCCTGCTGTGGGCATCCCTGCTGGTTTTGCTGTCGGCCTGCGCGCAGCAGCCGCTCCGGGGGACGGGGGATCTGGGCATCGTCATCGAACGCGCCGACGGCCGCGTGGCCGTGGTCGATACGACGGCACGCAGCGTGCTCGGTCGCATCGAAGGGCTGGGCGACCTGTCGCACGCCTCGGCGGTTTTTTCGCGTGACGGCCGTTATGCCTACATCTTCGGCCGCGACGGTGGCCTGACCAAGGTCGATATCCTGCTCCAGCGCATCGACAAGCGCGTGATGCAGGCAGGCAACAGCATCGGGGGCGCAATCTCGCAGGATGGCCGCCTCGTGGTGGCGCAAAACTACACGCCGGGCGGCATCAAGGTCTTCGATGCGGTGACGCTCGAACTGCTGTCCGAGGTGCCGACGCAATCGAAGGTGGTCGGCCTTGCCGACCTGCCGGGTCAGCGCTTCGCCTACGCGCTCTTCGACAAGGGCGAGATCTGGGTCAGCGACCTGTCCGATCCGCGTCATCCCGTCACGCAGCAATTCCCTGCCGGCGTGCAGCCTTACGACGGGCTGGTGACGCCGGATGGCCGTCATTACATGGCAGGCCTGTTCGGCGAGGACGGCATCGCGTTGCTCGATACCTGGAAACCGGAAGCCGGTGCGCGCAAGATTCTCGAGAACTACGGTCGTGGCCAGGAGAAGCTGCCGGTTTTCAAGATGCCGCACCTGCGCGGCTGGGCGGTGGCCGGCCATCAGGCCTACCTGCCGGCAATCGGCAGGCACGAGGTGCTGATCGTTGATAAGGGTACCTGGAAGGAAACCGGCCGCATCCAGGTCAAGGGGCAGCCGGTGTTCGTCATGGCGCGTCCCGACGGCCGCCAGGTGTGGGTCAACTTCGCCTTCCCGGATAATGGCTGGGTGCAGGTCATCGATACCCTGAAAGGGGAGGTGGTCCAGACCCTGCAGCCGGGCAAGGCCATCCTGCACATGGAATTCACGCCGCGCGGCGAGGCCGTCTGGTTGTCGGCGCGCGATGACCACACGGTCTCGATCTACGACACGCAGACATTCGCCCGCCTGGCGACGCTGCCGGCAAAAAGCCCGTCAGGCATCTTCTTCACCAGTCGTGCCGCGAGGACGGGATTCTGATGAACGCACCCATGCCTGCCGCCGTGATGCCTGACCCGACGCTCGAGTTCAGGCTGCTGAACGAATTCCAGCGTGACTTTCCGTTGGTGACGGCACCTTTCGCCGAGATCGCCCGCCGCGTCGGCAGCGATGAGGCCACCGTCCTCGACAGGCTGCGGCACCTGCAGCAGGAAGGGGCGATCAGCCGGGTCGGTGCGGTGTTCGCGCCGCGCGCGGTCGGGGCGAGCACGCTGGCTGCGCTGGCGGTCCCGCGCGACCGTCTCGACGAAGTGGCTGCCCTCGTCAGCGCCTGCAATGGCGTGAATCACAATTACGAGCGCGAGCATGCCTACAACCTCTGGTTCGTTGCCACGGCCGCCGACGAGGAGGCACTCGCTGCCCTCCTGGCCGATATCGGCCGGCGCACCGGTTTGCCGCCGATAGCCTTGCCGTTGCTGGAAGAGTTCCATATCGACCTCGGTTTCGATCTCGTGCATGGCGGCAAGGTGCGGCAGAATGCCCGCCGCTGCGAGCAGCGGCCGACCTCCGAGGAGGACCGGCGCCTGATCGCCGCCCTGCAGCCCGGATTGCCGCTGGTGCCACGTCCTTTCAGCGAACTGGCGGCGCGGACCGGAATGCAGGAGTCGGCGCTGGCGGGACGGCTGGCCGAATGGCTGGACGAGGGCTGCATCAAGCGTTTCGGCGTGGTCGTGCGACACCATGAACTCGGCTACCGGGCCAATGCGATGGTTGTCTTCGATATCCCGGATGACCAGGTCAGCGCTGTCGGACAGCGCCTGGCGGCAGAAGCCGGCGTGACGCTGTGCTACCGCCGTCAGCGTCACCTGCCGTATTGGCACCACAATCTTTTCTGCATGGTGCATGGTCGTTCCCGCGAGGAAGTCGAGCCCGTCATCGAGCGTTTGTGCCGGATTGCCGGCCATCCATGCCAGGCACTGTTCAGCCTGCGCCGATTCAAGCAGTGTGGCGCGCGGTATTTCGATGGCGCATGAAACGGGCGCCGGCGACGTCACGCTCGATGTCGCGGACCGGGCGCTGGTGAATGCCTTGCAGGGCGGCTTTCCGCTCTGTGACGAACCCTATCGGGCGATAGCGGAGACGGTGGGCCTGGGCCTGACCGAGGCGGATGTGCTGAACCGCCTGCGGAGCCTGCTCGATCGCAAGGTGCTGACCCGTTTCGGGCCGATGTATCAAGTCGAACGGATGGGGGGCGCTTTCGTGCTGGCCGCATTGAAGGTGCCGGAACCGGAATACGAGCGCATCGCCGGGATCGTCAACGCCCTGCCCGAGGTCGCGCACAACTACCGGCGCGAGCACGCGCTCAACATGTGGTTCGTGCTGGCGACCGAGCAGCCGGAGGGTATCGCCGCCGCGATCGCGAAGATCGAGGCGGCGACCGGGCTGCCGGTATTCGCGTTTCCCAAGGAGCGCGAATACTTCGTCGAGATGAAGCTGCATGCCTGACGCCATCGAAGATCTCGATCGCCGCCTGATCATCGCCACGCAGGCCGGCCTGCCGCTGGTGCCGCGCCCCTATCATGCGCTGGCCGAACAACTCGGCATTGCACCGGCCGACGTCCAGGCACGGCTGGCCGTTATGCTGGCGACCGGCGTCATCCGGCGCATTGGCGCAGTGCCGAATCACTATGCCCTCGGCTATCGGCACAATGGCATGACGGTATGGGATGTCGCCGACGACCGGATCGATGCGTTGGGCGCGCAGGTGGGGGCGCTGCCCTTCGTGACCCACTGCTACCGGCGTCCGCGTCGCCTGCCGGACTGGCCCTACAATCTTTTCGCCATGGTGCACGGCCGCGACCACTCCGAGGCGGAGGCACATGCTGCCGAAATCGCCCGCCTGCTGGGGGATGCCTGCCGATCCAGCGACATCCTGTACAGCAGCCGCATTCTCAAGAAGACCGGCCTGCGCATCGCTGGCTGAATCAGCTGCGGTACGCGTCAGTCGCGTGGCTGGATGGTCGTCAGGTAGGCGAGGATATCCTGCAGGTCCTGTTCGCTGAAGCGTTCCAGGATGCCGCCCGGCTTGTCCTCGTCGTGCGGACGCTCCTTGGCGCGGTAGGCGACCATCTGCTTCATCAGGTAGTTGGTGTATTGCCCGACGAGCATCGGGAAGTCGCTGCGCCCCATGCCGTCCTTGGCGTGGCAGTTGCGGCAGTGTTCCTGGTAGTGCTTCTCGCCGTTGGCGATGTCGCCCTCGACGCGGGCGATGATCATCACCTTTTCCATCGCGCGGAGGCGTGTCAGTGCGTCGTCGGTATCCTTGAATTCGGGTGGGCGGGTCGGCAGCTTGAGCGAGGCGAGGTAAGCGGCGACATCGACGATGTCCTCGTCCTTGAGTTCGCGCGGTTCGGTGTAGGGGAACATCGGGATGTTGATGCGGATGCGGTCGCGGAACGAGCGCAGCTGCTGCTCGATGTAGGAGGCGCGCTGCCCGCCGATGCGCGGATACTCACCCTTCTTGCCGCCCTGGCCGAACTCGCCGTGGCAGCCGGCACAGGTTTCGTTGATGTCCTTGCCGTTGCCCAGGTTCTGGGCGAGTGAGGGCAGGGCGAGACAGGACAGAAGCACGGCAGCGATGAGACCGGCTGCCCGGGGAAAGAAAAGAGTCTGCATGGGGGTGGCTCGTCTGGAAAATGCGACGGATTGTCGCATCGGAAAAAAGCCTGCTGCCTTGATCCATGTCGGATAATCCGACCATGAAATTAAGCAGAGAAGAGAATCGCGACGATTCCCTGACGGTCACCGGCCTGAAGCTGGTCCAGCTGCGCTGGTGGCTGCTCGGAGGGCTGGCGAGCGCCGTCCTGGCAGCGCCGACTTTTCTCGGCATCGCCTTGCCGTGGCCCCTGCTGCTCGGCGTGTTGACCCTGCTGGCCGGATTCAACCTGGTCGTGCGCCGACGCATTGCCGATGCGTCATTCGGTCCGGCCGAGCTGACCGGCCAGCTGATGGTCGACCTGGTCGGCATGGGCGTGCTCCTCTACCTCAGCGGCGGCGCGACCAACCCGTTCGTCTCGCTGATGCTGCTGCCGGTCGCCGTGGCTTCCCTGTCCCTGCCCGCGCGGAGTGCGGCAGGCATCGCCGCGCTGGCCATCGGCCTTTATTCGCTCCTGATGCTGCATTCCCTGCCCCTGCCGATTGCCGACGTCGAGCGGGCCACGCGCCTCCACCTCGGTGGCATGTGGCTGACCTTCGTCGTTTCGGCGGCGCTGATCGCCTGGTTCGTGACGCGCATGACCGCATCGATCCGCCTGCGCGACCGGCAGCTGGCGGTCGCCCGCGAACAGGCCTTGCGCGATGCGCAGGTCGTGGCGCTTGGCCAGCTCGCCGCCGGCGCCGCACACGAACTCGGCACGCCGCTGGCGACCATCAAGGTCCTGGCGGGCGAGCTCGCCCGGGACGACCGGCTGCCTGTCGATGCGCGCGAGGATATCGCCCTGCTGCAGCGGCAGGTCGATGCCTGCAAGGACATCGTCAGCGGCATGGTGCAGCGTGCCGGTATCGACCGGGCCGGCAACACCCATGCGTTGCCGCTGCCCGCCTGGCTGGATGCGCTGCTCGCTCGCTGGCGAACGCTCTGGCCGCAGGCCACCTGCATCCTCGATATCCGACCGCCGGGTGATGCACCCAGGGTGGCTGCGTTGGCGGTGATCGAACAGGCGGTATTCAACCTGCTCAACAATGCGGCGAAGGTTTCTCCCCATGGCATCAGGCTGGTGACGGACTGGGATGAAGGCAGCCTGCGCATCGCCGTGCATGACCGCGGACCGGGCTTCCCGCCGGAAATCCTGCAGCGCTGCGGGGCCGAACCACTCCCGGCCCATGCATGCGGCACGGGAGCAGGGATCGGCCTGTGGCTGACGCGTGCCGCGATCGAGCGTTTCGGCGGACGGCTGCGCCTGGAAAATGCGGGTGCGGGCGCGGTTGCCACGATCGAATTACCGCTGGACAGCGTATCCGCGGAAACTGACAGCAAAGGAAAAGGTGCATGACACAATCGATACTCGTGGTCGATGACGATCCGGTTTTCAACGGCGTGCTGGTGCGCGCCCTGGCGCGTCGCGGGTATGAGGTTTCCTCGGCCATGGATGCGGAAACCACGCTGACGGCAGCCAATGCGCTTGCCCCGGAGGCCGTGGTCCTCGACCTGAACCTGGGCAGTGTTTCCGGCCTGAATCTCATCCAGCCCCTGCTGGCGATCGCACCGGACTGCCGCATCGTCGTACTGACCGGCTATGCGAGCATCGCCACGGCGGTCGAGGCGATCAAGCTCGGGGCGACGCAGTATCTCGCCAAGCCGGTGGAGGTCGATGCCATCATCGCCGCCCTCGACGACATACCGGAGTCCGGCGTTCCCGCCGATGCGCCGCCGCCCGCCGACCCGCTGTCGGTGGACCGGCTGGAATGGGAGCACATCCAGCGCATCCTGCGTGAACACGACGGCAATATCTCGGCGACCGCCCGTGCGCTGAAGATGCATCGTCGCACCCTGCAACGCAAGCTCGCCAAGCGGCCGGTACGCGCCTGACCGACGCCGTCGCGCCAAAGCCGATTTTTTTGAAAATACCTCTTGGCGAAGCGACGGTTTCTGTTAGAATGCGCGCCTTCGATTTGTCGAAGATCGACGCGCCAAATCGTGTGGAGTGGTAGTTCAGTTGGTTAGAATACCGGCCTGTCACGCCGGGGGTCGCGGGTTCGAGTCCCGTCCACTCCGCCAAGAATAAGTCAGCAGGGTGTCCGAGCGATCGGCCACCCTGTTGTTGTTTTCAGCCTTGGAGTTTCGGATGCCGGTAATCACGCTGCCTGACGGTTCGCAACGCACCTATCCCCAGCCGCTGAGCGTGGCCGATGTGGCCGCATCGATCGGCGCCGGCCTTGCGAAGGCCGCGTTGGCCGGCAAGGTGGATGGCCGGTTGGTCGACACCTCCCATCGCCTCGAGGGCGACGCCACGCTCGCCATCGTCACCGAGAAGGATGCCGAGGGCGTCGAGATCATCCGCCATTCCACCGCGCACCTGCTCGCTTACGCGCTCAAGGAACTGATTCCGGATGCGCAGGTGACGATCGGCCCTGTCATCGACAACGGCTTCTACTACGACTTCGCCTGCCGCCCGCTGACGCCGGAGGACCTCGCCGCCATCGAAAAGCGCATGGCCGAACTGGCGAAGAAGGATTTCCCCGTCACGCGCGAAGTCTGGCCGCGCGACAAGGCGGTCGATTTCTTCAAGTCGATCGGCGAACACTACAAGGCCGAGCTGATCGCCGCCATCCCCGCCGGCGAAGACGTTTCGCTGTATCGCGAAGGCGACTTCATCGATCTCTGCCGCGGCCCCCATGTCCCCTCGACCGGCAAGCTCAAGCACTTCAAGCTCATGAAGGTCGCGGGCGCCTACTGGCGTGGTGATTCGAAGAACGAGCAGTTGCAGCGCGTGTACGGCACGGCGTGGGCGAAGAAGGAAGAGCTCGAGGGCTACCTGCACATGCTGGAGGAGGCCGAGAAGCGCGACCATCGCAAGCTCGGCAAGCAGCTCGACCTGTTCCACCTGCAGGACGAGGCGCCCGGCCTGGTGTTCTGGCACCCGCACGGCTGGACGGTGTGGCAGGAAGTCGAGCAGTACATGCGCAAGGTTTATCGCGACAACGGCTATCAGGAAGTGCGCTGTCCGCAGATCCTCGACCGCAGCCTGTGGGAGAAGTCGGGCCACTGGGAGCACTACAAGGACAACATGTTCACCACCGAGTCGGAGAAGCGCGACTATGCGGTGAAGCCGATGAACTGTCCCGGCCACGTGCAGATCTTCAACACCGACGTGCGTTCCTACCGCGACCTGCCGCTGCGCTATGGCGAGTTCGGTTCCTGCCACCGCAACGAGCCGTCGGGCGCCCTGCACGGCGTGATGCGCGTGCGCGGCTTCACGCAGGACGACGGCCACATCTTCTGCACCGAAGATCAGATCCAGCCCGAGGTGACGGCCTTCAACGATCTGGTCCGCAAGGTCTATGCCGATTTCGGTTTCAACCATGTGGCGGTGAAACTGGCGCTGCGGCCTGACAGCCGGGTCGGCGAAGATGCGTTGTGGGACAAGGCCGAAGATGCGCTGCGTGCTGGCCTGCGCGCCAGCGGCCTGGAATGGGATGAACTGCCGGGTGAAGGGGCCTTCTACGGCCCGAAGATCGAGTTCCACATCAAGGATGCCATCGGCCGCTCCTGGCAGTGCGGCACCATGCAGGTCGACTTCTCGATGCCCGGACGCCTCGGCGCCGAATACGTGGGCGAGGACAACGCCCGCCATACCCCGGTGATGTTGCACCGGGCGATCCTCGGCTCGCTCGAGCGCTTCATCGGCATCCTGATCGAAAACCATGCCGGCGCGCTGCCGCTGTGGCTCGCACCCGTGCAGGCCGTGGTGATGAATATTTCGGAGGGGCAGGCCGACTATGCCGAAAGTGTGGCGAAAACGCTGCGCGAGGCGGGTCTGCGGGTCGAATGCGATTTGCGCGGCGAAAAGATTAACTATAAAATTCGCGAACATAGCGTATTGAAACGGCCTTATCTCGTCGTCGTCGGCGACAAGGAAAAGGCCAGCGGGTTGGTCGCCTTGCGAGCCCGGGGCAATCAGGATCTCGGGCAAATGTCCACGGATGCCTTGCTTGCTCGCCTGTTGCAGGAATGCGGCAGCAAGGGTTTGGCGGCCTGATTGTTTATTGTTTGGGGGAACTAGGTCATCGCTCAGGAAAAGTCGCAGCGCCTCAATGAGGAAATCACGGCGCCGGAGATTCGCTTGATCGGAATCGAAGGTGAACAGCTCGGGATATTTTCTGCACGCCAGGCGTTGCAGATGGCGGAAGAGGCGGAAGTCGATCTCGTCGAAATCGCGCCGATGGCCGTACCGCCCGTATGCCGGCTGATGGACTTCGGCAAGTTCAAGTACCAGGAGGCGAAGCGCGCTGCCGAGGCCAAAAAGAAGCAGAAGATCGTCGAGATCAAGGAAGTCAAGTTCCGCCCCGGTACGGACGAGAACGACTACCAGATCAAGCTGCGCAATGTCATCAAGTTTCTGGGCGAGGGCGACAAGGCGAAGATCACCTTGCGTTTCCGCGGCCGCGAGATGGCGCACCAGGAAATCGGCATGCGCATGCTGGAGCGGATCAAGGCCGATCTCAACGAGCAGGCTGTCGTCGAGCAGTTCCCCAAGATGGAAGGTCGTCAGCTGATCATGGTGCTGGCGCCCTCGAAGAAAAAGGCTCACTGAGCCAGCGGTTTTGCCTCGCGTCGCGAGATGGGGGGCGAGAAGAAGTGGCTGCAGGTCATCAAGCGCTCCCGAGGCGGGGGACACCTGGCAGACATGTCATAAGGAGATCTTCGATGCCGAAGATGAAGACGAAGAGCGGTGCCGCCAAGCGCTTCAAAGTGCGCGGGTCCGGCAGCATCAAGCGCGCGTGTGCATTCAAGCGCCACATCCTCACCAAGAAAACCACCAAGGTGAAGCGCCACCTGCGCGGCGTGCTGACCGTGCATGAGTCGGACGCCAAGTCCGTGCGCGCGATGTTGCCCAACGCCTAAGGAGAACCGAACATGCCAAGAGTCAAACGTGGTGTAACGGCGCGCGCGCGCCACAAGAAAATTCTCGATCAGGCCAAGGGCTATCGCGGCCGCCGCTCGACCGTCTACCGGATCGCCAAAGAAGCGGTGATGAAGGCGGGCCAGTACCAGTATCGCGACCGTCGTCAAAGAAAGCGCCAGTTCCGTGCCCTGTGGATCGTCCGTATCAATGCGGCAGCCCGTGAGTTGGGCATGAAGTACAGCACCCTGATGAACGGCCTCAAGAAGGCTTCGATCGAGGTCGATCGCAAGGTACTCGCCGATCTGGCCGTTTTCGACAAGCCGGCTTTCGCCGCGCTGGCGAACCAGGCCAAGGCACAACTGTCAGCCTGATTTCCGGCTGGTCGTTTCGGAAGGCCGCTCGGTTTCGCACGGGGCGGCCTTTCTGATTTCAGGATTCCCTTTTTAGGTTCTTTTCATGCACGACCTCGAAAAACTCGTGACGCAGGCGACGGCCGATTTTGCTGCCGCGAGCGAGTTGGCCCGGCTTGAAGACGTCAAGGCCGCCTACCTCGGCAAGGATGGTTCGCTGACCGCGCTGCTCAAGAGCCTCGGCAAGCTGCCGCCTGATGAGCGCAAGACCGCCGGTGCGGCGATCAATACGGCCAAGGGACAGATAGAGTCGGCGCTGGCGGCACGGCGCGACGCCCTGAAGAACGCCCAGCTAGAAGCCCAACTCGCTGCCGAGGCATTGGACGTCACGCTGCCCGGGCGTGGCCAGGCGCGCGGCAGCATCCACCCGGTCATGCGCACCCTCGACCGCATCGAGCAGTTGTTCCGCTCGATCGGCTTCGAGGTTGCCGACGGTCCCGAGATCGAGACCGACTGGCACAACTTCACGGCATTGAATACGCCCGAGAACCACCCGGCGCGCTCGATGCACGACACCTTCTACCTGCTGGATGACCAAGGCAAGGTGCGCGAGGATGTCCTGCTGCGGACCCACACCAGCCCGGTGCAGATCCGTACCATGCTGGCCCACGTCGAGAAACACAAGCATCTCGATACGATGCCCGAGATCCGCGTGATCTGTCCGGGCCGTGTGTATCGCGTCGACTCGGACGCCACGCATTCGCCGATGTTCCACCAGGTCGAAGGCCTATGGGTGGGCGAGACCGTCAGCTTCGCCGACCTGAAAGGCGTGGTCGCCGACTTCCTGCGTCGCTTCTTCGAGAGCAACGACCTCAAAGTGCGCTTCCGCCCTTCGTTCTTCCCCTTCACCGAGCCTTCGGCCGAGATCGACGTCGCCTTCATGCATGGCGCGCTCGAAGGCCGCTGGCTGGAGATCGCCGGCTGCGGCATGGTGCATCCGAACGTGCTGCGTTTCGGCGGCATCGACCCCGAGCGCTACACCGGTTTCGCCTTCGGCATGGGTCCGGACCGCCTGACCATGCTGCGCTACGGCATCAACGACCTGCGCCTGTTCTTCGACGGCGACCTGCGTTTTCTCTCCCAATTCCAGTAAGGCCAAGCCGCCATGCAATTCTCCGAATCCTGGCTGCGCGCCCTCGTCAATCCGCCGCTCTCCGCCGAAGAGCTGTGCCATCTGCTCACCATGGCCGGCCTCGAGGTCGAAGAGTGCCGTCCCGCCAGCGCCGACTTTTCCAACGTGGTCGTCGCGCGCATCCTCACCGCCGAGAAGCACCCCGACGCCGACAAGCTGAAACTCTGCTCCGTGGACACGGGGGAGCATGGCGTCCTGCAGATCGTCTGCGGCGCGCCCAACGCGGCGGCTGGCCTGGTGGTGCCCTGCGCGCTGGTCGGTGCCAAGCTGCCCGGCATCGAGATCAAGAAGGCCAAGGTGCGCGGCGTCGAAAGCCACGGCATGCTGTGCTCGGCGTGCGAGCTGGGCCTGTCCGAAGACCACGGCGGCCTGCTGACGATGCCTACCGATGCGCCCATCGGCCAGAGCGTGCGCGAGTACCTGAACCTCGACGACAACCTGATCACCCTCAAGCTCACGCCCAACCGTGCCGACTGCCTCTCGCTTACCGGCATTGCCCGCGAAGTGGCCGCGCTCACCGGCGCCGCGCTCACGCTGCCCGCCATCGAGGCCGTGGCCGCCGTGCATGACGAGACCCGCGCCGTGGTGCTCGATGCCCCCGCCGCCTGCCCGCGCTACTGCGGCCGCATCGTACGCGGCGTGAATGCCAAGGTGCCGACGCCCGACTGGATGAAGCAGCGCATCGAGCGCTGCGGTTTGCGCGCCATCTCCGCGCTGGTCGACGTCACCAACTACGTGATGCTTGAACTGGGCCAGCCGCTGCACGCCTTCGACGACGGCGAGCTCGCCGGTGCGATCCACGTTCGCTATCCCAAGGCCGGCGAGCAGCTCCTGCTGCTCAACGAGCAGACCGTCACCTTCACCGCCCAAAGCAACCCTAGCGCGCTGATCGCCGACGAGCAGAAGCCGCTGGCCATGGCCGGCATCATGGGCGGCGAGCATTCGGGCATCGCCGATGCGACGACCGACCTATTCCTCGAGAGCGCCTTCTTCGCGCCCGACGCCATCGCCGGCAAGGCGCGTGCGCTGGGCTTCTCGTCCGACGCTTCCTACCGCTACGAGCGCGGTGTGGACTTCGAACTGCAGCGCCGTGCCATCGAGCGCGCCACGCAGCTGATCGTCGACATCTGCGGTGGCCGGCCAGGTCCAATCGTCGAAGCCGTCGCGCCCGAGCACCTGCCCCAGCGTTCGCCGGTTCGCTTGCGCCTGCCGCGCGTCGCCCGCGTGCTGGGCATCGAACTCGGCTTCGACCAGATCGAGAAGCTCGTCGCCGGCATGGGCTTCGCCTACGAACGCAATGGCGACGACCTCATCGTTACGCCGCCCTCGTATCGCTTCGACATCGTGATCGAAGAAGACCTGATCGAGGAAATCGCCCGCATCCACGGCTACGACAACATTCCCGCGCCCCCGCCCACCGCGCGCTGCGAGATGCTGCCGCTGCCCGAAGCCGCCCGCGGTGCCATGGCGCTGCGCCGCCTGCTGGCCGAGCGCGGATACCACGAGGTGGTGAACTACAGCTTCGTCGAAGCCGGCTGGGAGGCCGACTTCTGCGACAACGACAAACCAGTGGTATTGGCCAACCCGATCGCCAGCCAGATGGGCGTGATGCGCTCCAGCCTGATCGGCGGCCTGGTCGGCACGCTGGTGGACAACCTCAAGCGCCAGGTCGAGCGCGTGCGCGTCTTCGAACTGGGCCGCTGCTTCCGCCAGGATGCACAGGAACAGACCGGCTACCACCAGCCGCAGCGACTCGCCGCACTGGCCGCCGGTCCGGCATTGCCCGAGCAGTGGGGCACCCCCACGCGCGCGACCGATTTCTACGACGTGAAAGGCGACCTCGAGGCGATCTTCGCCCCGCACCGCCTCAGTTTCGAGCGCATCCCCGGCGGCCACCCGGCGCTGCACCCCGGCCGCTCGGCCCGCGTGCTGCTCGATGGCGCCGAAATCGGCGTGCTCGGCGAGATCCACCCGCGCTGGCGCCAGAAATACGAGCTGGCCACAATGGGGGGGGGCGCCGTCGTCTTCGAGTTCGACCTGGCTCCGCTGCTGGCCACGCCGATGCCGGCCTACGCCGAGGTGTCGCGCTTCCCGGCCGTGGTGCGCGACATCGCCCTGGTGCTGCCGCTGCAGTGCGAGGTGCAGGCCCTGCAGGCCGCCTTGGCCGCTGCGGCCCCGGCCTATGTGCGCGAAATCCGACTGTTCGACGTGTATCAGGGGAAGGGCATCGCCCCGGAAAGTAAAAGCCTTGCGTTCCGCGTGACGATGCAAGATACTCAAAAAACTTTGGCGGACAGCGATGCCGACACGGCCATCGCCAGCCTGTTGAAGATCGCGCAGGAGCGCTTTGGCGCCCAGCTGCGCGCTTAAGGGGGAAAGCAGACGATGACGATGACCAAGGCGGAACTGGCGGACCTGCTGTTCGAGAAAGTCGGCCTCAACAAGCGTGAAGCCAAGGACATGGTTGAGGCATTC
Organism: uncultured Sterolibacteriaceae bacterium; assembly: GCA_937888595.1. GTDB lineage: Bacteria > Pseudomonadota > Gammaproteobacteria > Burkholderiales > Rhodocyclaceae > Sulfuricystis. The sequence goes on along the minus strand of CALARK010000016.1, from coordinate 46,810 downwards.
TTCGAGGAAGTGCGCACTTCGCTGGAGAAGGGTGACAGCGTCAAGCTCTCCGGCTTCGGCAACTTCCAGTTGCGCGACAAGCCGCAGCGCCCCGGCCGCAATCCCAAGACCGGCGAAGAGATTCCGATCACCGCGCGTCGTGTCGTCACCTTCCACGCCAGCCACAAGCTCAAGTCCACCGTCGAGGCTACGGCACATGACAACCTCCAGCCAGGACAAGACTGAACTGCCGCCGATCCCGGCGAAGCGCTACTTCACCATCGGTGAAGTCAGCGAGTTGTGCGGCGTACGCCCGCATGTGTTGCGCTACTGGGAGCAGGAGTTCACCCAGCTCAGGCCGGTGAAGCGACGTGGCAACCGTCGCTACTATCAGCACCATGAGGTGCTGCTGGTACGCCGCATCCGTCAGCTGCTCTATGAAGAAGGCTTCACCATCAGCGGTGCACGCAACCGGCTCGACGAGCCTGGCGGGAAGTCGATTACGCTGGCACCGGAAGGCGTCGCCCCGGCGGCGACTGCATCCCCGATCTCGCTACGTGCCGAACTGCTCGGCATCATCGAACTGCTGCGCGTCTGAAGAACGCTGCTATAATCCGCGCCTCGTCGGGGCGTAGCGCAGCCTGGTAGCGCACTTGCATGGGGTGCAAGGGGTCGCGAGTTCGAATCCCGCCGCCCCGACCAGTAATACAAAAGCCGTTAGTGAGTCAATCACTAGCGGCTTTTTCATTTCAGCTGGGCGATCCTCAAGTCCATGAATCATTGGCCGATAGAAGCCTCAAAGGTATTCAGGAGGTTGCGATGGCTGACAGCGCTTTGCTCGCACTGGTTATGCCCCCGGCGGTGCATGCCAAGCCGGCAGTGACATCGGTGAATCCTGACGGCCGCAACTCGGCGCAGTCGGAGCGCCAGAAGCGTGGGCGACGCGATGACGGCAATGCAGAGGGCACCCACCCGATTCCGAATACCCAGGGTCAGATCACCGGGAAGGTGATCGATACGACGGCCTGAAGTGCGGCGGGGATTTCTGACGGAAAAGTCGGCGCCGGCAGGACGGCGCGTTCAGCCGACGATCTTGTTGATCGGCAGTTCGATGATGCCGCGGGCGCCGGCCTGATAGAGTCTGGGGATCAGTTCGCGCACGCGCTTTTCCTCGACGACGATGCCGAGGTCGACCCAGTCGGGGTCGGCCAGCGCGGCGATGGTCGGCGTGGCGGGGGCGGGCAGGATGGCCGTAATCGTGTCCAGCGCATTCTTCGGAGCATTCATCGAGAGAAAGACGCGCGTGGCGGCCGCGATCGCGCCGTTGAGGAGCATCAGCACGCGATCGATCTTGGTCCGCTTCCAGCTGTCCCCGAGGGAGGCGTGGTGGGCGATGAGGCGGGGCGTGCTTTCGAGCACCACGTGCATCACGCGCAGGTTGTTCGCGCGCAGCGAGGATCCCGTTTCGGAGACGTCGACGATCGCATCGGCGAGGATCGGCGGCTTGACTTCAGTGGCGCCCCATGAAAACTCGACGGAAGCCTCCACGCCATGCGCAGCTAGGAAGCGTTGCGTCATGCCCACCGCCTCCGTGGCGATGCGCTTGCCCTGCAGGTCTTTCACGTCCCTGAACGGCGAGTCTTCCTTGACGGCCATGACCCAGCGCACGGTGCCGTAGTTCGGCCACGGGGCCTTAAGGTCGGCGAGTTCGGCGACATCGGCCCCCACTTCCTGGATCCAGTCGAGCCCGGTGATGGCACAGTCGAGTATGCCCTGCGCGACGTAGCGCGCCATTTCCTGCGGGCGGATCAGGATGCACTGGATCTCGGCGTCGTCGATCGACGGGTAGTAGGAGCGGCCCGAGATGCGCAGGTTGTAGCCGGCGCGCACGAACAGGCTCTGCGTGGTTTCCTGCAGGCTGCCTTTCGGAATGCCGATGCGCAGGATCTGTTCGCTCATGACTACCCCTTACTCGTAACGGACGTCGAGGATCTCGTATTCGCGGCGGCCGCCGGGCGTCTGCACCTCGACCACGTCGCCGGCGTATTTGCCGATCAGCGCACGGGCGACCGGCGAGTTGAGCGAGATCTTGTTCTGCTTGATGTCGGCCTCGTCGTCGCCGACGATCTGGTAGGTGACAGTCTGGCCCTCGTCCGTATCCTCGAGCTCGACGGTGGCGCCGAAGACGACGCGGCCGTCGGCATCGAGCGCACGCGGGTCGATGATCTGGGCGTTGCCGAGCTTGCCTTCGACCTCGGCGATGCGGCCCTCGATAAAGCCCTGCCGCTCCTTGGCGGCATCGTACTCGGCGTTCTCGGACAGGTCGCCGTGCGAGCGAGCCTCGGCGATGGCGGCGATGACGGCCGGACGCTCGACGGTCTTGAGTCGCTGCAATTCCGCCTTGAGCAGTTCCGCTCCGCGCAGGGTGATGGGAACCTTGCTCATGACGCCGCCTGCCCCGCGCCCAGTTCGGCATGGAGTTGCTGGATCGAATAGGTTTCGAGTCCGGAATGGCGCATGCCGACACAGGCGGCGCGTGCGCCTTCGACCGTGGTGAACAGCGTGATCTTCTGCGACAGCGCGGAGGTGCGGATGACGCGCGAATCGAGGATCGCGGCACGCTTTTCGTCGACGGTGTTCACGATCAGCACGATCTCGTTGTTCTTGATCATGTCGACGATGTGCGGGCGCCCCTCGCTGACCTTGTTGACCGGCGTGACCGGAATGCCGGCATCGCCGATGGCGGTGGCGGTGCCGCGCGTCGCGAACAGGGTGAAACCCAATTCATGCAGCAGTCGGGCGACTTCGACGGCCTTCAGCTTGTCGGCGGACTTGACCGTGATGAGGGCGCGTCCGGCCGCCGGCAGTTTCGTGCTGGCCGCGATCTGCGACTTGACGAACGCTTCTCCAAAAGTTCGGCCGACGCCCATGACCTCGCCGGTCGATTTCATCTCGGGGCCGAGCAGCGTATCGACGCCGGGGAACTTGACGAAGGGGAAGACGGCTTCCTTGACCGAGTAGTAGGGCGGGATGACCTCCTTCGTCACGCCCTGGTCGGCGAGGCTGCGGCCGGCCATGCAGCGGGCGGCAATCTTCGCCAGCGGCAGGCTGGTGGCCTTGGAGACATAAGGCACGGTACGCGAGGCGCGCGGGTTCACTTCCAGCACGTAGACCACGGCGTCCTTGCCGCGGCCCTGGATGGCGAACTGCACGTTCATCAGGCCGACGACGTTGAGACCCTTGGCCATCATCGCGGTCTGGCGGCGCAGTTCGTCCTGGATGTCGGGCGAGAGCGAGAAGGGGGGCAGCGAACAGGCTGAATCACCCGAATGCACGCCCGCCTGCTCGATGTGCTCCATGATGCCGCCGATGATCACCTGCTGGCCGTCGCAGAGCGCATCGACGTCGACTTCGGTGGCGTCGTTGAGGAAGCGGTCGAGCAGCACCGGCGAGTCATTCGAGACCTTGACCGCCTCGCGCATGTAGCGCTCGAGGTCCTTCTCCTCATGGACGATTTCCATCGCGCGGCCGCCGAGCACGTAGGACGGACGGACGACGAGCGGGTAGCCGATCTCGGCGGCGAGGCGCAGGGCATCCGGCTCGGTGCGCGCGGTGCGGTTGGGCGGCTGCTTGAGGCCGAGGTCCTGCAGCAGCTTCTGGAAGCGCTCGCGGTCCTCGGCGGCATCGATCATGTCGGGTGAGGTGCCGATGATCGGCACGCCGTTCTTTTCCAGGTCGCGGGCACGCTTCAGCGGCGTCTGGCCGCCGAACTGCACGATCACGCCGGCTGGTTGCTCGACATGCACGATCTCGAGGATGTCCTCCAGCGTCAGCGGCTCGAAGTAGAGGCGGTCGGAGGTATCGTAGTCGGTCGACACGGTCTCGGGGTTGCAGTTGACCATGATGGTCTCGTAGCCGTCCTCGCGCATGGCGAGGGCAGCATGGACGCAGCAGTAGTCGAACTCGATGCCCTGGCCGATGCGGTTCGGACCGCCGCCGAGCACCATGATCTTCTGGCGGTCGGTCGGCCGCGATTCGCACTCTTCCTCGTAGGTCGAGTACATGTAGGCGGTTGAGGTGGCGAATTCGGCGGCGCAGGTATCGACGCGCTTGAAGACCGGACGCACGCCGAGCTTCTGGCGGTATTCGCGCACCGCCGTCTCGCCGGCGCCGAGTTTTGTCGCAATGCGGCGGTCGGAGAAACCCTTGCGCTTCAACTGGCGCAACTCGTCGGCGGAGAAGCTCTCTAGCGGGCGACCCGAGATTTCGCCTTCGATCCTGACGATCTCCTCGATCTGCACGAGGAACCACGGATCGATCTTGGTCAGGTTGAAGACCTCCTGCATCGAGTAGCCGGAGCGGAACGCCTGGCCGAGGTACCACATGCGCTGGGCGCCGGGATTGGCCAGCTCGTGCTCGATCTCTTCGCGCGTCGCCTCGATTTCGTCGAGGCCATAGACGCTGACCTCGAGGCCGCGCAGGGCCTTCTGCAGCGATTCCTGGAAGCTGCGGCCGATCGCCATGACTTCGCCGACCGACTTCATCTGGGTCGTCAGCCGGTCGTCGGCCTGCGGGAACTTCTCGAAGGCGAAGCGCGGCACCTTGGTGACGACGTAGTCGATCGAGGGCTCGAAGGAAGCTGGCGTGGCGCCGCCGGTGATGTCGTTCTTCAGCTCGTCGAGCGTGTAGCCGACGGCCAGCTTGGCCGCCACCTTGGCGATGGGGAAGCCGGTGGCCTTGGAGGCTAGCGCCGAGGAGCGCGAAACGCGCGGATTCATCTCGATGACGATCATGCGCCCGTCGTCCGGATTGATCGCGAACTGCACGTTGGAACCGCCGGTATCGACGCCGATCTCGCGCAGCACCGCGATGCTGGCGTTGCGCATGATCTGGTATTCCTTGTCCGTCAGCGTCTGCGCCGGCGCGACGGTGATCGAGTCGCCGGTATGCACGCCCATCGGATCGAGGTTCTCGATCGAGCAGACGATGATGCAGTTGTCCTTGCGGTCGCGCACCACCTCCATCTCGTACTCTTTCCAGCCGAGCAGCGATTCCTCGATCAGCAGTTCCTTGGTGGGCGAGGCCTCGAGACCGCGCTTGCAGATCTCGACGAATTCTTCCTGGTTGTAGGCGATGCCGCCGCCCGAGCCGCCCATCGTGAAGGAGGGGCGGATGATGGTCGGGAAGCCCATCACGCTCTGCACCTGCTGGGCTTCCTCCATGCTGTGGGCGATGCCGGAGCGCGCCGAGCCGAGGCCGATCCTGGTCATGGCCTGCTTGAACTTCTCGCGGTCCTCGGCCTTGTCGATGGCCTCCTTGCTGGCGCCGATCATCTCGACGCCGTATTTCTCGAGCACGCCGTGCTTGGCGAGGTCGAGCGCGCAGTTCAGCGCGGTCTGGCCGCCCATGGTCGGCAGCACCGCGTCGGGCCGTTCCTTGGCGATGATGTTTTCCAGCACCTGCCAGGTGATCGGCTCGATGTAGGTGACGTCCGCCATGTTCGGGTCGGTCATGATCGTCGCCGGGTTCGAGTTGACGAGGATGACCTTGTAGCCCTCTTCGCGCAGCGCCTTGCAGGCCTGGGCGCCGGAGTAGTCGAACTCGCAGGCCTGGCCGATGATGATCGGGCCCGCGCCGATGATCAGGATGGAATGGATGTCGGTGCGCTTAGGCATTCTTGTTTTTCTCCATCATGCCAATGAAGCGATCGAACAGGTAGGCCACGTCGTGCGGGCCGGGGCTCGCCTCGGGGTGGCCCTGGAAGCACAGCGCCGGCCGGTCGGTCCAGGCCAGGCCCTGCAGGCTGCCGTCGAACAGCGAGACGTGCGTGACCTTGACGTTGGCGGGCAGCGTGGCCGGGTCGGCAGCGAAGCCGTGGTTCTGGCTGGTGATCAGCACCTGGCCGGATTCGAGATCCTTGACCGGGTGGTTGGCACCGTGGTGGCCGAATTTCATCTTCATCGTCCTGCCGCCGCCGGCCAGTGCCATCAGCTGGTGGCCGAGGCAGATGCCGAAGGCGGGCAGCTTCCTGTCGAGGAACTCGCGGATTGCCGCGATGGCGTAGTCGCAGGGCTCCGGATCGCCGGGGCCGTTGGACAGGAACACGCCGTCCGGATTCATCGCCAGCACCTCGGCAGCCGATGTCTGTGCCGGCACGACCGTAAGCTTGCAGCCACGCTCGGCGAGCATGCGCAGGATGTTGCGCTTGACGCCGAAGTCGTAGGCAACGACGTGGAATTTTGCAGTGGCCTGCGGCACGTAGCCCTTGCCGAGGCGCCATTCGCCCTCGGCCCATGCGTAGGGCTTGCCGACCGTGACGACCTTGGCGAGGTCCATGCCCGCGAGGCCGGGGAAGGCTTGGGCCTGGGCGATGGCTGCATCGGCGTCCAGGTTTTCCCCGGTCATCAGGCAGCCCGCCAGCGCGCCTTTTTCACGCAGGACGCGCGTCAGCTTGCGGGTGTCGATGTCGGCGATGCCGACGATGTTCTCGGCGCGCAGGTAGTCGGACAGGGTCTGTTCGGAACGGAAGTTCGAGGCAAGCAGCGGCAGGTCACGGATCACCAGTCCGGCGGCGTGGATGCGGCCGGCTTCGCAGTCTTCGCGATTGACGCCGGTGTTGCCGATGTGCGGATAGGTGAGGGTGACGATCTGGCGCGTATAGGAAGGATCCGTGAGGATTTCCTGATAGCCGGTCATGGCGGTGTTGAACACCACCTCGCCGACGCTGGTACCGGCGGCGCCGATACCCTTGCCCCGAAATACCGTCCCGTCGGCGAGGGCGAGCAAGGCGGACGGGAAAGCGGTCAAAATCGGGCTCCTGAGCGATTGTTGCAATGCACCAAGTCTGGAAAACCAGTACCTTGGTCAAACCGCGCCATTGTAGCCGATTTGCCGCCTCTCGGGCGGACGACGCTGCGCCTAGGCGGTCCCGTTCATTTCAGGCCGAGCACGTCCTGCATGTCGAACAGGCCGCTCTTCCGCCCCTTCAGGAAGCGTGCGGCACGCAGCGAGCCAAGGGCGTAGGACATGCGGCTGGCGGACTTGTGGGTGATCTCGATGCGCTCACCGGTGCCGGCGAACAGCACGGTGTGGTCACCGACGATGTCGCCGCCGCGGATCGTGGAAAAACCGATTTGCGTGGCCGGACGCTCACCGGTATGGCCTTCGCGGCCATAGATCGCGCATTCGGACAGGTCGCGGCCCAGTGCGGCGGCGACGACTTCGCCCATGCGTAGCGCGGTGCCGGAGGGCGCATCGACCTTCATGCGGTGGTGTGCCTCGATGACTTCGACATCGTAGCCTTCGTTGAGGATGCGCGCGGCGACGTCGAGCAGCTTGAAGACGGCATTGACGCCGACGGCCATGTTGGGCGCGAAGACAATCGGGATGTCGCGTGCCGCAGCTTCGATCTGCTGTTTCTGTTCGGCAGTGAAGCCGGTGGTGCCGATCACCGCATGCACGCGGTGGCGGCGGCAGATGTCGAGGTGGGCGAGCGTGCCTTCGGGGCGGGTGAAGTCGATCAGGCAGTCGGCGCTGGCGATGGCGGCCTCGGCATCGTTGTCGATGTCGAAGGCGGCGGCCAGTTCGGCGTCCTCAGCAGCCTCCACGGCCTCGATCAGCATGCGGCCCATGCGACCGCGCGCGCCGGCGATCGCGTAGCGAATCTTCTGCATCGTCAATCCTTCTTGGGTTCGGTCGGCACGTCGATGACGCGCGAAGCGGGCGCATCCGGCGGTGCGGCGCTTTCCGGCGTCGCCGCGACGACATCGCCGCCGACGCGCACCAGCTTGTCGTTCTCGAAATGGACGACGAGCCGGCGTGACTGGAGTTCGCCGCGTCCCGGCTTGAAACGGTAGATGTAGTCCCAGCGGTCGGCATGGAAGAGGTCGGTCACCAGCGGGGTGCCGAGGGCGAACCGCACCTGGTCCTTGCTCATGCCGGGCTTCAGGCGCGCGACCATTTCCTGGGTGACGTAATTGCCCTGCCGGACGTCGATCCGGTAAGGCGAGAGATAGGACGTCACCTCCGGCGAACCGGAACAGGCGGCGAGGAAAACCAGGCTGGGAAGCAGAAGGCGCGACAGCATGTCGGGAACGGTGCGGTAGGTGGCTAAAAGCGCATGGATGCGGGCAAAAACTATATCATATGCCCCGCTGTTCCTTTTCCCGTCAAACGCCCGATACGCATGACCGACCCCGCAGAACTCAAGAGCATCGGCCTCAAGGTCACCGTGCCGCGGATGACCATCCTCGACCTGTTCCGCCGGTCGGCGACGCGCCATCTGAGTGCCGAGGACGTCTATCGGCAACTGCTGGCCGAGAACATCGATATCGGGCTGGCGACGGTCTATCGCGTACTGACCCAGTTCGAACAGGCCGGCCTGCTCGAGCGCCACCACTTCGAATCTGGCAAGGCGGTGTTCGAACTGAACGATGGCCAGCATCACGATCATCTGGTGTGCCTGCAGTGCGGTCGCGTCGAAGAGTTCGCCGATCCTGAAATCGAGCGGCGCCAGTCGAAGGTGGCGAAGGAACGGGGATTCACCGTGGTCGAGCATGCGCTGTACCTGTACGCCGACTGCGTCAAGAAGGATTGTCCACATCGTCCCGCGAAGCAGGAATGACGCCCGTGTATGCAGATGGACTGATTTCGGATACGATGCGCTCGCTTCGATGCATCAGCGAAAGGGAAGGCCGTCATCATGCAGATTGATTTTTCGGCAACAGCGGGTACGGGCGTGGTCCGCCTGGCCGGTCGCTTCGACTACACCACGCGCACCCAGTTCATGACGGCGGCCGAGGAGTGCGTGGCGCAGGCCCCGACGGGGGAAATCCGCATCGACATGGGTGGCCTGGACTATATCGACAGCTCCGCGCTCGGCATGCTGCTGATGATGCGGGACAGGGCGCGCAAATTCGACAAGACCATCGCGCTCGTGAATGCGGGCGGACGGGTGCGCGAAGTGATCGATACGGCCCAGTTCGACCGCCTGTTCAAGGTCTCCTGACCGCCCCGCACCTTCGTTTCCTCCGCGGGCGCCGTCTCGCCGGCGCCGACTTTTGCCGATACCGGGCAGTGCTTGTTCCATGTCAAGGCGGGGGAACATCGTCCGTCACTAATATTCGACGCACGCTCCCCGGAGGCCCTCACGATCCGCCATGACTGCGCACCCCCATTCCTCGCCCCATCGTCCGGATGACGGACACAAGCTGCATCGCTATCCGCCCGGCGATCTCGCCATCTGGGTCTTCATCCTCGCCGAGTTGTCTGCCTTCTTCGTCCTGTTCGCCGTCTACGCGTTTACACGGCTCAAGCATCTCGAACTCTTCGACGAAATGCAGCGCACACTCGATGTCGATGCCGGCATGATCAATACCCTGCTGCTGATCACCGGCAGCTGGTGCGTGGCCCGCGCCGTCGCCGCGATCAAGCGCAACCTGTGCCGGCAGAGCGCCCACTGGCTGCTGGCGGCGATCGGGACCGGCGTCGGCTTCCTGATCGTCAAGTATTTCGAGTACGGCGCCAAGTTCTCGGCCGGCATCAACCTCGACACCAATCTCTTCTACACCTTCTACATCTCGCTCACCATGTTCCATGCCATGCACGTGGTGCTCGGGATGGCGATCCTGTTCTTCGTCTGGAAAAAGGCCATGGCGGGCGGCTACTCGGCGCAGGACCACCACGGCCTGGAGACGGGCGCCAGCTACTGGCACATGGTCGACCTGGTGTGGATCATCCTGTTCCCGCTGGTCTATGTGATGAGGTGATCGCATGAGCGTGCATTTTCTCAACGTCATCTGGATCGCGCTGATGGTCGCGACCGTGCTGACCTGGTTCATCGGCAAGACCGGCCACCTGAGCGTCGCGATGGTGGTCGCCGTCCTGATGATTTCGGCCGTCAAGGGCTGGCTGATCATCTACGATTTCATGGCCCTGCGCCGTGTGCGTTTTTTCTGGCGCGCCGTCGTGCTAGGCTGGCTGCTCCTGACGCTCGCCATCATCCTGCTCGCCTACTGGCTCGGACTGAAATGACTGCCCAGCAAAACGATCTTCCCTTCTACGAACCCGCCGGCAACGAAATCGACCTCTTCGAGCACGCGCACCGCAACCACCTGCCGGTGCTGATCAAGGGGCCGACCGGCGTCGGCAAGACGCGCTTCGTCGCCTACATGGCCGCGAAGCTCAACCTGCCGCTCTATACCGTGGCCTGCCACGACGACCTGACGGCCGCCGACCTCGTCGGCCGCCACCTGATCGGCGATGGCGCCACCTACTGGTCCGACGGCCCGCTGACGCGCGCGGTGCGCGAAGGCGGCATCTGCTACCTCGACGAAGTGGTCGAGGCGCGCAAGGACACCACCGTGGTGATCCACCCGCTGGCCGACCATCGCCGTGTCCTGCCGATCGACCGCACCGGCGAGGTGTTGCACGCGCCGGACAACTTCATGCTCGTTGTCAGCTACAACCCGGGCTACCAGAACTTCCTCAAGGGCATGAAGCCCTCGACGCGCCAGCGCTTCCTCGCGCTGCGCTTCGATTTTCCCGATGCCGCGCGCGAGGAAGCGGTCCTGATCGGCGAGACCGGCTGCGACGAAATGACCGCGAAGCGCCTCGTGAGTATCGGCCGCAGCCTGCGCGCATTGAAGGATGTCGACCTGGAAGAAGTCGCCAGCACGCGCCTGCTTGTCTATGCCGCGATCCTGATCCGCGATGGCATGGATACCGTCGAAGCCTGCCGCGCTTCTCTGGTCGAGGCGCTCACCGACGACCTTGAGGTCGCGGCCGCGCTCGACGAAGTGGTACTCGCCACCTTCGGCCGATGAGGCTGCTTCCGGACACCGACGAGATCGAGGATGCCGACGATCGGGACGACGACGGCGGCGAAGCCGTTCCCGGTCAGGAACTCGCCGTGGCTGCCGAGACGCTCTACCTCGTCAACCTGATGCTCGCCCCGGGGCTGGCCTTCCTCGCCATCGCCTGGCTCTGGCTGACGCGCCGGAAGGATGCCCCGCCGCTGGCCCGCTGCCACCTCGACCAGACCTTTTTCGTCAGCCTGTGGGGCGGCGGACTGATCATCGTCGCCAACGCCCTGCTGTTCCTCTGGCTCGGCTGGGACTGGGAATGGACCTGGGTGGCCGTCATCATGTACTTCACCTGCGTGCATTCGACGCTGATCCTGCTCGGCATGCTCGGCCTGGCGAAGGCGATGGCCGGCAAGCCCTGGGTCTATCCCTGGATCGGCCCCCGCTGCGAGGGCCTCTGAATGGAGGAGTGGATCGGCGGCATCTGGGATCGCTGGATCACCCAGACCGCGCGGCGCGACCATCCCGAGGCGGCGGTCCACCTCAAGGACATCGAAAAGACGATCGGCGTGCTGTTCCGGGCGCTGGGCGGCGATGCCGGCCTGCGCGTCGCCGCTGCCGCCGACACGACCCATGGCGCCCGCCGCCGGCTGCTCGAACGCATCGCCGGCGTGCATGAACGTACCGCGCATGCCGCGCTGGACATGGAAACCCTGCGCCTGCCGCCGCGCATCGCCGTCTTCCCGGCGCCGACTTTCAATCGGGATCTGTACATCTGGCTGGCCGCGGTCGCCGGCAGTGCCGGGCCGGCGCTGGCCGGGAAATACGCCGGTGAGTGGATCGTGCGCAACCAGTTCGCCGCCTGGGTGACGCTGCAGCGCTATCCCGGACTGATGCCGCGCTATCGCCGCCTCGTCGATGCGCTGCTCGCCGAGCGCATCGCGCCGGAAAAACTGCCCGAGGACGAGGCCGCGCAGGAGCGGGCGGTGCGGCAGGCGCTCGTCGAACCCGGCACCGTCACGGAACTGCCGCCGCTGACGCGACACAAGGCGAAGCCGCTGCAGCCGGTACCGCTGTGGCTTTACCCTGCGCCGCCTTCGGTCGCCGCGCCGCGCAAGAAGGATCCGCAGCCCGGCGAAGCCGAGGACAACGAGCAACCCAAGGAGCAGCAGGCCGAGAACAAGCGCTACCAGGCCAACCGCGACGAGTTGCCCGAGAACGAGTCGCCGATGATCCTGATGTGGCGCGCCGAGAGCATCTTTTCCTGGGCGGAATACCTGCGCGTCAATCGCGCCCTCGATGAGGACGAGAACCCCGACGCCGGCCGAGCGGCCGAATCGCTCGACCAGCTCACCGTCGCCGACGGCGAGCAGCGTGTCGCATCGAAGGTGCGCTTCGACCTCGACCTGCCCTCGGCGGCGGCCGACGACCTGCTCGTCGGGCCGGGCATCCCGCTGCCCGAGTGGGACTGGAAGCGCCGCGTCATGAAGCCCGACTTCTGCCGCCTGCAGACCATGGTGGCGCGCGAGGCCGAGCCGCAGCCGCTGCCCGAACGCCTGCGCCGGCACGCACGCAAGCTAAAGAACCAGTTCGCCGCGCTCGCGCCGGTGCGCCGCTGGCAGAAGGCGCAGCCCGAAGGCACCGAGATCGATGTCGATGCCTGCGTGCGCATTTATGCCGACCGGCTGGCCGGCTGGCATTTTTCCGGCGCCGGCGCCTACCTCAACCACCGGCCGACCGAACGCGATCTCGCCTGCCTGGTGCTGGCCGACCTGTCGCTGTCCACCGACGCCCACGCCAACGACGAGCAGCGCGTCATCGACGTCATCCGCGACAGCCTGATGCTGTTCGGCGAGGCCCTGTCCGCCACCGGCGACCAGTTCGGCTTCTACGGCTTCTCGTCGCTGAAGCGCAACTTCGTGCGCTTCCACGAGATCAAGCCCTTCGACCGGCCGCTCGACGCCGTCGCGCGCGGCCGCATCGCCGCGCTCAAGCCGGGTTACTACACGCGCATCGGCGCCGCCGTGCGGCGGTCGATCCAGCTGCTCGAAATGGTGCCGGCCAATCGCCGCCTGATGATCATTCTCTCCGACGGCAAGCCGCACGACATCGACCTCTACGAAGGCCGCTACGGCATCGAGGACACGCGCATGGCGCTGATCGAGGCGCGCGAGGCCGGCATCAAGCCTTTCTGCGTCACCATCGACCGCGAGGGCGCCGGCTACCTGCCGCACCTGTTCGGCCCGGCCGGCTACACCATCGTCCGCAAGCCGGAAGACCTGCCCGACCGCCTGCCGCTGCTCTATGCGCAACTGACCGGCAACGCCTGAATTCCCGTTATCCTTAAGCCATGAAACTGCTGCAGCATCCCTATCTCTCCGTCGGCTTCCGCACCCTCTTCCCGCTCGCCTGCCTCGCCGGGCTGGCATTCCCGCTGTGGTGGTCGCTGGTCTTCACCGGCGCCGTCCCGCCGGCGCCGACTTTTGTCGCCTCTTCCCTGCAATGGCATGCGCACGAGATGTTCTACGGCTTCGGCTGGGCGCTGCTCGGCGGCTTCCTCCTGACGGCGACGAAGAACTGGGTCGGCGTGCGCGGCTGGCATGGCGGGGCGCTGCTGTTCCTGTTCGCCGCCTGGCTCCTCGACCGCGTCGCCATGAGCTTCGGCGCCGGCTGGCCGGCGTGGCTGTTCTGGCTGGCCAACAACCTGTTCCAGGTCGCCGTGGTCGCCATGCTGATGCATACCCTGCTGCAGCAGAAGGTGCGCGGCGGTGCCAGCGACAACTATTTCTTCTGGATCGCGCTGCCGCTGTTCCTCCCCGCCAAGTTCCTCATCGTGCAGGGCGACTGGTACGTGCTCGGCTGGAGCATGTCGCTGGCGCTGTTCCGCATCGCCTTCCTGCTGATGCTCGAGCGCACCCAGGTGCAGTTCATGCGCCATGCCTTCCGCCTCGACATCCTGCGCGATCCGCGCCTCGACTTCCCGATCAAGTGGCTGGCCGTCACGCTCGTCTTCGCCGAACTGCTGCCGGCCCCGCTGGCCGGCATGCTCGAGTTCGTCCTCGCCGGCCTGCTGCTGTGGCGCTTCGCCTTCTGGCATCCGCACAAGGCCCTGACGCGCCTCGAAGTCGGCATCATGTACGCCGGCTACCTGATGATCGCCGCGCAGTTGCTCGTGTCCGGCGCCGGCCGCTTCGCCGACATCGCCTGGGTCGGCACGGTGGCGGTGCATGTGTTCACCGTCGGCGTCTTCGGCCTCGTCGGCCCGGCCATGATCGTGCGCATCTCCAAGGGCCATACCGGCCGCGAAGTCGTGTTCGAGCGCGCCGACAAGGCCGTGCTGTGGATCATGCTGGCCGGCTTCTTCGCACGGGTCGTCGCCCCGCAGCTGTATCCGGCCGGCTACATGATGTGGCTGCACCTCGCCGCCACCTGCTGGCTCGTCGCCTTCACCCTCCTGCTGTGGCGCATCCTGCCCATGCTGCTCGCGCCGCGCATCGACGGCCGCCCGCACTGAAAAAGTCGGCGCCGGCGGGACGGCGCGCGAGCTATTCCGGCAGCGACAGGCGCACGTGCGCGACCGTGCCGCCGCCGTCGCGCGGCGACAGCCAGACCGCCCAGTCGTTTGCCTGTGCGATCTGGCGCACGATGGCGAGCCCCAGGCCGCTGCCGCCGGTGCGGCTGCTGCGCGAAGGATCGAGGCGGTGGAACGGCTGGAAGACGGCCTCGAGCTGGTCGGCCGGGATGCCCGGCCCGCGGTCCATGATGCGGATTTCGACCTGGCCGTCGGCGATGTCGTACTCGATGTCGATCGGCTGCCCGTCGTTGTAGCGGGCGGCGTTGTCGACGAGGTTGGAGAGGATGCGCCGCAGCGCCATCGGCCGCACGCGCAGGCGGCATTCCGGTCCCTTGCGGCCGCGGATCCCGATCCCGGGCGCATTCTCATGGGCGATTTCGGCGAGCAGGTCGCAGAGGTTGATTTCGGCCGAGTCGCGCTCGGCGAAGTCGCGGCCCACCTCCAGGCAACGTCCGATCAGCTGGTTCATGTGCTCCACGTCGTGCATGATGCGTTCGAGCAGGTCGGCGTCGGGTTTCTCCGCGAGCATGCCCATCGCGAGGCGTATGCGCGTCAGCGGCGAGCGCAGGTCGTGCGAGATGCCCGCGAGCAGGGTGGTGCGGTTCGCCAGCAGGGTCTCGACCTCTTCGCCCATGCGATTGAACTCATGCGCCAGCATGGCCAGTTCGCTGGGCCCGGTTTCGGGCAAAAGCGGCGGCCGCAGCCCTTTCCGGATCGGCTGCGTAGCGGCTGCCAGGCGCGTCAATGGCCGGGTGAGCCAGTGCGCCAGCCAGGCCGAGGTCAGCAGGGTGACGATGATCCCGGTGGCGAGGATGATCAGCAGCGCGAGAGATGGCTGCACGGAAATGCGGCCCGGCTGAAAGCCGATGCGCACGGGGCCGCCCTCCATCGGCATGTCGACCCAGTACCAGAGGGCGCCATCCGGACCGGGCGCCTGCTGCAGGACGATGTTGTGCCCGGTGCGCCTGCTCAGGGCGGATTCGAGGAAGTGGAAATAGGGCAGGAGGTGAGGCGGCCGGACGGCGGTGCCGAGATCGGCTGCAGGCGGGTCCTGAATGTGCAGGCGGTGAATCTTTCCCATGCGTTCGAGCAGCTGTACGCGCTGCGCCTGCGAAGCGGCCTGCCAGGATTCGCTGACACCCAGCAGCAGGGCGGCGAAGTCGTCGGTGGCATGGCGGCCGAGCGGTAACAGCGCAAAGTTCAGGATCACGGCGATGGTGAATGCCTGGAAGGCGATCGAGACCAGGGCAATGACCAGCGTGGTGCGACCGAACAGGCTGAGCGGCAGCATCAGGGCCTGCCTGCGCCGGTCGGCGAGAAGAGGTAGCCTTCACCCCAGACGGTGCGCAGGAACACCGGGTGCGCAGGATCCGCCTCGATCTTGCGGCGCAGGCGGGTAACGCGCACATCGACCATGCGGTCAAAGGGGGCGCGCTCGTAACCCTTGAGCAATTCGACCAGGGCATCGCGGCTCAGTACCCGGTCGGGATGGTCGAGCAGCACCTTGAGCAGCGAGAACTCGGCTCCCGACAGCTCGATTTCCGCGCCGTTGCGCACGAGGCGGTGTGCCTCGACGTCGACCTCGTAGGGACCGAAGTGCCTGAAACGGCCGGGGGCGGGGGGCGTGCGCCTGCGCCGCAGCACGGCAGCGATGCGTGCCAGCAATTCTCGATGGCTGAACGGCTTGGGCAGATAGTCGTCGGCGCCGATCTCGAGGCCGACGATGCGGTCGACCTCCTCGCCGCGGGCGGACAGCATGATGATGGCCGGCGAGCCCTCTGCACTCAGGGACCGCGCCAGCGTCAGCCCGTCTTCGCCGGGCAGCATCACGTCGAGCAGGATCAGGTCGAACGGGCGGATGGCGAGCTGATGCCGCATCGCGCCGCCATCGGGGACCGCGATCACGTCATAGCCGTTGCCGGACAGGTAGCGCGTCAACAGCTCACACAGGCCGGCGTCGTCGTCGACCACGAGTATCCGCCCCTGGTTTCCCCCCATGCGCTCGCTCCCGCCTGTAACAACTTGTAACAACTTCCGCATTTGCGCAACACCGCGGAAATCGCCTCTTTTTAGCCTGCCGCAACAGGATTCCCCGATCCGGCGCAAAAGTATCACAAGCGGATCGGGCCGGCCGATTTTTGTCGCAGTCTAAAGAGGAGAGGTCACATGTTCCGCAACAAATCGCTCGCTACCGCAATCATCGCTTTCGCCGTGCTGGGCACCGCATCAGGCAGCACATTCGCGGAAGCGTCCGCCGAGGCGAAAGCAGGCGCTCACACGTATCCCAGCGTGGAAAAAACATCGGCCGACAAGCCGAAGCAATACAAGATGAGCAAGGAATTCATGGAGGCGGTGGGCAAGCTGCCGCCTGAGTTTCTCGCACAGTTCAAGAAGATGACCAGCAAGCACACCCGCTACAGCGAGGATGCCACCGCGCGGCAGGTGATGATGGAGATTCTCAGCGACGTCCAGTGCGTGACCACCGGGCTGATGGTCGAGAACGGCGAGATGGCGGCCGACTGTGCCATGCGCGCTTCTGCGCACCGCTGGCCGAAAGGCCACCTGCTGGCCTATGTCCAGCTGCACCAGATCAACGTCGAATCGCTGTCCGCCCTGCCGACCATCAACGGAATGGTGGAGAAGGGCCTCGAGCGTGTCGCCGACATGGCCATCAAGAAGGACTTCATCGGCGCCAGTACCGAGATGGGCAACGTGCTGCGCGGCTGCGCCACCTGCCACAACATGTTCCGCTTCGACAAGGGATCTTCGAAGTACATCGTCGGCGAGTAATTCATGATCAAAAGGATTGCGGCCGAGATGGTCGCTTTCCTTCCATAGCATCCATATCAGGGGGGGAAGGACATGACTGCAAAGAATACGATCCAGGCTGCCGTCGCGATTGCGCTCGGTTTTGCGGCAACCCATGCTGCCGCCACCAACGGCGACCACATGGTCGGCCTGTCGGCGATCCAGAACGGCATGGCCGGTGCCGTCGTCGCCGCGCCGCAGGAGGCGACCACGGTGCTGGTCAACCCGGCCGGCATGGCGGAACTGGACATTCAGGATGTGCGCTTCGATCTCGGTGTCGGCTTTCTCAATCCGCCGCGCAGGGTCAATGGCATCGAGAGCGACTCGAATCTCTACATGATGCCGACCGGCGCAGCGGCCTTTCGTGTCAATGACAAACTGACGCTGGGCATGGGCCTTGGCGGACTGTCCGGCATGGGCGTCGATTTTGCTGATATTGCAGCCGGTGCGCCGACGACGCCTTTTGTCACCACCAAGCAGTTCTTCAAGGTTGCCCCCGGTTTCGCCTATCGCGTCAATGACCAACTTTCCGTCGGCGCGACGATCAATCTCAACTATCAGAGCCTGGCCCTCTATAACGCAGGATTCAGCCTGCCGCAAAACCAGGTTTTCGGCTGGGGCGTGACCGCCGGTGCCATCTGGAAACTGAACAAGCAAATGCAGCTTGGCCTCGCCTGGTCCAGCAAGCAGAAGATGAGCGACTTCGAGTGGAACACCACGGCAGGACGGATCTCCATGCAGATGGATGCGCCCCAGACACTCGCGGTCGGCCTGGCCTGGCGCCCGGCGCCCGGGCTGCTGGTCGAGGGCGATATCAAGAAGATCTGGTTCAGCGATGTCCTCGGTTCGATCCCGGTTGATCGGCCCGCTGGCTACGTCGGCCCGATCCCGGCAACCATGAATTTCGGCTGGAGTGACCAGACCGTTTATGCACTGGCGGTCCAGAAGGATATCGGTGACAAGATGCAGATCCGCGCCGGCTTCAACTATGGCAAGTCGCCGATCGGGCCGGAGGATGTGAATAACAATATCGGTTCTCTGGCGGTCGTCGAGAAGCACCTGACGCTCGGGCTGTCGCGCAAGTTCAGCAACAAGGTGACGGGCTCGGTGTCCTACGTCCATGCCTTCAAGAACAGCGTGAGTTCAGACACCACGGCCAATGTCATCGAGCTCAAGCAGAACCAGATCAACCTGCAGGTCAGCTATCAGTATTAAGGGGAAGAGGACATGAGAGCCGATCGCATCGTGCACCTCTTTCGCCAGCCTGATGGTGATGTCGGATCTGCGCCTCGCCGGGGGCGCTCATCCGGACAGTCTGATTCGGGCCGCTTACAATCCGGAGGCGCATCCATGATGCAGCGAATCGCACTCGCCCTGGCCGCTGTCGGGCTGTTTTCCGCACCGGTGCTGGCACAAGAGATCGGTGCCCGCGCCAAGGGCGGCTTTGCCGAATCCTTCTTCATCGAGAAGGTGCCGCAGGCCGAGGCCCAGGCGACGGCCCAGCGGCTGGCCAAGGCGGTCATCGCCGCACGCATGATCATCTTTTCCTATGCCGGCAAATTCGTCGATTCGAACCTCGGCGACAAGGGGTTCTCGGGCGAGGTCTTCGAACGGCAGTGGCGCGACGCGCTTGAACCCGACATGATCGATGCCACGCCGACGCAGAAGCGCCTTTACGAGAAGCTGATCTGGGCCGGTCGCCAGGTGATCGAGAACAACCAGGACCGCATCAACGCCAAGGGCGTCGGCTGGAAGAATTTCCTGCCGGCGAAGTGGGAGCGCGAGATGGGCCAGGTGTTCACCGCCAAGACCGGCATCGTCATCAAGCAGCCCGGACGCGCCTACCGCAGCCCGACGAATGCGCCCGACGAAACGGAACGCGCCGCCCTGGTGCATTACGTCAAGGCCGCGCGCGATGACAACCGTCCCCGTACCATCACCGAGCAGTGGGGCAAGCAGGCGGTGTATCGGCACATGGAGCCGATTCGCCTCCTGTCGCCCTGCCTGCCGTGCCATGGCAAACCGAAAGGGGAATTGGATATCGTCAATTTCGAGAAGGACGGGCTGGAGGCGGGTGATGTCATCGGCCTGATGAGCGTGTCCTTCGCCGTCAGCGAATAAACGCCAGCGATATGCCCGGGACCGGCACTTGCCGGCTCCGGGCTTTTTTGCGTGGAGCGTGCAGGCGGAAAAGTCGGCGCCGGCGGGACGGCAGCGGCTATCGATAGACCCGGATCACGTCCGCATCGTCGGCGTGTTCCAGCAGTATTCGCCGCACACGGTCCTGCCAGAGCGTCTGGAATTCTCCCTGTTGCGCTGGCGAGGCCTGTCCGGCCAGGCACAGCGGCATCAGTTCGCCCATGCGCGGGTCGCCCGGGACCCGTGACAGGTCGGACCCCACTTCGATGGCCTGGCGGTTGTCCAGGCGGGTGAAGCGCAGGATGCCCTGAATCAGCGGTTGCGCGAAAAACAGCTTGTCGCGGCGGTTGAACTGCCCGGCCAGCCCCTTGAAGCCGGTATCGGCTGTCGCACCGGTGACCAGCGTGGCGATGCTGGCGATCACGCCGGTGACGCCGGCATCCCGGGGTTCGGCCAGGTCGACGCGAATCTCGCCGCGCACCGGCAGGGTGGTGCCGTATAAGGCGGCCAGTGCGGCACGCGTCATCAGGAAAGCGGAGGCGACCGTCGGGCAACTGTGGCCGGCGAGGCGCACCGCTTCCTCGAAGCGGTAGTCGATAAGACCGTCATGTGCGGCACCGAGAAACCCGGCGAGCGGGTCGCGCACGCGGATGACGGGGGCGGCGGCGAAGAAGTCGGGAAATGACATTTGTTTTCCTGCCCGGGTGGCGTCACACCGCAAGTTCCGCCGCCGCACTGACGCAGGCGCGCCGGTGCAGGGCCATCAAGAAGTCCTTGCGCAGCAACATGCCGACGAAGACGCCCTGCGCATCGACCACCGGCATGGCGCGTCCGGGGTGGCGGGTGAACGCGTTCAATACGTCCTCGAATTTCGACACGACGGGAATCGTGACGGCCGGGGTGGTCATCGCCTCGGCGACGCGCGTCTCGTGGCAGCGATGGGTGAAACTGCCCGGGTCGCCGATCAGGCGCAGCATCAGTTCGAGAAAGCTGTCGGCCTTGAGGCGGCGCAGGAAGTCGGCTTCCGTGAGGATGCCGATCACGCGCCGCCCGGCGTCGAGGACCGGCAGGCTCTTGTAGCCGCTCGCCGCGATGCGGGCGGCCGCCTGGTCCATCGGCAGGTCCGCGGTCAGCGGCGTCATGTCGTTGCGCAACAGCGATGCCGGACTGATTTTGCCGAGGAGGTGGTCCACGGCGCTGGCGTGCGCCAGGTGGTAGATCAGGCGGAAGTCCTCGGTGCTGACGTCGAGATAGCCCGGGATGTGATCCATCGCATCGAGGATGTCGCGATCCGTGAGCTCGATCTCGTCGATTTCGCAAATCCCCGCGGCGGGGGTCTGGCCGTGCGGCGCCGGTTTCATGGCGGCGTGCTCAGCCCGTACTCCAGGCGCGCGGGCGCTTCATCCCGGCGATCTTGCAGGCCTGGGCCGGGTAGCCGTAGGGAAACAGCTCGAACAGCCGCTTGCGCGCGACGCCCGGGTAGCGCTGCTCGAGATGCTTGATGACATGGCGCGCATCGGCGGCCACCTGATGCTCGTCGTAGTAGCTGCGCATGAAGCGGATCGCATCCCAGTGATCATCCTCGAGTGCGATCCCCAGTTCGTCCGCCAGCACTTCGGCGACGGTGTCGTTCCACTGCGCCGGTTCGATCAGATAGCCCTCGGCGTCGCGCGCGGGCATTTCCATTTCCATGGTTGCTTGCATGTCGATCTCCTCCACGTCTAGTTGTATGGGATAAAGCATCACGCCGTGATATTGTTGACCGCATGCTATATTTCGGTCAACTCCCCCATTTGGGTTACCTGCATGACCGAGCCGGATTTCACCCACGAGGATTTCGCGACCCTGTCGCAGTTCCGCTACCAGCTGCGGCGCTTCGTCCATTGGAGCGAGGAATTGACGCACCGCGCGGGTGTCACCAACCTGCAATACCTGCTGCTCCTGCACATCAAGGGCTTTCCGGGGCGCGAATGGGCGACCGTCGGCGAGCTCGCCGAACGCCTCGTCGCCAAGCACCACGGCACCGTGGCGCTGGTGACGCGGTGTGAAAAGCTCGGGCTGGTCGAGCGGCGCGCAGGCCGCAGCGACGGCCGGGCCGTCGAGGTGCACCTCACCCGCAAGGGGGCGCGCCTCGTCGATCGGCTCGCCCGCGAGCATCGCGACGAACTGCTGCGCATCGAGGGCACCTTCTCGGTGCCGGGCAGGGAACATCTGCTGCGCGGGCAGCATGACCGAGACGAACGATGAGGAGGCAATATGGCCGGCGATCATGACACCGCCGCCGCGCTCGACCTGGATCACGAGCCGGAACTGACGGACGAGGATATCCTCGACGCGATGGAACACATTCCCGGTTACCTGGACATCAGTACCGAGGATTTCCGCATCATCTACCACCTCGCCTGGAAGCATGCGGCCGCACGCCTGCGCCAGCGCCTGAAGGATCGTAGCGCATGAAGATCGAACGCTGGCAGGACTACTGGCGCAAGTGGCGCGGCACGACGGCGGGCAGCCCGCCGCGGGTTCACAGCGACGAAGTGTTCTGGTCATGGATCGGTGCGGTGCTCGGCATCGGCCTGCTGGCCTGGCTGGCCTCGCGCTTCTTCGCGCCCCACGACCAGCCGCTGATGATCGGCTCCTTCGGCGCCTCCGCCGTGCTGCTCTACGGTGCGCCGCGCAGCCCGCTGGCGCAGCCGCGCAATCTTTTGGGCGGCCATGTCGTCTCGGCGCTGGTTGGGGTCCTCTGCTGGCAGCTGTTTCACCACATTCCGGGACTCGCCCAGGCGCTGGCGGTCGCCACGGCCATCGCGCTGATGCACCTGACGAAGACCCTTCATCCGCCCGGCGGGGCGACGGCGCTGATCGCGACGCTCGGCTCGTCCGAGATCGTGAAGCTCGGCTACTGGTACGTGCTCGTGCCGGCGACGATCGGGCCGCTGCTGCTGCTGCTGGTGGCCCTGCTGGTCAACAACCTGCCGAAGACGCGGCGCTATCCGGAGTTCTGGCTTTAGCTGCTTCAGTTGATCGTCGTGAGCCGCCTGAGGACATCGCTCCAGCCGTGGCTCAGCAGCACCAGTACAGGCACGAGGGTCGCGAACAGGTGCAGCACGCGCCGGATGCGTGTGTTGGCGCTGGTCATCTCCATGTAGTGGTCGATCACCATGCGTCCCTTGAAGGCGATCAGGCCGGCGACGACGAAGGCCAGCAGCCAGCTCGAGTGCCCGGTTTCGGCCAGCCAGGCACCGGCGGCCGTGAGGCCGACCAGGGTGAGCCAGATTTTTTCGGCGTGTCCCATTAGCGCAAGACGTAGAAGAAGGGAAAGATCACCAGCCAGATCACGTCGGTGGTGTGCCAGTAGACCGCCGCCGCCTCGAGGCCGCTGTAGTCCTTCGACGAATACATGCCCATCGCCGTCCGCGCCGCCACCCACAGCAGGCCCATCAGGCCCCAGCTGACATGCACGAGGTGGTTGAGCGTCAGGTAATAGTAGGTGGTGTAGAAGATGCCGGCCTCGCCGTCGATGCCGTGGGCGACGTTCCAGCGAATCTCGAAGAACTTGACCAGCGGGTAGCCGATGCCGAGCAGGATCGCGGCGACCACCCAGCCGAAGGTCGCGCGGCGCCGGTCGGCACGGATCGTCTCGACCGCCTTGACCATGCAGTAGCCGCTGGTCAGCAGCAGCAGCGTGATGGTGACCCCGGCGACGGTGGCGAGCTTGTCCGGCCCGGTGAGGAAGGCCTCGCGATGGTGCGCCTTGGCGATGAAGTAGACGCCGAACAGCAGCAGGAACTCGACCAGCACGCAGAAGATGCCGACCCAGATGCCGGTATTGCCCGGGACCCGACCATGCTTGTAAACACGTTCGTCCGGAACGGCATCGGGAGCGGGGACAGCGGCGGAGTTCATGGCGCGGCAGTGTAGGCCGGCCGCAGCCGAAAGCGCATGAGGCAGATCAAGCGACGGACGGCTTGATCTGCCTCATGCCGGCTCCAGCACCCGCTGCGTAGACTGTCGGACTCATGCAAACTTGGCGCCGCTCGTCCCAGGCGGCTTTCTTCGCGCTGTTCCTGCTGGCACCGGTGTTCGACCTGCTGCGCTACGACATTCATGCCGGGCATGCGTATTTCCTCGGCATGGAGTGGCATCTCGGCCTGGCGGATTTCTTCGCGAAACGCATCGGTGTCCGCGAAGTCGGCACCCAGATCTTCCTCAAGCTGTTCCTGCCAGCATTCGCCACCAGCCTGCTGCTGGTCGCCGTCGGCTGGCGCTGGGGACGCATTTACTGCGGCTGGCTATGCCCGCATTTCGCCGTCGTCGAGGGGCTCAACGGGCTTTTCGTGCGGGCCACCGGCCGGGCCGGCCTGTGGGAGAAAAAAAACCTGCCGGGCATCGTGCCCCGGGCGCGCTGGTGGATTCCGACGGTGCTGGCGGCCTTCTGCGTCGCCTTCGTGTGGGGGGTGGCGATCGTCACCTATGTCGTGCCGCCGCGCGAGGTGTATGCAGGCTTGGCGACGCTGAGCCTCGCGCCGGTGCCGGCACTGGCCATCGCGATCTTTACCGTCGTCCTGGCGCTCGAATTCCTCTTCGCACGTCATCTGTTCTGCCGCTACGGATGCTCGGTAGGGTTGTTCCAGAGCCTGGCCTGGATGATGAACCGCGATGCGCTGGTCATCGGTTTTGCGCGCGAGCGGGCAGCACGCTGTGCCGACTGCTATGCGGCGAGCGGGCCCGGCGATGCGGCCTGCGAGGTGGCCTGCCCGATGCGCCTGCAGCCGCGCGTGCCGAAGCAGAAGATGTTTTCCTGCACGCAATGCGGCCTGTGCATCAATGCCTGCGCGATGGTGCAGGCCGCGCCGCTGCTGCAATGGGTGCGGGGCGCGGCGGCGCGGGAGGCCGAAGCGCGGCAGGCGCTGTTCGAGCCGCCGCCGACAGGCCGCCGCTGAACGCTCAGCGGCGCTCGCGGACCACGAAGAGCTCGATGACGGCCTCGTCGGCGGAAGCCGGCCGGTTCAGGGTATGGCTGAAATCGGCATTCCAGACGTCGGCGTTCGAGAAGTCCGCGCCGTCCAGGTCGGCTTTTTCGAAGCGCGCCTGGCGCAGCGTGGCGCCCGGCAGCTTCGTCCCCCTGAGCGTCGCCCCGGAGAAGTCCACCTGCTCCATCGCGGCCCCGGTCAGGTCCGCTCCGGAGAGGTCGGTGCCGACCATCTTCCCGTCGGTGAAGACGCCGCGGAAGGCGTAGCAGCCGCGGATCGAGCCGCCGGAAAGGTCGATGCCCTCCATCAGGATGTCCTTGAGGTAGGCGCCGGAAAAGTCGGCGCCGGCGGCACGGGTGTTGATGAGGTTGGCGCCGAAGAGGTTGGCGTACTGCAGCTGCGCGTTCTCGAGCTTCGCGTCGTCGAACACGGCGTGGAAGAGATCCGCCTTGCGCAGGTCGGCCCCGGACAGGTCGGCCCCCGCGAACTTGACCCACTTCGCGCTGCTGCCGGACAGGTTCGCGCCGGCCAGCTTCGCCTTGCGCAGGTCGGCGTTGTCCAGCTTCGCACCGGCCAGCCGGACGCCGGTCAGGTCGCGGCCGGCCAGCTTGCGGTGCGACAAGTCGCACTGCGAGAGGTCGGTGCGCGGCTGCGGCTTGAAGCAGTCACCCTGCGGCAGCTCCGCAGCGCAGGCCAGCGTCGGCAGCAGCAGGGCGACCGTCCTGCCCAGGGCACGCATGTCAGTGGCTCGTGCCTTCGGACTTGGTGATCTTGTTGTGCAGGTTGTACTTGCCGACCGGCTTGTCCATCGGGATGCGCTTGAGCTCCTTGAAGGTCTGCGCGTCGAACACGATCAGCGCGCCGCCGTCGGCCTTGCGCTCCCACAGGCTGGCCAGCGCGTATTTGCCGTAGCGGTCGAACTCGATGTGGGCGAGCGTTTTGCCCGGATCGGTCTTCACGTCGGCGACCTTTTCCAGCGTGCGCTTGTCGATGACCTGCAGCGTGTCCTTGCCCTTCCGGTCCATCATCGAGTCGGCCCAGGCGTAGGGCGAATTCTCGTGGCTGCGCATGAAGAAGCCGGGGCCGAGCGTCTCGATGGTCTTCACCGTCGACCAGTCCTTCATGTCGATGACCGAGATCAGGCCGCTCTTCAGGTTCGGCGAGGCCATCACGCGCCGGCCGTTCCAGTCGAAGGTGATGCCCGAGCCGAGGTGCGGCATGCCCGGCAGCGAGAGATCGGCGATCTTCTTGCGCACGTCCAGATTGACGACCTGGCCCTTGCCGGCTTCGCGGCTGGCGCCCATCACCTCGGAATAGTCCTGGGTGAAGAAGAAGTCGTCGAGCGGTTCGGCGAGGAAGGTGCGGCGCGGGTTGAGGAAGCCGGGCAGGAAGGCGCCCTCCTTGTACTGGAAGTCGTGGATCTTGCCGACCGGGATATCCTCGGCCTTCGGGTCGTAGCTGATCTCCCAGACCTCGGGGATGTCCTTCAGCGCGGCGACGAAACTCTTGCGCGGCGAGGCGTCGTAAATGGCGGAAACGCGCGAGGATTCGGTGCCGTCCTTGTTCTTCACCTCATGCACTTTGAGGATATTGAGATCGGCGTCCATCAGCACGATGCTGTGCGGCAGGTAGTTGGCCACGGCGATCACCTTGCCGTCGCCCGACACGGCGACGTTGCGCGTGTTGATGCCGGCGCGGATCTCGGTCACGATCTTCAGGTTCCACAGGTCGAACTTCGAGATCCAGCCGTCGCGCGAGGCGAGGTAGACGAAGCGGCCGTCCGGCGTGAATTTCGGCCCGCCGTGCAGCGCATAGCGCGTCGGGATGCGCGCGACGGGTTCCAGCTTGTCGCCGTCGAGCACGGTGATGTGGTGGTCGCCGGTCTCGACGACGAGGAACAGGTTCATCATGTCCGCGCCCTTGAACTCGGGCGCGGGCGAATCGGGCAGGCCGGTGAAATGCACGACGCGCGAGTCGCGCATCTGTTGCTCGCTCCAGGCCGGCGCGGGCACGACCGGCGTGTAGATCCAGTCCACCAGCGCCTTGATCTCGGCGCCGGAGAGCTTGTCGGCGAAGGGCAGCATCTGCGTTGCCGCGCGGCCTTCGGTGACCGTCTGGATCGCGGCCGGCTTGCGCAGGCGCGCCAGGCTCTCGGGCAGCAGCGCCGGGCCGGTGATGCCGAGGCGGTCGGGACCGTGGCAGACCGCGCAGTGTTCCTTGAACAATGCCTGCGGTTCTGCAGCAAAAGTCGGCGCCGACAGGACGGCGGCCAGCAGGATCAGGAGCTTCTTCACGATATTTCCTCGTCGGTCAGGTAGCAGCCGGGGTCTTCGGCCCAGGGGTCGCCGGTCAGTTGCTGCGCGCGCACGCGCGTGTTGCCGTTGCAGATGCCGAGATGGGCGCAGCCGGCGCAACGCCCCTTGACGGGCCGCGGATGCTGCTTGAGGCCGGCCATGAGCGGGTCGGACGTGTCCGGCCAGATCGCCGAAAACGGCCGCTCGCGCACGTTGCCGAGCGTGTGGTGCCACCACATCGTGTCCGGGTGCACGTTGCCCAGGTTGTCGATGTTCGCGACGTTGACGCCCGATGCGTTGCCGCCCCACTGGCGCAGCTTCGCCTCGATATGTCCCGCCTGGCCCGGGAACCGGCGGCGCACCCAGTGCAGCAGGTAGACGCCGTCGGCATCGTTGTTGCCGGTGGTGAATTCCTTCTGCACGCCGCGTTCCTGGTGTCCCCAGCAGGTGTCGAACAGGAGGTCCATCGCCTCGCGCGTCATGCGGTGGTGGGCGTCGTCCTTGCGGTTCTTGTTGCCGCGCCCGGCGTAGTTGAGGTGCGAGAAGTAGAAGCGGTCGATGCCCTCGTCCTCGACCAGCTGCAGCAGGCCGGGCAGGTCGGCGAAGTTGTCCTGTGTCAGCGTGAAGCGCACGCCGACCTTGAGGCCGGCCTCGCGACACAGGCGCAGGGCCTTGAGCGACAGATCGAAGGCGCCGTCCATGCGGCGGAATTTGTCATGCGTTTTGCCGAGCCCGTCGAGGCTGATGCCGACGTAGCCGAAGTCGATGGGGATGATTTTCTCCATCATGCGCTCGTCGATCAGCGTGCCGTTCGACGACAGCGCGGTGTAGAAGCCGAGATCTTTGCTGCGCCGGGCGATGTCGAAGAAGTCGGGCCGCAGCAGCGGCTCGCCGCCCGACAGGATCAGCGCCGGCACCTTGAAGCCCTTGAGGTCGTCGAGCACGGCGAAGACCTCGGCGGTCGACAGCTCGCCGGCGAAATCCTTGTCGGCCGAGATCGAGTAGCAGTGTTTGCAGGTGAGGTTGCAGCGCCGGATCAGGTTCCAGATGACGACCGGACCGGGCGGCTTGCGGGCCGGCCCGATCGGGGTCGGCGCGGCGATTTCCTGCATGTATTGGGAGATGCGGAACATGGCATGATTTGACCGTGAAGGGCCGCTATTGTGCGTTGATGGGCGTCAAGCGTCTACTGCATGGGCTCCCCCTATAATCGACCGATGTCCATCGACGCCACGTCGCGCGAAACTCCGGCACATGCCATCCGGCTGGCGGTGCTGACCGCCCTGCTCTGGTCGGCAGCCGTGGCGGGTTCGCTGGTCTGGAACCTGCATAGCAACGAGCGGCAGTCGATGGCCATGGCCTATGCCGAAGCCACCGCGATCCGCGACAAGGACATGGCGTTCCGGCGCTGGGGCCTCAAGCATTCCGGCGTGTACGTGCCGGCGACGGCAGAAGAACCGCCCACCCCTTTTCTCGAGCATGTCCCCGATCGTGACATCCTGGCGGCCGATGGTCGTCTGCTGACCCTGCGCGCGCCGGCCAGCATGGTGCGCGAAATGATGGATGACTATGCCATCCAGTCGGGGGTGCGTGGCCGCATCGTCGGCCTGCGCTACCTCAATCCGGTTAATGCGCCCGATGCCTGGGAGAAGGCCCAGCTCGAGGCCTTCGAGCGGGGCGAGAAGGCGGAGGTCTGGGAGGTCGCCGACATGCACGGCAAGCCCCACCTGCGCTATCTCCAGTCCTGGTACATGAGCGGGGGATGCGTGCGCTGCCATGGCATTCTCGGCTACAAGGTCGGCGACATGCGTGGCGCCACCGGGGTCAACCTGCCGCTCGAACCTTATCGGCAGCGTCTGCACGAACTGGCGCAGGACCTGATGCTCTCGCATGGCAGCATCTGGTTCATCGGCCTGTTTGGCATCGGCTGGGCCGGCCGGCAGGGCTACCAGCGCGCCAGCGAACGACTCGCCGCGGTCGAGCATATCGAGTATCTCGCCCATCACGACAGCCTGACCGGGCTGGCCAACCGCTACAGCATGGAAGGCCGCCTCGCCCAGGCACTCGCCACGGCGCGCCGCGAAGAAGGCGAACTCGCCGTGATGCTGATCGACCTCGACCGCTTCAAGAACATCAACGACACGCTCGGCCACCATGTCGGCGACCGGCTGCTGGTCGAGGCCGCGCAGCGCCTGCGCGCCGGCGTGCGCGAGTCGGACATCGTCGCGCGCATCGGCGGTGACGAGTTCGTCGTCGTCCTGACGGGCATGGAGGCGTCAAAGGATGCGATACACGTCGGCGCCAAGATCCTCGAAGCGCTGGGTCAGCCTTACGAAGTCGATGGCCACCTGCTGCATTCGACACCGAGCATCGGCATCAGCGTTTTCCCCGGCGACGGCGACGATGCCGACACGCTGCTGAAACATGCCGACACGGCGATGTATCACGCCAAGGAGAGCGGCCGCAACAACCTGAGCTTCTTCACCGCCGACCTGACGGCTGCCGCCGCCGAGCGCATGGAACTGGAACGCGACCTGCGTGCCGCACTGAACGGCGATGGATTGACGCTGCATTTCCAGCCGCAGGTCAGCACCACCCGCGGCGCGATCGTCGGCTTCGAGGCACTGGCCCGCTGGCAGCATCCGCGCCGCGGCTGGGTTCCGCCGGCGCTATTCATCCCCATCGCCGAAGAGTCGGGGCTGATCGGCCGCCTGGGCGTCTGGGTGATGAACCGCGCCTGTGCCGAACTCGCCGCCTGGCGTGCGGCGGGGATTCGCGATGTCCGCATCGCGGTCAATCTTTCCGCGCATCAGCTGCGCTCCGTCAGCCTGGTCGACGAAGTGCGCGCCATCCTGGAGAAGCATGCCCTCGGCCCCGACGATCTCGAGATCGAAGTAACCGAGTCGGCCGCCATGGCCGACCCCGAGCAGGCGATCGAACAGCTGCGCGCCTTGCGCGATCTCGGCGTGGAGATCGCCATCGACGATTTCGGCACCGGCTACTCCTCGCTGGCCTACCTGAAACGATTGCCGATCCACGTGCTCAAGATCGACCGCGCCTTCGTCAGCGACATCGAGACCGATCCCAACGATGCCGCGATCTGTGCCGCCACCATCGCCCTGTCCAAGAGCCTGGGCCTGCGCGTCATCGCCGAAGGCGTCGAGACGGAAGCCCAGCGCGACTACCTCGCGCAGCTGGGCTGCGACTGCCTGCAGGGCTACCTGTTCGGCAAGCCGCAACCGGCGGCCGACTGCCTCGCCCTGCTCAGGCCTGCCTGACGTTCGACTGGAAGCCTGCCCGGCTCGCGCGGCGGTCGATGACGGTACGCAGCAGCCAGGCCCCCCCTTGCGCAAAGGCGCTCTCGAGCGCGGCCTCGAGGTCGGGGGTATTTTCGGCCGTCGCATGGCGCAGGCCGAAGGCCGCCGCGAGCGCCGCCATGTCGACCTGCGGCGCTGCCGTCCAGCCGCGTGCCAGCAGCTCGGGCGTCAGTGCGCCAGCAAAAGGCAGGTGCTCGAAGATGCCGCCACCGCCGTTGTCGAGCACGACGGTGACGCAATCGCAGCCGGCCAGCAGAGCGAGGCTGCCGCAATCGTGCAGCAGGGTCTGGTCGCCGATCAGCAGGGCGGTGGGATTGCCTGCCGCCGCGGCGATGCCGGCCGCCGTGGCGAGGTTGCCGTCGATGCCGGAGG
The DNA here is from genome assembly GCA_937888595.1 of uncultured Sterolibacteriaceae bacterium. Classification (GTDB taxonomy): domain Bacteria; phylum Pseudomonadota; class Gammaproteobacteria; order Burkholderiales; family Rhodocyclaceae; genus Sulfuricystis. Next base: position 16,552 of record CALARK010000016.1, on the reverse strand, counting down.
CACCGCGGCTGCCGTGCAGCGTCAGTGTTTTGTCCGACTGCCCGCCGAACGCATCGACGGCGCGGATCGCCAGCGAGTTGCCGACGAAGCAGTGTGCGCCGGCAGGCAGGGCGGCGAGCAGGGCGCGGGCGACCGTCCCTTCGAAGAAGGGCGTGTCCGGAAAGACAGCCGCCTCTTTCTCGGCAGCCAGCCAGTTTGTGGAAAAGTCGGCGTTGGCGGGACGGCACTGGGACGCGAGCGCTTCGGCAATCGCGCGCGGATCGCCGCGCAATAGCGTGTCGCTGCGCTTGAGGGGATCGGGCCACTGTCCCGCTGGCGCGACCAGCAGGTGATGGGCCTCGTGCAAGCCGGCCAGCCAGCGCTCCAGCGTCCGGGAAACGGGAAAGGCACCGAAGCGCATTACCCAGTCGGGCGCGGGCAGGTTGCTGTCACGTAGGAAGCGGGCCGCGTGGGCGAGGATGCGCGACCGGTCGTGCGGACCGTGGCGCAGGCCGGACAGCGGCTCGGCGAGGATCGGCGCATCGAGGCTGGCGGCCAGCCGTGCCGCGGCAGCGGCGAAGCCGGCCGGGTAGCGTGCCTCGCCGCAAAGGATGACGCCCGGTCGGCCGGATAGCCGCGTGGCGATGTCGTCGAGGCCTTCGGGCAGGGCCGGTACCGCTGCGCGGAGGTCGGGCGCTGCCGGCAGCGGGGGCGGCACGGGAATGGTTTCCGGCAGCAGGGGCTCGCGGAAGGGCAGGTTGGCGTGCACCGGGCCGGGGACGGGGGAGAGGCATTCCTCGGCCAGCCGGGCTGCGAGCATGGCCGGATAGCGCGCATCGATGGCCTCGCCCGGCAGGGGCAAGGCGTGGAAGGCGCGCACCTGCGCGCCGTAGAGCCCGGTCTGGTCGGCGGTCTGGTTCGCGCCCCAGCCGACGGCCTCGGGCGGCCGGTCGGCGGTGAGGACGAGCAGCGGCACGGCAGCGAGGTTCGCTTCCATGATCGCCGGCAGCAGGTTGGCGGCGGCCGTGCCCGACGTGGTCAGGACCGCCGCAGGCCGCCCGGTCGCCTTGCCGATACCGAGCGCGAAGAAGCCCGCGGCGCGTTCGTCGTTGATGACGTGGCATTCGATTTCCGGCCGGCGCAGGCAGGCGGCGGCCAGCGGCGCCGAGCGCGCGCCGGGGCCGAAGGCGACCTGCCGGATCCCGGCCGCGGCGAATGCCGCGACGAGGGCGTCGGCCCAGGCGAGGTTGCGTTCCGCCGTGTTCATGCGGCGTCCCGCCGCGAAGCGGGCGGCGAGCCGGCGGCGCGGGCGGGGGACGTGACGGCGGCGAGCGCCTCGCGCATTGCGGTGAACTTCGCCTCGGTCTCGGCGAGTTCCTGTTCGGGATCGGAACCGGCGACGAAGCCGGCGCCCGCATAGAGCGTCGCGCTGTCGCGCTCGATCAGCCCGCAGCGCAGGGCAACGGCGATGTCGCAGTCGCCCGTCGCGTCGATCCACCCGATGCCGCCGGTATACCAGGCAGGACGGTGGTCGCCGTGGCGCGTCAGCCAGTCGAGGGTGGCGGGTCCCGGCACGCCACCGACGGCCGGTGTCGGATGCAGCCGGGCGACGAGGTCGATGGCCGACAGGTCCGCAGGGCGCCGGGCGGTCACGCGGCGGCGCAGGTGGGTCAGCGCGTTCAACTGCATCACCTCGGGCACCGCCGGCACGACGATGTCGCGGCAGTGCGCGGCCAGCGCAGCGGCCACGGCGCGGGCGACGAAGTCGTGTTCGCGGCGGTTCTTGTCGTCGCCGAGGGCGCGTGCCGAGGCCTGCCAGGCGGTGCCGGCGAGCGCATCGACGGTGACCCGTTCGCCATCGAGCGCGAGCAGGGTCTCGGGCGAGGCGCCGACGAAGGCGTGGCCCGCTTGCCCGATACCGAAGGTGGCACAGGTCGGGTGGCGCTCCGCCAGCGCGGCGAGTAGCGGCGCGACGGCGATCGGACGGTCGGCATGGCAGCGAATCGCGCGCGTCAGGACGAGTTTCTCGGCCTCGCCGGCCGCGATGGCGCGCAGCGCGGCGCGGCCGCGGGCGAGGAAGGCTTCGTCGGCGAGCGGATGCGGAGGGATCCGAAAAGTCGGCGCCGGCGGGACGGCGCAGGGGGGGCGTGTCAGCGCCTGCCAGAGCGACTGCCAGCGGGCCGGTGCCGCATCGGCCTCGCCGGCGGCGCAGGAGAGCGTCAGCGCGGTTGCACCGTGCTGCTCGCGGAGCAGCAGTTCGGGCACCCAGAGCCGTGCGTTCGGCAAGGGCGTGCCGCCCGTGGGTGCGAAGGCGAATCCGATGAACGCCCGCGGCGGCATCGGGCCGCGGTGGCACCAGGCTTCGGCGAGGCCGCGCTGAGCGGCATGCAGGGCGGCGAAACGGCCTTCGCCGGCACTTTCCGCAACGAAGGCGGTGCCGGCGCCGAACAGGTGCAGGCCTTGCTCGGGCCGCCGCCAGGCGCACCAGTCGTCGTGCGCGGGGAGAGCGAATGCCGGCCGTGCCGGCAGTTCCACGGTGACGCTCAGCAGCCGCGCCGGCCGGGCGGCGTCGAGTTGCGCAAGTTGCGCGAGTTCGCCTGCGACGGCGGACCAGTCGATCATGACCACAGTCCCGACAGGGCGCGGCGGTCGAGCTTGCCGCTGGCGGTGCGCGGCAGGCGGGCGACACGCAGGAAGCGGCGCGGGCGGCGCGCGGACGACAGATGGGCGCGACACCAGTCGTCGAGGGCGGCCTCGCCGGCCTCGCCCTCATAGGCGCAGGCGATCACGGCGCCCCAGACGGGGTCGGTGAGACCGGTCACACCGGCTTCACGCACGCCGGGACAGGCGGCGAGGTGCGCCTCGACCTCGAGCGGATGCACATTGACCCCGGCCGAGACGAGCACGTCGTCGGCACGCCCGAGGATGCGGATGCGCCCCGCCGCATCGATGGCACCGAGATCGCTGGTCGCCAGCCATCCCTCCGCGGCGGGGCCGGCATCCGGCTGGCCGAGATAGCCGGCCATGCGCGCCGGCGAGGCGACCTCGAGCGTACCCGCGGCGGACAGGCGCACCTTCACCCCGGGCAGCGGGTGGCCGTCCACCGCCGCCGTGGCGCAGGTCTCACTCATGCCCCAGGTGGTGCGCACCGGCCAGCCGGCCGCGCGGGCGCGGTCGAACAGGCCTTCATGCAGCGCCGCCCCGCCGACCAGCACGCAGCGCAAAGTCGGCGCCGGCGGGACGGCGGCATCGAGCAGTTGGGCCAACATCGGCGGTACCAGCGAGACGTGGGTGATGCGGCGGGCGGTGAGGTCGCGCGCCACCGCGGCGACGTCGAAGCCCTCATGCACCACGGCCGTCGCGCCGGCGCGCAGGCAGCGGTAGAGGATCATCGCGCCGCCGACGTGATGCAGGGGCAGGCAGGCGAGCCAGGCGTCGCCCGGCCGCAGATTCAGGCTGCGTGCGCTCATGCGGCTCGCCGCGGCGACCGCCCGCCAGGGCAGGCGCACGCCTTTCGCATCGCCGGTCGAGCCGCTCGTCGCGATGATCAGGGCGAGGGAAGGATGCGCTGCAGCCTGCGCGAGCGCCAGGAGCCGGTCGCGCCGGGCCGCATCGAGGCCGGGGGGGAGCGGGAAGGCGGTGCCGCCCTCCAGCCCGGCGAGCACCATGCCGCGGGCAAGCGTCGCGGCATCCCTGGCCTCGAATGCCTGCAGGCCGGGTGCGACGCCCCGGCCGGCCATGCCGGCGAGATCGCCGAAAGTCGCCGACGCGCCGTCCGGGAAGACGAGGGCGGTCGCTCGGGAAGGGGCACGCCGGAGCCAGGCCTGAAGGATCTGCATGGGGAAATTCTACGTGGCCTCCCCGCTGCCGCGCATGAGGCAGATCAATGTCGGGCGTGCGGGATGTGGCCGGCGTCGCTCAGGTGGCGAACAGCTTGAGGCGAGCGATGTCGCGGATGCGGATGCGGTTGCCGCGCACGCTGATCAGCCCGGCATCGGCGAGGTCGTGCAGGTTGCGCGACAGGGTTTCTGGCGTCATGCCGAGGCGGGACGCGATGACCACCTTGGAGGTCGGCAGGGTGATGCTGGCCTGGTTGTCGGTCGCCGCGTCGATCCGTCCGAGCAGGTAGCAGGCGGTGCGCTGGATATGCCGATGGGTGGAGTAGGTCTCGACGTCGCGGATCAGCCCGAGCACCCGTTTCGACAGCAGTTGCACGAACTGCTGCGCCAACGCCGCCTGGCTGAAGGCGATGTCGAGCAGCACCGCCTTGTCGATGTGAAGGATGTAGCTGTCTTCGAGCACCGTGGCCGCGTAGGGATAGGGGGTGTCGAGGAACAGCGCCGATTCGCCGAAGCTGTGCGGGGGGTCGATCAGTTCGAGAATCTTTTCCCGGCCGTCCGGCGAGATGCAGTATTCCTTGACGAGGCCTTCCATGACGATGAGGAGCCCGCTCGGCGGACTCCCGATGCGGATCACGGTCTCGCCCTTCGCGTAGCGACGCTCATGCGTCGCCTGTGCGAGGCGGGCGCGCAGGGCGTCGTCGAGATTTTCGAAAAGCGGCAGTTGAGTCAGCAGTGTCAGTACATGCGTTTCCGGATGCTTCAATGGCGTCCTCGTCTCTGTGGGGCTGACTTTGTAATAGTGCGATTGATTATAGTTGACGCACGGAGTCAGGTAACGCTCTCGGCTGGCGGGCCAACCGGCCCGCCGCGTTCAGGGCCGAATGCCCAGACCCGGAGTATCGGGCAAGTGCAACCTGCCATCCGCTATGACGGGTGTAGCGGCCACGTCGGCCGCGAGCCAGTCACCCGTGCCGAGGCCGTGCGCGAGGCCTGGCGCGATGGCCGCGGCAAGATGTGCCGCGGCGGTCAGGCCGACGGTGGAGTCGACCACCGAGGTGAGGACGACGTCGATGCCGGCGGCCGTCGCCTGTTGCGCGATGGCCTGCGTCGCCGCGATGCCGCCCAGCCGTGCCGGCTTGAGGACGAGGCGCCGCACGGCCGGTGCGGCGATGACCGCCGCCACGCCGAATTGCGGCAGCGATTCGTCGATGGCGAGCGGGTAGGGGAGCGTCGCCTGCAGTGCGGCGAACTTCGCCAGGGTCGGCGCGGCGAAGGGTTCCTCGACACTGTCGATCGGCAGGTCGGCGATGGCGGTGAGCATGCGCCGCGCCGCGTCGTCGCTCCAGGCACGGTTGGCGTCGAGGCGCAGGCGCAGTGCCGGCGGCAGCGCTTTCAGCCGGGCGATTTCCTCCTCGACCGGTGCGAGGCCGACCTTGATCTTGCCGATGCGGAAGCCTTGCGCTGCGGCCTGGGCGAGACGTTCCGCGCAGCCATCGTCGAGTGGCCCCAGGGGACCCAGGGCAGCATTGATTTCGACCGTGCCGCACTGGCCGCCCAGATGGCGCCACAGCGGCAGCCCGGCACGCTGCGCGGCGAGGTCGGCCGCGGCGGTCTCGATCGCCCAGCGCACTTCGGGGGGGCACTTCGAAAAGTCGGCGCCGGCGGTACGGCGCGCATCAACGAAATACGCGGGACGGCGCGCATAGTCGTCGAGTGCGGCGAGGACGGCGTCGGCATGGCCGCCGCTGGGCAGCGGCGCGCAGTCGCCCCAGCCGACCCGTCCATCCGCGTCGGTGAGCTTCAGCAGCGCGCCGCGCCGTTCCGTCAGGATCGCCGATGCGGCGACCCAGGCCCGCTTGAGCGGCAGGCAGTAAGGAACGACTTCTGCCCGAATCAAGGCCGGCGGCGGTACTTCGAGAAGTCGGGCGGGCGCTTTTCGAGCCAGGCGTTGCGGCCTTCCTGCCCCTCGGCGGTCATGTAGAACAGGCCGGTGGCCTGGCCGGCGAGTTCCTGGATGCCGGCCAGGCCATCCGTGTCGGCGTTGAAGCCGGCCTTGATCATCCGGAGCGCGGTCGGCGAGAGCTTCAGCATCTCGCGGCACCAGGCGACTGTTTCTGCCTCCAGTTGTTCCAGCGGCACGACGGCGTTGACCAGCCCCCAGTCGAGTGCGGTCCGCGCGTCGTACTGGCGGCACAGCAGCCAGATTTCCTTGGCGCGCTTCAGGCCGATGGTGCGTGCCATCAGGCCGGCGCCGAGGCCGGCGTCGAAGCTGCCGACGCGCGGACCGGTCTGGCCGAAGCGCGCGTTGTCGGCGGCGATGGTGAGGTCGCAGACGAGGTGCAGCACGTGGCCGCCGCCGATCGCGTAGCCGGCCACCATCGCGACGACGGGCTTCGGCAGGCGGCGGATCTGCATCTGCAGGTCGAGCACGTTGAGGTGCGGGGTGTCGGTGGCATTGTCGTGATAGCCGCCATCGTCGCCGCGCACCTTCTGGTCGCCGCCCGCGCAGAAGGCATCGGGGCCGACCCCGGTGAAGATGATGACGCCGACAGACGGGTCGCGGTGGGCGCGGCCGAAGGCATCCATCAGCTCGTTGATCGTTTCGGGACGGAAGGCGTTGCGACGCTCCGGACGATTGATCGAGATCTTCGCGATCCCGCCATGGTCGTCCAGGGAGTGCTCGTAAAGGATGTCGTCGTAGCCGGGCGTGGCGGTCCAGTGGGTCATGTCGGTAGCAGGGTGCCGAAGGCAAAGAGGAAACCGTAGATCAGTTGCGCACGCGCCGTGTCGGCGAGCACGCGGTTGAAGGCGATGCCCTCGGCCTGCCTGCAGCGGCGGATCACGGCGAGGGTCGCGGGCAGGGCGAGCAGGGCGAGCCAGGCGGCGGGGCGCAGCGCAAAGAAGGGCAGCAGCGCGAAGGGCAGCAGCAGCAGGGCGGCATGCAGCTGTCGGCTGGCCGTGGGGCCGAGCCGGGCGGCGAGGGTGCGGCGGCCCACCGCGAGATCGGCGGCCCGGTCGCGCAGGTTGTTGACCAGCAGCACCGCGGCGGCCGGCAGGCCGATGGCGAAGCCGGCGAGCAGCGCCCGCGGGGTGAGGTCGCCGCTTTGCAGGTAATGGCTGCCGCCGACGGCGACGAGGCCGAAGAAGAGCAGCACGAACAGTTCGCCGAACGGCGAGTAGGAAATCGGCCGCGGACCGCCGGAATAGGCGTAGCCGGCGACCAGCGACGCGAGGCCGGCGGCGACGATCGGCCAGCCGCCGAGGGCGGCGAGATAGACGCCGAGAACGAAGGCGAGGGCGAAGGCGAGATGGGCGGCGTGGCGCACCGAGGCTGCGCTGGCCCAACCGGCCGCCGTCACGCGCAGCGGGCCGAGCCGGTCGGTGCGGTCGTTGCCGCGCTCGTGGTCGGCGGCATCGTTGTGCAGGTTGGTACCGATCTGGATCAGCAGGGCGGCGAGCAGCGTGGCGAGCGCGGCCAGCCAGCGCGGCGTCGCCCCCTCGGCCCAGGCCAGCGCGATGCCGACCAGCACCGGCGAGGCGGCAAGCGGCAGCGTGCGCGGGCGGATCGCGGTCCACCAGACCTGCACTCCGGTGGGCGGGGCAGCAACGAGGGTCGGAGATTCGGGACGCATGGCCGAATTATCCCGGCTTCGTGCCGAAATGCAGGCAGGCGATGCCGAACGAGAGGTTTTCCCAGCGTACGTCGCGGAAGCCGCAAGCGGTGACGAGCGTGGCGAATTCGCGCTGGTCGGGAAAGCGGCGGATCGATTCGATCAGGTACTGGTAGGCGATCGGCTGGCGGGCGACGGCGGCGCCGAGGCGCGGGATCACGAGCCACGAGTAGAGGTCGTAGAACGGTGCGAGCCAGGCGTGCGGCCGCGAGAATTCGAGGCAGACGAAGCGGCCGCCGGGCTTGAGCACCCGGTGGATCTCGGTCAGCGCGTCGGCGAGCTGGGTGACGTTGCGGATGCCGAAGGAGATGGTCAGCAGGTCGATGCTGGCATCCTTGAACGGGAGATTCTCGGCTTCGCCGCCAATCCAGCTGTCGGGCGGTTTTTTCGCCGTCTGGCCGGCGCCGACTTTCATCATCTCGATGCCGGGGTCGCAGACGACGACATGGCGATCCTCGCGCAGCAGCAGGCGCGCGACGTCGCCCGTGCCGCCGGCGAGATCGACGACCCGCCCGGCGACATCGGCGCAGCGGCGGCGCAGGGTGCGCTTCCAGAGGCGGTGGATGCCGAAGCTCATGAGATCGTTCATGAGGTCGTAGCGCGGCGCGACGGCCTCGAAGACGCGGCGGATGCGGTTGCGCCGTTCATCGGTGGCAACCTGCTCGCGGCCGAAGCTCCGGTCGAGGGCGGGCGGTTGGTCGGGCATCGCTACTTCAGGGCGGCTTCTGCAGCGGCGGCGAGTTCGTCGGCCTTGATGCCGCCCATCTTGACGACGACGAGCTTGCCGGTCCGGTCGATGGCGACGGTGAAGGGCAGGCCCATCTTCGTGTTGCCGAGCGCGCGCATCAGGTCGAGCCCCTTGTCCTTGCCGAGCAGTACCGGATAGTCCATGTCGTAGGCCTTGGCGAAGTCGCGCACCGCTTCGATCTTCTCCTCGATGCCGATGCCGATGACCTCCAGGCCCCGCGCGCGATAGGTCTTGCGCAGCTTCGCCAGCTCGGGGATCTCGGCACGGCAGGGGCCGCACCAGCGTGCCCAGAAGTTGACGATCAGCGGCTGGCCGCGCCACTGCGACAGGGCGGCCGGCTTGTCGTCGAGGCCCGTGAGGGTGGCGGCGAACAGCGGATCGCTTGACTGGGCGGCGACGAGACAGGACCAGAGGAGGCCTGCCAGCAGCCCGGCGACACGTATCACGGCAGGTCGCCCCGGCGGAAGATGAAGTAGCCGAGCGCCGCCGCCAGCAGGCCGAGCGCCGTCGGATAGGCGAGGGCGAAGATCTTGTAGCCGAGCACGCCGAATGCGTCGAGGATCACGTAGGCCGCCGGGCCGAGCACGATCAGCTGCGGGTCGAACAGCGCCAGCGCGGCGGTGCGGAACACCTGCAGCGGGTTGGCGAGCGCGATGGCGACGGCGACTTCGGGCGCGACACGGCCCTGGATCATGACGCCGAGCAGGATCAGGTCGAGGAACAGCAGCAGCACCAGCCAGGTCATGAAGGCCGCGCCCTGCGCCATGTCGGTGGTGCGGGCGACGGCTGAGATCAGCATGCCGATGCCGAGGAAGCAGGCGGCCATGGTGGCGAGCAGCGCGGTGTAGTAGCCGAACATCCCCCAGGGCACCTCGATTTCCTTCACCAGAGCGATCAGCACGGCGGCGAGCATGGCGAGGAAGACCGGCGCGAAGACGACCAGGTAGCGGCCGAGGATCTTGCCCCAGAACCACGCGCCGAGCGAGACCGGCAGCGACAGCAGGTATTCGAACACGCCGGCCTCGCGGTCGCCGGCGACCGAGCGCACCGTGGTGATCAGTACGAAGATCGGCAGGATCGCCATGGTCAGCTGGATGTAGGTAACCAGCAGGCGCGACAGGCCGATGAAGCCGAGCACGCGCGATTCGGTCAGGCCGAACAGGAACAGCAGCGCGACGATGCCGCCGAAGACGGCGGTGTAGATCATGAACCAGCGCGCGCGCAGGGATTCGACGATATCGAGACGGGCGGTGAGCCAGAGTTGTTTCATGATTTTTTGGTCCTGACCTTGCTGACGACGTGTTCGCACATGGTGGGGAAATCGACCGAGCCGCCGACCGGATAGGCGACGGCACCGAAGTTGTAGCCCATCGGCGAGAACTTGGCGGCGTACTGGGCGGTGCGGGCGTCGAGCCAGCGCATTTCGTTGCCGCGCACGTTGGAGTCGGCGACCCAGATCTTCGTGGCCGGGTCGCGCACCCACGGGAACTTGTCGGCCTTGTCGTTGATGCACAGCGCGATGCAGCCCGGGTCGTCGAACTTGAAGACGGTGTTCTTCGGACCGCCGCGCATCTGGCCGGCGAAGCGGCGATCCGAGATCGCCATGTTGCAGATGATGCAGGTGTCGCGGTCCCACTTGATCGGCTGCATGCCCTCCGGCCAGCCTTCGTCCTTGGCGCAGCCGCCCAGTGTCGACAGCGCTGCCGCCAGCGGCGTCACGGCGATGCCATGCGCGGCGGCGGCGAGAAAGCCGCGTCGATCCATCTACTGCCCAGCCTCGTGAAGTGCCAGATCGCCGATCAGCGCGATGTAGCGCGAGAGCATGCCCATGAAGCGCAGGCGATCCGGCCCGGCGACTTCGCCGGTCCACACCAGGCCGTCCGCATCGGCGGTGAAGTTCCAGGTGGCGAGGGTCTTGGCGAGGGCGGCATCGACGCGGCGCGAGACCAGGCGGCAGGTGTAGCGGCCGGACAGCGAGACGTCGTCGGCGACCTTGTCGTCGAGCACCACCTTGCCGAGGTCCATCTCGATGACGCGGTTCACCAGCGCGGCGACCTCGTCGATGCGATGGCTGGAAATGATCATCGTGGCGCTCTGCTGCCGTTCGGCGAGCAGGTCGAAGAAGATCTTGCGTGCTTCTGGATCGAGGTTGGCGGCCGGCTCGTCCATGATCAGCAGCTTCGCATCGCGGCCGAGGGCGATGGCGATCAGCAGCTTCTGCTTCATGCCGCCGGACAGGCGGATGAAGGGCCGCGAGCGGATGTCGGTGACATCGAGGCCGAGGCGGGCGGCGATGGCGTCGATCTGCTGCGGGTCGGCACCGGACAGCGAGGCCGAAAACTCGATCAGCTGGCCGACCGGCATTTTCAGCGGCGGCGGCAGCTGCGGCACGAAGCCGATGCTGCCGAGCACCGCCGTGCGCTCCTTGCGCGGCGAGCGGCCGTCGATCGTGACCGTGCCTTCATGCGTGTATTCGCCGAGCAGGCAGCGGATCAGGGTGGTCTTGCCGGCGCCGTTGGAGCCGATCAGGGCGATGCGTTCACCGAGCGGGATGTCGAGGTCGATGCCGTCGAGCACGCGCGCACGCCGAAAGCTCTTCGAGAGGTTTTTGCAATGGATCATGGCGCGGATTTTACCGTCAGGAGGATCGCCGACCTTGATCCTCCTTAACGTGTTTACATGAGTTTCGAAAGTCCCTTGACGTCGAACTTCAGCGAACCGGTCGGGCAGGTGTCGACACAGAGGCCGCAGCGCGTGCAGTCGGGGCCGATCGCGACTTCGGTATCGACGGCGCGACCCTTGATCACGGTGTCGAGGACGTGGGGCACGAGGCAGACCTTGCGGCAGTCACCTTCGTGGAAGCAGCCTTCCAGCGTGTATTTCACCCGCAGCGGCGAGAAGATGCCGACCACACCGTAGGTCAGGCCGATCGGGCAGGCATAGCGGCACCAGGCGCGACGGACGAAGAACACCTCGAAGACCAGCAGCGCCAGCACCCACAGCAGGGCGAGGCCCGGCCCGTAGATCAGGGCGCGCGACACGATGCCGGTCGGCGAAATGGCCTCGTAGACCGTGTAGCCGGTGACGAACGCGAGCACCGCGAAGACGATCCAGAACACGGTGCGCAGGCGGCGATCGATCGGCTGGTCGGTGACCAGTTTCTTCTTCACCAGGAAGAGGTGGATCTTCTCGGCCCACTCGGCGAGCAGGTGGTAGGGACAGACCCAGGAGCAGAAGGTGCGCCCGCCGAACAGCAGCCACAGCACCAGCACCGTGCCGGTACCGATCAGCAGGTTGGTGATGATGTGCTTGTGGGCGAGCATCACCTGCAGCGCGGAGTTGAGGTCGATCAGGTGGAAGCCGATGAAGCGCGAGGCCGTCAGGGCGCCTTCGAGGATCTGGATGTCGAAATAGAAGGACACGACGAACAGCAGGTTCATGAGGATCAGCGCGATCCAGCGGCGGTTGCGCCACTTGTTCGACTTCTGCTCGTGCTCGCGCATGTGGGCCTTCATGGCCTGCAGGTCGGTCTTGTTGGTCATGCGCTTGAGTTCGTGCGCCTTGACCGCGCGTTCGGTGAACTTTTCCGGCTTCCTGGGCTCGGCGCCGAACATCACCTTGATCTGGTCGACGAAGCGACGTCTCTGGATCGGGTTCATGCTCTCCAGCCCTCCCCGGGAATGATTTCGATGCTGGCCGGTTCGGTCGGGCAGATCATCTCGCAGACACCGCAGCCGACGCAGGGTTCATGGACGACCGGCGACTTGCGCTGGCTGCCGTCCGGGGCGAACACCGTTTCGATGCTGATCGCGCCCTTGATCGGACAGGCCTGCACGCACAGGTCGCACAGCTCCGTGTCGTAGGGATGGTCGGCGACCTTGATCGGCTTCCAGCGGTCCACCTTCATGTAGCGCAGCTCGCCCTTGAAGGCGGGGCCGCGCGCCTGGCCCTTGAAGCCCTTGCCCTGGATGGCGAGGCAGGACTCGGGGCGCGTCAGGCGCGCCACGCCGATGCGTTCGGCGAGGTTGAGCGTCGGCTCGGGGTCGTTTTCCTTGGCCAGCAGCACCGGCTTGTCCGCCATCTTCGCGCCCGGGCGCACGGCGAGGAATTCCGGCTTGTGGTAGGTCAGCGAACCGGTCGGGCAGGCCAGGATGCACTGCACCGCATCGCAGGAAAAATCGCAGGCCTGCGCGCGCGCATCGATGTAGGGCGCACCGACGCCGAAGCCGTCGACGAGGTCGGCGAGCTTGATCGCCTCCACCGGGCAGACCTGCACGCACTGGCCGCACTTGATGCAGCTGGACAGGAAGTCCTTCTCGTCCAGCGCCCCGGGCGGGCGCAGTCGCTTCTTCTGCGCGTAAGCGAGGGGCAGCCAGCCGGAAATGCCGGCGCCGAGCACGCCGCCGGTCAGCAGGAGGGTACGCAATGCGCGCCGCCGAGCCTGCTGCTTGCGTTCCTTGGACATCGGCGGCCTGGCTGCCGGGCCGGCCGCAGCAGTCGTGCTGGCCGGTTTCTCGGGGGCCGTCGCGCCGGCGCCGACTTTTTCTTCGTCGCTCATCCGTGATTCCTTTGCGGTTTGAGGTGGCGCGGCCTGGGGTCGCGCGCCTGCAGCTCCGGCGACGTGATCGGCGCGAGCCGCTCGAGGAAGTCGAGCAGTTCGAGCACCGGCGACGTCATGAAGAAGCGGGCAGGCGGGATTTCCATCCAGATCTGGTCGGCGAACGCGTAGTCCTCGTGGGGCGTGTCGCCGTAGCCGTCGCCATCCTTGTCGAAGCCCTGATAGGTATCGAAGTAATTGCCGGTCCATTTGTTCTTGTCGCCGGAGCCTCTGCCGCCCTGGAAGACATCGGTCAAATTACCTTCGAATATGTTGTCGTCGAGCTGGTTGCCCCCGAGTTCGCTGGTCAGCTGGACGGCGATGCCGTTGTAGGCAAAGCGGTTGTTCTTGAAGCGGATCGTCGTGTCGGGCTGGAAGGGCGAGAGGTCGGAGCCGACGCCCACCGCGCTGTAGATGATCTCGTTATTCTCGATGAAGATGTCGGAGGATTCCTTGAAGCCGAATGCCATGCCGGCCGCGCCGGTGGCGTGCGAGATGACGTTGTTGCGCGCGCCGCCGCCTTCCATGTACATGAAGTAGACGCCGACCGCGTTGTCGATGAAGCGGTTGTTCTCGACGATGTTGTTGTTGGCGAACATGAAGTGGATCGAATAGCGGCTGCGGCGCCCCTCGTTGCCGCGGTAGATGTTGCGGTGCGAATACCAGGCCACCATGTCGCGCACGTCGGTGACGAGGTTGTTCTCGATCAGGTTGTTGTTGCTGTACCAGAGGCGAATGCCGTCGCCGCGCACGCCGAGGTCGAAGGGCTTGGATTTGACCTTGTTGCCGCGGATGATGCCGTTGCTCGACTGCTTGAAGTCGATGCCGAACAGGCAGTTGTCGATGACGAGGTTTTCGACCACGTTGTTGTGGCCGCGCACGTCGAGGCAGGAGTCGTCGGTGTCGTGGTTTTCACCCGAGCCGGTCAGATGGATGCCGCGGATGACCGAATTGTCGGCCTCGAGCGAGAACACGGTGCCGCGGTCGCCGGCATCGATGGTGACCTGGCCGCCGCCTTCGATGGTCAGGGGCTTTTTCACCACCACCGGGCCGGCGTAGTTGCCCGGCGGGGGCTTCAGTACGGAGCCGGGTTCGGCGGCATCCACCAGTTCCTGGAAGGGCTGGTAGCCGTGGATGCGCTTGTCGCGCATGTAGAGGGGGAAGGTCGGCTTGGGACGGTCGATGGTGACGCGGGGGGCGGTGGACAGGTCGGCGGTCGCGCCGAGCTGTCCCGAGGTCTCGCCGATGCCGACGATTTCACCGACCCCCTGTGCCGTGACCAGCAGGGAAAACGTGCCGAGCAGCAGGCCCGGCACGAAGGTCTGCCAACGCGGCATCAGTCGCCCGCCTGCTCGCGCAGCTGCTTGCGGCGCAGCAGCAGGGCGAGCATCAGGCTGACGAAAGCCAGCAGCAGGAGCGCGTAACCCCAGTAGGGATAGGAGAAGGTCGAGAACTGCGCCACCTTGCCTTCGCCGAACACGGTCGGCATGAAGGGCTTGACGGTGAAGGCGCCCCAGGGATGCAGGTTGTGGCCGAAGAACCACAGCCAGGCGGCGTACTCGATCACGAAGTAGACCGGCAGCAGGCCCGGCACCAGCGCGAGCAGCAACTCGAAACTGCGGATCTTCCAGACGCCGATCACGACGACGATCATGGCGACGATCAGGCCGGCGATGACCATGCCGGAGATACTGGTGACGTTGTCGCCCCAGACCTTGATCTTGTCCGGTTCCTTGAAGAAGGTGCCGGCTTCGCGGACGTACTCGTCGACGTGGGCGGCGAGATGGCCGAGCACGTACTGGTCGACGATGGCCCATGCGGCGACGGCAGCGAAGCCGACGGTCAGGATCGTCATCCGCAACTTCTTCTGCGTCACGGCGAAGGCGACCAGCATGACCGCGAAGAAGCCGAAGAAGAACTTCGCGAGCGGCTTCTCGACCGGTGCGCCGGTGGCGATCGGGAACATGCCGACGTAGTGGTTGATGGTATTCATCTCGTGGACGCAGTCGAGGCCTTCGGCGCCCTTGTTCAAATCCTTGTTCTTGTCGAGGATCGGGTTGAAGCGCTCATCCTCGGCGCCGAGATCCTTCTCGATGATCTCGCCGGCCTGCTGGCTGCCTTTGCGCGCGGCCTTGCAGCCGTTGTAGACGCCGTCGAAGTGGAAGTGGATGCGGATGCCGTCCGGGAAGGCGTCGGGCGGGTAGTTCGGGGCGGTGAGCGAAACCCACCAGATCGGGGAAAAGTAGGCGACGACGATGGCCACCAGGGCGATCAGTGTCAGGCCGGTGACGACTTTGTTGTTTGCTTGCATGACTGTTCTCTGTGGATTGAGGGACCCGCCCGCATGATACGGGCGGGTACTGCCTGTGTCGAACGAAACCCCGTCCTCCCCCTGGACGGGATCACTGTTTCAATGCCTGTTACTTCTTCTTGCCCTTGGGCTTGCACATCGAGCCCGGCATGGACAGGCTGGACTGGTAGGCCGAAATCGCCACCAGCTGCTCGTTGGTGTAGGGCTTGATGATCTTGACCATGTCCGGGTTCGCGTTGCGGCGCTTGCCGTCACGGATCTCGGTCATCTGGCGCAGCAGGTACTTGTAGTGCTGACCGGCGATCACGGGATAGAACTTCTCCTTGTTGCCTTCACCGTTGGCACCATGGCATTCCTTGCACTGCTTTTCGTACAGATCCTTGCCCTTGGCGATCTGGGCCGCCGCATCGGCGCCTTCATAATGACCATGGTCGAGCGGAATGCACAGCTTTTCGATGTAGGCAGCGACGTTGGCCAGTTCCTGCGCGTCGTGCAGTTCCTTGGCGAACGGGTACATGGTCGGGTTGTCGCGCAGGCCTTCGCGGATGTCCGCCATCTGCTTGATCAGCACGGTGGTGTGCTGGCCGGCGAGCTGCGGGAACGTGCCGTCGGGACGACCGGCACCGGAGGGCAGGTGGCAGGCGCCGCAAATCTCGTAGCCTTCCTCACCGGCCTTGGGGTCTCCCTTCTTGTGCAGGGCCTCGATCTTTTCACCTTCCTGGGCGTTCCATTTGTAGTCCTTGCCTTCGATGCCTTCCTTCTTGGGAGCGGGAGGGCCGGCCAGTGCGGCGGTGGCGGGAATCAGGGCGGCAACGATGGCCAGAGCCAGAATCTTTTTCATTCCAATGTCCTTATCAGGGTGGGTATTCAAACTATAGCGGCCGGTCGTACCGGACACTTTGATATTCCTCAACTGACCCTTCAGTCAGTTATTTCAGCTTCGACAGATAGTCAGCCAGCACCTTGATTTCGGCATCGCTGACCAAGTGCATCACGCCCTTCATGGCGGCGGTCTGTCCATTGCTGCGCGCACCGCTCTTGATGTCTTTCATCTGCTGCTCGGCATAGGCGGCATTCTGCCCCGCAAGCTTCGGATAGTTGGGCATCAACGGCTTCTTGGCGTCCTTGCCATGGCAGGCAACGCAGGTTTTTTCTTGATACAGCGCTGCGCCATCGGCGGCGAAGGCAGGAGCGGAAACCGCCAGGGCGGCGGCGATCAACAATGCTTGTTTCATGGGTATTCCTTTCGCTGGGTGGTGGCGGGGGAGCCGCAGGATAGTCGGCCCCCCCGGTTGCTTCCTTGAATCAGATCAATTTGTTAGACGATATTTCATTGACGTTTGACAAGATTACTTGATCTTTTTAGCGCCATTTTGTTCGAGGTAGGTTTTGGCGCGGAGGCCG
>CALARK010000015.1 GCA_937888595.1 uncultured Sterolibacteriaceae bacterium | reverse complement strand
CTAATTATTCCGAAAGAAATCAAGGTTTCCCAGCTAAAAAATCTGGAATCTAACAGCGTAAGCAAAGGCAAGCATTCGGGACAGCGATCGACCTATTTTTCAGGAACGCGTGTCCGGCGATTTGATACGCGTCTGGGGACCATGTATTTGCAGAGTTTAAGGTGCGGGTTGCCCTGTGTTTATTGCATCCGAATATCTGTCGCGATGGGATTGACGCCCTCTTGGTGGATTTGAATCACAAGGTGTGTTCCACGCCAAAAAGTTAGCCCCGAGTTAGCCCGAATGATTTCGACCCGGAGACGCGTGATCCGCAAGTCGTTGATTTTATTGAATACGCCCGACAGGATTCGAACCTGTGCGGCTGAGTTTTGTAAGTGCCATAAATGATTGTATTTATTGAAAATACTTGAATAGCATGTCGCCAAAATCGTCAGAAAAACATAGGTGCCAAATTTGTCACCCGTTCCAAAGCCGTCTCATGTTGTTGCGCGACCGCGAAATTATTTTTAAACAGATTTTCACCCCTTACGCAGTTTATCACCGTTTTTCACCGTTCCCTTTGTTTTAGATTAAATACAGATTGACAATCGTATTGTGCCTCATCAGGTTTGGAGAGATGATGCCAAGTGACCCTTTGATTCAGTGCCTTTCTTCACCGGTCCTCTCGGGGGAGTTACTCCTTTCGCCCTCGAGAGGATTCTTTTTTTTTGAGGCGAATGTGTTCCCTGTGTTGAATCGAATCAATCACTTGTTGATCGCAATGCTCCGTGGTGTCCCGAGCTATATTGCATGGGAAAGAGAAGCGGAAAAAAGCTTTCGCCTGTACCCGTTCAAGCGCACGAGCTTCTCGGATTTTTTCAAGAATCTATTCATTGAAGTGATCATCATCAATCCAACGCACATCGAAGCAATCGCATTCAGTCCGGGATGGTCAGAGGTCAAACATCTCAAGGTGTTCATGGATTGTGTCATGAAGACATTCAAACTCAAACCCAGTGAGACACCGGTAGAAATCCCCGAAGGATCACAGCCGCCTGCAGGGCGCCGAGGAAGAACAAAGAAAAATGCCGAAAAAAAACCAACGCAAGCAATATAAGAGTAAACTTACTCATCGTCAGGAACTTTTCTGTCGGTACTATCTCGGCGAATCGAACTTCAACGCAACCAATGCGGCAAAGCGAGCTGGCTATCGAGCGAAAACCGAACACGGATTCCATGCAATTGGCAGTGAAAACTTGAGAAAACCAGAGGTTTCCGCGCGTATCAGTCAACTTCTTGCCGAATCAGGCTTTTCCGAGCATGCAGTCGTGAAGTCCCTTACGGATATTGCCACTTTCGACATCAGGTCGATTTTGACTATTGAGGAAGATGGCTCTGTCAAGTTTAAGAACGGAATAAAGGATTTGCCGAAGGGAATTCCAATTGCCGGGATTCGTGTCTACAAGAATCAAATTTCTGAAATCCGGTTTATCGATCCTTTGCGTGCGCTCGAAGCCTGTGCAAAGATGCTTGGTCTCTTCGCTCAGCAGATTTCGATCGATTTACGGACAGACGAGCTTGTCACCGGTGCCTTGTCTGGAAAGATTTCGATTGAAAGCTTGGAATTGCTTCGAGGAAAACTTGAATCAATTTCTGAGGGAGAAAACGATGTCCAAACTGCTTCCTCGTGAACTCCCCGGTGGTCACTCCAATTCCCCCGCTAGAGGTCATCGGGGCAGTTAAATGACTAGTTGACGCAGAGGATGTGTATGTTTTTCGACGAACTCTTCCCCATCCGCCACCGACTATTGCTCATCATGAGCGGTCATAGCCCATCAATCGGAAACTAGAGGATTTCCAATTACCCCAACTTATCGAAACCGGAACATCACCGCCGAGTAATCCCCGATCAGTTCACCGGTCTCGGGGTTGACCATCGCCGCATACAGCGTGAAGGGCCCGAGTTCACCCAGACCATCCGGCACCGTGAACGAGAGAAAGGATTGTTCCGGCACTCCGCTCGACGGGATGACCCGCGATTGGAAGGATACGTCCTCTGTCCAGCCGGGATACCAGTAATACTGACCATAGGCTTCCAGACAACAGTAGAAATCGGTTTGAAACGGGCTTCCAGTATGGTTCTGGAGTTCCAGGTGCAGATCGAAGGGCTCGCTTCCGTGGTAGGTGTTGGGATGGAGTCTCAGACAGGCACCCAGTCGATCGCGTGTTTTCATCGCGTGGAAAGCCTGTTGCCGCTTGTCAAAATGCCATTCCTTGGTGAACAAATGCAGGTTTCCATGGGAATCGCTCAGAATGTTCTCGGGGAAAAACCGATCGCCCTGGCAGAGTTCCGTCTCTACCGTGTCGGACATGAATCGGTTCTCGCGAAACTGGACACATGAATGGGTCTTCCCCGGTTCTCCAAGAAGATAGTATCGGGTCCAACTGGTCTGTAAATCATCGAACGGATCAACGGCAACCCGTGGCGCCCTCTCTGAACTTATCGGCCATGTCCAATGTGTGCTCTGCTGAACCTCATGGGTCATCGATCCGCCTGGAACCGCGATCATCGCCGTGTACGCGGTTTCGATCTCATCGATCCGTATCGTGTACCCGATGCGCACACGATCGAAATGATCCACTTCGGCATATACATCTGCGAGATGAGTAAAATTGGGATAATAGTACCGATCCCAGGAACCATCGGGATGAATATGGCAATGTCCGATCCGTTTGCCGATTTGGGGCTTTGTGGAATCGGCACTCCAGAACAGATGCGCATCGCCCCATAATCCGATCGAGAGATCGGTAAATTCTTCACTATCACCCTCGGTTCCCACATACTCAGGATTCACCCATCCATTCCCATCGTTCTGAATTTTTATAACCAGGTTGAATCCCATTCCGACAATACCGGAAGCGATGATCGTTCCCTCGGTTGTCACCGTAATCGACGGGTCCGACGTGGCCGCCCAACTGAGCGGTTCCGGTTCGCTCCAGTTCCCGTCCTCATCCGTCACAATGTAGTAAAACTGGTTGTCGAACAGAATCGCATGGAATCGTCCATCGGGTCCGGCACAGATCGCCGTCTCACCGGAAAAAATTGGAAGTGGAGTGGGTTCGCTCCAGACATTGTTCTTGTAGATGATCGAAAACATCTCAGTATCACTACCATGTGAATCATATTCACCCACGAAAACACAGATCGTATCGTCCGCATTGATCGCCGACCACGAGGCTGTCCCGTCATGCAGTTCCGAAACCGGTTCGAAGGTCGACCAGTCTGCATGGGTCAGTCGCGTCAGGAACAGGATCATTAGTACTAGTCTAAACAGATGCTCAACCATATCGATTCGACCTCCTTATCTGATAATACGCGCATTCCATTACTAATTCAAGATTGACTTCTGTAAAACAAAAGATACAATACACGTAACTCTCTGCAGAAAGGAGTATAGAATGCAGAAAACAATTCGACTTTCTTGGATCTTTGTGGCATTAACACTGGTTGCCATCTCGACCACTCCGGCCGGGGCGATCACTCAGTATGTTATCCAGAACGCGTCATCAGCCTATACGTTCAACCTGACGCAGACCTGTTTTTACCTGAATGAAATCACCGTTGGCGGTTCACCCGTCTACAACGCGATTCTGAATGATTCCGGTGATGCTCCGATATGGAAAGTGGTTTTCATGAAACGAGATGAATCTCCACAAATCGGAACCTTGTCAAACATCGAATTCACATCCTCGGAGTTTTCACCCAGCAGCGTCAGTCAAACCGGAGACGTGATCACGATCACCTGGCAAAACTGTGGCAATTTGACCTATCATTTCAACGTCACCGCAGTCGTGGCGATGCAAACGAACGGAGTCTACGCCACCATTGAAGTCCAGAACTCGACGCCGGATGAAGGTGATGATATAAAATACCGGCTGATGGAAGTTCATTTCCCCTACGTCGTGCTCGGACCGTCCTCGTTCGAGACACCCCCAGAAAGCGGCGACGACAGACTCTCCATGAACACCTATGTTCTGGAATCTCCCGCCGATCATATCCTACCGGAACTTCCTTATCCCACTCCAACTCCCGGAGCAACACCACCAAAAAACGGCTGGAGCAATGACTTCGGAAAAGGGAATGCACGGTATCCCTTCAATCTCTATTACAAAGACGGCTGTTTGAATTCGAGCGAAACAGCCTGTGGGTTCTACTTCGCCGTCTATAACTCGTTCGGATACCCCTGCCAGGTCAATTTTGCCAAAAATGTCGATCCGTCCTTTTCCGCGGACAGTTTCTTCTACGATGTCGTCCTTTATCCACACGGTTACGACATCATTGACACGACTCAGAACGACTTCACGATGCCTCCCGGCATGTATATTGAATGCTACACACCGATGAAAGGGAATTGGTACGATGCCGCCCAACGCTACCGCGCGCAAACAGATATCCTGGCATCTTACTTCGCGACCCCCACACCGGGACTACCCGTCCCGGAAACAACCGCAACTCCGATCTGGCACACCACACCCATCCACGCCAATTCCAACATTCCGAATTATGTCAAAAATGCGAGCATCATTTATTATGTATCGCCGCAGGTGTCCGATTACGACTTCTGTGTCAATGGCCAGTATCCCGTTGCTGAACAAGCCCGGAGACTCAAGGATTTTCTCTTCACCGACCAATCGCCCGCGGTCTACAATCGGATCCAGGCCATCAGCCAGTTTCCGGTCATCACATGGCCGTTTCTGTTTCAAGGAGCCGACACGCATCCGTACTTCGCACCGGAGTGGGCGGGTGGAAACTATCCGGTGACCAACCAGACTCGATATGAAGACCATTGCCGCGCGCATACATCCGAACTCGTGGCGCTCCTTCAGCAGACCGGCACGCCGACTCCCGGTATGCCATCACCGTTGAACCTCAAATTCATGAACTGCGGGGGCGGCTTCGTCTACCACTGGAACGATGAGGAGAACTGGCAGGTGCATCCGTTGTTCGGCATTTTCCCGACACCGACCCCAACGGGATATGTGCCGATGCTCAGTTATGGATGTGAATCCAACGCGGAATGGGGTAACGATATCATTGGGACGATCCAGGATTCTCTTCCACGGAAGTATGTCAATGTCGTTCCGTTGTGCTTTGGATCACAGGCCGTCTTCAATATTCTTTGGAAAGCAACATCCCCGAGAGGATTCATCAACAGTTACATGGATGCACGAGACGGTACCAACTCATTCATAGGCGCGGATATCGATTACGCCGGATGGAACATCCGGATGTGCCTAGGTGATTACACAACTGGTGAGGACCACGGACATCCCCGAAACGGAGGGAATTTCTGTCTGTCGGCATGGCAGAAACAATACCGTGAGTTTCACCAGCAGTATGGTTCATCGAAAGCGATCCTGCTCGAAGATCCAAGTCATGCGTATCTGGGTTCGTGCGACCTGTTCCACACGTCTTTCTTTCCTGCCATCGATCCCGGCAAGGTCGAGGAACCCGTTGGTATCGGAATGGCCAAGAATTTAAAATACCTGATGGTCGACACCTCATCCGATTATATCAAGCACGTTCCGATCCCGCAGGTCATCGCGCATGATCGGATTCCGATGTTCGATGGAATGAGCGGGTACATCACCGGCACACAGTTTCATCCCGAGTACGGACCGACGCTTTATACAGGATATCGGTTCAATTTTTACCATCAGCCGACACCAACTCCGGGTGTTCCCCCGTCCGATCCATTTAAACCGGTCCGTTCACTCAATGCAGATCTTGCGTATTCCTATATCAACGGCAACCGGATTCTGGTCATGGATGTCGACCAACCCGTCGACGCGGCCGGGACACCTCTCCCGACGTTTACGCCCACGCCCACGGGAACAATCCCGATCGCCCCGATTGTGACTCCGACTCCTCCGGCATGTGCGTATGGGTTCATGGACGAGCAATCGATCGCTACCTCTCGGACCCTGCTCAAGACCTTGGTGACCAGCTACGTGTATTATGCCAACCAGCAGATGTACGACGAATTGTATAAACCCCTGTTCTCCGGAAGAATGCTCCGAGCTCCGGAATTACAAACCCTAATCACTCCGGTTTCTCTCGCATACGACAATGGAACAGGAAAGCCAAATGATCCTTGGTATGAATCGCTCTTTACCTACGAACTGACCAGCAGTCCGGTTCTGACCAGCGCGTGGCATTCTCCCTCGAATCTGCCGGAATACGTTGTCCTATCGTTCATTAATTTCGATGGTGCGACTAAATCAATCCAGACAAAGACATTCGATTTGACGACGTACTTCGCCTCCGCGCCCGGAAACTACACATACAAGCGCGTCGCTTATCACGATCCATCAACACTCGGATCGATTGTAACGATTACCAACCCACAGCAGTTTTCACTGTCGGTCCAATTACCGGCTCGATCGGTCAAGCATTACAAGATTTTCAGACAACTCCAATCTTTCAAGAATACAGAAGAACAATGGATCGACGGCGATTACATCAATTGGAACGGAGATGACTTTTCCGATCGGATCCAATGGACGGATGAGACGCTCCGGTTGAGCCTCGGATTGGCGGATGGACAGCTCGGCGAGGAGATCACTCTCGCGCAAAACGTTCTGGATGTCTGCGCGGTGGATGTCACAGGCGACGCGTTGACGGATCTGCTCTGCCTCACCGAAGATGCTCTCGAGATCTTCAGTTACAGCGAAGATAAAGCGTTGCTCCGTCATGTTTTCTCGTCGAAATCGAATGGAAATCCGTTGCGAATTTCGCTCCAGGAGATCCAGCCATCCCATGCCGTGTTCCGGATTGTTTCGGAGCACTCGATCGTGGACTATTCCATCGAAACCGGATCGCTCGACATCGCAGAAACCGTTCAGATCGAGATCCCCTCGCACCGGATCGAAACGAGTCTGGACGGCTACCTGAACGCCGATGAATGGGTCGATACAGTCGCGAGCACCGACGACGGCACGATTCTCCTGATCGGAGAAGATGAGGCGGGGATGCGCATTTTCGATGCGATCCCTCTCGATGAGGATGTCCGAGTGTCAAGCATCGACGACATCGATCTTGATTCGGATGCCGACATCGTGCTGGAATACACCGGTAAAAAACTCACGGGTCAGCCCTTGTATCTGAAGAATCAGGGCGAGTGGAAGTTTCAATAGTACGAGATATTCACGGTTTTACAGGAATCGCCGGGCCTGGCCCGGCGGTTTCCTAAACCGGTTCCTGTTGGAATGTTAACTCGAACGGTCATTCTGATCGACAAGCGCCAGTTCAGTCCGTACCGCCATTATCCTGCCAAGTGTCCTTCATGAAGACCCCTGCCTCATCATCGTCGATAACCTTTGGGGATTGATCGTTCCCGTTTCTTGCCGACTCCAGTACTCTGCTCGGATCCCTTAGATCGCAATCCACGCGGCTCCGATATTTTCGCCCAAGGCCCTACAACCGTTTTGCCCCTGATTATCTTGTACGAACGTGGTCGTATCGAAAGACTGTCGAGTGCTGGTTAAAAACAAGTATATAGCGACGTCACCGTGTAACTGTGGTCCACCACGGTTCAACTCCCGATTACGTTCCTCGCTCTGTTTCTAGCTTCATACTGCAAGACGTGCACGATAACCTAAGCCAACTGATCAACGTAAAGTCGGCACCGGGTAGATCGCGAAGTCAAACACGCCCAATACAGGTGGATCGCAGATTGGAGATCGCTTTGTTATAAGCTCCCTGATTAAGCCAGGGCGGGTCCATACATTCGATTCGCTGCCAGATCAGGTGATCATCGGGCGTACGAATGTCGTGCTGCACGTTCTCGAAAAAGTAGCGCTCGTGCCCGCAATCTTGATTTATCCACGCGTCGGCAATCTCGGTGGGGGTTGGTAGCGTCGGCTCAGCCTTTGTGGCAATGGCAAGTACCATATCCAAATCGTTCGCCGACCCGTCGAGGGCAACCGGCCACGGAATCTGGAGTATACCGGCCTTGTCCACTGGAGGCACGGCTTTGCCATGAGAACAGAAGTAGTCTCCCCACCCGGCTTGCCATCCTGCCTGAACGGTCGGATTGAAGATCGCTCCGACAGTACCCCACTCCGCTGAGATACTGTCCGGTTTCGCCTTTGACAACTCGGCCTTCCACAATTCCTTTGCTTCAATTACTAGATCCGCTACACTCTCGATGGCTGATACACACGGCATTAGAACCGCTTTCCCACGCGCTTCACCACACCCGAGGGTCATCGTGAACGTATTGCCACGGGAGGTGGATCGGCGACCGTAGCAGATAGAAACGCCGACAGGTATGCCGTGAGCTTCATCCAGCCGTGACTGCCGCCAAATTTTCCTATTGCAATTGTCCCAAAGGAGCGAGCCGATGATCAGAATGCCAGCCTGCATTGTGTCGTCCTCGAGCGTTTAAGGCTATGGTTCAGCGGCGGGCCACGTAGCGGATCGTACGCTGCAACCGTTCGGCCTTCCGATACGGTTCTACACCAACACACGTCATTCATCCGCTGCAACCAGTTCATTCCACACCTCAGTAAGGAAGCGAGACGCGCCATTGTTCTTCACGCTGCCGTAAGGCGTCCGATACCAGCCGGAGTAGGTCAAGTGGACTTCGTAGCGAGCCCGGGTTAGGCCGACATAGAAAAGGCGGCGGTCTTCTCGCAGCTTTGCGTCCGTGTTCGAGCGGTGGTTAGGCAGAATTCCTTCTTCGAGAAACGGCAGGATCACGACATCGAACTCAAGTCCTTTGGCTGAGTGAAGAGTCATTAAGTTGATGTGCGTACCGGCTCCTCCCTGACCGCCAAAGGCTGATACGGTGAACCCGGCCAAACGAGCGTCAGCAGCACAAACCTCGGCCAGCTTAGCTACGGCAATCACGTCATCCCGAAGTCGAGGTTCACGGGCGAGGCATGAGTCCAGACACGCTGCGCGGAAGTCAGACAGCCAATCGCGTAACGGCTTGTTAGATTCTCGATGCGAGTGCAGGAACTTCACCAGGTCCCGTTGCAGCGCGAGACGACCTGCATCAGCGGTCACGTTCTCGTTAAAATTCTGCCAAGACCTCACAAGGTCAGACAGGCGCGGCTCGCCGGATTCCCATCCCCCCCCACACCACGCAGCGCAATCCTCCAACCAGAAGATGACAGGCGAGCGCGGGTACGGGTTGCCCTGGTCAATCCTGATGAAGTCCCACCCTCGAGCTTCGACGGCCTTGGCGATTTCATTCCCGTCGTATTGGCTACGGTACAGAATCGCAATGTCGCCCAGCTGACGTCCTTCGCGTCGCTTCATCGCATCCGGAATAATGGTATCGCAGATGAAGTTTGACTGATCATCACCGCCTTGCGGTCGGTGATGGATATCAAGTCTGCCAACCTCATCCACGCCAGACTTGAAGCCTCGGGCTTCGCCCAGAGCTACCTCCGACGCACGGATAACATTCTGACCACAGCGGTAGTTCAATTGGAGTTGAACGGGCTCGACGCCATCGCGTTCGGCCAGATCCTGCAGGAGAGCTGGTTCAGCGCCTGTGAAGCCGTAGATCGACTGATCCGGATCGCCGACGGCGACAAGCCGCATTCCAGCGGTGAAACAGAGGCAGAGCACGATTCGATGAAGCGCATGCCCTAGGTCCTGATATTCATCAACAACGAGCACCGGAAACCGGGCGCGTAAGGCCTTCCGAACCCATCCATGCTGCTCGACGAGTTGAAGCCCTAACAGCACCATTGTTTCAAAGTCGACGAGGCCATGCTTAGCCAAACTCCGCTCGTAACTTTCAATAACATCCGCTGCCTCCTCGTAATCTCCGCGCCATTCCGGTTTGTCGCGATCAAGGTGCGTGTGCCGGTAGTGGTCACAGCGATCCATCCAGTCACGCGGTTTCTCATTTGTTCCAAGAATCGTCTCGACGGCTGCCGCCCAGCACTTGTAGCGTTCTTCAGTTGTCGCCACTGTGAGAGGATCGGGGACGGAGATGCCTGCGATGCGGGCGTAGGGTAGAACAATGTGCTGCAGGCAAAAAGAGTGGAGAGTGCCAATCGCGGCTCTTCTTCCATCTTCAATACCGAGGGCTCCAAGTCTGCGTCGCAGTTCCCGAGCACATTGGTTGTTGTAGGTGATGCACGCGATTCCGCGAGGCGGCCGCACATCCTCGGCGAGCATCCGCGCCATCTTGATCGTCAGCGTCTTGGTCTTACCACTGCCAGGTCCCGCCAAGATGACGCAATTGCCTTGCGACTCGTAAGCTTTCCACTGCCCCTTGTTATTGCGAAGGGCTTCAGCGGCGAGCATATACGGGGGGTTAGCTGTGCTTGCATTTTTTGCTGACATAGTTCACCCCATCGACGATGTACGGTGGGCAATGCGTAAGGTCAGACTCGACAATGATCGATGCGAGTCTCTGTGCAAAGCGTCCCTTGCCAACGTTCTCAATATCTTTCAGAAACATTTCAACATCCAGCGTGTCCGGGTCTTCAGCCCAACCCTTCATCCTCTCTCGTGCTGGTCCACTGCAGTCAAGGTCGTCCATCGCCTCGGCGAACGCTTTTTGAAGCCCAGACTTAAACAGGTCCACCTCAAGCGTGTGGCCATTCATGAGGACACCGTATTCTGGAGCAATCGCCAATAAACCGTCGAAGTCATGAGTCTCTAAAGTGGCCTCATCGATAAGATGAACGAGCATTTGATAGACAGCACGCTTTGGGCCGAGCGGCTCGCGCTCAGTGCCGTCTTCCTTTGGTAGGCGCGGATCCATGTCGGTGAGCGCTGCGACAGGCATATTCAGCCCTTCTGGGCCGAGCAGGATTAGGTATGGTGCAAAGTTCGTTCCGGCCACGGAGCACACCGAGATGCCATGCTCATCAAGGTCAACTCCTTGCTGCTTCGCCAGAACGGGAACGAGAAACCGCTCGGCATCTCCTTCAACAAGGATCACACCTCGCGCGAACAGCATTTCGCCGCGGTTGACATCGAGGTATCGCTCCAGGTCAGCCACGGCATTCTCAGACAGATCAAGGTTGGCTGTCGAAACGGCCTCCGTTGCGTCCCCGGCCGCATTGTGGCGAAGCAAGACGAAGTCTCTGACCGGAGTCACACTTACAACGTGAGGCGAATGGGTGGTCATCAGAATGGTCGCGGATGATTCAACGCCGTCCTCATCGTCATCATCGCGAGGTCGCAGGTAGTTCCGAAAGATCAGTCGCTGCAGGTTCGGGTGGAGATGTGCCTCGGGTTCCTCGATTGCCAGGACGGTGTGATCACGTTCCCCATCAACCACCAACTGGTCGTATTCGAGCGCCTTCAGGGCGAAGTAGAGAAGATTGGCAGAGCCGAGGCTGGCGTCGGCAATTCCACGCCTTCCACCATCGATGAACAGCCGAAGGGCGCGAATGAGCTTATCTGGGTCGGTGGGCGAGAACCGTAGGACAGTCTCCAATATCTGTGCAGACCCCACCATATCTTTGAGCTTTTCGATGATGGATGTGGCGACTTCTTTGACCTCGTCGACGTTTGCCAGTTCCTTTGTGGCTTCATCCACTCCTTCCGCGAGGTTCTCCAACTCAGCCCGGTCGATAGCACCCGCAGCCTTGTCCAAGAGCGGTCGCAGGGGCGAGCGTGTCCACCTTCCCAAGTCGCCCTCGCAGTCACGTAGCGCAGGGAGAAGCTCAAGCGGAAGCCGTCGACGCACCTCGTAGCTGACGCGGTTCTCCGTGCGGTCGCCTCCATAGACGAAGAACTCGTAGTCGGCGTCCTTGGTCGGATCGCTCTCGAGCCCTGCAAGTGGCTGCCAGACATATGTCAGTCGCGCTACCATCGGATCAGGTTCAACCAGGTGTTCGGCCAAGATGGCAAGCTGGTTCTCGTTGTCCTCGAACTCGGCGATCTCCAAGGACACAGTGATCCGGTGGTCTTTGGTGAGAGGGCGTGGCAGACCGTCCCAGAAATCTTCTTCACGAAGCATCCGCGCCGAATCCGGAAGGGACGGGTCAAGGATCAATCGCAGCGCGTATAGCAAGTTGGACTTGCCGATCTTGTTCTCGCCGACAATCACAGCGTGCTCGCCGAGGCGAACATCGAGGTTGGCAAAGTTGCGGAAGTTTGTGATCGCTATTCGAGATATGCGCATTCCAGTTTCCTTCAGACACTACAGAGTTGAACAACACAACTCGACAGTTTTCTCAAAATACTGCTCTATTTCATCGTACCTTCACTTGATTTGCAAGAAAATCTTCAATTCCTTTCACTCGCTATCTTGCTAAATTTGACGAGAAGGAGTTTCCTCAACATCCTGTAAATCCATCCCCGAAGACATCTCCAGCATCTTCTTCCCTGAGAAGAAGGTAACACGACGGTTAAACCAACTGCTCCTCCATACCGGCCCCCTGCGAAACCGAATCTCATGGTATCTCATTGCGCGGCATGTTGTTTGTTTTCAACATCTTAGCTTGATTTAACATCTTTCTGGGATTATATATAAGACAACAGGCAGGGATGCCGGAAAAGAAACGAAAATGAGAATAAACCAGAGACAGAGAAACGGCGAGAGAATGAATCAGACGGCAAGCGAGCTATACACGGAACACCAGTTTACTGCTCACTTTCAAACTGGACCAGTTTATTGGGTGGCAGGTCAGCCCTGGAACTGCCGGAACGTTTGATCCAGGCCAGGAGCGCCACCCATCCGCTAGCCGACGCCCGCAGGCAACAAGAGATCGGCACACTACGCTTCGGCCGACCGACCGGCGATTGGGATCTGATCCATGGGGAGATGGTGACCTTCACCGACCCGCAACGCGACCTGCCTCGCATTGACCGGCTGGAAGGAATTCGGCCCGGCGGGCACAGCATGTATCAGCGGGTGATGGTGGCTGCAGCCAGGGGCTCAATCACCTGTGCGGTATGGACTTACACCATGCATGCGCCTCAGAACGGCGAACGTATCACAAACGACAATCAGGCCGTTTTTTGGAAAAGTCGTCTCTATTCGGCACATAAACGCTTGATTTTGGCAATCCATCAATGTAGTTTATAGAGGTTGATTTGCGGCACTATGTCCGGATTTCGGGTTTCCCGGAGACCTTCGGGCTTTTACCGAAAACATAATGAACGAAGGACGAAGGCTATGGATGAGAGATGGCTGACGGTCGATGACATTTGCAAATATCTGAATGTAAGCAACGAGACGGTCTACAAGTGGATCGAACAACGAGCTATGCCCGGTCATCGCGTCGGCCGTCGCTGGATGTTCAAACAAGACGAAGTGGACGAATGGGTCCGCTCCGGCGGTGCGGCTGACAAATCCGATAAGCCGGACACCGAGCAATAAGGAGCGACCATGGCCGAGCCGATTCACGACAAGATAAAACGATCCCTCCAGGCAGCCGAAGGCTTGTATCACCGTCTGGTGTTGCTGGTGGGTGAGACCGGTTCCGGCAAGACCGGCGTTCTTCGGGATATTGCCGAGGAATTCGGCTCGTCCGTCATCAACGTCAATCTGGCGCTTTCAGGCGAACTGCTTGAGCTGACGGCAAAGCAGCGGTCGCTTCGGTTGCCGGGCATCCTCGATCAGATCGCGGACCAGGCTCAAGCACCGGTGGTGCTGGATAATCTCGAGATCCTTTTCGACAAGGATCTTCAGCAGGACCCCTTGCGCCTGCTGCAGTCCATTTCGAGAAACCGGGCCGTGGTGGCTTCGTGGAACGGAATCGTGAATTCCGGGAGGCTTTTGTACGCCGAAACCGGCCATCCCGAGTACCGCAGCTATGACTCGGTCGATGCGCTGATTGTGGGCATGGATGGCACGGCCACTGTCGATTCGGTAAAAAAACAATAGAGAGGCAGGACAAGCATGAAATACGGAGACCTTATCCAATTCGACCCGATTGAGTCGGTCGTTCAGCTGCGTGACGCGGACAAATCCAGCGCCGCACACACCCTCGTGAACACCTATGTCATTTCCGAGGAAATGGCCGAACGGCTCACCCAGCTTGTCATTCCTCAGATGCAGTTCGACCAGCCGGTCGACAACAAGGGCCTGCTGGTCGTCGGTAACTACGGCACCGGTAAGTCGCACTTGATGTCGGTGGTCTCCAGCCTTGCCGCAGACGCCTCCCTGCTGGAAGGGCTGAACCACGCCGGTGTCCGCGATGCAGCCTCTCAGATCGCCGGTCGGTTCAAGGTCATCCGTACCGAGATCGGAGCCACCACCATGTCCCTGCGCGACATCCTGGTGGCCGAACTGGAAGAGCATCTCGAAAAACTCGGCGTGGAGTATGTGTTCCCCGAAGCCGGGACCATCACCAGCCACAAACGGGCCTTCGAAGACATGATGGCCAAGTTCGGCGAAGTCTTCCCCGAACACGGCCTGCTGCTGGTGGTCGACGAGCTGCTCGACTACCTCCGCACCCGCAAGGATCAGGAGCTGATCCTCGACCTCAACTTCCTCCGCGAGGTCGGCGAGGTCTGCAAGGACCTGCGCTTCCGCTTCATGGCCGGTGTCCAGGAAGCCATTTTCGACAGCCCGCGCTTCGCCTTTGTCGCCGACAGCATCCGCCGGGTGAAGGACCGCTTCGAGCAGATCCTCATTGCCCGCAGCGACGTCAAATTCGTTGTGGCCGAGCGTCTGCTCAAGAAGACCACCGAGCAACAGGCCAAGATCCGCGACTACCTGATGCCTTTTGCCAAATACTACGGCGGGCTCAATGAGCGCATGGACGAGTTTGTCCGGCTCTTCCCGGTGCATCCCGATTACATCGACACCTTCGAACGCGTCACCGTGGTGGAAAAGCGCGAGGTGCTCAAGACCCTGTCCATGGGCATGAAGGGCATTCTCGGCAAGGATGTGCCGCAGGACGAACCCGGCCTGATCGCTTTCGACAGCTACTGGAACACGCTCAAGCAGAACGCCTCGTTCCGCGCCATTCCCGAGATCCGGGCGGTCATCGATTGCAGCCAGGTGCTGGAATCCCGCATCGAGAACGCCATCACCCGCAAGCAATACAAGCCGATGGCGCTGCGCCTGATCCATGCGCTGTCCGTCCACCGCCTCACCACCGGCGACATCTATGCCCCCATGGGCGCATCCGCCGAGGAGCTGCGCGACCGCCTCTGCCTGTTCGATCCGCTGATCGCCGAGCTGGGCAGCGACGAGCCCGACAAGGACCTCCAGACCCATGTGGAAACGGTGCTGCGCGAGATCCACAAAACGGTCAGCGGCCAGTTCATCTCCTTCAATGCCGACAACCGCCAGTTCTATCTCGATCTGAAGAAGACCGACGACTTCGACGCCCTGATCGACAAGCGTGCCGAAAGTCTGGGCCAGGCTCAACTCGACCGCTTCTATTACGAGGCGCTCAAGCGGGTCATGGAATGCCAGGACGCCACCTACGTCACCGGCTACAAAATCTGGCAGCACGAACTGGTCTGGCAGGAGCACAAGGCCGCCCGTACTGGCTACCTCTTTTTCGGCGCTCCCAACGAGCGCTCCACCGCCGTGCCGCAGCGGGACTTCTACCTCTACTTCATCCAGCCCAACGATCCGCCGCGCTTCAAGGACGACAAGGTCAACGACGAGGTCTTTTTTCGCCTGAAAGGCACCGACGAGGAATTCCAGAACGCGCTGAAGAGCTACGCGGCGGCCCTGGACCTTGCCGCCACCTCATCGGGCCACGCCAAGGCCACCTATGAATCGAAGGCCAACGGCTTCCTGAAGAAGCTGGTCCAGTGGCTGCAGAAGCACATGAGCGATGCCTTCGAGGTCACCTATCAGGGCCGCGCCAAGTCCATGACCGAATGGGCCAAGGGCAAATCGATCCGCGACTTGTCCGGCCTGTCGCCCCACGAGACCATCAACTTCCGCGACCTGGTCAACACCATCGCCGGTGTCTGCCTGGCTCCGAACTTCGAGAACCAGGCCCCGGACTATCCGTTCTTCTCGGTCCTGATCACCGGCAACAACCGCGCCCAGGCCGCGCAGGATGCCCTGCGGGCCATCGCCGGGCAGAACCGCACCAAGCAGGCCACCGCCGTGCTGGACGCCCTGGAGCTGCTCGACGGCGAGAAGATCGACCCCTACAAATCGAAGTACACCAAATTCATCCTCGATGCCGTCAAAGCCAAGGGGCACGGTCAGGTTGTCAACCGCAGCGAGATCATCCAGGACGACCACGGGCTGGAATACATGAACCCGGGCGGTTCGCGTCTGGAACCCGAATGGGTGAGCGTGCTGGTGGCTGCGCTGGTCTACTCCGGCGACATCGTGCTCGCCATCCCGGGCAAGAAATTCGACGCCACCGGCCTGCAACAGCTTGCCGCGACCGGCATGGACGAACTGGTCCGCTTCAAGCACCTGGAGCAGCCCAAGGAATGGAACCTGCCCGCGCTCAAGGCGCTGTTCGAACTGCTCGGCATGACGCCGGGCATGGCCCAGCTCGTCACCCAGGGCAAGGACGAGCCGGTGCAGAACCTGCAGCAGGCGGTGGGCAAGATCGTCAAGCGCATCGTCATGACCCAGCAGACCCTGCGCGAAGGGCTCTCCTTCTGGGGCCTGGACCTGCTCGCGGGCACCGACCTGGCCAGCCAGGCCAGCGGGCTGGACGAGGCCAAGAGCTTCTTTGAGTCGCTCCAGGCCTATTCCTCGCCGGGCAAGCTGAAAAACTTCCGCTACAGCGCTCCCGAGGTGCTGGCCCATGAAAAGGCCGTGAAGGCGCTCGATGAGCTGGACGCCTTGCGGGAGTTCATCATGGACCACAGCCCGACGGCGTCCTGGCTCTCCACCGCCGAAGCGGTGCTGCCCGCCGAGCATGACTGGGTGGATCGCATGAAGACCACCCGGCAGGATGTGCTCGATGCCCTCAAGCAGGCCGACCTGACCGAGCTGGCCAGCCAGTCCCAGAGCATCGGGGCCAAGCTGCAAAAGCTGAAGAAGGACTACACCGTCGCCTACATCGGCCTGCACGCCAAGGCCCGGCTGGGCGTGAACGACGACAAGCGCAAGGCGGGACTGCTCAACGACCAGCGGCTGCAAACCCTGCTCAAGCTGGCCGGTATCGACCTGATGCCCCGGCAGCAGCTCACCGATTACCAGAACCGCCTGGCCGGACTGAAAAGCTGCTTCGCCCTGACCGAGCAAAATCTCGACGCCTCACCGATCTGCCCGCATTGCGGGTTTCGGCCTTCGGTGGAAACCGGCGCGGCGGCAGGCTCGCAGATGATCGACCAGATGGACACCCAGCTCGACGCCATGGTGGCTGCCTGGACCTCCACCATCCTCAGCAACCTGGAGGACCCGATCACCCAGGCCAACATGGATCTGCTGAAGATCGATGACCGCGAACCGCTGGAGGCCTTCATCAAGTCGAAGGACCTGCCGGTGCCGCTGGACAGCAACTTTGTCCACGCCCTGAAGGAAGTGCTCTCCGGGCTCGTCAAGGTCACCGTTAAGGCACAGGAGCTGCAACAGGCTCTGCAGGTTACCGATGGCCCGGCCACCCCGGCGGAGATGAAGAAACGCTTTGAGGAGTACATCGATCAACTCACCAAGGGCAAGGACCCGGCCAAGGTGCGGATCGTCATGGAATAAGAGTGACTAAGCGAGTGACCAACTCCGCCGAGCTTGGTCACCCGCAAAGTGACCAAGCTGAGACACAAGACGAAAGCCAAGGATTATGAAGATGAAAGAAACCAGTTTGTTCGACTCGCTGCTTGAAGAGCCGCAGAAGCTCTCCGGCCCGGTGACTTGTCTCGGCATGACGTTCGAGAATGATGAGGCCCGCCGCGCCCACTTTACCGAGGAACTGCGCAAGAAGCTGCAGGACCCGGAGTTCCGCAAGATCGAAGGCTTTCCCATCGGCAGCGACGAGGACATCCTGAACCTGAGCGATCCGCCGTATTACACCGCCTGCCCGAACCCCTGGATCGCCGATTTCATCGCCGAGTGGGAGGCGCAAAAGCCGGAACAGCCCGAAGGCTATCACTACCACCGGGAACCTTTTGCCTCTGATGTAAGTGAGGGCAAGAACGACCCGATTTACAACGCCCACTCCTACCATACCAAGGTGCCTTACAAGGCGATCATGCGGTATATCCTCCATTACACGCAGCCGGGGGATATTGTGTTTGATAGTTTTTGCGGAACTGGCATGACTGCAGTCGCTGCGCAGATGTGTGGTGATCGGGATGTGGTTATGTCACTTGGGTACCAAGTTAAGCCCGATGGAACAATTCTACAGGAAGAGATTGACGAGGACGGTAACAGGGGATGGCAGCCCATTTCAAAAATTGGCAAACGCAGGACGATTATGAATGACCTAGCCCCTGCCGCAACGTTTATTGCTCACAATTATAATACCCCAATAAGTTCATACGAGTTTGAAGAGGCTGCGACCGAGCTCATTAAAGAGGTAAAGAAAAAATGTGGAGCTCTCTATGAAACCAGACACAAAGACGGAAAAGCAGGGATAATTAACTACACCGTCTGGAGTGATCTATTTCATTGCCCTGAATGCCAAGCCGAACTTAACTTTTTTGAGCAGACGGTTGATATTGAGACAAACCAGGTCAGGGACAGTTTTAGCTGTCCTCAATGTTCCTCGCACCTTAACAAAAGAAAGCTAGAGCAAACATTTGAGACAGTTATCGATTATGAAACAGGGGAACCGATTTCTATAGCAAAGCAGGTTCCTGTGCTCATCAACTACAGCATAGGCACAAAACGACATGAAAAATTTCCCGACCAAGAGGATCTGGAAAAGATATCTTCTTGTGTCGACCTTGTGAAATCAGGAATCCACCCGACAGTTCCGCTCCCTGATGGTTATAACTTAAAACAACCAAAGCAATCACATGGTTTTACGCATACTCATCATTTTTATTCACGCCGCACGCTAGCATGCTTGAACGCTTTTTACGAAGGATGTGTTGGGTCATATTCCCGTCAGTTAAATTTCCTCATGGGGAGTGTTCTCCCAAAGCTTACCAAGCTTAATAGGTATATGCGGCAACACGGAAGCCGTGCGCTTGTCGGCCCTATGGCTAACGCCCTTTATGTGCCTCCAATCAGTGTAGAAAACAATGTGATTGACCAATTGGAGTTCCAGCTAAAGAAAATCACTAAGGCATTTTTCTCCTCAGAGCAGTGCGCACTAATTTCAACCGCTTCAAGCACAACGACGCCTGCACCAGATAATTCAGTTGACTACATCTTTATAGACCCTCCATTCGGGGGAAATATTATGTACTCAGACATGAGCTTCCTCCGTGAATCCTGGTTGAAATTGCGTACAAATATCGAGGAGGAGGCAATTGAAAACAACATTCAAGGAAAAGAACTCCATGATTATAAGGAATTGATGCAGCTTTGTTTCTCTGAGGCTTTTAGAGTGCTTCGGCCAGGACGATGGATGACCGTTGAATTCTCCAATACAAAAGCGTCTGTGTGGAACGTACTACAGACAAGTCTTCAAGAAAGTGGCTTTGTTGTTGCTAGCGTAGCTGGCCTTGATAAAACTCGTGGTGGCTTTCATGCCATGATTGGACCGACAGCCGTTAAGCAAGATTTGGTCATATCAGCCTATAAACCCAATGGTGGCTTCGAAGAGAGGTTCGAAAAAGAGGCTAAATCAGAAGAAGGTGTGTGGGAGTTTGTCCGAACGCACTTGAAATATCTGCCGGTTACAAAGCGCCAGGGCGCGATAATGCTTTTCGTCCCTGAGCGTGATCCGCGAATCCTGTTCGATCAGATGGTGGCCTACTACGTCCGCAAGGGCTATCCCGTGCCGATCTCCAGCCAGGAATTCCAGATCGGTCTGGCGCAGCGTTTCATCGAGCGTGACGGCATGTATTTCCTGCCGGATCAGGTGGCCGAATACGACCGCAAGAAAATGACTACCGGTGCCCCACAACAGCTATCGATGTTCGTTTCCGACGAGGCATCGGCGATACAATGGCTCCGACAGCTTATCAAGGAAAAGCCGCAAACCTTCTCCGACATCAATCCGCAGTTCATGCAGCAGCTCGGCGGCTGGAGCAAGAACGAAGCCCAGCTCGACCTGCGTGAACTGCTGAACCAGAACTTCCTCAGCTACGACGGCAAAGGCCCTGTTCCAGAGCAGATCCACGCCTACCTCTCCACCAACTGGAAGGAATTGCGTAACCTGCCCAAGGACGATCCTGCGCTGGTGAGCAAGGCCCGCGACCGCTGGTACGTGCCCGACCCCAACAAGGCGGGCGACCTGGAGAAACTACGCGAGAAGGCGCTGCTCAAGGAGTTCGAGGAATACAAAGAGGTCAAAAAGAAACTCAAGGTCTTCCGCCTGGAAGCTGTTCGCGCCGGATTCAAGAAAGCCTGGCAGGAACGTGACTACGCCGTCATCGTCGCCGTGGCCGACAAGATCCCTAACAACGTCCTGGAAGAAGATCCCAAACTGCTCATGTGGTACGACCAGGCAGTAACAAGAATGGGAGGCGAATAATGGCAAGAGCGGATTTACTAATTCGCCTTGTCCAATCCGGCATACGGGGCGACAAGGCCAGCTTTAGAAAGGTCGTCGAGGCGATCATCGCCGAAGAGCGAACCAAGCAGCACAAGGTGCTGGCCGAGAAACTCGAGGAGCTACTCAACGCCGCTCCGGTTGAACGCCCCGTTACCAATGGCGGTGGTCCTATGCTGGATCAGCGCATGGGCAACCTGTTCCATGAGGTTATGCCCCAGCGAAAGCTGTCCGATCTCATCCTCCCGGAAGAGGTGCAGCAGATTTGTCAGAGTCTGATTCAGGAACAGCATCGGACCGACCTGCTCAGGTCATACAACCTGGAGCCCCGCAACCGCGTGCTTCTCATCGGACCGCCGGGCAATGGCAAGACGTCGTTGGCCGAGGCCATTGCAGAAGCACTGGTGGTCCCGCTGCTTGTGGTTCGCTATGAGAGCGTCGTCGGCACCTACCTGGGCGAGACCGCTGTGCGCCTGAAGAAACTGTTCGAGTACGCTTCCACCCGGAAATGTGTCCTGTTTTTCGACGAGTTTGAAACCCTCGGCAAGGAGCGCGGCGATCTGCACGAGACCGGTGAGATCAAGCGCGTGGTGAGTTCGCTGCTCATGCAGATCGACAACCTGCCGAGCCATGTCATGGTCATCGGGGCAACCAATCATGCGGAACTGCTGGATCGTGCGGTGTGGCGGCGCTTCCAGGTCCGCATGACGCTGCCCGGTCCAACCCGGGCTCGTTTGACAGAGTGGTTCGAAAAGTTCGAACGTCGGATCAAGATCCCACTGGGATACGCACCTGGCACTTTGGCCAAACGTCTCCAAGGATCGAATTTCGCCGAAGTCGAAGAATTCGGCACGACCGTGTTCCGCCAGTATGTGCTCGAACAACCGAATGCCGACATGAAGGATATCGTGTCCAAAACCCTCCAGAGCTGGTCCGCCAGATCAGTCACCGTAGCGCAACAGGACGAACCGGAGGTGAAGGATGCCTGAACGCCCACTACTTCTTTTCCCGACGCCACAACCGGCTGATAGGACAAAGCAGAAGCCCCAGTTCGGACGTGTTCACAAGCCCAATGTAACGCGGCAAGGTCAACGCCTCTCACCGATGTTCAACCAACTGCAGGCAGCTTTTGAAGCCCGCAGAGTTGAGATTCAGCAGAACACTGCGGGTATAGATCCCGAGCAGGTTTTGGTCATTGAGACCATTGGCAGCGTGGACAATTTTGCCAATGCTGTGAAACGCATCGAGGGGCTCGAGTGGATGGGTGAACTCGAGAGCGACGAGATTGCGCCCGACCAGGATTTTTACGATGAGAATAATCCTGAGAAGGAACTGAATGGCCGTCTGTATCTGGTAATGACCAACCAGCGTGCCCTCGACGAGATGCTGTCCCTGTGGCGACGCTACCAGGCCGATCCAAACATGCAGTTCGAGCGCGGCCTTACAAAGTTCCGCGACGTGTTCCTACACCTGAAGAGCATCCGTCGGTGGGATGTTCAGGACAGGCTACTTGAAACCGGCGTGATTGATATCTGGCACGAGGATCTTGAATACGACGGTGATCGGGTCATCCCGTTTGAGGCTGAGCTTTGGTTTCGAGGAAGCGACGAGCTTCGTGCAATTAGCGCGAATCAAGTCACGAACCTCGTTGAGCAAGCGGGTGGCCGAATACTGAACCAGTCAGTGATTGATGGCATCGCCTACCATGGGCTCCTGGCCGAACTTCCGGCTAATGCGATTCGAGCTATCGTGGAGAACCCGACAACTGAGCTGGTTAAATGTGAGAACGTCATGTTCTTCAGGCCTGTTGGGCAAATGGTGGTCGGAGACAAATCTCCAGAGGGGGATGTGGAAATCGCCCAAATTGAAGAGATGCCACTGCCTACTGGCGATCCTGTTGTGGCTCTTCTTGATGGGGTTCCGCTAGCCAATCACCGCTTGCTGTTTGGCCGTTTGGTTGTTGACGATCCTGATAGCTGGGAAGCTGATTACGCGGCCTCTGAGCGAGTCCACGGCAGCTCAATGGCATCGCTCATTGTCCATGGCGACCTGAATCAGCCTCAGCCCCCTCTCTCCAGGCCAATTTACGTTCGGCCTATAATGAAGCCACTAAACTGGCTCGACACGCCTCGCCCCGAGGGGATTCCGGAAAATTGCCTTGCGGTCGATCTTATCCACAGAGCGGTTAAGCGATTATTCGAGGGTGATCAGGGAGAAGGTCCGGCAGCTCCTCAAATTAAAGTAATCAACTTGTCAATCGGTGACCGAGCCCGCCAATTCACACAATCTATGAGCCCGATTGCCAGATTGCTGGACTGGTTGAGTGTGAAGTACGGCGTGCTATTTGTCGTCAGCGCCGGGAATCATCCTACAACAATATCCTTGGGCGTATCTCGGGAAGAATTCGATGCTTTTCAGACGGACGAATTTGAAGCGGCAACGATCAAAGCCCTGTACAGGGACGCCCGGCACAGGAAACTTCTTTCGCCAGCCGAAACGATTAACGGCATCAGCGTTGGCGCAGTACATTTAGACGAGGCACAGGTTGCCTACCAGGGAAACAGGATAGACCCATTTGGACGTCCATTGCCCAGTCCCGTTTCAGCGTTTGGCAGCGGTTATCGACGCGCAATAAAACCCGACGTTATCTTTTACGGCGGAAGACAGTGGTACCGGTTGCCATTACAGCCAACCAATCCCGTAACCATTGAGCCCGCGATTTTTCGCACTACCCCTGGAAACAAAGTCGCCTCACCCGGAAGTCTTGCTGGTGAATTAAGCGCCACCTCTTACAGTTGCGGTACGAGCAATGCGACCGCCTTGATCAGCAGAGCCGCTGGCATTTGTTACGACTCTCTGCAGCAAATCTTCAACGAACAAGCGGCTGAAATCGATTCATCGAATTATGAAGTGCCCCTGTTGAAAGCGATGCTGGTCCATGGTTGCTCGTGGGGCGACATAGGTTCACGAATTTCCGAGGTGCTTCGTACCCCTGACAACGGCCGTCAGCTCAGTGGGCTAATTAGCCGGTGGATCGGTTATGGCATACCGGTGGTGGACCGTGTTCTGGATTGCACAGAACAGCGGGCAACGGTGTTGGGCTTCGGGCAGCTTTCCGATGGCGAAGCTCACGTTTTCAGTCTGCCTCTACCTCCATCGCTGGGATCGCGCCCTGAGTGGCGACGTCTGACCGTTACATTGGCTTGGTTGTCCCCAATCTCGGCAAGCACTCAAAAATATCGCACTGCAAGCCTTTGGTTTGAAATGAACAACAACGGCTTGGCTCCAACTCGGAGTGATGCCGATTGGCGAGCAGTGCGACGCGGAACTGTCCAACACGAAGTTTTCGAAGGCCAGAGAGCGGAACCGTTCATCGACGGGGAAGTTATCGAAATCAAAGTGAACTGCCGTGAAGACGCCGGAAAAATACAGAACCCCGTCGCGTATGGATTGGCGGTATCGCTTGAGGTAGCCGAGGGCGTCGACATCGCTGTTTACAACGAAATCCGAACTCGCATTGCGCCTGCAATTCAGATTCAGCAGGCAACAGATCAAGGTAGAGGGTAATTAGCGGATGGAGTCGCTTTGGCAATACAGCACCGTTCATAACAGCGCCTGCAAGGTCATCGAGGAACAGACCTTGTGGGGGCAGACGGTGTGCCGTGTCTGGTTGCCGAACCAGGACGCTGTGGTGCGCGTGCCCCGCTCCGCCTTGCGGCCGCTGAGTGCCGACCTGCAACCGGAGATTGAAGCCGGACGCATTGCCTACGTCGCTGCCGCAGCCAAGGTGGCCGAGGTGCTCGAAGGGTCCACCAGCGCCACCGAGGGCCATGTATTGCTGGCCCCAATGGAGTCCAACGTCATCCCGCTGCCGCACCAGATCCACGCCTTGTCCCGGGCCATCTCCGGCGACCGCGTGCGCTACCTGCTGGCCGACGAGGTGGGCCTCGGCAAGACCATCGAGGCCGGTTTGGTCATGCGCGAGCTCAAACTGCGCGGGCTGGTTCGGCGAATCCTGGTCGTCTCTCCCAAGGGCATCGCTACCCAGTGGGTGGCGGAAATGCAGACCCACTTCAACGAGCAGTTCCAGCTCGTGCTGGGCGACGACATCGGCACCTTGCAGCGCCTGGCACCAGGGGCTGACCACCGGAACTCAGCCTGGTCGATGTTCGATCAGGTCATCGTCTCCCTGGATTCGGTCAAGCCCATGGACAAGCGGCGCGGTTGGACCGCCGAGCGCGTTGCCGAATACAACCGCAGCCGGTTCGAAGATCTGATCACCGCCGGTTGGGATCTGGTGGTGGTGGACGAAGCGCACCGCCTGGGCGGCAGCACCGATCAGGTCGCCCGCTACAAACTCGGCAAGGGCCTGGCGGAGGCCGCGCCCTATGTGCTGCTCCTTTCGGCGACGCCCCACCAAGGTAAGACCGATGCCTTCCATCGCCTGATGAACCTGCTGGATGACGACGCCTTTCCGGATATGGACAGCGTCTCCCGCGAGCGGGTGGCCCCGTATGTTATCCGTACCGAGAAGCGCAAGGCCATCGATGCCGACGGCAAGCCGCTCTTCAAACCCCGGCGGACGCAGATGGCCCCGGTGGCCTGGGAGAGCCGTCATCACCTGCAGCAGCTCCTCTACGAGGCAGTGACCGACTACGTGCGCGAGGGCTACAACCAGGCCCTGCGCGAGAAGAAGCGCCATATCGGCTTTTTGATGATCCTGATGCAGCGCCTGGTGGTCTCCAGCACCCGGGCGATTCGCACCACACTGGAACGACGGCTCGCGGCGCTCAAGGAAGGCGAACAGCAGGCCAGCCTGCGACTGGCGGAGCTGGAAAACGGTACGGAGGGATCGGAAAGCCCAGACGATGAAATGGCCGAGCTCTACGACATGGACGGCCAGGAGCTGCTCGATGAGCTGCTGAAATCTCATGTGTCGGCTCTGCAGAGCGAAGGCAGCCATGTAGAGACCCTGCTCGATGCGGCGGTTCGCTGCGAACAAGCGGGACCGGACGCCAAGGCCGAGGCGTTGATCGAGTGGGTCTACGAGCTGCAGGCAG
>CALARK010000014.1 GCA_937888595.1 uncultured Sterolibacteriaceae bacterium | reverse complement strand
GGTGCCACGTTGTTGGACTTGGGCGATTTGGAAGAAGAACTGAAATCGCTGCTCGGCGTTGACGTCGATCTGCTGACTCCCGGCGACCTGCCGCCGAAGTTCCGGGCCAAGGTGCTCGCGGAGGCGCAACCGATATGAGCGAGAACCGCCTGCCCGATTACCTCGACCACATTCAGCAGGCCGCAACCGATGCGCGCAGCTTCGTGGAAGGGATGGCCAAGGACGACTTCTTGGCCGACAAGCGCACCCAGCAGGCCGTCATCATGAGCCTGATCGTCATCGGCGAGGCGGCCACAAAGGTGATGGATGGCTACGTCGAGTTCACCCAGGCGCATGCCGACGTGCCGTGGCGCAGCATGCGCAATATGCGTAATCGCATGGCTCACGGCTATTTCGACATCAACCTCGATGTGGTGTGGGAGACGGTACAGGAATGGCTGCCGGCGTTGCTCCAGCAATTGCCCGCCGTGCGTCAGGATGCCGACGATGAAGACCGTAACGACAACTGTGAAAGAGGGATCTCCGATGACTGTTGAATCGAGAATATTTTCTGTAGCCGAGTATGTTCAGCCGTCCGAAGGCGAGCCTATTCGTTCCGTTGTGCTTGAAACCCGAGACTCAATTATCGTGGTTTGGCATGTCCATCCCGGGCAGGAAATTGCGGCTCACATTCATCCTCACGGCCAAGACACGTGGACTGTTTTGTCGGGAATGGCTGATTACTTTCAGGGCAATGGGATTGTTCGTGCCCTCAGGGAAGGTGAGATAGCCGTGGCAAGACCGGGCCAAGTGCACGGGGCGCGAAATACAGGTACCGAGCCATTTGTGTTAGTCTCGGTTGTGGCATCAGCCAATGCCGGTTTCGTATTGGCTGAGCGATAGAGCCCAATCTCTGGAGTTGGTCCAATGAGCGGTCGGGGAGATAGGTAACAGACATGCAGCGGACACGGCTGCTAAACCAGGTCGCAAACCTCCTTGCGTCGCAGCGTGCCGCAAGCGACGCGATCAATCGAATGGGGTCGGCATGAGACTGAACACCATCCAGTTCCCGACCGCGTAGCCGCCTGTCCTGCCGATCAGGTCTTGACCATCGACGCCTGGGATCAGTCCTGAATGTTCTTGGAGACCACTACGTTATGAGCCGCAGCCGCCGCAAAACACCCATCGTCGGGCACACGACCTGCGGCAGCGAGCGCGAGGACAAGAAGCTCTGGCATCAGCGCTGGCGCACCCGTGAGCGCACGGCGCTGACCAGCGCGTCGCCCGAAGCCCTGAGCGCCCATCTGCCCCTGCTGGAAAACCAGGCCAGCAGCGTCTGGTCGATGGGCAAGGATGGCCGCTCCTACTGGCCCGTCAAGCGCCAGGCCGCCACGGCGGATCGCATCGCCAATCACAAGGGACGCAACCCGCAAGAACGCGCCTCCCTGAAAAAGCGCCTGCTGCGCAAGTGGATGAGCAAATGAAGCTCTCCTTCCATCAGCACATTGCGCTGTTCTGGATGATCGGTGCTCCGGGCGTCTTCGCGCCCGTGATCGAGAACGCCAAGCGGCCCGATGCCGGCGCCGTCATGGCGTGGGGTGTCGCGATCGTGGCGGTGATGATCCTCTTCACCCCTTTGCTGCTGCGCTGTCCACCATTCCGGCGCTGGTATGGCCGGACGGATGCGCTGTCGGAGCGGCAGCGCCAGGCGCTTGCCGAGCGCGGCCTGCGCCGCTACTACCAGACCGCTTTCGATGACGGCTACGTGCCCCGCGTGATGCCCTACGTGTGGCGCATCATCTGGACGGTCGGCGGGTTGATGGCTGTGACCGCCGTACTGCCTACCAACACCGGACGGCCAGCCTTCGATGCCTTGGTGGTCTTCTCGACCTGGTATCCGATAGGCGTGATGCTGCTGGTTTTCGCGTCGAGGCCCCTTGGCCGGTTGATTCGCCAAAGAGCACAGGAGCGGCGGAAATGAGCACGTCAACCATCGAGGCGCTGGCCAGCGCCTGGGCAAGGATTGCCGAGGAAGCGGAATTCCCCGCTGACTACGAGGGGACTGCCACACCACAAGCGCATCGGGCTAGCGAAGCTATTCAGGAGCAGATTCGGGAGCGCATCGTCGCCACCAACGACATGCGGCTGTTCAGCCTGCTGCACCTGCTGGGTCAGGCGTCGCTGCGCATGGAGCAAGCGCTGTGGCCGGAGGATTACGAGCGGATGACGCGCGAGGTTGAGGAAGCCCTGCGGCAAGCCACCGACGCCAACGCCAGATCGTACACCCACGAAGAAGTGATGCAGGCGATGCAGGAACGCATCGACCGGGCGCGAGACAAGCCATGTTGATTGGCTATGCGCGCGTCTCGACGCAGGATCAGAACCTGGAGCTGCAACGCGAAGCCTTGAGCAAGGCCGGATGTAAAAAGGTCTTCGAGGACAAGGTGAGTGGCACGCGGGCAGACCGGCCTGGCTTGGCCAAGACGCTCGAAATGCTGCGCGAAGGCGATACTTTGGTCGTCTGGAAGCTCGACCGGCTGGGCCGGTCGGTCAAGCAACTGGTCGATCTGGT
Organism: uncultured Sterolibacteriaceae bacterium; assembly: GCA_937888595.1. Classification (GTDB taxonomy): domain Bacteria; phylum Pseudomonadota; class Gammaproteobacteria; order Burkholderiales; family Rhodocyclaceae; genus Sulfuricystis. The sequence goes on along the minus strand of CALARK010000014.1, from coordinate 340 downwards.
CGGCGATCTGCACAAGCACGGTGTCCAGTTCAGGAGCCTCACCGACTCCATCGACACCGGCACACCATCCGGGCGGTTCTTCTTCCACGTCATGGCGAGCCTTGCCGAAATGGAGCGCGAGCTGACCGTCGAGCGCACCCGCGCCGGGCTGGAAGTCGCCAAGCAGCTCGGCCGCAAAGGCGGCCGCAAGCCGAAGATGACCGACAGCAAGATCGAGTCGGCCAAGAAGCTGCTGGCCAGCGGGGTGCCGCCCAAGGACGTGGCCAAGAACCTCGGCGTGTCCATTCCGACGCTGTACCGCTGGGTGCCAGCCTCCACGCACGCTTAGCGTGCTTTATTT
>CALARK010000013.1 GCA_937888595.1 uncultured Sterolibacteriaceae bacterium | reverse complement strand
GTCCTCAGCATAGTACTGGGAAGGAGGGAGTGACCATCTCATTAAATAAAGCACGTTAAGCCCATTGCAGACTCTAGATATTGACGAGTACGTCGGGTTTTCTCTTGTTTGAGTTGCCTCTTGTGGTAAGATAGTAATCAATTACTATCTTACAAGGAGTGCTCGTGGACACCCATCCAAAGCATCTGCCGGCCGATGAACGTCGTGCCGTAACTGTCGAGTCCGTCGTGGCGCTTGCCGGTTCACAAAACCCAAGCGAGATAACCACTGCGGCTATCGCTAAACATATGAACTTGACCCAGGGTGCGCTGTTTCGGCACTTCCCGAACAAGGAAGCCATTTGGCAGGCGGTCATGGAGTGGGTAGCAGAGCGCCTATTAGCCAGAATCGATCGATCCGCACAAGGAATCGAGTCGCCCTTGGCAGCCATGGAGGCGATGTTCATGAGTCATATCGAATTCGTAGCTGAGCACCCAGGCGTGCCAAGAATGATGTTTGGTGAGCTTCAGCGTGCCGAATCGACACCGGCCAAGCGCATGGTGCAAACCTTGATTCAGCGCTACAGCGAACGTTTGCATCATCTCATCGAGAAAGGCAAGGCCAGCGGCGAGTTGTCTCCCTCGCTTGACAACGAGGCGGCGGCAACGCTGTTCATTGGCACGATCCAGGGCTTGGTCATGCAATCGCTGTTGGCGGGTGATGTGGGACGTATGCACCGCGATGCGCCGCGCGTCTTTGCAATTTATCGGCGTGGCATAAGGAGTGCGCAATGAAAAAGTTACCCTTGCAAGGCCGCACCCTGGCACTGCTTGCCGTCATCATTCCTTTGCTGGTGCTTTTTATTTATGTCGGTCTGCGATCAGGGCCGCTCGCCCCGGTCGCTGTGACGGTGGCAAGCGTGGAATCACGGGCTATCACACCGGCGCTGTTCGGCATCGGCACGGTGGAGGCGCGCTACACCTACAAGATCGGGCCGACGTTTGCCGGGCGCGTCAAACGCCTGGAGGTGCATGTAGGCGACCAGGTCAAGGCCGGACAGGTGCTCGGCGAGATGGAGCCGGTCGACCTTGATGATCGGGTGCGCTCACAGGAGTCTGTATTCAAGCGGGCGGAAGCGGCTTTGCGCGAGGCAGAAGCCCGGCAAGCCTACGCGCAAACCCAGGCGCGCCGCTATGAGCAATTGTTTGCGGTGCGCTCGACCAGCGAGGAAATCGTCACCACCAAGCGGCAGGAACTGCAGATCGCCGATGCCGCCCTATCCGCCGCTCGGGAAGATATTGCCCGGGCACGCTCCGACCGCGAAGCACTCGTCGCGCAGCGGAGCAATCTGCGCCTGATCGCGCCGGTCGACGGTGTAGTCGCCGTGCGCGATGCTGATCCCGGCACGACCATCGTCGCGGGCCAGGCCGTGGTGGAAGTGATCGACCCCAAGAGTTTGTGGATCAATGTGCGCTTCGACCAGATCAGCGCATCGGGGCTGGCTGGGGGGCTGCCGGCTCATATCGTCCTGCGTTCGCGTGGTGGCCAGACCTTGAAAGGTCGCGTGCTGCGGGTGGAACCCAAGGCCGACGCGGTAACCGAGGAAACGCTTGCCAAGGTGACATTCGATAACAAACCAGAACCTTTGCCACCAGTGGGTGAACTGGCCGAAGTCACGGTTGACTTGCCGGCGCTCCCGGCCGCTCCACTGATCCCCAACGCTGCCGTCCAGCGTGAAGGCGATAAAGTTGGTGTCTGGCAAATCGTGGATGGTGATCTGCATTTCTCCCCGGTCAAGCTCGGCACTTCCGACCTCAATGGTTACGTGCAGGTGCGCGAAGGGCTCAAGAATGGGGACCAGGTTGTGACCTATAGCGAAAAGGCACTGACGGCGCGCAGCCGCATCCATGTGGTCGAGCATATCCCGGGAGTTTCACGATGATCAGCCTGGCCGGCCGCGACATTCTCCATGCCTGGGGGAAATTCGTCTTCACCGGCATCGGTCTGGGTCTGCTGATCGGCGTCACCCTAGTCATGGCTGGGGTGTACCGAGGCATGGTGGACGACGGCAAGGCGTTGCTCGACAACAGTGGCGCTGACCTTTGGGTGGTGCAAAAGGATACTCTGGGTCCTTATGCGGAGTCGTCCAGCCTCAACGATGACGTGTATCGCGCCATTCTCGCCATGCCGGGAGTCTCACAGGCAGCGAACGCGACCTACCTGACCATGCAGGTACGCAAGGGCGAGAGTGATGTACGCACCATGGTGGTCGGCATCGCGCCCGGTGCGTTGGGGGCTACACCCGGATGGCCTCCTTATCTCGTCGCTGGACGCCAGATCACGCGCGGTCACTACGAGGCTGTGGCCGACATCGCCACCGGCTTCAAACTGGGAGATCGTCTTACCATTCGCCGCAATCATTACACCGTCGTGGGGCTGACACGGCGTATGGTGTCGTCCAGCGGCGACCCGATGGTATTCATTCCGCTCAAAGATGCCCAGGAGGCCCAGTTCCTCAAGGACAACGATGCCATCTGGCAAAGCCGGCGTCGCACCGAAGCCAACCCGGTCTTCAATCGACCCGGTGATCCAGGTTTGCTGGATGCCGTGATTGCTTCACAGAGCAGCAACGCGTTCGTCAATGCCGTGCTGGTCACTCTGAAACCTGGTCATGCGCCGGACGAGGTTGCCGAATCCATCCAGCGCTGGAAGCGTTTGACGGTCTACACCCGGGCACAGATGGAAGACATCCTCGTCGGCAAGCTGATCGCCACCTCGGCCAAGCAGATCGGCATGTTCCTTGTGATTCTAGCCATCGTTAGCGCGGCCATCGTTGCCTTCATCATCTATTCGCTGACGATGGACAAAATCCGTGAGATCGCGGTGTTGAAGCTCATCGGCACACGCAACCGAACCATCGCCGCGATGATCATGCAGCAGGCGCTCGCCCTGGGCGTGATTGGCTTCGTGGTCGGCAAGATCACAGCCACCTTTTCAGCACCGGCTTTTCCAAAATATGTCCTGCTCACGCCAATGGATTCTGTCGCAGGTTTTTTTGCCGTGCTCGTGATCTGCGTTCTAGCTAGCCTCGTCGCCATTCGCATAGCACTCAAGGTCGATCCGGCCGAAGCCATTGGAGGTTGAGATGAGTGGCAAAGGGATACACATCGAAAGTTTAAGCAAGCGGTATGGCGATGGTGACACCGCTGTCTTTGCCTTGAGAGACGTGAATATGCATGTTGCGCCTGGTGAAGTGGTGGGACTGATCGGCCCTTCCGGGTCCGGCAAGAGCACGCTGCTCAAGTGTCTGGGTGCGGTGATCGAACCGACCGCCGGTCGCATGACGCTGGGCGATGAAGTGATCTACGCCGATGGCTGGAAAGTCCGCGACCTGCGCGCCTTACGGCGTGACAAGATCGGTTTCGTTTTCCAGGCGCCGTACCTGATTCCGTTTCTCGATGTCACCGACAACGTGGCGCTGCTGCCGATGCTTGCAGGCGTCGCGAATGGAGAGTCGCGCGCGAAGGCACTGGAATTGCTCACAGCGCTTGATGTGCAACACCGAGCTCGCGCAATGCCCTCGCAACTCTCCGGTGGCGAGCAGCAACGGGTCGCCATCGCGCGCGGACTGGTCAATCGTCCGCCGGTGATCCTGGCCGATGAACCCACTGCGCCGCTGGATTCCGAGCGCGCCATGGCTGTAATCCGCATCCTCAACGACATGGCCCGGAAGTTCGAGACCGCCATCATCGTCGTCACCCATGACGAAAAGATCATCCCCACATTCAAGCGCATCTACCACATCCGCGACGGCGTGACCCATGAGGAAGCTGGCGAAGGGCGGGAGTTCGAATGAGAGAACGATTGAATTACAGGAGAATTTCATGACCCACCGCAAACACAGCCACGCATTTGGAACTATCACCCTGACCGTTACGGCCTGCCTGCTTTTATGGGGTTTTCAGTTGCCAGCTTGGGCTGGTGACGCTACCCAGGTTGAGCCACTGGCGCTACGCAAGATCATGCAGGAACTCGGGCGCAACATGCAGGCTATTACCGGTGCGATTTCGCAGGAGGAATGGGTTCAGGTCGTTCAGCTCGCCCCAAAAGTTGCTGCACACCCCGAGCCACCGCTTACTGAAAAAATGCGCATCCTTGCTTACCTCGGCGCTGATGCGACCAAGTTCAGAAACTTTGACGCGCAGACTCACGAGGCGGCGCTGGCCATGAAGCTGGCTGCTGCGAGCAGCGACGGCAAGGCGGTGACCCAATCATTCGCCCACGTGCAGGAAAGCTGCTTGGGCTGCCACCAAGCTTTCCGTAAACCTTTCGTGGAGCATTTTTATGGAGCACGCTAAAACATGCCAGCGCCCCATCAGCCTCGAAAGACGGCTTGCGGCAACTTACCTGGTAGCTGGTCTGGTCACCGCCGGTCTGGCCGGCTGCGCCGCCGGCCCTGATTTTCAGCGTCCCACCGCACCCGATGTGGCTCGCTACACTGCAACACCGGTAGCTGATAGAACCGTGTCCGCTCCCACGCAGTTCGGCGAAACACAACGTCTAGTCGAAGGGCTTCCGATCGAAACGCAATGGTGGCAAAGCTTGGGTTCATCCGCACTCGACGGACTGATAAACGAAGCTTTCCATGTCAGCCCGACGCTGGCGAGCATCAGCGCCAATTTGCGACAGGCGCAGGAGCTTCTTGCCGCACAGGCGGGCTCGACGCAATATCCACAGGTAGATGTCGCACTGGGATCTCAGCGCCAGCAAATGAGTCCCAGTAGCCAAGGGTTGAGCGGAGACGCACGTCAATTCAGCCTCTACAACGCCAGCGTTGGCGTGCATTACAACCTCGATCTGGCTGGCGGCAACCGGCGCGCACTCGAAGCCTTGGCTGCTCGCGCCGACTACCGTCGCTTCGAACTGAATGCTGCGCGCCTGGCCCTTGCCGGCAACATGGCAACCGCTGCCATTACCCGAGCACGCCTCGCCGCGCAACTAGAAGCCACTACTGCCATTTTGCGCGTGCAGGATGAGCAACTGCGCCTGGCCCATGAACGCGTGCGTATCGGTCAGGCCTCACCTGATGAAGCGTTGAGCCTACAAGCTCAGGCGGAGCAAACGCGGGCAGAACTGCCTGCGCTGCGTAAACAACTGCAACAAACCGAACATCTACTGGCGGTGCTAGCCGGTCGTGCCCCAGGCACGGGTGGCATCCCGGCCTTCACTCTGGCCGATTTCACTCTACCCGTCGAGATGCCGCTCGTCGTGCCCTCAGAACTGGTGCGCCGCCGACCGGATATCCAGGCGTCAGAGGCGCTGTTGCATGCGGCCAATGCAGACTATGGTGTGGCTGTCGCCAAGCTCTACCCACAGATCAACCTGAGCGCCAACCTTGGTTCTCAGGCGCTGACCACCGGTGCCCTGTTCGGTGGTGGCTCGGCAGTGTGGGGCCTGGTTGCGCAGCTCACCCAGCCTCTTTTTAATCCAGGGCTACCCGCTGAAAAAAGAGCGGCGCTCGCCGCTTTTGATGCCGCCGTAGCCAATTACCAGAGCGTCGTATTGGAGTCTTTGCGTAACGTCGCCGACACCCTGCGCGCGGTGGAAAGCGATGCACAAACTTTGACTGCCCTCGCTGCCGCTGATATGGCTGCACAGGCCTCCTTGCAGTCGGTCGAGCGGCAATACCGGCTGGGCGCGGCCAGCTACCTGCAACTGCTCATCGCGCAGCAACAGGCACAGTCAATCCGGATCAATATGGTTGCGGTCCAGGCACAACGCCTAGTCGATAGTGTTGCTTTATATCAGGCCCTGGGAGGTGGTGTCAGTTAAGACTAACCCTAACCTGATGTCAGATGTTGAGCACAAACAACGTCAGAGTAGGGTATTAATTTATATTTATTGACACATTCAGCCAAGGGTAATAGATTTCATCCTGACATTTTTACCTTTGGAGGCATCTTGCAAGGTCAACGTATCGGCTACGTTCGCGTCAGCAGCTTCGACCAGAATCCTGATCGACAACTGGAACAAATAGAAGTCGGCAAGGTATTCACCGATAAGGCTTCAGGCAAGGACACACAACGTCCCGAACTTGAAAGGCTGCTGGCCTTCGTCCGCGAGGGCGACACCGTGGTGGTGCATAGCATGGACAGGTTGGCACGCAACCTTGATGACCTGCGCCGCATCGTCCAAGGGCTGACACAACGGGGCGTGCGCATGGAGTTCGTCAAAGAAGGGCTAACGTTCACCGGCGAGGACTCACCGATGGCCAATCTGATGCTGTCGGTCATGGGAGCCTTTGCTGAGTTCGAGCGCGCTCTGATCCGCGAACGTCAGCGCGAGGGAATCGTGCTGGCTAAGCAGCGCGGGGCCTACCGGGGACGAAAGAAATCGCTGAACAGCGAACAAATTGCCGAGTTGAAACGGCGAGTTGCGGCAGGCGAGCAGAAAACCTTGGTGGCCCGTGACTTCGGCATCAGCCGCGAAACCTTGTACCAGTACCTGCGGGAAGACTGACCATGCCACGCCGCTCAATCCTGTCCGCCACCGAGCGCGAAAGTCTGCTGACACTGCCAGATGCCAAAGACGAACTGATACGGCACTACACGTTCAACGAAACCGACCTGTCGGTGATCCGTCAGCGTCGCGGCGCCGCGAATCGATTGGGCTTCGCCGTGCAGCTTTGCTACTTGCGATTCCCTGGCATCTTCTTGGGCGTCGATGATCCTCCATTTCTGCCCCTGCTGCGCATGGTGGCCGCACAACTCAAGGTGCCGGTGGGAAGCTGGAACCATTACGGCCAGCGCGAGCAGACACGGCGGGAGCACTTGGTCGAGCTGCAAACGGTGTTTGGATTCAAGCCCTTCACCATGAGTCATTACCGGCAAGCCGTGCATACATTGACCGAACTGGCCTTGCAAACAGACAAAGGCATTGTGCTGGCCAGCACCCTTGTTGAAAACCTGCGGCGGCAGAGCATCATCCTACCCGCCATGAATGCCATCGAGCGCGCAAGCGCCGAGGCCATTACCCGTGCCAACCGAAGCATCCATGCGGCATTGGCCGATTCCTTGATACCTGTCCATCGCCAGTGCCTGGACGAACTGCTCAAGCGCAAGGATGGTAGCAAAATGACGTGGCTAGCGTGGCTGCGCCAATCGCCCGCCAAGCCAAACTCGCGCCACATGCTTGAACACATCGAACGCCTCAAAGCCTGGCAGGCGCTTGACCTACCTGCTGGCATCGAACGGCAGGTACACCAAAACCGCTTGCTCAAGATCGCCCGCGAAGGCGGCCAGATGACGCCCGCCGACCTGGCCAAGTTCGAGTCGCAGCGGCGTTACGCCACCTTGGTAGCACTGGCCATCGAGGGCATGGCCACCGTCACTGATGAAATCATCGACCTTCACGACCGTATCATCGGCAAGCTGTTCAATGCGGCCAAGAACAAGCATCAACAGCAGTTCCAGGCTTCCGGCAAGGCGATCAACGACAAGGTGCGGATGTATGGGCGCATCGAGCGCACGCTGTTCATTCTGGATTGGCTGCAAAGCGTGGAGCTGCGCCGCCGCGTCCATGCGGGGCTGAATAAGGGCGAGGCGCTGGACGACACGTTGCTGCAATATCTGTCCCCGCTGGGGTGGGAGCATATCAACCTGACCGGCGATTACCTATGGCGCAGCAGTGCCAAGGTCGGTGCGGGGAAGTTCAGGCCATTGCGACCGCTGCCACCGGCTTAGCGTGCTTTATTTAATGAGATGGTCACTCCCTCCTTCCCAGTACTATGCTGAGGAC
>CALARK010000012.1 GCA_937888595.1 uncultured Sterolibacteriaceae bacterium | reverse complement strand
GCAAGCAAGCAAGCAAGCAAGCAAGCAAGCAAGCAAGCAAGCAAGCAAGCAAGCAAGCATTAGAAGCGCGGTCTGAAAAAAGTTCCCGCCCGACTGGAACAAATAGCCAGACCAAGCATCGGCATCGTGAAGAGGTCATCAACACCTATCTGGCAATCCTGCTGACCCGCCACGGGGTCAATGCCGAAGCCGAGACGATCCACCACTCTGGAGAGGCCCGCCCGGATGTCATGTTTACCATGGGCGGTTTGCGCGTCATTGTCGAAGGTAAGTTCGTCGACGTGCCGGATGCAGACACCGTGGTCCGGGGCGATGCCGCCAAGCGCATCGCCACCGGCATCTGCCATATTGCTGTTGCCCTGGTTTATCCCAAGGCGCTGCGCACTGCATCCACCGCCTCGCTGGAATCGGCCCTGTCGTGTTCTCGCCTCCGCTACCTGATCGTTTCGGAAACCGGGCAGACCGAGTGGGCGGAGGCCGCTCCTTCGGAGATTCTTGCCTCCCTCCGGCGCGTCCATGAATCCCTGACCAAGGATGACATCGTCGCCGAATCGGCGCGGCAACTTTCCGAGAGGATTGAAGGAATCGCCGCCCTGTGGGTCGGACAGTCGGCCACCTGCGACCGACTGTCCAATCTGCTCGGCATGCCGAAGAAGCGAGGCGAGACATCCGAGGAAAGCGATGCGCGCCGCACGACTGCCACCAAGGTCGCTTCGCTCGTACTGGCGAACGCCATGATCTTCCAGGAGCAACTTGCGGCCTCAGGCGGCGACGGCCGCGTCGACTCCCTGCGTGCCTACGACAATGAGCCCGATCCTATCGCCCAGATCAAGGGGCATTGGCACTGGATCTGGACGAAGATCAACTACGTACCGATCTTCCAGATCGGCGAGTCGATTCTGGGCGAAATCCCGATCAACCAACCGGCTATTGCCTCAGTTCGATGGCTTATGGCTGAGGCAAAGGCAATATGCGCCAATCAGTCGGCGCTCCGGCACGACCTGATGGGACGGATTTACCACTGGCTACTCCACCACGCCAAGTATCTCGGTACCTATTACACGGCCACATCCTCGGCCACGCTTCTGCTCAAGCTCGCCTTCGCCCACGATTGGTCCGGACAGGACTTTGGCACGCCCAAGAGCCTCGCCAACTTCGTGGTTTCGGACCTGGCGTGTGGAACTGGAACACTGCTCATGGCGTCGGCACAAGCATTGACCGACCAATTCATCGTGTCACGGGTCAAGAGCGGCAGAAGCCTTGCCGAAACCGACCTGAAGCATCTGCATGAAACCCTAATGGAGAATGTGCTGTACGGCTATGACGTGTTGCCGTCCGCCGTGCACCTGACCGCATCGACGCTGGGAATGCTCGCGCCCAATGTGACGTATCGGAAGATGAACCTGTTCGTGATGCCAATGGGCGTGGAGGGACGCAGCAAACGACTCGGCAGCCTGGACTTCATTGGCCATAGCCGCGTCTCGACGCAACTGTCGCTGGACAACAGCCAAATGGAGGTCAAGCAGACGGGCATCGTGGCCGAGCACTACGCCGTAGCCGAGGTGCCGACCCTCGATCTATGCGTCATGAATCCGCCCTTCGTGCGGTCGGTTGGTGGCAATCTCCTGTTCGGCAGCTTACCGGACGACGAGCGCGAGAAGCTGCAAGCTGAACTCAAGAAACGGGCCAAGAGCTTGCCGGCCTCCATCACAGCCGGACTGGGCAGCGTCTTCATGGCGATTGCCGACAAGCATCTGCGTGTGGGAGGCCGGATGGCGTTCATTCTGCCGGTCGCGCTGGCGACGGGAGAGGCGTGGGGCGTCAGCCGCAAACTGCTCGCGGATGGTTATCATCTGGAAACGGTGATCGTTAGCCACGATGCCGAACGGCCCAACTTCTCAGAGAACACCGATCTGTCCGAGATCATGTTTATCGCCCGCAAGCTGAAAAAGAATGAGGTGCCGGGCTATACCACCTACATCAATCTCTGGCACAACCCGCGCACCATCTATGAAGCCATGGACGTAGCTGACCGTGTGCGCGAATGTATCACCAGCGGCCTCGGTACGGCCGGCGTAGCCTCCTCGATCCGCGGCGTTGGCGGGCGGAAATTGGCAGAGGCCATCCAGCTTCCGCCGACACATGGTGATGCGCAGTGGATAGGTGTGCAATTCGCGCAGTCGCTAACCCTTCGCGCCGCTGTATCTCTCGGAGAGAATGAGTTGGCCGTGCCGGGACAGAGTGCCGTCGAGGTGCCGCTATGTGCTCTATGTGCACTTGGGCAGCTTGGATATGACCGTCGCGATATTCATGATGCATTTACGGTTTCAGATACGGATTGGTCGGCCTATCCGGCATTCTGGAATCATGACGCTAAGACCGTGACCTGCATTGGACAGCAACCAAATTCGTGGTTGTTGCCGAGGGAAATTGCTGCGGAAGGGCGCAAGCTCAAGAGCGCAGCAGGAGTAGCGGCTAGTTCTGGACGAATTCTTCTGGCCGAGCGCTTGTGGCCGATTACCCATCGCGTCCTCGCCGTCGGATTTAATGAGGCAGTGCTCGGCAATACTTGGTGGGCATTCAAGTCTGAACTGTCTCCAGAGCAAGAAAAGGCGCTACTGCTGTGGCTGAACAGCACGCCGTCGCTCCTGATATTCCTTTCGCATCGCGTGGCGACCCGCAGCGCTTGGATGCAGGTCAAGAAGCCACAATGGGCCGCAATGCCCGTGCTCGACGTACGGAACCTGCCCGCGGAAACCATCTCGCGCCTTGCCGACGACTATGATGCGCTGTGCTCTAAGGAGCTGCTGGCGCTCGCCAAGCTCGATACCGATCCCATTCGGGGCGGAATTGACGACGCACTATCGGCCGCACTGGGACTACCGGAGATGAAACCGCTACGGCAGCTTCTTGCTCGCGAACCAGGCTTGACTGGGAACTCGCTATCGCCGAAGCTGGGACAGGCCGCCTTGTTCTCGGATGCCGATCTTAAGCAGGATGTGGCGACTCGGCTACGGTTGATCTGAACTTCACGCCTACCACCCTCCATGAGTGGGTTTGCGTAGTACATACTTTCAAAAGAATTAGCAACGACGGATTGGCGATCCTCTTTCCAGTTGCGATACGTAGGTGCGACCAACATCCGCCGCCAATGCCATTTACATCCTTGACTGTTTAGATGAAATACGCATAATGTCAAAGTTCTTATGATGACTGGTACTCGATAAATGGCAAATCGCGAACTGCGTCAGTTCGACAAGAACTCTTTAGCCAAGACAGAGAAAGCTTGGTCCAACGACCTCAAAAAATCACCCGAATTGTTTCCTGGTGATATTGCCCGTATTTTTGCGTTCGCAAAACAGGATTTTGCCAAGCAGGACAAAAACGATCTTGCCTATGGGGTTTTTAAGGCTGGCTCAGATATAGCCGAGTCCGTTGTACAGATCGTTGTCACCAAAGAAGGCAAGAAATTCGTTAAAATGCTCGACTGCTTTGTGCGCCCAAGCATCTACGAGAAGGCGATGAGCTTCAATGAAGCTGCAATCGATGATGTCGTAGAAGTCTATATGACGTCGATCACCGGAACTATTCAGATCGGGGATGATCACAAAGCAAATGCAATAAAGGTGTATGGTAGAAGCCATGCGCTTCTAACGGTGCTGACAATTGTTGCTAAGCACCTGAAGGATAGTTTTGATACACATAAGTCCTCAGTAGCAATTGAAGGACGATGGTTGGTGGTTAGGCCGACAGGAAAGGGAAAATGAGATGCAAGACTGTAACGTGACAGACATAGCAACATACAGAGAGCCAGTCATGGTTGCGACCGAGTCTCTGAAGATGGCTGTGCGAGAGTCAATCCGTTGTGCAGTCAACGAGGTAGGTGTCGAGTTTTTCGTACGAGCTGTCTGTGAGCATGAGGAACAACAACAAGAGCTCAAAGCAGCTTAAAGAATCATTGAAAAAATAAAGGGGCCGCCATGCGGCCCCTTTATTTTTGTCTCTTCAGAATGATGCCCCGATACACCTCAAGCCTCACTCAAACAAATCCTTCACCCGCAACCCGAAGGCCAGCGCGACCCTCTCGATATTGTCGACGGCCACATTACGCTCGCCGCGTTCGATGCCCCCGATGTAGTTCGGGTGCAGTCCGCACAGTTCAGCCAGATTCTCCTGCGACCATTTCCGCTCCTTCCGCAACCTGCGGACGGTAGCGGCCAACTGTAGGCGTGTCTTCGAGGGCTGATTCTTCTTCGGCATAGGCCGAAGAATTGCCGCTCTGGCAGTTCATATCCATACACTATGAGTGTGATATTCACACTATGAGTGTTATTATTTCAGGCGCAGCAAGCATCTGTCATTTACCCAAACCGATAGGGAGTTCGCAATGAAATGCCTGTTCCGCCTCGTCATGCTCTTCGTCTTCACTGCATCCGGCCTCGCGTTCGCAGGCAATGCCGCGCCGCTGGGCCTTGAGATCGGCGTGGCTACGCTGGCGCAGGTGCAGAAGGAGGTCGGCAGCAAATCGAAGCTGATGGATGGCGGCATCAACAAGTACTCCGGAGGAAAGATGCTTGCCGGTTCCGGCTCGGGGCTGGGCGTCGATGGCCTGAGCGAAATCACTTTCATCTTCGACCAGAAGGATGTCCTGGCGGCCGTGGTCATGAAGCTACCCAAGGGGGAAGGGATGAACGACATGCAGAACGGCCTCTTCAAGAAGACGGCAACGGCCCTGGCAGCCAAATACAAGCAGGTCGAACGCAAAGAACCGTTCGTGGGGGACGCCTCTGCCTTGTTTACCCAGGGCAGTTCCGTCATCGAGCTCGATGCGCCCCACATGGGTTTCAATATGGAGCTGCGCTACATGACGCAGGATCTGCGTTCCCGCTTCAACAAGCAGTCTTCCGACGATCGGGCCGCCAGGGATCGGAACCAGGCCAGCAAGCTTTGAGGCGGGAATCATGGCGCTGCACGATGAAATCGCCCGGCTTGCCGCGTTGCGCGAGGCCGGCACACTGACCGAGGCTGAATTTGTGGCGGCAAAGGCCAAGCTCCTCGCCGGCGATCAGGAGACTCTGGGCAGGGCAGCCAACAAGGCAGTCAACTTGAGCGCAGTATGGGGCGTGATCGTCCTGGTGCTGATCCTCGCGTTCTTCTTCCTGTTCTTCCTGCCGCAGTGGAACAAGACGGATGCCCAAATGCAGTCGGGCCATGAAGCGTTCGACCGGCAGTTCCAGCAAAGCCGGGAGCAGTTCGGCAAGTCGCTCAATCAAGGGGCGTTGCAGGAGAGCGGATCGGGCCGGCTGGAGCAGGCCCGGTAACGCGCATCGGCGCATCAAGGGAAGCGAACCAGGATGAGAAACCTGCTGTGCAGCATTGCACTATGCGTGTTCTGTGCGGCGTCCGCTGCGGCAGACGAGCCAAGACTGATCTTTGTGACAGGGGTTTCCCTGGTCGGTCCGCCAACAGGGAATGCCTCGACGGCCCCCGTGATCAACACGGCTTCAAGCGGCGATATTGCAGCGGGTGTTTCGCTGGGGCAGCAGGTCGGCGGCAGTGGCGGAGGCCTGGCAGGAGGAATGGCTGCTCTCGCGCTGGGCATTTTTGTGAAGAGCGCGGCCGAGCCGGGAGATATTGCCGTGATGGCCTATCCGCACGCCTTTCTCTTCTTGCCATGCGCAGGCAAGCAGCACACGCTCAAGGGGAAGAACATTCATGTCGTTGTGCGGCCGTATCGCTGGTACAAGCTGAGGGAGACGGAAGGCGGCGAGGAGGAAATCCTTCCGGTGCCGATGGAGGAGCGCGCTACGGTAAAGAATCACGAATGCTTTGCCGAGTTCAGCCGCCTATGGGGCATCAACGTCGGCAAGAAGGCCCCGGGGGCGGATCCGGAGGATATTTTTTGAGGGAGACCTGAAGGTGTCTATCGTGATCAGGATGCGAGGGGGGGGGATCGAGTAGCCAACATTGCCGCACCGATTGCCCCGGAGATGCGAAACGACTACTGCGCACTCGTAGCCGCAGCAAGTTTTGCGAAAGCATCGGCAAATCCATTGCCGGTCGGCTTCTTCGCTGTCCAGCAAACGGTCCAGCGGATCGCCTTGAGATTCCCGATGAACTCGGCGATATCCTCTTTCCTCGCATTCAGCATATAGAGTTTCCGCAGGGTTTCCTCCCTGGGCATATGGCCGGCAGGCAAGGCCTTGACTCCCAGTAAATGAATTTTGGTTGCGTCTTCGACATAGTCCTTGCAGTGGGTCTCGATCAAGGCCCGCTCGCGCTTGATCGCCTCGATTTTGGCCACGAGTGGAATAGAAGCGGGGATCATCGCATTTAGTTTCGCGAGAAAGTTCTGCAATACGAACGTAGGGCCGTCCGCGACATTACTCAGGCCGAGCTCGGCGCGAATGGCTGCTTCGTCATCGGGTTTGATCCATATCTTGAAATCCCCCTGATGACGGTGTCCCCCATACAACTGAAAGCGCAACATGCGCTGCGTTGTCCCGAGGACGATGAATAGTTCAAGCTTGCTCCATTTGATCTTCCCCTTGCTGTCTGTCTGCAAGAACAAAAGGAAAGTGAACTTACCGCGTCCTTCTATCAAGGTGAATGCGATTGATGGCTCGTGGCGCTCGACCGCTTCAAGCAGCGCGGGGTGAAGTCCTTGGAAATTAAATTCAACAGCCATTCCATCCCCTTTCTACAAAGACAATATTTAATCAGGTGCGTTGAGATTTCCCGGAACGGCTGTCTATGATCAGGACTTGCATGGATGTCCCACACACCATCATCGTACCGACCAGACAGACCACGGCATCGACGCCCAGGCAGGCTTTCCCGAGCGTCGCGACGATCGTTCCGAACAGGCCCGGTACTCGCTCGCCCGCGAAAAGCAGGCCAGCAGCCATCAGGCCCAGCACGGTGGCTGTCGTGAGGAAGATGGCCAGCTGAGTGAATACCCTGTCGAAGGGCTGGACGCCAGATCGAATCCCGGCAAGAAAATCAGTGATGAGCATGTCCATCGCGCTTTCCTTTCATCCCCCAAATCAGTCCCGTCAGGGCGAGCAGTACCAGGATCATGACCACGGCGCCGGCGACCACCATGGAGCTCGATGTCGCCCCGGCAAGGGTCCCAAGCATCACGGCCGCGGCACCTGCGATCAGGGTCCAGATCCACTCGCTGGCCATCACAGCACCTTCCAGGCGAATGATCCCAGCGCGACCCCCGCTCCGATTCCGGCGTCGAGGTACCTCCGCTGCCAGAGGGATATGCCGGCTATCAGGATTCCGGTAGCCGTCAGGGACTGCCAGACCCAGGGGGAGATTTCAATCATCAACGCCTGCACGACAGTGAGGGAATGCGATTCACCGCGGCAGCATAGATCGCCCGGAAACCCGCGTCAATACAGGGCTTACCGTGTTCCGGTTACGGGATTTCTAGCCGGAATTTATCGCTGCGACCAGCCCGCTTTATCCATTTGAAATATAGCGACTTGTGCATCAGAGACATAATGGCGTTGCCTCTTCAGCGCCGGAAAAGCTCGGTCATGCGTGCCAGCCCCTCCGCGAGCCTCTCTTCCGCGACGGTGTAGGCAAAGCGCATGAAGCGCTGCGGCGCATGGGCGCCGAAGTCCAGCCCCGGGGTCGCCGCCACGCCTGCCTGCGAGATCAGCCGTTCGGCAAGTTCGAAACTGTCCGCGGCCAGTTCGCCGATGTCGGCATAGATGTAGAACGCACCGCACGGCTCGGCGCCAATTCTGAAGCCGAGCGCTGCCAGTCCCGGTAGCAACAGGTCCCGCCGGCACCGAAATGCCTCGCGGCGGGCTTCCAGAATGGCGATCGTTGCCGGATCGAAAGCGGCCAACGCGGCATGCTGGGCGGGCGTCGAGGGCGCTATGTAAAGATTCTGGGCGAGTTTCTCGACCGTGCGGACGAGACCGGGGGGCAATACCAGCCAGCCGAGCCGCCAGCCGGTCATGCCGAAGTATTTCGAGAAGCTGTTGATGACGATGATCTCGTCGGAGATTTCCAGTGCAGTGCGTGCGTCCAGGCCATAGGTCAGGCCGTGGTAAATCTCGTCCACGAGCAGCGTGCCGCCGCGTGCCTGCACCGCCTGCCATAGTTCGGCCAGTCGGGCCGGTTCGATCAGCGTCCCGGTGGGATTGGCCGGTGATGCGACCATCAGGCCGCGAGTCTTCGCCGTCCAGCAGGCACCGACTTTTTCCGCCGTGGGCTGGTAGGCCGTCGCAGCATCGACAGGGATGGCTTTGGGCACGCCTTCGCAGAAACGCACGAAGTGCCGGTTGCAGGGATAGCCCGGATCGGCGAGCAGCCATTCGTCGCCGGGGCTGACGAGTGCGCCGAGCACCAGCAGCAGCGCCCCGGAAGCGCCGGCGGTGACGACGATGCGCCCGGGATCGACCGTGATGCCGTAGCGCGTCGCATACCAGCCGGCGATCGCTTCGCGCAGCGCAGGCAAACCCAGGGCACCGGTGTAATGCACATGGCCGCCGGCGAGGAAACGCTGCGCGGCATCGATGACCGGTTGCGGCGTGGGGAAGTCGGGTTCGCCGACTTCCATATGGACGATGTCGCGCCCCTGTGCCTCGAGCGCCTGAGCCTTGGCCATCAGCTCCATCACATGGAAGGGAGCGATCCCCTCCATGCGCGAGGCGGTCAGCATAAGCAAGGCATCAGTCGATCAAGGCCAGTTCGAACAGGTCGCGCTTGAGGGCGAGTTGCTTCGGCAGCTTTTCGCCCATCTTGTCGAACCACTCCTTGTGGCCGGCCAGTTCCTGCTTCCAGGCATCGGCATCGACCTGCGTCAGCATCTCGAACTCGGCCTTGCCGATATCCATGCCGGTCCAGTCGATATCCTCGAAGCGCGGCATCCAGCCGAGCACCGTCTCGCGTGCGCCGACTTTTCCGCGCACGCGGTCGACGATCCACTTGAGCACGCGCATGTTCTCGCCGAAGCCCGGCCACATGAACTCGCCTTTCTCGTTCATGCGGAACCAGTTCACGCAGAAGATCTTCGGCGTGTGCTCGACGACATGGCCCATGCGCAGCCAGTGGTTGAAGTAGTCGCCCATGTGGTAGCCGCAGAAGGGCAGCATCGCAAACGGATCACGACGCACGACGCCTTGCTGGCCGAAGGCGGCGGCGGTGGTTTCCGAACCGAGCGTGGCCGCCATGTAGACGCCGAAGTTCCAGTTGAAGGCCTCATAGACCAGCGGCACCGTCGTCGCGCGTCGGCCGCCGAAGATGAAGGCGGAGATCGGCACGCCTTCCGGGCTCTCCCAATTCGGGTCGATCGACGGGCACTGGGCAGCGGGCGCGGTGAAGCGCGCGTTCGGGTGCGCCGCCTTGCGGCCGGTTTTCCCGTCTTCCGGCGTCCAGTCCTTGCCCTGCCAGTCGATGGCGTGGGCGGGCGCCGGGCCCATGCCCTCCCACCACACATCGCCATCATCCGTCAGTGCCACGTTGGTGTAGATGATGTTGTCCTTGAGCGTGGCCATCGCGTTGTAGTTGGTCTTCTCGCTGGTGCCCGGGGCGACGCCGAAATAACCGGCTTCCGGGTTGATCGCGTAGAACTTGCCGTCCTTGCCAGGCTTGATCCAGGCGATGTCGTCGCCGACGGTGTAGATCTTCCAGCCGTTGAAGGATTGCGGCGGGATCAGCATGGCGAAGTTGGTCTTGCCGCAGGCCGACGGGAATGCGGCGGCGACGTAGGTCTTCTCGCCGGCCGGCGACTCGACGCCGAGGATCAACATATGTTCGGCGAGCCAGCCTTCGTCGCGCGCCATGGTCGAGGCGATGCGCAGGGCCAGGCACTTCTTGCCGAGCAGCGCGTTGCCGCCGTAGCCGGAGCCGTAGGACCAGATCTCGCGCGTCTCGGGGAAGTGCACGATGTACTTGGTGGTCGGGTTGCACGGCCACTTGACGTCGGCCTGGCCGGGTTCGAGCGGCGCGCCGACGGTGTGCAGGCAGGGCACGAAGAAGCCGTCGCTGCCCAGCACGTCATACACCGCCCTGCCCATGCGGGTCATGGTGCGCATGTTGACCACGACATAAGCCGAGTCGGAAATCTCGACGCCGATCTGCGCGATCGGCGAACCGAGCGGGCCCATGCTGAAGGGGATGACGTACATCGTGCGGCCGCGCATGCTGCCCTTGAACAGCCCCTTGAGCGTCTCCTTCATCTTCGCCGGCTCTTCCCAGTTGTTGGTCGGGCCGGCATCTTCCTGCTTGGCCGAGGAGATGTAGGTGCGGTCCTCGACACGCGCGACGTCGGAGGGGTCGGAGCAGGCCAGGTAGGAATTGGACCGCTTGGCGGGATTCAGCTTGACGAAGGTGCCGGCGGCGACCATTTCGGCGCACAGGCGGTCGTACTCCTCCTGAGAGCCGTCACACCAGACGATGCGCTCGGGTTGCGTCAATGCGGCGACCTCGGCCACCCAGGCCTTGAGTTTTTCGTGACGAACGTAAGCGGGGGCTTGGGCCATGTCTTCCTCCAGTGAAAAGTCGGCGCCGGCAGGACGGCGACTTAGACGACAATCTAATTAGAAAGGCGTGATTCTGCCATAGGGGGATTCGATGAAAGGATTAGCCATAGAATCGCGCTTCGCCCAAGGAGTTCCACATGGATGACACCCTGCGCCGCGCCGCGCTCGACTACCACCGCCTGCCCCGCCCCGGCAAGATTGCCGTGACCCCGACCAAGGCCCTGACCAACCAGGCCGACCTGTCGCTCGCCTATTCGCCCGGCGTTGCCGCCGCGTGTGAAGAGATCGAACGCGATCCGTCGACCGCCTCGCTCTATACCTCGCGCGGCAATCTCGTCGCCGTCATCTCCAACGGCACGGCCGTGCTCGGGCTCGGCGACATCGGCCCGCTGGCCGGCAAGCCGGTGATGGAAGGCAAGGGCGTCCTGTTCAAGAAGTTCGCCGGCATCGACGTCTTCGACATCGAGGTCGCCGAGCACGATCCCGACAAACTCGTCGACATCATCGCCGCGCTGGAGCCGACCTTCGGCGGCATCAACCTCGAGGACATCAAGGCGCCCGAATGCTTCGTGGTCGAGCGCAAGCTGCGCGAGCGCCTGCGCATCCCCGTCTTCCACGACGACCAGCACGGCACGGCGATCATTTCCGCCGCCGCGGTGCTCAACGGCCTGCGCGTGGTCGGCAAGGACATCGCCGAGGTCAAGCTGGTCTGCTCCGGCGCCGGCGCGGCGGCCATCGCCTGCCTCGACCTGATCGTCAGCCTCGGCGCGCGGCGCGAGAATATCCTCGTCTGCGATTCGAAAGGCGTGATCCACACGGGCCGGCAGAATCTCGATGCCTCGAAGCAGCGCTACGCCCGGGAGACCGAAGCGCGCAGCCTCGCCGATGCGATGCCAGGTGCCGACATCTTCCTCGGCCTGTCGACCGGCGGCGTGCTCAAGGCCGAGATGGTCGCCGGCATGGCGCGCGATCCCATCATCCTCGCGATGGCCAACCCGGACCCCGAAATCCTGCCCGAGGACGCCAAGGCGGTGCGGTCCGACTGCATCATCGGCACCGGTCGCTCGGACTACCCGAACCAGGTCAACAACGTCCTGTGTTTCCCCTACATGTTCCGCGGTGCGCTGGATGTGGGAGCGACGACCATCAACGAGCCGATGAAGATCGCGGCCGTCAAGGCGATCGCCGAGCTGGCCCACGCCGAACAGTCGGAAGTGGTTGCCGCCGCCTACGGCGAGGCCCAGTTGAGCTTCGGCCCCGAGTACCTGATTCCCAAGCCCTTCGATCCGCGCCTGATCCTCAAGGTGTCGCCGGCCGTGGCGCAGGCGGCCATGGATTCCGGCGTGGCGACCCGACCGATCGCCGACATGGGGGCCTATCGCCAGCAGCTCAACGAGTTCGTCTACCACTCCGGCAACGTGATGAAGTCGGTCTATGCCGCCGCCAAGCAGAACCCGGCCCGCATCGTCTTCTGCGAAGGCGAGGACGAGCGCGTGCTGCGCGCGTTGCAGACGGTCTGCGACGAAGGGCTGGCGCGCCCCATCGTCATCGGCCGGCCGGACGTAGTGGTCCAGCGCCTGGAACGCCAGGGCTTGCGCGTGCGGCCGGGCGAGCACTTCGAGCTGGTCAATCCGGACTCCGATCCGCGCTACAAGGACCTCTGGCAGGATTACTACGCGCTGATGTGCCGCAAGGGCATCGGCGTCGAATATGCGAAGCGCGAGATGCGCCGCCGCACCACCCTCATCGGTGCGATGCTGGTGCGCCACGGCTACGCCGACGGGATGCTGTGCGGCACCTTCGGCAAGCACTCGCTGCACCTGCGCTACATCGCCGAGGTGATCGGCCGCCAGCCGGGTGTCGATAGCTTCTACGCCATGAACATGCTGATCCTGCCGAATCGCACGCTCTTCATCGGCGACACCTACGTGAACTACGATCCGACGGCCGACCAGCTGGCGGAAATGACGCGGCTCGCCGCGGAAGAGGTGCGGCGCTTCGGCATCACGCCGAAAGTCGCCCTGCTGTCGCATTCGAGCTTCGGTGCCGAGGAAACCCCGACGGCGCGGAAGATGCGCGCCACGCTCGACCTGCTGCGCGAGCAGGTGCCCGATCTCGAAGTGGATGGCGAGATGCACGGGGATGCCGCGCTCGATCCGGACATCCGTCGCCAGGTCTTTCCGGATGCCAACATCTCGGGACCCGCGAACCTGCTGGTGATGCCCACGCTCGACGCCGCGAACATCGCCTTCAACCTCCTCAAGACCGCTGCCGGCGACGGCGTCACGGTCGGCCCGCTGCTGCTGGGCGCGGCCCGGCCGGTGCATATCCTGACCGCGACGGCCACGGTGCGGCGGATCATCAACCTGACGGCGCTCCTGTCGGTCGAGTCCGCCCAGGCACAGGCGCAGGCCCGTCAATCGTAGTCGACCTGACTTCATGGGTTAATGTAAGATGCGCCGCTATCGACTTAATTTCCATGGATTAAGTCCGTTAAGCTCACTATCAGCAGTACGCTCAGGGAAGACGGTCCGCATGTCGAATCAACGCTTGTCCATGAAATCGATGCTCAGGATTCTGCCGGCCCTTTTCGTCGCGGCCGGCATCGCACTCGTGGCGCCCGACCCGGCGCAGGCCGCGGCACCGAAGAAGAAACCGGCAGCCGCCAAGAAGGCAAAGCCCTCTCCCGCGCGCGTCGTCAGGAAGAAATCGAACATCCATCTGGTCGGCACCCGTGCCGCGGCCGCTGCGACCACGGCAGCCGCGACTGCAGCCACCGCCGGCGAGCCGCCGCTGCATCTCAAGTCCTCCGCCGTCGCCGTGTTCGACCAGAGCACCGGCGACGTGCTCTATGAGAAGAATGCCGATGCGGTGGTGCCGATCGCCTCGATCACCAAGCTGATGACGGCGATGGTGGCGCTCGATGCCCATCCGAGCCTCACCGAAGAACTGAGCATCGGCATGGAGGACGTCGATACGGTGAAGGGCACGCGCTCCCGCCTCAAGGTCGGCACCCGCTTGACACGTGAGGAGATGCTGCGCCTCGCCTTGATGTCCTCGGAAAACCGAGCCGCTTCCGCCCTGTCGCGCCATTATCCCGGCGGGCGCCCGGCCTTCGTCGCCGCGATGAATGCCAAGGCGCAGCAGCTGGGCCTCAGCGATACGCGTTTCGCCGACCCGACCGGATTGACGCCCGACAACGTTTCCAGCGCACGCGACCTGGTCAGGATGGTCGATGCCGCGCACCACTACCCGCTGATCCGCGAGTTCTCGACCTCCGAAGGCTACGAGGTCGCGGTCAAGGGGCGCCCGCAGTCCTTCCACAACACCAACGCGCTGGTGAAGAGCGACAGCTGGAGCATCGGCCTGTCCAAGACCGGCTATATCAGCGAGGCCGGCAAGTGTCTCGTCATGCAGGCCTGGCTCAACGACAAGCCGACCATCATCGTGCTGCTCGATTCCTGGGGCAAGCTGACCCGCATCGGCGACGCCAACCGCATCAAGCGCTGGATCGAGTCGCTCGCCAGCAGCCGGCCGTCGATCAAGAGCTGAAGCCGGACTGACAACGCGTGCGCCGTCCCGCCGGCGCCGACTTTCCCTACTTGCCTGCGTAGCCGAGCGTCGTCGAGATCGCGTCGGCCGCCTGCCTGACCAGCATCGCCCATTCGGGCCGATGGCGTTCGGCCGGTGCCGAGACCGACAGGCCGGCGACGAGCAGGCCGCTATCGTCGCGGATCGGGGCGGCGATGCAGCGCAGCCCCGGTTCGATTTCCTCGTTGTCGAAAGCGATCCCCTGGCGACGGACCTTGTCGAGCTCGCGGTCGAGTTCCAGCGGCGTCGTCAGCGAACTCGGCGTCAGCCCGGGCAGGCCGGTGTGACGGATGTAGGCTTCCACGGCGGCGGGCGTGTCGGCGGCAAGGAAGAGCTTGCCCGTAGCGGTGACGTGCAAGGGCGCGCGGGCACCGACCAGATGTACCGCCCGGACGGTGGAACGCCCGCTGGACGTGCGTTCGACATAGACGATTTCGTCGCCCTGGCGGATGCCGAGATTGACGCTTTCCCCGAGCTTGCGGTGGAGGTCTTCCATTTGCGGCAGGGCCGCCTCGCGGATATCGAGTCGCGCCTTCACCAGATTGCCCAGTTCGAGCAGGCGGATGCCGAGCCGGTAGCTGCCCGCGCCCTGGCGCTCGACGAAGCCGGCGCCGGTCATCGCGGCGAGGATGCGGTGCGCGGTGGAGGGATGCAGGCCGGTTTCCAGCGCCAGCTGCTTGAGGCCGAGCGCCGACTCGCTGTGCGACAGGGCATCGAGCAGGCTCATCATGCGTTCGATGACCTGGATACCGCTGCGTGGTTCGGCAGCGGTGGCACGGGAGGTGGGCTTGGTTTTGGGCATGGGCAGGGGCGGCGAAGTATGCCACAATGCGAAACGCCTGCCGCACTGCGGCATAGACCAATAATGACAAGTGGAGACATCATGCGCGTCGCGTTGTTCGTGACCTGCCTGGTCGACCTGATGCGTCCGCGCATCGGCTTCGCCGCCATCGAACTGCTGGAAGCCGCCGGCTGCGAGGTGGTCGTACCGGAAACCCAGACCTGCTGCGGCCAGCCGGCCTGGAACAGCGGCGACCGCGCCGCCGCTGCGGCGCTGGCGAAAAAGGTCATCGCCGAATTCGAGGCTTATGAAACCGTGGTCGTGCCCTCCGGCTCCTGCGCCGACCAGATTCGCAACGAGTATCCGGGCATCCTGGCCGATGAGCCAGATTGGCATGGCCGCGCCGTCGCCCTGGCCAGCCGCGTCTATGAACTGACTGATTTCCTCGTCAATGTGGTGAAGCTGGAGGCCGTCCCCGGAAATTTCGCCGGCAGCATCACCTATCACGATTCCTGCACCGGCCTGCGCAGCCTCGGCATCAAGGCCCAGCCGCGTGCGCTGCTGGCGCAACTGCCCGGCGTCGAATTGCGCGAGATGAATGCGGCCGAAGAGTGCTGCGGCTTCGGCGGCACCTTCTCGGTCAAGTTCGGCGAGATTTCGGCGGCGATCGCCGAGCGCAAATGCACCAACGCCTGTGCCACCGGCGCCGCCGCCATCGTCGGCGGCGACCTCGGCTGCCTGCTCAACATCGAGGGCAAGCTGCGCCGCATGGGCGACGAGACGACGCGCGTGTTGCACGTCGCCGAAGTCCTGACGGCGAAGGAGTAGGCGATGGAATCGCGTTCCCGCCGCTTCAAGTCCAACGCCCTCGCCGCCCTCGCCAACCCGGTGCTGCAGGGCAACCTGAAGATGGCCAAGGGCAAGTTCGTCGACAAGCGCGCCATCGCGATCAAGGAGATCGATGACTTCGAAGGCACGCGCGAGGCGGCGAAAAACCTGCGCAACCGCGTGCTCGAAAACCTCGACCTCTGGCTCGAAAAGTTCGAGGAGAACGCCACCGCGCGCGGCGCCACCGTGCTGTGGGCGAAGGACGGCGCCGAGATCTGCCGCCATGTCGTCGAGATCGGCAAGCGTCATGGCGTGAAGAAGGCCGCCAAGTCCAAGTCGATGCTCTCCGAGGAGGCCGGGCTCAACCACGCGCTGACCGCGGCGGGCATCCAGCCGGTCGAGACCGACCTCGGCGAATACATCCTGCAGATCAACGACAACGAGCCGCCCAGCCACATCATCGCGCCGGTGATGCACAAGGGCCTCGACGAAGTCGCCGACCTGTTCGAGAAGACCCACAAGACGCCGCGCAAGACCGAGATCCCGGCGCTGACGCGCGAGGCGCGCGAAGTCCTGCGCGAACACTTCCTCACCGCCGACATGGGCATCTCGGGCGGCAACTTCCTCGTCGCCGAGACCGGCTCGGTCGCGCTCGTCACCAACGAGGGCAACGGCCGCATGGTCACCACGCTGCCGAAAGTGCATGTCGTCGTCACCGGCATCGAGAAGGTGATCCCGACGCTGGAGGACCTGTCGACGCTGATGCGCCTGCTGCCGCGCTCGGCCACCGGCCAGTCGATCTCGAACTACGTCTCGGTGCTGACGGGCGTGAAGCAGCCGGACGACCACGACGGCCCCGAGCACCTCTACTTCATCCTCGTCGATAACGGTCGCGCCGAACTGGTCGGCTCCGAGTTCCAGGACATGCTGCGCTGCATCCGCTGCGGCGCCTGCATGAACCACTGCCCGGTCTACCAGACCATCGGCGGCCATGCCTATGGCTGGGTCTATCCCGGCCCGATGGGCTCGATCCTGACGCCGCTCTACACCGGCATCGAAAACGCCATCGACCTGCCGCATGCCGCCACGCTGTGCAACCAGTGCGGCGTCGTCTGCCCGGTCAAGATCCCGCTGCCCGAGCTGCTGCGCAAGCTGCGCGAGACGCAGGTGGAGACGCATCTGCGGCCGTGGTTCGAACGCCTCGCCCTCAAGGGCTGGGCCTGGGTCGCGTCCCATCCGGCCCTCTACGGGCTGGGCACCTGGTTCGGCGTGCGCTACCTCAAGTGGCTGGCCGGCGGCAAGGCGAGCATCCCCGTGCTCGGCACAGCGCCCGGCTGGACGGCCGGGCGCGACTTCCCGGCACCGGAGGGCCGCACCTTTCGCGAGCAATATGCAGCAATGCGTGCCGAGCGGAGGAAATCATCATGAGCAGTCGCGAAGACATCCTCGGCCGCGTGCGCGCCAAGCTCGGCCGCGACGCCGCCAATGCCGCCACCGGCCGCGACACCGTCGCCGCCACGCTGGCGGAGCGTACGCAGGGACCGCGTCCCCATGTGAATCCGGAAAAGTCGGCGCTGGCCGGACGGTTCATCGACCAGTCGCTCGCCTATTCGAGCAGCGTGGATCGGGTGAAGACCCGGGCCGAGGCGCCGGCTGCCGTCGCGCGCTACCTGGCCGACCAGCAGCTGCCCGCGCAGGCGGTGATCTGGCCGCAACTGGCCGGCCTCGACTGGGCCGGCGCCGGCGTCAAGGTTGCCGCACGGGGAGCGGAAGACGCCGATCTCGTCGGCATCACCGGCTGCTTCTGCGCCATCGCCGAGACCGGCACGCTGATGCTGTGCGGCAGCCCCGATACCCCGGCGACGGTCAGCCTGCTGCCCGAGACCCACATCGCCCTCGTGTCGGCCAGCCGCATCGTCGCCGGCATGGAAGACGGTTTCGCCCTCGCCCGAGCCGAACTGGGCCGGCTGCCGCGCGCCGTCAATTTCGTTTCCGGTCCCTCGCGCACCGGCGATATAGAACAGACCATCGTGCTCGGCGCGCACGGGCCGTACCGGGTGCATCTGATTTTGCTGGACAACGAATAGCGGCATAAAGCGCGAAGTGGCCGTCTTGCGCAAGCATTTCACGCCAGCCGTCCTGTTCGGTGCGGCGATGTGCCTGATGGCGGAAGCGTCCGCGATGCCGACCTTGCGCTGCCTCGTTACCCAGGCGGGCGAAACGCAAATGATCGACACCCTGCCGGCCGCGACTCCATATGAGTTCACAGCCCACGACATTCGCGGCCGTTTTCGGTTCAAGCCCGTGGTGGTAGGCAATGCGGGCCATATCGAATACATCAAGCTCTATACCTACTACCAGTCCCCGGAGCAGCCGGTGTTGATGCACGTCGCGAAATTCACCAATCCAGGACTGCCGCGCGGCGCTGAAACCATCCCGCTGACCGGGGTGATGCAACTCGTTTCGCCACGGCTCGGTCGCGAGCTCGAATATTCCTGCACCCTGATCGAGGCGGGCGCATGAAAAACCTGCCGGGCAGGCTGGCATGTGCCGTGATGCTGGCGATCTGGCCGGCTCTGGCGCCGGCCGAGGAAATCCCGGCCGTGTCGATCGCGTTCGTCGGCGATGTCATGCTGGCGGATGGGCCGGGCAAGCTTATCCGCTCGGGCCGCGATCCGTTCGCCCCCTTTGCCAAGATCCTGGCCTCGGCTGACATCCGTATCGGGAATCTGGAGTGCGTCGTCAGTGACACCGGCCGGGCCGACCCAGAAAAGCCTTGGAGCTTTCGAGCGCATCCGCGCGTATTGCCGCGGGTGAAGCGGCATTTCGATGCCGTTGCGCTGGCCAACAACCATTCGGGTGACTACGGGCCGCGGGCCTTTGCCGACATGCTGGAACGACTGGAGCGTGCGCAGATCGGCTATTTCGGCGGCGGACGCACCCTGGCGGCCGCCCATGCGCCGTTGATCCTCGAGCGGAAAGGGCTGCGCGTCGCCCTGCTGGGCTACAACGAATTCTTCCCGCGCTGGTTCGAAGCCGACTTCGACACGCCGGGGATTGCCTGGAGCGAGGACGAACAGGTGACGCTCGATATCGAGCAGGCGCGCCGGGTTCATCATGCCGATATCGTCATCCCCGTGATGCACTGGGGCTGGGAGCATGAGCCGCTCGCCAGTGACCGGCAGCGGCAACTCGCGCGTCTGATGATCGATGCCGGCGCGGATGCGGTCGTCGGCGGGCATCCACACGTTGTCCAGAATATCGAGATCTACCGTGGCCGGCCGGTCATCTACAGTCTCGGCAATTTCGTCTTCGACGGTTTCGACACGCCGGCAACCACCACTGGCTGGTTGCTTGAACTGCAGGTCGATCGAGCCGGTGCCCGCGCGTTTCGCACGACCGTCGCACGCATCGATCGGGAAGGCACGCCCCATCCTGCGGCGCCATCGTCCAGCTTGTGCTGGAATGTCGGACAATCGGCAGCGGGCGCGTGCCCATCCCGCCGATCACCGGAATTTGTAGAGAAGGAGTGATGCCATGAATGCGCAGCGAGGAGTACTGATCAGTCTCGTCGGCCTGGCGTGTGCGATGGGAGTATCCGCGGCCGACATGAGCTTTGCCGGCGGCTACCGGCCGGTGATGACCGATGAATTGAAGGCGCGGCTCGCCACCGCCGATGTGGCGGCCGGCGCGAAGTACTTCGACCGCAAGTGCTCGCAATGCCACGACGGCGAGAAGACCGGCGGCCACGCCAAGGGGCCGTTCCTGTGGAACTGGTTCGGCCGGCCGGCGGCCAGCATTCCCGGCTTCGAGTTCTCCGTCGCGATGAAGCGTGCCGGCATCGCCTGGGACTACGCCACGCTCGATCACTACCTCGCCGATACCGAGCGCGCCGTGCCGGGCAAGGCGATGAATTTCGTCGGCATCGCCGACCCGGCCCTGCGCGCTGCCGTGCTGCTGCACCTGCGCACGCTCAACGACGCGCCGCCGCCACTGCCGCAGTGAAAAAGTCGGCGCTGGCCGGATGGCGCGGCTAGTGCCGGCGCAGGTTTTTCCGCAGCGCCTTTTCCCAGTCGACAATCAGCATCGAGACGAGCGCCACGGCGAGGATCTCGACCCATGAGCGCCAGCCGATCGCCGCCGTACCGAACAGTTTCTGGAACACCGGCAGATAGGTGAACATTGCCTGCAGCACCAGCATCGCGCCGGCCCCGGCCCATACCCACGGGTTGGAGAACGGCGCCACGGCGTAGGCCGGCCGCGTCAGCGAGCGGCAGTTGAAGAGATAGACGATCTCGATCATCACGAAGACATTCACCGCGATGCTGCGCGCCTCCGCGAGCGGCGCGCCGCGTTCGAGGGCGAGCAGGAACAGGCCGAAGGAGCCGGCCAGCATGAGGATGCCGACCAGCACGATGCGCGACAGCAGCGGGCCGTCGAGGATCGGCGCGGCGGGCGGCCGCGGCGGGCGGCGCATGACGTTGCCCTCGACCGGCTCGAAGGCCAGCGTCAGGCCGAGCAGCACGGCGGTGGTCATGTTGATCCAGAGGATCTGCAGCGGCGTGATCGGCAGCGTCACGCCGGCGACGATGGCGGCGAGGATCACCAGCCCCTCGCCGAAGTTGGTCGGCAGCGTCCAGGTGATGAATTTGACGAGGTTGTCGAAGATGCCGCGGCCTTCCTCGACGGCCGCCTCGATGGTGGCGAAGTTGTCGTCGGTCAGCACCATCGCCGCCGCTTCCTTGGCGACCTCGGTGCCGCCGAGGCCCATGGCGATGCCGATATCAGCCGACTTGAGCGCCGGCGCATCGTTCACACCATCGCCGGTCATGGCGACGATTTCACCCGGCGCGCCGTCCGCGCCATTGGCCTGCAGCGCGCGCACCAGCCGCAGCTTCTGTTCCGGCTCGACGCGGGCGAAGACGTCGACCTCGCGCACGGCGGCCGCGAGCGCCGCGTCGTCGAGCGTGGCCAGTTCGCGCCCGGTCAGCGCCCGGTCGCCACCTTCCCCGTCGCGCACGATGTTCAGCTGCCGCGCGATGGCCAGCGCCGTGCCGGCATGGTCGCCGGTGATCATCTTCACGCGGATGCCGGCGGCGTGGCAGGCCTTCACCGCGGCGATAGCACGCGGCCGTGGCGGATCGATCATGCCGACCAGGCCGAGGAAGCCCAGGCCGGACTCGATATCGGCGGCTTGCAAAAAGTCGGCGCTGGCAGGACGGCGCGCCAGGGCCAACACGCGCATGCCCTGCCGGGCCATATCGAGCGCCGCGGCTTCGGCGGCGGCGCGGCCAGTTGCATCGAGATCGACGCAGGCCGGCAGCAGCTTTTCGACGGCGCCCTTCGCATAGATCATGCGTTCGCCCTCGACGGCATGCAGCGTCGCCATCGTCTGCCGTGCCGAGTCGAAGGGCAGCTCGTCGATGCGCGGAAACAGGGCGGCGACGGTATTGTCGTCGAGGCCGATCTTGCGTGCCGCCACGACCAGCGCCGCCTCGGTCGGATCGCCGCTGATGAGCCATTCGCCCTTTTCGTGCCGCAGGCCGGCGTCGTTGCAGAGCAGGCCGGCCAGTAGCGCTTCCCTTGCCGTCTCGCCAACATCGACTTTTTCGCCATTGATGCGCAGTTCGCCGTCCGGCACATAGCCGTGGCCGGTGAGTTCGTAGTGGGTATCGGCCACCCACAGCGCGCGCACCGTCATCGCGTTCTCGGTCAGTGTGCCGGTCTTGTCCGAGCAGATCACCGTGGTGCTGCCGAGCGCCTCGACGGCCGGCAACTGGCGCACGATGGCGCGGCGCTTCGCCATGCGCGCCACGCCGATCGCCAGCGTGATGGTGATGGCGGCCGGCAGGCCCTCGGGGATCGCGCCGACGGCCAGCGCCACGGCCGCCATGAACATGTCGAAGGCCGCTTCGCCGCGTGCGATGCCAATGGCGAAGGTCAGCCCGGCGAGGGCGAGGATCGCCCACAGCAGCAGCATCGCGAAGGCGGCCATCTTGCGCGTCAGCGGTGTGGCGAGATCCGGCGCGCTGGCGATCAGGCCGGAGATGCGGCCGGTCTCGGTCGCCGCGCCGGTGGCGACGACGAGGCCGGCGCCCTGGCCGCTCGCCACCGTCGTGCCGGCGTAGGCCATGTTGTGCCGCTCGGCCAGCGGCGTGTCGGCGGGCAGCGCCCGATGGTGCTTGTCGATCGGCAGCGATTCGCCGGTCAGCGCCGCCTCGACGGTCCGCAGTTCCTTGCCGCGCAGCAGGCGCAGGTCGGCCGGCACCTTGTCGCCGGCCGCCAGGTGCACGATGTCGCCCGGCACCAGGTGCACCGCATCCATGCGCCGGCGCTGGCCGTCGCGCAGCACGGTCACCTCGGTGGCGACGCTGCGGGCCAGCGCGGCCAGCGCGGCGGCGGCCTTGCCTTCCTGCAGGAAACCGACGGCGGCGTTGACGATGACGACGCCGAGGATCACGCCGGCATCCACCCATTCGCCGAGGAAGGCCGTGATGCTGCCGGCGGCGATCAGCACCAGCACCAGCGGGGCGACCAGCTGGTCGAGCAGGCGTGCCCAGGCACTTCTGCCCGGCTGCTCGGGGGGGCGGTTCGGGCCATGCGCCTCCAGTCGCCGGGCGGCCTCGGCCTCGGTCAGGCCGCGGGACGGATCGACCGCATGCTGCGCCAGCGCCTCGTCGTGCGCCAGCGCGTGCCAGTCAGTTGCCCGCTCTTCCATCGCTTGCAGGCTTTTCGTGTTCGAGCACGAAGCGCGGCCGGCTCATCTCGTAGAGCACGATGGCGGCGGTGACGAAGAAGAACGTGGTCGCGCCGAGGCTGCCGGTGATGATCGGCGGGCCGCCGGTCTTCCAGTACCAGAGCGTCGCGCCGAAGGTCAGGAAGCCGCAGGTGAGGCTGGCGCCGGCCAGGACGAGGGCGAGTTTCTTGCCGAAATTGCGCGGGGCATATTCAGAGGTCATGAAGACTCCATGGAGGTGTGGCGTGTTTGATGCGCCTGACGTCGATTCGTTCGCGGACATGGTAGCAGGCGCGGCAAGACTGCCTGTCCGCACGCCTGTTTTCATCGATTGCGGTAGATCTTGAATCCCACCGATCTCACGCGCTTGCCTGCCAGATCGCGCACGACCAGCTGGATGCCGCCGAAGTCGACACGATCGCCTACGACCGCGCGTCGGCCGAGACGGCTTTCGAGAAGTTCGCCGATGGCAAGGTCCGCCTCGTCGTCGCCGAGCGCCACGCCGTAGGTGGCGGCGAAGGCGGCCGCCGGCGCACCGGCATCGAGCACGAAATCGCCGAAGAAGTTGCGCAACGCGAGGCGCCCGGTCTGTTCCTGGCGGCCGAACAGCGGCGTGATCTGCTCCACCTGGTCCGGCGAGGCGAGCAGCCAGACCTCGTCGCCGGCTTCCAGCGCCGTGGCGCTCGGCGCACGCAGGGGGCGGCCCTTGCGCACCAGTGCCGCGCAGCGTACCGGCCGGCCGCGCGGGTCGGTCAGCGAGCCGGGCAGCAGGCCGACGGCAGAGGATTGCGGATCGACGCGGAAGGCGACCAGCGACAGCACCGTCTCGCGGCCGATCCAGACCTCCTTGAGTTCCAGCGGTTCCACCGGGTTGGGGATTTCCACGCCGAGCTTGCGCGCCGCCCAGGGCACGGTGGCACCCTGCACCAGCAGCGAGAACAGCACCACCGCGAAGGTGACGTCGAACAGCAGGCGCGAGCCTTCGAGGCCGGCCATCACCGGAAACACGGCGAGCACGATGGGCACCGCGCCGCGCAGGCCCACCCAGGAGATGTAGGCGATCTCGCGGTTCGGGAAGCGCAAGGGCTTGAGCGTCGTGGCGACCACCAGCGGCCGCGCCACGAAGGTGAGGAAGAGGGCGACGGCGAGCGCTTCCCAGGCGTGCTCGACCAGGTGCGAGGGCGTTACCAGCAGGCCGAGCAGCAGGAACATGCCGGCCTGGGCGAGCCAGGCGATGCCGTCCATCACGCGTAGCACGTGCGAGGTGGCCCGCGTGCGGTAGTTGCCGACGATCACCCCGGCCAGATAGATGGCGAGGAAGCCGCTGCCGCCGAGCTGGTTGGTCGCCGCGAACACCGCGAGGCCGCCCGAGGCGATCAGCAATGCGTAGAGCCCCTCGGCGAGGCGCAGGCGGCGTAGCAGTTCGGCGAGCACGCGGCCCGCGCCGAGGCCGGCGACGGCGCCGATGCCGAATTGCAGGACGAGCTGCCAGAGCAGGTTTTCCGGCGTGGCCGCCTGTAGGCCCGAGAGAATGCCGACCAGCACGGTGACGAGCAGGATCGCCATCGGGTCGTTGGCGCCGGACTCGATTTCCAGCGTCGCGCCGACGCGTTCGTTGAGGCGCACGCCGCTGTGGCGCAGCAGGTTGAATACCGCGGCGGCGTCGGTGGAACCGACGATGGAGCCCATCAGCAGGCCGTAGCGCCAGTCCACGCCGAGCAGCCAGGTACAGAAGGCGCCGAGCAGGCCGGCGGTGCCGATCACCCCCCAGGTGGCGAGCGCGGTGGCCGGCCAGAGCGCGACGCGGAAGCTGGCGATGCGGGTGCGCAGACCGCCGTCGAGCAGGATGATGGCGAGCGCCAGGTTGCCGACGAAGAAGGCGGCGCTGAAGTCGTCGAACTGGATGCCGCCGATGCCTTCCTCGCCGGCGAGCATGCCGACGACGAGGAAGATCAGCAGGAAGGGCAGGCCGAGGCGCGCCGAGAGCGTGCTGGCCAGCACGCCGAGGAACAGCAGCGCGCCCGAGAGCAGCAGCAGGGTATTGACCTGGTCCAACTCAGCGATCCTCAGTGACGAGGTTATGGGCGTGGTTTTGCATGGGCGGCAAGGGCAGGTATGCTTCGGCTGGATGGTAACCGAAGGTTGCCATCCGCGAGACTTCGCAACCCGTTCCACCCCGGAGGAGAATCGATGCCCGAGGGAATCGCCCGATCGCTCGACTGGCTGGCGCAGTACCCGGTGTCCTACACCCTGCTTTCCCTGACCGCCCTCTGCCTGCTGGCCTGGATCGCCAACTGGCTGACCCAGCACATCCTGCTGCGCGGCTTGCGGCGCCTGGTCAGCTTCACCGCCCTGGCGAGCGATCCCGAGCTGACGCCGCTGCCGGTCGTCGCGCGGCTCTCGAACGTGGTGCCCGCGCTGGTGCTGTCGGTCGGCATCAAGGCGGTGCCGGACATGCCAGCCGTGCTGGTGACGGTCGTCGAAAACGTTTGCAGCGCCTTCATCGTGCTGACCGTCGCCCTGGCGCTGGGCGGCGCGCTGGATCTGGCGAACAGCCTCTACCAGCGCCGCCCGGACGCGCACCTGCGCCCGATCAAGGGCTATGTGCAGGTGGTGAAAATCCTCGTGTATGTCATCGCCGCCATTCTCGTGGTGGCCAGCCTGATCGACCGCTCGCCGCTGATCCTGTTTTCCGGGCTCGGGGCGATGGCCGCCGTGCTGATGCTGATCTTCCAGGACACCCTGCTGTCGCTCGTCGCCAGCGTGCAGCTCAGCTCCAACGACATGGTGCGCGTCGGCGACTGGATCGAGATGCCCCAGCTCAACGCCGACGGTGACGTGATCGACGTCGCCCTGCACACGGTCAAGGTGCAGAACTGGGACATGACCATCACCACCATTCCCACCAAGCGGCTGATCTCCGATTCCTTCCGCAACTGGCGCGGCATGCAGGAATCCGGCGGACGGCGCATCAAGCGCAGCCTGTATCTGGACCAGCACAGCGTGCGCTTCCTCACCGACGCCGAGCGCCAGCATCTCAACCGCTTCGCGCTGCTCGAAGGCTACCTGCCGGCCAAGGAGGCGGAGCTGGAGGCGTGGAATGCCCACCTGCCCGACGGCGGGCGCGAGACGATGAACCGCCGCCGCGTCACCAACATCGGTACCTTCCGCGCCTACGTGGAACGTTACCTGCGCCGCCATCCCGGCATCCATCAGGAGATGACCCTGCTGGTGCGCCAGCTGTCCCCCACCGCCGATGGCCTGCCGCTGGAGCTGTACTGCTTCACCAACACCACCGCCTGGGTCGCCTACGAAGGCATCCAGTCCGATATCTTCGACCACCTGCTGGCCATCCTGCCCGAATTCGGCCTGCGGGTATTCCAGCATCCGAGCGGCGCCGACATGCGTGCCCTGCGGGCTGGCGCCGATCCTCGCGCCGTCCCGCCAGCGCCGATTTTCGGCGGCGCCGGGACACCCGGAATCGCAAAGGAGGAAACATGAAAGTCCAACGCATTCTCGCCGCCACCGACTTCTCGCGCACGGCCGAGGCGGCGACACGTCGCGCCGCCCTGCTGGCGAAGGCCGGCGGCGCGCAGCTGGAGGTGATCCATGCCCTCTATCTGCCGCCACTGGCCGAAACCTGGCGCAAGCTCGTCGAAGGCGAGGGCATTACCGAGGTGCGCCTGCACAGCGCCGCCGAGGAGCGCCTGGCGCAGCTGGCTGAGGATCTGGTGCAGCGTATTGGTGTCACGCCCGACACGCGGGTGCTGGAAGGCAAGGCGCCGCTGGCGCTCGCCCGCTACGCCAAGGAGCGCGGCGCCGACCTGATCGTTGTCGGCGCGCACGGCGAACACCTGCTGCTCGATCTGTTCATCGGCTCCACCGCCCTCAAGCTGCTGCGCCTGGCGGCGCAACCGGTGCTGCTGGTCAAGCAGACACCACCCTTCGACTACGAGCGCATCCTCATCGCCACCGACTTCTCGCCCGTCGCGCGCACCGCGGCCAACCTCGTCGCGCGCCTGCTGCCGGAGGCCGCGCTGTATCTCTTCCACGCCTACGAGGCGCCCTTCGAGCGCCAGATGTACTACGCCGGCACCGACGACGAGGCGGTCGATCACTACCGCCGCCTGGGCGAGGCCGAAGCCCGCCGGCAGATGGACGAATTCGTCCTGACGCTCGAGGATCCGGCACGCTTTGCGCGCAAGGTGCGCCATGGCTACGCACCGGCGCTGATCAACCAGTATGCGGCCGAGATGGGCGCCGATCTGCTGGTGCTGGGCTCGAACCGCCAGAACGATGTGGAAGCCACCCTGCTCGGCAGCGTCGCCGCCCACCTGGTCAACGAGTCGCGCGGCGACCTGCTGCTGGTGCCTTCGACGGATTGAGAAAAGTCGGCGCCGGCGGGACGGCGTGGCTTAGTGCTCCGCCGGCGTGTCCGCGCGCAGGCCGCGTAGCGAGGCGTAGCGGCGCATGCGCACCTCGCGCACCTGGCCGATGGCACGCTCGACCGGAATGCCGAGCTGCACCAGCGTTTCGGCGGCGATCATCAGGCTGCCTTCCAGGACCTCCGGGATCACCTCGGTGGCGCCGGCCTCCTTGAGCTTCGCCACCGTCGTGTCGTCGGGTGCGCGCACGACGATGGGAATGTCCAGCCGCTGCTCGCGCACCTTGCGCGCCACGCGTTCCGCGGAATGCACGTCGGGATAGGCGATCACCACGGCGCGCGCGCGTGGCAGGCCGGCCGCCAGCAGCACTTCGGCGCGGTCGGCGCTGCCGAAGGCCACGCGGCCACCCTCCGGCGCGGCATGCTTGATCTGCTGGGGATCGATGTCGATGGCGATGAAGGGGATCTGCTCGCCGGCGAGGAACTCGCCGATCAGCCGTCCGGTGCGGCCGTAGCCGCAGAGGATGACGTGGTCCTGGATGCCGAAGCTGGCGACGGCGATGTCATGCACCGCCTTGGCCTTGTGGGCCCAGTCGCCGTGCGCCATCTCGCCCGACAGCCGCGCGGCGCGCTCGATCAGGAACGGGGCGACGAACATCGAGATCAGCATGGCCGAGAGCGTGACCTGGAAAACATCCTTGCCGACCAGTCCCAGCGAGTAGGCCAGGCCGATCAGCACCAGGCCGAATTCGCCGGCCTGGGCCAGCTGGGCCGCGGTGCGCAGGGCGATATCCAGCGTGCTGCGGGCGAGGCGCGCGATGAGCAGCACCACCAGGCCCTTGCCGGCCACCAGCAGCAGTACCGCCAGCAGCAGGCGATCCAGGTTGCCGAACACGAAGCCGAGGTCGAGCCGCATGCCCACCGTGATGAAGAACAGGCCGAGCAGGATGTCGCGGAAGGGCCGGATGTCGGCCTCGACCTGGTGGCGGTAGATCGTTTCCGAAATCAGCATGCCGCCGACGAAGGCGCCGAGCGCCAGCGACAGGCCGCTCATGCCGGTCACCAGCGCCAGCCCGATCACCAGCCACAGGGTGGCGAGGACGAACAGCTCTTCGGAACGCTGGCGCGCGACGGCATCGTAGAGGCGGCGCAGCCATTTCTGTCCGGCCCAGATCAGTACAGCCAGCACGAAGATCGCCTCGATCAGCGCAATGCCCAGCGAGCGCGGCAGTTCGGCGGCCGATTGGGCGAGGGCCGGCAGCAGGATCAGGCAGGGCACCACGGCGATGTCCTGGAACAGCAGCACGCTCATCGTCTGCCGGCCCGAGCGCGAATGCAGCTCGAAGCGCTCGGACAGCATCTTGGCCACGATGGCCGTCGATGACATCGCCACCGCGAGGCCGACAGCCAGGCCCGCCTTCCAGTCCTGCCCGTAGCCAACCCCGGTGATCGCGGCGGTGGCGGCGGCGGTCAGCGCCATCTGCGAGAAGCCGAAGCCGAACACCAGCCCGCGCATCGCCTTGAGCTTCTGCAGGCTGAATTCGAGGCCGATCGAAAACATCAGGAAGACCACGCCGAATTCGGCGATGGCTTCGACCTCGTGGCTGCTTTCCAGCGTGGCCAGGCCGTGCGGCCCGAGCGCGATGCCGACGACCAGATAGGCGAGCATCGCCGGCAATTTGAAACGGCGCGCCACCGCGAGCATGCCGACCGCGGCGGAAAGAATCAGGAACAGGAGGAACAGGTTGCCGTACACGATGGGCAGGATCATACCTGCCAACCGGCGCCGTTCCGCCGGCGCCGACTTTTCGCAGATTACTTGACCAGCGTGACGGGCAGGGAGGTCAGGCTCAGCAGGCGGGTGGTCACCGAGCCCATCAGCACGCCGGCGACGGCGCCGAGGCCGCGCGTGCCCATGACGACCTTTTCGCAGCCCTGTTCGGCGGCGAATTTGGCGATGGTTTCGGCGATCGGGCCGATCAGCACGGTGGGCGTGTAGGCGAGTCCCGCCTTGTCGAGCACCTCGCGCACCGGCGCCATGGCGTCGCCGCCGCGGGTTTCCTGCATCGCCTCGATCTCGCTGGCGCGCATGTGGCTGCGGATTTCCGGGGCATCGATCGGTTCCTGCACGTTGAGCAGCAGGATCCGGTAGTCGGTGCAGCTCTGCACCGAGGCGACCACATGCCGGGCGGCACGCACGGCATGTTCGGAACCATCGACGGGAAGCAGGATTTTCATGGTGCGGGTCCTCTTGTCTGTTGGCGCGAGTGTAGCCGAAACTCCGAAGGACGCTGCTTTCGGCTGCTAGAATCGACCGCAAAAAACGCTGTGGAGATTCCCATGGACCTGTTCGGCATCCCGGTCGATTTCATCCTGTTCGGCGCCACGCTGCTGGGCGTGGCGCTGTTCCATCACTACGTGCTGCAGGTCGCGCTGACCGGGCTGGCCACCATCACCACCTACAAGATCCTGTTCACCGGTTTCAAGACCGGCGCGGGGCTGGCCGGCTTCGGCCTGCACATGGCGCACGAATGGGTGCTGCTGGTGAACCTGCTCTGCCTGCTGGTCGGCTTCGCCCTGCTGGCACGGCATTTCGAGGACTCGGGCGTGCCCGAGGTGCTGCCGAAGCTGCTGCCGAAAGGCTGGCTCGGCCCCTTCATGCTGCTCGCCATCATCTTCCTGATGTCCGGCTTCCTCGACAACATCGCCGCGGCGCTGATCGGCGCCACCGTCGCTGCCAGCGTGTTCAAGCGGAAAGTGCATATCGGCTACCTCGCCGCCATCGTCGCCGCGTCGAATGCGGGCGGCGCCGGCTCCGTGGTCGGCGACACGACGACGACCATGATGTGGATCGACGGCGTCAGCCCGCTCGACGTGCTCGAAGCCTACCTGCCCGCCGCCGTCGCCACCGTCGTGTTCGGCATCCCCGCCGCCCTGCTGCAGCACAAGCACATGGCGATCGAGAAGAACCTGCACGTCCAGCACCACATCGACTGGGCGCGTGTCGGCATCGTCGGCTTCATCCTCGTCGCCGCCGTCGCCACCAACGTCACGGTCAACCTCAAGTTCGCCGCGCTGGCCGACCACTTCCCCTTCCTCGGCGTCGCCGTCTGGGTCGCGCTGCTGCTGGCCGTGCCGGTCAGGAAGCCCGAGTGGAGCCTGATGCCCGATGCGGTCAAGGGCTCGATCTTCCTCCTCGCGCTGGTCACCTGCGCCTCGATGATGCCGGTCGAGAAGCTGCCGCCGGCCTCGTGGATTTCCACGCTGGCGCTCGGCTTCATTTCCTCCGTCTTCGACAACATCCCGCTGACGGCCCTGGCGCTCAAGCAGGGCGGCTACGACTGGGGCTTCCTCGCCTACGCGGTCGGCTTCGGCGGCTCGATGCTGTGGTTCGGCTCCTCGGCCGGCGTGGCGGTATCGAACCTGTTTCCCGAGGCCAAGTCGGTCGGCCAGTGGCTGCGCCACGGCTGGATGGTCCCGGTCGGCTACGTGATCGGCTTCTTCACCCTGCTGACGGTGCTCGGCTGGCACCCGCACGAGAAGCACAAGGAGGGCGTCGCCACAGCGCCTCATGCCGCCGTCCTGGCGGCCCCAGCGGCCCCGGCGGCCCAAGTGACCCCGGTGGCGGCGCACTAGCCGCCTGTTCCCCGCGCCCCTGCACCGCCGGCGCCTGCCGCGCCGCCAGGCCTGCTTTTCCAGCCGTCCCGCCGCCACCGACTTTTTCCGGTATGCCTTTGATGTATGTCAAAAGCAATAATTGTGGATTCATGCTCGAATAGCGCGAATGGCAACGGATACTGAGGCAGGGCGGGTCATGGCCGGATGGCGGGCGGCAAGCGTGGCGTGGGGGCGGCTGTCGCGGCGTTTTCGCACGTGGCTACTGGTCGCGGTCGTCTTCATCAATGTGCTGATGGGCCTGGCGATCGGGTATTCCCTGCTGCAGGGGCGTGCCTATTTCCGCGAGCGGGTCGAGATCAACACGCACAATCTGGCCGGCCTCATCGAGCAGGCCATCGTCGAGCGGGCGCGGGTCTTCGACGACACGCTGGTCCGCACCGCCCAGGTGCTGGAAGGGCAACTGGCTGAAGGCGGGCGCGATGCCAATCGACTCGAGCGCTTTCTCAAGATACAGCTCGATCAGTTGCCCGAGGTGTATGCGATCCATGTCACCGACGAGGCGGGCCGTGTCCGCTGGGGCAAGGGTGTCGATCCGGACAATCCCGCCAACAATGCCGACCGCGAGTACTTCCGGCAGCACCGCGACAGCACGGACTCCCGGCTGATCGTCAGCCGTCCGGTCATCGGCCGCGTCTCGGGCATCTGGGTCATGCCCTTCACGCGCCCCTATCGCTATCCGGACGGACGATTCGCCGGCACCGTCATGGTGTCGACCCGCGTCTCGGGCTTCGCCGAACTGCTGGCGAAGGCCGATACGGAGAAGTCCGGCACGGTGGTGCTGCGCTATGCCGACATGGGCCTGATCGCCCGCCACCCGCCGCTCGACGGGCCGGCCGGCCAGCCCGGTCACAACAAGGTATCCGCGACCTTCAAGGCGCTGATTGAGTCCGGCCAGCGCGTCGCGATGTTCCATACACCCAATACGCCCGACAGCGTCGAGCGTACCTACGCCTTCCGCCGCGTCGGCGACCTGCCCTTCACGCTGGCGGTCGGCATGGCGCGGGACGAGTACCTGAGCCACTGGCAGGACAACCTGCATAAGGCGCTGATGGTGATGGCGGCCTTGTTCGTGCTTACCCTCAGCGTGGCCTGGATCATCGCGCGGCAATGGCTGATCAGGCAGGACGCAGAAGCCCGCTTCCGGCGCAGCGAGGAAAACCTGCGCAATGCCCAGTCCGTGGCCCGCATCGGCAGCTGTGTGAGCGACATTCCCGCGCAGACGCTCGAATGGTCCGACGAGGCCTACCGCATCTTCGGCATCGCTCCCGGCTCGCCGATGAACGTCGAGCGCTTCTTCGCCACCCTTCACCCGGACGATCGTGAACGCGTCGCGGCGGCCTGGGGCGCGGCGTTGCGAGGCGAACCCTATGACATCGAGCACCGCATCCAGGTCTCCGGGGAGGTCCGCTGGGTGAGGGAGCGTGCCAGCCTCCGGTTCGACGCGGACGGCAATCCGCTGGTCGGCGTCGGCACCGTGCAGGACATCACCGAGCAGAAGCACCAGCGGGAATTCGAGCTTTACCTGCATGAAGGTGCCGCCATCAAGGCCCGCATCGTGACGATCCTGCAGATGGCCGAAGTGCCGCTGGACCGACGCTTCGACACCGCGCTGGCGGTGTTCGCCGACATGCGCGGCCTGCGTGCCGGCGCCCACGCCCAGCTGTTCGTCACGGCCGGTGCGGACGGCGAGGCGTTCATCCAGCACCACGGCGAACCGCTGTGGCAGCAGCCGGCACCGCTGGTGGCCGATGACGTTCGCAGCGTCGCCCGTTGCACCCTGGCCGAGCCCGAGCACGGCCACTATTTCGTGCCCCTGGTGCATGGCCACGAACGCCTCGGCGTGCTGGTGCTCGACACCGAAGTCGATCCATCCACGCATCCGGGGCGCATCGATGCCCTGCGCGACATCGGCGAAAGCTTCGCGCTCGCCATCATCAACGAACGCGCGACGCGCCTGCTGCACCTGCGACGAAACAGGCCAAGGCGGCCAACGAAGCGAAAAGCCGTTTCCTTGCCACCATGTCGCACGAAATCCGCACGCCGATGAACGGCATTCTCGGCATGGCCCAGCTGCTGCTGTTCGACGATACGGACGACCGGGCACGCCGCGAATACGCCCGCACCATCCTCAACTCGGGCCAGACCCTGCTGGCACTGCTCAACGACATCCTCGACCTGTCGAAAGTCGAAGCCGGGCGTTTCGAGCTCGATCCCCGGGCATTCGATCCGTCGCAGCTGCTCGACGAAGTCGTGGCGCTGTTCGGCCAGACCGCGCAGCACCGCGGGTTGTCGCTGCGGGCGCAGTGGATCGGGCCGGCGCGGCGTTATCGCGCCGATCCCGCGCGCTTGCGGCAGATGCTGTCGAATCTCGTCAACAACGCGGTCAAGTTCACGTCGCAGGGGGACATCCGGATCGAGGGCGAGGCGCTTCCGGCGACCGGCCGGGGCGAGGACCAGGCCTTGCTGCGCTTCGCCGTCACCGATACCGGCGTCGGCATTCCGGCCGACAAGCTGGACCAGCTGTTCCAGCCCTTCACCCAGGCCGACAGTTCGACGACGCGCCAGTACGGGGGTACCGGGCTCGGCCTGTCGATCGTGCGCAGCCTGGCGGAGCTGATGGGCGGAGAGGCCGGTGTGGACAGCCGGCCCGACGCCGGCTCGCGCTTCTGGTTCACCGTGCAGGCCGAGGTGGTCGAGGCGGACCAGGAAAGCCGGCGCAGCCCGCGCCCCCTGCCGGATGCGCCGCGTGCGCCTTCCGCCGACATCCAGTTGCCGCAAATGCGCGGCCGGGTCCTCGTGGTCGAGGACAATCCGGCCAATCGTACCGTCGTCGTCACCCTGCTCAACAAGCTGGGCATCGAGGTCGAGAGCGTGGCGGACGGCCGGGCCGCCGTCGATGCCGTGACGGCCGGCAGTGGCTTCGATCTGGTGCTGATGGATTGCCAGATGCCGGTGATGGACGGCTATGCCGCGACCCGGGCGATCCGGGGCTGGGAAGCCGCCCGGGCGGCCGGGGGCGCGGCCCCGCACCTGCCGGTCGTGGCCCTGACCGCGGCGGCGTTCGACGAGGACCGCGAGCATTGCCTGGCCGCCGGCATGGATGATTTCGTGACCAAGCCGGTCGATTTCGAAAGGCTGGCCGGCGTGCTGGCGAAATGGCTGCCGCTGGCCGGGGCGCCCGCGACCCCGGGCGCGGCACCCGCCGCGGCCCGGCAGGTCGAACGCACGACGCTGGCGGACGCACTGTACCGGCTCGATATCCTGCTCGCCGACCACAGCTTCGCGGCCCTGCGCGCCTGCCAGGAACTCGCCGCATTGCTCGACGGCACGGCGCTGGCGCCGCTGGCGGACGAGGTCGCCGCCCGTCTGCAGGCCTTCGATTACGACCAGGCCCGCGCCGCCCTCGAACGGCTGCGCGAAGGTGCTGACACGCAGGAGGAATGAACGATGGCACCCGTCAAGCCACTGATCCTGATCATCGACGACATGCCCGGCAACCTGATGCTGCTCGGCAGCGCCCTCGAGGGCGAGTTCGAC
Organism: uncultured Sterolibacteriaceae bacterium; assembly: GCA_937888595.1. Taxonomy (GTDB): domain Bacteria; phylum Pseudomonadota; class Gammaproteobacteria; order Burkholderiales; family Rhodocyclaceae; genus Sulfuricystis. Next base: position 328,266 of record CALARK010000012.1, on the reverse strand, counting down.
CTGCGCATCGCCACCTCGGGCGAGGCGGGCCTGCAGATGGCGGCCGAAATCCAGCCGGCACTGATCCTGCTCGACATCATGATGCCCGGCATGGACGGTTTCGAGGTGTGCCGGCGGCTCAAGGCCGATCCGTTGCTGGCCGGCATTCCCGTCGTGTTCGTCACGGCGATGACCGAAGACGGGGCGGAAGCGTCGGGACTGTCGATCGGCGCGGCCGACTACATCGCCAAGCCGCTCAACGTCGGCATCGCGCGCCAGCGCATCCGCAACCTCGTGGAGCGCGAACGCCTGCGCAAGCAGGTCGAGACCCTGGCCCTCGAGGCGGCCGAACGCCTGACGACGCTGAAGCGGAATTTCCTGCGCAACGTCAGCCACGAGTTGCGCACGCCGCTCAACGGCATCATGGGCATGGCGCTGGTGGGCCAGCGGGCGCGCGAACTCGAAAGAGCGCAGCAGGCCTGCGCGCAAATCCATGTCGCGGGCAGCCAGCTGCACGAAATGGTCGAGAACGTGCTCGACTTCGTCGATGCGGAGGCCGGCAGCCTGGCCATCGCCACGGCACCCTTCCCGTTGTCCGGCGTCCTGGGCGAGCTCGTGGCGACATGGCAGGCGCGCGCGGCCGCGAAAGGGCTCGGGTTTCGGACCGAGGGCATCGACCGTCCGGCGCCGCCGTGCGTCGGCGATGCCCGGCGCGTGGCCCAGGTGCTCGGGCAGCTGCTGTCCAACGCGGTCAAGTTCACCGCGGCCGGCCACGTGGCCCTGCAGGTGGTGCGGCATGGCGACGACGTCCGTTTCACGATCATCGACAGCGGCATCGGGATGAGCGACGAGGAATTGCGCGCCGCCTTCCGTCCGTTCGAACAGGCCGACGGCAGCCTGACCCGCCGCTTCGGCGGAGTCGGCCTCGCCCTCGCGCTGGTCCGCCACCTCGTCGAGCGCATGGGCGGCACGCTCCATGTCGACAGCACGCCCGGCGTGGGTACCCGCTTCGAAGTCGTGCTGCCTTTGCCGTTCGCGACGCCCTGACGCCGGCAAGACGGCAAGACAAAGTGCGACCGGACAGATAGACTGCCCGCTGGTCGCTTTCAGGAGTCATCCCCATGTTTCATCGTTCCCTGGCCGTGCTTGGCGCGGCACTGTTGCTCACCTGCACCGCCCAGGCCGCCGGCTTCGGCGATCCCGAGATGGATGTCGCGCAGCGCTTCCTCGAGGTGAGCCTGCGCGAGGACATCCCGCCGAACCATCCGCGCCTGGCGCAGACGCGCGAGCAGTTGAAACGCGTCGCCAAGCTCAGCGGCGAGAACGAGAATGCCGTCGCACAGATCTGCATGCGCAATGCGCGCTTCGTCTTCGATGCCGCCCGCATCGACGTGCGCCCGCTCGAAGTGCTGGATGCGGCGGCGAAATATGCGGTGGCCGGCAAACCCCTGAGTGAAACGACGCAGCGCTACGTCCAGTTGCGCCTGCACCAGAAGCTGGACCATGCCGGCGCGATGGCGCAGATGGCCAGCGGCAAGTAGCCTCCTGCCGGTCGTTCGGGCGCATCGCTGCACGCGGAGCATGCTGCCATGAATCTTCTCCTTGCGGTGCTCGTGCCGTTCATCGGCGCGGCCTGGGTCGCCTGGGCCTCCCGGCGCGGCCGGGCGGCGGCGGCCTGGAACGCGGGCGGCGTGGCCCTGCTGGCGCTACTGCTGCTGTGGCCCGCGCTGACGGCGGGCTTCGCCGGGCAGACGACGATCGAGCGCCTGGCCTGGATTCCCGCCGCCGGCCTCGACCTGGCCTTCCGCCTCGACGGGCTGGGTCTGCTGTTCGCCGCGATGATCCTCGGCATCGGCGGACTGGTGATCCTCTACGCCTATTACTACCTGTCCCATCAGGACAGCCTCGGCCGGCTCTACGCCTACCTGCTGCTGTTCATGGGCGCGATGCTGGGCGTGGTGCTGTCGGAAAACCTGATCCAGCTGCTGGTTTTCTGGGAATTGACCAGCCTGTCGTCCTTCCTGCTGATCGCCTACTGGCGCAAACGCGAAGCGGCGCGGCGCGGGGCGAAACTCGCGCTGACGATCACCGGCGCGGGCGGGCTGGCGCTGCTGGCCGGCTTCCTGCTGATCGGCGAGATCGTCGGCAGCTACGAGCTGTCCGTCGTGCTCGCCAGCGGCGACGCGATCCGCGCCGATCCGCTCTACCTGCCGGCACTGGTGCTGGTCCTGCTCGGCGCGTTCACGAAGTCGGCGCAGTTCCCCTTCCATTTCTGGCTGCCGCACGCGATGGCGGCGCCGACGCCGGTGTCGGCCTACCTGCACTCGGCGACCATGGTGAAGGCCGGCGTGTTCCTGCTGGCGCGGCTGTTCCCGGCGCTCTCGGGCACGCCGGAATGGAACTGGCTGGTCGGCGGCACCGGCCTGGCCACGCTCTTGCTCGGCGCGGTGGTCGCGCTGTTCAAGCACGACCTCAAGGGCCTGCTGGCCTATTCGACGATCAGCCACCTCGGCCTGGTCACGGCGCTGTTCGGCATCGGCACGCCGCTCGCCGCCGTGGCCGGCGTGTTCCACATCATCAACCACGCGACCTTCAAGGCCGGCCTGTTCATGGCTGCGGGCATCATCGACCACGAATGCGGCACGCGCGACATGCGGCGCATCAACGGTCTGTGGAAGTACATGCCGCACACGGCGGTGCTGGCGATGGTGGCGGCCGCGGCGATGGCCGGCGTGCCGCTGTTCAACGGCTTCCTGTCGAAGGAAATGTTCTTCGCCGAGGCGGTCGATGCCGCCGGCCAGTTGCGCTTCGGCATCTGGCTGCCGGCCGCCGTGACCTTCGCTGGCGTTTTCGCCGTCGCCTATTCGCTGCGCTTCATCCACGACGTGTTCTTCAACGGCGAGCCCATCGACCTGCCGCGCACGCCGCACGAGCCGCCGCGCTGGATGAAGGTGCCGGTCGAGATCCTCGTCGCGATCTGCCTGCTGGTCGGCATCCTGCCGGCGCTGACCGTCGAGCCGCTGCTCGCCGTCGCGGCCGGCGCGGTGCTGCAGGGCCCGCTGCCCGAGCATGATCTGGCACTCTGGCACGGCCTCAGCCCGGCGCTGTGGATGAGCGTGATCGCGCTGGTCGGCGGCGTGCTGCTCTATCTCGGCCGCAAGCCGCTGTTCAGGCTGCACGACCGCATCGAGGGCCGGCTCGATGCACGGGAAATCTACGAGCACCTGCTCGAAGGCACGCTGGCTTTCGCCCACCGTGCGACGGCCGCCTTCGATACCGGCTCGCTACAGCGCCAGGCGACGCTGATCGTCGTCAGTGCGCTGGTCCTGGCGGGAACGGGCCTGCTGGGCGCCGCGGCGCCGCTGACCGGCCCGCGGCCGCTGCTGCCGGTCGATGGCGTCAGCCTGATCGCCGGGCTGGCGCTGGTCACGGCCACGCTCGCCGCGACCTTCCTGCACCGGCGCCGCTTCGTCGCGCTGACGCTCGTCGGCGCGGTCGGCCTGCTCGTCGCGCTGGTCTTCATCAAGTTCTCCGCGCCCGACCTCGCGCTGACGCAGTTGTCGGTCGAGGTCGTCACCGTCGTGCTGCTGCTGCTGGCGCTCTACTTCCTGCCGGCGGAAACGCCGGCTGAAAGCCGCCCCTCCCGCGAGGAAGGGGCTGGGGGAGGGCGGGCAGCAAATAGTCGGCACTGGCGGGACGGCATCCTCGCCATCGTGGCCGGCGCTGGCGCGGCCCTGCTCGCCTGGGCGGTACTCACCCGGCCGGCCGACACTATCGCCGGCTGGTTCCTCGCCAACAGCGTGTCGGGCGGGGGCGGAACCAATGTCGTGAACGTGATCCTCGTCGACTTCCGCGGCTTCGACACCTTCGGCGAGATCACCGTGCTGGCGATCGCCGCGCTCGGCATCTTCGCGCTGCTCGAAAACCTGCACCTGCCGGCGCCGCGCCACGATGCCCATGGCCGGGCGTGGGACGCCGACATCCACCCCCTCATCATGGCCACCTTCGCCCGCCTGCTGCTGCCGCTCGCGTTGCTGGTGTCGGTCTTCATCTTCCTGCGCGGCCACAACCTCCCCGGCGGCGGCTTCATCGCCGGGCTGATCACCGCCATCGCATTGATCATGCAATACCTCGCCAACGGCGTGACCTGGACGCATGCGCGCCTACCGGCCCACACCCATCCGTGGATCGCCACCGGCCTGTTCATCGCGCTCGCCACCGGCCTGGCGAGCTGGCTGTTCGGCCGCCCCTTCCTGACCTCGGCCTTCGGCCATCCGATCCTGCCCTGGCTTGGCGAGCTGCCGCTCGCCTCGGCGATGGCCTTCGACCTCGGCGTTTATCTCGTCGTCGTCGGCGCGACCCTGCTGATCCTCATCAACCTCGGCATGGCCCACCAGGCGAGTCACCACGATCCCACCCCGAAATCGCTGCTGCGCAGCGATCTCCCCTCAAGGGGCGAAGAAACGCTCGGGGCGGCCCTTCGCGTTTCCAGGGAGGACCCGCACTGATGGAGACGCTGATCGCCCTCGCCATCGGCACGTTGACCGGCTGCGGCGTGTATCTGGTGCTGCGCGCGCATACCTTCCCGGTGGTGCTGGGACTGACGCTGCTCTCCTACGCCGTCAACCTCTTCCTGTTTTCCACCGGCCGGCTGGCGATCGGCCAGCCGCCGGTGATCTCCGCGGGGGCCTCCTATACGGATCCGCTGCCGCAGGCGCTGGTGCTCACCGCCATCGTCATCGGCTTCGCGATGACCGCCTTCGTCATCATGCTGGCGCTGCGCGCGCGCGCCGAACTGGGCAACGACCATGTGGATGGCCGCGGGGATGCCTTATGAATGCAGTAGAAATCGAAGCCGCCCTGTCGGATTTGGCCCTCGCCCCCTTCGACGCGGCGGAGTTCCCGTTCGCCTTTCTCGCCGCCTTCGGCCACAAGGACACCGCCCTCAAGCGCTTGCGCGCCGGCAACAGCAACAAATCGGACCTCCCTGGCGGCGTGCTTCAGGGCAATAACATCCATATCGCCACCTGTCCGCCCGGTGCCGTCGGCACAACCCTCAAGGCCCTGCGCGCCAGCCCGGCGACCGTCAAGGCAAAGGCCAAATTCATCCTCGCCACCGACGGCCAGACGCTCGAAGCGGAAGAACTGGTAAGCGGTGGAAATGCGGGCGAAACCATCGCCTGCGCCTATCCCGACTTCCCCGATCATTTCGGTTTCTTCCTGCCGCTGGCCGGCATCTCCACCATCAAGGAGATCAAGGACAACCCCGTCGACGTGCGCGCCACCGGGCGGCTGAACAAGCTCTACGTCGAACTGCTGCGCGAAAACCCGGACTGGGCCGCGAACGAACGCCGCCCCGACATGAACCACTTCATGGCCCGGCTGGTGTTCTGCTTTTTCGCCGAAGACACCGACATCTTCAACGGCGAGGGCCTGTTCACCCACACCGTCGAGCAGATGAGCGAGCGCGACGGCAGCAACACCCATGCGGTGCTGTCCGAAATCTTTCGCGCCATGAACATCAGGAGCAGCGAACGCGCCAATGTGCAGCCCCGCCTGCCGAACTGGGCCAACGGCTTTCCCTATGTGAATGGCGGTCTGTTCTCCGGCAGCACCGATGTCCCGCGCTTCACCCGCATGGCGCGCACCTACCTGATCCACGCCGGAAACCTCAACTGGAAGCAGATCAACCCCGACATCTTCGGCAGCATGATCCAGGCCGTGGCCGACGACGAAGAGCGCGGCGCGCTCGGCATGCACTACACCAGCGTGCCCAACATCCTCAAGGTGTTGAACCCGCTATTCCTCGACGAGCTGCGCGCGCAACTGGCCGAGGCCGGCGACAACGAACGCAAGCTGCTCAACCTGCGCAAACGCATGGCCCGCATCCGCGTCTTCGACCCGGCCTGCGGTAGCGGCAATTTCCTCGTCATCGCCTACAAACAGATGCGCGAGATCGAAGCCGAAATCAACCGCCGCCGGAACGAACTGCACCTGAAATCCGAAATCCCCCTCACCAATTTTCGCGGCATCGAACTCCGCGACTTCCCCGCCGAAATCGCCCGCCTCGCCCTCATCATCGCTGAGTATCAATGCGACGTGCTCTATCGCGGGCAGAAGGATGCGCTGCAAGACTTCCTGCCGCTGGACGCCGAAAACTGGATTCGCTGCGATAACGCATTGCGACTGGATTGGTTGAGTGTGTGCCCGTCGACAGGGAGGCGCGTGAAGGTGCTGTCGGATGACCTATTCGGCACGCCGGTGGAACAAGCGGAGATCGAGTTCAAGAACGAAGGCGGTGAGACGTATATCTGCGGGAATCCACCCTATCGCGGCAGCAAGTGGCAAACGGACGAGCAGAAAGCCGATCTTGCAAACGCATGGAGCAAGCACCCCAAGCTCGCCAAGACCACCGACTTTGTGACCGGATGGTTCGCGCGGTTTTTCGATTACGCAGACAAAGTGCCGAATGCGATGTCCGCTTTCGTGGCAACCAACAGCGTATGCCAAGGCCAGCAAGCCATCGACGTATGGCCGGTGGCGTTTGAGCGTGGCTGCGAAATTCGCTTTGCGCACACTTCGTTCAAGTGGGCCAATCTCGCCAGTAACAACGCAGGGGTGACTGTGGTCATCGTTGGCTTAGGCAAGAAATCAGCCGCGCCGAAGTTCCTATACGAAGGCGACTTAGTGAAGCAATGCTCGGCCATCGGCCCGTATCTGGTGCCGGACAGCTTGGCTTATGTGCAGAAAGCCACTGAGCCCATCGGCGAACAGTCGCCCATGCTGTTCGGCAACATGCCGCGCGACGGTGGTCATTTGTTTCTAGATAGCGACTTGGCGGCGAAAGTCGGCGCTGACGATACGGCGGCGCGACCTTTCATCAAGCGATTCGTGGGCTCGGAAGAGTTGATTAACGGCAAGCTGCGTTATTGCTTGTGGATTGCGGACGGCGAGGTCGACGCCGCAAAGCAAAGTGAATTCATCGCGCAACGTCTCAAGCTGGTGGCAGAGAACCGCAGCAAATCCGACGCAGAATCTACGCGGACATTCGCCAAGCAACCACATCGCTTCGTGCAGATTGCAGGTTCAGCAAAAGAAACCGCCATCGTTGTGCCGCGAGTTTCATCGGAAAACCGCCCCTATCTGCCGGTGGATTATCTGACTTCGGATTTCATAGTTGGCGACCGAAACTTCGCCCTCTACGATGCCCCCCTCTGGAACATGGCGCTCATCGCCTCGCGCCTGCACTGGGTCTGGATTGGTGCAGTCTGCGTTCGCCTTGAGATGCGTTTTTCGTACTCCAACACCCTCGGCTGGAACACCTTCCCCGTGCCGCTGCTCACCGAGCAGAACAAGGCCGACCTGACCGCCTGCGCCGAGAACATCCTGCTTGCCCGCGAGGCGCATTTCCCGGCCACTATCGCCGACCTCTACGACCCGGAGAAGATGCCGGAAAACCTGCGCCACGCCCACGAGCGCAACGACGAGGTGCTGGAGCGCATCTACATCGGCCGCCGTTTCAGGAACGACACCGAGCGGTTGGAGAAGCTGTTCGAGCTGTATACGAAGATGACGGCGGCGGCCAACAAGGCGCCCGCGAAGAAAGCGACCAGAGGGAAGAAAACATGAGTACGGGAAAGCCACATTCCACCCCGCCGTTGCCACGTGCCGAATCGCTGACGGTGGAATTCAAGAGCGACCGCAAGCGCCTGTCCGACGATGAACTGGTGGAAGCCCTGGTGTGTCTGGCGAATACCGAGGGCGGTGAATTCTGGCTGGGCGTGGAGGACGACGGCACGCCGACGGGCCTGCATGAGGCCCACCGGAATCTGGGCGGCTTGCCAGGTTTGGTGGCCGCCAGAACCTCGCCAGCCCTGGGCGTGACGGTGGAGGCCCTGGAGGTTTCGGGCTGCCGCGTCGCCCGAATTGCGGTTTCCAAATCACAATCCGAAGTGGCGACGACAGCGGGCGTATATCTGCGCCGCCGCATCAAGCACGATGGCACGCCCGAATGCGTGCCCATGTTGCCGCACGACCGGGTTAGCCGGGCATCGAGCTTTGGCCTGACGGATGTATCGGCGCAGCCGGTGGCCGGGGCCACACTGGCCGATTTCGATCCGCTGGAGCGCGAGCGGCTGCGCCAGGCAATTCAGAAGTTCGGCGGCGACCGGGTATTGTTGGAACTGGATGACGAGGCGCTGGACGGCGCACTCGGGTTCACCACCCGGGCTGGGCAAGGGACGCGCGTGCCAACACTGACCGGCCTGTTGGTGATTGGCCGCGAGAGTGCGTTACGCGAACTCGTGCCCACACACGAACTGGCGTTCCAGGTGCTGTCTCGCGAAGCCGTCTCTTTCAACGAGTTTCAGCGTTACCCCTTGCTGAAGGCATTGGAATGGCTGGAGACCAACTTTCGCCCCTACAACCCGGAGAATGAAGTTCAGATCGGCCTGTTCCGCGTTCCCGTCCCCAAGGTGGACATCGGCGCGTTCCGAGAAGCCGTGGCCAACGCGTTGGTGCATCGCGACTACCACCGTATCGGCGCTGTCCATGTGCGACTGGACGATCACGGACTGACAGTCAGCAATCCGGGGGGATTGATGGAGGGCGTGACGGTCCATAACTTGCTAACGACCGAACCACGCCCGCGCAACCCGGCTTTGGCCGATGCCATGAAGCGTATCGGCGTCGTCGAGCGTTCGGGACGCGGGGTGGACAAAATCTATCGCGGCATGTTGCGCTTTGGCAGGCCGGAACCTGATTACAGCCGCACCGATAGCAATAACGTTGTTTTGCAACTGGCGACCGTGGAAGCGGACGAGGTTTTCCTGGAACTGGTGGTCGAGCAGGAAAGCCGACAAGGCGGGGCCGTACTGCCCATCGACAGCCTGATTGCACTGGCCGCGTTGCGCGAGCAGAAGCGCCTGGACGTGGAGGAATTGGCCGGGCACATCCATCGCGATCAGTCCCAGGCGAAGCGAACGCTGGAACGATTGGTCGAGGCCGGATTGGTGCAGCCTCACGGCAATACGCGCAACCGCAGCTATACGCTATCGGCGGAGGTCTATCGGGCCAAGGGCAAGCAGGTGGCCTACACCCGGCAGGCGGGGTTCAGTCGTTTGCAGCATGAGCAGATGGTGTTGGGACATCTCCAGCATCATCGGGAAATCCGCCGCAATGAGGTCATGGAGCTGTGCCATCTGACTGGAGATCAGGCCGCCAAATTGTTGAAGCGACTCAAGGACGAAGGCAGGCTGGTGCAGCATGGCGAGCGGCGTGGGGCGTTCTACACCTTGAGCGAGAATGAGCCGCTATGAGCCGCCAGACGTGCTGGAACATTTTGATCGAGTTTTGATTCTGCCCGCTGAAATTCGCTCGATAGTTTTTGAAACACATAGTTAACAATGGGTTAAATAGTCCGTTTGGGCAAAAAGGTTTTGATTCGATATGAGCCGATATGAGCTGTTATGAGCCGATATGAGCGCCGCCCAAAGTCCACTTTCGCTTGAACGAACACTATGAGCGCCACGACCAACCCGACTAACGCCTACACCGTTCCTTCGGTATCCATCACCACGGCACGCACGGGCGCGTCGAGCAAATCCAACGAACTGGGCATGCGCGCCATGCAGGAGCGCGCCTACGCCAAGCGCGGCGAGCAATATCTGCTCATCAAGTCGCCGCCGGCCTCGGGCAAGTCGCGCGCCTTGATGTTCATCGCGCTGGACAAGCTCCACAACCAGGGCTTGCGGCAGGCCATCGTGGTGGTGCCGGAGCGTTCCATCGGCGGCAGTTTTGCGGACGAGCCGCTCTCCGAGTCCGGCTTCTATTGGGATTGGCAGGTGGCGCCGCAGTGGAACCTGTGCAACGCGCCCGGTGTCGATGAGCCGCGCGTGGCGAAATCCAAAGTAGACGCGGTGCGCCAGTTTCTGGCGAGCAACGACAAGGCGCTGGTCTGCACCCACGCCACCTTCCGCTTCGCGGTGGATGAGCTTGGGGTTGAGGCTTTCGACGAGCGGCTGGTCGCCATCGACGAGTTTCACCACGTTTCCAGTGACCCGGACAGCAAGCTGGGTAGCCAGTTGGGAGCGTTCATCGCCCGCGACAAGGTGCATCTGGTCGCCATGACCGGTTCCTATTTCCGAGGCGACAGCGTGGCGGTGCTGGCGCCGGCAGACGAGGCGCGCTTCGAGACGATCACCTACACCTATTACGAGCAGCTCAACGGCTACCGCTGGCTCAAGTCGCTGGATATCGGCTACTTCTTCTACACGGGCCGCTATGTGGAGGCCGTGGAGAAGGTGTTGGACCCGGCGCTGAAAACCATTGTCCACATTCCCAACGTGAATGCCCGCGAAAGCCTGAAGGACAAGGAACGCGAGGTGAACGAGATCATGCACGCGCTGGGGGAATGGAAGGGCATCGACCCGGCCAGCGGCTTCCACCAGATACAAACCCCGTCGGGCCGCGTGCTGAAAGTGGCCGACCTGGTGGACGACAGCGATCTGGCCCAGCGCTCCCGCGTGCTGGCGGCGCTGAAAGACCCGGCGCAGAAGAACAACCGCGACCATGTGGACATCATCATCGCACTGGGCATGGCAAAAGAAGGCTTCGACTGGATCTGGTGCGAGCATGCGCTGACCATCGGCTATCGCAGCAGCCTGACCGAGATCGTGCAAATCATCGGCCGTGCCACCCGCGATGCCGAGGGCAAGGAGCGGGCGCGCTTCACCAACCTGATCGCCGAACCGACGGCCGAACAGGCGGCCGTGGCCGAGGCGGTGAACGACATGCTGAAAGCCATTTCCGCCAGCCTGCTGATGGAACAGGTGCTGGCACCGCGCTACGAGTTCACGCCGAAGAACGCCGGCCCGCAGGCGGGATTCGACTACGGCGAAGCGGGGTATCAGGAAGGCGCTCACAACATTGGCGTCAACCGGGACACCGGCGAGATTCATGTCGAGATCAACGGCTTGGTCAAACCCGAAAGCCCCGAAGCCACGCGCATCTGCAAGGAAGACCTGAACGAGGTCGTCACCAGCTTTTTGCAGGACAAGACCGCGCTGGAGCGCGGTTTGTTCGACCAGGAAAACACCTTGCCCGAAGAGCTAACGCAGTTGCGCATGGGTAAGATCGTACGCGAGCGCTACCCGGACTTGAGCGAGACCGATCAGGAAGCAATTCGCCAGCACGCCATCGCTGCGATGAACATCACCCAGCAGGCCAAGCTGGCCCTGGCGCAGGCCGATGCCGACGGCACGGCACAAGACAATGTGGGCAATACCGCCTTGCTGGATGGCGTGCGCAAATTCGTCAATGTGCGCGATCTGGATATCGACCTGATCGACCGCATCAATCCCTTCGACGCCGCCTATGCGGTACTGGCGAAGGCGATGGACGAGAAGTCGCTGCGTCAGGTGCAGGCCAGCATCGCCGCGAAGAAGGCGAGCATTCCCGAGGACGAAGCCCGCGACCTGGCGAAACGCGCCTTACTGTTCAAGAACGAACGTGGCCGCCTGCCGGACATCAATTCCGCCGACGCTTGGGAAAAACGCATGGCGGAGGGCGTGGCTGCGCTGGCGCGCTACCGGGCCCAGGCCAAGGCGGCGGAAGCAAAAGGAATGGCTGGCAATGGCTGAGATGGACGACGACGAACTGCTGGAAGCCTTGGGCGTCGAGGTCGCCCCGATCAAAACCGCCAGCCGAACGCCGCGCGAGGAACGCATCATCGCCGGCTTCGAGGACATCCTGCGCTTTCATCAGACCCACGGCCGTGCTCCGCAGCATGGCGAAGGCCGCGACATTTTCGAGCGCCTGTATGCCGTGCGGCTGGACCGAATTCGACAATTGCCGGAAGCAAAAACATTGCTAGCGGAAATGGATGTCCCTGGCTTGCTGGCTGATGTTTCCTCGCCACGGATGGATGTCGATAGCCTGGATGAAGATGACTTGTTGGCCGAGTTGGGAATCGCCGCCGAACCCGCCGAAAACGACATCACGGTGCTGCGGCATGTGCGTTCCAGCGTGGAAAAGCGCGTGGCCGAGGAAGTTGCCAATCGGACGCCCTGCAAGGATTTCGGGCATTTCGCACCCCTGTTCGCGGAGGCCCAATCCGGCCTCAAGGACGGTTCCTGGTTTACCCGGCCGTTTGGCAAGGACGCCAGCATCGAGGTCGGCGACTTTTTTATCGTCAGCGGACAGGTCGCCTATGTTGCCGAAACGGGACCGGGCGCGATCACCAAGGACGGGCGCGACAACCCGCGCCTGCGGGTCATTTTCGACAACGGCACGGAAGCCGATTTGCTGCTTCGTTCGCTATCCCGCTCGCTCTATCCGGATGGCGACATGCCGGTAGGGAGGCGCTTGCTCAAGGCCGATACCGGTCCGTTGTTTGGCGACACCCCGGAGCCTGAGGATATTGAAACCGGCACCATCTATGTGTTGCGCAGCTTTTCCACTCACCCTTTCATCGCCGCACACCGCGAGTTGATCCACAAGATCGGCGTGACCGGCGGCAAGGTGGAGACGCGCATCGCCGGCGCGGAGCATGACGCTACCTATTTGCTGGCGAAGGTGGAGGTGGTCGCGACCTACAAACTGCACAACCTGAACCGCACCAAGCTGGAAAATCTCTTCCACCGCTTGTTCGGCGCGGCGCAACTCGATCTGACCATCGAAGACCGCTTTGGGCGTCCGGTCAGGCCAAGAGAGTGGTTTCTGGTACCCCTCCACGTGATCGACGAGGCGGTGCGGCGCATTCTGGACGGTTCGATTGCGGGTGTGTTTTACGATCCCGAGACGGCCCGGTTGGTGGGTTGAGCCAATGCCGCACATCGTCATCCTCCCCATCCTCGCCCCCTTTCTCGCCGGCGCGCTGTTGCTGGCCTTGCGCGACCTGCCGATGCCGCTGCGGCGCCGGCTGGATCTCGCCGCCGTGCTGCTGCAAGTCGGCATCGCGCTGGTCCTGCTGGCGGCGGTGGGCGGCGGCGACATCCTCGTCTATCGTCTCGGCGACTGGCCCGCGCCCTGGGGCATCGTGCTGGTGGCCGACCGGCTCGCCGCGTGGATGGTGCTGGTGACGACCCTGCTGGCGCTGTTCGCCGCGATCCATGCCGGCGACGGTACCGACCGGCAGGGGCGGCATTTCCATGTGCTGTTCCAGATGCAGTTGATGGGCATCGCCGGCGCCTTCCTGACCGGCGACCTGTTCAATCTGTTCGTCTTCTTCGAGATCCTGCTGATCGCATCCTACGGCCTGCTGCTGCACGGGGGCGGCGCTGCGCGCACGCGCGCCGGACTGCACTATGTCGTGCTCAACCTGACCGGCTCGACGCTGTTCCTGTTCGCGGCGGGTCTCATTTACGCGTCGCTGGGCAGCCTCAACATGGCCGACCTGGCGCAGCGGGCGGCGAACGTGCCGGCGGACAATCTCGGTCTGGCGCGGGCCGGCGGCCTGCTGCTGTTCGTCGTCTTCGGCCTCAAGGCGGCGCTGCTGCCACTCTTCCTCTGGCTGCCGGCGGCCTATGCGAATACGGCCGCGCCGGTGGCGGCGCTGTTCGCGATCATGACCAAGGTCGGCGCCTATGCGCTGCTGCGCGCCGACACGCTGCTGTTCGGCGAACTGTCCGGTGCGCTGGCGGGATTGTTCGATCCCTGGTTGCGGCCGCTCGCGCTGGCTACGCTGGTCGTCGGCATGGCCGGCGCGCTGGCGGCGGAGAGCCTGGGGCGGCTGGCGGCCTGGCTGGTGGTCGCCTCGGTGGGCACGCTGCTGACGGCGTTCTCGCTGGGTGCGCCGGGCATCGCCGCCGGCCTCTACTACCTGCCACACAGTACTTTCGCCGCTGCGGTGCTGTTCCTGCTCGCCGAGGCGATGCGCCGGCGCCGTCCCGCCAGCGCCGACTTTTTCACTCCGGATGCCGACCTGCCGCGCCACGCCCTGTGGGGTGGGCTGTTCTTCACTGCCGCGGTTGCGGCCGCCGGCCTGCCGCCGCTGTCGGGCTTCATCGGCAAGTTCCTGATCCTGCGCGCCGCGCCGGAGCGTACGGTCGTCTGGACGGTGATCCTGGTCACGGCATTGATGGGCGTGATCGCGCTCGCGCGCGCCGGCAGCCGCCTGTTCTTCAGCCTCAAGAGCCCCGCTCCCGATGCGCCGCCATTGCCGGTGTTCGAACCGCATTCGGCAGCGCGCGAACTCGTCGCCATCCTCGGCCTGCTCGGCCTGATCCTGGCGCTTACGCTGGCGGCCGGGCCGGCATTCGAGTTCGCGCAGGACGCCGCCATGCAGCTGACGAATCCCGCCGCCTACATCGGCGCCGTGCTGGGCGGGTTGTCCGGGGGGACGCCATGAGGAACTGGCTGCCGCATCCGCTGCTGACGCCCATCCTGGCGATCATCTGGCTGCTGCTCAACAACAGCGTCGCGCCGGGGCAGGTCGTGCTCGGCCTGCTGCTCGGCTGGGCGATCCCGCGCTTCACGCTCGCCTTCTGGCCCGAGCGCGTGCGCATCCATGCGCCGCTCGCGCTGCTGCGCTTCGGCGGCGTGTTCCTGTTCGACGTGCTCGTCGCCAACCTGTCGGTCGCCCGACTGATTCTGTCCGGGCCGCGCGCGCTGCGGCCCGCCTTCGTCGTCGTGCCGCTCGATCTCGCCAACGAACTGGCCATCAGCCTGCTCGCCAACACCATCTGCCTGACGCCGGGGACCGTCTCGGCGCGCCTGTCGGCGGATCGCCGCGCGCTGCTGGTGCATGCGCTCGACTGCGACGACCCGGACGCGCTCGTGGCGACCATCAAGGCGCGCTTCGAAGCGCCGCTCAAGGAAATCTTCGCATGCTGAGTCTTTCGCTCACGCTCGCCTTCGCCCTCGTGGCCGCCGCCTTCGCGCTATCCTTCCTGCGGCTGCTCAAGGGGCCGCACGCGCCCGACCGCATCCTCGCGCTCGACACCCTTTACATCAATGCCATCGCCCTGCTGGTGCTGCTCGGCATCCATCTCGCCAGCCCGCTCTATTTCGAGGCGGCGCTGCTGATCGCCCTGATGGGCTTCGTCGGCACCGTGGCGCTGTGCAAGTTCCTGCTCAGGGGAGACATCATTGAATGAGATGCGTCGAATGAGGTGCGCCGAATGAGTCCTGCCGTCGAAGCGCTGCTTTCCTTCCTCGTCCTCGCCGGCGCGGCCTTCACCTTCATCGGTTCGCTGGGGCTGGCGCGCTTCCGGGATTTCTACACGCGCCTGCATGGGCCGACCAAGGCGACCACGCTCGGCGTCGGCTGTCTGCTGGTGGCGTCGTCGATCTATTTCAGCGTCACGGGGGAGGGGGACAGCCTGAGCCTGCACGAGATCCTCGTCACTCTGTTCCTCTTCATCACCGCCCCGGTGTCGGCCCACCTGCTGGCGAAGGCAGGGCTGCATCGCCGCCTGCCTTCCGTGGCGCCGCCGCCACGCGATGACTAGCCGCTGGCTACAATCGGCCATGGATTTCGACTTGACTCCCGAGCAGAAGCGCCGCCGGCTGCTGGCCTTGTCCGTGGTCGTGGCGGCCTACGTGCTGTCCTTCTTCCAGCGCTTCGCCCCGGCCGGCATCGCGCAGGACCTCGCTGCCGCCTTCCAGACCTCGGCCGCCTCGCTCGGCGTGCTGGCGGCCACCTATTTCTACGTCTACACGATCATGCAGGTGCCGACCGGCATCCTGGTCGATACGCTCGGGCCGCGCCGCATCCTGCTGCTCGGCGGCATGGTCGCCGGTGGCGGCAGCCTGCTGTTCGGCATGGCGCAAAGCCTCGACGCGGCGCTCGTCGGCCGCACCCTGATCGGCCTCGGCGTGTCGGTGGTGTTCATCGCGATGCTGAAGATCATCGCGGTGTGGTTCGAGGAACACCGCTTCGCCAGCGTCGTCGGTCTGTCGATGCTGATCGGCAACCTCGGTTCGGTGCTGGCTGGCGCGCCGCTGTCATGGATGGCGCAAAACGTCGGCTGGCGCGGCGTGTTCGTTGGCGTCGGCATCGTTTCGCTGGCGCTCGGCGCGCTTGCCTGGCTGCTGGTGCGCGACCGGCCGGAAGCTGCCCGGTCCGGCGCGTCATCCGCCGTCCCGCCCGAACAGCCTAGATTTGACCGGACCGTCATACTCACCGGCCTGTTGCGCGTACTGAAGAACCGCGCCACCTGGCCGGCCGCGCTGGTCAATTCGGGGCTCTCGGGCAGCTTCTTCGCCTTCGGCGGCCTCTGGGCGACGCCCTTCCTGACACAGGGGCTGGGCATGACGCGCGACGCGGCGACCGCCCATCTGTCCCTCTACTTCGCCGGCTTCGCCTTCGGCTGCCTGCTCGTCGGCACGCTGTCCGACCGCCTGCGCCGCCGCAAGCCGGTGGTGATCGTCAGCGCGCACATCTACGGCGCGATCTGGCTGGTCTGGCTGTCGGGTATCGCCCTGCCCGCCGCGGCCACCTACTCGCTGTTCGCCCTGATGGGGCTCACCACGGCCAGCTTCACCCTGTCGTGGGCCTGCGCCAAGGAGGTCAATCCGCCGCAGCTGTCCGGCATGTCCACCTCGGTCACCAACATGGGCGGCTTCCTCATGGGCGCGCTGCTGCAGCCGGCGGTCGGCTGGATCATGGACCAGCGCTGGAGCGGGGCGATGGCCAACGGTGTGCGCCTCTACGCCCCCGAGGATTACCGCTGGGGCCTGCTGCTGATCGCGGCGGCGGCCTGGCTGGGGGCGGCCGCGGCGTGGTATATCCGTGAAACGCAGTGCCGCAACATATGGAATGAAATCGGGTAGGACATCGAGAAGGAGCGCGCATGAAAGGCATCATCCTGTTCGGGCACGGGGCCCGCAATCCCGAATACATCGAACCCTTCCGGCGCATCCGCGCCACGGTCGAGCGGCTGACCCCCGATACGGCGGTGGAGATCGGCTTCCTCGAACTGACCCAGCCGCCGCTCGAGGCGAGCATCGAATGCCTCGTCAGGCGCGGCGTGCGGCAGATCCGCATCGTGCCGATCTTCTTCGCGCCGGGCCGGCATGTCCTCAAGGACCTGCCGCAATTGCTGGGCGATGCGCTGGACCGTTTCCCGGACGTCGCGTTCGAGGTGGCCGACTGCGTCGGCGAAGTCGACGCGGTGATCGAGGCCATGGCGGCCCACGCCGTCGCCGGGGCTTGAAGAGTGAATATCAGGATATACTTATATACCTTATGAGAACAATATCCTTACCCCGACTCAGACTCCGCCAGGCCCTCTACGTCGCAGCGGCGTTCGCCTGCGTTCCGGCCTGGGCGCAGGCGACGCCGATCGCACGCGTCGTCGAACTGCGCGACGTCCCGCTCACCCTGCCGGCCGAAGCGCTGGTCGAAGCGACCCGTCAGGCGGTCGTGGCGACCCAGGTGTCCGGCCGCATCGTCGCCGTCAGGGCGGAAGCCGGCCAGCGCGTCCAGTCCGGCCAGCTGCTGATGACCGTCGATGCGCGCGAGGCGACCGAGAATGTCGCGGCGGCACGGGCGCAGCTCGCGCAGGCGGAGGCGAACTTCCAGCGCACGCAGAATCTTTTCAAGCAGAAATTCGTCAGCCAGGCCGCGCTGGACCAGGCCGAGGCGGCGCTCAAGTCGGCGCGGGCCCAGGCCGGCGCCGCCGGTGCCGGCGCCTCGCACGCCAGTGTGACCGCGCCGCTGGCCGGTATCGTCGCGCAGCGCCATGCCGAACTGGGCGACCTGGCGATGCCGGGCAAGCCGCTCGTCACCGTGTTCGATCCGAAAGGCCTGCGCGCCGTCGCCAGCATCCCGCAGTACAAGCTGAAGGATGCGCTGCAGGCGAAGACGGCGCGCGTGGAGGTCGTCGACAGCAAAAGTCGGCGCTGGCTGGACGGCGCTCGCATCGAGATCCTGCCCACCATCGACGCGCAGAGCCACACCGCGACCGCGCGGATCTATCTGCCCGATGCGGACGGCGTGGTGCCCGGCATGGCGGTGCGGGCCCACTTCGTCGTCGGCACGGTACAGAAGCTGACCGTGCCGCCGCAGGCCGTCCTGCGGCGCGGCGAGATCGCTGCCGTGTATGTGCTCGGCCCGGATCGCCCGGTGCTGCGCCAGGTGCGGCTCGGCGAGGCGGTCGCCGATGGCGAGGTCGAGGTCCTGTCCGGCCTCGCATCCGGCGAAACCATCAGCCTCGATCCGGTCAGGACCGGCATCGAACTGAAGCAGGCGAAGTAATAATGGCCCCCCACGCTCGCAAAACCAGCTCGCTGCCCCCCACAGGGGGGCGCATGCCCTCTTGGGGCTGCCCGTCGAGGGCATGATGGGGATTTCCGGACGCATCGCGGAGTTCTTCCTCCGCAACGCCCTGACACCGCTGATCGCGCTGGTGGCGCTGCTGCTCGGCGTCTTCGCCACGCTGATCACGCCGCGCGAGGAAGAGCCGCAGATCAACGTGACGATGGCCAACGTCTTCGTGCCCTTCCCCGGTGCGACGGTCAAGGACGTCGAGAACCTCGTCGCCCGCCCGGCGCAGCAGGTGCTGGCGCGCATCTCCGGTATCGAGCACGTCTATTCGGTGTCGCGTCCCGGCATGGCGGTGATCACCGTCCAGTACGAAGTCGGCGAGGACCCGATCCAGGCGCTGGTCCGCCTTTACGACACGATCAACGCGCACAGCGACTGGGTGTCGCCGCATCTCGGCGTGGGCCAGCCGATCGTCAAGCCGAAAGGCATCGACGACGTGCCGATCGTTTCGCTGACCTTCTGGAGCGCCGACCCGGAAAAGGCGGGCTTCGAGATGCAGCAGGTGGCACGCGCTGTCGAGATCGAGCTCAAGCGCATCCCGGGCACGCGCGACGTCGTCACCATCGGCGGCCCCGGCCATGTCGTGCGCGTGCTGATGGACGCCGAACGCATGGCCGCGC
The DNA here is from genome assembly GCA_937888595.1 of uncultured Sterolibacteriaceae bacterium. Classification (GTDB taxonomy): domain Bacteria; phylum Pseudomonadota; class Gammaproteobacteria; order Burkholderiales; family Rhodocyclaceae; genus Sulfuricystis. The sequence goes on along the minus strand of CALARK010000012.1, from coordinate 309,399 downwards.
GCGGCATCACGGCGCAGGACCTGAAGGCGGCGCTGCAGGTGTCGAACGCCTCGCAGCCGGCCGGCAGCCTCGTCAATGCGAATCGCGAAATCCTCGTCCAGACCGGCACCTATCTCGAAACCGCCGCCGACGTGAAGCAGCTCGTCGTCGGCGTGTATGACAAGAAGCCGGTGTTCATGGAGGATGTCGCCACGATCGTCGATGGCGCCGACCAGCCGTCGCGCTACGTCTGGCACGGCGAGCGCGGTACCGAATATCCCGCGGTGACGCTGGCGGTATCGAAGAAGCCGGGCGTGAATGCGGCCGATGTCGCCGCCGGCGTGATCGCCCGCATGCAGTCACTCAGGGGCACCGTGATTCCCGAGGGCGTCGAGTTCACCGTGACGCGCAACTACGGCGAGACGGCGACCGAGAAGGCGCAGAAGCTGATCGGCAAGCTGGTGTTCGCCACCGCCTTCGTCGTGCTGCTGGTGCTGTTCGCGCTCGGCCGGCGCGAAGCGGTGATCGTCGGTGCGGCCGTCGCCCTGACGCTGGCGGCGACGCTGTTCGCCTCGTGGGCGTGGGGCTTCACGCTCAATCGCGTGTCCCTGTTCGCGCTGATCTTCTCCATCGGCATCCTCGTCGACGACGCCATCGTGGTGGTCGAGAACATCCACCGCTGGCACACGCTCTACCCCGAGAAGAAGCTCTGGGAGATCATCCCCGGCGCGGTGGACGAGGTCGGCGGGCCGACCATCCTCGCCACCTTCACCGTGATCGCCGCGCTGCTGCCGATGGCCTTCGTGTCGGGCCTGATGGGGCCGTACATGAGCCCGATCCCGATCAATGCCTCGATGGGCATGTTCATTTCGCTGGCCATCGCCTTCATCGTCACGCCCTGGCTGGCGCTGAAACTCATGAAACCTGCGGCACACGGGCACGGGCATGCCGATGCGGCGGAAACGAAACTGGACCGCTTCTTCCGCCGCGTGCTCTCCCCCTTCCTGCATCCGCAGTCGGGCCGCAAGGCGCGCGCGCTGCTGTGGATCGGGATCGTCGCCGCGATCCTCGCCTCGGTGTCGCTCGGGGTGTTCAAGCTGGTCGTGCTGAAGATGCTGCCCTTCGACAACAAGAGCGAATTCCAGGTGGTGCTCGACATGCCGGTCGGCACGCCGGTCGAGGAGACGGCGCGCGTGCTGCGCGCGATGTCCGCCGAACTGGCGCAGGTGCCGGAGGTGAAGGATTACCAGGCCTATGCCGGCACCGCCGCGCCGATCAACTTCAACGGCCTCGTCCGTCAGTATTACCTGCGCGCCAATCCGGAGATGGGCGACATCCAGGTCAATCTCGTCGACAAGGCGCACCGCGACCGCCAGAGCCACGAGATCGCCGTCGGCATCCGCGATCGCCTGATGGCAGTGGCGAAGGCCGCCGGCGGCAACGCCAAGGTCGTCGAGGTGCCGCCCGGCCCGCCGGTGCTCGCGCCGATCGTCGCCGAGGTCTATGGTCCCGACTACGCCGGCCAGATCGCCGTGGCGAAGACGGTGCGCGAGGCTTTCGAGGGCACGGCCGACATCCTCGGCGTCGACGACACGGTGGACGAGGACGCGGGCCGCATCATCCTGCGCGTGAACCAGGCCAAGGCGGCCCTGCTCGGTGTGGCGCAGAAGGACATCGTCGAGACGGTGCGCATGGGCCTGTCCGGCGAGGACGTCACGCCGCTGCACGACGGCGAGGCGAAGTACGAGATTCCGGTGCGCATCACCCTGCCGGCCGAGAAGCAGTCCGCCCTCGATGCGCTGCTCAAGCTCAAGGTGCGTGCCCTGCCGGCCTACGGGGGACAGCTGGTACCCATTTCCGAAGTGGTCGAGGCGAAGCCGGCGCAGCGCGAGAAGGTCGTCTATCACAAGGACCTGCTGCCGGTCGTCTATGTCACCGGCGACATGGGCGGCACGCTCGATTCGCCGCTCTACGGCATGTTCGACATCCGCTCGAAGCTGGCGAACCTGAAGCTCGAGCAGGGCGGCACGCTCGGCGAGTACTTCATCAGGCAGCCGAAAGACCCCTATGCCGGCTATGCCGTGAAGTGGGACGGCGAATGGCAGGTCACCTACGAGACCTTCCGCGACATGGGCGCGGCCTACGCTGTTGGTTTGATCCTCATTTATCTCCTCGTCGTCGCCCAGTTCCGCAGCTACCTCGTGCCGCTGATCATCATGGCGCCGATTCCGCTCACCATCATCGGCGTGATGCCGGGGCACGCGCTGTTCGGCGCGCAATTCACCGCCACCTCGATGATCGGCATGATCGCGCTGGCCGGCATCATCGTGCGCAACTCGATCCTGCTCGTCGACTTCATCAACCAGCAGGTGGCCGAAGGGATGGACTTCGCCGAGGCGGTGATCCAGTCCGCCGCGATCCGCGCCAAGCCGATCGCGCTGACCGGCCTCGCCGCCATGCTCGGGGCGCTGTTCATCCTCGACGACCCGATCTTCTCGGGCCTTGCCCTCGCCCTGATTTTCGGCATCTTCGTTTCCACCGTGCTGACGCTGGTCGTCATCCCGGTGCTTTACTTCGCGGCCTTCAAGAGCCGCATCCAACCTCAACGAAATTGAAAGGAAATGAGTTCATGACCGTCAATCGCATCGTCCGCATCATCGCCGGCTTCTTCATCCTGCTGTCGCTCGGACTCGCCCACGCCACGGGCCAGGTCGACCTGACCCGGATGAGCTGGCTGTGGTTCACCGCCTTCGTCGGCGCCAATTTGTTCCAGAGCGGCTTCACCACCTTCTGCCCGCTCGACACCATCCTCGCCAAGCTCGGCGTGCCGGTGGCCCCCCCCGCCGATTGCAAGACCGGCCGCTGCGGCTGACATTGCGGATAGGCCCGGGCGAGGCATAATGCCCGCCCAAGATGGCCGCATACACCACCTTCTTCCGTCGCTACCGCGCCGCGCTCGCCGTCCTCGTGGCGGGCGTGGCGGGTTCGCTGCTCCTCTACGGCTTCGCCCGCCAATGGGAAGACAGCCGGGTTCGGCAGGCGCTGCGCAACGACACGCTGTTGCACCAGTCGGAGATCGGGGCGCGCATCGATGCCGTGGCCACCGGATTGCAGGCCGTCCGCAGCACCTTCGCCGCCCAGGGGCACATCGACTGCACCGAATTCGAGGAAATCACCGCGCAACTGGTCGAGAACCATTACTACATGTATGGCGTGGTCTGGGCTCCGCGGGTCGCCGCGGCCGAGCGGGCCGAGTTCGAGGCGACCGAGCGGGCGGCCTGCGACAGGAGTTTCCGCATTCGCGAGCCGGCCCGCACGGGCGGCACGACGGCTGCGACGGGGCGGGACGAATACTTCCCCTTCCTGCGTCTCCACCTGACCCAGCCGGCGCCCGAGCTTTACGGACTCGACTTCTTCGCGATCAACGCGGAGCGGCAGGCGACCCTCGCCCGGGCCCGCGATAGCGGCCAGCCGGCGCTCACGACATCGCTGCAACTGGCCGGCACGAACGAGCGTGGCGTGATTCTCGTGCTGCCGGTCTATACGGCCGGCCGCCTGCTGCGCGACATCGAGGAGCGGCGGCGCCATTTTCGCGGCGTGCTGCTGGCCGGATTGCGCCTCGGCCCCTTGCTGTCTCCCTCCCTTGCCGCTTCGGTGTCCCATGATTTCATGGTGCGCGAATACCAGCCGGACCTGTCGGCGGAGCTGGCGGTCCTGCATGTGTATGGCTCGCTCAGTGGCGGTGCGGCGCTTCCGGACGAACTCGAACGGGCCGCGCTCGTGCACCGGCAGCGGCTGCAGGTGGCCGATCGTGAATGGGAAATCGTCAGTGCGGTCACGCCGGCCCTCGTGGCATCGGCCAGCGCGCACGAACCGGAACTGATCCTGGCGCTCGGCCTGCTGACGACGACGGTCATGGCCTTCACCGTGCGGCTGATGGTGCGCCGGCGGGAACAGGTGGAATTGCTGGTCGATGAACGTACCCACGACCTGGCACGCAGCCGGCAGCGCTTCCGCGACCTGTCCGAACTGTCGGCCGACTGGTTCTGGGAGATGGACGCCGACCTGCGCTTCGTCGAATTTTCGGAGGGGGCGGCGAAAAAGGGCGCCAACACCGGCAAGTTCATCGGCCAGCATCGCTGGGACCTGCCGATCGTGGTGGACGCGGCGGAGATGGCGGCACATCGCGCGGCGCTGGATGCGCGGCAGCCGTTTCGCGGCTTCGAATACCAGATCGAGGCGACCGACGGGACGACGCACTGGTATTCGATCGACGGCAAGCCGCTGTTCGAGGACGGCGTCTTCGTCGGCTACCGCGGCACGGGCCGGGACATCACCGAGCGCAAGCGCGCGGAAGAGGAACTGCGCGAATACCGGGACCATCTGGAACTGCTGGTCGCCGCGCAGACCGCCGACCTGACGGCGGCCAAGGAGGCCGCGGAACGCGCCAACCACGCGAAGTCGGAGTTCCTCGCCAACATGAGCCACGAACTGCGCACGCCGATGCACGGCGTCCTCTCGTTCGCCCGCATCGGCAGCCAGAAGGCGGAGAGCGCGCCGGCGGCGAAGCTGCGCGAATACTTCGAGCACATTCGCGCCAGCGGCGAGCGCCTGCTCGACCTCGTCAACGACCTGCTCGACCTGTCCAAGCTCGAGGCCGGGCGCATGCAGTACACGATGGTCTCACTCGACTTGCGGCAGGAAGTGCATGCCGTCGTCGCCGACCTGTCGTCGCTGCTGGAGTCCCGCCATCTCGCCTGCGCGGTCCGGGTGCCGGCTGAAAGCTGTCATGTCCTCGGCGACCGCAAGCGCATCAGCCAGGTCCTGCACAACCTGCTCGGCAATGCCATCAAGTTCACGCCCGAAGGCCGGCGCATCTTCATCGAGATCGCCCCCGCCTCCCTGCCGGCGGGGCGTCGCGCGGCGGACAGCGGCGCGCTGGCGGCGCTGCGCCTGACGGTGGCCGACGAGGGCATCGGCATTCCGCCCGCGGAGCTGGAAGCCATCTTCGACAAGTTCGCGCAGAGCAGCAAGACGGCCACCGGGGCCGGCGGGACCGGGCTGGGCCTGGCCATCTCGCGCGAGATCGTGCATGCGCACCGCGGTATCATTCAGGCGCGCAACCGGCCGGAAGGCGGTGCCGCCTTCGATGTGATCCTTCCGCTTTCGACCCGGACCCCTGCATGAGCCAGCGCCGCATCCTCGTCGTCGATGATGAACTGATCAATCTCGAGATCATCCGCGAGTATCTCGAGGACGCCCATTACGACCTCGACCTGGTCACCAGCGCCGACGAGGCCTGGCGGCGGTTCGACGGCGGCGCGTCCTACGACCTGGCCATCCTGGATCGCATGATGCCCGGCATGAGCGGCATCGAGCTGCTGAAGAAGATGAAGGCCGAGGCGCGCCTCCGTGCGATCCCGGTGATCATGCAGACGGCCGCCAGCGCACCCGAGCAGATTCGCGAGGGCATCGAGGCGGGCGCCTACTACTACCTGCCAAAGCCCTACGAGCCCGAGGTCCTCACGGCCATCGTGCGCGCCGCCCTGGCCGACATCCAGGAACGCGAGGAGGCCGGCCGCCATGCCGCCGCCCACGTCAAGGCGATGGAGCTGATCGACCTGGCCCTGTTTCGCTTCAGCCGGATCGAAGAGGTGGGGCCGCTGATCGAGGTGCTGGCGAGCCTGTGCCCGACGCCGGAACTGGCGGCTTCGGGTCTGACGGAACTGTTGGTGAATGCCGTCGAGCACGGCAATCTCGGCATCAGCTACGCCGACAAGAAGCGCCTGCGCCTCGAGGACCGCTGGGAATCCGAAGTGGCGCGTCGCCTGGTGCTGCCGGAATATCGGGACCGCTGCGTGCGCGTGCGCGTCGAGCGCCATTTCGATCGCCTCGAATTCACCGTTACCGACGAAGGCGCGGGGTTCGACTGGCGGCGCTACATGGAGTTCGAGCCCGAGCGCGCCGGCGACCCGAACGGGCGCGGCATCGCGATGGCGCGCATGCTGAGCTTTGCCTCGCTCGAATACCGCGGCAACGGCAACACGGTCGTCGCCACCATCCGCACGGTGCAATGAACCAACGATGAATATCCAGTCTCGAGATGCCACGGCGCCGGCGGCGGTGCCCCTGCAGGTGCTGGTGGTCGACGACACGGCGACCAACCGGCAGATCCTCGCGGTCTTCCTGAAGAAGTTCGGTCATCGCGTCGATATGGCCGAGGACGGCGCCCAGGCGGTCGAGATGTTCGTCGCCAACGACTACGACCTGGTGGTGATGGACGTCATGATGCCGGTGATGGACGGCTACGAGGCGACGCGCCGCATCAAGGCGGCGAGCGGCGACCGCTGGGTGCCGGTGATCTTCCTCTCGGCGCTCGACAAGGACGAGAACCTCGTCAACGGCCTCGAGGCCGGCGGCGACGACTACCTGCCGAAGCCGGTCAATTTCGTCGTCCTCGAAGCCAAGCTGCGCTCGCTGTCGCGCAGCATCGCGCTGCGCCGCGAACTCGAGGAAACGCGGCGCTCCCTGCAGGTCTACTACGACGAGCGCGAGGCCGAGAACCGCCTCGCCGAAGGCGTGCTCAACCGGATGCTGCATCGCCCCGGCCTGTCCGACCCGGCGCTGCACTACTGGATGCAGTCCGCCACCAACTTCAGCGGCGACATCGTTGCCGCGGCACGCGCCGACGACGGCCGTTTCTATGTCCTGCTGGCCGATGCCACCGGGCACGGGCTGGGCGCCACCATCAGCGTGCTGCCGGTGCTGGCGCTCTTCTACGACATCGTCGCCTCCGGCCTGCCGGTCGGTCCGCTGGTCTCCCGGCTCAACGACCAGTTGTGCGGCGCCCTGCCGGTCGGCCGCTTCGTCGCCTGCGGCTGCCTGTGCGTCGATCCGGCAGGCGGCAGCGAGCTGTGGATGGGCGGCCTTCCCAGCGCGCTGCTGCTCGATCGTGCCGGCAACGTCGTGCAGGAAATCGCCGCGGCGCATCTGCCGCTCGGCATCGACGCTTTCGATGCCGCTGCCACGGTGACCGCGCGCCTTGCGGTGCCGCAGGATGGCGGTCAGCTGGTGCTGTATTCGGATGGTCTCGTCGAGGCCGCCTCTCCCTCGGGAGAGGAGTTCGGCGTCCGGGGCCTGCGCGCCGCGCTCGCCGGCGTATCGGCCGACCGTCGGTTGCAGGCGGTCCAGACGGCGCTCGCCCGGCATCTTGGCAGCAATCTGCCGCACGACGACGCGACGCTGGCGCTGGTCGACCTGCCGCCCCATGCCCACTGATTTACCCCGACTCACAGAGGAAAAATAAATGAGCAACAGCCTGTACGAACGCATCGTCGAACTCATTGATGCGGCCAATGCCGAAGACCCCCGCTCCGACACGGATGCCGCGGGCAAGGCCGTGCCGCGCGAACTGCTCTACGGCCAGCGCATGAGCGAGATGATCGCGCGCTACGCGCCGGAGGCCGACGACGCGCAGAAGATCGCCGTGCGCGCCCAGCACATCCAGCGCTGGAAGACGCCGCGCGACAGCTATCCGATGACCCGGGAGGGCTATTACGCCTGGCGCACCGGCCTCTACAAGTTTCACGCCGAGACCGTCGGCACGCTGATGCAACAGGCCGGCTACGACGCGGCGACCATCGAGCGCGTGCAGCAGGCGGTCGGCAAGCGCGGCCTCAAGGTGAATCCCGACACGCAGATGCTCGAGGACGTCACCGACCTCGTCTTCATCGAGCACTACATGCTTGAGTTCGCTGGCCAGCATCCCGAGTATTCGGAAGAGAAGTGGCTCGACATCGTCCGCAAGACCTGGAAGAAGATGTCCGAGCGCGCCCATGCCTTCGCGCTGTCCGGCCAGCTCAAGCTGCCCGAGCCGCTGGTGCCGCTGATTACCAAGGCGGTGACGGGGGCATAGGGCATGCGCATCGGCTCCGACTTGAAATGAACATCGGGTTCATTGGCCTGGGCGGCATGGGCCGCCCGATGGTCGAGCACTTGCGGGCGGCCGGGCACGAGGTCGCGGTCTGGACGCGCCGTCCTGCCAGCGCCGACTTTCTGCCGCCGGAAGTTGTGCGGGCCGCATCGCCGGCCGAGCTGGCGCGGCAGTGCGAGATCGTCTGCACCAATGTCACGACGAGCGCGGATGTCGAGGGGCTGGCCGACCAGCTGATCGAAGGCTTCGCGCCAGGCGGACTGCACATCGACTTCTCGACCATCGCGCCGTCGGTGGCGCGCGGCATCGCGGCACGCTACGCCGAGAAGGGCATCGACTTCGTCGACGCGCCGGTCTCGGGTGGCACGGCCGGGGCACGCGCGGCGACGCTCGCCATCATGTGGGGTGCAAGCGGCAGCCCTGACAAATTGTCGGCGCTGGCGGGACGGCTCGAACCGCTGTTCGCCTGCCTCGGCAGGACGGCGGTGCGCGTCGGCGATGCCGGGGCGGGGCAGGTGGCGAAAGCCTGCAACCAGCTCATCATGGTGTCGGTGCTCGAGGCGACGGCCGAGGCCGCGCGGCTGGCGAATGCCGCGGGCGTCGATTTCGGCAAGGTGCGCGAGGCGATGCTGGGTGGTTCGGCGGGTTCGCGCGTGCTCGACCTGTTCGGCGGCAAGATGGCGGCGCGCGACTTCGCGGCCGGCGTCGAGGCGCGCCTGCATCACAAGGATGTCGGCCTCGTGCTGGCCGAGGCGACGCGCCAGTCCCTGCCGATGCCGGTCGGCGGCGCGGTCATGCAGCAGCTCGATGCGCTGATGGCGGCCGGCTGGGGCACCGACGACACGTCGCGCCTGCTCTGCGTGCTGGAGCGCGCCGGCACCTCCTCCTAATCAGCTTCGACTTCCAGGTCGGGGATGTGCTGGAAGGCGATGCGCATCGGCGCAGCCGCCAGCGCCCGGTGGGCGCCGCCGAAGTAGAGCGAGTTCTTCCCGTAGCGCAGGTTGATGGCGTCGATCGCGGCGTCGAGGCGCTCATGGTCGCGGCCCGCGTCGAACAGGTCGCGCGAGCGGTGGGCCGCCGCGTCCAGCGCCGTCAGTGCCACGGCGACGGCGAACGGCTTCCTTCGCGGCGGTCGTTGCGCCCACAGCGCGTCGAGCGCATGCAGGAAGGTCAGCGTGTCGGCGGTCGGGTCGAGCGGCTGGTCGGCGCGCCATACCGAGTTGTCGCGATACTTCATGCGCACGTGCAGGTTGCCGGCGATCAGCCCGTAGCTGCGCAGGCGCATCGCCGCCTTCTGCAGCAGACGGTGCAGCACCGAGTAGGCCGCGGCCTCGTTGCGCAGTTCCGGCGGCAGCACGTGCGAGTGGCTGACCGAGGCGCGGCGCGTTGCGTGTTCGGGCAGTTCTTCGCCACGCAGCTTGGCGTGCATGCGCTCCCCCTCGATGCTGCCCCAGGCCGCGCGCAGCGTACCTGCATGGGCGGTACAGAGTTGTTCCACCGTCGCGATGCCGTGCTGCCGCAGCCGACTTTCGAGGGCGCGGCCGATGCCGTGGATGTCGCGCAGTTCCAGCCGGTAAAGTACCTGCGGCAGATCGGCGGCCTCAATCACCGTGCAGCCGTCGGGCTTGCGCATGTTCGAGGCGATCTTGGCGAGGAAGGTGTTCGGCGCGATGCCGATCGAGCAGCGCAGGTGGGTGCCCACTTGCGCGGCGATGGTCGCCTTGATGCGGTAGGAGAGTGCCAGCGCCTTGTCGGCGTTGCGCTCGCTGCCAGTCAGCGGGCAGCTCATTTCGTCGATGGACAGGACGCGGCCGACGGGGGTGCAGGACTCGACCGCGGCGACCAGCCGGTGATGCATCTCGACGTAGAGTGGCGGACGCGCCTCGACGAAGACGATCCCCGGGCAGCGCTGCCGCGCCTCGTAGACCGGCGTGCCCGTCTTGACGCCGAAGGCCTTGGCCTCGTAGCTGGCGGCGATGCAGCAGGTGGTGTCGGCCAGCACCGGCAGCACGCCGACCGGCCGGCCGCGCAGCTTCGGCCGCAACTCCTGCTCGACCGAGGCGAAGTAGGAGTTGAAGTCGACGTAGAGCGAACGCAGGGGGATAGACTTGTCCATACCCCGCGCATTTTAGTGTACGAATGAACACCAAAGGTAGACCATGAGTTTGTTTCCTTCCCGCCTGCCGAATGTCGGCACCACGATCTTCACCGTCATGTCGCGCCTCGCCGCCGAGCACGGCGCGATCAACCTGTCGCAGGGCTTTCCCGATTTTTCGCCGCCCGAATTGCTGCTCGACCGCATGAACCACCATCTGCACTCGGGCGCGAACCAGTATCCGCCGATGGCCGGTGTGGCGCCGCTGCGCGCGGCCATCGCCGCCAAGCTGGAGCGGCTCTACGGCGCGCGCTACGACGTCGAGACCGAGGTCACCGTCACGGCCGGCGCGACGCAGGCGCTGTTCACCGCCATCGCCACCTGCGTGCGGCCGGGCGACGAGGTGATCGTCTTCGCGCCGGTGTACGACAGCTACCTGCCGGCGATCGAGCTGCAGGGCGGCACGGCGCGCGTGATCAAGCTCGCGCCGCCGGCCTTCCGGCCCGACTGGGCGGAAGTCGGCGCCGCCATCACGGCGAAGACGCGCATGATCATCCTCAATACGCCGCACAACCCGACCGGCACGGTGTGGACGGCCGAGGACATGGACCAGCTCGCCGGCCTCGTGCGCGACACCGGCATCGTGCTGCTTGGCGACGAGGTGTACGAGCACATCTTCTATGCCGGCCGCCACGAGAGCCTGGCGCGCCGCGCCGACCTGCGCGAGCGCAGCTTCGTCGTGTCGAGCTTCGGCAAGACCTATCACATCACCGGCTGGAAGGTGGCCTACTGCGCCGCGCCGGCCGCCCTGACGGCCGAATTTCGCAAGGTGCACCAGTTCAACGTGTTCACGGTGCACCACCCCTCGCAGCTCGCGCTGGCCGACTTCATGAGCGCCGATCCGGGCTTCGCCGACGGCCTCGCCGACTTCTACCGGCAGAAGCGCGATTTCTTCCGGGCGCAGCTGGACGGCTCGCGCTTCGACCTGCTGCCCTGCGACGGCACCTACTTCCAGCTGGCGCGCTACGACCGCATCAGCGGCATGCCCGACATGGAATTCGCGCGCTGGATGACGACCGAGAAGGGCGTGGCGGTGATTCCCGTCTCGCCCTTCATGCCCGATGGCAGTGACTACGGCCTGGTGCGCTTCTGCTTCGCCAAGAACGAGGCGACGCTGGCGGCGGCGGGCGAGAAGCTCAGGGCAGTGTGAGGCGCAGTGTCGCGCCGCCGTGGTTGGCGAGTTCGACGCGGCCGTGCCGGCCGGCCGGCGTGGCATGGCGTTCGGCGATGAGACGGGCGAAGACGAGGCCCAGGCCGGTGCCTTCGCCGCCTGACTGGACGACGGCGCCGATCAGCACGGCTTCGGGAAATCCCGGCCCGTCGTCCGCGACGCTGAAGCGCACGCCGCCTTCCGGCGGCGTGTCGACGCCGAGGCGGACGCCCGTGCGGGCATGGCGGAAGGCGTTGCGCAGGGTGTCGAGCAGGGCCAGCTTGACGAGGTAGGCGTCGAAGGCCCAGGCGCCGAGGCGATCGACCGCGGCGCGATCGACCGCGAACGCGATGCCTGCCGGCGGCGGGCCGAGTTCGGCGAGCAGGTCGTCGATGAAGTCGCTGAGGTCGTGATCGTCGATGGCGAGGCGCAGCCGGCCCTGCTGCGCGCGGAAGCAGGTGAGCAGTTCGGTGAGCTGGCCGGCGATGCGCGTGGCCGTAGCGCGGGCGGCGGAAAAATCGGCGCGGGCGGGACGGCACTCGGGATCGACGGATCGAGCGGTGCGGCACTCATCATCAAGGAATCGAGCGGTGCGGCGCTCGATGTCCGCCAGTTGCGTATCCAGGGCCAGCAACGCATTCTTGGCGTCGTGGATGACGGCGGCGACCAGTGGGTCGAGGGGGGCGAGGGGGTCGATCGGGGTGTCCATCAGCCGGGCAGGGCCGGGGAGCCGGCCGGGGCGATCCTGCGGTAGAACTGGCTCACTTCGGCCAGCTTGGGATGCGCCGCATTGACCCCCTGCGCCTGCAGGATGTAGGCATGGGCCTGCGCGATGCGTGCGGCGTCTACGCCATTGCGATGCACGTGCATCAGCAGCGCGAGCGCGGCATTCAGGGCGATCTGGGCGTTGTTGGTCAGGCGGTCGGCCGCTTCGCTGAGCATGGCGACGGCTTCGTCGAGCTGGCCGGACTTGGCCAGCGCCACGGCATCGTTGTTGAGCTTGATCATGCGCTTGCGCGTCGCCTCGAGGAACACCGTGCCCTCGTCCTCGAGGCCGGCCGCGGCGAAGACGGATTGTGCGCGGGCCAGCACGGCATCGTTCTCGTGATGGTCCTCGGCGACGGTCTGGATGATGCTCTTCGCGTCGTCGGCCCGGCCACCGGCGAAGCAGGCCTGGGCGACTTCGAGGGCGGTGGTCGCATCGAGCCGCGCCGACTGCTGGACCTTGAGCGCCTTGTCGAGCGCGGCTTTCGCCGCCTCGGGGTTGCCGGCGCGTACGTGGATCTGGCATTCGACGGCGGCCTGGCGCGCGGCCAGCTCCGGCGAACGGGCGAAGGCGCTGCCCATGTCGCGGACGGCGCCGAGCGCCTCGACGGTCTTGCCCTGCTCGACGTAGCTCTTGGCCAGGCCGGCGTAGTCGTCATGGCTCTTGAAGAAGCCGGTGCGATCCTTCTCGACGACACGCTTGAAGGCGGATTCAGCGCGTTCAAAGTCGCGGTTGTCGATGGCGAGGCTGCCCAGTTCGCGGGTGCGCTGGGTCGAAGGGGCAACCTTGAGTGCCTGCTCGACGACCTCCTGCGCGGCGACCTTGTCCGTGCGCGCCAGCAGGTGGGCCAGCGAATCGTAGGCGGCCAGGTAGTTGGGGTAGGCGACGAGCGCCTGCTCGAACATCTCGCGGGCCTCGCCGTCGTGGCCGGTGGCGAGTTCGGCGCGGGCGAGGCCGACGACCGCCCACGGCGTGGCGCGCTGGGCCAGCACGCCCTCGTAAACGGCCTGCGCTTCGGCGGCCCGTCCGAGCGAGAGCAACAGTTCGCCCTTGAGCCGTTGCGCGTCCAGGGCGTAGCGCCCGCCGGCGGCGATGATCGCCTCGCACGCGGCGAGCGCCTTGTCGGGCTCGCCCTTGTCGAGGGCACCCGTGCCCATCCAGCGGTAAACGGGCGCCAGTGCGGCTTTCTTGTCGAGAATGCGCGTGAGGCGCGTGCCGAGCAGTTCGGCGGTGAAGGGCTTGAGCAGGTAGTCGTCCGGTGCGTATTCGGCAGCGGTGGCGACCTGCTCGTAGCCGGTTTCGCCGGTCACCATCAGGAAGGCGGTGGAGAGCGGCAGGACGTGCTTGCGGCGCACCAGCTCGAGAAACTGCTGGCCGTCGGCGCCCTGGCCGAGGTTGTAGTCGCAGACGATCAGGTCGTAGCGTTTCTGCGCGAGGTGTTCGAAGGCCTCCTTGACGTTGCGTGCGGTGTCGCAGTGCTCGAGCCCGACGTCGGACAGCTGGATGCGCATCGCCGAGCGCATCTCCGGCATGTCGTCGACCAGCAGGCCCTGCTTGCCATGCAGATCCACGCGGGCGGCCATCGCTGTTCTTTCCTAGCGGCTGATCGGCTTGTAGCGGATGCGATGCGGCTGGGCGCCGGCTTCGCCGAGGCGCTTCTTCTTGTCCTCTTCGTACTCGCGGTAGTTGCCTTCGAAGAAGTTCCATTGCGAATCGCCCTCGGCGGCGAGGATGTGCGTGGCGATGCGGTCAAGGAACCAGCGATCGTGGGAGATCACCAGCACACAGCCGGAGAATTCCAGCAGCGCATCCTCCAGCGCGCGCAGCGTCTCGACGTCGAGGTCGTTCGACGGTTCGTCGAGCAGCAGCACGTTGCCGCCCTGGATCAGCGTCTTCGCCAGGTGCAGCCGGCCTCGCTCGCCGCCCGAGAGATTGCCGACGTTCTTGCCCTGGTCGGCGCCCTTGAAGTTGAAGCGGCCGAGGTAGGCACGCGCGGGCATCTCGAACTTGCCGACGGTGAGGATGTCCTGCCCCTGCGCGACGGCATCGAAGACGGTTTTGTCGTTTTCCAGGCCTTCGCGCGACTGGTCGACCGAAGCGATCTTCGCCGTCGGGCCGGTGACGATCTCGCCGCTGTCGGGCTGCTCGATGCCCTGGATCATGCGGAACAGCGTCGACTTGCCGGCGCCGTTCGGGCCGATGATGCCGACGATGGCGCCGGGCGGGATGCGGAACGACAGCTTGTCGATCAGCAGGCGGTCGCCGAAGGCCTTGGTCACCTCCTTGAACTCGATGACCTCGTTGCCGAGCCGCTCGCCGGGCGGGATGAAGATTTCCTGCGTTTCGTTGCGCTTCTGGTACTCGACGCTCGACATCTCCTCGTAGCGCGCGAGGCGGGCCTTCGACTTGGCCTGGCGCGCCTTCGGGTTCGAGCGCACCCACTCCAGTTCGACCTTCATCGCCTTCATGTGGGCGTCGACCTGCTTCTGTTCCTGCTCCAGCCGCGCTTCCTTCTGCTCCAGCCACGAGGAGTAGTTGCCCTTCCACGGGATGCCGTGGCCGCGGTCCAGTTCGAGAATCCACTCGGCCGCGTTGTCGAGGAAGTAACGGTCGTGGGTGACGGCGACCACGGTGCCGGGGAAGCGCACGAGGAACTGCTCCAGCCACTCCACCGACTCGGCGTCGAGGTGGTTGGTCGGCTCGTCGAGCAGCAGCATGTCGGGTTTCGACAGCAGCAGTTTGCACAGCGCGACACGGCGCTTCTCGCCGCCCGACAGGTTGCCGATCGTCGCGTCCCAAGGCGGCAGGCGCAGCGCATCGGCGGCGATTTCCATCTGGTTCTCGACATCGGCGCCAGCGACCGAGATGATCGCTTCGTACTTGGCCTGCTCCTCGGCCAGCTTGTCGAAGTCGGCATCCGGCTCGGCGTAGGCGGCGTAGATTTCTTCCAGCTTCTGCTTCGCCTCGACGACCGCGCCGAGGCCGGCCTCGACTTCTTCCTTTACCGTCTTGGCGGCGTCGAGCTGCGGTTCCTGCGCGAGGTAGCCGATCGAAATGTTCGGCAGGTGCTGCACCTCGCCGTCGTATTCCTTGTCCACGCCGGCCATGATCTTCAGCACGGTGGACTTGCCTGAGCCGTTGAGGCCGAGCAGGCCGATCTTGGCGCCGGGGAAGAAGGACAGCGAGATGTCCTTGATGATCTGGCGCTTCGGGGGAACGATCTTGCTCACGCGGAGCATCGACATGACGTATTGGGCCACGGTGTGTTTCCTTGATTAAAAACCGGTGAAAAGAAAATCGAGGGCGGCGAGGATTTCCTCGCGCTGGGGAGAAAGGTTGGCGACGGGGGTTGTCAACATGCGCTTTGGCAAGGCCGCCATATCCTGGGTGAGGGCGATCAGTGCCGTCTCGCCAACACCGACTTTCGGGTTGAGACGCAAGATGGGCAACATCCCGACTGTTTCCGGAACAGCAAGAGGAATCACCGTGCGCGTTGGCAGATTGGCCAGCAAGTCGTTTTGAATGTCAAGGACATAGGGGATGACGGCTGCGGATTGCTGGTCCGGATTGCGAAACACATCCAGTTGTGCCATCGACTAATCTTCCCGGGCAAAGGTACGGAACCTGTCCGAAAACAGGCCATGTGCTTCAATGTGCCGGTTGTAGGCCTCGATGGCGGCGCGATTTTCCTCCAGCCAGCGGCGTTCCTTTTCCTTCTTGAGTTCGACCTGCAGGGCGGCTTCGAGCGTCTGCGACAGGTTGATCTTGTAGGCACGCGCCTCTTCCAGCAGGTCGGTGCGGATGCTGAGATTGGCGGATTTTTTCGCGGCGGACATGGCGAACTCCCGAGCGGGTAATGCGCGAAGTCTATGCGCATCACCGATGCGCGTCAAAGTGGTGAAAGGAGAAATCGGCGCTGGCGGGACGGCGGGATGCGACCCAAACCGGCCCGTCACCTTGGCCAGCAATCGGGCCGCAGTCGCCTCACTGCCGCCGTTCAGCCTACGCTGCCGATCAGACAGCCCCCGACCCCAAGCGGAAGTTGCAGATTAGTAAAAGCAGACGTTCAGGAACGTGGAGTTAGGGGGCAGGCGCATCTTTGGGCTCCCCTTGAGCCATTGCGCGATGATGCTCCTCCCACTCCTCTTCTTCGCGCCTACGGTCATCGTTTGTGTATGTATCGACTCTGAGATGGCGGAAACCCGAAGCCAGGTGGCCCACATTCTGCTCGATCTTCTTGAGAGACTCGGCAATTGAATACAGGTGCGGAGTACCGATAGTTCCGTATCCTTCAAATTCCTCGAAGTGAATTGGTATGGCGTCTCTGTAGGACTTGCCGGTCGCGCTGCAATATGTGACCTCGACAGTGAGGCGTGCCTTGATCTTTTCCGCGAAGTTCTTGGTCATTTCGGTAAATCCCGAATGGAGTTCCTGCCCAGGACCAAGGTATCGAAGTCCCTTTGACAGGAACTGGCTTCTGGAAAAGTCTTTGATCAGTTCGTTCTCGCCCGACGTTTGAGCATCACCCCGCAGCGTAAAGTGCAGGTCGTAGGCAGGACCAAGGCCAATGTTCTTCACTCGAAGCGTGACAATACTCACGAACTCTTCACGAGGCGATGCGGTGACCTGCATCCTTGGCTCAGTCTGCGCTTCCCGCATGCGTCTGGTTTCCGCGACCAAGCTCGCAGTGAGAATCGCGTAAACCACGGTGGCAAACATGACGATGCCAGAAAAGACGGTTGAAAGAACACCGGCATTCTGGTTAAGGAAGTCCATGAGTTCAGCGAGTGCCACTGATATGCCCCCTAACGTCTGAATTCACCGGCGCTACGCGGCTTCATCGCGTAGCGTCCGGTGGAATGATGGGTTAAGCCTCACCTTGCAGCCCCCGTGATACACGTGACGGAAGAACAAACATGATTTGCGCAAGTGTTGCGGCGAAAGACAATACCCGCTGAGCGTCTTGCACAGTGGGCAGGCTGGCTGCTTCATCTACGTGGCGCTGATCGTTTGCATCTAGCCTGACAGCATGTGCCCACGCTGCCATATCGCTTGTAATCACATGGTCAGTGGCTGCCTTATCGATTCGCGTATAGAGGCTCCCTTCCGCGTAGCCCTTCACTTTCAACATGGAATCTACTGCGCTTGCCGCAAGCATGACTGCCCCTGCTGGTGCATGCATGCTCTCCGAAGCTTGTTTCAGGTATGCACGGGGGCGCTCTGGAATCTCTAGATCAACCGATTCGAACTTTGGATGGAAGTCTTGGACTGGTTGATTGTGATTAGCCGCACAAGCGGAAACAACGCTGCCGCAAGTGCCGCAAACATAGATGGCCCAAATAAGTTGGCGTCCACCGGTATGGTCATGCGTCTGAAGATGATGTTTGCGATGAAGATTCGGATTGGCGGTGCCACAGTGTGGGCAACGTTCGAGCTTCAGATTTTCGGAGAGTGTAAGCATAAGAGTGTGTTGTGAGGCTTAACGTAGAGCTAACCGGCGCTGCGCGGCCTTATCGCGCAGCGTCCAGCGACCGAAGGGAGCGAGGTTGAGCGCCGGGTTATGTTTTAGCCTTTTACAGCGATGCAAGCTTGACCAAACTGGCGACCAAACACTGTTAATCTGGCGAAATACTTCACCACCTCCGCTTTGAAATCAGTGCTGGCATCGAGTGCTTCAATGATGGCTTTGACTGGTGGGTCCTCCATGATTCTTGTATATGCATCAGTCGCAGTGAGGTACCTTCCTTTGTCTAACTCAATGAGTCCAAGTCGCTCAAGGTTAACCAAATAGCTTCCTATTAGATCGCGATGTTCGCATCCCGAATCACTACCTATAGTGGTGACCAATTCGTGCAAGCTGACACCGCTGTTTTCATTTACCGCTTGTCGGCGAATATCAATAATTGGCGCGATCCCTTTGGTAAACAGAAAGGTAAGCACTTTGGCTTCGTCTGCCGATAAATTCCTGATTACTTCGACAAACCCAGGGTGAGCGTTTTTTGCTGTCTCCGAATCCATTGAAGACGCAAGAAGGTTCGCATAAAGCTCACTAAGGGATTCTTTGTGGCCTGTGTAGCGCAGTGACTCGAGTGCAGGACCGGCTACGGCAGGATCAGGCGTTTGAATATTTTCGACCGGAATTTTCTCGAGTTTCTTCGCTACTTTTGTATGTACAAAGCTCTCAATTTGCTCAATGCCCCACACGAGGCCTCTGATAGGAAGTAACGCTGCATTGACGGCCTTGCCGACTGTTTGAAGAGCTTTCCCAGTTTCCTTTGCGACAGGCTGAATTGCATCTTCATATACCGGAACCGCTTTAACCAGCCCAGTAACGGCGTTGATCGTTCCTTCAATGTTGCCTTCGGGAAGTTCTTTGTCTTGACTATCGTTCATATACCTTCCGAGAAACATAACAGTGATTACACGGACGCTGGGGTCCGTATAACAATTGATATTGCTGACGCCGGAATTGTTGTCCTAAGTCCTTGACTTTCAGCTGCTTGATATATTTGCTGTCAGCATAATAACTCCAATATGCCGGACGCCTATGGATAGTTTCCGAGGGGTGGGTCACAAGTACGAAAGGCCGCTTATGGGTGCAATCTCGTGAGACCGCTTCTGGCCGTGGCGGGAGTTGCCGATTTTCAGGGTCACCGACTGCTTGAGGTTCCCTGCTGCCGGATGCTCTCCGCTGGCTAACGGCCGGTTGTGGCCGTTAAGCGCCGTCCCGCCAGCGCCGACTTTTCAATCAGGTGGCCGCGAACTGGATATTCACTTTTCGGCCCAAGGCAGCGGCGGCGCTCGCCAGCGTGGTCAGGGTCAGGCTGGGGTCCGCCTCGTCGAGCAGGCGATTCAAGGCTGCCCGGCTGGTGTGCATCCGCCTGGCCAACTCGGTTTTGGTGATCTGCTGCGCTTTCATTTCTTCGGCGATTTGCCAGGCGATGACGCGCTTCAAGGCAACTGCCGTCGCATCCTCGAGGATCGCTTCTTCCTGAAGGAAATCGTCGAAGCTGCTGCCGATATTTTTCTTGCCCATGCTCATCTCCTTTTCAGCTGTTTCAACCTGTCCTTGGCCAGGTCGAGTTCCGACCCCGGTGTTTTCTGCTGCTTCTTGATGAAGCCATGCAGAAGCACCATCGTTTGCCCATCGACGGCGAACAGGACGCGGGCAATGCGATTCCCCAGCCTGATTCTGACTTCCCAGATTTCCCCGCCCAGATGGCCGACCAAAGGCATGCCCAAGGGCCAGCCGAACTGGACCGTCTTGATGTCCTCGCCGATGGTCTTCCGGTCGATGGCCGGCAAATCTTTCAGCCATTCGCGAACCGGTTCCGTACCGGCATCGGTACGGAAGAAGCGAACATCAAGTACAGGTTTCATATGGCGCATCGTATCAATAATGATACATACACGCAAGCACAGCCTCACATCCGATTTCGCTTGTGAAGGTCTGTTTTAGTGCAGAAGAGTCACGGGCCGGTTGTGGCCGACCCCAGCCGTCCCGCATGCGCCGACTTTTTTCAGTCTGTCCCGATGCGGGCGATCAGCGCGCCTTCCCCGATCGTATCGCCTTCATCGACGCAGACTTCGACGACGGTGCCGGCGTGCGGCGAAGGGATGTCGAGGGCGACCTTGCCGGTTTCCAGCGTGATCAGGTTGTCGTCGGCGCGCACGATATCGCCGGGCCGCACATGCACTTCGAGCACCTGCACTTCGCCCTGGCCGCAGTTGCCGCAGGTTTCCCAGCACTCGGGAAACTTCGGCAGGCGGACGTCGATCATCCGGTCTCGACCATCTTGCGGATCACCGTGTTGAACGGCCCGATCCATTCGGTGGCGAACTGGTTGTCGCAGGCGTTGATTTCGGCGATGGCGCGGATCAGCGAGCGCGTCTGGCCGCGATGGCTGTGCTTGAGGGTGACGGCCTCGAAGGCGTCGGCGATGGCGAGGATCTTGGCGCCGGGACAGATCGCGTCGCCCTTCAGCCCTTCGGGGTAACCCCGGCCGTCCGGCATTTCGTGATGTTGCCGGACGATCCGCGCGGCCTCTTCCCAGCCCGGCATGCGCTGGAGCAGTCCGGCGGCCTGGCCGGGATGTTCCTGCAGCAGTTCGCGCTCGGATTCCGTCAGGCGACCGACCTTGAGCCAGGCTGCCTCGGGTGCGAACATCATGCCGACATCGTGCATATAGACGGCGGCGGCGAGTTGCGTGGCATCCACCGGATGGCCCGCCGCGGCGTTGGTCTCCTCGGCGAGGCGCAGGAGGCGGCCGGTGCGGCCGGCGAAAAGCGGCGAACGGGTTTCGAGCTGCAGGGCCAGGGAGGAAAAGAACCACAGGTCGGCGGCGAGATCGGCTTTGGGCGGCACGGGGGCGGTGCCGGAGCGGATTTCAGCGCTGCCCTGGACCGGACGAAAGCCGGTGACCGCCTCGATGGTCGCCGCGGCGCGCGCACCGATATCCGCCCCGGCCGCATCGGCCATGCCCTCCATGCCGCCGACCAGTTGCGGGAGCTTGAGATGGGCGACGTCTCGGCCGGTGCCCAGCGCCTCGACGACCAGTTCCAGCCGGTCCAGCGCGAGCAGGACGACTTCCGCCAGCAGGCCGGTGAACGGCAGCTCGCCGTTGCGGCAGCGGGCCAGCAGGCTTTCGATCGGATGGCAGATCGCCACGCCGACATCGACCTTGCAGAGGGCCGCGTCGCCCTTGATGGTGTGCAGGGCGCGGAACAGGCGCGCGATCAGGCCGGCGTCGTCCGGTGCCTTGCGCAGGGCGGCGATGTCGCGTTCGATGCCCGGTACCTGGTCTTCGAGGGCCTCGGTGAATTCCTGCAGGGCTTCGCGGTCGGCGACGCGCGGCTGCAGCAGGGTGATCAGGTCGGCCATTGTCAGAGGATCGGGACGTTGAGCTGGTGCTCGCCCTGCTCGTAGACCACGTTGGCGCGGCCGACGATGAGCGGGTCGAGCGCGCCGATGCGGTCGGGGTCCTTGTTGGTGTAGGGCAGGCGATGCAGGATGTAGCGCATCGCGTTGAGGCGCGCGCGCTTCTTGCAGTTCGACTTGATCACCGTCCAGGGCGCGTCGGCGGTGTCGGTGTAGAAGAACATCGCCTCCTTGGCCTTGGTGTAGTCATCCCACCGGTCCAGCGAGGCGAGGTCGATGGGCGAGAGCTTCCACTGCTTGAGCGGATGCACGCGGCGCTCCTTGAAGCGGCGCCGCTGCTCCTCGCGCGACACCGAGAACCAGAATTTCACCAGGTGGATGCCGTTCCTGACCATCATGCGCTCGAACTCGGGCGCCTGGCGCATGAACTCGGAATACTCGGCATCGGTGCAGAAGCCCATGACGCGCTCGACGCCGGCACGGTTGTACCAGGAGCGGTCGAACAGGACGATCTCGCCGGCGGTCGGCAGATGCTGGACGTAGCGCTGGAAATACCACTGGCCGCGTTCGGTCTCCGACGGTTTCTCCAGCGC
Source organism: uncultured Sterolibacteriaceae bacterium (assembly GCA_937888595.1). Taxonomy (GTDB): domain Bacteria; phylum Pseudomonadota; class Gammaproteobacteria; order Burkholderiales; family Rhodocyclaceae; genus Sulfuricystis. The sequence goes on along the minus strand of CALARK010000012.1, from coordinate 287,945 downwards.
GACGACGCGGGCGCCCCGCGGATTCAGGTGTTCCATGAAGCGCTTGATCGTGCCGCCCTTGCCGGCCGCGTCGCGGCCCTCGAAGAGGATCACCACCTTCTGGCCGGTTTCCTTGACCCAGGCCTGCAGCTTGAGCAACTCGACCTGCAGGCGGTACTTGTGCCGCTCGTAGTTGCGGCGGGTCATCAGGTTCTTGTAGGGGTAGCCGCCCTCGCGCCAGCCGGGCGCGAGTTCCTGGTCGGGATGGATGCCGGTCTGGTCGAGCGCCAGCTGCTGTTCCTTGATCAGGCCGCGCAGCAGGCCGCGTGCCTCCTCCGGCGCGGTCCCCGAGAGCAGGTCGCGCATCGCCGCCAGCGTCGCCCCCTGGGCGGCATCGACCGCCTGGACCACGACGTTGGCTTCGATCTGCAGCGGCGAGCCGGTCGGGCCGATGTCGCCGGCACTGGCGGGACGCGGTCTGGTGGATCGCCGGGGGGCGGCCTTGCGGGGAGTCGGTGCCTTCTTGCGTGTCGGTGTCGGAGTGGCCATGAACTTCCTCTACTTGAACAGGTCGTCGAGCGGGTTCTTCTTGGGTGGCGTCGCGGAAAAGTCGGCGCCGGCGGGACGGCGGCCGGCACCTGCTGCCCCTATTGTCGCCAGATGGCGCGGCGTCAGTTCGTCGCGGATGTTGTCGCAATAGTAGCTCCACGGCGCGGTGGAGGACGACAGGCGGACCCACATTTCGCGCGTGATGCCGTCGTATTCGAGCAACTCACCACTGTCGAACTCGACGCGCAGGCAGCGGGCCTTGTCGTCGTAGCCGATGCCGCGCAGGCGGCCGGAGCTGATGCGCTTCATTTCCATCACGGGTGTCGCGCCGATTCCTGGCCATCGTTCGCCGACTGCTCGCGTCCCTGCTTCTCTTTCAGGCGGGCGTTCTTGTCGTCGTTGGCGAAGACGAAGCGGCCGGCCAGGACGCAGCCCTTCATGCCCGGATCGCAGGGCAGATCGTTGATCCGGGTGCAGATATCGTTCACCTCGTGTGGGCACCCCCACCCTCCGGCCATCAGCTACCTCCAGGTGTCCTTGAGCGTCACGGTGCGGTTGAAGACAGGCGCACCGGGGCGGGATTCGACACGGTCGGCAACAAAATAGCCGTGGCGCTCGAACTGGAAGCGTTCTTCCGGCGCGGCGTCCTTGAGCGCGGGTTCGAGCTGGGCGGTGATCGTCTTCACCGAATCCGGGTTGATGTCTTCGAGGAAATCATGCTCGGCGCCGGGGTCGGGGACCTTGAACAGGCGGTCGTAGAGGCGCACGTCGGCGGCATAGGCGTGCCGCGCCGAGACCCAGTGGATGTTGCCCTTGACCTTGTAGTTGTCGGCGCCCGGCGTGCCGGACTTGGAGTCGGCGAAGTAGTTGCAATGCACGGCGGTGACGTTGCCTGCGGCATCCTTGTCGCAGCCGGTGCATTCGATGACGAAGCCGTAGCGCAGCCGCACCTTGTTGCCGGGGAAGAGGCGGAAATAGCCCTTCGGCGGCATTTCGGTGAAGTCCTCGCGCTCGATCCAGAGTTCCTTCGAGAACGGCACGGCACGCTTGCCGAGTTCCGGCTGCTGCGGGTGGTTCGGTGCGAAGCATTCCTCTTCTGCACCCTCGGGGTAGTTGTCGATGACGAGCTTGAGCGGGTCGAGCACGGCGATGCGGCGCAGGGCGGTTTCGTTGAGCACGTCGCGCTGGCACTCCTCGAACACGCTGTAGTCGATCAGCGAGTCGGACTTGGTGACGCCGATCATCTCGGCGAACTTGCGGAAGCCCTCGGGCGTATAGCCGCGCCGGCGTGCGCCGACCAATGTCGGCAGACGCGGGTCGTCCCAGCCGTTGACGTACTTTTCCTCGACGAGCTGGATCAGCTTGCGTTTCGACAGCACGACATAGGTGAGGTTGAGGCGCGCGAACTCGATCTGCCGCGGCACCGGGCGCTCGATGCAGCCGAGATTCGCCAGCGTGTCGAGCAGCCAGTCGTAGAAGGGCCGCTGATCCTCGAATTCCAGCGTGCAGATCGAATGGGTGATGCGCTCGATGGCGTCCTCGATCGGATGCGCGAAGGTATACATCGGATAGACGCACCAGGTGTTGCCGGTGTTGTGGTGCTCGGCGTGGCGGATGCGGTAGATCGCCGGGTCGCGCAGGTTGAGATTGGGCGCGGCCATGTCGATCTTCGCCCGTAGCACATGGGCGCCGTCGGGAAACTCCCCGGCCTTCATGCGGCAGAACAGATCGAGGTTCTCGGCGGGCGTGCGGCTGCGATACGGTGAGTCTTTGCCCGGCTCGGTCAATGTGCCGCGACTGGCGCGCATCTCCTCGGCAGTCTGCGAGTCGACATAGGCGAGGCCGGCATTGATGAGTGCCTCGGCGCAGTCGACCATCGTCTGGAAGTAGTTCGAGGCATAGAAAAGGTTCTTGCCCCAGTCCCAGCCGAGCCAATGCACGGCGTCGATGATCGAGTCGACGTATTCCTGCTCTTCCTTCTCCGGGTTGGTGTCGTCGAAGCGCAGGTGGCAGGCGCCGCCGTAGTCCTTCGCGAGGCCGAAGTTGAGGCAGATCGACTTGGCGTGGCCGAAGTGCAGGTAGCCGTTCGGTTCCGGCGGGAAGCGCGTGCGGATGCTCGCGTGCTTCCCGGCGGCGAGGTCGGCGTCGATGAGGTTGCGGATGAAATTCGAGACGACAGGTTTTTCTGCGGCGGCCATGATCGGCAGGTCATTGATGCAAAGCGGCAATTCTACCGTCGCGACGTAGAATGCGGCCCCATGAACTTCGCCGCCTTTCTCGCCATCGGCGTCGGCGCCATGCTCGGCGCCTGGCTGCGCTACGGCCTCGGTCTCTGGCTCAATCCGGTCTTCGCCACCGTGCCGCTCGGCACGCTGGCGGCGAACCTGCTCGGCGGCTATCTCGTCGGCGCGGCGGTGGCGGTGTTCCACATCAACGTCGAGCTGCCGCCCGAGTTGCGCCTGCTGTTCGTCACCGGCTTCCTCGGCGCGCTGACGACCTTCTCGACCTTTTCCGCCGAGGTCGTGCATCTGATCCAGAACGCGCGCTACGGCTGGGCTGCGGGCGCGGCGAGCCTGCACCTGTTCGGCTCGCTGGCGATGACCGGGCTGGGCATCCTCACCATCCACAAGCTGGCGCAGTAAGCGCCGTCCCGCCGGCGCCGACTTTCATGGAACCGATCTTTCTGCACGTGGATGACGCATTGATCGTCGCCGAGAAACCGGCGGGCTTGCTTTCCGTCCCCGGTCGCGGCGAGGACAAACAGGACTGTCTCAGTGCCCGGATACAGCGGCATTATCCCGACGCGCTGATCGTGCATCGGCTCGACATGGACACCTCGGGAATCCTCTGCTTCGCGCGCACGGCCGAGGCGCAGCGCCGCCTGAACCGCTCGTTCGAGGAGCGCCGGGTGGGGAAGCGTTACTTTGCCCGTGTCATGGGCCGGCTCGAAGGCGAGGGCGAGATCGACCTGCCGCTCGTCGTCGATTGGGAGAACCGGCCGCGCAGCAAGGTCGACCATGAACACGGCAAGCCGAGCCGCACGCGCTGGCGCGCGGCCGGCTACGACGCGGCGAGCGACACCTCGCGCGTCGAGCTGGCGCCGGTGACCGGCCGCTCGCATCAGCTGCGCGTACATATGGCTTCGCTCGGTCATCCCATCGTCGGCGATCCGCTGTACGGCCAGCCGGCGGAGCGCATGTGTCTGCATGCGATGGCGCTTTCGCTGTTTCATCCGGCCGACGGCCAGCCTGTCGAATTCTTCAGCCCGCCGCCGTTCTGACATGCGATTCGATCCCGAGCTCCGTCGTGCCGCGCGGCCGGCCATCGCCTACGACGAGGCGCTGCCCGTCAATGCGCGTCGCGCCGAGATCGCGGCGGCCATCGACAAGCATCAGGTCGTCGTGATCTGCGGCGAGACCGGCTCGGGCAAGACGACGCAGTTGCCGAAGATCTGCCTGGAGCTGGGCCGGGGGCTCAAAGGGCTGATCGGCCACACCCAGCCGCGCCGCATCGCCGCGCGCGCCACGGCGAGCCGCATCGCGCAGGAGCTGAAGTCGGAGCTGGGACGTTACGTCGGCTACAAAATTCGCTTTACCGACAAGACCTCGTCGGAAAGCTACATCAAGCTGATGACCGACGGCATCCTGCTGGCGGAGACGCAGACCGATCCGCTCTTGCGCCAGTACGACACCATTCTTATCGACGAGGCGCACGAACGCTCGCTCAACATCGACTTTCTGCTCGGTTATCTAAAGTCTGTGCTGGCGCGACGGCGGGATTTGAAGCTGATCGTGACTTCCGCCACCTTGGATGCAGAGCGTTTCAGCAAGCACTTCGATGGGGCGCCGATCATCGAGGTCTCGGGTCGTTTGTATCCGATCGAAACGCGCTATCGCCCCTTCGACGAGCGCAAGGATGTTGATCTGAACGATGCCATCGTCGATGCGGTCGATGAGGCGCACCGCACCGGCCCCGGCGACGTGCTGGTCTTCCTGCCCGGCGAGCGGGAAATCCGCGAGGCCGCCGAGGCGCTGCGCAAGCACCACCCGCCAGGATTGGAAGTGCTGCCGCTGTTCGCGCGCCAGACCGCGCAGGAGCAGAGCCGCGTGTTCGCGCCGCACCAGGGCCGCCGCGTGGTGCTGGCGACCAACGTCGCCGAGACCTCGCTGACGGTGCCGGGCATCCGCTATGTCATCGACACGGGCCTCGCCCGCGTCAAGCGCTACTCGCACCGTAACAAGGTCGAGCAATTGCAGGTGGAAGCCATCTCGCGTGCGGCGGCCAACCAGCGTGCCGGCCGTTGCGGCCGCGTGTCCTCGGGCGTGTGCTTCCGCCTCTATGCGGAGGAGGACTTCAACAAGCGCGCGCCCTACACCGATCCCGAGATCCTGCGCTCCTCGCTGGCCGGCGTGATCCTGCGCATGAAGTCGCTGCACCTGGGTGATGTCGAGGACTTCCCCTTCCTCGAACGCCCGGCTCCGCGCATGATTGCCGACGGCTACACGCTGCTGGCGGAACTCGGCGCCATCGACGAGACGAGCAAGGAACTCACGCCCGTCGGTCGCGAGCTGGCGAAGCTGCCGCTGGATCCGAAGATCGGCCGCATGATCCTCGCGGCTCGCGAACACGGTTGCCTCAAGGAAATGCTGATCATCGCCGCCGCGCTGGGCACGCAAGACCCGCGCGAACGGCCGCAGGAACGGGCCGCGGCAGCTGATCAGGCGCATGCGCAGTGGAAGGACGAGAAATCCGAATTCCTGACCTACCTGAAGCTGTGGGCCGCCGCCGATGCGGTGTGGAAGCACGAGACATCCAACAAACAGCGCCAGTGGTGCAAGATGCATTTCATCAACTGGCTGCGGCTGCGCGAATGGCGCGACGTGCACGGGCAACTGATGACCTTGTGCCACGAGCACGGCTGGAAGGAAAACCAGCTGCCCGCCAATTACGACGCGATCCACAAGGCGCTGCTGACCGGCCTGCTCGGCCACATCGGGCTGATCAACGAGGAGGATAAAAACTACTTCGGTGCACGCGGCATCAAGTATTTCATCCATCCGGGCTCCGCGCTCGTGAAGAAGGCCGGCCGCTGGATCGTCGCCGCCGAACTCGTCGAGACCTCGCGCCTGTTCGCGCGCTGCATCGCCAGGATCGAGCCCGAGTGGCTGGAGCAGGTCGGCGCGCACCTGATTCGCCGCCATGTCTACGAGCCGCACTGGGAGAAGGGCGCGGGCCAAGTTGTCGCCTGGGAGCGGGTGACGCTGCATGGCCTGACGCTGCACGCCAAGCGGCGCGTGAACTACGGCCCAATGGACCCGAAGCTGGCGTGCGAGCTGTTCATCCGCGGCGCGCTGGTCGACGGCGAGGTCGGCGAGGACTGGCTCAAGAAGTGGCGCTTTCTCCAGCACTATCAAAAACTGAAAACCGAGATCGAGCGCCTTGAACACAAGTCGCGCCGGCCCGATGTGCTTGTCGACGACGCGCTGGTCTATGCCTTCTTCGACGCCATCGTCCCCGAGGGGATCACGACGCTGGTCGCCTTCGACAAGTGGCGCCGCGAGGCGGAGCAGGAAAACCCGAAGCTCCTGTTCCTCGACAAGGACCAGTTGATGCGCCACGAGGCGGCGGGCATCACCACCGATGCCTTCCCGCCCCATCTCGAACATCGCGGCCAGAAGTTCAAGCTCGCCTACAAGCACGATCCCGGCGCGGCGGACGATGGTGTGACGCTCGCCCTGCCGCTCACCGCGCTCAACCAGGTACCGCAGACGCGCCTCGAATGGCTGGTGCCGGGCCTGCTCAAGGAGAAGGTCGTCGCGCTGCTCAAGACCCTGCCGCAGAAATACCGCCACCGCTGCCAGCCCCTCGACGCCTTCGCCGAAGCGTTCTGCGATGCGGACAACGACACGGACGAACCGCTGGCGAAGGCGCTGACCCGCGCCATCGAGGAAAAGATCGCCCTCAAGCTGCCCCTCGACGCGTTGCGTCCCGGCGAGTTGCGGCCGCACCTGTTCATGAACTTCCGCCTGCTCGATGAGCATGGCGGCACGCTCGGCTTCTCGAGCAACCTCGCCGAGCTGCGCGCGCAGCATGGCGACCGCGTGACCCAGGCGTTTACCGCGGCCGAGGTGAAAGTCGGCGCTGGCGAGACGGCGGTGGACAAGGCGACGAGTTGGACTTTCGGCGCGTTGCCGGAACTGCTCGAAATAGAAGTCACCGGCCGGCAGGTGATCGGCTTCCCGGCCCTCGTGGATGGGGGCGACGGCGTTTCCCTCTCCGCCTTCGACACCGAGGACAAGGCGGTGGCCGAACACCGCAAGGGCCTGGCGCGGCTGTTCGCGCTGCAACTCAAGGCGCAGGTGCAGGCCATCGAGAAACTGCCCGAACTGCGTGCGATGGCGCTGCAGTACATGGCCATGGGGCGAAATGAGGGCACCGAAAAGGAACTCAAGGAGCAGCTCGTTGCCGCCACGCTGGAGCGCACCTGCCTGATGGCGCCGCTGCCGACGAACGAGGCGGGTTTCACCGAGCGCCGCGATGCCGCCAAGGGCCGCATCCTGCTGGTCGCCCAGGAAATCATCCGACTGGTGGGAACGATCCTCGCCGAGCAGGCAGGGTTGCAGAAGAAGCTCGCCGCCGCGCAGAAGGCGTTTCCACAGGCTTGTGCCGACATCGCGGCGCAATTGACGGAACTCTTGCCCAAGCGCTTCATCGTCGCCACGCCCTACGAGCGGCTGCAACACTATCCGCGCTATTTGAAGGCGATCGCGTTGCGCCTCGACAAGGCGAAGAACGACGCCGCCCGCGACGCACGCCTGCTGGCCGACTGGCGCGGGCTCGCCCAGCCCTGGGAGCGCGAGTGGCTGGCCATGCGCAAGGCTGGCGTGATCGACGATTTCCTGCTGGAATTCCGCTGGTTGCTGGAGGAGCTGCGCGTCGCGCTGTTTGCGCAGGAACTCCGTACGCCGAGCCCGGTCTCGGTAAAGCGCTTGCAGAAGATGTGGGAGGGCAGAAACAGGTGAAAGAAAAATCATGACAGATGCGGGCACGTTCTTCCGGACGTTGATGCGCGCTGCACGCGACCTGCTGCGGCCTGACATCCTGTTCCATGCGTTGTGGCCGCCGGCACTCGCCTTCCTGGTCTGGTCGGTGATCGCCTGGTTCGCCTGGCAGCCGCTGTCCGCGTGGGTGCAGGCCGAGTTGCCGCAGTGGCAGGTGTTCGTCTGGCTCGACTGGCTGGGGCCGTCGCTCGCCCATGTCGCCGTTTTCCTGCTCTTCGCGCCGGGGGTTTATTTCACCGCGCTGTTCTTCGTCGCGGTCTTCGCCCTGCCGCGCATGATGGCCTTGATCGCGGCGCGTGATTATCCCGATGTGTCGCGTCAGGGGTCGGCCACCGCCGCTTTCTGGGGCAGCATCGCCAACACCGTCGCGGCGGGCGGGATCTTCATTGCCGGCTGGCTGCTGACCTTGCCATTGTTGCTGATCCCCGGCGCGGTGCTCGTGCTGCCCTTGTTCTGGACCGCCTGGCTCAACCAGCGCGCCTTCCGCTTCGACGCCATCGCCGAGCATGTCCGCCCCGAAGAGCGCGTCGCGCTGGTGCGGCGCGAGAAGGGCAGCCTGTATCTGGGTGGCCTGGTCGGTGCCCTGGCCGCGCATGTGCCGATCCTGAACCTGCTGGCGCTGGCCTACACGGCCGTGCTGTTCGTCCATCTATGCCTCGGGGCGCTGCGCGAGCTGCGTGCCGAACAGGGAGTGAATGTATGAGAGTGTATGGCGCGATCATCATCGGCGACGAGATCATGCGCGGCAAGCGCCAGGACAAACATCTGGCGAAGTTCATCGAGATCTTCGGCGCGCGCGGCTTGCACCTGTCCTGGGTGCAGTACCTCGGCGACGAGCGCCCGCGCCTGGTCGAGACCCTGAAGCGAACGCTGGCGAGCGGCGATGTGGTGTTCAGTTGCGGCGGCATCGGCGTCACGCCCGACGACCACACGCGTCAGGCTGCCGCCGCCGCCGCCGGTGTGCCGCTGGCGCTGAATCCCGAGGCCGAGCGCGAGATCCGTGCGCGCATGGCCGAGATGGGGCAGGAAGTCACGCCCGCGCGGCTGGAACTCGGCACAGTACCGACCGGCAGCCGCATCATCCCGAACCCGTTCAACCGCATCCCGGGTTTTTCGTACCAGGATCACCATTTCCTGCCCGGCTTCCCGCAGATGGCCTGGCCGATGGCCGAATGGGTGCTCGATACCTACTATGCCGACGACTTCCGCCAGAACGTCGAAACCGAGGCGGCGATCCTCGTCTGGGACGGACTGGAAGGCACGATGCTCGACCTGATGCGCCAGACCGAAGCCGATTTTCCCGGCATCACCGTGTTCAGCCTGCCGACCTTCGGCAGCGAAACGGTACGACGGCATGTCGAGCTCGGCGTGCGCGGTGCGCCGGACGCCGTGTCAAAGGCCATCGAAGTGCTCAAGGCCGGTGTGACGGTGCTGGGCTACGACTTCACCGCGAAGTGAAAAGTCGGCGCCGGCGAGACGGCGTTCAACATAAAAAAAGCCCCAGCTTTGAGGGCTGGGGCTGAATCGGTTCCTTTGCGGAACCGGAGGAGGAGACGATAAATCGTTTGCTGCTTAGGCGGCCTTCTTGGCCTTCGGGGCGGAGGCGCCGACGGCCTTGACAGTCGCGGTGGTCGCGGCGGCGACGTTCGCTTCGGCCATCTCGGCGACCTGCTTGGCGGCCTTGTTCATGGTCTCGTAGGCCGAGTTGGCGGCAGCCAGGGCGGACTTGACGGCGGCGACGGCGACGTCGGAACCGGCCGGAGCGTTCTTGGCAGCCTTGTCGAGCACGTTGGAGACGTTCTTGTTCATCTCGACGTACTGGCTGTCGAAGATCTTGGAGAACTCTTCCTGGGTCTGGGTGGCGATCTCATACACGCTGCGCGAGTAGGCAACGGCCTTTTCGAAGGCGGGCTGGGCCAGGGCGGCCTGCATGCCGACCAGCTCCTGGACGTCCTTGACGGCCAGCAACGACTTGGCGTTGTTGACGCTGTCTTCCAGCAGGGTACGGGCGGTGTTGAGGTTGAGGGCGGCGAGGCGCTCGGCACTGGCGAACGCGGTGTTGGCGATCGTCAGGAGGGTTTCGACGTTGGCTTTGTTTGCGCCGGCGAATTGTTCGGGGGTCGTGTACATGGCGATCTCCTAAATGGTGTATCTGAAGGGTTTGAAGTACTGAATGAGTTGGTGCTAAAGCGTTTTGTTGCAGTGCATCATGGATTGAATTATATGAACGCCGACCCCGAAGTCAAGCACTTTTTTGTGCGATGCAGCAAAAATATTTGCATGGGGGCATAAGCCGATAACTATCATCGACTTATATTTGTGTATTGGCGTGAGTCAGCGCCGGCTGCCGGTCTGCGGCCGACCGATTTGTTGCGCTGCGATCAGCGCGGCGCCGCAGGATCCCGGGCGGGCTTGGCGTTTTTCGGCTGGATGACGGCGGTGACGCGTCCCGCAGGAGAGCCCGGTTTGGCCCCCGGGGCGGAGGTCACGAGGTATTTCTCGGTCAGACCGTCGTAGGAGATGAAGTTGCCGCGTACTTCATCCACCCCGCTCCTGACATAGGCGCGCGTGAAAAACTCGGCCTTTTCGGTACGGGCGTCATATTCGATCCGTTCGCCTTCGCCATCGACGTATTCGTCGATGCCTTCGCGTTTCTGGCGGAAGCGCGCCAAGCCGCCTTCGCCGCCGTTCGCCACGCCTTTCTGGAAGCCTTCCGCATCCTGCGTGACGACCAGTTTGGCGGTCCGGATGACCAGCGTACCCTGGGTCAGCACCACGTTGCCTTCGAACACATGCACGCGCTTTACATCGTCCACCGTCACCTGGTCGGCCTCAAGCTTGACCGGTTTGTCGCGGTCGGCCCGTTCGGCATGGACATGGCTCGCAATGAGGAGGCTGCAGGCGGCGAGAACGAGGGTTCGGGCGAATGATTTCATTTCAGCTTCGCTTTGGTCTGTGTTTTCCGGGTACGCGGCTTGAGTTTGGTACGGGATTTTGCCTTGGATTTTGCCTTGGCATTGGTTTTTGTCGCTGGCCTGGCGGCCTGTTTCGTTGAGGGTGCGCTCCTCGACGGGTGTTCCGAGGCCTGACCGGCAGTAGTGGTGATGCGCTGAAACAGCCCATCGACAGGGCCGGACAGCACATAGGTGGCCGTCTTGTTGTCGGCGCGCAACCGGCTGCCGTCGACGCGGGAGCGTCCCTGGACGATGGTGACCGGCACGGCGTTGCTGGCGATTTCATCGTCGGGCCAGATGTCGAGGCGTGCCGTCGTCAGGACGGTGTCGGGTTTTTCGTGAAGGCCGGTGCGGACGATGCGCACGTCGTCGATCAGCTGGACATGCTTGCCTTCGCTGTCGAGCTGTGCTTCGCGCGCCGTGATATGCGTGACGGGGGTGCGATGCCAAGTCAGGTCGGGCGCGACGACGAACGTGCTGTCGTCGTCAGGGTAATGTCGCATCGAGGTGGCGCGCAAGGTGTGCTGAAGGTCGCCTTCGGGACTGAAGCGCTGTACGGTGAACTGCTCGACGAGGTAGTCGGGATCGTGGCGCGACTTGCCGTCCCGGGCGCCGGGGGGCGGGCGCGAAGTGATGTCCAGCCAGTAGGTCATGCCGGCCAACAGTCCCGCCAGCAGCAGCGGAAACAGGGTGGCGGCACGGCCTGCTCCGGTGCGCATGGATGCCGGTCAGGCCAGATAGGAGGCCATGACGCGATCGAAGCTGCCCTGTGCGTGCAGGATCAGTTCGCAGACTTCGCGCACGGCACCGGCCCCTGCCGGCGCGCGGGCGACATGGCAGACATGGCGTCGCACCAGTTCGTGGCCGTCGGGGACGGTCGCGGAAAAACCGCAGGCCTTGAGCAGCGGCAGATCGATCAGGTCGTCGCCCATGTAGCCGGCCTGGTCGAAAGCGAGGCCGGCATTGGCGAGCAGGCCGGCCATGGCCGCCTTCTTGTCCTCGACGCCCTGCAGCACGAGATCGATGCCGAGGTTGGCCGCGCGACGCGTGACGATCGGCGAATCGCGACCGGTGATGATCGCGAGCTTCACGCCGGACTTGGCGAGCAGCTTGAGGCCCAGGCCGTCGCGGCTGAAGAAGGCCTTGCAATAATCGCCCTCGGGGCCGAAATAGAGGCGGCCGTCGGTCATGACGCCATCGACGTCGAAACCCATGAGGCGAACTTTAGCGGCGTGTGCGGAGCAATCCATCAAACCACCTTGGCGTGGAAGAGATCGTGCATGTTGAGGGCGCCGACCAGCCGGCCGGCGGCATCGATGACCAGCAGTTGATTGACCTTGTGTTGCTCCATCATTTCGACGGCTTCGACCGCGAGGCGGTCCGGCGCGATGGTGCGGGGAGCGCGCGTCATGACCTCGCCGACGGGGGTATGGCGCAGGTCGCCGAGCTTTTCCATGGCACGGCGCAGGTCTCCGTCGGTGAAGATGCCGACGAGCGCGCCCTCCGCATCGAGTACCGCGGCCATCCCCATGCCGCCGCGGGATATGGCGGCCAGCGCCTCCGTCACCGTCCCGCCGACGCCGACTTTCGCGATCTTGTCGGCAGGCTGCATGACGTCGCGGACATGGGTGAGCAGCTTGCGTCCGAGCGCTCCGCCGGGATGGGAGCGGGCGAAGTCCTCTGGACCGAAGCCGCGCGCATCGAGCAGGGTGACGGCCAGCGCATCGCCGAGCGCCAATGCCACGGTGGTACTGGCGGTGGGGGCGAGGTTGAGCGGACAGGCTTCCTCGTCGACGCGCGCATCGAGATGCACGTCGGCCTCCTGCGCCAGCGACGAGTTCTCATTGCCGGTGATGGCGATCAACTTGCCGCCCTGTCGCTTCACCAGCGGCACGATGGTCAGCAGCTCGTCGTTCTCGCCGGAGTTGGACAGGGCGATCAGCACGTCGTCGCGCGTGATCATGCCGAGGTCGCCATGCACCGCTTCGGCGGCATGCACGAAATAGGCGGGTGTGCCCGTGCTGGCCATCGTCGCGGCGATTTTGCGCGCGATGTGGCCCGATTTGCCGATGCCGCTGACGATGACGCGGCCCTGGCAGGCCAGGATCAGGGTGACCGCAGCCGCCATGGCGCCGTCGAGGCGGGCGGCGATTTTTTCGATGGCAGCCGCTTCGATGGCGAGGACGCGCCGGGCCTGCGCGACGATGTGTGCCTGTGCGGGAATGGAGGTCATGGAAGCGGACGGTTATGATACGTGGAACGCCTGACTTGCCGGCTGCCACCGTTCGGGCATCGTTCCCCGTGGATGATTCCGGGCCGGCGGTGCGGCATTTGAACAAATTATAAACCGCCACCCCTTCAGACTGCCGTCGTGACCCTCGATCTGATCCTGCTGCTGCTCGCGGCCGCCGTGCTGGCGGTGGTGCTGTGCCGCAGCCTGAATCTGCCGCCCATCCTCGGCTACCTGCTGCTGGGGGCGCTGGCGGGGCCGCATGCCTTCGGCGTGCTGCCGGATACGGCGAGCGCCCATCGCCTGGCCGAGTTCGGCGTGGTATTCCTGATGTTCACGATCGGACTGGAGTTCTCGCTGCCGCGGCTTTTCGCGATGAAGCGGCTGGTCTTCGGCCTCGGGCTGTTGCAGGTGGGTGGTACGCTGATCGCTGTCGCCGCCTGTGCCATTCTGTGGGGCGTCTCGTGGCAGGCCAGCATCGCGCTGGGCGGAGCGCTGGCGATGTCGTCCACGGCCATACTCTCCAAGTTGCTGGCCGAGCGTCGCGAGCTCGATGCCGCGCACGGCCGCGAGGTGATGGGCGTGCTGCTGTTCCAGGATCTGGCCGTCGTGCCGCTGCTGGTGCTGGTCCCTGCGTTGTCGCAGCCGGTCGACCAGCTGGCGGGCGAATTGGGCGTGGCGCTGGCGAAAGCGGTCGTCCTGCTGGGGCTGGTGCTGTTCTTCGGCCAGAAGCTCATGCATGCCTGGTTCGCGCTGGTGGCACGCCGCAAATCGAGCGAATTGTTCATGCTCAACGTGCTGCTGGTGACGCTCGGCTTCGCTACGGCGACCGAGCTGGCGGGGCTGTCGCCGGCACTCGGCGCCTTCGTCGCCGGCATGCTGATTTCGGAGACGGAATACCGCTATCAGGTCGAGGAGGACATCAAGCCTTTCCGCGACCTGCTTCTGGGCCTGTTTTTCATCTCCACCGGCATGATGCTCGACCCGGCGGCGATCTGGGCCGATCTGGCACGTGTTGGTGCGGTGTTGACGCTGCTCCTGCTCGGCAAACTGGCGATTGTCGGGCTCGCCTCGCGGTTGATGGGCAGCAGCGCCGGAGTCGCCTTGCGCAGCGGGCTCTGGCTGTGTGCCGCGGGCGAGTTCGGCTTCGTGCTGCTGGCGCTGGCCACGGACAGCCCGCTCGTCGATCCGGTCCTGATCCAGCCGGTGCTGGCGGCGATGGTCCTGTCGATGCTGGCCGCCCCGCTCATCGTCCACTATTCGGATCGCCTCGTGCTGCGCTTCGTTGCTTCGGAATGGCTGACCCGTTCGATGCAACTGACGCAGATCGCCGCCCGCACGGTGGCGAGCGAGAAACACGTCATCCTCTGCGGCTACGGCAAGACCGGACAGCACCTGGCCCGTTTCCTCGAGACCGAGGGCATCGGCTTCATGGCGCTTGACCTTGACCCGGAACGGGTACTCGAGGCTGCTGCTGCCGGGGAACCGGTCTCCTGGGGCGACTGCACGCGCCGTGAAAACCTGCTGGCGGCCGGCATCGCCAGGGCCAGCGCGCTGGTGGTCACCTTTGCCGACATTGCGACGACGCTGCATCTCGTCGAGCGGGTGCGCGAACTGCGTCCGGACCTGCCGATCGTCGCGCGTTCTCGCGAGGAGGAGGATGCGGAAAAGCTGTTCGAGGCCGGTGTGGCGGAGGTCGTGCCCGAGGCGCTCGAGTCCTCGGTCATGCTGGCGACGCACGCGCTGGCACTGGTGGGCGTGCCGATGCACCGCGTGATCCGCCGCCTGCGCGAACTGCGCGAGCAGCACTACGCGCTGTTGCGCGGCTTCTTCCACGGGGCGACCGATACGACGCAGATGGCCGATGCCGAGCAGCCGCGCCTGCATGCGGTGATGCTGGATGCCGGCGCATGGGCGGCAGGACGTACGCTGGCCGAAGTCGAACTGGAAAAAGTCGGCGCCGGCGTGACGGCGATCCGTCGCCGCAACCAGCCGCAGATGGCTCTGAATGCCGAAACCGAGCTCAAGGCTGGCGACGTGGTGGTGTTGCGGGGTAGTGCGGCAGCGGTCGCGGCGGGCGAGGGACGGCTGTTGCGGGGCAAGTAAAAACAACAAGACCCGCCGAGGCGGGTCTTGTTCGGGCAATGAATGAGTTTTAGAGGCCCATGCAAACCGTATAACTGGTCGCATCGACGACACTGGCTGTGGCTACAGCCTGCTGTCCGCGCGTATGGTTGGTGTTGACAACCCTCATCGAACCGGTTTGCGTATTTCCGTCATCCATCGTGGTGTCCAGCTGTTTTGCGAACTTGCCAAGGATGCCTGTTGAACAAACCACATATGAACCCTGCAAGTAGGTGGTGCCATCGGTATTCAGAATGTAGTTGGCGCTGCCGCTCTCGATACCGATCCGGCCACCTTCGGCATTGACAGGCCAGTAGGTATTGTTTGCAGCCACGACCGTACCGCCGGTTGCCAGGCCCGCGAGGCGGACATGCTGCCAGAAGAGCATGGACTCATCGGTCAGGGTTGTGGTATCCCAGTTGCCGTTGATGACGCCATTTCCTTGGGCACTAGCCGGCGTGGTTGCATTGGTCGCGCCGGTAACATGGGTCGCAGCAACTGCATCGTCTCCGGGAAGCGCCTTGTACTTGTCCTGATAGCCGTAGATGAACAGCGGGATGTTGCGGAAGTCCTGTGCGAAATTCTTCACCTTCGCGCTGTTGATCAGCTCCTGGCCTTTGAGGACGCCGCCGAGCAACAGGCCGATGATGACCAGGACGATGGCGATTTCGACGAGAGTGAAACCGGATTGCTTTTTCATTTTTTTACTCCACCAAAAGATATAGCTGTGTGCATTAAAGCATGAAAGATGCCAGATTCTCTGTGGCTTGAATTCATGGGAATTTCAGCACCTCGTGGCGGGTAGAAGCTAAAGAAGGCTGTGGTGGCATAGGGAAGTGACGGCTATTCGACAGACGGGTGTGACGAAAAATCGACACATCGTCCGTAGGCGGGCATATTTAGGGGCTGACGGGTTACCATGCCAAGCCATCCCCGCTTGATGCCGGTTCCATGTCCCTTTCCCTGATGATCAGCCGCCGCTGGATCTTCCTGGCGTTCCTCGTTGCGTTGCATCTGGTATTCCTGCAGGAGCCGGCAAGCTCGCTGGGGCGTCTGCTCTTCCTCGCCCATGTCGGCATTGGCCTACTCTGGCAGCCCTTCGTCCAGCCGCGGCGGCAGGTCGGTTTCGTCGGGACGGCGGTCGTGATCTTTTCCGCGACCCTGTTCGCCTATTTCCTGAACTGGGGTTTGCTGCTGGCGTGGACGATGTTGTTGATCGGGGTTGCCGGCGGCAAGGTCTTCCTGTTTCCCGGACGGACCGAACGGGTTTTCCACCTGCTGGCACTTGGCTATCTGACGACCGTCACGCTGGCACTGGTCCTGCCGCGTTCGCTATCGATCCTGAACCTGACCGAGCCGTTGCTCGAGAACCTCGCGCTGTATGCCGCGCCGGCGGCATTCGCCATCATGGCTTTGCTGCCGGCCGAACCCGGCCGCATGGAAGAACGAACGGAAATCGTCGACTACATTTATGGCGTGCTGGTATTCCTGCTGCTCGCTGTGATCGTGCTGGGCAGCCTCAGCTTCGCGCTGGTTTTCAAGGCGCGGTATTCCGAAGCCCTGCTGGTGACGCTGGCCTTCGTCTCGGGCATCCTGATGCTGCTCGGCTTCATCTGGAATCCGCGCGCCGGTTTCGGCGGCCTGAGCAGCGCCGTCGCCCAGCACGTCATGTCCCTGGGACTGCCGATCGAGGGGTGGCTGGAGTTCCTCTCCGCGCTGTCGCGCGAGGAGGAGGATCCGGAGCGTTTTCTGGAGCGCGCCTGTGCCGCACTGCCGCAACGTCTCCCCGGTGTGGTTGGTGTGCGCTGGAACGGCTTGATATCCGAGGGGGTATATGGCGACCAGCAGGGACATCGCGTCGCGTTTACCCGGGAACATCCGACCTTCGAACTGGTGACGCGCATTTCACCGGGCCCCGCCCTGCTCTGGGACTACGATCTCGCCCTGCGCCTGTTGGGCGAGCAATACCTGGGCAAGCGCCATGCCCAGGAACTGAAGCGCCTGTCCTATGTCGAGGCGATTCACGAAACGGGTGCGCGCCTGACGCACGACGTCAAGAATTTGCTGCAATCCCTGGAAACCCTGTGTGTGGCCGCTCAGCAGGAGGCGGACGTGCCGTCGCCGCGATTCAGTGCCTTGCTGCGGCGACAACTGCCTGAAATCGCAGCCCGCTTGCGTCAGACGCTCGTCAAGCTGGCGACGCCGGGGCAGGTGGCAATGCCGGTCGAGCCTGAGCCCGGCGCGGAATGGCTGAAGGCGCTGGAGGCCCGTTATGTCCTGCCCTGGATCGGTTTTACTGCTGCTGGCGATGCGACAACGGCAGTCATTCGGCATCCGGGGATGTTTTCGAGCATCGCCGAGAACCTGTTGCAGAACATCATCGACAAACGCGCCGGCAGTCCTGAATTGCAGGGCATGGTGACGCTGCAGAGCGGATCTGCGGGGGCCGTGCTGGAGGTGGCCGATACCGGTACGCGCATCCCGGCGGCCATCGCTGAACGGTTGTTGCACCAGCACGTGCCTTCAGAAAACGGGCTCGGTATCGGTCTCTACCAGAGCGCGCGCCTGGCGGAGGAGCAAGGCTACCGGCTGTCGCTGGTCGAGAACCGCGATGGTTGCGTGCGCTTCCGGCTTGAGCCGGCAGCGTAGTGCTCCTGCGGGCTACTGCGGACCGGCCGATTTGCGGCCGATGAGCCGATAGACGGTCATTTCCCCCTTGCCCTTGAGATAGATCGTCTGCGGTTCGTGAAAATCAAAACGGTCGGACAGGCGCCGCCAGGTCGAGATATCGCACTGGATCATGCCCGGTACCCCTTCGCTGGTGATGCGGCTGGCCATGTTGACCGTGTCCCCCCACAGGTCGTAGATGAACTTTTTCTTGCCGACCACCCCGGCGACGACCGGCCCGGTGCCGATGCCCATGCGCATCTCGAGACGTGACGCGTTGACGGCAAAGTCGCGATGCAGCAGTTCCTGCATCTCCAGCGCCATGTCGGCGATGGCGGCCGAGTAGTCGGCGTTCTCGGTATTGATGCCGCCGGCCACCATGTAGGCGTCGCCGATGGTCTTGATCTTTTCCAGCCCGTATTTCTCGGCGAGGTCGTCGAACGCCGAGAAGATGCCGTTGAGCATGCTGAACACCTGGTTCGGCGTCATGTTGGCGGCGACATGCGTGAAGTTCACGATGTCGGCGAACATCACCGTGGCATCGGCGAAGCCGTCGGCGATGGTCCTTTCGGAGTTCTTCAGGCGCATCGCCACCGGTTCGGGCAGGATGTTGAGCAGCAGCTTCTCCGAGCGCGCCTGTTCTTCCTGCAGTTGCTGATGGGCTTCCTCGAGGCGCGCCTGGGCCCGCTGTTTTTCCAGCACCGAGTAACGCAGCAGCATGTAGATCATCGTCGAGACGGCGATGAAGTTGAGCGCGAAGAAGATGACGCTCGTGCGCAGCGGCATCTGTCCGGGTGTGCTGACGGTGGCGTCGGCGAGCATGTAGTCGAAGAAGCCCGACATGACGATCATGAAGGCCCAGGCGAAGAACCAGGCGATCGATTCGCGCACGCCGAAGAACAGCACGGCCCCGACCGGTGCCAGCAGGCCCCACAGCACGATGCCGCTGGCGTCGAGGAAGTTGCCGATGCTCCACTGCATGACGAAGGGGGCGAACAGGAATAGCACCAGCTGCGAGACGCGGAAGAAGTTGAAGTTGCGCGTCAGGATGTAGATCACCACGTTGGCCGCCAGCGTGATCTGGAACAGATACGGGTAGGTGACCGGGAATTGCGGGCCCATCGCCCAGTAGATCGACAGCCAGAGCATCGAGGCGACGCTGATCAGGCCGGTGGCCAGCATCAGCAGCTGCTTGTTCAGCTGTACCTCGGCGTTGTCGCCGGGCTCGATGCCGGCACGGCGCAGGCGGTCGATGAATCGGTCGCTGGTGGCGGGGGAATGGGTCATGCAGGATGCGGCACAGGTTGACGGTTGCCGAGAGTGTCGCAGGAAGCGACGAGCGCGGTCAAGTTGCGCTATCTCTCCGGTACCGGCTTGTCGGCCGCCTGGTCTTCAGGGGAGGCGACCCGCCGCGATCATTCGATTGAAGAGGATGTTGGGCGAGACCCAGATGACGGGATCATCAAAGCCGGCAACCGCGACTTTGCTGACGAAGTCGTCGTCGGCATCGGTATTCTCCAGTTCGTCCGCACTGGTAGGGGCAGTATTCGTGCCGCCGGCGGAATTGGCTGCCCCGGCGCCATTTTTCCCATGGGAGAGAATGACGGCCGGTATGCCGGTGGCGAGCGTTGTGCCACAGGAGTTGTCGGTGCAGATGCGTAAAGTTCCGGCACTGCCGGTCAACTGGAAACCGGTGGAACTGTTGGAAAAGGCTGCCGTGACCCGGTAGCGGAACCTGTTGTTCCAGGCATCGACCTGCCCGAGACCCAGGTCGCTCCATGGAATGCGGCCTTCCTGATTGACGCACGGACCCGGCGAGGCAGAGCGGTTTTCCACCCCGTCATTGTCGGTATCGGGGCAGGGGAGGTAAGGTTTGCCATCCGATGCGGAATGGCTGGCAGCGAATCCGTAAAGCGCTTCACCGATGTCGCCGAGCATTTTCTGCGTTTCAACATTGGCGCGCATGTCCTGCTGTGCAGACATCGGCAGGATCATGCCGCCGATCAGCAATGCGACGATGACGAGTACCACTGCCATCTCGGTGAGGGTGAAGCCGCGCTCGACAAAAGTCAGTGCTGGCGGGACGGTAGGTCGGCTCAGGGCAACCATGTAGTAACGATATCCTTGATCTGGATGGCCTGATCCTTTGACGCAGTGCCCTGCGAGACCGTAAAGCCCGGACGAAAGGATTTGAAGGCTTTCATGTAGCAAATATTATCAGCCCCGCAGTCATATCCTGATGGGCAGGTGTCGCTCGCGCAACTCGGTCCGGCGATGTCGTAAATGGTGGGCTGGTCGCGCAAATGGATGAATGCGGCTGTATTGATCCCGGCATAGAGGGATGCGAGGGGACGGGTAGTGTTTCTCATCGCCGTGATGACATTGGTGTTGGTGTCGCCTTTGACCAGCCATGCTTCGACCAGGTAGCCTGTGGTGTGCAGGGTGGTGTCGCTAGTTGTCGGAGTGACCTCTACGCGGAGATGGATGTTCTTGTCGAGCAGGTTGGAAACGCTGCTGGCATCGAGCCTGGCCACGCCGGCGCCGTCTTGTGTAACTACAGGTGGCACGGGGGGATTGCCCGGCGGCGGGCGGGTGGCCGGATCCACTGGAAGGCCGTGGACATTGTCGTCATCGACTGTCGACTCGTTCCCCCAATAGACGATGGCCAGATGGCCCCCGAGATAGTCCGGGTCGGCGCGCCCGCCCGAAGCGTAGCTGTCGGTCTGCTTCGAGGTGTCGATTTCGATCCCAATCTTCGGGTAGGCGATCGGTGGGGTATAGGTGTTGTTGCCCGAGTACGCGAGATGCTCGGCTGCTCCGCCACAAGCCGAAACGGTATTCCTGCGGGCGTCCGCGGCGACAAACGTGAAACCGTGGCCGCTGTCCGTAATCATGAAGTTGAAGTAGGCGCGGAACCCGCTGGCCTGCTTTTCCGGGAACCAGACGCAACCGAAAAGCGACGCGGCGGGATAGGTGTCCGACGAAACATTTTCTTTCCCGAGCACCAGCGTGTTGGTGGCCGTGTCGTAACCGACCAGTTGATCTTGTCCAAGCGGTGTCGATAACACCGGGGTCGGATCGAAGCTGCTCGAGTCGGGAATGCAAACGGCGATATCCGTACCGTCTGCCCGGGGTGCCGCATCGGCATCGGCCGAGTCGCCGTTGAATACGTTTCCTGAATCCAGCAGGCTTTGCAGGTTGTTCCCTTCGAGATAATTCGAGAGGGTTCTCTTGTCGTTCGCGTCGATCCGATTTTTTCCTGCGACACGAGGGCCGGAGAAGAGGACAACCCCCTTGCAGGTCGCGTCGCCGTTAACGTTGAAGGTGCCGCTTGCCGGTTCGGGGCGGGCGATGAAAATCATTTCGCCATAGTGGCCGAAATAGCCTTTCGGATCCTGATCGTTGCCATAGGCGGTATCCGGCGAGTCGTTGCATGACGCCGGGGCGGCCGGCATCCTGCCTGCGATCTTGTCGGCCGGTGCCGTGTAGTCATCGATGGCTGCGGGAGAGAGGGAAGCGAGGTTGCGACTCCAGCATTTGGCCATGCGCTTGAGCATTTCCCTGATGTCGGAGCGAAAGTGACGGTTCTTGCGGACCGCACCGAACAGCATGTCGCTGGTGATGGCAATGCCCCTGTCGTTGGCGAGCAGCGTCGAACCTGAATACAGTTTTCCGGCGATGCTGAGCGGCTTCGGCTGGGAACTGGTGTCCCCGCTGGCACCATTGGTGGCGGTGAATGCCGGGAGGAGATTCATCCCCTCCAGATATTCAGCAACCGCATAAGTGCCACCGCACTCCGTCACGTTCGCAGACGTTGAACTGCGACCGGCAAATGCCGCCCCCGGAGAAAAGATCATGGCGATGGGGCGATCGTGATTCTGCAAGCCCTTTGCAGACAGCGCACCTGCATTGACGACGATTTCGTCTAGTTGCCCGGGGGTATCCCAGTTCATTTTGAGGGCGGGGTTGATGCCCAGGCTTTTATGGCCGGCGGACACGGCGTACCACAGGCACTCTCCATGGCCGTCCCTGAGCGGCGGAATACCCAGCGTCCGCCAGGGAAGGCGGCCGATGACAGTTTCGGCTTGCGCCGGGAATGCGCCATTGACAAAGCCCATCGCGCACCCCTCGGTATTGCAGGCGGGGTTCTGCTGCGTGGGGTGGAGGCGGTCGGTTCCCACGTCCGGCATCGGGAGAAAGCCGTACATGGCAGCATCGTCCTCGCCGGATGCGTCCGCGTCCTGTGCGGCCTGGCGCTCACGGTATTGCAGCGCATATCCGATCAGGGCTTCCCGCGCCTGCGCGAGCGCCTCCTGCGTCTTCTGCATCCGTCGTGCCTCGATCATTTCCGGTGTCAGGCTGGTCACGACATAGGTCAGCGCGGCCGTCACCATCAGGATCATGAAGATCAGCAGTGCTGCACCGCGCTGGGGCTGCCGAAAGCGCCGTCCCGCCATCGCCGACTTTTACCTTTTGATGCGGATCTCGCCGCCGGCCAGGCCGCCTGCGGTTTCGCGTGTCGACCGGTTGAGCGTGACGCCGACCTTGATGTCGGCCGGGGCCTCGTCGCCGGTGGTGAGCCTGGCCCTGCCCGGCTGGCGCGTCGAGATGTCGGCAATGA
This sequence comes from uncultured Sterolibacteriaceae bacterium, assembly GCA_937888595.1. GTDB lineage: Bacteria > Pseudomonadota > Gammaproteobacteria > Burkholderiales > Rhodocyclaceae > Sulfuricystis. Next base: position 265,760 of record CALARK010000012.1, on the reverse strand, counting down.
CCCCGGTGGTGTTCTCGCGTTCGTTTTGCGGTTGGCTATTGACCCATACGGTCGATTTGCCGCTGGAGCGCACGACGACGCCGTCGAGCCGCATCGTGCCGCCTTCGAGATTGCGGGTTTCCTTGATGTCGAGCTGGCGCTGGCGTTCCAAGTAGGCGCGTACGTCGGGGGTCAGGAAGAGCCGGCCGAGTGGAGGCGTTTGCGCAGCGGCACTGTTCGCCAGCAGGAGGGCGATGATGCCCGGGATCAGCGGTCCGGTCTTCATGTACCCTCCTGCAGGGTGATCCAGTCGATTTCGCAGGATGCCTTGAGGTTGGCGGTTTCCTGCGCCCCCCGATTGAGTGCAAGACGGTCGATCCGGCAGCTCCTGACGCTGACCAGCGCTTCGGTGCGTGCGGCCAGGTCGTCGAGCAGGCCGAGCAGGTCGCCCTCGTGCAGTAGCGGCATGTCGAGTTTCATCGGGCTGGCGAGGAAGCGGAATCCACCGGAGGCCGGCTGCTTTTCATCGAGCGGGCGTTGCGGCGAGATTTCGTATTCGAGACCCAGCAGTCGACGGCTGGCCCTGATCTGGCCGAGGGTTTCCACCCATTCCAGGCGGCGTTCCGGCTGGGTGCGTCCCTGGCTGATGAGTTCCTGGTAACGGGCAATACGGTCGCGGATTTCCCGTTCGTCCTCGTGGGCCCGGGAAAGCCGGGCACGGGTTTCGTTCTGCTGTTCCTGCGCCTGCTGGTGGTCGCGTTCGGCCTGACCGGCATAGTAGTAGGCGGCAAATACCGCCCCCGCCGAAAACATGCTGGCGACCAGCAGGAGGATGAGGCTGCCGAGCAATGATTTCAGGGTGATGGCAGAAGTGTCGGTGTCGTTCATGGCATCAGAGCTTGCGTATCAGGCGGAACGAGAACTCCGGGGCCTCGGGGGTGCTTCGCTCGTCACCGCTCTTGAGGGTCTTGCCGGACTGGGTATCGACCGGCGGCTGCAGGATGACCACGAGCGTGTCGGGCGAGTTGCCGAGATGCTTGGTGAATTCGCTCACGAGGTTCAATTGGCCCCTCTGGTCACCGACCATGCCGATCGGCAGGCGGGCGAATACCTTGACCTGGACATACGGGCCGCCCGCCATTGCCGGCGGCACCGGCGGCTGGCCGACCGGGGCGGCTACGAGTTGCTCGACAACCTTCCACTCGAGGCTTTCGATCGCGATGCCGGGGAAGGCATCGAGCGACTGGCTGAGCTGGCTCAGCAGGGGGGCCGGCCCCTGGGCGCGCTTCGCCACACCATCGTATCGATCGACCAGCGCACGCAGGTCGGCGGTCGTCAGGGGGATTTTCGGCAATGCCTGCAAGGCCGCATCGTAGCGCTGCTGGTCGATGCGGGTTTGCTGGCGCATCTGCTCGGTGGCTTCCCGCAGGCTGAAGATGTCCAGTCCGAACTTGGCAGCGAACAGCAGGCCGCTGACCAGTATGACGGCGCTGGCAGCGTGGAGGGCGAAACGGGTCAGCCACAGGCGGTAGAAGCGGCGCTCGGTGGAACGGGCGAACTGTTCGGCCGGCGTGCTCTTCGCCAGCAGATGGCAGAATAGTGTTTCCGCCTGAGAATCGTTGGCGGGCGTGTGCAGGCCGGCACGTTTGCCCTCCTGCAGCAGGTCGGCGAACTCGAAGCGCAGGATCGCCGAATCACGGCAGCGATCGCGCAGGGCGGCGAGCTGCGCCGGATGGACCAGCACGCGGGTCGCCAGCGGACGGTCGCGGTCGATCAGGCGCTGGCTGGAAAGGTACTGGTGCATCTTCGCCGTTTCGATCGACGTGGCCACCGCCGATTCCTGCGAGGAACCGGTCGCCAGCGGCGTCAGGCGCGAGAAACGCAACTGGCGGTCGACGAAAAAGCTTTGCCTCAGGCCGCTGCGGGTCTGGGTGATGATCAGCTGTTGGGGCGGAGCGTTGGCCGGCAGGAGTGTCGGTACGAGCTGCGCGACGGTATAGATGCCGACAAGATTCGCGTGGGCGGTGCGCAGGGCCTCCAGCCAGGGCTCGAACTGCTGGGGCTGGGTCAGGGCCATCAGCAGCAGGCGCTCGTCGCGGCGGCCGGTTTTCAGGCGCCCCTGCGAGCGCGCCACCGACAGCGGCGTGCCGTAGAAGAACTGGGCGAGCTTGCGCTTGATGATGGCGATGCGGTCCTTGCCCGAACTGTAGGGGATGTCCTCCAGCTGGAATCCTTCTTCGACGACATCCGCCAGCAGCATGAAGAGGCTGCGGCGATGATGGGCGAGATAGGCGGCGAACGCCTGCAACCCGGCCGCATCGGCGGCGAAGCTGCCTTCCCTTTCGACCTTGCCGCCGCCGACACGGTAGGCCGAAAGAAGCGAAGTATCGAGAAACAGTACGCGGCGCTGTGGCATGGAGGTCAGAACTTCAGTTTCGTGATGGTGTCGTAGATCGGCCCGAGCACGGCGAGCATCACCCAGCCGAGGATCAGGCCGACGATCATGGTCATGGCCGGCTCGATCATGGCCTGAACGCGCGCGATCGATTCTCTCACGTCGCGATTGTAGAAATAGCTCACGTTGGTCAGGGCGGTGTCCAGCGATCCGGTGTTTTCACCGACGCGCAGCATGCGGATGACGAGGGGCGGGAACAGGCCGACGTTCTGGAAGGCGACCGTGATGTTCTGGCCGTCGCCGATCATCTGCTCGACCTGCTCAAGGCCCTCGCGGATGACACTGTTGCCGACGATGCCCTGCGTGGTGCGGATCGAATCGAGCACCGAGATGCCCGAGGCGTACATCATCGCGAAGACGCCGGCGAAGCGCGACAGGATGATCTTCTTGAGAATTTCGCCGATCCAGGGGAAGGATAACTTGGCGGCATCGAAACGGCGGTGGGCCTGCGGATTGGTCTTGACGGCCACGGCCACGCCGATGGCTGCCAGGATGGGCAGCCCCAGGGCCACGTACCAGTAATTGACGAAGAAGTTCGAGGTGGCGATCAGTATCTGGGTCTGGATGGGTATTTCCTGTCCCATGTTCTTGATGAAGCCGACCATCTTCGGCACCAGGTAGAGCATCATGAACAGGGTGACCAGCACGACCACCACGCCGAGGAACGCCGGATACATGATGAGCTTCTTGGTCTGTGCCGCGAGTTCGTCCTGCCACTTGAGTGATTCGGTCAGGCTGTGCAGCACGTCGGGGAGGTTGCCGGTTTCCTCGCCGGCCATGATCAGGCTGACGAAGACGCCGTCGAAGACCTTGGGGTGGGCGGCGAGCGACTGCGACAGGGTCTTGCCGCCCTCGACGCTCTCGATCAGGTCGGCGAGCACTTCGCGAAAACGCGGATTATCGAGACTGTCGCGCAGGTCGGAAAGGCTTTCGATGATGGATACGCCGGAACGGGTCAGTTGCTCGAGGTGGAAGCAGAAGGCGATCAGTTCGCGCCGCGTGATGCGGACGCCGCCGAAGCCGCCCTGCTTGACCGGGTCGCCGTTGATCAGGTCGAGGTCCATGCGCTTGAGGCGCATCTCGAGATCGACGGCGTTGATCGCGTCCATGCGGCCGAACACCATCCGGCCGTTGGGATCCATCGCTTTGTAGGCGTAGATGGACATGGCTACGCCCTCGCCGGGCCTCCCCGAGAGGGCGGGCGCCCTCCCGGGGAGGGCAGCGAGCAGGAGTTGCGAGCGCAGGGGGCCATTGAATTACATATGCTCGGTCAGGTCGATGACGCGCGCGACTTCGTTGAGCGAGGTCATGCCTTCGACAACCCGGCGCAGGCCGTCCTGGGCCAGGGTGCGGAAGCCCTTCTCGATGGCCATGTTGCGGATTTCGCGATGGGTGGCGCGCCGCACGACGAGATCGTCGAGATCGCCGTCCATGCGCAGGATTTCCATGATCGCGACGCGACCGCGGTAGCCCTGGTATTCGCACTGCTGGCAGCCGGACGGCCGGTAGAGGATCGGCGTCTGCCGCGCATGTTCGGTGCCGAGCAGGCGGGCTTCCTCCTTGCTGGCCGGATAGGGTTTGCGGCAGTGCGGGCAGAGCTTGCGCACCAGGCGCTGGGCGATCACGCCGATGATGTTGCCGGCCATGATGTCCGGCAGCACGCCGATGTCCAGAAGCCGCGGAACGGCGCCGAGTGCCGAGTTGGTATGCAGCGTCGAAAAGACCTGGTGGCCGGTCATGGCGGCGCGGAAGGCCATTTCGGCCGTGTCGGCATCGCGGATCTCGCCGACGAGGATGACGTCCGGGTCCTGGCGCATCATCGAGCGGATGCCGTTGGCGAAATCGAGCTTGGCGGCTTCGGCCACCGAGGTCTGGCGGATCATCGCCATCGGATACTCGACCGGATCCTCGAGGGTCATGATGTTCACCCCCTCCTCGTTGATGTGGTTCAGCATCGAGTAGAGGGTGGTGGTCTTGCCGCTGCCGGTCGGGCCGGTGACGAGGATGATGCCTTCCGGGCGCGCCATCATGCGCCGCAGCTGTTCCTGCTGGGTCGTATCGAGGCCGATGCGGTCCAGCGGCACGATGCCCTTCTGGCGGTCGAGGATGCGCAGCACGATGTTCTCGCCGTGGATGGTCGGCTGCGCGGCGCAGCGGAAATCGACGGCATGGCCGCTGATGTTCATCGAGATGCGTCCGTCCTGCGGGGCGCGCGTTTCGGCGATGTTCATGCCGCTCATCACCTTGAGGCGCACCGCCATGGCGGCCCAGTAGGATTTGTGCAGGGCGCGGATCTGGCGCAGGATGCCGTCGATGCGGTAGCGGATGCGCAGGAAGCTGGCTTCCGGCTCGAAGTGGATGTCGGACGCGTCGCGCTTCACCGCATCGGTCAGCAGTGCATCGATCAGGCGCACCACCGGCTGGCTGTATTCGTCCGAGGATACGGACAGGCTGCGGAAGTCGATCTCGCCGGTCTCGATCTCGTGCAGGATGCCGTCGATCGAGAGCTCGTAGCCGTAGTGCTGGTCGATGCCGCGCGCGATTTCCGATTCGCCGGCGAGCACGGCCTCGATGAGCAGGTCGGGCGAGATCAGGGCGCGTAGCTTATCCTGCGCGACGATGTCGTTGGGGTCGGCGATGGCGATCGTCAGCCGCCGTTGTTCCGCGTCATAGTTGAGCGGGAGCAGGCGGTGCCGTTTCGCCGCATCGCGCGGCACCATGCGCAGTGCGACGGGGTCGACCGTGGCACGGCCGAGATCGACGGATTTCTGGCCGAGCGACTCGCCCAGCGCGTCACGCAGGGTCGCCTCGGAAACGAAGCCCAGGCTGACCAGCAGCTTGCCGACCGGGTGGTTCGACTTCATCTGCTCCAGCAGCGCGATGCGCAACTGGTCCTCGCTGATGACGCCTTGCGCGATCAGGACCTGGCCGATGGGCTGGCGGTTGGAGCTGGTGTTCATCCCTGGATTGCTGCCTGTCTCACTGTCACGGCTCTTTTGTCTTTGTCGCACCCATATGCGAGAAGGAGTTTGGGGCGGCAATCCGCACCCGGATCAGTCCTGCCGTTCCGAACTAAGGATCTTCAGTCGCTGCATGACCTGGGCTGCGTCGAATCCGGCCGTGCGCTGTTCCGCCGCTGCCAGTGCCTGATTGTAATACCGCGCGGCGAGGCCGGGCTTGTGCAACTGATCGAGGCTGACGGCCAGGTTGAAAAGGTAGTCCGGATTGGCCGGGTCCGCCGTGTGTGCCTTGAAAAATGCTTGTTGGGCTTCCGCCCAGCGCAGGTCCTGCACGTAGAGATTGCCCAGGGCGAAATTCAGATAGGGTGAGTCGGGTTGCTCGGCCAGCAGGTTTTTCAGGCGGCTTTCGGTCTGCCGGGTATCGCCGGATGTCTTGAGGGAAACCAGTCCCGCCAGCGCCAGGGCGTCCTTCGGGTTGGCTTCGAGTGCGCGCAGGTAGAAACCGGCGGCCTCCTCGCCGCGGCCTTCCTGCAGGGCGATCGCCGCCAGGCCGTGCAGGGCGTCGGCATTGCGCGGATCGACATCGAGCGCACGCTGCCATGCCGTTTGCGCCAGAGCGAACTCCTCCCGGTTGAAGGCCTGCCAGGCCTGCTCCAGCGCCGGATCGACGGCCTGCCGCTTACGGGTCAGGCGGATCGGTGATTCGGGCACGGCGCTGGCCGGAGCCTGTGCCGGGGTGGCGACAACAGCCCGCCGGGCCGTTGTCTGGGCTGCAGGCGGTTCGGTGTGGGCGGGTGGTGCGGCCGTATCGGAAGTCGGCGCTGGCGGGACGGCGGGCCGATATGCAGCAGGTGTCGGGGCGACCGCAGGTGCCGGCGTTGCGACGGGAGAGGCGATGGGGGTGGCCGGTGGTGATGCTGGCACCTGGGGAGGCGTCGCCGTACCGTGGGCCACCATCAGGCCGCCCTTCGGTTGCAGTTCCCACCAGACGTAGCCGCCGATGCCACCCGCAGCCAGCAGTGTCAGCACACCGACGATGATGAGGAAGTTGCGGCGATTTTCCGGAGCGGGCTGCTTGGCCTCGAACAGCAGCCGGGCGTTCGCCCGCGCGGTATCGGCAGCGACGTCATGGGGCGGCTCGACGGCATGGGTTGGCGGAGGCGGCGTGGGCGCGGCACGGCGGGCCGGCTGGGGTGCCGCGGCATGCGCCATGAACTGTTCATCCAGCTCTTCGAGCCGCTTGGGCAGTTCGGGGAGATGGTCGCCGGTGGGGCGCGGTGTGGCGGGACTGACGGGCGGCGGCGTGCTTGCGGGGGATGGCGGCTCTTCGTGGGGGTGGGGCACCAGTTCAAGCGCCAGCCCGGCAGGCTGGGCATCCTGCGGGGCCGGCTGCTTTTGTTCCGCCAGCAGCTGCTTCTGCTGCTCCGCCTTGCGGAGTGCATCCATCAGCAGGCTCACTATTGAGCGCCCCCGAGGTCGAGTTGCTGCTGGCGGGGGCCGGTGTAGTTCTTCTCGAAGAAGCCTTTGTCTGGCAGTTGACCTGCGTACTCACGATAGTCTCCCGCAATACTGGGGTCACGAATGATGATTGGGCGAAGCAGTATTACCAGTTCAGTTTTGCGTTTAAGATCATTTCGCGAGGTGAATAATGTTCCGATCCCGGGCAACATAGACAATACAGGAACGGCATTGGTCGAATTACTTAGTTCGTCCGACATCAAGCCTCCCATTACTGCGATTTCACCATCAGTCAGCCGCAGCATCGACTCCATCTCACGTGTCTGAATTTCAGGCACGTAACTATCTGTCCCAAGATTCGGAGTTGGATCTTTTGCCCACTGAGTTCTGTCAGTTGACGTTACGCGAGTGATGGTGGGGCGGACATTCAGTAGCACAGTGCCGCTGTTGCTGATTTGAGGCGTTACACTCATAACCATGCCTACAGCAACGGAGTTGGGTGTTGCAGTAATGACAGGCGGAAGAGGGATTGTGCCAACGGCGGTGGATTGTTGCTCCGCCTTAATTGTGAAATACACAATATTGTCGACCACTTTTAGCATTGCCGTTTGATTGTTCAACACACTAATCTTTGGACTCGACAGCACTTTGACATTGCCAAAAGTTTCGAGCAGCTTGAGCGTGGCGCTAAAAATGCCGCCGGAGGACGTTGTCTTCTTTGCGCCAATGGTAAATAGGCTACCCGTAACTGTTCCAGTAGCTTGAGTCAGGCTTAGCCCTGTCGCCGCCAGAAAGCCTGAACCCACTCGACTCCACTCAATTCCCTGTTGATACTTGTCATCAAGGCTGACTTCAGCGATGGTGGCCTCGATCAAAACCTGACGATGCGAGTTTGCGAGTACTTGATCGAGATACTCACGCACATGTTCGTGTTGTCTTGAGGTGGCGCGTACAACTACAACACCCGCATCGGCATTAACGATGATTTCGGTTTTCTCGACGTACTGACCACATGCTTTGGATGCGTCTGACGATGCGTCGCTATTAAAGCCACCTTGTGTTGTATCGTCACCAGAGCCTTGAGTGGAAGTGGTAGGCCCAGAAGAGGTTGCTTGCCGAGTTCTGCTGCTTGATGCATTTCCATTTGCTTGGCGACGTTCTTTAGCTTCTTCTTCGCACTTTACCTGCCACTTGGTCCGATCCTTCTCATTCAAGATGCCAACAAGACTGGTGTGAAGTGATTCCCAAAAGTTATTTTGTGACTTGCTCGTCACCTTTGTGGATGAGTTGTTTCCACTACTACCGGCAGTACTACCGGAGGTTCCGGTGCTTGTTCCTGTACTAGTTGAGGCAATCTGCGTATTGATCGCCACTGTTCCTGAAACATCCCTCGACATATTCACATAGTCGACCTTATATGTCCTCAGGAAGGGGGCATCTGGCATGACGATCAGATTAGGTCCGTCGAGTTCCCAGCGGACATCGACTTGCTTTGCGATGCGGGTCAGTAGCTGCTGCAGGGTCTGGTCGATGGCATTCAGGGTGACGGCGCCTTCGATGCCCGGGTGGATGTCGACGTTCAGCTTGGCGTCGCGGGCGAGGGCGAAGAGCAGTTCCTGCACGCGCACGTTGTTGACCACGACGCTGTAGGTTTCGACCTTGGCGGCGGGCTTTGGCTTCGGCAGGGCCAGGGTCTGCTGTACCGGTGCGGGAATCGCTGCCGCCGTCCTGCCGGCACCGACTTTTTCCGCGCTCAGGTGATTGTCTCCGGGCGGCTGGATGGGCGCGTTGCTGCACGCGGAGAGGATCAACGCCAGCGCCGGAATGAGAGTTTGTCTTTTCATGACCATGGGGTGACCAGACAGAAGAAGGGCTAGATTGATCGTAACACGTGAAGTATTAAATGCAACTAACTGATATTCCGAGAGAACGTTTTTACTGTGATGCGTTGCTTGGAGGCCTCAGCCGGATGGTCTGGCGCACATAGGGACGGTTGCGCTTGAGTTCGGCGGGCAAGGCATTCAATACTTTTACGGCATCCTTGCGGGATGCATAATCGCCATAAATGACACCATAGCGGCTCATTTCACCGAAACTGGAATAGTAAACCCGTAACTGCTCCGGATCCAGGCCGTAGCGGCGCGCATTCACGATGAACCGTTCCACAAGATCCGGGCGGCTGTCATCAATGGTGGCATAAAGCTGAACGAACCAGCGGTCGGGATGGACGGATTCGATCCATGGACGGCTATCGGCCAGCAGGCTGTCAAGTGGTCTGGCCAGCATTGTTGGGGGGAGTTCGGCGACGGCCGGCGGGGGTTCGGGGAGGGGGGCGGGCGCATCGGTCGTCGTGGATGGTCCTGCAAGCGTCTCTGCCTGCTGCGCCAGAGGCTGGACCGCCGGTTCCGGCGGTGGAACCGGGGTGGATGTCGGAACTGGCGCGGGTGCTGCGGCGCTTGCCGGCGGAGCGGTGGGGGCGGCGGGGGGCGGTTGGACGGTCGCCGGAGCCAGCAGCTTGGCCAGTCCGATCAATGTCAGTGTGGCGAAGGCACCACCGGCCGCCCAGACCCAGCTACCCGGAGGCGTGGGGCGCTTTCCGTTTGCCCGTGCCGGAGAAAAATCCGAATCCTTGATGGCGGCCTTGACTTCCCGGATGCCGACCTGGTGGATTCCGGCGGCGAAAGAGGCAAGCAGGGCCTTGTCGGCAAGGATGTTGATGCGGCGCGTGAGTCCTGCGGACGCCTTGGCGATCAGTTTGATCGCCGCCGGGTCGAAGACGCTCGGGCCGTGGTAACCGGCCGCCCGCATGCGGAAGTCGAGATACTTGTCGATGTCTTCCCGCACGAGCGGCTCGAGCCTGAAGTTGTGGGTGATGCGTTCGCGCAACTGGCGCATGTCTCCCCGAGCCAGGGTTTCGTCGAGTTCCGGCTGTCCGAACAGCACCAGTTGCAGGAGTTTGTGGCGGTTGGATTCGAGGTTCGAGAGCAGGCGGATTTCCTCAAGCGTTTCCATCGGCATCGCGTGGGCCTCGTCGATGAGGGCGACGACCTGTTTGCCTTCCGAATACAGCCCCACCAGGCGTTCCTGCAGGGCGCGCATCACGGTGGCGGTGCGGCTTTGATCCGGCACCTCGATGCCGAGTTCGTCCGCCAGTGCATAGAGGATGTCGTCACGCGACAGCGAGGGGTTGGCCAGATAGACGACGACGACGCTCTGCGGGAGGCGTTCCATCAGCACCCGGCACAGCATCGTCTTGCCACTACCGACTTCGCCGCTGATTTTCACGATCCCTTCGTCGTGGGTGATCGCATAGATCAGCGCTTCGAGCGTCGCACCGCGATTGGCGCCGGCGAAGAAGAAGTCGGTATGCGGCGTGATGCGGAAGGGGGCTTCGGCGAGGCCGTAGTGGTCGAGATACATGGCTTATTCCGGCGTGTCCGTCTTGTGGCCCGCCGTGTTGTGCTCGCGGGCCAATGTGTCCATACGGTTGTAGAGCGTCGTGCGGTTGATGCCCAGCTTGCGCGCCGCGAGGCTGATGTTCCCTGCCGCGAGCCGTCGGGCAGCCTCGATGTAGGCCTCCTCCCAGCGTTTCAGCGTGGCATCGAGGTTGAATCCATCGCCCATCTCGGCGAGCTGGCGTTGTGCGCTTGCGATCAGGGTTTCCCGCTCCGTGGCCCCCGGCGCGTCCGGCAGAAGGGGCGGGTGTCCGGCCGTGACCGGTTGCGAGGCGCCGGGCGCGAATCCCGGGTCGAACTCTTCGGCGAGATCGGCGGCATCCACCGTCAGGCCGGCATGGCGCGTGGCGAGGCGGATGACGATGTTGCGCAATTCCCGCACGTTGCCGGGAAATCCGTAGGACAGCCACAAGTGTTCGGCGGCCGGCGCGAGCCTGAAGGGCGCCTGATGGAATTGTTCGGCCACCTGGTTCCTGAAGTGATCGAGCAGACGCAATCGGTCCTCACCGAGGTCGCGCAAAGGCGGGACCGAAATCGTGAAAACCGACAGGCGATGATAAAGGTCGGCGCGGAAGCGTCCGGCACGCACCTCCTGCTTGAGGTCGCGGTTGGTGGCAGCGATCACGCGGGCACGGGATTGCCGGGTCTGGGTTTCACCGACCCGCTGATATTCCCCGTTTTCGAGGACGCGCAGCAGCTTCGGCTGCAATTCCGGCGGCAGTTCCCCGATTTCGTCGAGCAGGAGGGTGCCTTCGGCCGCCTCCTCGAAGTAGCCGGCGCGGCTGCTGGCGGCGCCGGTAAACGCGCCCTTCGCATGGCCGAACAGGGCGGCTTCGACCAGTGTGGGGGCGATGGCGGCACAGTTGAGCGTCAGGTAGGGGAGCGATTTGCGTTGCGAAAGCCGGTGCAGGGCCGCCGCCGCCAGCTCCTTGCCGCTGCCGGATTCGCCCTCGACCAGTACCGGGAAAGGCGAGTCGGCGTACTGCCGCAACTGCGCGCGCAGTTTCAGCATGGCCTGGCTTTCTCCGAGCAGCGCGACGTCCGCATCCGTTTCGGCAGAGGGGGCGATGTCGAGGAGCCGCAACAGCAATTTGCGCAGCTGGCCGGGTGCGGCAGGTTTCGCCACGAATTCCACTGCGCCGAGTGCACGGGCGTGACGTGCATTGGCACTGTCGTTCTGGCCGGACAGTACGACGATGCGCAGGTCGGGCACCCGGGCCAGCAGGTCGGCGATCAGGGCGAAGCCTTCCTGCGGGCGATGCGGATTGGGCGGCAACCCGAGATCGACGAGCGCGAGGTCGGGTGGGACGGACTGTTCCTGCAGCCATCCGGTTGCTTCCTGCCGGCTGCCTGCCGTGGAAATGCGGAAATCGTCCCTCAAATAGTACTCGAGCGTGTCGGCGATCAGGGGGTCGTCATCGACGATCAGCAGAGAGGGTTTGTGCGATGCGCTCATCATGCGGGACATGCGTAAAGATGTTACCTGATGGCTTGGTTATAATGCGCAGCATTTTTACCCCTGTCCCTCCTGTGTCCGACGAACCGCTTGTCCAGATTCGCGATCTCAATTTCGCCTACGATAGCCGTGCCATCCTGTCCGGCATCAACATGACCATCCCGCGCGGGAAGGTCGTGGCGATCATGGGGCTGTCGGGCTGCGGCAAGACCACCACCCTGCGTCTCATCGGCGGCCAGTTGCGGCCGAATTCCGGTGACGTCCGCGTCGCGGGCCAGGTGGTGCACGAGCTGGACGATGACGGACTGTATCGTCTGCGGCGCCGCATGGGCATGTTGTTCCAGTTCGGCGCGCTGTTCACCGACATGACCGTGTACGACAACATCGCCTTCCAGATGCGCGAGCATACCGACCTGTCGGAGGAACTCATCCACGACCTGGTGCTGATGAAGCTGCATGCGGTCGGCCTGCGGGGCGCCCACCAGCTGATGCCTTCCGAACTGTCCGGCGGGATGGCGCGGCGCGTGGCGCTGGCACGGGCGATCGCCCTCGATCCGATGCTGATCATGTACGACGAGCCGTTCGCCGGTCTCGATCCGATCTCGCTGTCGATCGTCGGCGAACTGATCCGCAAGCTCAACGACGCGCTGGGCATCAGCTCCATCGTGGTGACCCATGATGTGCAGGAATCCCTGAAGATCGTCGATTACGTCTATTTCATGTCGGGCGGCAAGGTGGTCGCGGAAGGTACTGCCGAAGAGATCAAGCACAGCAAGGAGCCGTTCGTCCATCAGTTCGTCTGGGGAGAAATCGATGGCCCGGTCAACTTCCACTACCCGGCACGCCCCTATGGCGCCGAGTTGATGGAGCAGCCTGCCCGGCCGCAGGGGTGGTGGTCGTGAACCCCGCCGGCATGCTGCGGCGACTGGGCCGTTCGGTGACCGACCGGGTCTGGCGCCTGGGTTTCGCCAGCCGTTTCCTGCTGATGACGCTGCTGTATTCAGGCATGGCCTTGCGGCGCCTGCAACTCACCATTCGGGAAACCTACTTTACCGGCGTCCTGTCGCTCATCATCATTCTCGTCTCCGGCCTGTTCGTCGGCATGGTGCTGGGCCTGCAGGGCTACGATACGCTGCAGCGCTACGGTTCCTCCGAGGCCCTCGGCATCCTCGTCGCCCTGTCGCTGGTGCGTGAACTCGGCCCGGTGGTGGCCGCCCTGCTGTTCGCCAGCCGCGCCGGCTCGGCGATCACCGCCGAAATCGGCCTGATGAAGGCGACCGAGCAGCTGTCGGCGATGGAGATGATGGCCGTCAATCCGATCGCGCGCGTCGTCGCCCCGCGTTTCTGGGCCGGCGTCATCTCGATGCCGCTGCTGGCGGCACTCTTTTCGGCGATGGGCGTACTGGGCGGCTATCTGGTCGGCGTGCAGCTGATCGGCGTGGACGAAGGCTCGTTCTGGTCGCAGATGCAGGCTGCCGTCGATTTTCGCCAGGACATCATGAACGGCGTCATCAAGAGCTTCGTCTTCGGCATTATCGTGTCATGGATCGCAGTGTTCGAGGGTTACGACGCCGATCCGACCGCGGAAGGCGTATCGCGCGCCACGACGCGGACCGTGGTGACTTCTTCTTTGGCAATTCTCGCGGCCGACTTCGTCTTGACCGCATTCATGTTCAGGGGACTCTGATGAATCGCGCAGCAATCGATCTCTGGGTGGGCTTTTTCGTCGCACTGGGGCTGGTAGCACTGTTGTTTTTGGCACTCAAGGTGGGCAATCTGGCCTCGACGGACGTTGGCGAGACTTATACGCTGCAGGCGCGCTTTGATAACATCGGCGGACTGAAGGTGCGGGCGGCGGTCAAGAGTGCCGGCGTGGTGGTGGGGCGGGTTGGTGAGATTCGATTCGATCCTGAAACCTACACCGCGCAGGTGGCGATGCAGATCGACAAGCGGTATCAGTTCCCGCGCGATACCTTCGCGACCATCAATACGTCCGGCCTGCTGGGCGAGCAGTATGTGGGATTCGACGTCGGCGGCGACGAGGAAATGCTGAAGGCCGGCGACGTCATGAAGAAGACGCAATCGGCCATCGTGTTGGAAAAGCTGATCAGTCAGTTCATGTTCAACAAGGCGGCCGAAGACGAAGGCAAGAAATGACCAAGGTGCAAGACATGAAACGAAACAAGGCGCGTGCAGGTTTGCGGTCGACCCTGATGGTCCTGGCGATGTCGAGCCTGCTGGCGGGTTGTGCGACCTCTGGCAACCCGAAAGATCCGGTCGAGGGCTTCAATCGCGCGATGTTCGCCTTCAACGAGGGCCTCGATGCTGCGATCATCAAGCCGGTCGCCAAGGGCTACGACGCCGTATTGCCGACACCGGTCCGCACCGGCGTGACTAATTTCTTCGGCAACATCGCCGATTTCTTCATCGGTGTGAACAATCTGCTGCAGGGCAAGCCCGACCAGGCAGCCAGCGACCTGGGGCGGGTGCTGGTCAATAGCACGATCGGCATTCTCGGTATTTTCGATGTCGCCACCGGCGCGGGTCTCGAGAAGCACGAAGAGGACTTCGGCCAGACCTTCGGCCGCTGGGGCGTCGGCGATGGCGCCTACGTCGTCCTGCCGTTCTTCGGCCCGCGTACAGTCCGCGATACGGCGGGTCTGGTCCTGGATTCGATGGCCGACCCGGTCGCCGACATCGACCACGTTCCGACGCGCAATACCCTGCTGGCCCTGCGCATCGTCGATACGCGCGCCGACCTGCTACCGGCCGACAAGGTGATCGAGGAAGCCGCGCTCGACAAGTATTCCTACATCCGCGATGGCTACCTGCAGCGCCGCCGCAACCTCGTTCATGACGGCAACCCGCCGCGTGAACAGGCAGATTATTGAGGAGCCGGAAATGAAGCGTATCCCCGGCCTGCTCGGCCTGCTCGGCCTGTGTTTCTCCGTCATCTTCGGTCCATCCGCCGGCGCTGCCGATCTCGCCCCCGACGTGCTGGTCAAGGACGTGACCAGCGAGGTGCTGGATATCGTCCGCAAGGACAAGGACATCCGCAACGGCAACACGCCCAAGGTCCTCGAACTGGTCGAGACGAAGGTGGTGCCGCACTTCAACTTTGCCCGCATGACGCGTCTCGCGCTGGGGCGTGACGGAAAGCAGGCGACTCCGGCCCAGATGACGACGCTGGTCGAGGAATTCCGGACCCTGCTGGTGCGGACGTATTCCAAGGCCCTTTCCGAGTATCGCGACCAGGAAATCGTCTACAAGCCGCTCAAGATGGCGCCGACCGATACCGATGTGAAGGTGCGCACGGAGATCCGGCAGTCCGGCGGCAAGCCGGTCCAACTCGACTACTATCTCGAAAAAACCGCGGCGGGCTGGAAGGTCTATGACATGGAGGTCGGTGGCGTGAGCCTGGTGACCAACTATCGCAGTTCCTTCTCGCAGGAAATCAGGGCGAATGGCATCGATGGGCTGATCCACAGCCTGCAGGCGAAGAACAAGACCGATCCCGCGAAGAAATGAGCGCCGGGATCGAGCAGACCGCTGCCGGCATCACGGTAACCGGCCACATGACCATGGAAACCGCCGCCGCGTTGCTGGCCGCAGGGACCGACGTGCTGGGCAAGGGGGCGCCGGTGTGTGACCTGTCTGCCGTGGCCCACATCGATTCGGCCGGACTGGCGGTACTGTTCGGGTGGCAGCGTGCCGTCGAGGCACGGGGCCAGTCCCTGCGGATCGTCAATCCGCCCGCCAGCCTGATCGGCCTGGCTGATGTCTATGGCGTGTCCGAATTGTTGTCCCTGTCCTGACTGGAATATTTCCGATGCTTGACCCGCAGCAGATTGAGGCATGGATTCGTGCCGGTGTTGAATGTGACCAACTGGTCGTCGATGGTGACGGCCGCCATTTCCAGGCTTTGATCGTCAGTGGCGCGTTCGCCGGCTTGAGCCGCGTGCAGCGCCAGCAGCGCGTCAATGCCGTGCTGCGCGAGCATTTCGAGTCCGAAGTGTTGCATGCGCTCTCGATGCAGTGTTTGACGCCGGAAGAGGCGGACGCGCAGGGCTTGCGTGGATAAGCTGCTGATCGAGGGCGGCACGCCGCTGGCCGGCGAAGCCGCCATTTCCGGTGCGAAGAATGCCGCGCTGCCGCTGTTATGTGCAGCCTTGCTGACGCGCGAGCCGCTGACCCTGACCAACGTGCCGGCGCTCAACGACATCGCCACGATGCTGAAGTTGCTGGCGCAGATGGGCGTGCGGGTCAGTCGCGAGCCGGAAAAAGTCGGCGCCGGCGAGACGGTGGTGCTGGACGCCTCCGGTCTCGACAATCCCGTCGCCCCCTACGAACTGGTCAAGACCATGCGCGCCTCGGTGTTGGTGCTCGGGCCGCTGACGGCACGCTGCGGCGAAGCGCGGGTGTCGCTGCCCGGTGGCTGCGCGATCGGGGCGCGGCCGGTGGATCAGCACATCAAGGGCCTGACCGCGATGGGTGCCGAGATTGGCGTCGAGCAGGGCTATGTGCATGCCCAGTCGCCCCGTCTGAAAGGTGCGCGCCTGTTCACCGACATGGTGACCGTCACGGGTACCGAAAACCTGATGATGGCGGCCTGTCTTGCCGAGGGCGAAACGGTGATCGAGAACGCCGCCCGCGAACCGGAAGTCGTCGACCTCGCCAACTGCCTGATCGCGATGGGCGCACGCATCGCCGGGGCCGGCACGGACGTGATCCGCATCCAGGGTGTCGAACGCCTGCAGGGCACCACGCATCGCATCATGCCCGACCGCATCGAGACCGGCACCTATCTGTGCGCGGCCGCGGCGACCGGCGGCGACATCCGTCTGACCAATACATCGAGTTGCTACCTCGATGCGGTGATCGACAAGCTGATGGATGCCGGCTGCGAGATCGCCACCGAGCGCGATGCCATTCGACTGAAGGCCCCGCGCCGCCTGACCGCGACCAGCATCCGCACGGCACCCTACCCCGCCTTCCCGACCGACATGCAGGCCCAGTTCATGGCCATCAACGCCGTGGCGGACGGCACGGCGGTCATTCGCGAAACCATCTTCGAGAACCGCTTCATGCATGCGGTGGAGCTGATTCGCCTCGGCGCCGACATCAAGATCGACGGCAATACCGCCTTCGTCAAGGGCGTCGGGCGGCTCGATGGTGCCACCGTGATGGCAACCGACCTGCGTGCCTCGGCGGGCCTCGTCATCGCCGGGCTGGCCGCGCAGGGCGAAACCCTCGTCGATCGCATCTACCACCTCGATCGCGGCTACGAGCGCATGGAGGACAAGCTGGCGGCGCTCGGGGCCCGAGTGCAACGAGTCAAATGAGTGCGGTGGGTAAAATAGCCGCATGAACACCTCCGCCCTGATCACCATCGCCCTGTCGAAAGGCCGCATCTTCGAGGAAACGCTGCCGTTGCTCGCTGCCGCGGGCATCGTCCCGGACGAGAACCCCGAGCAGTCGCGTAAGCTCATCATCGGTACCAATCGTCCCGATGTCCGGGTGGTTATCGTGCGCGCCTCCGATGTGCCGACCTATGTGCAATACGGCGCCGCCGATCTCGGTATCGCCGGCAAGGACGTGTTGATCGAGCATGGCGGTACAGGTCTCTACCAGCCGCTCGACCTGAATATCGCCAAGTGCCGCATGTGCGTCGCCGCTCCCGTCGGCTTCGACTATGCGGCCGCGGTCCGGCGCGGTGCACGCCTGCGCGTCGCCACCAAGTACATCAGCACGGCACGCGCGTATTTCGCCGGCAAGGGCGTGCATGTCGACCTGATCAAGCTCTATGGCTCGATGGAGCTTGCGCCGCTCGCCGGGCTGGCCGACGCGATCGTCGACCTCGTCTCCTCAGGCGGCACGCTCAAGGCCAACAACCTCGTCGAGGTCGAGGAAATCATGCCGATCTCCTCGCGCCTGGTCGTCAATCAGGCCAGCCTGAAGATGAAGCGCGGCCTGCTGCAACCCGTGCTCGATGCCATCGAAGGAGCCATCCAGTGACTATCCGCCGCCTCTCGTCGCGCGATCCGGAATTCCTCGCCACCCTCGATGCCCTGCTCGCCTTCGACAATTCGACGGACGAGGCCATCGAACAGACGGTGGCCGAGGTGCTCGCCAACGTGCGGACCGTCGGCGACCCGGCTGTCCTCGACTACACGCGCCGCTTCGACCGCCTCGACGCGACGATCATGGCCCAACTCGAACTGCCGCTGGCCGAGCTGAAGCTGGCTTTCGACGGCCTGCCCGCCGAACAGCGCAGTGCGCTGGAGCAGGCGGCCGAACGCATTCGCCTTTATCACGAGCGGCAGAAGATCGAGTCGTGGGAGTATGTGGAATCGGGTGAAGAAATGCGCGGCACCCGGCTCGGCCAGAAGGTCACGCCGCTCGACCGCGTGGGCCTTTATGTGCCGGGCGGCAAGGCCGCCTATCCGAGTTCGGTGCTGATGAACGCGGTACCCGCAAAAGTCGCGGGTGTCCGGGAGCTGATCATGGTGGTGCCGACGCCGGGCGGCCAGAAGAATGCCCTGGTGCTGGCCGCTGCGCATCTGGCGGGTGTCGATCGCGTGTTTACGATCGGAGGGGCGCAAGCCGTCGGTGCCCTGGCCTACGGCACGCAGACCATTCCGCAGGTGGACAAGATCGTCGGCCCGGGCAACGCCTATGTCGCGAGCGCCAAGCGGCGCGTCTTCGGCACGGTCGGCATCGACATGGTGGCCGGCCCTTCCGAAGTGCTCGTCATCGCGGACGGTTCCGGCGATCCGGACTGGACGGCGATCGACCTGTTCGCCCAGGCCGAGCACGATGAACTGGCGCAGTCGATCCTGCTTTGCCCCGATGCCGCCTACCTCGACCGGGTAGCAGCCAGCATTGACCGGCTGCTGCCGACGATGCCGCGCAAGGATGTCATCGCCGCCTCGCTGTCCGGCCGCGGAGCGCTGATTCTCGTCAACGATCTAGACGAGGCCTGCGTCATCGCCAATCGCATCGCGCCCGAACACCTCGAACTGTCGGTCGCTGATGCGCGTGCGCTGCTGCCGAAGATCCGCCATGCCGGCGCGATCTTCATGGGCCACCACTGCTCGGAATCGCTCGGCGACTATTGCGCCGGGCCGAACCACGTGCTGCCGACCTCGCGCAGCGCGCGCTTCTCCTCGCCGCTGGGCGTCTACGACTTCCAGAAGCGGTCGAGCATCATCGAGATCTCCGCCGTCGGTGCGCAGGCGTTGGGGCCGATCGCCGCCACGCTGGCGCATGGCGAAGGCCTGACGGCGCATGCCCGCGCCGCGGAACTGCGCATCAAGCCTTAGTCGACCGAGCTGCGCGGCCGAACTGCGTTTCAAACCGCAGTAATTTCCTTCAGCGCGGCGATCAGCGCCGCGCACTGTTCGTCGGTACCGACGGTGATGCGCAGGAACTGCTCGATGCGCGGTGCCTTGAAATGCCGCACGATGATGCCGCGCTGCCGTAGCGCCAGCGCCGACTTTTCCGCATCGTGCTGCGGATGGCGGGCGAAGACAAAATTGGCGGCCGAGGGCAGCACCTCGAACCCGAGTGCCGACAAATCGGCAGTCAGCTGCGTGCGGGTCCGGATGACCGCCTGCCGCGTGCGCTCGAACCATTCGCGGTCTTCGATCGAGGCGGTGGCGCCGGCGATGGCCAGCCGGTCCAGCGGATAGGAATTGAAGCTGTTCTTGACGCGATTCAGGCCGGCGATCAGGTCGGCATGGCCGACCGCGAAGCCGACGCGCAGCCCGGCCAGCGAACGCGATTTGGAGAGGGTCTGCACCACCAGCAAATTCGGATGGCGATCCACCAGGGCCACGGCCGATTCGGCGCCGAAATCGACGTAGGCCTCATCGACCACCACGACCGAATCCGGATTGGCGCGCATCAGGGCATCGATGTCGGCCAGCGGCAGGGCGCGCCCGGTCGGTGCGTTCGGGTTGGGCAGGATGATGCCGCCCGTTTTCCCATCGGGTTGCGCGTAGTCGGCGATGCGTACCGCGAAGGCGTCGTCGAGCGGCACGGTGCGGTAGTCGATGCCGTAGAGGCCGCAATACACCGGGTAGAAGCTGTAGGTGATGTCGGGGAAGAGCAGCGGCTGCTCGTGCTTGAGCAAGCCGAGGAAGACGTGGGCGAGCACCTCGTCCGAACCGTTGCCGACGAAAACCTGCGCAGGCGTGATGTTGCCGAAATAACCGGCGACGGCTTCGCGCAGCTGCGTGCTTTCGGGGTCGGGATAGAGCCGCAGGCTGTCGGTCGTCGCCTGCCGGATCGCCTCGAGCGCACGCGGACTCGGTCCGTAGGGGTTCTCGTTGGTGTTGAGCTTGACGAGGTTGGGCAGCTTCGGCTGCTCGCCCGGAACATAAGGCTGCAAGGCGCGGGCGGTGGCGCTCCAGAATCGGCTCATGGTGGGGCTCGGCGGCGGGTTCGAGAGATGTGGCAAGCGGTGTGACACGAGGTCTTGCGCTGGCGGCGAGATGGTATCATGGCCCGGCTACCAACCTTCCGGCACACTTGGGCATATTCGTGATGGCTACCTCGCTGCGCACCGCCGACATACACCGCAACACGCTGGAGACCCAGGTCCGCGTCAAGCTCGATCTGGAAGGCACCGGCAAGTCGCAGCTCGCGACCGGCATCGGCTTTTTCGACCACATGCTCGACCAGATCGCCCGTCACGGCCTGATCGACCTGCAGGTCGACGCGCGCGGCGACCTGCACATCGATGCGCACCACACGGTCGAGGATGTCGGCATCACGCTCGGCCAGGCGCTGGCGAAGGCCCTCGGCGACAAGAAGGGCCTGACCCGCTACGGCCACGCCTATGTGCCCCTCGACGAGGCGCTGTCGCGCGTCGTGGTCGACCTGTCGGGCCGGCCGGGACTCTCGTTCAACGTCGGGTTCGTTCGCGCCACCATCGGGGATTTCGATGTCGACCTGGTGCGCGAGTTCTTCCAGGGACTCGTCAATCATGCCGCGATCACCGTGCATATCGACAACCTGCGCGGCGACAATGCCCACCATCAGGCGGAGACGATCTTCAAGGCCTTTGCCCGGGCGCTGCGCATGGCCATCACCGCCGATCCACGTCTCGGCGAAGTCGTCCCCTCGACGAAGGGAACCCTGTAGCCTGTTTCATGTATGCGTGCATAGCGTGACCGCAAGATGACTACCGTCGCCATCGTCGATTACGGCATGGGCAACCTGCGCTCCGTCGCCAAGGCGGTGGAGCACGTCGCCCCCGGCCACCGGGTGCTCGTCACCGCCGAAGCGGCTACGCTGGCCGCCGCGGACCGGGTCATCGTGCCCGGCCAGGGCGCGATGCCGGACTGCATGCGCGAACTGCAATCGCGCGGTCTGGCCGACGCGGTGATACGCGCTGCTGCCGAAAAACCCTTCCTCGGCATTTGCATCGGCCTGCAGATGCTGTTCGAGCGCAGCGAGGAGGGCAATGTCGCCGGGCTCGGCATTTTCCCCGGACAGGTGCGGCGGTTTCCCGATGCCGCCATGGTCGACGCCAATTACCCCAATGAGGGCGCGCGGCTCAAGGTGCCCCACATGGGCTGGAACGAAGTGCGCCAGGTCGAGCCGCATCCCCTGTGGAATGGCATCGCCGACGGCACCCGCTTCTATTTCGTGCACAGCTATTATGTCGAACCGGCATCCCCCGAGGTGATCGCCGGCGCGACGCACTACGGCATCACCTTTACCAGTGCGGTGGCCCGCGCTAACATCGTCGCCGTGCAGTTCCACCCGGAGAAGAGCGCTTCCGCAGGCCTCCGGCTGCTGGAAAACTTCATGCACTGGACCCCCTGATACCCCACGTCTCGATTCACAGAAAGCCATGCTGCTGATTCCCGCGATCGATCTCAAGGACGGCCATTGCGTACGCCTCAAGCAGGGCGCGATGGACGATGCCACGGTATTTTCCGAGGAACCCGCCGCGATGGCGCGGCACTGGATCGCCCAGGGCGCGCGCCGCCTGCATCTGGTCGACCTCAATGGCGCTTTCGCTGGCAAGCCGAAGAACGAACCGGCGATCAAGGCGATCCTCGAGGAGGTGGGCGACGAGATTCCGGTGCAGCTCGGCGGCGGCATCCGCGACCTCGACACCATCGAACGCTGCATCGACGACGGCATCAGCTACGTCATCATCGGTACGGCGGCCGTCAAGAATCCGGGTTTCCTCCACGATGCCTGCACCGCTTTCCCGGGCCACATCATCGTCGGCCTCGATGCCAAGGACGGCAAGGTCGCCGTCGACGGCTGGTCGAAACTGACTGGCCACGATGTCATCGACCTGGCGAAGAAGTTCGAGGACTACGGCGTCGAGGCGGTGATCTACACTGACATTGGCCGCGACGGCATGCTTTCCGGCGTCAATGTGGACGCGACCGTCAAGCTCGCGCAGGCGCTGCGCATCCCGGTCATCGCCAGCGGCGGCATCGCCAGTCTCGATGACGTCAAGGCATTGTGCGCCGTGGCGGACGAAGGCATCACCGGCGCGATTACCGGCCGTGCGATCTACGAAGGCAGGCTCGACTTCCGCGCGGCGCAGGCCGAAGCGGACAGGCTCGCCCTCCGCTAGAGCCATTAGCCGTCCCGCCAGCGCCGACTTTCACCATGCTCGCCAAGCGCATCATTCCCTGCCTCGACGTCAAGTCCGGCC
The DNA here is from genome assembly GCA_937888595.1 of uncultured Sterolibacteriaceae bacterium. GTDB lineage: Bacteria > Pseudomonadota > Gammaproteobacteria > Burkholderiales > Rhodocyclaceae > Sulfuricystis. Next base: position 243,310 of record CALARK010000012.1, on the reverse strand, counting down.
GCGTCGTCAAGGGCGTCAACTTCGTCGAACTGCGCGACGCCGGCGATCCCGTCGAGATCGCGCGCCGCTACGACGAGCAGGGCGCCGACGAGATCACCTTCCTCGACATCACGGCAAGTTCGGACGATCGTGACATCATCCTGCACATCGTCGAGGCCTGCGCCGAACAGGTCTTCATCCCGCTGACGGTCGGCGGCGGCGTGCGCAAGGTCGAGGATGTGCGGCGCCTGCTCAATGCCGGTGCCGACAAGGTCAGCATGAACACGGCCGCCGTGCAGAATCCGCAGCTCGTGGCCGATGCCTCCGCCAAGGTCGGCTCGCAGTGCATCGTCGTCGCCATCGATGCCAAGCAGACCGCGCCCGGCAAGTGGGAGGTGTTTACCCATGGCGGCCGCAACAACACGCACATCGATGCCATCGACTGGGCGAAGCAGGTGGCGGCGCTGGGCGCCGGCGAGATCCTGCTGACCAGCATGGACCGTGACGGCACCAAGAACGGTTTCGATCTCGGCCTGACGCGGGCGGTCGCCGATGCGGTGACGATCCCCGTCATCGCCAGCGGCGGGGTCGGCAACCTCCAGCATCTCGCCGACGGGGTGACGCAGGGGCGCGCCGATGCGGTTCTGGCGGCCAGTATTTTTCACTACGGCGAATACACGGTGCAGCAGGCCAAGGAATTCATGAGGCAACAGGGAATTGAGGTGCGGCTGTGACTGCCGGCAAGAAGTGGCTCAACGAAATCAAATGGGACGAGCAGGGCCTCGTGCCGGCGATCGCCCAGGACGCCGCGACCGGCGCGGTGCTGATGTTCGCCTTCATGAACCGCGAGGCGCTGGAGAAGACGGCGCAGATCGGCGAGGCCGTCTACTGGTCGCGCTCGCGCAGGAAACTCTGGCACAAGGGCGAGGAATCCGGCCACACGCAGAAGGTGGTCGAAATTCGCACCGACTGCGACAAGGATGTGGTGCTGCTCAAAATCGAGCAGACCGGTGGCATCGCCTGTCACACCGGCCGACGCAGCTGCTTCTATAACAAGCTCGACCAGGGCACCTGGGAGGAGATTGATCCCGTCATCAAGGACCCCAAGGAAATCTACAAATGATCGATCTCGAAGTCATTCACCGCATCCAGGAAACCCTGGAAGCACGCAAGGGCGCCGCGCCCGATGCATCTTATGTATCCAGCCTGTACGCCAAGGGTACCGACGCCATCTGCAAGAAGGTTGCCGAGGAGGCGGCCGAGACCATCATGGCCGCGAAGGACGGTGATCGCCTGCATCTGGTACGCGAGACCTGCGACCTGTGGTTCCACAGCATGGTGCTGCTGGCGCACTTCGGCATCGGCGTTGACGACATCATGATGGAGTTTCGTCGCCGCGAGGGCATTTCCGGGATCGATGAAAAAGCCAGCCGGGGGAAATAGATGTCGGACTGCATCTTCTGCAAGATCGTGCGCGGGGAAATTCCCTGCAAGAAGGTTTACGAGGATGAGGACATGCTCGCCTTCCACGACATCAACCCGATTGCACCGGTGCACTTCATGGTGATCCCGAAGCAGCATGTCGCCTCGCTCAACGAAATGGATGCGAGCCATGCCCCGCTGCTGGGGAGGATATTTGCCAGGCTCGGCGACCTGGCGCGCAGCCAGGGGCTGACGGACGGCTTCCGCACCATCGTGAACACCGGCAGGATCGGCCAGCAGGAGGTGTATCATCTCCACGTCCATGTCGTCGGCGGGCCTGATCCGGTCGGCCCCATGCTGCGGCGCAAGCAATAAATTCGAGGAGAAAGACTGATGGGAGCTTGGAGCGTTTGGCACTGGCTGATCGTGCTGGTCATCGTTTTGCTGGTGTTCGGCACCAAGAAGCTGCGCAATATCGGCCAGGATCTGGGCGGTGCGGTCAAGGGCTTCAAGGACGGCATGAAGGAAGGTACCTCGGCCGCGAAACAGGTCGAGGACCAGGCCGCCAACACCATCGAGGGCGAAGCCCGCAAGGAAGAGTCGAAGTCCTGACCGGCGACACCCTACCGCCGTCGCGCCAGCGCCGACTTTCCGTTTCCATCGCACACCACCGTGTTTGACATCGGGTTTACCGAACTGATGATGATCGCCCTGGTCGGGCTGATCGTCATCGGCCCGGAGCGCCTGCCGAAAGTCGCGCGGACAGCGGGCCACCTGCTCGGGCGCCTGCAGCGCTACGTCAGCGACGTGAAGTCCGACATCAATCGCGAGATGCAGCTCGAAGACCTCAAGAAGCTACAGGTACAGGTGGCCGAACAGGCCCGCGACATGGAGCGGCAGGTCAACGACCAGTTGCAGTCCGTCGAAACCTCGCTCAACCAGTCGATCCTGGCCTCGGCCGATCACAAGGCGGATGAATCGCTCGAGGCCTCGAAACCTTTCACTCCGCCCAACTCTTCCCCGCCGGCCGGCTGATGGACGAACCGCAGGAAAGTTTCATCTCTCACCTGATCGAGCTGCGGGATCGCCTGATCCGGATGCTGATCGCCGTGCTGGTCGTGTTCCTCGGCCTGGTCAACTGGGCCCGTGACATCTACACGCTGCTGGCCGCGCCGATGCTCGCCGCCCTGCCCGAAGGCGGGCAGATGATCGCCACCGATGTCGCGGGGGCCTTCTTCGTCCCGATGAAGGTGACCATGATGGTGGCCTTCCTCATCACCCTGCCCTACGTGCTTTACCAGGCGTGGGCCTTCGTGGCGCCGGGCCTTTACGCCCACGAAAAGAAGCTGGCCCTGCCGCTGCTCGCCGCCAGCGTGCTGCTCTTTTTTGTCGGCATGGGCTTCGCCTATTTCATCGTCTTCCCGACCGTGTTTGCCTTCATCAATGCTTTTGCACCCGAGGGGGTGGCGGTGATGACGGACATCGACAAGTACCTGTCATTCGTCCTGACCACCTTCCTCGCCTTCGGCGTCACCTTCGAGGTGCCCGTGGTCGTGATCGTGCTGGTCCGGGTCGGGTTGGTCAGCATCGAGAAACTGAAGGAAATCCGGCCCTACGTGATCGTCGGCGCCTTCATCGTCGGCGCCATCTTCACGCCGCCCGATGTCTTGTCGCAGTTCATGCTGGCGGTGCCGATGTGGCTGCTCTACGAACTCGGCATCCTCGTGGCGCGCCTGATCGGAACGCGGGCGCCGGCAACCGACGACGGCGCCTACCAGCCGCCCGACGATGCCGCGATGGAGCGCGAACTCGACCGGGCGGAATCCGATTCGCAGTCGAACCGGGAGACGGGCTAGCCCGCCATTACCGCGCTGGCTTGGGCCGTCGGCCGATCACGATTTGCATCTCGATCGGCTTGCCGGTACGGTTGAAGCCGAAGCGCGCCTGTTCACCCGGGGGCAGGGCGGCGATCAGATCGAGCATCACCTGCGCATCCTTGACCGGCTTGCCCGCGATCGACAGCAGCACATCGCCCGGCTTGACGCCTGCCTGGTCGGCGGGACTGTTGCGCATCACGCCGGCGATCAGCGCACCCTCGTCCGGCCGGACGCCGAAGGATTCGGCCAGTTCGGGTGTCATGTCCTGCACTTCCACGCCGATCCAGCCGCGCGTCACCGTGCCGGTGCGGATGATCTGCTCCATCACGTTGCGTGCCAGCGAGACCGGAATCGCGAAGCCGATGCCCATCGAGCCGCCGCTTTGCGAATAGATCGCGGTGTTGATGCCGACCAGGTGGCCGTTGCTGTCTACCAGGGCGCCGCCCGAGTTGCCCGGGTTGATCGCCGCATCGGTCTGGATGAAGTTCTCGAAGGTGTTGATGCCCAGATGGGTGCGGCCGAGTGCCGAGACGATGCCCGAGGTGACCGTCTGGCCGACGCCGAAGGGATTGCCGATGGCGAGCACGACATCGCCGATGCGCAAGGATTCGGCCGGGGCGAAGGTGATCGGGACGAGCCGGCTGTCGTCGACCAGCTTGAGGACGGCGAGGTCCGATTCGGGATCGGCGCCGACGAGCTTCGCCTTGGTCTTGCGGCCGTCCTGCAGGGCGACCTCGATCTCGTCGGCGGATTCGATGACGTGGTTGTTCGTCAGCACGAGGCCGTCGGCCGAGACAACCACGCCGCTGCCCAGTCCCGACTGGCGCTGGGTATCGGCGCCGAAGCGGTCGCCGAAGAAATGGCGGAAGACCGGGTCGTTGATGAAGGGATGGCGCCGCACCTCCTGGCTGGTGAAGATGTGCACGACGGCAGGCAGGGCGGACTGGGCGGCATCGGCGAAGCTGGCGACCTTGCGCGTGCCGCTGTCCGGGGCCGCCTGCTGGATGGCGACGACCGCCGGGGCGGGTGCCGTTTCAGCGTAGCGTGTGGCCAGCCATTCGGGCTTGAGGGTCTGCACGACGAACAGCGCGGCGACGCTGACCGTCACGGCCTGGGCGAAAATGAGCCACAATCGATGCATGCGAATTCGGAAGGAAGGAAGAGGAATGCTGCGTGAGGAACTGGCCGAATATCTGGATGTCCTGCTGGAGACGGCGCGCTTCCGGGATTATTGCCCAAACGGACTGCAAGTGGAAGGACGCCGGGAGGTGAAGCGCATCGTCTGCGGCGTCACTGCCAGCCAGGCCCTGATCGACGCGGCCGTCGCGCGTGATGCCGATGCGCTGCTCGTGCATCACGGCTGGTTCTGGAAGGGCGAGGACGGGCGCATCACCGGTTTCCGCAAACGCAGGATGCAGGCGCTGCTGGGACACGACATCAACCTGTTCGCCTACCACCTGCCGCTCGATGCCCACGGCCAGCTCGGCAACAACGCGCAGTTCGCGCAGCGGCTGGGCTGGCAGATCACGGGGCGCTTTGCCGAACAGGACATCGGCTTCCTCGGCGTCCCGCCGGCGCCGACTTTTGCCGGAGAGGTGGCGCGGCACATCGAGGAAACGCTTGGCCGTGCGCCGCTGCTGGTCGGAGATGCCGACCGCGAAGTCAGGACTGTCGCCTGGTGCAGCGGCGGTGCGCAGGGCTACTTCGAGCAGGCCATTCTGGCGGGTGCCGACCTGTTCGTCAGTGGCGAGATTTCGGAACAGACGGTGCACCTCGCCCGCGAGTCGGGCGTGCCCTATCTGGCCGCCGGCCACCATGCGACCGAGCGTTACGGCGTACTGGCGCTGGGCGAGCACCTGGCCGCCAGTTGCGGCCTCGAGTGTGCGTTCGTGGAGATCGACAACCCCGTGTGAGGCGTGTCAGGAAATGCTGCCGCCGTCCCGCAGCATGGCGGTGAGCAGCAGCAGTTCCTCCGCCACCGATTGCGGGAATCCGGAGCGCGAGCCACCGCGGTTGTCGGCCAGCAGGTTGTTCAGGTAGACGAGGCAGGCGGGGCGCCCCCACAACTCGGTCAGCCGGGTGGCGATATGCGGGTAATCCTCGATGCTGCGCAGGGCATCGGGCTGTTCGTGCCAGTCTTCGGGCTTGACGTTGAAGTGCTGGCGCAATTCTTCGGCCGAGCGCTCGAACTCCTCCTGCTGCCCGTTCTTGCGATAGATCTCCAGCAGCCGCAGCCAGTGGCGCAGCGCCTGCTTGGGCTCGTTGCGGATCTGTTCGGCCAGCGTCTGGGCGGCACCGTGTCCGAGTCCCATCGACAGCATGATTTCCGCGAGCTCCAGCGCCTGGTCGGCCTGCTCGGAGACCGGTTCCAGATCATCCGGCGGCGGGTTCGCCGAGTCCCCGATTTCCTTGGTGGCCACAGGTGCAGGGGTTGCCGCGGCGGGCTTGGCAGAAGTCGGCGCCGGCGTGACGGCGGCCGGCATCGCAGCGGCTGCCTTGGCCGGCTTTCCGCCGGACTTCGTTGCCGATGCGGCCGCGCCCCGCTTCCTTGCCCACAGCAGGAGCAGCAGGAGCAAGGCCGCGCCGGCCGCCAGCGGCATCGACCACCGGGAAACAAAGCTGCCGTCCTCTTCATCTTCGTCATCGAAGTCCGGGACGGGCGGGCGGGCAGGTTTCGGCTGGACGGGGGTTTGCACCGCGGGTTTCGGCGCGGCGGTCGGAGCAGAGGTGATAGCGGGCGCCGCAGACGGTGCTGCGGCAGGGGTGGCAGGGGCCGATACGGCAGCAGGCTTGGCGGGTGCGGTGGCGGCCCGGTCGGGCATGCTGCTGACCAGTCGGTGGATGTCGCCGACCAAGCCTTCGATGCGTGCGAGGCGGGTGAGGATGTCGTCGAGCAGCTTGTCCTGCTCCTTGAACCAGTGCCAGAGGGGGTCGTTCGCATCTGCCGGCGCGGTACGGCTGACGGCGATGCGTTCCTGTGCCGCTGCCGTTGCGGACGGCGCCCCGGCGCTGGCGGCCAGCGGCCAGGCCGCGAACAGGCAGGTCAGGAGGACGGTCTTGAGAAGGTGCGCGCGCTTGGCCAAATCGACAGGGTCCCGGGCGAATATGCCGAATGGGGGCATTGTCCCCGCCGGGCCGGCCGCGCAAAGCGGCAATTACAGGGGCAATGCCCTCCTTTTAGCCGGTTTTCAGGCGGGCGGCGAACTTCTGCCGCAGCTTCGAGACCTTCGGGGCGACGACGGCCTGGCAGTAGGGCTGGTAGGGATTGCGGGCGAAGTAGTCGCGGTGATAATCCTCGGCCGGCCAGAAAGTCGGCGCCGGCAGGACGGCGGTGACGATCGGGGCCGGCCACAGGCGTGCGGCGTCGAGTTCGGCGATCAGTCTCCGGGCTGTCGCTTCCTGCGCCGGCGAGTGCGTGAAGATGACCGAGCGGTATTGGGTCCCGACGTCATGGCCCTGCCGGTCGGGCGTGGTCGGGTCGTGGATGGCGAAAAAAGCTTCGAGCAGCGTGCTGTAGTCGATGACCGCCGGATCGAACACGATCCGCACCACTTCGGCATGACCGGTCCGACCGCTGCAGACCTGTTCGTAGGTCGGCTGATCGACCGTCCCCCCGCCGTAGCCGGACGTCGCCTCATGCACGCCGTCCAGTTCCAGAAAGGCGGCTTCCAGGCACCAGAAGCAGCCGCCACCCAACGTGGCAAATTCGGTGACGATTTCTTTTGTCATGCGTTTCTCCCGGCTCGCAGGGCGATCGGCCAGAGGATGTCGCGGCGTGTCGCCGGGTTGCCCCAGTGCGGTTCCAGTCGTTCCATGAGTGCGCAGGTCGGGTCGATCCCTGTTTTCGCAAGGCAGCGCTGCACGGCGGACCAGGTGCCGACGTACTTCACCAGTTCGTCCAGTGACCAGGTCAGCCGGATCTCGAAAGTCGGCGCCGGCAGGACGGTGAAGGGAAACGGCATGCCGGCGTAGCCGAACTCGACCCAGCGCCGTTCGGGCGGCCACCACGGCGTCAGCACCTCGGCGTAGAAGTTTTCGATGACGGCGTTGATCGCCGGTTCGCCGCGCAGCAGCTGATAGGTCCAGGCGGCGATCAGGCCGCCAGGTTTCAGGACGCGCTTCACTTCGCCGTAGAAGGCGTCGAAGTCGAACCAGTGGATCGCCTGGGCGATGGTGACGAGATCGCAGGAAGCATCGGGCAGACCGCTCGCTTCACAGGGGGCGACGCGGTATTCGACCTGTGGGTGCGGCGTGGCCTGCGCGATTTGCGCTGCGGACAGGTCGGTGGCGGCGACCCGGCCGAAGCGGGCGGCGAGCGGCACGGCTGCCTGCCCGTTGCCGCAGCCGACATCCCAGGCCAGATCCTGTCCGGGCGAGTGGGCGACGAGCCAGTCGAACAGCGCGTCCGGATAGCCGGGGCGAAACTTCGCGTAGTCGGGGGCTTGCCGGGAAAAATGGTCGGCAGCCACGGGCGCTATGCCCCTTCGCGTTCGGCGAGACGCCGCAGGACGAGCGGGAAGCCGCCCGTGAGGAAGCAGGCGATGGCCGAGACGATCAGTCCCCAGCCGGCCATCGGGTCAGCGAGCAGCGGATGGACCTGCGCGAAAAGGCCGGCGAAGGCGGCGATGCCGACTACGGTACAGGCGACCCCGAGCACCGTGAAGAAGACGAAGGTCCAGGGCCAGTGGTGGGGTTTCATCGATGTTTCAATGGCGCAAATCGACGATGCGCTTCGCCTTGCCGTCTGACCGGGCCACGCCGCCGACATCCATCACTTCGATGCGGGTGTTGATGCCGATCAGTGCCTTGATGTGGTGGCGCAATTCACCGGCGGCCTGCTGGCGCGCCTCGTCAGAGGCGGCGGCAAATTCCGGCTTGAGCTCGACGCGGACGGTGAGGTCGTCCATGTGGCCCTTGCGCGAGACTTCCAGCTGATAGTGGGGCGACAGCTTCGGCGTCTTGAGGATCAGCTCCTCGACCTGCGAGGGAAAGAGGTTCACCCCGCGAATGATCAGCATGTCGTCCGAGCGGCCGGTGATCTTGCCGATGCGGCGGAAGCTTCTGGCCGAGGGCGGCAGCAGGCGGGTCAGGTCGCGGGTGCGGTAGCGCACGATCGGCAGCGCCTCCTTGGTCAGGGAGGTGAACACCAGCTCGCCGGGTTCGCCGTCGGGCAGCACCCGGCCGGTCTCCGGATCGATGATCTCGGGGTAGAAGTGGTCTTCCCAGATCGTCGGTCCGTCGCGGGATTCAATGCATTCGACCGCGACGCCGGGACCGATCATTTCCGACAGGCCGTAGAGATCCATGGCGAGGATGCCGAGGCGCGATTCCAGCTCATGGCGCATCTCCTCGCCCCAGGGTTCGGCACCGAAGATGCCGCGCTGCAGCGTCGATTGCACCGGGTCCAGGCCCTGGCGCTCGAATTCGTCGACGATGTTGAGGATGTAGGACGGCGTGCCGACGATCATGGTCGCGCCGAAGTCGCGGATCAATTGCACTTGCCGTTCAGTCTGTCCGCCGGAGATCGGTACCACCGTGCAACCCAGCTTCTCCGCGCCGTAGTGCACGCCGAGGCCGCCGGTGAACAGGCCGTAGCCATGGGTGATGTGGATGATGTCCTTGCGCGTGCCGCCGGCCGCCTCGATCGAGCGCGCCATGATGCCCGCCCAGGTGTCGATGTCGTTCTGCGTGTAGGCGACGACGGTCGGCTTGCCGGTGGTGCCGGAGGAGGCGTGCAGGCGCACGATGTTCTCCAGCGGCTCGGCGAACATGCCGTAGGGGTAGGTCTGGCGCAGGTCCTCCTTGCCGGTGAAAGGGAACTTGGCGAGGTCGTCGAGTGACTTGAGGTCATCGGGTTTGACGCCAGCGGCATCGAACTTGGCCCGGTAATGCGGGACGCGCTCGTAGGCGCGCCTCAGCGTAGTCTTGAGCCGTTCGAGTTGCAGGGTGGCGATTTCGTCCCGGCTGGCCCGTGTGATGTCGCTCATTTACTTGGGTCGTGTGTCGATGACGCGCTTGGCCTTGCCGATCGACCGCTCCACCGTGCCCACCGCCTTGATCTCGATGCGCGTCGAGATGCCGACGTAGGACTTGATGTGGTGCTGCAGGTCGTGGGCCACGAACTCCTTTTCGGCCGCCGTCGCGGTGGCGAATTCGGGCTTGATCTCGACATTGACGGTCATCGAGTCGAGGTGTCCTTCGCGGCTGACTTCGAGCTGGTAATGCGGCGACAGCTTCGGTTGCCTGAGGATCAGCTCCTCGATCTGGCTCGGGAAGACATTCACGCCGCGGATGATCAGCATGTCGTCCGAGCGGCCGGTGATCTTGGCGATGCGGCGCATGCTGCGCGAGGTCGGCGGCAACAGGCGGGTGAGGTCGCGGGTGCGGTAACGGATGATCGGCAACGCCTCTTTGGAAAGGGACGTGAACACGAGTTCACCCAGCTCGCCATCGGGCAGCACTTCGCCGGTGTCGGGGTTGATGATCTCCGGATAGAAGTGGTCTTCCCAGATCACCGGGCCGTCCTTGCTCTCGATGCATTCCTGCGCCACGCCGGGGCCCATGACTTCCGACAGGCCGTAGATGTCGATGGCGTCGATGCCGAAGCGCTTTTCGATCTCGGCGCGCATCTGCTGCGTCCAGGGCTCGGCGCCGTGGATGCCGATCTTGAGCGCGCAGTCGGCGGGGTTCAGTCCCTGGCGGTCGAACTCGTCGGCGATGGCGAGCATGTAGGAGGGCGTCACCATGATGATCTTGGGCCTGAAGTCCTGGATCAACTGCACCTGTCGCTCGGTCTGGCCGCCGCCGAAGGGGATTACCGTGCAGCCGAGCCGTTCCGCGCCGTAGTGGGCGCCGAGGCCGCCGGTAAACAGGCCGTAGCCGTAGGAGACGTGCACCTTGTCGCCGGGTCGCCCGCCGGCGGCGTGGATCGAGCGTGCCATCAGTCCGGCCCAGGTGTCGATGTCCTTTTGCGTGTAGCCGACGACGGTGGGTTTGCCGGTCGTGCCGGAGGATGCGTGTACGCGCACCACCTTGTTCTCCGGTACGGCGAACATGCCGAAGGGATAGGTGTCGCGCAGGTCCTGCTTGGTCGTGAACGGGAATTTGGCCAGGTCGGCGAGTTCGCGGAAGTCGCCGGGCTTGACGCCGGCGGCGTCGAACTTGGCACGGATGTGGGCGATGTTGTCGTAGGCGTGCTGCAGGCTCCAGCGCAGGCGTTCGGTCTGCAGTGCCGTGATTTCGTCACGGCTGGCGGTTTCGATGGCGTCGAGTGCGCGCTTCGATGTCATTTTGTTATCCTCCCCCGGCGCCGGGGCCAGGCAGGCTGCGGCGCGAACCCCGATCTGTCAATACAATGAGGGGACGAACTTTATCACGGGCTTGATCCGGAGGCCGCCATGCCGCATCCCTGGTTCGACAAACACCGCACGCTGCTCGACGAGGCGCAGGCGGCGATTTCGCGTCGCACGCACTGGACGCCCTACCCGGAAAGCCCGCGCGCCTATGGAGCCACTGCGCTGGACGATGGCCTGCAGGCATTCGAGGCCTACCGGGACGCGCAGTTCTATCTCGACCAGCCCGGTGTCGCCGGCCGCGGTGGCGAAGAGCTCTCGCCCTACGGGCTGCCGCTGAACATTTCCTATCCCTGCTGTAGTCCGGATGCCCTGATCGCCGCCGCGAAGAATGCGATGCTGCCGTGGGTGCGGGCCGGCATCGAGGTGCGTGTCGGCGTCTGCCTCGAGATTCTCTACCACCTCAACGCCGGCAGTGCCGAGATGGCGCATGCGCTGATGCATACCACCGGCCAGAGCCTCGGCATGGCCTTCCTCACCGGCGGACCGCAGGCGCAGGCGCGCGGGCTGGAAGCACTGGCCTGGGCGTTCCGCGAAATGGCGCAGGTGCCTCAGCAGGCCGAATGGCAGCGCAATGTCAGCCAGCGCCTCGAAAAGCGCTTCATGGTGGCGCCGCAGGGCGTATCGCTCATCATCGGCAGCGCCACGCAGCCGACCTGGAATGCCTATCCGGCCCTGTTCGCCAGTCTCGCCACAGGCAATCCGGTCATCGTCAAGCCGCATCCGACCGCCGTCCTGCCCCTGGCCATCGCCGTCGCCGTGGCGCGGCAGGTGCTCAAGGACGCGGGTTTCGATGCCAATCTGGTCACGCTGCTGGTCGGCAATCCGGATGGCCCGGTGGCGCGCGATGTGGCGCTGAAGCCGGACATCCGGTTGATCGACTATGCGGGGGCGCCCGACTTCGGCCGCTGGCTGCTGGAGGCGGCGCGGCAGGCGCATCTGTTCGTCGAAACCGGCGGCGTCAACTGTGTGCTGGTCGATTCGACCTACGACTACAAGGCACTGCTCAAGAACCTGGTGTTCTCGCTGTGCCTCGATGCCGGACAGCTGCGCACCACGCCGCGCACGATCTTCGTCGGCCGCGAGGGTGTGCAGACGCCGGACGGCCTGATCAGCAGCACGCAGTTCGGGCTCGACCTCTCCTATGCGATCGGCAAATTCCTGGAGGACCCGGCTCGGGCGGTGGAAGTGCTGGGCGCGATCCAGTCGCCGGCGACCGTGGCGCGCATCCAGGCCGCGCGGGACCTGGCCGAGTCGAGCGCCGACATCCTGCGTTATTCGGCCCCGCTGGCGCACCCCCAGTGGCCGCAGGCCCGCGTGCATACGCCATTGCTGATCCAGACCCTGTCCGACCAACGCTCCCTGTTCATGGAGGAGCGCTTCGGCCCCATCGCGATCCTCGTATCGACGGCGAACGCGGCCGAAAGCCTGGCGCTGGCGGAGGTCACGATGCGCGAAAAGGGAGCCCTCAATTTCCTCGTCCACTCGACCCGGCCCCATGTACGCCAGCTGGCCGAGGATGTTTCGCTGCGCACCGGGGTGGCCTTGTCGTTCAACCTCACCGGGTCGGTCCTCATCAACCAGCCGGCTGGCTTCGCCGACTTCCATGCCAGCGGCGCCAACCCGGCGGCCAGCTGCGGCATGATCGATGCCGCCTTCGTGACCAACCGCTTCTATTTCTCGCAGGTACAGCAGCATTACCTGCCGCCGTCCTCCATCGATTGGGTGGTCGATCTGTAAAAAGTCGGTGCCGGCGGGACGGCGCGACAGCGCGACACGGTTGCTGCATTAGTAAAAGTGCGCTACCCATAACGTGATATTATCCGTGCCCTCGCAGCCGGGTCTGCGAGGCTTATTTACCTAACCCCTCGGCAAGGAAGATCCATGAAGATCCACGAGTATCAGGGCAAGGAAATCCTGAGGAAGTTTGGCGTAGCCACCCCGCGCGGCATTCCCTGTTTTTCCGTCGATGAGGCCGTCAAGGCCGCTCAAGAATTAGGCGGCAACATCTGGGTGGTGAAAGCCCAGATCCACGCCGGCGGCCGCGGCAAGGGCGGCGGCGTCAAGCTGGCCAAGTCGCTCGACGAAGTGCGTGCTCACGCTTCGAGCATACTCGGCATGCAGCTCAAGACCCACCAGACCGGTCCGGAAGGCCAGAAGGTGCGGCGCCTGCTGATCGAGGACGGCGCCGACATCAAGAAGGAATACTACGTTGCAGCCCTGACCGACCGCGCCACCCAGAAGGTCGCCATGATGGCCTCCTCCGAGGGCGGCATGGACATCGAGGAAGTGGCCCACAAGACCCCCGAGAAGATCATCAAGGTCTTCGTCGATCCGCTCGTCGGCCTGACTGACGCGCAGGCCAAGGAACTGGCGGACGGTATCGGCGTTCCCGCCGCCTCCCAGGCCCAGGCCATCGACACCTTCAAGAAGCTCTACACCTGCTACATGGAGACCGATGCCTCGCTGGCCGAGATCAATCCGCTGATCCTCGAAGGCAACGGCAACATCAAGGCACTCGACGCCAAGTTCAACTTCGACTCCAACGCGCTCTATCGTCAGCCCGAGATCGTCGCCTACCGCGACCTGGATGAAGAAGATGCCGACGAAATCGAGGCCTCCAAGTTCGACCTCGCCTACATCTCGCTCGACGGCAATATTGGCTGTCTGGTGAATGGCGCCGGCCTGGCCATGGCGACGATGGATACCATCAAGCTGTTCGGCGCCGAGCCGGCCAACTTTCTCGACGTCGGTGGCGGCGCCACGACCGAGAAAGTGACCGAAGCCTTCAAGATCATGCTCAAGAACACCAAGGTCAAGGGCATTCTGGTCAACATCTTCGGCGGCATCATGAAGTGCGACACCATCGCGGCCGGCGTCGTGAGTGCCGCCCGAGAGGTTCACCTCTCGGTTCCATTAGTTGTGCGCATGAAGGGCACCAACGAAGACCTCGGCAAGAAGATCCTCGCCGAATCCGGTCTGCCGATCATCGCCGCCGACACCATGGCGGAAGCTGCGACCAAGATCGTCGCGGCCGTGAAGTAAGGAGCGCGAGATGTCCATCCTCATCAACAAAGACACCAAGATCATCACCCAGGGCATCACCGGCAAGACCGGCCAGTTCCACACCGAGAAGTGCATCGAGTACGCCAACGGCAAGAACTGCTTCGTCGCCGGCGTGAACCCGAAGAAGGCCGGCGAGAATATCTTCGACGTGCCGATCTTCGCCACGGTCAAGGAGGCGAAAGCCCAGACTGGTGCGACCGTCTCCGTGATCTACGTGCCGCCCGCCGGCGCCGCCGACGCGATCTGGGAGGCCTGCGAGGCCGACCTCGATCTGGCGATCTGCATCACCGAGGGCATCCCCGTGCGCGACATGCTGGTCGTGCGCAACAAGATGAAGCAGAAGGAAGCCGCCGGCGGCAAGAAGACCCTGCTGCTCGGCCCCAACTGCCCCGGCCTGATCACGCCGGACGAAGTCAAGATCGGCATCATGCCCGGCCACATCCACAAGAAGGGCCGCATCGGCGTGGTCTCGCGCTCCGGCACGCTGACCTACGAAGCCGTCGCCCAACTCACCGAGATCGGCCTCGGCCAGTCGTCGGCGGTCGGCATCGGCGGCGACCCGATCAACGGCCTGAAGCACATCGACGTGATGCGCATGTTCAACGACGATCCGGACACGGATGCCGTGATCATGATCGGCGAGATCGGCGGTCCGGACGAAGCCGACGCCGCGCGCTGGTGCAAGGAAAACATGAAGAAGCCCATCGTCGGCTTTATTGCAGGGGTAACAGCACCGGCCGGCAAGCGCATGGGCCACGCCGGCGCGCTGATCTCCGGCGGTGCCGACACGGCCGATGCCAAGCTCGCCATCATGGAAGAGTGCGGCTTCAAGATCACCCGCGACCCGTCGGTGATGGGCAAGTTGCTGAAGGCGATGCTGTAAAAGTCGGCGCTGGCCGGACGGCCAGGCGGCGAGGTGGGAAGGCGGGCTATGGCCCGCCTTTTCTTTTTGATGCAGATTTGTCCTGTTTCGGCGATTTTTATGCCGTCGGCAGGGAAAATCATTGACTGAGTTGATATCCGACTGCAAGAATGTCGCATATCATCATGTTTATTCATTAACTTGTTGGTTTTTGCGGCTCCGGAGGAGCGCAGACACGGATGGCGAAGCCTGATCTTTCCAGTGCAATCGAAATGGCTGCCTGTAGCGATACGGGGCGGATTCGCTCGCATAACGAGGACTCGGTGCTGGCCAATGCTGCACTGGGTCTGGCCGTGCTGGCGGATGGAATGGGAGGTTACAACGCCGGCGAAGTGGCCAGCGGCATGGCGACAGCGGTCCTCGGCAGCGAATTGCAGCATGCCTTCAATGCGCGTTCGCCTTCCGATGCCGGGGCCGACGGCCAAGTGTGGGCACGCGAGGCGTTGGTGGACGTCATCGGACGGACCAATGCGGCCATTCACCTGGCTGCCCGGAGCAATCCCAAATATGCCGGCATGGGAACCACGCTGGTGATGGCCCAGTTTTTCGATGATCGCGTACTGGTGGCCCATGTCGGCGATTCCCGCCTCTATCGTTTGCGCTCAGGAAAACTCGCCCAATTGACCCGAGATCATTCGCTGTTGCAGCAACAAATCGACAGCGGCATGCTGACGCCCGAGCAGGCACGGTTCTCACAGAACAAGAATCTCGTCACGCGCGCGATGGGAGTGGAGCCAACGGTCATGACGGATGTGGCGGAGCATGAAGTGCTCCCCGGCGATATTTACCTGCTGTGTTCCGACGGGCTGAACGACATGGTCGACGATGAAACGATCGAGGAAGCTTTGTCCGGTTTGTCGGGGAATCTTGCCCTATGCGCATCGCAACTCGTGCAGGTGGCCAACGATAATGGCGGTCGCGACAACGTGTCGGTTATCCTTGCAAAAGTGCGGGCACCGTTCCCGGCGAATGACGGGCAGGGCGGCTTGCTGGGAAGGATGCAGTCATGGCTCAAAAAATAATGTTTGAAGTCCGGAAGGATGCTCAAGATGGCTAAGCTCATACTCAGCATGGACAATCTGGTGCTCAAGGAAATCCCCTTGAACAAGGAGCGCACCACGATCGGCCGCAAGGCGCAGAACGACATCCAGATCGACAATCTGGCGATATCGGGAGAGCATGCGGTCATCGTGACGATTCTCAACGACTCCTTCCTCGAGGACCTCAATAGCACCAACGGCACCTTCGTCAATGGCCAGCAGGTCAAGAAACATTTCCTGCAGAACAACGATGTGATCGAACTGGGCAAGTACCGGCTCAAGTACGTCAACGAAGGCGTCGCCCAGGCAGCGCAGCCGGACTTCGAGAAGACCATGGTGCTGCGTCCCGACATGATGCGCAAGGTGGCCGAGCATGCGGCGGGCAAACCGCCCGCAGAGGCCGAGTCGGGCAATCTGGCCCCACCGGTCGACCTGGCGCCGCCGATCCGGAAGGAGCCGCCTGCTGCGCCCGTCGGTGTGGCGGCCGCTCCCCAGGCCGCGGCGGCGCCCGACCTGCCGCTGGGGGCCATCCAGGTGCTGAATGGCAGTAATGCCGGCAAGACGCTCGATCTGGTCAAGTCGCTGACGACGCTCGGCAAGCCTGGTGTTCAGGTGGCCGTCATCGCCCGCCGTCCGCACGGCTATTTCCTCACCCACGTCGAAGGCGCCCGCCTGCCGACAGTGAATGGTGCGGCGATCAATCCCCAGGCCCATGAGCTCAAGGACCATGATGTCGTGGAACTGGCAGGCGTGAAGATGGAGTTCTTCCTCCGGTCCTGAGCGTCCGCCGGACGACCTTCACGTGAAAAGGTATCTTGCGCGCCATGCTCTGGGACTGATCCTGCTGCTGGTGCTGCTCGGTCATGCGGTGGGGACTTACCGCATCGGCCTGATCGACCGGCTGGAAGCGATTTTCTACGATGCCCGGCTAAGGCTGACCATGCCGCGTACTGTCGACGATCGCATCGTCATCGTCGATATCGATGAAAAATCGCTCGCCGAACAGGGACGCTGGCCCTGGGGGCGCGACCGGCTTGCAACAATGCTCGACCGGCTCTTCGACGAGTATGGCGTGCAGGCCGTCGGTTTCGACGTGGTTTTCGCGGAACCGGATTCCAGCTCCGGAATCGGGATGCTCGAATCCCTCGCACAGGGAGCATTGCGAGGCAACGCCGCGTTCCTGCAATCATTGCACGCCTTGCGTCCGAGCCTCGACTACGACGCACGTTTCGCCGCCGCCCTGAAAAATCGCAAGGTCGTGCTCGGTTATTACCTGTCCAATATCCATGACGGTCACTCGAGCGGCGTCCTGCCAGCCCCGATCCTGGAGGCCGGCAGCTTCGGGGAACGGCCGGTGGATATCACGCAATGGAAAAACTTCGGCGGCAATCTGCAGGCCTTTCAGGCTGCGGCCGCTGGTGCAGGCCATTTCAACCCGCTCGTCGATTTCGACGGAATCTCGCGGCGCGTCCCGTTGCTGGCTGAATACGGGGGCGCCTATTACGACTCGCTCGCCCTGGCCATGGTCCGCGTGCTATTGGACGTTCCAATGGTCATACCGACTTACGCGGATGGCGGGGATGCGTATGCCGGGCTGGAGTGGCTGGAACTGCCCACCAAGCAGAACAGCCTGTTCATTCCGGTCGACAAGAACGTTGCCACGCTGATTCCCTATCGCGGACCGCAAGGTAGTTTCCCCTATGTTTCGGCGACCGATGTATTGAACGGCCACATCGGGAAAGAACAGTTGACCGGGCGCATCGTGCTCGTCGGAACGACGGCCCCCGGGCTGATGGATCTGCGTGCCACACCGGTGGATAGTGCTTATCCAGGCGTTGAAATCCATGCCAACCTGATTGCCGGCCTGCTGGACGGTAACCTGAAGCACAAGCCCGACTACATGCTCGCGGCGGATCTCCTGCAGATTCTCGTGGCGGGGGCGCTGATGGCCCTGCTGCTGCCGATCCTGTCCCCCCTCAAGGCGACCCTGACAGGACTGCTGGTGCTGATGGGCCTGGTCACCGTCAATGTCTACCTCTGGCATGCCGAAAACCTGATCCTGCCCTTCGCCGGGGTGGCCGCGCTGGTGGTGCTGCTCTATGCCCTGAACATGTCCTGGGGATATTTCGTCGAATCGAAGACCAAGCGACTGTTTACCGAGCTGTTCGGCCAGTATGTGCCGCCGGAACTCGTCGATGAAATGGCCAGGAACCCCGAGGGCTACAGCATGGCCGGCCGCAAGGCGGAACTGACGGTGCTGTTTTCCGACATCCGCGGCTTCACGACCATTTCGGAGGGCCTGCAGCCCGACCAGCTGGCGGCGCTGATGAACGAATACCTCGGTGCCATGACCGACGTGGTGCGCCGGCATCGCGGCACGCTCGACAAGTACATCGGCGATGCGATCATGGCGTTCTGGGGAGCGCCGATGGCCGATCCGGAGCATGCGCGCCATGCTGTGCTCGCCGCGCTCGACATGCAGGAACGCCTGAAGGAGCTCAACCGCGAACTGGTGGCCCAGGGCTGGCCGGAGCTCAGGATCGGCGTCGGCGTGAATACCGGCACGATGACGGTCGGCGACATGGGGTCGCCGGTGCGCAAGGCCTATACGGTGATGGGCGACGCCGTCAACCTCGGCTCGCGGCTCGAGGGCATCACCAAGCAGTATGGCGTCGGCATCATCGTCGGCGAAGGCACGCGAGCGCAGCTGGGCGACGCCTTTGTGCTGCGCGAACTCGACCGGGTCCGGGTCAAGGGCAAGGCTGAGCCGGTCGGTATCTACGAGCCGCTGGGCCAGGCTGGCCAGGTGGACGCCTCGGCCATCGAGGATCTCGACGCATGGAGCACGGCCCTGCATGCATACCGCAGCCAGGATTGGGAAAAGGCCGAATCCCTGCTCGTCGGGTTGGCCCGCAAGCAGCCGCATTACCTATATGATCTCTACGTCAAGCGGATCGCCCGCTATCGTCAGGACCCGCCGGGTACGGCTTGGGATGGAGTGACGACATTCGAGACGAAATGAACCAATGAAAATACGTATTCTCGGCTGCAGCGGCGGGATCGGCGGTCCCATGCTCCGCACGACCTCGATGCTGGTCGATCAGGACATCCTGGTCGATTGCGGGACCGGGGTGGCCGATCTTTCGATCGACGAGCTGGCGCGGATCGATCATGTCTTCCTGACCCACAGCCATCTCGATCATGTTGCCTGCCTGCCGCTGCTGGTCGATACGGTCGGCGAGATGCGCAACCGTCCGCTGACGGTGCATTCCCTGCCGGCGACAGAAGAGGCATTGCGGACGCACGTGTTCAACTGGACGATCTGGCCGGACTTCACCGAGATTCCTTCGGCGGATAGGGCTTGGCTGCGTTTCCGGCCACTCGAAATCGGCACTCCGGTCGATCTTGCGGGGCGGACCATTCTGCCGCTACCGGTTGACCATACGGTACCGGCCGTGGCCTTCGGGATCGATTCCGGCCGTGCCAGCCTGGTGTTCTCGGGAGATACCGGGCCCAGCCCCGCGCTTTGGCAGGCCGTCAACGCCATCGACAACCTCGCGGTGCTCATCATCGAAACGGCATTCTCGGATCGCGAGCACAAGGTGGCCCAGGCTTCGCGACATCTCTGCCCCGACATGCTTGTCGGCGAATTGCGGCAGCTGCTTTCCTGCCCCGACATTTACATCACCCATCTCAAGCCCGGGCAGGCCGAGCAGACGATGGCGGAGATCGCAAGCAGCGCAGGCAGTTACCGGCCACGCATGCTGAAGAACAACCAGGTGTTTGAACTATGAGCGCGATACTCAATCCGACGTCGGTCAATCCGGGCGGCGAGATCAATGCGGGCGAACTCGGCAGTCGCCTGACCTTTTTCAAGAACCTGCAGGCCGTCACCAACAAGATCCACGCGACGTCGAACATCGACGAGATTATGCTGGAACTGTCGCAGGATATCTGTGCCCTGTTCAATGCCGACCGGCTGACCATCTATGCGGTCAGCGAGGACAAGACCTCGATCGTTTCCAAGGTCAAGACCGGGCTCAATTCCTTCAAGGATCTCCGCCTGCCGATCGCCGACCAGAGCATCGCCGGCAACGTGGCCTTGTCGCGCAAGATCGTGAACATCCGCGATGTCTATGACGAAACGGAACTCAAGGCGATAAACCCCAACCTCCGCTTCCTTCAGGAAGTGGACAAGCGGACCGGTTACCGCACCAAGCAGATGCTGGTCGGTCCGATCGTCGACCTGCAGACCGACGAGTTGCTGGGGGTCGTGCAACTCATCAACAACAAGGCCGGTGCTCCCTTCGCCAGTGTGCAGGAAGAAGGCATCAAAGGCCTGTGCGAAACGCTCGCAATCGCCTTCGCACAGCGCAACAAGCCCGCGCAGGCGATCAAGACAAAATACGATCACCTCGTGCTCGATGCCGTGGTTTCGGCACAGGAGATGGATCTGGCGAGCAAGTCGGCTCGCCGCAAGAACGTCGATGTCGAGGAGGCGCTGATCACCGAGTTCCAGGTCAAGGTGCCGGTCATCGGGGCCGCGCTGGCGAAATTCTTCGGTGTTCCCTACGAACCCTTCAAGCCGGATCGCATCAAGCCGATCGATCTGATGAAGAATCTGCGTCGCGAGTACGTGGAGCAGAACTCCTGGCTGCCGATCGAGGACACCAAGGACGGCATTCTCATCCTGTGCATGGATCCGGAACAGGTCAAGAGCTCGCGGGTGGTCAACAACGTCTTCGCCAAGAGCAAGATCGCCTACCGCGTGACGACCATGCGCGAGTTCCGGCAGACTGTCGATCAGTTCTTCGGCGGCGGGGGATTTTCGGATGACACCGATGTCGGCGATCTGCTGTCGGCGATGGACGAGGGCGAAGGTGAAATCGACAGCGGCAGCGATGACGTTTCCGCCGCGGCCGACAACGAACTGGTGAAGCTGGTCAACAAGGTCATCATCGACGCCTACCAGCAGGGTGCTTCCGACATCCACATCGAGCCGGGTATCGGCAAGGACAAGGTGCTGATCCGCTTACGCAAGGATGGATCCCTGCAGAAGTACATCGAGATTCCGCACAGTTTCCGCAATGCGCTGGTCGCGCGCATCAAGATCATGTGCGACCTGGACATCTCCGAAAAGCGCAAGCCGCAGGATGGCAAGATCAAGTTCAAGAAGTTCGGTCCGCTGGATATCGAACTGCGCGTCGCGACGATTCCCACAGCCGGCAGCGTCGAAGATATCGTCATGCGTATCCTTGCCGCCGGCGAACCGATTCCGCTCGACAAGCTGGGCCTGCTGCCGCATAACGAGACGCGGTTGCGCGAGTGCGTATCGAAGCCCTACGGATTGTTCTTCGTCTGCGGCCCGACGGGCTCCGGCAAGACGACGACGCTGCACTCGGTACTGAAATTCCTCAACAACGTCGATACCAAGATATGGACGGCAGAGGATCCGGTCGAGATCACCCAGAAGGGCTTGCGCCAGGTTCAGGTCAACAAGAAAGCGGGCCTGGATTTCGCTGTGGTCATGAAAGCCTTCCTGCGTGCCGATCCGGACATCATCATGGTCGGCGAGATGCGCGATGCCGAAACCACCGGCATCGGCATCGAGGCCTCGCTGACCGGCCACCTCGTGTTCGCCACGCTGCACACCAACAGCGCACCGGAGTCGATCATCCGCCTGCTCGACATGGGCATGGACCCGTTCAACTTCGCCGATGCGCTGCTCGGCATCCTGGCGCAACGCCTGGCCAAGCGACTGTGCGCCAAGTGCAAGGAGGCCTACCATCCCGATGCGGAGGAGATGAAGCATTTCCTTTCCGAATATTGCGAGGAGCTGGTCAATACGGAAACCTTCAAGCGCGAGGGCAAAGCCGCTTACGAGGCGGTGTACAGGGAATGGGTCAAGAAGTACGCGGACGACAAGGGGCAGTTCACTTTCTATCGGGCCAAGGTGGCAGGTGAAGATGACACCCGGTGCGATGCCTGCGGCGGATCCGGTTACAAGGGGCGTGTCGGCCTCCATGAACTGATGGTCGGCACCGATGGTGCGAAGAAACTGATCCAGGAGCATGCGCGCGTCGCCCAGCTGGTTTCCCAGGCCCTTGAGGACGGCATGCGCACGCTGAAGCAGGATGGCATGGAGAAAGTGATACAGGGCATCACCGACATGAAGCAGGTACGCGCGGTCTGCATCAAGTAACTTGTTGCGGGAGAACGAAATGGACTCGATGGACGACCTGTTCAGGAGGCTCGAGCAACTCAACGAAATCGGTGCGGCACTCTCCAGCGAGCGCGACATCGACCGCCTGCTCGAAAAGATCCTTGTCGCCGCCAAGACCATCACGCATGCGGACGGTGGAACCCTGTATCGCATGACCGAAGATGGCCGGGCATTGCGTTTCGAGATCGTGCGCAACGACACGCTGGGTATTGCGCTGGGTGGCACATCCGGCAACCCCATCGATTTCCCCGACCTGCACTTGCGGCGTGAAGATGGCGCATCCAACGACTCGATGGTCGCGGCCTATGCGGCGATCCACGACCGGACGGTGAATATTGCCGATGCCTACAGCGAAGCCGGCTTCGATTTTTCCGGAACACGCAAGTTCGACGAGCGCACCGGCTATCGTTCCCAGTCCTTCCTGACGGTGCCGATGAAGAACCACGAGAATGCGATCATCGGCGTGCTGCAGCTGATCAATTCACTGCGGCCGGGGACGGGGGAGGTGATTCCTTTTTCGCAGGCCGAGCAGCGGCTGGCCGAATCGCTCGCCTCGCAGGCAGCGATCGCCATCACCAACCGCCAGCTCATCAGCCAGCTGGAGGTGCTGTTCGAGTCGTTCATCAACCTCATCAACCTCGCGATCGACGAGAAGTCACCCTATACCGGGGGTCATTGCCAGCGGGTTCCCGCATTGACCATGATGATCGCCGAGGCGGTAAACGAGACCCGTGAAGGACCGCTGGCGGCATTCGCCATGTCGGCGGACGACCTGTACGAACTCAAGATCGCCGGCTTGCTCCATGATTGCGGCAAGGTGACGACGCCAGTGCATGTCGTCGACAAGGCCACCAAGTTGCAGACGATCTTCGATCGCATCGGCCTGGTCGACACCCGCTTCGAGGTTCTCAAGCGCGATGCCCAGATCGCGACGCTGCGCCGCCTGCTCGATTACCGCCGCAAGACCGATCCGGAGGCGGAGGCGACCTGCTGGGCGGATTACTGGCGCGAACTGGGAGAACTCGACGATGAACGGGAATTCTTGCGTCACGCCAACGTCGGCGGCGAGGCGATGAGCGTGGAAGACCAGCAGCGCGTGCGCAACATCGGCACGCTACGCCGCTGGCGCAACCCGGCCGGGGTCGACGCGCATTTCCTCTCCGCGGACGAGATCGAGAATCTCACCATCCGTGCCGGCACGCTGACCGGTGAAGAACGCGAGATCATCAACCACCATATCGTGGCCACGATCAAGATGCTCGAGGCGCTTCCCTGGCCGAAGCATCTGCGCAACGTCCCGGAATATGCCGGCGGACACCACGAGCGCATGGACGGCAAGGGCTACCCCAAGGGACTGACGCGGGAACAGATGTCCTGGCAGGCGCGCATGATGGGCATCGCCGACATCTTCGAGGCGCTGACCGCCAAGGATCGTCCCTACAAGCAGGGCATGAAGCTTTCGCAGGCCATCGAGATCATGAAGAAATTCAGTGCCGTGGGCCACATCGACCCGGATCTTTTCGAGGTCTTCCTGAGAAAGGGCGTGTATCGGCGCTACGCCGAGGCCTTTCTTGATCCGACGCAGGTCGACGAAATCGAGGTGCAATAGTCGGCGCTGGCAAGACGGCGTACCGGTCGTTAACTGACCAAAAATGTCACTTTCTGCCGATATGGGCGTTGTGCGCTTCTGGGCAGTACGTCTTTCCGGTGCTTGCAAGTTGGCATGGCTGTTGCATAATGTCCATCAGCACGAGTCGAGTGCTTTTCCATAGGAGAGAAACGATGCGCAAGATCCAACAAGGCTTTACCCTGATCGAACTGATGATCGTCGTCGCGATCATCGGCATTCTGGCTGCCGTCGCCCTGCCGGCCTACCAGGACTACACTGTTCGCGCCAAGGTGTCGGAAGTAATGCTGGCGGCTTCTTCGGCTAAAGTTCCTGTAGCCGAATTTGCTCAGACCTACGGTCGCCTTCCCAGCACCGCTTCAGTTTCAGTATCCGCACAAAACTCGCAATACGTTTCAAACCTGCAGTGGGATGGCACCAAGATCATCGCTACTGCACAGAACCTCGGAGCTGCTGATGCGACTGGAACAATTGAACTGACTCCCACCGACCCGACTGCCAACCCCGTCTTGACTTGGGCATGTGCTGGCACCATCCCGGCCAAGTACCGTCCGTCGAGCTGCAAGTAATCGACAGCCTGCCTGAAGAAAAGGCGCCCCATTCCAATGGGGCGCCTTTTTCATTTCCGCATCCATACATCGTCAAAACACCTCATCCATGCTGCCGCTGACGAATTCGTTTCGCCTCCGGTTTGCCGGCCCTCTCGCCATGCTGGTGGCGGCAGCACTGTGCATCGCGACTTACTGGTCCGGATTGCAGGGCGATTTTTTCTTCGACGACGAACCCAACATCCTGCAACTTGAGCCGCTACGCCTGGATCACCTTTCTTTCGACGGCGTGGGCAAGGTACTTTCCAGCGGCATTTCAGGCCCGCTCGGCCGGCCTGTCGCACAGTTGAGCTTTGCGCTCAATCACTACTTCAGTGGTGGTTTCGATCCGTTCGCCTTAAAGGCAGTCAATCTGGCCGTCCATATCCTGACGGGGTTTCTGGTCTATCTCCTCAGCGTGCGTCTGGTGGCGGCAGGACAGCCGCAGGCCGAACGCGGTGCGATCCGAATAACTGCTGCCGTGGTGGCAGCTGTGTGGCTATTGCACCCCATTCAGCTCACGACGGTACTGTATGCCGTGCAGCGAATGAATGGCCTGTCGGCCCTGTTTCTTCTCGCGGCGGTCCTGCTGCATGTTCAGGGCCGCGAAAAACCGGGCGGCACGGTCAGGCTGTTGCTCGCATGGATGGTGTGCTGGCCCCTGTCAATGCTGAGCAAGGAAAACGGACTTCTGTTTCCGGTTTTCGTCCTGGCCTGGGAGCTGATCCTCCATCGACACCAACGGGGTCGCCTCGATGCTTTCGGTCGTGGGCTGGCGATACTCGCCGGACTGGCTATCGGCGTGAGCGCCGTTTATTCATTGCTTCCGGCCGGAAAGTGGCTCTGGGCAGGCTACGAATTCCGTTCATTCACTTTGGTGGAGCGGCTGCTGACCGAAGGTCGCGCACTGTGGTTCTATCTGGGACTGATCGTGTGGCCGCGGCTAGAGGCCCTGGGCTTGCATCACGATGACTTCCCGCCTGAAGGAATGCTCACTCCATGGCTGTCCCTGTCGTCCTGGCTGGCGATCGCCGGGCTGCTCTGGCTTGCTTGGCGCATGCGCAATACCGCACCACTGCCTTCGTTCGGGATCGCCTGGTTTTTTGCCGGCCATCTCATGGAGTCGACCTTACTGCCGCTGGAACTCGTTCACGAGCACCGCAACTACATCCCGCTGTTCGGCATTCTTCTTGCCATGGCGGCACCCTTGCCCATGTCGCTTCAGACCACCGGACTACGCAAGACTGTCGGTGTCACTCTGGCTGCGGTAGTTGTCGGCTATGTGGCGCTGATCACCGGGCTGCGTGCGCATCAGTTCGGCGAGGAGGTGCGCCGCAGCCAGATCGAAGCACAGCATCACCCCGACTCGCCACGAGCCCACTATGAAGCTGGTCGCGCCGTGGCGCAATTGCCGGCAGCGGCTGATCCTGGCGCTCCTGCCTTCTATATTGCTAGAACGCATTTCGAGCGGGCGGGCAGGATCGACCCCGGATTCAGGTTGGGCTGGCTGGGGCTGATGCAGTTGTATTGCAGGGCAGAGCAGCAGATGGATAGGGACTGGATGGAGGCGCTGAAATCAAGTCTGCGTGAGCTTCCGCTCGGTCCGGGAGACGAGCTGTTTATGTTCAATCTCAAGGAAATGGCCATTGCCGGTACTGTCTGTCTCGGGCGACAGGATGTCGAATCGCTTTTTGCTGCGGCTGGAGACAACGGGCGTCTTGCCTTGCCCGCACGCGCGCGGCTTCATTCTTGGCTGGCTGACTATCTCGTGCTTGGAGTACGCGATCCGGTCGCGGCGCAAACCGAGCTTGACCGGTCCTTGAAAATCGCTCCGTATAATCGCAGCAATCGCCTCAAGCGCGCACAACTGGCATTCCTGCTTGGTGAGTATGCAGAGGCACGCCGCATGCTTTCCGAACTGGGTGACGATGGGCTCGGTGTGGCGGAGAAATCCATTCATTCGCAGCTGGTAGCCTGTCTGAATGCCGACGAACCATCAGCTGTCTGCATCGCAAAATAGGACCATGCAAGCGGAACAGTGCATTTCCGTCATCATCCCAGCACGCAATGAAGCCGCGACCTTGCCAGCGTGTCTTGCGGGAGTGCGTGCAGTGCTGCCAGGTGCGGAGATCATCGTCGTCGATGACGGCTCGGAGGATGCCACGGCCGTGCTTGCCCAGGAGGCAGGAGCGAGGGTCATTTCCCATCCCTACTCGAAAGGCAATGGAGCGGCGGTGAAAACCGGCGCCAGGGCGGCGAGAGGGGAAATTCTCGTCTTCATGGATGCCGATGGCCAGCACCGGCCCGAGGACATCCCGCGTCTGCTGGCCAAGCTCGAAGAGGGTTACGACATGGCGGTCGGTGCCCGGGACATGGGGGGGCATGCCGGTGCCCACCGCGGTCTGGCGAATACATTGTTCAACCTGCTGGCGAGCTGGATGGTCAATCACCGCGTCGAGGATCTGACTTCCGGCTTTCGCGCCGTGCGCGCCGAACGTTTTCGCCGCTTCCTCTACCTGCTGCCGAACAGCTTTTCATATCCGACGACCTGCACGATGAGTTTTTTCCGCGCCGGATTCGGCGTTGCCTACGTACCTGTGGACATGCCGTCGCGCATCGGCACCAGCCATATCCGTCCGATGCGCGACGGCGTGCGCTTTCTGCTCATCATCATCAAGATCGGTACGCTTTATTCCCCCCTCAAACTCTTCCTGCCGGTATCGGGGATTTTCTTCACGACCGGACTCGGCTATTACCTCTATACCTACTTGCAGACGCACCGCTTTTCCAACATGAGCGCGTTGTTGCTGACGACGGCTGTGCTGGTCTTCCTCATCGGCATCGTATCGGAGCAGATTTCCGCACTCATGTACAAGGATTCGGATGCTGCCGATCCCCGGGATCCCCCATAGGCTGCCATGCGGGTATTGGTCGTGAGCACTTCCTATCCCCGCAGCAGCGATGACTGGCAGGGCCGTTTCATCGCCGACATGGTTGCTGCGCTTCCGACAGAGGATCTCGCCGTCAAGCTGTGGTCCCCCTCCGGACCCTTGCCAGCCGGCGTGGAGCAGGTTGCCAGCGTCTCCGAAAGTGCCTGGCTGGACCGTCTTGCCGCAACCGGTGGCATCGCCAGTCGGTTGCGTGACGGCCTGCTGCCCGGCGCGATCGCCGCTACTGGCCTGCTCGGAAGATTGTGGCGTGCGTATCGACGCGAAACGGCCGATGTCATGCATGTCAATTGGCTGCAGAATGCCCTGCCGCTGGCCGGAACACGGCATCCAGCCGTGGTTGGCGTACTGGGCAGCGACTACGGCCTGCTCCGGCTGCCGGGGATGGCGGCCCTGTTAAAGTCGGCGTTGGCGGGACGGCGTGCGCTGCTGGCACCCAATGCTCCCTGGATGGCGCCGCGCCTGCAGGCATTGTTTGGCGATGTCGCCTCCGTACGTCCGCTCCCTTTTGGTGTCGCCACCCGCTGGTTCGGCGTCGAACGTCAGGCTGGCGAGACTGCACCATGGCTGGCGGTCACCCGTGTGACGCAGGCAAAGATCGGCGAACTGTTTCGCTGGGGCGAAGGATTGTTCGACGCACGTCGGCCCCTGGTGCTGCTCGGGCCGATGCAGGAAGCCCTCGACCTGCCCGCATGGATCGACTACCGCGGGGCGACCCATCCGGACGGCCTGGTGAATGAGTGGTTCCCGCAGGCTGCAGGGTTGGTGTCGTTGAGCCGGCATGACGAGGGGCGGCCGCAAGTCATGATCGAAGCCCTGGCGGCCGGCCTGCCCCTCATCGCGACCGATCTGCCGGCGCATCGCGATCTCGTGCGCAATGGTGAAAACGGCTGGCTGGTGGAGTCACGGGATGCGCTCGCTGCGGCGCTCGACGATCTTTCCGCCGCAGAACGTAATCGTCGTGCCGGCGAGGCGTCGCGTGCCCTGGCATGGCGCGACATTGGCGACTGGAAGGCGGCCGCCGAACGCATCCGTGCGGCCTATCGGGAACTCGCATGACGAACGCTCGGGTGCTGGTCGTGGGCAGCGGCTTTCTTGGACGCGCCTCCGCCTTGCGGTTGGCGGGCGCGGGTTGCCGCGTCACCGTGCTGTCGCCATCGGCTGGCACGCGGCCCTGGCCCGGCGGGATAAGCGTGTTGAACGGCCGACAGGAAGACAAGACGCTGTTGAGCGAACTGCTCGCCAAGCATGAGACGGTCATCCATGCAGCCTGGGGAACGACTCCCGGTTCCAGTGCCGGCCATCCTGCCATGGAGGCGGAGCAGGGTCTGCAGCCTTTTCTCGCCTTTCTGGAAACCTTGCGAAGGTTTCCCTCGACACACCTGCTGTTCATGTCCTCGGGCGGGACTGTCTACGGTGACCCACAGACGCTCCCCGTCACCGAAGCAGCGCCCCTGCGGCCATGTTCATGTCATGGCGCCGGAAAGGCGGCTGCCGAATTGTTCCTGCGCGCCCACCGGCCGGAACATACGGTCATCCTGCGACCATCGAATATCTACGGACCGGAGCAACCCCTGCGCAGCGGCTTCGGCGTGATCCGGCACCTGCTGGCCTGCGCGGCGGAAGGTCGTATTTTCCAGCTCTGGGGCGACGGCCTGCAGTTGCGCGATTATCTTTATCTGGATGACTTCGCCGATGCCGTGCAGCAACTCGCGCTGCGTCGTGATATCGCCGGGACGTTCAACCTCGGCAGTGGCAAAGGCACCTCGCTGAATGAGCTGGTCGCGCTGGTCGAGGCGATTGCCGGACGCAGGGTCGGCATCGATCAGCGGCCGGCACGTGCCGGCGATGTCCTGCGGATCGTCCTGGACAGCACGGCCCTGTCTGCTGCGACCGGCTGGCATCCCGCTACCTGCCTGCGGGCGGGCATCGAACGTATCTGGCGTGCCATGACGGACGCGTAGCAGCCACTGTTGGCGGATGCAGGACTAAATCCGGGAGTCGGGTCGAACGCGCGACTCGTGCCACATGCCGCGCCAGGCTGCTTCTAGGTTGGCGGCGAAGCGGGGGGCATCGAAAAGCGGAGAGGCGAGGGCTTGTTCGCGCAGGATGGCACGCAGCCTTGACAGGGTGTCGAGGTTGGTGGCATGTCCGAATGCGCGGCTGATGTATTCCCGTACGTCGCTGGCAACCCAGTCTGCCAGGCCGGCACAGGTCATCATGCTCGCCCCCTGGCGTTCGAGCAGCGTACTGCCTGCAAGTGTCAACGTGGGTACGCCCATCCAGAGCGCCTCGCAACTTGTCGTACCGCCTGGGTAGGGAAAGGTATCGAGCAGGATATCCACCTCGGCATGCGCTGCCAGATAGTCGTGCCGGGGCATTTGACCGTATAGCGTGACGCGTCCGGCATCGATGCCGACGCTCGCCAGTCGATGTAGAAGCGATGTGCGCAGCCCTTCGCTGTTGAACTGGCGATTTTGCAACCGCAGACGGGCAGTCGGCAGTCGCGTGAGGATTTCCGCCCAGGCAGCCAATACCGTGTCGTTGATTTTGGTAAGGTTCTGGAAGCAGCCGAAGGTGATGTGGCCATTGCGAAGGGCAGGCAAGGGAGCGACGGGCACCTGCTCGGTCGGTGGCGTGAAGCACAGGCGGGTATCGGGCAGATACCAGATGCGTTCGGTGAAGCGGTCCTGCTCTGCAGCCGGGACCGAATAGGGCTCGGCCAACAGGTAATCAATTTCCGCAACCCCGGTAGACGCGAAATATCCAAGCCAGCTGACCTGTAGCGGGGCGGGTTTCCAGGTGAAGAGCGGCAGGCGATTGTGTGCGGTGTGTCCCGACAGGTCCATCAGGATATGCAAGCCATCATCGTGGATGAGGCGGGCCGCGGATGCGTCATCCAGACCGGCCAATGGTTTCCATGCACAGAATCGCGGCTTGATGCGCGCGGTGAGTTCGTCCTCGCCGGCGATAGTCGGATAGGCAGACAATGAGATACGTCGTGCATCCAGGTGTGGCAGGATGTTTTCGAGAAAATGGCCGACCGGATGTTTGCGCAAGTCACCCGACACCAGGCCGATTCTGAGCGTTTGCGGGACGTCGTCCCTTGGGTCATTTGCCCACTGGGTAAACGGGTTGGCATGGGCAGAAAGCAATCGACCGTACTCACGAGCCTCCTGAAGGTAGGCGGTTGGGTCGTGCGGCTGGCGGTAGCTCATCACAAACAGCAGATTGCTGCGTGCCTCTTCGCACCGAGGATCGAGCGCAAGCGCTTTGCGGAAAGATTGTGTCGCCTCATCAAGGTGTCCCTGCAGTTGCAGTGCACTGCCGAGATTGTTGTGGATCTCGACGGAATCGGGCGCAAGGTTCAGCGCTTGCCGATAGACACCGACGGCCTCGTCGAGGTATCCCTGCTTTTGCAGGGCGCAGGCGAGGTCGTTATGCCCCACTGCTGAATTCGCATCGATGGCGAGCGCTTTCCGATAGTGCCCGACGGCCGCCTCGAAGTCGCCTCGTTCCTGACAGATTGCCCCGAACAGGCGGCAGGTTTCTGCATGGCCCGGCCGGAGTGTCATGGCGTGCCGGCAGTGTTCTTCGGCTTCGGTCAGATATCCCCGCTCCATGAGGGCGAAACCGAGTTGGCAGTAGGCCTCCGCGAGCGCAGGATCGAGCGCCAGTGCGGTGCGGTAGCAGTCCATCGCCTGGTCCGGCCGCCTGCGGGCCCTGAATACCAGACCCAGATTGAGATGGGCATCGGCAAGGTCGGGCTGCAGGCTGATGGCCTGTCGGCAGCTTTCCTCCGCTTCTTCCAGCTGGCCGAGGCCTCGAAATGCGAGCCCCAGTCCGGAGAAGGCTTCGGCATACGCTGGCCGGAGAGCGATGGCTTGCTGGAAGCAGGGAGTCGCGGCGGCAAAATCCTTGCGCGCCACGTGCAAGTTGCCGAGGTAGCAATGCAGTTCTGCGGAAGCGGGACAGCCGGCTACACCCTGCTCGGCGATCTTGATTGCCTCCTTCAGCCGGTCGCTACGGTACAGCGTGCGGCACAGCGCGCGGCAGGCCTCCTCGAAATCCGGTCGTGCCTCGAATGCGGCACCGAAATGGTCGATGGCATTTTCAAGCTCGTTCAGTTGCAGGGCGATCGTGCCCAGCATGTACTGCGCATCCGCATGGTCGGGTTGCAGGCACAGCGCGCGCTCGAGGGTTTGTCTGGCATCGTCCGCAAGACCCCCTTCCATCAATGCGTAGCCGAGATTGATAAGGGGTGTGGCCTGATCTGGCCTCAACTCCGCCGCCTGCCGGTATGCGGCAGCGGCCTCGTTCCACCGGCTATGGTCGAGCAGGCGATTGCCGCGGGCGATCAGGTCATCGTATCCGGCGCTGCCGCCCGCGGGCATGGCAACCGGATTGTCTGGCTGCGGCGGACGGTTACGATGGGAAAGTCCCGATTTAAACCAGCCGAACATCCGCGATCAGAACCTGAACAGCAGGAAGCGAGTCGTTTCGGCGGCTTCGCCGGGATCGTAGCCCGCATCCACCAGAGTCCAGCGGAAGGCATTGCCGAATTGCGCCTTCTTGTAGAGGTTCATCTTGTGGCCATGACGAAACTGGGAAATCTGGCGGGACATCTGCGCCAGTACTTCCTCCCGTCGACCGGTACGGGGCCGTTTTTCAGTGCCGGCGACGGGGGGTATGCGCTCCATGTAGAAGCGTGCCAGAGCAGCTCCGAAATCCTTGGCCTCGCGGGCGTCGAACCATCCGAACAGCATTGTGTCTTCCTTTGATACCTTAGAATCCGGCGGGCCTCCATTCTCCGCCGACCCCAGATGCAGCTTGGATTCTGCCATAGACACGCAGCGCTGATCATTGACAGGATGGCCGTCGGCTGTGGTCTTTAATTCCTATCTATTCCTGCTGTTCTTTGTTCTGGTGTTCGGCCTCTACTGGATCCTGCCGGATTGGGGGAAGCGAAAACGGCTGCTGCTGGTCGCAAGTTACGTCTTCTATGGCGCCTGGAGTCCTCCCTACGTGGTTTTGCTGCTGGCATCGACGGTGCTGGACTGGTGGCTGGCACGCCTGCTCGGGCGTTGCGACGATCCGCGCCGCCGGCGCCTGTTGCTGACGGCGAGCCTTGCCGGAAATCTCGGCCTGCTCGGATACTTCAAGTATGGCGACTTCCTGCTCGACAATTGCGCGGCGCTGCTGTCCTTGGCCGGGGTGGACTATCGCCCCCCGGAGGCAGGCATTCTGCTGCCGATAGGTATTTCTTTCTATACCTTCGCCTCGCTGTCCTACACCATCGATGTCTATCGCCGTGAAACGCATGCCGAATGGAAGTTCTCCGACTATGCGTTGTTCGTCAGCTTCTTTCCCCATCTCGTCGCCGGCCCGATCCTGCGTGCGCGCGCCCTGTTGCCGCAGATCGCCGTCCCGCGAAGGCCGACTTTCAACGAGGTTGGCTGGGGGCTCGCCCTGCTTTGCTTCGGCCTGTTCTGCAAGGTGGTGATGGCCGATGCGCTGTTCGCCCCGGTCGTCGATGCGGTCTATGCAAAACCCGCACAGTTCGGCATGGAGGATACCTGGGCTGCGGTGCTGGCATTTTCAGGGCAGATCTATTTCGATTTCAACGGCTACTCGCTGTGTGCGATCGGGCTGGCACTGTGCTTCGGCATCGCTTTCCCCGACAACTTCAGGCAACCCTATGCAGCGATCGGGTTTTCGGATTTCTGGCGCCGCTGGCACATTTCCCTGTCGACCTGGCTGCGCGACTATCTGTATATCCCGCTCGGCGGCAATCGCGGCAGCCTTTGGCGTGCCGGCCGCAATCTGATGCTCACGATGCTGCTCGGCGGGCTCTGGCATGGTGCTTCGTGGCTGTTCGTCCTGTGGGGTGGGATGCACGGACTATTCCTGTGGACGGAGCGGCTTGTGCGGCAGCGTATTGCCGCAGCACCCGGAGCCGCCGGCCAGCGCCTCATCCAGTTGCTGACCTTCGTCGCGGTGACCCTGACATGGATTCCGTTCCGCGCACCTGATGTCGATACTGCCACCCAAGTTGCCGCTGGCCTGTTTCGCAGCGAGCTGCCGCCGATGCTCGATCTGCCCGGGCTGGCCGCGTTCATCGGCATCGCGATCACGGTCGGCTGGCAGATCTCATTGCGCGACCGGAACTTCGAAGCCACGGTCGCATCCTGGGGGCGTGCGGTCCAACTGGCGATGGCGATCTCCTGTCTTGCCGCGATGTACCTTTTCTCGGGCGGAGAACAGCGTGCCTTCATCTATTTCCAGTTCTGACCGGCTGTTGCCACCCGTGCCCTGGTTCGCCATGCTGGCAGTCGGCGTACTGATCCTTCTGATGGGTGCGGCACTCCTCGAGCTGCGCCTGGATGCGCTAGGCTACCGGCCGACAGCGCTCGATTCACGGCAGCGCTGGCAACACGAGCGTGCGCGTGCCGCCGCACTGGGCAAGGATGCCCTCATCCTCGTTGGCGCATCGCGTTTCCAACTCGGCCTCGATCTCGACGTCCTGCGTCGGGAAACCGGTCTCGAACCAGTCCAGCTGGCCCTCGATGGGAGCGCGGGCGAACCGGTTCTTGCCGGACTCGCAAACGATCCGCGGGTGCGCGGCACCATTCTGTTCGATTACTACGATCATGCCATCGGGATGCGTGGTGGCGTGGCGGAAGAGATGGAGCAAGCGTATGGGCGAGGCGTATCGCGCATCGATCTTTGGCGACATCCGGCAGCGTTAATCGAAGGGGCCCTGACGACATGGATGCATGAACGCCTGCGCGCTTACGCGGATGGCGCTGATCCTTTGACTTCGCTGCACCGGCGCGCATTGCCCGCCGTGCCGGCACGGCAATATCTGACTACGCAGCCGGATCGATCCAGGCTGGCCGATTACACTCTCGTCGATATGCCGGAATTCTATTACCGCCGTGTTGCCCGGACGCTGGGTGAGACTATCGATGTGCGTTCCCCGCACGCCGAATCCGATCTGGCGCACCGGGTCGGTCGCCTGGTGCCTGCAGAAGACACAGGGCTCGTCGATGCGGCCCGCCGTGTCGGCGATGACGTTGCTCGTATCCATGCGCGTGGCGGCCGGGTGATCTTCGTCGCCATGCCCTCCAGCGGCATGGTGCGCGAGATCGAAATGCGTCGCTATCCCCGCGAACGGTTCTGGACGCGGTTTTTGACCGAGGTCGGGGCGACTGGTATCCATGCTGCACAGGAGAATGCGCTCGTGGGGTATGCCTGCCCGGATGGCTCGCATCTGGACTTGCGCGAGCGCGGGTCATTTACGCGGTCGCTCGCGGCAATCCTGCGCCAGCGCGGGCTGATTCCCTCCGGGTCATGAGGCTATCGGGAAGCGCGATGGCAGATCCGTGCATTTCGGTGTGCATTGCCCATTACAACGGGATCGACATGATCGAGGCTTGCCTTGCCTCGGTGCGTTCGCAAGTGGTGGGTGCTGGTGTCGAGATCATCGTGCATGACGATGCATCCAGTGACGGTTCTGCGGAATATCTCCAGTCTGCACATCCCGACGTCAGACTGATCGAGAGCACCCAAAACGTCGGCTTCTGCATCGCCAACAATCGCATGGCGGAAGCGGCGCGGGGCGAGTACCTGCTGCTGCTCAACAATGATGCGACGCTGATGCCCGATGCCCTGCAGGTTTTGCTGGATGAGGCCCTCAGCATCGATCGCCCGGCGATACTGACCCTGCCACAGTTCGATGACGCCACTGGCGAACTGCTCGACATTGGCTCCCGCCTCGATCCGTTCCTGAACCCGGTGCCCAACCGCGATACTGCCTGCCGTGATATCGGCACGGTACATGGTGCCTGTTTGTGGATTCCCAAACGGTTGTGGCAGGAACTGGGCGGTTTCCCCGCCTGGTTCGGATCGGTCGGTGAGGATCTCTACCTGTGCTGCCGTGCGCGGCTGGCCGGTTATCGGGTCAGTGCGCCCGGCAGATCTGGCTATCGACATCGCGTCGGTCAGAGCTTCGGCGGCGGCAAGGCGGTAGCGGGCAGACTCGTTTCGACCTATCGCCGCCGCGCCCTGTCCGAGCGGAACAAGAGTTTCGTGATGATCGTCTGCCATCCGCTGCCATTGCTGCTTCTCGTGCTGCCGTTGCACGTCCTGCTGCTGGTGGCGGAAGGAGTGTTCCTGTCGTTGCTGCGCATGGATCCACGACCGCTGACGGGCATCTACCTGCCTGCGCTGGCGGGATGCTGGCGCGAGCAGATTCGCCTGCGCGCGATGCGCCGTGTCGTGCAGGCAGGACGGCGTTCCGGCCTGCGCGACTATCTCTCGGCATTCACCTGCATTCCGCGCAAGCTGTCCCTCCTGCTTCGTCACGGCCCGCCCCGGCTCGACTGATCCGGCTCACGCAGCAAGCTGCGTGAGATCTGCAGCAGCGGCGCCTCGACGCATCGATGGCAGATGACCGCGAATCCGGCCGCTGCGGCTACCAGTATGACCAGCAGAACCGGTCGCCACATCGGGTCGCCGGCCTGCGGCAAGGTCGTGCCGATACGGGCCAGGGCCCCCATTACCAGGACGTGGGACAGGTATAGCGAGTATGAGGCGTCGCCCAGGCGCACCGACCAGGCCGGCAGCGTCCTGCTGGCGCCGAGTTCCAGCGCGGCCAGTCCATGGACGACCAGTGCGGCCGGGATCCCGAAAACCAGCACGCGCAACTCGCCGGAAGGTTCGAAGCCGTAGCCGAGTCCGATATGCACCAGGTAACCGGCCGGCCAGAGCATGACGCCGGCAGCCAGGGATCGTCCGGCGGTTCGCGGGGAACTGCGATGAACCACCAGTGCGACCAAGCCGCCAGCGATGAATTCCAGCGTCAGCGGGTGCGTGACCAGGCGTAGTGTCGCTTCGGCTGGGGCCGGGAAGAGCAAGGAGGCGCCAACGATTGTCGTCGCCCAGCCGGCGAGCAGGCGGCCGAGCCACCGTTCTGGAAACAGCAGCAGCAGGGCGAATACGCAATAGAAGTACATCTCGTGAATCAGGGTCCAGCCCGGCATCAGTAGGGGCAGGCCGTCCTGAGGCAGCAGCAGGAAGGAGGAAATTAGGTCGATCTCTCCGCCCTGAAGACTGCGCTTCATCAGCCCCGGACCAATGAGGAATGCCGCGAGCACGAGGAAGCTGAAAATCCAGTAAAGCGGATAGATCCGGGTCGCGCGGTGCAGCAGGAAGCGCAGGGATTCACCCGGAATCCCGAAACGGCCCCGAGTTACCGTGACCATGACAAAACCTGAAATGACGAAAAAGAGGTCGACGCCGGACATGCCGAACGTCCAGGTGTCCGACGACATCCGGTAGCCGTGGCCGTAGTTGGCCTCGATCGATGCGAGATGGAACAGGACGACCAGCATGGCCGCCACACCGCGTAGGGACTGGATGTTGGCGATCAAGGCCGGGTACCGTCAGCGCAGCAGCAGGTCCAGGGCGATGCTGCCCCAGTTGCGGGCATGGCGCGCATAGCGGCCGGCCAACACTTCGCGCAAGACCCCGGGGATCCGTCGCCAGCGCGTGGCCGGCAGTCGTGAGCGGGCCTCAAGATGGACGATCTTTTCCGCGAGCACCGTGCGAGCCCGGGGCGTGGACAATGTTGCGAGCCGGGCATCGAGTGCGCGCCACAGCCCGAGTTCCTCCCGATACCAGGCGCCCCGGTCGAGCTTCAGACCCGTCCGCATTTCCTGCAGGAAGGTCTTGCGCCGGCCGCCGACCAGATTGGCGTCGTGCTGGCGATAGTCGATCAGCGGTTCCGGAATGGCGGCCAGTCCGCCCTTTGCCGCGGCCAGCAGCGCCAGCCAGGCATCGTGCGGCCAGCCGGGGGGGATCGGCAGTGCCGTCCCGCGAAGGTCGGCTTTGCAGGCCAGCGTGGCGCCCGTGACGAGGCGGTGCTTGAGCAGTATCCCGAAGCCGTCCCCGCGGGCCATCCGACGCTGCTCCTGTGCCGTGAAGCGCACGCGCTGCCACATGGTGTAGCCCAGCGGTGTCAGGTCTGCATCGACCACGGCGGCGTCGGAAAACGCAGCCAGTATTCCGGGCGCGGCCAGTGCTGCTGCCAGTTTTTCCAGCTTCGCGGGATGCCAGACATCGTCCTGATCGGCCAATGCGATGCAGTCTCCCGCGCAGGCGGAAAGCGCCTGGCCGAAGTTTGCCGCGACGCCGAGCGCTTCCCGGTTGCACAGGATGCGTACCGGGAACGGCGCGCGTCCGGCGAAGGCTTCGAGGCATTGGAGGGTATCGTCCGTCGAGGCGTCGTCGCTGGCGACCAGTTCGTGCGGCAGCAGGCTCTGGGCGGACAGGCTATAGAGCAGAGCGGGCAGGAAACGCGTGCCGTTGCGGGTGGCGAGGGCGATGGAGAAACGCGGCGTCATGGATGCATTCTGCCCGCCACCGGCAGACCATGCACGAGCGCGATGGAGGGGCTGCCGGCCGGGTCATGGGCGAGCCGCTCCCGCCAGCGTGTCTGCATGTATCGCAAGGTCGAGGTGTCCGGTGTCGTCGCATCGGGGGTGGGGAGAACCAGTGTAGCGTTCGGCGTCCACACGTTGCGCAGACCGATGTCGAGCAGGCGCAGACAGAGATCGACGGCAAAGAAACTTCCGCTCGCAGGGTCCGGCCCGCCTGCCCGCTCGAAGGCCGCCCGCTTGACGACGAGGCAGGCACCTGAAACTGCGGAAACGTTCTGTTGCAGCAGGGCGCGGTTGCGGATTCCGGGAAAGGCCGCGGGCGCACCGCGATAGGGTTGCAGGACGATTTCTTCCGGATCCAGCAGGTAGCCTGCATGGAGAATGCGACCGCCTTCATCTTGCAGGCGCGCACCGACGGCGCCGATGCCGGGTCGTGTCGCCTCGGCGGCGAGTGCTGCCAGCCAGTCGGCATCCCGGGGGCGACAGCGGCCATCGACGAGGCACAGCAGGTCGCCCCGGGCCTGTGCTGCGACGCGACTGATCTGCTGCGGCAGTTCTGCTCCGCTGCCGGTGACCGGCAGAACCTCGAGTTCGGCGTAGTGCGTTCGTTGCCGTAGCGGTTCGCAAGCTTCCGGCGTGGTGACGATCAGGCTGACGCGAGGTGTCGGTACCGGCAGGGCATGCCGCACGGACAAATGGCCGAAGGGTAGCAATGCGGCCGTTGCCTGCTCGCCGCAGCGGTCAAGGTGGCTTTGTACAGCCCGCCGGCCCGCTTCCGGCGCATAGGCTTTCGCGGTTTCGGCATGGGCCGTCGAGCCCGGCACGGTACGCCAGTGATACAGGATGTGCGGGATATGGCGGATGCACGCCGCCCGCTCGCCGGCGCGCAGAGCCAGATCCCAGTCCTGACTGCCCTGCACCTCGGGGCGGAATGCATCGAGCGTGCGCAGGAGATCGGCACGATAGACGGCGGAATGGCAAATGTAATTTTGGGCACGCAGCAGTTCCGGGTTCCAGTCCGGTTTGAAATAGGGATCGCTGCGCCGTCCGTCGGTGCCGATGAGGTCTTCATCGCCATAGAGCATGTCGGCCGCAGGATGGCGCCCGATTTCGGCGGCTATCCGGGCCAGTGCGAGCGGCTCCAGTTCGTCGTCATGATCGAGGAATGTAACGAATCCGCCTTCCGCCAGATCCAGCGCCGTCCGCGTCGCCGCGCAGATATGGCCGCGCGCTGTGCGGAATGACACCCGGATGCGCCGGTCTCCTGCCGCGGCCGATTCCAGCAGTCGCCGCACGTGCGGCGCTCGCGAGGCATCGTCGGCGATGCAAAGCTGCCAGTGCGGATAGAGCTGCGCGCGCACCGACTCGATGGCCCGGCGCAACCAGGGTTCCGGCGGATCGCAGACGGGCATGATCACGGAAATGAGCGGAGCGGGCTGGATTGTCGCGATTTCGGCGACGAGTGCATGACCTGCTTCGGCTGCCCGGGTTGCCTGGTTCCGCAGCCAGCGCGCATAGCCCTGCGTCTGGGCGCGCAGCAGACGCCAGCGCCAGCGCAGTCCGGCCAGGCCCGTCGTGCGCCAGAGGCGGAATATCTTTGCGGCCAGTCGTCCGGCCGGGCGCTGGCGCAGGTGATGAAGCAGGCCGAAGGACTGCATGTCAGGCGACTTTCCGCACGATGCCGAGCGTCTCCACCCGGGAATGCGCGAGACGTTCAATCTGCGTGTGCCTGCCGGCCAGTCCGAGCAGGGCGCCGAAGGATGCCGGTGTGAACACATGGTGATGAATCCGCCCTGCATCCTCGTCGAGCAGCTGTGCGATTTCCCGTTCGCGTTCCGCATCGTCCGGCGGAGGCCATGGCCGGCCCGCAGCGCGCGCCATGGCCGGTGCGGAGATTGCCAGATACTCTTCCACATGTGCCCGGTTGCGGACGCGCATCGCCGCTGTCTCCCCGGCAGCGACGAGCCGGCGGTCTTCGAGAAAGTGTTCCATGGTCGTGACGGCGCGGCCACGATCGAAGCATCGCGCGCCGATCGGCACCGCGACGAAGAGGAGGCCGCCCGGGCGCAGGACGCGTAGCCAGTTATCCAGCGTCCCCAGCGCGTCGGCGGCATGCTCGAGCACATGGTTGGCGACGACGAAGTCCTGGCTGCCTGTCGTGATGCAGTCGAGCGCAAGGCCGTCGGCGAGCAGGTCGGGCGTGACGATGGCGGGGCCGGCGTCGGCACGCAGTTCGCGCAGGGCATCCGGTGTGTGGTGATCGACGTAATGCGCCCGTGTGCCCTCCGGCAGCGGCAGCGGACAATGCAGGGCGCCGATCTCCAGGCCCCAGGCATCGCGCGGAAGGTAGCGCAGGGCGAGGCGGCGGCGCGTTTCCACGAGCCCGAGCCGGCCATGCCGCAACAGCCACTCCGACAGGCCGCAGGCGATGGCCGCAGCGCGTAGCGCGGACCAGGTCGTGCGGAGAATGGCGGATTCAGATTGCATCGCTGCCCAGCGTATCCCGGATCAGTTGGCGCCAGTCGGCGAGATAGCGATCGACATGAAACAGGCTCATAGCAGTTGCACGGCCGGCCTGGCCGATGCGCCAGGCACGGTCGGAGTCGGCGAGCAGGAAGCGGATCCGGTCGGCAAGCTCATCCGCTGTTCCGGCATAAAAGCCGTTGGCGCCGTTTTCGATGAAGCGATCGACGTCGTGGCTGGTGGCATTGACCGTGGCGAGGCCGCACAGCATGGCTTCGCCACGCGAACGCGGCATCGGCGAGCGCAGGGTCGGATTGAAGTAGATGTCGAAGCCGTGCAGGGCGGCGAGGTAATGTGCGAATTTCGCCGCGGCATAGGCATTGCCCCGCAGGAGGAGATTCGGTTCGGCCACGCAGAGCGGTTCCATCGGCACGGCGATGCGGGCAGCCACCTCGTTGAACAATTCGGCACCCCGGTAGCCGGGCCGTTCGGCGGTGGCTGCCGCGGGGAGGGTGAGGATGCGTGGCGCCCGGCCTGCCGGCGGTGGCCGGCAGGGGAATTCGGCCGGATCGAAGCCCTGCCAGATGACCCGTGCAACGGCGAACCCCCACTCCGCCAGCGCCTGGTGCGAATTGACGACGACCGGCGTGTCGCCGAGAAAGTCGACCAGCGTCATGCGCGCCGTATCGGTCTCCGTGGGCGGCGTGCCGTGACAGACGGCGATGTGCGGGATCGCCAGGTGGCGCTGCAGAAAGCGGAATGTCGTTCCCCAGTCCGTGCCGACGCTGCGCGCATCGGTCGATGCGCGCAGGACATTTTCGTCGAAATGGAGGATGGCGAGATCGAAATCCCCAGGGTCGATTTCGTTCCAGCGAACGAAGCGGGCGTTGGCTGGCAGGGGACGCTGGCCCAGGTCCCACCAGCCGCAGCTGCGCTCGCCGAGATCCGCGACAAGCGCGAAATCGGCGCCGAGCTTGAAGAGTTCGTACTGGTGCGGCACGTGCCAGCGATAGGTCAGCACCCTCAGGGGGCGTGGCGACCGGACGGTTCGGGCAAAAGTCGGTGCTGGCGGGACGGCGATGGGCAGGTAGTCCAGGCGGTTTCCGTCCGGGGCCGGCGTCACCCGGCGGCGGCAGGCTTCGCGCAGGGGCGTTTCCACGGGCAGCCGGTCGTCCGTGCCGGACAGCCAGTCGCATGCGATGCCGCGCTGTTGCAGCGCGAGCAGGCAGGCCTGGCCCTCCGCATCGGGAGCGACGTCGCCGAGCAGGGTCAGGATGCCCGGTTGCGGCGCGATGTCGTCTCCCGGGCCGACGACCTGCAACGTGCCGGCGCCAGCCTGGGCAAGAAGGAATGCCTTGATGCGCGGGTCGTCCAGTGCGCTTTGTCCCGCGAGCAGCACGGCGGTGCGTGCCGGCGGGACGACGGGCATGCGGCCTGCCGTTTCCCCACATGTGGCTCGCCGGCGGAAATCCGTTGGCGGGAGGCCGAGCCGGCGATGCATGGCATTCATGAAATGCATCCTGGTCGGGAGACGCCAGCGCGCGACATGACGGATGCCGGCCGTGGCATCGATGCGCAGGCGGCGCTGCCGGCAGGCGTCGATCAGCGCCGCCAGGGAGGCCCGCAGGAGAACCCACGGACCGTGGGTCGCGAACAGGCGGAGGGCCGCGGTCAGCCGCTGCGTCATGCCTAGTCCGCTGGGTCCGTCGGGTCCGCAGGCATGCCGTGCCTGCGCCAGAGTCCGTACATGAAGAGCGGCCACAGCCGTGTCGACTCGTCGGCACCCTCGTGGAAGTTTCGCCGGAAGCGATCGATCACGGACATGTCGAGCGGCGCCATGCAGGCCGGATCGCGCAGCACGTCGTCGAGCAGCGGGCGGAACGGGCCGCGCATCCAGACATCGAGCGGGATGCCGAAGCCCATCTTGCGTCGATGGACGAAGTCCTTCGGGTAGTAGCGCTCGGCGAGCTTTTTCAGCAGCCATTTGCCGGTGCGATGGCGGACCTTGAAGCGGACGGGCAGGCGTGCGCAGAATTCGATCAGCTCGTGGTCGAGGAGGGGCGAGCGTGCCTCGAGTCCGCAGTGCATGGCGGCGATATCCATCTTGACCAGCAGGTCGCCGGGCAGGTAGGTGTGGTTGTCCAGCCAGAGCATGCTGTCCACGGGGTTGCCGGAAGCCAGTCTCGCCTGTCTGAACCACTCGGCGCGCCACTGCGGCAGGTTGTCCGCCAGCCGGTCGTCATGCAGCAGGCTGTGCCGCATGGCGTCGTTGCGGTTGCCGCCGTACATTGTGAAGGGGCCGGCATCCGGCAGCAGCAGGTGGTCGAGTGCCAGGCGGCGCAGTTTCTTGAACGGGAAGGGACCGCGCTTGCCGAGCCATTTCGCGGGGTCGACCAGTGGCAGGGGGTGATGCCGGCGGACCCAGGTCGCCAGACGGATCGTTGCATCCGGCAGCGAATAACGCGGGTAGCCGCCGAGCAACTCGTCGCCGCCGTCGCCGTTGAGCACGACTTTCAATTCCTGGCGGGCGGCGGCGCAGACGGCGAAGGAAGGCAGCGCGGAGGCGTCGCCGTAGGGCTCCCCGTAACGCCTGACCAGCTGCGGCAACATGGCGAGATCAGGCGCACCGAGCATGGCCGGACGGTGCAGCGTACCGCAGCGTTCCGCCGCCAGGCGCGCATGGGCGGACTCATCGAATGCCGCCTCGGCGAAGCCGACACTGAAGGTGCGCACCGGTGCGGCCGACTGTTTCGCCATCAGTGCGACGATTACGCTGGAGTCCACGCCGCCGGAGAGCAGGGCGCCGACCGGCACGTCGGCGACCATGCGCAGGCGCACGGCCTCCGCCAGCTTGTCCTCGAAGGCGTCGATGGCCTCCCCGTCCTCTATGTCCGTCTTGTCGCGGTAATCGAGCGACCAGTAGCGCTCGATGCGCAATCCGTCCGAATCGAGCAGCCCGTAATGCGCCGGCGGCAGCTTGCGGATGCCCCGGTAGATGCTCAGGGGCGCCGGGATGTATTGCAGGTGCAGGAAAAAGTCGAGTGCCTGCAGGTCGAGGCGGCGGTCGGTCCACGTGTGGCGCGCCAGCGGATCGATTT
This sequence comes from uncultured Sterolibacteriaceae bacterium, assembly GCA_937888595.1. Lineage (GTDB taxonomy): Bacteria > Pseudomonadota > Gammaproteobacteria > Burkholderiales > Rhodocyclaceae > Sulfuricystis. The sequence goes on along the minus strand of CALARK010000012.1, from coordinate 200,264 downwards.
CCGAGCAGAAGGCGAACCCCATCGATGATGCGGCGTAGTGAAAGGGTTTCTTGCCGATGCGGTCGCGGGCGAAGAACAGGCGCCGGCGTCGTGCATCCCAGATCGCGAAGGAGAACATGCCGCGCAGGAAATGCAGGCAATCGACACCATGCCGGCGATAAAGGGCGAGAATCACCTCGGTGTCGGCATGGGAGAGGAAGGCGTCTCCGGCAGCTTTGCAGTCGCGGCGCAGCGCCGCGAAGTTGTAGATCTCGCCGTTGAAAACGATGGCGTTGCCGGTAATCGGGTCGACCATCGGCTGGTGGCCTGCCGCAGAGAGGTCGAGGATGGCGAGCCGGGTGTGGCCGAGGGCGCATTCCCGTCCGGGGGAGATCCAGAGGCCGCGATCATCCGGTCCGCGATGGAGGATGCCTGTGGTCAGCTCCTCGATCTGTCGCGGATCCGCGGCGCCATGACGCGGAAAAATGCCGGCGATGCCGCACATCGCTAGATATCCCCGTACCGCACGAAGCGGCGGGTGGGCTGGCGCCACCAGGGCAGCGGCGGACTGCGCAAGGGGGCGTCGATCGCCTGTTTCAGCAGCGCCTCGAAGCGCTCGACCTGGCTGGTGAGGCCGTGATGCTCCAGCGCGAAACGGTGGAAGGACCGTGCCTGAAGCTCGGCACGGCCGGCATCTGTCCACAGGGTGCGGACATGCTGTTCGAGACGGTCGAGGCTGCCACCGGCGAGCAGTCCGCATCCCAGGTCAGACAGGATGCCCTCGGGGTCGACGCTGAGCGAGGCGACCGGTACGCCGGCAACGGCGCACTGCAGGAAGGTGTTGGGGAAGCCTTCGTAGGCCGACGTGCTGACGAAAACACGGGCGCGGCGGTAATAGTTCCAGATCTCCCGGTGCGGTACGCGCTCGACGATGGTCAGGTTGGGGGGGCGCTGTGCCTCGATGGCATCGAAGACATCCGTGTGAGTCCGGTTCATGACCATCAGGAAAGGCAGGTCCGGACAGCGCTTCGCCAGTTCCAGCAACAGCAGCGGCTGCTTGTGGAAGGTGTCGGAACGGCCGATCCAGAGAATCGTGTCGCGCGTCGCCCGGTCCGGCCAGTGCGACGGCCCGTCCGCGGAAATATCCACCGGATTGCGGATCAGTTCGCCGCTGCGGTCGAAACGGCTGGCCAGCGCCCGCAACTGGCTCTCGGTCTGGACGAAGATATGGTCGGCGTTTTCCAGCGCGTAATGGGCCATCCATTTCGGTGTCCCGTAGTCGTTGAGACTCGAATCGTCCGCACGATAGTCCGCCGAAAGGTCGTCATCGGAGGCGATGCACAGGGCGGTCGGGATCCCCAGGCGCCGGCAGTCGGCGATGACTTGCGCAGAGGTGCCATTGTTGCCGAAGCAGCAGACGATGTCGGCCGGCCTGCGCCGCCAGTAAAGCGGACACAGCAGCGAGGGCAGCAGACGATAGATGCCGAGCAGCGGAATCTGCCAGATCAGCGGGAAATCGCGCCGGTCGAGATTCAATGCCGGAAACCACTTTCTCCGGACAAAACGCGGGTTCACGTTGTCGGATGCCCGCCGATGCCAGGGCTGGTAGGTGTCGAATTCGATACCCTCGTGCCAGACCCGGTCCGGCTGGCCGAAATCGTTGACCACCATGCGTACATGCCAGCGCCCCGAGGCCTTCAGTCCACGGGCCAGGAGGGCGGCACGCGTTTCCATGCCGCCGATGCCCCAGGCGATCGACGGATCGAAGAGCGGATAGACGTTGTGGCAGACGATGTTGATGGACTTCACGATGACGCGGGCGGTTTTTTCAGCACGAAGATATTGCATGCACTGCCCAGCAGCCGGCTCAGATGCATGCGCGCGCGGATGGGAAGTCTAGCGTCGAGAATCGAACTGCCGGTATAGAAAAGCCGGTTCGTTTGTTCGGCAGTGACGGTCCAGCCGGCTGACTCGAAGATGCGTCGCCACTGGCTACGCGAAAAGACTGCAATCTCCGTCAGTGCGTTGGTGGCATGCTCACCATGGGCGTGCGGTCGACGACGATAGCGCACAAGGTGCGTGAGGTTGGTCCAGAATCTCCAGGCGCTCGAGGGCAGTACGTGAATGGCGAGTCCCTCCGGGCGCAACACGCGATGCATCTCTTCCTGAAAGGCTGCCAGATGCGGAATGTGCTCCAGCAGATTGGATGAGTAGATGATTTCGAACGATCCATCGCGAAAAGGAAGCGTATGGCCGTCGTAGTCCTGTACCGGGAACATGCGGTCCGGCGCGTACTTGCTGTCCGGAAGGTCGACCGCGCTGACGGTAAAGCCTCTCGTCGCGAGCGCTGCCGCCTGCCATCCGGTGCCGGCTCCGATTTCGAGCAGCGTTCCCCGGGCGGGAAGCAGCGCTGCGACTGTCGCGAGCTCGTGCTCGCGAATCGCGCGCAGGTGCGCCAGCGTCTGCTCGGCGACCAGGAGCCGGCCGACTGACCTGAAGACGGACTTGAACTTCCGGGAAATTTTTCTGATGAAGAGCGGAGGCGGCATGATCTCGGTGGGGTTGCAGTCGCTATTTTCTTAAATAAAGGGCCCGCATGACGAAGGTGCCATGGAACCAGGCCCTCATCCGGTCTCCACCCAAAAAAACGAACAGGCGCTTTTTCCGGCTGCGATGCTTGAGTTCTTCGGGGCCGGGAAAAAAGAAGACGTCTTCCCTGAATGCGGCTTCCGAGAAAACACATGCCTTGTCGAGAATCTCAGACTTCGGTGGATAGTGGGTGTGGGCATGCAGGTAGGCGTGGTTCAGGCGTGCCACCTCGGACGCAGTCTTGCCGACCTGGAAATCATTCCGTATACCCAGCACTGCCCAGAGGTAGAGCCATGTACGGTTGCGTATAACGGTGGCGAAGGGAACGAAGACGTGCGGCTCGATCGGTACATGCCGACCGGGGAATGTGTGCAGGCTGACCCCGCCCGGCTTGAGTACGCGATGGATCTCGCGGAAGGTGCTTTCGAGGTCCAAGACGTGCTCCAGCACCTGCGTGCTGATCACGCAGTCGAACTGACCGTCGAAAAAGGGCAGGCGATAGGGGTGCATTTCGATGGTTCTGAGACGGTCATTCCCCGGGGACGGTTCGAAGTCTGATGCTGCCGAGCCGGCGATGTCACAGCCGTAGGCGTCGTGGCCTTCTGCCAGGAGCGATGTGACGAGGGCACCCTTGCCGCAGCCCAGATCCAGAATCTTCAGGGAGCGGTTCGGACAGAAGTGGCGTAACAATGCCTCAATCGACACGGGCACCGGTTCCTGTCTGTCCGGAAGAGGTGCAGTCTCCATCCAGAACCCATGAAAATGATGTGTGCGGCGGCATGACGATTCCCCCGGCGCTATACGCTGGAGGCCGACAGTCTGCGAGTGCGGTATCGAAGGGGTGCGCCCGGATGGTCCGGTAGCCCCAGTTGGTGATCGTCAGCTGGTGCATACCCGTCGCCGGATCCACGGCGATCGACCGGGAAATGAAGTCCTCGTCTTCCAATTCGATCTGCGGGGTGCGATGGCCGGCAAGTCCGTATTTCCGCTCGGCAGCAACGAGAGCAGCGTGGAGTGCCCGGGCAGCCTCCATGCCGAGCGGCCGAGCGCTTCCGAGAGTTGATGATTTGCTGCCTGAGCCTGCCTCCTGTCGCAGGCCGGCCTGTACGGCTGGCCAGAGCCTGCGCAGCCATCGCGATTGAAGGAATTCGAGATGCGCTAGGTAGCCCATGTCGTAGAAGGCATTGTCGTCCGTCGATGCGTAGAAATCCACGATCATTTCAAAAAGCGCTTCCCGTCCCGCGGCAGCGAGAAATCTGTAGTTTTCAGCGGCCGCGGTTCGCATCTCTTGCGCGGAACCCAGATCGACCAGAAACGGTGCGGTACCGTAGTCGGGGTCGAGTATCCAGTGCCTGCCGGACCCGTTTTCCGGCACCGCTAGCACGACATGTCCATTCAGCCCCAGCAACAGCCCCCTGATGCCGCTGCGCCTGAGCAGGCCTGTCACCCAGTAGGCACGCTGGCCACACAGGCCGCAGGCGACTACCCCGGGCACATTGATGCCATACATGGCGGTGCCTGCGGAATCCTTGGGCCCGAGGAACGATTCGATCGTATCGCAATGATCGGTGAGCCGGTACACATGAGCATTGGCGCGTGCCATAAAGTCCGCGAGGGATTCATCAGCACGTTTCCTGAACAGGGGGTTGATCGAACTGCGCAGTGCCTCCGGAACGGCGATGTTCGCTGGGTTGAGAAACGGATGGATCTGCAGCACGGATTTTTGCAGCCAGTAGGAAGAGCGGGTCGGCATGTCGTTGGCGATACCGGGTACCGGTAGCCGGTCTGATGGCATGCTCAGTGGCATGCCTGACGCAGGAATGTATCCAGGAGAAAGTGTGAAGATTAGAAAAAGTAGCAGGCCGGCACTTCCGAGCGAGATCGCAGCCAGCAAAGCATGTCCGCCGGACGATTTCATCAGGCGAAGCGCCTCGGACCGCCTGGCCGCACCGGTTTCCGGACGGCGGCCAATTGCCGCTGCTCTTCGAGACAGTCGGATAGCTCGGCGATGCGGTCCTCGGCGGCATGTCGTTCCAGTACATGGCGATGGTTGGTGCGGGCATAGTGCTCAGCCAGCTCGTCATCGTCACACAAGGCCGATACGGCCGCCTTCAACCGTCCCATGTCGCCATCAGCGCAGATTCCGCAACCAAGTCGGCTAAGCATCCCATCTGGATCGACTTCCAATGATGCAATCGGTGTGCCGGTGACCGCTGCCTGGAGAAACGTGTTGGGAAAACCTTCGAATTTAGACGTATTGACCAGCACACGGGCAAGACGCAAATAGCCCGGGAGGTCGTGAGGCGGCACGTGTCCACTGATGGTCAGGTTGGCTGGGCGGGCCTGCTCGAGAGCCTGGAAGCAGGCTTCATCGGTTCGGCTGACGATCATCAGGAACTCGATGCCGGGGCACTCGCTAGCCAGTTGCAGGAAGAGTCCTGGCCGCTTGTTGAAAGCGTCGGTGCGCCCGATCCAAAGGACGTAATTGCGTTGCGATCGCAATCGCCATGAATCCGGGTCGTCCGGAAAAACATGAACCGGATTGCGAATCAGCGTCGAGGCGCGATCGAAATGCAGGCGCAATGCAGCTTGCTGGGCTTCGGTTTGCACGATGATGCAGTCGGCATGCGAGATGGTGTAGTGCCCCATCCATTTGCGCATGCCGTAATGATTTCGTTCGTGATTGCCGGGCTGGTAGTCAGGGGACAAGTCCTTGTCGGAAGCAACGCAGAGGACGGTACGCACGCCGGCCCTGCGGCAATCGGCAACGACTTCGGCGGTGCGTTCGTTGTTGCCGAAGCAGCAGACGACGTCCGGTTTCAGGTTACGCCAGAAACGCGGGAAGAATTGCGCCGGCAGAGCCAGCCAAGTCGCGATCATCGGGATCTGCCATAACAGGTCGAGATCCCGACGGTCGAGATTGAGTGCCGGGAACCAGTGGCGCTTGCGCAAGCGGGGAAAGACATTGCGGCCGGCACGGCGGAAAACGGGTTGATAAATATGGAAGTCGATATCTTCGTGGCGCGTCACGAAATCCTGACCAAAATCGCTGACCACGAAACTGACGGACCAGCGCCCGGCTTCAGACAGGCCGCGAGCAAATAGGGCCGCACGCGCCTCCATGCCTCCACCAAGTGGCGATATCGTGAAGTCGAAGAGCGGATAGGCATTGGCGCAGACAAACGCAACCCTGGGCCTTGATGTTGCTGATGCGGCATGTCGATCATGCCCGGACAGCCTGCTGGAAAAGGTTCCACGTTCTATGACAGATGTGATTTGACGGCTGAGTGAGCGTGCTTCGCCGCGTGTGGCTGTGGCGTGCATCATGGTCTGGAGTTCGCCGGCATCGGGTACATGCATGTACGGTAGCTTCTCTTCCAGGCCGAGTTCCGCCAAGGCTTGTGCCGCATCGCGTACATGTTCCTGCCGCGAGATCGATGGCATCGTGGTTTTGCGATGGGCTGCGCATAGCGCCTGTTGTGCGACCCGGTAGTCATCGTCCTTTTGAGCCAGGGTCTGCCAGAGTGGACGGACCAGCGGCATCAGGAAGCGATGCTTGTGGCCATGCAGGAATGCCTTCGCGAAAAGGTCGCCGTAGAACTGTTCAAAGTCGTGCAGGCCTACCCATATTCGCGACTGATGGCATGAAAATCCGTTTGCGGCCATGGCCTCGATCATCGCCGTTTCGGGCCGCAAGTTTGCGCTGGCGGGAATCAGAGGTAACGCCTGTTCGATCAGTCGTGTCCTGTACAAATGATTTCCTGCGGCGCGCGGGGCGGCGAGCAATTTGTCGAAGACGAGTCCCTGGATTTCGAAAACATCATCCGGTAGCGCCTTGGCTTCATTCAACAGGTGCCCGAGTTCCGGAAGCGGCAATACATCGGCGTCGATGCACAATGTCCATGGACGCCTTTCGGACAACCCTTTTTCCAGTGACCGACGCAGGGTGACGATGAACGGCTGCGCTTTGATCCGGAAGACCGGCTGCGAAGGAAAGATTTTCTGCAGGAGGCGAACGCAAGTCTCCGTCGTGCGTTCGCCGCATTCGCGCACGATGATGGTGACGTCGTGATGTCCCGCATTCATGCTGGCTTGGCCAGGCATAGCAGCAGGCTGCCGTTCGGGAATCCGTTATCGCGCAGCGACGCCGGCAACAGGGTCCGCCAACCGCCAGGTGGGTTATCCAGCCAGCGTCCTTGGAATCCCGCGATGGTGAAACAGTCCTCGATGGTGGCGCGCGGCCGATAGCGCGTCTTTTTCTGGAGATAGCGGTCATACAACGACCACACGGCCTCGCTGCAGTTCTGCCAGGGCGGATTCGGTCGGAGGCCGAGTGCAAGGCAGGACCGAATGAGCATGCGCCTCCAGCAGCCTAGTGGTAGCCAATGGACTAGGGGCATATGAACGTGCGGCCCGATCAACCAGCGCGACCCTGGAAAGCTGTGGATAACGAGGCCGCCTGGCTTAAGTATCCGGAATGATTCTTAGACGACGAAATCGATATCGATGCCATAGGCATCATGGCCTTCTTCGCGCAACAGGGCGACCGACCGCGGCCACAACCCCAGTCGAGAATGCTGACCACACTTTTTGGCATGCCGGAGCGGCTCGCGTATTCACGTATCTGTCGCATCACGTCGAGATTGATCCGGAATCCCCGCATGTCCGTTTCCTCGAGGGGATCGTGCTTGCTGCTCATTCTGTCGTGGTGGCGCTGTGCCGTGTCTTGCGGTAGACGAAAAAATACCCGGTCGTACCTTCCTTGGAAGGAAGCCATCGGTCGAGCAACTCGAGGCCGAGGGCGAGGAAGAGCAGCAGCGGGACTCGCAACAGGGACATGCCGCTCCAAGGAGCATCGAGTGCGAATCTTCTATAGATCAGAACGGAGGCGGCCGCGAAGTAACCGTTGCGTTCGAGCAGTTCGATTTCCTCGAAATCGCGGAACAACCATTGCAACCCATGACGGGTGAACCGTTGGAAATCGTAAGGGGCATCGTGAATGCCGAGCAGGAAAGGGGTGGATCCGATCACGCAGCCTCCGGGTCTCAGGATGCGTCGGATCTCGGCAATCGCGCTCTCTGGACGACTGACATGCTCAAGTACCTCGATGCAGAAAAGGATGTCGATCGATGCGTCTGCAATTTCCGGCATGGCCTCGATGTTCGCCACGATATCCGGCTGTCGCAGGGGATCGATGTCGAGTGTGCGCACATGAATGCCGAGTTCTGCCAAGTGGGCTGCGACTTCCCCTCCCGCACCGATGCTCAACATGGATAAAGTGTCGGCGTGGGCATCACGCCTGACCGCCCGCGCCAGCCAAGCATAAAGATTCTCGCGTGACTTGCGTTTCGAGAGTCGGTAGAGTGATTCCGTAATCATGCCTGGATGAAGTTACGCGCTGCTCAATATTAGCATCGCGGAACGCTGCGACGTCATGCGGATGGCACCTTGCTGCATGCCGAGAGAGATGCGTGTGCCGTGCCCTGCAAGTGCTCGCCGGCAATCCAGCGGCGTGCCCAGAGTTCGGCTGTCAGTAAAAGCCAGCGTATGCGCAGGCCCGTTGCACCATTGACCGCTTGCAGTGCGGCGACGCGGGTGGGCCAGTCCGGGCGAAGGATGTTCAGATTGATTAGCATGCCGTCCCGCAGCCAGCTATGTAGCCATGCATCGTTGTGGGGACCGAACCAGTCTCCCAGTGGCGAGCTGAAGCCTTTCTTGCGTGCCGTGACGGTGTCGGCGGGCAGCCAGCGTGAAGCAATCTTTTTCAGTAACGCCTTCCTCTCGCCGTGACGGTAGTGCAAGGCTAGCGGGATATTGAATGCGATCCGTACCAGCTCCGGGTCAAGAAAGGGAACGCGTACTTCAACACCGTGCGCCATCGAGGCCCGGTCAACCTTGCAGAGAATGTGATCCACCAGATAGAGGTGCATGTCGAGATGACGGGCCGCGGCAACGGCAGGCAGATCGGGGCGGTAGAAGGCTTGCATGACCGACAAAGCGTCATCTTCCAGCTGGGCGAGAAAACCGGGCTCGAGGAGGCTGGCGAGGCCGTATTCATCCAGGCAGCCTTCGTGCCGGAAGTAGCGAGGTAAGTCGTTTGGCGCAGACCGACGCGGGCCGATGAGCCCCCTGTGGCGCAGTGCATGCCACGTCCGTGCAGCCCATCCGGAATCGGCCCAGCCAGGACGATCGAAATCGTCATAGCGCAGATAGCCGACGAACATTTCGTCAGCCCCGTCGCCGCCCAGGGCGACGATCGTATCGCTGTCCCTGGCGAGCCGCGAAACTTCCGTGAAGGGCAGCGGGCCATTCGGGTCGAACGGCTCGTCGAAATGTTCCTGCAGCGCATACAGCCGTTCATGAAGGTCGCTACGGCGCAATACTCTTTCATGATGATGCGTGCCGAACATACTGGCTACGGCGCGTGCGTAAGGCCGCTCGTCGCTGCCCGCTTCCTCGAAGCCGACTGTAAAACTTCGCAACTCATCAAGATGCGGGCGTGCCATGGCGACCAGAAGGCTCGAATCGATCCCGCCGCTCAAGAAACAGCCTACCGGAACGTCGGCAACCAGTTGGGCCTTGACGGCATTCGCTATCCCATCCTGGAGTTGTTCGCAGGCCGCCTGTGGGTCTTGCAGAATTTTGCCATCCTGCAGCTCCCAGTAGCGCTCGAGGGTCAGTACATCATTGGCAAGCATCGCCGTATGGCCTGCCGGCAGTTTCGCCATGCCGGCGAAAGCGCTGCGGGTGTATGGAACAAATCCATGCGCCAGGAAGTCACGGAGCCCATCGGGGTTGATCCTTCTTGGAAAGGCGGGGTCGGCCAGGATCGCCTTCGGTTGCGAGGCGAAGGTGAAGCGCCCTGCATAGTTTGCATAGTAGAGTGGCTTGACGCCGAGCGGATCGCGGGCAAGGAACAGCCTCCGCTCATGCTCGTCCCAAAGCCCGAAGGCGAATATCCCCCGCAGATGAGACACGCAGGCGGAACCCCATTCTTCGTAGGCATGTACGATGACCTCGGAATCCGAGCGGGAATGGAAACGATGCCCGCGCCTGAGAAGCGTTTCACGCAATTCTCGATAGTTGTAGATTTCCCCGTTGTAGGTGAGCCAGAGCGTGCCATCTTCATTGCAGATGGGCTGGGCACCATCTGAACTCAAGTCGATGATGGCGAGCCGGCGATGGCCGAGCAGCACGCGACCGGCGCCGAGCACTTTCACACCTCGACCATCGGGACCTCGATATGCCAGTTCATCCAGCATGCGGTCGAATACCTCCCTTTCGGGAGGGGGCTGGCCGACCGAACCAAGTATCCCGCACATCCTTCTATTCAGTCTTCAGCAAGGTGCCGGCCGCGCTTGACGATGAACCCCTGTCCGGTCGGCAGGTGTATGACCGAGCGCTCGGGAACATTCGCGACAAAGTCATCGAAGGCCTTTCTGGCGCCGGGACAGGTATGGTAGCCGTAGTCGTCGCACAACAGGATGCCTCCCGGTACCAGGCGAGGGTAGAAGAACTCGATGGAGTCGCGGGTGGGTTGATAGAGGTCGACATCAACGTGCACGAAAGAAAAGCGCAGCTGGGCAACCTCGTCAAAACGGCTGGGAATCCAGCCCTTGTGATAGCGTATGTTGTCAAAGCGGCCGAGCTTGTCCATGGCCTCTTCGATCGATACAGCCAGGTCTCCGGAAGACCACCGGAACGCCATCGGGCTGTTCGGCTGATCCTCCGCCTCCGGTGGCGAAAGCCCTTCGAAGGAGTCGAAGGCATGATGCAAAAAAGGCCCACAATCCCGGCGGGCACTGCAGACCAGATAGCTCGATGCCCCATCGAGAACACCGCATTCGGCTGTATCGCCGGGCAGATCACGTGTGCTGCGCACCATCGACCAGAGCACGAACTTCCGGTCGGCACGCTGCTTGTTCCAGTACGGCGATGCTTTCCAGATTTTCCAGAAACCTGGTTCATCCATCCACATCAGGTTCTTGTTATAAATGTCGAAACCCGCACGGGACGCCTTGGCACACAGGTAGTCGAACTGTGCATCATGATGCTGTTGCGGATCGGTAATGGCGTTCAATGCCATCAGCTGCCGCATTTCCGCCAGCATTTCCGATGGCGCATTGAGGGCCAAGTCCGCAGCCATGCCGAGACGGGACAGCATTCGCGATATTTTTCCAAACATGGCGATTTACCCCCGCACGCGGCAAATGGCTAATTGACATGAATACCAGGCTGGCGGCAGCCGGAAGGCCGCCATGAGCCGGCCGTACGTTCTGCGCACGGGGTCCGTTCGTTGTTGCGGAAGGAGTAAATGTTCGATGATTTCCAGATTGCGGCTGACTAGGAAGCGCCGGAACTCATCGAAGCTCCATTCGCGCACATGCATCGGGTGCGGACTGTAGGCGCAGTTCTTGCCGCGCAGCGCGTTCCTTTCCGGAGTTGAAATCAACAGGAGTCCGTCCTGCGCAAGATGACGCCGTATGAAGTCGAGGCACGGGTCGGGCGCAATCAGGTGCTCGATGACGTCAGCACACAGTACCAGATCGAATTTCCTGTCGATGACCGGGAAGTCCTGTTCCAGATTGGCACCGAAGAACGCTGCTTTCGGAAGAATTTCTTTGGCGAGAGGGGCGGTATTGGGCTGGTCGACCAGGCAGATGTCCAGTCCGTCAGGCATCAATGCTTTCAGTTTGACAGGGGGGCCGCTGCCGACATCTAGCAGGGCCTTGCAATTGCGTTGCCTGACCAGGCCGGCGGCCAGCGCATATACGTCATACTGGAAGACCGCAGCATTTTCGAGGCGACTTCCGTTCCAGTACAGCGGGTCGCCGGTTGCATCGAAAGTGGATTGCACCAGATTGTGGCGGTAATCCGCCCGGATGCCATAGTGGTCATCGTCCCGGGGGGGCGGCATCATGAAAAATTCCAGTTTCCCTGGCAGACATAGATACCTCTGTCGCCGGACAGGTTCAACGCGGCCTCCTCCTTGAGAAGAACACTGAAATCGGCCGCCCGCTGCCAGGCATCGAGGCGGACATCCCGGCCTACCGCGATGGCGTTGATGTGGTACCAGCCGCTTGTCAACTGGCAGGCCGGCATGCTGAAAGCAATTCTATGCCTGCCATGAAACGTCATCTCCTCTGTCAGGCCGATGGTAGAAATCATCGTGACAAGGCCGCCCGGAGAGCAGAGTTCGAAACGGAAACGCACATTGCTGACTGCGGTGCCTGCAACGATATCAGCCGTAATCTGCAGCGGTCTGTTTGTCCGGAAAGCGCCATCGTCAGGATTCTGCTCGCCATCGATCGTTACGTTCTCGAAGTAGAGCGTATGCGTTCCCTCACGCAGGGGGAGGGCCGAAGCGGTGCTGGGAGCCAGCTCATGATGAACCAGCTCCTGATAGAGGGAAAGGGCGTCCTTGGCTGGTTGCAGGGGCGCCAGCCGTCCCCGGTTCAGTACCGCTGCCCGATCGCATAGCTGTTCGATCTGGTAGGGATTATGGGAAACGACGATCATGGTCATGCCATGGCTCTGCATGTTGCGGATGCGGTCGAAGCACCTTTGCTGGAAAGCCGCGTCGCCGACTGCCATGGCTTCATCTACCACCAGGACGTCGGGACTGACGTGGGAGGCAACGGCAAAGGCGAGCCGCAGGAACATTCCGCTCGAATACGTGCGTACCGGCTGGTCGATGAAATCGCCGATGTCGGCAAAAGAGGCAATGGCTTGGAAACGTCCGTCCATCTCCGCCGCATCCAGCCCCATGATCGCCCCTTGGAAGTACGCGTTTTCGCGGCCTGTGAAGTCCGGATTGAATCCGGCACCCAGCTCGAGCAGGGCGGAGACCCTGCCGCGGACGCAGACGGATCCGGATGTCGGCTTCAGGATGCCGCAGATCAGCTGCAGCAGCGTGCTCTTGCCCGAACCGTTGCGACCGATGATGCCGACGGTCTCTCCCTGCTTGATGTCGAAGGAGACGTCCTCGAGCGCGGTGAAGTCGCGGTGGTAGCGCTTCAGGCCGAGACTGAAGAACTGCTTGACGCGATCCCCCGGGTGTCCGAATAGCCGGTAGGTCTTGGTCAGGTTGCGGACCGAAATGGCGACGTCGTCAGAGGGCATCGGCGAATTCGTCGCGGGCATGGTTGAAGAATGCGAGACCGAGCAGACTGGCGGAAAGGCCGGCACCGAGCGCAGCCGCCCAGCTTGTCCAGTCGACCGGCAGGCCGAGTATGGTGGCGCGCGTTTCTTCGATGACCGCGCCCAGTGGATTGAGTGCGTAGATCGGCTGCAGGAATTCCGGCACCGCACTGGCCGGGTAGAACACGGGAGACAGAAACAGCAGCATCTGCACGAAAAGCGGCACGATTTGCGACATGTCCTTGATAAAGACACCCCACGCGGCGAGGAACCACGCGAGTCCCAGACCCAGCAGAAGGGCCGGAATGACGAGTAACGGAAACAGCAGGATGCCGGTGGACAACTGATCGAAGCAGGCGAGGGCGATGACGAGAATCAGCAGGTTGAAGGCCCCGTGCACCAGGGCTGCGCCGAGCGGTACCAGTGGCAGGATCTCGACGGGGAAGATGATTTTCTTGACATAGCTGGGCTGGCTGCGCACCGTGGCAGGAGCGCGCGAGACGGTCTCGGCGAAGAGGTTGAAAACGATCAGTCCGCTATAGAGCATCAGCCAGAAGGGCATGCCGTCGGGCTGCTGCGGCCAGCGTGACTGGAAGATATGGCCGAAGACGAAGGCGAAGATCGCCAGCATCAGCAAGGGGCTGAGAAAAATCCAGGCCACGCCGAACATCGCGCCTCGATAGCGCAGCAATACGTCGCGCTTGACCAGTTGGCCAAGCAGGTAACGGTGGTCGAGGAGACGGATGATCGATATGACGGGATTGGCGGCGGACATTGCGCGACCGTCGCATGGGACGGCCAGGAAGTGGCAACTCCACTGAATCTTACCGCAGCATCTCCGGATTCATGACCGCGCGCAACACCGTCTGGTCGCGCCCGTCACGGCTGCGCTTCGACAGCCACCAGACAGCGCCCTTCTTGACGCTCCAGTCGGCTTCCGTGTCGGATAGCAGCAGGGCGGCGAGGCGGCCGAGCGTAGGCTGGTGGCCGACGAGCAGGACGGCGCCGGACTGTTCGAGCCAGTTGGCCGCGGCGATCAGGTCGGCGGTGTCGGCGCCGACGGCGATCCTGGGTTCCACCTCGAAGGGCAGGGCCAGCGCATGGGCGGTCTGCTGGGTGCGTACCGCCGGGCTGACGAGGATGCGCGTCTTCTTCGGCAGGCGCGACCGCAACCATTTGGCCATGTCGTGTGCCTGCTTTTCGCCACGTGCGGTGAGCCGTCGTTTCGCGTCGGGCATGCCGGCACCGCCGTCTTCCGCTTCCGCGTGGCGCCAGAGAATCAGGTCCATGTCGTTTTCCTCGCTGATCAGGGGGCGAATTCTGGCAGGCGAAGTTTACCGAGATGTTTCAACTGGGCGGGGATCGCCGCGAGCAGATTCTGGTGGCGCGGCCCGTGCCAGCCACCGATCAGCGTGATCGCCTCGCGCAGACGAGGGTCGCCGCCACGCTCCTGCGCGCAGGCCATCAGCAGGGTGCCGGCATTGGCGAGATCGTTGATCTGGCCAAGCGTGTCCTGCAGTGCGGCAAGGTGGCCGAGCAGGCGGCGCATCGCCCGGCCCGATGCGAGCGGCGCGAAGAATTCGAGCGCGTAGCGCAGGCGCTTGATGCCGATGCGTAGCGCATGCAGGCTCGGCGGATCGTCGGTACGGGCGCGGGCGGCTAGGCAGAGCACTTTCTTGCGCAGCCGGCGCAGGCGGTCGGCGGCGAAGTCGGCGAGCCTCTCGGTCACCTCCGCCGTCCCGTCGGCACCGACTTTTTGTGCCGGTGCATCGAGGCCGTGCAGGGTCTCCAGAACTTCCAGCACGATCGTGCCGAAACGAGGTGAACGCAGGAAGGCGACCGCTGCCTGACGGCGATCGAAGCGCCGTTCCGTGATGATGCCGGTCAGTGCCGCGAGACGAGGTTCGTCGGGCAGCGCGGCCAGTACCGGTTCGGCGATTTCTGCGAGCAGCACGTCGAAGTCGCGCGCCTGGCCGAGCACCGCCATCAGGTCTCGCAGCGGCTCGGTCAGCCGGATGGCGAATTCGGCTGGCAGCAGCGGGGCGAACAAGCGCAGGGCAGCGCGCAGGCGGCGCGTCGCGACCCGCATCTGGTGGATGTATTCCGGATCATCGCTGGAGAGTGCGCCGGCATGGTTCTGCTGCAGGTGGTCGAGGCAGGCCAGGGCGATGCGGCGGAACGCCGCCAGCGGATGGTCGGCCGGAGCCAGCGTTGCGGCCACGCCCTTCACCGGGGCCGGGGCGAGCTGACGGAACAGGCGATAGCCGCGGTCGGCTTTCGAGAGCGGGGCCGGCGCGACCGGCACGCGCTCCGCCAGCGTGCGGGCGATCACGAAGAGCTGTGCTGGGTCGCCCTGCAGCAGTTCGAGTTCGATCTCCGAGATGGCTTCGCGCCGGCCGGCGGCGGCAATCCAGCCGCGGTCGAGCACCATCTCGATACGTGTGCCCGGACAGGGCTCGAAGTGCCAGGCGACACGCTGGAAATTGGTTTCGAAGACCGGTGCGATCCGGGTCTTGAGTTTCGGCTTCTCGAGGCACGCGCGCACGGCGGGGTCGTCGATGCCGGAAAAATCGAAATGGCCGACGTAGGGCGACTCCCATTCCGGCCGCGCGGACAGTCCGCCACCCGCTTCGCCGGCGCACTTCACCGTCTGCAGCCAGAGCCGGCCCTTGGCGCGCAGGCGCAGCGCCATGCCGCGCTTGCGCAGGACGAGGCCCGGCGTGTCGTAATAGAGATTGACGAGCCGGAAGGACTGCTTGCCGCTAGCCTGTTTCAATAGCGGGTGCCGCAGGAAGGCGCGTTGTGCATCTTCCGGCAGGGCGAGCTTGAGTTCGATTTCCTGGGCCATGGTGGGACTATTGTAGGTCCAGGCCCGGCCAAGATTATTACAGCGCCATTCGTGCTACTCGTGGCGCAGCGCCTCGATCGGCGACATGCGCGCCGCCTTGCGGGCGGGATAGAAGCCGAAGAAGATGCCGATCGCGGCCGAGAAGCTGACGGCCAGCAGCGTGGCCGATGCCGAGAGTTGGATCGGCCAGCCCGCCAGTGCGCCGATCGCCTGTGCGCCCGCACTGCCCAGCAGCACGCCGACCAAACCGCCGATCAGTGCGAGGGTGATCGCCTCGACGAGGAATTGCCGCAGGATGTCGCCTGCCTGGGCGCCGACTGCCCGTCTCAATCCTATTTCCCGCGTCCGCTCGGTGACCGAGACGAGCATGATGTTCATGATGCCGATGCCGCCGACGAGCAGGGATACCGAGGCCACGGCGGCGAGCAGCAGCGCCATCACGCGCGACGATTCCTCGCGGGTTTGCAGGATTTCCGTAAGGTTGCGCAGGGTGAAGTCGTCGTCCTGGCCCGGCTGCAGGCGATGGCGCTGGCGCAGCAACTCGCGCACGCGCTCTTCCGCATACTGGCTGTCGATGCCGTCGATGAGCTTGATCTGGATCGAGCCGACAGCGCGCGACTTGGCGAGCGACGTCGCGCCCAGCACGCGGTTGCGCGCGGTGCTGATCGGCATCAGCAGGACGTCGTCGAGGTCGCTGCCGCCGGGGCTCTGTCCCTTCGCAGCGAGCACGCCGACGACGGTGAGCGGCACGGTGCGGATGCGCACCGTCTGGTCGATGGGGCTCGCGTCGCCGAAGAGGTTGTCTGCCACGGTCTTGCCGAGGACGACGACCTTGGCCGCGCCGTTGATCTCTGCCTGGTCGAAGAACCGACCCTCGGCGATGCTCCATTCGCGCACGTCGAAATAGTCGGGCGTCACGCCATAGAAGGAGGTCGACCAGTTGCTGTTGCCGGCGACGATCTGGCCGCTGCCGCGCAGGGCAGGGGCTGCGGCGGCGACGACGTCCGTCAGTTCGCGCCCGATCGCGTAGGCATCCTCTTCGCTGATCGAGTAGGCGGCGCCGACCGCGGCGCGTGCGCCGGTGTAGGTCGATGAGGCCGAGAACACCATCATCAGGTTGGCGCCTAGGCTCCTGATCTGTGCCTCGACCTGTGCCCGCGCGCCGCTGCCGACGGCGACCATGACGATCACCGCCGCCACGCCGATGATGATGCCCAGCATGGTCAGGGCGCTGCGCATCTTGTTGACGCGAAGCGCCTTGAGGGCGATCAGCAGGGTGGCGTAGAAATTCATGCGGAAACGGCCGACAGGGCAGCCAGGTCGGCACCCGCGTCGCGGTGCGCGTTGGCGAGGTCATCCACGACGCGGCCGTCGCGGAAGTGGATGATGCGGTCGGCGTAGGCGGCGATGTCGTGCTCGTGCGTCACCAGCACGACGGTGATGCCCTCGTGGTTGAGTTGTTGCAGCAGGGCCATGATCTCGACGCCGGTTCGCGAGTCGAGCGCGCCGGTCGGTTCGTCGGCGAGCACCAGCGCTGGGTCGCCGACCAGCGCACGCGCGATCGCCACGCGCTGCTGCTGACCGCCCGACAGTTGCACGGGGTGGTGGTCCATGCGTTCGGCGAGCCCGACCTGGCGCAGCCGGTGGGCGGCGCGTTCGTGGCGTTCGCGGGCGCCCATGCCGCGGTAGAGGAGCGGCAGCGCGACGTTTTCGAGTGCCGAGGTGCGCGCCAGCAGGTTGAAGTGCTGGAAGACGAAGCCGATGCGGCGGTTGCGCAGCGATGACAGCGCATCGTCCGTGAGGCGCGAGATTTCGTGGCCGCCGAGCCAGTACTGGCCGCCACTGGGGTGGTCGAGGCAGCCCAGCAGGTTCATGAAGGTCGACTTGCCCGAGCCGGACGGCCCCATCACGGCCACGAACTCGCCGGCCGAGATGTCCAGCGAAACGCCGCGCAGGGCGGGAACGGTGGTGTCGCCGAGAGGGTAGTCCTTGGCGAGGTCGACGGTGCGGATCAACGGGGACCGCGGGGGCGGCGATGCGTTCATCGCGGCCTAGAACATCCGTGGCGGCGCGGCCTTGGCCTTGCCGGCCGCAGCGCTCATGCCGACGATCACCTCGCGGCCGGCAGCGAGGTCGTCCCCGACCAGTTCGGTCTGGCTGCCGTCGTTGATGCCGGTCTTGACTTCGACCGCGGCCGGCTTGCCGTCGGCACCCAGCACCCACAGCTTGCCGGCAGTGCCACTGCGTGCCTTGCCTTCACCGGGCCGCTTTCCAGAATTGGCCTGGGTTCGCGCCGCTCCATCCTCCCCGTCGGCCGGCGGACGGAAGCGCAGCGCGGCGTTCGCCACTTTCAGCACGTCGTCCTTCTTCGCCGTCACGATGCGCACGTTGGCGGTCATGCCCGGTAGCAGGATCAGTTCGGGATTGGTCGCCGAGATCACCACGGTGTAGGACACGACATTCGATACGACTTGCGCCGCCTTGCGCACCTGCCGCACTTCGCCCTTGAAGCGCCGGCCCGGGAATGCGTCGACGGTGAAGCTCGCTTCTTGGCCGACTTGCAGACGGCCGACGTCGGCTTCGTCGATGGCCGTTTCCACCTGCATGTCGGTCAGGTTCTGCGCGATGACGAACATCTCCGGGGCCTGCAGGCTGGCGGCAACGGTCTGTCCCGGCTCGACACTGCGCTTGATGACGATGCCGTCGACCGGCGCGCGGATTTCCGTGCGGCCGAGATCGACGCGCGCCTGCCCGACCTGCGCTTCGCGCTGGCGTACCAGCGCGGCGCTGTTGCGGGCCTGCGCCTCGACCACGCGCCGCTGGGCGCGGGCCGCTTCCAGCGTGGTCCGGGCCTTGTCGAGCTCGGCGGGCGAGATGAAGTTCTTGTCGACGAGCGATTGCTTGCGCTCGTGGTCGCGCTCCGCGTCTGCGAGGTTGACCTGTGCCCGGTACAGTTCGGCCTGCTGGATGGCGACGGTGGCGCGGGCGGCTTCGAGGTCGGCCTCGGCCTGCCTCAGGCGATGCTCGTAGGTTTCCGGCGCGATGCGGGCGATCAGCTGGCCGGCCTTCACCGTGCTGTTGAAGTCGACGAAAATCTGCTGGATCTGCCCCGAGATCTGCGAGCTGACTTGCACGGAAACGACCGGGTTGAGTGTGCCGGTGGCCGAGACCGACGCCACCAGCGGACCGCGCTCGATCTGGGCGAACTTCCAGCCAGGCGCGTTATCCGGCGCGAAATAGCTTCGGTATGCCCAATAGCCGCCGGCAGCGATGGCAACGGCGAGCAGGGCGAGCAGGAGTCGTGATTTCATGCGGAAATTCTAGCTGAAGCCAAATTCCCGCCGCCCCGCCGGCGCCGACTTTTACGCTTTTTACAGATTGTTACTTGTCAGGCACATAGAGGATGTCCCCGACCGAAAATTTGGGTGGAATCCGCTGCGGGGGCACATCCGCGATGCTCGATTCCGCATCCACCTGCCGGATCGTCGCCGGCGCGACCTGCTTGCGATTGAGCGAACCGCCCGCCATGACCCGCTCAGGACGGGTCGTGGTCGACAGCTCCATGCCAACGGCCAGCCCGCCGTCGCGGCCCGCATCGAGATGCAGCCGCTGGCCATCGACCTGCGTGACCCGCAACGGGAAGGGCCGGCAGGCGATCTCGTCCGTCGCCCAGCGGCCGATGTCGCCGAGCAGCGCGTTGTAGGCATTTCCAAGGCGCGAACTGGCGAAGTCGCGCGTGCCGGGCGCTACGTTCTTCGGCAGGGCGCCGTCGAGGAGCAGCGGCCGGTCGAATCGCTGTCGCGCCAGCAGCCTGCCGTCGATGCCGTCGTAGAGGTAGGCCTCGATGCTCATCTGCCGCTCGGGAACGACCTGCCACTTCCGGGCCGTACCGAAATCGATGAATACGCCGGAAAGCACGTATTGCGCACGCTCGCGGCGCGCCCATTCGACGATGCGTGGCTTGCCTTGCGCATCGCGCTCAATTTCGGGCGCCGCTGCCGCCTCTTCGAAGGGAAAGTTTTCGGGCAAGGCGGCGACGCGCAGCCGCCCCGCTGCGCCGAACTGCCGTGCCAGCTCCGCCCCGGTCGTCTGCGCCCAGCCCATGTATTCGCCCGCCTTGAGCTGCTCGGGATAGCGCAGCGGGAAGGCGGTGACGAGCACCTTGCGCACCGGCTGTCCGGCACAGGCGGGCGATGCTTTTGCCGCCTGGGGTGTCGCAGGGGCGGGGGGCGTGTCACCAAAGGAGACGCAACCGGCCAGCATTAACGTGGCCGAGAGACAAAGCAACGGCAAGGAAGCGAATTTCATCCGGCTAGGGTAGCGCTTACCGTTTATTGACCGCCATGCGAACAGGATGACAATCCGGGGCGATATCGCAAAAAAGAAACGGCCCGGATCGCTCCGGGCCGTCGTCCTGTCGGCGCCGACTCTCAGACGCCGTGGCTAATTGAGATCTGCCCCCTCTGCTCCATTGTTGTTCAAGGACAGACGATGGTGGGGATAGTCTGTGCTGCCCCACCCTGTGCGGTAATGGTGCAGTTGCTAACTACCGTACCTCTGGTATAGGCGCCACCTACCACGCAATTGTTTGCTCCACCACCACCTAGCTGAAATTGGCTATTGCTGCCCGGAGCAGTAGTTTGGAAAGTAACCCCTAGTACCAAGTTGGTAAAAAATCCCGTGTCAGTACAAATGTTTGCATTTGATGTTGCATCCGAGGTCGTGAGCGCATACGTGCCAGTTGTGTTTACCAAGCGCTTTGAATAGTTGATCGTTGAGGCGGATGCCATGGATGCTCCTACACCCTGTGCGGCAGCATTGGCTGCATCACCGCTCATATCGATAAATCGTGGCAGTGCCGTGGCAGCAAGAATGCCGAGAATCACGATCACGACAACCAGCTCGATCAGCGTGAAGCCTTGTTGGGATTGGGTGGGTTTCATTGTTGCGTCCTCCGTTCGGGTACGTCCAAAGTTTATCAAATCGGTTAGCAGCCCGTGGTCGTGACGGAGATCACGGGTGCGGTGATGATGGCGCCGGACAGGGTGGCCGGCTCGTAGGTGATGCGGCAGTTGGGTGCCGTGCCGCCGGCGATGTCGAGACAGATCGCACCGGCGGCGCAACCGGTGCCGCCGGTGCTCATGCCGTCGGCGGTCAGGTTGATGTCGGCCGCGGCGAGGATGCCGTTGGCGGTGGCTGCGGGATAGCGGTTCACGATGTCGACGGCCTTGCCGTCCATGTTGACCTTCGGAGGGGCGGCCTGGCAGTTCGCCGCTGGCAGGGTGGCGGCGACCGCAGCGAGATCGAGTTCGCAGCGCGAGCGGGCGAGGGCGGAGGCGGAACGGATCGAGCCGTAGATGGCGTTGGCCTTGGCGATGCGGGCATCGCGCTGGGCATCGATCAGGCGCGGGAGGGCGACCGCCGCCAGGATGGCGATGATGGTGATCACGATGATCAACTCGATCAGCGTGAAGCCCCGGTTGTGGCTGAACCGGGGGGACAAGAGCGGCGAACGGATAATGGCGTCTTTCACGGTCGGGAGACTAGCATGGTGCAGGCGTCACAGTATCAGGTGAATAACGGCGCGATTTCATCCTACTTGAGCGGCTCTAGCCGTAGGCCGACGTTGCGCCCGAGCTCGTCGATATGGCCGATGAACCGCCATTCGAGCCGCGTGTTCCCTTCGAAGGCTTCTGGCTGCCGCGGCCGGTAGCCGAGGATGCGGCTGGCGGGATCGTATGCCCAACGGTCCGCCGTCCCGCCGGCGCCGACTTTATTGGCCCCCCGCGCTCGCAAACCCGGCTCGCTGCCCCCCACAGGGGGGGTGTCGGCTTGGGGCGGCCCGGCGCCGACTTGTTGCTGTCCCAGGAAGTCGAGGGGATTCCGGTCCAGCAGCTCCGGAATCCGTGCCTCCTCGCCGCGCATCATGCGTTCGCCGATGGCGAGCTTGAGGCCGATGTCGATGTGCCGCAGGGTCAGCGCGACTTCGAGTCGCTCGGTGTCGTGTTCCAGTGCGACCAGGCGGTCGAGCAGCAGCGTCGCCAGGATGCCGAAGATCGCCAGCACGACGGCGAATTCGAACTTCGACAGACCGCGCTGGCGCCGCATGTGCGCCTACTTCTTCATCGCGACCTTGCCGAGGTCCCACAGCGGCAGGAAGATGCCGAGGGCGAGGACCAGCACCATCGCGCCGAGCATGACGATGAGGATCGGTTCGATCTGCTGCGACAGGGTCTTGAGCTCGTATTCGACCTCGCTCTGGTACATGGCCGAGATTTCTTCCATCATCTCGTCGAGCGAGCCGGATTCCTCGCCGACGGCGATCATCTGCAGCACCACGGGCGTAAACGCATGGGTGGCGATCGCCGCACGCAGGACCGATTCGCCCCGCTCGACACTGTTGCGCATCTGCTCGACCTTGTCGGCGATGAAGTCGTTGTCGACGGTTTGCGCCACGGTGGTCAGCGCCTGGATGACCGGCACGCCGGAGCGCGAGGCGAGCGCGAAGCTGCGCGCGAAGCGCGCCAGCGTGGCCTTGCGGACGATCTTGCCGGCGATCGGGATGCGCAGCTTGAGCTTGTCCCACAGGTACTTGCCGCGCCGGGTGCGCGTCCATGACCGGAAGGCGAAACCGGCCGCGACGATCCCGCCGACCAGCACATGCCACCAGTTCACCATGAAGTTCGAGAAGCCGATCAGGATGCGCGTCATCAGCGGCAGTTCGGCGCCGAAGCCGGAGAACACCTTGGCGAAGGCGGGAATCACCCAGATGTTGACGACGAACAGCGCCACGACCATCGCCGCGACGACGAAACCCGGATAGCGCAGCGCGGACTTGACCTGCTCGCGCATGAAGCGTTCGAACTCCATGTGGTCGAACAGGCGCAGGAAGACTTCCTCGAGGCGGCCGGTCATCTCGCCGACGCGCACCATGGCGAGGTAGAAGGGGGTGAATACTTTGGGATGGCGGGCCAGCGACATCGACAGCTCGCGGCCGGAATCGAGGCTTTCGCGGATCGAGCCGAGCACCGACTTCATGGCCGGATTGGCGCTCGATTCCTGCAGGCCGGCGAGGGCGCGCATGATCGGCACGCCGGCCTTGAGCAGCGTGTAAAGCTGGCGCGTGAACAGCAGGATGTCGACGTGCAGGATCTGCGGCGCGAAGAAAGACAGGATCGATGAGCCCCCTTCCTTCTTCTTCGCGGCACTTGCCGGGGCCGGCTTGATCTCGACCGGCGTGACGCCGCTGCCGAACAGCAGGTCGGCGATGGCGGCCGCCGTGGCGCCCTCGAGCACGCCGCTGACGGCTTCGCCGGCACTGTTGCGGCCGCGGTAGGTGAAGGCGGGCATATCGGGATTACTCGTCCAGTTGCGTCGAGATGCGCATCGCTTCCTCGATCGTGGTGCGGCCATTCACGACGAGGCGCACGGCATCGCGTCGCAGGGTGTGGCCGCCCATCTGCTGGCGGCCGATGGCCATGAATTCGTTCGGGTCGCCGTGGTTGGCGGCTTCGACGAGCGCATTGGTCATTTCGAGGAACTCGTAGACGGCCTGCCGTCCCTGGTAACCCGTGTTGGCGCAGTGCGCGCAGCCGCGGCCTTTCGCGTACTTGAAGCTGCCGATGCGGTCGCCGAGCTCGTACTTGAGCCATTCGAGTTCGTGCGGTTCGGGCGGGTGCGGCTCGCTGCAGTTCGGGCAGATCACGCGCACGAGACGCTGCGCAAGGACCAACTGGATCGACAGCGCCACCATGTAGCGCGGTACGCCCATGTCGAGCAGGCGGATCGGCGTCGATAGCGCGTCGTTGGTGTGCAGAGTGGAGAGCACGAGGTGGCCGGTCATCGCGGCGCGCATGCCGATCTCGGCGGTTTCCTGGTCGCGCATCTCGCCGACGAGGATGATGTCCGGGTCCTGGCGCAGCGCGGAACGCAGCACGCGCGAGAAGGACAGGTCGATCTTCTCATGCACCTGCACCTGGTTGAGGCCGGGCAGCCGGTATTCGACCGGATCCTCGACGGTGATGATCTTCTTCTCTGGCGAGTTCAGCTCGTTCATCGCCGCGTAGAGCGTGGTCGTCTTGCCCGAACCGGTCGGGCCGGTCACCAGCACGATGCCTGACGGGCGCATGATCGCGTGGCGGAAGCGCTCCAGCACGCGCGGCGGCATGTACAGCTTGTCGAGCTGCAGCAGGCCGGTGTTCTGCGCCAGTAGGCGCATGACGACGGATTCGCCGTGCTGCGTCGGCATGGTCGAGATCCGCACGTCGACGTTGGCGCCGCGCAGCTTGATGTTGAAACGGCCGTCCTGCGGCAGGCGCTTTTCCGAAATGTCGAGGCCCGACATCAGCTTCAGGCGCAGCACCAGGGCGGTCGAGATCTTCGCGTCGGCCTCGGTCTGGACATGCAGCACGCCGTCGATGCGGAAGCGGATCAGCAGCGACTTTTCCTGCGGCTCGATGTGGATGTCCGAGGCGCGCGTCTTTTGCGCTTCCTCGAACACCGTCTGGAGCAGGCGGACGACCGGTGCGTCTTCCGCCCCGGGGGTGATGCCGAGCACGGTGCCGAACTCGACCGGGATGTCGCCCATCTCGGACGTCAGGTCTTTCGCGAGGCTGTTGATTTCCTCGGTGCGTCGATAGACGCGGTCGAGCAGCGGCAGCAGCTGGCCCTCGGTGACCACGGCGAGGTCGAGGTCGCGCTTGACGATGCGCGCGATCTCGTCGAAGGCGGTCAGGTCGGTCGGGTCGGACATGCCGACCCGCAACAGGCCGCCGACCTCGTCGAGCACCAGCGCACGGAAGCGGCGGGCCTGGGCCTCGGGCAGCAGCCTCACCAGCTCGGCCTTGGGCTGGAAGGTCTTGAGGTCGATGAACTCGGCGCCGAGTTGGCGGGCCAGCGCCTTCGAGATGCCTTCCTCGGTGGCGTAGCCGGCCTCGACGAGCACGCGGCCGAGCTTGCGGCCGCTCTTCTTTTGCTCTTCGAGGGCGAGCTTGAGCTGCTCGTCGGTAATGACGTCCTGCTGCACGAGCAGGTCGCCGAGGCGGATCTTCTCCGGTCTGGCCATGCGGGGTGTCGGGCTTGGATAAACTTCGGGACCCCTAACATGCCACAGGCGCCATGTTCCAGATCGTCCTATTTCAGCCGGAAATCCCGCCCAATACCGGCAATGTGATCCGTCTCGCGGCGAATGCCGGCTGCCGGCTGCACCTCGTCGAGCCGCTCGGCTTCGACATCGACGCGCGTTCCCTGCGCCGCGCCGGGCTCGATTACCACGAGTTCGTGGAGATGAAGGTCCATCCCGACTGGTCCGCCTGCATCGCCGCGCTGGGCGAAACGCGCCTGTTCGCCTTCACCACGAAGGGGACGGTGCGCTTCGATGCCGTGGCTTACCAGCCGGGCGATACCTTCGTCTTCGGCCAGGAGACCGCCGGGCTGCCGGCGGACATGCTGGCAGCCTTCCCGCCGGAACGGCGGCTGCGCCTGCCGATGATGCCGGGCAATCGCAGCCTGAATCTCTCCAATACGGTGGCGGTGGCGGTCTTCGAGGCCTGGCGTCAGCAGGGATTCACCGGTAGCGTCTGAACGGCCGTCCCGGCGACGCCGACTTTTTCGCCGCTCCGCGCGAAGCGCGGCAACAAGTCTCCCCGTCTGCGAGGAAGGGGCTGGGGGATGGTGGGCTTACGGAGGGCTGGCTTATTCGTGCTTCGGGTCGCGGTTCATCAACCGCTCGACCGCTGCCGGTGCCGAAATCCTGTCGTCGAGCACATCGCACACCGTTGCCGTGATCGGCATCTCGATGCCGAGTGCGCGCGCACGGCCGGCGACTTCGCGCGCCGTCATCACGCCTTCGGCGACATGGCCGAGGTCGCGCTGGATGTCGTCGAGCCGCCGGCCGGCGGCGAGCGCGAGGCCGACGCGGCGGTTGCGCGACAGGTCGCCGGTGCAGGTCAGGATCAGGTCGCCCATGCCGGCGAGCCCCATGAAGGTTTCCGGACGCGCGCCGAGCGCGACGCCGAAGCGGGTGATTTCGGCGAGGCCGCGCGTCATCAGCGCCGCGCGGGCGTTGAGGCCGAGGCCGAGGCCGTCGCAAATGCCGGTGGCGATGGCCATGACGTTCTTCACCGCACCGCCGACCTCGGCCCCGACGATGTCGTCGTTGGCATAGAGGCGCAGGCGCGGGCCGTGCAGTTCATGCGCCATGCGTTCGGCGAAAGTGTCGTCGGCCGAGGCGATGGTGATGGCGGCGGGCAGGCCGCGCGCCACTTCGTCGGCGAAGCTCGGACCGGTGAGGGCGCCGCAAGTCGCCGCGGGGTGTACCTGCGCGACCGCCTGGTGCGGCAGCAGGCCGGTACCGGCTTCCAGGCCCTTGCAGACCCAGAGAAAGGGAAGGTCGGGGCGCGCCTCCGCCAGCCCGGCGGCCGTCGTGCGCAGACCGGCCATCGGCGTGGCGATCAGGGCGAGATCGGCGGCGGCGATCGAGGCATCGAGGTCGGCACTCACCCCCAGAGCGGCGGGAAATGGATGACCGGGCAGGAATTGCGCGTTTTCCCGGGCGGCCAGCATCGCCTCGGCGTGCTCGGACTGCCAGGTCCACAGCGTGACGCCATGCCGTCCTGCAAAGCCGAGCGCCAGCGCGGTTCCCCACGCGCCGGCGCCGAGCACCGCGATCCGCATGTTCAGAAACCCCAGACCTGGCCGACCTTGACGAAGCCCTGCTGGCCGTCGCGGTGGCGCACCTTCAGCCAGCCGACCGGCGTATCGGCGTCCGGGCCGAGCAGTTCGAGCAGGACGTCGGGTGCGGCTTCGAAGGCGATTTCGGCCGTATCGTTCGCCTGAACCCGGATCTGCGCCCCTTCGGCCCGTACCTGCAACATGCGCTTGTCGGCGAGCAGGCGCCGTTCGACCCAGGCGAGGTCGCCCTGCCGGTCGCGTATCTTGACCCAGGTATCGAGCGTTACGATCGCCTCGACCGGCGTGCCGGCGGCGATCACGAATACGGGTTTCGCCTTCTGCGACGGCGCATCGTAGAGCGCCGTCGTTTCCGCGATCGAGCGATAGTCGAGCGCGGCAGCGCTACCGGCGAAGAGTAGCGCGGCGAACGAAACGAGCGCTGCGCGCATCCGCTGCATTACTGGATCGGGACTTCGTGCGGAGCGGCCTGTTGCTGGGCGAGGCGCTCGCGGTAGATCGACTCGAAATTCACCGGAGCGAGCAGCACGGGCGGGAAGCCGGCGCGCGTGACGGCGTCGGACACGGTTTCGCGCGCGTAGGGGAAGAGGATGTTCGGGCAGGCGACGGCGACGATCGGCTCGAGCTCCTCGTTCGGCACGTTGCGGATCTGGAAGATGCCGGCCTGGGCGGCTTCGACGAGAAACTGCGTCTTGTCGCCGATCTTGGCGGTGACCGTCAGGGTCAGCACGACGTTGAAGATGCCTTCGCCGACCGCTTCGGCGCCGGTCTGCATCTGCAGGCTGATCTCGGCCGAATCGCGCTCCAGGTAGCACTGCGGGGCGTTCGGGACTTCGAGCGACAGGTCCTTGACGTAGATTTTCTCGATGGTGAAGACGGGCGTGTTGTCCTGTTGTTCGCTCATGATGATCCTGACGGTGGCATTGAAAAGAGGCGCGATTCTAGCGCGCCGACGGGGCGGTCAGCCCGCCAGCAGGGCGTCGAGCTTGCCCTGGCGCTCCAGTTCGTGCAGGTCGTCGCAGCCGCCGACATGGACGTCGCCGAGGAAGATCTGCGGCACGGTGCGGGCGCCGGGCACGCGCGTTTCCATCTCCTGCCGCTTGGCCGGGTCGAGATCGACGCGGATCTTCTCGATGTCGGTGACGCCCTTGCGCTGCAGCAGCTGTTCGGCACGGATGCAGTAGGGGCAGACGGCGGTGGCGTACATCTGGACCTTGACCATGGGGGACTCCTTATTTCTTCGTCATCGGCAGGCCGGCATCCTTCCAGGCATGGATGCCGCCGGCCAGGTTATGCACGTTCTGGAAGCCGGCCTTCTTCAGCACGCCGCAGGCGCTGCCGGAGCGGTTGCCGCTGGCACAGACCAGGATCACCGGCTTGTCCTTGAACTTCTCGATCTCCGACAGGTGGCTGGAGAGATGGCCCAGCGCAATGTGGCGCGCATTGGGGATATGCCCGCCCGACCACTCGGCGGTTTCGCGCACGTCGACGACGAGCGCGTCCTGGCGGTTGATGAGCAGCGTCGCCTCGTTGACCGAAATGTTGTTGCGTCCGGTGCCATTGACCATCTGCCACAGCAGCATGCCGCCGCTGACGGCGGCGAGGCCGACCCACATCAAGTTCTGCTGGATGAATTCCATTCCCTGTCCTGTCGTTTCGTTGCGAAGCCGCCAGTTTAGCGGCTGGCGACCGCTTTGCTAGGCCGGCCCCGGCACGCTGCAGAATACCTCGCGCATCATCACGATCAGCTGCAGGGTGCGCTGGTCGGCGACCCGGTAGTAGACGCGGTTCGCATCCTTGCGGGTGGTGAGCACGCCCTTGTCGCGCAGGATGGCCAGGTGCTGCGAGATGTTGCTCTGCGAGGTGCCGACGGCATCCACGATGTCCTGCACGCAGACTTCCTGGTCGCCCACGACGCAGAGGATCTTCAAACGCAGCGGGTGCGAAATCGCCTTCAGTGCCCGGGCGGCGATTTCGACGTGCTCCTCGTGCTCCATCATGTCGGTGATCGGACTGTTCATGGCGTGGCCTGCCGGCGGTCGTGTGATCGAAGAAGAATATTATAAGATTCTGCTATTCCCGCCTTCAATCATGAATTTACTTTTTCACCGGCTGGCCTGCCGGCTTGTCCTCATGGCGCTTTGCCTGCCGGTTTCCGCACTGGCAGCGGGCGAGCGCGAGAAGGCGCGGCTCGAATCGATCCGCGAGCAGCGGGCCACTGCGGAGCGGCAGCTCAAGGAAAGCGAAAGCGCCCGGGCGGCGACGGCCGACCAGTTGCGCGATACCGAGAAGGCCATTTCCGCGGTGGGACGCAAGCTGCATGCGCTGAAAACCGAGCGCGAGGGCGTCCGGCAGGAACTGGCGGCCCGGGAAAGCGAGTACCGCCGCCTGGACGGCCAGACCGTGGCTCGCCAGGCACAGCTGGCACGCCTGCTGCGCCACCAGTTTCACCCGCGCGAAGCGGATGCCTTGTCGATCCTCCTCTCCGGTGGCGACCCGAACGCCAGTGCGCGGGATCGCTACTTCCTCGCCCTGCTGTCGCGCGCGAAGGCCGAGCTGATCGCCGACCTGCGCCGCGATGCGGCCGAAACCCGCCGCCTGGCCGCGGCCGTGCAGCGCCAGGAAGAAAAACTCGCGGAACTGGCGCGTCGCGAGGAGCAGGAACGGGCCACCCTGCGGCAGCGACAACAGGAGCGCCAGGCGACGCTCGCCAAGGTGTCGCGCCAGATCAAGCAGCAGCGGCGGGAAATCGATTCGCTCAAGAAGAACGAACAGCGGCTGGCGAACCTCGTCGCCTCGCTCGCCAAGCGTGTCGCCAAGCCGAAGGCGCCGGTGCGCCCCGCCCGCGGCAAGCCGTCCGCCGTCCCCGAGCCTGAAAGCCTCGACAAGGCGACGGGGGCTTTCGCCGGACTGCGCGGGCGGCTGCCCCGGCCCGTGCCGGGCACCATCACCGGCCGCTATGGCGCCCGCCGCGACGATGGCGAGTCGGTCTGGAGGGGCCTGTTCATCCGGGCCGACGAAGGGACCGAGGTGCGTGCCGTGGCGCCCGGCAAGATCGTGTTCGCCGACTGGCTGCGCGGCTACGGCAACCTGCTGATCATCGACCACGACGATGACTTCCTGTCGGTCTACGGCAACAACCAGAGCCTGCTCATGGACGTCGGCCAGAAAGTCGGCGCGGGCGCGACGGTGGCGACGGTCGGTACCGGCGCGGGCGGCGGAGGGGGGCAGCCGGAATCGGGTTTATACTTTGAACTCAGGTATCAGGGGCGGACGTTCGATCCCGGCAAATGGCTCATGACGCGATGATCGCGCGGACGGGCCCGCGCTCCGGCGACATTTTCTCTTCGAGGTTCATTCATGCGTAGCAAGCTGCAGCAGATCGGTCTCGTCTTCGTCGGCCTCGTCGCCGGCGTGATGTTGAGCGTCAATTTTTCCGCCATCGCCCAGAAGGACAGCGGCTCGCCACTGCCGGTCGAGGAGTTGCGCAACTTCGCCGACGTCTTCAATGCCATCAAGCAGGGTTATGTGGAACCGGTCGAGGACAAGCAGCTCATCACCCACGCCATCAGCGGCATGTTGGCGAACCTCGACCCGCACTCCGCCTACCTCGACGCCGATGCGTTCAAGGACCTGCAGGTTTCCACGCAGGGCGAGTTCGGCGGCCTCGGCATCGAGGTCGGCATGGAGGATGGCCTCGTCAAGGTCGTCGCGCCGATCGAGGACACGCCGGCCTGGCGTGCCGGCATCAAGTCCGGCGACCTGATCTTCAAGCTCGACGACACGCCGGTGAAGGGCATGACCCTGAACGATGCGGTCAAGAAGATGCGCGGCAAGCCGAAGACCTCGATTCGCCTGACCGTCCTGCGCAAGAGCGAGACGAAGCCGCTGGAAATCACCATCGTGCGCGACGTCATCAAGGTGCAGAGCGTGAAGTCCAAGCTGATCGAGCCCGGCTATGGCTACCTGCGTGTGACCCAGTTCCAGGAAGAGACGGCACCGGATGTCGTCAGGCATCTCGAGCGGCTCTACCAGGACAAGGAGAACAAGGGCGCCCCGCTCAAGGGCCTCGTGCTCGACCTGCGCAACGACCCCGGCGGCCTGCTGCATGCCGCGGTCGGCGTGTCGGCCGCCTTCCTGCCGCAGGGCGTCACGGTGGTGACCACGGACGGCCGCGTCGAGGATGCGAAGCGCAAGTATGTCGCCTCCAGCGAGGACTATCTGCGCGGCCGCCGCGAAGACTTCATCCGCAATCTGCCGGAGGGCGCACGGACGGTGCCGATGATCGTACTGGTGAATGGCGGCTCGGCCTCGGCGTCGGAGATCGTCGCCGGTGCGCTGCAGGATCACAAGCGCGCCGTCGTGATGGGGACGCCGACCTTCGGCAAGGGCTCGGTACAGTCGGTGTTGCCGCTGTCGGCCAAGACGGCCATCAAGTTGACCACGGCGCGCTACTACACCCCGAGCGGCCGTGCGATCCAGGCCAAGGGCATCGAGCCTGACATTGCTGTCGAGGAGTCGGTGAACGGCGGTTCGCGTGAGCGCCTGCGCGAGGCCGATCTCGAGCGCCACCTGAGCAACGACAAGGAAGGCAAGGATGCCGGCAAGCCGGTTGTCCAGAAGAAGGAAAAGAACGGCAACGGCAACGGCAAGGAAGGCGAGAAGGGCGATGAGCATGCCAAGCCCTTCGAACCGGCGACCAAGGACGATTACCAGCTGATGCAGGCGATGAACCTGCTGAAGGCGCTGAATGTCGTGAAAAAATGAACATGACGCCGGAGCGTGCCCGCCTGCTGCGCGACCAGGAGCGAGGCCTCCACCGGCCGCACACGCTGGCGCCGCAGGCCGGCACGCGCAAGCACCGCGAGATCCGCCTCTGCAAGCTCAAGCACTGGCAGGTGGAGGAAGCCCGGGTGCTGCTGGCGTCCCTGCCGGGACTCGAAGTCGCGCCCGGCACCCTGCCCAACGGCGTTTCGGTCTGGTACGACATTTCCGACCATTCCATGGAGGCCCTCGAAACGCTGCTCGTCGACAAGGGTTTCCATCTCGAAAACACGCTTTACTGCAAACTGGTACGGGCGCTCGTCTATTTCACCGAAGAGACGCAGCGCCGCAACCTCGGACAGCCGGAGCGCCTGATCAAGAAATCGCACGACGTCTATTCGAAGGCGTGGGAACACCACCCGCACGGCGACCACGACGAGACGCCGCCCGAACTGCGCGAGTACAAATAAGGTGTGTGCGTGACGGACGAGCAGCTGCTGCGCTACTCGCGTCACATTCTGCTGCCGCAAGTGGGTATCGAGGGGCAGGCGCGGCTGGTCGCCAGCCGCATGCTGGTGCTCGGCGCCGGCGGGCTCGGATCTCCGGCCGCCCTTTATCTCGCTTCGGCGGGCGTCGGCACGCTGGCGCTGGCCGATGGCGATAGCGTCGACCTGACCAACCTGCAGCGCCAGATCCTGCACCGGACTGCGGCGATCGGCCGCCCGAAGGTCGAATCCGGCGTTGCCACGCTGGCTGAAATCAACCCGGACTGTCGCGTGCTGCCGCTGGCCGAGCGGCTCGCAGGGGAGCGCCTCGAAGCGGAGGTGGCGCGGGCCGACGTTGTGCTCGACTGCTCCGACAACTTCGCGACGCGACACGCCGTGAATCGCGCCTGCGTCAGGCACGGCAAGCCGCTGGTGTCGGGCGCCGCCGTGCGCTTCGACGGCCAGGTGGCGGTTTTCGACACGCGCCGTGCGGACGCGCCCTGCTACCACTGCCTGTTTCCGGAAGCCGAGGATGTCGAAGAGGTGCGCTGCGCCACCATGGGCGTCTTCGCCCCGCTGGTCGGCATCATTGGCGCCACGCAGGCGGCCGAGGCGCTGAAGCTCGTGATCGGCTGCGGCGAGCCGCTCGCCGGTCGGTTGCTCCTGCTCGACGGACTGGCGATGGACTGGCGCAGCATCGCCGTGCCGCGCGATCCGGACTGCCCGGTGTGCGCTACCCGAGTCGTGCCCGGATGAAAAAGTCGGCGCCGACGGGACGGCGCTCGACGATATCCAGCCGCGTCGCGCCGGCGAGTGCCGTCAATTCGCCGAAATCGGCCATGCCGCGCGCGGCGTCGCCGAGCAGCAGCGGTGCCTGGTAGATCAGCAGTTCGTCCACGCAGCCTTCCCTGAGCAGGGAACCATTCAGCTTCAGGCCGGCCTCGACCATCACTTCGTTGATGCCGCGCCGGCCGAGTTCGGTGCACAGCGCCGGCAGGTCGACTTTGCCAGCGGCATTCGGCAGGACGATGATCTCGGCACCGCGCGCGCTCAGGACCTGCGCCTTGTCGGGATGCTCCTGGGCGCAGGCGATCAGGCAGCGGCCGCCTTCGAGGATGGCCGCATCGGGCGAGATCTCCAGCCGGCTGTCGACGACGACGCGCAACGGTTGGCGTGTCGTGGCAACGTCGCGCACGGTCAGGCGGGGATCGTCGTCGCGCACGGTGCCGATGCCGGTGAGCATCGCGCAGCTGCGGGCCCGCCAAGCATGTCCGTCGCGGCGTGCGTCCGGGCCGGTGATCCATTGCGACTGGCCGTTGGCCAGCGCGGTCTTGCCGTCGAGGCTGGCTGCGACCTTGAGCCTGACCCACGGCCGACCGCGCGTCATGCGCGAGACGAAGCCGATGTTGAGTTCGCGGGCCGCGTTTTCCAGCAGCCCGTGGTCGACCTCAATCCCGGCGCTGCGCAGTCTGTCGAGCCCCTGTCCGGCGACGAGCGGATTGGGGTCCGACATCGCCGCGACGACGCGGCCGACCCGGGCGGCGATCAGTGCATCGGCGCACGGCGGCGTGCGGCCGTGGTGCGAGCAGGGCTCGAGCGTGACGTAGGCGGTGCAGTCCGCCGTCCCGCCGGCGCCGACTTTTGTCGCGGCGTCGCGCAGGGCGGCGATTTCGGCGTGCGGCTCGCCGGCCCGCTCGTGCCATCCCTCGCCGATGATCGCATTGTGCTTGACCAGTACACAGCCGACGCGCGGGTTGGGCGAGGTGGTGAACAGTCCGTGCTCGGCGAGCCGCAACGCCCGGGCCATGAAGCGATGGTCGTCAGCGCTGAAAGCCATGAAAGTCGGCGCCGGCGGGACGGCGCTCAGGATGCCTTGCGGGACGCGCCGGGGGCACGGGGGGTGCGGGGCCGCTTGACCTCGCGGATCGCATCGGAAAACTCGTCGACGTCGGCGAAGTTGCGATAAACCGAGGCGAAGCGGATGTAGGCGATCTTGTCGAGTTTCTTCAGCTCGCGCATCACCAGTTCGCCGACGCGGTCGGATGGCACCTCGCGCTCGGCCAGCTGCACCAGCTTTTCCTCGATCCGGTCGATGGCGCTCTCGATGCTTTCGGTGGTGACCGGGCGCTTGCGCAGCGCCAGCATCATGCTCGACTTCAGCTTGTCCCGGTCGTAGTCGACGCGGCTGCCGTTCTTCTTGACGACCAGCGGCAGCTGCAGCTCGACGCGCTCGTAGGTGGTGAAGCGCTTGTCGCAGACGAGGCAGCGGCGCCGCCGCCGGACGGTGTCGCCTTCCTCGTTCTCCCGGGTGTCGACGACCTGGGTGTTGTCCTCGTTGCAGTAAGGACAGCGCATGGCTCAGCCGCCGGTCAGGCGCCGTAGACCGGGAACTTCTTGCACAGCGCCGCCACTTCGTCGCGCACGCGGGCCAGCACCGCCTCGTCGGCCGGCGCGTCGAGCACGTCGGCGATCAGGTTGGCGACGGTCTCGGCCTCGATCTCGGTGAAGCCGCGGGTGGTCATGGCCGGCGTGCCGATGCGGATGCCGGAAGTGACGAAGGGCTTCTGCGGGTCGTTGGGGATGGCGTTCTTGTTGACGGTGATGTGTGCCTTGCCGAGGGCCGCCTCGGCGTCCTTGCCGGTGATGTTCTTGGGCTGCAGGTCGACGAGGAAGACATGGCTTTCGGTACGGCCGGAGACGATGCGCAGGCCGCGCTGCTTGAGCGTCTTGGCCATCACGATGGCGTTTTCCATCACCTGCTCCTGGTAGGCCTTGAACTCCTTGGTCATGGCCTCCTTGAGCGCGGTGGCCTTGGCGGCGATGACGTGCATCAGCGGGCCGCCCTGCAGGCCGGGGAAGATCGCGGAGTTGATCGCCTTCTCGTGCTCGGCCTTCATGAGGATCAGGCCGCCGCGCGGGCCGCGCAGGGTCTTGTGGGTGGTGGTGGTGACGACGTCGGCGTGCGGTACCGGGTTCGGGTAGTAGCCGGCGGCGACGAGGCCGGCGTAGTGCGCCATATCGACCATGAAGATCGCGCCGACTTCCTTCGCGATTTTGGCGAAGCGCTCGAAGTCGATGCGCAGGGCGTAGGCCGAGGCGCCGGCGATGATCAGCTTGGGCTTGTGTTCGCGGGCGAGGCGCTCGACCTCGGCGTAGTCGATGGCCTCGTCGGCATTCAGGCCATAGGGCACGACGTTGAACCACTTGCCCGACATGTTGAGCGCCATCCCGTGCGTCAGGTGGCCGCCGGCGGCGAGGTTCATGCCGAGGATGGTGTCGCCCGGCTTCAGGAAGGCCATGAAGACGGCCTGGTTGGCCTGCGAGCCGGAATTCGGCTGGACGTTGGCGGCTTCGGCGCCGAACAGCTTCTTGGCGCGGTCGATGGCGAGCTGCTCGGCGACGTCGACGTGTTCGCAGCCGCCGTAGTAGCGCTTGCCGGGGTAGCCTTCCGCGTACTTGTTGGTGAGTTGCGAGCCCTGGGCTTCGAGGACGGCGCAGGACACGTAGTTCTCCGAGGCGATCAGTTCGATGTGGTCTTCCTGGCGGCGGTTCTCGTCGGTGATGGCGGCGAACAGCTCGGGGTCGGTCTTGGCGAGGGTATTTTGCTTGGAGAACATGGGCTTATCCCGTCAAATGGGGTGGGGAGAGCCGAATTCTACCGGGGATTAGGGCGAAACTCCTTACGTGCCGACCACGACCCTTGGTGTGTCATCCAGCGTGGCCGGCCCGAGGGCGGCGATGCGTCGTTAGAGTTCGTCGCGTGCCGCGTCGAGATGGTCGCGCTCTGCCCACGACAGCAGGGTCCAGCAGCCATTCACGACCTCGACCCAGTTGATGCCGCAGTTCGGGATGGCGAAGTCGCGCGGAGTGTCGAGCGGCCGGTGGGTCGCCTGCCGATAGACGATGTCGAGCACGCCGCCGTGGGTGAAGAGCGCTACGGCTTCGCCGGGATGGCGGCGCACGATGTCGTCGAAGGTGCCGGCCAGCCGGGCGGACAGGTCGAGCAGGCTTTCGCCTTCGCCCGGCGCGAAGTAGGGATCGCGGGCCTTGTGGCGGGCATAGTCGGCCGGATGCCGCTCCGCCGCTTCCTCGTAGGTCAGCCCCTGGAAGATGCCGTAGTGGCGCTCGCGCAGGCCGGGGCAGAGTTCCAGCGGAACGTGCGCCAGATGGGCGGCCGCCTCGGCCGTCTGGCGGGCCCGCGTCAGGTCGCTGGTGTAGATCGCGGCGAAGCCCTCGTCCCTGAGCGCGTTCCCGGTGGCCCGTGCCTGGGCGTGGCCGACCGCCGACAGCGGCACGTCGATTTGTCCCTGGATGCGCTTGCCGGCGTTCCAGTCGGTTTCACCGTGGCGAACGAAGCACAGTCGCATGGTCGTGGAGCGATGCGAACCGGCGACCTAGCGTCCGCGCTTGCTGCGCGGGGGCTTGGCGGCCTGCAGTTGCTGGTGCATGTAGTTGTCGAAGGCCAGGTCGGCGTAGCCCCAGCCCCATACCTGCTCCTTCAGGAACGGCTCGTAGCCGGCGTAGATCTTCTTCCAGCGTGGATTCCGGTTGCCGATCTCGGCATACAGCGCCAGCGCCGCCTTGCGGGCGGCGTCCAGCACCGTCTGCGGAAACGGCATCAGACGGGCGCCTTCGGCGACCAGTGCCTTGAGTGCGGCGGGGTTTTTCATGTCGTGCTGCGCCTGCATGTCGAGATGGGCGACAGCGGCCGCGGCCTTCAGCATCGCCTTGTTGTCCTCGGTCAGTGCGTCGTAGGCGCGCAGGTTGATGTACAGGGACAGTTGCGCGCCGCCTTCCCACCAGCCGGGGTAGGCGTAATAGGGCACGATCTTGTGCAGCCCCAGCTGGAGATCGTCATGGGGCCCCGACCATTCGACCGCGTCGATCCTGCCCTGGGTGAGGGCCTTGTAGATCTCGCCGGCAGGAATCGATTGCGTGACCACGCCGAGCCGCTCGAGCACTTTCGCGCCCAGTCCCGGTATGCGCATCCGCAGGCCCTTGAGATCCGCCGTCGAACGGATCGGCTTGCGGAACCAGCCGCCCATCTGGGTCCCGGTATTGCCCATGGGCAGGCCGACGATGCCTTGGCCACGATGGAATTCGCGCATCAGCTCGAATCCCGGGCTGCCGTTTTCATGCGTCCAGGCATTCATCTGCCGGCTGTTCAGCCCGAACGGAATGCTGGTGTCGAAGGCGAAGGCTTCGTCCTTGTCGATGTAGTAGTAGCCCGCCGTATGGCCGCATTCGACGCTGCCGCGCCGTACCCCGTCCAGGACGCCCAGCGCCGGCATCAGTTCGTCGGCGGGATGTACCAGTATCTCGAACTTGCCCCCCGAGATCTCCTTGAGCGTACGGGCGAAGATTCCGGCGCCCCCGGAGGTAATGGCCTGCCCGGCAGGGAAGCTGGAGGCAAGGCGCCAGCGGATGGCTTGTGCAGCGTGCACTGGCGGTGCGATACCGCTTGCCAGAATGCCCGCGAGGCCTGCCGAGCCGATGAATTTGCGTCGTTCCATAGCCAGATCTGAGCGAAATTTACTACGAGACCATACCGCAGCGCGGGGTTCCGGACCTTGCGGATTTCCACAACACGGTGGCTAAGCCGCAACACACCAGTTAACATGTCGGCCTGTCACCCAGACAACAACACTGCAAGGATCGGTATTCCGCCACACGGATTATGGCGTGGCGATGCCCCTTCGCGGAGGAGAGAGGTCAATGAATTTCCTGCTGCAATTCTCCCGCATGATCGACGGGGTCAATGAACGCATCGGTCGTGCGGCGATCTGGCTGATCCTGGTGGTGGTCTTCATTTCCGCCGGCAATGCCGTGATGCGTTTTGTCTTCGACTGGAGCTCGAATGCCCTGCTCGAGATCCAGTGGTACCTGTTCTCGGCGATCTTCCTCGCCTGCGGCGCCTACGTGCTGCTGAAGAACGAGCACATTCGCATCGACGTCATCGCCGGCCGCCTGTCCCCCCGGGCACAGAACTGGATCGACGTCTTCGGCATCCTCGTCTTCCTGCTGCCGATGGCGCTCATGGTCGCCTGGCTGTCATGGCCCGCCTTCATCAATGCCTGGCATTCGGGCGAGGTGTCGGCCAACGCCGGCGGCCTGATCCGCTGGCCGGTACGCCTGATGCTGCCGCTGGGCTTCGCCCTGCTGATCCTGCAGGCATTTTCGGAATTGACCAAGCGTATCGCCTTCCTGACCGGCCGCGGGCCGAACGTACTCTCCAAGGGGGGCACTGCATCGGCCGAGGAGGAGCTGGCTGCGGAGATCCGCAAGCACCAGGTCGCGCCGGAAGTCGCGGACATCGTCCACATGAACCATGACATGGTCGACAGCGCCTCGGGAGAACGCAAATGATGGAATTCCTGATCGCCAACATGGCACCGATCATGTTCGCCTCGCTGGTGGTGTTCCTTCTGCTCGGCTTCCCGGTGGCGTTCGCGCTGGCCGCGAATGGCATCATCTTCGGCTGGATCGGCATCGAGCTCGGCCTGTTCAATCCCTCCTTTTTCCAGGCGTTGCCGGAACGCATTTTCGGCGGGGTGATGAACAACGACACCCTGCTGGCGATCCCCTTCTTCACCTTCATGGGCCTGATCCTCGAGCGTTCGGGCATGGCCGAGGACCTGCTCGACACGATTGGCCAGCTGTTCGGGCCGGTGCGCGGCGGCCTGGCGATCGCCGTGATCATCGTCGGTGCCATGCTGGCGGCAACGACCGGCGTGGTGGCCGCCTCGGTGATCTCGATGGGCCTCATTTCCCTGCCGATCATGCTGCGCTACGGCTACGACCGGCGCCTCGCTTCCGGCGTGATCGCCGCCTCCGGAACGCTGGCGCAGATCATCCCGCCCTCGCTGGTGCTGATCATCATCGCCGACCAGCTCGGCAAGTCGGTCGGCGATATGTACAAGGGCGCCATCGTGCCCGGCATGGTGCTGACCAGCCTGTATCTGCTCTACGTCATCGGCATGGCCCTGATCTTCCCGAAGTCCGCTCCCGCGCTGCCGCCGGAAGCCCGGACATTCCGCGAATCGAACGGTCGTTCGGGCGTGCTTTCCCTGATGGTGATCACCGTCGCCGCCGTGGGCGCGGCCGTGTTCTGGTCGCAAGGCCAGCCCGCCGACAAGCCGACCGACGAACTGCTGGTCATCGCCCTGAGCCTGGGCATGGGGGTCGCCTTCGTCATTGCCGTGGTCAATCGCTTTTTCAAGCTGGGCCTGCTGTCCAAGATGGCGGAAAAGGTCACCTTCGTGCTCATCCCGCCGCTGGCGCTGATTTTCCTCGTGCTCGGCACCATCTTCATCGGCGTCGCGACACCGACCGAAGGGGGGGCGATGGGCGCGATGGGGGCGCTGATCATGGCCCTGTCGCGCAAGCGGATCAATTTCACCCTGCTCAAGCAGGCGATGGACTCGACAGCCAAGCTGACTACCTTCGTCATCTTCATCCTGGTCGGTGCCCGGGTGTTCTCGCTCACCTTCTACGGCGTCGATGGCCACCGGTGGGTCGAGCACCTGCTGTCGGACCTGCCGGGCGGCGAGGTCGGGTTCCTGATCGTCGTCAACGTCCTGATTTTCCTGCTGGCCTTCTTCCTCGATTTCTTCGAGTTGGCGTTCATCGTGCTGCCGCTGCTCGCACCTGCAGCGGAAAACCTGGGCATCGACCTGATCTGGTTCGGCATCTTGATGGCGGTCAACATGCAGACCTCCTTCATGCATCCGCCTTTCGGCTTCGCCCTGTTCTACCTGCGTTCGGTGGCACCGAGCCTGCCGTTCAAGGATGCGGTGACCGGCAAGATGACCGAACCGGTCACGACCGGCCAGATCTACTGGGGCGCCGTGCCGTTCGTCGTGATCCAGATCATCATGGTTGCCCTCGTGATCGCCTTCCCGCAACTGGTCGGCCACGATCCCACGCTCAGCGATGCCGAGCTCGAGCACCAGGGGGAAATGATCGATATCCAGAAGATGATCGAGGAAAATGCCGAGCCGGAGGAGGGGGCGGAAGCCGAACCGTCCGACGAGGAAAGCGATGCGCCGGATGAGGCGGCGAGCGGCGAGTCCGAGGACAAGACCGAAGCATTCGCCCCCTCTCCTGCCGGCAAGCCGGACTGACCGGTCCATCGCCCCGGTATCCGGCCGGGAACAGGCCGAAAAAAAGCCCCGCATTGCGGGGCTTTTTGCTGGCGGCGATGCCGCCGCTTACTTGACGTTTTTCTGCAGGAATTCGTCCATGCCGAGTTCGGCGACGGCGAACCAGCGGTTCATCACCTTCTGGTACTTGAGGTACTCGGTG
Organism: uncultured Sterolibacteriaceae bacterium; assembly: GCA_937888595.1. Lineage (GTDB taxonomy): Bacteria > Pseudomonadota > Gammaproteobacteria > Burkholderiales > Rhodocyclaceae > Sulfuricystis. The sequence goes on along the minus strand of CALARK010000012.1, from coordinate 160,466 downwards.
TAGATCTTCTTGAACGCGGGGTTCTTGCTCGATTCGTCGTTGTAGAGCTGCACGGCCGACTTGTAGGCGGCTTCGATGACGGCCTTGGGGTACTTGCGCAGCTTGACGCCCTGGCCGACCAGACGCATCAGGGCGGCGGGGTTCTTGTGGTCGTACTCGGCCATCATGGTGACGTTGGACTCGTAGGCGGCCGCCTTGAAGGCCTCCTGATATTCCTTCGGCAGTTTGGCCCAGGCATCCTTGTTCACGAAGAAATGGATGACGGGACCCGGTTCCCACCAGCCCGGGAAGTAGTAGTTCTTGGCGACCTTGTAGAAGCCGAGCTTCTCGTCGTCATAGGGGCCGACCCATTCGGCACCGTCGATCGTGCCCTTTTCGAGCGCGGGGTAGATGTCGCCACCGGCGATCTGCTGCGGCACGACGCCGAGGCCGGCAAACACGTTGCCGCCGAGGCCGGCGATGCGCATCTTGAGGCCCTTGACGTCATTGAGGTTCTTGATCTCCTTGCGGAACCAGCCGCCCATCTGGACACCGGTGTTGCCGCCGGCGAAGGAAAGCACGTTGTAGTTGGCGTAGAACTCGTCGAGCAGCTGCTGGCCGCCGCCATAGTAGATCCATGCATTCATCTGGCGCGCGTTCATGCCGAATGGCACGGCGGTGCCGAAGCCGAAGGCCTTGTCCTTGCCGACGTAGTAGTAGGAGCAGGTGTGGCAGCACTCGACCGTGCCGTTCTGGGTCACGTCCAGCGCCTGCAAGCCCGGGGCGATCTCGCCGCCGGCGAAGACCTGGATGTCGAACTTGCCGCCGGTCATGGCGCGCACGCGGTTGGCCAGCACTTCGGCGCCGCCGTAGATGGTGTCGAGGCTCTTGGGGAAGCTCGAGGTCAGGCGCCACTTGACGGCGGCCTGCGCATTGACCACGGCGGGGGCGGCCCCGGCAGCCAGGATGCCGGCCACGCCGGCGCCTTGCAGAAACTTGCGACGTTCCATAAATCGTCTCCTTGGTGTTGTAATTTGGAACGTCCCGCGGCTGCGGGACGACCGCGAAATACTACACCGAAAGAGCGCCGCGCCTAACCGGTGGAGCGCCTAATTCCCGGCCACGGTCATGCGGTTAACCACAATTGACCCGACGGTGCGCGAACCGCGCGTGACGGTGTCCCGGCCGATCGCCTCGATGCCGGCGAACATGTCCCGCAGGTTGCCGGCGACGGTGATCTCGTGGACGGGGTAGGCGATCTCGCCTTTCTCCACCCAGTAGCCGGCCGCGCCGCGCGAGTAATCGCCGGTGACGTAGTTGATGCCGTGGCCGAGCAGTTCGGTCACCAGCAGGCCGGTGCCCATCTGCTTCAACAAGCCGGCGAAGTCCCCGGGCGCAGCGGGGCTCGGGGCGACGATCAGGTTATGGCTGCCACCGGCATTGCCAGTGGTTTTCATGCCGAGCTTGCGGGCGGTATAGGTCGACAGGAAGTAGCCCTGCAGCACGCCGCCCTCGACCACAGTGCGGTCGTGTGTGGCGACGCCGTCGTCATCGAAGGGGCTCGAGGCCAGCCCCTTCAGCAGGTGCGGGCGCTCCTCGATGCGCATCCAGTCCGGAAAGATGCGCTTGCCCAGCGCGTCGACGAGAAAGCTCGACTTCCGGTAGAGGCTGCCGCCGCTGACCGCATGCACGAAGCTGCCGAGCAGCATCGCGGCGAGCGGGGCCTCGAACATCACCTTGCACTGGCGCGTCTTGAGCTTGCGTGCGCCGAGGCGTGACAGGGTGCGGCGGGCGGCATAGTCGCCGATGCTTTCCGGCGCGGCGAGGTCGGCCGGGTCGCGCCAGCCCGAGTACCAGTCGTCGCGCTGCATGTCCTTTCCCCGCGTTGCGATCGGCACGCAGGAGATGAAATGGCGCGATGACGGAAACCCGCCCATGAAGCCGAGGCTGTTGGCGGAGACGAAATGGGCGGCATGCGCCGAGACGGTGGCCCCTTCCGAGTTGGCCACCAGCGGGCTGACGGCGAAAGCGGCCGCTTCGCTGCGACGGGCGATATCGATGGCCTGCTCGATCGAGACATCCCACGGGTGATACAGGTCGAGATCCATCGTGTCGCGGGCGAGCAGTTCCGGTTCCGGAAGCCCGGCACAGGGATCCTCGGCGGTAAAGCGGGCGATCGAGATTGCTGCTTCGACCGTGTCCCTGAGGGCGGCTGCGGAAAAGTCGGAGGTCGAGGCATGGCCGCGCCGCTGGCCGAGGTAGACCGTGACGCCGATGCCCTTGTCGCGGTTGAATTCGATCGTCTCGACTTCCTGCCGGCGGATGGTGACCGACTGGCCGACACCTTCGGAAACATCGACTTCGCAGGCGCTGGCGCCGCAGCGTTCGGCATGGCGGAGGACATCGGCAGCGAGTTCGCGCAGCCGATCGGCGGTGAATGAGAAAGCGGACATGGACGGGACGGAGAGGGCGGAAAGCTATAATCTTACCCGTGGATACCAACGAACCCGGCGAGAAGCCCAGCAAGTCCGCCCTCAAGCGCGCGATGAACGACCTGCAGGCGCTGGGCGCCGAACTGGTCGAGTTGTCGCGCGACCAGCTCAAGAAAATCGACTTGCCGGACGACCTGCGCGATGCCGTGCGCGATGCGCAGCGCATCACGCAGCATGAAGCCCATCGCCGCCAGCTGCAATACATCGGCAAGCTGATGCGCAGCATCGATGCCGATCCGATCCGGGAGGCACTCGACGACATCAAGGGCCTGTCCGCCGCCGCCAACGCGCGCATGCACGCGCTGGAGCGCCTGCGGATGCGTTTTCTCGAAGACGAAAAGGTCATCAGCGAAATCGCTGCCGCGCATCCGGACGCCGACCTCCAGCATCTGCGCCAGCTGCGCCGCAACGCGCTGAAGGAACAGCAACTCGGCAAGCCGCCGCGCGCCTTCCGCGAACTGTTCCGGGTCCTGCGAGAGCTGAATGAACAATGAGCTGCGGATCGGCCTGGTGTCGATTTCCGACCGTGCCTCGTCCGGTGTTTATGAAGACAAGGGCATCCCGGCGCTGCAGGCGTGGTTCGCCGCCGCACTGACTTCGCCGTGGGCGCTGGAAAGCCGGCTGATTCCCGACGAGCAGCCGGTCATCGAATCCACGCTGATCGAGCTGTGCGACACGGCAGGCTGCCACCTCGTGCTGACCACCGGCGGCACCGGCCCGGCGCCGCGCGACGTGACGCCCGAAGCGACGCTGGCCGTCGCGCATAAAGTGATGCCCGGCTTCGGCGAGCAGATGCGCACCGTGAGCCTGAAATACGTGCCGACCGCGATCCTGTCGCGGCAGGTCGGCGTCATCCGCGGCAAGTCCCTGATCCTCAACCTGCCGGGCCAGCCCAAGGCGATCAAGGAAACGCTCGACGGCGTGTTCGCCGCCGTTCCCTACTGCATCGACCTGATCGGCGGGCCTTATATCGAAACGCGCGAGGATGTGATCAAGGCGTTTCGACCCAAGAGCGCAATAAGGCAATCCCCCAGCTGACACCGAAGCCGGTGGTGTCGGTCGCCACCGCGCCGAGCCCGCCGCTGCAACTCGCCGCCGACAAGTCCATGTGGATCCATGGCGTCTTGCCGACGAAGCGGCCGAGAAAACGTGCGGCGAGGATGTGGTCGGCCTCGCCGTCGAGCGTGCATTGCTTGATGTCGGCCACCTTCGAGTCGAGCGCCGGCTCGTAGTCGGCGTCCTGCGGGAAAACGCAGACGCGCTCGCCGCTTTGCCGTCCCGCCGCCACCGACTTTTCGGCGAGGTCGTCCGTGCCGGCGAAGACGCCCGAGTAGCGCGTGCCGAGCGCGTAGGTCATGCTGCCGGTCAGCGTGGCGAAATCGATCATCAGTTCGGGCTTGGCTTTCGCCGCCAGCGCCAGCGTGTCGGCCAGCACCATGCGACCCTCGGCATCGGTATGCACGACCTCGATGGTCGTGCCATTCAGCGCCGTGACGATATCGCCCTGCGCATAGGCGGTCGGCGAAAGGTGGTTCTTCGCGATGGCCAGCCAGCAGTCGATCCGCACGGGCAGCTTCAGTTCCGCGGCGGCGCAGAGGATGGAGAGCGCCACGGCCGAGCCGTTCATGTCCTCGTGCATGCCGGCCATGTATTTCGCCGGCTTGAGGTTGTGACCGCCGGTGTCATAGCAGATGCCCTTGCCGACGAGGGCGACGTTTTTCCTCGCTTTCTTCGGCTGCCAGGAAAGATGGACGATGGCCGCGCCGCCGCCCTCGCCATCCGATCCCTGCGCGACCGCGCAGAAGGCGCCGGCGCCCATCTTCCGTAGCTTGCGGAAGTCGAATTCCTCGATCGCGAATTTCCGCTCCTTCGCCAATGCACGCAGGCGCTGGCGGTAGTGCATCGGGTCGAGCCGGTTGGGCGGCAGGGCGGTGAGTTCGCGCGCCAGCAGGTTGGCGCGGGCCAGCGCCATGCAAAAGTCGGTGCCGGCGGGACGGCGCGGCAAGGCGATTTCCCTGAGTGCCGCCGGCATTTTCTTCTTCTGCTGCGGCAGCGGCACGCCATTCACCAGCGCGACGTAGAGTGCATCGGCGAGCGTGTCATCATCAACCCCGAGCGGCACGATGGCCAGCGTCTTCGGGGCCTCGTCGAGCAGCAGCATCGCCGCCTTGCGCAGGGTCGTGAGCCGTTCGAAGCGCGGCTTTTCGGTGTCGATCATGGCGAGCACCACGCGCGTGCCGTCGGGCAAATCGATGGCGAGAGGCGCCTTGGCGAGTTCCTCCGCCTTCGTGTCCTTGCGCTTGAGCAGCTTCAGCCAGAGGTCACGATGGGGCAGGTCGCCGGGCAAGGTCTTGGCTGCGGGCAGCAGGTACAGCTGGTGAGCAGCGGCAGGTTTGGCGGTGATCTTGAGTGCGGGCAGGGGGAGGGGGGCGGTCATGGGGCTTCCTCATATAATCCGGCCGATTATGCGTCAATACCTCGATCTCATGCAGCACGTGCTCGACCACGGGCACGTCAAGGCCGACCGCACCGGTACCGGCACGCGTTCGGTGTTCGGCTGGCAGATGCGCTTCGATCTGTCGCAGGGCTTTCCGGCACTGACCACCAAGAAGCTGCACCTGCGCTCGATCATCGTCGAACTGCTGTGGTTCCTGCGCGGCGAGACCAACATCCGCTGGCTCAAGGACAACAAGGTCTCGATCTGGGACGAGTGGGCCGATGCCAACGGCGACCTCGGCCCGGTGTACGGCCATCAGTGGCGGCACTGGCCGAAGGCTGACGGCAGCGAGGTCGACCAGATCGCCGAGTTGATCGATGGCCTGAAGAAGAACCCGGATTCGCGCCGCCATATCGTTTCGGCCTGGAATCCGGGCGACGTGCCGAAGATGAAGCTGCCGCCCTGCCACGCGCTGTTCCAGTTCTACGTTGCCGACGGAAAGCTCTCCTGCCAGCTTTACCAGCGCAGCGCCGACATCTTCCTCGGCGTGCCGTTCAACATCGCGAGCTATGCGCTGCTGACCATGATGATCGCGCAGGTGGTCGGTCTCAAGCCGGGAGACTTCGTGCATACGCTCGGCGATGCACACCTCTACAGCAATCACCTCGACCAGGCGCGGCTGCAGTTGTCGCGCGATACGCGCGCGCTGCCCGCCATGCGCATCAATCAGGACGTGAAGGACATCTTCGCGTTCAGGTTCGAGGATTTCATGCTCGAAGGCTACGATCCGCATCCCCACATCGCCGCACCCGTGGCCGTATGAAACTGGCCGGCGACATCGGCGGCACCAAGGTATTGCTGGCGCTCGTCGATAACGAGGGCCGACTTACCGAGCAGCGCCGTCTCGCCAGCGCCGACTTTTCCACATTCGACGACCTGCTGGCCGCCTACCTGCGCGGGGTTGCCGTGCCCATCGACGGCGGTTGCCTCGCGGTCGCCGGCCCCGTCGCCGACGACGGCCGCTCTGCCAAGATCACCAACCTGCCCTGGGCCGTCAATGCGGCTGCGCTGGAACGGCGCTTCGGCCTGGGGCGCCTCGAGCTCATCAACGATTTCGCCGGCGTTGCCCTCGGCGTGGCGGCGCTGGAGGCGGGCCGGTCGATCACGCTGCAGCCGGGCGAAGCGCTCCCCAACGGTGTGAAACTGGTGCTCGGGGCCGGCACCGGCCTTGGCATGGCATTGCTGCTGGGCGACCGGATCCTGCCGAGCGAAGGTGGACATGTCGGATTTTCTCCACAGGACGACGTCCAGGTCCGCATCCACGCGGCACTCCTGCAGGCGCATGGCCGCGTCACCGCCGAGCGCGTGATTTCCGGACCGGGGCTGGCCGCGATCCACCGCGTGCTGGCCGGCAGTGATGCCGATCCGGCGACGATCGCCGCACAGGCGCTCGCCGGCGAGCCCGCAGCCGTGCGTTCGGTCGAGGTCTTTCTGGCTGCCTACGGCGCCTTCGCCGGGGACATGGCGATGGCGGCGATGTCCCGCGGCGGCGTCTACCTGGCGGGCGGCATCGCGGCGAAAATCCTGCCGCTGGTCCGGTCCGGCCCCTTCCTGCGCGCCTTCAACGCCAAGGACGAGCATGCCGGCCTGGTCGCACGAATGCCGGTCCATGTGGTGACCGATCCCGACATCGGCCTGTCCGGCGCAGCCCTGCAGGCCCGCAGGCAACGGCATTGACGAAGGTCAACAAGCCGAAACATGCATGGTGTATAAAGATTGCGGTCGTGAATGACCCATTCCAATCCCATGAGTAATCCCACAAGGAGAACAACCCCATGCCAAAAGCAAGCGATGCCGGCGACAAACCGGTAAAAGCAGTCAAAACAAAAGCCAAGCCTGCAGCCGAATCCAAGGGTTCAAAGGCGGCGCAGGCGACGAAGGCCGCCAAGCCCAAGGTGAGCGACAAGCCGGTCGCCACGCAGGCGTCTGCAAAGAAAAGTCCTGCACCCAGGAAACCGGCGAAGAAGGCCGGCGGAGAGGGTGTGCGCATCCTGTCAGACGAGCAGCGGCGTTATTACGTCGAGGTCGCGGCCTATTACATTGCCGAGCGCCGCGGTTTCTGTGGCAGCCAGCTTGAAGACTGGGTGCAGGCCGAAGCCGAAATCGACCGGCTGTTGAGCGAGGGTATCCTCAAGCCGTAAGCTGTCACTTTGCACCCGCTCCCGCCCGCCAGAGGGAGTCTTCCGGTTCGCCGGAACATACATACAAAATTACATGGGCGGGCAAGCAAGAAAACATAGGGAGCCACCATGCAACACGATCTACCACTCAACGACCCCCAGGCCACGCACGGCCGTTTCGTCAGCCACCTGACGCGCTCCACCTACGCGATCATTCTCGCCGGCGGCCGCGGCAGCCGGCTGATGCAGCTGACCGACTGGCGCTCGAAGCCCGCGGTTCCCTTCGGCGGCAAGTTCCGCATCCTCGATTTCACCCTGTCGAACTGCGTCAATTCCGGCATCCGCCGCATCGGCGTGGCGACGCAGTACAAGGCACAGAGCCTGATCCGCCACCTGCAGCGCGGCTGGAGCTTCCTCGACGGCCGCTTCGACGAATTCATCGACCTGCTGCCGGCTCAGCAGCAGATCGGCGAGGACTGGTACCAGGGCACCGCCGATGCGGTGTTCCAGAACCTCGACATGCTGCGCCGCAATGAACCCAAGTACGTGCTGATCCTGTCCGGCGACCACATCTACAAGATGGACTATGGCCGCATGCTGGCGCAGCATGCGCAGACCGATGCCGACCTGACGATCGCCTGCATGGACGTGCCGCGCGAGGAGGCGACCGCCTTCGGCGTGATGGGCGTCGATGAGGAGCGCCGCATCGTCAGCTTCCTCGAGAAACCCAAGGATCCCCCCTGCATCCCGGGGCAGCCTGACCGTGCGCTCGCCAACATGGGCGTCTATGTCTTCAACGCCGCCTTCCTGTACGAGCAGCTGATCCGCGATGCCGACGACCCGCACTCCGACCATGACTTCGGCAAGAATGTCATCCCGCACATCCTCGGCCGCTACCGTGCCTACGCGCACAGCTTCGCCGACAGCTGCGTCGGCGTGCCCGAGGACGGCGTGCCCTACTGGCGCGACGTCGGCACCATCGATGCCTACTGGGAAGCCAATATCGAGCTGACCAAGGTCTCGCCCGAGCTCAACATGTACGACGAGGAGTGGCCGATCTGGACGCATCAGGAACAACTGCCGCCTGCCAAGTTCGTTTTCGACGAGGAGGACCGGCGCGGCATGGCGATCGATTCGCTGGTGTCCGGCGGCGACATCATCAGCGGCGCCGTCGTGCGCCGCTCGCTGCTGTTCTCGCGCGTCTTCGTCCATAGCTGGGCGGAGGTGGAGGACGCCGTGATCCTGCCCGACGTCGAGATCGGCCGGCGCTGCAAAATCCGGCGCGCGGTCATCGACAAGAACTGCAAGATTCCCGATGACATGGTGATCGGCTTCGATCCGGACGAGGACCGCAAGCGCTTCCACGTCACCGAAAAGGGCATCTGCCTGGTGACGCCCGAAATGCTCGGGCAGAAGATCCACCACATCCGCTAACCCCTCACGGAAGCCCGTCCTGCCCTGTTCCTCCCCGTTGCGGGAGCGTTCGGGCGACGGGTGATCTGCGTAGAATCCGTCCCACCCAGAACAAGGAAAACAGCATCATGGCCGGCACCCTCTTCCAACTCGAAGTCAATCCCAAGCTGCCCGAGCGACTGGCCCGGCTCGATGACCTCGCCAACAACCTCTGGTACAGCTGGGACCGGCCGACGCGTACCCTGTTCGCCCGCCTCGGCCAGAAGCTCTGGGGCGCGGTCGGCCACAGCCCGAAGGCATTCCTCAAGCGCGTCGACCAGCATCGCCTCGACGAAGCCGCCGAGGACCCCGTCTTCCTGGGCACGCTGGCACGCGTCCTGTCGGCCTACGACACCTATCACGAGAGCCCGGGCCGCGAGCATGGCCCGCATCTGGAGGAGGGCGGCCTGATCGCCTACTTCTGCGCCGAGTTCGGCTTCCACGAGAGCCTGCCGATCTACTCCGGCGGCCTCGGCATCCTCGCCGGCGACCACTGCAAGACCGCCAGCGACATGAACCTGCCCTTCGTCGGCATCGGCCTGCTGTACCGCCAGGGCTATTTCCTCCAGAGCATCGACGGCGAGGGGCGCCAGCACGCGCTCTACAACGATGCCGACTTCGACGACCTGCCGGTGAAGCCCGTGCTGCGCCAGGACGGCAGCGAACTGAAGGTCGATGTCCGGCTGCCGGGCCGCAACCTGCACATCAAGGTGTGGTCGACGCGGGTCGGCCACATCACGCTCTACCTGCTGGATACGGATCTGGAAGAAAACTCGCCGCACGACCGCAACATCGCCCACCGGCTCTACGGCGGCGACCGCAATACACGGCTGGAGCAAGAGATTGTCCTCGGCATGGGCGGCGTGCGGGCGCTGGCCGAAATGGGGCTGAAGCCCACCGTCTGGCACATCAACGAGGGCCATGCCGCGTTCCTGATCCTCGAACGTGCACGCGACATGATCAAGGCCGGCCTGGACTTCGCCAGCGCGCTCGAGGCCGTTGCCAGCAACACGGTGTTCACGACGCATACGCCTGTGCCTGCCGGCCACGACCATTTCGCCGAGGAGACGATCCGCCGCTATTTCGAGGAATGCTGCCACGACATGGGCTGCGACATCGGCAGCCTGCTCGCACTCGGCCGCATCGACCACGAGCCGGATTTCAACATGACGGCGCTGGCGATCCGCGGCTCGCGCTTCCAGAACGGCGTGTCGCGCATCCACGGCGGCGTATCCGCCGAGATCTGCTCGGCGCTCTGGCCCCAGATCGAGCCGTCCGAAAACCCGATCGGCTACGTCACCAACGGCGTGCACGTGCCTACCTTCCTGTCCGACCTCTGGCACGACACCTTCGATCGCGTGCTCGGTCCGGCCTGGCACCAGCGCCTCACCGATGCGCAATGCTGGGCGGCGATCCACGACATTCCCGACCACACCTTCTGGAGCGTGCGCCAGTCGATCAAGGCGCAGATGCTGCATCTCGTGCGCCATCGCGTCACCCAGCAGCACGTGCGCAACCAGAGCTCGCAGTCGCACATCGACCGCCTGCTGCAGCTGGCCGATCCGGAAAACCCGAACGTGCTGACGATCGGCTTCGCGCGCCGCTTCGCCACCTACAAGCGCGCCACGCTGCTGTTCCGCGATCTGGAATTGCTCAAGCGCATCATCTGCAATCCCGAGCGGCCGGTGCTGTTCGTCTTCGCCGGCAAGGCCCATCCGGCCGACGAACCCGGGCAGGCGTTCATCCGCCGCATCCATGAGGTTGCCGCGATGCCCGAGTTCGAAGGCCATTTCCTGCTGGTCGAGGGCTACGACCTGCGCCTCGCCCGTCGCCTCGTCTCGGGCGTCGACGTCTGGCTCAACAACCCGATCTATCCGCTCGAAGCCTCCGGTACCTCGGGCATGAAGGCGGCGATCAACGGCGTCATCAACCTGTCGGTGCTCGACGGCTGGTGGGGCGAGGGCTATCACCGCGACGAGGAGGGCGCCAACGGCTGGGCGATCAAGCCGGCCTCGAGCATCCACGACGAGGAGCGACGCGACCAGGAGGAAGGCCGCTCGCTTTACGAGATCCTGCAGGACAAGGTCGTGCCGACCTATTACGCACGCGGCCCGATGGGTTATTCGCCCGGCTGGGTGGGCATGGCCAAGCGCTCCATTGCCACCATCACGCCGCGCTTCAATTCGCAGCGCATGGTCGGCGAATACGTCAACAAGTATTACGCCTCGGCCGATCACCAGTGGCGGCGCAAGAGCGCCGGCAACTTCGCCGCGGCGCGCACGCTGGCCGGCTGGAAGCAGCAGGTGCAGCAGGCCTGGCCGCACGTCTCGCTGCGCCGTGCCGACGATCCGCGCAAGCGCATCGGCTATGGCGACAGCCTGCAGTTCGAGGTCGCGGTCCGGCTCGGCAACCTGTCACCGGACGACATCGCCGTGGAGATGCTCATGTCGCGCCCGAGCTCCAACGCCAAGTCCAAGCCGCCGCGCAGCCTGTTCCTCGAATACCGCGGTCCGGGACAGGACGGCGAGAGCCTCTACGCGATCGACCTGACACCGGACGTTTGCGGCAAGATCAACTACCGAATCCGCGCCTACCCGCATCACGAACTGCTGACCCACCCGTTCGAGATGGGCATGATGCTCTGGCTATGATGGCCCCCCACGCTCGCAAACCCGGCTCGCTGCCCCCCACAGGGGGGCGCGTGCCTCCTTGGGACGGCCCGACGGAGGCACGATGACCCCCATCCTCGATACCCCTGCCTGGAAGCATGTCGAACGCCATGCGCACGGCCTGCGCGATGTGCACCTGCGCGAGCTGTTCGACCAGGATCCGGCACGCTTCGCACGTCTATCGGTGCGCTGGAGCCATGGCGACGATTGGCTGCTCGACCTGTCCAAGCAGCGCATCCGGCCCGAGACCCTGCCGCTGCTCGCGGGCCTGTGGGATGCGGCCGACGTGCCGGGCTGGATCGCGAGGATGCGGGCCGGCGAAGCGATCAACCACACCGAGGGACGGGCGGTCCTGCATGTCGCCCTGAGGCAGGGGGCGGGGGCGATCGCGGTCGACGGGCGCGACGTGATGCCCGACGTGCGCGCGGTGCTCGCGAAAATGCGGACTTTCTGCGATGCGATCCATTCCGGCGGATGGCGCGGCGCGACCGGCGAGCCGATCACGGATATCGTGAACATCGGCATCGGTGGCTCCGACCTCGGGCCGCGCATGGCGACGCAGGCGCTCGCCGCCCATCGTGCGCCCCATCTACGGGCCCACTACGTGGCCAACGTGGATGGCGCCGACCTGGCGACGACGCTGGCCGGCCTGAGCCCGCGCACCACGCTGTTCATCATCGCCAGCAAGACCTTCACCACGCAGGAGACGATGCAGAACGCGCAGTCGGCGCGCGACTGGCTGACCGCCGCGCTCGGCGAGGCGTCGGTGCGCCGCCACTTCGTCGCGGTGTCCACGGCGCTCGACAAGGTCGCCGCCTTCGGCATCGATCCGGACAACGCCTTCGCTTTCTGGGACTGGGTCGGCGGCCGCTTCTCGCTCTGGTCGGCGATCGGCCTGCCGCTGGCCCTCGCGATCGGCTTCGACAAGTTCGAGCAACTGCTCGCCGGCGCGCGGGCGATGGACGAGCATTTCTTTACTGCGCCGCCGCTCGAGAACCTGCCGGCGCTGCTGGCGCTGATCGAGCTGTGGAATGCCGACTTCATCGGCCTGCAGACGCGTGCCGTGCTGCCCTACAGCCAGTCGCTCGGCCTGCTGCCGCGCTACCTGCAGCAACTCGAGATGGAAAGCCTCGGCAAACAGATCGACCGGGACGGCAAGCACGTGGGCTGCCCGACGCTGCCGATCCTCTGGGGCGAGCCGGGCACCAACGGCCAGCATGCCTTCTACCAGCTGCTGCATCAGGGCGGCCGCGCGTTGTCCTGTGAGTTCATCGCCTGCAAGGAGGCGGATTTCCCGCTGCCCGGCCACCACGAGAAGCTGCTCGCCAACTGCTTCGCGCAGAGCGCGGCGCTGATGCGGGGCAAGACCGAGGCGGAAGCCCGCGCCGAGCTCGAGGCCGCCGTCCCGCCAGGGCCGACTTTCCTTTCCCCCTACAAGATCTTCCCTGGCAACCAGCCCTCGACGACGTTGCTGCTGCCGCGCCTCGACCCGTTCAACCTCGGCGCGCTCGTCGCGCTCTACGAGCACAAGGTGTTCACCCTCGGCGTGCTCTGGCACCTCGACGCCTTCGACCAGTGGGGCGTCGAATACGGCAAGCAGATCGCCAGTTCGCTGCTGCCGATGCTCGAAGGCAAGGCGCCCGTAACCGGTGTCGACAGCTCGACGGCCGGCCTGATCGATGCCTGCAAGCTGTGAAGGTGCCGCATTGAAAGTCCTGTTCGCCACTTCCGAAGTCGCCCCCTGGGTCAAGACCGGCGGGCTCGGCGATGTCGCCGCCGCCTTGCCGCCGGCGCTGCACGGCATCGGCTGCGATGTGCGCATGCTGCTGCCGCGCTACCCGGCCCTGCGCGAAGCCTTCCCGGACGCCGAGCATCTCGTCCATCTGCCCTGGATGGGCGGCCACCTGCCCGCGGCCGACCTGTACGTCGCCCAACACGGCGACCTGCCCCTGCTGCTGCTCGACTGCCCGATGCTCTACGAGCGGCCGGGCAATCCCTATCTCGGCCCCGAGGGGCGCGACTGGCTTGACAACCACCTGCGCTTCGGCCTGCTGTCGCGCGTCGCGGCCCGGCTCGCCGGCGAGGCGACGCCGCTCGACTGGCGGCCGGACCTCCTGCATTGCCACGACTGGCAGACGGGCCTCGCGCCCTACTACCTGCGCCACTACGAGAAGGATGGCGCGGCGTCGGTGATGACCATCCACAACCTCGCCTTCCAGGGTACCTTCCCGCCGCAGCTGCTCGACGAACTGGCGCTGTTCGCCAGCGACTGGCACATGGAGGGCGTCGAGTACTACGGTCGCATCTCCTTCCTCAAGGCCGGCCTTGCCCATGCCGATGCATTGACCACCGTCAGCCCGACCTATGCGCAGGAGATCCTCGGGGAAACCGAAGGCATGGGCATGCAGGGACTGCTGCAGGCCCGCGCAGACCGCCTGTCGGGCATCCTAAACGGCATCGACACCGACGTGTGGAATCCGGCGGCCGACCCGCATCTCGCGGCCAACTACGATCGCGACCACCTCGATGCCAAGCAGGCGAACAAGGCGGCCCTGCAGCGCGAAACGGGCCTGCAGGAACGTACCGACTGCCCGCTGTTCGGCGTGGTCAGTCGCCTCACGCAGCAGAAGGGGCTCGACCTCGTCGCGGCGGTCGGTGACCAGATCGCCGGCCTGCCGGCCCAGCTCGTTGTGCTCGGCAGTGGAGACCGGACGCTGGAAGCCGCCTACCGCGATCTCGCTGCCCGTCATCCGGGACAGGTCGCCGTCGTGATCGGTTTCGACGAGGCGCTCGCCCACCGCATCGAGGCGGGCGCGGACGTCTTCCTGATGCCCTCGCGCTTCGAGCCCTGCGGCCTCAACCAGATGTACAGCCTCGCCTACGGCACGCCGCCGCTGGTGCGGGCTACCGGCGGGCTGGCCGACACCGTCGTCAACTATTCGCCGGCTGCGCTCGCCGATGGCAGCGCCAACGGCTTCGTCTGCCATGCTGCCACGCCCGAGGCGATCCTCGGCACGGCTGGCTGGGCGGCCGGGGTCTGGCAGGACAGGCCACGCTGGCGGCAACTCCAGCGTAACGCGATGGCCGGCGACTTCAGCTGGGCCGGCCCGGCGCGGCAGTACCTCGATCTCTACGCCGGGCTGACGAAACAGTGAACGAACTCGTCCTCATCGCCGCCGTCGCGAAGAATGGCGTGATCGGCAAGGACAATGCGCTGCCCTGGCACCTGCCGGAGGACCTGAAGCACTTCAAGGCGCTGACCACCGGCCATGCGGTGATCATGGGACGCAAGACCTGGGAGTCGCTGCCGGCGCGTTTCCGGCCCTTGCCCGACCGGCTCAACATCGTCGTGACGCGCAATCCCGGCTACAGTGCGCCGGGTGCGACCGTCGTCCATTCGCTGGCGGAGGCGCAGAAAGTCGGCGCCGGCGGGACGGCCCCAGTTTCGTTATTCGTCATCGGCGGCGCCGAGCTGTATGCCCATGCGCTGCCGCAAGCGATGCGGCTGGAACTCACCGAGATCGACGTCGACGCCGAGGGCGATGCGCGCTTCCCGGACTTCGATCGTGCGCTATGGCGCGAAATGCAGCGCCACAGCGGCATTAGCGCCGACGGCCTGCGCTATGCCTTCGTCCGCTACGAGCGCACGCAGTCGACGTAATACCCGTTCCCCTCCGACTTCACGAGGCCGTGGATGTCGGTCTCGAAGCCCGGGAACTTCGCATTGAAGTCGCGGGCGAACTGCAGGTAGCGGACGATGGTCGGGTTGAAGCGTTCCCCCGGGATCAGCAGCGGGATGCCGGGCGGGTAGGGCGTCAGCAGCACGGCGGTGACGCGTCCCTCTAGTTCATCGATTGGCACACGCTCGATCTCGCGGTGCGCCATCTTGGCGAAGGCGTCGGCCGGACGCATCGCCGGCACCATGTCGGAGAGGTACATCTCGGTGGTCAGTCGCGCGACGTCGTTCTTCTTGTACACCTCGTGGATCTGATTGCACAAGTCGCGCAGGCCCATCCGCTCGTAGCGCGGGTGCTGGGCGACGAACTCGGGCAGCACCTTCCACAGCGGCTGGTTCTTGTCATAGTCGTCCTTGAACTGCTGCAGCGCGGTCACCAGCGTGTTCCAGCGGCCCTTGGTGATGCCGATGGTGAACATGATGAAGAAGCTGTAGAGGCCGCACTTCTCGACGATGACCCCGTGCTCGGCGAGGTACTTGGTGACGATCGCGGCCGGGATGCCGATGCCGTCGGCGAAGTCGCCATCGACGTCGAGGCCGGGGGTGATGACGGTGGCCTTGATCGGGTCGAGCAGGTTGAAGCCCTCGGCGAGGTTGCCGAAGCCGTGCCAGCGGGCACCGGCCTTGAGCATCCAGGCGTCGCGTTCCTCGATGCCCTCTTCCGAGAGGTCGTCCGGCCCCCACACCTTGAACCACCAGTTGGCGCCCCATTCCTCGCTGACCTTGCGCATGGCACGGCGGAAATCGAGCGCCTCGGCGATGGATTCCTCCACCAGCGCGGTACCGCCGGGTTCCTCCATCATCGCCGCGGCGACGTCGCAGGAGGCGATGATCGAATACTGCGGCGAGGTCGAGGTATGCATCAAATACGCTTCGTTGAACACGTCGCGGTCGAGCTTGTGGTTCTGCGCGTCCTGCACGAGGATCTGCGAGGCCTGCGAGAGGCCGGCGAGCAGCTTGTGCGTCGACTGCGTGGCGAACACCATCGATTCCCGGCAGCGCGTGCGGTCGGCGCCGATGGCATGGTAGTCGCCGTAGAAGTCGTGGAAGGCGGCGTGCGGCAGCCAGGCCTCGTCGAAGTGCAGCGTGTCGATTTTCCCGTCGAGCATTTCCTTGATGTCCTCGACGTTGTACATCACGCCGTCGTAGGTCGACTGCGTGATTGTCAGGACGCGCGGCTTGGCCGTCTTGTCGGTGATGAAGGGATTGGCGTCGATCTTGCGCTGGATGTTGTCCCAGGCGAACTCGCTCTTCGGAATCGGGCCGATGATGCCGTAGTTGTTGCGCGTCGGCATCAGGAAGACTGGGATCGCGCCGGTCATCATGATCGCGTGCAGGATCGACTTGTGGCAGTTGCGGTCCACGACGACGATGTCGCCCGGCGCGACGGTGGAGTGCCAGACGATCTTGTTCGAGGTCGAGGTGCCGTTGGTGACGAAGAACAGGTGGTCGGCGTTGAAGATGCGCGCTGCGTTGCGTTCCGAGGCGGCGACGGGACCCGTGTGGTCGAGCAGCTGGCCGAGTTCTTCGACCGCGTTGCAGACGTCGGCGCGCAGCATGTTCTCGCCGAAGAACTGGTGGAACATCTGGCCGACCGGGCTTTTGAGGAAGGCGACGCCGCCCGAGTGGCCGGGGCAGTGCCAGGAATACGAGCCGTCGGCGGCATAGTGCGTCAACGCGCGGAAGAAGGGCGGCGGCAGCGAGTCGACGTAGCTCTTGGCCTCGCGCACGACGTGGCGGGCGATGAACTCGGGCGTGTCCTCGTACATGTGGATGAAGCCGTGCAGCTCGCGCAGCACGTCGTTCGGGATGTGGCGGCTGGTGCGCGTTTCGCCGTGCAGGAAGATCGGGATCTCGGCATTGCGGCAGCGGATTTCAGTGACGAAGGCACGCAGTTCCGCGATGGTGGCCTCCTCGTCATTGGCCAGTTCCTCGTCGTCCACCGAGAGGATGAAGGCCGACGCACGGCTCTGCTGCTGGGCGAACGAGGTCAGGTCGCCGTAGCTGGTGACGCCCAGCACGTCCAGGCCTTCCTTCTGGATGGCGTCGGCCAGCGCGCGGATGCCGAGTCCCGAGGCGTTCTCCGAACGGAAGTCCTCGTCGATGATGATGATCGGAAAATGGAAACGCATGCTGGCACTCCTTAAGTGCAACGACCCGCACGCAGCGGGTCGCAATGTGGGGAGAGGGGCTGGGCGCTAGGCGTCAGATCTTCGGCGGCGTGACGCCGGTCTGTCCCTGATACTTGCCGCCGCGATCGCGATAGGACGTCTCGCAGATCTCGTCGGATTCGAAGAAGATCACCTGGGCGCAGCCCTCGCCCGCATAGATCTTGGCGGGCAGCGGGGTGGTGTTGGAGAACTCCAGCGTCACATGGCCTTCCCACTCGGGCTCGAAGGGCGTGACGTTCACGATGATGCCGCAGCGCGCGTAGGTGCTCTTGCCGAGGCAGACGGTGAGCACGCTGCGCGGGATGCGGAAGTATTCGACGGTGCGTGCCAGCGCGAAGGAGTTGGGCGGGATCACGCAATACCCCTTGCCCGAGACCTCGACGAAGGAATTCGGGTCGAAAGCCTTGGGGTCGACGATGGTCGAGTTGATGTTGGTGAAGACGCGGAATTCGTCGGCGCAGCGGATGTCGTAGCCGTAGCTCGACGTGCCGTAGGAGACGATCTTCGTTCCATTCACCTCGCGCACGAGTTCGGGCGAGTACGGCTCGATCATGCCGTGCTCCTGCGCCATGCGGCGAATCCACTTGTCCGACTTGATGCTCATGCGGGCTCCCGAAAACAAAGGGGCTGAAAATGACGGCGCCCCGTCGAAACGGGGCGCGCGAATTACACCATAAAACGGAAGGAAATCAGGTGATCAGGTGTTTTGGATCACGATGCTCGGGAACTTGGCCGAGTGGTCCTTGGCCATTTCGGCGATCTTGACGCCGATGCGGCGGGCGATGCCACGGTAGATCTCGGCAACACGGCCGTCCGGCTCGGCCACGACGGAGGGTGAGCCGCTGTCGACCTGCTCGCGGATCTTGATATCGAGGGGCAGGGCGCCGAGGAACTCGGTCTCGTAGTCGGCGCACATCTTCTCGCCGCCGCCGGAGCCGAAGATGTGCTCCTCGTGGCCGCACTTCGAGCAGATGTGGATGCTCATGTTCTCGACGATGCCGAGGATCGGGATGCCGACCTTCTCGAACATCTTCAGGCCCTTGCGCGCATCGAGCAGGGCGATGTCCTGCGGCGTGGTGACGATCACCGAGCCGGTGACCGGGACCTGCTGGGCCAGGGTCAACTGGATGTCGCCGGTGCCGGGCGGCAGGTCGACGACGAGGTAGTCGAGGTCGTTCCAGTTGGTATCGCCGAGCAGCTGGGTCAGCGCCTGCGTGACCATCGGGCCGCGCCACACCATCGGGGTCTCGGGATCGATCAGGAAGCCGATCGACATCGCCTGAATACCGTGGGCCTCCATCGGCTGGAGCTTCTTGCCGTCGGCGGATTCAGGCTGGCCGTCGGCGATGCCCAGCATCTGCGGTTGCGACGGGCCGTAGATGTCGGCGTCGAGGATGCCGACGCGGGCGCCTTCGGCCGCCAGCGCCAACGCGAGGTTCACCGCGGTGGTGGACTTGCCGACGCCACCCTTGCCGGAGGCGACGGCGATGATGTTCTTGACGCCATTAACCAGCTTGACGCCCTTCTGCACGGCGTGGGAAACGATTTTCTGGCTGATGTTGGCCGAAACATTGCCGGCGCCGGCGGCCTTGAGCGCATCGATGACCAGCTTGCGGATGATCTCGACCTGGCTTTTGGCCGGGTAGCCCAGTTCGATATCGACGGAAACGTCGTTGCCGCTGACCTTGATGTTCTTCGCGCTGCGGCTGGAGATCAGGTCCTTGTTCGTGTTGGGATCGACGACGGCCTGGAGGGCCTCCTGGGCGGACTGCTCGGTGATGGACATGGGAAAGCCTTTCGGGATGGGATGGCGGATTCTAGCAACCGCACATAGGGACGAATTTCGCGGCTTCAAGGACAATGCTGCCCATGAGCTTACCCACGAAGTGCCGCCCGGGCTGCGGCGCCTGCTGCATTGCGCCGTCGATCTCGACGCTGGCCAAGCCGGCCGGCGTCGCCTGCCGTCATCTCGGCGCCGACTTTTCCTGCACGATCTTCGGTCGCCCCGAGCGCCCGGCCTGCTGCGCGGGACTGCAGCCCTCCGCAGAGATGTGCGGCGAAACCCGCGAGCAGGCGCTCGCTTATCTGGCCGCGCTGGAAGAGGCGACACGCTAGAATCCCCCCGTTGATTCATCGGGTTAAACACCATGTCCGCGCGCAAGATCCTCGTCACCTCCGCCCTGCCGTACGCCAACGGCGCCATCCACCTCGGCCACCTCGTCGAATACATCCAGACAGATATCTGGGTGCGCTTCCAGAAGATGCGCGGTCACGCCTGCTGGTATGTCTGCGCCGACGACACGCACGGCACGCCGATCATGCTGCGTGCCGAGAAGGAGGGCATCACCCCGGAGCAGCTGATCGCCCGCGTGCATGGCGAGCACAGCCGCGATTTCGCCGGCTTCCACGTGCAGTTCGACAATTACCACTCGACACACTCGGACGAAACCCGCTTCTTCGCCGAGGACATCTATACCAAGCTCAAGGCGGCCGGCCTGATCGAAGTACGGTCCATCGAGCAGTACTACGACCCGGTCAAGCAGATGTTCCTGCCCGACCGCTTCATCAAGGGCGAGTGCCCGAAGTGCGGCGCGAAGGACCAGTACGGCGACTCCTGCGAGGCCTGCGGCGCCGCCTACGCGCCGACCGAGCTGAAGAATCCCTATTCGGCCGTGTCGGGCGCCGCGCCGGTGCTGAAGACCTCCGACCACTATTTCTTCAAGCTCTCCGATCCGCGCTGCCAGACCTTCCTGCGCGAATGGACGCGCCGTGGCAGCTTGCAGACCGAGGCCGCCAACAAGCTGCACGAGTGGCTCGGCGACGAAGGAGAAAACAAGCTCACCGACTGGGACATCTCGCGCGATGCGCCCTACTTCGGCTTCGAGATTCCCGGTGCGCCGGGGAAGTACTTCTATGTCTGGCTCGATGCCCCGATCGGCTACATGGGCTCGTTCAAGAACTTTTGCAATAAACAGGGCCTCGATTTCGACGAGTACTGGAAGCCGGACTCGCAGGCCGAGCTGTACCACTTCATCGGCAAGGACATCCTCTACTTCCACGCCCTGTTCTGGCCCGCCGAGCTGCAGCACGCCGGCTACCGCACGCCGACCAACGTCTTCGCCCACGGCTTCCTGACGGTTGACGGCGCGAAGATGAGCAAGTCGCGCGGCACCTTCATCACCGCCGAATCGTATCTGGCCCAAGGCTTGAATCCGGAATGGCTGCGCTACTACTTCGCCGCCAAGCTCAACGGCACGATGGAAGACATCGACCTCAACCTCGACGATTTCGTCAGCCGCGTGAACAGCGACCTGGTCGGCAAGTTCATCAACATCGCCAGCCGCTCGGCGAACTTCATCCACAAGCATTTCGACGGCAAGCTGCTCGACGAGCATTTCGCCGAGCGCTTCCGCACCAGCCTGCCCGACCTGCAGGTGGCCGCCGAGGAGATCGCCGGCCATTACGAAGCCCGCGACTTCGGCCGCGCGATCCGCCGCATCATGGCGCTGGCGGACCAGGTCAACCAGTACGTCGATCAGCACCAGCCGTGGAAGCTGGCGAAGGAACCGGGCCGGGAACACGAACTGCATGCGGTCTGCACGATGCTGGTGAACGCCTTCCGCCTGCTCGCCATCTACCTGAAGCCGGTGCTGCCCAAGCTGGTCCAGCGTGCCGAGGAATTCCTCAATGTCGCGCCGCTGCACTGGGCCGACGCCGGCCACCTGCTGCCGCCGGCCCACGCGATCAACCCCTACGAGCACCTGATGACGCGCGTCGAGTCGAAGCAGATCGATGCGCTGCTCGCCGCCAACAAGGAATCGCTGGCCCCGGCCTCGGCGCCGGCGGCGGATGCCCATTCGCCGCAGCGCCATGCCCAGCACCAGAGCGGAGCCGCCATGCCCCAGACCGAACACATCGCCATCGACGACTTCATGAAGGTCGACCTGCGCATTGCGCGCATCGCCAATGCCGAACATGTCGAAGGCGCCGAGAAGCTGCTCAGGCTCACGCTCGACCTCGGCCCGCTCGGCACGCGGCAGGTCTTCGCCGGCATCAAGTCCGCCTACGACCCGGCCACGCTGGTCGGGCGGCTGACCGTCATGGTCGCCAACCTCGCGCCGCGCAAGATGAAGTTCGGCATGAGCGAGGGCATGGTGCTGGCCGCCTCCGATCCCGACAACAAGACGGCCGGGCTGTTCATCCTCTCGCCGGATTCCGGCGCCACGCCGGGCATGCAGGTCAAGTAGTGCAAGAGATCAGGCATCTCGTCATTACCGGCCGGGTGCAGGGCGTCTGGTACCGCGCCGGCATGGCGCGGGAAGCCCAGCGGCTCGGCGTGACCGGCTGGGTGCGCAATCGCGCCGACGGCAGCGTCGAGGCGATGGTCGCCGGCAACGCGGAGCAGGTCGCCGCGATCATGAACTGGGCGCGCCGCGGCCCGCCGGCCGCGCAGGTCGAGCATGTCGCCGTCGAGATCGGCAGCGGCAGCTACTCCGGCTTCGAGCAGCGTGCCTCGCTGTAAAGTCGGCGCGGGCAGGACGGCATAGGGTCGGCATGCAGGCGGCGTTTCCGGCCTATCGGGCGCCGCGCTGGCTGCCCGGCGGCCATGTCCAGACCCTGTGGCCATTGTTGATCAGGACGGCGCCGGCCGGCCTGCGGCGCGAACGCTGGGATACGCCGGACGGCGACTTCATCGACATCGACTGGGCCGATGCCCCCGACGGTGCGCCGGATGCGCCGCTGGTCCTGCTGTTCCACGGCCTCGAGGGCAGCTCGGCGAGCCATTACGCCACGGCGCTGATGGCCGAACTGACTGCATCCGGCTGGGCCGGCGGCGTGGCGCACTTCCGCGGCTGTTCGGGCGAGCCGAACCGTCTGCCGCGCGCCTATCACTCGGGCGATTCCGCCGAGATCGACTGGATCCTGCGCCGCCTGCGCCACGCGCATCCGCAACGGCGCCTCTGCGCCGCCGGCGTGTCGCTCGGCGGCAATGCGCTGCTCAAGTGGCTCGGCGAACAGGGGGGCGATGCTGCAGTCATTGTCGACGCCGCTGCGGCGATCTCAGCACCGCTCGACCTGACCGCCTGCGGCCACCACCTCGGGCGCGGCTTCAACCGCGTCTACACGCAGCACTTCCTGCGCACGCTCAAGCCGGGCGCGGCGGAAAAGCTCCGGCGCTTTCCCGGGCTCTTCGACGGATCGCGCATGGCGCGCGCCCGCAACCTGCACGACTTCGACGATGCCGTGACGGCACCGCTGCACGGCTTCCGCGACGTGGCCGACTACTGGCGGCGGGCTTCCGCCAAGCCCTTCCTGAGCGGCATCCGGGTGCCGACCCTGCTGCTCAATGCGTGCAATGATCCCTTCCTGCCGGCGCATGTCCTGCCGCAGGCCGGCGAGGTGTCCGCGGCGGTAACGCTGGAACAGCCGCAGGAAGGCGGCCATGTCGGCTTCGTCAGCGGCGCCTGGCCCGGCCGGCTCGACTGGCTGCCGCGACGCCTGCTGCATTTTTTCGCGCAGCCGCGCTGAAACCGAAAAGTCGGCGCCGGCGGGACGGCGCCATTTGCCGATGCGCCGCGGGCAATCGTGATTTAATCCCGGCGCGAGCCCACATTCGGAGAACGATCATGAGCGTGTCCCTGCTGGTTTCCTTCGGCGTCGTCGCCGTGCTGCTGGTCTATGGCATCTCGACCTACAACCGCCTGGTGACGCTCAAGCACGGCGTCGACAAGGCGTGGGCGAACATCGACGTGCTGCTCAAGCAGCGTCACGACGAACTGCCCAAGCTGGTCGAGACCTGCAAGCAGTATGCGCAGTTCGAGCAGAAGACGCTGCAGCAGGTGATCGAGGCGCGCAGCAAGGTGCAGGCGGCACGCCAGACGCAGGACATGGCGGCGCTCGGTGCGGCGGAAGGCATGCTGCGCTCGGGCCTCGGCCAGATCTTCGCCGTCGCCGAGGCCTACCCCGAGCTGCGCGCCAACGAAAGCTTCATGCAGCTGCAGTCGCGCATCAGCCAGCTCGAAAACGCCATCGCCGACCGCCGCGAGTTCTACAACGAGGCGGTCAACATCAACAACGTGCGCGTCGAGCAGTTCCCGGACTCGGTCATCGCCGGGCTGTTCCGCTTCGGCGCCAAGCCGCTGCTGCAGTTCTCCGCCGGCGAGAAGAAGGATGTCGACCTGAAGAAGCTGTTCGCCTGAGCGTTTCATGCTGGTCCGCCTGCGCCGTGGCTATGTGCAGTGGATCGCCTCGGGCGGCTACGTGCTGCTCGTCTTCGCCGGCTTGCAGCTCGAATCGCCGCTGGCCTGGAAATGGGTCGCCATCGCCATCGCCGCGATGGCCCTGCCGGCCTGGGGCATCGTCCTGCGCCGGGCCCGCGCCATCGCCGATACGCCGACCTCGCGCATCGCCTCGGCAGCACAGGGCTACGTCGAACTCCTCGGTCGCGGCGAGCCGCTCGCCGGCCAGCCGCTGCACGCGCCGCTGAACGGACTGCCCTGTCTCTGGTATCGCTTCAAGGTCGAGCGCAAGCGCGACGACAAGTGGCATCTGGAAAACAGTGGCGAGTCGTCGGACTCCTTCTTGCTTGATGACGGTAGCGGGGTCTGCGTCGTCGATCCGGAAGGCGCCGAAGTTCTCCCGCGCAGCACCGATGTCTGGTATCCGCAGCCGGGCTACCGGCACACACAGGCCGTGCTGATCCCGGGCGAATCGATCTACGCGCTCGGCGCCTTTCGCACCTGGGGGGGCGACAGCATCGACCTGAATGTCGCCGAGGACGTGAAGCATCTGCTCGCGGAATGGAAGAAGGACATGCCGAAGCTGCTCGAACGCTTCGACCTCGACGGCGACGGGACGCTCGACATGCGCGAATGGCAGCTGGCCCGCTCGCAGGCGAAGCGCGAGGTGCTGCGCAACCACCGGGAACTGCGGGCCGCTCCGGACACCCATGCGATGGCGGCACCCGCAGATGGCCGCCTCTACCTCATTTCATCGCTGCCGCCGGAGAAGATCGAGCGGTGCTATCTCCTCTGGGCCGTGGGCCATCTGGCGGTGTTCTTCGCCGCCCTGTGGGGCGCTGCGCATTACTGGTCGGCGGGATAACCGGGCGATCCGACATTGCAGCTGCGCAGCCCCGGGTGATTCAACTTCCTTCCCAGTCGTGGACGTGCAGGTGCGTGTGCGTCCGTCCATCGTGGCGGTGCCGGTGGCGGTGGGCGAGGCGAGCTTCCTCCATCAGGGAGAGGTTTTTCAGGGCGGCACCGACGGGGCCATCGTAGAGGAGGCGGCCGTGCTGGCCGAGGACCAGGCAGCGGCTGCCCAGCTCGGCGGCCAGCGAAAGATTGTGGGTGGCGGCGACAACCGTCATGGGCGAGTCCAGCAGGGTGTCGATCAGCCAGCCGACCGTGGCCGGATCCAGGCTGGCGGAAGGTTCGTCGAGCAGCAGGAGATGGGGCTCGAGGGCCAGCAGACTGGCCAGCGCGAGCTTTTGCTTCTCGCCGCCCGAGAGCAGGAAGGGCGGCTGGTCGAGGAAGGCGGATAGTTGCAGTTCGGCGGCCCAGTGCGCGACGCGTGCGTCTACGTCTACGTCCGGCAGGTCCAGCTGGCGCGGGCCGTAGGCGATTTCGTCCTTCACCGTCGGGTTGAACAGCATCGCCTCGGGATGCTGGAACAGCAGCCCGCATTCCTGGCGGAATTGCCGCGCGAAGGGCCGTCCCGCCAGCACCGACTTTTCCAGTCGGGTGCCCCGGTAGCCGACAGAACCGGACTGCGGGAAAACCAGGCCGTTCATCAGCTTCAGCAGCGTCGACTTGCCGCAGCCATTGGCGCCGAGGATCACGACCTTGTCGCCCGCCCTGATCTTCAGCGAAAGCGCTTCGATGACGGTCTTTCCCTCATCCCAACCGAAGCGCACGCGGTCGAGCTCAAGCATCGAAAGCCCCTCTTGATCTCATCGCCAGCGCGACTTCGGTCGATTGCGCCTGCGCCTTGTCGAGGAGCGCGACCGCCTGCGCGCCGGTCTGGTGGCGGCGGTCGGTCCAGCGCGGCTTGACGATGTTGCGGCTGGCGAAGGCGCAGCGGAAATCGCGCAGCAGCCTGTCGAAGCTGCGTGCCTGGCCGATGGCGAGCGTGGCCACCAGCGTCGCGCCCGGCCAGCCGGCGAGCGCGGCGAGCAGGTTGACGCGCGCCACGAACCAGAAGCCGAGAAAGACCATCAGCAGCACGCGCAGGTTGGCGACGAGCAGCCAGTCGGGCCGGAAGTCGCCGCGCCAGAGACCGACGGCGATGTAGCCGAGGCTGACGCTGAGGTTGAAGGCGAGGATCGCCAGCAGACTTTTCTTTAAGATGCGCCAGCGTTCGGCCCCGGCGCATGCGAGGGCTACCAGCAGGCCGAGCGCGAGCACCACCGGATCGTGGACAAATGTCGGCGCTGGCAGGACGGCGAGGTAGAGGTAAAGCGCGTGGCGCGGCTTCATGCCACCCATTTTCGCATCCTGGCATAGCGCCAGACGAGCAGCGTGAGGGCCGCCTCGCCGATGCCGATGAAGGCGTGCGGCACGAGGATGGCCGGCAGCGTGATTTCCGGCCCGAAGGGGAAGAACAGCGGGCTGCCGTCAGGCTTCGCGGCGATCCACGGCTGGAGGCCCAGCGCCAGCGCAACGAGAATGCCCGGCACGAAGACCGACAGCCAGGCCGCGACGGCGACGGCCGTCGTCTCATGCAGGGGCTTGAGCAGACGGAAGGTGACGAGTGCCGTGGCGCTGCCGGCCAGTCCCATTGCCAGGGCGTTGATCGGCAGGGCGGTCAGGCCGCCCGCGCCGAACAGTAGCGCCTGCAAGAGCAGCACGCCGCTGTAGGCGAGGAAGGCGAGGCGCAGGCCGAACAGCAGCGCCAGCATGGCGACGCCGAGGGCGTGGCCGCTGGTGCCGCCGGGGATCGGCAGCATGATCAGACCGAGGCCGTAGGCCAGCGCAGTGAGCATCGCCAGCCGTGGTACCAGGGTCTCGTCGAGCGATTGCCGCAGACCGCGGGCGGCCCAGGCCCATGCGCCGAAGGCAATCGCGGCGGCAGGCAGGTAGGTTTGCGGCGAGAGGAAACCGTCAGGGATATGCACGTTAGAAGAGGATCGAGGCCGAGAAAATCAGCCGGTATTTCTCCTTGCCCTCGGCACCCTGCTGCTGGCTGGACTCGTTGAGTCGGGTCCAGACAGGTTTCTTGAAGCCAAAGGCGAAGCTCATGTTGTCCTTGTAAAGGCGCACGCCGGGGACGAGATAGAGCATCTTGCCCCCCGTCGCCGTGGCACCGACGCCATTCTCGATGTCGCGGCCGAGTGCGAGGTATTGTGCTTCGAGTACGCCGTCGACGCGGAAGCGGCTGTCCGGGTTGGTGTGCAGGCGGTAGGACAGGCTGCCGTTGAGGCGGTTTTCGGTGCCGAACTTGACTCGGTTGCCGTCATCGTAGGTGTATTCGCGGAAGCGGATGGCCGAGGCCTCGAGGTTGAAGGTGAGGTCGCGGCTCAGTTGCTTCGTCGCGGTCACGCCGAGGCTTAAGGAGTTCTTGCCGAAGCCGTGGGCCTTGCCGGGATCGATCGTGCCGCCGGCGAGGCGATGGTTGGCGTTGCCGGTGGGCAGCGTGCCGCCGCCGAAGACGGTGAAATGCCAGTCCTCCTGGTCGTCGAGGCTTTCGTTGGCTGGAACCAGACTGAAGCCATTGTCGTACTTGAAGCCGATCTGGCCCATCACGGAGAGGTCGGCCCAGCCCTTCGAATCGAGGCCACCGGGTTCGTCGATCTTGGCGTGATAAGGCGCGAAGATGTAGGCCGAGAACCACGGGGTGAAGCCATGGCCGACGCCGACCATCCAGTAGTTAGCGTAGTCGCTTTCCGGTGCGGTGGGATCGGGATCGTAGGTCTTGAACTTGGCATGGTCGAGCTTGGCATACAGCAGCGTCTTGCCGGCGGGCAGCACAGTGGAACTGGCCGATTCGAGCGGCGCACCCGGGCCTTCGAGGGCGGCCGCACCGACGCCGGCGACGCCGTGGTGGGCCAGCGCGAGCGCGGGTGACCACAAGAGGATGGCGAACAGACGTTTCATGGCCTTTTCCTCGTCAGGAGTTGAATGAGACCGAAAATGCCAAAGATCAGCGATAGCCCCAGCACCGTCAGCAGC
The DNA here is from genome assembly GCA_937888595.1 of uncultured Sterolibacteriaceae bacterium. Lineage (GTDB taxonomy): Bacteria > Pseudomonadota > Gammaproteobacteria > Burkholderiales > Rhodocyclaceae > Sulfuricystis. The sequence goes on along the minus strand of CALARK010000012.1, from coordinate 133,181 downwards.
CAGCGCGGCGTGGCCAGGTCGGTTGCCGCCGCACCGCTGCTTGCCTGGGTGGAGGGAGCACTGAAGTCGAGATTGACGCCATGGCCGTCGGCCGAAGTGGCCTGCAGGCGCCATTTCTCAACGCTACCCGGCACGAAGGCGATGCGTCCTTGCGCATCGGTGTTGCCGACCTGCTGCGGTGTTTCCTGCCCGGCGGGGGTCAGCGCATATTTTTCGTAGGCAAAGGGCTGGCCGTTGGCGTAGCTCAAGGTGACGAGGACGGCGCCGCTCGCCTCGATGCGGTGATGCACCTCATGGGCCTGCGCCAGTGTTGTGCCAAGCGCGAGCAGCAGCATCCAGACTCTCATGGCCTGATCTCGAACTGCAGGGTGCTGGCGAGAATCTCCACGTCCGCCTTGCCGTCCTTGAGCGGCAGTTCGAGGCTGGTGGCGATCAGTTGCAGGCCGCCATGGCGCAGGCGGATGGCGATGCGGCCGTCGGGATCGGTCTCGCCGCGCGGATCGCCATGGTAGGCCACCGGGGCGCCGGTCACCGGCTTGCCGTCCTTGACGACGACGACGACGAGTTTGTCACCCGGCTTGAGTGCGAAGGGATCGCTGGCGGGGAGAATTTCCAGCCCGTGGCCCAGCGGCTGGACGAAGGCCGGACTCCAGCGTTCAAGGCGCTTGAGATTCTCTTTGGACAGCCAACTCTTGATGGCGCCGGGGGTTTCGTTCTTCGGCGCATTTTTCGTCTCCCAGGGGGTCTTGCTCCAGTAGCCGGAAGAAATGTCGAGGCGCAAGGCGGCGCAGTCGCCGCTTGCCGTCCAGGGCGAGGTACCGACCACGGCGAGCGGGCGCGCCGCGCCGCGTTCGTCGACGCAGCGGTTGGCGGTGACGAAGTTGCTGCCGTAGGCCATGGTTTCCGCCCCGGCATGGCCGCTGTGACGGTGGCCCTGATAGAGCGTCAAGTGCTTGCCGTCCTTTGCCAGCCAAAGGTCGTGGGCCTGGGCAGTGCAAGTGAGCAAGATGGCAAACAGAGGCAGCAGGCGCATGAGGATGTCCTTCTGAGCGTGTTGTTCTGAGTGTTTGATGTGAACTTATTTAAAATCATCATACACGCACCAGGTTGCTAAAGTGTTGCGAAACTGCAATGAAGGGGTGGTCATGGAGCGCTTTACGATTTCGATGGATGACCAGTTGGCGGCGGATTTCGACCGCCTGATCGCCCAGCGCGGCTACCAGAACCGCTCGGAGGCCGTGCGCGATCTGGTGCGTTCGCTGCTGGAACGCGAACGCGGCGGCGAAGCGGCGACGGGTTACTGCGTCGCCAATCTCTCCTACGTCTTCAATCATCACGAGCGCGATCTGGCCGAACGCCTGACGGCATTGCAGCATGGTCAGCACGACCTGACGGTGGCGACGATGCACGCGCATCTCGATCACGAGAACTGCCTGGAAACGGTGATCCTGCGCGGCCCGACGCCGGCCGTGCGCAGCTTCGCCGATGCCCTGGTGGCCGAGCGCGGCGTGCGCCATGGCATGGTGAACCTGGTCAGCGTCGAGGTCGATGCCGGCCATGACCATTCGCACGGCTATGTGCCGCGCGGCAAAGTGAAAACACACCTGCACATGAAGCCGAAGACCTGAAGGTCGGCGCGAATACTCCCGGCGCGGTCAGTCCAGTCCCGATGCGGCCTGCCGGATCGCGGCGAGTTCGGTCAGCTTCGTTTCGACGAGCCGGTTGCCGCGCCGCTTGATGCGTTCCGACCGGACCGGAAAGTTGATCCCCGGCACGGCCCAGAGCCTGAATTCGATCTGCGTCGAGCCGCGCTCGCCTTCCGACCAGCCCGTCGCCTCGATGCGGAAGGCCTGGTATTCGCCTGCCGGCACGCGGACCGTCTCCCGCGCCTGGATGCGGACATCCAGTTCCACGCGGTTGGTCCTGCCGGCGAGCGGGCCTTTCTTGAAGGTCACGCTGTAGAGGGCCGTCCAGCGCTTGCCGACCTGCAGTTCGGCCGGGAACAGCTGTTGTGGCACGCTGCTGCTGGCGAGCGGCGAGTCGACGGTATTGCCCATCAGGTCGACGACCAGCTTGCCCTGGTTGAGTTCGACACGGTCGTTGTCCTCGTCGACGCGCGTGACCTTGAAGCGCTTTTCACCCTCCGAGACGCCGGTCAGCAGGTCGCTCTCGCGCATGACCACGCGGTCGCCGACCGTGAACTTGCGCCCGAGCGGGAAGCGGCCGGCGGAATAGGGGTTCTTCGTCACTGCGGCGAGGGCGGCCGCGGGAATGGCGGCTTCGCCGGCTGCGATGGCTTCGTCCTCTGCGACCGCGGCCGGCGGTGCAATCGGCGCAACCGGTGGCACCGGCGCTGCGGCCGCGACCGGTACGCTGGCGACGCGCGTTTCGCGACGTTCGATGGCCGCCAGCAGGCGGTTCAGGCGGACCTGGGCGACCTCGCTGAAGCGCCCGTTCGGGAAGCGGCGCAGGTATTCGACCCAGTCCTCGATGCGCCGGGAAGACTTCACGCGTCCCCAGTGCGCGATTTCTTCCTCGATCTGGCGCTCCTGTTCCTCTTCGGACAGTTTTCCGGCCGCCCGCGGGAAGATGAACACATCGCTTTCGAGCGACGTGGACTCCCAGGGAATCTGCGCACCGCCGGAGGCCAGCCGCACGTTGAGCCGCACGCGCTTGAGCGCATCCTCGATGCGCGTGTCCTGGCGGGACAGCTCGGTCACGAGGTGCTGGGTGTAGAGGCCGTTCTGCCCTTCGCCGTCCGAGGCGACGCTGCCGGGGGCGGTCGCGTAGGCGAGCAGGCTGCCGACCGGTGCGTCGAACTGGCTCAGGCCCTTGTTCGGGGTCCGGAAGGCGCTGCCGAAGGGGTTGTCGCGGCAGGCATCGAGGATGACCACGAAGGTCTTTCCCTCCGCCTGCCTTTGCGCCCGTGTCAATTGGTCGAGCAGCACGGCGAGGTCGATGCAGCCGGCCTTGAGCGTCTCGGCCGAGCGGACCGAGACATCCACCGGCAGCAGGTAGTTGCGCCAGTCGAGCTGGGCCCCATGGCCGGCATAGTAGAAGACGGCCGTGCGGGTGTCCGACGCCTGCACGCGCCGGCCGAAGCGTTCGATCGCCGCGATCATCGCGTCGCGGCGGGCATCGATCTGCAGGTCGACGGAGAATCCGGCCTGGCCGAGCAGGCCCTGCATGGCTTTCGCATCGTTCGCGGGATTGACCAGCCCGGCCTGTCCGTAGGCGGCATTGCCGATCACCAGTGCGGTCTGCCCGCTTTCCCCGGCCGCCCACAGCGGTCGGCCTGGCATCAGGCAGGGCGCCAGGGCCAAGGTCTGCAGGAAGGTGCGGCGGGTGGGCATGCGGCCTCTCCGGAACGTTATCCGTAGATCACGCGCACGTTATCGGGAGACAACCAGTCCTGCAACTGGAGGAGGAGGGCGTCGTCCAGCCTGACGCGCCAGCTTTCCGGCAGGGAGAGCTCGGTTTCCGCCTCGGCGTTGCGGTAGCGGATGCGGACCGGGCAGGTGCCGTCGGCGGCGTGTTCGGCGCAGCGATAAGGGGACAGCAGGCTGCGCAGGCGGCCGGCGGTCTCGGGAGTGGAACTGCCGTTCATGGCCAGCTTGAGCACGCGCGCGTAGCGGCCGCGCGCCTCGGCCAACGTCATCAGCTTTTCGGCGGAGACGCGCAGGCCGCCGCTGTAGTCGTCGCGCTGCACCTTGCCTTCGATCACCAGCAGTTCGTCTTCCCTGATCTTGTTGCGCTCTGCGTCCCACAGCTCGTTGAACACGGTGACCTCGACCTGCGCGGAGGCATCGTCGAGCATGACGATGGCCATCTTGCCGCGCCGCGACATCTGCGTGCGAACGCCGAGCACCACGCCGGCGAGCAGCACCGGCTCGCGCTGCGGCTCGATGTCGGCGAGACGCCGTCTTGCGAACGCCGATATTTCGGCCGCATAGGCGTTGAAAGGGTGGCCGGAGAGGAAGAAGCCGAGCGCCTGCTTCTCGTTGAGCAGCTGTTCCCGCTCGGTCCAGCGCGGCACGGCGACGTAGTGGATGTCGGGCGGCGCGTCGTCGCCGGGGGTGTCGAACAGCCCGCCCTGGTGGGCATTGCGCTCGGCCTGCTCGGCGGCCTCGAGCGCCCGGCCGGCGGAGGCGAGCAGCTTGGCGCGGTCGTCGTCGATGGTGTCGAAGGCGCCGGCGCGGATCAGCGCCTCGATGACGCGGCGGTTGACGACGCGCCGGTCGATGCGGCGGCAGAAGTCGAACAGGTCGGCGAACGGTGCTGTCTGGCGTGCGGCGATGATGACGGACAACGCCGATTCGCCCGTGCCCTTGATGGCGCCGAGGCCGTAGCGGATGGTCTGGCCATCCACCGGCGTGAAGCGCACCAGCCCGGTGTTGATGTCGGGCGGCAGGAAGGTGATGCCGTTGGCCTGCGCGTCGGCGAAGAAAAACTGCAGCTTGTCGGTGTCGGCCATTTCCGACGACATTGTCGCCGCCATGAAGGCCGCCGGGTGGTGGCACTTGAGCCAGGCCGTGTGATAGGCGACCAGCGAATAGGCGGCGGCGTGCGACTTGTTGAAGCCGTAGCCGGCGAACTTCTCCATCGTGTCGAAGATCTCGTTCGCCTTTCCGGCGTCGATCTGATTTTCGGCCGCGCCCGCGACGAAGATCTCGCGCTGCTTCGCCATCTCCTCGGGCTTCTTCTTGCCCATCGCGCGGCGTAGCAGGTCAGCGCCGCCGAGCGAGTAGTTGGCGATGACCTGGGCGGTCTGCATCACCTGCTCCTGGTACACCATGATGCCGTAGGTGTTGTCGAGCACCTTTTCCAGCGAGGGATGCGGCAGCACGACCTTCTCGCGCCCGTGCTTGCGGTTGATGAAGTTCGGGATGAAGTCCATCGGGCCGGGGCGGTAGAGCGCGTTCAGGGCGATCAGGTCTTCGAGGCAGTCGGGCCGCGCCTGCACCAGCGTGTCCTTCATGCCGCGCGATTCGAACTGGAACACCGCCGTGGTGTTGGCGTTCTTGAACACCTTTTCGTAGGTCGGCTTGTCGTCGAGCGGCAGGTCTTCGAGGCTTACGTCAATGCCTTCGACGTCTTTCACGAATTGCACCGCTTCGGCCAGGATGGTCAGCGTGCGCAGGCCGAGGAAGTCGAACTTGACGAGGCCCGCCTTCTCCACGTCGTCCTTGTCGAACTGGCTGACCGTGGCGCCGCCGTCGGCCGAATACAGCGGGCAGAAATCGGTCAGCTTGCCTGGCGCGATCAGCACGCCGCCAGCGTGCATGCCGACGTTGCGCGTCATGCCTTCGAGCTTCTCGGCCAGGGTCCACAGCTCGGCGAGTTCCTCCTCCTGCTGCAGGCGCTCGTTGATCTGCGGCTCCTTCTCGCGTGCGTCCTTGAGCGTGATGCCCAGCTCGTTGGGGATCAGCTTGGCGAACTGGTCGACGAAGTTGAAGCCGAGGTCGAGCACGCGGCCGACGTCGCGGATCACGGCCTTGGCGGCCATCGTGCCGAAGGTGGCGATCTGCGACACGGCGTGCTGGCCGTAGCGCTGGCGCACGTAGTCGATGACGCGGTCGCGCCCCTCCTGGCAGAAGTCGATGTCGAAGTCGGGCATCGATACGCGCTCGGGGTTCAGGAAACGCTCGAACAGCAGCTCGTAGCGCAGTGGGTCGAGGTCGGTGATGCCGAGGCTGTAGGCGACCAGCGAGCCGGCGCCCGAGCCGCGGCCGGGGCCGACCGGCACGCCGTTGCTCTTGCCCCAGTTGATGAAGTCCGCGACGATCAGGAAGTAGCCGGGGAAGCCCATCTGCACGATGGTCCGGATCTCGAATTCGAGCCGCTCGCCGTACGGCGGGCGCCGACTTTCGCGTTCGGCCGCATCGGGGTAGAGGTGGGCGAGGCGCTTCTCCAGTCCGGCGCGCGCCGCCTGGGCGAGGTAATCCTCGATCGATTCGCCGCCGGGCGTCGGGAATTCGGGCAGGAAGCTCTTGCCGAGCGGCACCGAGAGGTTGCAGCGCTGCGCGATCTCGACGCTGTTGGCGAGGGCTTCGGGCAGGTCGGCGAAGAGGTTCGCCATTTCGTCCTGCGTGCGGAAGTACTGCGCCTCGCTGAAATTCTGCGGACGGCGCTTGTCGCCCATCACGTAGCCCTCGGCGATGCAGACGCGCGCCTCGTGGGCGCGGAAGTCGCCGGGATCGAGGAACTGCACCGGGTGCGTCGCGACGGTCGGCAGGTCCAGTTCGGCACCGAGCTGCAGCGTCGCGGCGATCAGGCGCTCCTGCGCTGGCGTGTCGGCGCGTCCGTTCGGCCGCTGCACCTCGAGGTAGAAACTGCCGGGGAAACGGTCCGCCCAGTGGCGGGCGGCGGCGGCGGCCTTGTCGGCCTTGTCGGCGACAAGCCACTGCCCGATCTCGCCGGACAGCCCACCCGACATGGCGATCAGCCCGCTGTTGTCGCCATCGAAGGCGCTGCGCGCGATCTCGGCGCGGCCATGGCGGCGCGGCCGCAGGTAGGCCGAGGAGAGCAGTTCGCACAGGCGCAGGTAGCCTGCGCGGTTCTTCGCCAGCAGCAGCAGGCGCGAACACATCTCGCGGGTCGGGTCGGGCGCCGCGCCGGTCTCTTCGGCAATCCATACATCGCAGCCGATGATGGGCTTGATGCCGGCACCGCGTGCCGCCGTGTAGAACTTGACCATGCCGAACAAATTGGCGAGGTCGGTCAGTGCCAGCGCCGGCATCTGGTCCGCCGCTGCGCGGTTCACGGCGTCATCGAGGCGCGTCAGGCCATCGGTGATCGAGTATTCGCTGTGGAGGCGGAGATGGACGAAGCGGGGCGTGCTCATGGATGGTCGATTTTACCGCCCGAAAAAAGTCGGTGCCGGCGGGACGGCGCTTCATCCATTATTTCGAGCAGAGCGAGCCACCCGTCTTCCCTCCTGTGAAGGAGGGGCTGGGGGAGGTCGTGCCGGGGTCGGGCTAAGCTTTGGCCCAGATCAGCAAACCCTGCGCGTCGAGGTCGATGTCCATCGCCCAGAGCTTGCGGATCTCGGTTTCCGGCATCGGGCTGCCGTGGGCGCGCACTTCGCTGACGATGTAGTCGCCGAGCTTCTGCATGAGCAGGGGCTGGGCGTCGCCGTCGCCCGCCTCGCGCATGGCTTCCTTGGTCAGCCGCACGCATTCGTCGAGGCGGTGCAGCAGCTGGGCAGCGAGTTCGCGCGGCGGCGTCAGGCGGCTGAAGTGCGTGAGGTAGACCGCTTCCGGGTCGAGGGCGATCATGCGCTCGACGCTGTCGCGCCAGTCGACCGGGTCGAACTGCGAAGGGGTGGGGGCCGGAAAGACGAAATGGCGACCGTCCGTATCGAACTCGCGGTAGCCGATGCCGAAGGTGTCGCCGGTGAAGATGCCGTTGGCGGCGCGGTCGTGGATGAAGACGTGGTGCTTGGCGTGGCCGGGGCAGTCGTAGAGGACGAGTTCGCGTTGACCGAGCTTGAGCACCATGCCGTCATGCGTCTCGATCACGCGGTCGGCCGGCACCGGCAGCAACGTGCCGTAGAGGCGCTGTGCGTTTTCCTTGCCATAGACCTGCTCGGTCGCAGCCATCAGCTTGGCCGGGTCGATCATGTGGCGCGCGCCGCGCGGATGGACGATGAACTTCGCGTTGGGGAAGGCCTGCATGTAGGCGCCCGAGCCGCCGGCGTGGTCGAGGTGGATGTGCGTGACGATGACGTAGTCGACGGCCTCCGGCCCGAGACCGAGTTCCGTGAGCGCGCGCCGGGCACGCGGCAGGCTGGCATTGCTGCCGTTGTCGACGAAGGCGGCGCGGCCGTCATCGACGATCAGGTGGACGGCGGCGAGCTGGTGGCGGACGTAGCCGGCATCGAAGGCATGGATGCCGTTGCGGTAGTCGAGGAGCTTAAATTCCATGATTGAAAAAGTCGGTGCAAAAGTCGTCGCGGATGGGACGGCACCCGAGTCTACATCGCTTCGATCTCCAGCACAGCGACGCTGATGTGTCGGCCGAAGTTGAGGTCGAAGCCTTCCCAGCCGGTGTAGCGGCCCATTTTTGCGCGGATGGTGTCCTTCATTTCGTAATCCTGCTTGCCCTGGTCGTATTCGGCGCGCGCGGTGTCGAAGAGGATGGACATGTAGTCGCGATAGGCCGCCACGATCTCCTTGCCGGCGGTGCGGCCGTGGCCGGGAACGAAGACCTGCGCCGGTACGGCGAGCGCGCGCTCGCAGGCGGCGATGTTGCCGCGGAAGGTGCCGTCGCCCATGCCGCCGAGGCGGCCGTTCATGACGTTGTCGCCGAGGAACAGCACGTCCTCTTCGACGACATGGATCATGATGTCGGTGCCGGAATGCGCCTTGGGGGGCGCAAGGATGCGGAAGGTGATGCCGCCGGCGACAAAGCGCTGGTCCTCGACGACCGGCACCGCTGGAATCACCGGGCGTGTGCCGCGCGTGAAGCCCTCGGTCAGCTGGTCGATGAGGTCGAGCCAGCGCTTCGCCTGGCCGCCGTGCGCGCCCTCGATCATGCGCGGATGGGCCATGAACTGCGCATCCGGAAATACATCGTGGAACGCATGGTTGCCGAGCCAGTGGTCGCCATGCACGTGGGTATTGAGCACGTGCGTGACGGGCTTGTCGGTGATCTTGCGGATCTGGCGCAGCACCATGCGGCCGGCGTGGACGCTGGAGCCCGGATCGATCACCACGACGCCGGCGCCGGTGACGACGAACGCAGGATTGTTCATGAAGCCCTGGTTCGCCACCGACGGGTCGCCGAGCGGGCCGTGGATCACCCAGGTGCGCGGGGCGACCTGCTCGGCAGCGTGGTCGCGAACCTCGGCGGCCTTGGCGACGAAACCGGCAGCTGCCAAGCACCCGCCGAGCATCAGGAGCAGAAAGCGCGCGACCATGATGCTCAGGCCAGTCCGGGATTGCCCGCGACGCCGATCAGTCGCGGCGTGTTGAGTTGCCGCGGCGTGATCGTCTTCTTGTCGCGCAGCCAGCGTGCCACGACTTCCCAGATCGGCTCGCCTTGCGCGTTCTCGGCCACGGGGGCCCAGCCGGCGACCTTGTACTTCTTCGTCGCGTCGAGCGGCTTGCCGCCCAGGCGCATGTCCTGGATGCGGCTGCCGATCTTCGCATTCGGATCGCAGGCATAGGTGAGCCCGCCGACGCGCACCATGTCGCCGCCCTGCTGGTAGTAGGGGTCGGGATTGAACAGGTTGTCGCAGACGTCCTCGAGGATGGTCTTGATCTGCTCGCCCGTCATCTCGGTGAGCGTGGACATCGGGTAGGTGATGGCGGTCTGGTCCATGACGTGCTCGAAGGTGATCGCCTGGCCCGGCAGGATCGAGGTGCCCCAGCGGAAACCGGGCGAGAAGGCGAGATCGGCGCCCTTTACTTCCATCATCGCATCGAGGATCAGTTGGTCCCAGCTGCCGTTGAAGTTGCCGCGGCGGTAGAGCAGCCCCTCGCTGACGGCAAGTTTTTCCTCCAGTTTGCCGAGGTAGGGGGCGCGGATCTTGTCGATCAGCGCCGTCATGTCCTTGTCGGCGGCGAGCAGGTTGGAGAACACCGGCAGCAGCTTGTAGCGGAAGTCGCTGACCTTGCCGCCCTTGACGTCGAAGTCGAGCACGCCGAGGAACTTGCCGTTCGAGCCGGCGTTGGTGACCAGCGTGACGCCGCCCTTGTTCTGCACCTTGACCGGCTGCGGCACGCCGTCGTGCGTGTGGCCGCCGAGGATCGCGTCGATACCCGTCACACGGCTGGCCATCTTCAGGTCGACGTCCATGCCGTTGTGCGACAGCACCACGACGACCTGCGCGCCTTCGCCGCGCGCGGCGTTGACGGCCTTCTGCATTTCCTCGTCCTGGATGCCGAAGGTCCAGTCCGGCACCATGTAGCGCGGGTTGGCGATCGGCGTGTAGGGGAAGGCCTGGCCGACCACGGCGACCTTCACGCCGTTCATTTCGCGGAGCGCGTAGGGCTTGAAGACCGGGTCGCCGAAGTCGGTGGTCTTGACGTTCTGGGCGAGGAATTCGATCTTGCCGGCGAAGTCTTTCTCGATGATCTGCTTGACGCGCTCGTGGCCGAGGGTGAACTCCCAGTGGGGCGACATCATGTCGACGCCGAGCAGCTTGCAGGCATCGACCATGTCCTGGCCTTGGGTCCACAACGCGGTGCCCGAGCCCTGCCAGGTGTCGCCACCGTCGAGCAGCAGTGCATTCGGGCGGCCGGCGCGCAGCTGCTTGACCAGCGTGGCGAGATGGGCGAAACCGCCGACCTTGCCGTAGGTTTTCGCGGCCTGCGCAAAGTCGAGATAGGTGAAGGCATGCGCTTCCCTGCCGCCCGGCTGGATGCCGTAGGTTTTCAGCAATTGCTCGCCGACGATGTGCGGCACCTTGCCGACCGCTCCGCCGAGGCCGATATTGACGTTCGGCTCGCGGAACCAGATCGGCAACAACTGCGCGTGGCAGTCCGTGAAGTGCAGGAAGTGGACGTTGCCGAAGCGCGGCAGGTCGTACAGTTTTTCGCCGCCCTGCGCGGCCAGCAGTTCGCGACTGTTCAATGCGAAGCCGGCGGCGGATGCGGCGGCGAGAATCTGCAGAAATTCTCGACGATTCATGGACATAGGCTGTCTCCTCGGGGGGCTCCGGGCGTAAAAAAGCCTGGCGATGCCAGGCTTTTCCCGGTGGGATTGTTATTTGTTGACCGGCGATTCGGGATCGAGCAGCAGGGCGACGAGATCCTTGATCTGGTTGGTGCCGAGGGCTTCGATGCGACCGAAGCGCGGCATTTCGGAACACAGGTTGTGCGCCTTCGCGTTGTAGATCTTGCTGTAGACGTACTTTTGCGTTTCCGCCGTGTTGCCGCGCAGCTTGCCGAAATGCAACAGGCTCGGGCCGACCGTTCCGTAGGCCTGTTCCTTCGGGCTGATCTGGTGGCAGTTGTAGCAGTTGCCGCCGACCGGCAGGCCCGGCTTGTCCTTCCAGGTGAAGCCCTTGCCGCTCTGGGCCAGCTTCTCGCCTTTCTTCCAGTCGCCCATCAGTTGGCCGTCGGCGGGATAGACGACGGCAGCCATCTGGTCGGCTTCGAGCATCTTGGCGATTTCAGCGGGCGGGTTGTTGCCGGTACGGTTGCAGATGGCCTGCACGCCGTCTTCGGCCAGTCGATCCAGCGATGCCTGGCCGCGCGGCTTGAAGTCCTTCTGGATCATGGCGACGGCTTTCGCGCGGTAGGCGCCGTCAGCCTGCGCAGGCAGGGCCGCTGCCATGAAGGGAACTGCCACCAGGGTGGCAAGGATGATTTTCTTCGTCATGTCTTGTCTCCTCGGGGCGAATTAGCGCTTGATGCCAGGGCCTTTGTACATGACGCCATTGGCGTTGGCCGTCATGTAGGTCAGCAGGGCGGTGATGGTGTCGGACGCGTATTTCGGCTCGGGGAAACGCTGCTGGCGGAAGCAGTCGTTCATGCGCCACTGGTGGGTCAGCATCACGCCGCCCGTCATGCGGTAGCCGGGCCAGCCCATGACGCTCTTCGTCGCCCCTTCCTTCGAACCGATGTTCGGCAGGTTCTGCATGCGGATGCGCTTGCCGTCGGAGCCGTGGCAGGTGTTGCAGGAGAAGTCGTAGGGACCCGCACGGTAGTTGGCGATTTCCTTGCCGGTCTCATAGATTTCGCGCACCTTCGGATCCTTGAGGTTGACGGCGAACTGCTTGTTGCGCGAATGTCCGGCGACGTAAGTCACCAGGCTGGTGATCTCCGGCGTGTAGTTACCCGAGGCGAAGGGCTTCTTGGCGATGTCGTCGAACTTGAAGCCCTGCTTCTCGGTCATGCACCAGACGACGCGGCGCTCGGCGTCCATCACCGCATCCGCGTCCTTGAAGTAGCGCGGCATCAGGACGTAGGCGCCATCGAGCTTACCGACGCCGAGCCCGAGGTCGCAGCTTTCGGCCAGCGAGACGTTGTTCGGGCCGCGCTTGGCCTTCCAGAGTTCCTCCCCTTTCAGTTCGAACAGTTCGGCCGGGTTGCTGTCTTCCATCTCGGCCCGGAACTTGGCGAATTCGGCGTCGGCCTTGGCGTGGTCGACTTCCTGTGCTTGCACATGGGCAGCGAAGACGCCGGCCGATGTGAGGGCGCATAGTGCGCTCATGATGCGAAATTTCCGCATGGTCTCCTCCGTTGTTGTGACTGGAACGGCCACTATATCATTGGATATAAAGTGGCTCTATGTGGTGATTGAAACGCTTACGCCACGGTCGTTTCGTCGGTTCGTTTATCGCCCTTGTTGTCGATCCAGGAGACGGCGACCTTGTCGCCGGCCTTGGCGCCCTTGAGCTTGAAGCCGAAGACGGGGTTGCGGGAGACGGAGCCGCCGGTCTGGCCGGAGACGACGGTCTTGCCATTGACGGCGACGGTGATGGACTGGATGAAGTGGGCGGGGATGGTCTTGCCATCGCCATCCTTGCGCTGGCCGGTTTCCATCGGGTGGCTCATCAGGACGCGGATGACCGCCTCGTCGCCCTTCAACTGGGCGCGGATTTTCATCGGATCTGCCATGTTCGATTCCTCTCTATATGCTCTGTACGGGATCAGCCGCCGCAGCCGCCGACGGTGACCTTGACTTCCTTCTGGGTCGAATAGACCTTGCCGTCGGCCTTGGCGACGGCACGGATGACGGACGTCTGGGCGACCTTGAGGCGGACGGCCACATCGGCCATGGCGCCGTTGGAGAACTCGAAGACGGAAGTCAGCGGGGAGGGGTTCTTCAACACCAGGATGGCGATGGAAGCCGTATTGGGGATGGCGCTGGAAACGTCGATGGGCACGACGGCGCCGTTCTCGGCGATCTCGGGGGCCTTCATGACGAGATCCTTGTGCTCGGCGGCGCCTTCGGCGCCGAGGGCCTTGAGGGCGGCATCGAGTTCTTTCGCTTCGAAAGCGGCCTTGTTCCAGTCATTGGCGTAAGCCAGGGTCGGCTTGAGCACGCCGGCGGCCAAAAGCCCTGCCAGCACGCCCGTGGCGCCAGCACCCTTCAGCACCGTTCTGCGTAACATGTCCATCGAGTCTCCTCCTTGGGGTGTTGTAGTAAAAGTTATTCGCTTATGACTGCACGTAGCGCCAGCCCTGCGTCAGGCGGGTCGCGAGTTCGCCTTCGGCGGAAGGCGCCTCCTCGACCCCCGGCAGCAGGGTGACGTCGATGCCGCGTTCCTGCATCCGGCCCATCGCTTCGCGGCAGGCGATCAGCCGCAGGTTGGCATGATTGCGCAGGGCGGCGATCCGGGCGGCATAGGGCGAACCGCCCGCCCGCAACAGATGCAGGCCGGGGCCGTTGGCGATGAATTCGACGCGGAACGGCTGGCCGGCCCGGTCGCGCGCATTGGCCAGCTGCTCGGCCATGCTCAGGGCGGCTTCCATGCGGGCCGGCTCGTCCGAGAACAGGTGCAGGACGACGCGGCCGCCTTCGGCCCGGATGGTTTCGATCTGGTTCGCCATCAGGCGCTCGGCATCGGCACGGCCATGCGCCAGCCAGCCGGAAATCGTGCCCAGCGTCACCAGTAGGGAGGCAGCCAGCGCATGTGTCCAGCGCGGCGAGCCGAAGCTGCGCCGTCCCGCCGGCGCCGACTTTTGTGCGGGCATCGGGTAGGCGCCACGTACCATCTGCTTGAGCTGCCAGAGTTCGCAGGCGCGCCCACGCAGGCTGCTGTCGGCGGTGAACTGGTCGAGCAGGCTGGCGCGCTCCTGCGGATCGAGCTCGTTATCGATGTAGGCACCCAGAATTTCGTCGGAAACCGCGTTGTTCATTTCAACTTCCCACTTTCAGTTTGTGCACTGTGGCACTCGCTGCCGGCTGCTGCTGGTCCTTCAGCGCTTCGCGCAAGGCGGTCCGTGCGCGGGACAGCCGGCTCATGACCGTGCCGATCGGGATCTCGAGGATCGTCGCAACTTCGGCGTAGGAAAACTCCTCCAGATCGACGAGTGTCACGACTTCCCGCTGGCCTTCCGGCAGGCGGCCGACGGCCTCCCGTACGCGCAACACGATTTCGTTCTGCAGGCAATCGGCTTCGGGGCAGCAATCAGCGGTGAGTTCGCGTTCCTCGACGGCATCGATGTCGACCGTGTCGCGCCGGTTGCGCAGATGGTCGTGCCAGGTGTGCGCCAGAATGCTGCACAGCCAGGCATGCAGCGCTTCGGGATCCTGCAGCTGGGCGTGGCGGTCGAGCGCCTTGGCGAGGGTGTCCTGAACGAGATCGTCGGCGAGGGCACGGTTGCGTGTCCAGGAATAGGCGAGGCGGCATAGCCGCGGACGGCTTTCCTCGAGCTTTTTCTCGAAGTGTCGAGGACGACTGATGAAGCGCAGGAGACTCACCGGCAAATCACCTTTCTGTGGAGGTATGCAGAGATAGACGCATGAGTTGCGTGGTTTATTCCATCTCCGTGCAAAAAACGAAAGAAAAAGGAGAGCCGCAGCTCTCCCTGATGAAACAGGTGCCGGCACTCTCTGCGCCGGCGGCCCCTAATTACGCCACGGTCGTTTCGTCGGTTCGTTTATCGCCCTTGTTGTCGATCCAGGAGACGGCGACCTTGTCGCCGGCCTTGGCGCCCTTGAGCTTGAAGCCGAAGACGGGGTTGCGGGAGACGGAGCCGCCGGTCTGGCCGGAGACGACGGTCTTGCCATTGACGGCGACGGTGATGGACTGGATGAAGTGGGCGGGGATGGTCTTGCCATCGCCATCCTTGCGCTGGCCGGTTTCCATCGGGTGGCTCATCAGGACGCGGATGACCGCCTCGTCGCCCTTCAACTGGGCGCGGATTTTCATCGGATCTGCCATGTTCGATTCCTCTCTATATGCTCTGTACGGGATCAGCCGCCGCAGCCGCCGACGGTGACCTTGACTTCCTTCTGGGTCGAATAGACCTTGCCGTCGGCCTTGGCGACGGCACGGATGACGGACGTCTGGGCGACCTTGAGGCGGACGGCCACATCGGCCATGGCGCCGTTGGAGAACTCGAAGACGGAAGTCAGCGGGGAGGGGTTCTTCAACACCAGGATGGCGATGGAAGCCGTATTGGGGATGGCGCTGGAAACGTCGATGGGCACGACGGCGCCGTTCTCGGCGATCTCGGGGGCCTTCATGACGAGATCCTTGTGCTCGGCGGCGCCTTCGGCGCCGAGGGCCTTGAGGGCGGCATCGAGTTCTTTCGCTTCGAAAGCGGCCTTGTTCCAGTCATTGGCGTAAGCCAGGGTCGGCTTGAGCACGCCGGCGGCCAAAAGCCCTGCCAGCACGCCCGTGGCGCCAGCACCCTTCAGCACCGTTCTGCGTAACATGTCCATCGAGTCGGTTCCTCCGTGAATGTAAGCGTAGTGGGGTTTGTTCGAGAATTCGCGATTCTGAATTCTTTTACCAAGGTACGCAAGCGCCAGCACAAAAAAGTAAAGGCCCGCGAAAACGCAGGCCTTTGCTGAATCACTAGTGGTGGAGAGGAGGAGGATCGAACTCCCGACCTCCGCATTGCGAACGCGGCGCTCTCCCAGCTGAGCTACCCCCCCACGGCGGTGCGAAGTATAGCAAAGGGGATGGAAAAAAACGGCCGGCTTGTAGCCGGCCGTGAGTCCCCTTTGAACCGTTCTGGTCTTACTTGCCGGCGATCTTCTCGAGCTTGTCGGCCTTGATCAGCTGGCCGTCGAGGCCGGCCTGCTGGGCCGAGCCACCGTAGGCGAGCGTCATCAGCTGCGAGTAGTAGACGACGGGCATGTTGAACTTGGTGCCCTGCTTCTTGTTGATCTCGGACTGGTAGATCTCGACGTTGGCCTGGCACAGTTGGCAGGGCGTGACGATCATGTCGGCACCGTGGTCGTAGGCCGACTCGACGATGTCGCGGATCTGCTTCTGGGCCTTGTCCGGCTCGGAGAAGGCCAGGGCGCCGCCGCAGCAGGTGACTTTCTGGTCGTACTTGACCGGCTCGGCACCGACGGTCTCGATCATCTTGTCGAGGTACAGCGGGTTCTCGAAGGACTCGCCGACGATACCGAAGGGACGGTTGGTCTGGCAGCCGACGTAGCCGGCGAACTTGAGGCCGTCGAGCGGCTTGACGACCTGCTGCTTCATCGCATCCCAGCCGATATCCTCGATCAGCACCTCGACGAAGTGGCGGGCCTTGGTCTCGCCCTTGAAGGTCAGACCGGCTTCCTTGAGGGCTTCGTTGGTTTCGGCGAGCAGGCTGCTGTTCTCATGCAGACGCTCGGCGGTCTCGCGCGAGGCGAGCCAGCAGGCGGGGCAGACCGAGACCATGTCCTGGCCGGCGAAGTTGGTTTCCGCCAGCGCGAGGTTGCGGGCCGACAGGGCCAGGCGCGGCAGTTCGCCACCCTCGCCGTAGCCGATCGAGGCGCCGCAGCAGTTCCAGTCGGGAATCTCGTTGAGCTGCACGTCGAGCTTGTCGCAGACGACGTCGATCGACCGCAGAAAGTTGTCGGCCGAGGCCTTCTTCTGCGACGAGCAGCCGGGGTAAAACGCGTATTGCTTCTTCGACATTCGTTTGTCTCCTAATGGCGTCCGGCTGCTCAGGCCAGGCCCTTGCGGCGGTCTTCGATCTCGCGTGCCTTGGCGAGCATCTTGTGGATGCCGCTCTTGTCCTTGCAGGAATGGCCACCGAGGATTTCCATCGGGTTCAGGCGCTTGGCTTTCATCAGGCCGAGGCCGATGCCCTGCATCGCCATCGCGTTCTTGATGCCCTGGCCGAAGCCGTCCTTGAAGTACATCGCCAGCGAGAAGGTCAGTTCATTGACGCGGCCGGTCTTGACGATGTTGTCCCAGAACAGCTTGGCGATCTCGCGCGTCGGCTGGCCCTGCGGGGCAAGACCGAGGCGATGCGAGTAGTTTGCCAGGCCGTGCATGATGTGGGTGATCGGCAGCTTGCGCGGGCAGCGCACGATGCAGTTGTAGCAGGAGGTGCACATCCACATCGAATCGGACTTCAGCACTTCCTCGCGCTTGCCGGCGCGGATCATCATGAAGATCTTCTGCGGCGAGTGCTCCCAGTGCGGGCCGAGCGGGCAGGAGCCGGCACAAACACCGCACTGCATGCACATCTTGACCCAGTGACCGTCCTCGACGTTGGCTTCGACTTCCTTAAGGAAGTTGTTCTTGTACTTCGCCACGGCGTTTTGGTTTGCAGTAGTCATCTCGTCTCGCTCCTATCAGCCGAAGCCCTTCATCGGGGAGGGGCCCATCTCGTTGAGCTGCTCGACATAGTCGTTGATCAGCTTGACCACGCGGGCGTTGTCGGTGATCGCGACTTCCTGCGTCTGCACGCGCTCTTCCTCGAGGCCCAGCTGCTTGAGCGTGTCACCGATCTTGCTCATGCGGTAGTAGGCCATTTCCGAGCCCTTGACGAAGTGGCACTGGTAGTCGTCGCCCTTCTTGCAGCCCATCATCATCACGCCGTCGTAGCCGGAGTTCAGCGCGTCGGTGATCCAGATGGTGTTGACCGAGCCGAGGCAGCGGACGGGAATCACCCGCACGAAAGCCGAGTAGGTCATGCGCTGCAGGCCGGCCATGTCGAGCGCCGGGTAGGCGTCGTTCTCGCAGGCGAGGATCAGGATGCGCGGCTTCTCCTCGAACTCGTCCGGGACATTGACCGCCTTCACCTGCATGCCGACGGTGTCGCAGGAGTAGTTCTCGAAGGAGATGACGCGCACCGGGCAGGCGCCCATGCAGGTGCCGCAGCGGCGGCAGCGTTCCTCGTTGAACACGGGGAAGCGCTTCTCGTCCTCGTCGATGGCGCCGAACGGGCATTCCACCGTGCAGCGTTTGCACTGCGTGCAGCCTTCGAGTCGGGCCTTCGGGAAGGAGAGGTCCCAGGCGCGCGGATGCGCGGCGCGGCCCTTCTCGACGTTCTCGACCGCCTGGATCGCCTTCAATGCGGCGCCAGTGGCGTCCTCGGTGGCCTGGAACATGTCCATCGGACGGCGCGTCGGGCCGGCGGCGTAGATGCCGGTGCGGCGCGTCTCGTAGGGGAAGCAGATGAAGTGCGAGTCGGCGAAGCCGTACTTGAACTGCGGCATGTCCGGGCCCTGGCGATAGTTCAGGTTGAGCACGGAAATCTTCTGCAGTTCGGACTTCTTCTCCTTCGCCGCCGCGTCGCCGCTTTCGGCGGCGGTCACGGTCGCGGTCCACTCGTCGAGGTTCACACCGGCGTTCGGTACCTGGCCGGTGGCGAGCACGACGAGGTCGGCATCCGTGTTGACCTCTTCGTCGAGAATCAGGTCCTTGAAGCCGACCTGGCAGCTGTCGCCGCCCTTGACCGAATTGATCTTGGCCTTGGTGAAGATCACGCCCTTCTGCTGGGCGCTGCGGTAGAAGTCCTCGCCCATGCCCGGCACGCGCAGGTCGGAGTACATCACGACCGTGTCGATGTCGGGGTTCTGGTCCTTGAAGTACATCGCCTGCTTGATGCTGGTGGCGCAGCAGTGGCCCGAGCAGTATTCGAGATGCTCGCCGCTGCCGTTGCCGCCCGTGCCGCGCTGGCCGGCGCACTGTACGAAGACGACGCTTTTCACTTCCTTGCCGTCGGCGCGCTTGATGGCACCGCCGTTGGCGGTCTTGGCGAGCGCCTCGAGGCCGGCCTGGTCGACGACGTTGGCCTGGCCGCCGCCCAGTTCGGGCAGCTTGTCGAGCGGGTAGGTGGTGAAGCCGGTGGCCTGGACGATCGCACCGCAGAGTTCTTCGCTGACGCTGCCGGACTCGGCGGCGATCTTGACCGCGAAGCGGCCGGGCGCACCGGAAGTCTCGGTGACGGTCGAATTGAGATAGACCTTGATCTTGCCGTTGGCCTGCACCTGGGCCGCCGTCTCGTCAGCGCCGACTTCTTGCGGATCGGTGTAGACGCCGTTGATCGGCACGCGCTTGTAGAGGTTCTTGGCGAAGCCGCCGAGGGCGCCGGTCTTCTCGACCAGTACCACCTCGTAGCCGGCGTCGGCCGCCGCGAGCGCGGCAGTCATGCCGGACATGCCACCGCCGACGACGAGGATCTTCTTGCTCGAAGTTTCCTTGACGTTGCCGCCCGGCGCAGCCATCTTCTTGACCTCGGCGCAGCCCATGCGGACGTAGTCCTCGGCCATTTCCTGGCGTACTTCATCGTGGTCGGCGCCTTCGGCGACGACCCAGATGACGCCCTCGCGCAGGTTGGCGCGGGACAGGGCGACGCCGTCGAACTGGAAGGCCTCGGCCTTGGCGCGGCGCGAGCAGGCGGCGATGCAGACGTGGGTGACGCCGTCGTTGGCGATGTCGTCACGGATCATTTGCACGCCTTCGGCGTTGCAGAGGAAGGAATGGTTCTTGATGACGGCCATCTTGCCTTCGGTCTTGGCGACTTTCTCGAGGGCGGCGACGTCGAGCACGTCGCCGATGCCGCAACCGGAGCAGATGTAGGCAGCGTATTTGGGGGTAGCGGGGGCGTTCATGCAGAGGCCTCCGTCGAAGCAGTTTTGTGGATCACTTGAATCGCCTTCAGGCTGGCGGCGGTGGCGCTTTGCACCGCGCGGTTGACATCAAGCGGGCCGGCCGCGCTGCCGGCACCGAACATGCCGCCCGTATTGGAGCCGAGGATGAAGTTCGACGAATCGAGCAGCAGGTCGTCGGGCAGCGTGATGCCGGTGACTTCCGGTTCCATGCCGACGGCCAGCACGACGAGGTCGTGCTCGGTGGCGTAGCGGTGGTAGCCCTCGGTATTCACGCCGTGCAGGATCGGGTTGCCATTGGCTTCATTGACGGCGATGCGCGCGACCTTCGACTTGACGAAGCTGACGTTCGGATCCTTGTACACGTTGGCGTAGAAGTCCTCGAAGCGGTCGATGGCGCGGATGTCGATGTAGTACACCGTCGACTTGCCCTCGTCGCCGCAGGCTTCGCGCACGTACTGGGTCTGCTTGAGCGAGGCCATGCAGCAGATGCGCGAGCAGTGGCGCAGGTGGTTCTCGTCGCGCGAGCCGGCGCATTGGATGAAGGCGATGTTCTTCGCTTCCTTGCCGTCCGAGGGACGCAGCAGCTTGCCGCCCGTGGGGCCGCGCACGTCGGCGAGGCGCTCGAATTCGAGGCTGGTGATGACGTTCGGGATGCGGTCGTAGCCGTAGGGCTGGATCTTGGCCGCATCGTAGGGATGCCAGCCGGTCGCCCAGACTACGCTGCCGACCTTCATCTCGATGGTTTCTTCCTGCATGCCGAGGTCGACCGCGCCGACCTTGCAGGCCGCCTTGGCCGCTTCGCCATCGGCGGTGCCGACGATGGAAGGATCGATCACGTAGCGCTGCGGGTAGGCCATGCCGTGGGGCAGGTAGGCCGCCTTGACCTTGTCCAGCCCGTAATTGGCGACATTGGGGATCTCGGCCTGAACCGCCTTGCCGCAGTCGCCGCAGGCCGTGCAGTTCTCATTCACGTAGCGCGGCTTGACCTTCAGCGTGACGGTGTAGTCGCCGCGGCTGCCGGAGACGGCGGCCACTTCAGTCATCGTCATCACGCGCACGTTGGGATTGCCGCGGATGCGCTTGAGGTTGATCTCCAGCCCGCAGGTGGGGTGGCACATCTTGGGGAAATAGCGATACAGCAGGGATGTGCGGCCGCCCAGGGTGGGGGTTTTTTCCGCGAGGATCACCTGCTTGCCGCATTCGGCCGCTTCGAGAGCTGCCGTCATGCCGGCGATACCGCCGCCGACGACCAGGATGGTCTGGTTGGTTGCGATTGAAGCCGTCATCGAGCCTCCATGGTGTGGTGCGTCCAAAAATGGTCCGCGATTCTAACCACCATTCGCAAGGCGCGTTCCTGCGCTAAATCAAATGACGGCCAGAATGTTCCTATGGGTAAATAGAACTGACCAATCTGTAGGGTTATTGAAAATGAAAAGTCGGCGCCGGCGGGACGGCGCTACCCGGTCAACGCTCCAGGACGCGGATCTCGAACGCCATCGTCTCGAGGTCGCCCATCGCCCAGGTGGCCTCTGGGGCGCCGAGGCCGGCGACGGTGCCGGGGTTGACCAGCCAGGTGAGGCCGCCCTTGACGTTCGGCTCCTGGCTCACTTCCGGGACATGGCTGTGGCCGCAGCAGACGAGGTCGTAGTCGCCGGTACAGGCGAAGGCGCGGCCGATGTGCGGATAGTGGGTGATGAAGATTTTGCGGCCGCCGAGCTCGATGCCGGCATCGTTGCCGTGGTAGTGCAGCAAGCCTTCGGAATGGCAGGCAAGGCGGGCGATGGCGACCGGGTCGCCGAGGTTGTTGCCATGCACGGCATGGACCGGCAGGCCGAGTTTGAGCGAGGCTTTGAGGGTGTTGGTGCCGATCAGGTCGCCGCAATGGATGACCACTTCGGCGCCCTCGGTCTTGGCGAGGGCGATGGCTTCGGCCAGCATGGGACCGCGGTCGTGACTGTCTGAAACGATGCAGATTTTCATGTCGGGCTTGTCTATACGATGAGCGGGGCGTGGTAGTCCTCGCCGTCGTTGGCCTGGGAAAAGTCGACGGCGTTGAGGCCGCGCAGCATCCGCTTGCGTTCTTCCTCGTGCTTGCCCTGTACCTGCAGCAGGTCGATGACGCAGTCGCCGAGCACATCGTATTCGGGAGTGGCGGTGCCGAACTGCTCGGCGTCGGTGTAGTAGAACTGACAGCGGAAGCGGCTGTCGCCGGTCTTGAAAACGACGAAGTGGCAGACACCTTCCTGCCAGGTCAGGCTCGGACACTGGGTCAGCTCGTCCTTCAGCAGGTCCAGCTGGATTTCGGACTGGATGGCTTGTACGGGGATCGGCTGGCCGAAGCGCTCGACCAGCGTCTGGCTGACGAGATTCTTCTCGCGTGCGGTAAATTCCGGGATCGGGCGGGGCATGGGGCTTTCGTGTTTATCGGGAAATAAAAATTATCCCCTTGTCGCGAAGGCAGGGGGCTGCAAGAATATAGCAAAACTCTAATAAACAACCGCGCGACCGGCAGTAGGGTCACGCCAAGAGGGCCAACAGAGATATGACACAACAATCCGTGCAGGAAGTCAAAAAGACGACCTGCTACATGTGCGCCTGCCGCTGCGGCATCCGCGTCCATCTGCGGGACGGCGAGGTGCGCTACATCGACGGCAACCCGGACCATCCGTTGAACCAGGGCGTGATCTGTGCCAAGGGTTCGTCCGGCATCATGAAGCAGTATTCACCGGCGCGCCTGACGAAGCCGCTGCGCCGCAAGGCGGGCGCCGAGCGTGGCGCCGGCGAGTTCGAGCCGATATCCTGGGAAGAGGCTTTCTCGGTGCTGGCCGAGCGGCTCGGCAAGATTCGCGCGACCGACCCGAAGAAGTTCGCGCTGTTCACCGGCCGCGACCAGATGCAGGCGCTGACCGGCCTGTTCGCCCGCCAGTTCGGCACGCCCAACTACGCCGCTCACGGTGGTTTCTGCTCGGTCAACATGGCCGCCGGCATGATCTACACCATTGGTGGCTCGTTCTGGGAGTTCGGCGGCCCCGACCTCGACCGGGCCAAGCTGTTCGTGATGATCGGCACCGCCGAGGACCATCACTCCAACCCGTTGAAGATCGCGCTGTCCAAGTTCAAGCGTGATGGCGGCCGCTTCGTCTCGATCAACCCGGTGCGCACCGGCTATTCGGCGATCGCCGACGAGTGGGTGCCGATCCGGCCGGGTACCGACGGCGCCTTCCTGCTCGCGGTGATCCACGAGATCATCCAGAAGGGCCTCTACGACCGCGACTTCCTCGTCCAGTACTCGAACGCCGGCGAGCTCGTCAACTGCGACGAGGCCAGCGACGAGTTCGGCATGTTCCTGCGCACCGAGGTGCCGGAGGAGGAGGCCTGCTACGACCCGCAGGACAAGCTGTGGTGGGATCGCATTACCAACAAGCCCGTCGTCACGCATGCCGAGGGGGCCGACCCCTTCCTGCGCGGCGAGTTCAAGATCAATGGCACGCCGGTCAAGCCCTCGTTCCAGTTGCTGATGGATCGCGTCAAGGACTACACGCCGGAATGGGCCGAAGGCGTCACCGGCATCCCGGCTGACACGATCCGCCGCCTCGCCTACGAGATGGGCGTCACGGCGCGCGACCAGCGCATCGAGCTGCCGATCGCCTGGACCGACAGCTGGGGCAAGGAGCACGACACCGTCACCGGCAACCCGGTGGCCTTCCATGCGATGCGCGGCCTTGCGGCGCACTCCAATGGCTTCCAGACCATCCGCGCGCTCGGCATTCTGATGTCCTTGCTTGGCACCATCGACCGGCCTGGCGGCTTCCGCCACAAGGTGCCGTTCCCGCGGCCGATCCCGCCCTGTGCGCGCACGCCGAACCACCCGAATGCCGTGCAGCCGAACAAGCCGCTCGACGGCATGGCGCTCGGCTGGCCGGCCGACCCGGACGACCTGTTCGTCGATGGGGAAGGCAACCCGGTGCGCATCGACAAGGGTTTTTCGTGGGAGTACCCGCTGTCGGTGCATGGCCTGATGCACAACGTCATCACCAATGCCTGGCGCGGCGATCCCTACAAGATCGACACGCTGCTGATCTTCATGGCCAACATGGCGTGGAACTCGACGATGAACGCCGTCGAGGTGCGCAAGATGCTCAACGACAAGGATGAAAACGGGGACTACAAGATTCCGTTCATCGTCGTCGCCGATGCCTTCCAGTCCGAGATGACGGCCTTCGCCGACCTGATCCTGCCGGACACGACCTATCTGGAACGCCACGACGTGATGTCGCTGCTCGACCGACCGATCTCGGAGTTCGACGGCCCGGTGGATTCGGTGCGCATCCCCGTCGTGCCGCCGACCGGCGAGTGCAAGCCCTTCCAGGAAGTGATCATCGAGCTCGGCTCGCGCCTCAAGCTGCCTGCCTTCACGACCAAGGATGGCCAGCGCAAGTACCGCGACTACCCCGACTTCATCGTCAATTACGAGACCGAGCCGGGCTCGGGCATCGGCTTCCTCGCCGGCTGGCGCGGCAAGGGCGGCGAGAAGTCCCTGCGCGGCGAGCCGAACCCGAATCAGTGGGAGATGTACGCGAAGAACGACTGCGTCTTCCACTACGAGTTGCCGAAGAGCTACCAGTACATGCGCAACTGGAACCAGGGCTATCTGGAGTGGTCGCAGCGCAACCGCATTACGCGCTACGCCGAGCCGATCCTGATCAACATCTACTCCGAAGTGCTGATGCGCTTCCGCCAGGCGGCCCAGGGCAAGGGCTTCTCGCGCAAGCCGCCGGCGCATCTGGCCAAGCGCGTCGAGACCTTCTTCGACCCGCTGCCCTTCTACTACGACACGCTGGAAGCCCAGGTCAGCGACAAGCACAAGTACCCGCTCGCCGCGATCACGCAGCGGCCGATGGCGATGTACCACTCGTGGGATTCGCAGAATGCCTGGCTACGCCAGATCCATGCCCACAACCTGCTTTACGTGAATGCCCACACGGCGCGCGTGAATGGCATCGAGGACGGCGACTGGATCTGGGTCGAGTCGCAGTGGGGCAAGGTCAAGTGCATGGCGAAGCATTCCGAGGCGGTGGAGCCGGGCACGGTGTGGACCTGGAATGCGATCGGCAAGGCCGCCGGCGCCTGGGGCCTGACGCCGGACGCCAACGAGTCGCGGCAGGGCTTCCTGCTCAACCACCTGATTTCCGAGGAGCTGCCGACCTGCGAGAAAGGCAGCGACCGGCGCGTGTCCAACTCCGATCCGATCACCGGCCAGGCGGCGTGGTACGACGTGCGCGTGCGCATCTACAAGGCCGATGAAAAAGTCGGCGCTGGCGAGACGGTGACAGAGCCCCAATTCGCCCCCTTGAAACCGTATCCGGGCCAGACGGAGCGGAAGTCGATCTGGAACTATTTCGCCGGCAGGAAGGGAGGTGCCAAGTGACGCAACTGGCTTTGGTCATCGACCTCAACGTCTGCGTTGGCTGCCACGCCTGCGTGACCAACTGCAAGGAATGGAACACCTCCAGCCCGACGGCGGGCCCGATGGTCGACCAGAATCCCTACGGCAAGGACCCGACCGGCACCTTCTTCAACCGCGTGCAGACCTTCGAGGTCGGCGAGTTCCCGAACACGGAGACCGTGCACTTTCCGAAGTCCTGCCTGCATTGCGAGGAGCCCCCCTGCGTGCCGGTCTGCCCGACGGGCGCTTCCTACAAGCGCAAGGAAGACGGCATCGTCCTCGTCGACTACGACAAATGCATCGGCTGCAAGTACTGCTCCTGGGCCTGTCCCTACGGCGCGCGCGAGATCGACGAGCACCAGAAGGTGATGAAGAAATGCACCCTCTGCGTCGATCGCATCTACGACACGACGATGACGGCCGAGGAGCGGCGTCCCGCCTGCGTGCGCGCCTGCCCGACCAGCGCGCGCCTGTTCGGCGACATCCACGACCCGGATTCCGAGGTCTCGCGCGCGATTCGCGAGAATGGCGGCTACCCGCTGATGCCCGAGTGGGGCACCAGCCCGGCCAACCATTACCTGCCGCGGCGCAAGACGAAGCTCAGGATTCGGGAGGACGAGCTCGAGCGCGCCGACAACCCGCTCAAGATCGACCAGCAGCTGCCCAAGCCCGGCAAGGCTGAGCCTTCGCTTGACGACGTTACGAGCTGGTAAGGAGAAATTTCGAAATGCATCCTGCTTTTTCTGTCGTATTCCTCACCACGCTGATCGGCGCCGGACAGGGCCTGTTCCTCGCCCTGTTCACCGTCGAGTCCTATGCGGCCTTCGGCCTGCTGCCGCTGCAATCCGACAGCTTCTACGCCGTCGGCAGCGGCGTTGCACTGATCCTGCTGGTGCTCGGCCTGGTCGCGTCCTTCTTCCACCTCGGCCGCCCCGAGCGCGCCTGGCGGGCGGCCACACAATGGCGTACCTCCTGGCTGTCGCGCGAGGTGATCGTGCTGCCGGCCTTCATGGGCACCGTGTTCTTCTACGGCGTCGCCCACTGGACGGGTTTCAATCCGGAACTGGCCGAGCTGCCGAGCGGTGCCCCCGTCAACATTACCGCCGTGCTCGGTACGATCGGTACGGTGCTGGCCTTTGCCCTCTATATCTGCACGGGCATGATCTACGCCTGCCTGCGCTTCCTGCGCGAGTGGCATACGCCGCTGACAGTGATCAACTACATCCTGCTTGGCGGGGCCTCCGGCTTCACGCTGGCAGCGGCGCTGGCGGCCGTCGAGGCACCGGCCGTGATGCCGGTGCTGGCGGGCTGGGCCTTGATCATCACCGCGCTCGGGCTGGTCGGACGCGTCGCTACGCTGATCCGCAATGCGCGGCTCAAGCCGAAGTCGACGCTGCAGTCGGCCATCGGCATCAAGCATCCGAAGATCGTGCAGAAGACCATGGGCATGATGGGCGGCGCCTTCAACACCCGCGAGTTTTTCCACGGCGCCAGCGCGGCGATGCTGCGCTCGATCAAGTGGATGTTTCTCGTCACCGCCTTCGTCGTGCCCCTGATGCTGCTGGGCATGGGACTGTCGCAGTCGGCGGGCGGTTTGATTGCGCTCGCGTTTTTCATTCAGTATCTCGGCCTGCTGGCGGAACGCTGGTTTTTTTTCGCCCAAGCCAATCATCCGCAGAACCTTTACTACCAGTCGGTCGCCTGATCGCTTGATTATGCTCAAGCGGAATGGCGTCCGATCGGGTTAAGTTTCCGCGTTTGCCGCAAAGGCCTTAGAGGCTTATGATTCTTTACCTTTTGATTTAGTCACCACAACTCACCGGAGGAACCACAATGAATTTCGACAAGGAACTCGATGCCCGCGGCCTCAACTGCCCGCTGCCCATCCTGCGTGCCAAGAAGGCTCTGGGTGAAATGACCAGCGGCCAGACGCTGCGCATCATCGCCACCGATCCGGGCTCCGTGAAGGACTTCGCCGCCTTCGCCAAGCAGACCGGCAACGAACTGCTCTCGAGCGCCGAGAACAACAAGGAGTTCGAGTTCTACATCAAGCGCAAGTAAGCCGCGCCAAAGTAAAAAGTCGGTACCGGCGAGACGGTGCCGATCAGCCAGAAGGGCGTCCATTCGCGTAGTGGACGCCCTTTTGCAATCAATGCACGCATAAATAATATTTGTTTCATGCTGCACTGCGATCTATCGCATCATCGCGAACTTGAGAGACCAAGCTCGCCTGCGATGTCCGTCCGGACACGCCCACAGGAGAACAAAACATGAGCGCCGAAATCGAAGCATTGATCAACCAGAAACTCGACGAACTGCTGCCGCAGAAGCTGGACGCACTGCTGCAGGAGCGCGCAGAGTCGAAAACGCCCAAGATGACCATCATCTGCACCAAGGGCACGCTGGACTGGGGCTATCCCCCCTTCATCCTCGCCTCCACCGCCGCTGCGCTGGGCTGGGACGTCACCCTGTTCTTCACCTTCTACGGCCTGCAGCTGGTCAAGAAGGACATCTCCGACCTCAAGGTCAGCCCGCTCGGCAACCCCGGCATGCCCATGAAGATGCCTTTCGGCCCGGACTGGTTCAAGAGCATCAACTGGAACATCCCGAACGTCGTCCAAGGCAACATCCCCGGCTTCGAAGCCATGGCCACTTCGCTGATGAAGCAGACCATCGCCAACAACGGCGTGGCCAGCCTGGCCGAACTGCGCGAACTGTCGCAGGAAGCCGGCGTCAAGTTCGTCGTCTGCCAGATGACCGTCGAACTGTTCGGTTTCGACCATGCCGACTTCATCGACGGCATGGACTACGTCGGCGCCGCCTCCTTCCTGCCGGAAGCCCAGACCGCCGAAGTGAACCTGTTCATTTGATGACCTTGTAGTATCGCTGCAACGGTGTCACCGGAAGTCGGGCGGGGCAAGAGGGAAAGAGTTGTCAGTTCCCGCCGGGCATCCTAGAGTCGCAATCACTTGCTGTCGTTTGTCAGCATTCCTGTTTAACTGACTGATAACAAACCCATCAGGGGGGATCATGAAACTCAAGAAAATCGCAGCACTGATCGCTGTCGCCGGCCTTTCCGCCCCGGCTTTTGCTACCAACGGCATGAATATGGAAGGCTATGGCCCTGTTGCTACAGGCATGGGTGGAGCATCGTTTGCCTATGACAACGGTAATGCCGGCATGATCAATAACCCTGCAACCTTGGGTTTCATGAAAAGCGGTTCTAGCCGTTTGGATGTTGCTGTCGGTGGATTGCATCCTGATGTGACTACGAAGATGGCTGGCTTACCTGACGCTCAGTCCGGTGGAGACGCCTACTACATGCCTGCGATTGGTTATATCCGTAAGGATGGCAAGTTGTCGTGGGGTGCTGGCATGATGGCCCAAGGTGGCATGGGTACTGAATACGGTACTAATTCCATTCTAAACCAAGGCATGTCTATGGCCGGGACAGTGCTGGGCGCGGGTGGTACGCTGAATTCTGTCGGATATGAAAATCGCTCTGAGTTGGGCTTGGGGCGTGTGATTTTCCCGCTTGCCTTTGAGGTCTCTGACAGCTTTAGTGTCGGAGGTAGCATTGACTACCTCTGGGGCGGTTTGGATATCCAAATGGTGATGGATGGAAATACGCTGGGAGGAATGATGGCGCCAGGTGGGTCTGCTCTCGGTACAGCGACACCGGATGCAACCTTTGGGGCAGCCCTTGCGCCATTCAATGCTGGGCTTGGAGGCGGTCGAGATTTATATTGGGCCCAATTCGATTTTTCTGAAGGTGGAAACAAGATGAAACAGCGCCTGACCACAAGCGGTTGGGCTGTGAATTTGGGTTTCACTTGGAAGGCATCCCCTCAGTTGACTGTCGGCGGTATCTATCATGCCAAAACTAGTCTTTCTGATATGGAAGGCCGCGGTCAATTGGCAATGAGCGGAAATGCCAACGGTGGTGGTAACGTCACCATGGCCATGGCGGGCAAACTTAAGGTTATTGATTTCCAGTGGCCTGAGACCTACGGCTTTGGGTTGGCCTATCAGGCAAGTGACAAGTTGATGGTTGCTGCCGACTACAAGCGTATCAACTGGTCGAAAGTCATGCAGAGCTTCCGCATGCGTTTTGAAGCTGATGGTGGTGCCGGAACCATGGATTCATCCCTGTACCAGAATTGGAAAGACCAAGATGTATTCATGATCGGAGGTGCGTACAAATATTCGGGTGCCCTGACTCTGCGTGCCGGCTTGAATCTCGCAGGTAATCCAGTTCCTGAAGGCAACATGAACCCGCTTTTCCCCGCCACGATCAAGAATCACATCACGCTTGGTTTTGGTTATATGCTGAATCCGGTTTCGTCGATCGATTTTTCTTTGACGCATGCGCCTAAGGTGACGGTGACCAACAGCAATATGGGCGGGGTGTCGACGAGTCATACTCAGACCAACTGGCAGTTCATGTACAGCCATCGCTTCTGATCGCTGTATCGCTGCTGAAAAGGCCGGCCTTGCCGGCCTTTTTCATATCTGCACTATATAAATACAATCAACCCGAACATAAACAGAGGAGACGTCATGAAAAGAATCATAGTTGGTGCTGCGCTGGCAGCCGCATCTTTCCTGGCCCATGCGCTGCAACCTTATGTCGATGGGAACAAGGTTTCGGGCGGTGATCTCAAGGCCGTGGTTGCGGCGACCGAGCAGAAGTTGACTGCTGCCGGCTTTACGGTAATCGGCCATCACATGCCTGCCGGTATTCCGACCCATGCCTCGATCATCGTGACCGAGCCGGGTTTTTCTTCCGCGTTGACTGCTGTCGGCGGTTCGGCCGTGGTTGGTTTACCGATCCGCATTGGCGTGAAAGCTGATGGGGCGGTGAGCTACCAGAATCTCGAATATTGGCAGCGCGCTTACCTGCGAGGCAACTACAGCAAGGCCGAAGGCGCCGTCAAGGCGACTTCCGGCAAATTGCAGCAGGCGCTGGGAGCCGGCAAGGGGTTTGGTGGCAATGTCGAACCGGCGGACCTACCCGGATATCGCTACATGGCAGGCATGGAGAAATTCGAGGACAAGAGCGAACTCAAGACCTATGGCGGCGGTTTCGACGAGGCGGTGAAGACGATTCGCGACAACCTGTCCAAGGGTGTCGCCAAGACCGCGAAGGTCTATGAGGTTGTGATCCCCGAGAAGAAGATCGCCGTGTTCGGCGTTGCCACCAACGATGCGGAAGATGGCGAAGGCTGGTGGGCGAAGAAGATCGGCCCTGACCATATCGCCGCCCTGCCATGGGAGATCTTCGTCGTCGACAACAAGGCCTACTCGCTGTTCGGGCGCTACCGCACCGCACTGGCCTGGCCGGATCTCGGCATGTTTTCCTTCATGGGCATTTCCAGCCACCCGGACAGTACCGCCGGCATGATGGCCAAAGTGGCCGGCGGCACCTACACAGTACAGGCCGGTAACTAACCCAGTCGGGACAACTGGCTGGCAAGCTTCTCGCGCAATGCGTTGAAGCTTGCCAGCCGTTCGCGTTCCTGGGCCACCACGGCTTCGGGGGCGCGGGCGACGAAGCTTTCGGTTGCCAGCTTCTTTTCGGCCTTGGCAATTTCGCCCTCGACGCGGGTGAACTCCTTGCCGAGGCGTTCCTTCTCGGCGGCGATGTCGATCTCGATTTTCAGCATGAGCCGGAAGTCGCCGACGATCTGTACAGGGGCTTCGCCATCGGGCAGCGATTCGACGGCCGATACTTCGGACAGCTTGGCGAGCGCAGCGAGGTAGGGTGCGTAGGCGGCCATTGCAGCCGTCTCGCCGGCGCCGACTAACGGTACCTTCTGGGCCGGCGAAATGTTCATCTCGCCGCGCAGGCTGCGGCAGGCGGTGACGAGTGACTTGAGCGTCGCGACCCAGGCTTCCGATGCTGCGTCGATGCGATCCGGGTTGCTAGTCGGATAGGACTGCAGCATGATCGTCGCCGTCTCGCCGGCGCCGACTTCTGCGTGCGTTGTCCCGCACGCATTTCCCTTGATACGGCCGGCCAGCGGGGCCACGGTCTGCCAGAGCTCCTCGGTGATAAAGGGAATCAGCGGGTGGGCGAGGCGCAGCGTGGTTTCGAGCACGCGCAGCAGCGTTCGGCGCGTGGCGCGTTGCTGCGCCTCGCTGCCGTTCTGCAACTGCACCTTGGCGAGTTCGACGTACCAATCGCAATATTCGTCCCAGACGAATTCATAGAGCGACTTCGCCAGCAGGTCGAAGCGGTAGTCGGCGAAGTGCTTTGCGACTTCTGCCTCGGTACGCTGCAGGAGGCTCACGATCCAGCGGTCGGCCGGGGAAAAGTCCAAGTGGCCGCTGTTGCAGGATTCGCCTGAGGGGAGGTCGATGCCGCAGTCCTTGCCCTCGCAATTCATCAGCACGAAGCGGGTGGCGTTCCACAGCTTGTTGCAGAAATTGCGGTAGCCCTCGCAGCGCTGCATGTCGAACTTGATGTCGCGGCCGGGGGAGGCGAGCGAGAGGAAGGTGAAGCGCAGCGCGTCGGTGCCGAAGCCGGGAATGCCGTTCGGGTACTCCTTGCGGGTGCGTTTCTCGATCTTCGGCGCATCCTTCGGGTTCATCAGGCCGGTGGTGCGTTTCTTCACCAGGTCGTCGAGCGAGATGCCATCGATCAGGTCGATCGGGTCGAGCACGTTGCCCTTCGACTTGCTCATCTTCTGGCCTTCCGCATCGCGGATCAGACCATGCACATAGATGTGCTTGAACGGGATCTTGCCGGTGATGTGCTTGGTCATCATGACCATGCGCGCGACCCAGAAGAAGATGATGTCGAAGCCGGTGACCAGCACCGTCGAAGGCAGGTAGAGATCCAGTGCCGGATTCGATTTCGTCGGCCACTCGGGCGTCCAGTCGAGCGTCGAGAAGGGCCACAGCGCCGAGGAGTACCAGGTGTCGAGGACGTCCGGATCGCGCTCCAGTCCGCCGCTGTAGCCGTCGTTCCTGGCCTGCGCATACGCTTCGGCCTCGTCGTGCGCGACGTAGCAGCGGCCGTCGTCGCTGTACCACGCAGGAATCTGGTGGCCCCACCACAACTGGCGCGAGATGCACCAGTCCTGGATGTTGTTGAGCCACTGGTTGTAGGTATTGACCCAGTTCTCGGGCACGAATTTGATTTCGCCCGAGGCGACGCATTCGAGTGCCTTACCAGCGATACTCGTGCCGTCGGCGCCGGGCTTGGACATGGCGACGAACCATTGGTCGGTGAGCATCGGCTCGATGACCGCGTTGGTACGGTCGCCGCGCGGAACCATCAGCTTGTGCGGCTTGGTGGCGAGCAGCAGGCCTTCCGCTTCGAGGTCGGCGACGATCGCCTTGCGGGCCTCGTAACGGTCCATGCCGCGGTATTTCTCGGGACCGTGTTCATTGATGCGCGCGTCGAGCGTGAAGATGCTGATCGGCTGCAGGCCGTGGCGATGGCCGACCTGCCAGTCGTTGAAGTCGTGCGCCGGCGTGATCTTGACGCAGCCGGTGCCAAATTCCTTGTCGACGTAGGCGTCGGCGATGACCGGGATGGTGCGGCCGGTGAGCGGCAGCACGAGTTCCTTGCCGATCAGGTGCCGGTAACGCTCATCCTCGGGATTCACCGCCACGGCGACGTCGCCGAGCATGGTTTCCGGACGCGTCGTGGCGACGGTGAGACTGCCGTTACCGCAGGCGAAGGGGTAGCTGATCTCCCACATGAAGCCGTCTTCTTCCTCGCTGACGACTTCGAGGTCGGAAACGGCGGTGAGCAGTTTCGGGTCCCAGTTGACGAGGCGCTTTCCGCGGTAGATCAGGCCTTCCTTGTAGAGGCGCACGAAGGTCTCGGTGACGATCTTCGACAGGCCGGCGTCCATCGTGAAGCGCTCGCGCGTCCAGTCGGGCGAGGTGCCGAGCCGGCGCATCTGGCGCGTGATGGTGCCGCCAGAGTATTCCTTCCATTCCCAGACCTTTTCGAGGAACTTCTCGCGGCCAAGGTCGTGGCGAGAAATGCCCTGCGCGTCGAGTTGACGTTCGACGACGATCTGCGTCGCGATGCCGGCGTGGTCGGTGCCCGGTTGCCACAGCGTGTTGGCACCACGCATGCGGTGGTAGCGCGTGAGCGCGTCCATGATCGCCTGGTTGAAGCCGTGGCCCATGTGCAGCGTGCCGGTGACGTTCGGCGGCGGCAGCAGGATGCAGAAATTGTCTGATTTCGTCGTGTCGAGGCCGGCGGCGAAATAGCCGTTCGATTCCCAGACGGGATACCAGCGCCGCTCGATGTCGGCGGGCTCGAAGCTTTTGGCGAGTTCCATGGAAAGGTCGGTTGGGCGGGGTGAAACGGAGAGGCCGAATTATAGCGACTGGCCTTCAATACCCTGCTGCCGCACCTGTTCGCGCTCCCTGTCGAGAATCTCGCGCAGACGCGGCAGCAGGGTATTGCGGGCCTTGGCATCCAGTTCGGCGAGGATCTGCTGGCTGGCGTTCGCCACGGCAGCCGGCAGCACCTCGACCAGCCAGGACGACAGCTCGGCATCGATTTCGTCGCCGAGGGCGTCGAGCACGGCACGAATGTCGCGGGGCGTGATGTCATCATCGGCGACGATTTCCGTCAGGACCGGGAGGTCGATGTCGACGGGCTCGTCCCGGGCCTGCTCCCGGGACGCCGCATCGCTGGGCCGGGCCACGAAGCTGCGGTGCCGGCGCATCAACGCATCGGCCTGGTCGATGACGTCGCGTTCGTCCGGCATCACAGGCCTCCGGAGATGTCGCGGCTGTCGATCGCGTAGCCGCGTTCGCGATAGAACTTGAAACGCTCGCGCGCCGGCAGGCGGTCGGCGTCATCGGTGCTGACGATCTCGACGAGTTCCTCGAAGCGGGAGAAGGCCGTTTGCAGCTCATTGCCGAGATTGAGCAGGCAATGGTCCTGTGGCGGCGCATCGAGCCGGTCGGTGAGCAGGATCGGCGTTTCTGCTGCAAGGGGGGAATCGGCGCGGCAATGGGGCATGAAGGAGAGCTGCGGCTGTGTCCAGAGGAGGCGGTCGAGCCGGTTCGCCTGTTCCGCGTCCGGCACATACACCAGCACCGCCTCCCGGCGCGCCCAGGCCTGCTGCAGCCACTGGGCAGCGGCCTGGATGCGGTCGGCCGCACCGTGAAGGAAGGAAACCTTCGTCACTTCGCCGTCCCGCCGGCACCGACTTTTGCGGCCTTCTCGGCGCGGGCGAGCAGGAAATGGGTCAGCAGCGGGACGGGACGCCCGGTCGAGCCCTTGTCCTTGCCGGACTTCCAGGCCGTGCCGGCGATGTCGAGGTGCGCCCAGTCGTATTTCTTCGTGAAGCGCGACAGGAAGGCGGCTGCCGTGATCGTGCCGGCAGCTCGGCCACCGATGTTGGCCATGTCGGCGAAGTTGCTCTTGAGCTGCTCCTGGTAGTCCTCGAGCAGCGGCATTTGCCAGGCGCGGTCCCAGCTGGCCTGCCCGGCATCGTGCAACTCGCGCGCGAGGCCGTCGTCGTTGGCGAGCAGGCCGCTGACGACGTGGCCGAGAGCGATGACGCAGGCGCCGGTCAGCGTGGCGACATCGACGACGCACTCGGGTTCGAAGCGCTCGACGTAGGTCAGCGCATCGCAGAGGATCAGGCGGCCTTCGGCGTCGGTATTGAGGATCTCGATGGTCTGGCCGGACATCGAGGCGACGATGTCGCCGGGACGCGTGGCGCTGCCGCCGGGCATGTTCTCGACCGTCGGCACCACGGCGATCACGTTCAGCGGCAGCTTCATCAGCGCCGCCGCCTTGACCGTCGCCAGCACGCTGGCGGCGCCGGACATGTCGTACTTCATCTCGTCCATCTCGGGCGCGGGCTTGAGCGAGATGCCGCCGGTGTCGAAGGTGACGCCCTTGCCGACCAGCACGATCGGTTTCTGGCCGGGCTTGCCGCCCTCGTACTTGACCACGATGAACTGCGGCGGCTGGTGCGAGCCTTTCGACACCGCCAGCAGCGAATGCATGCCGAGCTGTTCCATTTCAGCGCGGCCGAGCACCTCGACCGGCAGGCCGTGTTCGCCGGCCATGACGCGTGCCTGCTCGGCCAGCCAGGTCGGGTGGCAGATGTTGCCCGGCTGGTTGGCGAGGTTCTTCATGAAGCCCATGCCGGCGGCGATGGCCTGCCCTTCGGCGAGCGCCTGCTCCGCCGGCGCCAGTTCGGTACGGCGCTCGACGCAGAAGGTGAGCTTGCGCAGCGGGCGGCGCACCTCGTCCTTTTTCGACTTGAGCTGGTCGAAGCGGTAGAGGGCTTCCTCCACGACGATGGCCGCCTGGCGGACACGCCAAGCGACATCGCGCTTCTTCACCGGTAGCTCGGTGAGGTAGAGCGTGCCGTCGAACCCGCCGGTATCGTTGAGAGTCTTCACGGTGGCGGTGATGGCGGCGCGATATTCGTTTTCGCGGAACTCGCGCTCCTTGCCCAGGCCGACCAGCAGGATGCGGTCGGCCTCGCAGCCGGGAATCTTCTGCAATAACAGCGTGGTGCCGGCCTTGCCTTCCATGTCGCCGCGGCGCAGCAGGTCCGACAGGTAGCCGCGCGCGGCGTTGTCGAGCAGCTCGGCCGCCAGTGAAAGTTTTCTGGGTTCGAAGACGCCGACGACCACGCAGGCCGTCCGCTGCTTTTCCGGGCTGCCGCTCTTTATGCTAAATTCCACCGCATACTCCTCGGGATCGGGAAAGTTTGAAGTTTAAGCAATTTTTCCCGGATATCCCGATTCCGGCGGCGAATTCGCAATTTTCAGTTCCGGTCAGACGATGATTTTCCAGCGCGCCGCGCGGCGCGAATTTGCCCAGACAGCCGCGGCGGTATTCGTCGCCCTGTTCGCCATCCTGCTGACGACGCAGCTGATCCGCCTGCTGGGCCAGGCGGCCGGCGGTCGCATCGCGCCCGATGCGGTCGCGGCCATGCTGGGCTTCGCGGCACTCAACTACCTGCCGGTGCTGCTTTCGCTGACGCTGTTCGTGGCGATCCTGCTGTCGCTGTCACGGGTCTACCGCGATTCGGAAATGGCGATCTGGTTTTCCTCGGGGGTATCCCTCGTCGCCTGGATTCGTCCGGTATTGCGCTTCGCCGTGCCGATCGTGCTTGCCATCGCCGTGCTCGCGCTGTTCCTGTCCCCATGGGCGCTGAACAAGCGCGCGGAATACCAGAAGCGCATGGATCAACGCGACGATATGGCGCGCGTCAGTCCGGGGGCGTTCAAGGAATCGGCGCAGGGCGACCGCGTCTTCTTCGTCGAGTCGACCGGCGGCGTGGCTGGGCAGGAGGAAAAG
Source organism: uncultured Sterolibacteriaceae bacterium (assembly GCA_937888595.1). Classification (GTDB taxonomy): domain Bacteria; phylum Pseudomonadota; class Gammaproteobacteria; order Burkholderiales; family Rhodocyclaceae; genus Sulfuricystis. The sequence continues at coordinate 96,957 of CALARK010000012.1, read as the reverse complement.
GTCCGCAACGTCTTCATCAGCTCCATGCAGCATGGCCGCCAGGGGGTCGTGGCAGCAGCCGAGGGGCATTCGGAGGTGGCGGCGAACGGCGACAAGTTCATCGTGCTGTCGCGCGGACGTCGCTACGAAACGATCGCCGGATCCAGCGAGTATCGCGTCATGGAATTCGAGCGCTACGCCATCCGCATGGAAACGGCGGAAAGCCTCGGCATCGAGAAGACCGCCAAGAACCTGACGACGCTCGAGCTGCTGCGCGACCGGAATCCGGGCAACCTCGGCGAACTGCTGTGGCGCATCGGCGTGCCATTGTCGGCCCTGACGCTCGCCCTGCTGGCGATCCCGCTGTCCTTCGTCAATCCGCGTGCGGGACGGACCAACAACCTGATTTTCGCCCTCCTGACTTTCATGATCTACAGCAACCTGTTGTCGGTCAGCCAGGCCTGGGTGGCACAGGGGCGGATGCCGTTTTCCGTCGGCGTCTGGGCCGTGCATCTGCTGATGGGTTTCGCGCTGGTCGGCCTGTTCTGGAAACGTCTTTCGGTCTATTCGATATGGCAGCGGCGGCGGTGACATGGCGCTGAAAGTCTACGAGCGCCACCTGGCGCGGGAAATCTACGGTGCGGCGCTCCTGGTGCTGGCGGCTTTCCTGGCCCTGTTCGCATTTTTCGACCTGATCCACGAGATGGAGGACGTCGGCAAGGGCAGCTATCAGTTCCATGATGCGCTGGCCTACGTCGCCCTGACGCTGCCCGGCCGGGCCTACGAAATCCTGCCGATCGCCGTGTTGATCGGCACGCTGTACGCCTTGACGCTGCTCGCCCGCCATTCAGAGATCACCGTCTTGCGTGCCTCGGGCCTGTCGACCGGCACGCTGCTGCTCGCGCTCGGCCGGATCGGCATCGCTTTCGTGGCGGTCACCTTCATCATCGGCGAGTTCGTGGCACCGCCCGCCGAGCGGGCCGCGCAGCAACTGCGGCTGGCGGCGACGAGCCAGCTGGTGGCGCAGGAGTTCCGCTCCGGCCTGTGGGTGAAGGACGGCCTGTCCTTCATCAACGTGCGGGACGTGCTGCCCGATGCCAGCCTGCGCGGCATCCGGGTCTACAGCTTCGATGAGGCATATCGGCTGCGTTCTGTCAGCGAGGCTGAAAAGGGCAGCTTCATCCCGCCGGGGCACTGGCAGCTGACCGCTGTCGTGCGTACCGATTTCATCGAGGGGGAGGCACGCGTATCGCGCGAGGAAACCGTGCAATGGGCCTCCGGCCTCAATCCCGACATCCTCTCGGTCCTGCTGGTGGTACCGGAACGGATGTCACTGGCGAACCTCTACCAGTACATCCGCCACTTGAGCGAGAACCGGCAGAAGACCCAGCGCTACGAGATCGCCCTGTGGAAGAAGCTCTTCTATCCGCTCGCGACGCTGGTGATGATGGCCCTGGCGCTGCCTTTCGCCTACGCGCACGACCGCATGGGTGCGGTGAGCGTCAAGGTGTTCGCCGGCGTGATGCTCGGCATCCTCTTCCACATGCTGAACGGCCTGTTCTCGCATCTCGGGGTCATCAACAGCTGGCAACCGCTCACGGCGGCCGTGACGCCGAGCGTCATGTTCCTGCTGGCGGCGGGCTCGATGCTGTGGTGGGTGGAGCGACGATGATGCGCGTGCCGGACAGCCGGTCGTGCAGGAACTGCCGGTCGCGGTCGAACAGCGCCCAGACCAGGCCGGCCCCGTAGAACAGCAGGCTGGGCCAGCTGAGGCAGTAGCGCAGGATGAGCTGCACGAGCGTGGGCGCCGTGCCCTCGCGCGTCACGAGTTGCAATTTCCAGGTCTGCATCGCGAGCGTCTGCCCGCAGCGCCGCCAGTACCAGATGAAATAGGCTCCGAGTACCACAAAGACATGGATGACCAGGATCGGCCCCGGCAGGACGATGCCCGCGCCCATGCCGAGGGCGAGATGGGGCAGCATGAAGCTGACCGACAGCACGCCGAGCACGAGCAGGGATTCGTAGAGCAGGCTGGCGAGGCGGCGGCGCAGGCCGGCACGCTGCGGCAGGGGGGAGCGGGAATCGGTCGTCAAGGCCGGATCTGCTGGCGCAACTGCTGGTGGGCGGGCCTGGCCGGGGGAAGCGTGCTCTTCGGCGGACGGCGCACGGCTTCGGCCTGCAGGCGCTTCTTCTCCGCATCGGGCAGGGCCTTGTAGTCCTCCCAGTTGCTGCGCAAGGATGCGCGCTGTTCCGGACTGACGTTCTGCAGGGTCTTGTATTTTTCGCGGGCCTGCCGGCGTTCTTCGGGGGCGAGCTTCGCCCAATCGCGCATGCGCGATTGCATGCGTTGCTGCTCGTCCGGCTTCATGGCGTGATAACGGGACGCGATGCCGAGCCATTTCTTGCGCCGGTAGGCCTCCATCGCATCCCATTCCGGCGCGAGCGGGGCGAGGATGCGCCGCTGCTGTTCCGATAACTGGGCCCAGGCCGGCTGAGCGAGTTCCGGCACGGCTGCGCCGCTACCGGCTGCGAGGCAGCACAGGATCAGCGTGCAGAGTGCGCGTAGTGGGAAAGCCATGCCTGGAAGCCCGGATCGAGATACGCCTTGGGAGGGAGGTCGTCGACAAGCAGGGCGCTGTCGATTTCCTCGTTTTCGTTCGCCTGCTCGAAACCGTTCCAGTAGTAGGCGAAACTCATGCCCAGCAGGAGGGAAAGGATCACGAACACGTTGCGCCACGGACGGGTGCCGGGAGCGCGACCGAGCAGTCCCGTCCCGCCGGCGCCGACTATTTGCATTGCCTCGGCCGGCACGACCCGCTGATGCCCGAGGGCACGGACGCGCGCGGCCCGCAGGCGTTCGGCGACGAGCGGGTCGAGCGACATGTTTCCCTGCTCGAGCAGATCGCAGAAACGATGGGCAAATTGTTCTTCGGGGCTCATGGTGACTCCTAGGGGCGGATGCCTTGCGCCGCAAGCGCTGCCGCCAAGGCATGGGTGGCGCGCGAACAGTGGGTCTTCACGCTACCCTCCGTACAGCCCATCACCGTGGCGGTCGCGGCAATGTCCAATCCTTCCCAGTAACGCAGCAGGAAGGCTTCGCGTTGACGCGGGGCGAGGTGGCGCAGGGCGGACTCGATGCGCTCGAGTGTTTCCTGCTGTAGCAGGGCGGCATGCGGCGAAGGGAAGGGGTGGCGTTCCGGCTCGATGTCGAGCGTTTCCAGCGGGTCGGCCGCCTCGTCATCGGGTTCGAGGGCGGACAGGTTGATCGTCTGTCCCGCACGGGTGCGTGCGCGGCGGTAGTGGTCGCGGATCGCGTTTTGCAGGATGCGCTGGAACAGCAGGGGAAGTTCCTGGGCCGGACGTTCCCCGTAGTGCTCGGCCAGACGCATCATGCTGTCCTGGACGATGTCGAGGGCCGCTTCCTCGTCGCGCACGGCGAATTGGGCCTGCCGGAAGGCGCGGCGCTCGACGCCGGCGAGGAAATCGGACAGTTCGGAACGGGAAGCCAAGGCGGAGGGTCTTGTCGGGGGTGGCGGGAAGCCTTGACCAGTCACGCGACTGTCAAGTATTGTTGCGCGTTTCGGGCGAAGCCCGCATGGCGTAACTTGCGTAACAAATAGCGGACGGATCAAAAATAATGCAACTGACGGGCGCGGAGATTGTAATCAGGTGCCTCCAGGAAGAAAAGGTCGAGCACGTGTTCGGCTACCCTGGCGGCTCGGTATTGTTCATTTACGACGAGTTTTTCAAGCAGGATCAGATCAAGCACATCCTGGTCCGGCATGAGCAGGCGGCTGTCCATGCCGCGGATGCCTACTCGCGTTCGTCCGACAAGATCGGCGTATGCCTGGTCACCTCGGGCCCCGGCGTCACCAATGCCGTGACCGGCATCGCGACGGCCTATATGGACTCGATTCCGATGGTGGTGATCACCGGCCAGGTGCCGACTGCCTACATCGGCCAGGATGCCTTTCAGGAAGCCGATACCGTCGGCATCACGCGGCCCTGCGTCAAGCACAACTTCCTCGTCAAGGACGTCAAGGACCTCGCGCTGACGATCAAGAAGGCCTTCTATCTTGCGAAGACCGGCCGTCCCGGTCCGGTGCTGGTCGATATCCCGAAGGACATCACGGCGGAGAAGTGCGAGTTCCACTATCCGAAGTCGATCTCGATGCGTTCCTACAATCCGGTGGTCAAGGGACACACCGGTCAGATCAAGAAAGCGGTGCAACTGCTGCTCGATGCCAAGCGGCCGATGATCTACACCGGCGGCGGCGTGATTCTCTCCGATGCGGGCGACAAGTTGACAAAGCTGGCCCGCCAGCTCGGTTTTCCGATCACCCAGACGCTGATGGGCCTCGGTGCCTATCCTGCGACCGACCGCCAGTTCCTCGGCATGCTCGGCATGCACGGCACCTACGAAGCCAACATGGCGATGCAGCACTGTGACGTGCTGCTGGCTGTCGGTGCCCGCTTCGACGACCGCGTGATCGGCAATCCGACGCACTTCGGCGCGGTTCCCCGCAAGATCATCCATGTCGATATCGACCCGTCGTCGATCTCCAAGCGCGTGCGCGTCGATGTGCCGATCGTCGGCAACGTGCCCGACGTGCTCGACGAGATCCTCAAGCAGCTCGAAATAGCCGAAGGGAAGCCGGACGGCAAGCACCTCGCGGCCTGGTGGAAACAGATCGAGGAGTGGCGCGGCATCAACTGCCTGAAGTACAAGATGGGCAAGGACATCATCATGCCCCAGTTCGTGGTCGAGAAACTCTACGAAGTGACTGGTGGCGAAGCCTTCGTGACCTCCGACGTCGGCCAGCACCAGATGTTCGCCGCGCAATACTACAAGTTCGACAAGCCGCGCCGCTGGATCAACTCGGGCGGCCTCGGCACGATGGGCTTCGGCCTGCCGGCGGCAATGGGCGTGCGCTTCGCCAACCCCAAGGCCCAGGTGGCCTGCATCACGGGCGAGGCCTCGATCCAGATGAACATCCAGGAAATGTCGACCTGCAAGCAGTTCCGCCTGCCGGTCAAGATCATCAACCTCAACAACGGCTACCTCGGCATGGTGCGCCAGTGGCAGCAGATGTTCCACGGCAACCGCTATGCCGAGTCCTATGTCGACGCGCTGCCGGACTTCGTCAAGCTGGCCGAAGCCTACGGGCATGTCGGGCTGAAGGTCGAGAAGCCGGCCGATGTCGAGCCGGCGCTCAAGGAAGCCTTCGGCAAGCACAAGAACGAACTCGTCTTCCTCGACTTCATCATCAATCCCGAGGCCAACGTCTTCCCGATGGTCGCGGCGGGCAAGGGCCTGTCCGAAATGATCCTGGCGGAGGAGCTCTGATCATGCGCCACATCATTTCCATCCTGATCGAGAACGAATCCGGCGCCCTGTCGCGCGTTTCCGGCCTGTTCTCAGCCCGCGGCTACAACATCGAGTCGCTGACCGTCGCGCCGACCGAGGACGCCTCGCTGTCGCGCATGACCATCGTAAGCATCGGCTCCGACGACATCATCGAGCAGATCACCAAGCAGCTCAACAAGCTGATCGACATCGTCAAGGTGGTCGACCTGTCCGAGGCCGCGCATATCGAGCGCGAACTCATGCTGGTCAAGGTGCGCGCCACCGGCAAGGATCGCGACGAGATGAAGCGCGTTGCCGACATCTTCCGCGGCCGCATCATCGACGTCACCGAGTCGTCCTACGTGATCGAGCTGACCGGCAACACCGCCAAGCTCGACGCCTTCCTCGACGCCATCGACCGTTCGCTGATCCTCGAAACCGTGCGTACCGGCGTGTGCGGCATCGGCCGCGGCGACCGCATTCTCAAAGTCTGAACATACTGTTATCCAAAGGAAAATCATGAAAGTCTATTACGACAAGGATGCCGACCTCTCCCTCATCAAGGGCAAGAAAGTCACCATCGTCGGCTACGGCTCGCAGGGCCATGCCCACGCTCAGAACCTCAAGGACTCGGGCGTCAAGGTCACCGTCGGCCTGCGCAAGGACGGTGCCTCCTGGAGCAAGGCCAAGAAGGCCGGCCTCAAGGTCGAGGAAGTCGCCAAGGCGGTCAAGGACGCCGACGTCGTCATGATGCTGTTGCCCGACGAGACCATCCCGTCCGTCTATTACGCCGACGTCGAGCCGAACATGAAGAAGGGCGCCACGCTCGCTTTCGCCCACGGCTTCAATGTGCATTACAACCAGGTCGTGCCGCGTGCCGATGTGGATGTCATCATGGTCGCGCCGAAGGGGCCCGGCCATACCGTGCGCTCCGAGTATCTGCGCGGGGGCGGCGTGCCTTCGCTGATCGCTGTCTATCAGGACAAGTCGGGCAAGGCCAAGGATGTCGCCCTGTCCTACGCAGCGGCCAACGGCGGCACCAAGGGCGGCGTGATCGAGACCAACTTCCGCGAAGAGACCGAGACCGACCTGTTCGGCGAGCAGGCCGTGCTGTGCGGCGGCCTCGTCGAACTCATCAAGACCGGCTTCGAGACGCTGACCGAGGCCGGCTACGCGCCCGAGATGGCCTATTTCGAGTGCCTGCACGAAGTGAAGCTGATCGTCGACCTGATCTTCGAGGGTGGCATCGCCAACATGAACTACTCGATCTCGAACAACGCCGAGTACGGCGAGTACGTGACGGGCCCCGAGGTCATCAACGACCAGTCGCGTGCCGCCATGAGGAACGCCCTCAAGCGCATCCAGAGCGGTGACTACGCGAAGATGTTCATCCTCGAAGGCCGCACCAACTACCCGGCCATGACGGCGCGCCGCCGCCTGACCGCCGCCCACCCGATCGAGCAGGTCGGCGAGGAACTGCGCGCGATGATGCCGTGGATCAAGGCCAAGGCGCTGGTCGACAAGTCGAAGAACTAAGTGGCTCACTATCCGCACCCCATCATCGCCCGCGAAGGCTGGCGATATCTCGGCATGGCCGCCGGCCTGGCGCTGATGGTCACGGCCGGCGCCGGGCCGCTGTGGGGCGTGCCGTTCTGGATCATCGCGCTCTTCGTCCTGCAGTTCTTCCGCGACCCTCCACGGGAGGTGGCGGGGGATGCGAAGAGCGTGCTGTCGCCGGCCGATGGGCGCATCGTGGTCATCGAGCCTGCCCGGGACCCCTGGCTGAACCGCGAGACGCTGAAGATCAGCGTCTTCATGAACGTTTTCAATGTGCATTCGAATCGTTCCCCGGTCGATGGCGAGGTGATGGGCCGCTGGTATCACCCCGGCAAGTTCATCAACGCCGACCTCGACAAGGCGTCGACCGAGAACGAGCGCAATGCGCTGCATATCCGCACCGCGAACGGGCAGGACATCACCTGCGTACAGGTTGCCGGCCTGATCGCGCGGCGCATTCTCTGCTACGTCGAGCCCGGCAAGCAGCTCGTGCGCGGCGAGCGCTACGGCTTCATCCGCTTCGGCTCGCGCGTCGATCTCTACCTGCCCATGGATGTGCGCGTAAAAGTCGGCGTCGGCGAGACGGTGAAGGCGACCACGACGATCCTCGCCGAGTTGCCGTAACGGGGGGCGGCGCGGCTACAATGGCCGCATCGCCCTAGCCCGATCTGCCGCCCATGCCCGACTACCGTCCCCGCAAGGTTCTTTTCAATCCGGAGTTGCGCCGGCGCGGCATCTACATCCTGCCCAACCTGTTCACCACGGCGGCGCTGTTCTCGGGGTTTTTCGCCATCGTCCAGGCGATGAACGGCCGCTTCGAGATCGCGGCGGTGGCGATCTTCATCGCCATGGTGTTCGACGGCCTCGACGGCCGCGTGGCACGCCTGACGCGGACGCAGAGCGCCTTCGGCGCCGAATACGATTCCCTGTCCGACATGGTGTCCTTCGGTGCTGCGCCCGCCCTGGTGATCTATGTCTGGGCGCTCAAGGACATGGGCAAGCTCGGCTGGATCGCCGCCTTCATCTACTGTGCCGGGGCTGCGTTGCGGCTGGCACGCTTCAATACCAACATCGAGGTCGTCGACAAGCGCTATTTCCAGGGGCTGCCGAGCCCGGCCGCCGCCGCACTGGTCGCCGGCCTCGTCTGGGTGCTGATCGACAACGAGTGGACTGGGGCCGAAGCGCGCTGGTATGCCTGCCTGCTGACCATCTTCGCGGGCGTCACCATGGTGACGAACCTGCGCTACTACTCGGGCAAGGACATCAACCTGCGCAAGAGTGTGCCCTTCATGATGGTGGTGGCGTTCGCGCTGGGCTTCGCCCTGGTATCCAGCTATCCGCCCGGCGTGCTTTTCGGCCTGTTCCTCGCCTACGCCGTGTCCGGCTACGTGCTCGGCGCCATGGACTGGCTGAATCGCCGCAAACGCGCGGCGCGGGCGGAGTGATCCGAACGGAGAGAGAGACGATGAGCAAGGACCGACTGCTGATATTCGATACCACCCTGCGCGACGGCGAACAGAGCCCGGGCGCGGCGATGACGCGCGAGGAAAAGGTGCGCGTCGCCCGCCAGCTCGAGAAGATGCGCGTGGACATCATCGAGGCCGGCTTCGCCGCCGCAAGCCCCGGCGATTTCGAGTCGATCCGCGCCATCGCCGAGGCGATCAAGGATTCCACGGTCTGCTCCCTGTCGCGCGCCAACGAGAACGACATCCGCAAGGCCGGCGAGGCAATTCAGCCCGCCGCACGCGGACGGGTGCACACCTTTATCGCCACCTCGCCGATCCACATGAAGATGAAGCTGCGCATGGCGCCGGAACAGGTCATCGAGCAGGCGGTGAAGGCGGTGCAGTGGGCGCGCCAGTACACCGACGACGTGGAATTCTCGCCGGAAGACGCGGGCCGCTCGGAAACCGATTTTCTTTGCCGCGTGCTCGAAGCCGTCATCCAGGCCGGTGCGAAGACGGTAAATATCGCCGATACGGTCGGATACAACATCCCGCAGGTCTGGGGCGAACTGTTCCGCACGCTGCGCGAGCGGGTGCCGAATTCCGACCGGGCGGTCTGGTCCACCCATTGCCACAACGACCTCGGCCTCGCCGTCGCCAACTCGCTCGCCGCCGTCCTGAACGGGGCGCGGCAGGTCGAGTGCACCGTGAACGGGCTCGGCGAGCGCGCCGGCAATGCCTCGCTGGAAGAGATCGTCATGGCGGTGCGGACGCGCAAGGACCTGTTCCCGGTGGAAACGGGCATCGACACGACGCAGATCGTGCCGGCCTCGCGCCTCGTCTCCCAGATCACCGGCTACGTCGTCCAGCCGAACAAGGCTGTCGTCGGCGCCAATGCCTTCGCGCATGAGTCGGGCATTCATCAGGACGGCGTGCTCAAGCACCGCGAGACCTACGAGATCATGCGCGCAGAGGACGTGGGCTGGCATGCCAACAAGCTGTCGCTCGGCAAGCTCTCGGGCCGCAACGCCTTCAAGACCAAGCTCGCCGAACTCGGCATCGAACTGGCCAGCGAGGAGGCGCTCAACACCGCCTTCGCCCGATTCAAGGAACTGGCCGACAAGAAGCGCGAGATCTTCGACGAGGACCTGCATGCGCTCGTTTCCGACGAGATGGTGACACCCGAGGTCGAGCACTACAAGCTCGTCTCCTCGCGCTTCCATTCGGAGACCGGTGAGCCGCCGCGCGCGGAACTGACGCTTTCCGTCGGCGGTGCCGAGCATCAGGCCCAGGCGACCGGCAGCGGGCCGGTGGATGCGGCCCTGCGCGCGATCGAAAGCGTGGCGCAAAGCGGCGCGGAGCAGCTGCTTTACTCGGTCAATGCGATCACCACCGGCACCGACGCCCAGGGCGAGGTGACCGTGCGCCTGGCGAAAGCCGGCCGCATCGTGAATGGCCAGGGGGCCGATACCGACATCATCGTCGCTTCCGCCAAGGCGTATCTCAACGCGCTCAACAAGCTGCACGACGGGACCGAACGCGTCAATCCGCAGCTGTAGCGCGTGCTTTCAGTCGTGAGGGGGCGGTAAGCCGCGCATAGCTGACCGTGGCGACGAAGAAGACGAGGGCGAGCAGGGTTTCCGCGATCGCCAGCTGCTGCATCGCGCCGCTGTCCGAAGTGGCGCGCACGAGGCCTTCAAGCAGGTAGATCTGGATCAGCAGGCTCCCCCACTGGTGGGTATAGCGGCGGCCGTGCAGGATGCCGAACAGGGGCGCCAGCAGGGGCGCGGCCTTGAGCACCAGCCAGGAGCCGCCGGGCCGCAAGGGCGCGAGCCACAGTTCCCAGGCCACGCACAGCGCGATCAGGGCGATCAGGCTGATGCTGGCTACCTGGTTCGCCCGGCGGGCACGTGGCGGGAAATAGTCGGTGCTGGCGGGACGGCGTGGGGGAGGCATCGGAAGGCGCATTCGCTACAATCCGCGCGATTCTATATGCTCCTCCTACCCTTCCGCCTCGTCGCCGGCATCGCGCGACGCTTCCATGTTGAGCGCTGCGCACAGACCGCCGCGGCGCTGTCATTTACGACGCTGCTCGGACTGGTGCCGATGGTGGTGATGGGCGCGGTACTGATCGAGACCCTGCCGTTCGGCATCAAGCTGGCGTCCGCGCTCGAAAAATTCCTGCTGTCGACCCTGCTGCCGGACAAGGCCGGTGCCGTGGTGGCCAAGTATCTCGGCCAGTTCGCCCACCGGGCCGGTCGCATCACTTGGATCGGCCTGGGCGTGCTCGGGGCGACGGCACTGATGCAGATGCTCACCATCGAGCATGCCTTCAACCGCATCTGGCAGGTGACCTCGCCGCGTCCCTGGCTGCGGCGGCTGGCGATGCATCTGGTCGCCCTGCTGGCCGGGCCGCTGGTATTCGGGGCTGCACTCGCGACCATCACCTACCTGGCGGGCGTGTCTTTCGGTTTCTTCGATGAGCCGCGCTGGGTGCGCACCCTGTTCGCGCAGGTCGTGCCGGTCCTGTTCCTCGCGTTGCTGTTCGGGCTGCTGTACTGGGCGGTACCGAATCGCCGGGTGTCGCGTTGGCATGCGGGGCTGGCGGGCGGTGTTGCGGCACTTGCCTTCGTGGGCATGCAGCGGCTGTTTGCCCTCTATATCGTCAAGTTCCCGACCTATACGGCCATCTATGGCGCTTTCGCCGCGATGCCGATCTTTCTGCTGTGGCTGCATCTTTCCTGGTCGATCATCCTCACCGGCGCCTTGCTGACCGCGGAGCTGCCCGCGGTACGCCGCAAGCGGGCGGGTAGAATCGCCTGACCGATTTCCCGAGAAGCGTCGATGCGTACCCTGTTCCGGTTTCTCCTGATCTGGCTATTCTCAGCCCTGGCCGCAACCGTGCAGGCCTCATCCGGCGAAGGTTTTTTCGAGAAGTCGCTGGGCGACTATGCCGCCGAACTGAAAGCCGCCCGGCAGCAGGGCAAGCAGGGCGTGCTGCTGGTATTCGAGGCCGAAGGCTGTCCCTTCTGCCATCGCATGCGCGAGACCGTGCTGAGTCGTCCCGAGGTGCAGGCTTTCTTTCACCGCCACTTCACCGCCTACAGCGTCGATATTCTCGGCAGCGTCACGGTGACCGATTTCAGCGGCAGCGAGGTGACGGAGAAGGCGTTCGCCCGTGCCCTCAAGATCCGTGCGACACCGACGTTCCTGTTCGTCGATGTCGATGGCCGCGAGATTGCGCGATATACAGGGGCCACGCGGGACGCCGCCGAGTTCATGGCGCTGGGACGCTATGTCACCGAGGGCCACTGGCAGAAGAAGCGCTTCGCCGAGTACTATCCGGACGGCCGTGCCGTCTACCGGGGAAGCGGAAAATGAGACCAATGAGAGGGAGCGAATGAACATGTTGTCCGACAAGCCGATTCCGGCGAACGAACGTCTCATCGTCGCACTCGATGTGCCCCACGCCGCCGAGGCTCGCGCTTTCGTCGAACAACTCGGCGATGCAGTGCAGTTCTACAAGATCGGCCTGGAACTGTTCATGGCCGGCGGCTACTTCGAACTGCTCGACTGGCTGGTGGCACGGAACAAGAAGGTGTTCGTCGACCTCAAGTTCTTCGATGTGCCGGAGACCGTTCGTTCTGCCGTGCGTGCGCTGGCCGCCAGCGGGGCGACCTTCGCCACCGTGCACGGCAACCAGGCGATCATGGAAGCGGCCGCACGCGACAAGGGTGCGCTCAAGATTCTCGCCGTCACCGTGCTGACCAGCCTCGATCGCGGCGATCTCGACGATCTCGGCTTTGCCTGCGATGTCGACAAGCTGGTCCTGTCGCGGGCGCGGCGGGCGCTCCAGACCGGCGTCGATGGCATCGTGTCCTCAGGCCTCGAAGCGCCGATGATCCGCAGCGAGCTCGGCCAGAAGCTGCTCGTCGTCACGCCGGGCATCCGGCCGGTCGAGAACAAGCCGGCCGACGACCAGAAACGGACCGTGGACGTCGCGCAGGCCTTTCGCAACGGCGCCGACTACATCGTCGTCGGACGGCCGATCCGCCAGGCATCCGACCCCCGCCAAGCGGCGCTGGCCGTGCAGCGGACCATTGCCGAAACCTTCGCCACTTGAAAGTCGGCGCCGGCAGGACGGCGCGCAGCGGGAATCAGCCGCGAGAAAGTGCTTGTATTCAAGGCGAAACATCAATAAAATCGCGCGCTTTTCCTTCCCGGAATCCAGAGGAAACCCCATGGTCGTCATCCGTCTTGCCCGCAGCGGCGCCAAGAAGCGTCCCTTCTTCAACATGGTCGTCACCGACTCCCGCAACCGTCGCGACGGTCGCTTCGTCGAGCGTGTCGGCTACTACAACCCGAAAGCCTCCGAGAGCGAGAAGGGCCTGGTCATCGACACCGAGCGCCTGGCCTACTGGCAGGGCAAGGGCGCCCAGTTGTCCCCGACCGCCGCTCGCCTCGTCAAGCAGCTGAAAGCTGCCTGAACGAATGGTCGTACTGGGGCGGATCACCGCTCCATACGGGGTGACCGGCTGGCTCAAGCTGCACCCCTTCGGCGACGATCCGGATCGCTGGCGCGAAATCAGCCGCTGGTGGCTGGGTGCCGACGAGAGCGACTTCTCCGGATGGCGCGCCTGGCCGCTTCAGGCGATGCGCATGCAGGGCAAGGGCTGGGTGGTCAAGCTGACCGGTATCGACGACCGCGACAGTGCGGAGCGAATCGTCGGGCAATATGTGGGTGCGCCCCGCACAGCCCTTCCGGCGACGGAGCCGGACGAGTTTTACTGGGCCGACCTGATCGGCCTGGCCGTGGTGAATGAACAGCAGGAAATGCTGGGGCATGTGGCCGAGATGGTCGAGGCCGGAGCCCACGCTGTGATGGTCGTGAAAAGCGGTGAAGGCAGGGATACAGTCGAGCGCCTGCTGCCTTTCGTCGGCCAGGTTGTAAAGGAAGTGGATGTGCCGGCGGGCGTGATGCGCGTCGATTGGCACAAAGACTGGTGATGAGAAACGGGTAGGCGAAGGACTGCGAATGTTGCGCTTCGATGCCGTCACGCTGTTTCCGGAGATGTTCGCGGCGGTGACGGAGTGCGGCATCAGCCGCCGTGCGCAGGAGCGCGGTTTGTGGCGGCTGGCGTGCTGGAATCCGCGCGACTGGGCAGACAATGCCTACGGCGCGGTGGATGACCGGCCTTTCGGCGGCGGCCCCGGCATGGTGATGCAGGCGCGTCCGCTGGAGCAGGCCATCGAGGCGGCGCAGGCGGGGCGGGGCGATGCGGCGCAGGTGATCTACCTGTCGCCGCAAGGTGCGCCCCTGACGCATGCGCGGGTCGTCGAGCTTGCCGCCGGCCCGGGCGCGATATTGTTGTGCGGCCGGTATGAAGGCGTCGATGAACGTTTGATCGCGCGCCGGGTGGATGAAGAGATTTCGCTGGGCGACTTCGTGTTGTCCGGCGGCGAGATTGCGGCGCTGGCGCTGATCGACGCCTGCGTGAGGCAGTTGCCGGGGGCGCTGAATGATGCGGCCTCGGCGGTCGAGGACTCGTTTGTGGATGGCTTGCTGGATTGTCCCCACTACACGAGGCCGGAGTCGTACGAAGGAATGGCGGTGCCGGAGGTGCTATTGTCCGGCCACCACGAGAATGTCCGTCGCTGGCGGCTGAAGCAGTCGCTGCTGCGGACCCGGGAGCGCCGCCCGGAGTTGTTCGCCAAATGGCTGGCGCAAGCAAGTGCTCGCGGTTTGAGCAAGGTGGAAGCGCAACTGCTGCGTGAAATCGAAGCCGATGGGGCTTGATCGAACCAGTAGCTCTGCGGTCGTAACAATTGAAAAGGAAAACGACATGAATCTGATTCAGCAACTTGAGCAGGAAGAAATCGAGCGTCTCGGCAAGACCATCCCCGAGTTCGCGCCCGGCGATACCGTCATCGTCCAGGTGAAGGTGAAGGAAGGCAACCGCGAGCGTCTCCAGGCCTACGAAGGCGTGGTGATCGCCAAGCGCAACCGCGGCCTCAATTCCAGCTTCATCGTGCGCAAGATTTCCGCCGGCGAAGGCGTGGAGCGCACCTTCCAGACCTACTCGCCGCTGCTCGCCAGCATCGAGGTCAAGCGCCGCGGCGATGTGCGCCGCGCCAAGCTCTACTACCTTCGCGAGCGTTCCGGCAAGTCGGCCCGCATCAAGGAGAAACTCGTGCGCAAGACGGTCGATGCCAAAGCGTAAGCTGCCTTCCCCGCAACAAAAAAGGACGCCTCGGCGTCCTTTTTTGTTGGTGCGGCGGCAACGTGTCAGCGCGTCTTGTTCTTCTCGATCAGCGCGTAGGCCGAGTGGTTGTGAATGGACTCGAAGTTTTCCGACTCGACCACGTAGGCGTCGATGCGCGGGTCGGCATTCAATACCCCGGCCACATCGCGCACGATGTCCTCGACGAACTTTGGATTGTCGTAGGCGCGCTCGGTGACGAGCTTTTCATCCGGCCGCTTGAGCAGTCCGTAGAGTTCGCAGGAAGCCTGGCCTTCGGCCATCTGCACGATCTCCTCGATCCAGACGAAGCTGTTGGTCGTGGCGGTGATCGTGATGTGCGAGCGCTGGTTGTGCGCGCCGCGCTCGGAGATCTTCTTCGAACAGGGACAGAGGCTCGTCGCCGGCACGACCACGCGCGTCGTCTGGCGGTACTTGCCGCCGTCGAGGATCTCGCCGATGAAACTGACTTCGTAGTCCAGCAGGCTGCGGACCTTCGACACGGGCGCTTCCTTGTTGATGAAGTAGGGGAAGCTCATTTCGAGGTGGCCGCTTTCGGCCTCGAGACGCTGCACCATCTCGCGCAGCATGTTCTCGAAATTCTCGACGGAGATCTCGCGCTCATGGGCGTTGAGGATCTCGACGAACCTCGACATGTGCGTACCCTTGAAGTTGTGCGGCAGGCCCACGTACATGTTGAAGCTGGCGATGGTGTGCTGCACGCCGCCGCTCTTGTCGAGGACCTTGACCGGGTGGCGGATCGACTTGATGCCGACCTTGTCGATCGGCAGCTGGCGCGAGTCAATGCTCGACTGGACGTCTGGTATGGCCATCGTGATGTCTTTCAGGTTCACGGGTATGTCTCCATGGGGTTGGGGGTGCGGGCCGATCGGTGTCGCCCCGTCCTGTTGTCGCCGCCACTATAACAATCCCGATAAAATTACTCAACTTATGTCGAATTGAAATTCCTGATGCGTTCGACGAGCGCGGACGCATTCAAGCCCAGTTCGGCCAGCATCTGGCCCTGTTCGCCGTGCTCGATGAAGGCATCAGGCAGGCCGAGTCGCAATAGGGGTTTGCCGATCCCCAGGGTTTCGAGTGCGCGGGCGACTTCCGAGCCGGCCCCGCCGATGACGGTACTTTCCGCGATCGTCACCAGCCGGTCATGGGTTGCGGCGAGCTGCCTGACGAGTTCGATGTCCAGCGGTTTCACGAAGCGCATGTTGGCCACGGTGGCGTCGAGCGTCTCGGCGGCCTCCAGCGCGGATGCCAGCAGGGTGCCGAAGACGAGGATCGCCACCCCCTTGCCCTGGCGCCGGATTTCGCCACGGCCGATCTCGATGCCGTCCAAAGTCGGCGCCGGCGGGACAGCGGGTCCGCTGCCGCGCGGGTAGCGCACCGCCGCCGGGCCGGGGTGCCGGTAGGCGGTGGTGAGCATGCGGCGGCATTCGGCCTCGTCGGCCGGTGCCATCACCACCATGTTCGGGATGCAGGCGAGGTAGGACAGGTCGAAGGCACCCTGATGCGTCGCGCCGTCGGCGCCGACAATGCCGCCGCGGTCGATGGCGAAGGTGACGTCGAGGTTCTGCAGGGCGACATCGTGGATCAACTGGTCGTAGGCGCGCTGCAGGAAGGTCGAGTAAATTGCGACCACTGGCTTCATGCCTTCGCAGGCGAGGCCGGCGGCGAAGGTCACCGCATGCTGCTCGGCGATGCCGACGTCGTGGTAGCGGCGCGGATGCTGCTCGGCGAAGCGCGTCATGCCCGAGCCTTCGCACATCGCCGGCGTGACGGCGACGAGCTTCTCGTCCGCTGCCGCCATGTCGCACAGCCAGTCGCCGAAAACCTGCGTGAAGGTGAGCTTGCCGCCACCCTTTCCCGACTCGATGCCGTTGCTGGCATCGAACTTCGAGACGCCGTGATACAGGACGGGGTCCGCCTCGGCGAGCTTGTAGCCCTGGCCCTTGCGCGTAATGATGTGCAGGAACTGCGGGCCCTTGAGCTGGCGCAAATTCTCCAGCGTCGGGATCAGCGAGTCGAGGTCATGGCCGTCGATCGGGCCGATGTAGTTGAAGCCGAACTCCTCGAACAGCGTGCCCGGGACGAACATGCCCTTGACGTGCTCTTCGGCGCGCTTGGCGAGTTCCAGCAGCGGCGGGGCGACCGACAGCACCTTCTCGCCGGCCTTGCGGGCGGCGTTGAAGGTGCGGCCGGAGAGCAGGCGGGCTAGGTACTTGTTGAGCGCGCCGACCGGCGGCGAGATCGACATGTCGTTGTCGTTGAGGATGACGAGCAGGTTGGCATCGGCCACGCCGGCGTTGTTGAGCGCCTCGAAGGCCTGTCCGGCCGACATCGCACCATCGCCGATGATGGCGACCACGCGACGGTCTTCGCCCTTGTTGCGCGCCGCGACCGCCATGCCGAGGGCGGCGGAGATCGACGTGGATGAATGGCCGACGCCGAAGGTGTCGTAGGGGCTTTCGTCGCGTTTCGGGAAGCCGGAAATTCCATCCTTCATCCGCAGTCGCGCCATGCCCTCGCGGCGGCCGGTGAGGATCTTGTGCACATAGGTCTGATGGCCGACATCCCAGACCAGCCGGTCAGCGGGCGTATCGAAGACGTAGTGCAGCGCGAGGGTCAGTTCGACGGTGCCGAGATTCGACGACAGGTGGCCGCCGGTCTTCGCCACGGAATCGAGCAGGAAGGCGCGCAACTCCTCGGCGAGGGCTGGCAGCTGTTCGCGCGACAAAGTACGCAGGTCGGCGGGCAGGTGGAGGGTGTCGAGCAGCGCGGCCATGATTTCAGAAGCTGCGTTCGACGATGTAGTCGGTCAGCGCCGCCAGGCGAGGCGTCGCGACGGGGCACTCCGCCAGTGCGGCATGGGCTTCGCCTCGCAAGCGGGCGGCCAGTTCCTTGGCCCGGGGCAGGCCGAGCATGCTGACGTAGGTCGGCTTGTCGCTGGCGGCATCCTTGCCGGCCGTTTTACCGAGGGTGACGGTGCTGCCCTCCGCATCGAGGATGTCGTCGACGACCTGGAACAGCAGGCCGGCGCGGTTGGCGTAGTGACCGAGCGTGACCAGCAGCGCCTCTTCCGCCCCGCCGCAATGGGCGCCGAGCAGGACGGCCGCCCGGATCAGCGCGCCGGTCTTGTGGATGTGCATGAATTCGAGTTCTTCGACCGTCAGCGCCATGCCGACGGCGGCGAGGTCGATCGCCTGCCCGCCTGCCATGCCGCGCGAACCGGCGGCCTGCGCCAGCAGGGCGGCCATCGAAAGTCGGCGCTCGCAGGACGGCGCTGCCGGCGAGGGCCAGTCGGCCAGCAGCTGGAAGGCGAGGGTTTGCAGCGCATCGCCGACCAGCAGGGCCGTGGCCTCGTCGTATTCGACGTGGCAGGTCGGGCGGCCCCGGCGCAACACGTCGTCGTCCATGCAGGGCAGGTCGTCATGGACCAGTGAGTAGACGTGGATCAGTTCGAGTGCGCAGGCGGCCACATCGAGCTGCCGGGGGTCGGCGCCGAGGGCCTCGCCGGTAGCGTGGCACAGCAGCGGGCGCATGCGCTTGCCGCCGCCCAGCACGCTGTAGCGCATCGCGGCATGCAGGCGCGTCGGCGCCGTGGTGGCCGGGGGCAGGCAGCGCTCCAGCGCCGTTTCGGTACGGCGCTGCATCATGGTCATCCAGGCGGCGAAATCGCTCATCAGGCGTCGTCGCCTTCCGCGGAGTCCGGGGCGGCGAGGTCGCGCAGCTGCCCGCCGTCGAGCAGGCGGATCTTCTGCTCGGCCTGCGCGAGCGTCGTCTGGCAGAAGTCGAGCAGCACCATGCCGCGCTCGTAGGATTTGAGCGATTCCTCGAGCGGGGCGCTGCCGTCTTCCATCGACTGGACGATGCCTTCGAGTTCCTTGAGTGCGGATTCGAAGGAGGCGGGCGGCTTGGTGGCTTGCTTCATGACGTTCGGGGCGGTTCGCGAACCCGCAAACATAGCCCAAGGTGGCCCTCCCGGTCAAATTCACCTATACTGGCCGGTCCGTCCGCATGTCGCCGAAACTTCGTCTTTCGGGTGTTTTTCTTGGAGGTTGGTGAATGTCCGACATCGCATCGAAGGCGCATCTGGCGCCGGGTGTTTCCCAGTTTCCCGTCGAATGGTATTTCGACGAAAAGCTTTTCGAGCTGGAGAAAAAACTCATCTTCGATGCCGGTCCGGGCTACGTCGGGCATGCGCTGATGGTGCCGGAGCTGTACAACTACCGCTCGACCGAATGGACCGACCACTCGCACATCCTCGTGCGCCAGCCCGACGGCATCTACCAGATGTCGAACGTGTGCCGCCACCGCCAGGCGATCATGCTGCAGGGATCGGGCACGGCCGACAAGACCATCGTCTGCCCGATCCATCGCTGGACCTACGATACCCGTAACGAGTTGGGCGAGCTGATCGGCGCGCCGCATTTCCCGGCCAATCCCTGCCTGAACCTGAACAAGACCAAGCTGGAAAACTGGAACGGCCTGCTGTTCAAGGGCCCGCGCTCGGCCAATGCCGACCTCGCGGGCATGAAGGTCGCCGGTGAATTCGACTTCAGCGGCTACAAGCTCGACCACGTCGAGCTGCACCAGTGCAACTACAACTGGAAGACCTTCATCGAGGTCTACCTCGAGGATTACCATGTCGTGCCCTACCACCCGGGCCTCGGCAACTTCGTCACCTGCGACGACCTGACCTGGCAATTCGCCGACTGGTATTCGGTGCAGCGCGTCGGCATCACCTCGCTGGCCAAGACCGGCTCGAAGACCTACGCGCAATGGCACAAGGCGGTGCTCGACTACTACAACGGCGAGCTGCCGAAGCAGGGCGCGGTGTGGCTGACCTACTACCCGAACATCATGGTCGAGTGGTATCCGCACGTGCTGGTCGTCTCCACGCTGATCCCGCAGGACGTCGATCGCACCCTGAACGTCGTAGAGTTCTATTACCCCGAGGACATCGCGCTGTTCGAGCCGGAATTCATCAAGGCCGAGCAGGCCGCCTACATGGAAACCGCGATCGAGGACGATGACATCGGCGAGCGCATGGACCGCGGCCGCCACGCGCTCCTCAAGCAGGGGCGCAGCGAAGTCGGACCCTACCAGTCGCCGATGGAGGATGGCATGCAGCACTTCCACGAGTTCTATCGCCGTACCATGCAGGAGGCTTTGACCGAAAAATGATCACCGTCGACCATAGCGCGCAGCGCGTCAATCTCGCCGTGATGGGCGAATTCACCCTCGATGACTTCACCGAGTTCGAGGAATACCTGATCGCCAACGACCTGTTCGACGGCTCGCACAGCCTGCTGTTCGACCTGCGCGAGATGGCCGGCTTCACGATCGACATGGCGGTAGAGGAAATCAAGTTTTCCCGCATCCACGGCGGCGACTTTCGGCGCATCGCCGTGGTCACCGACAGCCAGTGGGTGGCGTGGAGCGCCTGGCTCGAAACCCTGTTCGTGAATGCCGAGCTGCGGGTCTTCGCCGACCGCGACGAAGCGCGCGCCTGGCTCGCGGAGACGAACTGATGTCCCAGGCTTACGACACGCTCGTTAGCGTCGAAACGCTGGCCGACCATCTCGACGATCCGGCCTGGCGCGTCTTCGACTGCCGCCACGATCTCGGCAATACCGCCTACGGCGAGCAGGCCTACACCAAGGGCCACATCCCGGGCGCGCTGTTCATGCACTGCGACCGCGACCTGTCGGGGCCGATGACCGGCACAAACGGCCGCCACCCGCTGCCCGACATCGACGCTTTTGCGCAGCGCATGAGCGAGTGCGGCATCGGTCCGGATACCCAGGTGGTCTGCTACGATAACGAAGCGAGCGCCTTCGCCGGGCGGCTGTGGTGGCTGCTGCGCTGGCTGGGCCATGACAAGGTGGCGGTGCTGAACGGCGGCCTGCCGGCTTGGCGGCGTGCCAAGCTGCCCTTCGAAACCGATGCCCGCCCGGTGACCCCGGCGCAGTTCCGCCCCCGGCCGCGGCCGGAGATGCTGGTCGATGCCGCCTATGTCGCGGCGCACCTTGGCCAGCCGGACATGCTGCTGATCGACGGCCGCAGCGAGGAACGCTACGCCGGCCAGAACGAGACGCTCGACCCGGTCGCCGGCCACGTCCCCGGGGCGCTCAATTTCTTCTATTTCGACAGCCTCGACGATGCCGCCGTTCACTTCAAGCCGGCCGACGAGCTGCGCGCGGAGTTCGCCGACCTGATCGGCGACCGCGATCCGAAACGCGTCGTGCACATGTGCGGCTCCGGCGTGACGGCCTGCGTCAATGTGCTCGGCATGGAACTGGCCGGCTTGTCGGGATCGAAGCTTTACGCCGGCTCGTGGAGCGAATGGTGCAGCGATCCGGCGCGCCCGGTCGCGACGGGCGACCAGCCTGGCTGAGAAGAAGTCGGCGCTGACGGGACGGCGCTAGAACCACGCCAGCGCCCAGCCCACGTGCTCGCGGACGAGGGCGGAGGGGTGATCCTGTCGCGTCAGCAGGGCGGCGCGCGCAGCGGGTGAGGGCGCCGCATTGCCCAGCGCCACGGCGATATTGCGCAGCCAGCACTCATGGCCGATGCGGCGGATCGGCGAACCGGCGAGCCGGTCGTTGAAATCGGTTTCCGTCCACGCGAACAGCTCGACCAGCGAGGCGCTGTCGAGGCCGTGGCGCGGCAGGAAGTCCGCTTCCCGCGTCGTTGGTGCGAAACGGTTCCACGGACAGGCGCGCTGGCAGTCGTCGCAGCCGTAGATGCGGTTGCCGATGAGCGGCCGCAAATCCTCGGGAATGCTGCCCTTCAGTTCGATCGTCAGGTAGGAAATGCAGCGCCGCGCGTCGAGCCGGTACGGGCCGAGAAACGCGCCGGTCGGGCAGGCGTCGAGGCAGGCCGTGCAGCGGCCGCAATGCGCCTCGGCTGGCGCATCGGCCGGTAGCGGCAGGTCGACGAAAATTTCGCCGAGGAAGAACCATGAGCCGGCGCGCGTCAGCAGCAGCGTGTGCTTGCCGCGCCAGCCCAGGCCGGCGTTTTTCGCCAGTTCCACCTCCATCACGGGGGCGGAGTCGGTGAAGACGCGGTAGCCGAAATCCCCCACCTCGCCGACGATGCGATCGGCCAGCTTCTGCAGGCGATTGCGGATCAGCTTGTGATAGTCGCGGCCCTGCGCGTAGCAGGATATTTCTGCAAAGTCGGCGCTGGCAGGACGGCGATCGATAGCTGGCAGGTAATCCATGCGGCAGGTAATCACCACCCGCGTGCCGGGCAACAGTTCCGCCGGCCGCGAGCGCTTCGTGCCGTGCGCGGCCATATAATCCATCCCGCCGTGACAGCCGGCGGCAAGCCAGTCCAGCAGACCGGTTTCAGCCGCTCCTAGGTCGACGCCGGCAAAGCCCACGGCCCCGAAACCCAGTTCCCGGCCCCAGTCGCGGATCCTTTCCTTCAGCGCGTTCCAGTCATGCATGCTGCCGATGATAACTGTCGTGAAATAGGCTTGCCCGACGAGGCCGCGACGCTCGCGCTGGGCGCGGCGCTCGCGGCCAGCCTGCCTCAAGACCTGACGCCGGCGGTCGTCGTATACCTCGAGGGCGACCTGGGGGCCGGCAAGACGACCCTTGTGCGCGGACTGTTGCAAAAAGTCGGCGCCGGCGAGACGGTGAAGAGTCCGACCTACACGCTGGTTGAACCTCATGTGATTTCTGGATTAAACTTATATCACTTTGATTTCTATAGGTTCAGTGTTCCCGGAGAGTTTATCGATGCAGGCCTGGACGAATATTTCTCCGAAAGCGGCGCCTGTCTGGTCGAATGGCCGGACCGGGCGCAGCCATATGTGCCGGCCGCTGACCTGCACATCCAGCTCACACTGGAAGGAACGGGACGGCGCGCCCGCCTCGTGGCCGACGGCAACCGGGGGCAGCAATGGCTGAACGCCCTGCCGGCTTCACTCGCCGCGATTTCCTGCACGCCGCCGGCGCCGGCCTGATCCTTTCCCTGACGCCGCTGGCCCGAGCGATGGCCCGAGCCACGCCGACGCTGCTGGCGGTGCGTGTCTGGCCCGCCGAAGACTACACGCGCGTTACCCTGGAGCACGATCAGCCGCTGCGCTTCAGCCAGCAGATGCTGAAAAATCCCGACCGGCTGGTGCTGGACATCGAGGAGGTCGAGTTCAATTCCGTGCTGCAAAGCCTGCCGGGCAAGATTCTGGAAAACGACCCGCAGATCAAACTGATCCGCGCCGGCCGCTTCAAGCCGGACGTAGTGCGTATCGTCATCGAGCTCAAGGGCGAAGTCCGGCCGCAGGTGTTCAGCCTCAAGCCGGTCGGCGACTACGGCCACCGACTGGTGCTCGACCTCTATCCGCTCGAGTCGCCGGACCCACTGATGGCGTTGCTCGAGAAGCACGGCAAGTCCGACCTTTTCGACGGGACGGGGCGCCCGCCGGCGCCGGCGCAAACGCCTGACATCGCCCGGCTGGTCACCGTGGTGATCGATCCCGGCCACGGTGGCGAAGACCCGGGTGCGGTCGGCCGCGGCGGCAGCCTCGAGAAGAACGTCACCCTCGAGATCGCCCGCCGCCTCAAGGCCAAGATCGACGCCCAGCCGAACATGCGCGCCCTGCTGACGCGCAACGGCGATTACTTCATCCCGCTCGGCCAGCGTGTCGCCAAGGCGCGGCGGGTACGGGCCGACCTCTTCGTTTCCGTCCATGCCGACGCCTTCGTCAAGCCGACCGCGCGCGGCTCGTCGGTGTTCGTGCTGTCGGAGAACGGCGCCAGTTCGACGGCGGCGCGCTGGCTGGCTAACAAGGAAAACGCGGCCGACCTGATCGGCGGCGTGAACATCGGCGTCAAGGACCCGCATCTCGCGCGCACGCTGCTCGACCTGTCGCAGACGGCCACGCTGAACGACAGCCTCAAGCTCGCCAAGGCCGTGCTGGGCGAGATCGGCGGCATCAACACGCTGCACAAGGGCCATGTAGAGCAGGCCGGCTTCGCGGTGCTGAAGGCGCCGGACATCCCGTCCATCCTCGTCGAGACCGCCTTCATCTCGAATCCCGAGGAGGAGCAGCGCCTGACGGACGATGGCTACCAGGACAAGATGGCCGATGCCCTGCTGGGCGGCATCCAGCGCTACTTCGCCCTCAATCCGCCGCTGTCCAGGTCGAGGATCGCCGCTGTCTCCTTCTAGGCGGGCTGATACAATCCGCCGCCTCCCCACGGCATTTCCCGGCACCTCCCGATGCAGCTTTATCGAACCTTTCCGGCGCAGTCGACCGATGCCCGGGTGCTGGCCATCGGCAATTTCGATGGCGTGCATCTCGGCCACCGTGCCCTGCTCGAACGCCTCGTCGCCACGGCGCGCCAGCACGGCCTGCCGCCGGCGGTGATGACCTTCGAGCCGCATCCGCGCGAATTGTTCGCCCCGGAGCAGGCGCCGGCCCGCCTCACCAGCCTGCGCGAGAAGCTCGGCCTGCTCGAAGGCTGCGGCGTGGAGGAGGTCTTCCTGCTGCATTTCAGCCGCAAGCTGGCCGGCCTGAGTGCCGAGGAGTTCATCGAACGCGTGCTGGTGCAGGGGTTGGGCGTCCGCCACCTGATCATCGGCGACGACTTCCGCTTCGGCAAGGGACGGGCCGGCGACTTCGCCATGCTGCAGTCGGCCGGGCAACAGCACGGCTTCGGCGTCGAGGCGATGCACACCATCGAAATCAATGGCGAACGGGTTTCCAGTTCCGCCGTGCGCGATGCGCTCGGCGCCGGGGAACTTGAACATGCGGGCCGCCTGCTCGGCCGTCCCTACTGCATCTCCGGCCGCGTCGTGCATGGCGACAAGATCGGTCGCAAACTGGGTTTCCCGACGGCGAACATCCAGCTCAAGCGTAAGCGGGTCGCCCTGACCGGCGTATTCGCTGCCACGGTGTCGGGCCTCGACAAACGCCACCTGCCGGGCGCGGCGAGCCTCGGCGTGCGGCCGACGCTGGGCCTCGGCCTGCGGCCGGTGCTGGAAGTGCATCTGTTCGATTTCGACCAGCAGATCTACGGTGCGCACGTCACCGTGCATCTGCTGCACAAGCTGCGCGACGAGGCGAAGTACGATTCGTTCGAGGCGCTGACCGCGCAGATTGCCCGCGACGTGCAGGCGACGCAGGAATATTTTTCAGGCAAACATCATGGCTGACCAGAAAGCGGATTACCGCAAGACCCTCAACATGCCCGATACGCCTTTCCCGATGCGCGGCGACCTCGCCAAGCGCGAGCCGGGCTGGGTCAAGGCATGGCAGGAGCAGCAGCTCTACCAGAAGATCCGCGCGGCGGCCAAAGGGCGCCCGCGCTTCGTGCTGCACGACGGCCCGCCCTACGCCAACGGCGACATCCACATCGGCCATGCGGTGAACAAGATCCTCAAGGACATCATCGTCCGCTCGAAGACGCTGGCCGGCTTCGACGCCCCTTACATCCCGGGCTGGGACTGCCACGGTCTGCCGATCGAGCACCAGATCGAGAAGACCCACGGCAAGCACCTCGAAGGCAACAAGGCGCGCGCACTGTGCCGCAGCTACGCGCAGGAACAGGTCGAGCGCCAGATGAAGGACTTCATCCGACTCGGCGTGCTCGGAGGCTGGGGCAACCCCTACCTGACGATGAAGCTGCGCACCGAAGCCGACGAGATCCGTGCCCTTGGCGAGATGTATCGTCGCGGTTATCTCTTCAAGGGCCTCAAGCCGGTGAACTGGTGCTTCGACTGCGGCTCGGCGCTGGCCGAGGCCGAGGTCGAATACGCCGACAAGAAATCGCCGGCCATCGACGTGGCCTTCCCGCTCGACGCCGCCGAGCGCGGTCGCCTCGCCAGTTCGTTCGGCGTCGCGGCCCTGCCGGAGAAGACGGCTTACGCGGTGATCTGGACGACGACGCCCTGGACGATTCCCGGCAACCAGGCGCTCAACATCCATCCCGAATTCGTCTATGAACTCGTCGATACGCCCAAGGGCCTGCTGATCCTGGCCGCCGAACTGCGGGCGAGCGCGCTGGAACGCTACGGCCTCGAAGGCAGGGTATTGGGCGCATGCCAGGGCATCGCGCTCGACCGCATGCAGTTCCGCCATCCGTTCTACGATCGCGCCTCGACGGTGTTCCTCGGCGACTACGTCACGCTCGACACCGGTACCGGCATCGTCCACAGCGCGCCGGCCTACGGCATGGAGGACTTCGTGTCCTGCAAGCGTGCCGGCATGAGCAACGACGAGATCCTCACGCCCGTGCAGGGCGATGGCCGCTATGCTGCAGACTTGCCGTTCTTCGGCGGTATGAATGTCTGGAAGGCCAACCCGGAAATCATCGCCAAGCTGGACGAGGTCGGCCACCTGATGCACAGCGCCGAGATCGTCCACAGCACCATGCACTGCTGGCGCCACAAGACGCCGACCATCTACCGCGCCACGACGCAATGGTTCGTCGGCATGGATCGCCAGCCCAATGAGGGAACGACGCTGCGCGATGCGGCCTTGAAAGCCATCGAAGCCACCGAGTTCTTCCCGGCCTGGGGCAAGGCACGCCTGCACGCGATGATCGCCAACCGGCCCGACTGGTGCGTCTCGCGCCAGCGCAACTGGGGCGTGCCGATTCCCTTCTTCCTGCACAAGGAAAGCGGCGAGCCGCATCCGCGCACGCTGGAACTGCTGGAAGACGTTGCCAAGCGCGTCGAGGAGGGCGGCATCGAGGCCTGGTTCGCGCTCGATGCAGCAGAACTGCTCGGCGACGAAGCAGGCCAGTACGACAAGATGAGCGACACGCTCGATGTCTGGTTCGATTCGGGCACGACGCACTGGTCCGTCATGCGCGGCTCGCACAAAGCCGACTGCGCGTATCCGGCCGATCTCTATCTCGAAGGCTCTGACCAGCATCGCGGCTGGTTCCACTCGTCGCTGCTGACCGGCTGCGCCATCGACGGCCGCGCACCGTACAAGGGCCTGCTGACGCATGGCTTCGTGGTCGACGGCAAGGGCATGAAGATGTCGAAGTCGAAGGGCAACGTCGTCGCGCCGCAGCAGGTGTCCGACACCCTCGGCGCCGAGATCCTGCGCCTGTGGACGGCCTCGACCGACTACTCGGGCGAGCTGACGATCTCGAAGGAAATCCTCGACCGCGTCGTCGAGGTCTATCGCCGCCTGCGCAACACGCTCAAGTTCCTGCTCGCCAACACGGCCGATTTCGACGCCAACAAGGACATGCTGCCGGTCGGCGAGTGGCTGGAGATCGACCGCTACGCGCTGGCCCTGACGCACGACCTGCACGATACCTGCACGGCGGCCTACGAGCGCTACGAATTCCACAAGGTGGTGCAGGCGCTGCAGAACTTCTGTGCCGAGGACCTGGGTGCGTTCTACCTCGACATCCTCAAGGATCGCCTCTACACCAGCGCGACGGCCTCGCGCGCGCGCCGTTCCGCGCAAAGCGCGCTGTGGCATATCGTGCAGAGCCTGACGCGCCTGATGGCGCCGATCCTCAGCTTCACCGCCGAGGAGATCATGGCGGTGCAGGGCCAGGACAGCGTGATGCTGACCACCTGGCACGTGCTGCCCGCGTGTGCGGAAAAGTCGGCGCTGGTGGGACGGTGGCAGGCGATTCGCGCCGTGCGCGCCGAGGTGATGAAGGCGATCGAGGACGTGCGCAGCGCCGGCGGCGTCGGCTCCTCGCTGCAGGCCGAGGTGGAGATTCAGGCGGCCGGCGAAACGTACGACCTGCTGGCCGCGCTCGGCGATGACCTCAAGTTCGTACTGATCTGTTCGAAAGTCACGCTGGAAAAAGTCGGTGCCGGCGAGACGGCGCCAGCCGAGTCCGCCGCCAACATGGGGGCGGCAATCCGGGTGACCCCGAGCCCGCACGCCAAGTGTGCGCGCTGCTGGCACTGGCGCGAGGATGTCGGCTCCGACAGTGCGCATCCCGAACTTTGCGGCCGCTGCACGAGCAATCTCCATGGGGCGGGCGAGGCGCGTGCCTTCGCGTAGGCTTGCGGGCTGGCTGGCGCTGGCCGGCGGCGTCCTCCTGCTCGACTACGCCAGCAAGGCCTGGGTGCTGTCCGCCTTCCACCTGCACGAGCGAATGACGGTGACGTCCTTCTTCAATCTCGTGCTGGTGTACAACCCCGGCGCATCGTTCAGCTTTCTCGCCGATGCCGGCGGCTGGCAGCGCTGGTTCTTCGTCGTGCTGGCACTCGTCATTTCCGCCTGGCTGCTCGTCATGCTGCGCCGCCATGCGCAGGAACGCCTGATGCCGATGGCGCTGGCCCTCGTGCTCGGCGGTGCGGTCGGCAATGTCATCGACCGGTTGCGCTTCGGCGCCGTCGTCGATTTCCTCGATTTCCATGTCGCCGGCTGGCATTGGCCGGCCTTCAACGTCGCCGACTCGGCCATTACCGTCGGCGTCATCCTGCTGCTCTGGCAGCAGCTCACCCACAAGGAAGCACCATGACCGAGTGCGTCAAGAAAGACAGCCTGGTGACGTTGCACTACCGTGTCGCTACCGCCGACGATACCGAGATCGTCGCGACCTTCGGTTCCACCCCGGCGACCCTGCAACTCGGCAGCGGCGAACTCGCCCCGCCGCTCGAAGCCTGCCTCGAAGACCTGCCGGTCGGCGAGCGCCACGTCTTCCTGCTCGAGCCGGGCCAGGCCTTTGGCCCGCACAATCCCGACCTGCTGACGCGCATGCCGAAGAGCGAACTGCCGAACGGTGGTGAAGACATCGGCGTGCTGACCCTCGTCGAATTCGCCGCGCCCAATGGCGGCAAGTTCGCCGGGCTCGTACGCGAACTGGACGATAGCTCGGCGCTGGTCGACTTCAACCATCCGCTGGCCGGCAAGTCGATCCGCTTCGAGGTCGAAGTGATCGGAATCCTCTGATGGAAATTCTCCTCGCCAATCCCCGCGGTTTCTGCGCCGGTGTCGAGCGCGCCATCGCCATCGTCGAGCGGGCCCTCGAGAAGCTCGGTGCGCCGATCTACGTGCGCCACGAAGTGGTGCACAACCGCTTCGTCGTCGACGGTCTCAAGGCCAAGGGCGCGATCTTCGTCGATGAACTCGACGAAGTGCCCGACGGGGCGACGGTCATCTTCAGCGCCCACGGCGTGCCGAAGGCCGTGCGCGAGGAGGCCGACCGGCGCGGCCTCAAGGTCTTCGACGCCACCTGCCCGCTGGTCACCAAGGTGCATCTGGAGGTCGAACGCCACTGCAAGGCCGGCCGCGAAGTCGTGATGATCGGCCATCGCGGCCACCCGGAGGTCGAAGGAACCATGGGCCAGATGGGCGCGGCGCAGTGCCACATGCACCTCGTCGAGAAACCCGAAGACGTGGCGTCGCTGAAAGTCGGCGCCGGCGGGACGGCACAACTTGCTTATGTAACCCAGACGACTCTTTCCGTGGACGACGCCGCCGCGATCGTCGCGGCACTCAAGGCGCGCTTCCCCGACATCGTCGGCCCGAAGAAGGACGACATCTGCTATGCGACGCAGAATCGGCAGGATGCGGTGAAGGTACTGGCCCGGCAGGTGGATGTCGTGATCGTGGTTGGATCGAAGACCAGCTCGAACTCGAATCGCCTGCGCGAGGTGGCTGAGAATCTCGGCATTCCCGCCTACCTGGTGGATGATGCTGCATCGATCGATCCTGCCTGGATGGTCGGCAAGCAACATGTCGGTGTCACGGCCGGTGCTTCCGCCCCCGAGGAACTGGTACGTGACGTGGTGGCGCATCTGGAGCTTGTGCCGGGCAGCCAGGTCCATCAGTTGCCGGGCGTGGAGGAGAGCATTCAGTTTTCCCTGCCCAGGGAGCTGGCCGGCAACTGAATCGGCCCCGCCGTTCCCATGATGGAAAAATCCGCCCGGGGTGGCGCACCGGGCTCGAAACTGACTTCCGCAAGCAGCTGGCTCTTGACCTGGTAGCCGGCGATCAAGGCTGGCGCATAGCGGGCCGCGGTGAAGGCGGCGACCACGGCAGCATCGAACATCCCCGGCGGCTCGGAAACCTCGATCCGGTGTTGATCGACGTCACCTTCCTCGTTGATCAACAGCAGAATCCGCACCCGGCCATGCTGGTCTTCCAGGGATTCCGGATAGTCCGGCCAGATCGGCTTCAGGGGCGTCGGCCTGCGGTGCAGGTAGCGGGCCGGGTAGTACCATGGCCCCGGAAACATGCCGGACGGGCCGCTGGGCGCGGCGGTGTCGGTCGTGGAAGGCAGGACCGATTTGGCAGAAGGTTCGATCTCGTGGGCCTGGGCCTGAGCTCCTGGGGCGGCGGCCGCCTTGATGATTGGCGGCGCCATTTCATTTTTTCGAGCCTGGGAGCCGGAGATGGGCAAATGCACGGCCAGAGTCACGGCCGCCGGCATGGCATTTCGCGCTGCCGACGTCATCCATGCCGGCAGTCCGGGCGTCATCGAGAGGATCGCCGTGTGCAGCCCAAGCGAGACTGCCAGACTGACGAAGAGCCGGACAGGCCGGCTCTTCGCTTCGTTATCGGCCATGCGAGTTTGGATTACTGGATGATCTCCCGCCAGCTGACCCGCTTGCCGACCGGTGGCGGAGTATCGAACGGCGCCTCCAGCGTGATCTGCTCGGCGGCCGAGGTCGTGGCGATGACCACGGTCTTGCCGTTCGGCAGGCGCACGATGTTGATGCCGACGGCCAGCGATTCGGTGCCGGTCGCACCGACGAGACGTACGCCGACGCTGGCGTTGCTGCTGTTCGACACGGCGCAGCCCGTCTGGTAGTTGAAGTAGTTCAACCAGCCATAGCCACCGATGTTGCAGGCGTTGGTCGATGGCACGTTGCTCGGGACGATCAGTGTGCCCAACTGGAGTTTCATGTCGATGTTCACACGCTCACCGCTGTCCGGCAGGTCGGCATACCAGCCGTCGGGCGCTTCGCAACTGGCTGCCATCACGGTCCGATAGGCCGTCAGACCGCTGCCGACATTATTGATCGTGCGGGGCGATAGCGTGCTGCGCAGGTTGCTCAATGGCGTGTCCGAGAGCGGATCCTTGATGGCCCAGACGGTCTGGGTCTGGTAGGGCGGGGCCGTGTCAGTCGTACCGAGATAGCGGCCGCTGGCGACGAACACGTAGGGTGCTCCGGCCACTTCTGCCAGTTCAGGCTTGGTCGTGATCGGCTGGGGCGTGTTGTCAGGGGCGACGACCTGGGCGACCAGCGTCGCTTCGCGGCCACTGGGCAGGATCGTGTCGTTGATATCGAAACGCCAGACGTTGCCGAGCATGTCGCCCCCGTAAACTCGCTGGATCGTGTTGTCGAACAGGGCGTTGTCCACCCATGCGTTGATGTGGTTCAAGCCGCTCGGATTCGCCGCATCGCCGACCCCCGTGCTGATTCGATACAGGACTTCGCCGCTGATTGCATCGAGCACATAGAGGTAACCGATACCATCATCATTGTTGTAGCCGGACGTGACGATGACGACCCAGCGCCCGTTGGAGAGCTTGCCGACGATCGGATTATTGTAGGTATAGCCGATGTGGCAGTCGGCGTAGGACGTGCTGGTCGGTACCTGGTCGGTATCGACGGTGATGCAGGTCGCACTCCGCTTGAATTCCCACAGGCCTTTGGGATTGTCCGGGTCGCTGATATCGAGCGCGTAATAGCCCTGCCCGCCCTTGTTGAGGCCGCCGACGAGGATCGTCTTCCAGCAGGCTTCAGGGGCAGATGGCGTGGCCGATGCGCAGTCCGCAGAGGCGGTCGTGTCGAACACATCCGCCGCGGTCGGGGTACCGTCCACCGAGTACACGTGCTGGGTCGCATAGTTCTCGCTTGCCAGTTTGTAGAGGTTGGGCAGCACCATCGTCGGCATGAAGGCCCAGGCCTCCACGCCACCCTGTGTGTCGACGATGGAGTTGCCGGCATAGAAGGCATGCAGCATGCCGTCGTTCGCCGCCACATAGACCATCGGTGTCCTGCTGGCATTGGCGGTGCGGAATGCCGCATAGCCGGGGTCCGTATCGTTCGTGTATTCGGCGTAGGGCGCACGCACGAAGATCGGCTGGGCACTGATGATGTCGCCGAGCACATTGTCGCGCGGGCGGAAAAGCTTGTTCGCGTCATTGGAGGTGGCCGGCGGGCCGGAGTCGAACCCTTCCTTGCCGCGCTGGCCGCGCAGGAAGTTCACCAGATTGGCGCCGCGGGCGAGGGTACGCTGATCGACGGTTCCTCCGGATCCGTCGGTCATGTTCGGGTACTGGCTCAGGTTGCCGATCTCGTCAATCGAGAGTCCCAGGGTGTCCGCGCCACTGTTGTCGAAATGGGCCTTTTCGGTGGTGCTCAAGGTGGTGATGGCGGAACCGGTCGGGTTTCCGTCGACGTCGCAGGCATAGCTGTTCCATTTGAAGTCGACGAGATTGTCGACCGCACCGTTGCGGAAGAGCTTGATGTCGCGGTTGTCGCATGCGCTCTTCGCTTTCTCGGCCAGTTTTTCGACGGCCGACCAGATGGCCGTGCCGCTGACCGCGCCGGTGGCAAGGTCGATCTCGTGGGCCTCGAGTTCGCCAGTCCAGCGCTGGGTGACGTATTTCGCCGTGTAGGCGAAGTTGTCGCCGGCGACGGGCTCCAGGTTCGAAGTTGCCGCCGCCGCAGCCGAGGCGACGCGGGCGCTGATGCCGGACAGTGCGCTTTGCAGACCGTCGATCACGCTGTTGGGGTCGCGGGCGCTGAAATACTGACCCCGCCCGTTGACCGCGGCGTGCCAGAGGTCATCGAGCGCCCTGGGATCGTCGCCGCCGCTGGGCGGTATCGGCCAGTTGACTGCACCTCTGCGAATGTCAGCGAAGGTGCCGGTCGTGTCGGACTTGTAGGTCGGCGAATAGCTGAGGGTACCCGATAGGCCGAGACCCATGGTGAAAGTCGTCATGTGTTGCCAGCTGGCCTTGTCGTCTTCTTTGTCGGTACCAGTTGAGGGGACATTGTTGTCGCAGACGCTGACGCCGAGCGCACCGGTACAGTTGCCGAGCGCCGAGGTGCGCAGGTCGGTCTTGTAGTAGTACTGAGCGACATCGGCCAGGGTGTTGCTGCTGCCGCCGCTGGCGGTCGAGGTTTCGCAGGGCCAGTCAGCACAGCCGGTGGGTGGGGCGATGGGACCTGCACCGATGATTTCTCCGCCTGCAGGGGGGCAGGCGCCGTTGCTGCCGTCACCCGGGATGGCGGGCGCGCTGGCATGGCAGATGCCATCCACATCGCTCCAGCCCCCGGTTGTGCAGTCCGGACCACTGAGCGGGGTTCCGGGCTGACCGGGGCCAGAGTAGGTTGTAGACGTGGTGGTCGTGCGGTATTCAAGCTTGTAGCCGTTGACATCATTGTTCCGGCAGGAGGTTTCCGGCCCGCCGCTGGGGGCCGAATAGGTGCAGCTGCCTACATCGTGCCAGCCCGTGTCGCTCGTGGTCCGGCACAGCGTCGTCGTCGGATTGTTGAAGCCTTCCGAGCACGTGGCTCGATCAACCCAGCCGGTATCGTTGGTGATTTTGCACAGGGGGCGGGTGGAGCTGCCGGTGCCGCTGCTGCAATCGAAGCTGAGCACCTGGCAACTGTCACCGTTCGCCTTGCAACGATAGAAGCGCGCCCGCCGCTGCTGCCACTGCACGATCCGCTCCTGCACCTGGGTGCTGAAGACGCAGGAAGCAACCTGATATTCTTTCGACAATGCGTTCCATGTATAAATGGCCGATGCACCGTCGTACATCGGGTGTGGCGAAACGGCGAATTTGCTGCCTGTCGGATTGTAGGCATCCAGCTCCGAGATCACGCCGTCCTGGTTGGTCATGTCCGAGCTGCCGTTCAACTGCTTGCCATCGCCGTCGTTCCAATAGCCGTCGGTCGTCAGGATGGAGAAGTTCTGCTGGCAGGAGTACTGGACGGGATCGTCAGCCTGGGTCGGCACCATGCTTTTGTTGATCAGGTCATTCTTGCCCGCGAAGTAGCGGCCGGCCACGGACAGCGCCGTTCGCAGGGGGGTGGCGGAGCCGGTTCCTTGCGAGAAAAGCATGTCGAACCAGAGCGCACGCTGGGTCGCATCGAAGTCGGCGACCTTGAGGAATTTCGACGACGATACGCTGTCGCCATCGGCATCGCC
This sequence comes from uncultured Sterolibacteriaceae bacterium, assembly GCA_937888595.1. Lineage (GTDB taxonomy): Bacteria > Pseudomonadota > Gammaproteobacteria > Burkholderiales > Rhodocyclaceae > Sulfuricystis. The sequence continues at coordinate 63,264 of CALARK010000012.1, read as the reverse complement.
GCTGGTACCGAAGGTGCCGGGGTGGATGGTAAGGAAACCCACGCGATAGCTGTCGCCCAGGCTGAACAGGGCACGTCCCGATGACGACTTCATCATCAGGACGCGGGTGCGGTAGTAGGTGTACCAGTTGGCGAAATTCTGCCTTTCGTCGGCATCCGAACTATCGATCGCGCTGTCGCGATTGAGGTCGGCGATCGCTGGGCCCGAAGACGCACTGACGATGATTTTTTGCCAGAGTGTGGTTTTCGATAGCGCGGCACACGTGCTGGTGGTGCGCGTGCCGTCGGTACAGATCTCCTTGACATCGGTCAGGCTGCCGTCGGCAGGATCGGTAACCAGTGTGTCGCAGACACTGTTGGTCGGCAGGATGCCTTTCACCCAGATCACGGTGCCGTCGGTGACGGTGGCTCCATCGGTCGTCGGCCAGGAAGGTTCAGTAGCGCCTGAGGTACCGGTGGTAATGACCGTATAGACGGAACCGCTTGCGGTAGTCGGGCGACGGATCATCCCGCTCGAATAGGCGGTACTTGCCGCCCATGCGGGCGCAGCAGAGTCGCCGAGGTATTTCCAATAATAGGCGGGTTGCGAACTGTCGTCGCTATTGGCGCGGAAGCTGGTGCTCAGGTTGGTTTTCGACTGCGTGCTCGAGGCGCAGTTGTTCATGTAGCAGTAGAAGCCGTTGGCGTAGGCGCCTGTAAATGCGGTCTGGTTGGTGCTATAGACATCGGTCCCATCCGCATCCTTGGGTATCTGGTAGTCGACCGCCGGGTTGTAATAGACGTAGTTGCACAGGTGGTTGCGATAGCCGACGGCATAGTCCGAGTACTCGGGGTTGTTGCTGCTGTTGTTGGGCATGTAGTCCCATGCCATCGAGCCCGAATCGTCAAGAATGAACATCACGTTCGGCTTGACCGTGCTGGTCGATGCGCTGGACAGCGGGACATCGGAGATGTCGGTGAGAGCGATGGCCGGCAGCGAGTGCATGCCGCCGGCGATCAGCAGGGTGGCCAGTATGATCGGACGGAGTGTTGTCATTGCCGTGCTCCTTGTCAGTACAGGATCACCTGGGAATAGGCGACGGTGTTGCTGGGCCCCGTCGTTTGCGAGGTGACGCGGAAGTAGGGTTGCATGGTGTTCTTCAGGGACAGGACCCCATAGCTGGAGGCGGTCTTGGATCCTCCGGTGGTCGATGCGCCCACCGTGACGCATTCCTGTGGAACGCCATCGGAATTGGTGAAGTTGAGGGAGCCGGGAATGCGGCAGAGGCGGTGGATGACGTAGCGCACGGTATTGCCGTTGCCATCGTCACCCACGCCGTCGCCGTCCGTGTCGGTGGTGGTCGCCAATACCGAGTTGGCCCAGTTGTAGGTCAGCGGGTTGAATTCCGAAGGCGGCGCGGCAGCATTCGGCTTGCAATCGTCCACGACACCGTCACTGTTGGCATCCGGGCGGTTGCTGGCATCGATGATGGTGTTGCACCAAGCGGGGAAGTAGGCGTTGGCAACACTGGCTTCCTGCAGGTTCGCCCCGCTGGTGACCAGCCAGTTGCGCGCCGCTTCGGCACCGATGTCGGTGGCGATCAGGGCCGCGTTGCTGAAAGTCAGGTTGCGGGCGATCAGCACGCCGGTGCCGACCTGCCGGAAGAGCGCGAGTCCGGCGAGCGTCATCGAGATCAGCAAGATCAGCGAGATCAGCAGCACAACACCCTGCTGGCGCCCAATGGACAACGGATCAAGTCGGGGTCTCATGGCGTGGTGCCCCAGATCATGTTGCGTAGCGGGATGGTGGTCTGGTAAACACGGTAGCGATAGTGACGCCAGTCGTTGGGGTCGTCCGGATTGCTGTCGGCCGAGCCATCGAGGTTTGTCATGACGAAAGCGCCTGCTGCCCAGGTGGGTGCCGTGGTGGTGACACTGGCTTTTTCATATTGCTGGCTGCGCGCCAGCAAGGCGACGCGGACGGCGATGGCCTGGGTCCAGGGGGCCGGATCGGTCGCCTGCCAGGTGTCCGCCTGGAAGTCGCCGTCGGTGTCGAGTCCGTATTCCGCCTGCAGATCGATGATGCCTTCGCCGACTTCCATGGCGCCAGTGAAGTGAAGGTCGTCCGTCAAGGTCAGCGTCCTGCCGTTGGTGATTTGCCAGATGTTGCGTCGTGGCAGGGTGTTTTCGCCCAGGCTGAATAACTGCCCCGAGGGGATGGTGAATCCGCCCGGTGCATTGAAGCGTGCCGTCGCCGCCTCATTGAGGGCGTTGGTGTAGGCGCCGGCAGCATGGTCGATGGTCAGTTGATCGATGTGGGTGTTGTCCGTGATTTCGATCAAGCCGCAACTGGCGCCCGTGACGAAGGCAATGTCGCCTCGCCTCAGGCCACCCCGGCTGCTGGTGCTGGCCATTTTTTTGCTCGTGGCAGAGGACTCGATGAAGTTGTAGGCAGTCGCCGCCGTGGTTGCGTTGCCATAGAGCACGATGATCTGGTCGGGTGCCCCGGCTGCACCGTCGATGATCTGTACCGGCACCATCGGAAAGGTGAATGCGGTGCCGCGTACCGTATCGTAGGCATTCACGGTGCAGCCGACCGCAGTCGAACTTCCGAAGCCGTTGCCGCCGAGGCGAACGTCACGCTCGAGATTGTGCATGGCGATCGATCCGGCGATCTGCGCATCGCTGCCCGCGGCGGTGGTGCGCTTGCGGTTCTCGGAGTTTTCCATGACCTGGAACATGATGACGATACCGATCAGGGCGATCGTGATGCCGACCAGCAGTTCGATCAGCGAAAAGCCGGAAGCGCGTGCCGGCCGGTGGTCATGGAGGGCGGCTGTCATGACGGTGCTCAGTTGATGTAAGAGACCAGCGTATGCCGGCGCGGCACTGCATCAGCAGACATCTGCCAGCAGATGGTGATGGTGACGCGATTGAAGGTGCCAGTGTCGACGAGGATCTGCTGCATGGATGGGGTGCTCCCGGGCAGGCGTGTCGTTGTGGCATTGTTGATGTCGTCGACCCAGGCCAGGACGTTCGGGTCGGTGGAGTCCGTGCCCGAGAAGTTGCAGGTTCCGATCGTCGTCGGGCGATGTACGAAATTGGCCAGCGATGCCTGGATATTCGCGGTCTGTGCCGTCTGTGATGCGCCGGTCCGGTCGACACTGAGCGCGATCTCGCCGAGTATCCGATCGGCCAGGTTGGCGGCTTCGACCCGATATTGGGTATCGGACTGAATTTCTATCGATTTGGCCTGCAGGGCGACCATGGTGAGGACACCGATCGAAAAAATGATGATGCCGATCAGCGCCTCAAGCAGGAAGACGCCTTGCTGGGCACGATGCAGGTTCGGTTTCATCAGCAGCCTCGGGTATCGCCTGCAGCAGTCTGGGCGGGGGTGACCGCCGGGTCGCAGATGCGGGATTGGCCGCCCGGGGATATGACGACATTCAGGCAGCGCATCGGCCCCCCCGCGCTGGCGCAGAGTCCCCCTGATGGATTGCTGAACTGGAAAGTGGTCGAGGCTCCGAGCGTGGTGGCACCAAGCCCGTTGAAAGTGATCGTGCTCGCACCGCCGTTGACGAGAACCGGCGAAGACTCTCCCGTGCTGCGTCCGCCACCTTCGGCACCAGACTTTCCTTCGACGTAGGTGGCCAGGTCGCTGGTGCGGATCAGCCAGTTCTGGCCGGTGGCCAGCGGCGTGACGGTGTCGAAATTCGGCCCGGAGACATCGTCGTTGGTGAGCACGAAGTCCACGTTGGCATTGCGTCGAATCGCCTCCCCGCGCGCCGTCTGGATGCCTGCAAGAAAACTCTGCGCGGCAGTTCGCAGCTTGACGTTGTTGAGGTAGGTGTTGAATGCCGGCAAGCCCATCGTCAGCAGGACCCCCATTAGCACGATGGCGATCATGAGTTCGATGACACTGAAGCCGGCATGGCGATTCATGGCCACTCCGTCAGCAGGCGCCGCTCTTGCTGGTCACCCAGCAGGTACTGCCCGTGCCGGCCCATCCCGGCGGGACATTGACCGTCGTGCGCACATTGTTCTGGTCGATGGTGTACTCGAAGTCGACCATGCTGCCTGTGCCCAGGGCGCGGACTGTGTAGTTCGTCCCGTCAAGGACGGGGCAGCTGAACTGGAAAAACTGCGTATTCGGCGGCAGCGGTGCCAGGGTTCCCGCGGCACACGCGCCGGCATAGGTCCGGTTGTCCTGAAAATACTGCTCCAGCTTGACGCGCATGTCGGAAAGCGCGGAGAGCGCCTCCGTGATCCGGGCGCGGGTGATGTAATCGTTATATGCAGGCAGCGCAATCGACGCCAACACGCCGATGATGGCGATGACGATCATCAGTTCGATCAGCGTGAATCCCCTTGCGTTCTTGTTCACGGACTTCTCCCGTCTAAGTTGATTGGCAAGCTAACGGGCTCGTTCGCACCGATCAAGACGCTGCCGACAGACGGCGGGATCGACATGACGAGCGGCTGGTTGGGACGATCATAATGATGCGGCGGGTTTTTGGCTATAATCGCGCGCCTCGGCGCTGCTGTAGCTCAGTCGGTAGAGCAACTGATTCGTAATCAGTAGGTCGCCAGTTCGATTCCGGCCAGCAGCACCATTAGAATTGAATTACCAAAACGGCCCCCAGTCTCTGGGGGCCGTTTTGGTTTATAAAGCCTTCGACTCCATCAACCCGACCGCGACGACCATGACCGCTCCACTGCACGAATCCACCCTCAAGAGCCTGCCGCTGCTCGGCCGCGGCAAGGTACGCGACAACTATGCCATCGGCGAAGACAGGATGCTGATCGTCACCAGCGACCGCCTGTCGGCCTTCGACGTGATCCTGCCCGATCCGATTCCCGGCAAGGGCGAGGTGCTGACGGCGATGGCGAACTTCTGGTTCGAAAAGCTCGGCCACATCATCCCTAACCAGATCACCGGCATCGATCCCGAATCGGTGGTCGCGCCGGACGAGCGCGAACAGGTGCGCGGCCGGTCCATCGTGGTCAAGCGCCTGAAGCCGCTGCCGATCGAGGCGGTGGTGCGTGGCTACCTGATCGGTTCGGGCTGGAAGGATTACAAGGCGACCGGCAAGGTCTGCGGCATCGATCTGCCCGCCGGCCTGCAGATGGCCCAGCAGCTGCCCCAGCCGCTGTTCACGCCCTCGACCAAGGCCGAACTCGGTGATCACGACGAGAACATCGACTACGCGACGGTCGAGAAGACCATCGGTCCGGCGCTCGCCGCCCAGGTGCGCGACGCGGCGCTGCGCCTCTACAGCGAGGCGGCCGCCTACGCGCTGACGCGCGGCATCATCATCGCCGATACCAAGTTCGAGTTCGGCCTCGACGCCGCCGGCACCCTGCACCTGATCGACGAAGTGCTGACGCCCGATTCCTCGCGCTTCTGGCCGGCCGATACCTACAAGGTTGGCGAGAGCCCGGCGAGCTTCGACAAGCAGTTCGTGCGCGACTACCTCGAAACGCTCAAGGACTGGAACAAGCAGGCACCCGGCCCGCGGCTTCCTGCCGAGATCATCGAGAAGACCACGGCCAAGTACCGCGAGGCGCTGACCCGGCTCACGGGGGCCTGAAAAAGTCGGCGCCGGCGGGACGGCGCGTTTAGCTCGCGGACGATTGAAGAATCGTCCGCCATCACCATGTGCATGCCATGAACCCACTTCTAGATTTCAGCGGCCTGCCGCGTTTCGATGCCGTCGAACCGGCCCATGTAGAGCCGGCCATCCGCCAGTTGCTCGACGAGAATCGCCGTATGGTCGAGCGCCTGGTGCGTCCTGAAGCACCGGCCACCTGGAGTGACTTCGTCCAGCCGCTCACCGATGCCGGCGAACGCCTGTCGCGCGCCTGGGGTATCGTCGGCCACCTGCATTCTGTGAATGACGTGCCGGTCTGGCGCGATGCCTACAACGGCATGCTGCCGGAAGTAAGCCGCTACTACGCCGAACTCGGCCAGAATCTGGCCCTCTTCGACAAGTTCCGGGCGCTGGCGGCGAGCCCCGAATACGCGACGCTGAATCCGGAGCGCCGGCGCATCATCGATAACGACCTGCGTGATTTCCGCCTCGCGGGTGCCGAATTGCCGGAGGAGAAAAAGCCGCGCTTCCAGCAGATTCAGGAGGAGCTGTCCGCCCTGGCAGCGAAGTTTTCGGAAAACCTGCTCGATGCCACCAATGCCCATGCCGAGTGGGTCGAGGACGAGGCCGGCCTGGCCGGCCTACCGGACGACGCGAAAGCCGCAGCCCGCGCCGCAGCAGAAAAAGAAGGCCGGGCGGGCTGGAAGTTCACCCTGCAAGCCCCGTCCTACCTGCCGGTGATGCAGTATGCCGACGACCGCAGCCTGCGCGAACGCATGTACCGCGCCTACGCGACGCGGGCATCCGAGCAGGGCAGCCCTGAATGGGACAACGGGCCGCTGATCGAAAAGATCCTCGCGCTGCGGGCCGAAGAGGCGGCCATGCTGGGCTTCCCCAGTTACGCCGACCTCTCGCTGGCGCCGAAGATGGCCGATTCGCCCGCCGAGGTTGCCGCCTTCCTGCGCGACATGGCCGCCAAGGCGCGCCCGTTTGCCCAGCGCGACGTGGAGGAGCTCAAAGCCTTCGCGCGCGAGGAGTTCGGGCTGGCGACACTCGAAAGCTGGGACTACGCCTGGGCCTCCGAAAAACTGAAGCAGGCGCGCTACGCCTTCTCCGACGACGAGGTGAAGCAGTACTTCCCCGAGCACAAGGTGCTGGCCGGGTTGTTCCGCGTCATCGAGTCGCTCTACGGCGTCAGGCTCGAGGCCGACCGCGCCCCGGCCTGGCATCCGGACGTTCGCTTCTTCCGCATCCTACGCGAGGGCCATCTGGTCGGGCGCTTCTATCTCGACCTCTATGCACGCGAGACCAAGCGCGGCGGCGCCTGGATGGACGACGCGATCACGCGCCGCCGTCTGGCCGGCGCCGACATTCAGCCCCCCGTTGCCTATCTCAACTGCAATTTCCCGGCACCCGTCGGCGACAAGCCGGCCACCTTCAGCCACGACGACGTGATCACCCTGTTCCACGAGACCGGCCACGGCCTGCATCACCTGCTGACGGAAGTGGACGAGCTCGGCGTTTCCGGCATCAACGGCGTCGAATGGGATGCCGTCGAACTGCCCTCGCAGTTCATGGAGAACTTCTGCTGGGAATGGGACGTGCTCTCCGGTATGACAGGACACGTCGACACGGGCGAACCCCTGCCGCGCACGCTCTACGACAAGATGGTGGCAGCCAAGAACTTCCAGAGCGGCATGTTCACGCTGCGCCAGATCGAGTTCGGCCTGTTCGACCTGCTGCTGCACGCTTCCGGCCGGGCCGATTTCATGGCGTTGCTGGACGAGGTGCGGCGCGAAGTCGCCGTGGTGGTTCCGCCGGCCTGGAACCGATTCCCGCAAAGCTTTTCGCACATCTTCGCCGGCGGCTACGCGGCGGGCTACTACAGCTACAAGTGGGCCGAGGTGCTGTCGGCGGATGCCTACGCCGCCTTCGAGGAGGCCGTGCCGCGCGCCGGCACGGTGCTCGACGCCGAGACCGGCAACCGCTTCTGGCGCGAGATCCTCGCCGTCGGTGGCGCGCGGCCAGCACTCGAATCCTTCAGGGCCTTCCGGGGTCGGTCGCCGGATCCCGAAGCGCTGTTGCGCCATAATGGCATGGTTGCAACCGCATGATTCGGGAGGTCGCCATGAAAGTGTCGTTATTGCTCCTTGGCCTGTTCACCGCAGGCACAGTACTGGCACAGAGCACCTATCGCTGGGTGGACCAGGATGGCAAGGTGCATTACGGCGACCGGCCGCCGCCGCCCAAGGCGGCCCGAGAGGTCAAGGAACGCAAATATGCCGTGCCCGAGGCAGGCAGCACGCAGTCCCACGCCATGCGCCAGGCCGTCGCGAACTTCCCGGTGACGCTGTACGTCACGGCCGACTGCACGACGGCCTGCAAGGACGGGCGCGACTACCTCAATCGCCGCGGCATCCCGTTCGACGAAAAGACCGTGGCGAGCAACGAGGAAATTATCGCCCTGCGCGACCGCCTCGGCGGGGGCGACGTGATGGTGCCGGTGCTGCAGGTCGGCGAGAAATCCAGCAGAGGGTACCTCGCGGCGGCCTGGGCCGGCCTGCTCGATGCGGCCGGCTACCCCGCGGCACCCGCCCGGTAGCCTTTCAGTCTTCCGCTTCGCGGATCAGCGCGCCCAGTTCACGATCGAGCAGGGCGGGGTCGCCAGAATTCAGTTCGACCAGCCGGCGCAAGTGCGTCACGCTGTCGAGATCGATGCGTTCGCACTCGAGGCCGACCCGCTGTCCGGCGACATGCATCACGTCGGCGCTCATGCTGATCGTCGCTCCCGTGCCCAGGTTGAGGCGCAGCTGGCAGCGGTCCCCCTCTTTGCCGACCCAGCCGTCCGGGACCTTGACGAGCGCGCCCTTGAGGGAGATGTCGTAGAGTTCGGCGTCCGTCACCGCGCCGTGCACGGCGAGTTGTACCGGAGAGTGGAAATGAGCTCGCCAGAACTGGCGGCGGTTCTTTTGCATGGGCATGGCGGGCTCCCTGGACGAGGAAGGTTGAGCTTTTCCGTATCATACCCGCCATGAAGATCGCCACCTGGAACGTCAATTCGCTGAAGGTCCGCCTGCCCCATGTCCTGGAGTGGCTGGCAGACGTGCAGCCCGATGCCCTCTGCCTGCAGGAAACCAAGACCGAGGACAAGGGTTTCCCCTTCGCCGCACTCGAGGCAGCCGGTTACCGCGCGCTTCACAACGGCCAGAAGACCTACAACGGCGTGGCGATCCTCGCCCGCAGCGAACCGGTGGAGGTGATGTGCGACCTTCCGGGTTTCGAAGATCCCCAGAAGCGCATCATCGCGGCGACGGTCGGCGACGTGCGCCTCGTCTGCGCCTACATGCCCAACGGCCAGGCGGTCGGTTCGGACAAGTACGAATACAAGCTCAAATGGCTGGCGGCGCTGGCGGCCTGGCTCAAGGAGGAACTGCCGCGCCATCCGCGCCTTGCACTGCTCGGCGACTTCAATATCGCGCCGGAAGACCGGGACGTGCATGACCCCGCCGCCTGGCAGGGCCAGATTCTCTGCAGCGAGCCCGAGCGCGATGCCTTCCGGCGCTTTGTCGACCTCGGGCTCGCGGATGCCTTCCGCCTCTTCGAGCAACCCGAGAAGAGCTTCTCGTGGTGGGACTACCGCATGATGGCCTTCCGCCGCAACATCGGCCTGCGCATCGACCACATCCTGCTGTCGCCGGAACTCGCCGGCCGCTGCCGCACCTGCAGCATCGACAAGGCGCCACGCAAGCTGGAGCGGCCCTCCGATCACGCGCCGGTGATTGCAGAACTGACCGACTGAATGGCCGACTGAGCCCATGCTGACCGAGCTCTATCCCGTGCTGGGACACCTGCCCGAATCGCTGCGGGACCTGCAGGAAATGACCGTGCCGGCCGGGGCCGTCCTCTTCGACGAGCACCAGGCCTGCCAGGGGTTCCCTTTCGTGCTGAGCGGCGGGATCCGCATCGTCAAGACGGCCGCCAATGGCCGCGAGCTGCCGCTCTACCGGGTGCTGCCCGGCGAAAGCTGCATCATCACCTCGAGCTGCCTGCTCGGCCGCACCGACTACAACGCGCGCGGCGTGACGGAAAGCGAAACGATCCTCGCGCTGCTGCCGCGCGACCGCTTCGATGCCCTGCTCGCGGTTCCCGCCTTCCGGGATTTCGTCTTCCACCTGTTCGCCGAGCGCATCGCCGAGCTCATGCAGCTTGTCGAGGAGGTCGCCTTCCGCAAGCTGGACCAGCGCCTCGCCAACCTGCTGCTCGGCAAGGGGCGTCACCTGCAGGTCACCCACCAGCAGCTGGCCGACGAACTCGGCAGCGTGCGCGAAATGGTCAGCCGCCTGCTCAAGGGCTTCGCCGCACAGGGGCTGGTCCGCCTCGGCCGCGAGCAGATCGAGATACTCGATCCGTCAGGCTTGCGGAAACTGTCCGGCTGAATGTGACATAAGTTACTGAACCGGAATGGTCGGGAATGTTCTAATGGGAATGTCCTATAACTCAATCCCTTCAGGAGAATCCCATGAAACTCAATGTTGGCGGCCTCGACCGCATCCTCCGCATCGTTGTCGGCCTGGCGCTGATCGCTTGGGCGCTGATGGGCGGCCCGGTCTGGGCCTGGATCGGCGTCGTGCCTCTCGCTACCGGTGCGTTCGGCTTCTGCGCCCTCTATCCGCTGCTTGGCATCAATACTTGCCCGACCAAGAAGGGCTGAAAAAAGTCGGCTCCGGCAAGACGGCGTGCCGCGGCACGCCGTTTTACATTGGCATCGAAAACCATGCCAATTCAAGCGATTGCCGCCATGCTTCGGGCTAAAATGCGACCATGCTCAAGCAACGTACCCTCAAGTCCCTCGTGCGCGCCACCGGTGTCGGCCTGCATTCCGGCCAGAAGGTGACGCTCGTGCTGCGTCCCGCCGCCCCGGGGACCGGCATCGTCTTCCATCGCGTCGACGTGGATCCCCCCGTCGACCTGAAGGCCGATCCCTACGCGGTCGGCGATACGCGCATGGCCTCCTGCCTCGAAAAGGACGGCGCCAAGCTCGGCACGGTCGAACACCTGATGTCGGCGCTGGCCGGCCTGGGTATCGACAATCTGCATATCGACGTCGATGCCGAGGAGATTCCGATCATGGACGGATCGGCGTCGCCCTTCGTCTTCCTGCTGCAGTCCGCCGGCATCGAGGAACAGAACGTACCCAAGCGCTTCCTGCGGGTGAAGAAGGTCGTCGAGGTGAAGGAGGGCGACAAGTGGGCGCGCCTGTCTCCCTACGAAGGCTTCCGCCTCGAATTCTCGATCCACTTCAACCACCCCGCCGTCGACAAGTCCGGCACCAAAGTGGCGGTGGACTTTGCCGACCAGTCCTACATACGCGACATTTCCCGCGCCCGTACCTTCGGCTTCACGCAGGACGTCGAAGCGATGCGCGCCCAGGGGCTCGCACTCGGCGGCAGTCTCGAAAACGCCATCGTGATGGACGAGTACCGCGTACTCAACGCCGAGGGTCTGCGCCTGCCTGACGAGTTCGTGCGCCACAAGGTGCTCGATGCGGTGGGCGATCTCTATCTGGCGGGCGCACCGCTGCTCGCGGTGTTCAGTGCCCACAAGTCCGGCCATGCCATGAACAACCGCCTGCTGCGCGACCTGCTGGCCGACGCGTCGGCTTGGGAATGGGCGACGTTCGAGGCGCCGGCGACCACGCCCGCCCGTATCGCCAACCTGTATCCGGACCTGCAGTTCGTCTGATGCTGCTGCTGCGCATCGTCGGATTGCTCGCCGTCATCGCCATCGGTGCCGGCATCTTGGCCTACCTCTTCACCCGCGACCGGCGTTACCTCGGCCTGTCGTGGCGGGTCGCCAAGTATTCGCTGATCTTTGTCTTGGCGCTTTTCGCCCTGCTGGCGTTCGAGCGGCTGGTCGTCATTCTCTAGCCGTGCTGCGCAGCAGGCGCGCCAGCGCCCGGCGGATCGGCGAATCCTCCTCCAGCCCGGCCGCCAGCGATGCGATGGCCTGCCGCGACCGCGGCCCCAGCGTGCTGGCGGTCTGTCGGCGGAGCCCGGCGCCGCCGCGGCCGTGTGCTTGCACCCGTACTTCGATTGCGGTAACCTCCTGCCCCTGTTGAACAAAACCCGCTGCCAGCCGGGGCGCCAACTGCCTCAGCTTGACGGCGACCGCGCCGCTCGCGGCGTGGATAACGAGTTTGCCCCGCTTGAGATTCGCGACACGGGTGCCCGGCAGCAGATAGGCGGGCAGTGCCGTTTCGAGCAAGGCTTGCAAATGCCGCAGCTTTTCCGCCTGTCCGGAGAGACGGGCGAAGGCGCCGGCGGCGGCAAGGTGGTCCATCAGGCTGCCACGGCGGCGGAAGGGTGCCCGGGAAGCATCGGGCGCGCGCGGGTTCCGCGGGTTCGTTGGCATCGGCTGCAGGACAGGGAGGGAGTAGGACGTGCATATTATTCTGGTCTCCGACCGCATGGCAACCGCGCGCAGCATCACGCTGACCCGCGGCCATCTCGCGCTGGCCGCGAGCGGCCTGCTGGTCATGGTGTTCGCACTCGCCTCGATGTTTTCCTATTTCACCGTGCGACACGCCGCGGAGATCCGTCTGCCGTTCCTGCAGGAACTGCTGCGCACGATCAGCCTCGAGGAAGCGGGCAAGACGCGCGAGCTGGTGCGCGAGAATCTCTCGACCATGGCCGTGCGTCTCGGCGAGATGCAGGGCCAGTTGATGCAGCTCGATTCCCTGGGCGAGCGCCTGGCCGGCATGGCCGGAGTCAAGATCAAGGATATCCAGCCAAAGCCGGTCGCGGCGACGGCGGTGGATGGCAGGGGCGGTCCGCTGTTGCGTCCGGAAAGCCTGGACGCCGTCGACATGCAGCACGCGCTGGACGAGCTGGCCCGCCAGGTCGAAGTGCGCAGCGACACGCTCGCCGCGCTGGAAAGCCGCCTCTTCGACGAACGCATCCGCAAGCACATGCTGCCGACGGCCCGTCCGGTCGCCGAAGGCGTGCCCGCCTCGTCCAACTTCGGCTGGCGCAACGATCCCTTCACCGGCCAGACGGCCATGCACGAGGGCATCGACTTCATCGCCGAGGTTGGCACCCCCATCCTCGCGGCTGCCGCCGGCATCGTGCAGACCGCCGAAATGCATCCCCAGTACGGCAACATGGTCGAGATCGACCATGGCAACGGCCTGACCACGCGCTATGCCCACGCCTCGATGCTCAACGTCAAGGCCGGCGAGATTGTCCGGCGTGGCCAGCAGATCGCCGCCGTCGGCACCACCGGCCGCTCCACCGGCCCGCACCTGCATTTCGAAGTGCGCATCAACGGTGCCGCCCAGAATCCCTGGCGCTTCCTCGACAAGGGCAAGCCCTCGCCAGCGCTGCAATTCGCCCGTCGTCCCTGACGGCCGCAGGCCTGACCGGGGTCAAGGCGGGGTGACCCCCGCGTGATAAGATTCCGCCTCTTCCGGCGAGCTGCCACGTGCGGCTGTGCCCTTTGCAATTCTGGCAAGCCCAGGCCTCTCTCGAGCTGAATCCCCATGATTTCCGGTTTTCTGAAGAAGATTTTCGGCAGCCGCAACGACCGGTTGCTGCGCCAGTATTCATCGGCCGTCGCCCGCGTCAATGCGCTGGAGGGCAAGCTGCAGGCGCTGTCCGACGCCGACCTCGCGGCGCAGACCCCCGCCCTCAAGGCGCGTGTGGCCAACGGCGAAACGCTCGAGAGCCTCCTGCCGGAAGCCTTTGCCACCGTGCGCGAAGCCGCGCGGCGCGTGCTCGGCATGCGCCACTTCGACGTCCAGTTGATCGGCGGCATGGTGCTCAACGACAACAAGATCGCCGAGATGCGCACCGGCGAGGGCAAGACCCTGATGGCCACGCTGCCGGCCTACCTCAATGCGCTGTCCGGCAAGGGCGTCCATGTCGTCACGGTGAACGACTACCTCGCCAGCCGCGACGCCGCCTGGATGGGCCGCCTGTACAACTTCCTCGGCCTGACGGTCGGCTGCAACCTGCCGCACATGAACCACGCGGACAAGCAGGCCGCCTATGCCGCCGACATCACCTACGGCACCAACGGCGAATTCGGCTTCGACTACCTGCGCGACAACATGGTCTATGCGGCCAACGAGCGCGTTCAAAGAAAGCTGAATTACGCGATCGTCGACGAGGTCGATTCGATCCTCATCGACGAGGCGCGCACGCCGCTGATCATCTCCGGCCAGGCCGAGCAGCACACCGAGCTCTACATCAAGATGAACGCCGTGCCGCCGCTGCTGGAGAAGGGCGTGGCGGCGGAAAACCGCGAGGAGCAGGACACCGGCGACTTCGTCGTCGATCTCAAGGCCCATTCCGTGCTACTCACCGAGCAGGGCCACGAGAAGGCCGAGCAGATCCTCGCCAATCTCGGCCTGCTGTCCGAGGGCGGCAGCCTCTACGATCCGGGCAACATCCTGCTGATGCATCACCTGTATGCGGCCCTGCGCGCCCACGAGCTGTTCCACCGCGACCAGCATTACGTCGTGCAGAACGGCGAGGTGGTCATCGTCGACGAATTCACCGGCCGCCTGATGTCCGGCCGCCGCTGGTCGGACGGCCTGCACCAGGCCGTCGAGGCGAAGGAGGGGGTGTCGATCCAGTCCGAGAACCAGACGCTCGCCTCGATCACCTTCCAGAATTACTTCCGCATGTATGCCAAGCTGGCCGGCATGACCGGCACGGCCGACACGGAAGCCTACGAGTTCCAGCAGATCTACAGCCTCGAGACGGTCGTGATCCCGACCAACCGGCCGATGGTCCGCGACGACCGCAACGACCAGATCTACCGCACGGCGCAGGAGAAGTATCTCGCCATCCTCGCCGACATCAAGGATTGCCACACGCGCGGCCAGCCCGTCCTGGTCGGCACGACCTCGATCGAGAATTCCGAGCTGCTGTCCGGCCTGCTCAACAAGGAAAAGCTGCCCCACCAGGTGCTGAACGCCAAGCAGCACGCGCGCGAAGCCGAGATCGTCGCCCAGGCCGGCCGGCCTGGCATGATCACCATCGCGACCAACATGGCCGGTCGCGGCACCGATATCGTGCTCGGCGGCAACGTCGAGAAGCAGGCCGAGGCGATCCGTGCCGAGGAAAGCCTCGCCGAGGCCGACAAGGAGGCGAAAGTCGCCGCCCTGCATGCCGAATGGGCGTCCCTGCACGAGCGCGTGCTCAAGGCCGGCGGCCTGCACATCATCGGTTCCGAGCGCCACGAGTCGCGCCGCATCGACAACCAGCTGCGCGGCCGCGCCGGCCGCCAGGGCGACCCCGGTTCCTCGCGCTTCTACCTCTCGCTCGACGACCCGCTGCTCAAGATCTTCGCCGGCGATCGTCTCAACAGCATCATGGTGCGGCTCAAGATGCCCGAGGGCGAGGCCATCGAGCATCCGCTCGTTTCCCGCTCGCTCGAATCGGCGCAGCGCAAGGTCGAGCAGCGCAACTTCGACATCCGCAAGCAGCTGCTCGAATACGACGACGTCGCCAACGACCAGCGCAAGGTCATCTACCAGCAGCGCAACGAACTGCTCGACGCCGCCGACATTGCCGACACCATCACCGCGATGCGCCAGGGCGTCATCCACGACCTGTTCCGCGAGCACATCCCGGCCGAAAGCGTCGAGGAGCAGTGGGACCTCGCCGGGCTCGAGGTCGCGCTCAATGCCGAACTGACGCTCAAGCTGCCGGTCGCCCAGTGGGTCAAGGACGATCCGAAGCTGGGCGACGACGACCTCCTGAAGCGCATCCTCGATGCGGCCGACGCGGCCTATGAAGAAAAGGTCGTCAAGGTCGATCTCGCCGCCTGGCGCGGCTTCGAGCGCAGCGTCATGCTGCAGTCGCTCGACACCCACTGGCGCGAGCACCTCGCCGCGCTCGACCACTTGCGCCAGGGCATCCACCTGCGCGGCTACGCGCAGAAGAACCCGAAGCAGGAATACAAGCGCGAGGCCTTCGAGCTGTTCGAGGCGCTGCTCGGCACCGTGCGCAACGAAGTCACGCGCATCCTCGCCACGGTCGAGATCCGCAGCGAAGCGCAGATCGAGGAAGCGGAGCAGCACCACCCGCAGGTCGAGAACGTGCAGTACCACCACGCGGATTACGAGGAAGCCCTCGCCACGGCCGGTTCTGGCGAAGAAAAGAAGCCGATGCCGCAGGAGCGCGCACTGCCCAAGGTCGGCCGCAACGATCCCTGTCCCTGCGGCAGCGGAAAGAAATACAAGCACTGCCACGGCAAGCTGAACTGACCATGCTGGCGACCATCGCCGAAGGCGGCGGTGACGCCGACCGCAGCGTCGTCATTCTCGACCAGACGAAGCTGCCGCACGAGACCGCCTTCGTTCGCCTGCGCACGCTGGCCGATGCCGCCCATGCCATCCGCGTGATGCAGGTGCGCGGCGCCCCGCTGATCGGCGCCACGGCGGCCTACGGCGTCGCACTGGGATTGAGCGAAGGCAGGCCCCTCGACGAAATCATGGCCACGCTGGCGGCCACGCGCCCCACCGCCGTCAACCTGCACTGGGCGCTTGATCGCATGCATCGCGTGCTGCAAAAGTCGGCGCCGGCGGGACGGCAGGAATCGGCATGGAGCGAGGCCCGCGCCATCGCCCGCGAGGATGCGGCAGCCAATGCCGCCATCGGCCGGCATGGCCTGGCAGTCCTGCAGGCGATCGCTGCACGAAATGAACGTGGTGATGAGGGCCGCGTCGAGGTGATGACCCACTGCAATGCCGGCTGGCTGGCCACCGTCGCGCACGGCACCGCGCTCGCCCCGGTCTATGCGGCCCATGAAGCGGGCCTGGCCGTGCATGTCTGGGTCTCCGAGACCCGCCCGCGCAACCAGGGCCGCCTCACCGCGTGGGAACTGGCGCAGGCCGGCATCCCCCACACCCTCATCGCCGACAATGCCGCCGGCCTGTTGCTGATGCAGGGGCGCGTCGACTGCGTCATCGTCGGCGCCGACCGCATCGCCGCAAACGGCGATGTGGCCAACAAGGTCGGCACCTATCTCAAGGCGCTGGCCGCGCAGGCGCACGGCGTGCCGTTCTACGTCGCCGCCCCGGTCTCCACCATCGATTTCGCCTGTCCGGACGGAGCGCACATCCCCATCGAGGAACGCGCCGCCGCCGAACTCGCCGCGGACGACGTGCCGGTGCTCAACCTCGCCTTCGACGTCACGCCGGCGGCGCTGATCGCCGGCATCATCACCGAGCAGGGCATCGTCGCCCCGGACAAGCTGGCGACGCTGAAGCCATGACCGCTCTGGCAGCGCATTTGGCCACTGAGGTTCTGGCCACCGCCCGTGCCATGAACGCCAGCGGCATCAATCGCGGTGCGGCGGGCAACGTCAGCGCGCGCGACCCAGACAACGAGGGCGGTTTCGTCATCACCCCCACCGGCATGGCCTACGACGCCTGCACGCCCGCGGACATGACAAAAGTCGGCCTCGACGGGACGGCAAGCGGCAGGCGCAAACCTTCCTCCGAATGGCGCTTCCACCGCGATATCTACGCCGCCCGGCCCGAGGCCGGCGCCGTCATCCACTGCCATTCCCCCTTCGCCACCGCGCTGGCCTGCCAGGAAATCGAGATTCCGCCCTTCCACTACATGATCGCCCGCTTCGGCGGTAACACCGTGCGCTGCGCTGCCTACGCCACCTTCGGCACGCAGGCATTGTCCGATGCCATGCTGGTCGCCCTGCAGGACCGCCGTGCCTGCCTGATGGCCCACCATGGCATGACGGTCTTCGGCAAGGATCTGGCCGAGGCGCTGGCGCTGGCGATCGAGCTCGAATCGCTCTGCGAGCAGTACTGGCGCGTGCTGCAGCTCGGCGAGCCGAAGTTGCTGCCCGCCGACGAAATGGCGCGGGTGATCGAAAAGTTCAGGAGCTACGGGCGGCAGGACTGAGGGCCTGCCGTTGTACCGCCGGTCCGGCGCTATTGCGTTGCAAAAATCCCACAAAGTGTTGTGGATAACCCAGCGAAACCGGCAATGATCCTGCCCGCATCGATCCGATTTGGCAAAATCGCATCAGCTTCCAATCAGGAAGTTTCAGCAGTCCCAGTGGCGAACCACGTGGATCCATTGGAATTGCGATCTTCAAACTAAAGGAGATTTATATGCAGAAGAAAATCATCGCCCTGGCCGTCGCTGGCCTGATGTCCGGCGCCGCCTTCGCGCAGTCGAACGTCGTCATCTCCGGCAACCTGGACGCTGGCGCGAACTTCACCAAGGTTGAAGGTTCGAGCCGCGCCACCAACGCCGCCTACAACAACACCTCCACCTCGATCATCGCTTTCAAGGCGACCGAAGATCTGGGCGGCGGCATGAAGGCCGGTGCCTACATCGAAACCAACCCCCTCGGCGCCAACGTGGCTGCCACGGGCGTGATGGGCGACTTCCAGCGCTATGTCTTCATCAACGGTGGCTTCGGCGAACTGAGCCTCGGCCAGCGCACCAACTTCTCGACCACCACCGCTACGACGGCTCAGCCCTTCGGCACCGCTCTGGGTGGTGGTTACTCCGGCGCCGCCGGTCGTCTGCGTGGTGCTGGCTACAGCGCGACTGGCGCGCTGACGACTAGCCTCGTCGGCACCCGTGACGTCCGCGCCGAAGGCAGCGTCCGTTACGACTCCCCGAACTTCAATGGCTTCACCTTCGGCGCGACCTGGAAGCCCCAGAACAACGCCGGCGACACCGGTGGCGCAACGTCGGGTCACACCAACCTCGGCCTGAACTATGCTGGTGGCCCGCTGAAAGTGTCCTACGCTTACGCCAAGATCAAGAGCGATGTTGGTGCTGGTGCTGCTGGTGCAACGACCTATGCTTGTGGTGCTGGTACTACTTTGGTCCTCACTGGTGGTGTTCCAGTGTGTATCGACGACGCTCACGTTGCTGCTCCTGTTGCCGCTACCGCAACTGCAGGTGCCGCTGGTGCCGCTGCATATGAGCAGAACATCAAGCACAACATGCTGGCTGCCAACTACACGATCGGTGCTGCAACCATCTATGGTGGCTACACCACGTCCAAGGGCAACATTAATGCTGCTGCTACCGACGTGAATTCCGCCAGCTGGAACCTCGCGGTCAAGTATGCCGTCGCCGGCAACATCGACCTGATGGCGAACTACCTGAAGGACAACGACAAGACCGCCGTCGATGCCAACCGCAAGCTGTTCGGTCTGGGCGCCGACTACAAGTTCAGCAAGCGCACCGCTGCCTACTTCCGCTACGAGAACTACGATCCGAGCGACAAGGCTGCGAACGACAAGCTGAAGACCTACTCGGTTGGTCTGCGTCACTCCTTCTAATCGACGCCTGTCGATCTGAAGTTAAGACAGCCGCCTTCGGGCGGCTGTTTTTATTGGTGCGTCCGTATCGTGTAAAAGTCGGCGCCGGCGGGACGGCGGGTAGAATCGCCGGCCCTGCAATCCGCCGTTGAACGACCGAATTGAATCCCGAAGACAACTGCTACCACTGCGGCCTGCCGATGCCGGCCGATGCGCATTGGCACGTCGAGGTCGACGGGGCGCCGCGCGCGATGTGCTGCGCGGGCTGCCAGGCGGTAGCCGAGTCGATCGTCGCCAACGGGCTGACGGATTACTACCGTCACCGCGATGCGCTGCCCGAGTCGCCGCGCGAGGCGATGCCGCAGGCGCTGCAGGAACTCGGCCTGTTCGACCACCCCGAGGTGCAGAAGAATTTCGTCCGGCCGGTGGGAGAGCACGAACGCGAGGCGGCGCTGATCCTCGAGGGCATCACCTGCGCGGCCTGCGTGTGGCTCAACGAGGCGCACATCGCCAAGCAGCCGGGCGTGACGGCGGTGGACATCAATTACGCGACGCGGCGTGCCCGCGTGCGCTGGGACGAGAACGTCACGAAGCTCTCGGCGATCCTCGAAGCGGTTGCGGCGATCGGTTATCGCGCCCATCCCTACGACATCACCCGTTCCGAGCAGCTGGCGCAGAAGGAGCGCCGCACGGCGCAGTGGCGGCTGTTCGTCGCCGGCTTCGGCATGATGCAGGTGATGATGTACGCCTTCCCGCTCTATCTGGCGGACGGCGACATGACGCCGGACATCGAGCGGCTGCTGCGCTGGGCGAGCCTGGTGCTGACGCTGCCGGTGATCGGCTACTCGGCCCGGCCCTTCTTCGCCAACGCGCTGCGCGACCTGAAGTTCCGCCGCGTCGGCATGGATGTGCCGGTGGCGCTGGGCATGGGCAGCGCCTTCCTCGCCAGCCTGTGGGCGACGCTGTCGGGCCGGGGCGAGGTGTATTTCGATTCGGTGACGATGTTCGTCTTCTTCCTGCTGTCCGGCCGCTATCTGGAGATGATGGCGCGACAGAAGGCGGCGCGCGGCGTCGAGGCGCTGGCGCGGGCGCTGCCGGCCTTCGCCGAACGGCTGCCGGCCTGGCCGCTGCCGGCCGGCTGCAGCGAGGGCGAGCGCGTGGCGGTGGCGGACCTGGCCGCCGGCGACGTGGTGCGCGTGAAACCCGGCGAGGCGATACCCGGCGACGGCACGGTGCTGGACGGCGAGAGCCGTTGCGACGAGTCGCTGCTGACCGGCGAGAGCCGCCCGGTGGAGAAGAAAGTCGGCGCCGGCGTGACGGGGGGCAGCGTGAACGTGGCCAGCCCGCTGGTGCTGCGGCTGGCGAAGGTTGGCGAAGCGACGCGGCTGGCCTCGATCCGCCGCCTGATGGAACAGGCGGCGGCCGAGAAGCCGGCGCTGGTACAACTGGCCGACCGCATCGCGATGCGTTTCGTCTGGGTGCTGCTGGCGCTGGCGATGACGACCGGGCTGTACTGGCTGAACACGGACCCGGACCGGGCGCTGTGGGTGTTCGTCGCCGTGCTGGTGGTGAGTTGCCCCTGCGCGCTGTCGCTCGCGACCCCGGCGGCATTGACGGTGGCGACGGGCGCGCTGGCGCGGGCGGGCGTGCTGGTGTCGCGCGGCCATGCGATCGAGACGCTGGCCCGCGCCGACCACTGGATCTTCGACAAGACCGGCACGCTGACCATGGGGCGCCCTGCGGTGACCGGGCTGCACTGCATCGGTTGCGTTCCGGAGGCGGAGGTGTTCGCGCGGGTGCGGGCGCTGGAGCAGGCTTCGGAGCACCCGCTGGCGCGGGCGCTGCTGGAAAAAGTCGGTACCGGCGGCACGGCACCGGTCGCCGGCCTGCGGGCCGTGACGGGGCAGGGCGTCGAGGCGAAGCTGGACGGCCAGGTCTTGCGCATCGGCGTGCCGTCCTTCGTGGCGGAACTGCACGGCCGTCCGCTGCCGGACGAGGCCGGGACGTGGCGGGCCTCGGGCGATACGGTGGTGGCGCTCGGCGATGCGACCAACTGGCTGGCCGTGTTCCGCATCGCGGACGCCTTGCGGCCGGGGACCCAGGAGGCGCTGGCGCGCCTGAGCGCCCATGGCGTGCGGCTGACCATCCTGTCCGGCGACGCGCCGCAGACGGTGGCGGCCGTGGCCCGGGAACTCGGCATTACCGATTACCACGGCGGCATGACGCCGGAGGACAAGCATGCGCGCCTGCGCGAGGCGCAGGCGGGGGGCGAAACGGTCGCGATGGTCGGCGACGGCGTCAACGATGCGCCTGTGCTGGCGCAGGCGCATGTCTCGGTGGCGATGGGCGGCGGCACGGATCTCGCCCGCAGCCAGGCGGACGTGGTGCTGCTGTCCGACGATCCTGCCCATCTGGTGGCCGGCGTGGGAATCGCCCGTCGCGCCCTGCGCATCATCCGCCAGAACCTCGGCTGGGCCTTCGCCTACAATAGCGTGGCGATCCCGCTCGCCATGGCGGGCTGGGTGACGCCCTGGATGGCCGGCATCGGCATGTCGGCCAGTTCGCTGCTGGTGGTACTGAATGCCCTGCGGTTGCAGAAAGCCGCGCCCTGACACGTCATGGAAAGCCTTTACCTGCTGATTCCCGTCTCCGTCCTGCTGGTCTTCGTGATCGGCGCGATTTTCTGGTGGTCCCTGCGGGGCGGCCAGATGGACGACCTCGAGGGGCCGGGTTATCGCGTCCTCATGGATGACGACCGGCCGAAGGCGCCCGATGGCGACGGCACGGACGAAACGCGCCCGTCGCGACAGGGCTAAGCGATTTTCGTTGACGCAGATCAAAGCGTTGAACGGGCCGAGATTCCATA
Organism: uncultured Sterolibacteriaceae bacterium; assembly: GCA_937888595.1. Classification (GTDB taxonomy): domain Bacteria; phylum Pseudomonadota; class Gammaproteobacteria; order Burkholderiales; family Rhodocyclaceae; genus Sulfuricystis. The sequence continues at coordinate 41,511 of CALARK010000012.1, read as the reverse complement.
CTGCGCACCAGTTTAGTGAAGCGCCTGTTGCGGTTGTGACAGCTTATGTTTTGAGGGTGACAGGCGGTTCCGTTTCATCGGTTAGTCTCTCTGTTGGGGTTGGGGGTGCGCTTACAGCGCACCCTTTTTTTTGCCCGGAGCCCCTGAAACAAAATCATTGTATGCTCACATAAGTAAAAATGCAGTGCGGCAAAGTTGATCTGGGTCAAAATGCCGCAGTTTGTCTGAAGTATCCTCCGCGGCCAGTACCCGCTGCCGTCTGGGAGAAAAGGGGAGCAGTTTTTGTTTTTTAATAGAGAGGGGTGAAAACCATCATGCAATCGCAAGCGACTTACAACTACAAAGTCGTGCGCCAGTTCGCCGTGATGACCGTAATCTGGGGCATCGTCGGCATGCTGGTCGGCGTCATCATCGCCGCCCAGTTGGTCTGGCCCGAACTGAGCGTCATGGAGTATCTGTCGTACGGGAGGCTGCGGCCGCTTCATACCAATGCGGTAATTTTCGCGTTCGGCGGTTGCGCGCTGTTCGCGACCTCGTTCTACGTGGTGCAGCGCACCTGTCATACCTCTCTGTTCGCCCCGGGCCTGGCGTCCTTCATCTTCTGGGCCTGGCAGCTGGTCATCGTGCTGGCCGCCCTGTCCCTGCCGCTGGGCTTCACCTCCGGCAAGGAGTACGCCGAGCTCGAGTGGCCGATCGACCTGCTGATCACCGTGATCTGGGTCGCCTATGCCATCGTGTTCTTCGGCACGATCGGCATCCGCAAGACGCCCCACATCTACGTGGCCAACTGGTTCTACGGCGCGTTCATCATCGCCGTGGCCCTGCTGCACATCTTCAACAGCGCCGCGATCCCGGTCTTCGAGTCGGGCATCCTGACGCCCAAGTCCTACTCGGCCTATGCCGGCGTGCAGGACGCGATGATCCAGTGGTGGTACGGCCACAACGCCGTGGGCTTCTTCCTGACCGCCGCCTTCCTGGGCATGATGTACTACTTCGTGCCGAAGCAGGCCGGCCGTCCGGTGTATTCCTACCGCCTGTCGGTGGTGCACTTCTGGGCCCTGATCTTCACCTACATGTGGGCCGGCCCGCACCACCTGCACTACACCGCGCTGCCCGACTGGACCCAGTCCGTCGGCATGATCTTCTCGCTGATCCTGCTGGCACCGTCCTGGGGCGGCATGATCAACGGCATCATGACCCTGTCGGGTGCCTGGCACAAGCTGCGTGACGATCCGGTCCTCAAGTTCCTGATCACCTCGCTGTCCTTCTACGGCATGTCGACCTTCGAGGGCCCGATGATGTCGATCAAGACGGTCAACGCGCTGTCGCACTACACCGACTGGACCGTCGGCCACGTGCACTCCGGCGCGCTGGGCTGGGTCGGCATGGTGTCGATCGGTTCGATGTACTACCTGATCCCGCGCCTGTTCGGTCGCCCCGAGATGTACTCGACCCGACTGATCAACATTCATTTCTGGCTGGCCACGCTCGGTACCGTGCTGTACATCGCCGCACTGTGGATCTCCGGCGTCATGCAGGGCCTGATGTGGCGTGCCACCAACGCCGACGGCACGCTGACGTATGCCTTCGTCGAATCGGTCAAGGCGTCCTATCCGTTCTGGACCATCCGCGTGGTTGGCGGCGTGCTGTTCCTGACCGGCATGATTCTCATGGCCTACAACATGTTCAAGACGATCGCGAGCGGCAAGGCGGTGGATGATGCACCGGTCCTCGCCCCCGCGCACGCTCACTGATCGCAAGGGAGACAACAATCATGGCTTTTACGCATGAGAAAATCGAAACCAGCAATACGCTGATGATCGTTCTGACCCTCCTGGTCGTGAGCGTCGGTGGCCTGCTGGAAATCCTGCCGCTGTTCTTCCAGAAGTCGACCACGACGCCGGTTAACGAGCTGGTCAAGCCCTACGACCCGCTGCGCCTCGCCGGCCGGGACATCTACATCCGCGAAGGTTGCTACAACTGCCACTCGCAGATGATCCGTCCCTTCCGTGCCGAGACCGAGCGCTACGGCCACTATTCGGTGGCGGGCGAGTACGTCTATGACCATCCGTTCCAGTGGGGCTCCAAGCGCACCGGTCCGGACCTGCACCGCGTCGGCGGCCGTTATTCGGACCAGTGGCACAAGATCCACCTGCTGAATCCGCGCGATGTCGTCCCCGAGTCGAACATGCCAGCCTACTATTGGCTGGACCGTCCGCTCAAGGATCCGCATATCAGCGGCAAGATGGCGGCCCTGCGCAAGGTCGGCGTGCCCTACTCCGATCAGGAGATCGCGGACGCACCCAAGGCGCTGGAAGGCAAGACCGAGCTCGACGCGGTCGTCGCCTACCTGCAGGGTCTCGGCCAAGCGCTGAAGCAGAGCCGTTAATCGCATGGACATCAACGACCTGCGTTCCCTCTTCACGGTGCTGGCGCTCGTAGCGTTTCTCGGCATCGTGGTGTGGGCCTACTCCGGCAAGCGGAAAGCCTCGTTCGACGAAGCGGCCAACCTGGCTGTCGAGGACGATGAACCCGCCCGTCCGGAGCAGGGCGCAGGACGGTAGACCAATTGAAAGGGATTCATCATGAATTTCAACAACACGGGTGACCTCGTCGGTTTCTGGAACCTGTACGTGATCATCATCGTCGCCGTCAGCATCATCGGCTGTGCGGTGTTTCTGTGGATGCAGGGTTCCGCAAAGCACAAGCCGGGCGAAGTGACCGGCCACGTCTGGGACGAGACGCTGGAGGAGTACAGCAATCCGCTGCCGAGCTGGTGGCGCTGGATGTTCTACATCACCGTCGTCTTCGCGCTGGCTTATCTGGCCCTCTACCCGGGCCTGGGCAGCAACACTGGCAGTTTCGGTTGGACCATGCGCGGCCAGTACGATGCCGAGATGGCAGCCGCCGAAGCGCAGTACGGCCCGAAGTTCAACCAGTTCCTGAAGCAGGACGTGATGACCGTCGCGGCCAACCAGGAAGCGCGCGACATGGGCGGGCGTCTGTTCCAGACCTATTGCTCGCAGTGCCACGGCGGCGATGCCGGCGGCGCACCCAGCTTCCCGAACCTCAAGGATGGCGACTGGCTGTGGGGCGGCACGCCCGAGCAGATCAAGGAAACCATCACCGGCGGCCGCATGGGCATCATGACGCCCAAGGGCACCAAGCCCGACATGGATGCCGAGCAGGTTCGCGACGTCGTGCATTACGTGCGCTCCCTGTCCGGCCTGACGGCGGATTCCGCCCGCGTCCAGCGCGGCGCCGAGCTGTTCCCGCAAGCCTGTGCGGCCTGTCACCAGGTCGATGGCAAGGGCCTCCAGGCGGCCGGCTACCCGAACCTGACCGACAAGGTCTGGCTGCATGGTTCGGCCGAGTCCAAGCAGATCGAGATCGTCACCAACGGCATGCAGAACCAGATGCCGGCTTTCGGCGAGTTCCTCGGCGAAGCCAAGGTGCATCTGCTGACGGCCTATGTTTGGGGACTCGGCGGCGGCGTCAAGCCTGAAGCTGCTGCTCCGGCCGAACCGGCCGCTGCGGAGGCCACGCCGGCCACTGCCGAGGCCGCATCGGCCGAACAGAAGTAAATCGAGTCGTTTGGGTACCCACCTCCGGCGCAGTCATGCGCCGGAGGCTGTCCGAGGGGGTGACAGTCGGTGCCGATGGCAATGCGAGGGGATTGCCGGACTTGAGTAGACGCATGCTTTACCGGTTACATTAGGCTCCATCACCTACCCTTGAGTTTGCAGACATGAGCGATTCATCCCCCAATCCCGCCAGCAATCCGCCTGTCGTAGAGGAAACGCTCTACAAGGCGCGCAAGAAAATCCATCCCCGTGCCGTCACCGGCCTGTTTGCCAACTGGCGCTGGGCCCTGGTCTGGTTCACCCAGCTGCTTTACTACGGCCTGCCCTGGCTGCAATGGAACGATCGCCAGGCCGTCCTCTTCGATCTGGTCAATCGCAAGTTCTACATCTTCGGCCTGGTGCTGTGGCCGCAGGATGTGTTCTACCTCGCGATCATCCTGATCATTTCCGCCTATGCCCTGTTCCTGTTCACGGCGGTGGCGGGCCGCTTGTGGTGCGGCTACGCCTGCCCGCAGACGGTCTATACGGAAATCTTTCTCTGGATCGAGCAGAAGATCGAGGGGGATCGCAACGCACGCATCAAGCTCGACAAGGCGCCCATGGACGGGCGCAAATTCCGCTTGCGCGCCTTGAAGTTCGGTGCTTGGGGGCTGCTGTCGCTCTGGACCGGCTTTACACTGGTCGCCTACTTCACTCCGGTTTCGGTCCTGTGGGGCGAGGTCTGGTCGTGGACACTGGGCCCGTGGGAAACCTTCTGGATCTTCTTCTACGGCTTCATGACCTACCTGTTCGCCGGCATCATGCGCGAGCAGGTCTGCCTCTACATGTGTCCGTATGCCCGCTTCCAGAGCGTGATGTTCGATCCGGATACCCTGGTCATCACCTACGATCCCGAACGCGGTGAACCGCGCGGGCAGCGCAAGAAAGGCGTCGACCCGAAGGCCGTGGGCAAGGGCGACTGCGTCGACTGCGGCCTGTGCGTACAGGTCTGTCCGACCGGCATCGACATCCGCAACGGACTGCAGTACGAGTGCATCGGCTGCGCAGCCTGCATCGACGTCTGCGACCAGGTCATGGACAAAATGAGCTACCCCAGGGGCCTGATCCGCTACACGACGGAAAACGCGCTCGAGAAGCACTGGAGCCGCAAGGAAATCCTCGGCCACATCGTCCGGCCGCGGATCATCATCTATACCGTCATCCTCATCGGCATCACGCTCGCGCTGGTCTGGGGCCTCGCCCACAAGGCGGACCTGCGCGTCAACGTGATCCGCGACCGCGGCGTGCTCGCCCGCGAGGCCGAGGGCGGGCTGATCGAGAACGTCTATCGCCTGCAGGTCATGAACGTTACGGAGCAGGCGCATCGCTACACGATTTCGGTGAATGGCCTGTCCGGCATCGAGCTTTCCGGCGACAGCGAGATCGAGGTGCCGCCGGCAACGACGAAGAGTTTTTCCCTGGCCGTGCGCGTCCCGCCGGATGCCGCCGGAAAAGGGTCGCACCAGATCTTCTTCGATGTGAAGGCGAGTACGGTCGAGAACCTGTCCGTGCATGAAAAAGCCACTTTCCTGATGCCTTGACCGGCAACGCCTATCCCATGACTGCCACGACAATGGAAAAAAACAAGCCCTGGTACCGCGAGCCCTGGCCCTGGCTGCTCATGGCCGGCCCGTTCATCGTCATCGTTGCCGGCATAGCCACGGCGTGGCTGGCGGTGAGCAGCAGCGATGGCCTGGTGACCGAGGACTACTACAAGCAGGGACAGGCTGCGGGAGAGACCCTGGCCCGCAGTCGCCATGCCGAGGAACTTGGCTTGACGGCGAGTCTGGGCATGGTCGAGGGGGGATTGCGGGTGCGCCTTGCCGGCAGCTTCGAAGTACCACCGCCCGCATTGCTGGTCAGCCTGTCGCACCCGACTCGCGCCGGACTCGATCAGCACGCGCGCCTGGTTCGCGAAGGGGAAGCCTATTCCGGTGCCATCAATCTGCCTGCCTCCGGGCACTGGATCGTGCTGATCGAGGATGAGGCGCGAACCTGGCGCCTGATGGGCAGCGTCATGCTGCCTGCCTCAGCCGAAACGGTTATTGGCGGTGGGGAGACCGCGCCCCGGCCGTCATCGTAGTTGCAGCAGAGTTGTCTTATTAACTAGGGGAGAAAACCATGGAAGCCTTGAAATTGTTGTTCGGTTCGGACATCGGTTTGTTGAGCGTATTCACGATCGCTTTCGCGACGGTCTTCGTGATCTATCTCTACAACTACGCCAAAAAACACATGGAAGAAGACGCGAAGAACGCGAACAAGCAGTAGGCCTTTTTCGGAAGTCTCAAGACCAGGGCGGGGATCGCGTTTGCAGCATCCCCGCTTTTTTTCGGCCGGGGCTATCCGTGCGCCGGCCCGACCCCGATCGGTGGTGGGGCGAGGTTGACGATGCGCGTGAATAGATCGCGGAATTCATGATCGGGTTTCGGTCCGAAACGCGGGTCGCCGTTTTCGTCGAATGCCTTCGCGATGGCGATCCAGTCTTCTGCAGTGAGGTGCTGTTTCGCCAGAGGGATGACGACCTTCTCCTCGAGGCTCATGTGCTGCCAAGCCTCTTCGACGAGATTCTCGGCGGCCTGTGAAAACAGCGCGAGGGCATCGGGCGCACCGGCTTCGAGCTGACCGAGCGCCTGCTCCAGCGCGCGCACATGCTGGGTACTTTCCTGATGCTGGCGCTCGAGCGTGGCGATGATGTCATCGGCTTCGTGTGTGCGCTGCTTCAGTCGTGCGAACAGGTAGATGTCTTCCCGCGGGTTGTGAAGTCGCTCCGAAAAGGCATCCATGTAGTAGATCATCGCCCACAGCAGCTTGAAGTCGGGTTGCGTTCCCTTCTCCAGCATCTCCCGAACGAGAAAACGCAAACCGTGCAGCACCGCGCCGAGCGTGCGGTGTTCGTCATGGATGATGGCGAGTGCGCGATTGAGCATTGCCGGGCTAGCGGTAGACGAGTACCGGGATCTTCGAGTGCGTCAGCACCTTCTGCGTTTCGGAACCCAGCAACAGACCGCTGATGCCACGACGACCGTGCGAGGCCATGAAGATGAGGTCGCAGCCGGCCGAGCTGGCGCCGGCGATGATGGCTTCGTAAGGGATGTCGCTCGTCACAGCGAGCGAAGCGGAGGCGACGTTGCCGTCACGGGCCAGCTGTTCGCAGGCAGAGAGGATTTCCTGCGCCTGCTGGTCGGCCATTTCGGCGAATTTTTCGGGTGTGGTCGGGTCGATGAAGGCGCCTTCGCCGTAGAAGGCGACCGGGTACTCCGGTTTCGCGTAGAAGAAGGTGACGCGGGCCCCGCTCTCCCGCGCGAAGCTGATGGCACGCTTGACCGTTTCGCCGGACAACTCGGAGCCGTCGGTCGGAACGAGAATGTGTTTGAACATGTCTACCCCTCCTTGCAGGGCGGTTGGAGGCGCGCTTGACGCAGGTCAACACGCCATGGACCATACTCGCCACAATCATAACGCAATCAAGGAGAGTGGATCATGGCAACAGTCAAGCGTACGGCGAACGGCATGCCGCCGCACCGGGCCATGCAGGCCCTGAACGAGGTGGTCGAGGCGAATATCGATCCGCTGGGTATGTCGATGCCGCTGGTGCATGCGCAACTCGCGTGGCTGGCGCACCCGCAGGAGCTGGCCGAGGCGGCGTCCGAATTCTCCACGCGCATGCTCGCATTGCAGTGGCATTCGTGGCAACGCATGCTCGGCCTGCCGAGTGATGATGTCGAGGTGCCGAATCCCGATGACACCCGATTCGCCGACCCGGTATGGACGGAGTCCGCGACGTGGGACATCACGAAGGAGTGGTACCTCACGTTCACGCACCATCTGCAGGACATGCTATACCAGACGCCCGGATTGTCGGGCCGGGACAGACGGCGTGCCGCATTCTGGTGGCGGAAATGGCTGAACGCGATGGCACCGACCAATTTCCTGATCACCAACCCCGTCGCCATGCGGAAGGCCGCCGCCACGAACGGCGACAGCCTGTTGCGCGGAATGCGCAACCTGATCGCCGACCTGCAAGCCGGCAACGTGCGCATGACGCGACCGGACGATTTCAAGGTCGGCGTCAACCTTGCGACGACGCCGGGGCAGGTGGTGTTGCGCAACCGGCTGCTGGAACTGATCCACTACGCGCCGACTGCAGCGCAGACCTACAAGACCCCGATCGTGATCGTCACCCCCTGGATCAACAAGTTCTACATCCTCGATCTGGTGCCGAAGAAAAGCATGATCCGCTTCCTGCTCGAGCAGGGCTTCGATGTTTACATCACGAGCTGGAAGAATCCGGATGCATCGATGGCCGAGGTCGGTTTCGACGATTACGTGACGGAAGGCATCGATGCCGCCATCAGCGCGGCATGCAGCATCTCGAAGAGCGCGCAAGCACACGTGGCCGGCTACTGCATCGGTGGTGCCGCGCTGTCGGCTTATCTGGCCTGGGCGAACCGGCGTTATGCGCCCGGCAAGGTGCCGGTGGCGAGCGCGACCTTCTTCACCACGCTGGTGGATTACCACAAGCCGGGCGACATCGAGGTCTTCCTCGACGAGGGCAGCTACAAGTATCTCGTGCGCAACATGGAGCAGAAGGGCTATCTGGACGGCAAGGAGATGGCCGCCGCCTTTCGCCTGTTGCGTTCCAACAGCCTGATCTGGCATTACGTCGTGCATGGCTATCTCTACGGGGAGGAGCCGCCGCCTTTCGACGTGCTGTTCTGGAACATGGATACCACCCGCATGCCGGCGCGCATGCATGCCTGGTATCTGCGCAACCTCTATCTGGACAACAAGCTGATCAGGAAGGATGCCCTCGAGATCGCAGGCCAGCCGATCGACCTCGCACGCATCGTCCAGCCGGTCTACGCGGTCGCGGCGGCCGACGACCACATCGCACCGTGGAAGCAGACCTTCCGCATCAACAACGCGGTGTCAGGCCCGAAGCGCTATGTGTTGTCCAGTTCCGGCCATATCCTCGGCATCGTCAATCCGGTCGTCACCCCGCCCAAGCGCGAGTACTGGGTCGCGGATGCCGAGCGGCACGACAGTGCCGAAGAGTGGCAGGAGCGGGCGACGCACCATGCCGGCAGCTGGTGGGAGGACTGGATGGCATGGCTCAAGCCGCAGTCGGGAGCGCTCGGCAAGCCCGCCACTGCGACCAGCAAGGACTATCCGGCGCTTGGGCCCGCGCCCGGCACCTACGTGCTCGAGCAATAGGCCGATTCTGCGCGATAAAAGTCGGTGCCGGCAGGACGCCGGTCGCGTCGATGCTGGGCTATCATTGCGCCCTATAACTTAGGCTGCAATGCGTCGGATCCGCCAGATGATCGACGCTTCCGGCCGGGGATACGATATGAAATGTGTGGACGACTTCCGCCTGCGTCTGGGCAGCCATGAACTGGTGCCCATCGTCATCGGCGGGATGGGGGTGGATATCTCGACCGCCGAACTGGCGCTCGAGGCGGCGCGGCTCGGGGGCGTGGGCCATATCTCGGACGCGATGGTGCCGACGGTGTCGGACCGGCGCTACAACACCAAGTACGTCAAGGACAAGCTCAAGCTCTACAAGTACAACGTCGCCAACAGCGACAAGTCCGACGTGCAGTTCGACCTGGCCTTGCTGGCCGAGGCGACGGAGACCCATGTCCGGCGCACCATGGAGGCCAAGCGCGGCGACGGGCTGATCCTCATCAACTGCATGGAAAAGCTGACGATGAACGCGCCGAAGGAGACGCTGCGGGTGCGCCTGCGCTCGGCGCTCGATGCCGGCATCGACGGCATCACGCTGGCGGCCGGCCTGCATCTGGGTTCCTTCGCGCTGATGGAGGATCATCCGCGCTTCCGCGATGCCAAGCTCGGCATCATCGTTTCCTCGCTGCGTGCGTTGCAACTGTTCCTGAAGAAGAGCGCACGCACCAATCGCCTGCCTGATTACGTGGTCGTCGAGGGACCGCTGGCCGGTGGCCATCTCGGTTTCGGCATGGATTGGGCGAAGTTTGACCTGGCGGCGATCGTTGCCGAAATTCGTGCCTGGCTGGCTGCCGAACAGCTCGATATTCCGCTCATCCCGGCCGGTGGCATCTTCACGGGCGGCGATGCCGCCACCTTTCTCGATAACGGCGCCGCCGCGGTCCAGGTCGCGACGCGTTTCACGGTGGCGAAGGAATGCGGGCTGCCCGACGACGTCAAGCAGGAGTATTTCAAGGCGGATGAGGACGACATCGAGGTGAACGGCATTTCCCCGACCGGCTACCCGATGCGCATGCTGAAGAACAGCCCGGCGATCGGCGACGGCATTCGTCCCAATTGCGAGGCCTATGGCTATCTCCTCGACGCGAGCGGCAACTGCCAGTACGTCGATGCGTACAACCGGGAAGTGGCGAAGCACCCGGAGGCGAAGAAGGTCAAGGTCTGGGACAAGACCTGCCTGTGCACACATATGCGCAATTTCGACCTGTGGACCTGCGGGCATTACACCTATCGCCTGAAGGACACCACGCGCCGGCGTGAGGATGGGGATTACGACCTGCTTTCAGCCGAGCACATCTTCAACGACTACCGCTACAGCAAGGGCGAAGCGATCGCCTTGCCATGACCACCGGATGACGAGCCAGTGAGTACCATGACGACAGTGAGCACTCGGGATACCGGACGCGAACTGCGCCGCATCGTGCATATCAACGAAGAGATCAAGAGCGTGGTGGCGACCGCGTTCAAGATCAACCTGATGGCGATGAACGCGATCTTCCTCGCCAAGCGGGCCGGCCAGACCGCACTCGGATTTGGCGTCCTCTCGAACGAACTGCGCCGCTTCGCCACCGATTTGCAGAAGCAGATGAGCCAGCTGCGCGAGATGACCTACGGCAGCGTGGCGACCGTCACGGCGCTGGTCAAGCAGGCCCGCCTCAGCGGCGTGCTCGACCGGACACGGCGTGAGTCGGACGGCCTGAGCCGCCAGTTGATCGAAGAGCTGATGCGTACCCGCCATAATCAGGCCTACGCCCGCCACCGCGAACAGATCGCCACCCTGAAGCGCCGGCTGGGACAGATGATCGCCGATACCGCACAGCTCGTCGAACTCGGCAGCCTGCTGGCCCGCTCGGCGAAGATCGAGGCGGCCTATGGCGGATCCTATTCGGCCGCGCTGATGCAGGTCTCGAGCGATTTCGAGCGCACCATCGGCGAAATCCAGCGCTCTCTCGAAAGTCTCACCAAGCAACAGGAAGACCCGTCATGAAAACCGCGCGCGTCATCTTCGAAGCCGGCAGCCACAAGTGGATCGCCCTCGTGCGCGATCCGAACCGGCCGGAGTATCTGATCGATACGAACGAATACCTGGTCGTCGATGGCGACGACGCGATCCTGCTCGATCCGGGCGGCAGCGAAATCTTTCCGGCCGTATTTTCCGCGCTGTCGGCGGAGTTCGATCCCCGCAAGATCGACAAGCTCTTCGCCAGCCACCAGGATCCGGACATCATTTCGTCATTGTCCCTGTGGCGCGAATTCAATCCCCGCATCAAGTGCTATGTCAGCTGGCTGTGGACCAGCTTCGTCCCGCATTTCGGCGGCGACCAGGAAACCTTCGTGGCCCTGCCGGATGGCGGTGCCGACATCATGGTCGGAAGCCAGCGCTTGCAGGCCGTGCCGGCGCACTACCTGCACTCGTCGGGCAACTTCAACCTGTACGACCCGAAGGCGAGGATCCTGTTCTCCGGCGACATCGGCGCAGCGCTTCTGCCGCCGGACGAGACGAGTCTATTCGTCGAGGATTTCGATCGCCACATCCGCCATGCCGAAGGTTTCCACCGGCGCTGGATGGGATCGGACAAGGCCAAGCGCGACTGGTGCGCCCGCGTCAGCCAGCTCGACATCGACATGCTGTGTCCCCAGCATGGTGCGATCTACCGCGGCGAGCAGGTGAAACGCTTCATCGACTGGTTCGCCCAACTCGAGGTCGGCGTCGTCAAGGCTTGAGCTATAGCCCCTGTAGCATGGGGTTGACCCGTGTCAAGGCGACTGGTGCGCGCACTGGTGAGAATGTCCTGCCCGAAGCAAGTTAAGAATCCGCGCCATGACCGCACTTACCGACCCGATGCATCGCCACCACAAGCACTGCGACACGCTGTTCGCGGATGCCGAAGCCGCCGCCGCGAAGGGCGATTGGCAAGCTGCCACTCGGGATTTCCACGCATTCCAACTCGAACTGGAAACCCATTTCCGTACCGAGGAGGAGGTGCTGTTCCCGGCGTTCGAGGCGACCACCGGCATGACCGGCGGACCGACCCAGATGATGCGTTTCGAACATGCGCAGATGCGCGACCTCGTCGCACGCATGGATGACAGCGTGCAGGTGCGTGACGCGGCCGGCTTTGCCGGTGCGGCGGAAACGCTGCTGATCCTCATGCAGCAACACAACATGAAAGAGGAGAATATCCTCTACCCGATGTGCGACCGCAGCCTGGCAAGCCAGTCCGGCACGCTGGGGGCGCAGTTGAGCGAGAGGCTGGATGCGACGTGTCTGACGACGCCCTGAATGCCGGCCGGGTGGTGATCGACGGCCGCGAAATGCAGCCGCCCGAGCCGCTCGAGCGTGCACTGGCCGCACTCGATACGCTACCGCCCGACGGGGAACTGGTGATGTTGCTCTATTGTCAGCCGCAGCCGCTCTTCAATGTGCTGCGCAACAACGGGTACGTCTGGCAGGAACAGATGCAGGACGACGGAACCCACGAGATCCATATCCGCCGCGCCTAGCCCGGGCGCTGGCCGCAGCGATGCACCCGAATCTTTCCTTCGAACAGGCACCGCCGATTGCGGTGCCTTTCCGTTTTTTTCTGACGGCGCCGCTTTTCGGCATCGCTGCCGGCCTGCTGCTGTTCCTGCAGGGCGGCGAGATGCTCGCTTCCCGCTGGATGCCGGCCGCGCTGGCAGCGACCCACCTGCTGGTCGTTGGCTTCATGTTGCAGGCGATGTGCGGGGCGTTGCTGCAGTTCGTGCCTGTCGCGGCCGGGGGCAACATCTGGCGTCCGCGGCTGGTCGCCGGCATTGTCCATCCGGTGCTGGCCGCGGCTACCGTACTGCTGGTGAGTGCCTTCCTGACCCAGCGCCCCGCCCTGTTCACCGCGGCGGCCCACAGTTTCGTGCTGGGGCTGGGATTCTTCGGGACTGTCGTCAGTGCGGCCTTGTGGCGCACGCCGGCGCGCGGACCGACCATCGTGGCCCTGCGCATCGCCCTGATCGCCCTGCTGGTGACGATGGCGCTGGGCGCCACGCTGGCGACCGGCCTGGCGCGCGGGAACCAGTGGCCGCTGCTGATGCTGACCGACATCCATGCCGCCTGGGGATTGGGCGGGTGGGCACTGGTGCTGCTGGCCGGCGTGTCCTACTTCGTCGTGCCGATGTTCCAGCTCACGCCGGCCTATCCTGCCTGGCTGGCGCGCGGCATCCCGCTGCTGTTGCTGGCTGTCCTCTTGCTGTGGTCTCTGCAGTTCGTCGGGGCGAACGAAAGCGTGTTCAAACTCGTCTTTCTGGGCGGCCTCGGGGTCGGCGCGCTGTTCGCTGCGGGCACGCTGCATATCCAGAGCCGCAGGCGGCGCAAGGTCGGGGACACGACCCTGTTGTTCTTTCGCACCGCAATGCTGAGCCTGCTGGCCATCCTGTTGTCCGCATGCGTATTCCTCGCGCTGCCGCCCGTCGGCAGCGATCCGCGTGCCGCGGTCTGGGTCGGCCTGCTGGCCATGGTGGGTGTCTTCGTATCGGCGATCTCCGGCATGCTCTACAAGATCGTGCCATTCGTCAGCTGGCTGCATCTGCAGCGCATTTGCGGACTGGGCACCCTGCCGCCGACGATGAACCAGATGCTCGCCGAGGCGGCGATGCGCCGACAGTTCTACGTTCACCTGCTGGCGCTGGGCCTGTTGCTGTCGGCGGTCTGGGTCCCTGGCGTGGCGCGCATGGCTGGGCTGGTCTTCGCGATCGATTGCGCCTGGCTGGCCTGGAATCTGATACAGGCAGTCCAGGCCTATCGCGGCTTCAGAGATCGTATTCGCGTAGCCGCCGAAGGTTGCTGATGGTGATCTGCTTGCCCTGTACCGAGATCAGGTTCGCATCGGCCAGATCGTGGAAGATGCGCGACAGGGTTTCCGGCGTCAGGTTGAGCCGCGAGGCGATGATCTGCTTGGAGGTCGGCAGGGTGATCTCGATGCTGCCCTCGCACTGGCCGTTGCCCTCGTTCGGGCAGTGCTGCAGCAGGTAGCCGATCACGCGCTGGGCGCTGGAGCGGAGGGAGTAGGACTCGACATCCTGCACCAGCGAGTGCAGGCGCATCGACAGGCCGGCGAGCATGTGGCGGGCGAAGGATGGGTCGTTGGCGAGCAGCTCGAACACGGCATCCTTGGCGACATGTAGCAGCAGCGTGTCGGAAATCGCCTCGGCGAACACGGGGTAGGGGCGGTCCATGAACATCACCGCTTCGCCGAAGCTCTGCTTCGGGCCGAGGATGTCGACGACTTTCTCGTTGCCGCTCGAGGAGGGGAAAGCGAGCTTCAGCTGGCCGAAGACGATGACGTAGAAACCGCGCGACGGATCGCCCTTCTGGAAGAGCATTTCGCCCTTGGAGAGGCGTTTTTCGCGCGCCTGGGCCGCGATGTGGGCGACCTGTTCCGGGGTCAGTTCCTGGAACAGCGGCAGGCGTGCGAGCAGGGCGGGGATATCGATGCGGTTTTCGTTATGCTGTGTCATGAGCCTCTCTCCGTGGGGCGCAACCTTAACATTCTTTGAGCGGTCTGGAACGATGCTTTACCTGGCGATCAAGCACCTGCACATCACCTGCGTGGTGCTGAGCATTACCGGCTTCTGCCTGCGCGGTTTCCTCCACCTGAACAAGTCGGCGCCGGCGCAACGGCTGATTGGGCGGCGCTGGCTGCGCATCGTGCCGCACGTCAACGACGCGATCCTGCTTGCGGCGGCGATTGCGCTGACGGTCCTGATCGGGCAGTACCCGTTTCTCGATGCCTGGCTGACGGCGAAGGTCTTCGGCCTCATCGCCTACATCATTCTCGGTGCGCTGGCGCTGCAGGCGGGGCGAAGCCCGCAGCTGCGCATCGTGGCCGGGCTGGCCGCCATGATCGTGTTCGGCTGGATCGTGTCGGTGGCGCTGGCCAAGGACCCGCTCGGCTTTCTGTCCCGCTTCGCCTGATCAGGCGCGGCGCTCGGACAGCAGCTTCTTCAGACCCGCCACGTCGAGGATCTGGATGTGCTTCTGGTGCACGGTGATCAGGCCCTCCTCCTGGAAGCGCGAGAAGGCGCGGCTGACGGTCTCGAGCTTCAGCCCCAGATAGGACCCGATCTCGTTGCGCGTCATGCGCAGGTTGAATTCGGTAGGCGAGTAACCGCGTGCGGTGAAGCGTTGCGAGAGGTTGAGCAGGAAGGCAGCGAGCCGTTCTTCCGCGCGCATGATGCCGAGCAGCATCATCACGCCGTGGTCGCGCACGATCTCGCGCGACATCACCTTGTGGAAATGGTGCTGGAGCGCGCCGATCTCGCGGGAGTAGTTCTCGAGGTCGGTGAAGGGGATCACGCAGACCTCGCTGTCCTCCAGCGCGACGGCGTTGCAGGTGTGCTTCTCCGAGCCGATGCCGTCGAGGCCGAGGATCTCGCCGGCCATCTGGAAGCCGGTCACCTGCTCGCGGCCATCCTCGAGCAGCACGTCGGTCTTGAAGAAGCCCGTCTTGATCGCGTAGATCGCTTCGAAGGGATCATTGCCGCGATAGAGGTGCTGGCCACGCAGGATGCGCCGGCGCAGGTTGACCAGTTCGTCGAGTTGGCCGAGCTCGCGATCGGAAAGTCCGACCGGCAGGCAGAGTTCGCGCAGGTTGCATTGCGAGCAGGCCTCGCGCAGCGCGGGGACGGAGAGGGCGTTCAGGCGGGCGTGCATGCAGCCATTCCCCCTGCGAAAACAGGAGCTTTGATCTGTGTCAACGTAGACAGGCCGTGCTTGCTGCATCCTGCGAACCTGTCGTGGCAGAAGCAGCCTTCAGAGCTTGCGCAGTCGCCCCGGTCATCCTGAATACACACTGTCATTCCCGCCGTCATTCCCGCCGTGAGCCATTACCAAGAACTGATTTTCGATCCGCAGATCATCCGCCGCTTCGACGTGAGCGGGCCGCGCTACACGTCCTACCCCACGGCTGATCGTTTCGTCGAAGCCTTCGACGAAGCCGCCTATCGTTCCTGGCTGGGCAAACGCACGATCGGCGGTATCGGTCGGGCGCTGTCATTATACTTTCACATCCCTTTCTGCAACACGATCTGCTATTACTGCGCCTGCAACAAGATCATCACCAAGGATCATGGCCGCTCCGCCAAGTACCTGAAATACCTCGGCAAGGAAATGGCGATGCAGGCGGAGTCGCTCGATGGCCCGCGCGAAGTCATCCAGTTGCACTGGGGCGGCGGCACGCCGACCTTCCTGTCGCACGACGAGATGAAGCGGCTCATGGAGATGACCTGGCAGCACTTCAAGATGCTGCCGGACGGCGAGTACTCGATCGAAGTCGATCCACGCAAGGTCGACCGCGAGACCGTGAAGCTGCTTGCCGAGCTCGGGTTCAACCGCATGAGCGTCGGCGTGCAGGACTTCGACCCGCGCGTGCAGCAGGCGGTGAACCGCATCCAGAGCCTCGAGGAAACGCATCTCGTCATCGAGTCGGCGCGCGAGTTCGGCTTCAAGGGCCTCTCGGTCGATCTGATCTACGGCCTGCCGAAGCAGAACGTCATCAGCTTCAACCACACGCTGGACGAAGTCATCAAGCTGTCGCCGGACCGCCTCTCGATCTACAACTACGCCCACCTGCCGGCACTCGCCAAACCGCAGCGGCGCATCCACGAAGCCGACCTGCCGAGCCCCGATACCAAGCTGCAGATCATGCAGCTGGCGATCCGCCGTCTCACCGATGCCGGCTACGTCTTCATCGGCATGGACCACTTCGCCAAGCCGGATGACGAACTCGCCGTGGCGCAGCGCCAGGGGCGGTTGCACCGCAACTTCCAGGGCTACTCGACGCATGCCGAGGCCGACCTGCTCGCCTTCGGCGTCTCGGCGATCGGCAAGGTCGGACCGACCTACTGCCAGAACTACCGTACCCTCGACGAGTACTACGACGCACTCGACCAGGGCGTGCTGCCGGTGATGCGCGGCCTCGAACTGACGGCCGACGACCTGCTGCGCCGCTCGATCATCCAGGCGCTGATGTGCCATTTCGAACTGTCGATCGAGTCGATCGAGATCGCCCACCTGATCGACTTCAAATCCTACTTCTCCGCCGAGCTGTCCGACCTGCGGGAGATGGAAGCCGCCGGCCTGCTGAGCATCGACGACCAGTGGATCACCGTCGAGCCGAAGGGACGCCTGCTGGTGCGCGTCATCGCGATGGTGTTCGACAAATACCTGCGCGCCGACCGCGAGCGCGTGCGTTACTCCAAGGTCATTTGAGCTTTCCCGAAAAGTCGGCATCGGCAGGACGGCGTGGATAACCCCATCCTGGCCTTGTTCATCGTTGGCCTGCTCGGCGCGGGCCACTGCGCCGGCATGTGCGGCGGCATCGTAGGGGCGCTATCGCTGCAATCGCCGCAGGGTGGCCCTTCGGTCCCGGTACATCTCGCCTACAACCTGGGCCGCATCGCGAGCTACGCGTTCGCCGGCCTGATCGCCGGCGCGGTCGGTGGGGCGGTCGGCGACCTGATGGCGCTGCAGCGCGGCCTCTACCTGTTCGCCAGCCTGATGCTGGTCGCGCTTGGTTTCTACCTGCTCGGCGCGACGCAGGCGCTGGCCTGGCTCGAACGCGGCGGTCAGGGCGTGTGGCGGCGCATCCAGCCCTTCACCGCCCGCTTCCTGCCCGTACGCGGCGTCGCACAGGCGCTGCCGCTCGGCATGCTGTGGGGCTGGTTGCCCTGCGGGCTCGTCTATAGCGCCCTGACGACCGCACTCGCCGCCGGTTCGGCGGGCAAGGGGGCCCTGCTGATGCTGGCCTTCGGCCTCGGCACGCTGCCGAACCTGCTGCTCGCAGGGCTGCTGCTGGCACGCTTTCGCCGCTTCGCGCAGGCGCGCTTGACCCGCAGGGTGTCAGGGTTGCTGGTGCTCGGGTATGGCCTTTTCGGGCTATACAATATCGTCCGCCCATAAAACAACCTACGGAGAGACCCATGGCCATCACCCCCCACGACCTCGTCGTCGAGGCGAAATCCCAGATCAAGGAGGTCGGCACCGCCGACGCCCAGCAACTGCTCGGCAAGCGCGTCATCATCGACGTGCGCGAGTACGACGAATACGCCGCCGGCCACCTGCCGGGGGCGATCAACATCCCGCGCGGCATCCTCGAGTTCAAGATCGGCATGGTGCCGGAATGCGCCAACAAGGACGGCGCCTTCCTGATCTACTGCCGTACCAGCGGCCGCGCCGCCTTGTCGGCCGTGCAGCTGCAGCGGATCGGCTACAGCAACATCGTTTCGATGGCCGGTGGCTTCGAGGCGTGGAACAACGAGCAGCGTCCGACCGAGAAGCCGGAACCGATCAACTTTGAGTAATCCGGAAAAAGCCGCCGCCTGCGACACCGTCGAGTTTTCCATCGGCGGCATGACCTGTGCCGCCTGCTCGGCACGCATCGAACGCCAGCTCAACAAGCTCCCCGGCGTCGAGGCGACGGTCAATCTGCCGGCCGAGCGGGCGCATATCCGTTTCGATCCGGCGCAGGTCGATGCCGAGAAACTGATCGCGACCATCGTCAAGACCGGTTTTTCGGCGACGCGCTCGACCGCTGATACGCGCGGCGAGGAAAAGGCCCGCAAAGAGGCTGCGTATCGCGCCGAAGTGAAGCGCTTCTGGATCGCCCTGCTGCTGACGCTGCCGCTGCTGGCCCAGATGCCCGCCATGTTCGACGGCGGGTTCTCGCTCGGCGCCGAGTGCCACACCGAGGACATCATCCCGCGCTGGCTGCAGTTCGCCCTCGCCACCCCGATCCAGTTCTGGATCGGCTGGCGTTTCTATGTCGGCGGCTGGAACGCGGTGCGCGGCGGCAGCGGCAACATGGACGTGCTGGTCGCGCTCGGCACCACCACCGCCTGGCTGTACAGCACGGTGATCTGGCTGCTCGACTGGACCCACCTGCACGTCTACTACGAAGCCTCGGCCACCGTCATCACGCTGGTGCTGATGGGCAAGATCCTCGAGGCGCGCGCCAAGGCGAAGACCTCGGCGGCGATCGAATCGCTGATGAAGCTGCAGCCGCAGACCGCGCATGTAGAACGCATTATTGATGGCGTGGGCCAGATCGTCGAACTGCCGGTGAAGAGCCTGATCCCCGGCGACATCGTCGTCGTGCGGCCGGGCGAGGCGGTGCCGGTCGACGGTGAGGTGGTCGCCGGCACGTCCAGCGCCAACGAGGCGATGCTGACCGGCGAGAGCCTGCCGGTCGCCAAGGCTCCCGGCGACAAGGTCTTCGCCGCCACGATCAACGGCGACGGGCTGCTACGCTGCAGGGCGACCGGCGTCGGATCCCACACCCTGCTGGCCGGCATCATCGCGCTCGTCGAGCAGGCGCAGGGCTCGAAGGCGCCGGTGCAGCGACTGGCCGACCGGATCGCCGCCGTCTTCGTGCCCGTGGTGACCGCCATCGCGCTCGTCACCTTCGCGGGCTGGATGTGGAGCTACGGCGACTTCACCTACGCGCTGATCAATGCCGTCGCCGTGCTGGTGATCGCGTGTCCCTGCGCGCTCGGGCTGGCCACGCCGACGGCGATCATGGTCGGTACCGGCCTCGGCGCGAAGGCCGGCATCCTGATCCGCAACGCGCAGGCGCTCGAACTGGCGGAGAAGATCAACGTCCTCGCAGTCGACAAGACCGGCACGCTGACCGAGGGAAGGCCGGTCGTCACGTCCATCGAAAAAGTCGGCGCTGGCCGGACGGCGGATGAGGTCATCCAGCTGGCGGCCAGCCTGGAACAGGGCTCCACGCATCCACTGGCATCGGCGCTGGTGGCCGAGGCGAAAACGCGCGGGCTCGTGCTCGATGCGCCGCATGACGTATCGGTCGAGGCCGGCAGGGGCATTGCCGGCAGCGTGAATGGCCAGGCGGTACGCGTCGGCTCGCCGGCCTGGCTCGGCGTGAGCGACACGCAGGCGCAGATCGTGGTGGCGCTCGGCAATGAAATCATCGGCACGATCGCCGTGGCGGATCCGCTGCGCGAAAGTTCGAAACGCGCCGTGGCGCGACTCAAGGCGCTCGGCGTCGAGGTGGTCATGCTGACCGGCGACAATGCAGCCACCGCGGCCGAGATCGCGCGGCAGGCCGGCGTTTCGAGCTTCGAAGCGAATGTTCTTCCCGCGGAAAAGTCGGCCCATATCGTGGCGTTGAAGGCGGCCGGCAAGGTGGTCGGCATGGCCGGCGATGGTATCAACGATGCGCCCGCACTGGCGGCGGCCGACGTCTCCTTCGCGATGGGCGCAGGTGCCGACGTGGCGATGCAGGCCGCCGACGTGACGCTGATGCGCGACGACCTCAACGGTGTCGCCGACGCGATCTCGCTGTCGCGCGCGACGCTGGCGAAGATCCGCCAGAACCTGTTCTGGGCGTTCATCTACAACGTGATCGGCCTGCCGGCGGCGGCGTTCGGTTATCTCAATCCCGTCATCGCCGGCGCGGCGATGGCGATGAGCTCGGTGTCGGTGGTGAGCAATTCCCTGCTGCTGCGGCGCTGGAAACCTGAAAGGAAATAGCATGGCAACGACGACGATCAAGATCAGCGGCATGTCCTGCGGCGGCTGCACCGCCAGTGTGACGAAAGTGCTTTCCGAGACGCCCGGGGTGGCGAAAGCCGAGGTGCAACTGACTCCCGGTCAGGCGACGGTCGAGTTCGATGCCGCACAGGTGACCCGCGAGGCGTTGTGCGCCGCCATCGACGATGCCGGCTTCGAAGCCGAATGAAACCCCGCGTGAAACCTTGACCATGTTGCGGCGCAACAAACTATAATCGCGCTTTTTTCCGGGAGATCACCGTGGCCTTGAACAACGTCCCCTCCGGCAAGGACCTGCCGAACGATTTCAACGTGATCATCGAGATCCCGATGCGTTCCGACCCGATCAAGTACGAGGTGGACAAGGACTCCGGCGCGATCTTCGTCGACCGCTTCATGGCGACGGCGATGCACTATCCCTGCAATTACGGCTATATCCCCCACACCATCGCCGGCGACGGCGACCCGGTCGACGTGCTGGTCGTCACCCAGTTCGCGTTGCCGCCCGGCGTCGTGGTGCGCTGCCGCCCGGTCGGCATGCTCAAGATGACCGACGAGGCCGGTGAGGATGCCAAGCTGCTGGCCGTGCCGGTCGACAAGCTGACGCCGATCTATCGCGAGATCGAGTCGCCGCGCGACTTCCCGCAGGTGACGCTGGATTCCATCTCGCACTTCTTCGCCCACTACAAGGATCTCGAGCCGGGCAAGTTCGTCAAGGTCGAGGGCTGGGTCGATGCCGAGGAAGCCAAGAAGGAAATCATGACCGGCGTGAAGCGCTTCAACGACGCCAAGGAAAAGCCGGCATTCTGATGTTCGCCCGCCTCGCTCTGGTCCTGCTGCTGGCGATGCCCGCTCTGGCCGGGGCAGGCGATTTTCCTGCCGGCTCGGCGTGCGCGTTGCTCGGGGCCGGCGACTTTCTCGACGAATACCGCCGGCTGGCCGAACTGCCGGTGGCGGCACTCGCCGGACTGGCAGGGCAGGGATTCACGCTGCGCGTCGACGATCCGGCCGAGGATCGCCGGGAGATCCAGCGCTTGGCCGACGGCCGTGTCCGCCTGGTCTACCGCATGGGGCGCAACGACGTCACCGAAGGCTGGAACTGGCATCCGGAAGCCGACCTGGCACGCGAGGACTACTACCGCTACAAGTACCTGCCGCTCGGCCAGCGGGAAACCGAGACCGCACCGCCGCGCGTCGAGCACGACGCCGCCTATGGCGATTTCAACGTGACCTTCCGTCGCCGCGACGCCTATTACTTCGCCTTCGACAATCCCTACGATTTCTATCCGCGCAACGATGCCGACGACGGCTTCGCCATCAAGGTCGCCGATGCCCATGTGGCTGCCGGTGTGAGCGCTTTCCAACTCGTGGCCCGTGGCCGCTTCGCCGCGCCCTGGCGTGCCGAAAGCGGCACCTACTGGCGCGCGATACCGGCGCAGCCGGTCGACCTGTGGATGAAGAACCGCTATTTCATGGGCCGGCTCGAGACGCTGTGGTTCTGCGCCGACGACGGCCGCATCCTCGGCCGGCTCGGCAAGTAGCATGGCCGGCCTGAAAGTCGCGCTGGCGCAGATCGACTGCACCGTCGGCGACGTTGCCGGCAATGCCGAACGCATCCTCGCCGCGGCACGCGAAGCGCAGGCGCTCGGCGCCGACCTGTTGCTGACGCCCGAACTGGCGCTGTGCGGCTATCCCCCGGAAGACCTGCTGCTGCGTCCCGATTTCTACCGCGCCTGCGAGCGCGAATTGTCGGCACTGGCCCAGCAACTCGGACGGCTGCCGCTGCCGGCGATCGTCGGCCATCCCGAAATGCACGAGGGCGCCCGCCACAACGCTGCCTCGCTGCTGCGCGGCGGATGCATCGAGACGACCTATCGCAAGCATCGCCTGCCGACCTACGAGGTCTTCGACGAGGCACGCTATTTCCGGCCGGGCACGCAGGCCGGCATCTTCGAGGTCAATGGCGTGCGCTGCGGCGTGAATATCTGCGCGGACGTCTGGGAGCCGGCGCCGGCAGCGGCGGCCCGCGATGCCGGTGCCGAGGTGCTGCTGGTGCTCAACGCCTCGCCCTTCCACATGGGCAAGCAGGCGACCCGCCATGCCACGCTGCGGCAGCGCGTCGGGGAGAACGGCATTCCGGCGCTCTATTGCAACATGGTCGGCGGCCAGGACGAACTGGTGTTCGACGGTGGCTCGTTCGCGCTCGATGCCGCCGGCCGGCTGACGCACCAGCTGCCCGCCTTCGGCGAGGCCGTGACGCTCGTCGAGGTCCGCGACAGCCATATCCTGCCGGGCGGGCAGGCGGCGGAGCAATCCGCCGAGGCGATGGTCTATGAAGCGCTCGTGCTCGGCGTGCGCGACTACCTCGGCAAGAACGGCTTTCCCGGCGCGATCATCGGCCTGTCGGGCGGCATCGACTCGGCGCTGACGCTGGCCGTCGCCGTCGATGCGCTCGGCGCCGACAAGGTGCGCGCGGTGATGATGCCTTCGCCCTGGACGGCGCAGATGAGCCTCGACGATTCGCGCGAAATGATCCGCCGTCTCGGGGTGCAGTACGACGAGATTCCGATAGCAGACGCGATGGTGCAGTTCGCCGTCCTGCTGGCGCCGACTTTCGACCGGCTCGGGCCGAAGCCCGAATGGGATACCACCGACGAGAACCTGCAGGCGAGAATCCGGGGATTGATATTGATGGCGCTGTCCAACCGCACCGGCCGGCTGGTCCTGACCACCGGCAACAAGAGCGAGATGGCAGTCGGCTACGCGACGCTCTACGGCGACATGGCGGGCGGCTTCGCGGTGATCAAGGATGTCTTCAAGACCTTCGTCTACCGGCTGGCGCGCTACCGGAACACGCTGTCGGACGTGATCCCGGAGAACATCATCACGCGTGCGCCCTCGGCCGAACTGAAGCCGGGGCAAACGGACCAGGATTCGCTGCCGCCCTACGAGGTGCTCGATGCGATCATCGCCGCCTACATGGAACGCGACGAAAGCCCGAAGGAGATCGTCGCTTCCGGCCTGCCGGCAGCCGACGTGAAGCGTGTCGTCACCCTGCTCAAGCGCAACGAGTACAAACGCCGCCAGGCGCCGCCGGGTATCCGCATCAGCCGGCGCGCCTTCGGCAAGGATTGGCGCTATCCGATAACATCCCGCTATCCGGACGAGTGGAATTGAACCGAGGAGTTACCGCATGAAAAAGATCGAAGCCATCATCAAGCCCTTCAAGCTCGACGAGGTGCGCGAGGCGCTCTCCGAGGTCGGCGTCACCGGCCTGACCGTCACCGAGGTCAAGGGCTTCGGTCGCCAGAAGGGCCACACCGAGCTCTACCGCGGCGCCGAGTACGTCGTCGACTTCCTGCCGAAGATCAAGATCGAGCTGGTCGTCGCGGAGAACGTCGTCGAGACTGCCATCGAGGCGATCATCAAGGCCGCGCGCACCGGCAAGATCGGCGACGGCAAGATCTTCGTCATGCCGGTCGAGCAGATCGTGCGCATCCGCACCGGCGAGACGGACGAAGCGGCGATTTGATCGCCGCTTCGTCCGTCTCGCCTTCGGCAATTGATTGCCCCCATCCCCCAGCCCCCTTCCCGGGAAGGGGTGACTTTTTGGCGCTGCGCGTAAATTAGCCGGGGCGATCCAAACGGGCGAGGAAGGCACCTTCCTTGCCCGGCGGCAGCGGGATGCGCACCAGGTGCCCGTTGCCCGGCGCGACGTCCGCCGCTGACGCCGTCCCGTTGGCGCCGACTTTCTCCATCCGCTCCACTGCGACGACCGCATTGCCGGCCGGGTGGATGATCTCCAGCCGATCACCGACGGCGAAGCGGTTCTTGACGTCGATTTCCGCCAGCCCATCCACGTAGCCGGTCACGTCGCCGACGTACTGGCTGGCGCCCATCTGCGACAAGCCGCTGAGGTAGTTCTGGTACTCGCGGTCGGGATGGCGTTCGTAGAAGCCGGCCGTGTAGCCGCGGCTCGCGAGGTCGTCGAGCCGCGCGACCAGCCCGGCATCGAAGGCCCGCCCGGCCAGCGCATCGTCGATCGCCTGCCGGTAGGCCTGGCAGGTGCGCGCCACGTAATAGGCCGACTTGGTGCGGCCCTCGATCTTCAGCGAGTCGACCCCGATAGCGACCAGCCGGTCGATGTATTCGATGGCGCGCAGGTCCTTCGAGTTGAGGATGTAGGTGCCGTGCTCGTCCTCCTCCATCGGCATCAGTTCGCCCGGACGCGTCGCTTCCTCGATGAGCACCACGTCGCCCGTCGCATCCGCTGCGGCCGGCTTCGCGTCGTAGGACCAGCGGCAGGCATTCGTGCAGGTCCCCTGGTTCGGGTCGCGATGGTTGAAGTAGCCCGACAGCAGGCAGCGGCCCGAATAGGCCACGCACAGCGCGCCATGCACGAACACTTCGAGCTCCATGTCGGGGCAGCGCTGGCGGATCTCGGCGATGTCGTCCAGCGACAGTTCACGCGAGAGGATCACGCGCGAGACGCCGACCGACTGCCAGAAACGCACGGCCGCATGATTGAGCGTGTTGGCCTGCACGGAAAGGTGGATCGGCATTTCCGGCCAGGTTTCGCGGATCATCAGCATCAGGCCGGGATCGGCCATGATCAGTGCGTCGGGCCGCATGGCGACCACGGGGGCCATGTCGGCGAGGTAGGTCGCGAGCTTGGCGTTGTGGGGGACGATGTTGTTAACGACGTAGCATTGACCGCCGCGCGCATGGGCGAGGCCGATGGCGGTTTCCAGCTTGCCGGGATCGCCGAATTCGTTGTTGCGCACGCGCAGGCTGTAGCGCGGCTGGCCGCAATAGATGGCGTTCGCGCCGTAGTCGAACGCGGCCTGCGCCATCTTCAGGCTGCCGGCGGGGGCGAGGAGTTCAGGGCGGGATGTCACGGGCGCAGGGTAACTCAAATGAGCGACCCGCGAAACGGCGTCAGAACTTGCCGGCGTCGAGCTGCAGGGGCAGGTCCCGGGTCACTTCGTCGAAGCGCAGGATGCGCTTGCCCTTGTGCTCCTTCAGGTAGTCTTCCGCATCCGCCACGCTGGCGAGCGGCACCAACTCGTGGCCCATCGGGCCGAGCACGTCCGATCCGGTCACAAACAGCGCGGTCTTCGCGTCGATCGGCTGCAGGTTGTAGTAGTCGGTCACGACGATGCGGGCCATCTGTGCGCGGCTGTGGCCGGTGGCGTATTTCGGCGGATCAAACCAGAACTTGAACATGTCCTTGGCACCGTCGAAGTGGTGTGCGTGACCATCCTTGTAAACGATGGTCGCCACCCAGTGCGGATACTTCGCGACGAGCATGCCGCAGACCGGGCACAGATCCTTCGGCCCGGGCTTCGGCACGTCCGACTGCAGCGGCGGCTTGGCGAAGGCTTGCGGCGCCTGGGCGGCGGCCAACCCCACCCAGGCGGACAGCAGTGCGGCCAGGAACAGCCGCAGCGCCATCGGCAGCATCAGTGCTTGTGCTCCATGCTCATCGGCTTGCCCTGCTGCTCCATCATCTTGCGTCGGCGTTCGGCGCGGTTCTTGCGGATGCGTGCGACGTCCTTCGACATGTCGACGTAGGCGGCCAGCAGCGCCTGGTCGAACTTGACCAGTTCGCCACCGTTGGCGGCCTGCGCGGCCTTGGCGGCCTCTTCCGTGCCGTAGGCGACCTTGCTGTTCGCGGTCATCACGCCCGGGATCTTGCTGCCGACGAGGAAGGTCGCCTGGTCGACGTCGACCAGCGGCTTGGATTCGCCGGCCGCGGCGTTGTCGCCGACCCACAGGGCCTTCGGATCGCGGTCCACGTTGAGCGACAGACTGATCGCCGCGCAGTGCAGCGAGCAGGTGCCGTCGGCGAGATCGTCGCTGTACTGGATCAGCATGCGCGAGTGATGGAACTTCTTCCGGTCCATGCCGCAGTAGGGGCACTTCGGATATTTCTCGATATCGTTCTCGTTGGCCTTGGCGTCGGGGGCGATTTTCGGCACGAACTGCAGGGGGGTGCCGTCGCCTTCGCATTGTGCTGCCTGCGCGCCACGTGTGGCGCCGGCCAGGCCGATGCCGGCGACCAGCGTGTATTTGAGGGCTTCGCGTCGATCCATGGTGTGCTCCTTGGTGCGATTGATGATGCTCTGCAATATAAGCCTGTGATGATGGATCGGTCTGCGACACATTGTCGCACTTGCTCACTGCCCGACCGGCAGGACCGTCCGGTCCACGACGCGTCGCAGCACGAAGCTCGAATGTACCCCGGTTACGCCGGGAATGCGCGTGATGCGGTTCAGCAGCAGTTCCTGATAGGCATCCATGTCGCGGACCACGGCCTTCAACTGGTAGTCGGCATCCTGGCCGGTGATCAGCAGGCACTCGACGATCTCGGGAATGGCGCCGATCTCCGACTCGAAGTTCTCGAAACGGTCCGGGGTGTGGCGGTCCATCGAGATTTGGATCAGGGCCATGAGCGTCAGCCCGAGCTTCTTCGCGTCGAGGAGGGCGCGGTAGCCGGCGATGATGCCGGCCTCTTCCAGCGCGCGCACACGGCGCAGACAGGGCGAAGGCGACAGGCCGATGCGCTCGGCCAGCTCCTGGTTGCTGATGCGGCCATCTTCCTGCAATACCTGAAGAATCTGCCGGTCGTAGCGGTCGATGTTCATAATAATTCCTTAATTTTGTCATTATGAGCAACATTATTGCTCAATGTAATTCAACCTAGCCACGAAACGCAAGCACCTGCCAAGCGATATTTCCTAAGATTGCGCCATCGAAACGCAATTCAGGAGAGCCGCCATGTTGACCAATCCCGCCGCCAAATACCGCGCCTTCCCCCCGGTCGATCTCCCTGACCGCCAGTGGCCCGGCCGCGTCATCGACCGCGCGCCGATCTGGATGAGCACCGACCTGCGCGACGGCAACCAGGCGCTCTTCGAACCGATGAGCGGCGAGAAGAAGATGCGCATGTTCAAGACGCTCTGCGCCATCGGCTTCAAGGAGATCGAGGTCGCCTTCCCTTCGGCCTCGCAGACCGACTTCGACTTCGTGCGCACGCTCGTCGAGGGCGGCCACGTTCCCGACGACGTGACCATCGAAGTATTGACGCAAGCACGCGAACATCTCATTCGCCGCACCATGGAGTCCGTGCGTGGCGCGAAGCGCGCGATCATCCACGTATACAACGCCACCTCGCCGGTCTTCCGCGAAACCGTCTTCGGCATGAGCCGGCCCGAAGTGGTCGCGATGGCCGTCAATGCGGTGCGCCTCATCAAGGAGCTCGCCGCCGCGCAGCCCGAGACGGAATTCGTCCTCGAATACAGCCCCGAGACCTTCACCGCCACGGAACTCGATTTCGTCAAGGAGGTTTGCGACGCCGTGACCGCCGAATGGGGCGCCACGCCCGACAACAAGGTCATCCTCAACCTTCCGGCCACGGTCGAGGTCGCCACACCCAACGTCTACGCCGACCAGATCGAGTGGATGCACCGCAACCTCGCACGCCGCGACAGCGTCGTCCTGAGCCTCCATCCGCACAACGACCGTGGTACGGCGGTGGCCGCTGCCGAACTCGGCCTCATGGCCGGCGCCGATCGCGTCGAGGGCTGCCTGTTCGGCAACGGCGAGCGTACCGGCAACGTCGATATCGTCACGCTCGCGCTCAACCTCTACACGCAGGGTGTCGCGCCGGGCCTCGACTTCTCGGACATCAACGCCGTCGCGCGTACCGCCGAGCATTGCACCCAGTTGCCGATCCACCCGCGCCATCCCTACGTCGGCGACCTCGTGTTCACCGCCTTCTCAGGTTCGCACCAGGACGCCATCAAGAAGGGCTTCGCGGTGCAGCGTCCCGACGCGATATGGAATATGCCCTATCTCCCCATCGACCCTCGCGACGTCGGCCGCAGCTACGATTCGGTGATCCGCGTGAACAGCCAGTCGGGCAAGGGCGGCATCGCCCATTTGCTCGAAACCTGCTACGGCATCGTCATGCCGCGCCGCCTGCAGGTCGAGTTCTCGGCCGAGGTGCAGCGTCACACCGACGCCCACGGCGGCGAGATGAGCGCCGCCGACATCTGGGCCCTGTTCGCGCGCACCTATCTCGAAGCCGCCGCCCCGGTGCGCTACGTCGAGCACCATCTCTTCGAGCACGGCAAGGCGCAGGGCATCCGCCTCGCCGTTGAGGTGAACGGCGTGCCGCATTTGCTGACCGGTGAGGGCAACGGCCCCATCGATGCCACCGTGCATGCCTTGCGCGGTATCGGCATCGACGTGCAGGTACGGAGCTACGAGGAACGCGCGACGAGCCCGAGCGGTGATGCCGGGGAAGCCGTGGCCTGCGCCTTCCTCGAACTGGCCCGCCACGGCGACAGCGCGGAACGCTACGGCGTGGGCATGGACGCGAACATCGTCACGGCCTCGATCAAGGCGATCGTCGGCGGGGTGAACCGTCTGGGGCTGGCGGAAATGCGTTCGGCCGCCTGAGCGGGCGACCTGCGCAGGCCGTTAAAACGGGATGTCGTCCTCGACATCGCCGAATCCACCGCCGCTGTTCATGGGGGCGGCGGATGGGGCTGCGGGGCGGGCGGCGGGACGGCTCGCCCCGTTGTCGCGTGACCCGCCTTCGTAGGATTGCCCCATGCCTTCGCGGCGGCCGAGCATCTGCATTTCCAGTGCCTCGATCTCGGTGGTGTAGCGGTCCTGGCCGTCCTGCCCCTGCCATTTGCGCGTGCGGATGCGGCCCTCGATATAGACCTGCGAGCCCTTCTTGAGGTACTGGCCGGCGATTTCGGCGAGCTTGCGGTAGAACACCACGCGATGCCATTCGGTCATCTCGCGCTTTTCGCCGCTGGCCTTGTCCTTCCAGCTTTCCGTCGTGGCGAGGCGGATATTGACCACGGCATCGCCGTTGGGCATGTAGCGGGACTCGGGGTCCGCACCGAGGTTGCCCACCAGAATCACTTTGTTGACCGATGCCATGTCTTCCTCCCTAGGTTGTGGCCGTCGTTTTCGGCACGGGGACCGCGATGCGGGTCGCCAGCGCAAGCCAGATTATGCCAATGCCGGCGCACACCAGATGCACCGCCGTCGCACCGTAATGCTTCAGGATCCACCCGCCCAGGGCGCCGCCGAGGAACAGGCCGATCGACTGGGTCGTATTGTAGATGCCGAGTGCAGCACCCTTGGCCGAGCCGGGGGCGAGGCGCGAGATCAGCGAGGGTTGCAGTGCCTCCAGGATGTTGAAGGCGACGAAGAACAGCAGCAACCAGAACCCGGTAGCCCAGAGACCGCCGCCGAACAGTGCGAGCCCCGCCTGGACGATGATCAGCAGGGCCACCGCGCCGGCATAGACGGGACGGATCTTGCTGCGCCGCTCGGCGGCGATGATGGCCGGAACCATCACGGCAAAAGACAGGAGGACGGCCGGCAGGTAGATTTTCCAGTGGCTGCTGCCGGGGAGGCCGCTGGCGACCAGCGACAGCGGCACGACGACCCACAGCGCGGTCTGCATCAGGTGGAGCGTGAAGACGCCGAAATTCAGTCTGGCAAGGCGGCCATCGAACAGCACGGTGGAGAAGGGCGGGCGCTCGTGCCTTTCGGAAGTCGGCGCACGCGGATCGGCACTGGCCGTATCCGCTTGTGAATTGGGGACGGCGGTGAACAGCAGGATGATGGCGCCAAGCGCCAGGATGCCGATCAGCATGAACAACCCGGACAGCCCGAGCACGGCGGCGAGCGGCGGGGCGACGACCAGCGAGGCGGCGAAGACGAGGCCGATCGAGGCCCCGATCATCGCCATGACCTTGGTGCGGTGCTGTTCGCGCGTGAGGTCGGCGGCGAGGGCGGTGATGGCGGCCGAAATGGCCCCGGCTCCCTGCAGCACGCGGCCGATGATCATCACGTGGATGTTCGGTGCGGCAGCGGCGAGAAAGCTGCCGGCGGCGAACAGCAGCAGGCCGGCCACGATCACCGGCTTGCGGCCCCAGCGGTCGGAGGCGAGGCCGAAGGGGATTTGCAGGAAGGCCTGGGTCAGGCCGTAGGCGCCCAGCGCCAGGCCGACCAGCATGACATCGTCGCCGCCCGGCAGGCCGGCCGCCAGCACGGAAAAGACCGGCAGCACGAGGAAGAGCCCGAGCATGCGCAAGCCGAAAATGGCGGCGAGCACGCCGCCCGTGCGCCGCTCGGCGGGGGTCATGGCGTCGGCGGTGGGGGAAAGCACGGGCGTAATGTCTTTGGCTAAAAAGGGCGCGTATATTATCAGGTCGTCTTTTTCGACCCCTCCAGCCTTCATCGCCCCCAATGGAAGAAATCAGGATTCGCGGCGCGCGCACCCACAACCTCAAGAACATCAATCTCGACCTGCCGCGCAACCGGCTCACCGTCATTACCGGCCTGTCCGGTTCCGGCAAGAGTTCGCTCGCCTTCGACACGCTCTACGCCGAGGGCCAGCGCCGCTATGTCGAGTCGCTGTCGGCCTACGCCCGCCAGTTCCTGCAACTGATGGAGAAGCCGGACGTCGATCTGATCGAGGGCCTGTCGCCGGCGATTTCCATCGAGCAGAAGGCGACCTCGCACAACCCGCGTTCGACGGTCGGTACCGTGACCGAAATCCATGACTACCTGCGCCTGCTGTATGCCCGTGCCGGCACGCCGCATTGCCCCGAGCATGGCGTCGCGCTCGAGGCGATGAGCGTCTCGCAGATGGTCGATCACGTCCTTGCCCTGCCCGAGGATACGAAGCTGATGATCCTCGCCCCGGTGGTGGCGAACCGCAAGGGCGAGCAGCTCGACCTGTTCGCCGAGCTGAAGGCGCAGGGCTTCGTCCGGTTGCGGGTCGACGGACAGGTGCATGACATCGATGCGCTGCCGAAGCTGGCCAAGTCGAAGAAGCATTCGGTCGACGTGGTGATCGATCGTCTCAAGGTCAGGAGCGATCAGCGCCAGCGCCTGGCCGAAAGCTTCGAGACGGCGCTGACCCACGCCGAGGGCCGCTGCCTCGCCGTCGAGATGGACAGCGGCGTCGAGCATCTGTTCTCGGCGAAGTTCGCCTGCCCCCATTGTGGCTACGCGCTGCAGGAGCTCGAGCCGCGCCTGTTCTCCTTCAACAACCCGATGGGCGCCTGCCAGGAATGCGACGGCCTCGGATCGATCCAGTTCTTCGACCCGGCGCGCGTCGTCGCCTATCCGCACCTGTCGCTGGCCGCCGGGGCGATCAAGGGCTGGGACAAGCGCAACCAGTTCTACTTCCAGATGGTCGAGTCGCTGGCGGGCCACTATGGCTTCCCGACGGATGTCGAGTTCGAGAAGCTGCCCGAGCATATCCGGCAGATCGTCCTCTACGGCTCGGGCCGGGAGCAGATCCGCTTCAAGTACCTCAACGAGAAGGGCACGCGCTTCGAACGCGCGCATGCCTTCGAAGGCATCATCCCCAACCTCGAGCGCCGCTATCGCGAGACCGACAGCGTGATGGTGCGCGAGGAACTGGCCAAGTACCTCAACCACAAGCCCTGCCCGAGCTGCGACGGCGCGCGCCTGCGCCAGGAGGCGCGCCATGTGCTGATCGGCGGCCGGACCATCACCGACGTCAGCCGGCAGTCGCTGATCGATTGCCGCGATTTCTTCAACCTGCTGCAGATGACCGGCCATCGTGCGCAGGTCGCCGAGAAGATCGTCAAGGAAATCACCTCGCGCCTGAGCTTTCTCATCAACGTCGGGCTCGACTACCTCTCGCTCGATCGCTCGGCCGAAACGCTGTCCGGCGGCGAGGCGCAGCGCATCCGCCTCGCCTCGCAGATTGGTTCGGGGCTCACCGGTGTGATGTACGTGCTCGACGAGCCGAGCATCGGCCTGCACCAGCGCGACAACACGCGTCTGCTGGAGACGCTCGCCAACCTGCGCGATCTCGGCAATACCGTGATCGTGGTGGAGCACGACCAGGAGGCGATCGAATCGGCCGACCACGTCGTCGACATGGGGCCGGGCGCCGGCGAGCACGGCGGCCGCATCGTCGCCCAGGGCACGCCGGCCGAAGTGGAGGCCAACCGCGATTCGCTGACCGGCGACTATCTCTCGGGCCGCCGCCGCATCGAGATTCCTGCCAAACGCACGCCACCGAACCCGCAGCGCCAGCTGAAGATCCTCGACGCGACCGGCAACAACCTCAAGCATGTCGACCTGGAGATCCCGGTCGGCCTGCTCACCTGCGTCACCGGGGTGTCCGGCTCCGGCAAGTCGACCCTGATCAACGACACGCTCTACGCCGCCAGCGCGCGCCACCTCTACGGCTCGGCCCTGGAGCCGGCCGCACACGGCGAGATCCAGGGCCTCGAGTTCTTCGACAAGGTCATCAACGTCGACCAGAGCCCGATCGGCCGCACGCCCCGTTCCAACCCGGCGACCTACACCGGCCTGCTGACGCCGATCCGCGAACTGTTCGCCGGCGTGCCGCAGTCCCGGGAAAGGGGCTATGGTCCCGGCCGTTTCAGCTTCAACGTCAAGGGCGGCCGCTGCGAGGCCTGCCAGGGCGACGGCATGATCAAGGTCGAGATGCATTTCCTGCCCGACATCTTCGTGCCCTGCGACGTCTGCCACGGCAAGCGCTACAACCGCGAAACGCTGGAAGTCCGCTACAAGGGCAAGACCATCTACGAAGTGCTGCAAATGACTGTCGAGCAGGCGCACGAGTTCTTCTCCGCCGTGCCGGTCGTCGCCCGCAAGCTGCAGACGCTGATCGATGTCGGCCTGTCCTACGTCCAGCTCGGCCAGTCGGCGACGACGCTGTCCGGCGGCGAGGCGCAGCGCGTCAAGCTGGCCCTTGAACTTTCCAAGCGCGATACCGGCCGCACCCTCTACATCCTCGACGAGCCGACCACCGGCCTGCATTTCGCCGACATCGAGATGCTGCTCAAGGTGCTGCACCGCCTGCGCGACCACGGCAATACCGTGGTCGTCATCGAGCACAACCTCGATGTCATCAAGACGGCCGACTGGCTCGTCGACCTCGGCCCCGAGGGCGGCGGTGGTGGTGGTCGCATCATTGCGGCGGGCACGCCCGAGGCCGTGGCCGAGACCGCCGGCAGCCATACCGGCCGCTACCTTGCGCCGATCCTGGGAAAAGTCGGCGCCGGCCGGACGGCCAGGCCGGCCCCCGGTCGCAAGGCGAAGGCTTGAGCATGTTCGAGAACTACGGTCGCGAGGCGAGCCAGCTGGAGCTCGAAATCGAGCGGAAAGGCATTGCGCTGGGCATCGACTGGTCGGACGAGGCGGCCGTTGCCGCGCTGGCCCGGGATGCGCTGGACTACAAGCCCGGAGCGGTGCCTGTCGATTACGAGGATCCACAGCAGTTCGCCCGCCTGGAGCTGTACGGCCTTGCCGACCTGATGCTCAAGGTCATGGCCGAAAGCGCCGGAGAGCACATCGCGACGCACGGGGGGACGGCCTGGAAGGCCCTCGGCAGCGCGCTGTGGCGCGAATGGCAGATGCGCCAGAGAACGACGGGATAAAATTCCATGCCAATAACCACAACCGGGGCCCGCCGCGGCCGCATGCCATGAAAATCGCCATCGCCGGGACGGGCTACGTCGGCCTGTCCAACGCCATCCTGCTCGCCCAGCACAACGAGGTGGTCGCGCTCGACATCGTCCCCGAGAAGGTGGCGATGCTCAATCGACGCGAGTCGCCGATCGTCGATGTCGAGATCGAGGACTATCTGAAGCACAAGCCGCTGAACCTGCGCGCCACGCTCGACAAGCAGGAGGCCTATGCCGGCGCGGCATTCGTCGTCATCGCCACGCCCACCGACTACGATCCCGAGACCAACTACTTCAACACCCGCTCGGTCGAGGCGGTGGTCTGCGACGTCATGGCGATCAACCCGCAGGCGGTGATGGTGATCAAGTCCACCGTGCCGGTCGGCTATACGGCGAGCCTGCGGCAGCAGTTCGCGGGCGCCAACCTGATCTTCTCGCCCGAATTCCTGCGCGAGGGCCGGGCGCTCTACGACAACCTGCATCCCTCGCGCATCGTCGTCGGCGAGCGCTCGGAGCGTGCCAAGACCTTCGCCGGCCTGCTGCAGCAGGGCGCCATCAAGCAGGACATCCCGGTACTGTTCACCGACAGCACCGAGGCCGAGGCGGTCAAGCTGTTCGCCAACACCTTCCTGGCCATGCGTGTCGCCTATTTCAACGAGCTCGACACCTACGCCGCGACGCACGGGCTGGATACGCGCCAGATCATCGACGGTGTCTGCCTCGACCCGCGCATCGGTGCGCATTACAACAACCCGTCTTTCGGCTACGGCGGCTACTGCCTGCCGAAGGACACCAAGCAGTTGCTCGCCAACTATCGCGAGGTGCCGCAGAACCTCATCCATGCCATCGTCGAGGCGAACACCACGCGCAAGGACTTCATCGCCGACGAGATCATCCGCCGGCAACCGAAAGTGGTCGGGGTTCACCGCCTGATCATGAAGGCCGGCTCGGATAACTTCCGCGCTTCCAGCATCCAGGGCATCATGAAGCGCATCAAGGCCAAGGGCATCGAGGTGATCGTCTACGAGCCGGTGCTGACCGAACCCGAGTTCTTCCGCTCACGGGTCGTCAACGACCTGGCCGCCTTCAAGCGCGAGGCCGACATCATTCTCGCCAACCGCATCACCGACGAGATCCGCGATGTGGCGGACAAGGTGTACAGCCGGGACCTGTTCGGGAACGACTGACGGTGCTGCGGCGCCTCGCCGGCCTTTGCCTTTGCCTGCTGGCGTTGGGGACGGCGGCCGCCGAGCTGCCGCTGCTGCTGGCGGAGCGATACGCCAGCGATGTCGACGTCACCCGCTACTGGGTCAGCGAAAAGCTCGATGGCGTGCGCGCCCACTGGGACGGCCGCCAGCTGCGCTTCCGCAGCGGCCATCCCGTGCCGGCGCCGCGCTGGTTTACCGACGCGCTGCCCGCGCAGCCGCTCGACGGCGAGCTCTGGCTTGGCCGCGGGCGCTTCGACCGGCTGTCCGGCATCGTGCGCCGCAGCGTCCCCGTCGATGCCGAGTGGCGCGAGGTGCGCTACATGATCTTCGAATTGCCGGATGCCGCCGGCGATTTCACCGCACGCATCCACCGCATCGGGGCGCTGGCTGCTGAGGCCGGCGTGCCCTGGCTGCAGCCAGTCGCACAGTTCCGCCTGCCGGATGCGGCGGCATTGCAGGCGCGGCTCGCTGCCGTGGTGCGGGGCGGCGGCGAAGGGCTGATGCTGCACCGGGCCGACGCGGCCTACACGACCGGCCGTTCCGCCGACCTGCTCAAGCTGACCCCGTGGCTCGATGCCGAAGCGCGGGTGGTCGCCCACCTGCCCGGCAAGGGGAAGCATGCCGGCAGGCTCGGCGCCTTGCGCGTCGCGATGCCCGATGGCAAGGCGTTCTCCCTCGGCAGCGGATTCAGCGACGCCCAGCGGCGCGATCCGCCGCCGGTCGGCAGCCGGGTGACGTATCGCTACCGCGAGCTGACGCGCAATGGCATCCCGCGCTTCCCGCGTTTCCTGCGCGTGCGGGAGGATTTCTGATGCGGGGAAAAAGTCGGCGCCGGCGGGACGGCGCCATGAGACGACGCCATGAGACGACGCTATGATGCGCGGCTATTCCATTCCGAGGTGATCACATGAAAGTCCTCATCACCGGCGCCGCCGGGTTTATCGGTTCGAACCTCGCCCTGCGCCTGCTCGAGCGCGGCGACACGGTCATCGGCATCGACAACCACAACGACTACTACGATCCGGCCATCAAGGAAGCGCGGCTGGCGCGCCACGCGAACCACCCGAACTACACCCACCTGCGCATCGACCTCGCCGACCGCAAGGCGATGGAAGCCTGCTTCGCCACGCACCAGCCGCAGGGCGTGGTGAACCTCGCGGCGCAGGCCGGCGTGCGCTATTCGATCGAGAACCCGCTCGCCTACATCGACAGCAACCTGGTCGGCTTCGGTCATATCCTCGAAGGTTGCCGCCACCACGGTGTGGAACACCTGGTGTATGCCAGCAGTTCCAGCGTCTATGGCGCCAACACCACGATGCCCTTCTCGGTGCATCACAACGTCGACCACCCGCTCAGCCTCTATGCCGCCAGCAAGAAGGCGAACGAACTGATGGCCCATACCTACAGCCATCTCTACGGCCTGCCGACCACCGGCCTGCGCTTCTTCACCGTCTATGGCCCGTGGGGCCGGCCGGACATGGCGCTGTTCAAGTTCACCAAGGCGATCCTGGCGGGCGAGAAGATCCCGGTCTTCAACTACGGCAAGCATCGGCGCGACTTCACCTACATCGACGACATCGTCGAGGGCGTGATCCGCGTGCTCGACCGTCCGGCCCCGCCGAATCCGGACTGGAGTGGCGCCCACCCCGATCCGGGCAGCAGCGCGGCGCCCTGGCGGGTCTACAACATCGGCAACAACAGCCCGGTGGAACTGATGGACTACATCGCGGCCCTCGAAAAGGCGCTGGGCAAAAAGGCGGACATGGAAATGCTGCCGCTGCAGCCGGGCGACGTGCCGGATACCTACGCCGACGTGACCGACCTCGTCGAGCAGTTCGGCTACAAGCCAGCCACGCCGGTCGAGCAGGGCGTCGCCAACTTCGTCGCCTGGTATCGCGACTACTTCAAGGTCTGACTGTAAAAGTCGGCGCTGGCGGGACGGCTATGGCGCCTGCCAGTGGCCGGATTTCCCGCCGGCTTTTTCCAGCAGCCGGACGTTCTCGACGACCATGCCGCGATCGACGGCCTTGCACATGTCGTAGATGGTCAGCAGGCCGACGCTGCAGGCCGTCAGGGCTTCCATCTCGACGCCGGTGCGGCCGAAGGTTTCGGCCGTGACGGTGCAGCCGACGGTCGCGTTTTCCCGATCGAGATCGAACTCGACGGCGACGCGTGTCAGCGCGATCGGATGGCACAGCGGGATCAGTTCGCCGGTGCGCTTCGATGCCTGGATGGCGGCGATGCGCGCGATGCCGAGCACGTCGCCCTTTTTCGCCGCGCCCGATTCGATCAGCGCGAAGGTGGCGGGCTGCATGCGGATGCGGCCGGCGGCGCGGGCGAGCCGGGCAGTTTCGGGCTTGGCGCCGACATCGACCATGTGGGCCTGGCCCGCGGCATCGAAATGGGTGAGGGGGTGGTCGTGCTGTGACATTTGGTTGCAGTTCGCCCGACGGCGCCGGAAAACGGAGCCGGTATCATAGCCCCATGAAAGCGTGGCTGTGGTTGATCGCGTTGCTGCTCGGGCCGTTCTTGTGGCTGGGTGCGTTGGCGCGTGCGGACGGATTGCCCGATCTGGGCGAGATGGAGCGGGGCGGGTTCTCGGTGCATGCGGAACGCAAGTTGGGCGAGCGTTACATGCTGGAAATCCGCCGCGATCCCGCTTACATCGATGATCCCGAGATCGCCGGCTACATCGGCCAACTGGGCCAGCGCCTCGCGGCGCATGCCGAGGGCAGCCGCCATCCCTACGAGTTCTTCGTCGTGCGCGATGCGATGCTCAACGCCTTCGCGCTGCCCGGCGGCTTCATCGGCGTGCATAGCGGGCTGGTGCTGGCCGCGCGTTCGGAATCCGAGCTGGCGGGCGTGCTCGCTCACGAAATTTCCCATGTGACGCAAAGCCATCTGGCGCGCATGTTCGGCAATCAGGGCCAGTCGCAGATGACGACGCTGCTGTCGCTGGCAGTGGCGATTCTCGCGGCCCGCAGCAACCCCGATGTCGCGGTGGGCGCGGCGATGGCCGGCCAGGCGGCGGGTATCCAGCAGCAGCTCAACTACTCGCGTGATTTCGAGCGCGAGGCCGACCGGATCGGCCTCGACCTGATGGAGCGTGGCGGCTTCGATCCGCGCGGCATGGCGAGCTTCTTCGAACGCATGCTGCAGTTCGGCCGGCTCTACGAGAACAATGCCCCCGGCTACCTGCGCACCCACCCGCTCACCGTCGAGCGCATCACCGACATGGAAAACCGCATCGCCCAGCGGCCGTACCGGCAGGTGCCCGACAGCGTCGCCTTCGGCCTGGTGCGCGCCAAGCTGAAGGCCTGGGACGGTACGCCGGGTGACGCCGTGGCGGATTTTGCCGCCCAGCTCAAATCGGGCAAATACGCGCGCGAGGCCGATGTGAGGTTCGGTTATGCCCATGCGCTGCTGCGTGCCAACCGGCTTGGCGAAGCGGAGCAGGAGGTGGCGGTTCTGCGCCGCCTCAAGCTGGAGTCGCCCCTGCTGGATTCGCTCGCCGCACAGCTCAGGCTCAGGCAAAAGGACGGCGCAGGCGCCCAGCGGATCCTGCAGGAATCGCTGCGCCGCCATCCCGACAACCGCGCGCTGGTCTATGCGCTGGTCGAGGCAAAACTCGGCGCTGGCGGGACGGCCGAAGCACGCGACGCGCTGGCGCTGCTCGAGCGGGAACTTCAATTGACCCCCGGCGATGCCCGCCTGTATGGCCTGCAGGCCAGGACCTACGCCTCGCTCGGCAAACGCATGCTGCAGCATCAGGCCCAGGCCGAGGCGTATCTCGCGGAGGGCCAGCTCGACGGCGCCATCCAGCAGCTCGAGATCGCCCGCAAGGCAGGCGACGGGGACTTCTACGAAGCCTCGCAGATCGATGCGCGCCTCAGGGAACTGAAACAGCGCAAGGTCGAAGAAATGCGCCGTCGCTAGGACGGCGCTGGGGTGACGCTTTGACGCGGGCTGCGGCAGGGATGATGCCGCAGCCGTACTGCCGTTACTTGCCGAGACCCTGGTAGTAATCCGAGAGGATCTTCGCCACTTCGGGACGGGAAAACTCCGGCGGCGGCGCTTCGCCGCGACCGAGCATCTCGCGCACCTTGGTGCCGGACAGCGTGATGAAGTCTTCCTTGGTATGGCCGGGCGCTTCGCGCATCATCACGACCTTGCCGAGCTTCTTCGACCAGGCGGTGTTGTCGGCCATGAACATCTCGATCAGCAGCGCGCCCTTGGGCACGTCGTCGAAGATGGCCTGCGCGTCGAACGGGCCGTAGTAGTCGCCCACGCCGGCATGGTCGCGGCCGATGATGAAGTGCGTGGCGCCCATGTTCTGGCGGAACACGGCATGCAGCACGGCCTCGCGCGGACCGGCGTAGAGCATGTCGAAACCGTAGCCGGTGACCATCGCGCTGTTCGGCTTGAAGTACAGCTCGACCATCTTGCGGATGCAGGCGTCGCGTACCGGGGCGGGAATGTCGCCTTCCTTCAGCTTGCCCAGTAGCATGTGGATCACCAGGCCGTCGGCGCCGAGGCGATCCATCGCCATGTGGCACAGTTCCTCGTGGGCACGGTGCATCGGGTTGCGGGTCTGGAAAGCGACGACCTTCTTCCAGCCGCGCTCGGCGATCTCGTTGCGGATCTCGACGGCGGTGCGGAAGGTGTCCGGGAATTCGCTCTGGAAGTAGCTGAAGTTCAGCACCTGGATCGAGCCGGAAACGGCGAAACGGCCAGCGCCGTTGAAGGCGGCCACGCCGGGGTGCGCCGGATCGGTGGTGCGGTAGACCTTCTCGGTCATCAGCTGCATCTGGGCATCGCTGACTTCCTCGATCGCCGCGACGTCCATGACGGCCAGGACCGGGTTGCCTTCGACGTTGGGGTCGCGCAGGGCGATGCGCTTGTGGCCCTTGATGGCGCCGACATCCTTGGTCAGGTTCAGGACCGGCACCGGCCAGAACAGGCCGCTGGTGGTCTTCATGTGTTCGGCAACGCTGAGGGCGTCGGCCAGGTTCATGTAGCCGGTCAGCGGGTTGAAGTAGCCCGAGCCCATCATCACCGCGTTGGCGGCAGCGGCCGAGGAGAGCATCATCGAGGGCAGCGACTCCGCCTCGTGTGTCAGCGCGCGATGCTGATCCGGGTCATAAACGAACAGCGGTTGCAGTTGATCGGAACCGTGAGGCTTTATCACTGTTGATCCTCCCTAAGAGTCAGTTGGTTTGATTTCGGCCCGCGGAAAATACAATAAGCCCACCGACGCTACGATCAATTATTCTTTTTCAGGGGTGTCGATGACTAATTGATCATGCCGATGACATTGTGCGCTGCGGTCCACGTTTGATCCAGATCAAATAGTCCATGGAAACAATCGGTGCGACTTATTCGTCAATCAAAAATCGGGATTATCCTGCTGCGCTCATGGTGATAGCCTTCGTCCGTTTCAAGGGATTTGAACCTTCGTACTCCACCGGAAGCGGCTTCGCGATACGCAACCGGCCAAGGTTGGGCGACGGGGTCTAAATGATGGACCGCTGATTCGAGGAAAGAACAGCGGATTGTTAGCTAACAAGGAGAAAGTTAATGCCAACCTTTGTTCGTACCGAAAAGTGCGACGGCTGCAAGGGTCAAGACAAGACCGCCTGCATGTACATCTGCCCGCACAACCTGATGAAGCTCGACAAGGACGGTACCGATACCGGCCATGCCATGAAGGCGTTCAACCAGGAACCGGAGCAGTGCTGGGAGTGCTACTCCTGCGTCAAGATCTGCCCGCAGGGTGCCATCGAAGCCCGCCACTACGCCGACGTCGTGCCCCTCGGTGGTTCGGTTCAGCCGCTGCGTGGTTCCGACTCCATCATGTGGACCATCAAGTTCCGTAACGGCAACATCAAGCGCTTCAAGTTCCCGATCCGTACGACGGCCGAGGGCTCGATCGATCCGTTCGGCGGCAAGCCGATGCCCAAGCTGGCCGACATCGAGGCAGTGGGCTCCTTTACCCGCGACATGATGGGTGGTTTCCGCGCCGGCAACGCTGCCGAGCTGATCCGCA
This sequence comes from uncultured Sterolibacteriaceae bacterium, assembly GCA_937888595.1. Classification (GTDB taxonomy): domain Bacteria; phylum Pseudomonadota; class Gammaproteobacteria; order Burkholderiales; family Rhodocyclaceae; genus Sulfuricystis. The sequence continues at coordinate 337 of CALARK010000012.1, read as the reverse complement.
AGTAACCATAACGCAATCGAATCGAGGAATACATAATGGCTGGAACATTTGATAATCCGGAAATCGTCCAGGAAGAGGTCGATATCCTCCTGATCGGCGGCGGCATGGCCTGTTGCGGCGCCGGCTACGAAATCATGCGCTGGGCCGAGGTCGTCAAGGCCGAGACCGGCAAGGACCTCAAGATCAAGCTGGTCGACAAGGCCGCGCTGGACCGCTCGGGCGCCGTTGCCCAGGGTCTCTCCGCGATCAACACCTACATCGGCACCCGTCAGGATCCCGCCGACTACGCCCGCATGGTCTCCAACGACCTGATGGGCATCACCCGTGACGACCTGGC
>CALARK010000011.1 GCA_937888595.1 uncultured Sterolibacteriaceae bacterium | reverse complement strand
CCGAAGCGCACCGTCCGATGCGCTTGGGGAAACCCCCGCGCCGTAGCGCGGAGGGGGTGAAACGTGATGCTTAGATCAGACTGCCGGAGCCGCCTGCAAGTGCCGCCTTGACTTCACGATACTTGCGGAGCAGGACTTCCAGATCGGCACCCTCGAAGACGCCTTCGGCACGGATATAGATTTCATCCAGCGCCTCGATGTCGCCGGCTTTCTCAAGCTCGGCGCAGGCATTTTCGATGGGAGTACCAGCCGGCCCGCGCGGGGAAGCCGCCTTGCCCTGGGCCTTGTTGCTGCCCTGAGCCGGTTGCTTGCCGCTTGCTTCGCCGGACGCACCCTTGTTGCCGGTGTCCGCCGGTTCCGCCTGTTGCGCGGCGCCGGTCGGCGTATCGGAATCCGCGCCGCCGCCTTCATCATCCACGATCACGAACGATCCCTGGATAATGTCGTCGAGGTTCAGATTCTGATCCTTGCCGTTGTGAGCCGCGTTGTCCAGAGCCACCGCCGCCGCCAGTTCGGGCGACTTCGGCAAAAACTTGGACAGCGAACGAATCACAGTCTTGAGGCCCATCGGCACGAAGTTGGTATCCCAAGGGGATTCCTTCTTGTACTTCTTCGCAGCCTGATAGCCACGCGAGTTATCGCGGATTTTCTCCACTTCCTCGCGGCTCATCGCCACGAAGGTGCGGGAGCCATCCTTGAGCACCGCGACAGCGTAGAAGCCAACAACTTCGCCACGCGCATCCTCACTGGCCGGGAAACCGCCATTAGCCTTGAGGGGTTCATGCTCCAGCGTCCGTTCCAGCCCGTAGGTGAGCCGGAACGTGTCGTTGATGCGGACTTCGTGCGCGTAGATGTCGACCACATGCCCGGACTGGCGAGCCAGCTTCATCAGTCCCGTGTAACCAGGAATGAGTTGGCAGGTTCCGCCGAACGGCACCAGATGCGCTTCGCCCATCAGACCGACTTCCAGACCGAGTTGCGACGACTGAATCACCGCAGCGAAGATGCTCTTGGGATCGCACTTGGCCAGCGCGGGCGTCTGGCGAAAAGCCGTCAGCGCGATACGAGCCATGCGATCCGGGTTGATGTGCTTGGGCAACGCCCGCGCAATCTCACCCTGGAACTTCTGGAGCATGACGGGGAAGCTCATCGCCTCGTTCCCACCGTTCTGTTGCTGCTGCGTGTTGCGGTTGATATTGTTGAGCACTTGTGCAGACATGATGTATCTCCTTTGGTTGATGCGTTAAAAGGCGAGACACCATGCCCCCGGCGGGAACATGGCGACCCCGCCGGTTGGTTGATTGCTGCTGTTGCTACTGTTGCCGAATCACGCTTCCGCTTCCGTGTTGAAACTGTCCCACCTGGGCGGGTCGATTTCCTCGATTTCGCCGAACGGCTGATACGAGGGCCACGAGCCGTTTTCACGGCACCACTTCAACAGTTGCAGGGCGGCGCGGTATTTTGCGCGGCCGTGCGCGATCATTTCGTCGCTGGCTTTGTAGACCGCCGCCGCGTAGGGGGCAGCATCTTCCACCGGAGCGAAATAGAACGGTACGGTGCGCCCTGTCAGCGCCTTCATCCCGTCGGTATAGAACGCGGCCTGCACGTCGTAACCGAAATTCGTGATGGCGCGCTGAAATGCGTCCTTGCTTGCGCTTCGGGCCTTCTTCGCGTCCACCATGCCGATGTACCTGCCTTCGGCATCCTGAGCGATCCAGTCGGGACGGAACTTGCACATGATCCCGGTTTCCTGGTCAACCCAGAACCCCGACATCTCTGCCATGCCCTTGGCGAGCAAACCGGCCGCACCGCGATGCGCCATGAGGCTGGCTGCCATCGCGCGTACTGCCGACATGTCGCCGGCCGAGAGGATGCTTTTGCCGCCATACAGATCGGCCATCACATCCTCACGGAACTTGAAGCGCGGATCGTTCTGGGCTTGAATTGCAGCCCGCAACTCATCCTTGCGCATCTTCCCGACCGTGATTCCCAGCGTTGCCGCTGCCGCCTTGTAGTCGTCGAGCGACACCAGAGCGCCAGCGAGTTTCGCTTCCTCGATCACCGCATACTTCGCGGCGAACACATCCGGCTCCAGCAGAGCCGCATGGAACGCGGTTCCCAATTCCATCGCGGCCGAGGGTTCGGGCGGATTGATTTGGGCCTCGTTGAAGTGGGCCGGCGAGGTCAGAATCTTGACCAGCGCGGAATGTCCGACTGCTTCCTTGTTGCTGTGGTATTCGTCGGACGTGATGGCCACGAAGCCGACTTCGATTGCGATTCCCATGTTTCCCTCCGGAGCAAAAAAAATCCCTGGAGAGCATGGCCCCGAGACGGGACGCATGTCCCGCAGGGGGTTGATGTAGTGTCGAACGCCGTAGCGATGCAACACGATGATTGCTGTTTGTTTTGAAAGGCCAGCTACCTTCTTCCGACCGATGGATAACCATCAGGCTGAAATCGCGCTTCCCGGAACGTACCTGACGATACGCTCGGGGAAACCCTCCCGCCTTGCGGCGGGAGGAATTTCAGTTACAGCAGACCCGGATGGTTTCACCCCATGGCGCAGGAATCGCGCCTAGTGTATCACCCCACAACACCGGATAGTCAGGTGTCGTGTCCGGGTAAATCCCCGCCATGTCTGTCAGGTAGACCAAGCATGACGGTGAGATGCCTTCGCTGTCGATCCAGTCGAAGACCGGGCGGAAATCCGTGCCGCCATACCCCTTGGGGGCTAGGACGACAGGCTCACCGCGCTCGAACACATCCACCCCATGAATCTCGGCGTCACAGTAGATGACATACACCCGCTCGGGTTGTACCTCATCCGCGATGGCGCCAATTTCCTTGGCGAACTGGCTGACCGTCAGATCGTCGATACTCCCCGACGTGTCTACCGCGATCACCATGGGCGGCATGGTTTCGGATTGAAGCGCCGGCATGTACAAACCTGCATACATATACCGGCTGTTGGGCTGCCGCCAGGAGTAGTCAGAGCGCGCGTTAGTCTGGACAAACCGGCGCAGTATGGAACGCCAGTCCTGCGGAGGATTTTTGATGTCCTCCACCGTGCGTTCCATTCCGGCCGGTAACTTGCCCATCGCTTCCGCCTGCTTTGCTGCCCCCAGCACGGACGCCGACCAGTCTGCCTGCATTTCCGGCATTTGATCGGCGGCGCAGTCGACGACCTCACCGCATTCCGATCCATCCGGTTGCGCAGGTTCCCCGGTCCCGCCTTGGCAGGAGTCATCGTCCTGAGTCGGTTGCCCGGTTTGACCGGCGCCGTTTCCTGACGAGTTTCCCTGTGGCTGGCTTTCCTGCTGTTGCATCAAGCGCTCATAAATCTCTTCCGCGCTCATGCCACGGTAGGGTGAACCGTCCAGCGCTCCCTCGGGCAGCATCATGCCGGCGTCAAGCACAATCGGGTTGATTGCGTAGTCGCAAGCCTGATTCCACACCTTGGGATCGCGGGAGCCACGCCGCCAGACATGCCCATTGGCGCAGTGAAGCACTTCATGGGCAACAACGCCTAGCGTTTCGTAGCGGTTCAGGTTGGCCACATACTCCGGGTTGAACAGGAGCTTGCGGCCATCCGTGCAGAAGGTCTTCACCTTGCGGCTTTCGACCAGATCGAGTTTCAGCGACAGCACACCGAAGAAAGGATGATCGAGAACCAACCCCCTTCGTGCGGCCGACACTAGCTCAGTTGCTTTCATGGCTTCCCCCTTGCGTCAGAAAGTCATGTAGGCATCCATCGCCGACGAAATCTCCCTGGCCTGAGCGGCAACCCTTGCGCGAAGTCCGGCATCGTCCCGCAAAACCTGCGGATCGTGAACCGCCAGTTCCTCGGCGCAACGGGCGCCAACCTTCTCCAGCGCCTCGTCGCCCGTGAAGTTGAGCTTCGGAACCAGTTCGACGAGTTCCTGGAGGTTGCTCACCAGCGTGTCATGAAAACGCCCCTTGGGATCGCCGAGCCGCAGCACCATGTTATCGACGGCGAGCCGCAGCCGGTTCCACAAGTCCTGATTGGCTTTCAGAAACTCCCGGTTCATGCGGTTCTCGATTTCCTGCTGGATGCGCAGGACTTCGGTATCCGCCAGTTCAACACGGAAATCCCTTGCTGCCGGGATGGGAAGCGTCTCAACTTCGATGGCGAACTTGCCGCGCATCTCTTCGACGCTCGGGTAGTCCGACTCATTGAACATCCCGTTCAGCAACACACGGGCGTCTTCCTTGAGGATCGGATATTCGCGCAGAAAATCCTCGGCGAGAACTGCATACTCGCGCCTGTATTTCCTGACCCCCTCAGCGAAGGTTTCGTAGTTGGTCGTCGGGAGAATACGCTGTCCCTCTTTACTCCAGGGCAGCGTGTTCTCGTAGTAGAAGGTGCGCAGTTCCCGCCCCTTCTTGTGGACAGCCTCGTAGGAAGCGGCGCTGCCCGGCAGCAGGTGCTTGTTGAAACGTCCGGCGTCAGCGGTCGCGGCATGCTGCTCTGCCACTTCCACGCTGATTTTCCGGTCGTACTTGCGCGCCTGCCAGCCGTGAATCGTGATCCCGACCAGCATGACTTTCGATGCAAACTTGCTCATGATTGACTCCTGATGAAATGCGCGGAGCCTTTCCCCTTGCGGAGTCTGGCCCCGCAGGGTTGAGAAACTTGTTTTGTTAGGCGAGGAACGACTTGCCCATATTGGTCAGCGTCAGCCGCGTCCAGTCCGGGGTGTCCCGCACCGAAGGATTCAGACGATTGATGTCTTTCACCATCAGCACGGCAAACTCCGACTTCCCGTCATCGAACAGCCGCTCCGCGTAACGGAAAATACGGCCGCAGTTGGTATCGGTTGCCCGTTTGGCCAAGGCAGTCGAAACCGCCCACAGCAAGTCGGGCCGATCCGGGATCGGCGCGTTGTCGGGATCGAGGATGATGCTGTCCGGGTTCGGCAACTTGCTCCGCACCATGGACAGGAATCCCCGCAACTCGACCGCCGCCCCTTCGCCGACAGCACCGGCAAGAGCAGCGAATTCGAGATCGTCCGGCAGCGCCATCTGGATAGCTTTGCCGGCGTATTCCCAAGTTCGCGGACACGGGAAGTTCTCCATGTCATCCGTCTTTTTGGTGTCCTGCAAATGCAGCAGGTTGGAACGGAACCGCAGGAACGAAACCAACTCGGGAGGCATGTTGGCCGACAGCGCCCATTCGCACCAGTCATCCAGCGTCGGCTCCACACCGATCACAGCGCCGAAGCGCGAAATGACAGGCGTGAGAATGCCGGACACGCCGGCACGATCCGTGCGACGGTTGGTTGCCGCGACGAACGTCACGCAGTCGGGCAGCTTGTGGCCATTGACCTGGCGGGCAAGCAGCAACTGCATGTAGCTGGCCTGCACAGCCGGGCTGGCCTGACCCAGATCGTCGAGAAACCAGACAGTCGGAGTCGTCGCCTGAATCGCTTTGGCCAGATCGCCGAAGGGCAGGAAGGTTGCGCTTTCACCGTCCTTTCCGGGCCAAGGAAGCCCCTTGGCATCGGTCGGATCGGAAACCACGGGATGGGAAAGAATCACATCGCAGCCGGATGCTTTCGCAGCCTGTTCCACGATGGACGATTTGCCCACGCCGGGAGCGCCGGTCAGCAGTACAGGGATGCGAGCACCGATGTATTTGCCGACGAGTTGAGCCGCTTGTTGCGGACGAAGAGAAACGGTTGCCATTGAAAGCTCCTTGATTGAAGATCGCGGAGCACGCCATTCCCCGGCGGGGAACAGCGAACCCCGCGAGGGTGGTGGAAACGGTAGGGGGTGATCCCTGACCGTTGGTGGATGCTGATTGTTTAACGTGGCCAGCTACCGCGTATGAGCACTCGATTACTCGGGCGCATCAATCTGGGTTTGCCGAAGCGCACTGCTCGATGCGCTTGGGGAAACCCCCGCGCCGTAGCGCGGAGGGGGGTGTGTCTCAGGCATGCTTCGCCGTTTTCGCTTTTGCCAGCAGCAATGCCTCGCGCAACATCCTCCGGGTTTCGTGCGAATAGTCACCGGAAAACAGGCGCTCATGAAGCTCGCAAGCAAGCGAGAACGGAATTTTCTTGTAGAGACGATCCACCAGATGCTTCCGCACTGCTTCCCGTGTTTTATGGCTGGCGTGTGCGGGTGTGCGGTGCATTCCTGCAATAGCCGGAAACATGGGAATACCGATGGGAGGCCGAATGGCGGTGGTGAGTTGAGTCATGACATCCTCGCTGGAAAAAGGTTCATTAAGGCCCAGCGTGATGGTCTGGTTGACCTCACCAGAGCCACCCCGCAGGCCAGAGAGCACTCGTTGAATGCCTTCTGGCCTGCGGAGTGACCGCAGGATGAGGACGCTGACTGGTCAGCAGAAACCGAGCGTCCGGCGAACCGGAATGCTCAGAACGAAACCACCGATACAGCAAGCGATAAGTACCATTGCCATGATGCCTCCTAAGTAAAAAAAGGGGGCACCATGCCCCAGGGGGCACGACGCCCCCGTGGGGAAGAAACAGTTCAGCTACGGTTCTAGGCCACAACCTCGAAACCGCCGAAACCGGCCGCTACGGGAGCGGCGGCGGCAGCGGTAACAACGTCGGCCTTCGGAGCGGCACTCTTGCGAGTGCGCTTCTTTTTCTGCTTGGGCAACACCGGCTCCAGGTCGGGCAGCGGTACGCCACGACGCATGAAGGTCGGCACATCGTAGTCGACCTCGGCGGAAGCAGCGCTTTCAACCGGCATGCCGTAAGACCCTTCCTGGCCGGAGCCAAAGAAAAGATCGCGGCGCTTTGCAGCGTTGAATTCAACCAGCCCGAGCGTTTTGAGCGCGGCGGCACCGATCAGCAGAATGAACAGCAGCGTAGGTATTGCCATGACTTTCTCCTAGATGAAAATCCCTGGAGAGCATGGCACCCCGAGACGGGACGCATGTCCCGCAGGGGGTTGATGTAGTGCCGAACGCCGTAACGATGCGACACGATGATTGCTGTTTGTTGGCGTGGCCAGCTACCACATCGACAACGGCATTACGCACGTTGAAAGATAGCCGCAGCATAACCGGCGTCGTCGATGAGTGTCAACTACCCCCTTACCCTGTCCCGCATTCCGAAACGTAGCTGTTTGGGGCGCTTTTAAGCTGAATTTGTTTCCCGACGATCCATAGCATGGATTCCTCATTTTCATGGAGAGGAACCATGCCCGCCGATACCAATGCCCAACACGCCGCTGCCGGTAGCGCCATTCCCGAAACCATCGTGATCGCCTCCGGTACGGTCGGTAGCTCCAGTCGCCCGTTTTTCTTCGTCCCCCTCACCCTCAAGACCATTCATTCGCAGCAAGTGCTGACGCGCGCCTATATTCCGGCCGCAGAGGGCATGTTCTCGCTTTCTGTCATTCTGCCAGCCATCAACTCAAGGGGCGACAAGGCGACCGATACCGACGAGGTTCAGGACGCGATCTACAAGCGCATCGACGAGTTCGCCGCCGAACTGAATAACGAGCATGCGCGTTTGGCGAAAATGGCCGAGGCGAATGGTGTTCCGCTCGATGGCATCAACTATTCCGCAATTCGCAATTACTCGATCCAGGTTACGTCGCCCCGCGCGAACGGGCTGGTGCGCCTGGTGGCCGACTTCGACAAGCTGATGGAACTGCTGGACATTCTCTGGCTGACCGGCACCATCAAGGAACAACACTACAGCAGCGCGACATACGACTGGAAGCGCCGTGCATTGCGCGTGGCCATTCATGTTCGCAACGTCGCCAACCGGGCGATGGCAGCGGCGAATCGCGCCCGTCAGGCACGCGCAGCGCAGGCAGGCAAGGGCGCCGGCAACCCGTCGCCGGCCGGCGACGCCGAGAACAGCGACATCCAGGACGCCGACGAACTGATTGACATCGGCGACAATGAAATCGCCATGAACTCAGGGGAGGCAACCGCTGCCGTGGCGTCGGAAAAGCAATCCGGCGGTGCCAAACCTTCCAAGAAACCCAAGGCCGCGAAAGGAGCGGATGCCGTCGCCGCGTAAGCGAAGATTGGTTGATCCATCGAGTGACGCGACAGCTACAGCATACGGAAGCGCCTGCGCATGGAATTAAACCCGCATCAGGCGCGGGCTGTCGCGGCACATGGCCATTGTGTCATCCTCGCGTGTCCCGGTTCCGGTAAAACGCGCGTCCTGTCCGAGCGAGCAGCGCACCTGTTAAGAGGGCAGCCGCTCGGCCGCTTGTGCGCTGTCACATTCACCGCCGCCTCGGCCGACGAACTCAAGTCCCGCATCCTGCTGTCTTGTGGCAGCGCAAACGCACGCCGCCTTGCGGTCGGCACGTTCCATTCCCTCGCGTACAACCAACTCAAGCGCAACATTCGCAAGCCGCCCCGCCTCATGTCGGACGGCGAACGCCTGGCGGTACTGCGGCGCTGCTGGAAGCATTGCGCACCGCAGGCCAACTTCGATGACGTAGTCAGCGTGGTCGATGCCGTCAAATCCAAGCTCGCGGAACCGATGATTCCCAACGCGAGCATCGAGGCGGTTTATCGGGAATACCAGAACATCCTCGCGGCCGAGGGGGTCATGGACTTCTCCGATCTGCTGCTGATGGCCGTCAGGAAAATGCAGGACGGCGAGATTCCGCCCCTGCCGATTCAATGGCTCCTGGTCGATGAAGGTCAGGACATGGACGAAGTGCAGATGGAGTGGATTCTGCTGCACGGCCGTGCCGGCATATACGTGACGCTGGTAGGCGACGACGATCAGAGCCTATACACCTTCCGGCATGCCCTCGGCTACGACGGCCTGCGTGATGTTGGCTTCGCGCTGGCCGCTTCGGAAATCACCCTGCCCGTCAATTACCGCTGCGCGACGAACATCCTGACGCACGCCGCGCGGCTGATCGGCCACAACAAGAACCGCGCCCCCAAGCAAATTACCGCCCATCGCGCGGATGACGGGACGGCAGACAACGTGCGTGCCGCTGATCGATGGGATGAAATCAATCGTCTCGCCAAGAGCATCAGCACACACGACAACGGCAAGGGATGGGCCGTGCTGGCGCGCACCAACACGATCCTCGACGACGTGGAAATCGGCCTGCTCGACCGGGGAATCGAATGCAAGCGTTCGGGAGGAAAAAGCGTTTGGGACGGGCTGATCGGCAGCCTTTACTTAGGCTTGTTGCGCACGGTGCTGGATGGCTCTTGGACAGGTATTGCTAACGCCTTTTCCTTTTGCGGCATTCCGCCCGGCCAGATAAACGGCCACTCGCACAACACGCGCGGCGATTGCTTTGCCCGCCTCGATGCGGCAATCAGCGGCACGCCTGACGATTCGGATGAACACAAGGTACTGGTGCGGCTGCGCATGGGTCTGGCGGCATGGTGTGGCCAGCGCGACAAGAACCGCGCAACGCTGATCGCTCATGGCGTGGCCAGCTTCATCGCGGACTATTGTCGGCCGAGACAGCTAGGGCTGCTGCGCCGACTTGAGGAATCCATGGCCAGGATGAACGGGACGCTTCAACAGCGCCTCAACGTTCTTCGGCGTAAAGAAACGCCGGCCGAATCCTCCGGCAGTATCGTCCAGATCATGACACTGCACGCATCGAAAGGGCTGGAGTTCGACAACGTGTGGATCATTGGAGCCGAAGAAGGCAACCTCCCCCACGCCGACGCCAAGGAAGAAGACGAGCGCCGGTTGATGTATGTCGGAATGACACGCGCCCGCCACCGGCTGTTCGTGAGCAGTGCCGTCGAAGAGGGGCTGGAGTCGCGGTTTATTGACGAGGCTGGGCTGCGGTAGCCAAGGCTACGCGCTGCTGCCCTTATCGAACAGGGCAGGGTTCCCGCCACACTCCGCATACTGGCGCTGCAAGCGCTCGTAGAAGTCCGACATACCCTTGTTGCCGCTCGGACAGACCTGGACAACCTGCTGCATCTCTCCCGCCGGGTGAGGCTTGAGAAGGATGCGCGTCGTGGTGTTGGACAGGATGGTTGCTATTGCTCTGGCATCCATTTTCTTGAATTCATCAACGTTACCGCACATTCGATACCTCTCTTCTGGTTAGCATCATCAGCAAAGCCTGCATCCCCTCTCGCACACCCCCAACAATGATCGGAAACGACTCGGCCAGCATGAGATTCGCAACGCGGCCGAACCCCTCGATGGCGTAGCCGTCTCGGTCCCTGGTGGCAGCGCTCAGACCCTGAATGCGGTTGACGCGCTCGACGACAGTTTCACGCGACGACATGTATCCAACCACGAGGCGCCCCGAGGCATGAGCATATGCCGCCTCGAACACCGTGCCCGAGTCCGGTTCTACCCCCCTGAACGGATCGAGATTGGCAAGCACGGCATCTGCGCTTTCCAACATGCGCAGATTCCCGGCGACGATCCCTTTCGGGTCGGTCGTCTCGTTATCGCACGGCAGCAACGGCAACACACCAAGCTCACAGCATGCTGATTTCACCGCAATGCGCCACTCGGCCAGATTGGGGCGGAACACATCGGGACCGGCGAAGTAGATGCGGGGTAGTTGCCCGTCGCGCATTTGCCATGCGGGCATGACTACTCCCCTGCCCTGCCTGATGCCCTGAGCGCCTTGCCGACCGCATCGAGGTCCATGCCTTCCGTTGGTGGCGTGCCGTCGCGGCACATGTTCAGCGTGTAGATCGGCGCGAAGGCGGCAAGCGCACCGCTGGTGGTCGGAACATTCTCTTGCCTGAGCGCTACCCGGAACCGCTTGCATCCCTCTTGCTTGAAGCTCGACAGCGTAGCGACTTCGAGCGTGATGGGCGCAGTGGATTTGGTGGTGCCGGCGATCAGGTTCGCAGCAGGCCCGACCAGTCGCCCGCTGACTGCCCCACCTGGCGCGTCGATGGCCTCGATCAAGGCGGGCTTGAACGATTCGTAGTCTTTGGCCAGCCCCGGAATGCTGGCCAGCATAACCACGCCGAGCAGTAGGAGCCTTTTCATTGCGACGCCACTGCCGCACTTGCGGTATCTGCTGATTGCTGCGGCCGTGGTTCATGGCCATCGGCGACCAGCCGGGCATATCTGTCGATTACGGCATTGAAGAGAACGTCCGGCGTCGTTTCGACATCGGATGCGGCGGCGATGACCACGTCGACCGCTTTGGCCTCCTTGCCTTTGCCATGAGACAAGCTGCCTCTCAGCACCGCTACACCGGCCGGCAGATCGTCCGCTTTCTTGTTCTGTACCATGCCATCGACGGCCATGCCGATCAACGCACCGATGACGCCAACCACCAGTCCGCCGGCTCCGCTGCCAGTCATCGCAGCCCCTTGGCTGATAACTCCAGCATCCATGTCAAGCGCACCGCGCTTTCTGCCCACATCGCCAGTTTGAGTCGAGGACGCGACAGAGGTTGCGGATTGAATGGCCGGCGGAACGGACAACCCCTTGTGCTCATCCTTGTTGTCCAGGTTGATTTCCGTTTTCTTGCCATCAACCATCACCACCAGCCCTACTCGCATGGTGCCGACCCGATAATCTGCATCGCGCACGCTCATGATGACATTAAAGCCTTCTCTGCGAAGGCGCTCCATCAGCGCAGAGCGCCCTTCGACGCTTTGGAAGTCCTGAACTGCGACCTTGACTTCCTTGGGCACGGGGCGGATGGCTTCGCCAGTTGTCACTGCGGTGATTACCTCGGCGTTCGCGCCTGCCGCATACAGCACTATGCACGCGATGATTGCGTAGAAACGGGTTCTCATTCGATCTTCTCCTTCTTGGCCAGTTGGCGCACGGCCATTTCAATAACCGCCGCTTGGCTTATCCCGAGTGTTGCGCTGATCCTCTCGATCAGCGCTCGCGCTTCTTCCGATAGTCTGAAACTTGTTGGCGTCTTCATTGTTTGGCCTCATGCTATTTTGCATGTGCCTATTGTAGCGCGTTACGCACTACGCGGCAAGGGTTTATTGGCTGTAGTAGTTCTGCATCTTTGTTTGTATCTGGCTTTGCGTGCGCGCATTCAACACGCCAGTATCAGGCAGCGTCGCATGCGACATGATTTCACCGATGAACTCGGACAGGTCCATCGTGGCAAAGTCGAGGCTCGCAAATTCGGACTGAGTAAAGCCGCCGCATTGAGGGCTTTCGGCGCCACCCCATCCTTTGCCGATCTGCGCCCTGCCCTGCTCGTTGATGATCCTGGCCAACCGACTGTTGTAGCAGCAGTAGGATTGAGTCTTCTCGATGCAGATTTTGGCAACTAGGAGGTTGAGCTTGCTGGAGCAGTAGGTTCCGACGCTGTGGCAGAGATTCTGTCCCCGTTTCAAGCCAAGCATCTGCTCCCCCTGGTCGCATGACAACAGGTCTGTGATGACCATGATCGCCACTGATATTGCGAGCGAGGTTGGATCAAACGAGAAGGTCAGGCCGCCCGTGCTACCCAATACGGTCGCGCCGGCCGGCGCGGCGCCGAATGAAACGCTGAATCCGTACATGGACAGGGTTGGAGAGAAGCCATCGACAGCAAGGCCCGAAGGGGTTTTTGCAGCAGCCTCGGCGGCTCCTGTCAGCGCACCAATGCCCTTTTGCAGCATCGCTCCACCGCCGCCGTAATCCCAGAGAGCGTCATAGACGTAGTAGCTGCCGTATTTCAACGTCTGTCCGGCCGCGCTCATGGCAACACCCATCAGCGCCCCGTTGTTCATGCCGCCACCGCCGCCATTCGTTTTGCAGCAGTTGGCCAGACCGAACAACTTGACCTTGCACCTATCATCCTTGCCACCAAACAGGTTGTTGGCGTCGCCGTAGACGCCGCCCTGTCGGGCTGTCTCCATCATGGCAGCCGCTTTACCGAAATCCTTGTCCGGCGTGTAGCCGCGATCAAAGCAGTTGCCTCCCATGCAGAACTGCTGCCCCGCACAGTTCATCACGGTCTGGGTCGAGGCAGGCTTTGTCTCGCACCTATAGGTCTGTTCTTGATACAGGCACTGGCCGTTGAGCTTGTCTTCTTCGCTGCATGTCGCTGTTGATGTCAGCGTGCAGGCTGGATTGCTCGAATACCGCGCACACTCGTTGTCAGTGGTGCCCGTCATGCAGGCATAGGTGTCTTTTCTCTGGTAGCAGCCATCGGGGGCAACGGCGGCAGGGTCGATGCCCGGCGGTAGCGGCGATAAAGGTGTGGTCGACGTGCACACGCTTTCAGCTAGGGAGCAATTAGGGCTGCTGGATGCGGACTGACAGGGCGCCGTGTCGTAGTTGCTTGAGACGAGGGTGTAGGTGTCTGATAGGCGAGTGGTGTTGGCAGGCGTGGGCATGGATGGATCGCCGCAGCGCCAGGTCTGCGTGTACTGCATGCAGCCAGAATTGAAAACCGAGTCCGTTTGACTGCATTGTGAATTGGTCTGCCAACAGGCAGGTTGCGCATCAATAAATGGCCGGCAGTAGTTGATGGCATTGGGCTTGAGGCAGGTATATGTGTCCTCGTACTCCCAGCAGGCTTGTCCAATATCCGCGAGGCAGACATTGACCCCTGATATGTTTTTGCATGGAGTCGAGTCGATGCAGACTGAATTAACCTTATTGCAGTCACGCGCGATTGCGATAGGTGGTATTAAAAGAACGAACCACAACGTTAATAAAGCTGCGATTCTCATCATTGCGCTCTAGCCTCGAAGAGCGCGCAATTATTCGTGCTCGCTATTGTGACCGTTTTATTGATAACTGGCTGGCTAAATGATGTTGATTTCCAACCGCTCGCATCACTACTACAGTCGTGGTGTGACCAATATGAATAAGAGAACTGTCCATTCCCATAGAAGGTTAGCGACCCAGGGCATGAGCCATAGCTGACTGACATTGATTGCCCTGGAGAAAGCGTGGCAGCGAAAGATGCCCCACCGCACGTAGCGGTATTCCTGCTCACGCTAATGTAGTTGTTGTTGATAGTTATGTCGGCGTATCCCCACCAACCGTGGCACGCTGACCACGCTTCACCCAATCGAGTGCTGTACGGGTTGGTTGTTGATTGAGTGGTGTCTTTTGTGAAAGAACCCGCCACAATATCCCACCACGTTCCGTTGTCTCTCAGTATTTGGTGGTTGAATGTTCCGCTACACCGTGGCGACCCAACGTAGCATCCTGAGTATGTTGTATAGAATCTTCCAGACCCGAGTCCAATATCGGCAGCGTTAAACACGGTCCCAGATGGAACACTGGTAATGCGCCCGTCAATATAAGCATCAAGCACAGAAGAGCCGGTGCGTAGCTGTAATTGAGCGCCTTGCCTTATGGTCGCAACAACGTTTGACCCCGACGAGTTATACGTTATCTCTGCTGAAATCGTTTTCTTGCATTTAGATGTCTCATAGGCACTGACTGTCTGCCCGCACTGAAAGTTTGAATCGCCATCGATATTGACAACCCGGCCATAGGTGCAGCCACTCTCCCCGACTTCCTTGGTCTGCAGGCAGCTTTCAGTGGTGTATTGCGCGGGAATCGTTTCCGTCGATTGCACACATGACGTGCTGCTACCCTGGCCGACGCCCAGCGACTGAAAGGCGCTTTCCGCATCTTTCCTGATGGTCTTTGCGGCTTGAATCGTTGCGTCGTTTTTCCCGATATTGAAGCGCGGGCGTATATCGGGGTTCTTGGCCAGAAAGTTTACGGCCTCGCATTCCTGCTGCTGCATCGACGTACCGCCGCTCCCGCCAGAAGCGCACTGCTGTAGCTTGACCACCCCTTGCGAAATCGTATTGCCGTCACCGCCAGCGAAGTAGCCGCTCTCCGGCGCATTTGCTCCGTACTGCGGTATCGCGGCCGATGCGCTTTCCGAGTTGACCATTGCCGCCGATCTGCTTTTCTCGGTTGTGCCCAGCCCCATTCCATCCTGAAAAGCGCCACTCATGCCCTGCTGCCCGTGTGCGCCGGCCGCAACGAACCCGAGAGTCAAGGCAACGCAGGCGATCACCTGACGCATCATTCAATCCCTCTGACAATCTTGCTGCGATAGCTCCTGGCCATCTGCGCCCATGCCGGGCTGTTGCGCTCGATATAGTCGAGCGCGTAGTCAAGCGTCACGTCGCCCGTCACCTTGACGAAGGTATCCGCCTGCGCGCAGCCATCTTCCAACACATTGCCTGCCGATGACCTCGCCAGCACCACCGCCGGCACTTGCGTCACACTGAACTGCTGAAAGGCTGGCGGATGAATGGCGGCGCTGACCTTGCGCGAGCCGATCAGGTCGCGCAACGCCGCCGTCATTGTCTTCATCGAGTCGCCCTTGAGTCCGCGAAACATCAGCGTTGCACCTGATTTTTCGGCTTGGGCGACGATCTTCTCCAGTGCTCCCTTCGGCATGGAGAGAGAGACGAATACCATCAGATCGCTCGCGGTCTTTTCGCTGGCCGGCTGCGCGATCTGCTTATACCGCTCGGCGATGGCATCGATATTCGGACGCGGTGCCGCCGGCTGAGGGATCGTTTCGATCTTAGGCATGCCAGCCGTTTGTTCGCGTGCGACGGCAGGGGCGGGGAGCTTGTTCAGCACATCCACCGCGCGACGCTGCGCTTGGCGGATTTCTTCATCGGTCGGCAGGCGAATAGAGGTTTGCGACTGCGCCAGCGGCGATGCAAAACAGACAGCGAGAATAGACATGCGCAGCAGGTTCATGGCGCGATGGACGCTCCCTGGCAACAATTCCGCTTGCGGAATATCTGGTATGAGAAATCCTCGCCCTCGAACGGGAATTCCTTGCCGGCGCCCCAAAGAATCGTCGAGCGCCCGAACGGCTGGCAGCACTTGCCGGAAATCTTCTCGGTCTGCGGGATCGGATACAGCATCTGGTACTTGTAATTCGTCTTGTCCATCAGTAGCTGCAGGTAGTAGCCGCACATCCCGTTCTCGCCGCTGGCAGCCCACATCAGCCCTTCCCGGTGCATCTTTGCCGTGATGCGGTAGGTCAGGAGGCTGCTGGCCTGCACACCGCCAACGTGCGCCTGAACGTGCCCGTTCAAGGGGTAAAGGCTGCCCTGGCACCCGGCACACCAGTAGAAAGATGCGTTCGGGAATCCGGCTGTCGCCGTGACGCAATCCGCAGCACAGGCGGCGCGCGCGGGCAGGTTCCCGAACAGGTAGACATCCGGGTTGATGATGCGCGTCAGTTCATCGTCATTCCAGAGTGGATCGAGTTCCGTGAGGTAGGCCAGATCGAAGCCGGTGTTTTCCAGACAGTTGCTGTCGAGGATCGCCTGGAGGTAGAACATCACGGGATCGATATACCAATGCACCTGGTAGAACGACGACTGGCCCTGCCCGTCATGACGGAAGCGCGTTGCCTGCGGCGCATCGAAGCCGGGGTCCATCTTGACGCCGCCGAGGCTGACCATGCAGAACGGTTCGCGCACCACATCGACACGCCTAGCGGGTTCCCAGAAGCTGACGCTCATTCCCACCATCGGTGGATTGCCGCAGAAACAGGCAGGATTCCCGCCGGGATTGGGCGTATCTTCTTGTCCTGACGATACAAGCGTCGCCCCGGCAATCTTGATCGGGAACATGCACGACCAGCAAATATCTGTGATCGGATTGGCGAACTTTCCGACGCAACTTGCAGCCTGCACGTGCGATGTCGACACAGCAACGAGCGCGGCAAGCGCCGCAATAACATCACGGACGAATTTCATCGACGCGCAGCCTTTTATCTTCCTGGCTCACGATGGCCGGGGTTTGCTGGAGCATGAAGCGACGTGAAAGCGTCCCGCCCTGATCGTAGTAGACCTGCTGCTTCCATTCGCGCATGAGCTTCATCGGCTCGCCCGCAACGAGGATCGGCTTTACCTGCTGTTTCGTCTCGGCAATGAACCGCTTGGCGAAGGCGATCTGCGCCTTGTCACGCGCGTCGAAGAAAAGCAGCAGCTTCGTCATTGGCGCATAGTCGAGCGGATTGACGCGCGTGCCTGCGGGATACAGGATGCGGCCCTTGTCGTCGAGAACATGACGCTCAAGAACGTGGCTTGGATCAATGTAGAACGTGCGCGCCGTGGCGGTTGGCTGAATACCCGCAACCGGGCGCGGCGACTCGACCGACCCGATCACTTCACGCTTGTAGCGCTCCTGTATCTGGCCGAGTTCTCCGGACTTTTCCAGAGCGCGCATCTTGTCCTGCATGACGACGAGCAGATCGCGCTCTTTGATCGGGTAGACCGGGCCTATCGTGCCCAGATCGAGAGCAACAGCCCGGCCGGAAACAGCCAGAAAGGCAACGGTCAGTATGGTGATTGGACGCCAATGAAGCATCCGGCAATGATGGCAGGCTGCCGGTTTGTTTTTCTGGCTAAAAGCGTCCCGAACGGTTACGTTTCAGAAGGGCGCACCGAGGAAGGCGGCTTGCACGCAGGCGCTACTGTTTGAACTTGATCGCATTGGGCAGCACTTTCAGTCGCCCGTCCGACTGCGCGCTGATCCTGCGAATCTCCTGATACTTGCGGATGGGCAGCCCGGCCTTTTCAAATGCGGCGAGCGCATCCTTGATCGCAACCACGCAGGTTTCGTCATCCATCGTCATCGGAGCCGTTCTGAGTGCGGCGATCACGGCATCCGTGGAACACTCCTGCCCGTCGCGCCTCGACTTGTTCGATACCGGAGCCAATGGCAGGGCAGCTTGCGCTGGCGGTTGGTTGTCTGGCCGCTGCTTTTGCGCCTCGGGATCGTGCTTGGCACGCTTGCCCTTTTTACCTGCGCCGGCCTCTTCGTGCACGTCCGCAGCCCCCTTCCTCTTTGGCGGCTTTGCCTCAACGTCGACGGACGCAGGCTTACTCTCTGCCGCCACCGTTTCAGTTTTGGCTGGTGCTGCATCAGCCGCAGCTTCCGGCATGACTGCATCCCCCCCCGAATCTCCCGTTTGTGGGTGGTTCTGGGAAAGCGTCACCGCGCCGTTGCCTGCAAGCGCCATGAACGCCGCGCTGGCTTCGACACTCAGTTGGATTGCTATTTGAGTGTCAGACGCATCCGCGAACCGTGCCATCACCGTTTTTTTCAGCGGATTAAGCGGGTCGGTGACAAGCCATCCGCGCGTCGACATGTCCTCAAGCAGCACCTTCCCGGACAGCCCGTAACCAGCGAATGCCGCCGGCCAACGCAATCGCACCGAACCGCTCTTGTCAGCTACGGCGTCACGCCCCCATCGCTTGTCCTGTCCATCGGTCAAGTCCTGAGCCAGTGCCTTGAGCGCTTCGCCGGTCGGTCCGTCGAAAAGCACCTGACGGACGACTGGCGGTGTGCCGTCCTGCGGCTCTTGGCCGGGCGACACAGAGGCGCGCTCTTCCTGTTTATCGGCCGATCCCGCCGACTCGGCAGTGGCCTCCGGTATTGTCGGGGGCGACTTGGTGTCGCGCACGGTTCGACCTGTTTTCTTGTTGGCAGCGTCCGATGGTACGGTCGCCTTGCCTTGGGCCGTCTCGCCTTTCGGCGTTTTCGTCTCGACTTTGACTGGTGTTGTTTCACCTTCGGCCGCATTCGTCTCGACATCGACCGCTTTGGATTCGACAACCGGCGCAGCAGCCTCGGGACCGATTACCCGGCCTTCACTGCTGGCCAGCGGCATCGTCGATACCAGCGTGTCGTCCCGCAGTCGAATCGCGCGCAACTTGATGTCTGGTATTTTTGCGGCAAGCACGGCCGGGGCAATCTGCCATAGCTCTGCGCCATTCTCCCCCTCCATCAGGAAGGCCATCTCACGCTCGACCAGCATATCGAGGATGCCGTCCGGCGTGCGCGGAATGCCCGGCACCCCGTCTTCACGCGCCTGTCTGGCCAGTTCCTCTCCGGCTGCCGGCCAGACAAGATAGATCGCCCCGCCGATGTTCCATACCCGAGCACCGGGTACGTTCACCAGCCAGACATTCTCGCGCACCATGCGGCGCATCATATCGGTCAGATGCCGCTCGACCGGCACACCCAGATCATAGCCGGCCATCGCGGCGCCGAAGGTTTTAAGGTCGCGCTCGACGCTGGTTTGGTCCGCTCGAACCACCAGGTCATGCAGTTGATTGGTCGGGCCGGGATTGCTGGCCAGCGATTCCATGATCCAGATCACCAGTTCCGTTTCGACGCTGCCGATCCACGCCAGCGACTCGACGCCGATGATGCGCTCGCCGATCAGGCTGGAGAGCGCCGTATGCTGTTTGCCGCGCCCATCGCGCCAATCGAAGTAGTAGGCGCGCAGCCGGTTGGTTTTTGCCCAATCGTGAAGCCCCTCTGTCAGCGGATTCCATTGCGACGTGCGATCCTCGTTGGTAATGACCACATCCGTGATCGGCTTGCCGGCATCGTGGCACAGCGCCGCGAGGAACACGGCGAGTTGCCAGCGTGGTTCCATTTCACGGCGTTGCGCTGGCGACTGCGCGCCTCTGACCATGATCTTGTCGGCTGCCTGGAGCGCCCACAAGCCGACCTCAAGCGCGTGGCGCAGCAGCCCGCCTGCGCCCCGATGATGATGCGCCTGCGACGCCGGCAGCAGATGCACGAACCCCGCGAAACGCTGTATCGCCGGCATGTAGTGCCTTGCGAAGATTTCCGGTGTGGCCAGCGCCGTATCGCGGATATTTTTGACCAGTTCGGCCTGCGTGCTAATCAGCCGCTCGGGACTGACGACAGGCAGTCCCTTCATGAAGGGTGGATAACGCGGAATCTCGTCATCGTCATTCCATGGCACGACGGCAGGCGGCGGCGCAGGCGGCGTTTTTTTGCGAAAGAAACTGAACATCAGAAAACCTCTATGGCACGGCCGATGATTTGCTCACGCTTGACTGCGCCGAATTCTACGTAGCGCGAGTCGAAACTGTCAGGATGCGTTGCGGCCATGTAATACTCGTCAGCATCGAGCACACGCGGTTTGCTGGCCGTCAGCGGACGACCTGACGAGGCGTGCCGTTTGGCGACTCCTACCATTGCACCGTCTACGCGAAGTTCCATGCGCCCGTCCGGAAGAGGCGCTACATCGACCAACGAGCCGCCGACACCCGCAGCGCGCTTGACCATGCGCGTTCCGCGTGTGTAGACAGCGCCGTCGAACCTGAACTCGGCCAGATCGCCCCTGGCAGGCAACGTGCCTCGCTCGACCAGGTAGAGCTTACCCGGTAGAGAGGGGGATAGATTGATGGCAAAGTGAAAGCGTGTGAAAAACATCGCCAGCACGGACAGCAGGACTATCCACCCGATCAGCCAGACACGCTGCTTTCGTGTCGTGGGCTGGTTGATTGCCGCCCGCAGGCGCGAGAAATAGTGGTTCATCCGCGCCCCGCTGTCTGTCGTTTGGCGAGATAGCAATAGGGACACTGGCTTGTGTACCTCCGCTTGCCATCGTAAATATAAAGTGTGCGGCAATGAGAGCAGCGCATGAGCGACACGATGCTGACACGGACATCCCGACACACATAGTAGCCCGCGTTGATGTCGATTGCCCCGCACAGCCGCTCATACTCGCGCCAGGTTGTCAGCAATTCCTTCCCGCCAGCGACCGGCCCGCCATGCAGCCCCATATGCAGCGTCACAAACGAGGACAACCGGGCGGCAGCCTCGTAGTTTTGCGTGAATGAAAGGCAGTTATCCGGTAGCCGCCCATTGACCGGCGAGACACCAAACAGATGCACATGTGTCTGTCGCAGCCATTTGACGGAGAGGCCGGTCAGGCTCGCTACGATAGATATTCGCAGGCCGCTACGGATCAGCGCGTCAGCGAGTTGGTAGGTTTCCAGATCACCAACTCGCATTATGCTGGTCAGGCAATGCGCGGTTTGGCGCCAGCGACATGCCCATCGTCTCTGCGAGCGCGGGTGTCGCCAGCCACCAGCGACAACACGAATGGCATACGAGACGAATCCGGGATCGCCAACAGCTTCTCCAGCATCGCTTCGTCAATGCGTAAAGACACGACGGATACGCTAAGATTCTCGGCTAACCTGTCGATTTCTGCTAAATCCAGCTTCGCAATCCTGTCGAGGACGCCTTGCGGAAGGCCAGTCGTCAGCCTGCCTGCCGGTGAAGCACTTTCGTTTCTGGCCCAGATAAGGAACAGCCGATTGATTGCAACCATGTCGCCCATGAGTCACCGCCAAATAAGCATCGTTTCGCTCGTTGCTGCGGAATATAATGCCACCACAGGAACCTGTCAAATAACAAAGAGCCTTAAAAGGAACTATTTTGACGGTCGGTGACGATGCAGAGCGTCAATACAAAGACGAGGTTGCCAAGCGACTCAAGTTGTGGCGCCGGAGCGTGCTAAAGCGCACCCAGGACGAGTTCGCGGCCGACGCCGGCCTGAACATCAACCTGATAAAGAAGTACGAGAACCAGAATCTGGCGATGTTGCCGTCAACGCCATCGTTGCTGGCGCTGGCCAACACGGGGCTTAATCTTCACTGGCTATTAACGGGCCAAGGCCGCATGAGCATGTCGGCCAAGACAGACGTTGTTCCTGCCGACGAGCGTGAACTGATGACCGAACTCAAACTGCGCGAGGTTATTCAACTGTTGGATCGCCTCGACCCGCAGTCCCGGATGGCCATGGTGGACAGTCTGCTTGCGGCCGTGGAAAGCGCCATCCAGGTAGCGGCGATGGAGGATGAACTTGGGTTTGGCGGCAGTTAGCTAGGCGTTTCGCAAACTACCGTGCTCGTCCATCGAGAGCACCACGCTACTGCTGGCCAACCAGAATGTCGCCGCAACTGACCAGTGTCGCTGGGCGGACTCACCCCTCAGTTCGCCTCGTTCCGCCATCAGGAAAACTACGCCGATCCCCCGCACCAAAGGCAAGGCATGCAGCACGCCGTTATTGATCGGAGCGGTAAGGATATTGGTGCCGCTGAACTCATGGAGTCCAGGCACCGTGCGGCACAGATCGTCGTAAATACCCCGCGCCTGCGCCTGCACATACTCCCAAACATCAACGCCTTCCGGCAACAATGCCCCCACGTTCTTGACGTGATGGCGCACCGCTGCCTCGCCGCGCGTGTCGATCAACAAGGGGAGAGCCGTGCTGGCGGATTGGGCTGAAAGGTTTTGCATGCGTGTGATCCTATGCTGGTTGGTTGCAGGTTGCTTGATGGTGTCCGCATGATTCGCAACGCCGATCTTCCGCGCGGCCTGGCGTCACCTTTCCGGTGCGAACATCGAGATAGCGGGCTACGAGGTATTGCGCATACTCGTCCCCCGCCAACGGGACAATGATAGGCGTGCGCTGGCCGGAACCGTTGCGCTGACAGACGACAAAGCCAAATGGCGCAGTTGCACGGTCATTCTGGCGCAACATCCACGCTTGCAAGGCCAACTGGTCGCTATCGGTGGAGCGCGCAACCGCGCGGTCGCGGGTTTTATATTCCAGCGGGACATGCAGGCCATTCGGCAGACGATAGACCTGATCCGGGCGACCAAAGAGACGCACGCGGCCGTATCCTGGCAGGGACATGACGGCATTCATGTCGCTTTCCACCGCGACGACTTGAGCATGGTAAAGCTCGGCCGGAAGCCATGCCAGCGGATCAACGGGCGCCTCGATGCGCGGCGGCGCACGATGAGAATAGATGGCGACGACCACCAGGGCGACGGCAACCAACGCGAGAAACCAGATCACGGAATGCAGCAGCGTCGTCACTGTCCGATCCTCCGAACAATCGCATCGAGGCCCATGCGAACGCGGCGCAGCAGATACGGCCGGCGACCGACAAAGGCCGCGACTTGCGGCGACAGCGCGTAGTAGAGGCGAACTAGTCCCCGCCCAAGTGCCGAGCGCAACAGCACGCGATCACGCCACGCGCGTAACGCTTGAGTTTCCGGCGCGTCCGAACCATAGACCGTCGAGGCGATGAAGCAGCGCCGATCCCCTGCGCCTGGTGCGGCAGCGGTCGGTCCCGGCACCGGCATCTGGCGGGGAAGTGGACGCAGAATCGGGCCTCGCGCGGCAAGCGCCCTGCCCTCGCGCTCAAACTGCGCATGCGCAACTTCACCGGCCGCAGCGCGCGCCGCGACAGCCGGTTTCTTTTTCTGGCCATGGCGACGATCAAGCAGCACCTTCCGCTCGCAGAATGAGGCGGCGACGACTTGCGTGATCGACAGATGCACTTCCTTTTCGCGCACGTTGCTATCCCGAATAGATGAGCCGCTGACCCGCTGCCCTCGGCAACTCAATCAGCTTGCAATACTCGTCGCCACGTAGCACAGTGACCAACTCGCGGCCTCGCCCTGAATCCTTGACGACGAACACGTTTTGCGAACCGATGTGATGCAAGGCGTGCACATCCTTCCCATATTTCCACATGACGCGCTGCGCCTCTTTCGGCGGAATCGTCACCCTGACCGACTGCGGCAGGATGCTTTCCAGTGATCGCCATGCGCGCGTCCACCGATAGTCCGGAATATCCACCAACGAACGTCCCGCAGCCATCTCGGCCGCAGCCATGAAACGCTCCACGAAGCGATTGAGCGCGTGCCGGCGCACGACCACATCCCCCAACACGCTGCCGACATGCACCACAGGGTATTCATCGACGCAGATCGTTTCATCGAGGGTTCGCTTCGACTCAGGTTCCACCCACTTGCCTGACGGCACAACCTCTACCGTGGCCTCGAAATACTTGGTGGCAAGGAACATCGAGAAGTGAGCGACATGCGCCTTGGTCGTGGTCCCGGCATCCTCTTTTTTGAGCGCACCCTTCGCTACCGCTTTCTTGATCGCCCCGGCCGAGACTTCGACGCACAGGCTATTACCGAGTCGATGGACGCCATGAATCTCACGCACATACATCAGGTGGTGAAGCGCAGCCAGTTCAGCCAGGATGCCGCGATCCCGCGTCCAGTCCGGACGAATGGCGAGGCATACAGTTACGCTTCCGGCCATAGATGCCGCACCGCTGCCGTGCGGGACGTATTTGTAGCGCACCTTGAAGGTGTCGCCATCAGCAATCGTGGATACCGAAAGTGTGTCCATTATTTCCGCTCAATCTTCCGAATCCATATACAAGGGATACTTGGCCTGAATGGCTTCCGCATTAGTCGTCAGAAACTCACGAGCCGACTGTTCCGTGTCACCGCGAAACTTGAGCGTCACCCACTCCCACCCGCAACGGTTGCTTGGGTCAGCAACCATGAGCATCACTTTGAAGGCATCGTCCCTGGTGAAGGCTGTCGGCGGCACGATGCTGCCGACCACTTTCTTTGCCAGCTTGATATCCACCCAAGGGTCCGGATGGCCGACAGATCGCAGCCCCGTTTCTTTAGGGTGTCGCTTGAAGGTGAACTTGCTCACGTTGCCATTCCCAAAGTTAGGCAGGCATGGCGTGGCTGCGAAAACGATGCCGCGCCTCGTTGTATTCGTCCGTCAGGAAGTCCAGCAGCCCGTCGATGTTGGCGCGCTTGCGGACTTCCACAGATTCGTTTTGCATGTCGATTACGGCCTGAAAGCAAGCCGCGATGCGATCTTCCCGCTCCAGAATGGCGCTTTGTTCTTCGCTCATGTCGCTCCCCTTTGCAAGTTTCCGTGTCACGATGCGACACCCCTGTGCCGCCATCGTGAAGCACAGTATAAACACTTTCAAATATCTTTCAAGTGCTATTGCAAAGATTTTTTAAGGTGCTACAATATGAGCATACAAACACTACCGGGATCGCATCATGGCCACCAAAATTCACACATCCGTCATTGCCAGCATTACCGACCTCAAGCGCGAGCCGATGGAAACGGTTGAGTCCGGTCAAGGGGAACCCGTGCTGATCCTGAATCGAAACGAGCCGGTATTTTATTGCGTGCCGATCCCGACGTTTCAAGACATGATGGAACACAAGTCCGCAAACCAGAAGAAAAAGTAAGGAGAGCAACATGGCACTTGATGATCTTGCAGTTGCGGTAGCGGTGGTCGTGATCGCCGCTTTCATTTTCGCTCGCGTGGGGCGCATTTCGCTGTTCGCCTACCGTTCCGGCAAACGTGCTGCGGCAATGATCTTCGCGGCCTACAACTGCGCCCTGCTCGCCTCGATGCTGGCGGTTATCAGCGGTATTCATGCTGGCCGAGTCGGCAGAACGGACGCCTTTGAATGGCTGGCCGGTCTTTGCCTGATGTATGGATGCTTCAAGCTCTGGCTGTATATCCGTGGCGACGGCCCCATGTTCGGCTCGATATATGACAACGATTATTCCCGTCCTCGCGCCGCTCAATCGGCTGGTGGTTTGTATGTATACAAGCCGGATGCCGTTACCCGAGCACTCGGCGGCGAGATGACGGAAAACGAGTGCACGAATGTGATGTTCCACCCCAATTACTATCATATGCCGGCGAACATCCACAATGTTGATATTGCAGGCGACAAGTAAGCACGCCCTGCGTCCTGACTGGATTGACCCCTTGACCCATCAGCGGCGATTAGTCCTGCGACTTGCCGAAGCCTGCCGCCTCCCGTGCCGACTTCTGCGAGCCGTCCAGCGCCTTGTCTGCGCGCGCCTCGATCCACTTGATGTCGCCCTCGCTGATCTTCTCGCCTCGGTGCTGCGCCGCGCCGACCGCTTGCAGTCGCGCGCTCAGTTCTGGATCGTTCCTGGCGGCGTCCTGTAGGGCACCGCTGTAGGCTTCCGGACTAGCGTAACCCCATCCGCCCAGATAGGTGTTGGCGAGCGTCGATCCCATACCGATCTGACGATCCCGGTAGATGGCGTCAGCCGCAACGCCAGCCCCAAGATTCTGCATCTGCACGGCCTGTGCGCCTGTGAATGCACCTTTAGCGGCAGCGGCACGCCTGGCGGCTTCCGCATCGACAGCCGAGGCATCCGGCTGCGTTCCCGGCGCGGTGCCCTGAACGTTGTTTTGCCCTTGGACAAGCTCAAGATTGTTCCTGTGCGCTGCGCCGGTATTGTCTGCGACCACGGGCACGCCCTGCCCCCTTACGTCTGCCTGCGTCCTGACTGGATTGACCCCCTGACCCATCAGCGGCGATTCGTCCTGCGACTTGTACAGTCTGGCGGCGGCATCCTCACGGAAGCTCGCATTACTGTTCCATTCGCGCGTGAACTCTGCGGCGCGACCCGGAGTAAAGGTGTCATCCCAACCACGCTGCTGCGCCAGCATTCCCCATGCCGTATAGAACAAGTCCATGGAGTTGTCGACCTTGACGCCAGCAGTGTTTTTCCGGCCTGCTTCATCACGATGACCAGCCGACACCGTATCCATGAGTGAGCCGACCGATTCCTTGCTGTAGGTCGTGGTGCGATCCAGCGTCGCGCCTAGGCTTTCGGCCCCCTGTTTCACTGCCGCATCGTTCGTGCCACGCGCAGTCTTATCGAGTGCGGACTTCACCATGTCATAAGCATCACGTATTTCCGACTCAGACATGTTCTGCGCGAGCTTTTTGGCCTCGTCCCGATTCTGGGCGCCCGTCGTGGCGCCGCCGCTAATGCTTGCGTCGATAGCTCCCATAATCGAGTGCGCCAAGCTCTTTGTGGCGGACGTTGGCCCCAATCTTGGTTTTGCGCCACCAGCGCCGTCCTGCTGCTGCACAATCTGGCTTTCGTTCCCTGATGCGGTTTTCGATTCCCTTGCAGTAATCCCGCCCTTGGACGCAATATCAAACCCTTCCTGATTGGAAGAGGAAGAGGTTCTATCCGTTCCCCGGCTGCTTCTTGCCCCTGTCCCGCTGCCTTCCTTATGGGATGCGCCATCCGCAACCTCGATGACTTTCTGCAAGTTGTCGGTAAGGGTTCTGGACAACTCCGCGCGTTGTCCATCCGACAAGCGCGCCGTCGATCCCGTACCTCCCTTCACTTGCGTTCCGCTTCCCCTGTCGGTCTGATCGCCAGAGAAGTCGGTCGAACCGCGATGCCCGGACATCCCGACATCCGCCGTGCTGCCGAAGTTCGCAAAGCCCTCCCCCTTGAACGTCATCAACTCGCGCTGCGACATGCTGATCCGGCCATCGTGATTCGTGTCCATGGCACTGGCACTCCAGCCGCGCCCCTTGTACTCAAGGGACGATCCGGTTGCCGAGACATCGGCGTCACTGCCGGCGAACATCCCCTGTCCCGTGCCGCCGCGCATGATCGGTTGCGTCGAATACTGTCCCTGCGTCGCCATATCCATCTTCGTTGCGTTGATGTTCGATGATCCGAACTGGAGGTTGCCCTGCGACAGGTTGGCGCCGTACTGACCCGCAGGCTGCGCAACAGCGCCAAGCTGGCCAGCGATGCTGATGACGCCCTGAACAATTCCGTAGGCGATCACGGGGATCGCAACCGTCAGCACGCCGGCCACCGCCTGATCGCTGACCGTGGCGTTGCCGAGATAACTGTAATACTTCAATGCCAGCCCCTCGCCGGCCGTCATGGAGTTCATCGCGGCCGACGCCTTGGCGTTCATGGCGAAGTTCATGATCGCGTAGAGCGGAGGCCATAGCTGCACCCACAGCATTGCGCCCAGATAGCTCTTGAGGATCGGCAGCGCATTGTGGCCAGCGGACACGATCAGCACCACCACAATCGGGAACAGCGCGTAGATCAGCAGTTCGACCACGTTGCGCAGCCTTGGCATGGTGCTGTCGGAGAGCGCCACCATCGCCTGATTGGACGTATTGAACGAGCGGATCGCCTGCACTTCGGCGAGCTTTACCGCAGCCGTGGCCGCGTCGCCGACTTGTGAGGGTATCTGGTAGCCGGCGTCGATGATCGAGTTGCCGATGATGGCCTGACGCATGATGGCTTGCGCCCCTTGGGTAGTGCCGAGCATGTAGCTCGATGTTCCTTGCAGGGATGCGGTCAGGGTTGTCTTGGCCACGGCCGCAGACATGTCCGGGTACATCTTGCGCCCGAGATTGCTGAGGTTTTCTTCTACGTCGGCCGAAAGCTGGGTGGTCAGCACCTCGTAGGCGCTCCCCCCGCCCTGGCATGGGCGCGGGGTCGTATCACCAGCCAGTTGCACATACAGGCCGGGATTGAGCTTCCCGTCGAGGAAGGCCCAGATGTCTTCTTCTCCGGCAATGTCGGCCATCGAAATGTAGCCGGTGGCGATGTCGGGCCACACGCATTCCCGGTAGAACTCGACCAGGTTGTTCGACAGGATGGGACTGGCGGCGTTGGCTGCCAGCCGTTCGCGCATGATGCGATGCCCCCAGAGCGTGCCGTTATCGACGAAGCGCACATCGGATGGCAGGCTGAATAGCGCTTCTTCGGCGCGCGTCAGCCAGTCGCCTATCTTCGATGTCGAACTGGCCAGCGCAGCCAGTCCGAGCGGCACGTTGGCAACCACGGCAGGCGGGGCGGTGCCGGTGCGATCCACGATGCTGACGGACACCTTGGGCACCAGCATGAAGCCGTTGAAGACGGCGAGCATCACCAGCCAGCGGATGAAATCTTCCATCCCCGTCCGCCGGGCAAGCATGGTCAGCGCCAGCGAGATGAAGAACACCAGCGCCACCGTGCGCAGCAGACCGGCAAAATCGTTCGATCCGACCAGCGCCGCGACGGCGTTGAATACCGTCGTCAGTTCCTGGACGTTCCAGTAGGCGAATACTTCCCAGATCACGGTTGTTCCTCGCCTATCGGTTAAAGGTGAGCATGGAGCGCTGCAAATCCGTGGGCATCGAACGCATCATCGTTTCGTGCATCCATTGCGTCGCGCGCTGCATCTCGATCATCGATGCCGCTTTCTGGTATTCGGCCATGTATTCCGCAGCGGCAAGCTGGCGCGCAGCCGCGATCTGGCTGCGAATGCCTTCTATCGCCTTGACGGCATCCGCGCCCATACCGCCGCCGCCACCCTTCGCCAGTGCCGCTTCGAGCGTCTTGATGGTGTTCTTGAACCAGCTATTCGCCAACTCGATGGCGATGGCGCGCGAGTAGTTCTGGATGAACTTGTCATTACCCCCGGTTGCCGATATGGCAGCCAGCCGCCATACCGGAACAGCCGTGCTCGTGAACACTGCGCTATCAAGCTCGGTAAACGCCTGCGGCGTGCGTGACCTGATTGCGGCAATGGCCTTAATCAAGACCTGATTGACGCGCCAGGCGAACGATTCGGTTGGTTGGTTCGAGACTATCGCCGGATTCTTGCAATCGGCTAAATCGTCGCACTTGAGCAGCGCAAGCCGATGGGTCTGAACGGTCGGATCGCCGATGAAATCCTTGAATCCGATTCCCGATCCCGTTCTGGAGTCCCAAGTCGCAGAGTTGGCATTCCCGCCATCCGGATCGGCGGGCGGTGTAATGATGATGGTGCCGATCAGGCTCATCATCAATTCCTTGAGTTCGTCGGGAACGTTCGTTTTGCCCAGCGCACGCCAGACCAGATTCCCGCCTTGCAACATTTCCTTGAGTCCGGCATCCGCATTCGCAGCCTGCTCGCGCGCTTGCTTCTTGGCGTTCTTATCCTTGCGCCAGGTATCAAAGCTCATGAAGCTGTCGGACCACAGATTGGAAAGCGTCGAGCCGGTGCCCTGCGCGTTCGATTGCTCTTTCTTGTCGGTGAGCGCATCTGCGGCGGCAGTCACGATCCCCTCTGCCATCTGGCAAGAATTGAGGTTCATGTTGTTGATCTTCGACGCCTGATCTTGCAGGTATTGCATGATGTCGCCGAGCATGGGATCGATGCTCTTGATCGCCGCCATGAAGGCGTAGCCGATGGCGTTGTTGGCGATGTTCCGCATCAGCGCCGTCAGATTCTCGGAACTGATGAACGAGAACGATCCGGCGAAGACATCGATGCCGCCACATCCGCCGCGCACGCTCGGCGGCTGGAACGATCCCAACTGGTAATTTCTCACGGGGGAGCGCATGTAGAGGCTGCCCCCGGTGTAGACGGTTTGCGTCTGCCCCTGAATAACCTGCGGCGTCGTGACGTTCCCCATGCTGCCCAGATCGTTGAACCAACTCTGCATTTCGCTTTGCACGGACGCCTGCGCAGTCGAAACGAGCGCGATAGACACCGCAAAAGCCATGATGCGCTTGCCCATCATCATTGCCCCTGTCAATAGAGTTCGCCTGGCCGCGTGCTGGTCAGGATGTAGATACGCTCAATCACGTCCTGGGCGGATACCAGCCCGGACGCCAGCGGAATCATTTGGCGGTTCTTCACGTTCCCGAGAACGAGCGTCGGCACGGCCTTGATCCCCAGCATGTCGGCCAGCCCGTTGTCTCGCTGGGGCTTCGGATATTCCTTGATACCGCCGCCGTCGCCGCTGATCGGAAAGACAGCGATGCCGTATTGCTCGGACAGATATTTGAGCGTTCCCGCCATGCGATGGCAGTATTGGCAGTCCGACCGGAAGAAGAAGAAGATTCCCCATTCCTTGTTGATCGCGTCCAGCGTCTTTCGCTCAACGGCCGTGCGCGCCGTGTTGTAGCTGTCGATGGCGGCATTGTTCGCCGGCCGCTTGAGTTCGTAGTTCAGGTCGGGGTTTTGCCAGATCACGCGACGCCACACGTCGGAATACTCGGATGAGTTTTGCATCATCCGTTCCTGCGCCTCGATGTAGGCTTTGACACTCTCCGGCGTCTTTTCGATGATGGACAAGGCGCGCTTGCCTTCAAGTTCCTTGCGCCATGCGGCGAGACGTTCGATAGCCTCTTCTTCACGGGTTAGCGGTTTCTGGCGCACTCCCGCTTCTTCCGCCGCTTTTGCTGGCGGCGCCTCATCGCAGTACCACGAGAACCGCGCCGTTCCGTCGCAGTGCCACGCCGAGTTGTAGTCGATTCCCGACGCCTGCGCGACTTGCGCGAACAGGCTAGCCACGAAAAACCGCAGGATGTTGGCCCAACGCATGATGCGACTACTGCAACCCGGCCAGAAGCGCACGCACTCGCCCCGTCATGTCCGGCACGCCCGCATCCGACCCTTCCGGCAGCTTGGCGATAGCCGCTGCGTTCAGGATCGCGCAATCACATTCGGCGGTGAGTTGCGCAAGCGCGGCGTCCATGCGCGTCATCTGCGCCGTCGCGGCCTCGAACAGCTTGTCCTGCTCGTCTTTCGTCATGCCGGGCTTGATCGCCTTCTCCAGATCGGCCTTTTGTTCCTCGAAAAGCGTGAGCAGATCAACCTTGACGAAGCGCGGCGTATGGTGCTTTGTCCAATAGATGCACGCGCCCACGGAGAGCGCAACCGAAAGAAGAACGGCGATGGTGATGTCGAGCAGCTTCATTTGCGATGACCTCGTTGCTTGAGCAGGGTGTTGATGGCGTCATTGATCGACATGCCGCTGTCGGTAAGGCGCTTGATCGCCACGAAATCTTCCGGTTGCGTCGAATACAGCAACAGCGAGAACGGATCGAGAATCAGGCGCCCGACGCCAGAGCCAAGCGGGCTATGCACATAGATTTCGGAATACATCCCATGCTGCGTCGACACGCTGGTGAGTTGGCGCTTCGTGAATTCGTCGATGGTGAGCTTGCCTTCCTTGCCAAGGCGCTCGATTGATTCGGGCTTCTGGCGCAACAAGAACAGCCAGTCGGCGTTGTTGATCGCCGCCTTTGTCGCCTCGCTCTTGTAGTAGTCCTCAACGGATTGCGTAATGGTGCCGAAGGCGCCGCCGTACTTTCGCGCGCGCCGATAGCCGGTTTCGATGAAGCCCTCGCTCGTCGAACCGTTGCTCATCAAATCCCACGCTTCGTCGATGATGCAGATCATGCGTCGCTCGCGGTTGTTGCGCTTGCGGTCGAGGTACATTTCCTGCGTGATCTTGTACATCATCAGTTGCAGGACGACGGCCTGCAAATCCTTCTTGCTCTTGAGTTCTTCCAGTTCGAGCACCACCAGGTCTTTCTGAAACTGGATGGTCGCGTCGCCCTCGAAATACCGCGCGTAGACGCCGTGCTTCGTGTAAGGCTCCAGAGCCACCGCGAGGCGCGTCAGATCGCGCTCGTGCTCGGAGTCGTCATCGAGGCGTCCGGAGCGCAGCAGATCGTACACGTCGGTAATCGTCGCCGCGTGCTGCTTTTTTTCCCAGACGCGACGAATCGCCGATCCAAGCGCGGAGTATGCGTAGTTGTCGAGCGGCACGCGCGGCGCTGCCATCTGGGCGATCAGCGGATGCAGAATCTCCATGTCCTCGTTGAAGTCATTGACCATCGAGAACGGGTTGATGCAGATCGCGTTCCTCTCGGAGAATTCGATGAACTCCCCATCGAAGCGCTCGCAGATTTTCTTGTAGGAGCCGCCTACGTCGATGATCCACACCTTCGCGCCGGCACCGCGATAGCGGTACACCACTTCGTTGGTGAACACCGACTTCCCGGCGCCGGAAAGCGCGGCAACGGCAAAATTGTAGTTGCCCGCCGTGTTGTCGAACAGATCGAACGTCATGATCTGCCCACGCCGGCCAAACAGCGTCATTACCGGCGTTCTGGTGCCCTTCCATTCCGCCAGTAGCGGCGAGGTCATCACAGCATTGTCGGCGTTCTTTAACCCGATGCGGCCAAAGCTATCCAGATCGGCTTGCAGGGCCGGCGTCAGCGTGCAGGGGAGCGCGGCAATGAGCGCCTGGTGCTGGAGATACGAATCCTTCGCCAGATCGTAGCCACGCGCCCGCCACACGGCGCGGATCGAGTGCTCGCACTTGGCTGCATCGCTGTAGCGCGAGAGCAGCACGATCTGATGGTACATCTTGATGGCGTTGCGGCCGTTCTCGTAGGCGCGCAGCATCATGTCCCAATCGCGCTTGCGATCCTGCAAGTCGGGCTGCAACACCGCCATCTTGGATTGCGCGCCCTGGGTCGCCCGCGCGGCCTTCATGTTGGCCTTGGTGCGCGAGGTTTCGTAGTCGATAACCTTAGCTCCCATCGTGACAAGGAATGGGCATGGAATCGACAGCGCCATCTGGAAGTAATCGCCGATCACCGCGCCCATGTTGGACAGCCGGTAATACTTCGGATAGGTCTTGACGGAGAAGCATTGCAGCGCGCTTTCCACCTGACTGCCTGCCTTCTTCGATTTGATGCAGGAATCCGCAACAGCGGATGCAATCTCCGGATTCGACAGTTGCGACCGCATCGGCCGCTGGGGGTCGTATTCCAGCAGGTCGACTTTCTGGTGCCCCAGAGCGCGTTCGACATCGAAGAAGTCGGCCGCGAAATTCAGCAGATCGTCAGGACGCCAGTCCCGGCCGGGTAAATGCGCCGACCGTAACGTTGCATGGCAACTCTCACGGATGCGAATCGCCTCTTCAATGTCGGCAGGTTTCTCCGGCGTGAGCGGCATCGTGACGGAAATCACACAGCGGAAGTCTCGCAGCAGATAGCTTTCGTGCGCCCAAAGCGACGAGGCGCAGCCCTTCATGTAAAGGTCGATGCGTTCGCGCGCCATGACACGATAGACGTTCTTGTTGCGCTTGTCGTTCCAGCCGATATTCACGTCCAAAAGCTCATTCCCATCGTCGACCGGAAGCATGCTGGCCTGACGGACCAGCGTTGGCAGGATGTGCGGCGAGGCATAGAGGCTGATCTGAATGCCCGTATCGGTCGGACAGTACATGAACAGGCTGGCCAGCACCCGCTCCATATCCTCGGAGGCGCCGGTTTGCGGTTGAACCTCGATGGCAAACGAAAGCGACAAGTCATCCTTGTCCGCAAAGCCTCCCTGGTCGAGCACGAAGAGATTCACGTCTTCGAGCCATCCGAGATACGGAAGGATCGCCGTCAGACGCGGGATCGTGCAAATCTGCTGCATCAGGTTACGTTGCACCACGTCGGCCGGCGCGTATCGCTCACCCACAAAGACCGACTTGACGGCATCCAGCAAAGCAGCGCCCATGGCTTACTTATCCTCACCCGACAGCGGTATGCGTGACGGCGGAACGATCTGTCCGGCCGGCGCTCCATTGGACGCGCCCGACGTTTGCGGCGCGCTCTTAGCCGGCGCCTTCGACGCCCCGGCGCCACCCTGGGCCGGTTGTGCGACGGTCGGCCGGAACCGCTCCGCAATGCGATGACGGTTGTATTCGATCAGCCACTCCGATTCGCGCACAACGACGTAGGTGTAGGACTGGTCGTGCAGGTCGCCGTCCGTATCCTCCCATGGCGCTATCCAGACGCGCAGGACTTGTTGCGGCGAACGGATCGGCTCGCCGGACGAGGGCGCATACCCCATGATCCCCGTCCCTTTGCCTTGCGCAGTTGCGCCGGACGTTTCAGCCGCTTCGCCCGACTTGGCCTTCCTCGGCGTATTGCCGGCGACGACGTTGGCGTAGACGCCGGACAGCGAAGCGCACGTCACACCGTCCGGCGCTTTGCAGGCAAAGGACGACTCCCCGGACAGTCCGGACATATTGACGCAGCCCGCCAACAGCAGGGGCGCAACCATCAATGACCATGTGCGCATGTCAGTTACCTC
Organism: uncultured Sterolibacteriaceae bacterium; assembly: GCA_937888595.1. Lineage (GTDB taxonomy): Bacteria > Pseudomonadota > Gammaproteobacteria > Burkholderiales > Rhodocyclaceae > Sulfuricystis. The sequence continues at coordinate 35,792 of CALARK010000011.1, read as the reverse complement.
CCGCGACCGGCTGCACAACCTTCATCGCAGCGCCCGCCCGGCCTTCCGCGCCCTGCAATGCCCGCTCAATCTGGTCGAGCGGAACGGCGCCGGACACCCGGCGTCCATCGGCCGTGAACATCGTTGGCGTGCCGTTGACGCCAAGCGCCTGACCAAGCGCCGCAATGCGATCCAGCGGATGCTTGCAGTCGCGCGCCGCAGCTTCCTTGCCGGTCATCATGAATTCATCCCATGCCTTTGCGCGGTCGGGAGCACACCAGATGTTCGCCGCCTTGCGCGCGGCGTCAGGATGCAGTTGCGCAAGCGGATACGGGAAGGTGTAGATCGTCACGTTGTCGAGCTTCGCCAGCGTTTCTTCGAGTCGCTTGCAGTACGGGCAATCCGGATCGGAAAACAGCGCCAGCTTGCGCGTGCCGTCGCCATGCACCCGCTTGATCGCGGCATCGAGCGGAAGCGCGCCGAAATCCACCTTGTTCGCTTCCGCCAGGCGTTCGGCTGTCAGGTCGACCTGTTCCTGCATGTCGAAGAGCCGGCCGAAGACGAAATAACGTCCCGATGCGTCCGTATAAGCGACGTTGCTGCGCATCGTCACTTCGTAAAGGCCGGGAACCTCGGCAGCACGCACGCTGGTAATCTGGGTCGCCGGGTAGAGTTCCTTGAGCCGCGCCTGCACGGACGTCACGTCAGGCTGCGCGTGCACCATGGATGCGAAACAGGCCAGCGCAATCATTGCGTATTTCTTCATCAATTAGTCCTTTCCGTATTAAGAGGCTGACGCAGCGCTGCCCGGCCGCGCTTCCAGATGGTGCTGTAATCTCCGTCCGTGTCGCCGGCCTCCCCCAACCCGAGCGTGACTCCCTTCGTGAAGACGACATCGACCTCACGCATCGCGTCAATTTCGATCACAGGGAACATTTTTTCCGCGAGCGTGATGTAGTACTGCGAAAGGCGGTCGAGCGCCTTGCCTACCCCTGCACCGACACCGGACTGCAACTGCTTGCCGGAATCGACAGTGCCCACCGTTCCCAGGGCCGTGGTGTTGTAGGTCGTCGACATTTGCTGAACACCCTGCCCCAGCCCGGAGACGATCCCGGTCAGCAGGGCGTTGGCAAGCACCTGGCCTTGCTTGCTGACCACGCGCCCGCGCACGCCGGCCTTGCCGTCTTCGCCGACGACATAGCCTTTCACCGGCACGTCGATAACTTCGCCCGACTTGAGCACGCACGAGAGACTTTCCGTCCGCATGTAGGCGCGCTCGGAATTGATGTCGCCATGGCCCGCCACCAGCACATGACATTCCTTTACGCGCGCACGATAGCGGCTCGGCAGGAAGGCGTTGTCCTGCACGCGCAGGAGAAGAGGATGCGGGTTTTCCTGCGCTTGACCTCCGGCCGGGGCATCGAGGCCGGACAAGGTGATCGAGCGCATGAAAGAGCCGGACGGAATGTAGGTCTTCGCGCGCTCCACAACGGCCTGCGTCTCGACCGGCTTTTCCGAGACTTCAAACACGGCGATTCCCGGCTTCTTCGGCTCCGGCAGTTGCTGCGGAACCGGCTGGGCTTGAGCGGGTTGTTGCTGGGATTGCGCCGCCTGCGCGCGGGCTGCCTCGACTTCCGCCATCGTCGGGAAAGTTGGTAACGCAGCCGCAGGGAGCGCCTTGACGCCGCCGGTTGCCGCTGGCGTCTCGGCCTTGGTCTTTTCCAGACTGTCGATCTTCTGCTGCAACGATTTCACGACATCATCCATCGCTTGCAGCTTGGACGAGGATTGCGTCATCCACACGTCGCGCGGATCAACCTGCTGGCCCGGCACGGCGAAGTTCTTGGCCTTCGGCGCTTGCTTCGATACTTGCGGCAGCATGGGCGGCTGACGCTCAACCAGCGACGTGCTGCCAAAAACGACAAGCGCAATGAGCGTGACCAGCCCGCCGAGCACGGCATACTGCTTTTGCTTGGGCGTCATGTTGCCAATGCGCTCGCGCCACGATGGCTTGTTCGCGCTCATTGTTCGACCTCAGTCACGATATAGACTGCCGTCGTTTCTCCCGGCAACAGATTGGGTTTGGCCACCGATACCGCCAGCACGCCGCGCCGGTACAGTTCGCGTTCGTCAATCACCATCGGCTGCTGACTGACGTTCGTCAGCGCGTAATGCTCGCCTTTCAGATCGCCGGTATCGACTGTCCTGGTCAGTACGAATCTCGCCTCGTTCCAGAGCGGCACGGGCTGATTCACCTGGCGCGCTTCGAGGCCGGCACTGGTCGCCGTCGCCAACGCAAGAACCACTTGCTTGAGCGCCTGATTGCGGGGCAGATCGCGCCCGGCGGCACGCTCGCGCGCCAACTTTCTCGGCGCCAGCCCTTTCACCACGATGGTATCGGACGGCCCATCGCCAACGGCCAGCAGCAGCTTTACGGTGTTGCCAACGTGATCGGCCACGAACAAGGTGATCGTGGCCTTGTCCGTAGTCGGCAGGATATAGACGGTGCCAGACTCTTTGTCCGGCTTGACGGTGAACTCATCCTCCTGCCCGAAGACTCGACGGATGGGCTGTCCTTCCAGCCGGATCAACGTCGGTTCGCTACGTGTAATCACGGCGGTAAGCGTTTCGTCGCCGCTTGCGTTAAGCACCTGGGCGGCAGATGCCGGGAGCGCGCAGAGCCATAGCGTGGCAACCAGCCAGACCTTGAGTTTGCGAAGCATGATGTTTTCCTTTCTCGCCTCAGTGCGATGACGGTTTGGAGCCATCACCGAAGGGGTCTTGTGCGCTGGTTTCCTTGAAGTCCGATACATACAGCGTTCCGTCCCTGTAATTGAAGGCGATCATGTAGACGACGCTGCGATCCGGGGCGCGCTTGTCGGCGACATAGGTACTGAGCACCCCTGTCAGCGCAACCCGTTTGTGCGGCATGTCGACGGCGATGGTTCGCGGCGCGAATACCGTGGACGCGCCATTGCGGCGCAGAAACTCGGCGCGTGCACTGGCTTCCGCCGTTAGCCGGCCGGATTCCTCGGGATCGGCGTACTTGAGAAACAGCGTTCGCTGGTATTCGGAACCCTGCGGCGTAATGTTGAGCGCCAACCCCGCGTACCAGTACGCCATTTCCTCAAGATATTCCTGCGACACATCGTTGCTCGACACCCAGAACGAGCGCTTGATTTCAGGCGGCGTAATCACCGTCCTGACATCGCCAGCCAACATGCCGTTGGTTCTGGCGAGCATGATGATTCCAATCAGCAGCCCGCCGATCACGATCCGATAGAAGCGGAGTTCGTCCGTGCCGTTGACGAGCTTGTCCGTGTACTTTTTGAACAGCATTGGATTCAGCCCAAGAAGTAGCGCACGTCGGAAGGCGGCGTAACTCGCCTGCGCACGAACGCGAATTGAGGCGGCAGCCACCAGTACATCAGGTGCATGACGAAACGCGGGTGCTTCCCGGCCTTGACGCGGCCGTACTGCCATGCCGCGTAGGCACCGGCAACCAGACCCGGCATCAACTCGCCGCCGGCAATGCCGATCCCCATGATGACCAGGCCGATGATGGCCTGATCCATGTCCCAGAAAACGAACTTCTCCTGGGCATCAAGATATTTCGGGATGTACCCGGTTTCGTCCTGACCTTGCATGGCAGTGCCGGTGCTAGATCGTTGCGGTCAGAATGCCGACCGCGATGCTCGGAACGTATTGCAGGAAGATCGCAAAGACGATGCCGCCGAGTATCGGGATCGGCGACATGCGGCCGACCGAGAAAATCGCCCCGAGAATGATGGAGGCCAGCACGAGCGTTTTGCCGCCCGAGCCGTGGATAAGGCTGTCGAGGTAGTTGTAGATGGCATCAAAGTCGGTCGAGCCGGTTGCGGCCGACGCGACACCGATGAAGCCAAAAAACAACGTGACAAACAGCGTGAAGCGCTTGGTGGAACGAGTGTTCATGGTTCAGTCCTTCCCTTTCTTTGCATGAGCGATGACAGATTTGATGAGCCAGCCGATGCCGGCGCCAATAGCGAGGCCGCTGATGTGCGCCTCAAACCCGGTGTCAACCACCGAGTTCGGCATCAGCACGCCGGCCGCGACGAACGCACCGGCATAGATGTAGTCTTTGATGGCTTCCTTCGTGCGGGGGATCATTGCGATTCCTTTGAAATGGTTGCAGGATGGATTTCGACGCGCCGGTTGGCCGCTCGGCCCGCCTTCGTGTCATTCGTCGCGGCGTAACAGCACTTCCCGCCGCTCTGAATCTCGATGCGCGCCCGGAGGCCAAGACGCTTCAATTCGCGCGCGACACGCCTTGCGCGTGCCGCCGCCATGACATCGTTTGCTTTCTGGGCGCCCACACTATCGGTATGTCCCTCGATGCGCAGCGCAGCCATGCCGTTAAAACGCTCTACGGCAATCCTGATTGCCTCCATGCCCTCTTGCGTCGGGGTGGCGGAAGCAAAGGGAAACGACACGACCACCGGCTCTGGCGGGGCAGGTTTGGGCGGCGGTGCCGCCGGGATACTTGGCAGTTCGACTGCCCGCGCCGGTTGCGGCTTTGGCTGTTCCGGCAGAAGCAGCAATGTCTTGGGCGTCGGCTGCTGGCAATGCGGCACGTCGCAATGACGCCAGTCACCGGAGCGCCACTCGACGCCCCTGACGATACCGACCGGATCGGCCACTTGAGGTTGCGGCGAGAGGGTGATGCACCCCGTCAAACCCACGGCAATAAAGCTAGTCAGAAGCGCCCTCATTGGTGTCCCATCCGAGCCAGAGTTCCTGCTACCTTGTGCGCGTAAAGCACACGCTTATGTTCCGACCTCGCGTTGTAGGCACCCACCGCCCGCCAGTTGTAGCCGAGCCGATTGACGTTGCCGGCGAGAATCCACGCCCCCACGTAGGTGCATGTGCAGGGATCGTCCAGATCGGACGGGGCGATACCATGACGTGCCAGCGTCGGGAACCACCGGCTGTTGATTTGCATGTGACAGACGTCGACGCTGCCATCCTGATTGCGATTCCGGGCATTAGGGTTGCCGCCGGACTCGGTTTGCGAGATTGCGCGAATCAGCACCGGGCTGATGTTGAAGCGACTGCCGGCTTCCTTGAAGCATGCAGCAGAGGCGACGGCCGGGAGAAGCGCAACCGCAATTACTGCGGCGCAGATAGTGCGCTTTGACGTGGTGTGGTGTGTTTTGGCACGATGATCCATGCACGCAATGCTATGGATCGGCGGGAAACAAATTCAGCTTAAAAGCGCCCCAAACAGCTACGTTTCGGAATATGCCTATGGTGCAGCAGACCGACGCGCATGAGCGCAGCGCACCTTGCCCTCAATCTCGATGATCTTCTCACCAAAGCAGTCCTGCGGCACCTTGTTATCGAACGCCCTCCCCGCTATCCCGCCTGGCGGTGGTGCGCTCTGCTCGCCTGCCCCGTTCGTCATGGTTCGCACAACGGCGGCTGCATGATCCGTCGCAATGGCGGCCGGTTCGCTGCCCGGAAGCCCGGCTCCCCGCGCCATACCCGAGAGCTTGTGTAGCATCGCCTGGGCGTCGTTCAGGGTTTCCGCATTGATCGATATACCGAGCGCGCCAAGCAGGGCAGCGATAAGGCCGGTTTGCAGGAAGAATTTCAGCATGGGGCTACCGCAACTGCGATGGTTGCTGGCACGACCTCGGGGATTTGATGCTGCCGGTCGCACCAGAAGCCTTGCAGTTCTCTGACGCCCATTGCACACGCAAGATCGGCATGGCCTTTCGTCTCGACGCGCTCCGCAATCAGGTGGCGCGTGGCGGCAACCTTGAGCACGCCCGAGAGTGCCGCGCGGTTTTCCACCTTGATGATGTCCGGCCGGAGCGCGCGGATCAGTTCGATTTCCATTGCGTTTGGCGTCACATCGTCAAGAGCGATCAGCGCACCGGCTTTCCGCAATCGGAGAGCGCCATCAACCAGCAAATCAAAGGCGCGATCATCGTTGCAGACGTGACGTTCCACCAGTTCGACGACAATGCCGGCGGATATTGCCTTGAGCATACGGCTCAACCCAATTACCACGCTCGACGGTTCGACATTGCATTGAACCCGCAGTCCGCTTTGGCATGCCAGTTCGCATCCATGATGCAGGGCCGACAGATCGTGCTCAAGCATGGCGATTGGATCGTCCAAGCGCAAGCGTGATGGATTGCCTGCCAAAATCTCAACGCCCGTCACTTCCATGCTTGAGGCGCTGAAAATGAACTGCCTGCGAAAGCTCGTCATAACTTCTCCCCCGTCCTTTTCCCATCAAAACGCCATGGCCTATCGCTGTAACCACTACAAGGAAGATCGGTTCTGCACGTACCAAAAACGCCGTGCCTTGCAATTTCTCGGCCAATATCCACAAGTGTTAGCGTCTTGTCGTGGTATCGACGAAGCCTGGGAAGATGGGAATGCACGAACTCCGGTGTAAATCCAAGGCCGGCATAGAGATCAAGCAACCCCAAGTCGACAACCTCACCGAAGCCGCTTTCCTCACCACCACACACATCGCAGAGGCCCGTCTCGTAAAGCAAGTCAGACGGCTCTTGAATTCCCATCATTGCCAAACATTTTTCGCAGATGTTTCGCGCTTCCTCTGCTGGTTCTGGTACATCCTTCCGACCTGACCTCTCTGTCACTACCTGATATTCGTACCCCTTCCATAACTCGCCATCGTCATCACGGACGGCTATCAGCCCCGTATCCTCGTCGAACGATGAGACGGTTCCCGTGCCCCACTCCCCTGCGTTGATAGGAAACTCCACACGCATTCCGATCACGACGACTAAATCCTCTTTTGCAGGTTGGCTATCCAGAGCCAGATCGCGGCACCAAGCGCGGCGAGCAGGCCCGGAGCAACAACAGGCGGAACGGCAAACGGTATAAAGAGCCACCCTGTAATTGCCAGCGTGGTGGCCTGCATCATCCATGCACCCATCTTGTGGCGTATCGGACTTTGGGCGACGAACGAATCCTTGCGTATCTCACGGGTGTAGTAGCCGTCAGCCGATGCGGCCAGCACGAAAGGCGCCACGACCAGCGTCCAAAGCATGAGCGACATCACCCGATATACGATCAGGTTGAGCCAGAGAAAGGCGACATAAACCCGGTCGGCTGCCATGTGCCCCAGGCCGGAGGCTTGAGCACTCTCGATTGCGGAGGTGGCCACGTCGCCGGACCCATCCATCAAGCGCCCCGCTTCCATCAATATCCATTCATCGAACCGTTCGGAAGCGAGCGCACGCATCATGTTTCGCTCCCCCTCCCACGCTGCCGTCATCCCCTGGCGCGGCATGAAAAAAAGCGTGAGAAGCATTAGCACCAAGAAGGCGATCATCACCATACCCGTGGCGCCGTTACCCCTGTTCTGCCGGTCTGCCATGTCGTTATCTCAGAATCGGCACGCGGCCCTTGAGCGTGCGCCCGCCTGCGAGCCGTGCGAAATAGTGCAGCTTGCAAAGCTCCCCCAGCAAAGCGGACGGAATCAGATCGGCATCCTCGAATTGCGCTTGTTCCTGGTATGACGCGCTGTACTCTTCGTGGATGTTTGGCATGACATTGTGGCCATACCGAATCATCATCATCCGCGCCTTGATCTGTGGGATGCTGTCCGTGAAATACTGCTGAGTTTCCGTGTCGATCACGCGCAGCATGATCTTGTTGTTGGTGTTGGCGAGTACCTGCGTGGCCTTCGCCTTGTCGCCCATGCGCGACTCGAAGTCAGCGAAAGTCTGGGTAGCAATCGTGACGCGGAAGTTGGCGCCGCCCCCCTTGTTCATCAACTGGATGGTCGGGACGTTGATGACCTCGGCCGCTTCGTCGATGAACACGTTGACCGGCTTATCGGACTCGTCTCCATAGTTGTAGCGGTCGCCCGCTACTGCCGTCGTATCGGCCATGATGATGGAACCGATGGCGCTGCCGACCGTCGCATCCGCCAGCGAGTCGGTTGCGACATAGAGCACGCTGCCGCTGCGGATCGAGCGCGCAATATCGGTTACTCGCCGATTGTGCCCCGGCGCCATGTCCGGCGACAGCAGGTCAGTCAGGGGATCACTGGTGAGCATCGACAGAATCGGGATCAGCGCGGCAACCATCTTCTGGAAGTGTTCGCGGTTGTGTTCGTATGTCGACACGAGGCCGTCAAGATCGACGGACGGTGCTTCGTGAATGACGATTTCCTTGTAGAACGCGATGTAGGCGCTCAGGGTGTCCCCTTTGAACGCCTTGACGAATCCGGCTGATCGCGCCTCCCACTCTGGTACGCGATCCTTGAAATGCGCTCGCAGAGCGCGAACTACCAGATCGTCCGGGCCGTTCTCGATGTAGCGGCGCAGTTGCACGAGGTTCGGCCGCACGCCCGTGATTATCAAGCCGTTCACAATATCGTTCAGCGTTTTCCAGCCGAACGCGGTAAACGGGTCGACTCCCGTCTCTGAGGGAATCAGGGCGGCGATCCGGCTGGCCAGTTCCGTTTTGCGGTTCCAGTTGCGCAGCGGGTCAATACAAACCGATTCCTCCGGATGCGCAGGATGAAAGTAGAGGAAATCAACCTCCAGCAATTCGCACATGCGACGGACGGCACGGATCATCCGCTTGTCGCCTTTCGGATCGACGACGATCACCGGCTCGCCGCGCACGATGGCCTGACAGATCAACAAAATGAGCATGACCGTTTTGCCGACGCGCGTAGTGCCGGCGAGCAGGGTATGTCCGACAAGTATCCCCAGATCGGCGAACAGATCGACTTCCTCTGCCAGCCCATGAATCCACGGCGATCCTTCTTTGTCGCCCTCGGTGTCGGACGAGTCGATGGTTTGCGTCAGCCCGGCACAGATAAGGGCATACATGCGATTGGCTTCCACATCGGTCCAGCGATAGCCCTTGCCAAGCCAGAATGCATTCTCCTGCGCCGCCTTGCGCGCGATCTTGACGAACGTATCGAAGTCAATGAACTCATGCTTGTTGTACCGGATGCGGTCGCGCGCCTCGCGGCGCTTGATGGCCTGCATCGTGCGCCATGCGCCCATACCACCCGTGGTAAGCGCCATGCCGGCTGCCATCATGGCCGGGACCGGCAGCGCAGTCGCCACAGCCAGCGTCAGGAAGGATGCACCAAACCACGCGCCGGCCATCGGCCACTCATAGACCGCCCGCCAGGGATTGCTAAAGTCATGCGTATCCGCCATCAGTATTTCCCCACCATGCGTCGTTTGGCCTGCTCATGATTACGCCGCGTGCGTTCCGCCAGTTCGCGCCGGGCCGCTTCCTGCTGTTCGGCGCAATACGCCTGCCCAGGCGTACCCTCTTCGGCCTTGCATTCAAAGCTCTGTCGCAGCAGCCTCGAACGATCCTCGCCGCTCAGGATGGCGGTGTCGCGCTGACGTAAAGCGTCCGAGCGATCTTCGGCCGCACACATCAAGGGAAGAAGCGCCATGGCCGGCACGAGTACCCAATGATTCGTTTTCAAGTCGCGTGCCCCAGATTCCAGAAACAGCATGTCCCATTGGATTGAACTTCCCCGACCAGCGGGCACCTGTTGAACACGAAATCGTAATTGCTACAGTGTTGGCAGATTTCGCGCGGCATTACTCCGGATGGCGGAATCGATTCGGGCAGAATCACGCGGTATTGCGCCATTTCGCGCACGGCATCACCATTGCGGCGATACATGCGCCGCGACGTGGTTGTATACGAACCACTCAATTCCGCATCCCGCCGGTTGCGCTGAATGCCTCATTAACGCGCCGAGCCAATACGGCAAACGGTACGTCGAAGGCATCCGAGCCAATACGATGCTCGTCCAAGTGGCGCGCGATCCAGCGCTTGATAGCCTGATACTGGTAGTGACGGACGGACACGAACACCTTCACCCCGTCCGTCTCCCCACCGAAGCCGTCGACCTGATGCAGCACTTGTCCGACGTAGCGCGCCGGGTCGCGCGTCGCCATGAGGCGGATCGTCCCGTTCGGCAGTGTGAGCGCAACGACATGTCCGCCCTCTGCCATAGGCGCAGGAGGCACCACCAGACCAATGTGATCGGGGGCGCCCGTATAGAGCCATGTGTCGCTAAGTTTTTCCTTGACCATTTACCCGGTGCTTTCTTCTGTTGCGTGGTCAAGGAAGGTAGCACCAAGGGAGGGAGTGTTTCCCGCTTAAAAACGCCTCAAACGGTTACGTTTCGGCATGCGGCGCATGGGGCCCCCTACCCGCTTGCCTCTATCGCACCGCCGCCATCGAGCTTCCATGCCATCCACCCTTCGATGCTTTTATCCTCGGGGCGGGACAGTGCCTCCGCGAGCATGCCCGGCTGCTCGGTCTTCATCCAGGCGCGCAGGCCGGCGCTGAAAACGCTGCTGGCGCTCTGCCATCTTGCCCGGCTGGAGCGGAATGCCCGCCCCCGTTCGGTCGCTATGAACCTGTCGAACAACTGTTCTCGATCACCTTCCGACAAGTCGCCCAGCCACTCGACAAACCGCTCGTTGAGATGCTGCGCAAATTCGGCCTCGATGCGCTTCCTGCGCTCCACGGCATCACGTTCCGATGTCTGACGCTGTACCTCGGCCTGGATTTTCTCGTGATCCAGTTCTTCCGGGCGAACGCCACTCGATATGTTTGCGAGAATACCCCGGAAGTAGTCCTTGCCAGACGAAATCTTCTTTCCTTTGGTTTTCAACCGCTCCCCAGCATCTTTCAGCCGCAGAAGCGCATCGGATACCTCGGCCAGCGAGTGCGCTTCGCTCAGATCGTGAATTTCCTGCCGCGAGTGACCGAGCGCTTTCAGCGTCATCATCACATCGCTCGGCCATACTGTCGGCAATTCCAGTTGCCCCGACTTCTCGACAAACTTGAATTGCAGCTTGCTTACCCGGCGCCCCTTTTTGTGCTCGATCAACTCCAGGCGATAACCGAGCGCCGCGACGCTATTGACGCGCTCCACCGCATCCATCAACACGTAGCGTTTGAAATCCTTGTAGTTGACGACGACCTCCCCGCCCTCTTCCTTCAAGTAGCGCGACTGGCCACATAGCAGTTGCACCCAGACATCCACCGGCAACGCGGCCGTGACTTTCTGTGCGGTGTTGATATAGCGCCAGGTGTTTTGATACAGGGCGTAGCTGGCCGACGTTCCGAGCGCGTGCTGCACTTGCAGGGACAGACTGGCCCAATACTTCGGCTCCAGCACAAAAAGCAGCACGTCGTGGGGAAACTCGAAGCGGACCAGCCCGGCCTTCGCCCCTTCACCGAAACCGCGCGAAGCAAAGAAATGGTGCCGTGCCCGCCATTCAACCTCGCCATCCTCGCCAACGATGTTCCACTCCAGGTCCATGTCGTAAAGCACATCGAGATCGTCATAGATGCGCTGGTAGTTCTTGCCCGAGATACCAGACAGTCGCGCAAGATCGGTGATCCTGACCTCGAAAACCGGCGTAATGCGTTCGGCCTTGATCCGCTCGATTGCTCCGGCCTCGCGTCGCCTGATGTCCAACTGCGCAACGATGATGCACCCATCGATGAGGCGACGCAGGTTAAGCGTTTGCGAGTGTTCCGCCTTGAGAGGCACGGCATGGATGGCTGCAACGCTTTTCTTCCAGTTCTGCAACGAACCGGGGATTACCAGGTCAGTAGCCGGAAAGAGCGACGCCTGTTCCGGCTCGCGTCGGCGAGTAATGAACTCTTTGCTTTCGTCGGGAACCAAGCTAGCATCCATACACCTCACAGATTAAACGGTGTGAGATGGTCAGTCAATTCTTCCACCTTTTATCGAAACCAAACGCAGTATGCAATCCTTCCACCTTTACCCCCAACCTTCCACCCAAGGTATGCAATCCTTCCACCTGTCGCAACAACCCTTCCACCTTGAGTATGCGTTCCTTCCACCTGTAAGCGAGATTCACGTATGAATTCAATGCGTTGCGGCTCTGGAAGTTTTGGAATGTCTATATGGAAGGTTCTGGAACAACCAGATCGACCGCTGGAGGGGGCTGACCGGCAACATGTTGTTGGTTCTTCTTAAAGAACAAACAAAGACTCGGGGTGCCGATTTGTGTCCGGAATAGCTGTATTTCGGGTGGAAGCCTTGTTATACGAATACGCAATACAGCGTATGCAGCGACCAGAACAGGCGCGAGCATTCCCGTCAAAATAACTTGTTGCATACCAACAGCTAGTTATTGCATACTCCTAAAGAGTATTCGTATAACAAACCTTCCACCTTTGACGACTTGGCCTTGGCCACGAATAGCGATTCCGTCCAGCAGCAAATTGACTCCATCGTTGGCGAGGCCATCAAAGGGCTTGTCGAGAGCGGAGCGGACGCTGCTTTCGTGGGGGCATTTGCGGCCAGGCATCGAGCAGCCGTATCAAAAATTCTCGGCGCAACCGAGGCCGGCGACTCTGCCCCGCCCGATCTTCTCGAACTGGTTGCAAAAGGTGCCCGGCTTGCGCTTGAACAGGCTGGACTGGTCAAGAACAAATCACGCGACGGATCGACTGCGCGACGGATCAGCGTGATGGTTGCCGGCAAGCGCACTACCGTCAGCGTGGCCACGCCGCTCATGCAGCAGTTGGTCGAGGCGCGTGGCGATGAGGCGCGTGCGATTCAGTTGGTGCAGGACATCGCAAAGAATGCACCGGCTGACGCGAAGAATCGCTCTGCATGGCTGTCGGAGCGCCTACGTGCAGCCATAGTCTTCTCGGAAGGCGCAGGCGAAGCCCCGCGACACTAAGCTCCGATTTCGCTCGAACTCCCCCTGCCCTGCTAAGACTTACCTGGGTGGTGGATTCATGCCGGCGTTACGATATTCATTATCGGACGGCTCCCATCCGTATACGCGCTTCCAGGCAACCGCCCAAGCGGCAGCAACCTCGTCTCGCCACTTGTCCGAAGTGTCGCGTATGCCACAACCGGCGCCTCGAACGTCCCGCTCGGCCGCGCGCATGAGGATGCGCAGTGCTGCATTCAGCGTCATTGGTTTCGGCATATTATTGTCTGGCGATATCCAATAAATATCGTTACGATAGCCATATGAGCGCCATTAGATGTGCAATAGCGACTCAGTGACTTGTTGCGGTGGCGCGCACTGCCGGCTATTGGCAATCGTAACGATAGCCAATAGCTTGTCAAACACAATCGTTAAGAACGCGATTCCAGCTTGTTCTGATAGTCACGATAGACATCTTTCACGAACCGCGTGCAGGCCATATTGATGAAGGCTGCGCGCGAGATATTGAGCATGCCGCTTGCAGCATCGATATGCGGCAAGAGGTCGCGCGTGAACCCAACCGTGACCACTTGCTTGTTGCCGCGAATCACGCCACCCGATTTTTGATCCGCGTCCGACTCGGCCTGGTCTGTGACGTGAGCGGGGGAGGGGGTGGAAACGCGGGCAGGGGAGGGCGGCGTCACCTGTGGAGCGTCCGGCGCCTCACCGATGAACTTCCTGATGTCTTCCGCAGAAGGTGCCTTACGGATTGTCATTGAATATCCTTTCGAGTGTTAATGGCAAGCTATATAACAGCCATCCGACCGTCAGTCAATCGCCATAGACCACTTCAACAAGGCGGCGAATCTCGTAGCGAGCTTTCGGGTCGGACGGGGAGTATTCCAGTACGCACAAGCCTGAGCCGGCGGCATCCGCAATGGCCTTGCGACGGCCAATCGGTGTATCCAGGTACTCGATCCCTTCGATTTCGGCGATAGCTGCTGCCGCTTCGGCGTTGTCCTTCCCGCTCGGATCGGCCATGCTCAGGATGCCGTAGATGCGGTTCCTGACCCCCATGCTGCGCGCCTCGTTGATGAGCTTGGCCATTTTCGACACCCCCCATACATCAAAGGTACGCGGCTGAAACGGCACCAACACCAGATCGGCGACCATCAGCGCGGCACGCAGGGCGCCCGTGTCCCGCCCGCCCACGTCGATCACGATGTCTTCGTACTTGCTCTTCTGCTGCGTCACCTGGTCGAACAGGAGGGGGCCGTCCGTGTAGCTACTCAACGCGATTGCAGGCTGACGCTTCGACATTGTGCGGATGGCAATCGCGTCCAGCGACGACTGCTGGGGGTCGGCGTCGATCAGCAGCACATCGCGCCCCTCCATCCGCCGAGCGATTGAGAGATTGAGTGCCAGCGATGTTTTCCCGACGCCGCCCTTGGTGTTTGCGACTGCAACAATCATAACGACCTCCAATCAACATTCAAACGATTGTCAAACGATGTGCGGCAGGGTGCTAAACAACAGCCACCGTAGCCGCCTAACCCATTATCGCTACTTATTGCGACAGAAAGAGCGAAGGCTATCTAAACACACTCCAACGAATATCCGAACGACAGTCTAAACAATTCGATGCGATTGTCAATGGATTGTCAAACGATGTTGCTTAGATGCTACGCTTAGGCTTACAATGGTTCCGTAACAGGAACTTTATGTTGTATTGGCGTGCTTGCAGCACTACATTCGCAAGCATCAAGCATTAGGCCGAGGGGAGGGGGGTTATGAGGTTTCGTCGTAGTGAGCGCCACGTCGCGCCCGGTCTGACCGCCAGAAAGGTTGCCGCTATCAAGCAGCGTCAGCGGCGTGAGCAGGCGCGCTATCCATTGCTGGCCGAGCAGATCGCCGAGCAGCAAGCCCCCATCGACTTGTCGGCCGAAGAGCAGGCGAGGCGGATGCAGTTCGAGAAGAGCCAGCAGTCGATGCGCGACCTGCATGCGCGTTTTTGGCGCGACGCCAGGCGCAGATACTTTGCGGCAACGGCAGAGCAGAGAGTGGCGATCCAGTCGGAATGGAACCGTTGGGCCGGACCTCTCGAAGCGACCTACTTTTCATACGTGGTCGATAAAAACACCGGGGAGAGCGACCGCCGCTTGGCTGCAATGAAGGCCAATATGCGTGAAGTTGCCGCGCGCGTGAGGGCTGAGACGGGACATCAGGGCAACTTGTTCGGATGAAAGGAGAAATGAGTGAGCGAAACTCTTATAAATGAGTGTCCGTTTTGCGGTGACGCCAAAGTTTCCGTTCAGGTTGTTGCTCTATCCCGAGTAGTGGTTGTGTGCGCAGAATGCGGAAGTCACGGCCCTCAGCAAACAGACGCCAAATCAGCCGTCCATGCCTGGAATCAAGCAAGCAGAACCAACGCGCAGCCGGCGGCATGGATTCGGTTTTGTAGCGACGGAACGCATGAAGGGCCGATAGCCGACTGCGATAGAAGGATGGATGTCGCTCGCCGCACAAGCGGGGCATGGACGCCGCTGTATCCGGCGCATAACCACCAAGCTCAAGGGCGAGTCGCTTGTGGCGAAGCGTCACATGGGGCGACAGGTTCGACGGCAGACGGATACTAAGATGCCAGCCTACAACTTTCAATCGCGGTTTGCTCCGCTTGTGGAGAGCGGCCAGAAGCGACAGACAATTCGACAGACGGCCAAGGGCGCAATGCGCGGAGCAACTGCCTTCCTCTACACAGGACAGCGCACGGCGCACTGCCGGAAGCTCGGTGAGGGAACGATTACCGACGTGCTCCCGATTGAGATAGGGCGGCACGCATGCAGCGAACCCTACGCCAACATCACCGAGCGCGACGGAAAGCAAACGCATTTGGCGCATGAGCACCTGGACGCGCTGGCGCGAGACGATGGCTTCGTCAACGGGGAGGAAATGGCCGATTGGTTCGATGCCTGGTACGGGCTACCGTTTACTGGTTTTCTGCACATGTGGCAGCCGACGAAGAGCTAGACATGACAGCCGACCTCGAAAAGCAATTAGCCATCGAGCGCGAGCGTGCCGATTACGCTTGGAGAAACACCCGCGTCATCGAGGCTGCGCGCCAGGATGAAATGCGGAAACGTGATGCGGTTGAAGCGGGAAACGCCGTGCTGCGCGAGGCGCTGATGCGTTTGCGCGAGTGGGGCGGTACGAACGGGAAGTGGCACAGCGGAATTGTGCTTGACGTAAATGACTGGATCGCGGCCGGCATGTCCGGCCCACTTCCTGAGCTTCCCTCATGGATCGATGAGAGGCAGGATCACACGACCGGGATGCGCGAATGAAACGCAAGTCGCGTGCAGCCGGATGGACTCCGGCACCTGGCGATTACGCCAATTACATCGGTCCTAAAGCCGGCCGTCGAGGACACTTGCTCGAAATCGTTGCAGAAGCCTCGGGCCAGCGCATGGTTGTTCGTGGCATCGGAAGGGCAGGGCGCCCGGTGCAATTTACCGTTCTGGCCAAGAACCTTTCACGCCCGCAGCCGCAGCTTTTTTGAGGTTGGCGACGCTGAATAGGGCAGGGGGGGGCAGGGGAGATGGCAGAAACTACCGAAATTGCTTGGACGGACAGTACCTTCAACCCCTGGTGGGGATGCTCGAAGGTCGGTCCGGGCTGCGATCACTGCTACGCGGAGGCTCTGGATAGGCGCACGGGCGGCGACTATTGGGGAGCGGCCAAGACGCCGCGCACGATGAGCGCTGACAACTGGCGCAAGCCAGCACGATGGCAGGAGGCAGCCAAAGCATCTGGTATTCGCCGCCGCGTATTCTGTGGCTCAATGTGCGACTGGACGGACAAGAACGCACCAGAGCTTCAACGTGCCCGGCTGTGGTCCCTGATCCGCTCGACGCCGATGCTCGATTGGCAACTGCTTACGAAGCGCGCGCCGAACATTGCGCGGTGCCTGCCGGTGGATTGGGGTGATGGTTACGAAAACGTGTGGCTTGGTGTGACGGTGGAGAACCGCAAGCACGGCCTGCCACGGATCGAGCACCTACGGCGCGTGCCGGCGAAGGTGCGGTTTCTCAGCATCGAACCGTTGCTCGAAGACCTGGGCAGGATTGACCTGACCGGCATTCATTGGGTGATCGTTGGTGGCGAATCTGGCCACGGTGCGCGGCCGATGGATGCTTCATGGGTGGAAAGCATCAGGCGCCAGTGCTATACGGCGGGCGTAGCGTTCTTCTTCAAGCAGTGGGGCGGCAAGTTCGCCGGCCGGATCGCCAAGGGCGGATGCTTGCTCGACGGGATCGAGGTCAAGCAATGGCCGAACGCCGCCTGACTATGCCACCGCGACGCCATATCGACTAGCGGTCGATTTTGCTTCGCTCGGCACACCCACAGAGCCGCCAATTCAGCGACTGTTGCCCGCTCGTGGACTTCTAGTCGACCGCCCGTTTCAGTTTGTCGCCAAAGGTTCCCGGAGTCGTTTCGAGCGCCCTGACCGTTGCTGCAAGCGATGGATCGTCGGCCATCAGGTTCCGCCAAACCTGATTTCCCATAAGGACGTTCCCGGCCGTCGCGCGCGACGCCTTCTCTGAGCTTTCCCGGATGAAGCGCCAGACCTCATCCTCCAGCACGCGCACTTCACCATCCACCATGAAGTAGGCGATTTCGCCACGCTCCAGCAGTCCCGCTACCTGGTCGGGCGTGACCCGCAGCGCTTGCGTCAACTCGAATGCGGTAATGGATTTCATGTCGGACTCCGCAGGTTTGTCTCTGCCGGAATCATACGCCCAACTACCGCCCGATAAATCAAAGGGTTAGCGTCACCAAGGCCACGCTTATTTTGATATTGACGATTTAAGTAGCAAAAACACCATTCAAGATAATTAGGGTTATCTTGAATGGTGTGCGCCGTAATCCGGCGGGGAGGGCGGTTTCGTTGCTCAATTACCGCCCCTCGGCTTGTTCGCCTCTTTCAGCCGCGCTGCCACGCGACAGGTGTTGAGGTTGTCCAGCATGGTTTTGTTCTCGACCTCGATGCCCGGCCTGGCTGCCTCGAACGCAGCCAACAAGGCTTGCGCCGCAGCGCCGGCCTTCTCACCGGCCTTGATCGCCTTGTCGACGCGCTGAGTCAGTTCATCCCGAACTTCTTTGGCCAAGTCCTCTAGGCAATACTTGATGTCCCACGCGGACACTGTTTCCGGCCGCATTCCACGGATTTCCTTGATCCGGTAGCCACACCCGCCATATGGGCTGCCATCAACGAAAATTCCCAGCGGGACCGCATCGGCCTCCAGCCTCGGGAACGCCGCCGCCACGGCGTCTTCTGCTGCCTTGCGCCGAGCAGCTTCCTCGCGCTTGATCCGCTGTGTGTCCGACTTCGCGCCTTCCTTGATGATGGTCGCCCGGTTATGGATGTCGCCGAGGATGTTGCGCGCGGCATCGAGGATCGCCCGCTCGTCTGCGTTCAACTGCTGATGTCGCTCCAGCCGGCCGGCAATCTCCGCGATGGCGCCGCCGGCCGTCGCCGCCTTGCGGCCAAACTCTAGCGCTTCCTTGGTCGCTCGCTCGAATTCGTAGCCCTGCTCGATGGGCTTGCCGGAATAGCTCACGAGGAACACGGCCGAGAGTTGGCGCTTGGGCATCATGAAGCGCTTGCCGAGTAGTTCGCGCAGCTTGTCGGACTGTTTGAACTTCCATTGCTGGCGTTCCCGTTCAAAGGTTGCCACTTTGTATTCGAGGTCGAGCAGCTTGCGCTCGTCGCCTGGCTTCGTCCGGATCTGCGCCAGCGCCGCCTCGCGCTCGGCGACGGCCGCGATACGGTCTTCCAAGGCTGCTGAACGCGCCTCCAGCAGCTTGCGCTGCGCATCGAGGCTGGACTGGCCAGCGGTGAGGCGCGCTATTTCGTCTCGCAGTGACGCAATCGTGGACTGCCGGGCATCGGCCGGCTTGCCGGCTTTCTTGAGCCGGGCGCGGTAGGCCCGCTGGCGCTCGGCGGCGTCGGTGTGAATTTTTGGGCGCCCTGGGCGCTTGGCTGTCGCGGTCGGCTGCGTCATGGCAATGCCTTATCGTAACGCGGTGACGGAATTATGAAGGGCCGGACCTGTGCTGTCAATACGTAACGGCGTTATCAAACTACTTGCAAGCCGCAACGGGATGTTATAAAGTGTGCATGTGCTGACCATGAACACATGAGAGGTTCCCGATGACTACCGCTACGCAACGAATCCCTGTGCTGGTAACTCAGGCCGAGAAGAATCAGATCGCCAGGATGGCGAAGGATTCCGGCCTATCGATGGGCGAGTTCCTGCGCCGCGCCGCCACCGCATTTCGCCCCACCGAGGACGAAAAGATGCTGGTCGGCATGATTGACCAGATGAACAAGACGACGGCTCAGGCAAACGAGGCCATCGACAAGGCTCTGAGCTTTGTCGAGGCGTCGAACAAGCGCATCGCCGCCATGGAACATAAAGCGTCTCAACGGAAGGCAGCGTAATGGGCGTCACCGACAAGCTGTGGGATGCTATTACCACCGTCATCAAGATGAACGACAAGGTGGAGCGCATGGCAGAGACGATCACCACGCAGCAACAAAAGATCGAGAGCCTGACTGAGCGCGTCATTCGTCTCGAAACGGCTCTGGAAATAGGGTTGGCGCAAACAAAACCGGCCGGCAAGTCGCCGCGTCGCCTGGAGCATAAGGACTAGAAGGGTTGCCCGGCTGCGCCTCTTGGCGCGCAGGGTGTCGCAATCAACCAAGCAGGGGAAATGATGAACACTACCGTCAAATTTTCGGAATTTGAAGACCGCCTGCGCAACGCAGTGTTGACGGCTCTTGATGCAGAAGTGCGTGAAGTGATGGCACACGAGAAGGCAATGGGTTGGACTGATAGTGAATTGCCGGTGCTGTTCAGTGGATTGGACGCCCATATCAAGAGTGTCGCTGGGCGCATTAACGCCGGCACTGAGCCTGGTTCCACCTTTGTTCAAATCGACATCGCCAACTGACCGATAGCATGGCCAGACTGACAGGACGATTCGGGAAGGCAGTCAGTGGGTGAAGATTACTCGGGACAGCCAGGCTCGCTCATTTACATTTGCGCGTGGCGATTCTGGCGCGGCGAAGGCCAAGGAAGTTCAAGAATATCCGTTTTCAGTGATGCCGACTTGGGCCGATGCGGAAGAGTTCGCCAAGCGCAGGATGGCTAATTACCAGTAGGAACATCATGACGATCAGCAATCCACAACCGCGCTGGTACTCAAACGGCGAAATTCTCCTGCCTCCCCTGCAAGGATTGTGCGCCATGTGGAGTATTGGAATTGCTCGCAGGATGTTCGATTGGCCCATTGGTGTCGATGCGCTTGGGCTTCTCGCGGGGGTGGCGGGTATGATCGTTTTTGTCTATCGATTCTTTGCAACCAAACCGGATAAGCAGCACTAATCAGAGAAATGCTAATCAAATTCCCCGTCGCCAAACGCAAGACGCCTGATGAATTTCAGGTGCGCTACATGGCTACGTTCTGGCTCGAAGCCCGCCGAGTCCTTCCTTGGGTTCTCATCATTCCAGCGCTACTGCTGTTCGGATGTTTTGCTTTCATTCCGGAAGTGATGGGGCATTTGGAGGGCGCAACTTTCCTGCTGCGTCTCACGGTGGTCTACGTTGTGCTTGCGGTTGGGCTGTGGTTCGTCATTGGCCCACGCTGGCCAGACGCCAGTGAGGGTATGCGCACTCGGGTAATACTTGATGCTAGCAGGAAGGAATATGACTGAACCATGAATTGCATGCCACCCGGTTGGACAAGACCCGGAGCCACTTGGATTCATCCGGAGTTTGGCCTCATCTCCAGAGACATGGATCGTCCAGGCTATCCGTGGGTCGGCAGTCCTAATGCGAAAGGAATTGCGGCTGGAGTCCGTTACGTAGGCCCGTTTTCGAGCGCCTTGGTTGCCGCTCAGGCACTTGAGGATGCCCACCGCGAGCGCGGTATAACGTGAGAGCCGCCACAGTACAGAAGCCATGCTCATCGACGCCGGCCTGATTGATTCGCAAGTCCTCTGTAGATGCGCTTCCTGCAAAACGCCGAACAGCGGTGATGGATGCAAGGTGTGTGGAAGCACGTCATACGAGTGGTCGGAAACCCCGGATTGCTCCTACTGCAACGGAGCCGGATGGAAGCGGATCGACGGCCAGCGCGTTGAATGCGTCATGTGCAGCGGTCGCGGCTATCACTATCGATTGATGCAGCAGATTTCGGATTAAAGAGGCCATCCATGGGAACCGCAGAGCAGGACAAAGCCGTTGTTCAGCAGCTTCACGGCCAGTTGGCCGACGCTCGCCGCGTGCATGCCGAGGCGATCAGGCAAGGCGATACCCATGCCGTGCTTACAGCGGCTGGTAACATCGTCCAGATTGAGGAATTGCTCCGAAAGTATCGGGCAACGCAGAGTTAAATGGCGTCACGCCCTGCCAGCTTGAGCGACGAGAGGATCGAGGATGCACAGATGCCGCAGCCATAACGTGTCTGGAGAGGATGACAAGGCTCTGGATGGCTCCAGAGAGTCGGTGCGGTTTGTCAGGGCACCCGACCACGATATGCGCGTTGCTCACGGGGATGATTTCGCTGGAGACGCCTGGCTCGACCGGAAGACACGGCAGATCGTCTACGGAACGGTCGGGCATGACCGAAACGCGACCGCCTAGATAGCAATGGGACAAGCCAGAAAACGCGGAAACCGCGACCAACGAATAGCCGCCGCCATGGGGCTGAAAGAATGGTCAGTCGCAGACTTGCGCAACGAGTTCGAGTTGCCTGAGAGTTCGGAATACCTCGGGTATGCGGTGCACCTTGAGCAGACTGACGAGTTTCTGGCCGAGTTCTCGGATACCGCGATAGCGATCCGCAGGGTCTGGGCGAAAACACCTGAGTTGGCGTTACGCTTTGCCTCGCTTTCCCGTGCGGTTGACGCCTCAAGGGCGTGCAAAGGTTCGGTGGTCGTGGTGATGTTCGACATAGGGAAGCAGATCGCCGTGTTCGGCATCACTGGCCTGCGAGTCGTCAAATAGCGCAGGCTGATTCTCTCCGGAGGCGTAATCGATATGACAACCGACACCCACAGGCTGCACCAGGCGCTTATTCCCGGATGGCAGGCGCCGGTCGCTCCCCGTAAATATCCCGATCTGACGGCCATCAGGTTCGTAGCGGAGTTTGGTGACGGGTTCAGGTGGCTCATGGATTTCTCTCGGCCGGATAGTGCCAGCATGGTCGGGAGATTCTTCGCCAGCGATGCCTGGCAATGCCCGCAGATCGACTGGCCATGGCGCGAAGGCGTGACGCCAAGCGAGAAGGACTGGATCGCCATCGGCTTCACGGTAGTCGAAATCACAGACTTGTCCAACAGCATCTCCATGAATGGTCTGACAGAGGTCGAGTTGGCCGAATTCATGGAGGTTGTCGCAGAGGTTGCGGGTTCGCGTGGGTTGCATGGGACAAGCTAAACAGCGTGGCACTTTCGAGCAACGCAAGGCGCAGAGCCAGACTTCGCTTGCGTCCGCACTGCTGTCAGGGATGGACGCCGCCCTGGCGTCGGCTCCAGAAAAGCTCGCCTGCGCTCAGGGCTGTAGTTACTGCTGCCATTATCACGTTTACGTCTATCCGCATGAGGTCTTCGCGCTGGCGGATTACATTCGGACGCTTGCCGAAGACGCCCAGGGGCAGATACGTCGCGCCTTGTTGGCCAACGTCGAGCGAATCGAGAGCATGAGCGTGGATGAGCACATCGCCACCAACATCGCTTGCGCTCTTCTCCAGAATGGGTTGTGCAGCGCCTACAGCGTTCGCCCGTCCGCGTGCCGGCAGCACCACTCGCTGGATGGCGTCTCTTGCAAGGTCACGTTTTACGATACCGCGTCACCCATGCAGAACATCATTTCCGCTCAACGGATGGCGAATTCTGCAAGGTATATCCTGCAAATGACCCGGAAATTGCGGGCCAGTGGTTACGACATAACGCGCTACGAGATGAACAGGGCGCTACTTGAGGCGCTGTCCGATCCCGGTTGCCGCGACCGCTGGAATCAAGGCCAGAAGACCTTCATCACCGTGGTTGACACCACCACCGAGATTTAGCGCGCCGGCTGTTTCCGGTATTCCCATGGCGGGATTGCTCCAGCTTCGATCCACAGGCCACGCCGATCCGCGCGGGCCTCGCGCTGCGCCTCAAATATACGCGGATCGGCAGCGTAGCGGTCATAGGCCCACGCCATGCCTCGGCGCACTTGCTGGAGATTGACGTCGACGCCTGCCACGGTGATTCTGCATACCGATCTGCCGTAGCGATCCACGGTCGGGCATGCGGCCGTAGCCTCGCGGCCGTAGACGAGTTCCGCAAGTGATTCTTTCGAGCGCTGGCCAAACGCCTGCGTTTTCTCCGGCGCGTCGATTTCGGCCAGGCGGATGCGGTGTTGCTTCCGGCCGTCGAGCAGGATGACGGTATCGCCGTCCAGAACGCCGACAATGCGGCCGGTGAGGGTTTCCCCTGCGGCGACACCAGAAAACGCAACAGAGAGGCCAAGAAAGGCCCATACGAGCCTTTTGGTGGCCGGCATGGGTCAGGCTTTCCGCAGGGCGGCGAGTTGCTTTGGCGTCAGCCCTTCCACGTAGCGCAGAAAGACCAGCTTCCGGACAGGCGTAGGTATCGCCCGGCCGCTTTCGTAGCGCGAGCCGCCGCTTTGAGTGACGCCGAGTTCGGACCAGAATTCGCTCTGGTTCATGCCGAGCTTTGCGCGCTTCGCCTTGACCCAATTTCCGTCGATGACAGGTTTTTTCATGTGTTTGCTCCGTGTGGTTGTGGGTGTTCGTTTCTCGAATGCGCCTACGTCGTTGCGTCTTGACCTGGCATGGGAACGATCTTCCCCGCAGCCGGATCGGGTTGGGCGCGCTCAGAGACAGGCAGTGGTCGCGGTCTGGCGATCAGAAATCCTTGGAGGTAGTCTGCCGACTGGCGCGCGCGCATTAGCTGGTCACGATGCTCGACGTGCTTTGCAATGACTTTGATGCCTCGGTCACGGAAATCACCAGCCAGTTGGGCGAAGTCTTCCTCGGAAGCCCTGATCTTGACATGCGTGATTCCTGCGCGCCATGCGAATGAATGATGGCTGAATGGATGATCGGATTCCACACCGTCCAGGGCAACCGCAAGCCCCTGATCCCTCGCCAGCCTGATGAAGCGCCCCACGTCGGCAGTATGGCCCAGGTGGACGCCGTGTTCGGTTATCTCCAAGCCGATCACTCCGCGCTCGCCGCCCTGTAGGTCGCGGATCATGTGCAGTAGCCTCTGGCCACGATACCCAAGAGTCGAGGCGAGCGATATGTTGATGAGGCACTGCGGGATGGGCGTGCATTCGGCCGCGCGCAGAAGTCCCTGCATCACTTCCAGATCGGACAGATGATCGTCAGCCTTGCCCCACACGCGGGGAACGCCGCTGCAATGCTCATAGAAGGCGACGCTCCCGTTCAGTGTCACCACAGCCTGAAATTTGTCCAAGTGCTGCATTGATCCCTCCAGAGAAAGGTTGAACTGCTACACCGGGTCTTTGTTCAGCAAGGGCCGCAGTGCGTAGATCGCGCGCGTGATCGCATGCGCCTCACGCCGGCATTCCGCCAGCCTGGCTTCCGTTTCCAGCACGAGGTCGGATTCCCATTCCTGCGCTAGCGCCAGCAGCTTCGCCGTCGAGTACGAAAACCCCGCCTTCGGCTTACTGATGTAGGTGCGGATCGCCTTTCGCGTGCCGTTCTTCTTCGCCCCCACCCAGCGTGTCTCGTACCACTCGATCTGAACCGAGTTGCCGGTTTTGCGGCACCGCAGGAATAGCCGGCTGCGCTGATCCCACTCCAGTTTCGGGTTGCGCTCGTAGATGAAGTCCCAATACCGATCAGCGATCCCTACCGCCATCTCGTACACGTGTTCCGAGTAGGCTTCGAGCGCCCATATCGCCTCTTCGGCTGTCCTGATTTTCTGCTTCGCCATACTGACCAGATTCCCTCTTTTTACTGATGAGGCAAACCGACCGCTTTTCCACATGGCCGGCGACCGCTATTCATTGGTTCCTGCTTTGCCGCAAATTTCATGTGGAAAACCGACTGCTTTTCCACATGCTTACCGCGTTTGCTTCTTAACGACGACATTCCGGTTCTCCCTTGTGGGACACCAACTGCTTTCCCACAGGAGTCAGGTGGAAAACCGGAAGTCCTTTCCGCCGCTGGGTTCATATTAGCATCTATATTTTCCAGCAGGTTCCTTAGTATGATCTTTTTATCTCCTAAAAGTCGACTGGCGGTATATCATTCGTTGCGTCGCCACGCTTCCGCAGTTAAAGTGGACTGGAAGTTGAGTGGCGATAGACCAACACACTCTCAACTCGAAAGGGACGCATCGTGAACAACATCGTCGGCATCGACATCGGCTATTCCAACCTCAAAGTGGCATACGGCAAGCCCTCGGCCGGCGCATGCGCAACGCTGATTCGGCCTGCTGGTGCGGCGCCGGCAGATCGTTTCGGCGATCTTGCAGATGGCAGCGCCAGCGTCGACTACCTGCATGTGCTGGTCGATGAACAGCCGTTCATCGCTGGCGTCTCCAGTGACAAGGCGGCAATGTGGTCGCGGTCGCTACATGCCGACTACCCCGCAAGCCAGTCCTACAGGGCGCTCTTTCACGCGGGGCTGCTCCTGTCCGAGTTCGATACGGTCAACACCCTCGTTACCGGCCTGCCCGTGTCTCAATACCTTGACGAGGACAAGCGGATCGCGCTGGCCAAGCAAATGCAGGGCAAGCATCGGGTGACGCCCAAGCGCACCGTCACTGTAGAAACCGTCAAGGTGGTTCCGCAACCTGTCGGCGGCTTCCTCGACTTCGCTGACCAGACGGGCGATGACTTCGACGATATGCACGTTCTTGTCGTTGACCCCGGATTCTTCTCCGTCGATTGGGTCGTGATCGCCGATAACATTCTCGATAAGACATCTTCCAGCACAAGCCTTGAGGCATCTTCCGTGGTGCTAGCGGAAGCGGCCAAGCTGATCGGTATCGACTATGGCGTGAAGATCGGCGAAGAGCACCTGGAAGGCGCATTGCGCGCCGCAAAGCCGACCGTAACGGTTCTGGGCAAACGAGTCGAAATCAAGCCCTATATCGAGGCGGCAGCGGCCAAGGTTGCCCCGGTTGTGGTCGAGTCCATCCAGCAGTCGCTCCGCAAACGCAACAAGCCCATCGACAAGGTGCTGATGGTTGGCGGGGGGGCGGATTTCTTCGCGGCGGCAGTCAAGGCCGCTTTCCATAACATCGACGTTGTTTCCGCCAAGCACTCCGAGTTGGCCAATGCTCGCGGGTTCTGGCACATGGGAGCCTCACTGTGACAAAACCCTCGTTGCGGATGTTGCTGACCATTCCCGAAGCGCACAAGGAACTCTATGAGGCTATCGAGAGTATCCCGGTGCGTCATCGGGCGGAACGCATCCGCACGCTGGCCGCTATCGGCCTTGCCTCGCTGCGGGGGCGCGCGCCGCTTCCCGCCGCGTTGGCTGACAGCGCATCCGCGCTTGCAGCCCATGTTCCAGAGCAAACGACGGCGAAGGGCGGCGTGAGGCGAGACAAAGCAAAGAAGCTCGCGGATAGCATCTAATCAACTGCCATGAGCGTCATTGATCGCAAGCTCGGTTTCAACCACTTCGCGTTCTACCGTGGCTGGCTCGAAGGGTTGGATATTCGCGTGCTGGCGGATCGGTATCTTGAAACCGGCCTTGATCTGAGGCTGGCCAAGAGCACTCTGCAATGGGTGAGAGATTCGCTACGCCAGGCGGCGCTGCGGCATGTCAAGCATGGCGAGGCACGGCTGCTGCGCCTGCGTCTCACCAGCGCCTCGGCAACCGAGAGCAATCTGCCGTCTCTCGAAGATTTCCGTGCGGAACACGACCCTAGCGGGTTTTACAGCGAAGAAGAACTGATCGCGGAATATCTTGCCGCCTACCCTGCTGCCCAGAACAGAAAGGCTTCGCAGCGCCAGCGGTTGCTGCAACGCCAGTTGGATGCGCTGCTATGGCTTGAGAAGCTGGTGGCGACCGAGCCAGTTCCGGCCGATCTTGTGTCGGCGTGGTTCGATAAAAGCGTGGCGCATCGTCTCATAGGTGGCGGAATCCACACGATAGGCGACCTGATGGCACGGATCGCCTCAAAGGGCTATCGCTGGTGGTCTGGCGTGCCCAAGCTCGGCGTCAGCGGCGCACAGCGCATTGTGCGCTGGTTGGGCGGCTATGAATCGTCTCTTGGTGCGCTACCCGCATCGGCGACCACTCCCAGCCGCAGCCTGCCGGCGACGGCGCTGGTTGCCGGCCGTAAGCAGCGCACGGGGATCGTGCCAATCGAATGCTTGCGCGTGCCGGCCGAACTGGATGGCACAGCAGCCGACAATCGCATGCCCACAGTGCCGCAGATCGACGCCAGCAATGACCGCGAGGCGATCAACGCATGGCTCGACGTCAAGGCCACCAGCAAGAACACCGAGCGCGTCTATCGAAAAGAGGCAGAGCGTCTTCTGTTGTGGGCCATACTTGAGCGAGGCAAGGCGCTTTCCAGCCTGAACGTGCAGGACTGCTCGGATTACCGCGACTGGCTTTATAGCCTGGGCCGTGTCGATGATGGCGAGTGGCCCTATCGGATACCGCAAAAGGACTGGATCGCAAAGCGTCAAATACCCCGGTTCAGCCCAGACTGGCGACCGTTTGACGGACCTTTGTCGCCGATAAGCATCAAGCATGCGCTTACGGTCATCGGCGCACTATTCATGTGGTTGGTCGGCGTGCAGTATTGCCGCTACAACCCGTGGATGCAGGTCGGCAAGAAAGTTGCCCCTGAGTCGAGTGAGAACGTTCACCTCGAATTGACCCGCGTGTTCTCGCGCGCGCAATGGGATTACCTGATCGCACATTTGAACGCCAAGCCGATCAACGCGCACACTCAGCGCCTGCGGTTTCTGCTGCCCTTCGCGCTGGCCACGGGGATGCGTGGTGCGGAACTGGCTGACGTTAAGCTCGGCCGCTTCTACACCATGCCAGCGCCGGCAGGGATCGGCGTGCGCTGGATGCTCAAGGTGCTCGGCAAAGGGGGCGCGTGGCGCGCGGTGCCGGTCACTGGTGCGACGATGGCTCTGATCGGCGAATACCTTGCCGGGCGCGGCCTTCATCCCGATCCGCTGGAGAATCCACCGGAAACTCCCCTACTGGCACGCTTGGACGGCAAGGAAGGGATTTCCTACAATTCGATCTACCGTTTGACGAAATGGCTGTTTGACGACGTGGCGCGCTCGCTGCGCGACGCCGGCAGGGCGCACGAGGCCAAGGCTTTCGCGCGCGCGTCATCGCACTGGATCAGGCATACGCGCGGCAACATGCTTGCCCTCGATGATGTACCGACCTCGATCATTCAGAAGCTCTTTGGCCACAAGAGCATTGAGACGACGAGCATCTACACCGAGTCCAGCGAAGAACAGGCGTGGCAAATCCTCACGGCGCTTGAGAAGGGGTAGTTCGTGCGCCTCGAATTCCAGACTGATACGCGCGGCTACATCCTGGTGCTGGAACAAGACCTGTTCGGAACCTTTGTCTTGTTTCGCCGATGGTACGGACTAAGGAATCGCCGTGGCGGTCTGAAACGTCAGGTCTTCATGAACGAAGAGGATGCGCGGAACGAGTTTGAGCGCATCCGGCGATTGCGCACTCGACGCGGCTATCGACCGACACATCCCTTGCCTGCGTAACTAACCAGCAGCTACGTGATCCGACTGGTCGCGCTTTCGCACAAAAGAAAACGGCCAGCATTCCCGAAGGAATACTGGCCGTGCCGGTTTGATTTCGGTCAGGTTAAGCGTGATGCCTGCGCTCCATCCTGGCCATTTCAGCCTTGATCGCCTTGAATGCACCGATCAGCGGCGCGAAATACATCCGCAGGCTGTCGAGAAAGACCCCCTTGACATCGATCTTGTCACTCGTCTTTATCGTCGGATTCATGTTTCACCATTCCTTTCACCAACTCGATGCCGGTTACGCTAAGACGAGCGAAGAATAGCACCAAAAAAAAAACCGCCCAAGCATTGCTGCCTGGGCGGTTCGTGGTTTTGCTCGTCAAGCGTGGGCTTTGCCGCCGCTTTTACGAATCAGCGAGTCTGTAACACCTACCAGTAGTCGCCAAACAGCGACTGCCGGCGCGAAGAACCCGCGAGGGGTTTCCTTCGCCCCCTGAATGAATCCTTTCACGAAGTCATTCATTGATAATCTCCTTGATGGCCCTGTATGTCGAATAGATCGCCCACCAGATGATGAACGCCACGTCTGCGTACAGTATGACTTTCTCGGCGACTTTTATCAAGTCCGAGAATCCATCGTCTCCGATCATCGGGGTAGCCCAATGCACGATCATATTCAGGCTCCCGCCAAACAACAGCAGAGCCAAGAACATGGCCGCACCGACAGCCAGGTGTCCGACGTATTCGCCGAGTACCGTGAGCTTTTTCTTCATGGTTTCCTTTCTGCCCTTGCGGGCGATTGTATTCCCGCGTGAGCAGTCCCAGAGGGGCTGCCCCCTCTGGGTGGTTAATGGCCACTACGCGGCGCAGCCCCCGATAAGCCGGAAGCCGTCGCACTCGTCGTGGTGACGGAAGGCATCGAGCGTTTTGCCGATCAACTTGCCGACAGCCCGGAACGGACGGTAGCAAATCGACTGGCCTAGAAGCTCGTGCGCCACGGTTGCGCTCAACCCATCAACAAGCCGCTCGGGCACCCCCTTGATTCTCGCGTGCTCGGCCGGAGAAAACTGGCGCAGCAGGGTCGGATCGCTCGGGTGTTGCAGCTTGGGATCGGTGGATCGCACCTTGGCGTAGCCTTTGGTGATCGTCGGACATCTTGTATCGAACGCCGTGACGATCTGCATGGCAAAGCCCTTGCCTTCGGCCTTGTCGCGCTCTTCTTTCGCCCTCAAGCCGGACATGGCGCTCCATCGGTCTTCTGGCACTTCCGCATCGAGAACTTCCCCGATACGACGCTCGACGACATCCGGTCGCTCCAGCATCGAAAAGTCGAACGTCAGGCCGCGCGTTACTGCGACCATGCACATTCTTTCCCGATGCTCTAGCTCGCCCCACTCCCCGGCTTGCAGCACCGTTTCATTGAGCGTGTAGCCCATGTCACGAAGCTGATGCCGGAGAATCCACATCGATGCCGTTGTCAGATACTGCTTGACGTTCTCCAGCACGATGATGGCCGGCTGCACCTTGGCGATGATGGCCAGCGCCGAAACCACCAGATGACCAACCTCCGGGTGTTCCTCGGCGTGACCAAGCCCGCGCTTTGCTTTGCCGGCGACGCTGGCACCGGAACAGGGCAAGCCCATTTCCAGCAACTCGACGTGCGGCATTTTTGCCATAGCGTAGGCATCGAACGCCAATTCCTGCATTGGCGCCGCGAGCATGATGGTTTCCTCGTTCCACGCATCGTTGCAAGCGTTAGCCTGCTCCAGAAGTTCTTCCCGAATGTCGTTGGCGAAGGCCAACTTGGAAGGAACCCCGGCATCGGCCAGTCCCGCATGCACCGCATGGGACAAGACGCCGCCACCATGCGACAGCGAACCAACCAGGATCGGTTCACCGGCCGCGAGTTTTGCGTGTAACCGCTCGGATCGCTCTTTCACCGCCAACCCGGATGCTGTCGGCAAGATGAAGATTCGGCCGCACTGCATGACGAGGCGCACGGTGTCCATGCCATCGAACAAACTCAGCAGTTCTGCCGAGTTCAAGTCGATCACCGGGACTTCCTTGCTGCCTTGCGTTTTGCGGGACACGACGCGAACGCCGTTGCTGACAACCTCCAGCACCAGCATTCCCTTCTCGCGGTCGGGCGTGATGTTGTAGCGCGTGCCGGGGATAAATCCGGCCTGCGCGGGTCTGGACCCTTGCATCCACAAGCGCGGCCGACCTTTATTCTGGCCGAGCTTCGCTATGGTGTAAGTCTGCATGATGATTCTCCTTGGTTCATTGGGCAGGAACAGCCCGGAACCCGGAGAGCTTTCGCCCGAGGGCGATTGCTCCCTCCGGGCGGTGGTTGAATGCCGGCCGAAACCGGACATGCGTTTGACGTGCAGTTATGCCGCTTGAGCGTTGCGAAGCAGGCGGTACGCCTTCCCTTTAGCTTGCCGGCAATGCGCAAGATTCGGTTCTTCGGATGTAATTGCATCGAGCATCCTCAGAAACTCGGGATGCTCCCCAAGTCCGTTCTGGTCGAACTGCTCCAGAACGAATTCATCGGCGGATCGCGTTGCGCTTCCGGGCGCAGAACGCTCGATAAACGCAGACCTGATTTCATTGGGTGTTGCCATGAGTCTTCTCCTTGAAAGTTGCCTTCGGAGTTGCTTCGCCCGAGATGAGCGATTAACCCCTCCAGGGCGAGTTGAAAGTGACAGTCGGTCGCAAAGCGCGATCCGTAATAGCCAAATCAGTTTCCGGATACCAGCGGCCAGCCGTAGTTCTGGAAGGCCGCTGCAAGATTGCCCGTCGACTCACGTTCGAGGTAGGGACGCAGGCCATCAACAACCTGGTCTGCATCGCCCATCTCGAAAATAGTGTCGAATTGCCTCTCTCCGAAATTGAAGACCGTGAAGAACTGGTAGCCAGGATTGGTGAAGCCCTCGGTGAAAATCCGCCGAGCGCAGTCAATCCGGTCAGCCAGACCGTCCTGACTTCCTACCCGTAGGTGGTAGTAGTACAGCCAGCAACCAAGCTCGAAGTGTTTCGTGCCGGCTGCTTTCTCCCATCGTTCCTCACGGGCATCTAGCGTGACCCCTTTGCTGTCCGCCGTAGCGCGCAAGTTGGCCAGCCCTGCCCTTAACTGCATTCGTTCGGCCGGTGTAATGGGCGCACGAACGCGATGACATGTTTTCATGTTGATACTCCCGACGAATTGCGGAGCATCCCCTTGCGGGGATGCGTTTCCCGCAAGGGTTGATGATGAGTTGCTATGGCTGGGCCGAGCGAACGAAAAGCCGGCTGATGATCCGGCCGACTTTTGCGACAAACTCATGCAGCCGGTAGAAGGCGTGATGCGCCGGCAACAGATCGACGTAGGTCAGTCCGTCGCCACGCCTGGCGGTCGAGAAAAGCAGCTTGGTGCTCATACGGCTTCTCCCTTCGCTTCAGCAATGGCAAAACGGGCTGCGTCGAACAGATCGGCAGGCATCTCGTCCGTGCCTTCCTGAAATGCCGGCGTCTCCATCCACCACTTCATGATGCCGTCCAGCGCTGCGAGCAGATCAGGCGCGGAAGCGATCAGGCTGGCATTAGCCTCGGCCGCACCGGGCGTTTGCGGACAGTCTTCATAGCCCCACTTGGGATGGGAGATATGAGCGACCACAACGCCTCCGTTTACAGCGCGGATCGGGGTAACTCCAGTGTTGGCAAGTGCCCGTCCGCGTTTCCACGGGCCGGGTGTATGTGTGTTTTCCTGCATGGTGCTTCTCCTTTCAGATGAAAAAAGGGGGCACCCTCCCGACAGCGGGAGAGCACCCCCGCAGTGGGAATGAAAAGCTATGCCGCTAGAAGCAGCGGCATCTGTTTAGACGCTTCGAGAACGCCGATGCTGATCCCGTGACGTTCCTGAACGGACGCGAGTACCGCATCAATGCTTGCCTCTGCACTGTCGCTTTCTCCATCCGCTCGCCCTCGACTGAGCTTCCAGAAGGGATTGTCCC
Organism: uncultured Sterolibacteriaceae bacterium; assembly: GCA_937888595.1. Taxonomy (GTDB): domain Bacteria; phylum Pseudomonadota; class Gammaproteobacteria; order Burkholderiales; family Rhodocyclaceae; genus Sulfuricystis. Next base: position 3,296 of record CALARK010000011.1, on the reverse strand, counting down.
AGCTAGAGCGATGCTGCCTTGCGACTTCTTCGCGCACTTCCTTATCCAGTTTCTCGGCCTGGTCATACTGCAACCAGAACGCCTCCGGAACCGCCTCTCCCTCCGGCGGCAACCATTGACGATGGTGGCCGACCAAGCGGTTAAGGCGGTCAATCAGCTTTACGTCGCGCGGGTAGAAGTGGATCGTTCCCATGCCCTTGAAGTAGCGGACATCGAAATAATCCGTGCTCATCCTCTTTGACGTGCGCAGCAGATTGAAACTGGTTTGGAACAGACGGGTCAGGCCGTATTCGGGTTCCTGTTTCCCGTCCAGCATTGCGAACACCTTGTCGAAATCGCGCAGCAGTTGAAGCGATCCCCAGGACGGCTCGTCGCGCCATGAGTCAGTGCGGTGGCCGGGCAATATGAAGCGCGTGCCCTTGATCCTGATGCCACAGGTGCGATGCTTGTCATTCGACTTCCAGCCACGGTAATACACGGTGTTATCCGAGTAGTAGCGGGTTATCTGATCGAAGACATCGCATGCCATGCCAAGCTGAATCTCGCCCTGACTCTCGACGAGGCCCAGCAGGAAGCCCCTGATATTACTGACGCTGAATTCGAGTTGCTTGATGCTCTCGAATTCCGCCTCCAGCCGACCTTGTGCGGCTGACGACAGCTTCGACAGAACATCGGTCGAGCGCAGGATGTTGCTCCACGCCTGATTTTTCAGCTTGTCGTATCGCTTGCCGAGTTCGGTGCGAACAAAGTCCAGGGTCGATGCGGCATCCCTCGCGGGAACGTTGCCGTTCATCTCGGTCAGTGTTTTACCGATCAGGTTCGAGTAGTGCTGCGCCCGTGCCTCGGCCTGCACCGATTCACGCATGGCGCGAACCGCTGCATTGAAGGTGAGCACTGCATTCTCGATGAGCGTGTTGGGCAATACCAACTCGTTCATCTCCTGATACCCCTCGGCCAACCTGTCACTCGACATGGAGTCGCGTTTCAGGTCTTCCATGAGGCTGCCGACAATATCCTTGTCGTAGTTGGCTTCCTTGACGAGATACACCAAGGCGACCTCAACCTCTGTTTTCCGCTTCGTATCGGGGTCCATGAAGGCTTCCTCGATGAACTCGACGGAACCATGCTGCTCGATGATCCGGGTCAGCATCTGACGCTCCTTGGTATACGGATTCCGGATGGTTTCCGCGTTGAGGATCGCCACGATTTCGCCGTCGAACAGGATGTCCCATGCTTTCAGGACGTGTCGCGCCCCTTGTGCGAACGGAGGGTTCATCAGAATGTGGCTGTACGCCGCCGCACTGGAGAACTGCAAGAAATCCAGTCCGACGATGGCATAGCCAGCCTCCCTCAGAATCGGATGCTTCGAGATGTCGATTTCGCAGCATTCGATCTTGACCCGGTGCCATGAGTCGTAGCGACCGGGATGTTCCCCGGCCAAGTCTCCGGCGCCGGCAGATGGCTCAAGAACGCGGGAGAAATCCCGGTTCTTGAAGGTTGCCCAAGCCTTTTGTGCGAGCTTCTTCGGTGTTGGATAGAACTGCAAGTCATCCATGATGCGTCTCCAGAAACTGCGAGCGCATCACTCCCCTCGGGGCTGACGTGCCCGCGAGGGTGGTGAAAACGGCGAGGGAGAATCCCGGCGCCGCGATGATTGCTGTTTGTTGGCGTGGCCAGCTACCACGTTTGAGCGCCTGATTACTCAGGTGCGTCAATTCAGGCTTCCCGAAGCGCACTCAGGAGCGCGCTTTGGAAAACCCTCCCCCTTGCGGGGAAGAGCTTCCATTCTATGCCATCGCCAGATCATTTCACCACCTTCATGGAGGGGCGCGATTCCTTGACTGTCCCATCCTCGTTGAGCAGATTGAGTTGGCCATAGCGATGCAGGAGCAGACGTGCGATGTATGCCACTGTCGAAGGGTATCGAATCTGCGTTTTCTGCGTGCAACCCGGCAGGTTCCCGATGAAATCGCCAAAGGGTTCCTTGTAGTTGAGCAGTTTGCGCAGCTTCATCCCGATCCATGCCAGATCGGCGATCCGCATGTCGAACGACAGCAGCTTGCATAGCCCATCCAGTTCCTTCGGATAAGCGCCGGAGAACCAGACCGAGTAAGGCAGGCAGGTTCCGTCCGGCAGTTCGAGTTCCTTGATGAACATCACGAAGTCATCTCCGGCCGAGGGGTTCTTGATGTCATACGTCCAGGAGAGCGTCCCTTGCGTTTCCGTCTTCGGTTCCTTGCGGAACATCATGGCGTCAACCAAAGAACTATCTCCCTTGCCATCAAGCCATCCGACCTTCTGGACGTGGTACTGCACGATGTGGGCAAAAGCGCTTACCGCGCTCGGCACACGAACCATTTCACCTTCGGGCGGCATTTCAAGATCGAAGGCATGGCCGTCGCACTTGGCCAGCGACTCCAGTTTCAGAGCCAGCCAGGCGCGGTCGTAGGTTCGCATGTCGGCCGAGAGCGTCTTTGCGATGGCGCCCAGACCGCGCGGCGCTTCCGCACCGTTGACCCAGACCTCGAACGGATGAATCTCGCCGTTGACGTGATGGCCGATCATCACAGCGAAAGCTCCCGAGGGAGTTTCCACCATGTACGAATAGGCCGGATTGCCTTCCGGCATCTGCGGTCGACTCAACCACCGCAGGCTGCTCATCACGGTATTGGGCAGAGAGTCGAGCCGGAAGCGACGATCCGGGCTGGAATGCCCTTCACTGCGCTTCATGGCTTCTGTCGTGACGTGATCCACTGAATGAAGATTGCTTTTCATGGCTGCCTCCATTCAGTGAATAGTTTCATCGACACGGCGATCCGCCATCACTTCCGCATCGTGAAGATTATGCGTAGCGAAGTAGAAGTGGGATACGCACATGCGCCGCCAGAAGGACCGGGCTGCGTCGCGGGTCATGTTCTGCTGCATCACAACGGCGGGCCTGTTGAGCGGCTGGTGGACAATCGAGTACTGTCCGGCGTTTTCAACAAGGTTGACTTTGTGGAGCGCATTCGAGACGGGAATTGCGTCGAGAACTTTCATGGTGATCTCCTTTGCGATTTGAAGCGAAACCCCGAACAGGGCCTGCCGTAACGCCCGAAGGGTTAGACGCTATGGCAGACCCTATTCAGGGCGTTGGGAGTGACCCAGCGCAAAGGAACTTCCCTGTCGGGAAGCGCCTTCCCGGCAGGGTGGTGGAATACGGTAGGGGGGTGAAGCCCTGACCGTTGGTGGATGCTGATTGAGTTGAGTCGCCAGCTACGACTATCAGCCAACCGGATAACCGGGAGGGAGAATCT
>CALARK010000010.1 GCA_937888595.1 uncultured Sterolibacteriaceae bacterium | reverse complement strand
TCTTCCGATCTTCTGAGCGCAATCGATGAAGGAAAAGCCCGCATGTACAGATGGCGGCTTTGGTGCTTCCTTGGTGGGCGTTGGTGTTGACCCACTGTTGGTTTCTTCCATGGAGGAATCCCGAAGAGCAAAGGTCTGAGGAGAGACCTTCACGAAGGCCGAAGCCTCGCCTTTCTTCTTGATGTCCGAATACAGCCGAGCGCTGATGGTCGCCTCGGGAGTCTTCCCTGAAGACTCCCAGAGACCACCACTTATCACCTTCTCGGTAATCACCCCCACGTGCAGTGGTTGGTGAGCAGACTTGAGAACATCCTCTATGGCCTTTAGCAGATCCATTGCGCCTCCTACCGACCCACGGCCGTTTTGGTGCTGCCACCATGCTGCGTGATGCGAGGACGGCACTTGATCTTCACCGCGCCCCGGGTGAATGAGTCGTCCGAGGCCTTGCTCGACCATACATAGGCTTCGCCGGTTCCGAGGTGGCTCATCTTGTCGGAGGTCAGCTCGCCAAGGGCGGCATTCGCTTTCTGGATATGTTTCAGCCAAGCGGGCGAGTTGAATTTATGCATGATGATCTGTGAAGACAGCTCGATCAGCGAGACCGGGACCGATGGCGGGTCCTGAGAGGCGACCATGATGCTGGTTCCCTTGTGTCGCATCTCACGGACAACCTCTACCAGGCCGGAAACCAGGTCATCGTTCTCGATGTACTTGTGGGCTTCATCGAAAACCACCAGCTTGTTGAAGGCGCTTCCCTGGTAGGTTGCTTCCGAGAAAATCTGCAGCATCACTACGAACAGGCCGAGGGCCTCGTCCTTTTCGATGTATTCATCTCGCAGATCCACGATGATCAACCGGCCTGGACGAATCAGATCCTGGAGTCGCTGGTTGTCATCGATATATTCGCTGGCGAACAGCAGTCGCGTCTGTGCCAGCTCTTTCAGGTGATCGGACAGACCCGAGTTATCGATGCCTGTTCGCAGGGCATCCAAAGTCAGGTTATCCCGCAGCCCCCTCATGATGAGATTGATTTGCCGCATATACATGCTCTGGCTGCCAATCGCTCCCATCAGGAACTTCCAGTGCGCCGCCTTGAGTTCGGAGGCAGAAAAGGCAATCGGCTTAACCTCGATATCCGGGTACTCGGCCCGGCGATCATCCACCTTGTTTGCCGGGGTAAGAATCAGGACATCCTTCAGGGCCTCCGGGTTGGCCTTGTAACGCTCACGAAGGATGCGGATCTCCTCATCCACCGAGTTGGCATTGATCATCGAAGTAAACTCCGGCGCATAATCCTGCGTCGGGCTGTAATGGAAAATGACCGTGGCGAGCGGGCTTGGCAGCACATTGATGTGCTGAAGCGGCATGGAGGCCATTTCAATGACGGTTCCAAGGGTGTAGCTCTTGCCGCCGCCTTGAACCCCAAAGAGACTGATCGTGTGGGTGTGGTTGAGGTCCAGGGCGATCTTTCTGCCGGAAACCTCTCCGAGCAAACCGTACTGCGGCGAGTCACCATTAACACCCAGCATGATGTCATAGCTGACCTCGGTTTGAGGCGCGGGCTCGGGTGTCGGATGCTCCGGCGCTTCATGCTCGGGTTGAACAGGTGCTTCCGGTTCAACAGCAACGACAGCGGGCTGTTCGGCTTCTTTTTCTTCTTCAGGCGCGATGGTGGAAGGTCGAGGTGCTTGCTCGACGGGTTCTGCCTGTCCTTCCTTTTCCTCTTGAGCAGGTGCGTGTGTTTCCTCTGCGGCAGGAGGTGTTGTCTGGATGATTGGTGCCTCCGGCTCTTCGTCCCAGAGCTCATCCACCGTCCAGGACGTTGACCGGGCTCTCTTGGGCGCGATGAAAGCGGCTGTATCGAGCTTCGGAACGTTGGGAATGAACTGCTCGCTCAGGAGATGGGCGGTCGGCTCTTCCTCAATCTCGACGGACACAGGCTTACGGCAGTTCTCCAGCAAGGCGTGAATGAGATCCTTGCCGATGCGGTGGAATTCGATACCCACCTCGTTGTCCGGGGCTTCGGTTCCGGCCTTGTCAAAGTCGAAGATCAGGGCGCACCGTCTGAATTGAAGCGAGTAGCCCTGTTCGATGGATTCAAGTAGCCCTCGCGCTTCCTGCGCGGCGGTCACATCAAAGATCCCGTAACGCAGTGAGCGTTCCAGATAGAACCGAAGGATCTGAGCCAACTCCCGGCTCTTGAGCAACCGATCCGGCCGGTCCGGCTTTTTCAGGGCCGGGTCAAAGTGACGCTGGAGGATGCGCTCACTCTGATTGATCTGGGCGGAGATCCGCTCCTTCAGTTGGTTGAAAGCCGCAAAGTCGCCGACCTGCGAATAACACTTCACCTCGACCAGGTTGCAAGTGATCGTCCTGGTGTTCAAATCCAGGTCGAACAAACCCAAGTCGGTACGTTGCAGACTGATGGCATCGTTGACGTCGTCTGATTCACCGCTTGAGCGGTAGAGGTCCGTGTGTGCGTCCAGCGGCACAATGACCTGATTGCTCAACGCGCCCTGATATTCGAGATAGAGCCGCGCCAGGGCCAGGCCAAGAGCCTCTGCCTGTTGCGTGCGTGCGGAAATCAGTTTCAGGGCGAGCTGGCCGGAAAGCGACCGCAGGTTTGCCAGGATCTGAACCGACTGCTCGCCGTCGGCGGACAACCCGTGCTCAAGCAGCACCGGTTTCAACATGGCCTCCAGCTCATCGTTCGAGCGCGAGGAGATGATCAGGTTATGTGTCGCCTGGGAGCTGGCTCCCGGCACATAGTCAATCAAATAGTCCGGTCTGTTCTTCCGACCGCCATGGTCGAAAAACTCAATCCCCATATTTCGGTCGATGGTGAACACCCAATCGCTGATCTGGTGAACCTCGTAGATCAGCTCTCGTTGGGCTACGTCGAGGCCAAGGGTCACGACGGGTACGGCCTTGAAACTGGCACCAGAAGCAGCAACCGCTGAGGTCGCAAAACAGAGGTGACGGCTCAGCGACGACAGTAAATCAAAACACGCGGCGTGGTTGTCCGCGCCGAGGGAGCGCCCGACAATCGGCCGCTTATTCCAGAAGGTCCCCGAATCGTCATCAACGAATTCGGTGTCGAAGTCCTGTATCAACCCATGTAGTGGCGTCACTCCCATCGGTTTCTCGGCGATGGAAAGCTCCTCGGCGGGAAATACATCCAGAAGAACGCTGATGTGTGCCGGAAATTCCTTGGAATTTGCGTGGAACTCATTCAGCGCGTGCTTGGCCAAATTGAGCTTCGAGAACAGATGGCTGCCGGTCGAAGTCGCAAACGCATCGGCTGCCTCGTTTACTGTCGCTCCGGGACGGACCATGGATTCAAGCGCCTCACCCAAAACAGGCGAGTCCGGATCGGAGGTAAAGAGCCGGATGTCATAGCGCAAATCGGCATGCTCGCGCTTCTGCTGGAGCGATATCAGGGCCTCCGCTATCACCGAACCGGCCCCGGGGTTGAAGATGTTCAGGGATAGCTCTCGCACATACGGATGCTGAGAGAGATAGCGCTCAATCTTGTCCGCAATGACCTTTCCGGAAATATCGGTTCCCGCCGCAGAGGGCTCGGCCAAGCCGAGGGCCGAACAGATCACCGCCATCAGGCCACGGGAATTCTCCTCGGTGGTCGGGGCGTAGAGCGCCCAAAACGCATTCAGGTTGTCTACCGGCGTGAAGATGCGGCCATCCTCGACGGGAATACCGACCGGATAGGCAGAGGGCACAAGGCCACCCAACAGGGCGGAACGGACGTGAGGAATGTGATCTTTCCCACCTGACTTGATCTTCTCGATCCAATCCTTGCCCAGGGTGACCCAACTGCTCAGCCACAAGGCACGGAGCGGATGGGTTGGTGAGGCCAAAACAGCCTCCCGATGCCTTCCACGGAAGTCGGTCAAGATGACATGAATGGAATCAACGGCCAGCACATTTCTAAGCGCTTGCAGGTGTTGCTGACGCTTGGCACCGGAAGTCGTCTCGGCCTGACGGATGAGGTTCCTGACCAGGTCAAGGTAGCTTTCAGCATACGCAAGGCATTCCTTTTCCGAGTCCCGGAACGACAGCCCCTGCATGATCAGCTCGGCAGTGTCTTTGCGCACCGCTGCAAAAAACTCTTCGCGGGCAGCCAGGAAGGAAGCCATCGCGGCGGAAGATGGCAGCGTGAGTCCGACCTCGGAGGGTGGCTCGGCGGTATCCAGGTTGATCTGCATTCGCCAGCCCGACGGGTGCTTGGGCTCCGCCAAGATGCGCTGCTCGATGGTTTTGAGCATGCGCGAAAGCGGAATCTGAACAGCGCCCTCACGACCGAATTTTGCGTGCAGGGTTTCCTGTCGGGAGGTCTTCTTGGAACGACCGCCCTCGGCCCAGGCGACACCACTGATGGCGATATCATCGGGATCGCGTTCATCGCCCAGGGCAGTCAGTTGCAGCCGGAAACGTGCATGCTCCAGGCTCTGCTCAATGGGTATGGCGCGTTGCGGCGGTTCTTCCTCGATGTTGCCACCGGGCAGAACATAAAAAGGCTCGCTCTCGTAAGAGCGTTTAGCGCCCTCGGAGGCGGAATCCGCTTCCAGCGGAATCGGGTCGCCATCGGCCGTCCAAGGCATTACACGGATGAAATGCCAACCTTCCTCGAATTCAATTTTATTGAGTTTGGCCAAGTTGGTCGTGCATTGCAGGCGGTTGGGCGTCCATGCGTTGACCTTTTTGGATTTTCCTACCGGGCCGTCATTCTGTGAAATGATTTGAACCGTAAAATGGTCAAGGCCGCTGACCTTGCCCGGGTGAGGGTTAACCTCGAACACTACGTTCATTTTGCGGCGGTCGTTCGGGACCAGAACCTGTTGCCCGATGAGGCCGGAGAGTTGGTCGTCGGTCTCATCCTCCGCAATGACCGGCAAGTCGGTCTCCAGCACCGTCAGAAGAACCTTGTCCAGAGAAAGCTCTTCCTGGAACGTCCATTTGTCGAAAGAAATGCTCCACCAGCTCTTGTCGGTCGCGATGGGCGGCGTCCAGGATTCGGGCTCCTGGACATCGTATTTCTCAAAGTAGGTGAACAGGCGCGACTCTAATGCCTTGCCGCTGAGTCCCAGATCGGCAATACGACCACGAACCGACTTGTGCGAGGTCATCAGACTACGGACGCTGCCGAGGTTGCGGTGAATCTTGCCATTGACCATGCCGGGATCGGCAAAGAGCTTGAAGTCCGGAATCAACGTCAATTCATACAGGCTGGCCCCGAGGGTTTCTCCATCAATCCCGTTTTCGAGCGCGGTGAGCAGATACCGCACGCGGGAAACATCGTCGGCAAACAGCCATTCCTCCTCGGTGAGGATGCCCAAAAGATCGCGAACATGGCCGACCAGCGTTGCCGGGAGCCGGTCAAGCAGCGAGTCGATCAGGTCCTCGTAGATACCGGTGAAAGCCAGCTCCTCGAAGGTCGCCACGCCAAAAGAATCCTCGGCGCTGGTACGGAGCGAGGTCGGTATGAAGACCAGCAAAGGTTGGCGCAGCTCGCCGTTCGCGTCAGGGTTCCGCAGTTCCACCAGCTTGGTGGAGGTCACCCGGAAAGGCATGCCCTCCTGGTCATGGCTGCCGAGGATAAAGATGTTCCCGTCGGGCCGGGTTCGCCGCAGTTCCTTGCAGACCGACTCCATGACATCGTCATCAAGATCGGTGACCCGCATGCAGTGGCCTGGGCCACGATCACCCAGGATCGCTTCGATACGAGGGCACAGCAGACCAGCGACCGACGCGTTCAATTTATCCTGGGAAAGCTTGGTGAACGCGTTACTCATGCGTGCCTCCCGTTCTTATCAGTTCCGTCATTTCTCTCAATGGCATAGCGGGGCGATACCTTCTGGGTCACGTAGGCATCCGACAGGTCCTCGTAGAACCCGATTTCACGCAGGCGGCGCTTGAAGGCTTCAAGGTTGAGACGCAGGGCGCGTCTGTCGAGAATGCTGCTGTTAGCCTGGGTTCCTTCCGGTAGCCGGTCGATGTGAAGGCCGTAGCGGTTTCGTAAAAAGGCCAACAATTCCTCGATGCGGACCTCGCGGGTCACAAAGCGCCCGCCGTCCTGGGTGAGCACAGCGATCTGAAGGAGCACTTCGAGCAGCTTGCTTCCCAGCACAAATCGCCGAGGACTTCCCTTGGTCCGGGATTGGGCCAGCAGACCAGTTTCTTTGTTCTTCAGCAGCAGAGAGTCCAGACACTCAGTGATGTACTGGCGGTGATACTTGCCGCGATACGCCATCAGGATTTCGATGAAGGATTCGAACTCGCCCAGGCCCATGCCAGTGACTTCTCGGATCTCCGGATCGACGTCCTCGTTCCCGGAGGTCGATTCCTCGATCAGGCTCGCCAGACGGAATTTGAAGTAGGCTTGGCGCTCGGCGTCGTGCTCGGGTTTCAGCAGGGATACCAGGTCGCCAACGGTGAACACGCCGCCCCCAGGGGTAGCCAGCTTGCCCGTCTTCTTGCTCAGGTATTCCGCCATCTCATCGAGCTTCTTGATGACGAAGTTGGCCTGCACAAAGGCCGGTATCTGACGATAGAGCCGGTCAGTGGACTTGCGAGCCAGCTCTGCCATGTGCGGATTGTTGACGTCGCCCATATCGACGACCAGCGCCACGCGATAAGGACAGCCTTCCAACGCATTGTCGAGGCCCGGGTTGATCGGGCATTCCTTGGTGGTGCAGAGATCGTTGCCGGAGCGCTGTTTCACCAGCTTGGGCAGCATCTGCAGCAGCTTGAGGTGGTAAAGCGCCAGATGGAATGCCATCAGGGTTTTGAGATAGTCCACCAGCACCGAGCGCGGAATATAGGGCTCATAGGCCAGTAGCCGCAGAATATCGTCGGCCATAATATCGGCCTGGCCGATACACAGCGGTTGGAAGCGTGAGGGCTCCTTGGAGTCCTTCATGTCCTGGGTAACCTGATGATCCAGACGCAGGATGGCCTGCGTTTCCACATCCACGGAAGCGTTGGGATCGTAGCGGTCCGTCACCAGGTCGATTCCCGGGAAGAAAAAGCGCTTCAAGGCATCCCGCGCCGCTTGGCCCTTGCCTTTGCGGGCAAAGAAAAGCATCCAGTAGATCTGCTCGGCTGCGCCGTAGTCACGGGTGTGCTTGGCGTTGCGGAACTTATAGGTATTGCCATGCAGCGGCCTCGGTGCGGCCACGGCTTGATTGGCTTTGCCCCGATTCACCACATCCATCAGATCGGTTTCGATCCAGCGGTGTACCACCTGCGGAAAGCGATCAAAGCCCGCAAACCATTCGGGATGCTCAAGGAAATCCTCCATGAACTCTTCAACGGTCAGGTCGCCGCCACGGGGCGGGCGTCGGCTGGCATAGCCGTCATATTTCAACCGAGGAAAGAGCATGGTCAGCACACGATCCATCTCGATGTGCTTGAAATCGACGTAAGTGGTCTTGGGAGTGCGGAACTCCTTGTCTCTACCTTTGATGCTCATGCTTCAGCCCTCCTGCTTACCTTTCCCAGATGCAGGATGCCTTTGTCGTCGCGCCGGATCTGGAAGAATTCGAAGCCGCTTTCGGTGAGGAGCACTTCCTGATAGGGAGCGGCGGATAGAACGTTTTTGAACACCGCCAGGCTCAGGTAGAAACCTTCCTGCTCCTCGATGCTGGGACGGTAGCCGTTGTTGAGCCGCATCAGCATTTCATAGATGTCGAGATTGATGCGCAGGCTGGCTTTGTGGCCGTCGCCGGAGTCGTAAAGCAGCACCAGCGCCTGAGACAGGCACTCGAGGAAAGGATGAGCCGCCGTTTCCTGCTCGGTGCGGAGCGTGAAATGGTCGCCGTCAAAGAGGCGGTAACTGCGGATGGTGCCTTTATCCACCTGGCGAACACGCAGCGCCAACTGGTTGCCCAGCCGTGCCGGATCGCTCAAGCCTTCGCCCCGGTTGATGGCCCGGAGAATGGCGGTTACCTCATCGGCGCTTTTCGCGCCCGGCTGCTCAATGGCATCCAGGAAAGGATCGATGCTTCCGTAAGGCAGCATCTCCTTCCAGCCGATGTCTCGTCGTTCAAAGAAATGGCGACGGCGCATGTGCGAGAGGTAATTCCGGTGCTTGGCGATCAATCGGGCACGGTTCTTCGATGAGTAATCGCGAGGCAGACTGCCGAACAGCGTCTCCACCAGTTCATTGTCATATCCGGCCCGCTCCGCGAACGAGAAGCGGCTCATGGCCTTGGTCTTGGGATTGAGGAAGCCAAGCTCGCGGTCCAGATCGGGGTTGCTGACTTCGGCAACATCGATCTCGCGCAGCAGGGCAATTAGTCGGTCATTGGAGCCTTCCGCCCCGCCAAGCCACGAGTTGAAATAGAAACCGTCAAGGATGCGATTCTGGGTCTCCTCACCACCGTTCTGATAGAGCTGGTGAATGCCGTCGCAGTCCTGGGTGCCCACCAGCATGAAGGCCAGCGCCGAACGTAGGTCGCGCATGGTGATGTGCAGTCGCCCGCGCAGGTGGGTAATGGTGTAGAGCATCTTCAGACGCTCGATCACCTTGGGTCCGGCAACCGGGTCCTGGAAGGTCCGGGCGTTATGGTAGGCAAAGCACTTGCCCTTGAGGTCACACTTCTCGCAGGCCTGCCAGTATTCCTGCTGCGTCATGCGGGCAATGAGCCGCTCCAGAATCGAAGGCTGGCCTTCCTCGGGTTCGGCGACCACCGACCGCAGGTTGAGGTTGATGACCG
>CALARK010000009.1 GCA_937888595.1 uncultured Sterolibacteriaceae bacterium | reverse complement strand
TAGGCACAGATGCACAAGAAAAAAAAGCAAAAGAAATAACAACAACAAATAATGAAGCAATTAATTTCTTCATTTTTCAAAAGTCCTTTGCTGCCCAGTGGGCAGTCCACATAACGCCGGAGTTAAGCCGCCGCGCGTAGCGCGGTCGGCTTGAACGAATTGTTAGACATCATTTACCAACTGACTTGATGATCTCGCCTTTCACAAAGCGAATAAATTCTTCCAAGTGATCTGCGCGTGAGGCCAAGTGATCTTCTTTTTGTCCCAGATAAGCTTGCTTAGCTTCAAGTAAGACGGGCTGATACTGGGCAGGTAGGCGTTTTATTGCCCAGTCGGCAGCGACATCCTTCGGCGCGATTTTGCCGGTTATTGCGCTGTACCAAATGCGGGACAACGTAAGCACTACATTTCGCTCATCGCCGGCCCAGTCGGGCTGCGAGTTCCATAGCTTCAAGGTTTCCCTCAGCGCCTCGAATAGATCCTGTTCAGGAACCGGGTCAAAGAATTCCTCCGCTGCCGGACCTACCAAGGCAACGCTATGTTCTCTTGCTTTTGTAAGCAGGATAGCTAGATCAATGTCGATCATGGCTGGCTCGAAGATACCCGCAAGAATGTCATTGCGCTGCCATTCTCCAAATTGCAGCTCGCGCTTAGCCGGATAACGCCACGGGATGATGTCGTCATGCACGACAAGGGTGACTTCTATAGCGCGGAGCGTCTCGCTCTCGCCAGGGAAAGCCGAAGCCTCCATAAGGTCATTGAGCAATGCTCGCCGCGTCGTTTCATCAAGCTTTACGGCCACAGTAACCAACAAATCAATATCGCTGTATGGCTTCAGGCCGCCATCCACTGCGGAGCCGTACAAATGCACGGCCAGCAACGTTGATTCCAGATGGCGCTCAATGACGCTTAGCACCTCTGATAGTTGGTTCGAAATTTCGATGGTCACCGCTACCCTCATGATGTCTAACTTTGTTTTAGGGCGACTGCCCTGCTGCGTAACATCGTTGCTGCTCCATAACATCAAACATCGACCCACGGCGTAACGCGCTTGCTGCTTGGATGCCCGAGGCATAGACTGTACAAAAAAACAGTCATAACAAGCCATGAAAACCGCCACTGCGCCGTTACCACCGCTGCGTTCGGTCAAGGTTCTGGACCAGTTGCGTGAGCGCATACGCTACTTGCATTACAGTTTACGAACCGAACAGGCTTATGTCCACTGGGTTCGTGCCTTCATCCGTTTCCACGGTGTGCGTCACCCGGCAACCTTGGGCAGCAGCGAAGTCGAGGCATTTCTGTCCTGGCTGGCGAACGAGCGCAAGGTTTCGGTCTCCACGCATCGTCAGGCATTGGCGGCCTTGCTGTTCTTCTACGGCAAGGTGCTGTGCACGGATCTGCCCTGGCTTCAGGAGATCGGAAGACCTCGGCCGTCGCGGCGCTTGCCGGTGGTGCTGACCCCGGATGAAGTGGTTCGCATCCTCGGTTTTCTGGAAGGCGAGCATCGTTTGTTCGCCCAGCTTCTGTATGGAACGGGCATGCGGATCAGTGAGGGTTTGCAACTGCGGGTCAAGGATCTGGATTTCGATCACGGCACGATCATCGTGCGGGAGGGCAAGGGCTCCAAGGATCGGGCCTTGATGTTACCCGAGAGCTTGGCACCCAGCCTGCGCGAGCAGCTGTCGCGTGCACGGGCATGGTGGCTGAAGGACCAGGCCGAGGGCCGCAGCGGCGTTGCGCTTCCCGACGCCCTTGAGCGGAAGTATCCGCGCGCCGGGCATTCCTGGCCGTGGTTCTGGGTTTTTGCGCAGCACACGCATTCGACCGATCCACGGAGCGGTGTCGTGCGTCGCCATCACATGTATGACCAGACCTTTCAGCGCGCCTTCAAACGTGCCGTAGAACAAGCAGGCATCACGAAGCCCGCCACACCGCACACCCTCCGCCACTCGTTCGCGACGGCCTTGCTCCGCAGCGGTTACGACATTCGAACCGTGCAGGATCTGCTCGGCCATTCCGACGTCTCTACGACGATGATTTACACGCATGTGCTGAAAGTTGGCGGTGCCGGAGTGCGCTCACCGCTTGATGCGCTGCCGCCCCTCACTAGTGAGAGGTAGGGCAGCGCAAGTCAATCCTGGCGGATTCACTACCCCTGCGCGAAGGCCATCGGTGCCGCATCGAACGGCCGGTTGCGGAAAGTCCTCCCTGCGTCCGCTGATGGCCGGCAGCAGCCCGTCGTTGCCTGATGGATCCAACCCCTCCGCTGCTATAGTGCAGTCGGCTTCTGACGTTCAGTGCAGCCGTCTTCTGAAAACGACAGCAACGTCAGAATAGAGTTAACTTTTGTGTTTCTTGACACCTGCGGCGAAAGGTCATAGATTTCTTCCTGACACTTTCGTATTTGGAGGTATCTTGCAGGGTCAACGCATCGGCTACGTCCGGGTCAGCAGCTTCGACCAGAACCCGGAGCGGCAACTGGAGCATGTCGAAGTCGGCAGGGTGTTCACCGACAAGGCGTCGGGCAAGGACACCCAGCGGCCCGAGCTTGATTCGCTGCTGGCCTTCGTGCGCGAAGGCGACACCGTGGTGGTTCACAGCATGGATCGCTTGGCGCGCAACCTCGATGACTTGCGCCGCCTCGTACAAAAGCTGACCAAGCGCGGCGTGCGCATCGAGTTCGTCAAGGAAAGCCTGACCTTCACCGGCGAGGATTCACCGATGGCGAACCTGATGCTGTCGGTCATGGGGGCATTCGCCGAATTCGAGCGGGCCTTGATCCGTGAGCGGCAGCGCGAAGGCATCGCGCTCGCTAAGCAACGCGGAGCCTACCGAGGCCGAAAGAAGTCTCTGAGCGGTGAACAGATTGCTGAACTGAAACGGCGCGTCACGGCGGGCGAGCAAAAAGCGAAGCTGGCCCGTGAATTTGGTGTCAGCCGGGAGACCCTGTATCAATACTTGAAATTGGATCAATAAATATGCCTCGTCGTTCCATACTGTCCGCCGCCGAGCGGGAAAGCCTGTTGGCGTTGCCGGACACCAAGGACGACCTAATTCGACATTACACGTTCAGCGATACCGATCTCTCCATCATCCGCCAGCGGCGCGGGCCTGCGAATCGCTTGGGCTTTGCCGTGCAGCTCTGCTACCTGCGCTTTCCCGGAATCTTCCTTGGTGTCGATCAGGCGCCGTCTTTGCCCCTACTGAAACTGGTCGCCGACCAGCTCAAGGTCGGCGTCGAAAGCTGGGACGACTACGGGCAGCGGGAGCAGACCCGGCGCGAGCACCTGGTCGAGCTGCAAACGGTGTTTGGCTTCCAGCCGTTCACCATGAGCCACTACCGGCAGGCCGTGCACACGCTGACCGACCTGGCCATGCAAACCGACAAAGGCATCGTGCTGGCTAGCACCTTGGTTGAGCATCTGCGGCGACAGTCGATCATCCTGCCCGCGCTCAACGCCATCGAGCGCGCTAGCGCCGAGGCCATCACTCGCGCCAACCGGCGCATCTATGACGCCTTGGCCGAACCACTGTCGGACACGCATCGCCGCCGCCTCGACGATCTGCTCAGGCGCCGGGACAACGGCAAGACGACCTGGCTGGCCTGGCTGCGCCAGTCGCCGGTTAAACCGAACTCGCGGCACATGCTGGAACACATCGAACGCCTCAAGGCGTGGCAGG
>CALARK010000008.1 GCA_937888595.1 uncultured Sterolibacteriaceae bacterium | reverse complement strand
TGATGGCGTTCTTCTTGACGATGCCGATCAGCATGATGATGCCGACGAAGGCGTAGAGGCTGAGATCCACGCCGAACAGCAGCAGCGTCAGCAGCGCGCCGAGGCCGGCGGCCGGCAGGCCGGAGAGGATGGTGAGCGGATGGATGAAGCTCTCGTAGAGGATGCCGAGCACGATGTAGACGACCAGCACGGCGATCAGCAGCAGCACGCCGAGGCCCTTCAGCGAATCCTCGAAGGCCTGTGCGGTGCCCTGCAGGCTGGTGGCGATCGTCGCCGGCAGGGCGATTTCCCGCTCCATGGCGCGGATGCGGTCGACGGCGGTGCCGAGCGAAACGCCCGGCTGCAGGTTGAACGACAGCGTCACCGCGGGCAGCTGGCCCTGATGGTTGATGGTCAGCGCCTGGGTGTCGCGGCGGACCCGCACCACGGTGTCGAGCGGCACCAGCCTGCCGTTGCCGGCGCGCACGTGGAGGCGGCCGAGCACGGTGGGATCGGCCTGGAACTCCGGTGCCACCTCGAGGATCACCTGGTACTGCCCGGTGGCAGCGTAGATCGTCGATACCTGCCGGGCGCTGAAGGCACTCTGCAGGGCGTCCTCGACCTGGGCGACGGTGAGGCCGAGCGGCGCGAGTTTTTCACGTTCGATGTCGAGCGCGACGACCGGGCTCTGGTTCTTCAGGTCGGTGTTGATGTCGACCAGGCCCGGGACGTCGCGCAGGCGTTCCAGCAGCACGTCGTTCCAGTGGTAGAGCTCGTCGAGGTCGGCGCCCTGCAGGGTGTACTGGAACTGCGCGCTGGTGATGCGTCCGCCAATGCGGATCGGCGGCGGATTGCTCAGGAAGACGCGCATGCCGGGCGCCGCATTGAGGGTCGGCCGCAGCCGGGCGATGACCTGGTCGGGGCTGTCGCTGCGCTGGCCGTGCGGCTTGAGGACGATGATCAGCGTGCCGGTATTGCTCGTGACGCGCGAGCCGGAGGCACCGGCGAAGGAGGCGATGCGCTCCACCGCCGGGTCGCGGGCGATCAGCGCGGCGATTTCGCGCTGGCGCTCCTTCATCGCGGCGAAGGCGATGTCCTGCGGGCCTTCGAGCGAGGCGATGATGCGGCCGGTGTCGCCGCTCGGCAGGAAGTCCTTCGGTACCTTGCCGAAGACGCCGATGCTGAGCAGGATGGTGAGGACGAAGGAGGCGAGGATCAGCCGCGGCCGGGCCATGCACCAGCCCAGCGAGCGCTCGTAGGCGCCCAGCAGGGCGGCGAAGAAGCGCTCGAAGGCATTGAAGACCGCACCGTGCTCCTCCGGGGCGGCGTGCTTCAGGTAGCGGCTGCACAGCATCGGCGTCAGCGTCAGCGAGACGAGGCCGGAGACGAGGATGGCGGCGCAGATGGTGACGGCGAACTCGTGCAGCAGGCGGCCGACGATGCCGCCCATGAACATCACCGGGATGAAGACGGCGATCAGCGACAGCGTCATCGAGATGATGGTGAAGCCGATCTCGCGGGCGCCGCGGATCGCCGCCGCGAAAGGCTCCTCGCCCTTCTCGACGTGGCGGACGATGTTCTCGAGCATGACGATGGCGTCGTCGACGACGAAGCCGACCGACAGCGTCAGCGCCAGCAGCGAGAGGTTGTCGAGGCTGTAGCCGAGCAGGTGCATCACGGCGAAGGTGCCGATCACCGAGATCGGCAGGGCGAGCGCGGGAATCGCGGTCGCTGACAGGTTGCGCAGGAACAGCAGGATCACCAGCACGACGAGGCAGCCGGCGAGCACCAGCGTGAACTGCACGTCGGCGATGGAGGCGCGGATCGACTCGCTGCGGTCGTAATGCACCTCCAGCCGGATCGAGGCGGGCAGGTGTTCTTGGAAAACCGGCAGCACGCGGCGAACGTTCTCGACGGTGGCGACGGTGTTGGCGCCCGGCTGGCGCATCACGGCGAGGATGATGGTGCGGCGGTCATTGAACCAGGCGGCGACCTTGCTGTTTTCGACGCCGTCGACGACCCGTGCGACTTCGGCGAGCTTCACCGGGGCACCGTTCCGCCAGGCGACCGTCAGGGCGCGGTAGCCGGGCGCATCGAGCAGCTGGCCGTCGGCCTTGAGCGCCAGGCTCTGCCGCTCGCCGTCGAGCGTGCCGAGCGGCTGGTTGACGTTGGCGTTGCGCACGGCGGCCTGCAGTTCGTCGAAGCCGAGGCCGCGGGCGGCGAGCTGCGCCGGATCGGCCTGGATTCGCACGGCATATTTCTGGGAGCCGTACACCAGCACCTGGGCGACGCCCGGCAGGGTGGACAGGCGCTGCGCCAGCTGGGTTTCGGCATACTCGTTGACGACCCAGGTCGGCAGCGTTTCCGAATACATCGCGACGTAGAAGACCGGCGAGTCGGCCGGGTTGACCTTGCGGAAGGACGGCGGCGTCGGCATGTCCGGCGGCAGCTTGCGCTGGGCGGCGGCGATGGCCGACTGCACGTCCTGCGCGGCGGCGTCGATGTCGCGGTCGAGCGCGAACTGCAGGGTGATCGAGGTGCTGCCCTGCGCGCTCGTCGAGGTCATCGAATCGACGCCGGCGATGGTGGCGAACTGGCCCTCGAGCGGCGTGGCGACCGCGGCCGCCATGGTTTCCGGCGAGGCGCCGGGCAGCTGCGCGGTGACCGAGATGGTCGGGAAGTCGACGTTGGGCAGTTCCGAGACCGGCAGGGCGCGGTAGGCGATGATGCCGAAAATGAGGAACGCCGCCATCAGCAGCGTGGTCATCACCGGACGGCGGATGCAGATCTCGGGAAGTTGCATCGCCGCGTCAGCGCATCAGCGGGCGGGGGCGGCCGCTTCCTGCGCCTTGCCGCTATTGCCGGCATTGCCGGCGGTACGGTAGGCGGCGCCGTCGGTGAGGCGCAGCTGTCCCTCGGTCACGACCGATTCGCCGGCAGCGAGGCCGTCCGCCAGTACCGCCTGGCCGTCCTCGACCGTGACGACCTGCACGGGGCGGAGCGCCACCTTGCCCTCGCGGGCGACGAACACGAAGCTGCCGGCACTGCCCTGCTGGATCGCTTCGGCGGGTACGACGATGGCGTCGTGCAGGGTTTCGAGCACCAGCCGCACATTGACGAACTGACCCGGTGTCAGGCTTGTGTCGGCATTGGGCAGATCGGCCTTGAGCTGGATCGTGCCGGTGGCGGTATCCACACTGTTGTCGAGGAAGCGCACCGTGCCTTCGACACTTTTGCCCTCCGGGGTGGCGATGGTGGCAGCCAGGCGGCCGTCGCCCTTGCGCAGCGAGGCGTGCAGCTGCGGCAGGTATTTTTCCGGCACGGCGAAGACCGCCCGCAGCGGCCGGACGCGATTGATGACCGCCAGTGCGGTTTCGTTGGCTTTCACGGCCGTTCCGGGAAATACCAGTCGCGCCCCGATCACGCCGGTGAAGGGCGCCCGGATCGTCGTATGCGACAACTGCAGGCGCGCGACCTCGACGGCGGCGGCATCGGCCTGAGCGGTGGCGTCGGCGGCCTGCGCCGCGGTACGGATTTCAGCCACTTTCTCTTCGGAAACGAAACCCTTACCGCGTAGCGCCACATAGCGTTCCACATCGGCGCGGGCGCGGGCGGCCTGCGCCCGGCTTTTCTCCAGATTGGCGGCGGCCTGGCCGAGCCGCGCCTTCAGGTCGGCCGGGTCGAGCTGCACCAGTACCTCACCTTCCCTGACCGGCTGCCCTTCGGCGAAGGGTACGGCCTGTACCTGGCCGTCGACGCGCGCCTTCAGCGTGACGGTGGCATCGGCTTCGGTGCGGCCGGAGAGTTCGATGCGGCGCGGCACGTCGCGCATTTCCGCCAGCGCCAGCCGGACGGGGACCGGCGGTTTCCCGGCGGGTTTTTTTCCGTCTTCGGCCTTGCCGCCGCAGCCTGGCAGGGTCGCCGCCAGCAGGATGGCGATGGTGGCGATGACCGGCAGGTGTTTCACGGCAACAGGGATTCCGGCGCGAACAGTTCGGCCACGGTTTCTCGGCGACGAACCAGATGTGCCGCCTCGCCATCGACCATGACTTCCGCGGCGCGTGGCCGCGTGTTGTAGTTGGAACTCATGGCCATGCCGTAGGCACCGGCCGAAAGGATGGCCAGCAGGTCGCCCGCTGCGATGGCGAGTGTGCGGTCGTGGCCGAGGAAATCGCCGGATTCGCAGATCGGGCCGACGATCTCGTAACTTCTGGCTGCAGCCGCCGTCCCGCCGGCACCGACTTTTACGATCTCGTGAAATGCATCGTAGAGCGCCGGCCGCGCGAGGTCGTTCATCGCGGCATCGACGACGGCGAAGTTCTTTTCCTCGCCGTGCTTGAGCAATTCCACACGGGTCAGCAGCAGGCCGGCATTGCCGACCAGCGAGCGGCCCGGCTCGAACAGCAGTTGTTCCTTGCGGCCGGCGACGACCTCGAGCAGCGGCGCGAGGTAGGTGGCGGCGCTCGGCGCCGCCTCGTCCTGGTAGCGGATGCCCATGCCGCCGCCGAGATCGATGTGGTGCAGCGCGATGCCCTCGGCGGCGAGCGCGTCGACGAGACCGAGGATCTTCGCGGCCGCCTCGGCGGCCGGCGCCGGATCGAGCAGTTGCGAGCCGATGTGGCAGTCGATGCCGCGCACGTCGAGGTGCGGCAGCCCCGCGGCGCGACGGTAGAGCGCCAGCGCTTCCTCGAACGGCACGCCGAACTTGGCCGTCTTGAGGCCAGTCGAGATGTAGGGGTGGGTCTTCGGGTCGACGTTCGGGTTGACGCGCAGCGATACCGGTGCGCGCTTGCCGAGGTTGCCGGCGATTTCGTTCAGGGTGTCCAGTTCGGCGGACGATTCGACGTTGAAGCAGAGGATGCCCGCTGCGAGCGCCTGGCGCATCTCGTCGCGCGATTTGCCGACGCCGGAAAACACCACCTTGCCCGGGTCGCCGCCCGCGGCGATGACGCGGGCCAGTTCGCCGCCCGACACGATGTCGAACCCGGCGCCTGCGCGGGCGAAAAGATTGAGGATGGCGAGGTTGGAGTTGGCCTTGACCGCATAGCAGACCAGCGCATCACGCCCGCGCAGCGCCTGACGGTAGCCTTCCAGCGCTGCCTCCAGCGCGGCGCGCGAATAGACGTAGCAGGGGGTACCGAAACGCGCGGCGATTTCGGCGAGGGGCAAGCCTTCGACGCGTGCGTCGCCCCGGGAGGTGTCGATCAGGCTCATTGCTTGCCGGGAATGGAGGGGACGGTATTGCTATGATCCGGGGGAGGCTTGGCCGCTGCCGTAGAGGAGGAATCCTTGGGTGGCAGGGTCAGCGGACCGCGGTTGCCGCAGGCCGACAGCAGGACACTGCTGACGGCGACGAGAAGAAGAGCGGCGGGAAAACGGGTCCGGACATTCATGGGCGCGATGTTAACACGGAGGCAAAGTGGAAGAACGTGAATTCCTGGCGTTGGCGGATGCCGAACTGGCGCGACTGGAGCAGGCGCTTGACGCCGTGCTGGACCGGGGCGACGCGGATTTCGATGTCGAATTGAAGCCGGGCGGCATCATCGAGATCGTCTGCGAGGACGGCAGCAAGATCATCGTGAACCGGCATGCGGCGGCGCGCGAGATCTGGCTGGCTGCCCGGTCCGGCGGTTTCCACTTCCGGCCGCCGGAGATGGCCGGCGGTGCATGGCTGGGCACGCGCGACGACGTGCCGTTGACCGATGTGTTATCTCGCTGCCTCAGCGAGCAGACGGGGGAGTCTTTGTCTCTGGCGTGGTAGGCGGAGGCAGGGCGCCCGGGCCGGCCGGCATCGTGACCCGCCGGTCCGGGGCAATAGGCAGTACGGGCCGAATGCGGGCGCTCTCGACGGGCGCCGGGGGCTGGGTGCTGATGATCTCGGGCGGTGAGGCCGCTGCGCCTTCCCCCGCATATTCGCTGTAGACGTAGTCCTTGATCACCATGCCCGTCGCCGGGTCATGGCTGTCAACCAGCGACAGGCCGGCCGGCGCGTTCCGATGCATTTCCGGCACATCCTTGAGCGAAGTTTCCATGTAGCCGATCCAGATCGGCAGGGCGGCCGATCCGCCGGTTTCGCCGCTACCGAGCCGCTTGGGCTGGTCGAAACCGATCCAGGCGATGCCGACGATCGAGGGCTGGTAACCGCAGAACCAGGCATCGACATAATCGTTCGTGGTCCCGGTCTTGCCG
This sequence comes from uncultured Sterolibacteriaceae bacterium, assembly GCA_937888595.1. Lineage (GTDB taxonomy): Bacteria > Pseudomonadota > Gammaproteobacteria > Burkholderiales > Rhodocyclaceae > Sulfuricystis. The sequence goes on along the minus strand of CALARK010000008.1, from coordinate 248,309 downwards.
GCCAGGTCGCTGCGCTTGAGCGCCTGTGCGGCGCGCGTGGCGGTGCCGCGCTGCACGACGCCCTTCATCAGGCTGTCCATCAGCCAGGCGTTGCGCTCGTCGATGATGCGCAGGCTTTCGTCGCCCGCGAGCAGGGGCTTGGTTTCGGCCAGGACCCGGTTGTCCGGGCCGAGAATCTGCTTGACGAGGTGGGGCTCGACCTTGTAGCCGCCATTGGCGAAAACGGCATAGGCTCCGAGATGCTGCCACGGCGTCACGCTGCCGGCGCCGAGGGCGAGGGTCAGGTAGGGCGGATTCCGCTCTGCCTCGTAGCCGAAGCGGGTCACGTAATCCTGCGCGTAGCGCGGGTCGATGGCCTGGATCAGCCGGATCGACACCATGTTTTTCGACTTCGCGAGCGCGGTGCGGAGCGTCATCGGCCCGTCGTACTTGCCGTCGTAGTTGCGCGGTTCCCATGCCTGGGAGCCGGTCTCTTCCGCCGTGACTGAAATGGGTTCGTCCGCCAGCACGGAGATCGGCGTGAATCCTTTTTCGAGGGCGGCCGAATAGACGAAGGGCTTCATGCTCGAGCCGGGTTGTCGCCAGGCCTGGGTGACGTGGTTGAACTTGTTGCGATTGAAGTCGAAGCCGCCGACCAATGCGCGCACGGCGCCGTCGTTGGGGTTGGCGGCGACGAATGCCGCCTCGACATCGGGCCATTGCGTGATTTGCCAGCGGCCCTTGTTGTCCTGGTTGAGCCGGATGATCGCGCCGCGGCGCAGGCGTTTGTTGGCCGGTGCCTTTTCGTCGAGCATGCGCTGCGCGAACTTGAGCCCGGCACCTTCCACGGTAACGATATCCCCGCCGGCCAGATAGGCGCGCAGTTTCGTCGGACTCGCCTCGAGCACCAGGGCAAGGCGCAGGTCGTCGGCATCCTCGAACTCGTAGAGCAGTTCGTCGATTTTTTCATCGTCGTCCGTCGTGACGGACTTCATGTCGACGTATCCCTCCGCGCCGCGGTAACCGTGGCGGCGGTCGTAGTCGAGTACCGCCTTGCGCAGGCTGCGATAGGCGGCTTCCTGATCCTGCCGGGTCAGCGTGGTGATCACCTTGATGCCGGCCGCGTAGGCATCGTCAGGGAAAGCTTCCACGGCGATCTGACGGGCCATCTCGGCAGCGTAGCTCGCCTTGACGGTGAAGTTGTCGATCTGGCGGCGCACCATCAGCTGCCGGGCTTCGGCCTTGGCGAACTGGCTGTCGTCGATGAAGCCGAGTTGCAGCATGCGCTTCAGCACATATTGCTGGCGCAGTTTGGCGCGCTTCGGGTTGGCAACCGGGTTGTAGGCCGAGGGGGCCTTGGGCAGGCCCGCGAGCATGGCCATCTCCGCCACATCCAGATCCTTAAGGTCCCTGCCGAAATAGATGCGCGCCGCAGCAGCGAAGCCATAGGCACGTTGCCCGAGATAAATCTGGTTGATGTAAATCTGGAGGATTTCGTCCTTGGAGAGATTGCTTTCGATCTTGAAGGCCAGCAGGGCTTCATAAAGCTTGCGTGTGAGCGTCTTTTCCGACGAGAGGAAGAAGTTGCGGGCGACCTGCATGGTGATCGTCGAAGCGCCCTGTCGTTTGCCGCCGCCGACGAAGTTGGCGTAAGCGGCACGCAATACGCCGAGGGTGTCGATCCCGGGGTGCTGGTAGAAGCGCTCGTCTTCGGCGGCCAAAATGGCCTGCTTCATCATTTCCGGGACATCCTGGATGCGGACGAAGTGACGCCGCTCCTCGCCGAATTCGCCGATCAAATGACCGTCCGACGTATAGACCCGCAACGGAATCTTCGGATGGTAGTCGGTGAGAACGTCCACCGCCGGCAGGCGCGGATAGGCGAGAATCAGCACGATGCCGGCCAGCGCCAGCATCGAGAGCAGAGAGCCGAGCAGCAAAAATAACGGCAGCAGAAGCCAGCGCAGCAACATGAGGACGAGGGAATGGATATGGGAGGATGGCACCGAGGCCTGCGAATGATTATATTCGACCCGTTGCTGCCGCTTCAGGATGCCTGATGGGTAGGGCGGATGTTGCGTCGATGCCCGTGGGGTGCGGATATGCGATGTGCGCGTTAAAGAAAATCCTTTACAGCCGATATAGTTGTTGTTAGCATCTGAAGTAAATTGTGAAAACATTTCATAATTAACTGAATATAAAGGATTAACTTGGAGATCGACCTCTCGATCCTCAACCCGAAAGCGCGTTCGCTGGTGGGGCTTGATATCAGTTCGTCCGCAGTCAAGATGGTCGAGCTGGGCGGTAGTCGCGTGGGCGGTTACCAGTTGGAGTGCTATGCCATCGAGCCCTTGCCTGAAGGGGCGGTCGTGGATGGGAATATTTCCAATCTCGAAGCGGTGGCCGACGTGATCGCGCGGTGCTGGAAGCGTCTCGGTACGCAGACCAAGTTCGTTGCCATGGCCCTGCCGTCGGCCGCGGTCATCACCAAGAAAATCATCCTGCCCGCAGGCCTCCGCGAGTCGGAAATGGAGGTGCAGGTCGAGTCGGAAGCGAACCAGTACATCCCCTTTGCCCTCGAAGAGGTGAATCTCGATTTTCAGGTCATCGGGCCTTCTCCGAGCGGACCCGACGAGGTGGAGGTTCTGATTGCCGCGTCGAGGAAGGAGGGGGTGGAAGATCGGGTGGCGTGTGCCGAAACCGCCAAGCTCAAGCCGGTCGTGATGGACATGGAGTCCTATGCGGCGCTCGCGGCTTTCGAGTTGGTGCGTGACCAGTTTTCGAGCGGTGCGCCCGAGCGTACCTATGCCCTCGTCGATGTCGGCGCCAATGCGATGAAGGTGACGATGGTCCGCGGCGATCAGCAGATCTACAACCGCGAACAGGCGTTCGGCGGGAACCAGCTGACTCAGGACATGGTGCGTGCCTACGGCATGAGCCATGACGAGGCGGAGACCCTGAAGCGCATCGGTCCCCTGCCCGACAATTACGAAACCGAGATATTGCGTCCCTTCCTCGATAATCTTGCGCTCGAGGTCTCCAGGGCCTTGCAGTTTTTCTTCACGTCGACGCAGTACGGCGAAGTCGATCATGTCGTCCTGATGGGGGGCGGGGCGCTGTTGCCCGGAATCGCCGAGGTCGTCTCGGAACGCACCCAGATAGATACCGTGATGGCGAATCCATTTGCGCGGATGTCGCTGTCGCAGCGGGTTCGACCCAAGCACCTGCTGTCCGATGCTCCATCACTGATGGTTGCCTGCGGATTGGCATTGCGGAGGTTCGATCAATGATCCGCATCAACCTGCTTCCTCACCGCGAAGAGCGGCGCAAGGCCTTGCGCCAGCAGTTCTATGCGCTCGCCGGCCTGGTGACGGTGTTGGCGGGAGCGGTCTGGTTCATCGGCTTCAGTTACATCAACAACCAGATCGAGCAGCAGGCGGCGAAGAACGCATTCCTGAAAAAGGAGATTGCCGTTCTCGACAAGCAGATCGACGAAATCAAGAAATTGAAGGAGCAGACCGAGGCGCTGCTGGCCAGGAAGCAGGTGATCGAATCCCTGCAGGCGAACCGCTCAGAGACGGTTCACCTGTTCAACGAGCTGGTGCATCGCCTGCCGGCCGGGATCTATTTGCGCTCGATCAAGCAGAAGCAGCAGAAGATCACGCTGATCGGCTATGCCCAGTCGAATGCCCGTGTCTCGACGCTGATGCACAATCTCGACGAGTCGCCCGTATTGGAACGTCCGGTCCTTGTGGAAATCAAGGCGACCATGGTCGGCAAGCGCCGCATGAACGAGTTCAACCTGAGCATAGAGTTCACTCGCCAGAAAGCCGATAGCAAACCATCTGCAGGTGGACCAGCGAAGAAGCCGGGAGGCAAGGCATGAAAAAGCCTGCGTTGCCCGCCGTACCGAAAATCGACCTCAAGAAGGTCAACTTCCAGGCGCTCGCCGAAGACTTCAAGACGCTCGATCCCAAGGATCCGGGCGCGTGGCCGCTTGTTCCCCGCATCATCATCCTGGTCGGCATATTCATCGCCCTGTTGTTGCTGGCGGCCTGGTTCGGCTGGCAGGGCCAGATAGAAGAGCTGGATGCGAAGCGGCAGGAGGAGTCCCGGCTCAAGGACGACTGGCTGGGCAAGAAGAAGCAGGCCGTCAATCTCGACGAATACCGGAATCAACTGGCAGAGATCGAGCGCTCGTTCGGGGCCTTGCTCCGGCAATTGCCGAATGCCGCCGAGATGGAATCCCTGCTGGTCGATATCAACCAGGCGGGCCTCGGGCGCGGCTTGCAGTTCGAGTTGTTCAAGCCGGGCAAGGAGGTCGTGCGCGATTTTTATGCGGAATTGCCAATCACCGTGAAGATCACCGGCTCGTATCATGATTTTGGTGCATTTGCCGGTGACGTAGCAAAATTGCCGCGCATTGTCACGCTGAACGATATCGATGTCGCACAAGCCAAGAGCGGTGGAGTGCTCACGCTGACGACGACGGCCAAGACCTTCAGGTATCTCGACGAGGCCGAGCTGGCTGCCCGCAAACGGGCAGAGCAGGCCAAGAAGGGAGCGAAGAAGAAATGAAGCCGGTGATGGCAGCCTTCATGCTGACGGGCGTCGTTCTGCTTGCCGGTTGCGGCGAAGCGGAACATGAGGACATCAAGCTCTGGATGGACGAGGTTTCGCGAGATCTGCGCGGCAGGGTTCAGCCTCTTCCGGAACTCAAACCGTTCCCGGTGGTTTCCTATGATGCCGCCGATCAGCTCGATCCTTTCAACAACGGCCGTGTCGACCCCGAAAGGAAGGACACGGGCGGCAACAAGCCCGATTTCGATCGCCCGCGCGAGCAGCTTGAGAACTACCCGCTCGAGTCGCTCCAATTCATCGGCGTGGTGACCAAGAACAAAAGTGGTGCGAAACATGCCCTGATCCAGGTGGACGGGGTCGTCTATCAGGTTGGTAAGGGAAATTACCTCGGCCAGAACTTCGGACGTATCGTCGACATCGGCGATAGCGAGGTGCTACTGGTCGAGACGGTGCAGGACCCCAGTGGTCAATCGACGGAATGGGTACAAAGAGACATGACCCTTCAATTGCAGGAAGGATTGCAGGGCAAGGAGAAGGCCAAATGAAATGGACGCGTATCTGGTTGAGTTGCTTGGCGCTGCTGGCAGGCCTGCCAGCCTTGGTTGCCCAGGCTGCCGATGCCATCGTTCCTGGCAACAGCATTGAAAGTCTGGCGGTAAGCCGGTCCGGCGGAAGCACGATCCTGAAGCTAGACCTGCGCCAGTCGCTTGCGACACCGCCCTCGCATTTCAGCATCGTCAGCCCGGCACGACTGGTATTCGATTTTCCTGACACGGGCAATGGCCTTGGCTACACGGCGAAGGCCGTTAATGAGGGCGGGGTGCGTAGCGTGAATGTCGTACAGGCCGGAGAGCGCTCGCGCCTGGTGCTCAATCTCGAAAAAAGCATGCGTTTCGAAACCCGACAGGATGGGAGGACGTTGCTGATTACCCTGCTGGGCGACGGTGATGTCGCCGGGGCTTCGGACAGGCAGTTTCAGGCGGGCGCGATGTCAGAGGCGAACGCGATACGAGATATCCAGTTTCGCCGTGACAAGGATGGTGCCGGAAGGGTCGTCGTCGACCTGACGAGCAGCGATACCGGAGTCGACATCAAGCAAAAGGGGACCAGGCTGCAGGTGGTATTCAGCAAGACCACCCTGCCCGAGAATCTTCGTCGCCAGCTGGACGTCGTCGATTTTGCCACCCCGGTGACAACCATCAATACCACTGCGGCGGGTGGCGATACGGTCATGGACATCGTCCCCAAGGGGCTGTGGGAACATGTCGCCTTCCAGAGCGACAACCAGTTCATCATCGAGATCAAGCCGGTCAAGGAGGACCCGAACAAGCTCTTCCAGGGGACCAAGACCGGATATCAGGGCGAGCTGATCTCACTCGATTTTCACAGCGTCCCTGTGTATGAGTTGTTACGCGTCTTCGCCGATATCACCAACTTCAACATCATCGCCAGTGATTCCGTTGCAGCACTGGGCAAGGTGACTTTGCGGATGCGCGATGTGCCTTGGGATCAGGCGCTGGACATGGTGTTGGAGATGAAAAACCTTGCCAAGCGCAAGAATGGCAGCGTCATCTGGATCGCGCCGCGTGACGAAATGCTGGCGATGGAGAAGCAGGAACTTGAGTCGCGCCAGCAGATCAGCCAGCTGGAGCCTACGCATACCGAATCGTTTCAGGTGAACTACCAGAAAGCGGCGGATGTCCAGAAGCTGCTGGGCAACAAGGACCAGCCGGTATTGTCGAAAGCCGGTTCGGTCGTGGTCGACACCTATTCGAATCGGCTTTTCGTGACGGATGTGCCTTCGCGGCTGAGCAAGGTGAGGGAACTCATCAACCTGATCGACCAGCCGGCCAAGCAGGTGTTGATCGAAGCCCGCGTGGTCGAAGCACGTGATAATTTTGGCCGCGAGATGGGTGTTCGGATGAGTCTGTTCAACTCGAAACCGGTCAAGGTGGCCTCGGATAATGCGGGAGATCTATTCCTGAGCGGAGGAGCTTCATCGATTGGTTCGACCTCGGCCACCTCGCAAATGGCGTCGACCAGTTTTACTCAGTCGTCAACGATGGGGCAATTGTCATTTTCCCTGTTCAATGCCAGCCTGACACGTATTCTGAATCTTGAACTGAGGGCCATGGAGGCCGATGGCAAGGGTAAAAGCTTGTCGAATCCACGCGTGGTCACAGGCAACAATATCAAGGCGCTGATCGAGCAGGGCGACGAAATCCCCGTCGTGACACCGGGCACGGGCACCAATCCCCCGACGACGACCTACAAGAAGGCGAAGCTGTCGCTTGAGGCGACACCCCAGATCACGCCGGATGGCCGCATCAAGATGAAACTGGTCATCGCCAAGGATCGGCCGGACTTCGGCCGTACGGTGCTGGGCAATCCGACCATCGTGACAGCCAAGGTCGAGACGGAGGTGCTGGTCGAGAACGGCGGCACGCTGGTGATCGGGGGCGTGACGGGCGAGGACAGCACGGTGTCTGAAGATCGCATTCCTGTGCTCGGAGACCTGCCCTATGTCGGCTTCCTGTTCAAGCACAAGAATACGACGCAGGAACGAAAGGAACTGCTGGTATTCATCACGCCGAAGATCGTCGACGACAGTCTGACCCTGAAGTAGGGCGGACGACATGCATCCCGTCCGTCCGGCCCCCGAAGCCTGATTGAGCACGATGGTGGTGTACCTCGTCGGCATGATGGGCGCCGGCAAGACGACGATCGGGCGAAAACTCGCGAAGGCGCTCTCCTGCGAATTCGTCGATCTGGATCACGAAATCGCGCAGAGTACCGGCGTGACCATACCGACGATCTTCGAGATCGAGGGCGAAGCAGGGTTCCGACGCCGGGAAAGCCTAGCACTCAAGCGGCTGCGGGAAGGCCATATAGTCGTCGCAACGGGTGGCGGTGCGGTATTGAGTCCCGCCAACCGGGCTTGGATGTCAGCGAACGGGTTCGTGGTATATCTACATGCCCCCGCCGAATTGCTCTTCGCGCGGACGAAAAACGACAAGGGGCGCCCATTGCTGCAGGTTGCTGATCCACTCGCCAGAATCCGCGGACTGGTGGAAAGGCGCGACCCGCTGTACCGTGAAATTGCCGATATCGTCGTGGAGTCGGGGATCGGCGTAGGCAACACGGTAAACTGCATCCAGAAGGCTCTGGAGTCCCCATGCACACTTTGAACGTCAATCTGGGGCAGCGCTCCTACCCGATCCATATCGGCCCGGCGCTCCTCGATCACTTGCCCGGCCTGCCGGGTACAAAGCGCGTCGCGATCGTCACGAACGAGGTCGTGGCCCCGCTGTATCTCGATCGTCTGCGCCGTGCCTTCGAGAAAGTCGGCGCCGGCACGACGGCAATCATCCTGCCGGACGGCGAGGCCCACAAGAACTGGGAGTCGCTGAATGCGATCCATGACCGGTTGCTGGCCGAGCACTGCGACCGGACGGCCCCGGTCGTGGCCCTGGGCGGCGGGGTGGTCGGCGACCTGGCCGGCTTCGCCGCCGCGACATATCAACGTGGCGTGCCATTCATACAGGTGCCGACCACATTGCTGGCCCAGGTGGACTCGTCGGTCGGTGGCAAGACCGGCATCAACCACCCACGCGGCAAGAACATGGTCGGGGCTTTCTGGCAGCCGCGCATGGTGATCGCGGATACCGATACCCTCGATACGCTGCCCGATCGCGAACTGTCTGCCGGATTGGCCGAGGTCATCAAGTATGGCTTGATCCGTGACCTGCCGTTCCTCGAGTGGTTGGAAGCGAACATGGAAAAACTGATGGCCAGGGACAGCGCTGCCCTTTCGCATGCGATCGAGCGCTCCTGTGCGAACAAGGCCGAGGTCGTCGCGGCCGACGAACTGGAAACGGCGAAAGAAGGTGGCCGTGCGCTGCTGAACTTGGGCCACACCTTCGGCCATGCCATCGAAACCGGGGCCGGCTATGGCGCATGGCTGCACGGCGAGGCCGTTGCCGCCGGCACGGTGATGGCGGCGGAATTGTCACGTCGGCTCGGCTGGCTGGCGGATGCTGATGTCGAGCGGATTCACCGCTTGTTCGAACGTGCCCGTCTGCCGGTTCGCGGCCCGGCGCTGGGAGCGGATGCCTATCTCGACCTGATGAGCCACGACAAGAAGGTGATCGCCGGCCGCCTGCGTCTCGTCCTGCTGAGACGCGTGGGCGAAGCCGTGACCTGGGCGGATGCACCGCAAGCGGAAATCCGTGCCGCGATCGAAAGCAGTTGTGACTGAGCTCGCCCGCTATGCGGTGACGGAAGAAGCATCGGCGGGTCGACTGATTCCAGAACCCCGTCCGAAGGCGCGCGGCGAATTTCAGCGCGACCGCGACCGGATCATCCATTCCACGGCCTTCCGGCGCCTGGAATACAAGACGCAGGTATTCGTCAATCACGAAGGCGACCTGTTCCGGACGCGGCTGACCCATTCGATCGAGGTGGCGCAGATCGCCCGCAGCATCGCGCGGGCCCTGTCCCTCAACGACGATCTGACCGAGGCGATCGCCCTGGCCCATGATCTCGGGCATACGCCGTTCGGCCACGCAGGACAGGATGCCCTCAACGAATGCATGACCGCCCATGGCGGCTTCGAGCACAACCTGCAGTCGTTGCGTATCGTGGACAAGCTCGAAGAGCGCTACGGCGCATTCGACGGACTGAACCTGATGTTCGAAACACGGGCGGGGATCCTCAAGCACTGCTCCCCGGCCAAAGCCCGAGAGCTCGGGGCAGTGGCGAGTCGATTCCTGGATGATCGTCGTCCGTCGCTTGAGGCGCAGATCTGCAATCATGCCGACGAGATTGCCTACAACAACCACGATGTCGATGACGGATTGCGTTCAGGCTTGCTCACGTTGGATCAACTGGGAGAGGTTCGCCTGTTCGCGCGGCATGCAGCGGAGGCGCGGGAAGAATTTCCGTCGTTGCACGGCCGCCGGCTGATTCACGAAACCGTCAGGCGGATCATCGATGCCCAGGTTACCGATCTGCTGGCAGAGACGGGGCGGTGCATTGCCGCACTGGGTATACAGGCCCCTGAGGATGTCGCACGAGCACCCATACTGGTCGGTTTTTCATCGGAGATGGCGAAGGAGAATGGCCAGTTGAAGCAGTTTCTCCGCGAGAATCTCTATCGCCATTTTCAGGTGGTACGGATGACCAGCAAGGCGCGCCGCATCATCCAGGACCTGTTTGCCGCGTTCATGGCCGACCCGCGTTTGCTGCCCCCGAAGTACCTGAAATATGCAGAACGCGAAGGGGTGCCGCGCACCATTGCCGACTACATAGCCGGAATGACGGATCGATATGCGATCAAGGAGCACCATCGTCTCTTTGCCATCGGAGAAATGTAGCTCGCTGTCTTCTGAAATGGATTCGGGCGGCAGTTCGGCGAACCGAGGTCGCTTCCGGAGGGTGTGATGAGCGCACAGTTTGTACCGACCACGGGCTTGCCGGGCCTGGATGCCGTTTTGGCAGGGGTACGCCGTGGTGACAATATCGTCTGGCAAGTCCAGTCGCTGGATGAGTATCTTGCGCTGGTCAGGCCATACGCTGAGGCTGCACGTATCGGCAATCGTCATCTCATCTATTTCCGCTTCGCCGACCATGCCCCTCTCCTGGAGGATGTCGAGACATATACGCTGGATCCGTTGAAGGGATTCGATGGATTTGTCGATGAGGTGCATACCGTCATTGAAGCCGCCGGTCCTGGCACGCTGTATGTGTTCGATTGCCTGTCCAGCCTCGCCGAAACTTGGCTGTCCGATCGCATGATGGGCAACTTTTTCAAGCTGACCTGCCCGCGACTGTACGACCTGGAAACTGTCACGTACTTCGGCGTCTATCGCAATCATCACTCAGCTGCCGGCATCGGTGTCATCGGTGAAACCACGCAGTTTCTGCTCGACGTGTTCCGCTGTCGCGACCGTCTATACGTACGGCCGATCAAGGTGCAGCATCGGTCCTCAGCAGCGATGAATCTGATCCATGCCTGGGAAAAGACCGATGACTTTCGTCCCGTTACGGATAGCGGCACGGTTTCCGAAATTCTGGCGAACTCTGAATGGCCGGGACTGGAAGATAGTGCGATCGTGAGTCACTGGCATAAGCAGTTTTCGGCAGCGAAATCGGTTGCCGCGGCGCGCCAGACAGGCTTTCCCGATCCCCTCGAACATGAAACGTTCTCGCGTCTGTGTCGTCTGCTGTTTCCCGACGATGCAGCGATGTCCTTGTTGATCGATGACTACCTGACGCTGGATGACCTGCTGGCGGTCCGGGCACGCATGATCGGGTGCGGGTCGATCGGCGGCAAGGCGCTCGGCATGTTGCTGGCGCGAGCAGTATTGCGCAAGAACGTGCCTGAAATCTACGGCCATATCGAAGCACACGATTCCTTCTATGTCGGTACCGAGGTTTACGACACGTTCCTGGCGCACAACGATCTGTGGTGGCTGAGGCGTCGCCAGCGTGATCCGGAACTGTTCCTGGATGAGGTTGAGACGGCTAGGGAACGGATCATGGCCGGTAACTTTTCGCCGACGATCATTCGTCAATTCGAGGGGATGCTGGATTATTTCGGCGAGTGGCCATTTATCGTGCGGTCGAGTTCTCTACTGGAGGATCGCTACGGCAATGCGTTTGCCGGCCAGTATGACAGCGTCTTCTGCGCAAATCGCGGCCCTTGGGAGAAGCGCTTGTCCGCTTTGCTCGATGCGGTACGCCAGGTCTACGCCAGCAGCATGGGCGAACAGGCCCTGCGGTATCGCCAGCGGCGCGGCCTGCTGGCTGAGCGCGAACAGATGGCTGTATTGATCATGCGTGTCTCGGGAACCGTCGGTGGGAAATATTTCCATCCGCATGCAGCAGGTGTCGGATTGTCGATCAATCCCTACCCATGGAACCCGCGCATCGACATGCGTGCCGGAGTGGTGCGTTTGGTGGCCGGACTGGGCACGCGGGCCGTCGACAGAGTCGATGATGACTACACGCGATTGGTGGCCTTGAACGTTCCGGAACTGCGCCCCGAAACCAGCTTTGGCGACATCGCTCGCCATGCGCAGCGACGCATGGATGCTTTGGATCTGGAGGATGACCGGATTATCAGCAGGCCCTTCGCCGAGATCGTAAGCGACCAGCCGGATTATCCGCTGGGGCTGTTTACGACATGCGAGGAGCCTGGCAAACCGGCTTTCCTGACCTTCGATCCCCTGCTCGGGGACACACCTTTCGCATCTGAAATGCAAGAGATTCTGGGACAGTTGCAATCAGCCTACCGATACCCTGTCGAGGTCGAGTTTGCGCTGAATGTGGGTGCGGATGACAGTTATCGGATCAATTTGCTCCAGTGCCGGCCATTGCAGATCCGGAGCATGGAAACAACGACGGGGACCGCGAAGCCTCCGACAGGAGTTGCGCGCCTGCTCGATGCTCGCGGGGCCGTGATCGGCCCCGGTCGCGTCATTCATCCCGATCGGCTGATCTATGTCGTCCAGAGTCGCTATGGCGCCTTGAATCTGCATGACCGACTGGAGGTGGCCCGGCTGATCGGAGCCATCAACCGGGCCAGTGCAGGCAGCAAGCTCCTGTTGCTCGGCCCTGGCCGCTGGGGTACCCGCGATCCATGGCTGGGGCTGCCGGTCAGCTTCAATGAAATCAATCATGTTGCCGCCTTGTGCGAAATCGTGGCCATGAACGAGAACCTTGTACCCGATGTATCGCTGGGCACGCACTTCCTCAATGAATTGATCGAGGCAGACATGCTTTACTTCGCCCTGTTTCCCGATCGGGGCGGAAACCACCTGGATGAAAACAAGATCCTGGGCTGGCCGAATCGCCTGCAGGAACTGGTCCGGGATGCAGAAAAATTCGAACAGTGGGTTCGTGTCGTCGATCTGCCTCCCGGTACGACGCTTTACGCCGACGCAGAAAAGCAGACGGTCGCGGTTGTTGCATAAAAAACCCATATTCGCATTGCGAAGTTCTGAATGGGTGGGTATATTCGAATGCCCAAATTTGGTGCGCGCACTCGATCGGTGCAGTCGGGTGCCGGCAATGATCCTGAAAGAAAGGGAGTGAATCGTGAAATACAAAAAATTGTCTGATTTCATGGATTATGTCCGGGCGAGGGACGCCAACCAGCCCGAGTTTCTCCAGGCAGTACAGGAGGTGATGGGTAGCCTTTGGGATTTCATCGGTGCGCATCCGCGCTATGCCGAAGCCGCCTTGCTCGAACGACTGGTCGAGCCGGAGCGGGTGATCCAGTTTCGTGTCGCCTGGACGGATGACAAAGGCGAAAGTCATGTGAATCGCGCCTTTCGGATCCAGCACAGTTCGACGATCGGCCCCTACAAGGGTGGCATGCGTTTCCACCCCTCGGTGAATCTTTCCATCCTCAAGTTCCTCGCCTTCGAGCAGACGTTCAAGAATGCCCTGACGACATTGCCGATGGGCGGCGGCAAGGGGGGATCCGACTTCGACCCGAAAGGCAAGAGCCGCAATGAAGTGATGCGCTTCTGCCAGGCCCTGATGATCGAGCTTTACCGGCACCTGGGGCCGGATACCGATGTACCGGCGGGCGATATCGGCGTTGGCGGTCGTGAAGTCGGTTTCATGGCCGGGATGATGAAGAAGCTTTCAAACAACGCAGCATGCGTGTTCACCGGCAAGGGGCTGACGTTCGGCGGCAGCCTGATTCGTCCTGAAGCCACCGGTTATGGCCTGGTGTATTTCGTGCAGGACATGCTGGCACGCAAGGACATGTCTTTCGATGGCATGCGGGTTTCGGTTTCGGGCTCGGGCAACGTGGCGCAATACGCGATCGAAAAAATCCTCGAGCTGGGTGGCAAGGTGGTGACCTGTTCCGACTCGCAGGGGACGGTGATCGACGAGGACGGTTTTACGCGCGAAAAGCTCGACATCCTGATGGACATCAAGAACAACCATTACGGACGCGTTTCAGAATACGCCGAGCGTCTCGGTCTCAAGTATGTGGCGGGCAAGCGGCCTTGGGGGGTACCAGTCGACATTGCCTTGCCTTGCGCGACGCAGAACGAACTGGATGGCGATGATGCCCGCGAACTGGTGAAGAATGGCGTCAAATGTGTTGCCGAGGGCGCCAACATGCCGTCGACGCTCGAGGCCGTCGATGTTTTCCTCGCTGCAAAAATTCTCTATGCACCGGGCAAGGCATCCAATGCCGGCGGCGTCGCGACATCCGGCCTGGAAATGACCCAGAACGCCATGCGCCTGCCTTGGGAGCGCGAGGAGGTCGATGATCGCCTGCACGTCATTATGCGCGATATCCATGCCAATTGCGTGCGCTATGGCGAGCAAGACGGTTTCGTCAACTACGTGTCGGGTGCGAACATTGCCGGTTTCGTCAAGGTGGCCGATGCGATGACGCAGCAGGGGGTCTTTTAACGGTCCCCTATGGGATCGCGGCGGCGGGCGGAAACCCGCCGACCGGGCCTTGAGGTATTGAGCCGGGGTCTGAATACCGGTATATTTTGCGGTTCGCCTGTCGTTTAGCTAGGCTGGGGCTCTTGGCCCCGGCTTTTTTCACGGCCGTACTTCCAGGAACCGCACGATGGATCAATCCCGCCGCGAGGGTCTCTACGATCCCGCCCATGAGCACGACGCCTGCGGCGTTGGCTTCGTCGCCCATATCAAGAATCAAAAAAGCCATGCGATCGTCGCGCAGGGCTTGCAAATCCTAAAGAATCTCGAGCACCGCGGTGCCACCGGCTACGATCCGCTGCTCGGCGACGGCGCCGGCCTCCTGATCCAGGTTCCCGATGCCTTCCTGCGCGACGAAATGGCGCGCCAGGGCGTCGCTCTGCCGCCGGCCGGCGAGTACGGTGTCGGCATGGTTTTCCTGCCGCGCAACATCGAGAGCCGCCGTGCCTGCGAGGCAGCGATCGAGCGCACCATCCGCTATGAAGGCCAGGTGTTGCTCGGCTGGCGCGATGTCCCGGTGGACAATCATGGCCTGGCCCAGGCCGCCAAGGATCTCGAACCGGTCATTCGCCAGGTCTTCATCGGCGGCGGCGAGGGCGTCTCGGATACCGATGCGCTGGAGCGCAAGCTCTACATCATCCGCAAGGAAGCCGGGCACCGCGTGCAGGCGCTCAAGCTGCCCGATGTCAAGATGTTCTATGTGTCGTCCCTTTCGGCACGCACCATCGTTTATAAGGGCATGCTGCTGGCCGACCAGGTCGGCGAATATTTTCTCGACCTGCGCGATGAGCGCCTGGTTTCTGCGCTCGCCCTCGTGCATCAGCGCTTCTCGACCAATACCTTCCCGACCTGGGATCTGGCGCACCCGTTCCGCATGATCGCCCACAACGGCGAGATCAACACCCTGCGCGGCAACGTCAACTGGATCCGCGCCCGCGAGCACGGCATCTCCTCGCCGCTGTTCGGCGAGGACCTGCAGAAGATCTGGCCGCTGATCTACGACGGGCAGTCCGACTCCGCGAGCTTCGACAATGCGCTCGAACTCCTGGTGATGGGCGGCTACAGCCTCGCCCACGCGATGATGATGCTGATCCCCGAGGCCTGGGCCGGCAACCCGCTGATGGGCGAGGAGCGCCGCGCCTTCTACGAATACCACATGGCCCTGATGGAGCCCTGGGACGGCCCCGCCGCGGTGGCCTTCACCGACGGCCGCCAGATCGGTGCGACGCTCGACCGCAACGGCTTGCGCCCGGCCCGGTACCTGGTCACCGATGACGACCTGGTGGTCATGGCGTCGGAGTCCGGCGTGTTGCCGATCGAGCAGGAACGCATCGTGAAAAAGTGGCGCCTGCAGCCCGGCAAGATGCTGCTGATCGACCTCGAGCAGGGGCGCATCGTCGGTGATGACGAGGTCAAGCAGCAATTGGCGTCGGCCAAACCCTACCGCCAATGGATCGAGAAGTCGCGTTACTACGTCGATGACATGCCCGAGGTCAAGTCGCGCGAGAAGCTTGCCGCGCCGCTGCTCGACCTGCAGCAGGCCTTCGGCTACACGCAGGAGGACTTCAAGTTCATCATCACGCCGATGGCCCTCAACGGCGAGGAAGCGACCGGCTCGATGGGCAATGACAGCCCGCTGCCGGTGCTGTCGAGCAAGAACAAGCCGTTGTTCCACTACTTCAAGCAGCTGTTCGCCCAGGTGACAAATCCGCCGATCGACCCGATCCGCGAGGAGATCGTCATGTCGCTGATCTCGCTGGTCAGCCCGAACCCGAACCTGCTCGGCGTGCATGAAACCGAGCCGACGCCGCGCCTGGAAGTGCACCAGCCGATCCTGACGCCGGCCGACATGGCCAAGCTCAAGCAGATCGACAAGCTGACCCAGGACACTTTCCGCGCCAAGGTCGTCGATATCACCACGCCGGCGACCGGCGGCCCCGCCGGCATGAGCGAGGCGCTCTACCAGGTCTGCGTCCAGGCCGAGCGTGCCGTCGGCGAGGGCTGCTCGGTGATCGTCCTGTCCGACCGCGCCGTCGATGCGCAGCGCGCACCGATTCCCTCGCTACTGGCCTGTTCCGCAGTGCATCAGCACCTGGTGCGCGCGGGCAAGCGCACCGCCTGCGGCCTGGTCGTCGAAAGCGGCGATGCGCGCGAGACCCATCATTTCGCCCTGCTGGCCGGCTACGGCGCCGAGGCCATCCACCCCTGGCTGGCCTTCGAGGGTATCGCCGCACTCGCGCCTACCCTGCCGGGCAAGCCGAGTGCCTACGACTGCCAGAAGCGCTTCATCAAGGCTATCGGCAAGGGCCTGATGAAGGTCATGTCGAAGATGGGCATCTCCACCTACCAGTCCTACTGCGGTGCGCAGATCTTCGAGGCGGTGGGCCTGTCGTCCGAGTTCGTCACCCGCTACTTCGCCGGCACGCCGACGAAGATCGAGGGCATCGGCCTCAAGGAAGTGGCGCTGGAGGCGCTCAATACCCATGCCGCCGCCTTCGGCAACGACCCGGTGCTCGCCGACGCCCTCGACTGCGGCGGCGAGTATGCGTTCCGGGTGCGCGGCGAGGAACACATGTGGACCCCCGATGCGATCGCCAAGCTGCAGCATTCGACGCGCTCGGGCAAGTTCGACACCTACAAGGAATACGCCGCGATCATCAACGACCAGAGCAAGCGCCACATGACGCTGCGCGGCCTGTTCGACCTGCTGCCGGCCGGTGCTCCGGTGCCGCTCGACGAGGTCGAGCCGGCGAGCGAGATCGTCAAGCGCTTCGCCACGGGCGCCATTTCGCTCGGTGCCATTTCCACCGAATCGCACACCACGCTGGCGATCGCCATGAACCGCATCGGCGGCAAGTCGAACACCGGCGAGGGCGGCGAAGATCCGCGCCGCTTCCAGAAAGTCGGCGCTGGCGCGACGGTGGCCAGCGTCATCGGTGCCGCCCAGGTCGAGCGCGACATTCCGCTCAAGGAAGGCGACTCGCTGCGATCCTCGATCAAGCAGGTGGCTTCCGGCCGCTTTGGCGTCACCACCGAATACCTGACCAATGCCGACCAGATCCAGATCAAGATGGCCCAGGGCGCCAAGCCCGGCGAGGGCGGCCAGCTGCCCGGCCACAAGGTCTCCGAGTACATCGGCTTCCTGCGCCACTCGGTCCCCGGTGTCGGCCTGATCTCGCCGCCGCCGCACCACGACATCTACTCCATCGAGGATCTGGCGCAGCTGATCCACGACCTGAAAAATGCCAACCCGGTCGCCTCGATCTCGGTCAAGCTGGTCTCGGAAGTCGGCGTCGGCACCGTCGCCGCCGGCGTGTCGAAGGCCAAAGCGGACCATCTGGTGATCGCCGGCTATGACGGCGGCACCGGCGCGTCGCCGCTGTCCTCGATCAAGCACGCCGGCACCCCCTGGGAACTGGGCCTCGCCGAGACGCAACAGACCCTGGTGCTGAACCGCCTGCGCGGCCGCATCCGCGTGCAGGTCGATGGCCAGATGAAGACCGGCCGTGACGTCGTGATCGGTGCCCTGCTGGGGGCCGACGAGTTCGGTTTCGCCACCGCGCCGCTGGTCGTCGAAGGTTGCCTGATGATGCGCAAATGCCATCTCAACACCTGCCCGGTCGGTGTCGCGACACAGGATCCCGTGCTGCGTCAGCGCTTCTCCGGCCAGCCCGAGCATGTCGTCAATTATTTCTTCTTCGTCGCCGAGGAGGCGCGTCAGCTGATGGCCGAGCTGGGCATCCGCAAGTTCGACGACCTGATCGGGCGTACCGACCTGCTCGACATGAAGAAGGGCATCGCCCACTGGAAGGCGCGCGGCCTCGATTTCTCGCGCATCTTCTACATGCCCACCGTGCCCGCCGAAGTCGCACGCCTTCATTGCGAAACGCAGGACCACGGCATCGACAAGGCGCTCGACCGCCAGCTCATCGCGCAGGCGCATCCCGCACTCGAACGCGGCGAGAAGGTGAGCTTCGAGGTGCCGGTGAAGAACCTCAACCGCACCGTCGGCACCATGCTCTCCCACGAGGTCGCCAAGCGTTACGGCCATGCCGGCCTGCCGGACGAGACCATCCACGTCCGCATGAACGGCACCGCCGGCCAGAGCTTCGGCGCCTTCCTGGCGCACGGCATCACGCTGGAATTGACCGGCGAGGCCAACGACTACGTCGGCAAGGGATTGTGCGGCGGCAAGATCGTCGTCAAGCCGTCCAAGGCCTTCCGCGGCAAGCCCTGCGAGAACATCATCGTCGGCAACACCGTGCTCTACGGCGCCATCGAGGGCGAGGTGTTCTTCCGCGGCGTCGCCGGCGAACGCTTCTGCGTGCGCAACTCCGGCGCCACGGCGATCGTCGAGGGCACCGGCGACCACTGCTGCGAATACATGACCGGCGGCACCGTGGTGGTGCTGGGCCAGACCGGCCGCAACTTCGCGGCCGGCATGAGCGGCGGCATCGCCTACGTCCTCGACATGGACGGCAGCTTCGAGAAGCGCTGCAACCCCGCCATGGTCACCCTGGAGAAGGTGCTGCCCGCCGCCAAGCAGCCGGACGACGGCACGCGCCACACCGGCCGGGCCGACGAGGAACTGCTGCAGGCGCTGATCCAGAAGCATCTCGACGAGACCGATAGCGAAGTCGCCCGCACCGTGCTGGCCGACTGGGCGAAGTACCGCGCCAAGTTCGTCAAGGTGTTCCCGAATGAATATCGTCGCGCCCTCAAGGAAATGGCCGCGAAGCAAGTGAAGGAGGCTGCATAACATGGGCAAGCCCACCGGATTCCTCGAGTTCGAACGCCTCTCAGAAAGCTACGAGCCGGTCGAACAGCGGCTCAAGCATTACCGCGAATTCGTCGGCCACCTCAAGGACGACGAGGCCAAGACCCAGGGCGCGCGCTGCATGGACTGCGGCATCCCGTTCTGCAACAACGGCTGCCCCATCAACAACCTGATTCCCGACTGGAACGACCTGGTCTACAAGGGAAAGTGGCGCGAGGCGATCGACACCCTGCACTCGACCAACAACTTCCCCGAGTTCACCAGCCGCATCTGCCCGGCACCCTGCGAGGCGGCTTGCACGCTGGGCGTGAACGCCGAGCCGGTCGGCATCAAGTCGATCGAGCACGCGATCATCGACAAGGCCGGCGAGAACGGCTGGGTCGTGCCGCAGCCGGCCGCTGTCAAGACCGGCAAGAAGGTCGCCGTCGTCGGCTCCGGCCCGGCGGGCCTGGCCGCCGCCCAGCAGCTGGCGCGCGCCGGCCACGACGTCACGGTGTTCGAGAAGAACGACGCCATCGGCGGCCTGTTGCGCTACGGTATCCCCGACTTCAAGCTCGACAAGCGCCTGATCGAGTGGCGTGCCGCCCAGCTCAAGGCCGAGGGTGTCAGGTTCCAGCTCAAGACTCTGGTCGGCGCCGACATGCCCAAAGGCGTGGTGAACGACGCCACCAAGGTCATCGCGCCCGCCAAGCTGATGAAGGACTTCGATGCCGTGGTGCTCGCCGGCGGTTCCGAGACGCCGCGAGACCTGCCGATTCCCGGCCGCGAACTGGAAGGCGTGCATTTCGCGCTCGAATTCCTGATCCCGCAGAACAAGCAAGTCGGTGGCGGAAAAAAGAATCCGCTCAACGCGCAGGGCAAGCACGTCGTTGTCATCGGCGGCGGTGATACCGGCTCCGACTGCGTGGGGACGTCCAACCGCCACGGTGCCGCGTCGATCACCCAGATCGAGCTGATGCCGCGTCCGCCCGAACTCGAAAACAAGCCGCTGGTTTGGCCCTACTGGCCGAACAAGCTGCGTACCTCCTCGTCCCATGACGAAGGGTGTTCGCGCGACTGGTCGATCGCGACCAAGGAGTTCGTGGGTGAGAACGGCAAGCTCCAGTCCATCAAGTGCGTGCGCCTCGACTGGAGCGACGGCAAGATGAAGGAAATCCCCGGCTCCGAGTTCGAGCTCAAGGCCGACCTCGTCTTCCTCGCCATGGGCTTCACGAATCCCATCGCCTCGGTGCTCGACGGCTTCGGCGTCGCGAAGGATAGCCGCGGCAATGCCGCGGCGACGACAGAGGGCGCCGGCTGCTACGCGACGAACGTTGCCAAGGTCTTCGCGGCGGGCGACATGCGCCGCGGCCAGTCGCTGGTGGTCTGGGCGATTCGCGAGGGCCGCCAGTGCGCCCGCGCGGTCGACGAGTTCCTGATGGGGACGAGCAGCCTGCCACGTTGACCGCCTGCAGGCAGAACGGAGTCCAAGCCATGCTCAATGTCGTCATTCTCGCGGCCGGGCAGGGCAAGCGCATGCGCTCCGACCTGCCCAAGGTGCTGCACCCGATCGCCGGCAAGCCGATGCTGGCGCATGTCGTCGATACGGCGCGTTCCCTGTGCGCCAACCTCATCTGCGTGGTCTACGGCCACGGTGGCGAGCAGGTACGCGACAAGCTGACCGCACCGGATCTGCAATGGGCGAAACAGGAACCCCAGCTCGGCACCGGCCACGCCGTGCTGCAAGCGCAGCCGGCGCTCGAAAAAGTCGGCGCCGGCGGGACGGCGGCCGTGCTGGTGCTGTATGGCGATGTGCCGCTGATCCGGGCCGAAACGCTGCAGCGGCTGGTCGATGCTGCCGGCGACGACCGCCTCGCATTGCTGACAGCTCACCTTGACGATCCGCACGGCTATGGCCGCATCGTGCGCGTCGATGGCCAGGTCACGCGCATCGTCGAGGAGAAGGACGCCGACGATGCCGAGCGCGCGATCTGCGAAATCAACACCGGCATTCTCGTCGCGCCCGGTGCGGCGCTGGCGCGCTGGCTACCGCAACTCGGCAACCGCAACGCGCAGGGTGAGTACTACCTGACCGACATCGTCGCGATGGCGGTCGCCGAGGGGATGGAAATCGTCACGGCGCACCCGGCCGCCGGCTGGGAAACCGATGGTGTCAACAGCAAGGCCCAGCTGGCGCGACTCGAACGCATCCACCAGCGCAACATCGCAGCGTCGCTGATGGAGCAGGGCGTGACGCTGGCCGATCCCGACCGCATCGACGTGCGCGGCGAGCTGGTCTGCGGTCGCGACGTCTTCATCGACGTCAACTGCGTCTTCGAAGGCCGCGTCGAGCTGCAGGATGGCGTGCGTATCAACGCCAACTGCGTGATCCAGGACGCCGTCGTCGGCCCGGGCAGCATCATCGGCCCCTTCGCCCGCCTGCGCCCCGGCACGGTCCTCGCGGAAGACGTGCATATCGGCAACTTCGTCGAGGTGAAGAACTCGACCATCGCCGCGCACTCGAAGGCCAACCACCTCGCCTACGTCGGCGATACGACGATGGGCAGCCGCGTCAATGTCGGGGCGGGCACGATCACCTGCAACTACGATGGCGCCAACAAATTCCGCACCGTGATCGAGGACGACGTCTTCATCGGTTCCGATACGCAACTTGTCGCCCCGGTCACCGTTGGGCGCGGCGCCACGCTCGGCGCCGGCACGACCCTGACGAAGGATGCGCCGCCCGACCAGCTCACCCTGTCGCGCGCGAAACAACTTTCCCTTCCCGGCTGGAAGCGCCCCGTCAAACACAAAAAGGAATAGTGGCATGTGCGGTATCGTCGCAGCAGCAGCCTCCGGCAACATCGTCGGCACCCTGATCGAAGGACTGAGAAAGCTCGAATATCGCGGCTACGATTCCGCCGGCCTGGCGGTGCTCAATCCCGCCCTGGTACGACTGCGCAGCGTCGGCCGGGTGGCCGAGCTCGCCGCGCAGAGCAGCGACCTGTCCGCCACGACCGGCATCGCCCACACGCGTTGGGCCACGCATGGCGTACCGTCCGAACGTAATGCACATCCCCATGTTTCCGGCCGCGTCGCCGTCGTGCATAACGGCATCATCGAGAACTTCGAAGCCCTGCGCGCGGAACTCGTCGCGCAAGGCCAGGTATTCAGTTCGGATACCGACACCGAGGTCATCGCCCACCTCGTCGAGCGCCAGCTCAAGACCACGCCGGATCTGGCCGATGCCGTGCGCGCCGCCGTCAGCCGCCTGCGCGGCGCCTTCGCCATCGCCGTGCTGCACGAGGCCGAGCCCAACCGCGTGATCGTCGCCCGCGAAGGTTCGCCGCTGCTGCTCGGCATCGGCGAGGCGGGTCACTATGCCGCCTCGGATGCTTCCGCCCTGCTCTCCGTGACGCGGCGCATGGTCTATCTCGAAAATGGCGATCTCGCCGACCTGCGTCCAGACAGCTGGCAGGTCACCCGCTTCGACGGCACGCCGGTCGAGCGGCCGGTGGCCCTGTCGCAGCTGTCGGCCGATGCCGTCGAGCTCGGACGCTTCCGCCACTACATGCAGAAGGAAATCTTCGAGCAGCCCGATGCGCTCGCCAACACGCTGGAAATGGCCGGCGCGGCGAAAAGCGTGCAGGCCGGCCTGTTCGGCGCCGATGCCGAGAAGCTGCTCGCCGGCGTCGACAGCGTGCTGATCCTCGCCTGCGGCACCAGCGCCCATGCCGGCATGACGGCGCGCTACTGGCTCGAAGCCATCGCGGGCGTCCCGACGACCGTGGAGATCGCCAGCGAATATCGCTATCGCACCTCGGTGCCACGCGCCAGCCAGCTGGTGGTGGCCATTTCCCAGTCGGGCGAAACTGCCGATACGCTGGCGGCCCTGCGCCACGCACGCGAACTCGGCCAGCCGCTGACGATGGCGATCTGCAACGTGCCCGAATCGGCCATCGTGCGCGAATCGGCCCTGCGCTTCATCACCCGGGCCGGCCCCGAGATCGGCGTCGCCTCGACCAAGGCCTTCACCACCCAGCTGGCGGCCCTGTTCATGCTGACGCTGGTGCTCGCCAAGCTGCGCGGCCGCCTCACGGAGGCCGACGAGGACAGGCATCTCGGGGCCTTGCGTCACCTGCCGGCGGCGGTGCAGCGCGTGCTGGAGATCGAGCCGCAGGTCGCGGAATGGGCGCAGCGCTTCGCCGACAAGCAGCATGCGCTGTTCCTCGGCCGCGGCCACCATTACCCGATCGCCCTCGAGGGTGCGCTCAAGCTCAAGGAAATTTCATATATCCATGCCGAAGCCTATCCGTCGGGCGAACTCAAGCACGGTCCGCTCGCACTGGTCGACAAGGACATGCCGGTGATCGCGGTGGCGCCCAACGATGCACTGCTGGAAAAAGTGAAATCGAACATCCAGGAAGTCCGTGCGCGCGGTGGCGAGCTCTATGTGCTGGCCGATGCCGATTCGGAAGTGTCCGAATCGGAGGGCGTGCATATCCTGCGCCTGCCCGAGCACTACGGTCCGCTCTCGCCGGTGCTGCACGTCGTGCCCCTGCAACTGCTGGCGTATCATGCCGCGTTAGTGAAAGGCACCGACGTCGACAAGCCGCGGAACCTCGCGAAATCGGTTACCGTCGAGTAAGCCCGCCGAAGAATTCAAAAAAGGGAGAGCATCATGCCGAAATTCCATACCGCATCCATCCGCGCCGTCGCGCTCGTCGGACACGGCGGCGCCGGCAAGACCAGCCTGGCCGAGGCGCTGCTGCTGCGCGCCGGGGCCATTGCAGCGGCTGGCAGCGTCGAGAAGGGCAGCACGGTCTGCGATTTCGACACGCAGGAAAAGGCCGCCGGCCACTCGCTGCAGTCCGCGCTGGTGAATTTCGCCTGGGAAGACGTCCATGTGCATCTCGCCGACACGCCCGGCTACCCCGACTTCGCCGGGCAGGCGATGGCGACGCTGGCCGGTGTCGACACCGCGGTGGTCGTAATCAACGCCCAAACCGGCGTCGAGCTGATGACCGAGCGCATGATGCGCGCCGCCGCCGCGCGTGGCCTGGCCCGCATGATCGTCATCAACAAGATCGATGCCGACAACCTCGACCTCGCCGGCCTGATGGCCGATATCCGCGAGCGTTTCGGCCCGGCCTGCAAGTTCCTCGACCTGCCGTCGCCCGACCACGGCAAGGTCGTCGAGGTCATGGAACATGACAGCGGTGATGCCGATGTCGATACGGTGGCGCACGCCCACCGCGAACTGATCGATCAGCTCGTCGAGGAAGACGAGAGCTTGATGGAGCGCTACCTCGAGGACGGCAAGGACCCGAGCGCCGGTGAATTGCACGCGCCCTTCGAAAAGGCGCTGCGCGAAGGGCACCTGATTCCCGTGCTGTTCGCTTCCGCCAAGACCGGCGCCGGCATCGACGAACTGCTCCATGTCCTGGCCACGCTCGCACCCAATCCCGCCGAGGCCAACGTGCCGCCGTTCTACAAGGACGGCGAGGCGTTCCAGCGCGAGCCGGATGCCGCCAAACACGTGCTCGCCCACGTCTTCAAGATCATCGTCGATCCCTACATGGGCAAGGTCGGCGTGTTCCGCGTGCATCAGGGCACCATCCGCAAGGATTCCCAGCTGTTCGTCGGCGACGGCAAGAAGGCCTTCAAGGTCGGCCACCTGTATCAACTGCAGGGCAAGGACTATGTCGAGGTCGACGAACTGCTGCCGGGCGACATCGGCGCGATCGCCAAGGTCGAGGAACTCGAGTTCGACGCCGTTCTGCACGATTCGCATGACGAGGACCACATCCACCTCAAGCCGCTCGAATTCCCGAAGCCGATGCAGGGCCTCGCCGTCGAGACGACCAAGAAGGGTGACGAACAGCGCCTGTTCGAGATCCTCCACAAGCTGGAGCTGGAAGACCCCTGCTTCCGCATGGAGCGCCATCCGACCACGCACGAGACGGTGATCTTCGGCCTCGGCGAGATGCACCTGCGCTACAAGCTCGAGAAGATGGCGTCGCAGTACAAGCTCGAACTCGCCACCAAGCCGCCGCAGGTGCCGTACCGCGAGACCATCACCAAGGCCGCCGAGGGCCACTGCCGCCACAAGAAGCAGTCAGGCGGCGCCGGCCAGTTCGGCGAGGTCTATCTCAAGATCGAACCGCTCGAGCGCGGTACCGGCTTCGAGTTCGTCGACCACGTCAAGGGCGGCGTGATTCCCGGCGTGTTCATGCCGGCGGTCGAGAAGGGCGTGCGCATGGCGTTGGAGGGCGGCGTCGTTGCCGGTTTCCCGGTCGAGGACCTGCGCGTGATCGTCTATGACGGCAAGACCCACCCGGTCGACGGCAAGGAAGTCGCCTTCGTCCAGGCCGGCAAGAAGGCCGCCATCGCCGCCATCCAGGCGGCCGGCGCCGTGGTGCTGGAGCCGATCGTGGCCATCGACGTGCACGTGCATGACGACCAGATGGGCGACATCGCCGGCGACCTATCGTCGCGCCGCGGCCACGTCACCGGCACCACGCCGCGCGGCCCGGGCCGTGTCGCCGTCGCCGGCGAGGTGCCGCTGGCCGAAATCAACGACTACGCCTCGCGCCTCAAGTCGCTGACCGGCGGCCGCGGCAGCTACAGCATCGAGTTCGCGCGCTACGCCCAGGTGCCGCCGCCGGTGCAGCAGAAGCTGGCGTCCAGCTTCAAGCTGAGCGAAGACGAAGAGTAGCCGGCGTAGTAGCCGGCCTAGCAGTCGGCGCTGGCGCGACGGCGCCGGAGCGGCGACAATGGTGCCTCATCGACTGAAAGGATGAAGCACCATGCGCCTGCTCCACACCATGCTTCGTACCGGCGACCTCGATCGCGCCATCGACTTCTACACCCGCGTCCTCGGCATGCGGCTGTTGCGCCGCCAGGACTATCCCGAAGGCAAGTTCACCCTCGCCTTCGTCGGCTACGGCGACGAGCGCGAAAAGACGGTGATCGAGCTGACCTACAACTGGGGCGTCGACCGCTACGACCTCGGCAAGGGCTACGGCCATATCGCCATCGAAGTGGACGATGTCTACGCCGCCTGTGCCGAGGCGAAGAAACTCGGCGCCACCATCGTGCGCGAAGCCGGCCCCATGAACGCCGGCACCACCATCATCGCGTTCATCGCCGATCCGGACGGGTATTTCATCGAGTTGATCGGCAAGGCAGCCTGAGCCCCGCCGGTCCGGCCCCGGGCGGCGCGCCGCCGGGCGTCAGTGCAGCATGGGCACGTCGTGGGAGACGATGTGCCGGTCGAGCCAATGCGAAATCAAGGCGGTGGTTTCGGCAATGGTCTTGACCGTCAGTCCGGGATCCCTGGGGTGCGTCAGCTGGGCGACATGATTGGCGATATCGGCATGATCCTCGGTGTGGACCAGATACCGTTCGCGGTGTGCCTGATTGATGCCGCGGCGCTTCATCAGGTTTTCCTCCGCCCGGAAGTGATCGACCATATAGGCCAGCAGGTCCGAGATGCATTCCAGCAGGACCGACTCGCACCGGGAAATCTTTTCCGACGCACATCCCTGGCACGTTTGCCGGGTTTCGTATTCGGCGCAGATCGACCGAAGCCGTTCGATCTGCTGACGCAAATGGCGGTGCTCGTCGTCGACGATCGCATCGCCCGTAATGAAGGCGTCAGGAAGAACACGGTCCGTCGGGTTGGACATGGGCGCTCGCGAATCAGGAACCTGTACGTGGGTACGCTGTTGGCATTCTAGTGACTTTGTCGCAACCGTGCTGATCGACATGCGGTGCGGCGTCCCTGCCGGCATCGCCGCCCGCCTGGCGAAAAGTCGGCCCCGGCGGGACGGCGGCGAGCCTTCTGGGCCGGGCGGACACCGCCTGCGTCGTGCATGGGCCGGATGCCGCGTCGCACCAGGATGCGGCGAACGCAGCGCCGCTGGCGCTTCTGCCGCTTGCGATTGAGGCTATAGTAAGCGTTCGGTGAATCCGGCCCCCGTTTGCATGACATGAAAAAAATCTCGCCTGTCGTCTCGCTCGCGATCCTGGCTGCGGTGGTTGCATCGGGCGCTGTGCTCTGGGCCGGGGGCCTGGTTCCGTCCAGCCGCGATGCGCAGACACTGAAGGTGGGTTTCTACGAAAATCCGCCGAAGGTCTTTCGCGACGAGGGTGGCCGCCCGGCCGGTTTGTTTCCTGACCTGCTCCAGGCCATCGCGGATGCGGAAGCCTGGGAACTCGAGTACGTATCCTGCGAGTGGTCGTCCTGCCTGGAACGCCTCGGCCGCGGCGAGCTCGACCTGATGCCGGATGTGGCGTTTTCGGTGGAACGGGCGCAGGTGCTCGATTTTCATCGTTTGTCCGTCACCACCAGCTGGTCCCAGATATTCGTGCGGCCCGGCTTCGACGCGCAGACGCTGCGCGACCTCGCGGGCATGCGCATCGCCGTATTGCGCGGCGGCATCCAGCAAGACATCTTCGCCGAGTTGATGGCAAGTCGCGGGGCCGGCTACCAGCCCGTGCTGGTGGATGATCTGATCGATGGCTACGAGGCCGTCGTGGCCGGCCAGGCCGATGCGGTGGTGACCAACAGCTTCTTCGCCGCCCGCAACGGTGCCCGCTACCACCTGCAGGAAACGCCGATCATCTTTCTGCCCTCGTCGCTGTATTTCGCCACGGCCAAGGGGCAGCATGCGGATGTGCTGCAGCGGATCGATGCGCACCTCGCGGCCTGGCGCCGCAATTCAGATTCGCTCTATTACGACGTATTGCGCCGCACGATGGCCGATGTGCCGGAACGCCTGTTGCCGCGCTGGGCGCGCTGGTCGCTCGCGGGCGCCGGCCTGGCGCTGCTGCTGCTGATCGGCGTCAGCCTGCTGCTGCGCCGGGAGGTGGCGCGGCGTACGCGCGAGCTCGAAGAAGAACGGGCCAATCTCGAACGCCTCGTCTCCGAACGAACCGCCGAACTGCGCGCTGCCAAGGAGGAAGCCGAGCGACTGACGCAGGTGAAGAGCGAGTTTCTCGCCAACATGAGCCACGAGATCCGCACGCCGATGAACGCCATTCTCGGCATGCTCTACCTCGCGATGAAGACCGACCTGCCGGCAGCGCTGCGCAAGACGCTGACGAAGGCGCAGAACTCGGCGCATTCGCTGCTGGGCATCATCAACGACATCCTCGACTTTTCCAAGATCGAGGCCGGCAAGCTTGAACTCGAATCCGTCGAATTCGGCCTCGAAGCCGTGCTGGAGCGTGTCTCGGATACCGTCGCCGGCCAGGCCGAGCAGAAGGGCATCGAGTTTCTGATTCGCTACGATCCGGCGATCCCGCCCTATCTGGTCGGCGACCCCTTGCGTCTCGGCCAGATACTGCTCAACCTGTGCGGCAATGCCGTGAAGTTCACCGAGCGCGGCGAGGTCGAGCTCTCCCTGCATCAGATCAATCTCGCCCCGGATGAGGTGACGCTGCAGGTCTGTGTGCGCGATACCGGTGTCGGCATGGAAGCCGAAGTGCAGCGACGCCTGTTCGAGAAATTCACCCAGGCCGACCAGAGCACGACACGGCGTTTCGGCGGCACCGGTCTGGGACTCGCCATCAGCCGCACGCTGGTCGAGCTGATGGGGGGGCGCATCTGGATCGAGGATTCGCAGCCCGGCCGCGGCACCACGATCTGCCTGTCCCTGCACCTCCCGATCGCGCCCCAGGCGCAGGCGGGTGCCGCCGCGCTCGTCGAAAAGGCCGGCCCCCTGCTCAGCGGCATCCGCGTGCTGGTCGTGGACGACAACCAGGTGTCGCGCGAGATTCTGGCCGAAATGCTGCGCTACTTCCGGCTCGACGTCGATATGGCGGCGAGCGGCGCCAGCGCGATGGCGATGCTGCGCGCCGCGGGCGCGCGCCCCTTCGACCTCGTGCTGATGGACTGGCACATGCCGGGCATGAACGGTGTGGAAGCGACCCTGCTGATCCATGCCGACCGCAGCCTGGCACGCCAGCCGAAAGTCGTGATGGTCACGGCCTATGGCCGCGAAGACGTCATGCGCCAGGCCGAGCAGGCCGGGACCGACGGCTTTCTCGTCAAGCCGGTGTCGCCGTCCACCCTGCTCGATACGGTGCTGACGGTGCTTGGCCGTGGGCGCGTTTTCGGCAGCGAATCCGGCGCCATCGTGCCTGGCGTTGGCGCCGGCTCAGGGTCCGGTCTTGGCACGCTCGCCGGCAAGCGCGTGCTGATCGTCGAGGACAACGATATCAACCGCGAGTTCGCCGTCGAGCTGCTGCGCAGCGAGCACATCGACAGCGACGAGGCCGCGAACGGCGAGATCGCCGTGGAGAAGGTCGTGCAGCAGGACTACGATGCCGTGCTCATGGACATCCAGATGCCGGTCATGGACGGCCTCGAAGCGACGCGCCGCATCCGTGCGCTCGCCGCCGGCGATACGACCTCGCGCTTCGCCACGCTGCCGATCATCGCCATGACCGCCCTGGCCATGGCTCACGATGCCGAAAGGAGCGCAGCGGCCGGCATGAACGACCACGTCACCAAGCCGATCGATGCAGAACGGCTGTTTGCGTCACTCGCGCACTGGATCGGTGTGTCGAAACGCGCGGTGGCCCCCCAGGCGCAGGACGACCCGGCCGGCGACGCCATTGATCCCCGTCGTAGCACGGGGACCCGCGAGTCGGTGGCGGTGGCGCCCCCGCGTGCCTCCCCGGGGATGCGGGGTGATCCGGTGCCGGCCGACTTGGCCGCGATGCGCTGTTTCAATGCGGCCGAGGGTGTCCGCCGCATCGGCGGCAAGCCCGATGCGTACCGACGCCAGCTGGCCCGCTTCCGTGCGCACTATGCCGACGCCGCGAACGAACTGCGCCGGCGGCTGGCCGAGCGAGGAACGGTCCATGCCGAGGAATACTGCCATGCGCTTAAGGGCATTACCGGCAACCTCAGCGCGGCCGAGCTGTTTCAACAGACGGCGGCGCTGGATGCGCAACTCAAGCGGGGCGAGGTGCCGCCCGACACCGCATTCGCTGCGTTGGCGGTAGCATTCGATGCCGCGTTCGCTGAAGTCGACCGGCTGGGTGCAGCGGCCAATGCGGTACCGGCCGGCGGCGGCCCGGAATTGCCGCTCAGTGACGCCGTGGCCCTGCTCGATCGTCTGGAACATGCGTTGCAGAACGATCTGGGCGGGGTGGAGCCGCTGCTGGCCCGGTTGCGCGGCGGCGTCGCCGGGCACTCGGTCGGGGCAGCGGTCGCCGAAATCGCCGCGGCTGCCGACGTATTCGACATCGATGCCGCCACCGCGCGCGCGCGGCGGCTCAAGGGAACGCTCACAGGCCAGACATGATGAACGATACGACAGCGGACTCGCCCACCACGATGGATGACGACCGGGCGCGCATATTGATCGTCGACGACGTGGCCGAAAATCTCCATGCGCTCGTCGCCGCCCTGCGCGACGAGTACGCCATCCTCGCGGCCACCAGTGGCGAGAAGGCGCTGGAGATCGCGCGGCGCACCCCGCCGCCGGACCTGATCCTGCTCGATATCCGCATGCCCGGCATGGACGGCTATTCGGTGCTGTCGGCGTTGAAGATCGACCCGGCCACGACGGATATTCCGGTGATCTTCGTCACCGCATTGACCGAGGCGGCGGACGAGGCGCGCGGCTTGCGGCTCGGCGCGACGGACTACATCACCAAGCCGGTGAATCCGGAGTTGTTGAAGACGCGGGTGCGCAACCAGCTCGACCTGCGGCGCTACCGGCGCAGCCCGGTGACCTTCGATGTGGTGGCCCATGCCCGGAGCGAGCGGCCCTATTCCCTGCTGGTCGTCGATGACAGTCCGGAAAACATCCACGAACTGATCGAGGCCCTCAAGGGCGACTACCAGATCCAGGTGGCCACTTGCGGGGCCAAGGCGCTCGCCGCGGTGGCGGGCGAGACGCCGCCGGATCTCGTCTTGCTCGACGTGATGATGCCGGACATGGATGGCTACGAGGTCTGCCGGCAGATCAAGGCGATGCCGCAGGGCAACCGCATTCCGGTGATCTTCGTGACGGTGGTGGATGCGGTCGCCGAAAAGGTGCGCGGGTTCGACCTCGGCGCGGCCGACTACATCACCAAGCCGTTCGACGTGGCCGAAGTTCGCGCCAGGGTACGCAACCATCTCGAACTGGCCCGGCTGCGGCGATTCCTCGAAGACCTGGTCGCCAGCCGTACGGCGCTACTCGAAGTCAGCGAAGAGAAATACCGCACCCTGGTGCATCGCGACTCGCTGACCGGACTGGCGAGCCGGATGCTGTTCGGCGAAATGCTGGCGCAGGAAACGCAGCGGGCGCAAGGCGGCGAGACGCGCTTCGCGCTGCTGTTCATCGACCTCGACAACTTCAAGACGGTGAACGAGAGTCTCGGACATGCGGCCGGCGACGCGGTGCTGGTCGAGGCCGCGCGGCGGGTCAAGGCCCTGCTGTCGGATAACGACAGCCTGGCGCGCATCGGCGCCGACGAGTTCGCCGCGCTGGTCGATGCGGGCGGCGCGGTCGACCTGCGGGCGCAACAGTTGATCGATGCGCTCGGCCAGCCCTTCGTGATCGACAGCAAGCCGATCTTCGTCGGCGCCAGCGTCGGCATCGCGCTGTGTCCGGAAGATGGCGGTGATACCGAGACCCTGCTGGGCGCGGCCAGCGCGGCACTGAACCAGGCGAAGCTGCAGGGACCGGGCATCCTGCGCTTCTTTTCGGCGGACATGAGCCGCATCGCCAACGACCGGCTCACGCTCGAAGCCGAGTTGCGCGCCGCACTCGACCACCCCGACGAACTCCGTCTGCACTACCAGCCCCAGGTCGACCTGCTGAACGGCCACATCGTCGGCATCGAGGCGCTGCTGCGCTGGCAGCATCCGCAGCGCGATCTGCTGGCGCCGGCCGAGTTCATCCCGCTGGCCGAAGAAAGCGGCCTCATCGTGCGTCTCGGCGACTGGGTGCTACGCGAGGCCTGCCGCCAGGTGCGGCGCTGGTCGGATGCCGGACTGACGCCGAAGCAGACGGCCGTGAATGTCTCGGCGATTCAGCTGTCGCGCGGCCATCTGGTCGAATCCGTGCGCGATGCCCTGGCCGAAACCGGCATCGCCCCGCATCAACTCGAACTGGAGATCACCGAGAGCTTCGTCATGGCCGACCGCGAACGCTCGTTCCAGACGCTGCGCGAGCTCAAGGCGCTGGGCGTGCGCCTGTCGATCGACGATTTCGGCACCGGGCATTCGTCGCTGGCCTACCTGCAGCAGCTCGACGTGCACAAGCTCAAGGTCGATATCTCCTTCGTGCACGACATGATCACCAACAGCGGCAATGCCGCCATCGTCAAGGCGATCATCGCGATGGGCCACAGCCTGGGCCTCGAGGTGATCGCCGAGGGCGTCGAGAATCAGGGCCAGGCGCGCTACCTGCGCTCCCTGCAATGCGATGTGATGCAGGGTTTCCTGATCGCCCAACCGATGCCGGCCGAGGCGATGACGGAGTTTCTGGCGAGCTTCAAGCCGGCCGAAGTCCCGGTCGAGGACGAGGTGGCCAACACCTTGTTACTGGTGGATGATGAGCCGAGCGTGCTGACGGCCCTGAAGCGCGTGCTGCGGCGGCAGAGCTACCGCGTGCTGACGGCGGCCAGCGGCGAAGAGGCACTGGAACTGCTGGCCAATCACGAGGTGGCGGTGATTCTCACCGACCAGCGCATGTCCGGCATGAGCGGCATCGAACTGCTTGCGCGGGTGCGCACGATGCATCCGCGCATCATCCGCATGATCCTCTCGGGCTACACCGGCGTCGATAGCCTGACCGAGGCGATCAACCGGGGCGAGATCTTCAAGTTCCTGACCAAGCCGTGGGAGGAGGGAGACCTGATGGCCGCCATCCGCGACGCATTCCGCCAGTACGGCGAACACGCCGCGAAGTAGGGCGGGCAGGGCGAAAAGTCGGCGCTCACGGGACGGCGGCGCCGTCCGTGCGGGCGCTGTCGGGGCCGTCGATGGGCAGCCAGACGGTAAACGTGGTGCCTTCCCCGGGGGGGCTGGCGACCTCGATGCGGCCACCGTGTTTCTGGACGATGCTGTAGGCCAGCGAAAGGCCGAGCCCGGTGCCCTTGCCGACGGGCTTGGTGGTGAAGAAGGGGTCGAAGATGCGGCGCAGGTTTTCCGGCGGGATGCCGGTGCCGGTGTCGCTGACGGCGACGAAGACTTCCCGGTCCCGCGTGCCGGTGCGGAGCGTGATTTCACCTTTCTCCGGGATGGCATGGGCGGCATTGACCAGCAGGTTCATGAAGACCTGGTTCAGCTGCGAGAGCAGGCAGCGCACCGGCGGCAGGGTGCCGTAGTCCTTGGTCACCGTGCATTTGTACTTGAGCTCGTTCCAGACGATGTTGAGGGTCGAGTCGAGCCCGCTGTGAAGGTCGCCCCATTCCCAGTTCGTTTCGCCCGGACGGGAGAAGTCCTTGAGGTCCTGCACGATCTTCTTGACGCGGGCAAGCCCTTCGACCGATTCGGCGACGAGCTGGAAGATGTCCTGGCGCAGGTAATCGAAATCCTTCTGCGCCTTGAGGGCCTCGATGGTGGCGAAATCCGCGGGATTCGCCGCCCTGGCGGCCGCGACCTCGCAGGCGCTGGCGATCTCGAAGATGTCGTCGAGATAGGTCTTGAGGCTGCTGAGGTTCGAGTAGACGAAGCCGATCGGATTATTGAGCTCGTGGGCCACCCCGGCCGCCAACTGGCCGATCGAGGCCATCTTTTCGGATTGCAGCAGCTGGTTATGCGCCGCTTCGAGCTTGCGGTTGAGTTCGCGCTGGGTCGCCAGTGATTCGATCGTCTGCAGTTCGGCACGCTTCTTGGAATCGATATCGCTGACCACGCCCTCGTAGAACAGCGGGTGGCCGGCGGCATCGCGCACGATGCGGGTGTGGTCCTCGACCCAGAAATAACGGCCGTCGGCGGCGCGCAAGCGGTATTCCTGGGTGTATTCGTCGACACCCTGCGCCGTATGGTCGCTGACCTCGTCCGTGACGTGGGCAAGGTCCTCGGGGTGGATCAGTTCCGGGTAGCCGGGCCGGCCTGCCTTGAGCTGTTCGGGGCGATAGCCCCAGCGCGCCACGTTGTTCGAGACATACTCGATCGGCCAGCCGGGTGCGTTGCGCCAGCGAAAGCTCACCACGGGGCTGGCTTCGACCAGCGCCAGTGCCTGGCTCAACGCGGCTTCGGCGTTGACGCGCTCGCTGATGTCGCGACCGATGGCGACGAACATCGGATTGGCATCCTCGACACGCTCGATCTGCAGTTCCACCGGGTAGCGGCTGCCATCCTTGCGCTGGTGCTCGGTGGTCACCGTCACGCTGTGCCGGCTCCCCGCTCGCAAGGGCGCCAGCAGTTGCTCGAAAGCGTGTGGCGACATCAGCGGCTTGAGGTCCAGCGGCGTCATGCGCAGCAATTCGTCACGCGCATAGCCGAGATTGCGGCAGGCGCCGGTATTGACGTCGATGAACACCAGGGTGGTGGCGTCGAAACTGTAGATCTCCGCCGCGGAACGATCGAGCATGCGGTTGAAGCGCACTATCTTGCGCTGGTAGCGACCGCGCTGCACCAGTCGCCAGATATCACCGGCGATCAGCACCAGGCTATCCACGTCGATCTCGTCGTAGTCGCTGTCCTTGTTGCCGAGGCCGGCGAGCATCACCACCTTGTCCTGCTCGATGACGGGTACGGAGATGAAACGCGTCAGCGCCGCATGTTGTGCCGGCAGGCCGCGCTTGTCCGGCGCTGCGGCGTAGTCGTTGTAAATGACCGGGCGCCGCTGGCGCAGCGCCTCGGCCCAGATGCCGGCGTCGGCCACCGGGTAGTGACGCTCGAACGCGGCGTGGCAGTAGTGTTCGAGCGTGCGGCGCGACCACGTGACGAGCTCGATGTCGCGCTCGTCGTCGTTGACGAAATGGATGAAGGAGATGGGGCTACCCGTCAGATCCTCGGCCATTTCAAGGCCGCGCTGCATGAATTCGGACTCGCCCAGGGTTTCGGTCAGGCGCGGCAGTTCGAGCAGCAGCTCGGACCGGCGGGCAAGGCGGGCGAGCTTCCTTTCGAGCGCCTTTTTGTCGGTGACGTCGTGGATGATCGAGTACAGATAGGTCTGGTTGTCGACGGTGATCGGACCGGAGAGCACTTCGACGTCGCTGATCGAGCCGTCGGCATGACGATGGCGGAAGTTGAAGAAATGGCGGTTGGCACTGTGCGCCTGCTCGATTTCCGCCCTGACCTCGTCGGGCGACTGCGTGTTGATGTCCATGATGCGCATGGTGAGCAACACGTCGCGCGGCCAGCCGTAATAGCTTTCCGCCATGGGGTTGGCATCCACGATGCGGCCATCGACCGGGTCGATGATCAACATCACGGTGTGGCCATTCTCGAAGATCGCGCGGTAGTGTTCGAGAGCTTGCATCGGTTTCTCTGTCGGCCGGGGGTGGGCGGGAATAGGGAATTTACTCCGGCCCGCCGCCCGCAGGTTCATCTGCCGGGATCACCCCGCGGTTGTCCGGCCGTGCCGTCCCGCCGGCGCCGACTTTTTCCCCGCCGGGCTCGGCCTTGCCCGCCAGCCGCGTCCGATACTCGCTTGGCGCGGCGCCCGTCCATTCGACGAAGGCGCGGTAGAAGGCCGAGGGGTCGGCATAGCCGAGTCCGGCGGCGATCGTCGCGACCGAGGCGTCGGTTTTGGCGAGGCGCGCGAGGGCCAGGTCGCGGCGCAGGGCGTCCTTGATCTGGCGGAAATTCGCACCTTCTTC
Organism: uncultured Sterolibacteriaceae bacterium; assembly: GCA_937888595.1. Taxonomy (GTDB): domain Bacteria; phylum Pseudomonadota; class Gammaproteobacteria; order Burkholderiales; family Rhodocyclaceae; genus Sulfuricystis. Next base: position 212,731 of record CALARK010000008.1, on the reverse strand, counting down.
GGCGAGGCGCCGGTGCAGGCTGCGTGGCGAGAGATGCAGTCGCGTGGCGACCTCTTCCAGGGCCGGCAGTGTGGGCAGGGCCGCGTGCAGGAGGTCGCGCACGGCACGCACGGTGTTGCGGTCGCGGCGGTAAAGCGTCGCGATGCGGCCCGGCGCGCCGACGAGAAAGGCGGCCAGCGCCGTCTCGTCGCGCCGCACCGGCAGGTCGAGCAGGTTGGCGTGCAGGCGGGCTTCGAGCATGGAGGCGCCGAAGCGCGAATTGGCCGTGTAGATCAGCGCGTAGTCATCGGCATGGGGCGGCCGCGGATAGGGGAACGTGACGGTATCGATGCCGAGGCCGCGTCCGGCGAGCCAGCAGGCCAGTCCGTGGATCAGGCGCAATAGCCATTCGTAGGCGAAGACGCGGCCGGCGTCCGGCACGAGCGGCCGCGCCTCCTCGATGCGTAGGCAGGCGTTACCGCCCTCCCGGGCGATGTCGACCCTCATGTCCGGCAGCAGGACGTGCAGGAAGCGAATCATGTAGCGCAGGGCTTCATCGAGCGAGTGAGTGCCAACCAGGGCGCGCGACAGCAGCTCGAAACTGCCGCAGCGCATCGGCGTCGAGAACAGCCCGAAGGCCTCGTCGTCCAGGTCGGCGGCGACGCGGTTGTACAGGTCGGCATAGGCGGCGAGCGGAATGCGCACCGTCGGGTCGGCCAGGGCCCCTGCCGAAATCCCGGCCGCCGCGAGCAGGCGGGCCGGGTGGCTGCCCGTCCGCACCAGGCCCGCCAGCATGCCGGTGACGAAGCCGATCGCAACGGTGGCATTGTTGGTGGCGGAATTTGCGTGTCCGACCTTGCGAGGCATGTTTTGATGGGTAATGGCATCGGTGAATAGGATGGCGGATTTTGCACGATAAGCGGCGAGGCCGGCAATAGCCAGGAGGTGCCCCGGGGCATAAGATGCACGTATCCCCTGTCAGGACATTTGCCATGACTGATCTTTCCATCGCCGCCAAGCTCGCCCCCTACAAGCCCGCGCACAAGGTGCGCTTCGTCACCGCCGCCTCGCTGTTCGACGGCCACGATGCCTCGATCAACATCATGCGGCGGATTCTGCAATCCACCGGCGCCGAGGTGATCCACCTCGGCCACAACCGCTCGGTGCAGGAAGTGGTGAACGCGGCCTTGCAGGAGGACGTGCAGGGCATCGCCATCACCTCCTACCAGGGCGGCCACATCGAATACTTCAAGTACATGATCGACCTGCTCAAGGCGGGCGGCGGTGCCGAGATCAAGGTCTTCGGCGGCGGCGGCGGCGTGATCGTGCCGGAAGAAATCGCGGAACTGCATGCCTACGGCGTGACGCGCGTGTATTCCCCGGAGGATGGCGCGAAGCTCGGCCTGCAAGGCATGATCAACGACGTCGTGTCCGCCAGCGACTTCGACCTTGCGGCGAACGTGACGCTTGACGACCTGAAAAGCGGCGACCGCCGCAAGCTCGCGCGGGCGATCACCCAGCTTGAAAACGATCCGGAAGGACCGCTGGCGCAGGCGATCAAATCCGCCGCCGTCCCGCCGACGCCGACTTTGGGAATAACGGGTACCGGCGGCGCTGGCAAGTCGAGCCTCACCGACGAACTGATCCGCCGCTTCCGCCTCGATCAGGACGACGCGCTCAAGATCGCCATCGTCTCCATCGACCCCTCGCGCAAGCGCACCGGCGGCGCGCTGCTCGGTGACCGCATCCGCATGAACGCCATCGAGCATCCCAACATCTTCATGCGCTCGCTGGCGACGCGCGACACGGGTTCCGAAATCTCCGCCGCGCTGCCCGAGGTGATCGCCGCCTGCAAGCTTGCCGGCTTCGATCTGGTGATCGTCGAAACGTCGGGCATCGGGCAAGGCGACGCCGCCATCGTGCCGCACGTCGATGCCTCGCTCTACGTGATGACCCCCGAGTTCGGCGCCGCCTCGCAGCTGGAGAAGATCGACATGCTCGACTTCGCCGACTTCGTGGCGATCAACAAGTTCGACAGGAAAGGGGCAATGGATGCGCTGCGCGACGTGCGCAAGCAGTACCAGCGCAACCGGGAGCGCTTCACCGAAAGCGCCGAGGCCATGCCGGTGTTCGGCACCCAGGCCTCGCGCTTCAACGACGACGGCGTGACCGCGCTCTACCAGCATCTCGCCGCCCGTCTCGCCGCGCTGGGCCTCAGGCTCAAGGCCGGCAAATTGCCGCGGGTGGATACCAGACAGTCCTCGCAGAGCCGCGCCATCGTGCCGGCGCAGCGCGCGCGCTACCTCGCCGAGATCGCCGACACCGTGCGCGGATACCACAGGCACATCGACGCGCAGGTGAGCCTCGCCCGCGAGCGCCAGAGCCTGCGCACGTCCAGGGCGATCTTCGAGGGCTGCGCCAAGGAAGTGAAAGATTTCGACGAGCTGATCGCCTGGAAGGACGGCCAGCTCGACCCGAAGGCGAAGAAGCTGCTCGACATGTGGCCGGACACGGTGAAGGCCTACGCCGGCGACGAATACGTCGTGAAGATCCGCGACAAGGAAATCCGCACCGCGCTGACCCACGAGACACTGTCCGGCACCAAGATCAAAAAGGTCGTGCTGCCAAAATTCGCCGACGAGGGCGAGACGCTGCGCTACCTGATGAAGGAGAACGTGCCCGGCAGCTTCCCCTACACCGCCGGCGTGTTCGCCTTCAAGCGCGAGAACGAAGACCCGACGCGCATGTTCGCCGGCGAGGGCGACGCCTTCCGCACCAACCGCCGCTTCAAGAAGGTCTCCGAGGGCATGCCGGCCAAGCGCCTGTCCACCGCCTTCGACTCGGTGACGCTCTACGGCTGCGACCCCGACGAGCGGCCCGACATCTACGGCAAGATCGGCAACTCGGGCGTTAGCATCGCCACGCTGGATGACATGAAGGTGCTCTACGACGGTTTCGACCTCTGCGATCCGACCACCAGCGTGTCGATGACCATCAACGGCCCGGCGCCGATCATCCTGGCGATGTTCTTCAACACCGCCATCGACCAGCAACTTGCCAAATTCAAGCAGGACAACGGTCGGGAGCCGACCGAGGACGAGGCCGACAAGATCCGCGAATGGGTGCTCTCCAGCGTGCGCGGCACGGTGCAGGCCGACATCCTCAAGGAAGACCAGGGCCAGAACACCTGCATCTTCAGCACCGAGTTCGCGCTGAAGATGATGGGCGACATCCAGGAATTCTTCGTGCACAACCAGGTGCGCAACTTCTACTCGGTCTCCATCTCCGGCTACCACATCGCCGAAGCCGGCGCCAACCCGATCTCGCAGCTCGCCTTCACGCTCGCCAACGGTTTCACCTACGTCGAGAGCTACCTGGCGCGCGGCATGCACATCGACGATTTCGCGCCCAACCTGAGCTTCTTCTTCAGCAACGGCATGGACGCCGAATACTCGGTGATCGGCCGCGTCGCGCGCCGCATCTGGGCCGTGGCGATGAAGCACAAATACGGCGCCAACGAGCGCTCGCAGAAGCTCAAGTACCACGTGCAGACCTCGGGCCGTTCACTGCACGCACAGGAGATGGCCTTCAACGACATCCGCACCACTTTGCAGGCCCTCATCGCCGTCTACGACAACTGCAACTCGCTGCACACCAACGCCTACGACGAAGCCATCACCACGCCGACCGACGAATCGGTGCGCCGCGCCATGGCGATCCAGCTCGTCATCAACCGCGAGTGGGGCCTGGCGAAGAACGAGAACCCCAACCAGGGCGCCTTCGTCATCGACGAATTGACCGACCTGGTCGAGGAAGCCGTGCTCAAGGAATTCGAAGCCATCGCCGACCGTGGCGGCGTGCTCGGCGCGATGGAGACCGGCTACCAGCGCGGCAAGATCCAGGAGGAGTCGCTCTACTACGAGCACAAGAAGCACGACGGCTCGCACCCGATCATTGGCGTGAACACCTTCCGCAACCCGAACGGCGACCTGCCGCAGCATGTCGAGCTGGCGCGCTCCACAGAGGAGGAGAAACAGTCGCAGATCCAGCGCCTGCGCGACTTCCAGTCCCGCAACGCGGCGGAGAGCGGCCCGATGCTGGCGAAGCTCAAGCAGACCGTCATCGACAACGGCAACGTCTTCGCCGTGCTGGTGGATGCCGTGCGCGTCTGCTCGCTCGGCCAGATTTCCGGCGCCCTCTACGAGGTCGGCGGCCAATACCGCAGGAGCATGTAATGAAGGCTTTTCAGGACTACTACCCCGAGAACGTCGCCCACTGCTACGGCTGCGGCTCGCTCAACGAGCATGGCCACCAGATCAAAACCTTCTGGGACGGCGAGGAAACCGTGACGCGCTTCACGCCGGAGCCGTATCACACCGCGATTCCCGGCTACGTCTACGGCGGCCTGATCGCCTCGCTGATCGACTGCCACGGCACCGGCACCGCCTCGGCGGCGGCCTACCAAGCGGCCGGCCGCGAGATGGGATCGGCGCCGGCGCTGCGCTTCGTCACCGGTGCGCTGCACGTCAATTTCCTCAAGCCCACGCCGCTCGGCCCGCTGGAGATTCGCGGCCGCGTCAAGGAGCTCAAGGAAAAGAAGGTCGTCGTCGAGGCAACGGTTTACGCCAACGGCGTGGCGACGGCGACCGGCGAGGTCGTCGCGGTAAAGATGCCGGAGAACTTTGGCAACTGAGTCGGGGGCTGATTCATTGGCAAAAGTCGGTGCCGGCCGGACGGCGTATGTAACAAATGATTTCCGGAGGTGTCGGGCCGCCGGGTTTCACTAGAATCCGCGGCCCATGAAGCCCCGCTTCCTGATCGTCCTCTGCCTGCTCCTGCTGTCCCTGTCGGCGCAGGCGGCTTGCCCGCCTCACGGGTTTGCGGTGCCGTCCGAGATACGGCTGACGGGCGACACGGTGATGATCGTGACCCATGCGACGTCGACGCATGACGCCCGTTTCTCTACCAAGCGCGGTGTCGACGAGGCGGTGCGCTTCGCCAAGGATCATCGCATTCCGGTGATCTACCTGCAGGACGATACGCCGGCGCAGTACTACTTCATGGAGGATTGTTCACCCGACTACTGGGTGTATTCGCAGGGCGGCGAGATCTACTTCGACGTGCCGCCCAGTCACCTCTACATCGTCGGCGGCCACCTCGAGATGTGCCTGTCGGCGACGCTGCACGACGTGCTCTACCAGTGGGCGAAGAAGTATCCGCCGCGCAATCTCACGGTGACCTACTTCATGGACGCCATCTACTCGAACGGCAAGCTGGTCGATCCGGGCGACCCGTTCTACCCGGATTTCCAGCGCTTCATGGGCATCGTCACCTACGGCCGTCCCGGCGGCGAACACTGGCCGAAGCTGAGCCTGCTGGAAACCATGGGCGTCATCCGCCGCGAAGACCACGAGCTCGAATACATCCGGCAGATCCTGCCCCGCTGGGATCGCACCTTTCCCGAGCACTGGCGTGTCGAGGTGCAGCTCAACGATTCGGTGAAGAAGGTGCTGCGCAAGGCGCCGGGCTGGAATCCGCCCACGCTGCTGTTCCGCTTCGTCGATTCGGCCGCAGGCTTTTCACCCGCCCCCTGAGGATTTCCGGCCCGGCGGCGGAGAGGCGAGAATCTGGGGCTGCATCCGACCCATGACGTGCATCTCGCAGGCGCGGCAGTCGAAGGTCAGGGTCAGTCGCTCGTCGCCGTTGATGAGCGTCATCGGTTCCGCGCGCACCTGCCCCTGTACGCCCGTGACCCCCTTCGCCTGGTGCGGACAGAGGTTGAAGGCATGGCGCAGACAGTGCTTGGTGATCATCAGCGCGACGTCGCCCGGTTCTTCGTGCGCTTCATAGGCCGCGGCGATGAGCGTGACGCCATGCTTTTCGTAGAAACGGCGCGCCGCCGAGTTGTAGACATTGGCGAGATAACTCAAGGTTTCTTCCGGATAGGGCGTCGGCGGATCGGCTGGCGGGCGGCGGAGCACTTTCGGAAAGTTTGCGCGCCGCGCGGCTTCCAGGGCCGCGACGGCGGCGCGGCGCAACTGGTTGGCCGCCGAATTCGGGATGAACCACGGCTGTGACCAGCCGATCGTGCAGTGGCGCAGCGAAAAGTCGGTGCTGCCGAGACGGCGCAACTGGTCCTCGAGCGCCGAGGCGGCATGCGTGTTCTTGGCCGGCTGCTTGTCCTGTGCGATCGCTGCGACGGCGGTAATGCCGTCTTGGTCCGTCAGCGCCAGGGCGAAGCCGTCGGCGGTTTCGGCGACCCGCGCATCGACGGCGATGCGCCGCTCTGCCGAATCCCTCGTCAGCGCCTGCTCCCAGGCCTGGTCGCGGTTGCGGTTGATGATGAGGCCGGGGTGCAGGCCGGCGAGTTTGGCCGGCGGATCGTTCGGCCAGATGCGCCACCCGCCGCCGGCGAGCGGCTCGACCCGATTCGCCTGCGTGCCGACAGCCATGCGCTTGTGCAGCCACGATAGTCCGTCGCCGTTGGCTAAGCTGACACCTGCTTCCTCCGGCTCGATATCGAAACAGTCGAGGCCGACCTGTGTCACCCGGCCGAGCGGGAGGCCGACGAAGGCGGGCGTGTCGAAGGCGACGATGTGGGCGGGATCGGCGCTGCGGCCATGCGTGAAGTAGTCGGTCGCCCCGCGGTGGAAGGTCTTGTCCGGGTCCGGCGAGAACTTGAGCTTTACCGTGCCGCTCGAAGCCGGCGCGAGTTCGGGATGCGCCTCGAAGAGGGCGTCGAGCAGCCGGCGGTAGTGGGCGGTCACGTTCTTGACGTAGCCGGCATCCTTGTAGCGGCCCTCGATCTTGAAGCTGCGCACGCCGGCCTCGATCAGCGGCAGCAGGTTGGCGCTCTGGTTGTTGTCCTTCACCGAGAGCAGGTGTTTTTCGAAGGCGACGACGCGACCTTCCTTGTCCTGCAGGGTGTAGGGCAGGCGGCAGGCCTGGGAGCAGTCGCCACGGTTGGCGCTGCGGCCGGTCTGGGCGTGACTGATGTAGCACTGGCCGGAAAAGGCGACGCACAGTGCGCCGTGGATGAAGTGCTCGACGACCACGTCGGCCGGCAGCGCCGCATGCACGGCGGCGATCTCCTTCAGGCTGAGTTCGCGCGCCAGCACCAGCTGCGAGAAGCCGGCATCAGCGAGGAAGCGCGCCTTGGCCGGCGTGCGGATGTCGCACTGCGTCGAGGCGTGCAGGTCGATGGGCGGCAGGTCCAGCTCGAGCAGGCCCATGTCCTGAACGATCAGCGCATCGACGCCGGCGTTCCAGCACTCCTGCGCGAGGCGGCGGGCAGGCTCGAGTTCGGCGTCGGACAGGATGGTGTTCAGCGTCACATAGAGGCGTGCATGGAAGCAGTGGGCGAACTCCGCCAGCGCAGCAATGTCGGCGATCTCGTTGCCCGCCTTGTCGCGCGCGCCGAAAGCCGGCCCCCCGATATAGACCGCATCCGCGCCGTGCAGGATGGCCTGCCGGCCGATTTCGGCGCTGCGTGCGGGAGCGAGGAGTTCGATGCGGCGGAGGGTCATGAAAGTCGGCGCCGGCGGGACGGCGTGGTGAAAAGGGAGGCCACGGCCCCCATGTGGGATGTTCGAATATCGGTGGTGGATCGGTCGGCTTCTATTATGATAAGAGAGAACAGGAGTTTGCTATGCGGACTAGGAAGGGTTGGGGCAGCCGGTTTGCGACTTGGGCGGTGGTTGCGCTCGGGTTCGCGGCGGGGTTCGCCAGTGCGGCGGAACCGATTCTGCTCGGGCTGGATGCCGAGTTCGGCCACAAGACGAGCACCTCGGCCCAGTCGGTACGCCAGGGCATGGAGATCGCCATTGACGAGATCAACGCGGCGGGCGGGCTGCTCGGCGGCCGCAAGCTCGAGCTCGTGGTGCGCGATAACCGCTCCATCCCGGCGATCGGCGCCGACAACCTGCGCGAGCTGGCGGCCATGCCGAACATGGTGGGCGTCTTCGGCGGCAAGTTCAGCCCCGTGGTGCAGGAGTGGGTGCCGGTCGCACACCAAATCGGCATACCGATCTTCGCGACCTGGAGTTCGGCCAACTCCATCACCGATCATGAGTACAAGCCGAGCTGGTCGTTCCGCCTGTCGCTCAAGGATGCCTGGGCAGCCCCGGCGATGCTGCGGTATGCGCGCGATGTGCGCAAGGTGCGCAAGGTGGGCGTGCTGGTGCCGAATACCGTCTGGGGCCGCAGCAACAGCGCATCGCTGCGCGGCAGCGCGCCTGCCTTGGGCATGACGGTCGTGGGCGAGCGGTGGTACAACTGGGGCGACACGACGCTGAAACCCCAGTTGCAGGAGTTGCTCGCCGCCGGGGCGCAGGCCATCGTGCTCATCGCCAACGAAGTGGAGGGTTCCATCTTCGTGCGCGAGATGGCCGATCTGCCGGCGGCGCAGCGCGTGCCGATCGTGTCGCACTGGGGCATTACCGGCGGCATGTTTACCGAGATGAGCGGCTCTGCGCTCGAAGAGGTCGAGATCGCTGTCGTCCAGACCTACAGTTTCGTCGGCGACGATTCGCCGGCCGCGCAACGCGTGCTGGCCGCCCTCAAGCAGAAATACGGTATCGATCGCGCCGAAAACGTCAAGGGCCCGGTCGGCGTCGCACACGCCTACGACCTCGTCCATCTCGTCGCGCTGGCGATCAGCAAGGCGGGCAGCACCGACCGTGGCCGGGTGCGCGACGCGCTCGAGCACCTGGGGTCCCATCAGGGACTGGTGCGCCGCTACCTGCGGCCTTTCACCCCGCAGAATCATGATGCCCTGTCGGCCGAGCAGGTCTTCATGGCGCGCTATGCATCGGGCGACCGGCTGATTCCCGTCGAGCGCCGCAAGGGTCGCTGATCCGGCATGAACCATCTGTCCCGTCACTGGCTGGATCCCGACCTGTCGCTGCGCCGGCGTATCGGTGTCAGCGCGTTTCTCGTCGGCATGGCGGCCATTCTGCTGGGGGGCGGGCTGTCGCTGTTCTTTTCGCTGCAGGCGATCCCCCGGGCCGAGGAGGCCAGCCACCGGCAGACCTTGCAGCTGTTCGCCACGCAGCTGGAGGGCCGGATCGATGCCCACCAGTCGGCTTTGCGCGCGATCGCGCAAAGCACGCTGCTATGGACGGCAATCAGCGATTCCTACGGCCGTGAAGCCTACCTTCGTCCCTTCCTGAACGACCAGGAAAAGGCGCTGCCCGGACACCGCCTGCTGCTGCTCGATTACCGGGCGCGCAAGCTGTTCGGCAGCGATCCGAAGGCCGATGTCGACCTGGAGGAGGTGACCCGCCTGGCGCGTGCCGTCATCGAGGGCAGCAAGACAATCAGCAAAATGGTGACCAGCGGCCGCCAGCATCATCTGCTGACCGGCTACCCGATCATTTATCCCTACACGCGGGAGCCGATCGGCGTATTGATGTCCCTGAGCGATTTCGCCCATCTCCATGAACCGCTGACCCAGGGCCTCGAACGTGTGCACACCCTGAAGCTGCGGGCGGGCGGCCAGGTGATTGCCGGCAATGCCGAGGGGCTGGCCACCTATCAGCCGGTGCGTCAGAGGGTGCGGCTGCCGCAAAGCATGTCGGGCATCGACCTGGAGATCGAGTACGCGACGACGGAGCAGGAGTGGATCGGGTCCCTGCTTGCACAGGTCGCGATCCATCTGCTGCTGGGGGTGCTGCTGAGTATCGCGATCTGGCTGTTCGCGCGCCGGGCCGCCGGGCGACTGACCGATCGGTTGATGCGCCTGGCCGACGCCTGCGACGCTGTCGCACCTGGCCAGGCCGCCACGCTGCCTGTGGATACGGCCGGCGACGAAATCGGCCGGTTGAATCGGGCGATGCACCGCACGCTGTCCGCCTACGACCAGCTGAATGCCGAGCTCGAGAATCGCATTGCGGAGCGCACGGCGGAGCTCAATGCCGTCTTCGGCGCCCTGCCGGACCTGTTTTTCCGCGTGTCGCGCGAGGGCCGGATACTCGATTACCGGGCCGGCCGCGCGGCGGATCTCTATATGCCGCCTGCAGATTTCATCGGGCGCCACCTGCAGGATGTCATGCCGCCGGATGTGGCTGCCAAGGCCTTGCATGCGATTGCCGAGGTGTTCGCCGGCAAGCCGGTGGCATCGATCGAGTATGCGCTGACGATGCCGGTCGGTTTGCAGTTCTTCGAGGCCCGCCATTTGCCGCTGGACGACAAGCAGGTCGTGATCGTGGTGCGCAACATCACCGAGCGGCGCCGGAACGAGGATGCGCTGCGGCATGCGAAGGAGGAGGCGGAGCGGCTGGCGCGGGTCAAGAGCGACTTCCTCGCCAACATGAGCCACGAGATCCGCACGCCGCTGAACGGCGTGCTCGGCATGGCGCATATCGGCAAGCGCCGCGTCGCGGGCGACAGGAAGGTGGAAGAGATCTTCGACAAGATCCTCGGTTCGGGCAACCTGCTGCTTGGCATCATCAACGACATCCTGGATTTTTCGAAACTCGATGCGGGCCGGATGTCTGTCGAGTCGGTCCCGGTCGATCTCCCCGCCCTCGGCGGCGAGGTGGTCGACATGCTCGCGGAGCGTGCCGCCACCAAGGGCATCGCCATCGAACTGGAAGTGCAGCCCGGCATGCCGGCCCGCTGCCTCAGCGATCCGACGCGGCTCAAGCAGATCCTGCTCAACCTGCTCTCCAATGCAGTCAAGTTCACCTCGGCCGGCATCATCCGGGTCTCGATCGCCCGCGATGACGGCGATCTGGTGCTGCGTGTCAGCGATACCGGCATCGGCATGACGCCGGAGCAGCTGTCGCGCGTCTTCGATGCATTCGAGCAGGCGGACGGCTCGACGACGCGCAGCCATGGCGGGACGGGGCTGGGGCTCGCGATCACGCGCCGCCTTGCCGGCCTGTTGGGCGGGACGGTCGAGGCGAGCAGCACGCCGGGCGCCGGCAGCGCTTTCGAGGTGCGGCTGCCCTTCGTGGCGGTGCCCTAGGAGACCGGCTATCCGCCGAAGCGGCGCAGTCCGTCGAGGTCGAGGATGGCGATGCCGCCGTACTCGATGCGCAGGAAGCCGGCATCCTCGAGCAGTTTCAGCGAGCGATTCACGCGCTGGCGGGAGACGCCGGCGAGGTGGCCGATTTCTTCCTGCGAGATGGTGAGCGTCTCGTTCTGTCCGGGATAGAGCACGGGGTTGAACATGATCGAGAGGCTGCGCGCGACGCGCGTGTCGGTGTCATGGAGACGCTCCGACTCGAGCAGGCCGATGAATTGCCCGAGCCGCTCGTTGATCTGTTCGATGATGGCGTGATTGAAGGCGATGCTGTTGTCGAGCAGCCAGTGGAAGGTATCGCGCTTCATGCAGGCGATGCGCGAATCGCGCAGGGCGATCACATCGTAGCGGCGCGGTTCGGGCTTGAGCAGCGAACCTTCGCCAAACCAGCCGCCGGTGGGGATGCCGGCGTAGGAGGCGGTCTTGCCGGTGACCCAGTCGGAGGACATTTTCACCAGCCCGTCGATCACGCCCATCCAGCAGGTCGGCATCTCGCCGTGGCGACAGATGAATCCGCCGGCAGGGATATGGCGCTCGACCATGCCCTCGCGCACGCGTGCCAAGTCGGCCGCGTCGAGGCCGCGTGCCCAGCGTGACAGCGCGATGGCTTCGTCGAGTGAGCGCAACGGAACAGCGGGTTTGGCGGAATTGTCAGGCACGCGACAATTATAGGCAGACACGCGGGTTACAGTCCGTCTCGACCGATACAATGAAACGCCGGCCTGCTGCGGCGCAGCAGAGCAAACCGCGATCGTCACATGCGTTCCGCTCGTGGCGAGACGACGAAACCGGATGGAGGAGCTGTATGACCGCTGCAAGAACGGATGCTGCCGCATCCGACGATCGGACGACTTTCCCGCGCCTGTTGCTGGCGCATGGACGTGAGCGCGGCGATCGCCCCGCGGTGCGCGAAAAGGATCTCGGCATCTGGCAGAGCTGGACCTGGGCGGAGGCGGCGCGCGAGGTGCGCGGCATGGCCTGCGGGCTGGCCGAACTCGGTTTCAAGCGCGGCGACCGCCTGGCCATCATCGGCGACAACCGGCCGCGCCTCTACTGGGCGATGTGTGCGGCGCAGATGCTGGGCGGCATCCCGGTGCCGATGTACCAGGATGCCGTCGCACAGGAAATGACTTTCGTCCTGCAGGATGCGGGCATTCATGTCGCCATCGTCGAGGACCAGGAGCAGGTCGACAAGCTGCTCGAAGTGATGGACCAGTGTCCGGAGTTGCAGCACATCGTTTACGACGATCCGCGCGGCATGCGCCATTATTCGCAGCCCTTCCTGCACGGCCTCGACGAGGTGATCGCCGCCGGTTGCATCCACGATACGAATCACATGGATTTCCTCGACCAGGAAATCGACCAGGGACAGCCCGACGACACCGCCATCATGCTCTACACCTCGGGCACGACCGGCAAGCCGAAGGGCGTCTGCCAGACACATCGCGCGCTGATTTCCGCGGCGCGCGGCGGTTGCAGCTTCGATGGCCTGGACGGGGACGACGAGGTGCTGTCCTATCTGCCGATGGCCTGGGTCGGCGACAACCTGTTCTCCTACGCGCAGGCGCTGGTGGCCGGTTTCACGGTGAATTGCCCCGAGTCCGGCGATACCGTGATGACGGACATGCGCGAGATCGGCCCGACCTTCTACTTCGCGCCGCCACGCGTGTTCGAGAACATGCTGACGCAGGTGATGATCCGCATGGAGGACGCGGGGACGATCAAGCGGCGCATGTTCCATTACTTCATGGACGTGGCCAAGCGTTGCGGCGCCGACATCCTCGACGGCAGGCCCGTCGGCACGCAGGACCGGCTGCTTTACGCGCTGGGCGACCTGCTGGTGTTCGGCCCGCTCAAGAACGTGCTGGGCATGAGCCGCATCCGCGTCGCCTATACGGCCGGTGCGGCGATCGGCCCCGACCTGTTTCGCTTCTATCGTTCGATCGGCATCAACCTGAAGCAGCTCTACGGCCAGACCGAAACCTGCGCCTACGTCTGCCTGCAGCCGGACCGCCAGATCAAGTTCGACTCGGTCGGCCTGCCGGCGCCCGGCGTCGAGATCAAGATTGCCGACAACGGCGAGATTCTCGTCAAGGGCCCGATGCTGCTCAAGGAGTACTACCAGCGTCCCGATGCCACCGCCGAGTCGATCAACGCCGAAGGCTACTTCATGACCGGCGATGCCGGCTTCCTCGACGAGGAGGGGCACCTCAAGATCATCGACCGTGCCAAGGACGTCGGCAAGCTCACGAACGGCGCGATGTTCGCGCCGAACTACATCGAGAACAAGCTCAAGTTCTTCTCGTACATCAAGGAAGCGGTGGCCTTCGGCCACGACCGCGACATGGTGTGCGCCTTCATCAACATCGACATGGGTGCGGTGGGCAACTGGGCGGAACGGCGCGGCATTCCCTACGCCGGCTACACCGATCTCGCCGCCAAGCCGGAAGTGCTACAACTGATCCTGGAGTGCGTCGAGCAGGTGAATGCCGAGCTGGCCCACGACGCGATGGTGGCGGACACGCAGATCCACCGCTTCCTGGTGCTGCACAAGGAGCTCGATCCCGACGACGACGAGTTGACGCGGACCCGGAAGGTCCGGCGCGGCTTCATCGCCGAGAAATACGGCATCCTCATCGAGGCACTCTACGGTGGCAAGGCCAGCCAGTTCATCGAAACCGAGGTCAAGTTCGAGGACGGCCGCAAGGGCAAGGTGTCCGCCGACCTCGTCATCCGCGACGCGCGCGTGTTCCCGCACGCCGCCGCCAAGCACGCCGCTTAGGAAAACGGAACCATGGCAAGACAGATCGGCGAGGTCATTCTCGACCTCAAGAACATTTCGCTGCGTTTCGGCGGCGTCAAGGCGCTGACCGACATCTCGTTCAATGTGCGCGAACACGAGATTCGCGCCATCATCGGCCCGAACGGCGCGGGCAAGAGCTCGATGCTCAACGTCATCAACGGCGTCTATCACCCGCAGGAAGGCGAGATCATCTTCCGCGGCGAACATCGCAAGGACATGAACACGCACGAAGCCGCCGCCGCGGGTTTCGCGCGCACCTTCCAGAACATCGCGTTGTTCAAGGGCATGAGCGTGCTGGACAACCTGATGACGGGCCGTAACCTCAAGATGAAGAGCAACTTCCTCCAGCACGCCTTGTGGTGGGGGCCGGCCAAGCGCGAGGAGTTGGAGCATCGCAGGAAGGTGGAAGAGGTGGTTGACTTCCTCGAAATCGAGCACATCCGCAAGACCCCGGTCGGACGCCTGCCCTACGGTCTGCAGAAGCGTGTCGAACTCGGCCGCGCGCTGGCAGCCGAGCCGAGCATCCTGCTGCTCGACGAGCCGATGGCCGGCATGAACGTCGAGGAGAAGCAGGACATGTGTCGCTTCATTCTCGACGTGAACGACCAGCTCGGCACCACGATCGTGCTGATCGAGCATGACATGGGCGTGGTCATGGACATCTCCGACCGCGTCGTGGTGCTCGACTACGGCAAGAAGATCGGCGATGGCGAGCCGGACGAGGTGAAGAACAATCCCGAGGTCATCGCGGCCTATCTCGGCACGCAGCACTAAGGAGGCAAGGACAGATGCAATTCTTCTTCGAAGTATTGATCGGCGGCCTGTTGTCCGGCGTGATGTACTCGCTGGTGGCGCTGGGCTTCGTGCTGATCTTCAAGGCCTCCGGCGTGTTCAACTTCGCCCAGGGCGCGATGGTCTTTTTCGCCGCCCTGTCGCTGGTCGGTTTCATGGAGCACGGCGCGCCGCTTTGGCTCGCCTTCATTCTCGCCTTCGTCGTCATGACGCTGTTCGGTATCGCGACAGAGAAGTTCGTGCTGCGCAAGATGGTCAACCAGCCGCCGATCGCGCTGTTCATGGCGACCATCGGCTTGTCGTTCTTCATCGACGGCTTCGCGCCGCTGCTGTGGGGCAACGAGGTGCGCGCGCTCGACATCGGTCTGGTCGACGAGCCGATTCCCTGGATTCTCGACAACTGGAACATGGTGATCAGCAAGTTCGATCTGTTCGCCGCCGGCCTCGCCCTCGCGCTGGTCGCCCTGCTGGCACTGTTCTTCCAGTACACGCGCATCGGCCGCGCGCTGCGCGCGGTGGCCGACGACCACCAGGCCGCGCTGTCGATCGGCATCCCGCTGCAGCACATCTGGGCGCTGGTCTGGGCCGTGGCCGGCTTCGTCGCGCTGGTGGCCGGCATGCTCTGGGGCTCGCGCAACGGCGTGCAGTTCGCGCTCACCTTCACCGCGCTGAAGGCGCTGCCGGTGCTGATCCTCGGCGGCTTCACCTCGGTGCCGGGCGCCATCGTCGGCGGCCTCATCATCGGCGCTTCCGAGAAGCTGGCCGAGATCTACATTCCGCCGGTGATGGCCGGCTGGTTCGGCGGCAATTTCGGCGGCATCGAGGGCTGGTTCCCCTATGTGATGGCCCTGCTCTTCCTGTTGGTACGTCCCGAAGGTCTCTTCGGCGAGAAACACATCGATCGGGTTTAAGAAATGTTCTACAGAGAAACCGGACAATTCAAGACCAGCTACGCCGCCGACCAGCAGATCTTCCCGATCCGCCAGGACCGCATCGGCATCGTCCTGCTGCTGGCCTTCGCCTTCCTGGCGTTGCCGCTGTTTGCCAGCAACTACTGGTTCAACGCCATCCTGATCCCCTTCCTGATCTTCGCGCTCGCCGCACTGGGGCTCAACATCCTGACCGGCTATGCCGGCCAGCTGTCCCTCGGCTCGGCGGCCTTCATGGCGGTGGGCGCCTACGCGGCGTATAACTTCCAGGTGCGCGTCGACGGCATGCCGGTGCTGCTGTCGTTCATCCTCGCCGGCATGACGGCAGCGGGCGTCGGCATCCTGTTCGGCCTGCCTTCGCTGCGCATCAAGGGTTTCTACCTCGCGGTGGCGACGCTGGCGGCGCAATTCTTCATTGTCTGGTGCCTGACCAAGTTCCCCTACCTGTCGAACAACTCGTCTTCCGGCGTGATTTCCGTGCCGAACGTCGAGATCCTCGGCTTCAAGTTCGATACGCCGCAGTCGCGCTACCTGCTGGTGCTGACGATCGTTTCCGTGCTCGCGCTGCTGGCGAAGAACATGGTGCGCTCGACGACCGGCCGGGCCTGGATGGCGGTGCGCGACATGGACGTGGCGGCCGAGGTGATCGGCATCCGCCTGATGCGCACCAAGCTGCTCGCCTTCGCCGTCAGCTCCTTCTATTGCGGCGTGGCCGGGGCGCTCTACGCCTTCTGCTATCTCGGCTCGGTCGAGCCGGACGGTTTTTCGCTCGACCTGTCGTTCAAGATCCTGTTCATGATCATCGTCGGCGGCGTCGGCAGCATCCTCGGCAGCTTCCTCGGCGCGGCCTTCATCCTGCTGCTGCCGATCTTCCTCGACATCGCGCTGCCGGCGCTTTCCGAACTGCTCGGCCTGCCCTTCGGTAGCGCCACGGTGTCGCACATCCAGCTGATGATTTTCGGCGCGCTGATCATGTTCTTCCTGATCGTCGAGCCGCATGGCCTTGCCCGCCTGTGGCAGATCGGCAAGGAGAAGTTGCGTCTGTGGCCTTTCCCGCATTAAACCAGCAGTTGATAACCACCAAAGAAGAGGAGACTTACATGATCAAGAAGTTCAAGCAGATCGCCATCGCGACCTCCGTGGCCGCCGCCTGTTTCTCGGCGGCACTGCCGTCCGCCTACGCCGCCGAAGAGCAGTTCTTCATGCTGCCCTCCTACCGGGTCGGCCCCTACGGCGCTAACGGCCAGTCCTTCTACGGCGGCTTCATCGACTACCTGACCTACGTAAACATGAAGGGCGGCATGAACGGCGTCCAGAACGCGTGGGAAGAGTGCGAGACCGAGTACAACACTGCCAAGGGCGTCGAGTGCTACGAGCGCCTGAAGTCGAAGGCCAAGGCCTTCCCCGGCCCGATCCACACCATGTCCACCGGCATTTCCTACGCGCTGGTCGACAAGACGGCCGCCGACAAGCTGCCGCTGGCGATGCAGGGCTATGGCCTGACCAGCGCGGTGGACGGTTCGGTCTTCCCCTGGGCCTTCCCGCTGGTGACCACCTACCAGATGCAGGCATCCGCGATCATCAAGTTCCTCAAGGACAAGAACGGCGGCAGCCTCGCCGGCAAGAAGATCGTCTTCCTCTATCACGATTCCGCCTACGGCAAGGAGCCGATCCTCGCGCTGGAAGCCGAAGGGCGCCTCAACAAGTATGAACTGGTGCAGATCCCGGTCGCTCACCCCGGCAACGAGCAGGGCGCGCAGTGGCAGCGCATCCGCCAGGAGAAGCCGGACTACGTGATCATGTGGGGCTGGGGCGTGATGAACATGACCGCCATCAAGACCGCGCAGAAGATGGGCTTCCCGCGCGACCGCATGATCGGTTCCTGGTGGGCCGGTTCCGAGGAGGACGTGATCCCCGCCGGCGACGCCGCCAAGGGCTACATGTCCGCGACCTGGAACGTGGCCGGCAAGGGCGTGCCGCTGATCGCCGACATCGAGAAGACCGTGTATGGCGCCGGCAAGGGCAACATGAAGGACACCTCCAAGCTCGGCACCATCCTCTACAACCGCGGCGTGTCCGCCGCCGTGCTGTCGGTCGAGGCGCTGCTCACCGCGCAGGCCAAGTACGGCAAGGGCAAGGCGATGAACGCCGAGCAGGTGCGTTGGGGTCTCGAGAACCTCAACATCACCGAGGCGCGCCTGAAGGAACTTGGTGCCACCGGCCTGCTGCCCGACGTGAAGACCTCGTGCAGCAACCACGAAGGCTCGGGCAAGGTGAAGATGCAGCAGTGGGACGGCAGCAAGTGGACGCCGCTGACCGACTGGATCGAGGGCAACAAGACGCTGATCCACCCCCTGTTCCAGGCCGACGCCGCGAAGTACGCCAAGGAAAAGGGCATCACGCCGCGCGATTGCAGCAAGGAAAAGTAAGCCACATGCAGTAAAAGTCGGCGCCGGCAGGACGGCGCGCCGTCCCGTCGGCGCCGACTTTCATTTACCGAGAGACGACATGGGTTCCTATCTCAGCATCAACAACATCGAAGTGATCTACGACCACGTCATCCTCGTGCTCAAGGGCGTGTCGCTCGATGTGCCGCAGGGCAAGATTGTCGCGCTGCTGGGCGCCAACGGCGCCGGCAAGACGACCACCCTGAAAGCGATTTCCAACCTGCTGCGCGCCGAGCGCGGTGAGGTGACCAAGGGCGACATCCAGTTCAAGGACCGGCGCGTCGACCAGATGACCCCCAACGAGATGGTGAAGGGCGGCGTCATTCAGGTGATGGAAGGCCGCCATTGCTTCGCCCACCTGACGGTCGAGGAGAATCTCCTGACCGGCGCCTACACGCAGGCGCAATCGCGCGCCGAGCTGAAGGCCAGCCTCGAGAAGGTCTACCAGTATTTTCCGCGCCTCAAGCAGCGGCGCAGTTCGCAGGCCGGCTACACCTCCGGTGGCGAGCAGCAGATGACCGCCATCGGCCGCGCGCTGATGGCCAACCCCGAGATGATCCTGCTCGACGAGCCGTCGATGGGCCTCGCGCCGCAGATCGTCGAGGAAATCTTCGAGATCGTGCGCGATCTCAACCAGCGCGAGAAGGTGAGTTTCCTGCTCGCCGAGCAGAACACCATGGTCGCGCTGCGCTATGCCGACTTCGGCTACATCCTCGAAAACGGCCGTGTCGTGATGGAAGGCCAGGCCGAGGACCTGCGCAGCAACGAGGACGTCAAGGAGTTCTACCTCGGCCTGTCGAGCGCCGGCCGCAAGAGCTTCCGTGAAGTGAAGCACTACCGCCGCAGAAAACGCTGGTTGGCCTGATGACCATGAGCGAGCATTTCGATGCGTTGGAAACGCGCGATCCGGCCGCGCGCGAACAGGCACTCATGGCGCGCCTGCCGGCGCAGATCGCCCATGCCAAGGCCCATGCGCCGTGGTTCGCCGACCGCCTGCGCGATGTCGATGCGGCGGCGATCACCTCCCGCACCGCGCTGGCGCAACTGCCGGTCGTCCGCAAGCATGAGCTGATCGAACTGCAGAAACTGCATCGGCCCTTCGGCGGATTGGTGGCTTCGCGCTGGGGACAAATGGGCCGCGTATTTTCTTCGCCCGGGCCGATCTACGAACCCGAAGGGCGCAATGCCGACTACTGGCGCACGGCCCGCGCACTGTTCGCCGCCGGTTTCCGTAGCGGCGACCTCGTGCACAACAGTTTTTCCTACCACATGACGCCGGGCGGCTGGATCATGGAAAGCGGTGCGCTGGCGCTTGGCTGCACGGTCTTTCCCGGCGGCGTCGGCCAGACCGAGCAGCAGCTGCAGGCGATGGCCGACCTGCAGCCGCACGGCTACGTCGGCACGCCCTCCTTTTTGCGGATTCTTCTCGACAAGGCCGACGAACTGGGCCTGCAGATCCCGTCGCT
The DNA here is from genome assembly GCA_937888595.1 of uncultured Sterolibacteriaceae bacterium. Taxonomy (GTDB): domain Bacteria; phylum Pseudomonadota; class Gammaproteobacteria; order Burkholderiales; family Rhodocyclaceae; genus Sulfuricystis. The sequence continues at coordinate 193,289 of CALARK010000008.1, read as the reverse complement.
CACCAAGGCGCTGGTATCGGGCGAGGCCTTCCTGCCGCCGGTCCGCGAGGCCTTCGCCGCCCGCGGCATCGCTGGATTCCAGTGCTATGCGACGGCCGACCTCGGTGTCATCGCCTACGAAACGCCGGCCCGCGAAGGCATGGTCGTCGACGAGGAGGTGATTCTCGAGATCGTCCGTCCCGGCACCGGCGAGCCGGTGCCCGAAGGCGAGGTCGGCGAGGTGGTCGTCACCACCTTCAACCCGACCTATCCGCTGATCCGCTTCGGCACCGGCGACCTGTCGGCCATCCTCCCGGGGCGGTCGGCGTGCGGCCGCACCAATGCACGCATCAAGGGCTGGATGGGGCGCGCCGACCAGACCGCCAAGGTCAAGGGCATGTTCGTGCATCCGGAGCAGGTCGAGGCGGTGCGCAAGCGCCATCCCGAGATCGCGCGGGCCCGGCTCGTCATCACCAATCCGGACAGCAGCGATGCGATGACGCTGCATTGCGAGGCCGCGCCGCAGGATGGGCTGGCCGCCGCGATCGCCGCTTCCCTGCGCGAACTGACCAAGCTGCGCGGCGAGGTCGTGCTGGCGGTGCCCGGCACCCTGCCCAATGATGGCAGGGTCATCAGCGACGAACGGAAATACGACTGAAGAAAAAAGTCGGTGCTGGCGGGACGGCCCGCTAGCGGCCGGCGAGTGCGAATTCGACCGCGCTCGCGGCATGCAGCGCCGTCGTGTCGAACAACGGTACCGGCGAGTCGGCCTGCTGCACCAGCAGGCCGATCTCGGTACAGCCGAGAATGATGCCTTGCGCTCCCTCCTTCACAAGACGACTGATGATCGCCCGATACGCCGCACGGGAACCCTCGAGCGTCTGGCCGAGGCACAGCTCGTCGTAGATCACGCGGTGCACGATTTCGCGATCGGCAGCCTCCGGAACGACGACGCACAGGCCATGCGCGCTTTCCAGCCGACCACGGTAGAAGTCCTGCTCCATCGTGAAGCGCGTGCCGAGCAGGCCGACCGTGCCGATGCCGGCGCGCTTCACGGCGAGCGCCGTCGGGTCGGCGATGTGCAGCAGCGGAATGCCTGCCGCCGCCTCGATCGCCGAGGCGACCTTGTGCATCGTGTTCGTGCACAGCACGATGCATTCCGCGCCGGCGGCGCGCAAGGCGCATGCCGCAGCGGCGAGCGATGCACCGGCCTCGTCCCAGCGGCCGGCATGCTGCAGGACTTCGATCTCGTGGAAGTCGACGCTGTAGAGCACGAGCCGCGCCGAATGCAGGCCGCCGAGGCGCTGCTTCACCCCCTCGTTGATGAGGCGGTAATAGGGCAGGGTCGATTCCCAGCTCATGCCGCCGATCAGGCCGATGGTTTTCACGATGCCTCCCACTAGAATGCGCCGGTCGCAGCTTACTCCCCGTCCGGCAGAACAGGATCAACGCATGACCGCACCCCACGCCAGTGGCCCGCTCGCCGGGCTGAAAGTCCTCGACCTCACCCGCCTGCTGCCCGGTCCCGTCTGTACCCTGCACCTCGCCGACCTCGGTGCGGATGTGATCAAGATCGAGGATGGCGGTGCGGGCGATTACGCCCGCACGATGGGGCTCGGCGCGGCGCCGGGCGAGGACAGTTTCTTCTTCCGGGTGGTGAACCGGAACAAGCGCGGCCTGCGGCTCGACCTCAAGCAGCCGGCCGGCGTGGAAGTCTTCCTGCGCCTCGCCCGCGATGCCGACGTGATCGTCGAGAGCTTCCGCCCCGGCGTGGTCGACAAGCTCGGCGTCGGCTATGAAGCGGTCAAGGCGATCAATCCGCGCATTGTCTATTGCGCCATCACCGGTTACGGCCAGGACGGCCCGTGGCGGGACCGCGCCGGGCACGACCTCAACTACATCGCGACGGCCGGCGTGCTCGACCAGATCGGTACCGCAGGTGGTGCGCCGGCGATTCCCAACCTGCAGATCGGCGACCTGCTCGGCGGTGCCCTGAGCGCCGCGATGGGCATCCTCGCCGCGGTGATCGGTGCGAAGGCGACCGGGGAGGGGCGCTACATCGATGTCGCGATGACCGATGCGACCTTCGCCCACGCCTACACGGGCCTGCTCTCCGTGCTGGCGCGCGGCCGGACACAGCCGCGCGGCACCGACGACCTGAACGGCGGCGTGCCCGGCTACGGCATCTACCGCACCCAGGACGACCGCTGGATGGCGGTCGGCGCGCTCGAGACGAAGTTCTGGCGAGTGTTTTGCAACGCGATCGAACGCCCTGATCTCGAGCCCTTCGGCCTCGCGCGCGGGGCCGATGGCGAGCGCACGCGGGCCGAACTCGAGACACTGTTCGCCAGCCGGCCGCTGGCCCACTGGAGCGCGTTGTTCGACCGCTTCGACTGCGGCGTGACGCCGGTGCTCACTTTCGAGGAGGCGATGACGCACCCCCAACTCGCGGCACGCGGCATGCTGCCGGACGTGGATGGCTTGCGCCAGTTCGCCCCGCCGCTGAAGATGAGCGGGCTCGACTTCGCCGTGCGTGCGCCGGCACCGAAAGTCGGCGCCGACGGGACGGCAATCCTGCGTGCCGCGGGCTACACGGACGAGCAGATCGCCGGCCTGCGCACCGCCCGCGTGATCTGATGCCGTGAACACCGCCCTCGCGCTGTTTCCGGATTTCGCGCTGATCCTGCTCGGCTACGGTCTGCGGCGCTGGATGACGCTGGGCGACCATTTCTGGACGGGGCTCGAGAAGCTCGTCTATTTCGTGCTTTTCCCAGCGCTGCTGTTCAACGCGATCACGAAGACGCCGCTGTCCTTCGCCGCGGTGCCCCTGATCGGCACGGGTGCGGCGGCGATGGCGGGTGCGATGCTGCTGGCGATCGTCGCGCGGCCGTTGATGAAGATCACACCGATTTCATTCGCCTCGCAGTTCCAGTGCGCCTTCCGCTTCAATTCCTACATCGGCCTCGCGGTCGCGGCCAAGCTGCACGGTGCGGCCGGCATCGCGGCCATGGGTCTGCTGGCCGGTGGCATGGTGCCCTTCGCCAACCTTGCCGCGGTCTGGATGCTGGCCCGCCACGGGACGACCTCGGTCTGGCGCGAGCTGGCGAAGAATCCGCTGTTCCTCGCGACGCTGGCGGCCCTGTTGTGGAACCTCGCCGGCCTCGGCGTGCCGGCGCCGGTCGGCCAGTTCCTCGGCCGCCTGGCGGAGGCCGCGATCGCCCTGGGCCTGCTGGCGGTGGGCGCCGCGCTCAAGCTGCGCGGCGCGCTCGGTCCGGGCGGGCGCGGCGCGGCGGCCTGGCTGCTGGCGGTCAAGCTGCTGGCGATGCCGCTGATCGCGCTGGTGGTGGCACGTGCCATCGGACTGCACGGCATCCATTTCGACGTGGCGATGGCGTTCGCCGCGCTGCCGACGGCCTCCTCGGCCTATATCCTCGCGCAGCGCATGGGGGGGGACGGGGCGCGGGTGGCCTGGCTGATTTCCGCCAGCACCCTGCTCGGGATGGCGACCCTACCGCTTTGGCTTGCCTTTCTTGCCGGCTGACGCGGCCGGTTCGGCCTGCGGTTCGGTCGGGTCCGCCGCCGTCGCCGTCGCTTCGGTGCTACTCATCATGTTCCAGGGCATCGGCCAGTTGGCCGGGTTGAGGAAGGGGTTGGGCGCGGGTTCGCCGCTGCTTTCCCCCTGTGCGGCCTGGCTCATCTGCTGGAAGGCGGCGAGCGTGGAGCGCTGCATCTCGAGGGCCTGGATGCTCATCTGCAGCAGGCTGAGATTGGATTTCATCCATCCTTCGACGGCCTTGAGGTCGGCGATGCGCTTGCCGAGCTCGTCGGTGTCGAGGGTCGGGGTGACCATGCCGGGGAGGCTGAAGCCCATGTTGCCCCACATGTTCTTGAGGAAATCCATCGGGTCGTTGCGCGTTTCGTTTGTCATGGCCATGCTCGACAGGAATAGGGATGAGCCATTATGATAGCCGGACTCTAAAAGGGGAGACAGAAGTGCGGATTCTGGTGATCGAAGATCATGCGCTGGTACGCGAGGGCCTGATGCTGGCGCTCAAGGCGCTCGAAGAGAAGGACAGCCCGGCTGAAATCCTCGGCGCACGCGATGCCGATGATGCGACGCGCATTCTCGACGCCAACGACGATTTCGACCTCCTGCTGCTCGACCTGATGCTGCCGGGCACCGGCGGGATGGCCTTCCTCGGCGTGATCCGCAAGCGCCATCCGCATATTCCGGTGGTGATCCTCTCGGCGATGGACGATGCCGATACGGTGATGAAGGCGATCCGCCAGGGGGCGGCGGGCTTCGTGTCGAAGGCGAGTCCCACAGATACCTTGCTCGGCGCTCTGCGCGAGGTGCTGGCCGGCGAGATCTGGCTGCCGCCCGAATATCGCGAACTCAGCGGCCGGCGGCGGCGGGCGAAGACCGTGGCCGAACGCTTCGGCCTGACCAAGAGCCAGGCCCGCGTGCTCGAACTGCTGGCCGAGGGCAAGACCAACCGCGAGATCGGCGAACTGCTGAACGTCACCGAGGGTACGGTGAAGATCCACGTCTCCGCGATCTTCAAGGCGCTCGGCGTCGGCAACCGCTCGCAGGCCCTGCTCGTCGCGCAGGGCAAGAAGGCCTAGCCAGGCCTGGCTTCCTCAGGCGGCCACGGCCATCGGTCGCGCCGCCATCGCGCGCGGCTCGTTGGCGCTGGCCGCGCGTACGCCGATGCCCGGCAGCGGCATCCCCTCGTCCAGCGGCAGCTGCAGCAGGTCGACCACCTGGTGCGCCACGGCGCGGCAGGCATTGGCCAGCGGTGTCGGCAGGCTCGCCGGGATGTGCTTCTGCAGCAGCTGCTTGCTTGCCGACAGGCTGAACACCGGATCGAGAATGCGGTCGCGGTAGGGGGCGAGCAGTTCCGTGACGGCCTTTTCCGCGGCGTCGCGCTGCCAGGCATTGGTCGGCCACTGGGTCGGGATGGCATAGGCGCGCGGCAGCATCTCGAGGTCGCGGATGACGGTGCGGATGTCTTCGTGCGAATCGCGGAAGGGCAGCAGGACGAGGTCGGCCATGCCGTAGAGGCGCCGGTCCATCTCGGTGCGGTTGCCACCGCCGTCGATCACGCCCAGCCAGGCCTGCAGGGAACGGATCTTGTCCGTCACCTTGCCGAGCGCTTCGCGCGAGCGGGCGTCGGCGATCAGGTAGCGCCGGTCGGTGGGATCGAGCGGTTCGCGGTAGGTATCGGTCAGCACGCAGACCGAGCGCTGGCCGAGCAGGCCGAGCCCCTGGCACAGCATGTGCGAAAGCGTGGTCTTGCCGGTGCCGCCCTTGTTGCCGATGATGCAGATGATGTCCGCCATTTTGCCTCCTGCGCATGTCCGGGCACGCGCGTCTGAAGCTGGATTATTCTGGATTGGTGGGGTGGGGGATGGCCGGAAATGCAGCGGATTCGCCGGTTTTATTGTCAGGGATGCGGCCGATAGCAGAAAAGACGGGTATTCCTGCGGTCATCGACTTCGACGACGAACCCGGCGTCGGCCTCCGGCACGGGAAAGCTGTTGCTGACCAGCAGGGCGTCCGGCCGCATTTCGGCCGTCGCCTTGGCCCACAGGCGCGGCATCGGGGCCGGGGATAGGAAGGCATAGACGAGGTCGTAGCCGGCGAGCGGCACCTGCCAGAAGTCGGCGCGCCGGATCATCAGGTTCGGCAGGGCGGTGGCACGCAGCTTCGCCAGCAGCCAGGGCAGGGGGGCATGCTCGATGCCGACGAAATCGCAGTCCGGCCGCGCGCTCGCCAGCCGGGCCAGCAGCCCGCCATCGCCGCAGCCGAGGTCGATCAGCCGGCAGGGGGTGGCGGGCAGCAGTTCCAGCACCGCGGCCGTGGTGGCCCGGTTGCTGAGGTAGAGCGGTACGCGGCTGCGGTCGGTGCGCCAGAACAGCAGCAGCAGCAGGATGAAGCCGGCCAGGAACCAGCCTGGGGCGAGCTGCAGCCCCTGCACGAAGACCAGCAGCGGGACGAAGCCGAGGTGGATGGCCAGCCACCACGACGGTGCCCGCTGTCGCAGCGCGATCATGGCCGCGATGCCGCCCTGCAGCAGGGCCAGCACGAAGCCGATCCCGGCCGGATCGACCTGCGCGATCTGCCGCAGCCCGATGATCAGCAGCGCGACAGCGGCCAGACCGCCCAGTTGGGCGAGCACCGCCTTGCGCAGCGGATAGGCTTCAGAGGCGCGCAAGCGCTGCCTCCCGGCGACGCCGTCCCGCCAGCGCCGACTTTTGCCGGACGTGACCGAAGCCGCGTACCTCCTCCGGCCAGCATGCCAGCTCGAGCGCGGCCGCATGATTCTGTGGGCCCAGACGGTCAAGCAGCCGCGCGATGTCGGCCTCGTAGTCGGCCAGCAACTGGCGGTCGAATCTGCGGTCGGCGCTGCGGCCGAAGAGATCCCAGCGCGTGCCGCGCAGCGCCCTGGCTTTGGCCAGCCAGCGGAAGGCCATCATCATCCACGGACCGAATGTCCGTTTGCGGATGCGGCCCGTGTTCGGGTCGGGCTTCGCCAGCAGCGGCGGGGCGAGGTGGAAATGCAGCGCGTAGTCGCCCTCGAAAGCGGCGTCGATTTTCGCCAGGAAGTCGGTCTCGGCGAACAGCCGCGCGACTTCGTATTCGTCCTTGATCGCCAGCAGCTTGTAGTAGTTGCGCGCGACTGCGGTGGCGAGCGCCGCATCGGCGGCCGGATGGGCGTGCACGCGCTCGACCAGCGTCCGGTAGCGCGCGGCATAGGCGGTGTCCTGGTAGTCGGCGAGGCGCCGGACTCGGTCTTCGACCAATTCTTCGAAAGTCGGCTCCGGCGGGACGGCGGCGTCAATCCGGGGCGTGCAGGAAGGATCGTGCGCCAGCCGGCGACCCCAGCGGAAGGCGCGCAGGTTCATCGCCACGGCCGTGCCGTTGAGTTCGATGGCGCGCGCGAGCGCCGCCTCGCTCACTGGTACCAAGCCGCGCTGCCAGGCGAAGCCGAGCAGCAGCAGGTTGGCGTAGATCGCGTTGCCCATCAGGCGCGTCGCCAGCGTCGTGGCGTCGAGGCAGTCGAGGGCCGGTGCACCGACCGCCTCGGTCAGGGCCGTCTTGATGCGCGCCAGCGGGAACTGCCAGTCGGGATTGTGGGTGAATTCGGCGGTCGGCGTTTCGGCGCAATTGACGACGGCGCGCGTGCGGCCGAGCTGCATCTTCGCCAGGGCCTCCTTGCCAGCGCTGACCACGGCGTCGCCGCCGATCACCGCGTCGGCTTCGCCGGTGGCGATGCGCACGGCGTGGATTGCAGCGGGGTCGTCGCAGATGCGCACGTGCGAAAACACCGCGCCGCCCTTCTGCGCGAGGCCGGTCATGTCGAGCGTCGTCGCGCCCTTGCCGTCGATGTGCGCGGCCATGCCGATCAGCGCGCCGAGCGTGATGACGCCGGTGCCGCCGACGCCGGTGAGGAGGATGCCGTAGGGCTCGCGCGTGGCCGCGAAAGTCGGCGCTGGCAGGACGGCGGCATCGTCGTGTTCAAGCGCCGTTCCCTTGCGCAAAGTCACGCCCTCGACGGTGACGAAACTCGGGCAGAAGCCCTTGAGGCAGGAGAAGTCCTTGTTGCAGGCCGACTGGTCGATGGCGCGCTTGCGGCCGAGCGGCGTTTCGACCGGCACGACGGCGAGGCAGTTCGACTGCACGCCGCAATCGCCGCAGCCTTCGCAGACATGCTCGTTGATGACGACGCGCATGGCCGGATCCGGCAGCTTGCCGCGCTTGCGGCGCCGGCGCAGTTCCGTCGCGCAGGTCTGGTCGTAGATCAGCGCCGAGACGCCGGGGCAGTCGCGCATCTCGCGCTGGACCTGGTCGAGTTCGTCGCGCGTGCGCAGCAGCGTGCCGTGCGGCAGTTCGCTCTTGTGCCAGCTCCTCGGCGTGCCGTCGGTGACGACGACGATGTGGCCGACGCCCTCGGCGTGGAGCTGCTGCGCGATCTGCGGCACCGAGAGTGCGCCGTCGACGGGCTGGCCGCCGGTCATCGCCACGGCGTCGTTGTAGAGGATCTTGTAGGTGGCGTTCACCTTCGCCGCGACGGCGGCGCGGATCGCCAGGATGCCGGAATGGAAGTAGGTGCCGTCGCCGAGGTTGACGAACACGTGCTTCGTCTCGGTGAAGGGCGCCTGCCCGATCCATGCTGCACCCTCACCGCCCATGTGCGAGAAGGTGGCCGTGTCGCGGTCCATCCATGTGACCATGTAGTGGCAGCCGATGCCGGCCAGCGCGCGCGAGCCGGCCGGCACGTTGGTCGAGGTGTTGTGCGGGCAGCCGGGGCAGAACCAGGGCAGGCGGCCGATAGGGATGACCGATGCGCCGGCCTGCTCCTTCGCTTCGATGAGCGCGAGGCGCTCGCGGATGCGTGGCGAGGTGACCCAGCGTTCAATGCGTTGCGCGATGACCTTGGCGATCAGCGCGGGGGTGAGCTCGCCGCGCGCCGGCAGCAGCCAGTCGCCATGCGTCACAAAGCCGTTGCCCTTCGGTAGCAAGGCCCACTCGCCCTTCTCGTCGAACTTGCCGATCACGCGCGGGCGCACGTCCTCGCGCCAGTTGTAGAGCTCCTCCTTGAGCTGGTATTCGATGAGCTGGCGCTTTTCCTCGACGACGAGGATTTCCTCAAGCCCTTCGGCGAAGCGGCGCACGCCGTCGGCCTCCAGCGGCCAGACCATCGCCACCTTGTAGAGGCGGATGCCGATCTCGGCGGCGAGGGCGTCATCGATGCCGAGGTCGTCGAAGGCCTGGCGCACGTCGAGATAGCTCTTGCCGGCGGCGATGATGCCGAGGCGCGGATTGGGGGAGTCGATGACGACGCGGTTGAGCCGGTTCGCGCGGCAGTAGGCCAGCGCGGTGTAGAGCTTGTGGTCGAGCAGGCGCGCCTCCTGCATGAGGCGGTCGTCGGGCCAGCGGATGTTCAAACCGTCGGGCGGCAGTTCGTAATCCGTCGGCAGCACGATCTCCAGCCGTTCGGGCGCGAGGTCGATGCTGGCGGAGGATTCGATGGTGTCGGCCACCGCCTTGAAGCCGACCCAGCAGCCCGAATAGCGTGACATCGCCCAGCCATGCAGGCCGAGGTCGAGGTAGTCCTGCACACCCGATGGGGCGAGTACCGGCATCATCGCCGCCTTGAAGGCGTGTTCCGACTGGTGGGCGACCGTCGAGGAGCGCGCCGCGTGGTCGTCGCCGGCGATCGCCAGCACGCCGCCGAACTTCGAGGTGCCGGCGGAGTTGGCGTGCTTGAAGACGTCGCCGCAGCGGTCGACGCCCGGCCCCTTGCCGTACCAGAGGCCGAAGACGCCGTCGTACTTCGCGCCGGGGAACAGGTTGGCCTGCTGCGTACCCCACAGTGCCGTTGCGGCGAGGTCCTCGTTGACGCCGGGCTGGAAGACGACATGATGGCGTTCGAGATGCGGCTTCGCCTGCCAGAGCGCGAGATCGAGGCCGCCGAGCGGTGAGCCGCGGTAGCCGGAAACGAAGCCGGCGGTGTTCAGCCCGGCCGCACGGTCGCGGCGCCGCTGCAGCATGGGCAGCAGCACGAGGGCCTGGATGCCGGTGAGATGGATGCGCCCGGATTCGAGCGTATATTTGTCGTCGAGCGTGACGTGTCGCATGAGGTGTCGCCCCTTCGCTGTTCGCCCGCTCGCCGGCTGCCTTGTGGGCTGTGGCTAATCGGGCAGGATCTTGCCCGGGTTCATGATGTTCCCCGGGTCGAGCGCGATTTTAATCGCACGCATGACGGCGAGTGCGTCATCGCCATGCTCCAGCGCCATGTACTTGCGCTTGCCCAGGCCGATGCCATGCTCGCCGGTGCATGTGCCATCCATGGCGATGGCGCGTTCCGCCAGCCGCTGCGCGAAGCTGCGTGCCTTGTCCATCGTCGCTTCATCGCCGGGTTTGACCAGCAGCAACAGATGGAAGTTGCCGTCGCCGACATGGCCGAGCAGCGGTGCGACGAGCCCGCTGGATTCGAGGTCCTGGCGCGTGGCGGCGATGCACTCGGCCAGCCGCGAGATCGGCACGCAAACGTCGGTGGTGATCGAGCGCGCGCCCGGCTGCAGGCCAAGGCAGGCGTAATAGGCGTCGTGGCGCGCCTGCCAGAGGCGCGAGCGGTCTTCGGGACGGTCGGCCCACTCGAAATCCATGCCCCCCTGCTCGGCGGCGAGGGCACGCAACGTCTCCGTCTGCTCCGCGACGCCGGCCTGCGATCCGTGCAGTTCGAAGAAGAGTGTCGGCGCTTCGCGCAGGGTCGTTTTGCTGTAACGATTGATGGCCGATACGGTCAGCGTGTCGAGCAGTTCGATGCGCGCGACGGGAACGCCGAGCTGTATGGTCTGGATGACCGTGTCGACAGCCGCCGCGATGTCGGGGAAGGCGCACAGTGCGCTGGCGATGGCCTCGGGCAGGGGATGCAGGCGCACGGTGAGTTCCGTCATGATGCCGAGCGTGCCTTCGGAGCCGACGAAAAGACGCGTGAGGTCGTAGCCGGCGGAGGATTTCTTGGCGCGCGAACCGGTCTTGATGATGCGGCCATCGGGCATGACCACGGTGGCGGAAAGCACCGCTTCGCGCATCGTTCCGTAGCGAACGGCATTGGTGCCCGAGGCGCGCGTGGCGGCCATGCCGCCCAGGCTTGCATCGGCACCCGGGTCGATCGGGAAGAACAGGCCGGTATCATGCAGTGCCGCATTCAACTGCTTGCGGGTGACGCCTGCCTCCACGGTGGCATCCAGATCTTCCGGCCGGATGGCCAGCACGTGGTTCATGCCGGACAGATCGATGCAAATGCCTCCCCGTACGGCGAGCAGGTGCCCCTCCAGAGAAGTGCCCGTGCCATAGGCGATGACCGGTACCCGGTGAGCATGGCACAGCGCGACGACCGAGGACACCTCTTCCGTCGATCTGGCGAAAACCACCGCTTCTGGTGGCTGCGCCGGCAAGGAAGATTCGTCTTTCCCGTGGTGCAGGCAGACGGCCTCACTCCGGGTGAAGCGGTCCCCGAAGCGGGCGGAGAGCGCGGCGAGCAGTTCGCCGGATATTGGCTGGCGAGGCGTATCCATGGAATGATTCTACGGTTTCGCCTGCTTGTCCGGCCCGTGGTAAAGAAATGTTCGTCGGGAATTGACAAATCGGGATAGTTTTCTGCATAATGCGCCGTTTCGCTGGAGGGGTTCCCGAGCGGTCAAAGGGAGCAGACTGTAAATCTGCCGGCTCAGCCTTCGAAGGTTCGAATCCTTCCCCCTCCACCAGAAATTCGCTGGCCGGCTTCAGGTAAAGATGGATGCCGGCTGTCGGTGCGGGTGTTGCAGGACCGAGAGCGGGAGTAGCTCAGTTGGTAGAGCTCTTGCCTTCCAAGCAAGATGTCGCGAGTTCGAGTCTCGTCTCCCGCTCCAGCAGTGCAGCGGTTTTTTTTGGTGTCAGGCGTTGTTGTTTTTGTGTCAGTGCGCCCATGTAGCTCAGTGGTAGAGCACTCCCTTGGTAAGGGAGAGGTCGGCAGTTCAATCCTGCCCATGGGCACCATCGATATTTTCTCGGACCGGACTTGTTGGGGTAACCGATCATGGCAAAAGGCAAATTTGAGCGTACGAAGCCGCATGTGAATGTGGGGACGATTGGTCACGTGGACCATGGCAAGACGACGTTGACGGCGGCGATCACGATGACGCTGGCGGCGAAGTTTGGTGGCGAGGCGAAGAAATACGACGAGATTGATGCGGCGCCGGAAGAAAAGGCACGCGGCATCACCATCAACACGGCGCACGTCGAATACGAGACGGCCACCCGTCACTACGCCCACGTCGACTGCCCGGGCCACGCCGACTACGTCAAGAACATGATTACGGGTGCTGCCCAGATGGACGGCGCCATTCTCGTCTGCTCGGCTGCTGACGGCCCCATGCCGCAAACCCGCGAGCACATCCTGCTGGCCCGTCAGGTTGGCGTACCCTACATCGTCGTGTTCCTGAACAAATGCGACATGGTCGATGACGCCGAGCTGCTCGAGCTGGTCGAAATGGAAGTGCGCGAACTGCTGAGCAAGTACGACTTTCCGGGCGACGACATCCCGATCGTCAAGGGCTCCGCGCTGAAAGCCGTCGAAGGTGACAAGGGCGAACTCGGTGAAGAGGCCATCATGAAGCTGGCCGACGCCCTTGACAGCTATATCCCCACCCCCGAGCGCGCCATCGACAAACCCTTCCTGATGCCCATCGAAGACGTCTTCTCGATCTCCGGTCGCGGCACCGTCGTGACGGGTCGGGTCGAACGTGGCGTCGTCAAGGTCGGCGAAGAAATCGAAATCGTCGGCATTCGCCCCACCGTCAAGACCACCTGTACCGGCGTCGAAATGTTCCGCAAGCTGCTCGATCAGGGCCAGGCCGGTGACAACGTCGGCGTGCTGCTGCGCGGCACCAAGCGTGAAGAAGTCGAGCGCGGCCAGGTGCTGGCCAAGCCGGGCTCCATCACCCCGCACACCCACTTCGTCGCCGAAGTCTATGTCCTGTCCAAGGACGAAGGCGGCCGCCATACCCCGTTCTTCAATGGCTACCGTCCGCAGTTCTACTTCCGGACCACGGACGTGACCGGCGCGTGCGAACTGCCGGCGGGCGTCGAAATGGTGATGCCGGGTGACAACGTGCAGATGACGGTGAAGCTGATTGCGCCGATCGCGATGGAAGACGGCCTGCGCTTCGCCATCCGTGAGGGCGGCCGTACCGTCGGCGCTGGCGTCGTCGCTAAAATCATCGAGTAACAGGCGGTTTCCGGTAGTCGGGGCGGCGTCCTTCGGGGTGTCGCCCTTTGCAGTCTTTACAGCAGGGGTATAGCTCAATTGGCAGAGCGGCGGTCTCCAAAACCGCAGGTTGGGGGTTCGATTCCCTCTGCCCCTGCCACCTGGCTTGATCGATAGATAGTAGATGGGCTCACACGAATGGCCGACAAACTGAAGTTCCTGCTGGCGTTGTTACTGGTCGCGGCAGGGATCACGGGGTTTTATCTCCTTGCCGAGCAGGCGCTTGTACTGCGCGTCCTGGCTGTGCTGGCCGGTTTGGCGGCGGGTGGTGCCGTGGCGTGGTTTACCGAACCAGGTCAGCGATTTGTCGTGCTTGGGCGCGAGTCGGTGATCGAGGCCAAGAAGGTCGTATGGCCGACACGCAAGGAGGCGCTGCAATCGACGGGCGTCGTTTTTGCGTTCGTGCTGGCGATGGCGATCATGCTGTGGATTACGGACAAGAGCCTTGAGTGGGTGCTTTACGACCTGGTGCTGGGCTGGAAGAAGCTATGACAAAACGCTGGTATGTAGTGCACGCCTATTCGGGCTTTGAGAAGTCGGTGCTGCGCGCCTTGACGGAGCGCATCGCGCGTGCCGGCATGCAGGATAAGTTTGGCCAGATACTGGTGCCGGTCGAGGAGGTGGTCGAGATGAAGTCCGGCCAGAAGCACACCTCCGAACGGAAGTTCTTTCCCGGCTATGTCCTGGTCGAGATGGACATGGATGACGACTCTTGGCATCTGGTCAAGAGCACCCCGAAGGTGACCGGTTTTGTTGGTGGCACGGCAACCAAGCCGACACCGATTTCCGAGAAGGAAGTCGACAAGATCATGCAGCAGATGCAGGAGGGTGTCGAGAAGCCGCGCCCGAAGGTGCTCTTCGAGGCTGGCGAGATGGTGCGTGTCAAGGATGGCCCCTTTACCGACTTCAACGGCACGGTCGAAGAGGTCAATTACGAAAAGAGCCGCCTGCGGGTCTCGGTCACCATTTTTGGTCGTGCGACACCGGTGGAACTGGAGTTCGCGCAGGTCGAAAAGGCATAGATTCAGTCGGCGCCGCAGCGATTTTTCTGTGGCAAGAGGAGCGTCGCTAGGGCGATTAACGTTGTTAGTGGCGCGTTACCACTCATACAGGAGTAAATGAAATGGCGAAAAAAATCGTCGGCTACATCAAGTTGCAAGTGCCGGCCGGCAAGGCGAATCCCTCGCCTCCGATCGGTCCCGCGCTGGGCCAGCGCGGCTTGAACATCATGGAGTTCTGCAAGGCCTTCAATGCCCAGACCCAAAGTCTGGAGCCGGGTCTGCCGATTCCGTGCGTCATCACCGCCTACGCGGACAAGTCCTTCACGTTCATCATGAAGACCCCGCCGGCGACGATCCTGATCAAGAAGGCAGCCGGCATCCAGAAGGGTTCGCCGAAGCCCCATACCGACAAGGTCGGCAAGATCACCCGCGCGCAAGCGGAGGAGATCGCCAAGACCAAGATGAAGGATCTGACGGCCGCCGACATGGACGCCGCCGTTCGTACCATCGCCGGCAGCGCCCGCAGCATGGGCATCACCGTGGAGGGACTCTGACATGCCGAAGCAGTCCAAGCGCGTTGTCGCGGCTCGTGCCAAGGTCGACCGCAGCAAGAACTACCCCCTGACCGAAGCGCTGACGCTGGTCAAGGAAAACGCCACCGCCAAGTTCAATGAGTCCATCGATGTGGCCGTCAATCTGGGTGTCGATGCCAAGAAGTCCGATCAGGTCGTGCGCGGTTCGGTCGTTCTGCCGGCCGGTACCGGCAAGTCTGTCCGGGTCGCCGTGTTTGCCCAGGGTGCCAAGGCGGAAGAGGCCAAGGCGGCGGGCGCCGATGTGATCGGTTTCGATGATCTGGCAGCGACCGTCAAGGGCGGTACGATCGATTTCGACGTCTGCATCGCTACGCCGGATGCCATGAAGGTGGTCGGCCAACTCGGCCAGATTCTCGGTCCGCGCGGTCTGATGCCGAACCCGAAGGTCGGCACCGTGACCATGGATGTCACGACCGCAGTCAAGAATGCCAAGGCCGGCCAAGTCCAGTACCGTACCGATAAAGCGGGCATCGTGATGTGCACGATCGGCCGTGCGTCGTTCTCGATCGATCAGCTGCAGCAGAACATGTCCGCGCTGATCGATGCCCTGAACAAGGCCAAGCCCGCAGCTGCCAAGGGCCAGTATCTGAAGAAGGTCTCGGTGTCCTCGACGATGGGTGCCGGGGTGCGTGTCGATCAGGCCACTCTGGTCGCCGCGCAGGCTTAAGAACTTTGGGTCGTCGCTTCCGGCAGTCCATCGCTGGAGCGGCGGGTTATCAAAGACCGCAGGTATTCGGAAGAATCTAATTGCTGTCCCGGAACAACGGAGCAGTGGCCTGCGCAGATGGCGTCACCCGAAGACGGGAATCCCTGATTCCTGAATGAAGGTCGCCGTATCGCCAGCGCCGATTTTCGGTGCTGGAGCTTGAAAGGAGTTGACCGTGGGTCTCAATCTTGACGACAAGAAGGCGGTCGTCGCCGAGGTGTCCGCAGAAGTCGCGAACGCCCAGTCGATCATCGTCGCAGAGTACCGTGGTCTCGAGGTGGGCGATATCACCGCCTTGCGTGCGAATGCGCGCAAGGAAGGTGTCTATCTGCGTGTGTTGAAAAATACCCTGGTACGTCGTGCGCTGTCCGGCACGTCGTTCGAGGGACTTGCCGAGAAGTGCGTCGGACCACTGATCTACGGGATTTCCAAGGATCCGGTGGCCGCTGCGAAGCTGCTCAACGAATTCGGCAAGGGCAAGGACAAGCTCGTCATCAAGGCAGGCGCCATGCCCAACTACGTCATGGACGTGGATGGGGTCAAGGCACTGGCCACGATGCCGAGCCGCGAAGAGCTGTTGTCCAAGCTGCTCGGCACGATGCAGGCACCGATCGCCCAGTTCGTCCGTACGCTCAACGAGGTCCCGACGAAGTTTGTCCGTGGCCTTGCTGCCGTGCGCGACGCCAAAGAGGCTGCGTAATCATTTTTCATCGATCCAAATTTTCATTCAGGAGTTGTAATCATGGCTGTTAGCAAAGCTGAAATCCTTGATGCCATCGCCGGCATGACCGTTCTCGAACTGTCCGAACTGATCAAGGAAATGGAAGAGAAGTTCGGCGTTTCCGCCGCTGCCGCTGCGGTTGCCGTCGCTGCTCCCGCTGCTGGCGGTGCCGCCCCGGCCGCCGAAGAGAAGACCGAATTCACCGTCGTCCTTGCCGCTGCCGGCGAGAAGAAGGTCGAGGTCATCAAGGTCGTCCGTGCCGCCACCGGCCTCGGCCTCAAGGAAGCCAAGGACCTCGTCGATGGCGCTCCGAAGCCCGTCAAGGAAGGCATCCCGAAGGCCGATGCCGACGCGCTCAAGAAGCAGTTGGAAGACGCTGGCGCCAAGGTCGAGATCAAGTAAGACCCCGGCTGTCATGGGCTGGCGGCCTTTCGCGGGCTGCCAGCCCTTCTGCATTGTTGCCCGCGAAGAGTTTTCTGAAACGAATTTGAGCAGTTCAGGTTTTAGCGATCAGCAGTTCGATGCGATCCACCTGCATGGCAGGGGCGGATGGTTGATCCCTGAATCCTGACTGTCGGAGCGAACATGGCCTACTCGTACACCGAGAAAAAACGCATCCGCAAGAGCTTTGCCAAGCGTGCGAACGTGCTGGACGTCCCTTTCCTGCTGGCAACCCAGCTGGAATCCTATACGCAGTTTCTGCAGGTGGATATCCCGCCGGGAAATCGCAGGAGCCAGGGGTTGCAGGCGGCGTTTTCTTCGATTTTCCCGATTGTCGCGCACTCGGGCGCGGCCCGTCTCGAGTTCGTCGAGTACCGGTTGGGCGAGCCTGCCTTCGATGTCAAGGAGTGCCAGCAGCGCGGCCTGACCTTCGCATCGCCGCTGCGGGCCAAAGTGCGCCTCGTGATCCTCGATCGCGAAAGCAGCAGTGAAAAGATCAAGGAGGTGAAGGAACAGGAGGTCTATATGGGCGAGATTCCGCTCATGACGACTACTGGATCCTTCGTCATCAACGGTACCGAGCGCGTCATCGTGTCGCAGTTGCATCGTTCCCCCGGGGTGTTCTTCGAGCACGACAAGGGCAAGACGCACAGTTCCGGCAAGTTGCTGTTCTCAGCACGCATCATTCCCTACCGCGGCTCCTGGCTAGACTTCGAATTCGACCCCAAGGACCTGCTGTACTTCCGCGTAGACCGTCGCCGCAAAATGCCAGTAACCATCCTGCTCAAGGCGATTGGCATGACGCCCGAGCAGATCCTGGCCACCTTCTTTGAGACGGATACTTTCCACCTGACCAAGAAGGGCATCCAGTTCGAGGTCGTCCCCGAGCGCCTGCGTGGCGAAGTCGCGAAGTTCGATATTCACGACAAGTCGGGCAAGGTAATTGTCGCCAAGGACAAGCGTATCACTGGCAAACATATCCGCGAACTGGCAGATGCCGGCATCAAGAAGATTGCCGTGCCCGATGATTTCCTGATCGGGCGCGTTGTCGCACAGAATGTAGTCGCTGCAGATACCGGAGAAATTCTGGCCAACGCGAACGACGAGATCACCGACAGCCTGCTTGCCAAGCTGGCGGAGAACGGTGTGGAGGACCTCAAGACGCTCTACATCAACGATCTTGATCGCGGCCCGTACATTTCCCAGACCCTGCGGTCCGACGAGACGGCCGATCAGTGGGCGGCGCGCGTTGCGATTTATCGCATGATGCGACCGGGCGAACCGCCCACGGAAGATGCGGTGGAGTCGCTTTTCCATGGCCTGTTCTATTCCGAAGAGCGCTATGACCTGTCGGCCGTGGGCCGCATGAAGTTCAATCGTCGGGTCGGACGAGAGGACGGCGTGGGCTCAAGCGTCCTTTCCAATGGGGACATCGTCGATGTGATTCGAATTCTCGTCGAGTTGCGCAATGGCCGTGGCGAAGTCGATGATATCGATCACCTCGGCAACCGCCGCGTTCGTTCTGTCGGCGAATTGGCCGAGAACCAGTTCCGTGCTGGTCTGGTGCGTGTCGAGCGTGCTGTGAAGGAACGCCTCAACCAGGCCGAGAGCGACAACCTGATGCCGCATGACCTGATCAACGCCAAGCCGATCAGCGCTGCGATCAAGGAGTTCTTCGGTTCTTCGCAGCTGTCGCAGTTCATGGACCAGACCAACCCGCTGTCCGAGATCACCCACAAGCGCCGCGTTTCGGCCCTTGGCCCGGGTGGCCTGACCCGCGAGCGGGCAGGCTTCGAGGTGCGCGACGTGCACCCGACCCATTATGGACGCGTCTGCCCGATCGAAACGCCGGAAGGACCGAACATCGGCCTGATCAATTCGCTGGCGCTCTATGCCCGTACCAACGAGTATGGCTTCCTCGAGACGCCGTACCGCAAGGTCGAAAACGGTCATGTCACTAATGAGATCATTTTCCTCTCCGCCATCGAGGAAGGTAAATACGTGATCGCCCAGGCTAATGCCCAGCTCGACAAGAAGGGGCGTTTGGTGGATGAACTTGTTTCCTGTCGCTTCAAGGGCGAGTTCGAGCTCAAGGAGCCTGCAGAAGTCCAGTTCATGGACGTGGCGCCGGGGCAGATCGTCTCGGTAGCGGCATCCCTGATTCCCTTCCTCGAGCATGACGATGCGAACCGCGCACTGATGGGCGCGAACATGCAGCGCCAGGCCGTTCCCTGCCTGCGGCCCGAGAAGGCGCTGGTCGGTACCGGCATCGAACGGACCGTTGCGGTGGACTCCGGCACGGCCGTCCAGGCCTTGCGCGGTGGCGTGGTCGATTACGTCGATGCCAACCGCATCGTCGTTCGTGTCAACGACGAGGAAACCGTTCCGGGCGAGGTTGGCGTCGATATTTACAACCTGATCAAGTACACCCGCTCCAACCAGAACACGAACATCAATCAGCGCCCGATCGTGAAGGTCGGCGACCTCATCGCCAAGGGGGATGTGGTCGCGGATGGCGCATCGACCGACCTGGGCGAACTTGCGCTCGGTCAGAACATGCGCGTCGCGTTCATGCCCTGGAACGGCTACAACTTCGAGGACTCTATCCTGATTTCGGAGCGGGTCGTGGCCGAGGACCGCTTTACCTCGATTCACATCGAGGAGCTGACGGTGGTCGCGCGCGATACCAAGCTGGGTGCGGAAGAAATCACGCGCGATATCGCCACGTTGGGCGAGGCCCAACTCGGCCGTCTCGATGAATCCGGCATCGTCTATATCGGCGCGGAAGTCGAGGCGGGCGACGTGCTGGTCGGGAAGGTGACGCCGAAGGGTGAAACGCAACTGACCCCCGAGGAGAAGCTGCTGCGTGCCATCTTTGGGGAGAAGGCCTCCGATGTCAAGGACACCAGCCTGCGCGTGCCGTCTGGCATGTCCGGCACGGTGATCGATGTACAGGTCTTTACCCGGGAGGGCATCGAGCGCGACAAGCGTGCCCAGTCCATCATCGACGAGCAACTGAAGAGCTACAAGCTGGATTTGGCCGATCAGATGCGTATCGTCGAGCGCGATACCTTCGCGCGAATCGAGCGGATGCTGATAGGAAAGATTGCCAACAAGGGCCCGAAGAAGCTTGCCAAGGGAACGAAGATCGGCAAGGAGTATCTGGCCAGCCTGGAGCATTATCACTGGTTCGATATCAGCCTGGCTGACGAGGATGCGCAACAGCAGCTCGAAAGCCTTCGGGATAGTATCGAGCAGACCCGCAAGGACTTCGATGTCGCCTTCGAGGCCAAGAAGAAAAAGCTGACGCAGGGCGATGAATTGCCCCCTGGTGTCCAGAAGATGGTGAAGGTCTATCTGGCGGTGAAGCGTCGCTTGCAGCCGGGCGACAAGATGGCCGGTCGTCACGGCAACAAGGGGGTCGTTTCGAAGATCGTCCCGGTCGAGGACATGCCGTACATGGAAGATGGCTCGCCCGTGGATATCGTTCTCAACCCGCTCGGTGTGCCGTCCCGGATGAACATCGGCCAGATTCTCGAGGCCCATCTTGGCTGGGCCGCGAAAGGTCTGGGCGCGAAAATCAACGAACTGGTGCAGCAGCAGGCAGCAATCGCCGAACTGCGCAAACTGCTGGACAAGATCTACAACAGTTCCGGCCGCGGCGTGGATGTGACGTCGCTAAGCGACGAGGAAGTCCGCGAACTGGCCGAAAACCTGAAAAATGGCGTCCCGTTTGCAACCCACGTCTTCGACGGCGCCAAGGAAGAGGAAATTCGCGCGATGCTTGACCTGGCGTTCCCGAACGACGTGGCCAAGCGACTCAACCTCACGACAACAAAGACACAGGCGACACTGTACGATGGCCGCACCGGGGACGCATTCGAGCGCCCGGTCACTGTTGGCTACATGCATGTCCTGAAACTGCATCACCTTGTCGATGACAAGATGCATGCCCGTTCGACCGGCCCCTACAGCCTCGTCACCCAGCAGCCTCTCGGCGGCAAGGCGCAATTCGGTGGCCAGCGATTCGGGGAAATGGAAGTCTGGGCACTCGAGGCATATGGCGCATCGTATACGTTGCAGGAAATGCTGACCGTGAAGTCCGATGATGTGAATGGTCGTACCAAGGTTTACGAGAACATCGTCAAGGGCGAGCACAAGATCGATGCCGGCATGCCGGAATCCTTCAACGTACTGGTGAAGGAAATCCGTTCGCTGGCCATCGACATCGACCTTGAACGTTATTGATAACCCTCGACCCGCGACAGGAGTAACGAAAAATGA
The DNA here is from genome assembly GCA_937888595.1 of uncultured Sterolibacteriaceae bacterium. Lineage (GTDB taxonomy): Bacteria > Pseudomonadota > Gammaproteobacteria > Burkholderiales > Rhodocyclaceae > Sulfuricystis. Next base: position 172,743 of record CALARK010000008.1, on the reverse strand, counting down.
AAGCTCTGCTCGATCTGTTCAAGCAAGTCACGCAGGAAGAGGAGTTCGATGCAATCACGATCAGTCTTGCATCGCCTGAAAAGATCCGTTCCTGGTCCTACGGCGAAGTCAAAAAGCCGGAAACCATCAACTACCGCACGTTCAAGCCGGAGCGCGATGGCCTGTTCTGCGCAAAGATCTTCGGCCCGGTCAAGGACTACGAATGCCTGTGCGGTAAGTACAAGCGGCTCAAGCATCGCGGAGTCATCTGCGAAAAATGCGGAGTCGAGGTAACCCAGGCCAAGGTGCGTCGTGAGCGCATGGGACATATCGAACTGGCATCGCCGGTCGCGCACATCTGGTTCCTGAAGAGCTTGCCTAGCCGGCTAGGCATGGTGCTCGACATGACTCTGCGCGATATCGAACGCGTTCTCTATTTCGAGGCCTACGTAGTGGTCGACCCCGGCATGACGCCGTTGGCCCGCGCGCAGTTGCTGACTGAGGATGATTATCTCGCCAAGGTCGAGGAATACGGCGATGACTTTACGGCGATCATGGGCGCAGAAGGTGTACGTGAGCTGTTGCATACCCTTGATCTGGCGCATGAGATCGAAACGCTGCGGAATGACCTGCAGGCGACCGGTTCTGAGGCGAAGATCAAAAAGTTCGCCAAGCGCCTGAAAGTCCTCGAGGCCTTCCAGCAATCGGGCATCAAGCCGGAATGGATGATTCTCGAGGTGTTGCCCGTGCTGCCGCCGGACTTGCGTCCCCTTGTGCCGCTGGATGGCGGCCGGTTCGCTACATCCGATCTTAATGATTTGTATCGTCGTGTCATCAACCGGAACAACCGTCTCAAGCGCCTGCTTGAACTCAAGGCCCCGGACATCATCGTAAGAAATGAAAAGCGCATGTTGCAGGAAGCGGTCGATTCGCTTCTGGACAATGGCCGCCGCGGCAAGGCAATGACGGGAGCCAACAAGCGACCCTTGAAATCACTTGCCGACATGATCAAGGGCAAGGGTGGCCGTTTCCGCCAGAACCTGCTGGGCAAGCGCGTTGATTATTCCGGCCGCTCGGTGATCGTCGTCGGTCCGCAACTCAAGCTGCACCAGTGCGGCCTGCCGAAGAAGATGGCGCTGGAACTCTTCAAGCCTTTCATCTTCGAGCGCCTTGAGAAGATGGGTATCGCAAGCACCATCAAGGCTGCGAAGAAGGAGGTCGAAGCCGAAACCGGGGTGGTCTGGGATATTCTTGAAGAGGTCATCCGCGAGCACCCGGTGATGTTGAACCGGGCACCGACACTTCACCGCCTGGGCATTCAGGCATTCGAGCCGACCCTGATCGAGGGCAAGGCGATCCAGTTGCATCCCCTCGTTTGTACGGCATTCAACGCTGACTTCGACGGCGACCAGATGGCTGTACACGTGCCCTTGTCGCTGGAAGCGCAGATGGAAGCGCGCACCCTGATGCTGGCTTCGAATAACGTCCTGTCGCCGGCTAACGGTTCCCCGATCATCGTGCCTTCGCAGGACGTCGTGCTCGGGCTTTACTACGCTACGCGTGAAAATGCCGCGGCACGCGGTACCGGCATGGCCTTTGTCGATGTCTCGGAAGTGCTGCGCGCGGTGGAATCGCGCCAGATCGATCTGCACGCGCGCGTGTCCGTGCGCTTGCGTGAATACGACAGGGTGGGAGACGATGCTTGGCAGGAAAAGTTCGTTCGCTACTCGACGACCGCAGGCCGGGCCATCCTCTCCGAAATTCTGCCGAAGGGTTTGCCCTTCAAGGTGATCGACAAGCCGCTGAAGAAGAAGGAGATCTCGAAGTTGATCGACGAGAGCTTCCGCCGTTGCGGCCTGAAGGATACCGTGGTGTTTGCTGACAAACTGATGCAGGCCGGCTTCCGCCTTGCCACGCGCGGCGGCATTTCGATCTGTATCGATGACATGCTTGTCCCTAGCCAGAAGCACGGCATCATTGAGGCGGCCGAAGCGGAGGTGAAGGAGATCGAGAAGCAGTACACCTCGGGTCTCGTGACGGTTGGCGAACGCTACAACAAGGTCGTCGATATCTGGGGCCGTGCGGGTGATCAGGTCGCCAAGGCGATGATGGATCAGTTGCAGCATCAAAAAGTCACGGATGTCACCGGCAAGGAAATCACTCAGGACTCGTTCAACTCGATCTACATGATGGCCGACTCTGGAGCACGGGGCTCGGCTGCACAGATTCGGCAGCTCGCTGGCATGCGAGGCCTGATGGCTAAGCCGGACGGATCCATCATTGAAACGCCGATCACGACCAACTTCCGTGAGGGCCTCAACGTCCTGCAATACTTCATTTCGACCCACGGTGCCCGCAAAGGCCTTGCCGATACGGCTCTGAAAACGGCGAACTCCGGCTATCTGACTCGTCGTCTGGTCGATGTAACGCAGGATCTGGTCGTCATTGAGGATGATTGCGGTACGCAAAACGGTTTCGTGATGAAGGCGCTGGTCGAGGGTGGCGAGGTTGTCGAGCCCCTGCGTGAGCGTATTCTTGGGCGAGTCGTCATCTCTGATGTGGTCGACCCCGATACGCAGAACGTGCTTTACGAAGCGGGGACGATGCTTGACGAAGACGCGGTTGATGCTATCGAGAAGCTGGGTATTGACGAGGTTCTTGTTCGCACCCCGCTGACCTGCGAAACGCGCTACGGACTTTGTGCCAAATGCTATGGGCGAGATCTCGGACGTGGCTTCCTGGTGAATGCCGGCGAAGCGGTGGGTGTCATCGCTGCCCAGTCGATCGGTGAGCCGGGTACCCAGCTCACCATGCGTACGTTCCACGTCGGTGGCGCTGCATCGCGTGCGGCTGCACAGAGCCATGTCGAAGCCAAAAGCAATGGTGCCGTACGTTTTTCGGCAACTATGCGCTATGTCACCAACCCCAAGGGAGAAAAAGTCATTATCGCTCGCTCGGCAGAGGTGCTGATCGTCGATGATCATGGCCGTGAGCGCGAGCGGCATAAGGTGCCATACGGCGCCACCCTATTGGTGGCTGACGGCCTGCAAGTCAAGGCCGGTGTTCAGTTGGCGACTTGGGATCCCCATACTCGGCCGATCGTTACCGAGTATGCCGGTGTCGTTCGGTTCGAAAACGTCGAAAAGGGTGTAACCGTCGCCGAGCAAATGGATGAGGTGACTGGCCTGTCGACGCTTGTCGTCATCGATCCGAAGCGTGGCGGTAAAGCCCAGGCTAAGGGCCTGCGTCCGCAGGTCAAGTTGCTTGATGAGGCTGGCCAGGAGGTGAAGATTCATGGTACCGATCATTCGGTTGCCATCACCTTCCATGTCGGCTCGATCATCACGGTTAAGAACGGACAGGCGGTAAGTGTCGGCGAGGTCTTGGCACGCATCCCGCAGGAATCGGTCAAGACGCGAGATATTACCGGCGGCCTGCCGCGCGTCGCAGAACTGTTCGAGGCCCGTTCACCGAAGGATGCGGGCATGCTGGCCGAGGTGACCGGTACCGTTTCGTTCGGCAAGGACACCAAGGGCAAGCAGCGACTGGTGATTACCGAGCCGGATGGTACTGCGCACGAATACCTGATCCCTAAAGACAAACACGTGATGGCGCATGATGGTCAGATTGTGAACAAGGGCGAGGTAATCGTAGATGGCCCGGTCGACCCGCATGACATCCTGCGGTTGAAGGGCGTAGAGGAGTTGGCACGCTACATCATCGATGAAGTGCAGGACGTTTACCGTCTCCAGGGCGTCAAGATCAACGACAAGCATATCGAAGTGATCGTGCGCCAAATGCTCCGCCGAGTCGTTATTGTCGAGCCGGGTGATTCGCGATTCATTCGTGAGGAGCAGGTCGAACGTTCCGAAGTGCTTGATGAGAATGACAAACTGATCGCTGATGGCAAGCGCCCCGCCGAGTTCCAATACACTCTCCTTGGCATTACCAAGGCCAGCCTGTCGACTGACTCGTTCATATCGGCAGCATCATTCCAAGAGACTACACGCGTGCTGACTGAAGCCGCTATCATGGGCAAACGTGATGAATTGCGCGGCCTCAAGGAAAACGTCATTGTCGGACGTCTGATTCCTGCGGGTACCGGACTGGCTTATCACCGTACGCGCCGTATGCAGGAGAGTGGCAGCGATTACGCCTTTCCGGTTGCCTCATCGGATACGGAGCAGAAACCGACAAATGAAACAGAGGTACATACGGGTTGACGCTGAAAAACTCCGTCAATATAATCCCGCCTCTTTTTGGCTCTTGTAAAGGGCGAAAAAGAGGCCAAAGTAGGACGTCTTCGATCCAGGAACGATAAATATGCCAACCATCAACCAGCTTGTGCGCAAGCCGCGCCAAGCGGAAAAGACAAAGAGCAAGGTCCCGGCCTTGGAAAGTTGCCCCGCAAAGCGTGGCGTTTGTACGCGCGTCTACACGACGACGCCAAAAAAACCGAACTCGGCGTTGCGTAAGGTTGCCAAGGTACGCCTGACCAATGGTTTTGAGGTCATTTCGTACATCGGCGGCGAGGGGCACAACCTTCAGGAGCACTCCGTCGTTCTGATTCGTGGCGGCCGTGTCAAGGATTTGCCGGGTGTGCGTTATCACATCGTGCGCGGCAGCCTTGATACGCAAGGTGTCAAGGATCGCAAGCAGTCCCGTTCGAAGTACGGCGCCAAGCGTCCGAAGAAAGCCTAATCATCAGCATTTGAGGCAAGAGAGGTCATCATGCCCCGTCGTAGAGAAGTTCCGAAGCGCGATATTCTGCCCGATCCCAAATTTGGCAATGTCGAAGTTTCAAAGTTTATGAACGTCATCATGGCAAGCGGCAAGAAGTCTGTCGCAGAGCGTATTGTCTATGGCGCGTTTGATGTTATCTCCAAGAAAAGCGGGAAGGATCCGGTGGAGGTCTTTTCGCTGGCGATCAGCAATGTCAAGCCGATCGTCGAGGTCAAGAGCCGCCGGGTTGGTGGAGCCAACTACCAGGTTCCTGTAGAGGTGCGCCCGTCGCGCCGTCTTGCCCTGTCGATGCGCTGGATTCGTGAGGCGGCTCGCAAGCGTAGTGAGAAGTCCATGGATCAGCGACTTGCCACTGAGTTGCTTGAGGCTGCCGAGGGGCGTGGGGCTGCGATGAAGAAGCGTGAAGAGGTGCATCGCATGGCTGAAGCCAACAAGGCGTTCTCGCACTTCCGGTTCTGATTGATGTATGCCGGCAGCCTTGGCTGGCGGCTTTTTCGTGATTATGCCGTGCGCGGCATCTCGCATTTTGAGATGGTGCGGTAAGGCCTTATTTAACCTGATAGGTAATCCAAGTGGCCCGCAAGACTCCTATTGAGCGCTACCGCAATATTGGTATTTCTGCTCACATTGATGCCGGGAAAACGACAACGACCGAGCGCATCCTTTTCTATACCGGCGTCAATCACAAGATTGGTGAGGTCCATGATGGCGCAGCAACCATGGACTGGATGGAGCAGGAGCAGGAGCGAGGCATTACCATTACCTCTGCGGCGACTACTTGTTTCTGGAAGGGCATGGAGATGCAATTCCCGGAACATCGCTTCAATATCATCGATACTCCGGGGCACGTCGACTTCACTATCGAAGTGGAGCGTTCGATGCGGGTTCTTGATGGTGCCTGCATGGTTTATTGTGCGGTTGGCGGTGTCCAGCCTCAGTCGGAGACGGTCTGGCGGCAGGCGAATAAGTACAAGGTGCCGCGATTGGCATTTGTAAACAAGATGGATCGTACGGGCGCAAACTTCTTCAAGGTCGTCGACCAGATGAAGACCCGCTTGAGCGCCAATCCGGTACCCATCGTGATCCCGATCGGTGCGGAAGATACTTTTACCGGGGTTGTCGATCTCATCAAGATGAAGGCCATCATTTGGGACGAGGCGTCCCAGGGGATGAAGTTCGACTATCGGGATATTCCTGCAGACTTGCAGGGTGTTGCCGAGAAGTGGCGTGAGCAGATGGTTGAAGCTGCTGCAGAGGCTTCCGAAGATCTGATGAATGAGTATCTCGATACCGGTGAGTTGTCGGAAGACAAGATCAAGTTGGGCTTGCGCATGCGAACAATTGCTTGCGAGATTCAACCGATGCTCTGCGGTACGGCATTCAAGAACAAAGGCGTGCAGCGTATGCTCGATGCGGTTATCGAGTTGCTGCCGTCGCCTGTAGACATTCCGCCTGTCGCGGGTGTTGATGAGGATGAGAAAGAGGTGGAGCGGCGAGCGGATGATGGCGAGAAGTTTTCTGCTCTGGCCTTCAAGTTGATGACCGACCCCTATGTCGGCCAGCTGACCTTCATCCGGGTTTATTCGGGAGTCTTGGCCTCTGGTTCGACGATCTATAACCCAGTGAAGGGTAAAAAAGAGCGTATCGGCCGCATCCTTCAGATGCATGCCAACAACCGTGAGGAAATCAAGGAAGTGTTGGCGGGCGACATCGCTGCTTGCGTTGGCCTCAAGGAAGTTACTACTGGCGAGACTCTCTGTGATCCCGATTCGCCGGTGATTCTAGAGCGCATGGTCTTCCCGGACCCGGTCATTCATGTGGCGGTCGAGCCCAAGACTAAGGCCGATCAGGAAAAAATGGGTATCGCCTTGAGTCGGTTGGCTCAAGAAGATCCGTCGTTCCGCGTGCGAACTGACGAGGAGTCCGGTCAGACCATCATTTCGGGTATGGGAGAACTGCACCTGGAAATCATCGTAGACCGGATGAAGCGTGAGTTTGGTGTCGAGGCAAACGTTGGAGCGCCGCAGGTTGCCTACCGCGAGGCCATTCGCAAGGCTGTCGAACAGGAAGGGAAGTTTGTCAAGCAGTCGGGTGGCCGTGGTCAGTACGGCCACGTCTGGATCAAGCTTGAACCGAACGAGCAGGGCAAAGGCTACGAATTTGTCGATGCCATCAAAGGTGGTGTTGTGCCTCGGGAATATATTCCTGCAGTTGATAAGGGCCTGCAGGAAACGCTGCCGAATGGTGTGCTGGCTGGCTTCCCGGTTGTTGATGTCAAGGTTACATTGTTCGATGGCTCGTATCATGATGTCGATTCGAATGAAAACGCATTCAAGATGGCAGCTTCGATGGCCTTCAAGGATGCCATGCGCAAGGCGAGTCCTGTGCTCCTTGAGCCCATGATGGCGGTTGAGGTTGAAACCCCGGAGGACTACATGGGTAACGTCATGGGTGATCTTTCGGGCCGCCGTGGCATGGTTCAGGGCATGGAGGATTTGCCTGGCGGCATCAAGGCAATCAAGGCAGAGGTTCCGCTGGCCGAGATGTTCGGGTACGCCACCCAGCTTCGTTCGTTATCCCAGGGCCGGGCAACCTATTCAATGGAATTCAAGCACTACAACGAAGCGCCGAAAAACGTCGCTGAGGCTGTTATCAACAAAAAATAATCCCTGTTCTTTAAAGGAATCGAATCATGGCAAAAGGCAAATTTGAGCGTACGAAGCCGCATGTGAATGTGGGGACGATTGGTCACGTGGACCATGGCAAGACGACGTTGACGGCGGCGATCACGATGACGCTGGCGGCGAAGTTTGGTGGCGAGGCGAAGAAATACGACGAGATTGATGCGGCGCCGGAAGAAAAGGCACGCGGCATCACCATCAACACGGCGCACGTCGAATACGAGACGGCCACCCGTCACTACGCCCACGTCGACTGCCCGGGCCACGCCGACTACGTCAAGAACATGATTACGGGTGCTGCCCAGATGGACGGCGCCATTCTCGTCTGCTCGGCTGCTGACGGCCCCATGCCGCAAACCCGCGAGCACATCCTGCTGGCCCGTCAGGTTGGCGTACCCTACATCGTCGTGTTCCTGAACAAATGCGACATGGTCGATGACGCCGAGCTGCTCGAGCTGGTCGAAATGGAAGTGCGCGAACTGCTGAGCAAGTACGACTTTCCGGGCGACGACATCCCGATCGTCAAGGGCTCCGCGCTGAAAGCCGTCGAAGGTGACAAGGGCGAACTCGGTGAAGAGGCCATCATGAAGCTGGCCGACGCCCTTGACAGCTATATCCCCACCCCCGAGCGCGCCATCGACAAACCCTTCCTGATGCCCATCGAAGACGTCTTCTCGATCTCCGGTCGCGGCACCGTCGTGACGGGTCGGGTCGAACGTGGCGTCGTCAAGGTCGGCGAAGAAATCGAAATCGTCGGCATTCGCCCCACCGTCAAGACCACCTGTACCGGCGTCGAAATGTTCCGCAAGCTGCTCGATCAGGGCCAGGCCGGTGACAACGTCGGCGTGCTGCTGCGCGGCACCAAGCGTGAAGAAGTCGAGCGCGGCCAGGTGCTGGCCAAGCCGGGCTCCATCACCCCGCACACCCACTTCGTCGCCGAAGTCTATGTCCTGTCCAAGGACGAAGGCGGCCGCCATACCCCGTTCTTCAATGGCTACCGTCCGCAGTTCTACTTCCGGACCACGGACGTGACCGGCGCGTGCGAACTGCCGGCGGGCGTCGAAATGGTGATGCCGGGTGACAACGTGCAGATGACGGTGAAGCTGATTGCGCCGATCGCGATGGAAGACGGCCTGCGCTTCGCCATCCGTGAGGGCGGCCGTACCGTCGGCGCCGGCGTCGTCGCTAAAATCATCGAGTAAGATATTGCAAACATCGGAAAAGGGCGGGATAATGCCGCCCTTTCCGTTTTTGGGCATTCGCCCGTTTGTTCTTTAAGGATCGTATATGCAAAGCCAAAGAATCCGCATTCGCCTGAAGGCGTTTGACTATCGTCTGATTGACCAGTCGGCGCTTGAGATTGTGGATACTGCGAAGCGAACCGGCGCTGTTGTTCGCGGGCCGGTGCCGTTGCCGACGCGCATTGAACGCTACAACATCTTGCGTTCGCCTCACGTCAATAAAACATCCCGAGACCAATTCGAAATCCGCACCCACTTGCGGCTGATGGATATCATTGATCCGACAGACAAAACCGTTGATGCCTTGATGAAGCTGGATTTGCCGGCCGGTGTTGACGTCGAAATCAAGTTGCAGTAAGTGCTATTGGCCTCCCTGCTTCATTGGGTGGTCGAGTTTGAAATCAAGTGCCCGGCCAATCGCAGCCGGATTTAGGAGAAAAAAATGAGTCTAGGCCTTGTAGGACGCAAGGTCGGCATGACACGGATATTTTCCGAGGATGGTGCTACCGTCCCGGTGACAGTCGTGGATGTGTCGAATAACCGCGTTACGCAAATAAAGACCCAGGAAACTGATGGCTATGCTGCGGTTCAGGTTGCCTATGGGAAGCGGCGTGTATCACGGGTCAGCAAAGCTGAAGCGGGTCATTATGCGAAGGCGGGTGTTGAGGCAGGTGCCACGGTGATGGAGTTCCGTATTGCTGATGCCCAGGTAACGGAGTTCAAGCAGGGCGACATCCTGGCGCCAACCATGTTTGCTGTTGGTCAGAAGGTCGACGTGACCGGTACCTCGATAGGCAAGGGGTTTTCGGGCTCTATCAAGCGTCACAACTTTTCCTCCAATCGAGCATCCCATGGCAACTCGGTGTCTCATAATGCCCCTGGTTCGATCGGCATGGCGCAGGATCCTGGGCGGGTATTCCCAGGTAAGCGGATGGCGGGTCATCTTGGCGATGAGAGGTGTACAACGCAGAATCTGGAGGTCGTGCGGGTAGATGAGGCCCGTCAGCTTCTCTTGATCAAGGGCGCGGTGCCTGGTGCGCGTGGTGGCGATGTTGTAATCCGTCCGGCCGTCAAGGCGGTCAGCGCAGAGAAGTGAGGCGCATATGGAACTGAAGATCATTAACGAGCAGGGTCAGGCTGGCGCGGCCATCAGTGTGTCGGATAGCCTCTTTGACCGTGAATACAACGAAGCGCTGGTGCATCAGCTGGTTGTCGCTTATCAGGCGAATGCCCGTTCCGGTAATCGCGCCCAGATGACGCGTGCCGAGGTGCGTCACAGCACGAAGAAGCCGTGGCGTCAAAAAGGCACTGGCCGTGCGCGTATTGGTACCACTGCCAGCCCGCTTTGGCGCGGTGGTGGTCGTGCTTTCCCCAACTCTCCCGATGAGAATTTTGCGCACAAAATCAATCGCAAGATGTATCGGGCTGGCATCGCTGCAATTCTCTCGCAGCTGGCAAGAGAGGGGCGGCTGACCGTCGTGGAGACCTTCACTGTCGATGCGCCAAAAACAAAATTGGTCGCACAGAAGCTGAAGAGCCTGGGGATCGAGTCGGCGCTGCTAGTGACCGACGACCTTGATGATAATTTGATGCTGGCTGCCCGTAATCTGCCCAACGTGCTGGTCCTTGAGCCTCGTCATGCTGACCCCCTTTCGTTGATTCGGTTTCCGCGGGTGGTGGTGACGAAAGCTGCGGTTGCCAAGCTTGAGGAGATGCTCGGATGAATGCGAAACAATTCAATCAGGAGCGCCTGATGCAAGTGTTGCTGGCGCCGCAAATATCCGAAAAAGCCACCATGCTTGCCGAGCGCGAGAATCAGGTTGTATTCGTCGTTACACCCGATGCTACCAAACCGGAAATCAAGGCCGCGGTCGAGTTGTTGTTCAAGGTTCGCGTTGGCTCTGTCCGGGTAATGAACGTGAAGGGCAAGGTCAAGCGCTTTGGTCGCACTATGGGACGTCGGTCCGATGTCCGTAAGGCGATAGTCAGCCTCGAGGCTGGGCAGGAAATCAATTTTGCAGAGGGGGTTGCATAATGGCCCTGGTTAAGGTCAAGCCGACTTCGGCAGGTCGTCGTTCGCTGGTGAAGGTTGTCAATCCCAACTTGCACAAAGGTCGCCCTTTCGATGCTCTGACGGAAAAGAAATCGAATACAGCGGGTCGAAACAATCATGGTCATATAACGACTCGCCACAAGGGTGGTGGCCACAAGCAGCACTATCGGTTGATCGATTTCAAGCGCAACAAGGATGGAATCGTGGCTAAGGTTGAGCGTCTGGAGTATGACCCCAACCGCTCGGCAAACATAGCCCTGCTGTGTTATGCCGATGGCGAGCGCCGCTACATCATTGCCCCGAAAGGTGTGGTTGTTGGTCAGGAAATCCTGAGCGGGCCCGAGGCTCCGATCAAGCCGGGGAATGCGTTGCCAATTCGCAATATCCCCGTCGGTAGCACCATCCATTGCATCGAGTTGATGCCGGGTAAAGGAGCGCAGATCGCGCGTGCTGCGGGTACGTCGGTCCAGTTGCTGGCGCGTGAGGGTGTATATGCGCAAGTGCGCATGCGCTCTGGAGAGATTCGCCGTATTCATGTCGAATGCCGCGCGACTATCGGCGAGGTCGGCAATGAGGAAAATAACCTGCGCAAGATCGGCAAGGCGGGAGCTAACCGCTGGCGTGGCATACGGCCCACCGTCCGCGGTGTCGCGATGAACCCGATCGATCACCCGCATGGTGGCGGTGAGGGGCGTACGGGTGAGGGGCGAGTTCCGGTCAGCCCGTGGGGTCAGCCAACCAAAGGCTACCGTACCCGCAGCAACAAGCGTACGGACAACATGATTGTTCAGCGCCGTCACAAGCGCTAAGGGGTAGGAAATGGCACGTTCTATTAAAAAAGGTCCTTTTGTCGATGATCACCTTCTGAAAAAGGTGGATGTTGCCCGTGCGTCGAACGACAAGCGTCCGATCAAAACATGGTCGCGGCGTTCAACCGTTCTACCTGATTTCATCGGTCTGACCATAGCGGTGCACAACGGGAAGCAGCACATTCCCGTGTATGTATCCGAGAACATGGTTGGTCACAAACTCGGCGAATTTGCACTGACGCGTACCTTTAAGGGCCACGCGGCAGGCAAGAAGGCGAAGAAATAAGGATATGTCCATGGAAACTAACGCTATTCTGCGGGGAGTCCGACTGTCCGCACAGAAGGGGCGGCTCGTGGCCGATCTGGTGCGCGGTAAAACGGTTGATCAGGCGCTCAACATCCTTTCGTTCTCTCCCAAGAAGGGGGCTGGCATCATCAAGAAGGTTCTCGAGTCGGCGATTGCCAACGCGGAACATAATAACGGTGCCGATATCGATGCACTCAAGGTCTCCCGGATTCATGTGGAGCAAGGGGCTGTCCTCAAGCGCTTCACGGCGCGAGCCAAGGGCCGGGGTAACCGTATCAGCAAACAGACCTGTCACATTTATGTGACTGTCGCCGAGTAAGAGGAACTTTCATGGGACAAAAGATTCATCCGACCGGCTTTCGTCTGTCAGTGACGCGTGACTGGACGTCACGCTGGTTCGCAAACTCAAAATCCTTTGCGGGCATGCTGCATGAAGACATTGCTGTGAGGGACTATCTCAAGAAGAAGTTGGCACATGCATCGGTTGGACGTGTCGTGATCGAGCGACCCGCCAAAAATGCGCGCGTTACGGTTTTCAGTGCCCGGCCGGGTGTCGTCATTGGCAAGAAGGGCGAAGACATAGAGCAGTTGAAAGTTGATCTGCAGCGACGTATGGGTGTACCGGTCCACGTGAATATCGAGGAAATCCGCAAGCCGGAGACCGATGCACAGTTGATCGCGGACTCGATCGCTCAGCAGCTTGAAAAGCGCATCATGTTCCGTCGTGCCATGAAGCGTGCGATGCAAAATGCGATGCGGCTGGGTGCGCAAGGGATCAAGATTATGAGTTCAGGCCGGTTGAATGGTGCTGAAATCGCGCGTACCGAATGGTATCGTGAAGGGCGTGTTCCGCTTCATACGCTGCGCGCGGATATTGATTACGGCACATCCGAAGCGAAAACCACCTATGGAATTATTGGCATCAAGGTTTGGGTTTTCAAAGGAGAGAATGCTGCGCGGGGTGATGCTGCATCCGTCCTTGGTGAGCATGCCGAAGAGCCAGCCAAGCGCGCCCGTCGTCCTGGCAAGCCCGGCAGCGGTGGCGAAGGAGCAGACACTAGGAATGTTGCTCCGCGGCGCACGGCCAAAAAAGCCGAGCCGACAGCGACCGAAGCCAAGCCGGAAGTGACCGAAGCGGCACCGGCAGCCAAGCCACCGGTCAAGCGTGTTCGCAAAACGACTGCCCCGAAGCCTGCTGACAGCGGTGCAGGGCAGGACGTCAAGGAGTAAGAAATCATGCTGCAACCAGCACGTAGAAAGTATCGCAAGGAACAGAAGGGGCGTAACACGGGCTTGGCTACGCGTGGCGCCAAGGTAAGTTTCGGCGAGTATGGTCTGAAAGCCACTGACCGGGGCCGTCTGACTGCACGTCAGATCGAGGCCGCGCGCCGGGCGATGACGCGCCATATCAAGCGTGGAGGCCGAATCTGGATCCGTATTTTCCCCGATAAGCCGATCTCCGAAAAGCCTGCAGAGGTCCGCATGGGCAACGGTAAAGGTAATCCGGAATACTGGGTTGCCGAAATTCAACCTGGCAAAGTCCTGTATGAAATGGATGGCGTTAACGAGGCCTTGGCCCGTGAAGCGTTCGCTCTGGCTGCTGCCAAGTTGCCGATAGCCACCACCTTTGTTACGCGCCATTTGGGGTAAGCGATGAAAGCGAACGAACTGAGACAAAAAAACGACGAGGAACTGGGCAAGGAGTTGCTTGATCTGCGCAAAGCCCAGTTCTCCATGCGGATGCAACTGGCCACTCAGCAGCTTAACAATACCAGCCAGGTGCGCAAGTTGAGGAAAGACGTTGCACGCATCAAGACTATCCAGCACGAAAGGGCGACTGCGAAATGAATGATATGAGCCAGTCCATGCGCCGCACGCTTGAAGGCCGGGTGGTGAGCGACAAGATGGAAAAAACCGTGACGGTTTTGATCGAGCGTCGGGTCAAGCATCCTGTTATTGGCAAGGTGATGATGCGCTCTAAGAAATATCATGCTCACGTGGATGGCCTGACGGCTGTCGCTGGTGACCTGGTGCAGATTGAAGAGTGCGCACCGATTGCCAAAACCAAGGCATGGCGCGTCACCAAGGTTCTCGAAAAGGCGCGACTCGTCTGACGGTTGATTTGATGTAATAAGTTGTTGACATGCAGGGGCGGGATAAAATAGAATCCCGCCTCTTTGTAGGTCTGACCGGCTGAAGCCGGTTCCGTACCCTGCCTAGCTAGGGATTCCAAAACTGACTGCGTACCGGTTCAGCCGGTGCAGGTTAAGTTGGAGAGTTAAATGATTCAAATGCAGTCACGGCTCGATGTTGCCGACAACACGGGCGCGCGTTCGGTCATGTGCATCAAGGTGATGGGTGGCTCGAAGCGTCGCTATGCGGGCATCGGGGACATCATCAAGGTCAGCATCAAGGATGCTGCGCCCCGCGGTCGCGTCAAGAAGGGCGAAGTTTATAGCGCCGTAGTGGTACGCACAGCCAAGGGCGTGCGTCGCGCAGATGGCTCCCTCGTGAAGTTTGATGGCAATGCCGCGGTGCTCCTCAACAACAAGCTTGAGCCGATTGGCACCCGCATCTTCGGGCCTGTCACTCGGGAGTTGCGTAGCGAGCGCTTCATGAAGATCGTGTCGCTTGCCCCTGAAGTGCTGTAGGCGGGGGGAAAGGAAAGACCATGGAAAAGTTTCGTAAAGGCGATGGTGTGGTCGTGATTGCGGGGCGCGACAAAGGTAAGCGTGGTACTGTCATTCGCCGCCTTGATAGCGAGATGCTTCTCGTTGAGGGCGTCAATCGCGTCAAAAAGCATACGCGTCCGAATCCGATGAAAGGTGATCAGGGCGGAATCGTCGAAAAGGAGATGCCGATCCATCAGTCGAATGTGGCGCTGTTTAATCCGGCGACACAGAAGGCGGATCGCGTTGGTGTCAAGATGCTTGAGGACGGCCGGAAGGTTCGTGTATTCAAGTCGAATGGCGAGCTGGTTGAGGCTTGAGGAATAGGTCATGGCGCGTTTGCAAGACTATTACAAACAAGAGGTTGTGCAGCAGTTGCGTGAGCAGTTCAAGTACGCCTCGATAATGGAAGTTCCCAGGATCACGAAAATTACCCTCAACATGGGGGTAGGCGAGGCAGTTGCGGACAAGAAGGTTCTGGAGAATGCGGTTGGCGACATGACGAAGATCGCCGGTCAGAAGCCAGTCGTGACCAAGGCGCGCAAGGCGATTGCCGGGTTCAAGATTCGCGAAGGCTATCCGATCGGTTGCATGGTTACTTTGCGCGGAGCCCGGATGTTCGAGTTTCTGGATCGGCTGGTCAGCGTGGCCATGCCGCGCATACGTGACTTCCGTGGTATCCCCGGCAGCAAGGGGTTCGATGGTCGCGGCAACTACAACATCGGGGTCAAGGAGCAAATCATTTTCCCCGAGATCGAGTATGACAAGATTGATGCGTTGCGCGGCATGAACATCAGCATCACCACAACGGCGAAGTCAGATGCGGAAGCCAAGGCGTTGCTTTCCGCATTCAAGTTCCCCTTCAAGAACTGAGGGAAGACATGGCAAAACTAGCACTGAAAAATCGTGAGGCTAAGCGGGCAAAGATGGTCGCGAAGTATGCTGCGAAGCGCGCTGCCCTGGAGGCGATTATCACGGACATGAGTTTGAGTGAAGATGAGCGCATGGGCGCACGTCTGAAGCTTCAGTTGTTGCCGCGCAACTCGAGTCCGGTACGGCAACGCATGCGCTGCGCTCTCACTGGTCGCCCGCGTGGCGTGTTCAAGAAATTCGGCCTGTGCCGCAACAAGCTGCGCGAGATTGCCATGCGCGGCGAGGTGCCTGGCATGACCAAGGCCAGCTGGTAAGGGGGGCGATATGAGCATGACAGATCCAGTCGCCGATATGCTGACACGCATCCGGAACGGGCAGATGGCTGAGAAGCTAGGTGTCACGATGCCTTCGTCGAAACTCAAGGAAGCTATCGCCAAGGTGCTTCTGGATGAGGGATACATCGAGAATTTTGCGGTTCGCAAGGATGGTGGTAAGGCAGAACTTGATATCGAGTTGAAATACTATGCAGGCCGCCCGGTGATCGAGCGGATCGAGCGTGTCTCCCGGCCCGGGCTGCGTATCTACCGGGGCAAGCAAGACCTCCCCAAGGTGATGAACGGCCTCGGAATCGCTATCGTGTCAACGCCAAAGGGCGTCATGACCGACCGCAAGGCGCGTAGCGTCAATGTGGGCGGCGAAGTCCTCTGCATCGTGGCGTAAGGGAGAGTTACGAATGTCACGTATTGCAAAGAATCCGGTTGTTCTTCCCAAGGGTGTCGAAGTCTCCCTGTCGTCAGGGGAAATCACCGTTAAAGGACCGATGGGGTCGCTGACGCAAGCGCTGCTGCCTGCCGTAACTGTCGAAAAGGAAGGTGAAAGCATTGTCTGCCGTGCAGTTGTCGGTCAACCCAATGGCTCAGCCATGTCCGGTACCATGCGTGCGCTTGTCAATAACATGGTGGCGGGTGTCACGAAGGGTTTTGAGAAAAAGCTCACTTTAGTAGGTGTTGGCTACAAGGCGCAAGCTCAAGGCAGCAAGCTGAACCTCTCCCTCGGCTTTTCTCATCCTGTTGTGCACGATATGCCCAGCGGCATCAAGGTTGAGACTCCGACTCAAACAGAAATCCTGATCAAGGGAATTGATCGCCAACTCGTCGGCCAAGTGGCTTCAGAGGTGCGTGCTTATCGCCCCCCCGAGCCCTACAAGGGTAAAGGCGTGCGTTACGCTGATGAGGTCGTGGTGATCAAGGAAACCAAGAAGAAGTAGTCATACTGCTGAGCTAGGAAAGATAAAGGTCAGACCATGAACAAAAAAGAAGCTCGACTGCGCAGGGCGCGCAAAACCCGCGCCAAGATTGCGGAGCTGAAGGTTGTGCGGCTGAGTGTGCATCGCACCAATAGCCATATTTATGCCCAGATCTATTCGGGGTGCGGCACCAAGGTGCTGGCTGCAGCCTCGACTGCTGAGGCCGATCTGCGCAAGCAGTTTGCGAATGGCGGGAACGTCGAGGCGGCAAAAACGGTCGGGAAGTTGATTGCCGAGCGTGCTGTGGCGCAGGGCGTAACCGAAGTGGCATTCGACCGTTCGGGATTCAAATACCATGGCCGCGTCAAGGCGCTGGCTGACGCCGCCCGCGAGAGCGGGTTGAAATTCTAGGTCGGCATTAGAGCGAGACTGAAATGGCTAAACCGCAAACAAAGAAGCAACAGCAGACCAACGAAGAGCGTGATGATGGCCTGCGCGAAAAGATGGTTGCGATCAATCGCGTGACGAAGGTCGTCAAGGGTGGTCGCATACTGGGCTTTGCTGCACTGACCGTGGTCGGTGACGGCGATGGTGGTGTCGGCATGGGCAAGGGCAAAGCCCGAGAAGTGCCGGTTGCTGTGCAAAAGGCGATGGATGAGGCCCGCCGCAAGTTGGCGAAGGTCAGCCTGCGCGATGGCACGCTACATCATCCGGTAACCGGCAAGCATGGTGCGACGACTGTGCTGATGTCCCCTGCCGCTGCGGGTACGGGTGTCATTGCCGGCGGTCCGATGCGCGCGGTATTCGAAGTGATGGGTGTTACCGACGTGGTGGCGAAGGCGATCGGCTCCACCAATCCCTATAACCTGGTGCGTGCGACCATCAAGGGCCTGTTGGCCATGAACACCCCCGCTGAAATTGCTGCCAAACGCGGCAAGAGCGTGCAGGAAATCCTGGAGGCGTAATCGTGGCTGAAAAGAAGATCAAGGTTACGCTCGTCAAGAGCGTCATCGGTACAAAACAGGACCATCGTGCAACTGTGCGTGGTCTCGGTTTGCGGCGTATCAATCACACAACCGAATTGCTGGATACTCCGGCGGTGCGTGGAATGATCAAGAAAGTCGCCTATCTGGTGAAGTGCGAGGGCTGAGCAAATGGAACTCAACAAGATCAAGCCGGCGGAAGGTGCAAAGCATGCATCGAAGCGCCCCGGACGTGGTATCGGGAGCGGGCTGGGTAAAACCGGCGGGCGTGGGCACAAGGGTCAAAAGTCGCGTGCAGGTGGCTTTCACAAGGTGGGCTTCGAAGGCGGCCAGATGCCCCTGCAGCGCCGTCTGCCGAAACGTGGCTTCGTGTCGCTATCCGCAGGCTTGAATGCCGAAGTGCGCCTGTCGGAGCTTGAGAAGCTGCCGGTTGAAGACGTAGACCTTCTGACCCTGATGCAGGCCGGGATCGTCCCGGCAGGCAGTCTGTCTGCCAAGGTGATCCTGTCCGGCAAGCTTACCCGGAAAGTCAACCTCAAGGGCGTGGGTGCCACCAAAGGGGCACGCGCTGCAATCGAGGCCGCTGGCGGGTCGGTAGCTGAAATAGCGCCCGCGGCATAAGCAGGAGGAATACGGGAAGTGGCTAACGTCACCGCTGACGCGCTTGCTTTAGGAAAATCTGGCAAGTTCGGCGATCTCTGGCGTCGACTCTGGTTTCTGCTGGGGGCCTTGGTCGTCTACCGGATAGGTGCGCACATTCCCGTTCCAGGTATCGATCCGGTTCAGCTTGCGGAACTCTTCAATTCGCAGCAGGGCGGGATCCTTGGGGTATTCAACCTCTTCTCTGGCGGGGCGCTGTCGAGGTTCACGATCTTCGCGCTCGGCATCATGCCATACATCTCTGCCTCGATCATCATGCAGTTGATGACGATCGCAATCCCGGCTCTGGAACAGTTGAAAAAAGAAGGGGAGGCGGGTCGCCGAAAGATCACGCAATACACGCGTTACGGTACGGTTGCACTCGCCCTTTTCCAGGCGGTGGGTATTGCCATTGCCCTGGAAACACAACCGGGCCTGGTGCTTGATCCCGGCATGATGTTCCGCCTGACCACGGTGATGACGCTGGTTACGGGCACGATGTTCCTCATGTGGCTGGGCGAACAGATTACCGAGCGAGGGTTGGGTAACGGTATTTCCATCATTATTTTTGCCGGTATTGCCGCAGGGTTGCCTAGCGCTCTGGGCGGACTCTTTGAACTGGTACGCACCGGCGCGATGCATCCGCTGACCTCGATCGTGATTTGTGTCCTCGTCGTCGTTGTGACCGGCTTCGTCGTATTCGTGGAACGGGGGCAGCGCAAGATCCTCGTCAATTACGCGAAGCGTCAGGTTGGCAACAAGATCTACGGTGGCCAGAGCTCCCATCTTCCGCTCAAGCTCAACATGTCCGGCGTGATTCCTCCCATCTTCGCGTCCTCGATCATTCTCTTCCCTGCGACGGCTGCTGGCTGGTTCGGCTCCAGTGAAGGGATGTTCTGGTTGAAGGATATCGCCGGGAAGCTTTCGCCGGGGCAGCCGATCTATGTGCTCCTGTATGCTGCAGCAATCATTTTCTTCTGTTTTTTCTACACTGCGCTGGTCTTCAATTCGAAAGAAACGGCTGACAACCTAAAGAAGAGCGGCGCATTCGTTCCCGGATATCGCCCTGGAGAGCAGACGGCCCGCTATATCGACAAGATACTGATGCGCTTGACTCTGGTGGGCGCGATGTACATCACTCTGGTTTGCCTGCTGCCGGAGTTCCTGATCCTGAAATGGAATGTGCCTTTCTATTTCGGCGGGACGTCGCTGCTGATCATCGTGGTGGTTACGATGGATTTCATGGCGCAGGTTCAGGCCTACATCATGTCGCACCAGTATGAAAGCCTCTTGAAAAAGGCAAACTTCAAAGGTGCGGGACTGCCGATGCGTTGAAGGCGATCCCTGGGTAGCGAACAGACGCGATGGCGAAAGAAGATGTAATCGAGATGCAAGGGGAGGTTCTGGAGAACCTTCCGAATGCGACGTTTAAGGTGAAGCTGGAAAACGGACACATAGTTCTAGGACATATTTCGGGCAAGATGAGGATGCATTACATCCGAATCCTGCCCGGTGACAAGGTGACGGTTCAACTGACACCTTATGATTTCAACAAGGCGCGCATCGTCTTTCGGGCCAAGTAGCTCAACTGGTTTTAGCGGAGATAACAATGAGAGTTCAAGCTTCAGTCAAGCGCATTTGTCGCAAATGCAAAATCATCCGTCGCCACGGCGTGGTACGTGTGATCTGTGCCGATCCGCGTCACAAGCAGCGTCAGGGTTGAAATAGGATTAGGTTTCTTTTAGAATCGCCGGTTCGCATTTTTACCGGCGCGGCATTCTGTACAGCTGCCGCTTGAGCGGTGTCGAAGAGGACAAGGTAAGAAAATGGCCCGAATTGCAGGCGTAAATATTTCGAATCACCAACATGCCGAGATCGCGCTCACCGCGATCTACGGGATCGGCCGCACGCGTGCGCAAAAAATCTGCGACGCCGCGGGCGTCAAGCGCGCGACAAAGATCAAGGATCTGACCGAAGCTGACATGGACCGCCTCCGCGAGGAAGTGGGCCGTTTCGCAGTCGAAGGCGATCTGCGTCGCGAAGTCACCATGAACATCAAGCGTCTGATGGATCTCGGATGCTATCGTGGCGTTCGTCATCGTCGCGGCTTGCCGGTCCGGGGGCAGCGTACCCGAACCAACGCTCGTACGCGCAAGGGTCCGCGCAAGTCCGTTGCCGGCAGCAAGAAATAATCAGCAGGATAAATAGACATGGCCAAAACGACGACCAAAGTACGCAAGAAGGTCAAGAAGAACGTTGCCGAGGGCATCGCCCACGTGCATGCGTCCTTCAACAATACCATCATCACCATCACCGACCGCCAGGGCAATGCCCTGTCCTGGGCAACATCGGGCGGCGCCGGCTTCAAAGGCTCGCGCAAATCGACCCCATTTGCTGCGCAGGTCGCCGCGGAAGCCGCCGGCAAGGCCGCACAAGAATGTGGCATCAAAAATCTCGAAGTGCGCATCAAGGGGCCAGGCCCCGGCCGTGAATCAGCGGTTCGTGCACTGAATGCACTCGGTATCAAGATCAGCAGCATTACTGATATCACCCCCATCCCGCACAATGGTTGCCGGCCGCCCAAGCGCCGTCGCATCTAAGCCAGAAGTAAGGAGTCAGCCAAGTGGCCCGCAATCTTGATCCCAAATGCCGTCAATGTCGCCGGGAAGGCGAGAAGCTCTTCCTGAAAGGCGAAAAGTGTTTTACCGACAAGTGCTCGATCGAGCGCCGTTCGTATGCCCCCGGTCAGCATGGCCAGAAATCCGGCCAGCGCCTTTCCGGTTACGGCCAGCAACTGCGTGAGAAGCAGAAAATCCGCCGTCTGTACGGCGTGCTCGAGCGCCAGTTCCGCAAAGTGTTCGCAGAAGCCAATCGCCGCAAAGGCCAGACCGGCGAAAACCTGCTCCAGTTGCTGGAGGGCCGTCTTGATTCGGTGGCCTACCGGATGGGCTTCGGCGCCTCCCGTGCCGAGGCGCGCCAGATTGTCCGCCACAACGGCGTACTGGTGAACGGCAAACGCGTGAATATTCCATCCTTCAACCTCCGTCCGGGCGACACGATCCAGCTGACTGATGCGGCGCGTGCCCATCTGCGGACCAAGGCTGCCCTGGAGGCTGCCGAGTCGCGCGGATTCCCCGAGTGGATTGATGTCGATACCAAGGCTGCCAAAGGCACCTTCAAGGCCTATCCGGCACGTGACGAACTGTCGGCCTCCGTCAAGGAAGGCCTCGTGGTCGAACTTTATTCGCGTTAAGTCATACTCCCGCGCCCGGGACAAGGTGTCTCGGGCGCGCTTTCTTTTTGAGGAACGAAGATGCAAAGTCTCGCGCTGCTAAAACCCCGCATCATCGACGTTCAGGCACTCTCCCCGGTGCACGCTCGTGTCGTCATGGAGCCCTTCGAGCGAGGCTATGGCCACACGCTGGGCAATGCGCTGCGCCGCATTCTGCTGTCCTCCATGCCTGGAGCGGCGCCTACCGAGATGACCATCGAGGGCGTCCTGCATGAGTACTCCACGCTCGAGGGTGTGCGTGAAGATGTCGTCGACATCATGCTCAATCTCAAAGGCGTCGTCATGCGCCTCCACAACCGGGGTGAAACCACCCTGACCCTGTCGAAAAAGAGTGATGCCTCGGAAACGGTCGTAACGGCAGCCGATATCCAGACAGGGCATGATGTGGAGATCATCAACCCGGATCACGTCATCGCCCATCTGGCACCCGGCGGAAAACTCGACATGCAGATCAAGGTCGAGGCGGGGCGTGGTTATGTTCCGGCAAACGTGCGTGCAGCCGCGAAGGAAAACAAGACGATCGGCCGTATCCTGGTCGATGCCTCGTTCAGCCCCGTCCGTCGCGTCAGCTATCAGGTCGAGGCCGCTCGTGTCGAGCAGCGCACCGACCTTGACAAGCTGATCATCGATATCGAAACGAATGGTGCGGTCGATCCCGAAGAGTCCATCCGTTACGCTGCCGGCATTCTCATGGATCAACTGTCGGTCTTCTCCGATCTCGAGGGCACGCCCATTTCCATCGAGACGCCGAAGCAGTCCTCCGTCGACCCGATCCTGTTGCGCCCGGTTGACGATCTGGAACTGACGGTCCGCTCGGCAAACTGCCTGAAGGCCGAGAATATCTACTACATCGGCGACCTCATCCAGCGTACCGAAACCGAGTTGCTGAAGACGCCGAACCTCGGCCGCAAGTCGCTGAACGAGATCAAGGAAGTGCTGGCTTCGCGCGGTCTCACGCTGGGCATGAAGCTGGAAAACTGGCCGCCCGTCGGCCTCGAAAAAATGGGTTGAACCCGCATTCACGACAACAATTAACCGGCCACTGGCACAGTGCGGTGGCCGCATAAAGCTGAAAGGATAGAAACATGCGTCACGGAAACGGACTGCGCAAGCTGAATCGCACTTCGTCGCATCGCCAGGCGATGCTGCGCAACATGGCGGTATCGCTGCTGCGCCACGAAGCAATCAAGACCACTCTGCCCAAGGCCAAGGAACTGCGCCGTGTCGTCGAGCCGATCATCACCCTCGGCAAGAAGCCCTCGCTCGCCAACCGCCGCCTCGCCTTCGACCGCCTGCGCGACAGAGAGATCGTCGTCAAGGTCTTCGATGAGCTCGGCCCGCGTTTTGCCAGCCGCAACGGCGGTTACCTGCGCATCCTGAAAATGGGTTTCCGCGTAGGAGACAATGCCCCGATGGCCTATGTCGAACTGGTCGACCGTGCCGAGGAAACTGCCGGCGAGGAAGCCCCGACCGTCGAGTAAGCCTGCCTGCAGGAACCGTTGCAGGACGGTGCAGAAAATACAAAGCCGGCTAGATGCCGGCTTTTGTCATGGTGGCGATGGGTTGTCGTCGCCCTGCTGCTGCAGCGACCACATCTGGGCATAAACTCCCTGCTGTGACAGCAGTTCGGGATGCGTCCCCCGCTCGATGATTCGGCCCTCGTCAAGGACGAGGATCTCGTCGGCGTTCATGACGGTGGACAGCCGGTGGGCGATGATCAGGGTGGTCCGGCCGACGGCTGCTTGGTCGAGTTCGGTCTGGATCGCTTTTTCGGTTTTCGAGTCGAGCGCCGAGGTGGCCTCGTCGAAAATCATGATGGGCGGATTCTTCAGCAGGGCGCGAGCGATGGCGACACGCTGCTTTTCGCCCCCGGACAGCTTGAGGCCGCGTTCGCCGACCCGCGTATCATAGCCGTCAGGGAGCCGTTCGATGAATTCAGCGAGGTGCGCGGCGCGCGCCGCGGCCTGTACCTCCTCGAAAGATGCCTCGGGCCGACCGTACTGGATGTTGTAGGCCAGCGTGTCGTTGAAAAGTACCGTGTCCTGCGGAACGATACCGATGGCGGCGCGCAGGCTGTCCTGCGCCAATTGCCGGATATCGTGTCCATTGACGCGGATGCATCCGCGGTTCGCGTCATAGAAGCGAAATAGCAGCCGGGCCAGTGTGCTCTTGCCTGAGCCGCTGTGGCCAACGACGGCGACGGTCGCTCCGGCCGGGATGTCGAATGAGACCTCGTGGAGAATCGGCCGGCGGGGTTCATACGCGAAACCCACCTGCTCGAAGCGCACCGTGCAGGCACCTGGGGGGAGAATGCGGGCATCCGGGGCATCCTGGACCTCGCGGTTCTGGCCCAGCAAGGCGAACATGCGTTCGATGTCGGTCAGGGACTGGCGGATCTCCCGATACAACACGCCGAGGAAGTTGAGCGGGATATAGAGCTGGATGAGGAAGGCATTGACCAGGACGATGTCACCGACCGTCATCGTGCCGCCGCTCACGCCCAGCGCGGCCCGCCACATCATCAAGGTCACGCCGACCGCGATGATGGCGGCCTGGCCGAGATTGAGCCAGGAAAGCGAATACTGGCTGCGGATCTGCGCGGACTCCCACTTCTTCATCTGCTGGTCGTAGCGCTCCTTTTCCCACTGCTCGTTGTTGAAATACTTGACCGTCTCGTAATTGATGAGGCTGTCGATCGCACGAGTGTTCGCGGCGGAGTCGAGTTCATTCACTTCGCGGCGCAGATGGACGCGCCAGTTGGAGATGACGATCGTGAAGGCGATGTAGACCACCAGCGTGGAACTGGCGATGAGCACGAAACTCGACTCGTAGCGTGTCGCGAGGATGCCCAGTACGAGCCCGACCTCGACGAGGGTCGGTAGGATCGAGTAGATCGTGTAGCTGATCAGTGAGCCGATGGCCCGGGTGCCGCGTTCGATGTCGCGTGTAAGTCCGCCGGTCTGGCGTTCGAGGTGGAAGCGCAGGGACAATGCATGCAGGTGCTCGAAAACCTGCAGGGCGATCGTACGTACCGCGCGCTGGGTGACGCGCGTGAAGATCAGCTCGCGGAGTTCGGTAAATAGGGAAACCGAAAACCGGAGGATTCCATAGGCGCCGATCAGCGCCAGCGGAGCGACCAGGGCGGCGACCGTCGGACCGGTCGGAGTGAAGCCGTCGACGATGTCCTTGAACACGAGCGGTACCGCAACGTTCGCGAGCTTGGCACCAATCAGGCAGGCCAACGCGAGCAGGATGCGCCCGCGCCATTGCCAGAGATAGGGAAACAGGGTCTTGATGGTTTGCCAGTCGTGGCGTTCAGCCGGCAGCGGGGCCGGCAGGGCGATATCGCGGCGCATACGAAAATTCTAGCAGTGGCGCGGCTGCGCTATGATCGGGCCATGAATGCACATGCGCATGATCATGGCGGAGTTTCGATGCCCGGGCAGGAACCCGTCCTGCGGGTCATGCCGATGCCGGCCGACGTGAATGCGGCCGGTGACGTTTTCGGCGGCTGGGTGATGGCCCAGGTCGACATCGCCGGCGCCATACCGGCGATGCGGCGGGCACGGGGCCGCATCGCCACCGTCGCAGTGAATTCCTTCTTGTTCAAACAGCCGATTTCGGTCGGGGACGTGGTCAGCTTCTACGCCGCCATCGTGAATACCGGCCGCACGTCGATCACGGTCGATGTGCAGGTCTTCGCCGAGCGCAATCCGGCCCACCCGATCGTCGTCAAGGTCACCGAGGCGACCCTGACTTACGTTTGCCTCAATCCCGACGGCAGCAAAAGGGAAGTGCCCGCACCGGAATGAGCGGGGCGGGCGGTCAGGCCCCGGCGAGCTGGGAAGCAATGTCCGTCGGACGCCGTCCGCCCAGCGCCGACTTGACTTGAGGACTGCCCGCTTCCATCTGCTCGAAGGCGTCGATCTCGGGCTGCACGATCGTGCGCGTGACGCGTGCACGTTCCGGGGTATTGCTGAATGCCCGGGGTTGCAGAACTTCGATGAGCGATAGCGGCCTGATCTTCATTGAAATATCCTTCGATTGAACGGGTTGCACAGCATGTGCGAAACCTTGTGACAGACACGAGGCTGGCGGGTTCCCGACCCGATCCGGGAAGTTTGTAACCGGATTTGACATGGGGGAAGAGGCCGGAAATTCAAGGGGTTCGGTTTCGTCATAGCTGAATTAATCGTATTTTCGGGCAGAAACATGACGAAAACCGATCTCTCCTCGTCTTTTTGCATAAATTGCCGGACGGATATGATCGGGAGACTACCCTGATCACGGACTGCCCCCAGCGTGAACCCTCCGTCCTTCCGAACCGTTCCTGTCATGTGCGTCGCCGGGTGACGGAAACCCGCATTCGACACCAACATGCCCGGTCTGCGCGACATCCTTCTCGTCCTGCTGGTATTGGCAGCGATCTATCTCGTCGTCCTGCTGATCCGGCTGACGCGGGTTGGGCGCAATCGCCGATCGGAAAGATCATCGCCGCTTCCAGTCGAGTACGCCGAACCGGTGGCGACAGCCACGCCGGAGCGCGAGCGGAGCACGGAGCCAGGAATCCCGCCGGCTGTCGCCATCACCACCTATGCGGACGAGGTGGAAGAGGCCGCACCGCAAAATTTCACCGTCCCGCCGGCACCGACTTTCGAGTGGGACGATGTCAAGGACCTGTTTGGTGAAACAGCCGGGGAGGAGACATCAGCAGACCGGCCAGCCAGAGGGGGGGGGGCGCCCCGGCAGGGCGGCTTCGGGGAAGCGCTCGCCGAGCATCTGGCACGCTCGGATGTCGAGACGGAGATACAGCACATGCGCGACGAAATGGAGCGCATGCGCAGGGAAATGGAGGAGATGCGCACGGCAAGACGCGTCTCCCCGCAGTATGCGGAGGCGATGGAACTCGCCCAGCGCGGTTGTAGCGCGCAGGACGTGGCCGATCGCCTCGGCATTTCGCTTGCCGAGGCGGAACTGGTGCAAGCCCTGAGCCGCAGCCAGCAGAATCTTGATGAAGGAGAGGAACATGGCGCAGATGGAAACCCCGGAGGATTCGACGTATTCGGCGGAAGGCATGCCGGCTGAAGACGACGATGCCCTGAGAAAGCGCCTGTTGTCGCGCATCGCCGTCGCCGGCGTGGCCATTGTCGGCCTGCTGGGCGGCCTGGCGGTCTACGATTCCCTGAACAAGCCGCAGACCCCGGTCATGCCTCCCATGGCGGCTGCACCTGCGGAGCCTCCCCCCGCGGTGGAAGAAAAGTTGGCCGAGGCCAAACCCGACGTAGAGGTCGCGGCGGCCAAGACCGAAGCGGCCGTTCCCGAACGTACCGAGACGGCGCTCGCCCCGCCCCCGGTCGACAAGCCGGCGAAGGCCGCCAAGCCGCTGACGGTGCCGGCCACGGCGCGGCAGGCCGCCATGAAGCCGGTCGAGCCTGTCGCGGCGCCGGCCAAGGCGGATGCCGCACGCGAGATCGCGCGCGCTATCCCCGAACGGACCGCTCCGGCCCATGCCCCGGCCTCCCGTCCGCTGGCGCGTGCGGCGGAGACGGCACGACGCTTCCTCGTCCAGGTCGGCGTCTTCGGCAACCATGCGAATGCCGAGGAACTGGTCGCCAAGCTGCAGGCCGCCGGCATCCCGGCCCAGATCGAATCGCGCGTGCAGGTCGGCCCCTTCGCTTCGCGTGCCGAGGCCGATGCGGTACGCGCCAAGCTCAAGAGCCTCGGCATCGACGACGGCCTGCTGGTGAGGAGATAATCCCATGAACATGAACATCGCCGCCCCTCGTTCTGGCACGCTGTCGGTCGATCCCGAACGCATCATCGAGTTTCCCAACGGCCTGCCCGGTTTCGAGGCCTGCCGCCGCTACACCCTGTATCACCCGGATGCGGCGGAGGGCGATGACGTCCCGCGCTACTTCATCCTGCAGTCGCTCGACGATGCCGCTGTCGCCTTCAGCATCGCCGATCCGGCCCTGTTCGGTTTCAACTACGAGATCAGCCTGTCCGACGAGGAAGCCGCCGCGCTCGACCTGGCCGATCCGGGCGAGGCGGCCGTGGTGGTCATGCTGGTCAAGGAAAGCAGCGGGTTGCGCGCCAATCTCAAGGCGCCCCTAGTGCTGAACCTGCGCACGCGCCGCGGCATCCAACACGTCTTCTCCCGCCTGAACTATCAGGTCACCCTCAAGTCTCCGGAGTAATCCATGCCGCGCCAGATCATCAGCACACCCGCCGCCCCCGCCGCCATCGGTACCTATTCGCAGGCCGTGAAGGTTGGCGATACCGTCTACATGTCCGGCCAGATCGGCCTCGATCCGGCCACCATGGCGATGGTCGAAGGCATCGACGCGCAGATCGTGCGCGTCTTCGAGAACCTGAAGGCGGTGGCCGCCGCTGCCGGCACCACGCTCGATGCCGCCGTGAAAGTGAACATCTACCTCACGGACCTCGCCAATTTCGCCAAGGTCAACGAGACGATGGCGAAATACTTCAACCAACCTTACCCGGCACGCGCCGCCGTCGGCGTGAAAGAACTGCCGCGCGGCGCGCTCGTCGAAGCCGACGCCGTCCTGGTCGTTGGCTGACGAAGGTCGCATTCCCGGGGCGACGCCCGTCGTCGCCGGGAAACTCAAGACGCTCGGCCTGCTGACGCAGGCCGATCTCGTTTTGCACCTGCCGCTGCGCTTCGAGGACGAGACGCGCATCACGCCGATCGCCGCGGCCGTGCCCGGAGCGACGTCACAATTCGATGTCGCCGTCGTTTCCACCGAGATCGCCTATCGCCCCAAGCGGCAGCTGGTCTGCCGCGTCGCGGATGACAGCGGGGAACTCGTCCTGCGTTTCCTCAACTTCTACCCGAGCCAGCAGAAGGTGCTGCAGCCAGGCGCGCGGCTGCGCATCTTCGGCGAGGTGCGCGGGGGCTTCTGGGGCAGCGAGATCATTCATCCGCGCTTGCGCGTGTTGCACGACGACCCGGAAAGCGAGCGCCTGCCGACCGCGCTGACTCCGGTCTATCCGACCACGGCCGGGCTGGGCCAGGCCACGCTGCGCAAGCTGATCGTCCGCGCGCTTGCGGAAGCCGACCTGTCTGAAAGCCTGCCGCCCGCGCTGGTCGGACGGCTCGGGCTGGAAGCGTTCGATGCGAGCGTGCGGGCGCTCCACGCGCCGCCACCGGGCTTCGACGCCGAGGCGCTGGCACACTGGCAGCGGCCCTACTGGCATCGCATTGCCTTCGACGAACTGCTCGCGCAGCAGATTTCCCTGCGTCAGGCCTATGCTGCGCGGCGTGCGCGCGGAGCGCCGGTGCTGGCCGGCGACGGCAGCCTCACGCAACGCCTGCGGGCGCAATTGCCGTTCGCCCTGACCTCCGCCCAGCAGCGGGTGTGGGCAGAAATCGAAAACGATCTCGCCCAGCCGCATCCCATGCAGCGCCTGCTGCAGGGCGATGTCGGCAGCGGCAAGACCGTCATCGCGGCGCTGGCGATGCTGCGCGCCGTCGAGGCGGGGCATCAGGCGGCCCTGATGGCACCGACCGAGATCCTCGCCGAGCAGCACTACCGCAAGCTCGTAGCCTGGCTGGCGCCGCTCGGCATCCAGGTCGCCTGGCTTTCGGGCAGCCTGAAGAAGAAGGACAAGCAGGCCGCGATCGAAAAAGTCGGTTCCGGCGAGACGGCGCTGGCCGTGGGCACGCATGCGCTGATCGAGGACAACGTCGAATTCATGCGGCTCGGGCTGGCGATCGTCGACGAGCAGCACCGTTTCGGCGTACGGCAGCGCCTGGCGCTCAAGCAGAAAGGCATGCAAAGTCATCAGCTGGCGATGTCGGCGACGCCGATCCCGCGTACCCTGGCGATGAGCTGTTACGCCGACCTCGACGTTTCCGTAATCGACGAACTGCCGCCTGGCCGGACGCCGGTCGTCACGAAGCTGGTCGGTGCCGCCCGGCGCGACGAGATCGTCGAGCGCGTGCGGGAGTTGTGCCGTGTCGGCCGGCAGGCCTACTGGGTCTGCCCCCTGATCGAGGAATCGGAAGCGCTGCAGCTCAAGACCGCGCAGGAAACCTTCGAACATCTGTCGGCCGAGCTGCCCGAACTGACCGTCGGTCTCGTGCATGGCCGCCTCAAGACTGACGAGAAGGCCGCGGTGATGGCCGGCTTCGTGAAGAACGAGATCCAGCTGCTGGTGGCGACGACGGTGATCGAGGTCGGCGTCGACGTGCCCAACGCCAGCCTGATGGTGATCGAGCACGCCGAGCGCTTCGGCCTCGCCCAGCTGCACCAGCTGCGTGGCCGGGTCGGGCGCGGTGCCGCCGAGTCCGCCTGCATCCTGCTGTTCGAGCAGCCCTTGTCCGAGACGGCGCGGGCGCGGCTCAAGATCATCTACGAGAACGCCGACGGCTTCGAGATCGCGCGCCAGGACCTGCACTTGCGCGGCCCGGGCGAATTCGTCGGCGCGCGGCAGAGCGGCCTGCCGCTGCTGCGCTTCGCCGACCTGGAGGATTCGGGGCTGGTCGAAACCGCACGCAGCACGGCCGAGGAGATGCTCTCGGCGTGGCCCGCACTGGCGGCGCGCCATCTGCAGCGCTGGCTCGGCGGGCGGACCGAGCTGCTCAAAGCGTGAACAGCGGGCTGAAAAGTCGGCGCTGGCGAGACGGGGGCGTCATGGCGACTTCTGCCCCACGAATTCGGTGACGTCGCGATTGCTGGTGCGCCGCCCCTTGTATTCGCCATCCCTGCCGATCACCTGGCGGCAGCCGTGGGCGATCCAGCGGAGCGACCCGTCGCGCCGGACGATGCGGAAGGTGACGGTGGCGCTGTCCTCGTGGCCGAGATCGTGGCGATGCGCATCCATCAGGTGCCGGTCTTCGGGGTGGATGATGTCGTAGATCAGGGCGGGCCGGGCGACGAAATCATTGACGGAGTAGCCGGTGATTTTCTCGCAGGAGGGCGAGCAGTAGAGGATCTCGCCGCGCAGTCCTTCCCAGTATTCCCAGTCGTAGGTGTAGTCGGCGATGGTGCGGAAGCGTTCCTCGCTTTCGCGCAACGACAGCTCGGCCAGGCTTTGCATCGTCACGTCCTGCGTCGTGCCCTGCGAACGTAGCGGCCGTCCCGCGCCATCCAGGAACGTTTCGCAGCTGGTACGGACATAGGTCGTCATGCCGTCCGGCGTATGCAGGCGGTGGGTGCTTTCGAACTGGCGCCCCAGGCGTACCGCCATCGCGTAGCCAGCGACGAAATGCTCCCGGTCGTCGGGATGGACCAGCTGGACGAAATCGGCGAAGCCGCATTCGCGCGCGATGGCGGGAAAGCCGCAGATTTCGGCCATCTGGGCCGAACAGCTCATCCGGTCTGTCGCGAAGTCCCGCTCCCAGCTGCCGGTGCGCGCGATGCGCTGGGCCTCCTGCAGGCGCTCGTTGGCCGTTTGCAGCTCGGCCTGCAGGCGGGCACGCTCGGTGATGTCGTGCGAACTCTCGATGATGCCGATGATCGTACCGTGCGCATCGTGCAGCGCCGAAGCCTGCAGTTCGTACAGACGCGGCTGGCCATTGGCATCGCGGTGCTCATGCACGACGCTGACGGCATGTTCCCCGGCGATCACGCGTTGCAGCGGGCAGGGGTGTTCGTTGCCGTCGCAGGGCGTGTCGCGATGATGGGAGATACGGTAGCAGGTCGCGTCGCGGCCGATCGATGGTGCATTCGCGCGCGCCGACCGATTGGCCATCAGGATGCGATAGTCGCGGCCGATCACCATCATCGGCTCGGGCGCGCTGTCGAGCACCGACTGGACGAAGTTCCTCTGGCGTTCGATTTCGGCCGACTTGGACGTCACCGCGTCATGCAGACGCTGCGTCAGCCGGTGATTGACGAGCAGCCGGCCGAGCGACTGCGCGAACAGCTGCAGCAGATGTTCGTGCCACAGGTCGAAGAACCCCGGCCGGGGGTGGAACACGTTGAGCACGCCGAGGACGCGCTGCTCGAAAACGATCGGCACGCTGAGCAGGGAACCCGCGACCACCGTGCCGTCATGCGCGAAGCGTGGATCGTCGTGGCACGACGGGCAATGCACCATGGCGGCGCGCGCGGCCGCCTCGCCGACGACCCCCTCGCCGCGCCGGAAGTGACGCGGAGAACGCCGCGGCGTGGCCGGCTCGTCCGTCGCTCCGCGCAGCATTTCGTTCCAGTCGAGGCCGGCGGCGCAGGTCAGCAGTTCCTCGTCCTCGTCGAACAGGAAGACGGAGCAGCGCTCCATGTCCTGGTTCGACATCAGTGCCGCCAGGGCCTCCTTGAGCAGGGCGCTTTCGTCACCCTGGCCGACCCTCAGGTTGCCCAGCGCCGAAAGCGCCGACAGCGAGTCCAGCAGGTTGACGATCTGCCGGTTGAAGTCGAGCGACAGGCCGGCGAGCAGATGTTCGTTCATCCGCAGCTTCCTGCGGCGAAGGTCTCGGCGAAGGAGCGGACGTGGCCGAGCTGGATCTGCATGTCGGCGGCGAACTGCTGCATGGTCCCGGTCGTCAGCCCCAGCAGTTCCATGATGACCGGTTCCGGCGCCAGCGTGTCCCGGCCGTCGATGACCTGGTTGGCCCAGCGCGCGGCCATGCCTTCGAGCAATACCAGCGGCCAGTGGTCGCCGCGGTAGGCGGGGTTGTAGTGGTGTTCCATCACCAGCAGCAGGTCGCGCGGAAAGTGCCACTTGCTGCCGAGCCAGACGCCGGCCTGGTAATGGTCCACGCCCAGCGCGTCGCGGATATGTTCGCCGAGCATGCGGCTGCCGTCGGCGGCATAGGCGGCGAACGCGCCGTTCATTTCGCCCGGGTACAGATGCACCAGGACGAGCAGCCCGATGTTGTGCAGCAGGCCGGCCAGATACACGCTGTCGGCCGGCGGCCGCACGCCGGCGACGATCTGCGGGGTCAGGTACTGGGCGGCCAGTGCCGTCATTTCCGCGGACATCCAGTAGCGGGCGGCGCTGAAGCCCGGACAGTGCCGCGTCTCGAAGGCGCCCGACAGCGCCAGTCCGGTGGAAATGCTGCGCACCGTCACCGTCCCCAGCACGGTGATCGCGTGCGGCAGCGAATGCACGCCATCCGGCTGGCCGAAGAAGGCCGAGTTCGCGAGTCCGAGAATGCGGGCCGCGATGGTCGGCGCCTCGCTCAACGCATCGGCGAGCGCAGCCTGGCTGACCGCCGGATCCTCGCAGGCGGAAATGATCCGCTGAACGCTCGGCGTCAGCGTCGGCAACTCCTTCTGCTGCTGGATTTCCAGTCGGGTGAGTTCCGGTTTCATGGCCTTATGTTACTCAGGTCACGGAAAAACTACATCCATCGGCCGGGCCGGTGCCAAGGCACGGGGAGGCGCCGTAAAATCATCCCATGAGCGCCCTTGCCCTGATCCGCGAACGCCTCGACCTCTACGAGCGCTTGATGCGCCTCGACAAGCCCATTGGCATTCTGCTGCTGCTCTGGCCGACGTTGTGGGCAGTCTGGATCGCCGCCAATGGCCGGCCGGATGCGGTGCTGGTGTGGATTTTCGTCCTCGGCACGGTGCTGATGCGCTCCGCCGGCTGTGTCATCAACGACTACGCCGACCGTGATTTCGACCCGCACGTCGAGCGTACGAAAATGCGCCCCCTCGCCGCCGGCACGGTGACGACACGCGAGGCTTTCATTGTTTTCTTCGTCCTGATCGCAGCGGCCTTCGCGCTGGTCTGGCCGCTGCTCACGCCGCTGCTGTTCTGGCTCGCCGTCGCCGCCCTGTTCCTCGCCGCGAGCTATCCGTTCACCAAACGCTTCTTCGCAGTGCCGCAGGCCTACCTCGGCGTGGCCTTCGGCTTCGGCATCCCGATGGCCTTCGCGGCGACGATCGGCCGCATCCCCGAAACGGCCTGGTGGATGCTGGCCGCCAACATCTTCTGGGCCGTCGCCTACGATACCGAGTATGCGCTGGTCGATATCGAGGACGACCGCAGGATCGGCATCAAGACGTCGGCGCTCACATTCCAGCGTTTCTTCGGCCGTTTCGACATCGCCATCATCATGCTGTGCTATGCGATTACGCTCGGCCTGCTGGCCGTCGTCGGCGGGCGGCTGGGCCTCGGCTGGGCCTATTACGCCGGACTGGCCATCGCCGCCGGCATCGCCGGCTATCACTGGACGTTGATCCGCGGGCGCGAACGCATGAAGTGCTTCAGGGCCTTCCTGCACAACAACTGGTTCGGTGCCGCGGTGTTCGCCGGCATCGTCGCCGACTACGGGCTGCGCCAGAGCGCGTAGATCAGTTCGTAGCCGATTTCCGGCGCATCGCCGAGCGCGCCCATCACCTGGCGCAATTGCCGCGGCGACAGCGGCCGGTGTCCTGGCACCGCCGTATCGGCACCGATGGCGCGTAGGCCGCGCAGGAAGCCGAGTGCGCTATCCGGCCGGTCGACGTGGGCCTCCTCAACGAGCGTCAGCCGCCCGTGAGGGAAGGCTGCCCGGCAATCGGCGGGTGAAGGGAACCCCGGTGTTCCCGCGCTGAGTCCGTGGCGGGCATGCGCGTCGTGCCATGCACGGAAACTGCCGACGCCGAGCAGGCTGATTGCCAGCACACCCCCCGGTGCCAGCAGGTCGGCGAGGCGTCCCAGCGCGGCGGGCAGGTCATCGAACCACTGCACGACGAGGTTCGCGCACACGAGCTCGAAAGGGCCGGCGACGTTCGGCCGCGCGCCATCCATCACCGCGTAATCGTGCCGGGGCAGGCGCGACCGGCAGGCCGCCACCATCGCTGGTGCGATGTCGGTGGCGAGGATGGCCGCGCCGGGAAGATGCGTCGTCAGAAGGTGGGTGAGATGGCCGGTGCCGCAGCCGATCTCCAGCACGCGCGGACGCGGCGGTAGCGATGCCGTGGCGATCAGGCCGGCCAGTTGCTGCGCGGCATGGCGCTGCACGGGCGAGTGGGCGTCGTAGCTGCGGGCCGCGGCGTCGAAGCGTGCGGAAACGCGCTGGTGAAAGTCGGCGCTGGCGGGACGGTGCGTCATGCCGCCAGCCTTTCAATCCACTGCGCGCACAAGCCGGGGTGGGTCAGCGGCAACAGGTGGCCGGGGGCGTCGATCCATTCGCAGTGGCCGGCAGGCAGCGCGGCGAAGGCGGCGGCGCTCATCGCGTGCAGCACGATCGGGTCGTCGGTGCCGGCCAGCGCCCAGACATCGTCGCCACGCGCGGCGAGGGCGGCGCGGCCGTCGAGCTCGGCGAGTTGCGCGAGGCCCTGAGCGAGACGTGCGACATCGGTGCCGGGCGAGGGGCCGGGCGCACCGCAGCGGGCATGGAAGTCGGCCAGCACTTCGGCCGGCGCATTTGCGAATTGCTTGCGCATGCGATCGAGTACGCGTGGCGCCACGCCGGGATAGCCGTCCGTCGTCGTGAAGCGCGGGAAGCCGTTGACCATCAGCAGGCGTCGCCACGGGATGTCATGCTGAGTCAGCCACCACAGTGCGCCAAGCGAGTGACCGACAGCAATGACGGGCCCGGCAAAAGTCGGCGCCGGCGGGACGGCGCCGAAGTAGCCGAAATCAAGCGTGGTGACGGAAAGTGCCGGATCGAGGCGTGCGCGCACTGCATTCCACACGCTCGCGTCGTGGCCCCAGCCGTGTACCAGAACGATATTCATAGTGCGGCAACGGCAGCGAGCACGCGCTCGAACTGGGTATCGGTCAGCGCGGCCGAGAGGGCGAAGCGCAGCCGCGCGCTGCCCGGCGGCACCGTCGGCGGGCGGATGGCGATGGCCAGTATGCCGGCTTCGCGCAGTCGCTGTGCCGCTGCGAGCGCGGCATCCTCCCGGCCCATGATGGCGGGCACGATCTGGGTCGACGAGGCCAGCGTATCGATATCCCTCGCCCGCAGCGCGGCCCGCAGCGCATCGCCCATCGCCGCGAGGCGGGCGCGTTCGGCATCCAGCGTCGGCACGAGTTCGAGCGCCGCCTCGACGGCACCGAGCGCCGCCGGTGCGGGTGCGGTGCTGTAGATGAAGCCGGCGCAGCGGTTGATGATCCAGTCGATCAGGATGCGCGAGCCGGCGACGTAGGCGCCGGCGCTGCCGAGCGCTTTGCCCAAGGTGCCCATTACAACGGGCACCTTTCCCGAGTTGCCCATTACCACCGGCACGCGACCCGGCGCCGTATCACTGACCAAGGCCGCCAGTCCCTTGCCCTGCGGGCCGAGCACGCCGGTGGCGTGGGCTTCGTCGAGGTAGAGGAAGGCACCGTGCTTTTCGGCGAGGGCCGCCAGCGCGGGTACGTCGGCCGAGTCGCCGTCCATGCTGAACACCGACTCGGTGACGATCAGCCGGTAGGCGCCGGGGTTTGCGGCGAGCAGTTCGTCGAGGTGCGCGAGATCGTTGTGGCGGAAACGGATCTGCTTCACCCCGCGCAGGCCGGCGTGCAGGCTGGCGTGATTCAGCCGGTCGGCGAAGACGAGGGGATCGTTCCCGAGTTCGAGCAGCGCCGGCAGTACGGAACTGTTCAGCTGGAAGCCGGTGGCGAAGATCAGCGCCGCTTCGGTACCCTTGAAGCGTGCGAGTTGCTCCTCCAGCGCCAGCAGCTCCGCCGACGTGCCGGTGACGAGGCGCGCGGCGCGGCTGCCGGCACCGTGCCGCTGCGCCCAGGCGCAGGCGCGCTCGACCAGCGCGGGGTGGCGGGAAAGGCCGAGGTAGTCGTTGGAGGAAACGTCGATCAGGCCGGGGTCGGCGGGACGCAGGCGCCGCCGCAGGCCGGCCTTCTCCAGCGCAGCCAGTTGGGGGGCGACCAACGCGTCCAGCAGGGTGGCTGAGTTAGCGGCCACGGCTTCCCGACCATCCCGCGACGACTTCGCAGACGGCGCCGGTCAGCGTCGCCAGGTCGCCGCTGTCGATGACGAACGGAGGCATCAGGTAAACGATGTCGCCGAAGGGGCGCACCCAGACGTCGCGCTGCGCGAATTGCGGCCGCAGTTGCGCGGCGACCGGCGCATCGAGCTGCACGACACCGATCGCCCCCATGACACGGACGTCGACGACGCCGGGCAGGTCGCGGCAGGGCTCGAGCTGCTCCTTCAGTTGCGTCTCGATGGCGGCGACCTGCTGCAGGCGCGGTTCGGTCTCGAAGAGGTCGAGCGAGGCGTTGGCCGCGGCGCAGGCGAGTGGGTTGGCCATGAAGGTCGGGCCGTGCATCAGTGCGTCTTCGGCGCGGATCGAGCAGAAAGCGGCAAAAACACGGTCGCTGGCGACGGTGGCGGCGAGCGGCAGGGTGCCGCCCGTCAGCGCCTTCGACAGGCAGACGATGTCGGGGACGACGGTGCCCTCCTTCCCCTGGCAGGCGAACAGCGTGCCGGTACGGCCGAAGCCGGTCATGATCTCGTCGGCGATCAGCAGCACGTCGTGTGCATCGCAGGCGGCGCGGATCGCCTTCAGGGTGTCCGCATCGTGGAAGCGCATGCCGCCCGCGCCCTGCACGCGCGGCTCGACGATCACCGCAGCGATCTCGCCCCTGTGCCGCTCGAGCAGCGCGTCGAGTCCGGCGCACGATGCGGCGTCCTGCGGCAGTGCGGGGAAAAGCTGCGGCACGCGGTAGTGGGAGAAGGCGTCGTGGAAGCCGCAACCCGGATCGGTCACGGACAGCGCACCGAGGGTGTCGCCGTGGTAGCCGTTTTTGAAGGCGACGAAGCGGTGCCGATCCTGTCCGCGGTTTTGCCAGTACTGCACGGCGATCTTCAGCGCGACCTCGACGGCGACGGAGCCGGACTCGGAGAAGAACACTCGATCGAGCTTGCGCGTGTCGTCGCGCGGCAGCAGCGCAGCGAGGCGCCCGGCCAGCCGCTGCGCCGGCTCATGCACGAAGCCGGCGAACATCACGTGCGGCAGTCGCTCCAGCTGCGCGGTGACGGCGGCACGGATGTGCGGGTGCGCATGGCCGTGGCACATGGTCCACCACGAGGAGATGCCGTCGATCAGGGAGCGGCCGTCGGCCAGCTCGATGCGCACGCCGGAGGCGCCGACCACGGGCAGCGGCGCGGGCGCAGTGGCCATCTGTGCGTAGGGCAGCCACAGGTGCGCAGGGGCGGGATCGGAGAGGGGGAGGGTGGCGGCAGAGTGCGCGACGGAAGGCATATGGAGAGCCGCTAGAATGGGTCCATGAAGCGCGCTTATTTTATCACCGCGACCGGTACCGACCTCGGCAAGACCTGGCTGACGGCTGGTGTGGCGGGCGTTTGCCGGCGGCGCGGCATCGCGGTGCGTGCGCTCAAGCCGGTGATGAGCGGCTACGACCCGGCGCATCCCGAAGCGAGCGATGCCGGCAGGCTGCTGGAAAAAGTCGGCGCCGGCGGGACGGCCGAGCAGATCGCGCCGTGGCGCTTCGCTGCACCGCTGTCGCCCGACCTCGCGGCGGCGAAGGAGGGCCGCTCCATCGACTTCGACGCGCTGGTCGCGTGGTGCCGCGGCGAGATCGAACGCAACGAAGGGCTGCTGCTGGTCGAAGGCATCGGCGGAGCTATGGTGCCGCTCGACAAGACGCATACCGTGCGCGAGTGGATCGCTGCGCTCGGCATTCCGGTCGTCCTGGTCGCCGGGACTTACCTCGGCGCGCTGTCGCATACGCTGGCGACGCTGGCGGCGCTGCGCGCCGCGGGCATCGAGCCGGCCGCCCTGGTGGTGAACGAATCGCCCGACAGTGCCGTCGGATTGAGCGCTACACTCGCGTCGCTGGCACATCATACGGGCGCGCATCACATGAATGAATTGCCTTTGCTGCGATTGCGCCGCGATGACGCGGCCGGACTGGAGCGCATGGCCGATTTTCTGCTGGGGATGGGTGGGACATGAGTGACCGCGACCTGCGCGATTTCGTTGCGCGGCTGGAAACGCTGGGCGAGCTGAAGCGGATCGGCGTGACCGTCGATCCGAAGCTGGAGATGACCGAGATCGCCGACCGCGTGCTGCGCGCCGGCGGTCCCGCGCTGCTGTTCGAGAAGCCGAAAATGGCAAACGGCGGCGGCGAAATGCCGGTGCTGGCCAACCTGTTCGGCACGCCGCAGCGAGTGGCATTGGGAATCGGTGCCCAGGGTGACGGCAGCGACTGGCCGACTTCGCTGCGCGAAGTCGGCAAGCTGCTCGCCTACCTCAAGGAACCCGAGCCGCCGAAAGGCTTTCGCGATGCGTGGGACAAACTGCCGGTGCTCAAGCAGGTGCTCAACATGGCGCCGAAGATCGTCAGCTCGGCGCCCTGCCAGGAGATCGTGTGGGAAGGCAAGGACGTCGACCTGTCGCGCCTGCCAGTGATGACCTGCTGGCCCGGTGACGTCGCGCCGCTGATTACCTGGGGCCTGACGGTCACGCGCGGGCCCGGCAAGACACGGCAGAACCTCGGCATCTATCGCCAGCAGGTCATCGGTCCCAATAAAGTCATCATGCGCTGGCTCGCGCATCGCGGCGGCGCGCTGGATTTCCGCGACCACTGCGCGGCGAAGCCCGGCGAACCCTTCCCGGTCGCGGTGGTGCTGGGTTGCGACCCGGCGACGATCCTCGGTGCGGTGACGCCGGTGCCGGACAACCTCTCCGAATACCAGTTCGCCGGGCTCCTACGCGGCGGCAAGACCGAGCTGACGCAGTGCATCGGCTCCGATCTGCAAGTGCCGGCGCGCGCCGAGATCGTGCTCGAAGGCGTCATCAATCCGGCCGAAACGGCGACCGAAGGCCAAAAATACGAGACGGCCCTTGAGGGGCCTTATGGCGACCACACCGGCTACTACAACGAACAGGCCGAGTTCCCGGTGTTCACCATCGAGCGCATGACCATGCGGCGCGACCCGATCTACCACAGCACTTATACGGGGAAACCACCCGACGAGCCGGCGATGCTCGGCGTCGCGCTCAACGAGGTCTTCGTGCCGCTGTTGCAGAAGCAGTTCCCCGAGATCGCCGATTTCTACCTGCCGCCGGAAGGCTGCTCCTACCGCCTGGCGGTGGTGAGCCTCAAGAAGCAGTACCCCGGCCATGCCAAGCGCGTCATGTTCGGCATCTGGAGCTTCCTGCGCCAGTTCATGTACACCAAGTTCATCATCGTGGTGGACGACGACATCGACGTGCGCGACTGGAAGGAAGTGATCTGGGCGATGACGACGCGTGTCGATGCGGCGCGCGACACCCTGATTGCCGAGCACACGCCGATCGACTACCTCGACTTCGCCTCGCCGGTCGCGGGACTCGGCAGCAAGATGGGCATCGACGCGACGAACAAGTGGCCGGGCGAGACCAGCCGCGAGTGGGGTCGTGCGATCGCGATGGACGCCGATGTGAAGCGCCGTGTCGATGCGCTGTGGACTCAACTTGGACTGTAAGGAAACGTGATGGCTGACTTCGACGAAAACGGCAATATCCTCCGCGAATCGCAAGACTCGGCATCCGGATCCGGCGGCAGTTCCGCCGCCAATCCCGACGGCGCGATCGCCTGGTGCCACGTGATGTACGGACTGCACGCGCTCTCGGCGCTGTCGGGCATCCTCACCTCGGCCTCGATCGTCGGCGCCTTCGTGTTCGGCTGGCCGTCGATCATCTCCGTGATCATCAACTACGTCACGCGCTCCAACGTGCGCGGCACCTGGCTCGACACGCACTGGCGCTGGCAGTTGCGCACCTTCTGGTTCGCCGCGCTATGGCTGGTGCTCGCCGGCCTGCTGGCAGCCACCTTCTTCGGCATCCCGGTCGCGATCATGGTGATCGTCGTCACCGGCATCTGGGTGCTCTATCGCGTGATCCGCGGCTGGCTGGCGCTCGCCGACCGGCGCACGATGCCGGTGCCGCCGGCCTGATCCCGGGACGGACGCCATGAAGAACCTGACCGGCTGGCTGCTGCAGGAACTGCTTTCCGACCGCCACCGCGAGCATTCCTGCATCCGCGCCTACACGCCGGGCGCTGCCATCTTTCGCGTTGGCGATCCCGGCGACTACTTGGCGGTGCTGATCTCGGGCACCGTCGAAATCCGCAAGGGCGAAAAAATCATCTCGGTCGTCGAGCCCGGCTCGATGTTCGGCGAGATGGGCATCATCGACCACCAGCCGCGCATGGCCGACGCCGTCGCCAAGACGAACTGCAAGATCGCCGAGGTGCGCGAAGGCCAGTTCATGGCCCTGCTGGAGGCGACGCCGTACTTCGCCCTCAGCCTGATGCGCCTGCTGACCGACCGCTTCCGCCGCCAGACGAATACCTGAAGCGGTCCGGCAGCGTCAGGGCGGGCCGTCCCGCCGGCGCCGACTTTTTCACACCATCTTCACCACGATGTCGTGCAGCGTGTTGGCGCAGGCGGCCATGCGCTCGGCCGCGTGGGTGAGGTGGCGGTAGATCTCGCGGCGCTTGAACATGTGGATGTAGTCGTCGCCGTTGAAGAGCTGCGCGAGCGCCTTGCGGTAAAGTTTTTCCACCTTGCGCTCGGCCTTGCGGGCGACGTCGGCATCGTCGGCCGCCTGTGCCGGCTGGGTCGATAACTGGCCGTAGCCGGCGGTCAATGCCTCGACCCCCTTCATCAGCAGGCGGGCCATTTCCAGCGTGAATGCGTCGGGCTTGAGCTGCAGTGCATCCATTTCGCTGACGGCGTCCTTGCAGGCGTTGACCACCTCGTCGAGCGTGGTGATGGCGCGGTAGATGTCCTCGCGGTCGATCGGCGTCGAGAAGGCTTCGTTGAGCGTGTGGATGTTGCTGACCTTGACCGTGTCGGCGGCGTGCTCGTCCTCGCGGATGCGGTCGCCGATCGCCGCGTCGCCGCTTTCCATATAGCTCACCAGCAGGCCGACGGTGTGCTCGACCTGGCGGCTCTGCTCGGTCAGGAGCAGGAAGAAGTCGGCGGATTTGGGAAAGAAGCGCTCGTAGAGCCGGGCCAGCAGGGATTTGCCATGGTCATGGTTCGCGGTGGTCATGTCGTGCTCCCGGTGAGGGCGAGGAGGGCGTGCAGCAGGAAGTAGCAGGCGACCGACACCGTGGCGGCGCCGGGGATGGTGATGATCCAGGTGGTGGCGATTTCGCGCGCCTTGGCCCAGCGCACCGCCTTGGGCCGTTCCGAGGCGCCGATGCCCATGATCGAGGTGGCGACGACGTGCGTCGTCGACACCGGTGCGCCGAGGGCTGAGGCGGCGAAGATGACGCCGGCCGAGGTGAGCTGTGAATCGAGCGCGTGCACCGGCCGCACCTTGTAGATCGCGAAGCCGAGGGTGCGCACGATGCGCCAGCCGCCGGACAGGATGCCCAGCGTCATGGCGATGGCGCAGGCGAGCATCACCCAGAACGGCACGGCGAAGCGGTCGATGAAGCCGCCCAGCAGCAGCACCAGCGTGAGGATGCCCATGCTCTTCTGCGCGTCGTTGGCGCCGTGCGAGAAGGCGAGGCCGGCGGCGGTGAAGTACTGCGCGTTGCGCAGGTTGCGGTTGATCGCCGGCCGCGCGCCGCGCAGCAGGCCGAGCACGAAGCGGTGCAGCAGGAAGCCGGCCCAGAAGCCGACCAGCGGCGAGAGCAGCAGGGCGGCGAGCACCTTGACGATGCCGGTGACGTGGCCCTGTGCCAGTTCGGCGAAGCCCCAGGCGACGTGGTCGGCGCCGACCGAGACGACCACGGCCCCGGCCAGCCCGCCGACCAGCGCATGTGAGGACGAGGAGGGGATACCGCGCCACCAGGTCAGCAGGTTCCAGGCGATCGCGCCGAACAGGCCGCAGACGAGAATCTGCAGCGCGAGCACGGCATCGACGCCGTCGAGATTGACGAACTTGCCGATCGTGTTCGCCACGGCGGTGCCGCCGAGCAGCGGCCCGAGGAACTCGAAGACGGCGACGATCATGATGGCCTGCACCGGCGTCATGGCACGTGAGGCGATCACGCTGGCGACGATGTTGGCGGCGTCATGGAAGCCGTTCGTGTAGTCGAACAGCAGCACGATCAGCACGGCGGCGAGGGCGAGGATGAACAGGGTGTCCATCGTCAGCTTCCCTTCACGCCCGGTTCGCCGTGCCACAGCCAGTCGAGCAGGGCCTCGAAGGCCGGTTGCGCCTGGGCGGCGTTCGGGTGGTCCACCATGAAGACCAGCAGGTGTCGCCGCCCGTGCCGGTCGATCAGGTAGCCGGCGACGCCGCGCACGCCTTCGAGCGAGCCGGTCTTGAGGTGCGCCTGGCCGGCAGCGCCGTTGCCGTTGAATTTCTTCTTCACGGTACCGTCGAGGGCCGCGATCGGCAGCGAGGCGAGGAATTCCGGCATCGCCGGGCTGGCCCAGCCCGCGGCCAGCACCTGAGCCAGATGGTCGGCGGAGATGCGCGCATTGCGCGACAGGCCGGCGCCGTTGTCGAGAATCAGTTCGGGAAAGTCCATGCCTTTGCGGACGAGCCAGTCGCGAATGGATGCGTCCGCCGCCACCGTCCCGCCAGAGCCGAGTTTTAAGAACAGTTGCCGGGCCATGACGTTGTTCGAGTACTTGTTGATGTCGCGCACCAGTTCGCCGAGCGGCGGCGAATCGGTGGCCGCGAGCGGCACGGCGGCTTCCGGCACGGTCCCTTCCCGGACGCCGCCGGTGATTTCGCCGCCCAGCTCGCGCCACAGGCGCGTGAAGGTGCCGGCGAGCAGCGTCGCATTGGGCAGGCCGGCGAGATGCCATGGCTTTTCGCCGCAGGCGGCGGGGAAGTCGCCGGAGAGACGGAGGCGATCCGTCAGCAGGGTCGCGGTGAGCTGCTCGCGCCATTCGCCGTTGCAGGGCCTGCCGGCGACGACTTTGAGCTGGTTGTCCACGACGTACTCGGCGGGCAGCGGTTCGGCGAGGACGCGCACCGATGTCCCCTCGGGGACCAGGGTGAGATGCACGGTGGCGAAATTGAACAGCAGCGCGTCGGGGCCGACGTTGTAGGGGCGCAGCGGCTTGCCGTCGAAGGCGGCCGGGTCGTGTGCCACCGGCGCGAAGGCGCTGCGGTCGATGACGAGGCCGCCGCGGATCTCGCGCAGCCCGCGCCCGCGCAGTTCGCGCAGCAGCAGCCAGAGTCGGTCGTAGGTGAGCTTCGGGTCGCCGCTGCCGCGCAGGTAGAGCGGGCCGTCGAGAATGCCGTCGCGCGGCGGT
Organism: uncultured Sterolibacteriaceae bacterium; assembly: GCA_937888595.1. GTDB lineage: Bacteria > Pseudomonadota > Gammaproteobacteria > Burkholderiales > Rhodocyclaceae > Sulfuricystis. The sequence continues at coordinate 129,147 of CALARK010000008.1, read as the reverse complement.
GCGTCGGCCAGCACCTCGGTACGGAAGCGATAGGCGGGTCCGAGGATTTCAAGTGCCGACAGCGTGGTGAGCAGCTTGGCCAGCGAGGCCGGGTTCATCGCTGCCGTGCCGCGATGGCGCAGCAGTGGGCGCTGGCCGTCAAGCGGCTGCGCGACGATCGCGACGGCTCCGGACGGAATGCCGGCCTGCCCCAGCGCCATCCGTACCGGCGCAGGCAAGCCGTCGGCGGCAAAAGACAGGTGGGCGACAAACAACAGGAACAGGAGTGGCAGCGACGGTCGTGGCATCAGATGACGATGTAGCGATGGGCCTGTTCGAAGCGGTCGAGGGCGCGACGTGCCTCGTCGCGTTCGATGCGGGCGAGGATGACCACCCAGCGGCGCTGGTCGCGGTTGGTGAGTTCGGCGAAGTGCAAGGTGTCGCCCTCGCCGGCGGAGGCTTCGCCCCGCCCGGTGATCACGCCGCTGCGATCCACGCGGATGCTGACCGGATCGAGGCTCAGGTGGGGTTGCGGATTTGCCAGCGCCTCGATCAGCATGGCCAGCAGGCGTTCGGGCTGCAGGGCGTCGGCGGTGGCGCGCAGGGCATCTTCGAGCTGGGCGAGCCGGCGGGTATGGGTTTCCGGATCGCCACCGGAGGAACTGCGGCTACGCACGCAGGCCTGGGCGATGGCGTGGTCCTTGTGCAGGCTGTCGTGCTCGGCGCGCACGTCGGCGACGTGGGCGGCGAAGCCCTTGAGCAGGCCGTCGAACAGCACGTCGCGCAGGCGTTCGCGGGCGGCGGGCAGATCGGGCGTCGGCTCGGCCAGCGTATGGTCGGTGAAGTAGAGCGTCCGCTGCGGCACGTCGCTGCGCACCACCTCGCCGTCCAGGGCGACGCCGAAGCCGCTCTTCTCGCGATGCCGCATGCCGAGCAGCGCACAGCACTGGCCGCCGGCAAGGCTCATTGTCGGCAGGTGCTCGCGCACGCACTGGCTCCTGGCCAGCATCAGCTCGATGTCGTCGGCGCTGCCGAACAGGGCATGCACCAGCGGGTCGGCAGCGAAGGCGGCGCGGCTGATTTCATAGGGGCCGGGGATGCGCCCCGCGATGTCGGCACAGTAGTCCATCGCATGGCGGACCGCGGGGGCCAGGCGGCGGGCATGGCCGGAAACCTGGCGGATCATGGGATCGACCGCCATCGTCGCCCGCTCGACGAGGGCGAGCGTGTCTGCATCGAGCGGAGTGGCAGGCCGCAGCCAGTCGAAAAATCCCATGGAGCGGGATTATCCGCAAAAAAATCATGGCGGTCTCTTGAAAACCCCCTCGACGGCCTCTATTATTGGCACTCGTTGGCGATGAGTGCTAACAGCGACTCGCGCCCAACCCTCTCAATAAGCCAAACCTGCCATCCGTCGAGGTGGCTCCGTTTTTGTCCAGAAGGAGAAATGTTCATGAAAATCCGTCCCTTGCATGATCGCGTGATCGTCAAGCGTGTTGAAGCCGAGCGCACCACCGCGTCCGGCATCGTCATCCCCGACTCCGCTGGCGAAAAGCCCGATCAGGGCGAAATCATCGCTGTCGGCAACGGCAAGATCATGGATGACGGCAAGGTCCGTCCGATGGCCGTCAAGGCCGGTGATCGCGTCCTGTTCGGCAAGTATTCCGGCCAGACCGTCAAGGTCGATGGCGAGGAACTGCTGGTGATGCGCGAAGAAGACATCATGGGCGTCGTCGAGGCCTGATCGGTCTCGGTTAATCGAATTTACTGGAGAGATAAACAATGGCTGCTAAAGAAGTCCTGTTCGGCGATTCCGCCCGTCAGCGCATGGTGCGCGGCATCAACATCCTGGCCGACGCGGTCAAGGTCACCCTCGGCCCGAAAGGCCGCAACGTTGTGCTCGAGCGCTCCTTCGGCGCTCCGACCGTCACCAAGGACGGCGTCTCCGTCGCCAAGGAAATCGAACTGAAGGACAAGTTCGAGAACATGGGCGCCCAGATGGTCAAGGAAGTCGCTTCCAAGACCTCCGACATCGCCGGCGACGGCACCACCACCGCCACCGTGCTGGCCCAGTCGATCGTCCGCGAAGGCATGAAGTACGTCGCCGCCGGCATGAACCCGATGGACCTGAAGCGCGGCATCGACAAGGCCGTCACCGCCATCACCGACGAGCTGAAGAAGATCTCGAAGCCCTGCACCACCTCCAAGGAGATCGCCCAGGTCGGCTCCATCTCCGCCAACTCCGACGCCGATGTCGGCCAGATCATCGCCGACGCGATGGACAAGGTGGGCAAGGAAGGCGTCATCACCGTCGAGGACGGCAAGTCGCTGAACAACGAGCTGGAAGTCGTCGAGGGCATGCAGTTCGACCGCGGCTACCTGTCGCCCTACTTCATCAACAATCCGGACAAGCAGATCGCCATCCTGGAGAATCCCTTCGTGCTGCTGCACGACAAGAAGATCTCCAACATCCGCGACCTGCTGCCGGTGCTGGAGCAGGTGGCCAAGGCCGGCCGTCCGCTGCTGATCGTCGCCGAGGACGTCGACGGCGAAGCGCTGGCGACCCTGGTGGTCAACAACATCCGCGGCATCCTCAAGACCGTCGCCGTGAAGGCCCCGGGCTTCGGCGACCGCCGCAAGGCCATGCTCGAAGACATCGCCATCCTGACCGGCGGCACGGTGATCGCCGAGGAAGTCGGCCTGACCCTCGAGAAGGCCACCCTGAAGGATCTGGGCCAGGCCAAGAAGGTCGAGATCGCCAAGGAAAACACCACCATCATCGACGGTGCCGGTTCGGAAGACGCGATCAAGGCACGCGTCGCCCAGATCCGCATCCAGATCGAGGAAGCCACCAGCGATTACGACAAGGAGAAGCTGCAGGAGCGCGTCGCCAAGCTGGCCGGCGGCGTGGCGCTGATCAAGGTCGGTGCCGCCACCGAAGTCGAGATGAAGGAGAAGAAGGCCCGCGTCGAAGACGCGCTGCACGCCACGCGTGCCGCCGTTGAAGAAGGCATCGTTCCGGGCGGCGGCGTCTCGCTGCTGCGTGCCCGTGCCGGCATCAGCGTCAAGGGCGACAACCACGACCAGGAAGCCGGCATCAAGATCGTGCTGCGCGCCCTCGAGCAGCCGCTGCGCGAGATCGTCGCCAATGCCGGCGATGAGCCCTCCGTGGTCATCAACAAGGTGCTCGAAGGCAAGGGCAACTTCGGCTACAACGCCGCCACCGGCGAGTACGGCGACATGGTCGAGATGGGCGTGCTGGACCCGACCAAGGTCGAGCGCACCGCGCTGCAGAACGCCGCGTCCGTCGCCGGCCTGATGCTCACCACCGATTGCATGGTCGCCGAGCTGGTCGAAGACAAGCCGGCCGCCGGCGGCGGCATGCCGGGCGGTATGGGCGGCATGGGTGGCATGGGCGGCATGGACATGATGTAATCGGTTTCACCGATTACATCATGTCCAAGGCAGGAACAGGAGGAGACGCGGTTTCCTCCCCGGGCTTGAAACTGAGCCCACCTTCCTCCAAAACAAAAGCCCCGCAATGCGGGGCTTTTGTTTTGCCCGTTGCCGGCGCACAAAAAGTCGGCGCCGGCAGGACGGCGTATCTGCGGCCTGCACGGGCATTCAATCGGGGGAAAAGTCGGCAGGGAGCGATCGTTTGCGGAATTGCCGGATCGCTCCCCGAGACACTCCGGCAGTTCGCGGCGATTGCTGCGGGCCGGGGTCTCCTGTGACCGAAAAGGAGAACAGCACGGACGATTCTGCGCCGTGCGACTTACATGCGCCTTACGGTGTATCCGGTTTTTTGAGCTTGCCGAACAGGTGGGCCTGGCGGCTGAGGATGAAGTCGAAGATGATCTTCATCCAGATGGTCGAGCCGGCGATGGCCGACCAGGTCGAGTAGGCGAGCGATCCCGTCACGACGCTGAGGATGACGAAGATCAGGATGGCGGAGGCGACCAGGTTGATGGCGGCCGAATAGGGAGCGTACTTCGCCTGGTTGGGCGGCGGCTCGCCGCGCTTCAGGGCGACCTCGGAGAAGTCGCGCTTGATCATGATGCGCCAGGCGCGTCGCAGCCAGAAAAATGTGATCGGGAACAGCGCCAGGAACAGCAGCCATGTCATCGCCACGTTGATGTCGAAAACCATCGTTGACTCCAGATTGTGCAAACAAAAAGCCCCGCCAGTGTAACCCGGCGGGGCTTGTTTCAGCCCGGACGGACCGGGCTGGGATTACGGCTTAGTGAGCACCATCCACGGCCTTCGAACCACGCGGGATACGCACGGCTTCGACCATGTGCTGGATATGCTCGGGCGGCTCCTTGGTCACCTTGTCGACCAGGAAGGCGACGATGAAGTTGACCATGGCGCCGACGCCGCCGAAGGCTTCCGGCGTGATGCCGAAGAAGCTGTTGGCGCCGCCGATGACGCCGAGGTACTCGGTGCCCTTGATGAAGAACAGACCCTTGTGCGCGAACACGTAGAACAGGGTGACGAACAGGCCCGCCAGCATGCCGGCCATGGCGCCTTCCTTGTTCATCTTCTTGGAGAAGATGCCCATCATGATCGCCGGGAACAGCGACGAGGCGGCAATACCGAAGGCCAGGGCCACGGTACCGGCCGCGAAGCCGGGCGGGTTCAGGCCGAGGTAGCCGGCGACGACGATCGAGCAGGCCATCGCGATCTTGCCCGCCATCAGCTCGCCCTTCTCGCTGATGTTCGGGTTGAAAACACCCTTGACCAGGTCGTGGGAGATAGCGGAGGAGATCGCCATCAGCAGGCCGGCAGCGGTCGACAGCGCGGCGGCGAGACCACCGGCGGCGACCAGCGCGATCACCCAGTCGGGCAGCAGCGCGATTTCCGGGTTGGCCAGCACGATGATGTCGGCGTTGACCGTCAGCTCGTTGCCTTTCCAGCCGGCTTCGGCAGCCTTGGCGTTGAAGGCTTCGTTCTTCGACTTGTCGTTGTAGTACTGGATGCGGCCGTCACCGTTCTTGTCTTCGAACTTGAGCAGGCCGGTCTTTTCCCAGCGCTTCATCCAGTCGGGACGCTCTTCCGCCTTGATCTGGGCTTCCGGACCGTAGGGGCTGGCATCCTGCATCACGACACCGGGGTTGATGGTGCGGATCAGGTTGGTCTTGGCCATCGCGGCAACCGCAGGCGCCGTGGTGTAGAGGATGGCGATGAAGACGAGGGCCCAGCCGGCCGAGGAGCGCGCGGCGGCGACGTTCGGCACGGTGAAGAATCTCATGATCACGTGCGGCAGGCCGGCGGTACCGACCATCAGCGAGAACGTGTAGACGAACATGTTCAGCGTGCTGCCGGCGGTCGTGGTCGTGTACTTGCCGAAGCCGAGATCGGTCACCACCTGGTCGAGCTTGCTGAGCAGGGAGATGTCATGGCCGGTCAGGTTGGAACCGAGGCCGAGCTGCGGGATCGGGTTGCCGGTCAGGGCCATCGAGATGAACACGGCCGGGATCACGTAGGCGAAGATCAGCACGATGTACTGGGCGACCTGGGTGTAGGTGATGCCCTTCATGCCGCCGAACACCGCGTAGGTGAATACGATCGCCATACCGACGTAGATGCCCATATCGCTCGATACGCCGAGGAAGCGCGAGAAAGCGACGCCGACGCCGGTCATCTGGCCGATGATGTAGGTCAGCGAGGCGACCAGCAGGCACAGCACCGCGACGGTCGAGGCCGACTTCGAGTAGAAGCGGTCGCCGATGAACTGCGGCACGGTGAACTTGCCGAACTTGCGGAGGTAGGGTGCCAGCAGGCAGGCCAGCAGGACATAGCCGCCGGTCCAGCCCATCAGGAACAGGCCGCCGCCGTAGCCCATGTTGGAGATCAGGCCGGCCATCGAGATGAAGGATGCGGCAGACATCCAGTCGGCAGCGGTCGCCATGCCGTTCAGGACGGGAGGCACGCTACCGCCGGCAGCGTAGTACTCGCTGGTGGAACCGGCGCGCGCCCAGATGGCGATGCCGATGTAGAGGGCGAAGGTCACGCCGACGACCAGGTAGATTGTGGTTTGCAGATCCATGGGTCTCGCTCCTTAGTCTTCGTGAACGTCGAATTCGCGGTCGATGTCGCCCATCTTCTTCGCATACCAGAAAATCAGCGCGACGAAGACGTACATTGAACCCTGATGCGCGAACCAGAAGCCGAGCGGATAGCCGCCGAGTTTGATGCTGTTGAGGGCGTCGGCGAACAGGATGCCGGCACCGAAGGAAACCAGGAACCAGATCACCAGAACCTTGGTGATGAGGCCCAGCGTCGCCTTCCAGTAGCCTTGGACGTCGTGGTTATGTTGCATTGAATCCTCCTCTTCTCTGTGAGAAATTGGCTGGCCGAAGGGTGCGGACGACCCGGAACGTGCCGGCGGCAATAGGCGGCCTGACCGCAGCCTCCCGATGCTGGCGGCGATTATGGGACAACATGCTTACTCAACACTTACAATGGCGGACACGAACAAGGCAGTCCGGCCGAATATGACTTTGGGTAATCAGACGCCCAGGCTTGCCGAAGCTGCCGGGGCACGGGGGTGACATGAGAATATTGCTGGCCGAGGATGACCGCATCATCGCCGACGGGTTGGTACGGGCACTGCGCAAGTCGAATTACGCGGTGGACCATGTCAATAACGGCGCGGATGCCGACACGGCGCTCGCCTCGCAGCAGTACGACCTGCTGATTCTCGACCTCGGCCTGCCGCGCCTGCCGGGGCTGGAAGTGCTGACCCGCCTGCGGGCGCGCAAAAATGCCCTGCCGGTGCTGATCCTGACGGCGCAGGACGGCCTGGAGGATCGCGTGCGCGGCCTCGATGCCGGCGCCGACGACTACCTGACCAAGCCGTTCGCCCTGCCCGAGCTGGAGGCGCGCGTCCGCGCCCTGACGCGGCGCGGCACGGCCCTGCCGAGCCTGATCGAGTTCGGCACGGTGTCCTTCGACCAGGTCGAGCGGGTGGCCCGCTACGATGGCGCGCTGCTCGACCTGTCGGCGCGGGAGCTGGCGGTGCTCGAGATCCTGCTGCTCAAGGTCGGGCGCCTCGTCAGCAAGGATCAACTGGTCGACCATCTGTGCAGCTGGGGCGAGGAGGTCAGCACCAACGCGATCGAGGTCTATATCCATCGCCTGCGCAAGAAGCTCGAGCCCAGTGAAGTCCGCATCAACACCATGCGCGGGCTGGGCTACAGCCTCGTCAAGGCCGGCCAGCCGACTGCATGAGCGGACCGGATGCCCTGATGGCGGTGGATGTCCACGACGCGGTGGGCGATGCGGAAGGCCGGGCCCCGGCGCCGCATTCGCTGTTCGGCGAGATTCTCGACTGGATGCTGGCCCCGCTGCTGCTGCTGTGGCCGATCTCCATCGTTGCCACCAACCATGTCGCGAACCAGATCGCCGACCTGCCCTACGACCGACAACTCGGCGCCAGTGTCATGGCCGTGGTGCGCCAGGTGGATATCCGCGAGGGGCGCGTCGATGTGGATCTTCCCGTGGCGGCGCGCGACATGCTGCGCTCGGACGAGGACGACACGATCTACTTCCAGGTCGGCGGGCCGCGCGGCGAGCTGCTGGCGGGCGATGGCGACATCCCGAGGCTGCCGGAAACGCCGGATGCCGAAACGGGCACGACGCTCTATCGCGACGCGGTGATCGGCGGCGACGAGGTGCGCATCGCCTACCAGTACCTCGATGTCGGTCCCGGCAAGGGATCGATGCTGGTGCAGGTGGCGGAAACCCGCCACAAGCGCGAGCAGCTCGCCTCGCGCATCATTTCGGGCGTGCTGCTGCCGCAGTTCGCCATCATTCCGGTCGCGGTGGTGCTGGTCTGGTTCGGCCTGACGCGCGGCCTCGTGCCGCTGGCCCGCCTGCAGTCGCGCATCCGCCGTCGCCGTCCGGACGACCTGTCGCCGCTCAACCTGCGCAACGTCCCCGAGGAGCTGCGGCCCATGGTGGCGGCCTTCAACGACATGATGGCCCGGCTCGAAGACAACCTGGAGTCCCAGCACCGCTTCATCGCGGCCGCTGCCCACCAGCTCAAGACGCCCCTGACGGGCTTGAAGACCCAGACCGAGCTGGCCCTGCAGGAGACCGATTGCGTCCAGTTGCACGAATACCTGCAGCGCATCGCCGGCGGTGTCGAGCGGGCGGCGCGGCTGACCAGCCAGCTGTTGCAGCTGGCGCGGGCCGAGGCGAGCCATGAGCAGGTCGGGGCGATGGAGCCGGTCGATCTCGATGCGCTGGCGCGTGATGTGACTGCCCAGCATGTCACGCGCGCGCTGGCTCGGGAGATCGATCTCGGCTTCGAAGAGGCAGAGGCACCGCTGCGCGTCAAGGGTATTCCGCTGCTGCTGCGCGAACTGATCGACAACCTGGTCGACAACGCCGTCAAATACACGCCGGTCGGCGGACGGATCACCGTTCGCCTGCGCTCGGCCCCGGACCGGGTGCTGGAGGTCGAGGACAGCGGCATCGGCATCCCGGCCGAGGATCGTCCCTTCATCTTCGACCGTTTCTATCGGGCGCTCGGCACCGATGCCGAAGGCAGCGGCCTCGGCCTGGCCATCGTGCGCGAGATCGCCGACCTGCACCAGATCGGCATCGATGTGCAGGACAACCCGGCCGGCCGAGGCACGCTGATCCGCCTGCTCTTCCGGCCCGATGCCCCGGCTGCCGGCAACGGGGCGTGAGGAGGCGCGAGCGATGCGGCTGACCGACCGGCACCGTGCGCACTGGCGCAGGAATCTCCGGCTCACCACCGTGCTGCTGTCGGTCTGGTTCCTGCTGTCCTTCGTCACGCCCTGGTTCGCCCGCGAGCTCAATGCATTCGACTTCATCGGCCCGCTCGGTTTCTACCTCGCCGCACAGGGCGCGCTGATCGTCTATGTGCTGATCGTGTGGTACTACGCGCACCGCATGAACCGGCTCGACGAGGCGTTCGGCGTGCAGGAAGGCGGGGACGACTGATGGCTGGGGGCAGCAATGCTGCGTTCTACCGGCAGCTGAAGCGCTACTACGGCTTCTATGCGGGCGGTTTCCTGAGCTTCGTGCTGTGCATCGGCGCGCTCGAGTTCCTCGGCGTGCCGCACCGCTTCCTCGGTTACCTGTTTTTGTTCGCGACCATCCTGTTCTATGCCGGCATCGGTTTCCTGTCGAAGACCGCCGACGTGTCCGAATACTACGTCGCCGGACGGCGCGTACCGGCGCTTTTCAACGGCATGGCGACGGGCGCGGACTGGATGTCGGCCGCCAGCTTCATCGGCATGGCGGGCACGCTCTACGCGACCGGCTACGACGGGCTCGCCTTCGTCATGGGCTGGACCGGCGGCTATGTCCTCGTCGCCCTGCTGCTGGCACCGTATCTGCGCAAGTTCGGCCAATACACGATTCCGGATTTTCTCGGCGCGCGCTACGGCGGCAACATACCGCGCCTGATCGGTGTGTTTGCGGCCATCCTCTGCTCCTTCACCTATGTGGTGGCGCAGATCTACGGCGTCGGCATCATTACCAGCCGCTTCACAGGACTCGAATTCACCATCGGCGTCTTCGTCGGCCTGGCTGGCATCCTGGTGTGCTCCTTCCTCGGCGGCATGAAGGCGGTGACGTGGACGCAGGTGGCGCAATACATCGTGCTGATCGTCGCCTACATGCTGCCGGTGGTCTGGCTGTCGGTGAAACATACCGGCGTGCCGATTCCGCAGATCAGCGCCTACACGACAGCCTTGCCGAAGGTCAGTGCGCTCGAACGGGAGTTCAACGACAAGACGACGCCCCGTGGTGCCGCCGAGGACGAGGTGCGCCAGATCTTCCGCGACCGCGTGGCCGATGTAGATGCCCGCCTGGCCGGGCTGGAAGCGGGGGGAGTGGCCTTCCTCGCTGCCGAGAAGGACAAGCTCGTCGCCCGTGCGCAGGAGCTTCGCAAGGACCGCAACGCCGGCGTCAAGCTGATCGATGCCGCCGACCGGGCCGTCCGCGAGTTTCCGGCGAACCCGGCGGCGGCGCGGGTTGCCTGGCAGCAGGAGCGCAATGCGGCGGCCGCGCGTGCCGCGCCCGTCAGGGCGCACGCCGAGCCTTACGTCGCCGCCGACGAGGCCGGGCGCACCCGGGCCAAAAAGAATTTCTTCGCCCTGGTCTTCTGCCTGATGGTCGGCACCGCCGCGCTCCCGCACATCCTGATGCGCTTCTACACCACGCCCTCGGTTCAGGAGGCGCGCCGCTCCGTCTTCTGGTCGCTGTTCTTCATCGTGCTGCTCTACCTGACCGCACCGGCCCTCGCCATCCTCGCCAAGTACGAGATCTACGGCAGCCTGGTCGGTTCGGCCTTCGCGCAGTTGCCCGGCTGGGTATCCAACTGGGCCGCGGTGGACCGGGCCCTGATGTCGATCACCGACATCAACCGCGACGGCATCGTCCAGCTCGCCGAGATCACCATCGATGGCGACCTGATCGTGCTGGCGACGCCGGAGATCGCCGGCCTGCCCTACATGATTTCGGGGCTGGTCGCCGCGGGCGGTCTCGCCGCGGCGCTGTCCACCGCCGACGGCCTGCTGCTGACCATCGCCAATGCCCTGTCGCACGACGTCTATTACAAGATCCTCGCGCCCAATGCGCCGACCACCCGCCGCCTCGTGGTCTCCAAGGGCCTGCTGCTGGTCGTGGCGCTGATCGCCGCCTACGTCACACTCCTCAAGCCGGGCAACATCCTGTCGCTCGTCGGTGCCGCCTTTTCGCTGGCGGCGGCGGCTTTCTTCCCGGCGCTGGTGTGCGGGATCTTCTGGAAGCGCGCCAACCGTTTCGGTGCCGTGCTCGGCATGAGCCTCGGCCTCGGCGTCACCCTTCTTTATATGGTGCGTACCTACCCGTTCTTCGGCATCAACGCGCCGCTGTGGTGGGACATCAACCCGATCTCGTCGGGCGTGTTCGGGGTGTTGCTGGGCTTCGCGGGCGTGATCGTCGGCAGCCTGCTGACGCCGGCCCCCAGCCAGCGCCTGCAGGACCTGGTCGACTACGTGCGCTACCCGAGCATCGGGGAGAAGGCTTCCCGGGCGGAAAGCTGAGCGCCGGGATGGACCCTGGGATGGACCATTTCCCGCTCCTGCTGATCGCCCTCCTGCGGGCCGTGGCCGAAGTCGCGCTGCTGTTCCTCGCCGGCCGCGGCATCCTCGCCCTGCTGGCCGGCGAACGCCGCCATGACAATCCGGTCTATCGCCTGTTCGTCCTCCTGACCCGCCCGGCACTGCGTTTCGCGCGCATCGTCTCCCCCCCGCAGGTCATCGACCGGCACCTGCCGGCCGTGGCATTTTTCCTGTTGTTCTGGCTCTGGCTTGGCCTGGCCTGGCTGAAAAAGGACTACTGCGCCACCCATCTGCTGCGGTGTTTCTGAAAAGACTTTGACGCCCGCGGCCTCCATCCGTATAATGCGCGGCTCTTTGTCGCGGCCAGGTAGCTCAGTTGGTAGAGCAGCGGATTGAAAATCCGCGTGTCGACGGTTCGATTCCGCCCCTGGCCACCATTTCCAAAAGCCCGAACTCGTTTCGGGCTTTTTCACGTCTGCCCATAGCGCCAGTTCTGGCGGGGCTTCGTGGATTTGCCTCGCGAGCGTCATCCCTCCCGTTTTCCCGTTTTTGGCCCTCCGTGGCCTCTCTGTTCTCCGTTTTTATCTGGTGACCTCGCGAGCGTCCGCGAGGTTACTTCCAGTATTGATGCGGGTTTCAGGGCAGCGAGTTGTGGTTGGAAACTGGTTACCCTCCGCGACCGAAGGATCAAATCTTTTGTGGCCACGCCCTGACTGCCACCTGTTTAGCTACGGACGCCCAAGGGGCTGCTCGACTCTGAAACCTGCCGGATGGGCAATTCCAGCTAGTCGGCCTAAGCGGCTGTACACCCAGTGCCAATCATGCGGCAGGTGTTCGCCCGTCAACGGACCTTGAGACCTGCATGGCGGCGAAGGTCAGCTTCCCGAACCTGCGAACTCACACACTCGACCCTGAGCGGCCGGTCGCCACACAGAAAAGCAGACCTTCAACGCGGCGGCCGGGCCAAGTGCCACAAGATTTTTGTCCTAGTTTGGCTGTTCGATAGTTCCTCAATCAACCGTCGCGCAGAGTCATCGGCCCAGTCGAGGTATCGCTCGATACTATGGATTCGGAGTTCCCGTTTCGACTGTTTTCAGCGTCCAGCGTGGTGGATCGAGGAGATTCCAATTCCCCCACGGCTTCGAGCGCAGGGTAGGCCGCCTCGCAGATGTGGGAGTGGATGCGCTTTAGGTCGCGCAGTACGTCCAGGTGCAGCGAACTTGTCTCGATGCTCTCGGACCTGCCCTCGCGCAACCGGGCCAAGTGGCTCTCGGCTGCGGCAGCTTCCAACTCGCGGATTCTGGTTTTTTGATCGAGCAATTGCCGGGCCGACTTCACATCTCCGGACAGGAAGACTGTGAACGCCACTTTGAGGTTCTCGACGATGGCACGATGAAATGCCGCTAGCTCCCTAGTACCTTCCTCGGAGAACTGCGACTGCCGCTTGATCTTCTTGGCGGCAAGTTCCATCAGGTTCTTGTCGATGATGTCGCCGATGTGTTCGAGGTTGATGGTCAGGCTCATGATTTCCATTGCTCGTCGCCCCTCGGTGTCGTCCAGGCTGTCTCTCGTCACCTTCACGACGTAAAGCTTGATGGCCTCGTGCAGACGGTCCACGGCATTGTCCTGCTGGCACACCTGGGCGACCAGCTTACGGTCGTTCGTCAGTAGCGCCGTCATCCCCTGCCGCAGCATCGCCTCCACGATGTCGCCCATGTGAAGGGTCTCGCGAGCGGCGCAGGCCAGGGCCACTGAGGGGGTCTCGAGGACGCTTTCGTCGAGGTAGAGCGGGACCGATGGATCTACTGCGCTTCTCATCTCCGGCAGTATCTTCTCGAGGAAGTGGGCCAGGGCACCCAAGGGCAGGATAAACGCCAAGGCCATGACGACGTTGAACAGTGTGTGGAAATCGGCCGCCATGCGGACCGGGTTAGGCTCTATCTCAGCAAAGAGGCGGGCCGCCGGCTCAAGGAACGGCAGGAAGAGGGCGCAGCCCACGACTCGGTTGATCAGGTTACCCATGGGCAGCCGGCGGTGGGCGGGGTTACCGCTGGCCAGTCCTTCCAGGAGAGGGTTGAGGGCACTGCCCAAGTTGGCGCCAAGGACCAGAGCGCAGGCAGCAGTTGGGGTAATGAAGTTCGAGAAGACTAGGGACATAGTAAGCAGGATCGTAGCGACGCTGGAGTGTGCCGCCCAAGTCAGGACGGCGCCGATCAGTAGGGTCAGAAGCGGTTCACCGGTGATGGCGGCAAATATTTCTCGGACCAGCGGGGCATCTTCCGCTGGCGCGAGGCTATCGAGGAGAATGTGCAGGGACAGCAACATCAGGCCGAGCCCGATGGATACGCGCCCCAAATCTTTCACCAACGTTCTGCTGCCTCGCTTGAAGGCGACGACGCCGGAAACGAGCAGGAGCGGTGCCACGGCCGATGTGTCGAACGACAGGAGCTGGACGATCAGCGTTGTGCCGACATTGGCGCCAAGCATTACGGCAAGCGCCGGCGCTAGGTCAACCATCCCGGCAGCCGAGAAGGAGGACAGCATCAGAGCTGTCGCTGTACTGCTCTGTAGTAAGGCCGTGACGCCCATTCCCGCGATGAAGGCACGGAGGCGGGTCTTCAACACCTGTCCTAGCAGGCGCCTGATTCGAGCGCCGTAGGCCCTGATGATGCCGCTATGGACCATATGCAGGCCCCAGAGCAACAGTGATACACCGCCGAACAGGTCCAGCAGGACTTTGATTCCCATATGCTCCTCCAATCAAGCCCCGCAACGGGCTCTTCAGCGCACAGAGTTGTGCGGAGTCACATGGAATGGGAATTGGGAAGCGATAGGAGGCTTCCCTACTGAACCCATCTCGCCGGCGCAAGATGGGCAGGCACTAAGCCTAGCTACTCTTGCGGGCTATCCGATGATCCGCGACAACCGCCAGCAGGTACTGCATACGTCCATAAGTACGAGTACGTCCAGAAACGAGAATGAGCAAATCGTAGCACGATGATTTTGACGGATCAACCGAGGGACAATTGTCGAGGGACATCTGTCCGCTATCGCGGTATAGCCTTGGCACCCGGGCAGTTGACTTACAGGTTAGAGCTAACTGGAAAGACCAAGGGCCGGCAATGCCGCGCGTCTTGTGGTTGTTCCAGCTGAGGCCCTGCTCTTCGAGATCGGCGCCTTCCGGGGCCGGTCCGAGATTTGCGGCACTGCCATTGCCGTGCGCCTTGCCGACGGTGTGGCCGCCGGCCGTCAGTGCCACGGTTTCCTCGTCGTTCATCGCCATGCGGGCGAAGGTGAAGCGCACATCACGGGCGGTCTTGAGCGGGTCGGGCTGGCCGTCGACACCTTCCGGGTTCACGTAGACCAGGCCCATCATCACGGCGGCGAGCGGGTTTTCCAGGTCGCGTTCGCCGGAGTAGCGGCTGCCCTTGCTGCCGGTCGGGGCGAGCCATTCCTTCTCGGAACCCCAGTAAGTGTCCTTCTCGGGATGCCAGATATCTTCGCGGCCGAAGGTCTTGAGGCCCATAGACTCGTAGGCCATCGTGCCGGCGAGGAGGATCAAGTCAGCCCAGCTGATCTTGTTGCCGTACTTCTTCTTTATCGGCCACAGCAGGCGGCGTGCCTTGTCGAGGTTGGCGTTGTCGGGCCAGGAGTTGATTGGCGCGAAGCGCTGGTTGCCAGTGCCGCCGCGGCCGTCGGCGATACGGTAGGTGCCGGCCGGAATGGGTCGGGAGCACCTGCCCACCGAATGAGGAAGCAGCCGCTCAGCTAGATTTCATGTGCAACGGCTGGTTACCGGTGAGCTGCTGACCGATTAAGAGAGAACCGCCAAGGTCCGCAGAGGCCGACGAGCCGGAATAGACCCTCCGGCAGGTATTTGAGTAGAGCAGTCGCCTGAACGTCATCATCAGGCAAGCAACCGCATCCTTGATCCGGCAAGTGCCATGGTGAAGGAATCAAACTGCCGGCAGTATCAATGATGCCTGAAGCCCGCCCAATGAGGATTTCGCCAACACCAAATCACCGCCGTACATTCGCGCCAGGTCGGCGGTGATGGCAAGCCCCAATCCCGTACCGGGTACCTGCTCGTCTGCGCGAACCCCGCGTTTGAGGACATGATCGCGTTCGGTCTCGGCGATGCCCTTGCCATCATCATCGATGCGCACCCGGAGCTTGCCGGGCTCGTCCGAGACTTGAATCTCGATCCGTGATCTGGCCCACTTCGAGGCGTTGTCGATCAGATTTCCCAGCATTTCCTGCAAATCCTGTTCTTCACCTCGGAATGCCAGGTTGGCTGGATCAGGCAGCAATACAAATTCAATCTGGCGTTCTGCATGCACCCGCTGCATCACCCGTACCAGCCCCCGTATGACGGGCTCAACGGCGGTGCGCATGCCCGGAATTTGTACCGATGCGGCCGCTTGTGCACGGCTTAGGTGGTAATCGACCTGCTTGCGTACGGTGTCAACTTGCGATGCGACCAGACGTGCCAAGTCGTCATCCCGTTTCTCGGGAGCATGGGCAGCATTGGCGAGGACGCTCAGAGGTGTTTTAAGGGCATGGGCAAGGTTGCCGGCTTGCGTCCGGGCACGCTCGACCACTGCGGCGTTTTGCGCCAGCACCGTGTTGAACTCACTTACCAGCGGCATGATCTCGTTCGGGAAGGTGCCTTCCATGTTTCTGGCATCTCCTTGCCGAACGCGCCCGAGGGCATCCTGCATGCTGCGCAGGGGGGCAAGCCCGACGAATACCTGCATTGAGGCTGCGAGCGTCAACCCCATTCCTAGTATGCCCAATGCCAACCAAAGATGGCCTTTGAAGTCTGCGATAGGTCCTGTCATCAGGCTTTCATTGGCCGCAACCATCAACCGCAGGGAATGTGTGTCAATGGTGACGGTACGTTCCACCACTCTTAGCGCTACCCCTTGGGGGCCTTCAATCCGATGCTGATGAATTTCTCCGTCCGCCGGGGCATCCGCCGGCACGGTCAGCTTCTCATCCCACAGTGAGCGAGAGCGCAACACCGCCTTGACGGGATGCTCCCCCGCAGCGGCGATGCGATCGATCTGCCAATACAGGCCGGACAGGGGTTTGTTGAGGCGCGGGTCACTTGGAAGCAATCGAACCTGGGCCTGATTCTGCTCATCGAGGATCAGTTGGGCCGTAAGTTGATCCAGATGATTTTTCAGTTCCGCATCGAACTGGGCTTCGACATGCTCATGGAAGAGTTGGCCAAGTCCCCAGCCTGCAACCAGAATCGAAATGACGATCCAGAAAAGTGTCCCCACCAATAGGCGTATACGCAGGGAATTGCGAAAGAGGGCAAGGTTCATTGCGCTTTGCTGAGCCGGTAGCCCAATCCGCGCACGGTTTCGATCAGTCCGGGAGGCAGTTTTTTGCGCAAGCGCGCGATGAATACCTCGACCGTATTCGAGTCGCGATCGAAATCCTGGGCGTAAATATGTTCGGTCAGTTCCGCGCGGGAAACGATTTCCCCTGGATGATGCATCAGGTAGGCCAGCACCCGGTATTCATGGCTCGTCAGCGTCAAGGCAGTGCCATCCACGCTGGCCCGGCTACTGCGGGTATCCAGGGTAAGCGGACCGCAAACCAACTCGGTACTGGCATGACCGCCGGCACGACGAATCAGGGCTCGGAGCCTCGCCAGCAGTTCTTCCATATGAAAGGGCTTGGTTAAATAATCGTCCGCTCCGGCATCGATGCCGGCCACTTTCTCTCGCCAGGTGTCGCGAGCCGTCAGGATCAACACCGGCAAGGTACGACCTGCCGCACGCCATTTCTTGAGGACCGTGATGCCATCCATCTGCGGTAGACCGATGTCAAGCACGATGGCGTCGTAGGGCTCGGTCTCCCCCATGAAGTGGCCATCGACCCCGTTATGGGCCACATCCACGACATAGCCGACCGACTGGATACCTTCGACCAGTTGTGCCGCCAGCGTCAGGTCATCTTCGACAACCAGAATGCGCATCAGCGAGGCTCTCCTTGGCGATGCGGCTTGTCATTCTTTTCCTTGAAACCGAGGGTGGTGCCATCTCGAGCATGAATCTTCAGTTTCACCAAGGCGCCTCCCTTGCGCAATAACTTGATTTCATAAACCCACTCACCTTTTTCACGGTCGAGTTCAACCTCCATGACCTGGCCGGGATACTCGCGCTCGACCCGATCAAGAATCGTGCGCAAGGGCAACACGTCCCCTGCCTCGACAGCTTGACGGGCACGGTCATGGTCGGTTTTATCTCCTGCGTAACCGTTCATCGGCCCCAGCATTGCAAGCAAGGCCAGGCCGGTTAGCGTGTGGCGCAAAAAAGCAACGATTCTCGACGACATCTTCAACTCCACAGTTTTCCTGCCTGATCTTTTAGCGCTGTGAACCTGAACACAGGATGAACAAGTGATTCAGCATTCATTCAGACAGGGTGGCGCAAAGTGCGCTCCACAGTCAGATAACCGCCAGGAGAAACGCATGAAGAACATGTTGGTCGTCACCTCAGGAATAGTTGCCATGATACTCAGCACCGCCACACTCGCCGGTCCGCGTGAAGACCTGCTGGCCCAGTATGCCGCAGCCGCCAAGGCAACAGGATTTTCAGCTGCACGCGGCCAGGCCCTGCATACGCAGAGTTTTTCGGGAGGTAAGCCCGACACACCCTCCTGCACCACCTGTCATGGCAAGGACACCCGGGGTGCCGGTCGGGCGCTCACCGGCAAGACCATCGAACCGGTTGCCGCGTCGGTCACGCCAACGCGTTATACCGATCCCGCCAAGGTCGAAAAGTGGTTCAAGCGCAATTGCGCCGAAGTACTGGGGCGCGAATGCACCCCGCAGGAAAAAGGTGACTGGCTCACCTTCGTGATTGGTCAGTAATCCCATTCAAAGGAGACTCCCGTGCGCATTCCCTATCGTCCGCTGGCCATCGGTCTCGTCACCCTGGCCTTTTCTGCCCTTGTATTAGCCCGCGCCCAAGCAGGCGACCGCCATTTCTTTGCACCGGTAGCCGATCCGGTCGTCAAGGAGGAGTGTGGCAGTTGCCATCTGGCTTTTGCGCCCTCGATGCTCCCGGCACGATCATGGCAGCGCATGATGGGCGAGTTGGACAATCATTTCGGCGACAACGCCAGCCTCGATGCGGCCACCGCCGAAAAGATTACGAGCTATCTCGTTGCCAATGCGGGTGATGCTGGTGGCCAGCGCTACAGCAGCAAATTGCTCAAAGGCGTGGCAGCCGGGGCTGCTCCACAGCGCATCACGGAATTGCCCAAATGGGTCAGCGAACATCGCAAAGTTCCCGACTGGGAGTGGCGCCACAAGGAGGTGCGCACCAAAGCGAACTGTGTCGCCTGCCATACCGCAGCAGAACAAGGCTCTTACGACGAATGACCGCTTCCCACATTAACCTGAGCTGGAGGAATTCACCATGCGCACATTAACGATCGCTTCATTGCTGGCCACTGTTTTCTTCTCCATGTCGAGTCATGCCCAGGATGGCCGTCCTGCCAGTGCCGACAAAGCCAAATGGCTGTCAATCCCCGAAGTGCATGCCAGATTGGAATCTGCCGGTTATCGGAATATCGAGAAGATCGAACGTGAAAGCGGCAGCTATGAGGTCAAGGCCACCGACCAGGCGGGACGTCGGATCAAGCTGTACGTGCATCCCCAAACGGGCGAGGTTATCGACCAGCGGCAGCGTAGCGTCAAGCGTGACCAATACAACGCCCACGACGGTGGCTATGCGAAGAACAACCCGCGCAATTCGGCTGACTGCAACGAGCGACGCTGCCGGGATGACTTGCCCCAACCGGGAACCCTCCAACCCGCCCCTGGAAAATAATCTATCAGGAGTCCTGACATGAAAATCTTGCTCGGTTCACTGCTTGCCATTGTCGCTGTCGCCTGGGGAATGGATGTGCTTGCCACGGGCGGTAGCAGTGGCGGCACGCTGCCGTGGGTAATCCGCCAGGAAGTGCTCTATCTGAGCGGCCTGCTTTCCATTGCGTTGATGTCGTTGGCGATGTTTTTGTCCACACGTCCCGCCTGGCTCGAAACCCCGCTGGGCGGTATGGATCGCGTCTATCGGACCCATAAATGGGCCGGCATTCTCGGGGTGAGTTTCGCCATCGCACACTGGCTGGTCGAGGAGGTTGTCGGGAAGATTCTCAAGGCGACGATTGGTCGCGAAGGACGCATCCCCAAGGAGCAATTCACCGGCTTCCTGGAAGTGATGCGTGACTTGGCCAAGGACATGGGGGAGTGGGCATTCTATGTGGTGCTGGTCATGCTGGCCATCACGCTATGGAAGCGTTTTCCCTACAAAACCTGGCGACTGACGCATCTGGCCATGCCCGTGATCTATCTGATGCTGGCGCTGCATGCGGTCATGCTTGCGCCGACAGATTACTGGGCCCAGCCAGTAGGTATTCTCCTGGCGACGCTCATTGCGGGCGGAATCTATGGTGCCCTGCATTCACTGGTCGGCCGCATCGGACGCAAACGCCAGGTGAATGGGGCGATCGTGGCCCTCGAACAGCCTGCTCCGGATGTGCTGACGGTACGTTGCCAACTCGGCAATGGCTGGCGAGGGCATCGTCCCGGCCAGTTCGCTTTCGTAACCTTCGACGCGAAGGAAGGCGCGCATCCTTTCACGATTGCCAGTGCGGATCGCGATGATCGGACCATCACTTTCCAGATCAAGACACTGGGTGATTACACCCGCACCCTCGGCAACCGGCTGGAAATCGGCCAGGCAGTGAAGGTTGAAGGTCCTTATGGTCGCTTCGACATGTCCCGGCAGGATACGAACGCCCAACAAATCTGGATTGCTGGCGGGATCGGGGTGACGCCGTTCCTCGCATGGCTGGATTCATTGCAACAAACGCCGAGCCAGGTCTCTGCGGATCTCCACTACTGCACCCGTGATCGAGCCAATGATCCCTTTGTCGCCCGCCTCGAGGCAAGCTGCGCCGCGGTGCCTGGCATCCGTCTGCACATTCATGGCGCCCAACAAGGTGAAACATTGAGCGCTGCCGATGTTGCCGCTACGCAGACTGGCTCACGCCGCTCAGAAATCTGGTTCTGCGGGCCACAAGGCCTGGCCGAAAAGCTCAAGCATGAACTCGGGCGTATCGGAGAAGGCCGGTTCAGATTCCACCAAGAAGCTTTTGAAATGCGTTGAATCCCTACCTATCCAGCCAAAGGAAATCAAATCATGAAAACCATCTCGATCATCCTGCTTGCATTGTCCATGACGACCGTACATGCTGCCACGCCTGAGGCCCAAGCGGAATCCTGCGATCAAATCAGGGAACAGATTCGGGCGCATACCGGCATTCCGGCCAAACCCAACACGACACTGCTGGGCAAGGTGGGTGAAAACAAGAAATGTCGTTTCACTTCTGCCGAGGCGTATCGTGCGGCCTGGGGCGACAAGCCCCTGCCCAAGGATGATCGACGTGATCGTCGCTCGAAAGGGCGCGAGCACGATGATGATTGATGCGGATGTCAAACGGATGTTGATTAAGGGTTTTTTAAGCTGAACGTGAAAGACTGCCATAATCATGACGCCACCTGAAATGACCTCTGCCTCCTTGCTCCTCTGGATCGTATTGGGTATTACGCTGCAAATCGCGTTGTGGCTGGGTATCAGCTTCTGGCGGCATTGGGGTGAATATCAGGCGCTGCGCACAGGCGTGGGATCTGATAGGGGAATGGTCGTTCCCGTTATAGAAACTTTGCCTTCAGCATCCGAGCCGGCATCTGTCGCGGCGTGGAGTGGTTTCAGGAATTTTCGGGTTGATCGCAAGGAAATCGAGGACGGTGCCCAATCCATCTGCTCGTTTTACCTGGTACCAGAAGACAAGCAGCCACTTCCAGAGTTCAAGCCAGGTCAATTCCTGACATTCCGTCTCGACGTACCCTCGCCAAACGGCCATACAGAGCAGATTACGCGCTGCTACTCTTTGTCCGATGCGCCCCACGCGGGGTTTTACCGCGTCTCCATCAAGCGCGTACCCGCACCTGCCGGTAGTGCTTATCCACCGGGACGCTCGTCGAATTACTTCCATGACCACGTTCAGGTGGGTGACCAACTGCAAGTCCGCGCGCCTGGCGGCCACTTTCATATCGACTCCAGTGACACACCGGTCGTCTTGATCGGCGGTGGCATCGGGATCACCCCGGTGCTTTCCATGCTCAACTGGTGTGTGGCCGAACAGCCTGGCCGGGAAGTCTGGCTCTACTACGGCGTGCGTAACAGCAACGAGCCGATCAAGCGATCCCATCTCGAAGCGCTTGCCGCAACTTACCCGAACTTCCATCTGCGGCTGTGTTTCAGTGACCCCTTGCCGGGCGATCAACAGGGGCGTGACTATCACCATCAAGGGCACGTGGATGTCGCGCTATTCAGGACGGAACTCCCCCTCAAACCCTATCATTTCAATCCTCAACAGCGCCCTGCTTAACGGAGCACTCGAACTGTTACCCCAGTCCTGGGCATCGATGGCGATCATTCCGCTCCAAATCCGCATGGTGTATGGCATCGGTAAGGCTCATGGAGTCGAGCTGGATCAAGGGCACATCAAGGAGTTCATCGCCGCCGCGGGAGTCGGTCTGACCTCGCAGTATCTGGAGCAGTTCGGACGAAAGCTGCTGGGCGGCTTGCTGGGCAAGGCGGCAGGAAAGACCTTCGGGAAGATCGGTCGTGCTGCCACCGGCATGGCCCTCTCGTTCGCCACCACCTATGCGCTCGGACAGGTAGCGAAGCGGTATTACGCCGGTGGTCGGACCATGAGCACCGCGTTGTTACAAGAAACTTTCCAGAGCCTGCTGACTCCTGCCAAGCAGTTGCAGCAGCAGTACCTCCCGCAAATGGAACATAAGGCGCAGTCACTGGATATGGGGCAGGTGATGAGTTTGGCGCGGGGGGTGTGATCGGTAGTTAGTCGCTTTGTGCTTCCCGAATGTAGACCGCTGTTGTGCAGCCCTAGGAAATCTGCCATTTAGCGAAAGTTTCGGCTGATTGGCAGCTGACCGGTGCAATGCCGCCTGAGTTTCGCATCAGGCTCAAGGTCCGCAGTGGCCGACGAGTTGACCGTGATGGGTCGTCTGGAACGACCGCTCGACTCTGGAATCCGCCGTTAAACCTCCGAGGCGGCGATGTGCCAGGGAGCGGGATCAACAGATCAACCTCGGTCCGCAAGTGCCCTGACCTGTTTATGCCAGCCGTTGGGCCAGGAGCGGCGCATCACATTCTCCAGGACGATGTCGGGCGCACCCACCAACCGTTCGATGACTTCCGGGGCCAACAGGGTCAGCCGCATGACCCGGCGCACCTGCGTCACGTCCATGCCCTCGGCCTTGGCGATCTCGGACACGGACGCTGCCCGCTCCTTGTCCAACAACCGCTGCCAGTGGTATGCCAGTCCGAGCGCACGCATCAAAGCGCTGTTCTGTGCTGCTACCAGCGTTTCCCGCTCCTTGGCGGCCTCAGCCAGAAATTCCTGCGGCGCGTCCAATGGCGTGATGACCCGCTTCTTCAAACCTCGCCTTACCAGCGTCCAGGGGACGAAGGTCTCCAGTCGCACGCCGCCGGCGGGGGTTGGGAGTTCATGGGTAATCGGGCGGCCTATCTGCTTGCCATAGTGTTTCTTGCTGGTCATTTCGCCTCCTACCGGAATCGTTCAAGCATCTGGCGCTGGTCAGGCCAGAGCGTCGGGATGTCGTTTCGCATCAGCCACAGCAGGGTCAGCCTTCGGGGCTGCTCGATAGTTCGAGAACGCACACGCGGAAAGTTAACAGGCGGCAGCGCTGCCGCCGATCACGTCCTCATTTGCAATCACACGTCTTCATCGGGTGGGATCGCACTCAGGACGGCGATTTCGACGATCCACGCGTTGTCGCTTGCCACCCCATTCTCGATCCGCACTATGCGGTAACACCCCGAGGGCAGTGGGCAGAGGGGGCGTGACGCGTCCTCATTTGCAATCACTGATGCCCGGAGTTTTTGATTGCGTGACTGCTGTAGATGTCGATTGCGCTCGGCGTAGGCCGGGTTGTCATCACGGTACTGCTTCCAGTACTCAGGGTTCTCGATGGCCCAGGCTTTGCTAGCTCGCGCATCGTTGTCGCGGTAGTCGGCGTCCTCACGCCGCTTTTGTTGCTGCCAGCGGCGACGTCGTTCGCGTTGGCATGCCGGGTTGATGCAGTAGGTCTGGTTGGGGTTCTGCGGCCGGGGGGTAAATGTGTGGCCACATGCGTTGCAGGTCTTCGTCTCCATGACAGTCTCCGTTAAAAAGACTGTATGGAAGCGCCCTCAGGGCATGAGGACCCCTACTGACCGAAGTGCATCAAGAGCGTCGATATTCATTTATTGCGGGAACAATGGCACTATCGCTGCGTCTTGCGCGGGGTTGGCGAGTACACTGTGCGTCGGACGCTCTGGCTTCAATGCTGGATCTCCAGTTCCGAGGCCCATGCACAGATGTGGGCTTTCGCGTTTTCTGCCCCCCCTGACAGCTTCAGATCACAACACGGCCCGCTCCTCTGCGTCAGATGACGTACGGGCGGGTTCTCTATTTCTGGTGCCCGTTCATTGCAGCGGCACGAAGCAGCGGTGGTTCCAGCGCTTTCCGCAGCATGGCCACGATGTCCGGCAACGCCTGCTGGGCCAGTTCGTTCTTCCTGAGAAATGCATGCCACAAGGCTTGCCGTGTCGCGTCCCCCGAAAACTCATCACTCAAACCAACTGGCAGCGATGTGGGAACTGCCATGCCGCGCCGGATGAAGGTGGCCGCGATCGCACCGGCCAGGATCTCGGCATCCAGGGCTTCGCGGTCCAATAGCACCGACAAATCGAGATAATCCTTCAGCCGGCTGTTGGTCATGCCCAGCAAGGCGATGGCGTGCAGTTTCTCCGCGACGACGGTGTAAACGGGATAGGTGCGCAGCCGAGGCGCCGGCAGGTCATCGATCAGCACAGGATACGTGGCGTCGATTGGCCCGGGAGTGACGGCATCGCCGAAGCCGATATCGATCTGCGTCTTGCAGCGTGCCTTCGCGATTTCGCCACTGATCAATACCCGAGCACCAGCGTAGCCGGCTTCCTTGCGAATTTCCTCGGCTGTGACCGATGCCGGGTCGAAGACCATGCCATCGTCGACATCGACACCGGCGATGTCCCGGAACGTCTGGGCAATGGAGTCCAGGTCGCTGGGCCCGAAGCCCAGTAGGTCGGCATCGCGGGTTGGACGGTGTGGCATGTCGTACCAGAGCGTGAACAGCAGCGCACCCTTGAGCAGGAAACGATCGGCGTGCGCGGATTGACTCAGGCGGTAGAGGATGCGCTCCAGGGCGAAGCGCACCAGCACCTGGTTGAAATCCACGCCCTGTGCCTTGGCGAGATTGAGCAGGCGTGCCCGGACGGAGGCGGCGATGTCCTTGTTCATTCGATGGCCTCGAGATAGGGGCGCATCACATTGGCGACCCTGCAAATCTTGGCATAGCGCCAGAGCTCGTCGGCCGAAGCCTTCTTTTTTGCCCGGGCATCCTTCAGGGCTTCGAGTGCCACGTCCAGACCGATCTTATTGCGGTGCTTGAAGCAGTCGGCCACCGTCTTGGCCACGCAGTAAACCCGCAGCTTGATCTGATCGCGTTCGACCTCCTCGATCCCTGCCGAATAGGCCTCCCCGGCAAACTGCACCATCTTGACCGGGGGGTAGTCGATCTTCGGGGTGTGGCTGCCCCGAGGCATGGCGATCCAGACTTGGCGAGGGAGTTGGGTGGTCAGTTCGTGGAATTGCAGGGCGGTGAGCAGGCAAAAAACCGCCTGGGGCACCCGGGTGGCGATGGCGACCAGGCTCTCATTTTCGGAACCCGGGTTTGGCAGGCGATAGAGGCCGCGCCCGATTTTCTCGAGCTGGCCAGCGGTGCTCATGCGCGTCAGCACTACCCGAGGGATGCCGATGGCGTCCAGATCGATGGGGCGCAGCATCCCCTTCTGGGCAAGCAGATCGATAACGCGCTGGGTTTGAGTGGCTTCACGCATGGTTGGAAGTATGTTCCGTTTATTCGTCGAAAGCAAGCAAGTGACGAATAAACGGAACTTTTCCGGATGACCGCCGATTTGGTCGGCGGAGCATCCACTTGAGTGGTCATGCCGGCAGTCGAGCCAATGCCTCAAGCAATGTACGCCGTTGGGCGCGAGGATCCTTCGGCACCTCGATGCCGTGCGCTTCCATTTCGGCGGAACAGCGCAGCATCCAGGCCTTGATCTCGTCCAGTTTGAAGCGGATCAGTTTTCCAACATTCAAAAATGGAATTCCGAGCGATTCCCGCATGTTTGGATGGGTGAGGATGTACATCGGCAGATTCATGACCTCGGCAATTTCCTTGGCCGACATCAGATTTGGGTCTTTGGACAGAACGACATCACTGCCTTTTTCCCAAGTGGCCGAATGCATCGACTCCATCTCGAACGCCTGGATTTCCTCCACGAGGTAGGTCACCCGCTTGGAGAGCTTCAAGTACCTCGGGCCCCGCCCCTCGCTACGCCAGCGCTGTAGGGTTTTAGGACTGATTCCCCAGCGCTCGGCCAACTCCTGTTCATTGATTGCTACTTTCTTCATCACGTATCTCCTGTGGTTTTAGGGACACGCATTCAGGCGCTGGAGGGCAACGAAGCCAAGTCGAAGCGCGTCCGGCATGCCCTCGCTAAAACGCGCTTTCCGTCGAATGGACGCCTACAAACCCTCAGACGCGAACTTGACGCTGCAATGCGGGTAGTAGAGCAAAGCCCGACAAATTGCAGTAAATGTCCGACAGAACGGCAGTCCTTCCGATTAAGGTCATTTATGTGTAGAATCTCGGTTTCCGTGGCGGACTTGTTCCACCACCAAATTCCCAAGGCCCTGCTTGTCCTAGACCGCGGGGCCTTTGCTTCTGAGAATCCGGGATGGCATGCACGGGCTTCCGCAGGGAAGTCATTGGAATGGCAGGGTGGAAGCACTGCCGGAATGGAGAGGCCAAATGCACGCGGAATCAGTCCTTCGGTACTTGAAAATGCACGGTCAGCGTCTGGATTCGGAGATCGCCTCAGCGACCGGAATCCCCCTGAAGAGCGTGCGCGCCTCGATCGCCGACCTGTCGTCGCGCGGCGAGATCTCCCGCTGCAACGTCATCCGCTACCACGATGGCAAGCCGGTCGAGTCGATCCAGTGCCGCATCTCGGGATACGTCCCGCCGGCTTCGCCGGGACGCAAGCCGGGGCAGTAGTCCGGTACGATGAGCTCATGAGCGCGCTGCCTGCCTGCCCGAAGTGTGGTTCCGAATACGCCTACGAAGACGGCGGGATGCTCGTCTGCCCGGAATGTGCGCATGAGTGGTCCCGGGTGGCGACGGAAGCCGCTGAAGAGCAGCGCGTGGTGCGCGATGCCGTGGGCAACGTGCTGCAGGATGGCGACACGGTGACCGTCATCAAGGATCTCAAGGTCAAGGGCTCTTCGTTCGTGGTCAAGGTCGGGACGAAAGTGAAGAACATCCGCCTCGTCGAGGGCGACCACGACATCGATTGCCGCATCGACGGCATCGGCTCGATGGGCCTGAAGTCCGAATTCGTCAGGAAGGCGTCCTGACTCGCCGTCCCGCCGGTGCCGACTTTTGAGCCTGCCATGCTGAGGGGCTTGCTTTTCCGCTATTCATGTTGGCTGGCGTGCCTGCTCGTGCAACCCGCCTTCGCCCAGCCGGCGGCAGTCGTTTCGGGCCGTGTGGTTGCCGTCGTGGACGGCGAAACGCTGACGGTGACGCTCCCCGACCGCCGGTCGATGCAGATCGGCCTGCTCGGCATCGCGGCACCCGCGCGCCTGCAGGCATTTGGCGACCAGGCCCGTACCCGCCTGGCCGCGCTGGTCTTTGGTCGGGAGGTCGAGGTGGCTGGCTTGCGTCCCGATGACCGGAGGCGCATGATCGGCCGGGTGATGGCGGCCGACCCGAACTGCAACGTGCCGGCCTGTCCGAAGATCCACGATGTCGGGCTGATGCAGCTGATGTCCGGCCTGGCCTGGCTGGATCGGCGCCATGCCGGCGGCCTGTCGCCGCAGGAGTTCGACAACTACGAGGCGGCCGAATTCAATGCCAAGCTGCGGCGGCTGGGCCTGTGGGCCGGCCGGAATCCGGTCCCGCCCTGGCAGTGGCCCGGCCGCTGAACGGCGCTATTCGCGTTCGTAGGCCGAAGGGGAGACGCCGGCGTGCGCGAGGTGTTCGCGCAGCAGCTTGATGTCGTTGCGCGAGCAGGTGTTGCTGTTGTGCGGATGGTGCAGGAAGAACTCGACGCGATTGAGGACGATGCGGAAACGGGCGCCGTGGCCGGTTTCGACGGTGGCGCCGAGATGATGGAGCAGGGACTCGATTTCGCGCCAGTGGATGTTGGCGCTGGGCGGGTCGGTGAAGATCGCATGCAGCAGGTGGGCGTGCTTGTGGCTCATGGCAGTGCTCGCAACAGGCGGATGGGAGAAATCATACGCCTTGACCGCGGCGGTTGCCTGAGCCCGCCAAATCGTTTCTAATTACGCGCCTTCAGGCCAGATAAATCAATTACCGTGCAGGTTTACGCGCTCGGCATCAATCACCACACCGCCCCGCTCGATATCCGCGAGCAGCTGGCGTTCGACCCGACCCGGCTCGGGCAGGCGCTGCACGACCTGCTGCGCGGTCGGCCGGTGCGTGAAGCGGCGATCCTGTCGACCTGCAACCGGACCGAACTCTATTGCGCGACCGAGGAGCCGGCCGCGGCGACCGACTGGCTGGCCGAGTACCACGCCCTGACCACGCGCAAGATCGAACCCTATCTGTACCAGCACCCGCAGAAGGATGCCGTGCGCCACATGTTCCGCGTCGCGTCCGGCCTCGACTCGATGGTGCTCGGCGAACCGCAGATCCTCGGCCAGATGAAGCAGGCCGCGCGTGTCGCGGAGGAGGCCGGCACGCTCGGCACCCTGCTCAACAAGCTGTTCCAGCGTACCTTCGCCGTCGCGAAGGAAGTGCGCTCGACCACCGCGATCGGTGCCAACATCGTCTCGATGGCCGCTGCTGCCGTACACCTGTCGGAACGCATCTTCGAGCGGCTTTCGGAGCAGAAGGTGCTGTTCATCGGCGCGGGCGAGATGATCGAGCTGTGTGCCGCCCACTTCGCCGGTGCCAAGCCCAAGCGCCTGTCCATCGCCAACCGCACGGTCGAGCGCGCCCAGCCGATCGCCGAACGCTTCGGCGGCGACGTGCTGCGGCTCGATGAAGTGAGCGAGCGCCTCGCCGAGTACGACATCGTCGTCTCCTGCACGGCCAGCACGCTGCCGATCATCGGTCTCGGCATGGTCGAGCGCGCCTTGAAGGCAAGAAGGCACCGTCCGATGGTGATGGTGGATCTCGCCGTGCCGCGCGACATCGAGGCCGAGATCGGCCGCCTCGACGACGTCTTCCTCTATACGCTCGACGATCTCGCCGAGATCGTCGAATCCGGCCAGGAATCGCGCCAAGCGGCGATCGTCGAGGCCGAGGAAATCATCACGCACCGCGTCGACGACTTCATCCACTGGATGGAGGCGCGCGAGACCGTGCCGACCATCCGCGCCCTGCGCGACGCCGGCGAGCGGGCGCGCCGCCACGAACTGGAGCATGCCCTCAAGCTCCTGCAGCGCGGCGACGATCCGGCCCAGGTGCTCGACGCCTTGTCGAAGGGACTGACCAACAAGCTGCTGCATCCGCCGACCCAGGCACTCAACCTGGCCGAAGGCGCCGAGCGCAGCGAAGTCGCCCAGCTGATTGCGCGCATCTGGCATCTCCACTCCGAGAAGTAGTGCACATGAAGCAGAGCATTCGCCAGCGCCTCGAGCAGCTGGCCGACCGGCTTGCCGAACTCGATGCCCTGCTCGGCACCGAGGAGGCGGCGCGCGACATGGACGGCTTTCGCCGCCTCAACCGCGAACGGGCCGAGATCGCCGACATCGCCGCGCTGTTCGAGGGCTACCGCAGTGCCGAGGGCGATCTGGCGACGGCGGTGGCCATGGAGGACGACCCGGAGATGCGCGAGTTCGCGCGTGACGAGGCGCAGGCCGCCCGGGACGCGATGGCGCGGCTGGAGGACGAGCTGCAGCGTGCGCTGCTGCCGAAGGATCCCGACGACGACAAGAACGTCTTCCTCGAGATCCGTGCCGGTACCGGCGGCGACGAGTCAGCCCTGTTCGCCGGCGACCTGTTCCGCATGTACGCGCGCTACGCCGAGCGGCAGCGCTGGAAGGTCGAGGTCGTGTCGAAGAACGAGTCCGACCTGGGCGGATACCGCGAGATCATCGCCCGCATCGAAGGGCAGGGCGCCTATTCCCGGCTCAAGTTCGAGTCGGGCGGACATCGCGTGCAGCGCGTGCCGGCGACCGAATCGCAGGGGCGCATCCATACCTCGGCCTGCACGGTAGCCGTGATGCCGGAAGCGGACGCGCTCGACGACATCGCGATCAATCCGGCCGAGCTGCGCATCGACACCTTCCGTGCCTCGGGCGCGGGTGGGCAGCACATTAACAAGACGGATTCCGCGGTACGCATCACGCACCTGCCGAGCGGCCTCGTCGTCGAGTGCCAGGACGATCGTTCGCAGCACCGCAACAAGGCGCAGGCGATGAGCGTGCTCGCCGCGCGCCTCAAGGACATGCAGCTGCGCGAACAGCAGCAGAAGATCGCCAGCACGCGCAAGTCCCTGATCGGCAGCGGCGACCGTTCCGAGCGCATCCGCACCTACAACTTCCCGCAGGGGCGCGTCACCGATCACCGCATCAACCTAACGCTCTACAAGCTCGACGCGATCATGGAAGGCGATCTCGACGAGCTGGTCGGCGGCCTGAAGGCCGAGCACCAGGCGGAACTGCTGGCCGAACTGGGGCAGTGATGGTCACGCCTGCCGTGTTGCTGGCCGAGGCGCGCAAGAAGATCCCGGCCACCGAAGCGCGGCTGCTGCTGGGCCATCTGCTGGGCAAGTCGGCCGCCTGGCTCGAGGCGCATCGCGATGATCCGGTTACCGCAGAAGTGGCCGCGCAAATGTCGGTGCTGGCGGGACGGCGGGCGGCGGGCGAGCCGATCGCCTATCTCGTCGGGTTCCGGGAGTTCTATGGCCGCGATTTCGTCGTCACGCCCGATGTGTTGATCCCGCGTCCGGAAACCGAGCTGCTGGTCGATCTCGCCAAGGAAAAACTGTTCGACCTGGATGTGGCTCGGGCGCTCGACCTCGGCACCGGCAGCGGCTGCATTGCGATCACGCTGGCGCTAGAGTTGCCGTGGCTCAGCGTGACCGCGGTCGATGTCTCGGCCCCCGCGCTCGCGGTGGCGCGCCGCAATGCAGTGCGGCAGGCAGCGGAGGTCGCGTTTGTCGAAAGCGACTGGTTCGGCGCCCTGCCCCCCGGGAAGTTCGATTTCATCGTCGCCAATCCCCCCTACGTCGCGGCCGGCGACCCGCATCTGTCCGAGGGCGACCTGCGTTTCGAACCGACCGGCGCGCTGACCGACCATGGCGACGGCCTGGCCGCGATCCGCCGTATCACCGCCGCCGCACCGGCATGGCTCGCCCCGGGCGGCTGGCTGTGGTTGGAGCATGGCTACGACCAGGCCGCCGCCGTCGCGGAACTGCTGCGCGAGGCTGGATTTTCGGCGATCGAGCAGCATATGGATCTGGCCGGTATCGTCCGCTGCAGCGGTGCTAAAATGCCCGACTAATTCAGTCAATCAATGAACGGAGCCCCGACATGAACAAGGAACAGATCAACAAGATCGTCACCGAAAACCCCGTCGTGCTTTTCATGAAAGGCACCAAGACTTTCCCGCAGTGCGGTTTTTCCAGCCGCGCCGCCCAGGTGCTCAAGGCCTGCAACGTCGATTTTGTCGATGTGAACGTGCTGGCCGAACCGGATACCGTGCCGGAGCTGCGTGACTACGCCGACTGGCCGACCATTCCCGTGCTCTACATCCGCGGCGAATTCATCGGCGGTTGCGACATCGCGATCGAGATGTACCAGGCCGGCGAGCTGCAGGCCAAGCTCGGCGATCTGGTGAAATCACCCGCGTAACTCGGCTGCAAGCTTCTCGATCATCCGCTTCGCTTGGCCGAGGTAGCCGCCGCCGAACAGGTTGAAGTGGTTGAGGACGTGGTACAGGTTGTAAAGCGTCTTGCGCGTTTCGTAGCCCGGGTCGAGCGGCCACGCCAGCCGATAGGCGGCGTAGAAGGATTCGGGGAAGCCGCCGAACAGTTCCGACATCGCCAGGTCGGCCTCGCGATCGCCGCGATACACCGCCGGGTCGAAGATCACCGGCGTGCCATCGGGCAACTGTCCGGCATTGCCCGACCACAGGTCGCCATGCAGCAGGCAGGGCTGCGGCCGGTAGTCGAGGAAGAATGCGCCGAGGTTGTCGGCGATCCGCTCGCCCTTCTCGCGCAGCGTGCGTTCCATGCCGTTGCCGGCCGCCCAGGCCAGCTGCGGCCGCAGACGTTCGGTGGCGAAGAAGCCCGCCCAGGTCGTGTGCGGCCGGTTCGATTGCGGCGCGGCACCGATGAAGTTGTCGCGCGGCCAGCCGTAGGCGGCATCGGGCCGGCTGCCGGTAAGGCGGTGCAGTTCCGCGAGTTGCTCGCCTAGCTTCACACCGCCGGCGCGATCGAGCGAAGCCAGGTCGAGGTATTCGAGTTCCAGCCAGGCGGTTCCCTCCGCCGTCATGCCGGCGCCGACTTTTTCCGGCACGCGCACGCAGCCCGTTTCGCGCAGTGCTGCCAGGCCGTCGATTTCCGCTTCGAAGCGCAGCAGGTCGCTGGCGGGGCCGGTCTTCCTGAAGCGGCGTTCAGGCATGCGCCAGCAGCGAGTTGGTGCGCGCCAGCCGGCCGGCGAGGACGGTGAGGAAACCCTCGTAGAAGTGCATGCGGCAGGCGTCCGAGGCGCGGCGCAGCGCGGTGCCGGGGATGACGACGATGTGCGCGTGCGCGCGCGCGACGACATCGGCGGCGCGGCGCGGGTGGCGCCGGTCGATGACGGCCATCTCGCCGATGAGTTCGCCCTGACCGAGCGTACCGAGCGCCCGCCCTTCCTTGGTGACATCGAATTCGCCGTCGAGCACGAAGCAGAAGTGGTCGCCCGGCTCGCCGTCGGTCATGATGCGCGCGCCGACGGATACTTCGGCCCATTGCGCGAAGCGCACCACTTCCCAGATCTCGATGTCGGAAAAGTCGTTGAAGAAGGGCAGGCTGCGCAGGGTTTCGAACTTCTCGCTGTCCGGGACCGTGTTGCGCGGTTGGGCACGCTGGCCGCTGCGGAACGCCTCGGCCAGGTCGTGGGCGAATTCGGCCCAGGTCGCGTAGCGGTTCTGCAGCTCCTTCTGCATGGCGCGTGCGACGACGTCATCGAGCGCCGGCGGGACGCCCTCGCGGAAGGTCGAGGGCGGCGGCGGATCGATGTTGCAGATCTGGTAGATGATGCCGTAGTTGCTGCTCGCCTGGAACGGCAGGCGGCCGGCGAGCAGCTGGTACATCACCACGCCGAGCGCGTAGATGTCGGTCTGGTGGTTCAGCGTTTGTTCCTGCAATTGCTGCGGCGACATGTAGGCCGGCGAACCGACCCCCATCACCTGCGTCTGTGTCTGTTCGGCGCCGGTCTGGATGCAGGCGCCGAAGTCGGAGATCTTGATGTCGCCGTCCTCGCCCTCGGGATTGACGAGCAGGATGTTGGCCGGCTTGATGTCGCGGTGGGTGATGCCGAGCCGGTTGGCGTACTCGAGCGCGCGCGTGCACTTGAAGATGATTTCGACGATGCGCTCGGTCGGCAGCAGGTTGCCGGTGTCGCAGAAGCGTTCGAGCGTGCCGCCCGGCACGTATTCCATGACGATGTAGCTTTCCTCGTCTCCGATCACCGCGTCGTAGATCTGCACGATGTGCGGGTGGATCAGCTTACCCGCCAGCGAGGCTTCGTTGATCAACAGGTGGCGGAACTGCTTGCCCTGCAGGTCGCTGCTGAGGATGTCCGGGTTGATCAGCTTGACGGCGACTTCGCGTTCGGCGAACGGGTCGTAGGCGAGAT
This sequence comes from uncultured Sterolibacteriaceae bacterium, assembly GCA_937888595.1. Taxonomy (GTDB): domain Bacteria; phylum Pseudomonadota; class Gammaproteobacteria; order Burkholderiales; family Rhodocyclaceae; genus Sulfuricystis. The sequence continues at coordinate 95,977 of CALARK010000008.1, read as the reverse complement.
AGACGGTCGAGGTGGCGCCCTCGCCGAGCGCGCGCACGACCTCGTACTTGCCGCCGATTTTTTCCATGCGGAATCAGAGCGTGGCGCGGCGACGGGCGATGGCGGCCTTGACCTGGTCCGGCGCGGTGCCGCCGACGTGGTCGCGTGCGGCGAGCGAACCCGCGACCGTCAGCACGGCGAACACTTCAGCACCGATCAGCGGCGAGAAGGACTGCAGTTCGGCGAGCGGCAGGTCGGGCAGGTCGCAGCCCTGCTGCTCGGCCGCGCGCACGGCGCGGGCGACCGCCTCGTGCGCGTCGCGGAAGGGCAGCCCCTTCTTGACGAGATAGTCGGCGAGGTCGGTCGCGGTCGCGTAGCCCTGCTTCAGGGCGGCGGCCATCGCTTCGGGCTTGACGCGGATTCCGCCGGCCATGTCGGCGAAGATGCGCAGCGTGTCGACCAAGGTATCGGCCGTGTCGAACAGCGGCTCCTTGTCTTCCTGGTTGTCCTTGTTGTAGGCGAGCGGCTGGCCTTTCATCAGCACCAGCAGGCCCGTCAGGTGGCCGAAGACGCGCCCCGTCTTGCCGCGCGCGAGCTCGGGCACGTCCGGGTTCTTCTTCTGCGGCATGATCGACGAGCCGGTGCAGAAACGGTCGGCCAGGTCGATGAAGCCGACGCGCGGACTCATCCACAGGATCAGCTCCTCCGAGAAACGCGAGACGTGCACCATGACCAGCGATGCGGCGGCACAGAATTCGATGGCGAAGTCGCGGTCGGAGACGGCATCCAGCGAGTTCTGACAGACGCCGTCGAAGCCGAGTTCGGCGGCGACGAATTCGCGGTCGATCGGGTAGGTCGTACCGGCCAGCGCGGCCGCGCCGAGCGGCAGGCGATTCACCCGGCGACGCGCATCGGCGAAGCGCTCGCGGTCGCGCGCGAACATCTCGACGTAGGCGAGCAGATGGTGGCCGAAGGTGACCGGCTGCGCGACCTGCAGGTGGGTGAAGCCGGGCAGCGGCGTCGCGGCGTATTGTTCGGCAACATCCAGCAGCGCGCGCATCAGGTCGGCGAGCAGGCCGTCCAGCGTGTCGATGGTGTCGCGCAGCCAGAGGCGGATGTCGGTGGCGACCTGGTCGTTGCGCGAGCGGCCGGTGTGCAGGCGCTTGCCGGCGTCGCCGATCAGCGCGGTGAGGCGCTTCTCGATGTTGAGGTGCACGTCCTCGTCGTCGAGGTTCCAGGCGAATGCGCCGGATTCGATCTCGGTGGCGACCTGCGCCATGCCGCGCTCGATGGCGGCGAAATCGTCCTGCGGGATGATGCCCTGCCGCGCCAGCATCTTCGCGTGCGCGAGCGAGCCGCGGATGTCCTGGCGCCACATGCGCTGGTCGAAGAACACCGAGGCGGTGTAGCGCTTGACGAGGTCGGAAACGGGTTCGCTGAAACGGCCTGACCAGGCCTTGGGGTGCTCTGTCATAATGATCGCGATGACGGCCAGATGGACTTGAAAACGTGAGTATACCCTTGCGTCACGCGGCTTTCGCCCTGCCGGATTTCCGCAATCAGGGCGTCTGGCTGAGGCTGCTGCTGGCGGCGAACGCCCTGCTGCTGCTGGCGGCCCTGGCCGGCAACCGGATACCGGAGCGCCTGCCGCTCGAAATCGCATCGCTCGCGGCCTGGGTCGAGCCGTCGCTGCTATTGACGCTCGCCCTGCTGTTCGTCTTCGCGCCGCGCCTGCAACGCCTGGCCCGGCCGCTGGCCGTCACCCTCGTCCTGTTGCTGGCCATGACCGCGGGCGCTGCCGTCGATACCCTCCTGGCGGGTCTGTTCGGGCAGCCGGGCAGCGGCTGGCGCGTGCCGCTCGCCGCCGGCCTGGCGGCGGCGCTGCTGCTCTACTGTTTGTCCCTGCGTGCCCGCGCGCAGGCCCCCGCGCTGGCCGAAGCCCGCCTGTCGGCGCTGACGGCGCGCATCCGCCCGCACTTCCTGTACAACAGCCTCAATGCGGTGCTGGGTGTGATGCGGGAGGAACCGCGTCGCGCCGAGGCCGCGCTGGAAGAACTGGCCGAGCTGTTCCGCGCGCTGATGCGCGACAACCGCGAGCTGGTGCCGCTGTCCGACGAGATCGCGCTGGCGCGCAAGTATCTCGATATCGAGCGCCTGCGTCTCGGTGACCGCCTGCAGGTGCGCTGGGAGGTCGCCGACGTGCCGGCGGAGATGCTCGCGCCGCCGCTGCTGCTGCAGCCGCTGCTCGAGAACGCCGTCTACCACGGAGTCGAACTGGCGGCACAGCCAGAGGAAATCCATGTCGTCATACGGGCGACGGGTGACGGCGTGCGCATCGAGATCGACAATCCCTGCTCGCCGGCGGGCAGCCATCGTCACGGCAACCAGATGGCGCTCGAGAATCTGCGCGAGCGGCTGATGCTCTACTACGACCTCGAGGCACGCCTCGAGACTGGCATGGCGGAGGGCCGCTATCGGGTCCGCGTCGACCTGCCGGTACGGAGATCGCGGTGAGCGCGCCGCGCATCTTCATCGTGGATGACGAAGCGCCGGCGCGTACCCGCCTGAAGCATCTGTTGGCGGACGTTTCTGTCGAGTTTCCGCATCGCCTCGTGGGCGAAGCCGGTGACGGCGTTGCTGCCCTGGAGGCACTGGCGGCATTGCCGCCCGGCTTGCCTGCCGACATCGTGCTGACCGACATCCGCATGCCGCGCATGGACGGCATCGAGTTGGCGCAGCAGCTCGCCGGTCTCGAACGGCCGCCGGCCATCGTCTTCGTCACCGCCTACGACGAGTTCGCGCTGAAGGCCTTCGAACTGGCCGCCGTCGATTACCTGCTCAAGCCGGCGAAGGGGGCACGGCTGCTCGATGCGCTGAAGAAGGCGCGCCGTCTCGCCAGCACCGACTTTTCCGCGCTGGCGGCGCCGGGCCGCACGCGCCTGCGCGTGGTCGAGCGCGGCAATGTCCTGCTGATCCCCGTCAACGAGGTGCTTTTCCTGCGCGCCGAGCAGAAGTACGTCACGGTGCGCACCACGGAGCGCGAATACCTGCTCGAGGAGTCGCTGGCCCATCTGGAGGAGGAATTCGGAGCGCGCTTCGTCCGCATCCACCGCAACTGCCTCGTTGCCGCTGACGCGGTCAGCGGCGTGGTGCACTCCTCGGAAGCCGACGAAGGGGGCGAACCCCACTGGGCCTTGACCCTCGACGGGGTCTCCGATCGGTTGCCGGTGAGTCGCCGCCAGTGGCCTCAGGTCAGGGATCGGCTCGGCCTGTAGAAAGCTGCATGGTGCGATGCAATAATCGAATGGCCGGGGGACTCCGGGCATGGCAAAGTCACAAGTTTTTCAGGGTTATTCGTTTTCCTTCCGGGCCATCATGAAACCGATCCGCAGTCTCCTCGTCGCCAACCGCAGCGAAATCGCCATCCGCGTCCTGCGCGCCGCCAGCGAAATGGGCATCCGCACCGTCGCCATCTATTCCAACGAAGACCGTTTCGCGCTGCACCGCTTCAAGGCCGACGAGTCCTACCTCGTCGGCGCGGGCAAGAAACCCATCGCGGCCTATCTGGACATCGAGGACATCATCCGCATCGCCAAGGAGGCCCACGTCGATGCGATCCATCCTGGCTACGGCTTCCTGTCGGAAAACCCGGATTTCGCCGAGGCCTGCGCCACGGCCGGCATCGTCTTCATCGGTCCCAAGCCCGAAGTGATGCGTCTCCTGGGCAACAAGGTATCGGCGCGCGAGCTGGCGGAGAAGGCCGGCGTGCCCGTGGTGCCCGCCACCGGCGCGCTGCCGCGCGACCTGGCGGCGGCGAAGCAGCATGCCGCCGCGGTCGGCTATCCGCTGATGCTCAAGGCGAGCTGGGGCGGCGGCGGACGCGGCATGCGCGTGGTCGAGACCGAGGCCGACCTCGGCCCGGCGATGGAAGTGGCGCGCCGCGAAGCCGCCGCGGCTTTCGGCAACGACGAGGTCTACCTGGAAAAACTCGTGCGCCGCGCGCGCCACGTCGAGGTGCAGGTGATGGGCGACACGCACGGCCAGCTCGTGCATCTGTTCGAGCGCGACTGCACGGTGCAGCGACGCAACCAGAAGGTCGTCGAGCGCGCGCCCGCGCCCTACCTGTCCGAACAGCGCCGCGCCGAGCTGTGCGCCGCCGCGCTGCGCCTCGCCAAGGCCGCCCACTACACGCACGCCGGCACCGTCGAGTTCCTCATGGACGCCGACACCGACCAGTTCTACTTCATCGAGGTGAACCCGCGCATCCAGGTCGAGCACACCGTCACCGAGGAAATCACCGGCATTGACGTCGTCAAGTCGCAGATCCGCATCTCCGAAGGCGGCAGGATTGGCGAGGAAGACTGCTACGTGCCCCTGCAGGAAAACATCCGCATGAACGGCCATGCCGTGCAGTGCCGCGTGACCACCGAAGACCCGGAAAACAACTTCACACCGGACTACGGACGCATCAACGTCTATCGCAGCCCGGCCGGCTTCGGCATCCGCCTCGACGGCGGCACGGCCTACTCCGGCGCGGTGATCACGCCCTACTACGACTCGCTGCTGGTGAAGGTGACGGCCTGGGGCCAGTCGCCCGCCAAGGCCGCCGCGCGCATGGACCGCGCGCTGCGCGAGTTCCGCGTGCGCGGCCTGGCATCCAACCTGCTGTTCCTCGAAAACGTCATCGCCCACCCGTTGTTCCTCTCGGGCGAGTGCACGACGCGTTTCATCGACGAGACGCCCGAGCTGTTCAAGTTCCAGAAGCGCCGCGACCGCGCCACGCGCCTCCTGAAGTTCCTCGGCGACGTGATGGTGAATGGCAACCCGGAGATGAAGGGCCGCACCGTTCCCGCGCTGCCTATGGCGAAGCCGATCAAGCCGGCCTGCGATCTGTCCACTGCGCCGCCCGCCGGCACGCGCGATCTGTTGAAGCAACTCGGCGCGCAGAAATTCTCCGAATGGATGCGCGACGAAAAGCGCGCGCTGCTCACCGACACGACGATGCGCGACGCGCACCAATCGCTGTTCGCCACGCGCATGCGCACGCATGACCTCACCGAGATCGCGCCGCACTACGCGCGCCTGCTGCCGCAGCTGTTCTCCCTCGAATGCTGGGGCGGCGCCACCTTCGACGTGGCGATGCGCTTCCTCAAGGAAGATCCGTGGGAGCGCCTCGCGCGCCTGCGCAGCGCCGTGCCGAACGTGCTGTTCCAGATGCTGCTGCGTGGCTCGAATGCCGTGGGCTATACCAGCTATTCCGACAACGTCGTGCGCTACTTTGTACAGCAGGCGGCCAAGGAGGGCATCGACGTCTTCCGTGTCTTCGACTCGCTCAACTGGGTCGAGAACATGCGCGTGTCGATGGACGCGGTGATCGAATCCGGTGCCTTGTGCGAGGGCACGATCTGCTACACCGGCGACCTGTTCGACGCCAGGCGGCCGAAGTACAACCTCGAGTACTACGTCGGCCTCGCCAAGCAGCTCGAGAAGGCCGGCGCGCACATCATCGCCATCAAGGACATGGCCGGCGTGTGCAAGCCGCGCGCCATCCGCGAACTGGTCAAGACCCTGAAGCAGGAGGTTGGCCTGCCGCTGCACTTCCACACCCATGACACCAGCGGCATCGCGGCCGCCTCGGTGCTGGCAGCGGTGGAAGCCGGCTGCGACGCGGTGGATGGCGCGCTCGACAGCATGAGCGGTCTCACCTCGCAGCCGAATCTGGGGTCGATCGCCGCCGCGCTGGCCGGCACAGAGCGCGATTCCGGCATCGACTTCGACGCGATGCAAAGCCTGTCGCACTACTGGGAAGGCGTGCGCCGCCAGTACGCACCCTTCGAGGCCGACATCCGCTCCGGCACCGCCGACGTCTATCGTCATGAAATGCCGGGCGGTCAGTACACCAACCTGCGCGAGCAGGCGCGCGCGATGGGTATCGAGCATCGCTGGGGCGAAGTGTCGAAGGCCTACGCCGACGTCAACCTGCTGTTCGGCGACATCGTCAAGGTCACGCCGACCTCCAAGGTCGTCGGCGACATGGCGCTCTACATGGTCGCCAACGGCCTGACGCCGGCCGATGTGCAGGACCCGGCGCGCGAAATCGCCTTCCCCGATTCGGTCATCTCGCTGATGCGCGGCGAACTCGGCTTCCCGCCCGACGGCTTCCCCGTCGACCTGCAAAAGAAGGTGCTCAAGGGCGAGGCCCCGCTCAAGGGCCGCGCCGGCGATTCGCTGCCGCCCGTCGATCTCGAAGCCAAGCGCGCCGAGGCCGAGAAGGCCTGCGGCCACAGGATCACGGATACCGATCTCGCTTCGTACCTCATGTACCCGAAGGTCTACAAGGACTACGCCCATCACCGCAGCCACTATGGCGATGTCTCGCAGCTGCCGACGCCGGCCTTCTTCTACGGCATCGCGCCCAACGAGGAAATCTCGGTCGAACTGGAGCGCGGCAAGAGCCTGATCGTCTCGCAACAGGGCACCGCCGGCCCGGACGAGGAAGGCCAGGTCAAGGTCTTCTTCGAGCTGAACGGCCAGTCGCGCGTCATCCGTGTGCCCAAGGCCGGCCTGGCCAACGCCCGCGCCAAGCCGCAGGCCGAGGAGGGCAACCCGAAGCACATCGGCGCACCGATGCCCGGCACCATCGTTACCGTCGCCGTGCATGCCGGCCAGAAGGTGGCGAAAGGGGATCCTCTCGTCTCCATCGAGGCGATGAAGATGGAAACCATGCTTACGGCGGAACGCGACAGCACCGTCAAGGCGATCCACTGCCGCCACGGCGAGTCGATCAACGCGAAGGATCTGCTGGTCGAGCTCGAGTGAGCCTGTGGTAGCGTTGCACCTTCATGCGTGGAGGGAGGTTAAGGCAGTGAAGGCAGTGCAGCGTGGTTTTCTGAACGGCGGGATGCTGGTCATCCTGGTCAGTGGCGTGATGATTGGCGGACTGTTCATCCACAGCTATACGACCGGCCAGGAATTGCCGCTGTGGCCGGCGCTGGCAGTGATCGGCGTCAACCTGTTCGGTGTGTGGAAACTCCTGAGCGAAGTCCGTGCGCGCCGGCGGATGCGCGCCGGTTCGAGGCATGACGGCGGTCCGGAGCGATGAGCGGGCTGCGAACCTGGACATCGCTGGCGAGCGCCGGCCTGCTCGTCGCCTGCGGCCAGTCCGCCGGACAGTTCGATGCGCTCGACCTGCTGGAGGGCGAGGCGATCTACAAGGCGGAATGTGCGATCTGCCACGGCGCGAACCGCGAAGGCCAGCCGGACTGGCGCACGCGCAAGCCGGACGGCCGGCTGCCGGCACCGCCGCACGACGCCAGCGGCCATACCTGGCACCACCCCTACGAGCAATTGTTCGCGATCGTCAAGTTCGGCATGGTGCCGCCCAATGCGCCGGAGGGCTATGCCTCCGACATGCCGGCTTTCGGCGGCAAGCTCACGGACGAACAGATTCGTCGCGTGCTCGTTTATATCGAGAGTGCCTGGCCGCCCGAGATCCGCACGCAGCGAGAGGCACGCCTGAAGCAGCAGCGCTGACGCGCCAGGTCAGCCGCTGTTTCTCAGGCCCGCCGCCACGCCGTTGATGGTGAGGTGGATGCCACTCTGCACGCGCGGATCGTCGCTCCATGGCGCACCGGAGCGGAAGCGGCGCAGCAGCGCGACCTGCAGGTGGTTGAGCGGGTCGAGGTAGGGATAGCGGTTGGTGATCGAACGCTTGAGCAGCGGGTTGCTCTCCAGCAGCGCGTCCTGTTCCGTGATCGCCAGCAGCGCCTCGACGGTCGCCTGCCACTCGGCCTTGATGCGGCCGAAGATGGTGGTGCGCAGCGCCGCATCCTGCACCAGGCCGGCGTAGCGTTCGGCGAGCGCGATGTCGGTTTTGGCGAGGAGCATGTCCATGTTGGACAGCATGGTGCGGAAGAAGCCCCATTCGCGGGCCATGTGCCGCAGCAGCTTGAGGCCGTCCTCGCCGCGCGCTTCGATGAAGGCGTTATAGGCGGCGCCGAAGCCATACCAGCCGGGTAGCATCAGGCGGCATTGCGACCAGGAGAAGACCCAGGGGATCGCGCGCAGGTCCTCGATCGCGGTGGTCTTCTTGCGCGAGGCCGGCCGGCTGCCGATGTTGAGCTGCGATATTTCGCTGATGACGGTGGATTCCCAGAAATACTGCTCGAACCCCGGCGTCTCGTAGACCAGCGCGCGGTAGGCGGAGAAGGCGGTGTCGGCCAATTCGGCCATCGCGGCGAGGCAGTCGGGCTGCGGGTCGTCGTGCTCGCGCGGCAGCAGCGTGGCTTCGAGCGTGGCGGCGACGAGGACTTCCAGATTGCGCCGGCCAAGCTCCGGGTTGGCGTATTTCGAGGCGATCACCTCGCCCTGCTCGGTGATGCGGATCGCACCCTGCACGGCGCCGGCCGGCTGGGCGAGGATGGCCTGGTAGCTCGGGCCGCCGCCGCGGCCGACCGTGCCACCGCGGCCGTGGAACAGGCGCAGTTTCACGCCGCGCATGCGGAAGACTTCGACCAGCGTGATCTCGGCGCGGTAGAGCGCCCAGTTCGACATCAGGAAGCCGCCGTCCTTGTTGCTGTCAGAATAGCCGAGCATGACTTCCTGCAGCCGGCCGCGGCTGTCCAGCAGGCGCTGGTAGGCCGGCAGCGAGAAGAGGCGGTCCATGACGGCCCCGCAGCGCTCGAGGTCGCCGATGGTTTCGAACAGCGGCACGATGTTGACATCGAGCTCGCCTTCGCGCGGTCGCAGCAGGCCGGCTTCCTTGAGCAGCAGGGCGACTTCGAGGATGTCGGAGACGCCTTCGTTCTTCGAGATGATGACGTTCTGGATCGCCGCCCTGCCGTAGCGGCGGTGCATTTCGCGCGCGGCGTGGAAGATCGCCAGTTCGCCGGCGGTTTCTTCCGAGTAGGACCACCAAGGCGAGGCGAGCAGGCGCGGCGTGGCGAGCTCGGCGAGCAGCAGGGCGATGCGGCCTTCCTCGCTGCGGCCGGCGTAGTCGGTACCGGGGCGCGCGGTCTCGAACAGCTCGTGCACGGTGCGCGCATGGACATCGGAATTCTGGCGCAGGTCGAGCGGCGCGAGGTGGAAGCCGAACAGTTCGACGGCGCGGCGCAGCCGGCGCAGGCGGCCGCGCGCCAGCAGCGTGGCCCCATTGTTCTTCAGCGAGCTGTTCAGGATGTCGAGTTCGGCGGCATATTCGGCGCAGTCGGCGTAGGGCGGCGCATCGGCGACCGGATGGCGCAACGCTTCCATGTGGTCGAGCTCGCGTGCCGTGGCGGCCAGGCGTGCGTAGATGCCGGCGATGGCGCGGCGGTAGGGTTCGTCGTCGCGGTGCGGGTTGCGGTCGGGCGAACGCTGCGCCAGCGCATGCAGTTCGTCCGAGACCTTGACCAGCAGTTCGGAAGAGGACAGCTCGCCGCCGAGCAGGTGGGTCTGTTCCAGATAGAACGCGAAGGCCTTGCGGCTCTGCGCGTTGAGGGCGCGTTGCAGGATGTCGGCGGTCACGAAGGGGTTGCCGTCGCGGTCGCCGCCGATCCACGAGCCGGGACGCAGGAAGGCGGGCACGGCAGTTTCCATGCCGTCTTCGATCGCGTTGTGCAGGCGCGGCAGCGCGCGCAGGAAGGTCGTGTCGTAGAAGGACAGTGCATTATTGACCTCGTCCATCACCGCGAGCTTCGCGGTGCGCAGCATGCGCGTCTGCCAGAGGATCATGATCGCCCGGCGCAGCGCCTCCTCGTTCTCTTCGCGCTCTTCGGGCGTCAGCGGCTGGCGGTCGCGGGCGTCGAGCAGGCGGGCGATCTTCCACTCGCGGTCGAGGATGCTCTTTCGCTGCACCTCGGTGGGATGGGCGGTGAGCACCGGTGCGATATCGGCGGCGGCGAAGAAACCTGCGAGCTTCGCGCTGCCGATACCCAGTTCGCGGGCGCGCGCCACGGCGTGGGCCACGCTGCCGGCGCGCGGCTTCGATCCGGCCAGTGCATGGGCGCGGGCGCGCCGGGTATGGTGCTGGTCCTCGGCGATGTTGGCGAGGTGAGAGAAATAGCTGAAGGCGCGCACCACGAGGTTGGTCTGCTCGCGCGACAGGCCGTTGAGCAGGCTGTCGAGCTCTGCGCGGGCGGCGGCATCGTCATCGCGACGTAGCCGGATCGACAGCAGCCGGATCCGTTCGACGAGGTCGAAAACCGGGCCGCCTTCCTGATCCCGGATCACTTCGCCGAGCAGGCGTCCGAGCAGCCGGATATCCTCGAACAGTGGCGCATCCTTGTCCGCGGGCAGCGGAGTGGACTTGGCCGGAATGCTAGAATTTGCCGCTCTTTGGGGTTCGGCTGCCGCTGAATCGTTCATGTTTCTGCCTATCGGAAAGTCAAGTGACCTCCACACCCGAACGCATCGTCATCGCTACGCGCGAATCGCGCCTTGCCTTGTGGCAGGCCGAGCACGTGCGTGATCTTTTGCGCCAATTATATCCGGCGTGCCGGGTCGAACTTCTCGGCATGACCACGCGCGGCGACCAGATTCTCGACCGGCCGCTCGCCAAGGTGGGCGGCAAGGGCCTGTTCGTCAAGGAGCTCGAAACCGCACTGCTCGACGGCAGCGCCGATATCGCCGTGCATTCGATGAAGGACGTGCCGATGGTGCTGGAGCCGGAATTCGCGCTGGTGGCGATCGGCCCGCGCGAGGTGCCCTACGACGCCTTCATTTCCAACAAATACGAGCGCATCGAAGATCTGCCGCCCGGCGCGGTGGTCGGCACGTCCAGCCTGCGACGCGAAGCGCAGATCAGGGCCATGTATCCGTATCTGGCCGTATCGTCGCTGCGCGGCAACCTTGACACGCGCCTGCGCAAGCTCGACGAAGGCCAGTACGACGCGATCATCCTCGCCGCCGCCGGCCTGACCCGCCTCGGCCTGACAGAACGCATCCGCTCGACAATTCCGGCCGAGGCTTCGCTGCCGGCCGCCGGGCAGGGTGCGCTCGGCATCGAGGCGCTGGCATCGCGCCCCGAGGTGGCCGCCTGGGTGGCACCGCTCAACGACACGGCCACGGCGGCCTGCGTGCGCGCCGAGCGCGCCGTGTCGCGTGCGCTCGCCGGCAGTTGCGAAGTGCCGCTCGGCGCCTATGGCGAATACGACAAAGGCACGCTGCGCCTGCGCGGTCTGGTGGCGACGCCCGACGGCACGCGTATCGCGCGCGCCGAGCACACTGGACCGGCCGCCGATCCGGAAGCCCTGGGGCTCGTGCTGGTCGATGACCTGCGGGCGCAGGGCGCCAACGAAATTCTCGCGGCGCTTGGATAACGAAGCCGAAAAGTCGGTGCTGGCAGGACGGCATGTGGTGGTGACGCGGCCGGCCGGCCAGGCGACGCATTTCGCCGAGGCACTGGTGGCACAGGGTGCGCATCCGGTACTGTTCCCCGTGCTCGCCATCGCGGACGTTGCCGATACGACGCCGATCCTCGATGCGGCGATCCGGCTCGACCAGTACGACTGGGCGATGTTCGTCAGCCCCAACGCCGTGGACAAGGCGCTGGCCGTGGTGCTGGCGCATCGGAAGTGGCCCGGCAAAGTGCGTGCGGCCACGGTCGGCCGCAGCAGCGAGCAGGCGCTCGCCCGCCATGGCATTGCGGATGTCACTGCGCCGCAGGAGCGCTTCGATTCCGAGGCGCTGCTCGCGCTGCCCGAGTTCGCTGATGTGGTCGGTCGCCGCGTCGTGATCTTCCGCGGTGACGGGGGGCGGGACCTGTTCGGCGATACCTTGAAGGAACGTGGCGCCACTGTCGACTACGTGACCTGCTACCGCCGGGCGAAGCCGGCGCAGGACCCTGCGCCGCTGCTCAAGCTGTGGAGCGAGGGAAGGCTCGACGCGATGACGGTGACCAGCAGCGAGGGCTTGCGCAATCTCTACGAGATGGTCGGCAAGCTCGGTCAGGGGTGGCTGAAGCGAACACCGACCTTCGTGCCGCACGAACGCATCGCCGAACAGGCGCGGGCGCTCGGATTGCGCCAGGTCATCTCGACCGGGCCGGCCGATGCCGGTCTCATGGCGGGACTTTTGGAGTATTTTTCGCACTCATGAGCGACCAGAAAACGCCGGAACTGCCGGCCCTCACCTCTCCTGCTCCTGCCGCCGCACCGTCCGACAAGGCGCATGGCGCTGGCATGCGGCTGGCCCTGCTGCTGGCCGTGCTCGCCCTGCTGGGCGTCGGCATGCTCGGCTGGCTGGCCTGGCAGGAGCGCGGCCGCATCGACGAGACCCGGCAGGACCTGTCCCGCCGCATCACCGATGCCGAGACGGCGCAGCGCGATGCGCAGGGGCGCTCGCAGCAGAACCGCGAAACCATCGATGCGCTGCAGGCGAAGGTCGGGGCGCTGGAAGCCCGGCTGGCCGAAATGCAAAGCCAGCAGATGGCGCTGGAAACCATTTACCAGGAGCTGTCGCGGGTACGCGAGGATCGCCTGCTGGCCGAGATGGAGCAGGATGTGGCCATCGCTGCCCAGCAATTGCAGCTGGCTGGCAATGTCGAGGCGGCCCTGATCGCCCTGCGCGGTGCGGACGCGCGGCTGGCGCGAAGCGCGCAGCCCCAGTTCCTGCCGTTGCGCAAACTGATCGCCCGCGACATCGAACGCCTCAATGCCCTGCCCGGCGCCGACGTGCCCGGCATCGCCCTCAAGCTCGATGCCCTGCTGAATGCCATCGCCGCCCTGCCGCTCGCCTACGAGCAGCGGCCCGCTGCCGCGGCGCCGACGGCAGGCCAGGACAAGATGCCGTCGGCCGTTTTGCCGGTATCGCCTGTGGCTGCCGGATTCGACTGGCAGGCCCTGGCGCGCGGCTGGCTGGCCGACCTTTGGCAGGAGTTGCGCCAGCTGGTCCGCATCGAACGCATCGATCGCCCGGATCCGGGATTGCTGGCGCCGCGCGAGACTTTCTTCCTGCGCGAGAACCTGCGACTGCGCCTGCTGTCGGCCAGGCTCGCGCTGCTGGCGCGCGACAACCGCAGTTTCCAGGCCGACCTGCAGCAGGCCGCGAAGTGGCTCGAGCAGTACTTCGACATGCGGGATGCGGCGGTCCAGGAAGCCGGCAGGTCATTGAAGGATCTGGGCCGGCTGGATGTGGCCCGCAGCCTGCCGGGGCTCGACGAGACACTGGCGGCGTTGCGCAATTTCAAGCTCGGTCGCGACCGCGGCGACCGCGGTACGGCGCGTTAGACGATGCGTTCGCTTTTCTGGCTGCTCCTGCTCGGCCTGCTGGCGATCGGCGTGGCGCTGCTCGGCCGGCTTTCCGACGGCTATGTGCTCTGGGTGGTGCCGCCGTGGCGCGTCGAGGCATCGTTCAATCTCTACGTGCTGGCGCAGCTGGGCGTGATTCTGCTGGCCTACCTGTTGTTGCGCGGCATTGCCAATACGCTGAGCCTGCCGCGCGTGGTCGGCGAATTTCGCGCCCGCCGCGCCCGCCTGCGTGAAGAGCGGCTGGCGATCGAGGCGCTGCAATCGTTCTGGGAGGGACGTTACAGCCACGCCCTGAAGCTGGCCGAAAAAGTCGGTGCTAGCGGGACGGCAGACGCAACTTCAGCCGCCGCACGGGGCGTCGCAGCCCAGGTCGGCCTGCGCTCTGCCCACGCCCTGCGCGATGCGGAGCGCATGGCCGGATGGCAGGAGCGCAGCGAGGCGATGGATCGCGACGGTTGGCGCGCCGCACGCCTGATGGGCGAGATTCGCATCGCGCTCGATGCGCACGATTACGCGGCGGCGGTGGCGGCACTCGGACAGCTGAGTCCCAAGGAGCGCCGGCAGATTTCGGCGCAGCGCCTGGCGGTGCGCCTCGCACAGGGGCGGGGCGACTGGCGGGAGATGCTGCGTCTGGTGCGCCAACTCGAAAAGCACAATGCCTTCACGCCGGAGCAGGCGCAGCCCCTGCGCAAGCGGGCCCATCAGGGCATGCTGGATACCCTGCGCAACGAGCCGGTGCATCTGGTGACGCACTGGTACGAGATTCCTGCAGAGGACCGCGACTTCAGGATGGCCCGGCAGGCGGCGCGTGCCCTGGTTGCCGCGGATGCGGTTGCGGATGCGGCGCGCCTGATCGAGGACTATCTGGACGACCACTGGGAGCCGCTGCTGCTCGAGGACTACATGGCCTGCGCAGGCGGCGACATTCTCGGACGGATCGTCCATTGCGAGAAATGGCTGCACGCGCATCCGCACGACGCCCTGTTGCTGCTCGTTCTTGGCCGCCTGTGCCTGCAGCAGCAGCTATGGGGCAAGACGCAGAGTTACCTCGAGGCGTCGCTGTCAGTGAGCCCGAGCCGCGCCGCCCATCTGGAACTGGCACGTCTGCTCGACCGGCTCGGCAAGACCGCCGAGGCCGATCGCCACTTCCGTGCGGCCGCACAATGCGTGGATGAGATCCCTCAGACCCAGTCGCGCGGCGACAGGAAGTCGGTGTAGAGCTTTTCCTCGGCGCTGCCCGGCGCGGGGTGCCAGTCGTAGCGCCATTTGACGACCGGCGGCAGGGACATCAGGATGGCTTCGGTGCGGCCGCCCGACTGCAGGCCGAACAGCGTGCCGCGGTCCCATACCAGGTTGAACTCGACGTAGCGCCCGCGACGGTAGGCCTGGAAGTCGCGTTCGCGCTCGCCGTAGGGCGTGTCGCGGCGGCGCTCGCAGAGGGGCAGGTAGGCTGCGGTGAACGCGTCGCCGACGCCCTGCGTCAGCGCGAAACAGCGTTCGAAGCCACCTTCGTTCAGATCGTCGAAGAAGATACCGCCAATGCCGCGCGGCTCGTTGCGGTGCTTCAGGTAGAAGTACTCGTCGCACCACTGCTTGTAGCGCGCATGCAGACCGGCCGCATTGTCCTCGAATGGGGCGAGCGCAGCGCGGCAGGTGCGGTGGAAGTGCGTGCAGTCCTCCGCGAAGCCGTAGTAGGGCGTCAGGTCCATGCCGCCGCCAAACCACCAGACGGGCGCTTCCCCGTCCTTCGTTGCGACGAAGCAGCGCACGTTCATGTGCGAGGTCGGGCAATACGGGTTGCGCGGATGCAGCACCAGCGAGACGCCCATCGCCTCCCAGCGCCGGCCGGCCAGTTCGGGGCGGTGCGCGGTGGCCGAGGACGGCAGCTTGTCGCCGGTGACGTGCGAAAAATTGACGCCGCCGCGTTCGAAGAATGCGCCTTCCTCGATCAGCCGTGAAATGCCGCCGCCGCCACCCTTGCACTCGGGGCGCGTCCATGCGTCGCGGCGGAAGGGCTGGCCGTCGAAGGACTCGAGCGCGGCGACGATGCGTTCCTGCAGCCCGGTGAAGTAGCTGTGAACAGCCCGCGAATCCATCAGCGCCTGATGGCCCGGTAACCGATATCGCGGCGGAATTGCATGCCGTCGAAGCGGATGCTGTCGGCGACTTCGTAGGCGCGCTTCTGCGCGCTCTTCACCGTGTCACCGAGCGCGGTGACGCACAGCACGCGGCCGCCGGCGGTGACGACATGGCCACTCTGCTCGGCCGTGCCTGCGTGGAAAACATGCGCATCCTCCGTCGCACGGGGCAAGCCATGGATCGCGTCGCCCTTGCGGGGCGTATCGGGATAGTTGTGCGCGGCGAGCACCACGCCGAGCGCAACGCGGCGGTCCCAGTCGGCCTCGACCTGGTCGAGCCGGCCGTCGATGGCGGCATCGACCAGTTCGGTGAGGTCGCTCTTGAGGCGCAGCATGATCGGCTGGGTTTCCGGGTCGCCCATGCGGCAGTTGAACTCGAGTACCTTCAGGGCGCCGTCCGGCTTGATCATCAGGCCGGCGTAGAGGAAGCCGGTGAACAGGATGCCGTCCTGCTCCATGCCGCGCAGGGTCGGCATGATCACCTCACGCATCACGCGCGCGTGGATCGCCGGCGTCACCACCGGTGCCGGCGAGTAGGCGCCCATGCCGCCGGTGTTGGGGCCCTGGTCCTCGTCCTTGAGGCGCTTGTGGTCCTGGCTGGTCGCCATGGCCAGCGCATGGTGGCCGTCGGCCATCACGATGAAGCTGGCTTCCTCGCCGTCGAGGAATTCCTCGATGACGACGCGGTGGCCCCCATCGTTACTTGTGCCGAACTTGTTCCCGCTGAGCATGTCGTCGATGGCGCGATGGGCCTCGTCGAGCGACAGGGCGACGACGACGCCCTTGCCGGCGGCCAGGCCATCGGCCTTGATGACGATCGGAGCGCCCTCGGCATCGATGTAGGCATGCGCTGCCTGCGCGTCGCTGAAGGTGCGGAATTTCGCCGTCGGGATGTGGTGCCGGTGCATGAACTGCTTGGCGAAGTCCTTCGAGCTCTCGAGCTGCGCGGCGGCCCGGGTCGGGCCGAAGATGCGCAGGCCGGCTGCACGGAAGGCATCGACCACCCCGGCCGCGAGCGGTGCCTCGGGACCGACTACCGTGGCATGGATGTCGTTGTCGCGCGCGAAGGCCACCAGCTGCTGGATGTCGGTGATGGGCAGGTTCTCGAGGCCATCCTCGCGCGCCGTGCCGGCGTTGCCCGGTGCGACGTACACCTTCTGCACCCGCGGCGATTGCGCCAGCCGCCAGGCCAGCGCGTGCTCGCGGCCGCCGGAACCGATGACGAGGAGTTTCATCTCAGTGACGGAAGTGACGGAAGCCGGTGAATACCATCGCGATGTTCTGCTCGTCGGCCGCAGCGATCACTTCGGCGTCGCGCACCGAACCGCCGGGCTGGATCACCGCGGTCGCGCCGGCCTGGGCCAGCACGTCGAGGCCGTCGCGGAACGGGAAGAAGGCGTCGGAGGCGACCACCGAACCGACCACGGTGAGGCCGTTGTTCTCGGCCTTGATCGCGGCGATGCGCGCCGAGTCGACGCGGCTCATCTGGCCGGCGCCGACGCCGACGGTCATCTCGTCCTTGCAGTAGACGATGGCGTTCGACTTCACATACTTGGCGACTTTCCACGCGAACAGGAGGTCGCGCATTTCCTGCTCGGTCGGCACGCGTTTCGTCACCACCTTGATGTCGGACTGGATGATGCGCGCCTCATCCGCCGTCTGCACCAGCAGGCCGCCACCGACGCGCTTGTAGTCGAACGCGCCAGCGGTCCTGCCTCCTTGTGGCAGGGGCACGACCAGCACGCGCAGGTTCTGCTTGGCGGCGAACACGGCGCGGGCATCGGCGGTGATTTCCGGCGCGATGATCACCTCGGCGAACTGGCCGGAGACGGCCTCGGCCGTCGCCTTGTCGATCGCGCAGTTGAAGGCGATGATGCCGCCGAAGGCCGAGGTCGGGTCGGTCTTGAAGGCCCGCCGGTAGGCGTCCTCGGCAGTCGCGCCGAGCGCGACGCCGCAGGGATTGGCGTGCTTGACGATCACACAAGCAGTGGTATCGAAGGCCTTGACCGCCTCCCAGGCGGCGTCGGAGTCGGCGATGTTGTTGTAGGAAAGCTCCTTGCCCTGCAGCTGCTCGTAGGCGGCGATGCTGCCGGCGACCGGATTGGCTTCCTTGTAGAACGCGGCCTGCTGGTGCGGGTTTTCGCCGTAGCGCATGGTGTCGGCCTTGTCGAAGGCGAGCTGCAGGCGTTCGGGGAAGGTGGCCGGCTTGTTGTCGGCGTCGAGCGCCGTGAGCCAGTTGGCAATGGCACTGTCGTAGCGCGCGGTATGCACGAAGGCCTTCTTGGCCAGCGCGAAGCGCGTGGCGGCGGAGATCACGCCGCCGCTGGTTTTCATTTCGTCGATGATGCCGGCGTAGTCGGCCGGTTCGACGACGACCGCGCAGCCGCCCTTTTCGTCGCCATGGTTCTTCGCCGCGGCGCGGACCATGGTCGGGCCGCCGATGTCGATGTTCTCGATGGCGTCTTCCAGCGTGCAGTCTTTTTTCGCGATGGTCTGCTGGAACGGGTAGAGATTGACGACGACGAGGTCGATGGTCGGGATGCCGTGCTTTTCCATGGTCGCCGCGTGCTCGGCGTTGCCGCGGATGCCGAGGATGCCGCCATGCACCTTCGGGTGCAGCGTCTTGACGCGGCCATCGAGCATCTCGGGAAATCCCGTGTAGTCGGAGACGTCGGTGACGGCGAGGCCGGCGTCGCGCAGCAGCTTGGCGGTGCCGCCGGTGGAGAGCAGCTTGACGCCGAGGGCGGCGAGTTCGCGCGCGAAGTCGACCGCGCCGTGCTTGTCGGAAACGCTGATGAGCGCCTGGCTGACCTTCATGTGGGACTCCTCAAGAGAGATTGTCTATGTTGTACTGGGCAAGTTTTCTTCTGAGCGTGCTGCGGCTGATGCCGAGCATCTCGGCGGCGA
This sequence comes from uncultured Sterolibacteriaceae bacterium, assembly GCA_937888595.1. Classification (GTDB taxonomy): domain Bacteria; phylum Pseudomonadota; class Gammaproteobacteria; order Burkholderiales; family Rhodocyclaceae; genus Sulfuricystis. Next base: position 77,727 of record CALARK010000008.1, on the reverse strand, counting down.
CGGTCTGGTTCGCGCCAGCCTGCTTCATGACGATTTCCAGCATCGGCTTCTCGACGCAGGCTAGCACCATGTCGTAGATGGCATGCGGCGCCTCACCGTCGAGGTCGCGAAAATAACGGTTGAGATTGCGGCGCACGCAATCGGCGAGATCCATGCTCATGCGGCCTCCGCGTAAATCGGCAGGTTGCCGGCCGCCTGACCCAGAAAGAATTCGTCGGTAGCGGTGAGTTGAGCCTTGACGTCCTCGAGCTGGTTCATGGCGTGGCGGAAACGGGCGCCGCCGACGATGCCTTTCGTGTACCAGCTGATGTGCTTGCGCGCGATCCTCACCCCGGTGTCCTCGCCATAGAAGGCGTAGAGGTCGGTGAGGTGAGCGCGCAGGATGGCATGGATCTCGGCAAAAGTCGGCGCCGGCAGGACGGCGCCCGTCTTCAGATAATGCTCGATTTCACGGAACAGCCAGGGCTTGCCCTGCGCCGCGCGGCCGATCATCACGCCGTCGGCGCCGGTGTAATCGAGCACGTACTTTGCCTTTTCAGGTGTCGTGATGTCGCCGTTGGCGATCACCGGAATCTTCACGCGCGTCTTCACGTCGGCGATGGTGTCGTACTCGGCGCTGCCCTGATACTGGTCGGCACGCGTGCGGCCGTGGATGGCGATGGCGCGCACGCCGGATTCCTCCGCGATGTGCGCGATGGCCGGCGCGTTCTTGTTCTCGCGGTTCCAGCCGGTGCGGAACTTGAGCGTCACCGGCGTTTCCGGCACGGCCGCGACGACGGTTTCGAGGATCTTCGCGACCAGCGGCTCGTCCTGCATCAGCGCCGAGCCGGCCATGACGTTGCAGACCTTCTTCGCCGGGCAGCCCATGTTGATGTCGATGATCTGCGCGCCGCGCTCGACGTTGTAGCGTGCGGCCCGTGCCAGCAGCTCCGGGTCGGCGCCGGCGATCTGCACGACGATGGGTTCGACCTCGCCGGCGTGGTCGGCGCGGCGGCGCGTCTTGGCGCTGCCGTAGAGCAGGGAGTTCGAGGTCACCATCTCCGACACCGCCAGTCCCGCGCCGAGCTTCTTGCACAGCTGGCGGAACGGCCGGTCCGTGACGCCCGCCATGGGCGCGACGAACAGGTTGTTGCGCAGCTTGAAGCCGAGATAGTCCATGGACGCGGGAAGGTATGAGGGGATGGAAATGCGGGAGGCGGATTTTACCGCTTGCCCGATGTTTACCAAGCCCTGCCGCCGAACATCATGCGTCGTGCCAGGAAGGCGCGGACTGGCGGCAGGAGGTCGAGCGCCAGCAGTCCCGCGCCGCGGGCATGCAGCAGCGGGGCAGCGGCATTCGAAAAGAGACGCACGAGCCCGTCCGTGAACCCGATGGTGCCGGAACGGTCGAACCGGCGCCGGGCGGCATAGCGGGTGAGCAGGTCGGCGTCGCCCGGGTCGGCCGCGTCGGTCAGCGTGTCAGCCAGTTCCATGATGTCGCGCAGCGCGAGATTGAAGCCCTGGCCGGCGACCGGATGCAGCGTCTGAGCGGCGTTGCCGATCCAGACCGCACGCTCGCCGACCGGATTGCGGCGCACGCGCAGGCCGAGCGGATAGACGAGGCGGGGCGAGGCCGACGTCAATGTCACCCGCGGGCCGAAGCGTTGCTGCAGCAAGGCAAGGAAATCCGTGTCGCCGAGCGCGGCGATGCGCGTGCTGTCGGCGGACGCGCAGGTCAGCACGACGGCGTAGGCATCCTTGCATGGCAGCAAGGCGACGGGGCCGGCGGGCGTGAAGCGTTCCCAGGCGATGCCGCGATGCGCGGCCGCCGCATGGACCATGCAGATCACCGCGTGCTGTCCGTAATCGTGCGTACGTATGCCGGCAGATGCTTCGATGCGGCCTTCGGCATGCACGGTCAGCAGCGCAGCAGGCAGCGATGGGGCCGGCGTGCCCGCTTCATACGCGATGCCGGCTGCGGCGACGGCTTGATCCAGCGCGCCGGCCAGATCGCCGGCGGCAAGGACGTAGCCGAGCGCCGGCACGCTTTCCTCTTCGGCACGGATCACCGTGCGCCCGAGCCCCCCCGCATGGGAGACATGGATCGTCGTGATCGGGGTGTGGGGGATGTCCCGCCAGACGCCGAGCATTTCGAGCGACAGGCGGGAACCATGCGACAGTGCGAGGATGCGCGCATCGTCCTTTGCCGCGCCGCGCGGCCGCGTGTCGACGATGCGGCTGTTCACGCCGCCGCGTCGCAGCGCCAGTACCAGCGCCATGCCGGCGGGACCGCCGCCGATGATCTGTACCGGCGTACTCATCGCTCCATCAATGCTTCGATGTCGGCAATGGCCTTGGGCGTGTCGGCCGTCAGGATTTCACATCCAGCGGCCGTGACCAGCGCATCGTCCTCGATGCGAATGCCGATGTTGTGGAAGGCGGCAGGCACGTCATCCGCAGGTCGGATGTAGCAGCCGGGTTCGACGGTCAGCGTCATGCCCGGTGCGAGGATGCGCCACGCCTCTCCGGCGCGATATTCTCCGGCGTCATGCACGTCGAGGCCGAGCCAGTGGCCGGTGCGGTGCATGTAGAAGCGCTTGTAGCTTTCCGATTCGATGACGCCGTCGACGCTTCCCTCGAGCAGCTTCATGTCGATGAAGCCCTGGGTGAGCACGCGCACCGCGGCCGTATGCGGGTCGAGGAAGGTCGCCCCCGGCTTGATGGCGGCGATGGCGGCGGCCTGTGCGTCGAGCACCAGGTCATAGACATCGGCTTGCGGGCCGCTGAAGCGGCCATTGACGGGAAAGCTGCGCGTGATGTCGCTGGCGTAGCCGTCGAGCTCGCATCCCGCGTCGATCAGCAGCAGGTCGCCATCCTTGAGTGGTTGATCGTTGCCGACATAGTGCAGTACACAGGCGTTGGCGCCGCCGGCCACGATGGGCGGGTAGGAGGGGGCCTGGCAGCCGGCACGACGGAACTCGTGGAGGTATTCCGCTTCGACTTCATATTCGTACCTGCCCGGCGCAGTGAAGCGCATCGCGCGCCGGTGCGCCGCACCGGCGATCTGCGCGGCCCGGCGCATCAGCGCGATTTCGTGGTCGTCCTTGAACAGGCGCATTTCGTCGAGCGCGGCACGCACATCGTGGATGGCGGTCGGCGCCCGCTTCCCGGCGCGCGTTTGTACGCGCACCGCATTGAGCGCGGCGGCGATGCGTGCGTCCCAGGCACTGTCGTGGCCCAGCGAATACCACAGTGCCGGCTGGTCGGGGAGCAGCTCGGCGAGTTTCGCGTCGAGTTCGCCGACCGGGTGGGCCGCATCGAAACCGAAGGTCTCGCACGCGGCGGCCGGCCCGTAGCGAAAGCCGTCCCAGATTTCCTTCTCGACATCCTTGTCGCGGCAGAACAGGATCGATCGGGGCGTCTCGCCTGCGATCAGCACGAGTACCGCTTCCGGTTCCGGAAAGCCGGTCAGGTAGTGGAAGTAGCTGTCGGCGCGGAAGGGAAAGTGCGTGTCGCGGTTGCGCAGCTGTTCGGGCGCGGTGGGGATGATGGCCACGCCCCCGCCACTTGCCGCCATGCGGGCGAGCAGGGAAAGTCGGCGCTGGCGGAACGGTGCGATTTTGTTGTCCATCGGGTCCATCGGCCGATTATAGGTGGGCGCGGATTGCCGCATCGAGGGCAGCCAGCCGTTCCGGCGTGCCGACATCCTCCCAGCGACCGCGGTAATGTTCGCCTGTCACACGGCCGGCGGCGATGGCATCGTGCAGCAGGGGCGCGAGTTTCGCCGGCTGGCCGCGCACGATGCCGGCGAAAAGCGCCGGGCGGTAGATGCCGATGCCGCTGAAGGTCAGTTTCGCCGTCTTGCCGGCGCCGACTTTTGCGCCGTCCAGCGTGAAATCGCCTGCAGGATGATGCGCCGGGTTGTCGACCAGTACGAGATGGGCGAGCGCGTCGCCGATGCTTGCACGTCCGAAATCCCAGTCGCAGAAGATGTCGCCATTGACGACGAGAAAAGGCTCGGCCCCGAGCAGCGGCAGCGCATTGGCGATGCCGCCGGCGGTTTCGAGCGCGCCCTGCGGCTCGGCGGCGTAGCGGATGTGCAGGCCCCAGGCGTCGCCGTTACCCAGCATCGCCTCGATCTGGTCGCCGAGGTGGGCGTGGTTGATGACGACCTCGCGCAAGCCGGAGCGCACGAGACGCTCGAGATGCCAGACGATCAGAGGTTTTCCGGCCACCGGCAGCAGCGGCTTGGGGGTGATGTCGGTCAGCGGGCGCATGCGTTCGCCGCGACCTGCCGCGAGGATCATGGCTTTCATGTTCAGAACGTGTAACCGACCTGTGCCTGACGGTTTTCCAGCCTGTCGAGCAGGCGCAACAGCGGCGCCAGTTCGCCGTAGCGTTCGCAGGCGGCACGCAGGTACTTCGCGACCAGCGGCATGTCCTTGAGATAGCCCTGCTTGCCGTCGCGATGCTTCAGGCGGGCGAAGATGCCGAGCACCTTCACGTGGCGCTGCACGCCCATCCATTCGTAGTCGCGGAAGAACTCGCCGAAGTCGGCACGCACCGGCAGGCCCGCTTTGCGTGCTTTCTCCCAGTAGCGCACCAGCCAGTCGATGGCCTGCTCCTCCGGCCACTCGACGTAGGCGTCCTTGAACAGCGAAACGAGGTCATAGCTGATCGGGCCATGCACGGCGTCCTGGAAGTCGATGACGCCGGGGCAACGGTCGGTGACCATCAGGTTGCGCGAGTGGTAGTCGCGATGGACATGCACGGCCGGTTCGGCGAGGTTTGCCGCGAGGATCCTGTCGAAGACCGCCTCGAGCTGGTTCCGGGCGGTGTCGTCGAAGGCGATCGGCACGTGCCTGCCGATGTACCACTCGGGGAAGAGGTCGAGTTCGCGCTTTAGCAGCAATCTGTCATAGGCCGGCAATGCCCCCGGCCGGCTCGCGCGCTGGATGGCGATGAGCGTGTCGATCGCCGCGCGGTAAAGCTCGTCGGCATCGGCCCCGCTGCCGAGGGCGGCCAGGTAGGTGCTGGATCCCAGGTCGGAAAGCAGCAGAAAACCACGCTCGGCATCCTGTTCCAGCACTTCCGGCACATGGGCGCCAGCTGCATGGAACAATTGCTGGACGTGCAGCCAGGGGCGCACGTCCTCGTGGGCCGGCGGGGCATCCATGACGATGCGCGTCGTGCCGTCGTCGAAGGACACGCGAAAATAACGCCGAAAACTGGCATCCGCCGAGGCCGGCGCGAGGGTGAATGGCCGTGCCGGAAACAGCCCTTGCAGCCAGCCTCGTATCTGCTCGATCCGCTCCACGTGAGGAATTCCGCCTAGATGATAGAATCGCGAATTCTATCATTGGCTTAGCGTGCATCCGGCGCGCGGCGCGAACAAGAAAAGCGGCGAAGATGGCATTTGCATGGGGGCGGCAGGCGACGGGGACGATGGCCTGGCTGGCGTTAGCCGGCTCCATCGGCGTTGCCGTTGCCGGCGAGAACCTGCCGCCGTTGAGCGTCGACCCTGGCTTGCTGGGTGGAGCCCCGATACCGCCAGTCGTGCGGCCGGTCGCGGTATCTCCTGTCCCGGCAGCACCATCGCAACCTCAACAGCCGCAACAGCCGCAACAGCAACAGCCCGCCAGCAGTGCGACTGTCGATGCCGTTCAGCCGCCGCAGCATCGTGCAGACGCTCCTGCAAAGCCTGCAGAGAAACCCGTCTTGCAGCCAGCGCCTGCAGCTGTAGCCGCCGCGGTTGCCAAGCCGGTCGCGGCACCGCCAGTCGCCCGGCAGTTGCCGCCATCCGGCACGTTGCCAGGCTTGCGTGTCGATCCGGCCTTGCTGGGTGGCGTTCGAGCGGAACCCCGGGTGGAGCAGCGGGCCGAATCGGTGCCCTCATCCTCAACGCCTGTGGCAACGGCGACGCAGCCGCCCGAGGTGAGCGAAGCCCCGCGATTGCCGCCGCTGTATTCAGCCCATGCCGCGGCAGGCATCCTCCCGCAGCGCCCCAACACGCCTTTCGCCGCTGCAGACAAGGATGCGGCACCGACCTACGTGACGGCGGACCGGATCGACGGTGTCAACGAAGTCGAGATGGTGGCCGAGGGCAGGGCAATGTTGGAACGTGCCGGCGATAGCCTGCAGGCCGACCGCATCGCCTATCGCCAGGCCGACGATGAGGTCGAGGCAGTGGGCAATGTCAGGCTTACTGCGCCGGATTCGTCGATCACCGGACCGCGTTTGCGCATGCGCATGCAGGAAAGCACGGGCGAATTCGAATCGCCGGCCTATGTCATCCGGCACCAGCCGTCGCCGATCGCTGAACCTGCGTTGACGATGTCCGGTTTGCCGGCGGTGACCGAGGGCGGCCAAGTGCTGGCGACCACCGGCCGGCTGCTGCAGCCGCCTCCGGTCACCGGCAGCGGCGCCGCCAGTCGCATCGAGTTCCAGGGCGAAAACCAGTATCGTCTCGAGAAGGCCACCTACAGCACCTGCGCACCCGGCAAGCGCGATTGGGAGGTGGCGGTGGATGAACTCGATCTCGACTATGACGGCGAGATAGGCCGGGCGCGTCACGCCGTGGTGCGCTTCAAGGATGTGCCGGTCATGTATTCTCCCTGGATGAGCTTCTCGCTCGGCAATCAGCGCAAGAGCGGCTTCCTGACGCCGACCTTCGGGTCGACCAGCAAGAGCGGTCTCGACCTGGCCGTGCCGTGGTACTGGAACATCGCGCCGGACATGGATGCGACGATCACGCCACGCGTCATGACGCGACGCGGCATGCAGCTGAATACCGAGTTCCGCTATCTCGGTTACACCCATAGCGGCCAGGCACGGCTCGAATACCTGCCCGGCGACAAACTGGCCAACCGCGATCGCTACGGCTATTCGCTGATCCATACGCACAATCTCGGACGCGGATTCCTCGCATCCCTGAACCTGAACGGCGTGTCCGACGATGACTATTTCAGCGATTTGTCGACACGCGTTTCCCAGGTGTCCCAGGGCAACCTGCTCCGCCAGGGGACGCTCACTTATGGAGGGCCATGGTACGGTGCGACACTGAACATGCAGGCCTACCAGACGCTGCTCGGTCTGGCAAAACCCTATCAGCGCCTGCCGCAGCTGATAGGGAACGCCAATCGCTATGACCTGCCCTATGGCCTGGCGTTCAACCTGAATGCGGAGTACGTCGATTTCGACCACCCCACCAATGTCATCGCCAAGCGCACGACCCTGTACCCACAATTGTCGCTGCCGCTCGAGACCGCGGCTTTCTGGGTGAAGCCGAAGCTCGGCTACCATTTCACGCGCTACCAGCTGGACCGGCAGACCGCAGGCACTCCCGACCAGCTGAGCCGGGGTGTGCCGATCTTCAGCGCCGATGGCGGGCTGGTCCTCGAGCGCGAGACCCATCTCTTCGGCCAGTCGCTCGTGCAGACGCTGGAGCCGCGCGCCTACTATCTGTACGTGCCGGTACGCGACCAGGCGAACATCCCGGTCTTCGATACCGGCATCGCCGGCTTCAACTACGCGCAGATGTTCGCCGAGAACCGCTATGCCGGCGGCGACCGCATCGGCGATGCCAACCAGCTCACGCTGGCCCTCACCTCGCGGCTGCTGGAACCCTCCACTGGCGAAGAGTATTTGCGCGCCACCGTCGGCTACCTGCAGTACTTCAAGACGCAACATGTGACCCTGCCGGGTGAGACGGCGCGCACCAGCCGCACCGCCGACCTGCTGGCGGCGCTGACCGGCCGCGTGGCGAAGAACATCTATGCCGATACCGCCTGGCAGTACAACCCGCGCGACAGCCGTACCGAGAAACTGACGGTCGGCGGGCGCTATCGTCCAGCCGCCGGGAAGATCCTCAACCTCGGCTACCGCTATGTGCGCGACCAGCTCGGCCAGATCGACATCTCGGGTCAGTGGCCGCTGGTCGGCGGCTGGCATGGCGTGGGCCGCTACAACTACTCGACGAAGGAGCGCCGCGTCATCGAGACCATCGCCGGACTCGAATACGATGCCGGCTGCTGGACCGGTCGCGTCGTCATGCAGCGCCTCGCCACTATCGCCGACAAGCCGACCACGGCACTGTTCTTCCAGCTCGAACTGAACGATTTCTCGCGCATCGGCTCCAACCCGCTCGACCTGCTCAAGCGCAGCGTACCCGGTTATGGCGTGATCAATCAGCCGACCGCCTCTCCGGTATTCGCCGACCAATAACAATTTCCCGACCATGAGACTGCTTCCCCTGATCGCCTGCCTGCTGCTGCCGGCCTGCGCGCTGGCCCAGACGCGTGCGCCTGGGCCGGCTTCACGGCCCGCTCCCCAGCCCATTGCCCTCGACCGGGTCGTCGCCGTCGTCAATGACGAGGCCGTGACCCAGTACGAATTGCGCGACCGTATCGCCGCCGTGGAGCGCCAGTTGCGCCAGCGCGGCACGCCGCTGCCCCCGCGCGACGTGCTCGAGAAGCAGTTGCTCGAGCGCCTGATTGTCGATCGCGTGCAGATGCAGTTCGCCAAGGAAGTCGGCCTGCGCATTCCCGATGCCGAACTGGATGCCGCGCTGCGCCGCATCGCCGAGAACAACCGCCTGTCGATGGCCGACTTCCGCGCCGCCTTGGAGCGGGACGGCATCGAGTGGTCGCGTTTCCGCGAGGAAATCCGTGGTGAGATGACCGTCGCCCGCCTGCGCGAGCGCGAGGTCGAGAGCCGCATCGTCGTGTCCGACGGCGAGATCGAGAACTACCTCGCCCACCCGGAGCAGGCCGGCCAGTCCACGGTGGTCGCCATCGGCCATATCATCGTCCGCGTGCCTGAACAGGTCGATCCCGCCCGGCTGGGGCAATTGCGCGCACGTGCCGAAGAAGCCTTGGGCCGCTTGCGCGACGGTCAGGATTTCGGCCAGGTGGCGGCGAGCTATTCCGAGGCACCGGATGCCCTGCAAGGCGGGCTCCTCGAACCACGCCCTCTCGATCGGCTGCCGACGCTTTATGCCGAGGCGGCAGCCGGCCTGAAGCCCGGCGAGATCAGCGGGATCCTGCGCAGCCCGGCCGGTTTCCATATCGTCAAGCTGTTCGATCGCAAGGGCGGCGACGGCCTCGGCGGCACGATTCGCCAGACCCATGCACGCCATATCCTGATCAAGGTGAATGAGCTGGTGTCCTCCGAAGAGGCCCGCCACAAGCTGGAGGGTCTCAAGGAGCGCCTCGACAACGGCGCCGATTTCGCCGAGCTGGCGCGGTTGTATTCCAACGACCTGTCCGCGGCGAAGGGTGGCGACCTGGGCTGGATGTACCAGGGCGACACGGTGCCGGACTTCGAGCGCGCGATGGATGCGCTCGCCATCGGCGAGATCGGCAAGCCGGTGCGTTCGCCGTTCGGCTGGCACCTGATCCAGGTACTCGAGCGCAAGAACGCCGAGGCGGGCGACGAGCGCAAGCGCCTCATCGCGCGTCAGGCGCTGCGCGAGCGCAAGTCGGACGAGGCCTACGAGGACTGGCTGCGCCAGTTGCGCGACCGTGCCTACGTCGAGTATCGGCTTGAAGAGCGATAAACCCGTCATCGCGGTTACGTCGGGGGAGCCAGCGGGCATCGGCCCGGACATCTGTCTCGACCTCGCCGCCCGTGAGTTTCCGGCGCGGATCGTCGTGCTCGGCGACCGCGGGCTGTTCGAGGAACGCGCCCGCCAGCTCGGCAAGTCCTGCGACGGGATCGAGATCTGTCACGTCCCGCTCAAAAAGTCGGCGCCGGCGGGACGGCTCGATGCCGCCAATGCCGGCTACGTGCTCGACATCCTTGATGCTGCGCTGGCCGGCTGCCAGTCGGGCGAGTTTGCCGCGATGGTCACCGCGCCGGTGCACAAGGGTGTCATCAACGACGCCGGCATCTCCTTCACCGGGCACACCGAATACCTCGCCGAGAAAACCGGCACGCCGCGCGTGGTGATGATGCTCGCCGGTGCTGGCTTGCGCGTCGCGCTGGCGACCACCCATCTGCCGCTCAAGGACGTCTCCGCCGCCATCACGCCGGCGGAACTCGAAACCACGATCCGCATCCTGCACGCCGACCTGCGCGTCAAGTTCGGCTTCGACCGGCCCCGCATCCTGGTGGCCGGCCTCAATCCGCACGCCGGCGAGGGCGGCCACATGGGCCGCGAGGAGATCCAGGTTATCGCGCCGGTGCTCGACAAGCTCAGGGGCGAAGGCATGGACCTCGTTGGCCCGCTGCCCGCCGACACGCTGTTCACGAAGAACGTGCTCGCCGGCTCCCATGCCCAGCTGGCCATGTACCACGACCAGGGCCTGGCGGTGCTCAAGTTCGCCGCCTTCGATGAAGGCATCAATGTCACCCTCGGCCTGCCGATCATTCGCACCTCGGTGGACCACGGTACCGCCCTCGACCTCGCCGGCACAGGCAAGGCGTCACCGACCAGCCTCTACGCGGCCGTCGATGCGGCCATCGACATGGCGTGGCGGCGGGCAGCATGAGCCTGCAGGGCAAAGATGAAAATGGCCATCACGGCCATCGCGCCAGAAAGCGTTTCGGCCAGAACTTTCTCGTTTCTCCCGGCGTCATCCGCAAGATCGTCGATGCCGTCGCGCCGCGTCCCGGCGATACTGTCGTCGAGATCGGCCCCGGCCTCGGTGCGCTGACCGAGCCGCTGCTCGAACACGTCGAACAACTGCACGTCGTCGAGATCGACCGCGACCTGATCGCCCTGTTGCGTCAGCGCTTCCCGGCCGAACGCCTGGTCATCCACGAGGGCGATGCGCTGGCTTTCGACTTCGGTACCCTGAAGGGCGGCGGCCCGCTCAAGATCGTCGGCAACCTGCCCTACAACATTTCGAGTCCGCTGCTGTTCCATCTTGCCCACTACGGCGACCGCGTCGCCGAGATGCATTTCATGCTGCAAAAGGAGGTCGTCGACCGCATGGTCGCGGCGCCTGGCAGCGGCGATTACGGGCGGCTGTCGGTAATGCTGCAGGTCCGCTTCTGGATGGAGCGGCTCTTCGTCGTACCGCCCGGATCGTTCAATCCGCCGCCCAAGGTCGATTCCGCCATCGTGCGAATGATCCCGCTGGAAATAGTCGGCGCCGGCGGGACGGCACTGGCCGATCCCGACCTGTTCTCCCGCCTGGTTGCCGCGGCGTTTTCACAGCGGCGCAAGATGCTGCGCAACACGCTCAAGGAATTCGGCGGCGAGCGCCTGCTGGAAGCGCAGGGCATCGCGCCGACTGCGCGTGCCGAAGAGTTGCCCGTGGATGTTTATGTGCGTCTGAGCAACGCCCTCGCGTCACGCCAATGAAAAGGCCTCCGGGGGGAGGCGATCCCCCGGAGGCCCCTCCTGCAGTTGCCCCGCGTCAGTCCGCTTGCTTGCGCAGGAAGGCCGGGATGTCGTACTTGTCCATGCCGGTGTCGGACATGGCCTGGGCGCGGCTGTCGCGCTGGCGGTTCGACGTGAACAGGTCGTCGAGGCCGCCCCCCGTGCTGGCGGCGCCCATCGTGACCGTGCCGGTACCTGTGGTCGCGGCCGAGACGCCGGTGCCGAGCGTCAGGTTGTCGGTGCCGGTGCGCAGGCCCGCGCCCTCGTTGACGTAGGTGCGCAGTTCCGGCTTGCGGCGTGCCATCGCGGCCGAGCCGAGGCCGGTCGCCACGACGGTGACGCGCAGGTTGTCCTCCATCCCGTCGTCGAACACCGCGCCGCAGATCACCGTCGCGTCAGGTGCCGTGTAGTTGCGGATGGTGGCCATGACTTCCTTGTACTCCTTGAGGCCGAGCGAGCCGCTGGCGGTGATGTTGACCAGCACGCCCTTGGCGCCGGACAGCTCGATGCCCTCGAGCAGCGGGCTGGCCACGGCAGCCTCGGCGGCGATGCGTGCGCGGTCGACGCCGGCCGACATCGCCGAGCCCATCATCGCCTTGCCCATTTCGCCCATCACGGTGCGCACGTCCTCGAAGTCGACGTTGACGAGGCCCGGCACGTTGATGATCTCGGCGATGCCGCCGACGGCATTCTTCAGCACGTTGTCGGCCGACTTGAAGGCCTCGAGCATGCTGACATCCTCGCCGAGCACTTCCATCAGCTTCTCGTTGAGGATGACGATCAGCGAGTCGACCTGCTGGGCAAGCTCGGCGAGCCCTTCTTCGGCGATCTTGCCGCGCCGGCCTTCGAACTCGAACGGCTTGGTGACGACTGCCACCGTCAGGATGCCCAGTTCGCGCGCCACCTCGGCGACGATCGGCGCCGCGCCGGTGCCGGTGCCGCCGCCCATGCCGGCGGTGATGAAGCACATGTGCGCGCCGCCGAGTGCTTCGGCGATGCGCTCGCGCTCGCCCTGTGCGTGTTCGCGCGCGCGCTCGGGCTTGCCGCCGGCGCCGAGGCCGGGGCCGAGCTGCAGCTTGACGCCGGCCGAGGAGTGCTTGAGCGCCTGGGCGTCGGTGTTGCAGCAGATGAATTCCACGCCGCCGACGCCTTCGCGGATCATGTGTTCGACGGCATTGCCGCCGGCGCCGCCGACGCCGACCACCTTGATGATCGTAGCGTTGGGGTCCCTGTCGATGATTTCAAACATTTCGCCTCTCCTTTTGGTGCAAAAACGTGCGTATAAAGATTAAAGATTCCGTGCGAACCAGGCGCGCATGCGCCCGAAAACCTGTCCCAGATTCATGGGTTGTTCCTTGATGCCGCGCTGCCGCTGCGCCACGCCCTCGAGCAGCAGGCCCATCGCCGTGGCGTAGCGCGGGTTCTTGACGAAGTCGCGCAGGTTGCCGGCGTAGTGCGGCACGCCGACCTTCACCGTGTTGTGGAAGATCTCCTCGCCGAGCTGCGTCATGCCCGGCATCTGCGCCGTGCCGCCGGTCAGCACGATGCCGGCACGCAGCAGGCGCGCGTAGCCGCTGCGGGCGAGTTCGTCCTGCACCTTCTGGAAGATCTCCTCGACGCGCGGCTGGATGAAGCCGGCCAGCGTCTGGCGCGACAGGCTGGTCGCCGGCCGCTCGCCGACGCCCGGCACTTCCAGCATCTCCTCGGGATCGGCGAGCTGCTGCAGCGCGATGCCGTAGCGCAGCTTGATCTCCTCGGCGTCCTGCGTCGAGGTGCGCAGCGCGATGGCGATGTCGTTGGTGATTTGGTCGCCGGCGATCGGGATCACGGCGGTGTGGCGGATCGCACCCTGGCTGAACACGGCGATGTCGGTGGTGCCGCCGCCGATGTCGACGAGACAGACGCCGACGTCCTTCTCGTCGTCGGTCAGCACCGCGTTGCCCGAGGCAAGCGGCTGGAGGGCGAGGTCGACCACTTCCAGCCCGCAGCGGCGCACGCACTTGACGATGTTCTGCACGGCGGTGACCGCGCCGGTGACGAGGTGCACCTTCACCTCCAGCCGCCGCGCGTCCATGCCGATCGGTTCCTTGACGCCGTCCTGGCCGTCGACGATGAATTCCTGCACCAGCGTGTGCAGGATCTGGTCGTCGGCCGAGATCGGCGTGGCGTTGGCGGCCTCGATGGCGCGCGCGACGTCGTACTGCGTCACCTCCTTGTCGCGCACCACGGCCATGCCGTTCGAGTCCTTGCTCTTGATGTGGCTGCCGGCGATGCCGGTATAGACCTCGCGCACCTTGCAGCCGGCCATCATCTCGACTTCCGCCACCGCTTTCGAAATGCTGTTCACCGTCGCCTCGATATTGACGACGACGCCCTTCCTCAGGCCGCGTGCTTCCTGCGTGTCCTGCGTGCCGATGCCGAGGATGGACAGCTGGCCCTCGGCATTCTGTTCGGCGACGATGGCGACGATCTTCGACGTGCCGATGTCGAGGCCGACGATGAGATCGCGATTCCGTTCCTTGCTCATGTCCTGCGTTCCTGCGTATACCGGTGCGGCTGCGTGGCAGTACCGGGCGTGCCACCGGGAGCGTTTGTCCCGCCCTGTGCTTCGTTCCGCACGATGCCGCTCATCACGAAGCCGTTCGGATAGCGCATGTCGACGCTGCGGGCACGGCCCAGCTGCGTTCTCGCGGCATCGTAATGGGTGACGAACCGCGCCATGCGTTCGTTCAATGTGTCGGCATCACGGCCGCGGCCCAGTTCGAGCGCCATGCCGTCGTCGAGCCTGAGGCGCCAGGCAAGGCGCGGCGACAGGTTGAGCACGGCCACGCGGCGGCCGATGCCGGCGAGGGCCGCATCGAAGGCGTCGTGCTGCCGGAGCAGTACGGGGGCGCTGCCCTCCGGTCCGGACAGCAGGGGCAGCGCCGTGGCGTCCTCCGGCAGGTCGGCGCTGAAGAGCTCGCCCTGACGATTGACCAGCCGGCTGTCGCCGGCGGCGGGCTCGGCGGCCTTGCCGGGCACCTGCCAGCGGGCCGCGGCCTCGTGTTCTTCCAGCGTCAGCGCCAGTGCATCGGGCCACTGGCGACGGACGGTCGCCTTGCGCACCCAGGGCAGCTTTTCGAAGGCGCTGCGCGCGGCATCGAGGTCCACGGTGAAGAAGTTGCCGACGACGGCGCTGCGGGCTGCATGTTCGATCTGGGCCGGTGCGACCTGGCCGGGCGTGGTGGCCAGCACGACTTCGCGCAACGGGAAGAGCGGCAGGCGCTGCAGGCCGGTGAGCGCCGCCCAGGCAAGGGCGGCGACCGCGAGCACGGTCAGCAGGTCGGCCAGCAGGTTGAGCAGGGCCGGCTGGTGCCACAGTCCGCCCGCTGCGCCGGGTTCGGCCTTCTTCAGGCGGACGTTGCCCCTAGGCCTTGCCACAGCGAGCCTCCGCGAGGATGCGCAGGACCAGGTCATCGAAGCCGATGCCTGCGGCGCGGGCCGCCATCGGCACCAGCGAATGCCCGGTCATGCCCGGATTGGTATTCATTTCGAGCAGGCTGTAGCTGCCGTCGGTGCGCAGGATCAGGTCGGCCCGGCCCCAGCCGCGGCAGTCCAGCGCGTCGAACGCGGCCAGCACCGTTTTCCCGATGTCCGCTTCCAGCGTCGGATCGAGGCCGGCGGGGCAGTGATACTGCACGGCATCGGTGAAGTACTTGTTCTGGTAGTCGTAGCGGCCTTCCGGCGCCTCGATGCGCACCAGCGGCAGGACGGTGCGGCCGAGTACCGCGGCCGTGAGTTCCGTTCCGGCGACGAATTCTTCCGCCATCACCTCGTTACCCTGGCTGGCGGCCGCACTGAAAGCGGCCGTGAACTCATCCGCCTGCATCACCTTGGTCAAGCCGATCGACGACCCCTCGCGCACCGGCTTGACGATCAGCGGCAGGCCCAGTGCCGCGACGACCGTGGCACCGTCGGCGGCCGAGGCCACGCGCTGCGAACGCGGCGTCGGCACGCCGGCGGCCTGCCAGACGGCCTTGGTCCGGACCTTGTCCATCGCCAGTGCGGAGGCGAGCACGCCGCTGCCGGTATAGGGAATGCCCAGCAGGTCGAGCGCGCCCTGCACCGTGCCGTCTTCGCCGGCACCGCCGTGCAGGATGTTGAAGACGCGGTCCACGCGCAGTTCGGCCAGGTTCCAGACCGGCTGAGCGGCCGGATCGAAGGCGAAGGCATCGGCCCCCGACGCCCGCAGCGAGCCGAGCACCGCCTGGCCGGAGATCAGCGATATCTCCCGCTCGGCCGAGTTGCCGCCCATCAGCACCGCCACCTTGCCAAAATTCATTGCCATCAAGACCTTGCCCCGAGGATGCGCACCTCGCGCACCAGTTCCACACCGAATTGTTCGCGGACCTCGGCCTGAATTCGGCCGATTAAGCTTTCTATCGCGGATGCCGAGGCCCGACCGCCCGGATTAACGATGAAATTCGCATGCTTTTCGGACACCCTCGCGCCGCCTTCTTCGAGCCCCTTCAGGCCGGCGGTTTCGATCAGCCGCGCGGCATGGTCGCCGGGCGGATTGCGGAAGACGGAGCCCGCGTTCGGCAGCTGCAGCGGCTGCGTGGCGATGCGCTTTTCGAGCAGCGTCCTGATCGTCGCCCGCGCCGTCGCGGCATCACCGGAAGGGAAGCGCAGCCACACGGCGACGAAGATTTCATCAGTGCTTTCCCGCAGGCCGGCGTGGCGGTAGCCGATGGCGAAATCCGCCGGCGTGCGATCGACGAATTCCCCCCGGCGGTTCAGCATGCGGACGCGTTCGACGAACGACCAGATCTCGCCGCCGTGGCAGCCGGCATTCATCGCCAGCGCGCCGCCCAGCGTGCCGGGAATGCCGGCGAGGAACTCGGCGCCGGCCAGAGCGTGGTTGGCGGCGAAACGGGCGACTTTCGGCGAGGACACGCCGGCTTCGGCATACAGTGTGCCGTCGGCTTCGAAGCGCAGGGCATTCAGCGCGCCGTGGGTGAAGATCGCCGTGCCGTCGAACCCGCCGTCGCGAATCAGCAGGTTGGAGCCGAGGCCGACCATCAGCACGGGTTCGTCGTGGCGCAGCGTCGCCATGAAGCTGGCGAGATCGTCCATGCCGCGCGGAAAGCCGGCCTTGGCGACGCGTCCGCCGGCACGCCAGGTGACGTGCCCGGCCATCGGTTCGTCGGGGCGGATCTCCATCAGGCAACCAGCTTTCCGGGGACCGAGCCGATGGAGCCGGCCCCGAGGGTGATGACGACGTCGCCCTCCCGGGCGCTATCGAGAATGGCCTGCGGCATGGCCGCGATGTCCTCGACGAAGACGGGCTCGACCTTGCCGGCGACCCGCAGCGCACGTGCCAGCGAGCGGCCGTCGGCGGCGACGATCGGCGCTTCCCCGGCCGCATAGACCTCGCCGAGCAGCACGGCATCGGCGGCGGACAGCACCTTCACGAAATCCTCGAAGCAGTCGCGGGTGCGGGTATAGCGGTGCGGCTGGAAGGCGAGCACGATGCGCCGGCCGGGAAAGGCGCCGCGCGCCGCGGCCAGCGTCGCGGCCATCTCGACCGGGTGGTGGCCGTAGTCGTCGATCAGCGTGAAGCTGCCGCCGGCAGCCAGGCCGACCTCGCCGTAGCGCTGGAAGCGGCGGCCGACACCGTGGAATTCGCCCAACGCCTTCTGGATCGCCGTGTCGCCGGCGCCGACTTCCGTGGCCACCGCGATGGCGGCCAGCGCATTGCGCACGTTGTGCTCGCCGGGCAGGTTGAGCGTGACCGGGAAGCGCGACACGGAGCCGTTGGTACGCACGCAGTCGAAGTGCATCCTCCCGGCGTCGGCACGCACGTTCTCGGCGCGGATGTTGGCGCCTTCCGAATAGCCATAGGTCACGACCTGCTTGGCGATCTGCGGCAGGATCTCGCGCACGTTCGGATCGTCGATGCACATCACCGCGACGCCATAGAAGGGCAGGCGATGCACGAAGTCGACGAAGGCCTGCTTGAGCCGGCCGAAGTCCTGCCCGTAGGTGTCCATGTGGTCCTGGTCGATGTTCGTCACCACCGAGATCGCCGGCGAGAGGAACAGGAAGGAGGCATCCGACTCGTCGGCCTCGGCGACGAGATAGTCGCCCTGGCCGAGGCGCGCATTGGCACCCGCCGAGATCAGCCGGCCGCCGATGACGAAGGTAGGATCCAGTCCGGCTTCGGCGAGGCAACTCGCGGTGAGGCTGGTCGTCGTCGTCTTGCCGTGCGTGCCGGCGATCGCGATGCCCTGCTTGAGGCGCATCAGCTCGGCGAGCATCTGGGCGCGCGGCACGATCGGCACATGGCGCTCGCGTGCGGCGACGACCTCCGGGTTGTCCTCCTGCACCGCCGTCGAGACCACCACGGCATCAGCGCCGACCACGTTCTCGGCGGTGTGGCCGACGGTCACGCGCACGCCGAGGCCGGCGAGGCGCTGCGTCGTGGCCGAAGCCGCCAGATCGGAGCCGCTGACCTCGAAGCCCTGGTTGGCCAGTACCTCGGCGATGCCGGACATGCCGGCGCCGCCGATGCCGACGAAGTGGATGCGTTTGACTTTATGTTTCATTTGGCTATCTCTTCACAGACTGTCGCGACCATCGAGGTCGCATCGGGCATCGCCAGCTCGCGTGCCTTTTCGGCCATTTCCTTCAGCTGGTCGCGGCTCAGGTGGCGCAATTCGGCCAGCCGCCCGGGCGTCAGCTCCGCCTGGGGGAGCAGCATCGCCGCGCCGGCGCGTGACAGGAAGCGCGCGTTCGCGGTCTGGTGGTCGTCGACCGCATGGGGGAAGGGCACCAGCACGCTGGCGACGCCGGCCGCCGCCAGTTCGGCGATGGTCAGCGCCCCGGCGCGGCAGATGACGAGGTCGGCCCAGGCGTAGGCGCCGGCCATGTCCTCGATGAAGGCGACGGCATGCGCCTGCACGCCGGCCGCGGCGTATGCGGCGCGCAGCGCCTCGAGATGCTTCTCGCCGGACTGGTGCACCACTTCCGGCCGCTCGGCTTCCGGAATCAGCGCCAGCCCCTGCGGCACGGCCTCGTTGAGCGCCTGCGCGCCGAGGCTGCCGCCGATCACGAGGATGCGCAGGCGGCCCGGGCATTCCCGCTCGTGCTCGGCATAGCGCAAAGTCGGCGCCGGCAGGACGGCGATGTCGCCGCGCACGGGGTTGCCGACCCAGGCGGCTTTCCCGAGCGTGTCGGGAAAGCCGGTCAGGACCCGGTCGGCGACGCCGGCCAGCACCTTGTTGGCCAGCCCGGCGATCGAATTCTGTTCGTGCAGGATCAGCGGGATGCCGCGCAGCGCCGCCATCATGCCACCGGGAAAACTGATGAAGCCGCCCATGCCGATGACCAGAGCGGGCTGGATCCGCGCCAGTTCCTGCCAGGACTGGGCAAAGCCACGCAGCAGGTTGAACGGCAGCAGCAGCTTGCGCAGCAGTCCTTTGCCGCGCAGCGCGCCAAAGCGTACCCACGACATTTTGTAGCCCCGGGCCGGGACCAGTCGCGCTTCCATGCCTTCGGGATGACCCATCCACACCACATTCCAGCCGCGGTGCTTAAGTTCGTCGGCAAGGGCGAGGCCGGGCATGATATGGCCGCCGGTCCCGCCGGCCATGACGACGGCAGTCTTGTAGGTCTTCACGCCTGCAGCCCCCGCATGAGGCGACGATTCTCATAGTCCACGCGCAGCAGCACGGCCAGCGCCACGCAATTGGCGACGATGCCCGAGCCGCCGAAGCTCATCAGCGGCAGCGTGAGGCCCTTGGTCGGCAGCAGGCCCATGTTGACGCCCATGTTGATGAAGCTCTGGAAGCCGAACCAGATGCCGAAGCCCTGCGCGACGAGGCCGGCGTAGATTCGGTCGAGCAGCAATGCCTGGCGTCCGACGCTGAAGCAGCGCCAGGTCAGCACCGCGAACAGGCCGACCACGACGACGACGCCGACGAAGCCGAGTTCCTCGGCGATCACCGCGAGCAGGAAGTCGGTGTGGGCCTCGGGCAGGTAGAAGAGCTTTTCGACGCTGGCCCCCAGCCCCACGCCGAACCATTCGCCGCGGCCGAAGGCGATCAGTGCGTGCGACAGCTGGTAGCCCTTGCCGAAGGCGTCGCGCCACGGGTCCATGTAGCTGATGATGCGTTCCCAGCGATAGGGCGACGACCAGATCAGGAAGGCGAAGGCCGCCGCCATCGCGGCGACCAGGCCGGCGAACAACCGGCCGTTGATGCCGCCGAGGAAGAGGATGCCCATGGCGATGCTTACGACGACGACGAAGGCGCCGAAGTCCGGCTCGCGCAGCAGCAGGCCGCCGACCAGCATCATCACCGCGGCCATCGGCACGAAGCCGCGCCGGAAGCTGTCCATTTCCGTCAGCTTGCGCGCCGTGTAGTCGGCCGCGTAGAGCACGGCGAAGAGCTTCATGAATTCGGAGGGCTGCAGGTTGATCGGGCCGAGGCCGATCCAGCGCTGGGCGCCGTTCACCGAACGGCCCAGCCCCGGCACCAGCACCACGGCGAGCAGCACCACGCCGGCGAGGAACAGCCAGGGGGCGAGTTGCTGCCAGAAGCGCAGGGGAATCTGGAAGGCGATCAGTCCGCCGACCAGGCCGATCGCCAGATAGACCGCGTGGCGGACCAGGAAGAAGGCCGGCTGGTGGCCGGTGAAGGCCGAGCCTTCCGCCGTGGCGATCGAGGCCGAATAGACCATCACCAGCCCGATCAGCAGCAACGTCAGCGCCGGCCAGAGGAGCAGCGGATCGACTTCATCCGGCCGCTGGCTACCAGTGCCGAAACGTCGGCCGAGCAGGGCGGTGTTCATGCGCCAGCTCCCTGCAATGCGGTGATGGCCTCGCGGAAGACCTCGGCGCGGTGGGCGTAGTTGAGAAACATGTCGAAGCTGGCGCAGGCCGGCGAGAGCAGCACCGCGTCGCCGGCCTGCGCGAGTCGGGCGGCCTGCCGCACGGCATCATCCATGTCGGCTGCGGCGACGACTGGCACGCCACAACCCGTGATGGCGGCGCCGATGGCGGCGCCGTCGCGGCCGATCAGCACGACGGCGCGGGCGTGTGCGGCGACCGCGGGCTTGAGCGGCGCGAAATCCTGGCCCTTGCCGTCGCCGCCGAGGATCACCACCGAGCGGCAGCCGAGCCCCTGCAGCGCGGCGACCGTCGCGCCGACGTTGGTGCCCTTGGAATCGTCGTAGTACGTAACGTCCGCGATCGTCGCCACTTTCTCGACGCGATGGGCCAGTCCCTCGAAGCAGCGCAACGAAGGCAGCAGCGCGACCGGGTCGAGGCCGACGGCAACGCACAAGGCCAGCGCGGCGAGGGCATTGGCAGCGTTGTGCATCCCGGCGATCGGTAGTTCGCTCACCGGCATCAGGAAGCGGCTGCCCTGCACGAGCCAGGCTTCGCCCCGATTCGGGCGCAGGCCGAAATCTTCTTCTGCGGCGGGGGCGTCGAGGCCGAAGCTGATCAGCCGCCGGCCGGCGATCGCCATGCGTTTCACACGCGCATCGTCGCGGTTGAGGACCTGTACGCCATCGCCCTGGAAGATGCGCGTCTTGGTCAGCGCGTAGTCGTCGAGGTCGATGTAGCGGTCGAGATGGTCGTCCGAGATGTTCAGCACCGTGGCCGTCGTCGCATTCAGCGTTTCGGTGGTTTCGAGCTGGAAGCTCGACAATTCCAGCACCCAGGCCTGCGGCAGCGCCCCCTTGTCCTGGTAGGCCATCAACGCGTCGAGCGCGGCCGGGGAAATGTTGCCGGCGACGCCGACGCTGCGGCCCGTCGACGCGATCAGGTGGCCGGTCAGCGTTGTCGTCGTCGTCTTGCCGTTGGTGCCGGTGATGGCGATGACCGGCACATGCTGCGCCAGATTGCGCAGCGCCTGTGCGAACAGTTCGATCTCGCCGACGACCGGGATGCCCTGCGCGCGGGCGTGGATGACGACGAGGATGCCGGGCGACAGGCCCGGCGACAGCACGACGAGGTCGATGCCGTCGAGCAGGCTTTTGTCGAACTCGCCGCCGAAAAAGTCGGCGTTGGCGAGACGGCGGATGGCGTCGAGCCCCGGCGGATTCGCCCGTGTGTCGGCGACGCGCAGGCGGGCGCCCTGCCGGTCGCACCAGCGTGCGGCGGCCAGCCCGGACTCGCCGAGGCCGAGGATGAGGACGTGTTTCCCTTGAAGCTTCATCAACGAATCTTCAGTGTGGAAAGACCGACCAGCACCAGCAGGATGGTGATGATCCAGAAACGCACCACCACCTGCGTTTCCTTCCAGCCGACCTGTTCGTAGTGGTGGTGAAGTGGCGCCATCAGCAGGATGCGCTGCCCGGTGCCGGTTTTCCATTTGGTGAACTTGAACCAGCCGACCTGCAGCATCACCGAGACCGTTTCGGCGACGAATACGCCGCCCATGACGAACAGCACGATCTCCTGCCGAGCGATGACGGCGACGGTCCCGAGGGCAGCGCCGAGGGCCAGCGCGCCGACGTCGCCCATGAAGACTTCGGCCGGGTAGGCGTTGAACCAGAGGAAGCCGAGCCCCGCGCCCGCCAGCGCGCCGCAGAACACGGTCAGTTCGCCGGCGCCGGGGATGTAGGGCAGCAGCAGGTATTTCGAGAAGCCGGCATGGCCAGCGACGTAGGCGAACAGGCCGAGCGCCGCGCCGACCATGACGGTCGGCAGGATCGCCAGCCCGTCGAGGCCGTCGGTCAGGTTGACCGCATTGCTGCTGCCGACGATGACGAGGTAGGTCAGCACCATGAAACCGAAGATGCCGAGCGGGTAGGAAACGCTCTTGAAGAAGGGCACGATCAGGTCGGTCTTGGTCGGCAGCTCCAGCGTGAAGCCGCTGCCGAGCCATTGCAGGAACAGTTCGATGGCCTTGTCGCTGGAGGGCGCGGAGATGGAGAAGGCGATCCAGATCGCTGCGACGACGCCGACGACGGTCTGCCAGAAGAACTTGGCCTTCGCCGACAGGCCCTTGGGATTGCGATAGACGACCTTGCGCCAGTCATCGACCCAGCCGACCGCGCCGTAGCCGAAGGTGACGATCAGCACGATCCAGACGAAGCGGTTCGACAGGTCCGCCCACAACAGCGTGGCGATGCCGAGCGAGAGCAGGATCAGGGCGCCGCCCATGGTCGGCGTGCCGGCCTTGACGAGGTGGGTCTGCGGGCCGTCGTCGCGCACCGCCTGGCCGATCTTCTTCGCCGTCAGCCAGCGGATCACCGCCGGCCCGAAGACGAAGGAGATCGTCAGCGCCGTCATCGTCGCCAGCACGGCGCGCAGCGTGATGTAGTTGAAGACGTTGAAGGCGCGGATGTCCTGCGCCAGCCACTGGAAAAGTTCAAGCAGCATGGTCGTTCTCCTGTATCGCCTCGACCACGCGCTCCATGCGCATGAAGCGCGAACCCTTGACGAGCACGGTGGTGTCCTTGTCCATCAGCGGCAGCAGCGCCTGCACCATCGCGCCGACGCCGTCGAAGTGTTGTCCGCCGCCGTCGAAGTTGCGCACCGCCGCCGCGCTCCTTTCGCCGAGGGCGAAGAGGTGGTCGATCCCCATGCTCTTGGCGTGTCCGCCGATCTCGCTGTGCAGTTGTCCCGCCGCTTCGCCGACTTCGCCCATGTCGCCCATCACGAAGATGCGCCGGCCGGGCAGGGTGGCGAGCACGTCGATGGCCGCCCGCATCGAATCCGGATTGGCGTTGTAGCTGTCGTCGATCACGGTCGCGCCATCGCGGCCGCGCAGCTTCTGCAGCCGTCCCTTGACCCCGGTGTAGCCGGACAGGCCGCGCACCACCGGTGCCAGCGGCACGCCGGCCGCGATGCAGGCTGCGGCGGCCGCCAATGCGTTGCGGGCGTTGTGCAGCCCGGGGACCGGCAGATGGAAGTCTTCCGTGCCGAGCGGGGTGGCGAGCTCGAGCATGCCGCCGAAACCGTGTTCGGTCCACTGGCCGCGCACCTCGGCGTTCGCGGCGAAGCCGAAGCGCAGCACGGTGCAGCCGGGCACCAGCGCGCGCCACAGATCGGCGTGCGGGTCGTCGGCATTGATGACAGCCACGCCATGGGCGTCGAGGCCGGCGAAGATCTCGCCCTTGGCGCGCGCCACGTCGGTCACCGTGCCGAGGCCGGCGAGGTGGGCGCGCTGGGCGTTGTTGACGAGGGCCACCGTCGGCCGGGCGATGCGCGTCAGGGTGTCGATCTCGCCCGGGTGGTTCATGCCCATCTCGATCGCGGCGGCGTGATGGCTGGCGCGCAGCTTCAGCAGGGTCAGTGGCAGGCCGATGTCGTTGTTGAGGTTGCCGGTCGTCGCCAGCACGGCGTGCTGGCCGAAGTCGGCGCGCAGGATCGCCGCGCACATCTCCTTGACGGTGGTCTTGCCGTTGCTGCCGGTGATGCCGATCAGCGGGATGCGGAAGCGCTCGCGCCAGCGGGCGGCCAGCCGGCCGAGCGCGAGTCGCGTGTCGGCGACGCCGACCAGCGGCAGGTCCGCCAGCTCCGCATGGGCGGCGGCCCAGTCCTGCGCGACCAGTGCGCCGGCAGCGCCCCGGGCGAGCACGTCCTGGACGAAATCGTGGCCGTCGAAATGCTCCCCCCGCAGGGCGACGAACAGCATGCCGGGGATCACGGCGCGCGAATCGCTGCCGACGCTGGTGAATTCGACGTCATGGCCGCTGTGGCGGCCATCGAGCAGGGCGGCGGTGGCGGAGAGTGTCAGCATGGGAGATCCTTGCGCCGTCCGGCCAGCGCCGACTTTGCGCATTCGAGGTCGGAGAAGGGCAGGCGTTCGCCCGCGATCTCCTGGTAGGGTTCGTGACCCTTGCCGGCGAGCAGGACGACATCTTGCGCATCGGCAGCCGCCACGGCGGCGGCGATGGCCCTGGCACGATCGGCTTCGACGGCCGGCGGACGCTGCATGCCGGACAGGATCTGCGCGATGATCGCCTGCGGGTCTTCGCTGCGTGGATTGTCGCTGGTCACCACCACCGCGTCGGCGAGCCGTTCGGCGACGCCGCCCATCTGCGCGCGCTTGCCCGGATCGCGATCGCCGCCGCAGCCGAAGACGCAGATCAGCCGGCCGCCGCGCGCATCGGCCGTGCCGCGCAGTGTCGTCAGGACCTTCTCGAGCGCGTCGGGGGAATGGGCGTAGTCGATGACGATCAGCGGCGCATCCTGCGCGACATCGCCGCCGATCGCCTGCATGCGTCCGGCCGGGGGAACGAGGTGAGGCAGTGCCGCCGCGATGTCGTCAAGCGCCTCGTCGCCGGCGAGCAGGGCGCCGATGACGGCGAGCAGGTTCGATGCGTTGAAGCGGCCGACCACCGGTGCCGCGAAGCGGATGCCGTCGAGTGCGAAGGACAGGCCCGCCCCCGACTCGTTCAGGC
The DNA here is from genome assembly GCA_937888595.1 of uncultured Sterolibacteriaceae bacterium. Taxonomy (GTDB): domain Bacteria; phylum Pseudomonadota; class Gammaproteobacteria; order Burkholderiales; family Rhodocyclaceae; genus Sulfuricystis. The sequence continues at coordinate 53,021 of CALARK010000008.1, read as the reverse complement.
CGGTGGCGCGCAGCACGGTGTCGGTCCCGACGGCAGCGTCGGTCTCGGCGAGGGTGTAGCCGATGGTCCGTACGCGGCCGCGCAGGCGATCGGCGAGCTCGATGCCGAACGGGTCGTCGAGGTTGAGCACGGCGCAGTCGGCCATTTCGAAGAGCTGGGCCTTGGCGGCGCCGTAGGCGGCCATCGAGCCGTGGTATTCGAGATGGTCGCGCGTCAGGTTGGTGAAGACGGCGACATCGAAATGCAGCCCGTTGGTGCGCCCCTGGTCGAGGCCGATCGAGGAGACTTCCATCGCGCAAGCGACCGCGCCTGTGCGGACGAAACGGGCGAGGGCGGCATGCAGGGTGACGGCATCCGGCGTGGTGTTCGGGCTGGCTTCCAGATCCGGCGGAAAGCCGTTGCCCAGCGTGCCGATCACGCCGCACTTGCAGTCGAAGGAACTCATCGCCTGGGCGATCCATTGCGAGACGGACGTCTTGCCGTTGGTGCCGGTGACGCCGCACAGCCACAAGCGCTCGGACGGACGGCCGTAGACGAGATGGGCGATTTCGCCGGCATGGGCGGCAAGATCCGGCACGGCCAGGGTCGGCACGAAAGTCGGCGCCGGCGGGACGGCGGACGCAAGCCCGGCCGGTTCATACACGACGGCCGCGGCGCCGCGGGCGAGGGCATCGGCGATGAAGGCGCGGCCATCGGCGTGCGTCCCCGGCAGGGCGAGGAACACGTCGCCAGGCACGACGCGGCGCGAATCGAGCGCGAGGCCCGTCGGCGTCACGCCGCGGGCCTGCAGGTCGGCGAGCAGTTCGGTCGCCATGCTCACATGTCCTCCTTCGCGGGCGGGGCGTTGGCCATTTGCAGGGGGCGCGGCGTGTCGTCCGGCGGGATGCCGAGGCTGCGCAGCGCGCTCTCCATGACGCGGGAAAACACCGGGGCGGCGACCGCACCGCCGTAATAGATGCCATCCGTGGGTTCGTCGATCATCACGGCGACGATCAGGCGGGGATCCGAGGCCGGCGCGAAACCGACGAAGGACGAGATGTATTTGTTGGCGTAGCGGCCGCCTTCGAGCTTGTGGGCGGTGCCGGTCTTGCCGGCCACGCGGTAGCCGGCGACCTGCGCCATCGGCGCCGTGCCGCCGGGCTGCACGGCCATTTCGAGCATGGTGCGCACTTCGCGGGCGGTCTGCTGCGAAAAGATGCGGATGCCGCCGGAGGGTGCCGATTCCTGTCGGGCGAAGGACAGGGGCAGCACGTCCCCGTCGCGCGCGAAGGCAAGGTAGGCGCGCGCCAGCTGGATCAGCGTCACCGAGATGCCGTGGCCGTAGGACATGGTGGCCTGCTCGATCGGCCGCCAGCGCTTCCAGGGGCGCAGGCGCCCGGCAGCCTCGCCCGGGAAGCCCAGCTTGAGCGGCTGGCCGAAGCCGAGCTTGTCGAACATTTGCCACATGTCCTCCGAGCGCAGCCCGAGGGCGATCTTCGCCGTGCCGACGTTGGAGGATTTCTGGATGATCTGCGCGACCGACAGCAGGTCGTGCTTGTGGGCGTCGTTGATCGTGGCGCCGTTGATGGTGAGCCGGCCGGGCGCCGTCTGGATCTGCGTGTCGAAGCGCACATGGCCCTGCTCCAGCGCCAGCGCCACGCCGAAGGGCTTGAAGGTCGAGCCGGGCTCGAAGGTGTCGGTGAAGGCGCGGTTGCGCAGCTGCGCGCCGGAGAGCTTGCTGCGGTTGTTCGGGTTGTAGGTCGGCAGGTTCGCCAGCGCCAGGATTTCGCCGGTCCGCACGTCGAGCACCACGATGCCGCCGGCCTTCGCCTTGTGCGCCGCCAGGGCTTTCTTCAGTTGCGCGTAGGCGAGGTACTGCAGCTTGGCGTCGAGCGCGAGGGAGACGTCCTTGCCTTCCTGCGGCACGTGGATCGATTCGACGTCCTCGACGATGCGGCCGCGACGATCCTTGATGACGCGGCGGCTGCCCGGCTTGCCGGCGAGCTGGGTGTTCATCGCCAGCTCGATGCCTTCCTGGCCGACATCTTCCGCACCGGTGAAGCCGAGCATGTGCGATGCGACCTCGCCGGACGGATAGTAGCGGCGGAACTCGTTCTGGAAATGAATGCCCGGCAGCTTGAGTTCGCCGATGCGCGCGGCGACATCGGGCGCGATGCGCCGCTTGAGGTAGACGAAGTCGCGCTCGGAGGCAAGCCGGCGCGTCAGTTCGCGCGCATCGGTATCAAGCAGCTTCGCCAGTTCGCGCGTCTGTGCCGGCGAAAGGCGGGCATCTTCCGGGATCGCCCAGACCGACCTGACCGGCGTGGAGATCGCCAGCACGTCGCCGTTGCGATCGAGGATACGGCCGCGCGTCGCCGGCATTTCGATGACGCGCTCGTAGCGTGACTCGCCCTTGCCGATCAGGAAATCCTTGTTGATGCCCTGCAGCCAGAACGAACGTCCCACCAGCGCCGCCGAGCCGAGCAGCAGCAGGCCGAGAATGAAGCGCGCCCGCCAGGCCGGCAGGCGTTCGTCGAGCAGCGGGCTGCGCGAGAGTTTCATTGGGGAAGCGTCACGATCTGGGCGGCTTGGGGCTGGTGCATCCCGAGTTTCTGGCGGGCGATTTCCTCGACGCGCGCATGGGTCGCCCAGGTGCTCTGTTCCAGTTGCAACTGACCCCATTCGACCTCGAGGGCGCGCATGCGTTCCTGTTCGCGCTCGTATTCGATCACCAGCTTGCGGGCGCGATGGTTCGACGATACGGCGGCGAGGGCGCTGATGAGCACGATGGCCAGCAGGATCAGGTTGAGGCGTGCCATTTCGGCCTCATGCCAATTTTTCTGCGACCCGCAGCGTCGCACTGCGCGCCCGCGGGTTGGCGGCCAGTTCGGCGGCGCCGGCGCGGATGGCCTTGCCGACCAGCCGTATCGTCGGCGCCGGCAGGTCGGCGGCGCGCACCGGCACGCCCTTCGGCGGTTGCGGCGGATGGGCCGCATCGCGCAGGAAGCGCTTGACGATGCGATCTTCGAGCGAGTGAAAGCTGATCACGGCCAACCTCCCCCCCGGCCGCAAGCGGCCGAGCGCCTGCGGCAGCGTTAGCGACAGCTCCTCAAGCTCCCGATTGACGTGAATCCGTAGAGCCTGGAAGGTGCGCGTCGCCGGGTGCTGGCCTGGCTCGCGCGTGCGGACGACCGACGCCACGAGCGCGGCAAGCTGTCCTGTGGATGAAATACGCTCCCCGCTCCGAGCAGCAACAAGCGCCTTTGCAACCGCATGAGCAAACCGTTCTTCGCCATAGTCACGTATCACCTCCTCGATTTCATGTTGTTCGGCCCGCGCCAGCCAGTCCGCCGCGGTTTCCCCCTGCGTCGTGTCCATGCGCATGTCCAGCGGCGCATCGAAACGAAAACTCATGCCCCGTGCGGGGTCGTCCAGTTGCGGCGATGACACGCCGATGTCCAGCAGGATGCCGTCCGCCTGAGACACCTCCAGTAATGCCAGCACTTCGTCCAGACGGCTGAAGGCTGCATGCACCAGCGTGAAACGCGGATCCCCGATCGTGGCACCCGCGGCGATCGCCGTCGGATCGCGATCCAGCGCGATCAGGCGTCCTCCTTGTTTCCTGGGGCCCAGCTGCGCGAGGATCGCCCGGCTGTGGCCGCCGCGCCCGAAGGTGCCATCCACGTAGAGGCCGCCCGGCCGGATCGCCAGCGCTGCCAGCGCCTCGGCCAGCAGCACGGGTTGGTGTTCGTTCATCGCGGACGGTCACAGGGAGATGCCCTCGAATCCGGGCGGCGGTTCGTCGCCGGCCAGGGCCTCGAAGGCGGTTTCGTGCTGGCGACGCCAGCCGGCATCGCTCCAGATCTCGAAATGGGAACCCATGCCGACCAGCCAGACCTGCTTGTCGAGGCCGGCGTAGTCGCGCAGTTCGGGGGCGACGAGGATGCGGCCCGCGGCATCGATTTCGCTGTCGCGCGCATTGCCGACCAGCACGCGCTTGGCGGCGGCGGAACGCGGATCGAAGCTCGGGGTGGCGAGGATGCGGTCACGGATCGGTGCCCAGGCGGCTTCGGGGTAGAGAAGCAAGCAGCGGTGCGGGTGGGCGGTCAGCACCAGACGACCTTCGGCCGCTTGCGTCAGCGCGTCACGGTGACGCGCCGGAATCGCCAGCCGGCCCTTGGTATCCAGATTGAGCTGCGCCGCTCCCTGAAACACTTGCCTGATCTCCCCACTAATCCCCACTTGCCCCCACTTTATTCCACCAAATTGCGGCAGTCAAGGGGAGAAATGGAAAATTTTCAGGTCTGACAAGGGCTTAGGTGAGGTTTTGATGAAATTGCGTGCAAGTAAAATCCTTGCAAATCAATGCATGCGCAAGCTAAGTGAAAGTGGATTATGAGGAGTGGGGTGGAAGTTCGCCGATAAGCCGGGTTCTGTCATGGGCAGCCATTCCTCTGGGACCGCCATTGCTGACGGCCTCTAGCAGCCTACCCGGGAGCGGCGCGAGCCACGCCATCGCTCCCCTATTTGGCCTTGCCCCGGATGAGGTTTGCCGTGCCGTCCCTGTTACCAGGTCCGCGGTGGGCTCTTACCCCGCCATTTCACCCTTACCGGTCCTTGCGGACTTAGGCGGTATCTTTCTGTTGCACTGTCTGTCGCCTTGGGCCTTGCGGCTTGCTGCGCCCGGCTGTTAGCCGGCATCCTGCTCTATAGGGCCCGGACTTTCCTCCAGACGATGTTTTGTCCAGCGGCTGCCTGGCGAACTTCCGACTAGGATTATAGGCGCCGCAAGAAACACGAAGGGCCGCCCCGAGTGTTTCTTGGCCCCTGGAGGGGGGAATCGAGCGCAGCGAGCTTTTCGGGGTGGGCTTAATTTTTGCCCTTGCCGTTCTTTTCCGGTTCGTAAGGGGTGAAGACGAATTCGTCGTTCTTTTCGCGGAAGGTGCCGATGTATTCTCCGGGCTCCGGCGGCTCCTCTTCGTATTGCTGCATGCGGCAATCGCGGGTTTCGGCGATGTACCAGCGGTTGCCCTGGTTGAGGATGAAGACGCCCGGCTGCGTGCGGTAGAGGTCGATGCGGAATTTCTTGTCGCCCGCCTTCTTCATGGGGTGGCGGCGCTGGCATTCCGGATAGCGTGTGACGACCAGGTCGAGTTCCCAGCCGTCGCTCCAGAAATAGGGTTTGTTGCGTTCGATCGTCAGCGAATGGTCGCCACCCTCGATCAGGAAGCCGGCCGGTTCCTTGGCGCAACCGGCGAGCAGCAGGGCGGACAGCAGTGCCAGCAGGCGTTTCATCTGGTCACTCCAGGCGCCAGGCGATGGTTTCGCCGGCACGCAGCGGGACGATGGGGTCGCCGGCCAGCAGCGGCTGGCTGGCCGGCACGGTCCACGCCTCGCGCACCAGCGTGATCTTTTCGGCATTGCGCGGCAGGCCGTAGAAGTCGGCACCGAAGTGGCTGGCGAAGCCTTCCAGCCGGTCCAGTGCGCCGGCCGCCTCGAAGGCCTCGGCATAGAGTTCGATGCCGGCATGGGCGGTGTAGCAGCCGGCACAGCCGCAGGCGGCTTCCTTGGTGCTTTTCGCGTGCGGGGCCGAATCGGTGCCGAGGAAGAATTTTGGGCTGCCCGAGATCGCTGCGGCGACGAGCGCCTGGCGATGGGTTTCGCGCTTGAGCACCGGCAGGCAGTAGTGGTGCGGGCGAATGCCGCCAGTGAAAATGGCGTTCCGGTTCAGCAGCAGGTGGTGTGCCGTGATCGTCGCGGCGACGTAGGCGTCCGCTGACTTCACGAATTCAGCACCATCCTGCGTCGTGATGTGTTCGAGCACCACCTTGAGGGCCGGGAAGTCCTTCAGCAGCGGGGCGAGGACCGTATCGATGAACACGGCTTCGCGGTCGAAGATGTCGATCGCCGGATCGGTGACTTCGCCGTGCACCAGCAGCGGCATGCCGAGCGCTTCCATGCGTGCGAGCGTCGCGGCGCATTTCTTCAGGTCGGTGACGCCGGCATCCGAATTGGTCGTCGCGCCGGCCGGGTAGAGCTTCACCGCATGGACGAAGCCGCTGCCCTTCGCCCGGTCGATCTCGTCGGCGGGGAGGTTGTCCGTCAGGTAGAGCGTCATCAGCGGTGAAAAAGTCTGCCCCGGCGGGACGGCTCCCAGAATGCGCTCGCGATAGGCCGCCGCCTGCGCCACTGTCGTCACGGGCGGCTTGAGGTTCGGCATGACGATGGCACGGGCGAAGCACCGTGTCGTATCCGGCAGGACGGCCTGCATGGCATCGCCGTCGCGCAGATGCAGGTGCCAGTCGTCCGGTCGCGTAATGGTCAGGGTTTGCATGGCCGGATTCTAGCCGCCCTTGATTTCGAGCGCCCGCTCGTAGAGGGCATTCTTGGGCTGGCCGGTGATCGCGGCCGCGAGCTTGGCAGACTGCTTGACCGGCAGTTCGGCGAGCAGCAGCGCCAGGATGCGTTCGCTCTCGACATCGAGCCCCTCGCGTGCCGGCGGGGCGGAAACCAGCAACACAAATTCGCCGCGCTTCCGGTTTTCGTCGGCGGCCAGCCACGCAGGGGCGTCGGCCAGCGGCATGCGCTCGATCTGCTCGAACAGCTTGGTCAGTTCACGCGCGACGACGATCTCGCGTTCCGGTTCGAGCAGGGCGGCGAGGTCGGTGACTGTTTCCGCGATGCGATGCGGTGCTTCGTAGAACACCAGCGTGGCGGTGACGCCCTTGAGCGCCTCGATCGCCGTCCGGCGGGCGCCGACTTTTGCCGGCAGGAAGCCGACGAAGTGGAAATGCGGGTCGTCGAGGCCGGCAGCCGAGAGCGCCGCGACGGCGGCGTTCGGACCGGGCAGCGGCGTGACGCGGTAGCCGGCGGCGCGTACCGCAGCCACGGCCCGGGCGCCGGGATCGGAGACGGCCGGCGTGCCGGCGTCGGAAATCAGTGCGATGTTCTTGCCGGTCGCCAGCAATGCGATCAGCTTTTCAGCTGCCTGCTGTTCGTTGTGCTCGTGCAGGGCGATCAGCTGGCCGCGGATGCCGTGGTGGTCGAGCAGGTGACGCGCGTGGCGCGTGTCCTCGCAGGCGATCGCGTCGGCAGCGCGCAGCACCTCGAGCGCACGCAGCGTGATGTCGCCGAGGTTGCCGATCGGGGTGGCGACGATGGACAATGTGGCCTTCATGGCCGCCATTATCCCTCACACCACCAAGGCGATCGGCGACGCCGGCGAAGCGGCCGCGGCCGATCACCTCGTCGCGCACGGCCTGCGTGTGCTGGCGCGCAACTTCCGCGTCAAGGGTGGCGAGATCGATTTGGTCTGTCGCGAGGGGGACACCACCGTGTTCGTCGAGGTACGCCGTCGCGCCAGCGCCGACTTCGGCGGCGCGGCCTGGAGCATCACGCCGGCCAAGCAGCGCCGGCTGGTGCTGGCCGCCCGCCACTGGCTGGCGCGGCATGGCGAGCCAGCCTGCCGCTTCGATTGCGTGCTGATCCAGGGCGGCAACGAGGGCGGGCGGCTGGAATGGCTCAAGGACGCATTTCGACCCGATTGAGCTGATTGACGCCTGATTGCCCTGTCTGTTCCGCGTCAGGCGCGACCGGCCGATTCGCTAGAATCGCGCGACCATGACCTTACAGCAACGCATCCAGACCCAATTTTCCGACAGCGCCGCGACCAAACAGGCTGCGCTCGCCGCCATGGCCGCGCCCATCGAGGCGGCCGTCCGCCTGATGGCGGGTTCGCTGGCGGCTGGCGGCAAGGTGATGGCCTGCGGCAACGGCGGCTCGGCCGCCGACTCCCAGCACTTCGCCGCCGAACTGCTCAACCGCTTCGAGAAGGAGCGGCCGCCGCTGGCCGCCATCGCGCTGACCACCGATACCTCGACGCTGACCTCGATCGGCAACGACTATAGCTTTGACCAGATTTTCGCCAAGCAGGTCGCCGCGCTGGGCCGTGCCGGCGACGTGCTGCTCGCCATCTCGACGTCCGGCAACTCGCCCAACGTCATGGCCGCGATGCAGGCCGCGCAGGAGCGCGACCTGCGCATCGTCGCCCTGACCGGCAAGGGCGGCGGCAAGATGGCTGCAATGTTGGGGGCGCAAGATATCCACCTGTGCGTGCCCGCCGACCGCACCGCCCGCATCCAGGAAGTTCACCTGCTGACGATCCATTGCCTCTGCGACGGCATCGACGCCCTCATTCTCGGAGAAACGACATGATGAATATTCGCACCCTGATCCTCCTCGCCGCCCTGGCCCCCGTTCTCGCCGGCTGCTTCGGCGCCGCCGCTGTCGGTGTCGGCGCGGGGGCGCTGTCCTACGCCGACCGGCGCCTGACGGAAGTGCAGCTGACCGACGAGGGCATCGAGATCCGCGCGGTGAATCGCGTTGCCGAAAAGTACGGCGACCGGGTGCACCTCAATGTGACCAGCTACAACCGCACGGTCCTCCTGACCGGCGAGGTGCCCGACGCCGCGACCCGGGCGGATATCGAGAAGCTCGTATCGGGTGTGGCGAACGTCAAGGCGATCAGCAACGAGCTGCAGGTCGCCGGCGTCAGCTCGCTGACCTCGCGCAGCAACGACGTCTTCATCACCTCCAAGGTCAAGGCGCGCTTCATCGATGCGAACCGATTCGCCGCCAACCACGTCAAGGTCATCACCGAAAACTCCGTGGTCTACCTGATGGGCCTCGTGACGCAGGCCGAGTCGGCCGCGGCGGTCGAGATCGCCCGGACCACGGGCGGGGTGCAGAAGGTCGTGCGCGTCTTCGAGGTGATCAGCGAGGAAGAGGCACGCCGGCTCAGCCCGCAGGCACCGGCGCAGCCGCCCGCCGCCGCACCCGTGCAGTGAACTACACCCCCCCCGCGTTCGAAACCAAATGCTGCCCGCCGGCCGAACTGGCCGCGCGCTGTGCCCTGCTGCCCAAGCCGCGGGTGTTCACCAACGGCTGTTTCGATATCCTGCATCGCGGCCATGTCACCTATCTCGCCCAGGCGCGCGCGCTCGGCGCCAGCCTGATCGTCGCCGTCAACTCCGATGCCTCGGTCAGGCGCCTCGGCAAGGGTGACGATCGGCCGGTGAATGCGTTGGAAGACCGCATGGCCGTGCTGGCCGCGCTCGAATGCGTGTCGCTGGTCACCTGGTTCGACGAGGACACGCCGCTGCAGCGTATTCTCGACTGCCGGCCCGACATCCTCGTCAAGGGCGGCGACTGGCCGGTCGACAAGATCGTCGGCGCTGCCGACGTACTGGGCCGGGGCGGGCAGGTGCACTCCATCCCCTTCATCCACCAGCGTTCGACCACCGCCCTGCTGGACAAGATCAGGTCGCTGTAGTCCTTTTCTGGATGGCCTGCCGCACCAGGCCGATGTGCAGCCGCATCGTGTACACCATGTCGGCGAAGGCCAGAGGCATCGGCAGGCTGTTCACATCGCGTTCGATCGCATCCACGCGCCGCAGCCATTCCTCCGGCGTGCGCCGTGAAGAGTCTGCCTCGACTTCGGCCTCGATGAATTTCAGTTCGCCATAGCGCCGGTAGATGCGCGAACGCACGCGCCAGGTGTAGAGCCCCGGTGCGAATTTCAGGACGGGCAGCAGGACGGCGAACAGGGGGATCAGCATCACCACCATGCGATCGACCAGCGTCGCCGCCCAGAAGGGCAGGTAGCGCTGCAGCCAGGGCTTGCCCGACTTGTAGTAGCGCGCCGCTTCGGGCGCGATCGGAAAGTCGGCGCCGCTGTTGCCGGCAATTGCACGGGGAAATTCGCCGGGCTTCTGGAAAATGCCCGGCCCGCTGTGGGTTTCAACGAGGGCCTGCATCAGCAGGTCGACCAGCGCCGGGTGCATGTCCTCGCGGATCACCAGCGCGGCGTCGGCGGCGAGCAGGTGGACGTCCCTGGCGGGCCGGTCGGCCGCCAGGTCGATCACGCCGCGCGGCAGCACCAAGACGGATAGATAGGGGAACAGCCGGGTATAGGCCTCGGCCTGGGCGAGGTCCATCAGGGCGAGGCCGGGCGTGTGCAGCAGCGTCCAGACCGTGGCGGACTCGGTCGGCCCGATGACGAAGGCGGCGTCGATTTCCCCTTTGGCGAAGGCGTCGGCGAGCCCGAGTCCGCCATGGTCGAGCAGGCGGGCATTGGCAGCGTCGATCTGGTTCGCGTAGAGCAGTTCCTGGGCGAGATGGCGCGTGCCGCTGCCGGGGCTGCCGACGGCGATGCGCCGGCCACGGAGCTGGTCGAGCCGGGTCAGTTCGCCCAGGCCGGCGCGGTAGAAGATCCACAGCGGTTCGCGGTACAGGGCACCGAGGGAAACGAGGGCGTCGCCTTCCTGTACGCGGGCCGAGCCGCCCTGCACGAATCCGGCAGCCACGTCGCCGGCCGGATCGCGCAGTTGCGCGAGGTTATCGAGCGAGCCGGCCGAAGGGCGCTCGACCACGTGGATGCCATAGCCGGACAGGATGTCCTTGTAGGCGGCGCCGAAGCGCTGGTAGGCCCCACCTTCGCCGCCCGTGGCGATCACCAGGCTGTCCGGCGGCGCCGGCTGGATGAAGCGCGAGGCGAACCAGAAGCCGGCGATGACGATGAGCAGCAGCGGTATGCCGACGGCCAGCAGGTCGCGCGTCGAGTATTCGCGCAACCGGCGATGCCGGCGGCGCTGCGTGTCGGAAGAAGGTGGCGGGGGCGGGGATGCGTGCATGCTGCGCTTGAAGATACTCCGAAATGACGGTCGCCAGACGGTGTGTATCATTTGTGCCTTCATCCACCTGCCAGTCGAGGCCGACCATGACCGATACCGTCCCAGCCTTCGAAACGTCAGGCTGCTTCCCCGCCTGCCGGTCCCTACGATGAGCCAGCACGCCATCTGGAGCGAGCGATACCGTGCGGCCGGCGACGACTATCTGTTCGGGGTCGCGCCGAATCGCTTCCTCGAACATCGCGTGGACGCGCTGCGCGAAGGCCGCAAGGCCCTGAGCGTGGCCGACGGCGAAGGGCGCAATTCGGTCTGGCTGGCCGAGCAGGGGCTCGACGTAACCGCGGTCGAAATCACCGAGGCCGCCGTCGAAAAAGCCCGGAAGCTGGCTGCCGGCCGCAAGGTCGGCGTGAAGTTCGAGATCGGCGACATCCTCGCACCCGACTGGCCGCCGGTCCGCCATCACAATGCTTACGACTGGGTGATCGGCATCTTCATCCAGTTTGTCGGTCCGGCCGAACGCCTCCGGCAGATAACGGCCCTCAAATGGGTCACCCGACCGGGCGGCCGCATCCTGCTGCAGGGCTATACCCCCCGGCAGCTCGAGTACCGGACCGGCGGCCCCTCGGCCGTCGAGAACCTCTATACCCCGGCGATCCTGCGCGAACTGTTCGTCGACTGGACCATCGAGGAACTGGTGGAATACGAGGACGACATCGCCGAAGGCGCGGGACACAAGGGGCGCTCCGCGCTGATCGGCCTCATCGCCCGCAAGCCGCTCGTGTAAGGGCACAGGACATCGGTCCGCCATGTCCGGCATGGATCTTCGCAACCTGTTCGCCGACCTGCCCGCCTCCGCGTCGGATGCCGAACGCTTCGACACGCTGCTGGAAAGACCCGGGCTGCGCATCGAACGGATCGTTTCGACGGGGCAGTCCAGCCCGCCCGGGTTCTGGTACGACCAGGAGACCGCCGAGTGGGTGCTCCTCCTGCAGGGCGCGGCGGAGGTGCGGTTCGAGGATGGCGATGTCCGGTCGCTCGCGCCAGGCGAGTGGCTCTACATCGCCCCGCACAGGCGCCACCGGGTGGACCGGACGGCGGCGGATCGCCCTACCGTCTGGCTGGCGATCCATTTTCCCGACTGATCGTCTGCCGCCCTGTTGAAGTGAAAGCGGCGTATCAGGTCGTAGCTGATGTATGAATACCGTCCGGTCTGCCCCGATTTTGGTCAGTTTCCCGTGCCAGCCGCAGGATCGATGCTTCTGGCCACGCGAAAACCAAAATCGGCAGTCCGGTAGTCTGCCGAGAAGCCGAAACGGATCGTGGTGCGGCCATATTGCGGGCGGGTGAGCCAGGAACCGCCGCGCAACATGCGGCTCGCGCAGGCTCCGGCTTCCCATGCATTGCCGTCAGCGGGCGCACCCTGGTAGTCGACATGGGCGCAATCCTGCGTCCACTCCCAGACGTTGCCGCTCATGTCGAAGAGTCCCCAGGCGTTCGGCCGCATGCCGCCGACGGAGCGCGGGCCGTCGCGCAGCTTGCCGATCCAGGCGACCTGGACGAATTCGTCGCCGCCGCACCATCCGCTGTCGCCATTTGCGCGGCAGGCGTATTCCCATTCCGCTTCCGACGGCAGGCGATAGGTCTTGCCGGTTTTCGTGCTCAGGCGCTCGACGAAGGTGCGGGCGTCATGCCAGTTGATGCGTTCGACCGGACAGCGCTCGCCGCAATCGGAGAACTTCGACGGATTGTTTCCCATCAGCGCCCGCCACTCACCCTGCGTGACTTCGAACTTTCCGATGGCGAAGGCCGCAACCGTGACGGCATGGGCGGGTTCCTGCCCGCGTCCCCCCATCGCGCCCATCGTGAACTTGCCGGCTGGCAGGGACACCATCTCCGGGCAGTCCGTGCAATCGCGGAAGACCTCGGCGCCGGCGAATCCGAATGCGGCCAACCAGAACGACAGGACAAAGACGATGACCTTCATGTGTCAACCTTTCTTTGCGGCCCGGCGGCGGCGCTCTTCACGCCCCTTGCGCATCCGTTCCAGATCATCAGCGAGATCGGAGAAGGCCACTTTCAGCGTCTGCTGGAAATCCATGATGCGGCCACCATGTATTTTCTGGGCGGCTGATGCCGCATCGGCATCCCCGTACGCGACCTTGCTGTTCCAGGTCATGACACCGGGCAGGTCGCTGCCGACGAGAAAGGTCGCCTTGCCGACCTCGACCAAAGGGCGTGGATCAGTGGCTACTGCATTGTTGGCCACGTAGATGGCCTTTGGGTCGAGCGAGAGATTGAGCGCCAGGCTGATCGCGCCGCAATGCATCGAGCAGAGGGGATCGGGGGCATCGTTGCCATAGTGGATGAGCATGCGGGCACGGTGGTTGTAGCGCCGGTCCATGCCGCAGTAGGGACAATCCGGGTACTTCTCCAGATCGTCTTCCTGTGGCGCCGGATCGGTCGGCAATTTGGGCAGGAACTGGGCCGGCGTGGCGTCGGTCTCCTTCTCGCAGGCGGCCGGCGCGGCGGATGCGACCGGCACGGCGAGACCCGCACCAGCGAGCAGCGACAACTTGATTGCTTCGCGTCGTTTCATGGCTGTCCTCCGGCTAGAAGTCCGCGCTCAGCGTCAGCTTGAGGCTGCGCCCTTCCTGATAGGTATAGGCATAGGCGTTGGACGATTGATAAGCGGAATAGCGTTTGTCGAAGAGGTTGGTGATGCCGGCATCGAGCTTGAATTTCCAGCCATCCGGCATCCAGCTGACGAACAAATCGTGGGTGGCATAGCCCGGCCGGCGGCGCAGCACGGTCGAGTCGTAATCCTGTGCGGCGACACCCGTGGTATTCCAGAAAATCGTTATGTCCTGCGCGGGAAGCTGGCGGCGGACTTGCAGGCTGAGCTTGTCGGGCGAGGCAAAGAGTTTGTCACCGTTGTCGCGATTTTCGACACGCACACGGCTGTAAGCAGCGTTGAACTGCCATTTGCCGAGCTTGTATCCGCCTTCGATTTCCAACCCGTTGCGTCGGGCATCGGACACATTCTGGAATTGGTATTTGCAGTTCAGGCCGGTGGCGGCACAGTTGGCTGCGAAAAGTGCAAAGTTCTGGCCGGGAGGAATAAAACCGGTGGGCGTCATGCCGCCCAGACTCGTGTTGTAAATCAGATCGGTAACGCGAGAATTGAACAGTGAAGCGCGGAGCTTCAGGTTGTCGTCGGCGACGAATATGGACTTGCGCCCGAAGTTTGCCCCGATCTCAAACGTTTTGTCGATTTCCGGGCGCAGCGCCGGATTGGGCAGGAAGTTGTTCAGGGCATAGGTGGTGAGATTCTGGTAGAGCTCGACAATGGTCGGCGCGCGGAAGGCTTCGCCGATGTTGCCATAAAGCATCAGGCCACTGCCGTCCTGCCACGCGACAGAAAGCTTGGGGGATACGCGCGATTCGCTGTTGTCTGCCAGGCTGCCATCCGCCACGGAGGCTGCATAACGGTCGGATCGCAAGCTGGGCGTCAGGCTCCAGCCGCCGCCCAGCGTGATTTCATCCTGAATGAATACGCCCGTAACATCGCGTTCGCCGTCCCGCGTCACCGTGCTTGGTGCGGAAGGATTGGCTGCTGTAGCGCTGACAGCTGTCTGCTTGTCCTTGAAGTAGTCAATGCCCGCCGTTACCCGGTGCCGCCCCCAGCCGGTCCCGTCGAAGACATGCGTCCCCTGCAGGCTCGCGCCGTCGGTATCCGTTTTGGTGTTGCTGTAGAGGACGTTGGTGACCGTGGGAATGGGGCTGCGATCGGACTCGTACTGCAAGGTCGTCTTGTAGAGCGTGGCCACCAAGGCGGGCGCCCCATCGACCTTGCCCAGCATGCCTTTCAGTACGGTGTTGGACTGGTCGACATGGACCATCTGTATTGCCGGCTTGTCGAGCGGGATATTGGCCGTACGGTAGTCCGTGGCCTGTCCATTATTTACTTGCAGGTTGTCGCTTTGGTAGAACTGGTGCGAAAGCTCGATCCGGGCATCCGCAGTCGGCTGGATGCCGAGCTTGACGAGGCCCGTCGCAGCCTCGCCGTCGTTGGGATCGAGATAACTCCCGCCGCCCTGGCGAATCTTGTTCCAGTCGTGGGAGCCCAGCGCGATCAGGCCATCGGCCACGTCGTTGCCGCCATAGATACGGGCATTCAGGCGCGATGACTTGTCCGCGTCGTTATAGGCCGCTTTCGCGCCGCCGCCGATGGTTTGCCCCGGCGCGAGCAGATCGCGCGCGGATAGCGTGGTGAACGACATGACGCCCCCATTGCCACCAGAACCGTACAGCGAGGAGGCTGGCCCGCGCACCACTTCGGCCTGGTGCAGGAAGTAGGGGTCGATGAAGAGTGGTGACTTCAGGCTGGGCGAGGTCGAATCGTTCTGGCGCGCGCCATCGACAAGCAGGGTGATGGAGGGCCCAAAGACTCCCCGAATGGCCGGAACTTCACCATTGACGCGCGGCCCGCCGCCAAATTCGACGTTGGGCAGTTTCTTCATCGCGGCCGACACCGTTGCGGCTTGTTGTTCCTCGAAATCCTCCTGCGTGACAACGCTGACGGAGGCCGGTACGCGAGCCAGGGAGGTCGGGGTGCGCGTGGCCGCCGTTACTACCACCTCGGCGAGTGTCGCATCGGGCCGGGCAGCTTCAGGTTTTGGCAGGCGTCGCACGACGAAGGTGCCGGCACCGGTGGGTTGATAGCTGTAACGGGAGCCATCCAGAAGACGGCGTAGCGCCTCTTCCGGGGCCAGGGTGCCATTCAGCCCTGACGTTCTGGCGCCCTTGAGCTCGTCGGCGTCGAACAGCAGCTGAATCCCGGTCTGGTCGGCCAGCTTGCGCAAGGCCGAGGGTAGATCCTGAGCCTCGATGCGGATGGCTTGTGTCTGCTGGGCCAGTGCGGGCACGGCGAACAGAGCCGCGAGCAGGGCGGCGATGCGGATGCGGTCGTGCATGTTTCTTCCTTTTTCGTCCAGTCTTGGAATCGCCTCTGCGCGAGGCTTCAAACAACAAGACGAAAAAATCCGCAAAACCCTGACATCATGACGTCGCGTTAGCGTCGTCCTTTGGGGACGAGCCGCGTTTCCGCTCCCGTTTCTTCGCGGCGCACGGGGTAGAGCGCCTCGATCGCGGTCAGCAGCCCGTCCCGATCCGCGATGCGGAAGGCGCCACTCACGCGCAGGCGGGCGAGGCGGGCATCGGCCAGCACGGTGCGGCGCTCATGGTGCAGATTCAACTGTTCGACCACTTCGCTCAGCGGTATCTCGCGGAAGACGAAGCGGCCGGCACGCCAGGCCGTCGCAGCCTCCCCGTCGAAACGTCCCGGCGGCGACAGGCCGGCGGGCGAATACGTGATCCGCTCACCGCCGCCGATGACAGCCTTTTCATGCGATCCGGGCAGCCGCACTTCCACGGCACCTTCGATCACGCCGACTGTCACCTTCTCGCCGGCCAGCGCTACGTCGAAGGTCGTGCCGATGTCGCGCAACACGCCGGCGCCGGCCCGCACCTCGAAGGACCGCGCCGGATCGTCGGCCACGGCGAACAGCGCCTCGCCACGCTCGACGCGGATGCGTCGCGTCGCGGAATCCAGGGTCGCGACCAGCCGAGAATCCGCGTTGAGGTCCACCGTCGTGCCGTCGGCCAGCACCACCTGCCGCGTTTCGCCGATAGCGGTGGTGAACGTTTCCTCGGTCGTGGCGGCGGGCCCACCCAAGTGCCAGTCGATCAGCAGGCCGATGCCGAGCGCCATGGCTGCCACGAAGGCGGCGACCCGCCCGGAACGGTTCGCCTTTTTGGCGGCTGGAATGCCGTCGAGTCGGTGCCACAGATGCTGGAAGCGCCGGTATTCCTCCGCATGCCGGTCGGAAGCGCCAAGCCATGCGTCGAACGCGCGGCGGTCATCGTCGGAGCAGGATGACTCGTTCAGACGCAGCAACCAGGCGGCTGCCTGTTCCGCTACCGTTCCCCCGGGAATCGCGCGCGCCTGTCCTGCCATGCCGGTCGCTGCCCCTCAGTCCAGGCACTGGCGCAAACGCACCAGTGCACGGATCAGATGTTTTTCCACCGCGTTCAGGGAAATGCCGAACTCAGCGGCGATCGCGAGCTGCGTCAGGCCATCGAACTTGTGGCGGATGAAGATGCGCCGACACTGCGGCGGCAAACCCTCCACCGCGCGGCGCAAGCGTTCGAGCTGCTGGCGTGCTGCGGCGTGGCGTTCCGGCCCGGGCGCCTCCGACGCCAGATGCTCGTGTTCGGTGATATCCGAAAACTGCTCCGGCCGCACCGGGTTGGCGCGCCAGTGGTCGATGGCCAGGTGGTCGGCGATGCGGAACAGGAAGGCACGCGGATCGAGCAGTGCCTCGCCGCCCGGTCGCGTCATCAGGCGCACGAAGCTTTCGTGGGCCAGTTCGCCGGCCGTTTCGCGGCAACCCACGCGCCCCGCCAGGAAGCCGCGCAGCGCCGCGATATGGCGGAGATACAGATGGGTGAGGGTTGCGTTGCTGAGCATGCCGGCGCCGGATGTGTCGAGCCTGCGATGTTAGGGACAAGACAGGATCGGGCGGTGCGGCATATCGCCGCGGCATGTTTGGCGGGTTCGCCGTCCCGCCGGCACCGACTTTCAGTTCAGCTGACTAGCTTCCACATCACGAGGAAATAGCGCAGCCCCTGCCACAGCGTCGACACGCCCAGCGCGATGACGAACAGCGCGGCGCCCTTGAGCAGCCAGCCGCGCAGGCGCGGGCCGAGCTTGCCGAACAGCACGCTTGCCGAGAGCATCGCCGGCAGCGTGCCGGCGCCGAAGGCGAGCATCAGCAGCATGCCCTCGGGCGGCGAGGGCGCGGTGGTGGCCTGCACAGCCATCGCCATGGTCATCGAGCAGGGCATCAGGCCATTGATGGCGCCACCGATCAGCGCGCCGACGATGGGACCTTTCTGCGTGGCGGTCATGAACTGCTTGCGCAGCCAGGCCAGCGGCGCGAAGCCGTAGGCATTGCGGATCGGCGAGAGGCCGAGCAGGTCGAAGCCGAGCAGGATGACGATGGCGCCGGCGACGATCTGCAAGATGCCCTGCGCGAGACCGAGCCGGCCGGTGGAGACGAGCACCGCGCCGAGCGCGGCGGCGATCAGGCCGACGACCGCATACACGGCGATGCGGCCGGCGTGGTAGGTCAGGTAGGGCCACGGACCGCGCGCGTTCAGCTTCATGAAGAAGGCCGAAACCAGCCCGCCGCACATGCCGAGGCAATGGCCGGCGCCGAGCAGGCCGGTCATGAAGGCGAGCGCGTAGGAAAACTCCGCGACGTGATGTGCGTGTTCCAAGACTACTTTTGCAGCCGCAGCGAGTTGGTGACCACCGAGACCGAGCTCATCGCCATCGCTGCCGCCGCGATCATCGGGTTGAGGCGGCCGGCCGCCGCGAAGGGGATGGCGACGACGTTGTAGCCGAGCGCCCAGAACAGGTTCTGGCGCACGATGGCCATGGTGCGGCGCGAGAGGTCAATGCCGCCGGCGACGCGCGCGATGTCGCCGCCGACCAGCGTGACGTCGGCGGCTTCTACAGCGATGTCGGCGCCGCCGCCGATGGCGAAGCCGACGGCAGCCGCCGCGAGGGCAGGCGCGTCGTTGATGCCGTCGCCGATCATGCCGACCTTGCGGCCCTCGTTCTTCAGGCGTTCGACCAGCGCGAGCTTGTCGGCGGGCGTGGCGCGTGCCACGACCTCGTCGATGCCGACCTCGTGGGCGACATGGCGCGCGGCGGCCTCTACGTCGCCGGTGCACATGATGGTCTTGAGACCGAGCTGGTGGAGCAGCGCGATGGCGTCCCGCGCGCCGTCGCGCGGCGCGTCGGCGATGGCCAGCAGCGCGATGCAGGTGTCGCCGAGGGCGACGAAGACCGGCGTCTTGCCCTGCGCGGCGAGCGCGTCCGCCTGCGCCTGTTGCGCCGCGCAGTCGATGCCGGCGGCGGCGAGGAAGGCGGCGTTGCCGATGCGGATGAGGCCGAGCTCGCTGTTCGCTTGCGCGCCCAGGCCGGGCGTGGCGACGAAGTCGAAAGTCGGTGCCGGCGGGACGGCGCGGGCCTTGCAGTAGGCCACGACCGCGCGGGCGAGGAAGTGCTCGGAGTGCTGCTCGGTGCCGGCGACGAGGGCGAGCAATTGCGTTTCATCCAGGCTGGCGGCTGGCAGGAAATCGGTGACAACCGGTTTCCCTGCGGTAATCGTGCCGGTCTTGTCGAACACCAGGGTATCCAGAGTGGCGGCGATTTCCAGCGCCTCGCCGTTGCGGATGTAAATGCCGCGCCGCGCCGCCTGGCCGGTGCCGACCATGATCGCGGTGGGCGTGGCGAGCCCGAGCGCGCAGGGGCAGGCGATCAGCAACACCGCGACGGCATGCGAGAGCGAGCGGGCGAGTGGGTGGCCGGCCATCAGCCAGCCGGCGAAAGTGGTCGCGGCGACGGCGCCGACGGCGGGCACGAAGCGCGCCGAGATGCGGTCGGCGAGCTTCTGCACCGGCAGCTTCGATCCCTGCGCGTGGTCGACCAGCTTGACGATGCCGGAGAGCACGGTGTCGGTGCCGATCGCCGTCACCTTCAGTGTGAACGCCCCGTTGTTGTTCAGCGTGCCGCCGACCACCTTGTCGCCCGCGGCCTTCGCCACCGGCAGCGGCTCACCGGTCAGGAGCGATTCGTCGATGCTGCCCGTGCCCGCGGCGACCGTGCCGTCGGTCGGTACCTTGTCGCCGGGCCGCACGCGCAGGATGTCGCCGAGCTGGACGTCGTCGATGTTCACCGTTTCGTCGCCGCTGTCCGTGACGCGGATCGCCGTGTCCGGCTGCAATTCGATGAGCTTGCGGATCGCCTCCGAGGCCTTGCCCTTCGCGCGCTCCTCCATGTAACGGCCGCCGAGCACGAAGGCGATGATCGCCGCCGCCGACTCGAAATAGACGTGGTGCTCCATGCGCAGCACGCCGGGGATGCTGTAGAGGTAGGCGGCGCCGGCGCCCATCGCGATCAGCGAATCCATGTTCGCCTCGCGCTGTTGCGCGAGTGCCCAGGCCTTCTTGAAGATGTCGCTGCCGGGGCCGGCGACGACCCAGGTCGACAGCGCGAGTTCCATGACGCGGAGCCACGGCGAGCGGTGCATCAGCATGCCCGAAACCATCACGGGAGCGGTCAGCGCGGCGGCGAGCAGCAGCTTCTTCTTCGCCGTTTCCAGCCGAGCCTTCTCGCGTTCGACGAGCAGGCGGCGCTGCGCCAGCGTGTCCATCGGCCGCGCGGCGTAGCCGAGCTTCTTCACCGTGTCGAAGAGTTGGTCCTTGGTGATGAAGCCTTTCACCGTCACCGTCTCGGCGGCGTAGTTCACCGCGACATTCTGCACGCGCGGGTCACGCTTGAGCGAGAGTTCGATCAGGGCGGCGCAGGAGGCGCAGGTCATGCCTTCCACCGCCGCGAGGCATTCCTGCGACGGCTGGTCGGGGTCGGGTGAAAAAGTCGGCGCCGGCGTGACGGCGGTTTTATTCGGTGCGGCGGCGAGATTGCCGATCACCGCGTCGCAGAGCGCGAGCAGGCGCGGCTCGGGCAGCTGCGCCGGGTCGTACTGGATCGTCACCGAGCCGATGTCGGCGACGACGCGCGCGCTTTCGATCGCCGCATGCTTGCGCAGCAGGATTTCGAGTAGGTAGCTCTTCTCGGCGTTCCTGGCGAGCGGCGGCGCGATCAGCCGGATGCGCCGAGACAGGCGGTGGACGACGCGGAAACGGGTCACGGGCGACGGCTCACGACTTGCGGTAACGCACCAGCAGGAAGACGAGGTAGAACACCGTCATCCAGGCGTTGCCGTATTTGACCGGGTCCTTGATCCAGCGGTTGACGATCAGGTCCCAATGCATCTTGATCAGGTAGAAGGCGACGATGTCGTTGAAGAAATTGGTCACCGCCTTCTCGGTCGTCGCGCTTTCCACCATCGGGCGGAAGCGTTCCGGCGTGGCGGCGACCAGCTGCTCGCGCAGATCTTCGAGGCGGGAAGCGAGGTTCGGCAGTCCGGCGGTTTCCGGTGCGGCCGCAACCGGCGCGGGGGCCGTTGTGGCGGCGGCAGCCTCCGGCTGCGGCAGACCGGCCAGCTGCGCCTTCACGCGTCGTGCCACGTCGGCGTGGGTACAGGCGCGTGAGTCGAAGCGCACGGCGAGCTTGCCTTCCGTCGTCAGCCAGGTGATGCGCTGCACGCCGATCAGCGATTTCAGGCCGGCCTCAAGCGCGGCGCCGACTTCCTTGCTGCGCAGCCCACTCGGCAGGCGCAGGCGCAGATAGCCGACGTCGCGGTGGAGGACTTCGATGCTGCTGCCGTCCATGTGCGACTTACTCCTGTGCCGGTGCGGCCGATGTGGCCGATGCGGTGCCGGATTGGCCTTCCTTCGTCTCGGCGATCAGGTCGTCGAGGTTTTCCTTCTGGTGCAGCACGAAGTCCTTGCCCATGCCGGTGGCCTTGGAGACGGTTTCGACGATCTCCTTCTGGTACTTGAACAGTACGTAGCCCGCGGCGACGCCCGCCGCCAGCACGACCAGCGGATTGCGCAGGAAACCCGCGCCGGCGCTGAGCAGGCCCTTGCCGGCCGCGTAGCCGCCGGCCGCCATCATCGCTCCGCCGGCCATCGGGTGCGCCATCATCTGGCCCATCATGTGCGGCATCTGCCGCGCGGTTTCCATCATCGGGGTGTTCATGTGCGACTCCTTTCGGGGGGTGTATGCGTATTCTGCTCCGTCGGCGCCGGTGCCGCCTTGATGTCGTGCAACATTTCGTAGATGCCCCGGCAGCCTTCGCAGCAGAAGTTGAGGGTCTTCTCCGGCGTGGCCAGTTCGAAGGGCTTGTTGCCGCAGTCCAGGCTGCAGAGGTCGCAGGCGATCATTTGAGCCTTATTTCAGCAAATTCTGGACGTGGCGCTCGAACATCGCCGCGTCGGTCTCGCCGACGATCTTGCCGCGCACGAGGCCCTGGCCATCGATCAGGAACGTGGTCGGCAGGCCGACGACGCCATAGGTTTTCGCGATCTTCGAGCTTTCGTCGAGGGCGGATGGGTAACCGACGCCGAGCTTCTTCATGAAGGCCTCCACCGTCGCCTTGTCCTGTCCAGCGTTCACGGCGAGGATGGCGAAGCGTCCGCCATGGCGCTCACGCACCCCGTCGATCAGCTTCATCTCCGGTTCGCAGAACTTGCACCAGTCGGCCCAGAAGCGCAGCACCACGGGTTGCCCGGCATACGCGGCGGGGAAGTCGATGGCCGTGCCGTCGGGACGTGTGGTCTTGAAGGCGGGTGCGACATCGCCCGTATTGAGTTTCGCGGGCGGCTCGCCGCCGCAGGCGGTGAGCAGAACGGCACACAAAAGCGGCAGCAGGAATTTCATACGGGCGGCATCGAATGAGTGGTTTCACACTATACCAACGGGCACGCCGGCCCGCGCGGCGGGGGATCGCCCACGCTGCGACGAATTGCCACGGGGCGGGTGGCAGGATCGTTAGAATCGGCGGCCTTCAATTCTCGAGCGAGTCGGGCAGGCCATGAATCGAGCGCTACGCCATCTGTTGCGGATGGTCGTTGTGATGCTGTGCGCCCAGCCGGCGGTTGCCGGATGGCTGGACGCGTTCTATGCCACACCCAAGGGCCACCTGCTGATCGTCGGCGGGGGCGACACCCCCATCGAGGTGCAGGAACGTTTCGTGACGCTGGCCGGAGGACCGGGCCGGGCCAGGATCGCCCTGCTGCCGATGGCCAGCACGGAGTACGACGAAGAGGCGCGTGAGGTCGAGGCGGACTTCCGCAAGCTGGGTGCCGAAACGCGCCTGCTGAACATCAGCCACGAAGAGGCGCAGCAGGAGGCTGTCGGCCGCCAGCTCAGGGAGTTCGACGCTTACTGGTTCCTCGGGGGAGACCAGTCACGGCTTGCCAGCGTGCTGGTCGGAACGGCCGCCCTCGAAGTCATCGAGCGTCGCTACGAGGAGGGTGCAACGATCGGTGGAACCTCGGCTGGCGCTTCGGTGATGTCCAGCGTCATGCTGACCGGCCGCGTACGCCAGCCTCGGGATGCCGAGGAGATCGAGCTGTCGAACATCGCCCGGGAAATCATCGATGTCTCGAAGGGCTTCGGGTTCTTCAAGGGGGCGATCGTCGACCAGCACTTCATGATGCGGCCCCGCTACAACCGCCTGATCAGCGCCACGCTCGACCATCCGCAACTGGTCGGCGTTGGCATCGACGAGGAAACGGCCCTGCTGGTAAGGCCAGATGGTGTCTGGGAGGTGCTCGGCCGCTACTACGTGAAGCTGTTCGACGCCCGCCGGGCGCGCGTCATCGGCGATGCCGGGCCGATGGCCAGGGCGAGCGACATCCGCATGCATGTGCTGCCGGCCGGCAGCACGTTCAATCCGAAAAACCGGAAAGTGACCTTCCCGGCCAATTGAACAGTCCTCCGGGAGAAAAGTCGGCGCCGGCGGGACGGCACCGGCTTCGATGGCAGGCAGAACCCCGCCCGCCTCAATCCAGCAGGATCAGGTTCGAACGCCAGATCATCAGGCTGGCGACCAGTGCGAAGAGCAGGTAGCCCAGCGCGGCGATGCCGGCCAGCCGGGCGGTGAATTGCGGCACCACGTGCACGAGGCTGGGCCGCCGGCTGAAGCAGCGCAGGGCGCCGGCGCTCATGCCGGCGGCGGCGGCGGCAAAGAGGGGAACATACAGCCAGTAGCCCTGATAGTCGTAGTCGGGCTTGAGGATGCAGAACGGGCAGTGGTGGTTCGGGTGCTCGTAGATGTAGAGCGAGACGAAGGCGAGGATGCCGGCGATGGCGGCGACGAAGGCGGCGAGCGACCCGAGCCCGGCCGCGTAGCCCGAGAGGTCGCCGCGCTGCCGCCAGTGCCAGGCCGAGAGCAGGACGGCCGCCGCGATCGTGCCGTAGAAGCCGAGCAGGGCGGGCTGCGGCGCCAGTGCGCTCATCTCGCTCGCCAGCGTCGGCGCGTCGGTGGAGAACATGCTGCCGCAGCAGGAGGTGATGACGTCGGCCTTGAGGCCGAGGAAGTACTGGAGTTGCAGGTAGAGGCTGAGTCCGAAGAGCGGGATGGCGGCGAGCAGCAGAAGGTACTTGAGCTTCACCAGCGGATAGTCGCGCGCACGGCTGTCGGCATGGTTGATGGCGAGCCACAGTGCGGCGAGGAAGAACAGCGCCAGTTGCAGGTAGAGGGCAGGAAAGCCGTAGGCATTGACGTTGAGTGCGCCGACCGCGCACATCGCGCCGACGAACATCACCGACATCTTGTCGGCATTGAAGACGAACAGCAGCGCGGCGAGGATCTGCACGAGGCAGACGAAGGCGACCAGCGTCGAGAACAGGTAGGTCAGGCGTTCCAGCTTCAGTTGCTGCTCGCTGCCGCTGGCGATGTCCCAGTGGCGGATCACCTGCACGGCGAAGGGCGAGGCAACCAGCAGCATGAACAGGCTCAGGCCGGCGGCGAGCAGCAGCGCGATGATGGCGGGCTGAAAAATCATCTGGAAAGTCGGCGCTGGCGGGACGGCATCATTTCTCGTCCACGATCTTGCCGTCGCGCAGGCTGACGATGAAATCCACCACGTCGGATTCGACGACCATCGGGTCATGGCTGGTCAGCACGATGGTGCGGCCGCTATCCGCCAGCCTTTCGAGGATGGCGAGGAATTCCTTCGACAGCCGGGTGTCGAGGTTCGCGGTCGGCTCGTCGGCGATCAGCAGCTCGGGGTCGTTGATCAGCGCGCGGCAGATGGCGACGCGCTGCTGTTCGCCGCCGGACAGCCATTCCACCTTCGCATCGCGGCGGTGGCCGAGATCGACGCCGGCGAGCAGCGACTCCGCCTTGAGCAGCAGGTCCTTGCGCGGCCGGCCGGTCGGGTAGGCGGACAGGATGACGTTGTCGATCGCCGACATGCCGCGGACCAGATTGAACTGCTGGAAGATGAAGCCGAAGGTCTGGCGGCGGATCTCGGTCAGGAAGCGTTCGGGCAGCCCCGAAATGTCCTCGCCCTTGAGCCGTACGCGCCCCTCGGTCGGGCGGGCGAGGCAGCCGAGGATGGTCAGCAGCGTGGTCTTGCCCGAGCCGGAGGGGCCGCGTAGCGCGGTGACCTGCTTTTCCGGGATGGCCAGCTCGATGCCGTCGAGCGCCCAGTACTCGTTGTGCCTGCCCTGGTTGAAGGCCTTGCGGATGTTGGTCAGTTCAAGCATCTGGCTATCCCCTCATCACGGTGTCGGGATCGGTGGTCGCCGCGCGCCAGATCGGCACCAGCACCGCCGCCGTGTAGGGGAACACGGTGAAGAAGAACAGCGTGGCCACCTGCAGGCCGTCGATGTGCGGCGGTAGGGTGAAGCGCGGGTAGAGCACCGCCCAGCCCTTCAGCACCGATTCGAACAGGATGGCGTCGAAATGGAAGACATGCAGGTAGGCGGCGACGTAGCCGGCGAAAAAAGCGGTCAGCGAGATCAGCAGGCCTTCCCAGAATTTCATCTTGATCACGTCGCCGGTTTCCCAGCCGATCGCCTTGAGGATGCCGATCTCGCGCTTTTCCTCGGCCGACAGGCCGGCGGCCTTTTCCCAGGCGAAGATGCCGAAGGCGAGGATCGCGGCCGAGAGCAGCGCCAGCATGATGCCCTCGCGCCAGTCGAAGATCGAGGCATAGGTGCGCAGCACCTCGTCGCGCAGGATCGGCCGCGAGTCGGGCAGGCTGTCCATCAGCTTGATTGCCACGTTCTTGATTTCCTGCGGGTTGGCGACCGACATCGCGACGTCGGTGAAATGGCCTTCCGGATACTTGAAGAAGGCGCGGAAGTCGGCCTCGTGCATCAGCACCAGGTCGGCGCTGACCAGTTCGGAGTTCTGCGGCAGGACGTCGGCGATGATGAAGGTGTGCAGTTCGCCCGAATACGAACGGAAGGAGATGCCGTTGCCGGCCGCCAGCCCGCGCGAACGTTCCAGCGCCGGGCCGACGATGATTTCGCCACGTTCGATCTTCAGGTCGCGCGGTGCCATGAAGGTGTAGTTGGCCTTGACCACGCTGTCGTAGTAGTAGCCCCAGAGGCGGCCTTCCTTCTTCTGCACGCCACGAATGCGGCCGATCTGTTCGATGTAGCCGGGCGGGATCAGGTCGTGGCGGCCGGCCACCAACCGCTGCAGGACGATCTCGGGCGTGCCGGCCAGCACCTTCTGCGCCTCGGTGCGCAGCGCATGGGTGTAGAGCGCCACCGAGGCGAGCACGAACACCAGCAGGGTGTAGATGAACAGCAGGCCGAGGTTCTTGCCCTTGCGCCGCGCCAGCGAGGCGAGCGTGAAATCAATCAGGTGACGCTGTTTTTCGATCCAGGTGTTCATAGGCTTCGAGTAGGCCGGCCGGCGGGGCGATCAGCGAGCCGGTGGGGAAGTGTTCGAGGGCGACGGGATGGTCCTGGAAGGCCGACTGCAGGTCGGCCTGCGAAGGGTGGCGGGTGTAGCGCGCTTCGGTGAACAGCACCGGATCGGTCAGGCCGAGGCGCTCGACCAGCACGGCGGATTCATGGGTCAGCGCGGCGCGCAGGGTCCGCAGCCGCCACGCATCGGCGAAGCTGAGCAGGAATGCGGCGAACAGGCAAAGCAGCAGGAGCAGGGCGCGGTGGGCGGGACGCATGAGACTGGAAGCAACGACAACAGGGGGCGCCCGGCGAACCGGTAGCCCCCTGAACGGATGGTGAAGTGCGGCGAGGATATCAGAGTCGGTTGGCCGCCCTCATCAAGGCGCCGCGCAGGGCGATGGTCAGGCTGGAGCCCATGCCGATCTTCTGCGCGACGGCCGGCAGCAGGATCAGCGACGCGAGGGCGAAACCGGCACCGAGCAGCAGCGAACCCATCTCGGCCTGGCTGGAAGTCTGGTTGGCGGTCTGTGTCTGGCTCATGGCGAGGACTCCTCGAACGTTTCGGCGCAATCTACGCCCCCACTCTGCGCAGGGGAATGCGACCGATTGTCGCAGGCCAGAAGTCGGCGCCGGCGGGACGGCGCCCGGGACGCGCTTCAGCCCGTCAGCAGCACGATGACCGCTCCCGCCCCGCCTTCGACGGTGCGGGCCTGGCAGTAAGCGAGCACTTCCTGACGCTGGGCGAGCCAGCCGAGGACGAGGCGTTTCAGGACCGGCACGCGGCCGGGCGAGCCGTGGCCCTTGCCATGCACGATGCGGACGCAGCGCTGGCGGCGAGCGAGGCATTCGGCAAGGAACCGGCCGACGTGGTGGCGCGCCTCGTCGCGGTGCATGCCGTGCAGGTCGAGATGGGCCTGCACCACCCAGCGGCCGCGCCGCAGGTCCTTGAGCACCTTCGGCGCCATGCCGGGTTTCAGATAGACGGCTTCGTCGCCACCTTCGAGGGCGAGATGCAGCGGATCGACATCGGAGAGGGATTCGCCCAGTGCGGCGAGCTCGTCGCGCTGCCGGCTGCGGGGAATGGCCGGGGGCGGGGGCGGCTCATGATGGATGCGGTCGAGCTCGAGCGGGACGGCATCTGCCACCGCCTCCCGGAACAGGGCGCGCGATGCTTCATCGAGCGTCCCGTTCCGCATCGGTTCAGTTAAGGTTGTCGAGGTACTTCTCGGCGTCCAGCGCGGCCTGGCAACCGGAAGCGGCCGAGGTGCAGGCCTGCTTGTAGATCATGTCCTGCACGTCGCCGGCGGCGAACACGCCGGGAATCGAGGTGGCGGTGGCGTTGCCGTCGCGGCCGGCCTGGGTCACGATGTAGCCGTTCTGCATCTCGAGCTGGCCGGCGAAGATGTCGGTATTCGGCTTGTGGCCGATGGCGATGAAGACGCCCTGCAGCTTGATGTCCTCGGTCGCACCGGTCTTGACGTTCTTGATGCGCATGCCGGTGACGCCGGTCTTGTCGCCGAGCACCTCGTCGAGCGTGCTGTCGAGCTTGAGGATGATCTTGCCGGCGGCCACTTTTTCAAACAGTTTGTCCTGCATGATCTTCTCGGCGCGGAACTTGTCGCGGCGATGCACCAGCGTGACGCTGCTGGCGATGTTGGCGAGATAGAGCGCCTCCTCGACGGCCGTGTTGCCGCCGCCGATCACGGCGACCGGCTGGTCGCGGTAGAAGAAGCCGTCGCAGGTGGCGCAGGCCGAGACACCCTTGCCGGAAAAGGCCTGTTCCGAGGGCAGGCCGAGGTACTGGGCCGAGGCGCCGGTGGCGATGATCAGCGCGTCGCAGGTGTATTCGCCGGCGTCGCCGATCAGGCGCATCGGCTTCTCGGTCAGCTTGGCGGTGTGGATGTGGTCGAAGAGGATCTCGGTACCGAAGCGCTGGGCGTGCTTCTCGAAGCGCGCCATCAGGTCGGGGCCCTGCACGCCGTCGGCGTCGGCCGGCCAGTTATCCACCTCGGTGGTGGTCATCAACTGGCCGCCCTGGGCCATGCCGGTGATGATCACGGGCTTGAGGTTGGCGCGCGCGGCATAGACGGCGGCGGTGTAGCCGGCCGGGCCGGAGCCGAGGATCAGGAGCTTGATGTGGCGAGCGGACATGCGGAATCCTTTCTGGTTCGGTGCGCACGATTATAAGGCGCCGATATGGGAGGGAATGTTCCGCTGTTCCGGCGTTCTTCAAGGGGGCGACGCGAGACAATCGGGCGGTCGTTTTTCCGTATTTCCCTCTGGTGTCAGCGAGCCCGTTCATGGCAAATGTTTCTATGGCCTCCCTCTCCATGTCGCAAAAACTGAATCCCTCCCAGCCGCTGCCCGAGCGTATCGCTGCGATCGTGCACGAGGCCCGCTGGCTCGCCGTTGCCGCGGTCGGCCTCTATCTCGCATTGATTCTCTGGGGCTACGACAAGGGCGATCCCGGCTGGTCGCAGGCCGCCAGCGTCGAGGTGATCGCCAATCCCGGCGGGCGCTTCGGCGCCTGGCTGGCCGACCTGATGCTCTACCTGTTCGGCCTCTCCGCCTGGTGGTGGGTCGGCCTGCTGCTGCTGCTGGTGGCCCATGGCTATCACCGCGTGAGCTGGCTGTTCGGCCAGGACCGCCGCCCGCTGTTCATCGCGCTGACGGGTTTCGCCATCCTGCTGCTGGCCAGCAGCGGCATCGAGGCGATGCGCTTTTGGAGCGCGGCCGCTAGCCTTCCACTGGCGCCAGGCGGCCTGCTGGGCCACGAAGTCAGCCGGCTGGCGGCCACCTTCCTCGGCTTCACCGGAGGGACGTTGATCCTGATGGCCATCCTGATGGCCGGCTGGAGCTTCGCGACCGGTATGTCCTGGCTGTGGTTCGTCGAGAAGTTCGGTGGCCTGCTGGAAGCTTCGTGGTTCAGCGCCATCGCGCTCTGGGAAGGCTGGCAGGATCGCCGCTACGGTCGGGTGCTGGCCTCGCGCCGCGAGGCGGTCGTGGCCGAGGAACGCAAGCGCGTCGAGATCAATCCGCCGCCGCCGGTGAAGATCGAGCCGGTCGATCTCGAAATTCCGCTGGCGAAGAAGGCCGAGGCGCGCATCGAGAAGGAGCGCCAGGTGCCGATGTTCTTCGATGCGCCCGGCGAGGCGCTGCCGCCGCTGCGCCTGCTCGACGAGGCCAGCCACAACAGCGAGGACCTGCCCTCCGCCGACACGCTCGAATTCACTTCGCGGCTGATCGAGCGCAAGCTTGCCGACTTCGGCGTGACGGTGCAGGTCATGTCGGCCCACCCCGGCCCGGTGGTGACGCGCTACGAGATCGAGCCGGCCACCGGCGTGAAAGGCGCAACCATCGTCGGCCTCGCCAAGGATCTGGCGCGCGCCCTCTCGCTCGTCAGCATCCGCGTCGTCGAGACGGTGCCGGGCAAGAGCTGCATGGCGCTCGAACTGCCCAACCCGCGCCGCCAGACCGTGCGCCTTACGGAGATCGTCGGCGCCAAGATCTATCACGACATGCACTCGCATCTGGCGATGGCGCTCGGCAAGGATATTTCCGGCCAGCCCGTGGTCACCGACCTCGCCAAGATGCCCCACCTGCTGGTGGCCGGCACCACCGGCTCGGGCAAGTCGGTGGGCATCAACGCGATGATCCTCTCGCTGCTCTACAAGTCCGAACCGAAGGACGTGCGCCTGATCCTCGTCGATCCGAAGATGCTGGAACTGTCGGTCTACGAAGGCATCCCGCACCTGCTGGCCCCCGTCGTCACCGACATGAACAAGGCCGCCAACGCGCTGCACTGGTGCGTTGGCGAGATGGAGCGCCGCTACAAGCTGATGAGCGCACTCGGCGTGCGCAACCTCGCGGGCTTCAACAACAAGATCAAGGAGGCCGAAAAGGCCGGCGAACGCATCCCCGATCCGCTCGCCCTGCCGGGCGATCCCGAGGCCGGCGCGCCTTCGCTCAAGACGCTGCCCTACATCGTCGTCGTCATCGACGAACTGGCCGACCTGATGATGGTGGTCGGCAAGAAGGTCGAGGAACTGATCGCCCGCCTGGCGCAGAAGGCGCGGGCATCGGGCATCCACCTGATCCTCGCCACCCAGCGGCCGAGCGTCGACGTCATCACCGGCCTGATCAAGGCCAACATCCCGACCCGCATCGCCTTCCAGGTGTCGAGCAAGATCGACTCACGCACCATCCTCGACCAGATGGGCGCCGAGGCGCTGCTCGGCCAGGGCGACATGCTCTACCTCGCGCCGGGCACCGGCCTGCCGACGCGCGTGCATGGCGCCTTCGTCGCCGACGACGAGGTGCATCGCGTCGTCGACCACCTGCGCAAGGTCGGCAAGCCGGAATTCGTCACCGACGTGCTGGCCGCGCCGCCCTCCGAGAATGAAGCGGCGGGTGGCGGCGAGGGCGGCGACATGGAAAGCGATCCGATGTACGACCAGGCCGTCGAGATCGTCCTGCGCGAGCGCCGGCCGTCGATCTCGCTGGTCCAGCGCCACTTGAGGATCGGCTACAACCGCGCCGCGCGCATGATCGAGGCCATGGAGAAGGCCGGGCTCGTTTCGCGTGCGAACGGCGCCGGGCAGCGCGAGGTCTTGGTGCCGGAAACAGCGGAATAGAGCGCCGTCCCGCCGGCGCCGACTTTCAGAGCCGGTCAAGCCAGATCGTCTTCAGGGGCGTCGAGTCGCCGGTATCGGCGGCACGCAATGCCTCGAAATAGCGCTGTCGCCGCTCCTCCGTTTCCGCTGGATCGACGGGAGGAAGGCCGAGCTTGTAGCTCAGGGCCACCAACAGGATGCGACCGACGCGGCCGTTGAAATCCTTGAATGGGTGAATCCACTGGAAGCGCCAGTCGACCCAGGCCAGCAATTCGGCCAGCGTCTCTGCATCGCCAAGGTGGCGCAGGCGCTCCTCCAGGTCGAGACAGAAGTTTTGGATATAAACGGGCACGTCGTGGGGCGATAGTGGGAAATGGGTGCCGACCTGAACCTCGGTGTTGCGCCACAGTCCGGCCCAGTCGGGAAACATCTCGCCGGCAATACGACGATGAATATCGCGCAGCCACCCTGGCGTGATGACGATATCGCCGGGAGCGTTGTCCAGCAGTTCATCGAGGCAGCGGGCGACATTTTCGGCCAACGCTTCCGCGACTTCGCTGTACGGCTTGGGACCGGCGGCGGTCGCCAGTTCGCGTGTTGCGTCTAGCGGCCGGGTCGAGTCAGCCGGGCCTGCAGGCGCTGCCGATCCACCGGCTCGTTCTCCAGCGACATCGAGCTCAGCGTGAAGTCCAGCACCATCGCCCGATAGGCGGCGCGCCGGCTGGCCGCGTCCGGATGCTGGGCGCGCCATTGGTTCAGTTTCTGATCGATTTGTCGGATGCGGTTCGGACTCATGGGCGGCATCGTCGCACGAAGCCCGATTTGAGACAAGCGTCCGCCCAGCTGGCGCCGGTTTTTTCTTGTCGGTCGGTAAGTTTGTCATTACAACAACCTAACTTTGAATTGTCGATGAAATCTACCGTAAAAGTCGGCGCCTGCGGGACGGCGGTGCCTGCGTGATGGATCGGCGATAATGCTCCCATGCGTACCTTAATTCTCATCAGCGGCCTGCTCTTCTCCAGCCTGAGCACCGCCGCCGGCATCGACCAGCTCAAGGCCTTCTGGGCCGACACCCATGCGGCGCAAGGCACGTTTGCCCAGTCCGTCGTCGCCAAGTCCGGCCGCAAGCCGCAGAATTCCACCGGCAGCTTTGCCCTCGCCCGCCCCGGAAAGCTGCGTTGGAGCTATGAAAAGCCCTACAAGCTGCTCCTCGTCGCCGACGGCGAAAAGCTGTGGACTTTCGATGCCGACCTGAACCAGGTGACGGTCGGCAAGGTGGACAAGACGCTCGGCGCCACGCCGGCCGCCTTGTTGACCGGCGAAGGGCTGGACAGGCACTTCACGTTGAGCGAAGCCGGCGCGGCCGATGGGCTGGAAATCATTGACGCCGTGCCCAAGGCGCCGGACAGCACCTTCGCCCGCGTGCGCATCGGGCTGTCGAACAACTTGCCGCGCCTCATGGAAGTCCAGGACAACTTCGGCCAGAGCACCACGCTGCTATTCACCGATTTCCAGCCGCACCCGGTCCTGCCAAAGGACACGTTCCGCTTCGTGCCCCCCAAGGGCGCCGACGTGGTCGGCGAATAATGTGCCGGATCAGCGGTTGTTCGCGGCCAGCTTGAGGCCGAAGCCGACCAGCGCGATGCCGGCGAGCCGCGTCGCCAGCCGGCGCGCGAACGGGAAGGCGCGCAGCCGCAGCGCCACGGCATGGCCGAGCAGCACCAGCCCCGCCTGATAGAGGAAGCTCAGCACGGTGACGTGCAGCATCATGGCGGCGAGGGTGACGGGGGTGGCGTCGGCATGCAGGAACAGCGGGAAGAAGGCGACGAAGAACAGCATCACCTTCGGGTTGGTCAGGCTTACGATGCAGGCATGGCGGAAATGGTGCCGGATCGCGTGCGACGATGCCGGCGGCACCGCACCGTCGCCATCCCGGCGGCCCATGAGCCGGAAGCCGATCCAGCAGAGATAGCCTGCGCCGAACCATTGCAGCCCCTCGAAGAGCAGCGGATGGGCGCGCATCGCGGCGGCCAGCCCGAGCACGGCGGCGGTCATGTAGATGAAGTCGCCGAGCAGTGTCCCCAGTACCGCCCCGAAGCCGGCGTGGGTGCCGTGGCGCGCGGTGGCGTCGAGGATCGCGAGGGTGCCCGGCCCCGGCGCGGCCTGGAAGACGAGGATGGCGATCAGGAAACTGGCGTAATGCTGGATGTCGAACATGGCGAACAGGCGGGTGGGCCGCTTGGCGGATAATGCGCAGCTTACGCGAAACGCCGCCACGTCCATGACCGATCTCTTCACTGCCTCCCCCCATGCCCCGCTGGCCGAACAGCTTCGCCCGGCCACGCTAGACGAGGTGATCGGCCAGAAGCATCTGCTCGGGCCGGGCAAGCCGCTGCGGCTGGCCTTCGAGTCGCGTACGCCGCACTCGATGATCCTCTGGGGGCCGCCCGGCGTCGGCAAGACGACGCTGGCGCGACTGATGGCCGATGCCTTCGACGCCGAGTTCATCGCCCTGTCCGCCGTGTTTTCGGGCGTCAAGGACATCCGCGCCGCCGTGGAGCAGGCCGAACTGACGCTGGCCCAGCGCGACCGGCGCACGCTGCTGTTCGTGGACGAGGTGCACCGTTTCAACAAGGCGCAGCAGGACGCTTTCCTGCCCTATGTCGAACGAGGTCTGCTGACCTTCGTCGGCGCGACGACGGAAAATCCTTCCTTCGAGGTCAATTCCGCGCTGCTGTCGCGTGCCGCCGTGTATGTGCTCAAGCCCCTGGCGGCCGACGACCTGCGCGAGTTGTTCCGGCGTGCGCATGACCGCGCTTTTCCCGAACTGGAATTCGATGCCGACGCGGTCGACCGCATCGTCGGGTATGCGGACGGCGATGCGCGCCGCCTGCTGAACGTGCTCGAGACCCTGCGCACCGCCGCATCCGCGTCCGGGCGCCGTCTCGTCAGCGCCGACTTTCTCGCGGAGGCGCTGGCCTCCGACCTGCGCCGCTTCGACAAGGGCGGCGACGCCTTCTACGACCAGATCTCGGCGCTGCACAAGTCGGTGCGCGGCTCGAATCCCGATGCCTCGCTCTATTGGTTCACCCGCATGCTCGATGGCGGCGCCGACCCGCTTTATCTGGCCCGGCGCATCATCCGCATGGCGAGCGAGGACATCGGACTGGCCGACCCGCGTGCGCTGTCGATCGCGCTGGAGGCGGCGCAGACCTACGAACGCCTCGGCTCGCCCGAAGGCGAACTGGCGCTGGCGAACGCCGTGATCTACATGGCCGTGGCGCCGAAATCGAATGCCGGCTATGTCGCCTACGGCGCGGCGCGACGCTTCGTGAACAAGGACCAGAGCCGCGCGGTGCCCGAGCACCTGCGCAACGCGCCGACCAGGCTGATGAAGGACCTTGGCTTCGGCAGCGAATACCGCTATGCGCACGACGAACCGGAAGCCTACGCCGCCGGGGAAAATTATTTTCCGGAGGACATGCCCTCCGTGTCGTGGTATCGGCCGACGCCGCGCGGGCTGGAACAGAAGATCGGCGAAAAGCTCAAACACCTCGCCGCGCTGGATGCGCAGTATCGCAAGCGCAGGAAAGACTGATCAACGCTCGGGGTGGTTCGCGACGAACTGCTTCAGGGCCTTGCGGGCCGTGTCCGCCCCCTCCGGGCGACCGCAAGCTTCCGCATCGCACACCGCGTCCTTCAGCAGGCAACGCAACACCTCCGCCCCTTCGTCCGTTTGGGCGAGACAGCAGGCCATCTCCACGGCGCAGGGGTAGGGCAGGTGTTCGTGCTCGGCGATCACCGCGACCTCGTCTTCGGTCAGGTCGCTGTAGTCGAGGCAATCCTTGATGGAAATCACGGGTATTCCTCCTAGAATGGCGCACTTGGTTAGTTTTAAGCAGCTTTCGCCGGAATTTTCAAGGATCTCCCATGCTCGACATCCAACTGCTCCGCACCCAACCCGAACAGGTCGCCACCGGGCTCGCCCGCCGGGGTGCGGCCATCGATCTGGCCCCTTTCGAGGCGCTCGAGGCCGAACGCAAGCAGGTGCAGACGCTGACGCAGGAATTGCAGCAGAAGCGCAATACCCTCTCGAAGCAGATCGGCATGCTCAAGGGCAGGGAGTCCAAGGGCGAGGATGTCGCGGCATCGCTGGCTGACGTGATGGGCGAGGTCGCCGGGCTGGGGGACGCGCTCAAGGCCAACGAGGACAAGCTCGCGGTGCTGCTGGCGCAACTCGATGCCTTCGTTGCCCAGATTCCCAACCTGCCGCACGAAAGCGTGCCGGACGGCCGCGACGAAACGGGCAACGCCGAGATCGCCCGCTGGGGTACGCCACCCGTCTTCGACTTCGCGGTGAAGGACCATGTCGAGCTCGGCGAGGGGCTCGGCGGGCTGGATTTCGAGACCGGCGTGAAGATCGCCGGCAGCCGCTTCACGCTGATGAAAGGCGACATCGCGCGATTGCACCGCGCGCTCGCCCAGTTCATGCTCGATACGCATACGCGGGAGCATGGCTACACCGAGGTTTATGCGCCCTACCTGGTCAACCCGGACAGCATGTTCGGCACCGGCCAGCTGCCCAAATTCGAGGAGGATCTGTTCCGCGTCGAGCGCTCGGACGGCAGCCGCCTCTATCTCATCCCCACTGCCGAGGTGCCGGTGACCAACATCGTGCGCGGCGAGATCCTCGAAACGGAAAGGCTGCCGCTCAGGTTCGTCTGCCATACGCCGTGCTTCCGCTCCGAGGCGGGCAGCTATGGCAAGGACACGCGCGGCATGATCCGCCAGCACCAGTTCGACAAGGTCGAGCTCGTCCAGATCGTGCCGCCCGAAGCCTCGTGGGAGGCGCTGGAACAGCTGACCGGCCACGCCGAGACGATCCTGCAGAAGTTGAACCTGCCCTACCGCAAGATGGCACTGTGCGCCGGCGACATGGGCTTTTCCGCCGCCAAGACCTACGACCTCGAAGTCTGGCTGCCGGCGCAGAACACCTACCGCGAGATTTCTTCCTGCTCGAACTTCGAGGCCTTCCAGGCCCGCCGCATGCAGGCACGCTGCCGTGACAAAGGCGGCAAGCCGCGCCCCGTGCATACGCTCAACGGCTCCGGCCTCGCCATCGGCCGGACGCTGGTGGCGGTGCTGGAAAACTACCAGCGTGCCGACGGCTCGGTGGGGGTGCCGGAGGTCCTGCGCGGCTACATGGGCGGCGTCGAGGCGCTCGGCGTCCGCTGACGCCTGGTCTTGCGTGACTTCGCCTTGTTGATCGGTTTCGCCCTGGCGAGACTCGGGGGGGTATAGACAGGTTCGAAGCGGGACAGCACGTCGAAGTAGTTGCGGATGTTCTCGACGAGAATCACCGCTTCGCCGCCTCGCGCCCGGCCACTCTTGAGGCGTTCGTAATACTCGGGGCGCGACATCAGCGGCAGTATCTGTTTCATGTCGGCCCAGGAATTCGGGTCGCGCTTGAGTCCCGGCGCGAAAGCGCGAGCGCCGCGCAGATGGCCCATGCCGAGGTTGTAGGCGGCCAGTGCGAACCAGAGGCGGTCGGGTTGGCCGACCTCGGGCGGCAACTCATCCATCAGCAATGTCAGGTACTTGGCCCCGGCACGGATGCTCTGCTTCGGATCGAGGCGGTTGGTCACGCCCAGCCGGTCGGCTGTGTCTTCGGTCAGCATCATGATGCCGCGCACGCCGGTGAATGACGTGGCGAGCGGGTCCCACTTCGACTCCTGGTAGGCGAGCGCCGCGATCAGTCGCCAGTCGATGCCGGTGATCTCCTGCGCCTCCTGGAAGTCGTGCCGGTAATCGGGCAGGCGGGTACGCACATGTTCGAGGAAGACTTCGATGTCGCGTGCGTCGAGACGCCGGATATGGCCGAAATAGCGTTCCTCCAGGCGCCTCAGGGTCCCGTCGCGCGATGCCTCGGTGATGAAGCGCGCAGCCCGTTCGCGCAGGGGCTCCTGGGCGGCGTTGAAGATCCAGACATAGGCCAGCTTGTCGGGCAGCTTGAGCGCGATGTCGAGATCCGGATAGAGGTTCGCCGCGACGTTGAAATGCAGGTCGTCGGTCGCGGCGAGGTCGAAGCGGCGCCGGGCGACGCCGGCGAGGAGCTCCAGTTCGTCGATGTTGTCGCGCTCCACGATGACCGGCGGCGGCGTGATGCCCAGCGCCTGCAGCGCCCTGGCCTGCGATGCCCCGGGCATGACGGAGATTTCCCGGCCGGCGAGCTTCTCCGGCTTGTCCAGGGGCAGGGCGCTGGCATGCTGGACGACGACCTGCTGTGTCTCGCGCAAGGGCGGCGTGGTTCGCAGCTCCGGGTCGTCGACGCTCTGGGCGGGAAGGGCTGCAGCGAAATGCACCTTGCCTTCGCGCACCATTTCGATCAGGGCACGATGGTTGGGCGCGCTGACATAGCGGATCTCGAGGTTCTGGTTTTCCGCGAACAGGTCGGTCAGGTCGCGGCTGAAGCCTTCCATGCCCTCGGCAGGGGGCGAGGCCTGCTGGAATACCGGATCGGCCGGCAGGCCGACGATCAGGGGCTGCCCGGGGCCCGGAGGATCCAGTCGGGTACAGCCGGCCAGCAGGACGATTGCCAGCAGAAGGGGGCCGCACAGCAGCCGGGGAAACCGGAACATCGGCTTTTCCTGCAGTGGGTGAGCGCGCATTGTGCCATGCGGCAACGGGATGGTTATAATCCGCGCCTCGGAGAGGTGGCAGAGTGGTCGAATGTACCTGACTCGAAATCAGGCGTAGGGAAACCTACCGTGGGTTCGAATCCCACCCTCTCCGCCATCCCCCTTATACCCTTTAGCTATCGAGCCGATTGGCAAAAACAATTTGCCAGTGCTGCCCGGTGGCCTAAAATCCGACAAAACAAGTAGGGTAATTGACCCGAAACCAGAGTCACCCCCCAATTCCAACAGAGAGGATTGCAAAATGATCAACGTGAATGGCAAGGAAATCGAAACGGATGCCGAAGGCTTCCTGGCGAATCTTGAGGACTGGTCCGAAGATGTCGCGGTCGTGTTGTCGCAACAGGACGAGCTCGTGCTCGGCGACAAGCACTGGCAGGTGATCAACTGGATTCGCGACTACTACGCGGAGAACTCCACCGCACCGAACCTGCGCGCCATGACGAAGCTGATCGGTAACGATCTCGGGGAAGAGTTTTCCGACAAGAAGTACCTGTTCGACCTGTTCCCCTACGGCCCGGCAAAACAGGCGGCACGCTACGCCGGCATGCCCAAGCCTACGGGTTGCGTCTGACGGCCTTGGCGGGACGTCGTCCCGCCAAGGCTGGCTGCTCGCGCCGTCCCGCGAGCGCCGACTTTCCTGACGCCGGCCTGCGGGCCGGCGTTTTCGTTGGTGGGGTTTCTCCGGGCTGCCATGCCGGGACCAGGTGACGCTTGCCGTTGCCGATCAGGTCGGCGCGGCCCATTTCCTTGAGCGCTTCGCGCAACAGCGGCCAGTTCTTGGGGTCGTGGTAGCGCAGGAAGGCTTTCTGCAGCTTGCGCTGCCGGCCGCCACGCACGACCGCGACACTCTCGGAACTCGCCGATACGCGCTTGAGCGGATTCTTGCCGGTATGCCACATGCCGGTGGCGATGGCCAGCGGCGTCGGCAGGAAGGTCTGCACCTGATCGAGGCGGAAGCCGTTGCGCTTGAGCCAGAGGGCGAGTTCGAGCATGTCCGTGTCCGTGGTCCCCGGATGCGCGGCGATGAAGTAGGGGATCAGGTACTGCTCCTTGCCGGCGGCCTTCGAGGCGGCCTCGAACAGGCGCTTGAACTTTTCATAGGTGCCCATGCCCGGCTTCATCATCTTGGAGAGCGGGCCTTCCTCGGTGTGTTCGGGCGCGATCTTCAGATAGCCGCCGACATGGTGGGCCACCAGTTCCTTGACGTATTCCGGCGACCGTACGGCGAGGTCGTAGCGCAGGCCGGAGCCGATCAGGATGCGCTTCACGCCGGGCACCTGACGCGCCTTGCGGTAGAGCGAAATCAGCGGCCCGTGATTGGTGTCCATGTTCGGGCAGATGTCGGGATAGACGCAAGACAGCCGCCGGCAGGCCGCCTCGATGGCCGGGTCCTTGCAGGCCATGCGGTACATGTTGGCGGTCGGGCCGCCGAGGTCGGAGATCACGCCGGTGAAGCCAGGCGTCTTGTCGCGGATTTCCTCGATCTCGTGAATGATCGACGCCTCCGAGCGGCTCTGGATGATGCGGCCCTCGTGCTCGGTGATCGAGCAGAAGGTGCAGCCGCCGAAGCAGCCGCGCATGATGTTGATCGAGAAGCGGATCATCTCCCAGGCGGGGATCTTCGCATCGCCGTAGCTGGGGTGCGGCGCGCGCGCGTAGGGCAGGCCGTAGATGTAGTCCATTTCTGCGGTGGCGAGGGGGATCGGCGGCGGATTGAGCCAGACGTCCCGCGCGCCTTTCCCTTCCCCGTGCCGTTGCACGAGCGCACGCGCGTTGCCGGGGTTGGATTCGAGATGGAAGATGCGCGAGGCGTGCGCATAACGGACGGTGTCGGCCTTGACCCCTTCGAAAGAGGGGAGCCTCAGTACGGTCTGGCTGCGCGGGGCGCGCGGCAGGAATCGGATCGCCGTCTCGCCGGGACCGACTTTTTCGGGGACGGTCTCGTCGATCTCCTGCCAGTCCCCGTCCGGCTTCCAGCCGGGAGGTGTCATGTAGGCCGTTCCGCGCAGGTCGCGGATTTCCGCGATCGGCTCGCCACGGGCGAGGCGGTGGGCGAGTTCCACCAGCGCGCGTTCGGCATTGCCGAACAGCAGCAGGTCGGCCTTGCTGTCGGCCAGCACCGAGCGCCTGACGGTGTCCGACCAGTAGTCGTAGTGCGCGATGCGGCGCAGGGAGGCCTCGATGCCGCCGATCACGACCGGCACATCCTTGAAGGCTTCACGGGCGCGTTGGGCATAGACGGTGACGGCGTGGTCGGGGCGCCTGTCGGGTGCGGCGTCCGGCGTATAGGCATCATCGGAGCGGATCTTGCGGTCGGCCGTGTAGCGGTTGACCATCGAGTCCATGTTGCCGGCGGTGATGCCGAAGAACAGGTTGGGCTTGCCGAGGCGACGGAAGTCGTCGGCGTTCTTCCAGTCCGGCTGCGCGATGATGCCGACGCGGAAACCCTGTGCCTCGAGCAGGCGACCGATCAGCGCCATGCCGAAGCTGGGATGGTCGATGTAGGCATCGCCGGTGACGATGATGACATCGCAACTGTCCCAGCCGAGCGTTTCCATTTCGGCGCGTGACATCGGCAGGAAGGGGGCGACACCGAAGCGTTTCGCCCAATAGGGACGGTATCCCGTGAGGGATTTGGCAGGTTGCATCGGCAGGAGTTTACAGCCTGATGCGGCTTTTCTCGGGGACGTGCCGGGCCAGGAAATCCATCTGGTCGGCAAGGATATTGCGATTGGAGAGGATCAGGTACTCCGCCTTGTTCGGCACGTAGGGCGCGTAGAGCAGCTGCATGCGCGCCTCTTCCGGCGTGCGGCCGCTCTTCTTCTGGTTGCACGGCCGGCAGGCGGTGACGACGTTCATCCAGATGTCGCGGCCCCCCTGCGAGACCGGCACGACATGGTCGCGGGTCAGCCGCAGGCTCGGCAGGCTGGTGCCGCAATAGGCGCAGACATGCCGGTCGCGGTGGAACAGCTCGCGGTTGTCGAGCGGCGGCACGCGGTTGAAATGGCTGCCGGACAGCGCGCGGCCCTTGATGGCGATGATGCTGTTGGCGCAGATTTCGGAACGGGTGCCGGTCAGACGATTCAGTCCGCCGTGGATCGTGAAGCTGTTTTCGCCGATCGTCCAAGCGACGAGGTCCTTGGCATAGTAGAAGCACGCATGCTGCCACGTCACCCAGCGATGGGGGACGCCGTGCGGGTCGAGCGTGAGGATCAGCGGGTACGCACTCATGGACCGGATTGCCTTCGCCTCCAGAAGTGGTGCAGCGTATCAGAGCATTGTGTCAATGAAAAGTTCGCCGCGGTTGCGCGAACATCGCCAGGAAACGGGCGGACTTTCCAGGCGGGTCGGAAAAGCGGGGTCTGCGCGCCTAGGCCGGCGGCAGGGCATCGACGTGGAGGCCGAAATTCCCGGCTGCACGATCGGCGAAATAGTGACGCAGGGTCATCGCGACCGTGCGGAAGGCGATCTCTTCCCAAGGGATGTCGGCTTCCGCAAACAGGGCGACTTCCAAGCTTTCCTCCCCGGGGGCGAAATCGAGGTCGCGCAGCCGGGCGCGGTAGATCACATGCACCTGGCTGATGTGCGGCACGGAAATCATCGTGTAGAGCGCGTCGAGGTCGATGCGTGCGCAGGCTTCCTCGCGGGTTTCGCGCTCGGCCGCCTCGGCCACCGACTCCCGGTTTTCCATGAAGCCGGCGGGCAGCGTCCAGCAGCCCTTGCGCGGCTCGATGGCGCGGCGGCACAGCAGGACGCGATCTTCCCACACGGGGAGCGTGCCGACCACCAGGCGCGGATTGCGGTAATGAATCGCGCCGCAGGCATCGCAGACATGGCGTGGCAGCGTGTCCCCGTCGGGCACCCTGAGTGCGACGGGGGCCGCGCAGGTGCAGCAGTAGTTGATCGCCGGCTCCATGGGGCAAGGATTCTAGCTTGAGGCAGCGAACACAATGCGGTGGGAGAGTGGTATAAGACGAAGCCTTATCGCTATTCGCAATGACGACGGCCATGTCGCGCATTATCAGCAATACCCGCCAGGGCGGAGACAAGCTGCAGGAACTCAGGTCGGTGGGCGATTTGCCATCGCCCAAGGGGGCCGCGCTCGCCGTGATGCGTCTGACGCGCAAGGACGATACGTCGATGGCCGAACTGGCGCGGGTGATCCAGACCGATCCGGCCCTCGTCGGTCGCCTGATCAAGGCAGCCAATTCCTCGCAAACGGGCAGCCACCGTCCCGTCGCCGCCGTGCAGGACGCCCTGCTGATGCTCGGCATTCCGACCGTACGCTACCTTGCGTTGAGTTTCTCGCTGCTTTCCAATCATCGCAGCGGCAAGTGCGAGCATTTCGACTACCGGCGCTTCTGGTCCTATTCGCTGGCCTGTGCCGTCGCCGCCCAGGCGGTCGCCGGCCAGACCCGCGCGGCTCCGGCGGAGGAGGCCTTTTGCGTCGGCCTGCTGTGCCGCATCGGCGAACTGTCGCTGGCAACGGTATTCCCGGCCGAGTACGACCGGGTGCTTGGGCAGTTGAATGACAAGCAGGAGAGCCGGATCGAGCAGCTGACTGATCACGAGCAGGCGGCTTTCGCCATGACGCATACGGAGCTGACCGCGGCCATGCTGCAGGACTGGGGGCTGCCGGCCATGTTCGTCGAGCCGGTCTTCATGCATGAAACGCCCGAGGCATCCAGTTTCTCGCCCGACTCGCGCCTGTACCGGCTGACCTGGACGCTGACGCTGGCCCGCCAGATCGCCGATATCTGCCTGGCCGAGAGTGCCGAGCGCCGGCTGCATATGTCGAAGCTGCTGCTCATCGGCAGCCGGCTGTCGCTGGACGGCGAGACCTTGCACGCCTTGTGCGATCGCGTCGTGCGCGACTGGCAGGATTGGGCACAGCAGCTCAGCATCGAGGCCTGCGATGTGCCGCCCTTCGGTGAGCTTTCGTCGCCGCCCCCGGTCCCCGGTTTGTCGGCCGCCGGCATGCCCGATGCCGCTTCCGGTGCCGGCAGCTCCGGCGCCATGCGCGTGCTGGTCGTGGATGACGACAACAGCATGCGCACCCTGCTCAAGGCCCTGCTGGCCAATGCCGGCTACGAGGTGTACGAGGCGAACGACGGCCAGCAGGGATTCGACCGGGCGCTCGAGGTACAGCCGCACATCATGATCGTGGACTGGCTGATGCCGGGCATGGACGGGGTCGAACTCACGCGGGCCCTGCGGCAGACCAAGCCCGGGCGAGGCATCTACATCCTGATCCTGACCGCGCTGGAGGCGGAGGACAAGCTGGTCGAGGCGTTCGATGCGGGTGTGGACGACTTCATGAACAAGCCGCTGAAGTCCCGTGTGCTGGGGGCCCGCCTGCGGGCCGGGCAGCGCGTGGTGACGCTGCAGCAGGAAATCGAGCGCGACCGCGAGGAGATTCGCCGCTTCGCCGCGGAACTGGCGGTATCCAACCGCCGTCTGCACGAGGCGGCGCTGACCGATGTGCTGACGGGCCTGCCGAATCGCCGCTACGCTGTCGAGCGCTTCCTCCAGGAGTGGCAGGCGGCGAACCGGAGCAGCCGGCCGCTGTCCTGCATGGTGGTCGACGTCGACAACTTCAAGCGTATCAACGATACCTACGGCCATGACGTGGGTGACCGGGTCTTGAAGCAGACGGCACAGGCGATCAAGAGCGGCATGCGTGCCGGCGACGTGGTCTGTCGCACGGGCGGCGACGAATTTCTCGTCATCTCGCCGGAGACCGAACTCGACGCGGCGTGCGCCTGCGCCGAGCGCATTCGCGGTGCGGTGGCGGGCCTGATGCCGAGCGCCGGGGACCAGTCATTCAGCTGCAGTGTCAGCATCGGTGTCGCGACGCGCCGGCCGGAGGTGTCGGATATCGACGCGCTGATCAAGCTCGCCGATGACGGGGTTTATCAGGCAAAACAACAGGGTAGGAACTGTTTCGTAGCCACCCAGAAATCGGCGTAGACGCCAAAAAGAATTTTAAAAACAGACAATAAACATAGTTTTGTAATGTTTATTCTTACAAGCTGTTGCCATCCTGTTCTTACAAAAGGATGGTCTTTCCGTTGATTTTCTTCTTGCCGGAATCTCCAGAAAATGCCATTACTGCCAGACGGGTATGCACGGAAGGTCTCCGCGCACCGGATTGGCGGCAATGCAAGGAGAGGAAAGATGAAATCGACCGACACCTACAATGACATCAAGGAGGTCAATCTCGCCTATCTGATGCTGGCGCAGAACATGGTGCGTTCCGACCGCGAGGCCGCCATTTTCCGTCTGGGCATCAGCGAGGAGATTGCCGACATTCTGGAAACCCTCACCCCGGGACAGGTCCTCAAGATGGCCAGTTCCGACATGCTGCTGTGCAGCTTCCGTTTCGATGACTCCCTGCTGATCGACCTGCTGGCCAACCACGAGCGCGAGCGCGGCGTTGGCCACATTCACGCCGCCATCCTCGCCGCCGGCAAGCCGGTCGAGTCCGTGGCCTGAACGACACAGATAACGATTCCAGGAGGAAGTCATGCGCAATAAATCCGTGATCTCGGAGGCGAGAGATATTCGCCTCGCCATCGAACTCATCGAGCTCGGCGCCCGCCTGCAGTTGCTCGAGGCCGAAACTAACCTGTCGCGCGAGCGCCTGCTCAAGCTGTACAAGGAAGTGCGCGGCGTCTCGCCCCCCAAGGGCATGCTGCCGTTTTCGACCGACTGGTTCATGACCTGGCAGCCGAACGTGCACGCCTCGCTGTTCATGGCCTATTACAACTTCCTCGAACGCCACACCGGTCTCGGCGGCCTCGAGCGCATCATCAAGGCCTACCGGCTCTACACCGAGCAGATCAACCGCACCGGGATGGAAAGCGTACTGTCGCTGACGCGCGCCTGGACCATGGTGCGCTTCTTCGACGCCGGCATGCTGCAGATGACGCGCTGCAAGTGCTGTGGCGGCGATTTCGTCGCCCATGCGCA
Organism: uncultured Sterolibacteriaceae bacterium; assembly: GCA_937888595.1. GTDB lineage: Bacteria > Pseudomonadota > Gammaproteobacteria > Burkholderiales > Rhodocyclaceae > Sulfuricystis. The sequence goes on along the minus strand of CALARK010000008.1, from coordinate 8,659 downwards.
CGACCCGAAGAAGGACTACGTCTGCGGCCTGTGCCACATGCCGGCGCGGGCCGGCAAGACCCGCCGCGCCGCGGAAGCCGCCCTGGCCTGACGTACCCGCAGTACTCTCCCTGCAGCGGCCGCACCCCTCGCGGGGTGCGGCCGTTTTGGTTTTGTCGTCGGCCTGCAGCAGGCCGGCTTTGCCGTTATCATTGCGCCTGTTTGCGCGCGGACTGCGTCCGTGGCGGCTGATTCTATTTCCGGGGTTGCTTCATGTTATTGCTCGTCGGCTATGTCATCGTTCTGGCTGCGTCAATCGGCACGTATGCCGTGCACGGCAGTCTGGGGGCGCTGTGGGTGCCGCTCGAGTATCTCGCCATCATCGGCCTCACCATCGGCTATCTGGTTGCATCCAGCGGTCCGAAGGCGCTCAAGGCCGTGCTCGGCGCGATACCGGGTGTACTCAAGGGATCCAAGTTCAACAAGGCCCTGTACATGGACCTGCTGGCGATGCTGTTCGAGATCCTCTCGAAGGTGCGCAAGGAGGGCCTGATGTCGATCGAGAACGATGTCGAGAACCCCGATGCCAGCCCGATCTTTTCCAAATATCCCTCGGTGTCCAGCGACCACCACGTGATGGAGTTCATCACCGATTACCTGCGCATGATGGTCGGAGGCAACCTCAATGCCTTCGAGATCGAGAACCTGATGGATATCGAGATCGAAACCCACCATGCCGAGGCCCATTTCCCGGCGCACATGGTGCAGTCGCTGGCCGGCGCCATTCCGGCGATGGGTATCGTCGTCGCGGTGATGGGGGTGGTCAACGTGATGGGTTCGGTCGGGGCACCGCCCGCCGTGCTCGGCAAGATGATCGGCGGCGCGCTGGTCGGCACCTTCCTGGGCATCCTGCTTTCCTACGGCTTCGTCGAGCCGATCGCCAACCAGCTCAACCAGAAGGTAGACGAGGGCAGCAAGATCTACCAGTGCATCAAGGTGGTGCTGCTGGCGAGCATGAACGGCTATGCGCCGCAGGTGGCGATCGAGTTCGGCCGCAAGGTACTGTACTCGGGCGACCGGCCGAGCTTCAGCGAGCTCGAGGAAGACATCAAGAACAGAAAAGGCAAGTAAGGGGCAAGCTTATCGCCGTCCCGCCGGCGCCGACTTTTCCTGCTTCCCGATGAGCGACCATGAGCGACCATGAGCGACGATAGCCAGCAGCCAATCGTAGTCAAGAAGATCAAGAAGGGGGGCGCCGGCGCGCATGGCGGCGCCTGGAAGATCGCCTATGCCGACTTCGTCACGGCGATGATGGCCTTCTTCCTGCTGATGTGGCTGCTCGGCTCGACCACCAAGGGCGACCTGAAGGGCATCGCCGACTACTTCCAGACGCCGCTGATGGTGGCGCTGTTCGGCGGCTCCGGTTCCGGCGACTCGTCGTCGGTGATCCAGGGCGGCGGCGAGGACCTGACGCGCACCCACGGCCAGGTCAAGAAAGGCGAGATCGAGTCGCCGGCCAAGAAGATCAACCTGCAGGCGCTCAAGGCGGATTTCGAGAAACTCGAAAAGCAGCGCCTGGAGGGCCTCAAGGGCGACCTCGAGGCGCTCATCGAGGCCAGCCCGACGCTGAAGCAGTTCAAGAACCAGATGCTCCTCGACATCACCGCCGAAGGTTTGCGCATCCAGATCGTCGACGAGCAGAACCGACCCATGTTCGATTCTGCCAGTTCGGAACTGAAGCCCTATACCAAGCAGATCCTGCGCGAGATCGGCCCGCTGCTGAACAAGGTGGAGAATCGCATTTCGCTGTCCGGGCATACCGACGCGACGCCCTATGCCGGCGGAGACCGGGGCTTCGGCAACTGGGAGCTTTCCACCAACCGGGCCAATGCCTCGCGCCGCGAAATGGTCAGCGGCGGCCTGGACGATGCCAAGGTGATGCGCGTCGTCGGCTTCGCCTCGACGGTCCTGTTCGACAAGGAACAGCCCTTCAGTCCGATCAATCGCCGCATCAGCATCGTCGTCCTCAACAAGCGGACCGAAGATGCCATCCTGAGCGACGGGAAAGAGCAGGTCGCTGAAGTCAGCGAGGCGGCGCAATTGAACGCGCAGGGCATCGTTCCCGCCGGCCAGCCGCCCCGCTGAACCGTCGGGCTTTGGTATTAGAATCGGCCGCAATGCCGGATATCCCGGCAGTTCTGGCAAAACGGTGAAAGCATTCGCTGCATGGGATCATTCGATAGCACATCGGGGCGCGGCATCCTCCTGACCGTCGTGGTGGCGGCCGTGTTCTATGCGCTGGTTCCAAGCGCGGGCTGGGCACCGGGACTGGCTCTCGCCGTGCTGGCCATCGGGTGGTGGCTGATCGGCGCCAGCCAGAGCCGGGATGTCACGGCCGTGATCGACCGGGCGGAAGAAGAGCGCAAGCTGCTCGAGGAATTCCGCAACCTGCTGGGAGAGTGCTCCGCCCGTTTCCGTGCCCAGTTCGATTCTGCCCGGGGAGAGATCGGGCGGGTGCAGAGCCTGCTGCGCGATGCCATCGAGGATCTGACCGAAAGCTTCCATGGCATGCACGAACAGACCGAGGAACAGCGCAAGCTGACTTTTGCCGTGACGACCGGTTCGCTCGACGGCGAAACGCAGGTCCAGTTCGACGAATTCGTGCACGACACCTCCAGCGTCATGCAGCGCGTGGTCGACAGCGTCATCGGCAACAGCAAGCTGGGCATGGAACTGGTGGAGCTCACAGACAAGATCGCCCGGAATGCGCAGGACGTGCAGGGCATCCTTTCGGAAATCGGCGCCATCGCCAAGCAGACCAACCTGCTGGCTCTGAATGCGGCCATCGAGGCGGCCCGTGCCGGCGAGGCCGGGCGCGGCTTCGCCGTCGTTGCCGACGAGGTGCGCGACCTGTCGGCGCGGACGACCCAGTTTTCGCAGCAGATCAACACGCTGATGCAAAGCATGGAAGCATCGGTCAGGGAAACCGAGAACGCCATTCAAAGCATGGCCAGCCAGGACATGACTTTCGCCCTCGAGTCGAAGCAGAAGGTGGAAGACATCATCCACACCATGGAGCGCCAGAACCTCGCCCGCATCGAGGCGGTCGGGGCGCTCGGCACCAGTGCCGCCAACGTCGAATCCCTGGTCGGCCGGGCCGTGACCGCGCTGCAATTCCAGGACATGGTGTCGCAACTGCTCGCCCATGTGCTGCGCCGCGTCGATGCACTCGATGACGCCATGCGGCACCTCGATGTGCTCGGCAAGGCGCTCGAGCAGGAGGCCGCCAGCGTCGACGGCCACGCCGCCATCGCGTCCCTGCGCGAAGAGCAGGCCGGCATCGCCGCCGCACTCAAGGATATCGAGGCAAAAACCGACAACAACCCCGTCAGCCAGCAGGCAATGACCAAAGGCGACATCGAACTCTTTTGAAACAGGAGCAATAACATGGCCAAATCCATCCTCGCGATCGACGACTCCGCCTCCATCCGCCAGATGGTCGGCTTCACCCTGAAAAGCTCGGGCTACGAGGTGGTCGAGGCGGTCGATGGCATGGACGGGCTCGACAAGGCCAAAGGCAAGACCTTCAACCTGATCCTGACGGACCAGAACATGCCACGCATGGACGGCCTGACGCTGATCAAGACCCTGCGTGGCCTGCCGCAATACAAGACCGTGCCGATCCTGATGCTGACGACCGAGTCGTCCGACGCCATGAAGCAGCAGGGGCGTGCGGCAGGCGCCACCGGCTGGCTGGTCAAGCCTTTCGATCCGCAAAAGCTCGTCGAGGTCGTCAAGAAAGTGATCGGCTGACCACCGCATCATTCATCGACTCGCCTGATTTCGGCAAGGGGGCGCAATGGCCATCGACATGAGCCAGTTCTATCAGGTTTTCTTCGAGGAAACCGCGGAGCATCTGGCGACTATGGAAAACCTGCTGCTCACGCTGGATGTCGGCAACCCCGACAGCGAGCAGCTCAATGCGATCTTTCGTGCCGCCCATTCGATCAAGGGATCGTCCGGCACCTTCGGCTTCACCGACTTGGCGGAAGTCACGCACATCCTCGAAAACCTGCTCGACCGCATCCGCAAGGGGGAGACGACCCTGCGCGAAGACATGATCGATGCCTTCCTCGACGCCGGTGACGTGCTGAAGAACCTGCTGGCGGCGCATCAGGGCGACGGCGAGGCTGACCGTGCCGCCGCCGAGGCGATCTGCCAACGCCTGCATGCCCTGACCGAGGGGGGCGGTGCCGCGGCCACATCCCCGGCCGCCGTCCCGCCGGCGCCGACTTTTGCAGCGCCCATCCCAGCGACGTCGGAAGCCGGCTTCGACCTGCGCTACATCATCGACGGCGACACGGCGCAAGCCGCGGCGGCGAACGATAATCTGCTCGCCGAACTGGCGGAGCAAGGTGAAGTGCGCGTCGTGGCACGGCCGGAAACCGCGGACCAGCCCTGGCAGGTGCAGGTCGTCGGTGCGTCCGACATCGAGGTGCTGCGCGAACTGCTCGAGTTCGTCGCCCGCAACGACAGCATCCGCATCACGCCGCTCGGCCAGGCCGAAACCGGCGCCGGCGGCTCGCCGGACGGGGCCTACGGCTTCTTCGACGAGGCCGTCGTGCCTGACGTCGCTGCTGATGATGCGTACGGCTTTTTCGATACCCTGCCGCCGGTTCCGGAAGAGAAGGTCGAGGATGACGCCTTCGGTTTCTTCGAACCCCTGCCGGTCGTTCAGGAAGCGCCCGCCCAGCCTACCGCCAGCGAAGAAAACGATGCCTACGGCTTTTTCGCTCCCCTGCCCGACAAGCTCGCGGAGCCGGCTAGGTCCGAGCCCGACAGGTCAGAAGCCGCCCCTGCGGCCTCCGCTCCGGCCGCGGCAGTGCGCGACAAACCCGCCGGCCAGGAATCGAGGCGTGCCGCAGCACCCGCCGCCAAGCCCGGCAGCGACACGACCATCCGGGTCGGCGTGGACAAGGTCGACCAGCTCATCAACCTCGTCGGCGAACTTGTCATCACCCAGGCCATGCTGGCCCAGTCGGCGGCACACGTCGATCCGGTCGAGTTCGAACGCCTGCACAACGGCCTGATCCAGCTCGAGCGCAACACACGTGATCTGCAGGAAGCCGTCATGTCGATCCGCATGATGCCGATGTCGGTCGTGTTCTCGCGCTTCCCGCGCGTCGTGCGCGACATCTCGCAGAAGCTCGGCAAGCAGGTCGAGCTCAAGCTCTCCGGCGAGAGCACCGAGCTCGACAAGGGCCTGATCGAGCGCATCACCGATCCGCTCACCCACCTGGTCCGCAACAGCCTCGATCATGGCATCGAACCTCCCGAGGTGCGCGCTGCGAAGGGCAAGCAACCGGTCGGCACGATCACCCTCTCCGCCTACCACCAGAGCGGCAACATCGTCATCGAGGTCGGCGACGACGGTGCCGGCCTGCCGCGCGAGAAGATCCTCGCCAAGGCGAAGGAGCGGGGCCTCAACGTGCACGACCAGATGAGTGACCAGGAAGTGTTTCAGCTCATCTTCGAAGCCGGGTTCTCGACGGCCGACCAGATTACCGACGTGTCGGGGCGCGGCGTCGGCATGGATGTGGTGAAGAAGAACATCACCGCCATGGGCGGCCGTGTCGATATCGATTCGATGGCCGGCGTCGGCACGCGCATGACGGTGCGCCTGCCGCTGACGCTCGCCATCCTCGACGGCATGTCGGTGGCGGTCGGCAAGGAAACCTACATCATCCCGCTCGGCTACGTCATCGAGTCGCTGCAGGCCGACCGCAGCATGATGAAGAGCGTCTCCGGCGTCGAGAAGCTGATCCAGGTGCGCGACGACTACCTGCCGGTGGTGACGCTGCACGAAATCTTCGGCGTGCCGGATGCGGTCCGCTCCTACGAGAACGGCATCATGATCATTCTCGAGACCGATGGCATCAAGGCGGCACTGTTCGTGGACGCGATGGTCGGGCAGCATCAGGTCGTCATCAAGAGCCTCGAATCCAATTATCGCAAGGTGCCCGGCATCGCCGGCGCCACCATCATGGGCGACGGCCGCGTCGCCCTGATCCTCGACGTTTCGATGCTGGTCGGCATGGCGCGCCACGCGTTGCCGGCCGCTGCCTGACACACTCAAGGAGAACCCGCATGGTTCAGGAAAGCACCCGCAAGTCCGAAACCGGAGACGAAGGCGGCTATGCCCAGGAATTCCTCACCTTCACGCTCGGCCCCGAGGAATACGCGATCGACATCCTGAAGGTGCAGGAGATTCGCGGCTACGAGCAGCCGACCACCATCGCCAACGTGCCGGATTTCATCAAGGGCGTCATCAACCTGCGCGGCATCATCGTGCCGATCGTCGATTTGCGCATCAAGTTCGGTGTCGGCAAGGCCGAATACACGCCGTTCACGGTCGTCATCATCCTCTCGATCTCCGGTCGCGTCGTCGGCATCGTCGTCGATGGCGTATCGGACGTCACCAGCCTGCGTAGCGAGCAGATCCGTCCCGCGCCCGAGTTCGCCGCCAGCGTCGACACCCGCTACATCAAGGGGCTCGGTACGCTCGACGAGCGCATGCTGATCGTTGTCGATATCGAGCGGCTGATGCTGTCGGCCGAAATGGCATTGATGGACGAAGCAGCCGCGACCGCTGCCTGATTGATTCCCGACAAATAAGACAAGAGAGAGATCGACATGCGCATCAACCAGCCTGTGACCGACAACGAGGTCAAACTGACCGACAGCACCTTGATCGTCTCGAAGACCGATCTGAAGGGCCGCATCACCTATATCAACAAGGACTTCCTCGACATCAGCGGCTTCACCGAAGCCGAGTTGATCGGCGAGCCGCACAACATCGTGCGCCATCCCGACATGCCGCCCGAGGCTTTCGAGGATCTCTGGAAAACACTCAAGGAAGGTCGGCCGTGGACCGGCTACGTCAAGAACCGCTGCAAGAACGGCGACTATTATTGGGTGCTGGCGAATGCCACACCGATCTGGGAAAAAGGCCAGATGACCGGTTACATGTCGGTGCGCCGCAAGGCGGACCCGGCAGTGATCGAGAAGATCGATGCCCTCTACCGCCAGTTCCGCGACAAGAAGCAGGGCAACCTGAAAATCCGTTACGGTCAGGCAGTGACGAGTGAAGGCGGCTTTTTCACCCGACTGAATCTCGCTGGCCGGATGGGGATGATCCTGGGTGCACTGGGACTCGTCATCGCTGCCGTGATGGCTTACGCGATGATCAGCCTGGCGCGCATCAACGATAACGTACATGCGCTGTACGAGCAGCGCTTCGAACCGGTGAGCATCGTCGGTCGCATCGGCAAGCTGATGGCCGACAACCGCTCGCAGTTGCTGCTCGCCCTGCAGCACGATCCCGTCAGCCCGTTCTCGCAGTTGCACGATCACCCGCTGACGCTGCATGCCGACGTGATCAGGAACAACATCGCCGAGATCACCCGTCTCTGGGAGGGCTACCAGAAACTCATCCATGACGATGAGCATCGCAAGCTGGCAGAAGAGTATGCCGCTGCACGCAAGGTCTATGTACAGGAGGGATTGCTGGCCGGCATCGGCCTGATCGAGAAAGAGGAGTTTACCGAAGCAACCCTGACGACGCTCAGGAAGGCCAATCCCAGTTATGACGCCGCCGCCGAAAAAGCGGATGCGCTCTACAAGCTCCATACTGCGCGTGCGCAAAGCGAGGTCACTGCCGCCGAAGCGGGCTATGCGCAGACCTTATGGACGCTGATCGCGGCCTTCATCGCGTTGGTGGCCATAGGCTTCATCGCCGTGTCGCGACTGATTGCCAGCATCCGCGGGCCGATCGATGGGGCGATCGATACCTTCCGCAACATCACCCAGGGGATCTATACAAACGTGATCGACATCTCGCGCGACGACGAACTGGGCAAGCTCAATCAGGCGCTGCAGGCGATGCAGACGCGCATGGGCTTCGAGGTGGCGGAGACCAAGCGGCAGGCCGACGAGATGACGCGGGTCAAGATCGCGCTGGACAACGTGTCCACCGGCGTGATGATTGCCGATGCCGGCCGCAACATCATTTACGCCAACCATTCGGTGAAGCGCATTCTCAAGGGTGCAGAGGCCGATATCCGCCAGCAGCTGCCCAATTTCGATGCCGACCATATGGTCGGTGTCAATATCGACAGCTTCCACAAGAATCCGGCACATCAGGCCAAACTCCTCGCGGAGATGACCACGACGTATGTGGCGAACCTGGAAATTGGCAGTCGGCAATTGCGCGTGTCCGCGAGTCCGGTCATCAACGACCAGGGAGAGCGGCTCGGTGCCGTTGCCGAGTGGCTGGACCGCACAGCGGAAGTGGCCGTCGAGCGTGAAGTGGAAGGCCTCATTTCGGGTGCAGCCGATGGTGATTTCACCCGCCGTCTCTCGCTGGACGGCAAGGAAGGCTTCTTCCGCAACCTGTCCGAGGGGCTCAACCAGTTGGTCGAGACCACATCAACGGGCCTGTCAGCGATTGCCGACGTGCTGAACTCCCTGGCCAGCGGTGATCTGACCCGCACCATGGACGGCGACTATCGCGGCACCTTCGGCCAATTGAAAGACGACACCAACACCACGGTCGAGCGTCTGCGTGAAGTGGTGGGGCGGATCAAGGAAGCGACGGAAGCCATCAACACGGCGGCGCAGG
>CALARK010000007.1 GCA_937888595.1 uncultured Sterolibacteriaceae bacterium | reverse complement strand
TACGCCTTCGTCGGCATCATCATGCTGATCGGCATCGTCAAGAAGAACGCCATCATGATGATCGACTTCGCGCTGGAGCGGCAGCGCGGCGAGGGCATGGCGCCGGAGCGGGCGATCTTCGAAGCCTGCCTGGTGCGTTTCCGCCCGATCATGATGACGACGATGGCGGCGCTGGTCGGCACCCTGCCGATCGCGCTGGGCTGGGGCGAAGGCGCCGAGATCCGCCAGCCGCTCGGACTGGCCGTGGTGGGCGGCCTGCTGCTGTCGCAGTTCCTGACGCTCTACCTCACGCCGGTGGTCTATCTCGCGCTGGACCGCATCGGCAACAGGCACTCACCGGGCATCGATCGCTCGTAGCCTCCTCTCCCGGGAGGGAGGGGCTGGGGGTGGTTGGGTAGCACGGATAGCAGAAAGTCGGCGCCGGCGGGACGGCGCCTCAAAATACCCACGCCTGACTACAGCACCCAGGCCAGTGTCAGCGGGATGAAGACGAGTGCGCCGAGGTTGCCGATCATCACGATCGATGCGACCCGGCCGGGCTCCTGCTGGTAGCGTTCGGCGAACACGAAGTTCAGCACCGCCGGCGGCAGCGCACCGAAGACGAGCAGCATCGCCGCATCGCGGCCTTCCAGCCCGAGCAGCACGGTCATCGGCCAGGCCAGCGCCAGGCCGATCAGCGGGCAGGCCGCCGCGCCGAGCAATCCGATGCGCAGGTCGGAGAAGGTCGACACGGCGAGCCGCACCCCGAGCGAGAACAGCAGCAAGGGCACCGCGATGTCGCCGAGCAGCTTGATGGCGAGATGCAGCGGCGGCCAGACGTCGAAGTGCAGCAGATTGACGGCGAAGGCGGCGAGCGCCGCGGCCGTGACCGGCACGCGCCAGAGGTTCCACAGCCGCGCGCGGTGGTCAAGCAGCCAGGTGCCGAGCGTGTAGTGCAGCGTGTTCTCGACGAAGAACAGCACCACGGCCGCCGGCAGCGCCGCCTCGCCGAAGGCCAGCACCATCAGCGGCAGGCCCATGTTGCCGGCATTGACGAACATCATCGGCGGCACGAAGGTCTTCGGCTGCTCGCCCAGCACGCGCGCCAGCCCCCAGCCGATCAGCCCCGAACCGAGCAGGACCGCCAGCGCGCCGAAGGCCAGCCCGGCGTGCGCGGATAGCTCGAAGCTCTTGGAAGTCAGCGCCGCGAACACCAGCGCCGGCACGAAGACGTCCATGTTGAGCTGGTTGGCGAAGGCCATGTCGATGCCGCCGCCGCGCGACTGCCGATAGCGGGCGTAGAGCCAGCCCGCCGCGATGATGGCGAAGATCGGGAAGACGATGGCGACGATGCGCCACAGCATGGCCATCGCCGCTTACAGCACGTAGCGGGACAGGTCCTCGTGCCGCGCCAGCTCGGCCAGGCGCGCATCGACGTAGGCGGCATCGACGCTCAGGGCAGTCGCCGCCGCCGTGCCGGCCGTATAGGAAATCTCCTCGAGCAGGCGCTCCATCACCGTATAGAGGCGGCGGGCGCCGATATTCTCGGTCTTCTCGTTCACCTCGAAGGCGATCTGCGCCAGACGCCGGATGCCGTCGGCAGTGAAATCCAGCTTCACGCCCTCGGTATCCAGCAGCGCTTCGTACTGTCGCGTCAGGCAGGCATCGGTCTGCGTGAGGATGCGCTCGAAATCGTCGACCGACAGCGAGTCGAGTTCGACGCGGATCGGGAAGCGGCCCTGCAATTCGGGAATCAGGTCGGACGGCTTGGCGAAATGGAAAGCACCGCTGGCGATGAACAGGATGTGGTCGGTCTTGATCATGCCGTACTTGGTCGACACCGTCGTGCCCTCGACCAACGGCAGCAGGTCGCGCTGCACGCCCTGGCGCGACACGTCGGCGCCCTGCGTCTCGCTGCGCGAGGCGATCTTGTCCATCTCGTCGAGGAAGACGATGCCATTCTGCTCGACGTTCTTCAGCGCCGCCGCCTTCACCTCCTCGTCGTTGATCAGGCGTGCGGCTTCCTCGTCGGCCAGCGCCTTCAGGGCGTCGGCGATGCGCATGCGGCGCGACTTCTTGCGGCCGCCGCCGAGGTTCTGGAACATGCCCTGCAGCTGCTGGCTCAGGTCCTCCATGCCGGGCGGCGCGAGGATCTCCATGCTGGCGGCCGGTGCGGCGATCTCGACATCGATCTCCTTGTCGTCGAGCTCGCCCTCGCGCAGCTTCTTGCGGAATTTCTGGCGCGTCCCGGTTTCCTCGGTCGCCGTCCCGCCGGCGCCGACTTCTCCGAACCCCATTGTTGCCCTCGCCGGCGGCAGCAGCACGTCGAGCACGCGGTCCTCGGCGGCATCGAGTGCGCGGTCGCGCACCTGCTTCATGGCCTGCTCGCGGGCGTTCTTGATCGCCGTCTCGGCGAGGTCGCGAATGATGGTGTCGACGTCACGGCCGACGTAGCCGACCTCGGTGAACTTGGTCGCCTCGACCTTGATGAAGGGCGCGTTGGCCAGCCGCGCCAGCCGGCGCGCGATCTCGGTCTTGCCGACGCCGGTCGGGCCGATCATCAGTATGTTCTTCGGCGTGATCTCGGTACGCAGCGGCTCGGCCACCTGCGCACGGCGCCAGCGGTTGCGCAAGGCAATGGCTACGGCACGCTTGGCGCGCGCCTGGCCGACGATGTGCTTGTCGAGTTCCGAGACGATCTCGGCGGGGGTCATCTGGGTCATGGCGGGAAAGGGCATTGAAGAGCGAGGATTATTCCACACCCGGCCGGATGCGGTACGCGCCCCGGGGTGGTACTATTATTTCTATAGAAAGTTATATTTAAGATGATCGCCAGCCTGCCTGAATCCATCGCCCCGGAGGACTTGGAGACGCGCCATGCGCTGCTCTTCCATGCCATCGAGCAGAATCCCCACGCGGTCGTGATCACCGACCCGGGGGGCCGGATCGTCTATTGCAACCCGGCTTTCACCGCGATGACCGGCTATGCATTCAGCGACATCGAGGGTGCGACCCCCGCGCTCTGGCAGTCGGGCGAAACCTCCGATCGCCAGTATCGTGAAATGTGGGCGCGCATCAGCGCCGGCGAATCATGGCAGGGCACGATCCGCAACCGGCGCAGGAACGGCGACCTCTACTGGGAACGCCAGTTCATCTCGCCGCTGCGCAATGCCGCGGGCGAGATCACGCGGCTGATCGCCATCAAGGAGGACATTACCCACCTGCGCGAGATCGAGTCGGCACTGCTGCTGCGCGAGCAGGCGCTGGCCTCGACCAACAACGGGGTCATGATCAGCCGGGCCGATGCCGACGATCACTCGATCCTCTATGTCAACCCGGCCTTCGAGCGCATCACCGGCTACAGTGCGCAGGAGGCGGTCGGACGCATCGGCCGCTTCCTGGTGCGCGACGATCTTTCCCAGATCGGTCTCGACGAAATCCGCGCCGCACTGCGCGAACGCCGGCCCGGCCACGCCATCCTGCGCAACTACCGCAAGGACGGCACGATGTTCTGGAACGAACTGTTCATCGCCCCGATCAGCGATGCGACGCGCGACGACATCACGCACTTCGTCAGCATCATCAACGACGTCAGCGACCGCATGCACTATCAGGAAGTGCTGGAGCACCAGGCCTCCCACGACACGCTGACCGGGCTCGCCAACCGCAGTCTGCTCAACGACCGGATCGCCCAGGCCATCGCCATGGCGCGCCGCTCGCGCCGCCAGGTGGCCCTCGCGCTGCTCGACCTCGACCATTTCAAGCACATCAACGATGCCTACGGCCATTCGACCGGCGACATCCTGCTCAAGGAAATCGCGGGGCGGCTGCGGCAGTGCGTGCGCGAGACGGACACCGTGGCGCGCCTCGGTGGCGACGAATTCGTCGTCGTGCTGACCGACCTCGCGCGTGCCGAGGATGCCGAGCAGGTGGCGCAGAAGATGGTGGCCGCGATGGCGGCGCCGGTCGTCATCGACCAGCGCGAGCTGTACGTCGGCGCCAGCATCGGCCTGGCCCTTTACCCGCGCGACGGCGAACACGGCGAGATCCTGCTGCGGAACGCCGACATGGCGATGTACCGCGTCAAGACGCTCGGACGCAACAGCGTGCGCAGCTACAGCCCCGACATGGCCCACCAGGCCATCGACCGCGTCGACATGGAGACCGCCCTGCGCCGTGCGGTGGACCGCGAGGAATTCATCCTGCACTACCAGCCCAAGGTCGACGTCAAGTCCGGCCGGATCGTCGGCGCCGAGGCGCTGGTGCGCTGGGAGCAGCCGGGCATCGGCCTCACCCATCCGGGCGAGTTCATCCCGCTTGCCGAAGAAACCGGCCTGATCCTGCAGATCGGCAGCTGGGTCATGCAGGAAGCCTTCCGCCAGCAGGCCGCCTGGCGCGACGCCGGCCTGCCGCCGCTGAAAATCTCGATCAACCTGTCGGCACGGCAATTCCGCCAGGAAGACCTGCCCGACCTCGTGCAATACGATCTCGTCGCCACCGGCGCCGACCCGTCGGCGTTCACCTTCGAAATGACCGAGAGCATGGTGATGCACGATGTGGATAGCGCACTGCTCACACTGCGTGCCCTCAAGCAGCTCGGCATCACGCTTTCGCTCGACGACTTCGGCACCGGCTATTCGAGCCTGTCCTACCTGCGCCGTTTCCCCATCGACGAAGTGAAGATCGACCGCTCCTTCATCAACGAGCTTCACCACAACGAGGACGATGCCGCCATCGCCGCCGCCGTCGTCGCCATGGCGCATACGCTCGGGCTGTCGGTCGTCGCCGAAGGGGTGGAAATCAACGACCAGCTGCACGCCCTGCAGAGGCTCGGCTGCAACGAGGTGCAAGGCTATCTGCTCGGCCGGCCGATGGATGCGGCCACCTTCGCGCACCATGTGCAGGCGCGTGCCGGCGCGGCCGGCGCTTAGCTGAGCCAGGCCTGCCGGCTCACTCCAGCACCTCGATCAGGTGGTTCTGGTTGGTGTAGATGCACAGATCGCCGGCGATCTCCAGCGACTTCTTCACGATCACGGCAGGCACCAGATCCGTATTTTCCAGAAGCGCACGGGCGGCGGATTGCGCATAGGCGCCCCCGCTGCCGATCGCGACGATGCCCAGTTCCGGTTCCAGCACGTCGCCATTGCCGGTGATGATCAGCGAGTTGTCGCGGTCGGCGACGGCCAGCATCGCCTCAAGCCGGCGCAGCATGCGGTCGGTGCGCCAGTCCTTCGCCAGTTCGACGGCCGAGCGCAGCAGGTTGCCCTGGTGTTTCTCCAGCTTCGCCTCGAAGCGCTCGAACAGGGTGAAGGCGTCGGCCGTGCCACCGGCGAACCCGGCGAGGATCTTCTCGTTGTACAGGCGGCGGATCTTGCGCGCGCTGGCCTTGACGACGATGTTGCCGAGCGTCACCTGGCCGTCGCCGCCGAGCGCGACGACGTTGCCGCGCCGCACGGAAAGGATGGTCGTGCCGTGATACTGCTCCATGGTCCCGCCTTCGAAATGGAAAGCGGCGATTCTACTTCTCCGAAAAGTCGGTGCCGGCAGGACGGCCTGCCGGCATTCCGCTAATGCGCGTGCGACCCGAGATGCATGATGTACTGCAGCGTCCACTGATGGTCCGTCACGCCCGGCATCGAGCGGTCGCGGGCGAACTGCAGGCGCAGCCGGGAGGACTCCGAGTCGCCCCAATCAACCATGGCGCTGTCGCGTCGCGGCTTGTGGCCGCTGAAATAACTGCCGTCCCGATCGAGCGCGGCGAACACGACGGCCGGATCGTAGGACTTGCGGCCCGGCGACAGCCAGTCATGTCGATAGCCCACCCGCCACTGCGGCAGGAACTGGTACACCGCCTGCCAGTAGCCGCCGGTCTGGCGGGCATCAAGCGCGCCGAGTGACACACCGCCCAGGCAGGGCGAGGTGGCGACATCGGAAGTGCAGCCGAGCGTGCCGTTTTCGCTGCGCCTGAACACCTCCGCCTGGAACCTGACGCCGCCCGTTTGCCCGTCGCCTTGCGGGGCCCACTGCCAGACGAAATCGGCGATCAATGTGCGGCTGCGTCCGGAGAATGCGCCGGACACCTCGTTGGGGCCGAGGGGGTCGGTGTCCTCGAAGTGCGCCTCGCGACCCTCGGCGCGCGTGCCGAGATAGGACAGGCCGGCCTGCCAGGCAGACCCATCGCCACGCGGACCGCCCACCCGGGCGAAGAGTGCGACGGCGCCGGCGCCGTTCCTGTTGCGATCGGTGCCCGGGAAAGTCGCCCCGCGGCCGAGTTCGGCGCCGAACGCCAACAAGGACGCGGTCGGGGCCGCCCACTGCAGTTGCAGTCCATCCTGGCGGTAGCCCTCCGCGCCGAACAGGGCTACCTGCATCAGGCTCGCATCGGCGAAATCCCATTCGTGCGGATGCCGGGCATTCTGGTAGCCGACGCCGGAAGCGAAGCGGCCGCCGCGCACCATCCATCCGTGGCCGAGGCCCAGCGTGGTGAAACTCGCCTCTTCCACCTCCACGTCGCCCGCCTCGCCCACGGCGAAGCGCGCCACGCCACGAAACTTCGCACCGACATTCGCCGCCAGCCTCAGTTCGGCATGCTGCAGCGAGAAACCACGCTCGTTTCCATCGTGGTCGTGGCCGGCCGGCCAGTAACCCGCCACGGCACGCGCCTCCGCCTCCATCTCCTTCATCTTTCTGAAGCGCCCCTGCAGGACCAGCCCCATTTCGGGCTCGCTGCCCTCATCGGCCGCGTGGAAATGCTCCGCATGCCCGTCGGCCGGTCCGTCGGCGACATGCCCGGCCTGCGCGGCGAGGGCCAGGCGCTGCTCCAGCGCGGCGATGCGCTGCTCGTAGGCGTGCTTCATTTGCGCGATTTCGGTGCGCAAGGCTTTCAGGTCCTCGTCCGCGCTGGCGGGAAGCGAGGCCAGGACGCCGGCAGCCGCCAGCATCCACGACACAACGTGGCTCATCTCGATGCTCCAAAGCAGTTGAAAGGGAAAGATTCAGCAGCTTTGGATCGCGGGTGGAGCGCGGCTCCGGAACGCCGGATGCAGCGCAAAAGTCGGCGCCGGCGGGACGGCGACGACGGCGGGCGTGGGCGCCGTGGCGGGCGGGGGCAGGTGCGGCGGAAGCGCCGGCAGGGCCTGCATCCCCGGCAAGGACAGGCACTCGACGCAGGACTCTGCGTGGTCTTGAAAGGCGTGCTCGATGCCGTGCCCGGCAAGAGCGGCCTGTGCCAGGACCAGCGCGACGCAGAGCAGCAGCAGGCGTTTCACGGGGTATGCCGTGCGCACTGCGCACAGGTGCCGCGCACGTCGTAATCGACCTCGGCGAGGCGGAAGCCGCGCGGCAGCTTGGGCGGGGGCGGCGGGGCGGCCTTGAGGCAGAACACGCCGCCGCAACCGGTGCAGCGGAAATGGACATGGCCGCCATGCTCGCGCTGGGCGCCGCTGGCGGAGAAGCGGAACACGCCGCGCGCATCGACCGCCTTCAGCGCCAGCCCGCAGGCGACCAGCGAATCGAGCACGCGATAGAGCGTGACGCGGTCCGCGTCGGGCAGCAGGGATTCAAGATCGGCATGGCTCAGGGGCTGGGCCGCCGCCGCGAGCGCCTCGAGCACGCGCACGCGGCCGGGCGTCACCCTGACGCCGGCGGCTCGCAGAAGGTCGGCAGTCGCGGACATGCGCCAATGAAAGCACACGGCCGCAGGTTTTGCAACACGATTGCATTTGCAACCCGGTTGTGTTCCAATCCCGTCCCATGTCCTCCCTGCCCCTGCTCGCCCAGATCGCGCTCGCCTGCATCGCCGGCGGCCTGCTGTCGGTGGCCGCCGCCGCGCTGGTGATGTTCGGCCTGCCCCGCAAGTGGCTCGGCTTCACGGTCAGCTTTTCCACCGGCCTGCTGCTCGCCACGGCGACGCTGCACCTGCTGCCCGAGGCACTCGAATCGGGACTCACGCCGCACGAGGTTTTCCCGCTGCTGCTGGCCGGCATCCTCGGCTTCTTCGCACTGGAAAAATTTGCCCTGTGGCGCCATGCGCACGGCAACCCGGACACCCACCCCGACGAACACGATTGCGAAGACCACACCCACAGCCACCACCACATGCACAGCGGGCATGGCGGCCATGGCGGCGAGGCGGTGTCGATCCTGGTCGGCGACGGCTTCCACAACTTCACCGACGGCCTGCTGATCGCCGCCGCCTTTCTCGCCGACCCGACGCTGGGCTGGGCGGCGACGCTGGCCATCATCGCCCACGAGGTGCCGCAGGAGGCGGGCGACTTCGCCATTCTCCTCGCGGCCGGCTGGCAGCGCGGCCGGGCGCTGTTCTGGAATGGCGTATCGAGCCTCGCCGCGCTGGCCGGCGGCATGACCGGCTACTTCGCCCTCGAGCGTGCGCAGGAGTGGGTGCCGCACATCCTCACCCTCGCCGCCGCCAGCTTCCTCTACATCGCCGTCGCCGACCTGATGCCGCGCCTCAAACGCGAGCAGCAATCCATCGGCTGGCACGGCCTGCTGCTCGCCGCCGGCATTGCACTGGTGGTGTTCGGCAGCGCACACGCCCACTGACCTTCGGAGCCTTCGCCGTGAAACGCCCGTTGCTGTTCGCCTTCCTGCTTTCCGCCGCGACCGCCACCCTCGCCCAGCACCGTCATGTGCATGGCGAAGGACGACTCGATGCCGCCCTCGACCAGGACACGCTGACGCTCAATCTCGAGCTGCCGCTCGATGCCGCCGTCGGCTTCGAGCGCGCGCCGAAGAACGACAAGGAGCGGGCCGCCCTGGCCGCCGCCGAGAAGATCCTCAACGATCCGGCACTGTTCCGTCCTGCCGCCGCCGCGCAATGCGCGCTGCAATCGGTCCAGGTCGGCATGCCGACCTTCGATGGCAGCGGCGGCCACGCCGACATCGAGGCGGCCCATACCTTCCGCTGCACCGTCCCGGCGGCACTGAATTCGGTCGAGACGACGCTGTTCCAGTCGATGAAGCGCCTCTATCGCCTCGATGCGCGGCGTGTCGGCCCCGGCGGCCAGGGCGCACAGCGGCTGACGCCGAACAAGCCGGTTCTCCGCTGGTAATCATGGCGGCGGCGATCACCATCACCGATCTGCGCTACCGCTGGCGCGGACAGCCCGCGCCCTGCCTCGACATCCCGCACTTCGCGATCGCGGCCGGCGAACGCGTCTTCCTCCACGGCCCCTCGGGCAGCGGCAAAAGCACCCTGCTCGGCGTGCTCGGCGGCGTAGTCCTCCCCGAACAGGGACGTATCGAACTGCTCGGGCAGAACCTCGTCGCCCTTTCCGCGCGTGCGCGCGATGCCTTCCGCGCCGACCATATCGGCTTCGTCTTCCAGCAGTTCAACCTGCTGCCGTGGTTGTCCGCCCGGGACAACGTGCTCCTGCCCACGACCTTCTCGACACGACGCCGGCAACGCAGCGGCAACCCGCAAGCGGCGGCGGAACGCCTGCTGACGCACCTCGACCTCGCGCCGCCCCTGTGGCGCCAGCCGGCCGCTGAGCTGTCGGTGGGACAGCAGCAACGCGTTGCCGCCGCGCGTGCGCTGATCGGCCGGCCCGAGATCCTGATCGCCGACGAGCCGACTTCGGCGCTCGATGCACCGCGCCAGCAGGCCTTCATCGACCTGCTGCTGGCGGAAGCTGCGGCGGCGGGGGCCGCCCTGCTGTTCGTCAGCCACGATGTGCGGCTGGCCGCGCACTTCGACCGCATCGTCGCGCTGGCCGACATCAATCGGGCCGCAGCGGAGGCCGGGGCATGAAGGCCGTGCTGTCGCTCGCGCTGAAGAGTGCCTGGGCGCGCCGGCTCACGCTCGGCATCGTCCTCGTGGCCATTGCCATCGCGTCCGCCCTGCTGCTGGCCGTCGAACGCGTACGCCACGATGCACGGCAGAGCTTCACGCAATCGGTCTCCGGGGTCGACCTCGTCGTCGGCGCGCGCAGCAGCGGGGTGCAGTTGATGCTCTACGCCGTCTTCCGCTCGGGCAGTGCGACGCACAACCTGCGCATGGACAGCTTCGACGCCATCGTCACGAACCCGGCCATCGACTGGGCCGTACCGTTGATTCTCGGCGACAGCCACCGCGGCCACCCCGTGCTCGGCACGACGCCCGCCTATTTCGAGCGCTTCCGCTATGCCGACGCCCGCCCGCTCGCCTTCGCCACTGGTCGCCCTTTCGCCGGCGGCATCGCGGGGGTGTTCGAAGCCGTCCTCGGCAGCGAAGTCGCGCGAACGCTCGGCTACCGCAGCGGCGACCGCATCACGCTGACGCATGGCATGGCGGCGGCGGGCCCCGGACACGAGGACAAGCCCTTCGCCATCGTCGGCATCCTCGCGCCGACAGGAACGCCGGTCGATCGCACCGTCCATGTCAGCCCCGAGGCCATCACGGCGCTCCACCTCGACTGGGCCGGCGGCGCGCCGTTGCCGGGCCTGGCCATCCCGGCCGAACAGGTGCGCAAGTTCGAGCTCGCGCCGCAGGAAATCACTGCCGCGCTGATCGGGCTGAAGAATCGCGCCGACGTCTTCCGCGTACAGCGGCAGATCAACGCCTATCGCGGCGAGGCCCTGATGGCGGTCATGCCGGGCGTAGCGCTGGACGAGCTGTGGCAGACGCTCGCGGCGATCGAAAGCACCCTGTTCGTCCTGTCCGCGCTGGTCGTGGCGGTCGGGCTCGCCGGACTCGCGGCGACCCTGCTCGCCGCCCTCGACCAGCGGCGGCGCGAACTGGCGATCCTGCGCAGCCTCGGCGCCTCGCCGGGCGACCTGTTTTTCATGCTGGCCGGCGAGGCGCTCCTGGTGACCGCGCTCGGCGTGATACTCGGCATCGTGCTGCTGGCGGGTGCCAGCGTGCTGGCGGCGCCGCTGGCGCGCGAATTCGGCATCCATCTGTCCCCCGGCCTGCCCGGCGGGAACGAATGGACGATCCTCGCGTCTATACTCGCCACCGGCCTCGCGGCCGGACTGATCCCCGGCTGGCGTGCCTGGCGCATGGCGCTGGCCGACGGCCTGACCCCGAGGAACTGAAAATGCGATTGCTGTTACTGCTGGCGGCGCTGCTGGCCGCACCGTCCCTGCACGCCGCCGAACCGTGGCCTGAACTCAAGTGGGAGCAGATGGTGCCGAAGGGCTGGGACCCGGCCCGCGAATTCAAGGCGCTCGACCTTTCGAAACTGGACGACGCCGACCCGCGTGCGATGGAGGTGCTCGACAGGCTCAAGCGCGAATGGGACAACGCCCCGGCAGAACATGCCCTGAACGGAAGGAAGATCCGCATCGCCGGCTTCGCCCTGCCGCTGGAGCGGCAGGGCGGCAAGGTGACGGAATTTCTCATCGTGCCGTATTTCGGTGCCTGCATCCATACACCGCCGCCGCCGGCCAACCAGATCATCCATGCCAAATCGCCCAGGCCGCTCGATGGAGTAAGGATGATGGTGCCGATCTGGACCTGGGGGACGCTGACCGTGCAGCGCGGCGAGACGAACTGGGGCGTGGCCGGCTACCGGCTGGCGGTCGACAAGGTCGCGCCCTACGAGGAACCCGGACGAAAGTGAGGCGCAGATGAGTCACGCGGCGGCCGCGCCTTGTGCCTGCGGCAGCGGCCAGCCTTTCGGGACGTGCTGCGGCCCTTTCCTCGCGGGTCGCAGCGTCGCCCCGACGGCCGAGGCGCTGATGCGTTCGCGCTATGTCGCCTACCTGCTGGCACAGGAATCGTACCTTCTGGCGACCTGGCATGCCAGCACCCGACCCGCGGCACTGACGCTGGACGAGGGACCCCGGCCGCAATGGATCGGCCTGGCGGTGAAACGCTACGAGGTGCAGGATGCCGATCACGCCATCGTCGAATTCGTCGCCCGCTACAAGATTAACGGCCGCGCCTTCCGGCTGCACGAAACCAGTCGCTTCGTGCGCGAAGCCGGGCGCTGGCTCTACGTGGATGGCGAGATCGCGAACTGAAAAAGTCGGCGCCGGCGGGACGGCGCTCAGCGCCGCACAGCGAGCCCCCACTCACGCGCCGCCTCGAGCGTCGCGAATGTGCCGAGGTCGAGGGAGGAAATCATCCTGGCCATCCGGATCAGCAGGATGATCCGCGCATCGGTGGTGACGTAGGCGATGCGTACCCGCGAATTGGACAGGCTCGGCCCGCGCGTGTAGGCCGCGGCGTACTCCGCATCGTCCTGCGAGGCCGTATAGCCTTCGACCTCACGCAGGTCGTTGATGATGTACATGGCCTCATCGAAGCGCGGATCGCCGGTGATCTCTTCCTGGCTGCGGGCATATTCGGGAAATGCGACCCGACCGGTGAAGCGCTTGTAGAACCCGCGCCCCTCCCAAGTTATCGTGTGCGACATCGTGATCGTCCCATTTCAATCCGCCTGCACCAGCAGGCCTTTCAAATATTCCCCTTCCGGGAACGCCAAGTCAACCGGATGATCGGTGGCGCCCTGCAGGCGCCGGATGATGCGCGCATCCCGGCCGGCATCGAGCGCCGCGCCAGCGACGATCTTCTGGAACAGTTCGACGCCGATCCCGCCGGAGCAGGAGTAGGTCATCAGCAACCCGCCCGGTGCGAGCAGCTTGAAGCCGAGCAGGTTGATGTCCTTGTAGGCGCGGCTGGCCCGCTCGGCATGGCTGGCCGAGGGCGCGAACTTGGGTGGGTCGAGCACGATCAGGTCGAAGCTTGCACCGGCGGCCTTGAGCTTGCGCAGTTCGTCGAAGACGTTGGCGCAGCGCCACTCCGCCGGTGCCGCGGCGAGGTGCGGATTGAGCGCGAGGTTGGCCGCCGCACGGTCGAGCGCGGGCTGCGAGCTGTCGATGGAGAGCGCGCTGTTCGCCCCGCCTGCCAGCGCCTGCAATGAAAATCCACCGGTGTAGCAGAAGCAGTTGAGCACGCGTTTGTTGCGCGACAGTTCTGCCAGCATCCGCCGGTTCTCGCGCTGATCGAGGTAGAAGCCGGTCTTGTGGCCGGCGACGATGTCGACGGCCATGCGGACGCCGTGTTCCTCGATGACGATTTCCCCGGCGGGCGCCTCACCGAACAACCAGCCGGTCGCCGGTTCCAGCCCTTCGAGGCCGCGCACCTCGGAATCGGAACGCTCGTAGATGCGTGCGCAGCCGGTCGCCTTGTGCAAGCCATCGACGATCGCACCGCGCCACTTGTCGGCACCGGCGCTGGTGAGCTGGACGACCACGGTGTCGCCATACTGGTCGGCGATCACGCCGGGCAGGCCATCGGATTCGGCATGCAGCAGACGCAGCCCCTGCTGTCCCGCGAGTTCCGGCAGGGCCGCGCGGCGAGCCACGGCGGCAGCGACACGCCGCTTGAAAAAGGCATGATCGATGGACTGCTCGACATCGAAACTCCAGACGCGGGCGCGAATCTTCGAGCGCGGCGAATACGCCGCCTTCGCCAGCGGCTTGCCGTGGGCATCGACGACGATCACGGTGTCGCCAGGCCGCGCATGGCCGGCGAGGCGCGCCACGGCGGTATCGAATAGCCATGGGTGGTGGCGGAACAGCGAGCGTTCCTTGCCGGGATGGAGGATCAGTTCGGTCATCTAAAGTCGGTCCCGGCGGGACGGAGGCAGGCGGGTTGAAACACTCTGTTGCAAATAGCGAAGAACTTCGTGCCCGGGCGGCGATCCCACATCGTTCATATCAACAATAACGGATGAAGGGGATAGCGACATGATTCCAGCCCGAACGATAGAGAGCTTCCTCAATCATACCCGCCGCCATCTCGGCATCGCCAGTCCGCGGCCGTCGGCGATGAGCCGCAGCATGGTCACGCTGTCATTGCTGGCCGCCTTTTCCGGCGGCTACCTGCTGAACGAAGAACTCAAGTTTCCCGGCGCGCATGCGGCATCGTCGCCCATCGTCGCCACAGCCCCGGCGCAGTCGATGCTTCCGGCGGCAGCGGCAGCGTCGACAGGCCTGCCGGATTTCAGCGCGATCGTCGCGGACCAGGGGCCGGCGGTCGTCAACATCAGCGTTTCCGGAATGACGAAAACGAGGGTTTCCGGCATGCCCGGCCCCGGCGGCACGCCTTTCGACGACCTGTTCCGCGGCTTCGGTTTCCCGATGCCGCCCGGCCCTAGCGAGAATGTTCCGACGCGCGGCCAGGGTTCCGGCTTCATCGTCAGCAGCGATGGCGTGGTGCTGACCAACGCCCATGTGGTGGACGACGCCGACGAAGTGACCGTCAAACTGAGCGACAAGCGCGAATTCAAGGCCAAGGTCGTGGGCATCGACAAGCAGACCGACGTGGCGGTGCTGCGCATCGATGCCCGCGACCTGCCCACCGTCCGTATCGGCCGTACCGAAGACACCCGTGTCGGCGAGTGGGTACTCGCCATCGGGGCGCCATTCGGTTTCGAGAACAGCGTCACCGCCGGCATCGTATCGGCCAAGTCCCGCGCCTTGCCGGACGAGGGTTACGTGCCCTTCATCCAGACCGATGTCGCGATCAACCCGGGCAATTCGGGCGGGCCGCTGCTCAACACGCGCGGCGAGGTGATCGGCATCAATTCGCAGATCTACTCGCGCTCGGGCGGCTATCAGGGCCTGTCCTTCGCCATTCCGATCGACGTGGCGATGAACGTCGAGCATCAGTTGCTGACGCACGGCAAGGTCAGCCGCGGCCGCCTCGGCATCAGCGTCCAGGAAGTGGATCAGGCACTGGCGGACTCTTTCGGGCTGGACCGGCCCCGCGGTGCGCTGGTCTCCAGCATCGAGGGTGACAGTCCGGCAGCCAAGGCCGGGCTGGCCGAAGGCGACATCATCCTCGGCTACAACGGCAAGCCGCTGGCACGCTCCAGCGACCTGCCGCCGCTCGTCGCAGGCACGGCCCCCGGCAACCGGGTCGATCTCGAAATCTGGCGCAAGGGCGAAAGCAGGCATCTCGCTGTCGCGGTTGGCGAACTCAAGCAGCCGCTCGCCAGGGCCGCAGACGCCGCGCCCGGCGCAGGCGGCCGCCTCGGCCTCGCGCTGCGTCCGCTGACGCCCGACGAGAAGAAGGCCATCGAGGGCGGCAGCGGGCTCGTCGTCGAGGACGTGGCAGACGGACCGGCAGCCCGCAGCGGCATTCGCCCGGGCGACGTGATCGTGTCCGTCAATGGCGTCAGGCTCGGTTCGGTCGAACAACTGCGCCGGCTGCTCGACAACGGCAAGCGCATTGCCCTGCTGGTGCAGCGCGGCGAACGCCGCCTGTTCGTTCCGATCGCCGTGGGCTAGGCTTCGAGCGCGCGCAGTTCGGCGTTGGTGTAGCGCAGGCGGCTCGCCAGCACGCTGGCGATGCCTTCCATCAGGGCGAGCGCGGCCTTCTTGTGCTCCTCGGCGAACTGGTCGAAGACGGCACGCGACAGCACGTAGAGCTCGACGTCGCTGAAGGCGACGGCGTCGGCCGAGCGCGGCTCGCCATCGAGGAAGGCCATCTCGCCGAAGAAGGCGCCGCGGCCGAAGGTGCCGAGATGGTGGCTCAGGGTATCGCTCACCGGCAGCAGGATGCGCACCGCACCGCGCCGGATCAGGAACAGCTCGTCGCCGGTGTCGCCGCGCGCGAAGATCTTCTCGCCGGCCTGGAAGGCACGCTGCTCCATGTGCTGCTCCAGCGCGGCGAGAGTCTGTGCCTTGCGGTTCCTGAACAGTTCGAGGTCGGGGAGCGCGAGCGCGGTCTCCGCCGCGAGTTCGAGCGCCGCCGCCTTGATGATGCGGTCCTCCACCCACTCCTGCGCCTGGTCGATCTCGTCGAACACCCGGACGGCATCGCCCGCCTTGAGTAGGCCGACTTCATCGAGATACTTGCGGATGTCGCGCCCGGTCGGCAGCTTCTGCGGGATCTGGCTGAAGATCAGGCAGCCGCCGCGTTCGGCGAGCATGTCCTTGACCTGTTCGAGCATGTGCGCCGCGGTGACGTCCACGGTCTGCACGCGGCGCAGGTCGAGGATCAGGTAGTCGCGCGTCTTGAGTTCCGGCTCCAGCGCGGCGTAGAGCTGGTTGGCGGTACCGAAGAACAGGCTGCCCTGCAGTTCGCAGATCGCCGCGCAGTCGCCGCGTTCGACGAGGATCTCCATCTCCTGCCGGGGCCGCACGCGCTTCGAGAAATTCTGGTTGCCGGCGAGCTTGCGGCGCACCACGGCGCCGCCGATCTGCTCGCGCACGAACAGCAGGATCGCCAGCAGGATGCCGACGCCCGAAGCCGGGATCAGGCCGACGAACAGCGCGGTGAGGATGACGGCGAGGATCACGGCGAAGTCGAGGATCGTCGCGCGCGACTTGAGGAAATGCAGGCTGTTGCGGTCGATCATGCGCGCGCCGATGACGATGAGGATCGCCGCGAGCGCCCCCACCGGCACCCAGGCGATCAGCGCACCGAGCAGCAGGAAGGCGAGCAGCGCGAGCGCCCCCTCGAACATGCCGGACAGGCGGGTCTGCGCGCCGGAAGACAGGTTGACCAGCGTCGCGCCCATGGTGCCCGCGCCCGGCATGCCGCCGATCAGCGCCGAGCCGATGTTGGCCATGCCCTGGCCGAACAGCTCGCGGTTCGACTGGTGGCGCGAACGCGTCATCGCGTCGAGCACCAGGCAGGTCTTCAGCGTGTCGATCGACAGCAGGCCGGCCAGCGTCAGCGCCGGAAAGACCAGCAGCGCCAGCGTGTGCACATCGAGCGCGCTCGCGGCCTGCCAGCGTCCGAGCAGCGCATCGAGGAAGCCGGCGCCTTCGCCCGTCGACAACGGCCCCACCACGAGCGGGTTCGCGGCCGTGGACAGCGGCACCACGTCCGCCAGCCCGAGGCCGAGATAGGCCAGCACGCCCGCCAGCAGGCCGAGGATCGCCGCCGGCACGCGCTTGACGAACCGGGGCGCGGCGAGCATCACGCCGGCCGTGACGACCCCGATCGCCAGGCTGGCAAGATTCCATTGCGCCGGAGCGGCGAGCGCCGGCCAGAGCGTCATGTCTTTCCCGGCGCCGAGCAGCTTGGGCACCTGGCTGCCAATGATGATCAGCCCGACGCCGGACAGGTAGCCGCTCACCACCGGGTAGGGCATGTATTCGATCAGCTTGCCGAGCCGCAGTGCGCCGAAGGCGACCTGCAACAGGCCGGCCATCAGCCCCAGCACCGTGAGCATCAGCATGATCGACACGGCATCGCTGCCCGCCTGCAGGCGCTCGATGGCGAAGGCGGCCAGCACCGCGGCGGCCGGCGCGCAGGGCGCGCTGATGAGGCGCGGCGCCCCGCCGAGCGAGGCGGCGATCAGGCCCAGCGCCATCGCGCCGAGGATGCCGGCCAGCGCGCCCTGCGCGGCCGCGCTGGCGCCGAGGGGCGCGTAGATCGTCACCCCGAAGGCGATCGCCGAGGGCAACGCCACCAGCATGGCGGCCAGGCCACCCCAGAAATCGCCGGCGAGGGTCTTGGGCAGGTTCATGACAGCGGAAAGAAAAAGTCGGTCCCGGCGGGACGGCGGTTACTTCTGTTTCGCCCGCGGATGCGCCGCATCATAAACCTTCGCGAGGTGCTGGAAGTCCAGATGCGTATAGATTTGCGTCGTCGCGATGCTGGCGTGGCCGAGCATCTCCTGCACGGCGCGCAGGTCGCCGGAGGACTGCAGCACGTGGCTGGCGAAGGAATGGCGCAGCATGTGCGGATGGACGTGCTGGCCGAGGCCGCATTCGCGCGCCCGCCGCGCGAGGCGCAGCTCGACGGCGCGCGGCGTCAGGCGGCTGCCGCGCCGGCTGACGAACAGGGCCGGCTCGTCCGCCGTGGCGAGACCCGCGCGGCAGGCGAGCCAGGCCGCGAGCGCTTCGGCCGCCCGCGCGCCGACCGGCACGGTGCGCGTCTTGCCGCGCTTGCCGGTGACGGTGACTTCGCCGGCGGCGAGGTCGATGCCGCTCGACAGATCGAGGGAAACGAGTTCCGCGAGGCGCAGGCCGGAGGAATAGAACAGCTCGAACATCGCGCGGTCGCGCAGCGACAGCGCATCTGCGTGCTCGACGGCGGCGTCGAGTAGCGCGTTCGCCTGCTCGACGCCGAGTGCCTTGGGCAGTACGCGCGGCCGCTTCGGCGCCTTGAGCCCGACGCAGGGGTCGGCAGCGAGCCGGCCACGCCGCGCGAGCCAGCGGTAGTAGGCGCGCCAGGCCGACAGCGTGCGCGCCACCGAGCGCGCCGACAGCCCCTGGCCGTGCAGGCGCATCGCCTGGCGGCGCAGCTCGTGGGATTGCAGCGCATCGAGCGGGCGCCCCCCGACCCCGGCCGCGAGCAGGGCGAGGTCGCGCCGGTAAGCGCTCAGCGTGTGCGGGCTGGCACGACGCTGGTGGTCGAGCTCGGCCAGGAATTGTTCGACCGACGTATCGGCCATGGTGGGTTCAGCGCAGGGTTCTGGCCAGCGCCGCCGCGGCGACTTCGCCGATGCGTTCGAGGTAGAGCGTGCCCATCTCGGGATAGAAACGCTGCGGATCCTCGCTGCCGAGGGCGAGCAGGCCGAAGGTCTGGTCGCCCTTGCGCAAGGCGACCAGCGCCAGCGAACGCACATGGGCGCCGCGCTCGCCGAACCAGCCGAGCACGTCGGGACCGCTGCCGGCGCCGCAGTAGGGCCGCTTGAGCGTGGCGGCAAATTCATGGGCCTCGACGCTCATCGGCGTGAATTCGGGCGCACCGGGATCGCCCCCCTCGTTATGGGCGCCCCACAGGCGCACGGCCACGTGCGGCACATCGAAATCGCCACCGAGGTGCGCGTAGAGGGTGCGCAGGGCCGCGCCGCTATCGGCCGCGCCGGTGAGCGCGACGACCAGCCGGTGTGTCTTGGCGAGCAGGGCGTCGTTTTCCTCGCCGAAGCGGATCAGCTCGGCGAGCTTGGCTTCGAGCCGCCGCACCTGGTCGCGCAGCGTGCCCATCTGCCGCTCGGTGATCGACACCGCCCGGCCGCCGTGCGGGTCGGGAATGGTGATCTGCGCCAGCGCGTCGGCGTACTGGTTGAAGAAATCCGGATGATCCTTGAGGAACTGGGCGACATCCTTGGCAGCAAGATTCATGACTTCTCCTTGGGCAATTCGAGTTCGCCGGTGAATACGGTGACCGCCGGCCCGGTCATGAGGACGGGCCGGCCGACACCGCCCCATGCGATCGAGAGATCGCCGCCGCGCGTCGTCACGCGCACGGGGGAATCGAGCAGGCCGCGGCGGATGCCGGCCACGACGGCGGCGCAGGCGCCCGTTCCGCAGGCGAGCGTCTCTCCGGCACCACGCTCATGGACGCGCAGGCGGATGGCATGGCGGTCGACGACTTCCATGAAGCCGGCATTGGCGCGCTTCGGAAAGCGCGGATGGGCCTCGATCCACGGGCCGTCGCGGCCGACCGGCGCGGAATCGACGTTGTCGACCACCTGTACGGCATGCGGATTGCCCATCGAGACAGCGGTGATCTCGGCACTGCGACCGTCGAATTCGAGGGTCTGGACCAGATCGTCCGACTCCGCCAGAAAGGGAATATCGGCCGGTGTGAAGCGCGGTACGCCCATATCGACCGTCACCTGGCCGTCCGCTTCGAGGCGCGGCATGATGATGCCCGCCATCGTCTCGACGCGGATCTCGCGCTTTTCCGTCAGCCCCTGCTCGTGGACGAAGCGCACGAAGCAGCGCGCTCCATTGCCGCACTGCTCGACCTCGCTGCCATCGGCATTGAAGATGCGATAACGGAAGTCCGCGTCGTCGATCTGCGGCGGCTCGACGACGAGAATCTGGTCGCAGCCAACGCCGAAATGGCGGTCGGCCAGCCAGCGGGCCTCGGCGGCGCTGGGTACGAAATGCTGTCGCACGGCATCGAGCACGACGAAGTCGTTGCCGAGGCCATGCATCTTGGCGAAGCGGATTTTCATAGCCTGAAAATCTTACGCCGTCCCGCCAACGCCGACTTTTTCAAATGAAGGCGAATAAGGGCTCAATACAGCCTTTGTTCGCCCGGCGGCCGCGTCTTGAAGCGCTTGTGCAGCCAGAAGTACTGGTCAGGCATTTTCAGCACTTCCTGCTCGATGAAGGCATTCATGCGCCGCGTATCGTCCTCGATGCCATGTTCACCCTGGCCCGGGTAATCCACCCACGGTTCGCCGATCTCGACGACATATCCGGAATCGGTCATGCGCGCGATGGCCGGCACGACCGCCGCGCCGGTTATGCGCGCGAGGCGCGACAGGCCCGTGATGGTCGCCGCCGGGACGCCGAAGAAGGGCACGAAGATGGTGTCGCGCTCGCCGTAATCCATGTCCGGCAGGTAGTAGAACGGCCGGCCGGCCTTCATCGCCCGGATCGCCTTGCGCGTGCCTTCCTGACGCGAAAGCAGCTCGGAATGCCCGAAACGCAGGCGGCCCTGATAGAGGGCGGCATTGAACAGCAGGTTCTTCTGATTGGCGTAGATGCTGACCATGTCGCGCTCGAGCGTCAGCCGCGTCCAGCCCATGTCGAGGCCGACGAAATGCGGCACCAGCAGGATCACCGGCCGGTCGGCGGGAATGCGTTCCAGTCCCGCGATCGTCACGAGGCGGCGGATGCGCGCAGCCGGGGCCCACCACAGCAGCCCGCGCTCGAGGAAGCTGCGGCCGAAGGCCTCGAAGTGCCGTCGCGCCAGCGCCGACTTTTCGGCTTCGCCCATCTGGGGGAAGCAGAGGCCCAGATTGGTCAGGGCGACGCGGCGGCGCTCGTGGCCGAAGCGGAACAGCAGCCGGCCGAACAGCCGCCCGCAGGCCGCCAGCGCCGGCAGCGGCAGCCAGTGCAGCAGCCACATGACAGCCAGTGCGAACCGGGTCATGTCGGCTCCGGCGCGCCGGACGGCTGCTTGTAGCGGTTGTAGCCCCAGAGATATTGTCCGGGGCACAGCATGACGAGCCGCTCGATTTCGCGGTTGATGTCGGCCGGGTTATCGACGGCGCCCTCCGGGGGCAGGAAGTGCAGGTGGTAGCCGGCGCCGTACTGTAGGCGCTCGGCGTAGGTGAACAGCACCGTTGCCCCGGTCTGCGCCAGTCGGGCGGCAAGCGTCATCGTGTAGGCCGGCCGACCGAAGAAAGACGCCCAGACCCCTTCGCCGGCGCCGGGTGCCTGATCGGGCAGCATGCCGACCATTTCCCCCGCCTTCAGCGCCTTGAGCAGGCGCCGCACCCCGCTCATGTCGGCCGGTGCGAGATTGAGATGCGCCCCGCGCCCCTCCTCCATGATGGGCGCCAGCCAGGCCTGCTTCGAGCGGCGATAAAGCACGGTGATCGGGCGGTGCATCGCCAGGTACTGGGCGCAGATTTCGAAGCACCCCAGGTGCGGCGTCATGAAAACAAGCCCGCGGCCTGCAGCCAGCGCGGCGTCCACATGTTCCCAGCCGTCCACCTTCACTACGCGGCCGACCACCTCGGCCTGCGGTCGCAGCCAGATCTTCGGCAGCTCCAGGATGGTCTTGCCGGCCTCCGCGATCGCCGCATGGCGATGATCCGCCACCCCGGCCAGCGCCATGTTCTCGCGCAGGTGGCGCCGATAGGTCGGCGACAGCACATAGGCAAGCCAGCCGGCCAGTGCGCCGAGGTTGTGCAGCACGTACAACGGCAGGTGCGAAAGCAGGCGGAATAGGAAACCCATGAGGCAGGCGCGGTTGACCGGAGCGGAAAAGGCGCTATTATCGCCGCCCATCGCCGAGTTAAGCGCCGCAATCTGCGGCACAGGACAACTTGCAGGGCGATCCCGCTGGCAGCCATGGGGCGGGGAAATACTGCTAAAGCGTCGCCTGCTCCGATCCCCCGAGCCGGTCCGACGGACCGAACAGCGGGGAAACAGAAGGAGCCATCATGTCGAACCAGTACTACTTCACCTCGGAATCCGTTTCGGAAGGCCATCCGGACAAGGTCGCCGACCAGATCTCCGACGCCATCCTCGACGCCATCCTGGCGCAGGACCCGACTTCGCGCGTCGCCGCCGAGACGCTGTGCAACACCGGCCTCGTCGTGCTGGCCGGTGAGATCACCACCACGGCCAACGTCGACTACATCGGCGTGGCGCGCAACACCATCAAGCGCATCGGCTACGACAACACCGAGTACGGCATCGACTACAAGGGCTGCGCCGTGCTAGTGGCCTACGACAAGCAGAGCCCCGACATCGCCCAGGGCGTCAACAAGGCCTACGACAACAACCTCGACCAGGGTGCCGGCGACCAGGGCCTGATGTTCGGCTACGCCTGCGACGAAACCGCCACCCTGATGCCGCTGCCGATCTACCTGTCGCACCGCCTCGTCGAGCGCCAGGCGATGCTGCGCAAGGACGGCCGCCTGCCGTGGCTGCGCCCTGACGCCAAGTCGCAGGTCACCGTGCGCTACGTCGACGGCAAGCCGGATGCGATCGACACCGTGGTCATCTCGACCCAGCACGCGCCGGAAATGACTCTGGAAGCCATCCGCGAGGCGACGATCGAGGAGATCATCAAGCCGATCCTGCCCAAGGAACTCATCAAGGGCGAGATCAAGTACCTCGTCAACCCGACCGGCCGCTTCGTCGTCGGCGGCCCGCAGGGCGACTGCGGCCTGACCGGCCGCAAGATCATCGTCGACACCTACGGCGGCGCCTGCCCGCACGGCGGCGGCGCGTTCTCGGGCAAGGATCCCTCCAAGGTCGACCGGTCGGCCGCCTATGCCGGCCGCTACGTGGCGAAGAACATCGTCGCCGCCGGCCTCGCCTCGCGCTGCCAGGTGCAGGTGTCCTACGCCATCGGCGTCGCCGAGCCGACCAGCGTCTGGGTCACGACCTTCGGCACCGGCAAGGTGTCGGACGAGACCATCGCCCAGCTCGTCAAGAAGCACTTCGACCTGCGGCCGAAGGGCATCGTCAACATGCTGAACCTGCTGCGCCCGATCTACGAGAAGACCGCCGCCTACGGCCACTTCGGCCGCGACGAGCCGGAATTCACCTGGGAAGCCACCGACAAGGCGCTGGCGCTGAAGGCGGATGCCGGCCTGTAATACTCCGGCGGGCGCCGGTTTCTAGGCGGCTTCAATCACCGCGGCGCGCGCTCAGCGGGCCGCGGTTTCCATCTCGAGATACAGCCGGATCGTCGTGGCGATCTCGCCCGGCGGGGTGGCGTAGGCGAACTTCTTCGCGAAGCTGCCGTCCGGCCCGAGCAGGTACATGCCCGCCGAGTGATCGACGGCATAGTTCGTCATGTCCCCGCTCTCCTTCGCCACCTTCTGGTAGCGCACCTTGAAGTTCTGCGCGGCGCGCGACACCAGCGCCGGCGAGCCGGTCATGCCGATGATGCGCGGATCGAAGAAGGCGGTGTATTCGCGCAGCACCTGCAGGGTGTCGCGTTCCGGATCGACCGAAATGAAGATCGGCCGCAGCCGTTCCGCCTGCGGTCCGAGCGCCTTGAGCACCGCCGCCATCTCCGTCAGCGTGGTCGGGCAGATGTCCGGACAGAAGGTGTAACCGAAGGCGATCAGCTGGTAGTAGCCCTTGTGGTCCTCCGGCGTCGTGGCCCGGCCGTTGACGTCCTGAAGCAGATAGCGCGGCACGATGTCGCGCGTTTCGCCGAGGCCGAGGTCATGCTGCGCCCGGGCCGGGATGGCGGCCAGCAGCACGAGGGAAAAGACGACGGCCAGCGACCTGATCATTTCGCCTGCGCCTTGAAGGCCGCCCGCATCGCGGCGATGCCCGACTCGACCTGCTGCGAAAGGCTGCGGCCGTCCGGACAGGCCGACTTGTCCGTGCCCATGGCGAGGAAACGCTCGCTGGTCGCCGCCTCGAAGATCTCACCGATCTCGCGCGTCTTGGGTGCGTCGTACACGACGGCGATGCGGATCCGGTCCACCAGCGCCATCTGCTTGCAGGCCAGCGCCTCGCCGTTGAGGCGTCCGAGCGCCTGCACTTCAGCCGCACCGGGCGTCGCGGTTTGGCCCGCGGCCTGACCGCTGGCGAATGCGAGCGGCAAGGCGCACACCAGCCCCGTCAGCAGGCACGTCTTCATTCTTTTCATTCCCGACTCCACCGAAGGAAAAATGGCGGCAAGGATAGCCTTATTCCTGCCGGCCGGGCCTTGACGCGCGTCAGGTAGCGACTGGACTATAATCGCACCCCATCGAGGAGCGCTGCAACGGTTTCACCGCCAGGCTCGTTTTTCTAAACGGCGCTCACCAACCCATCTCCGGGACGGTGAGCCAGCATGCGCAATCCACGACTCGCCCCCGGTCATGTTCAAGGAGCCTGAACCTCATGACCACACCTGCTGATTACGTTGTTGCCGACATGGGCCTCGCCGACTGGGGCCGCAAGGAAATCCGCATCGCCGAGACCGAGATGCCCGGCCTGATGGCGATCCGCGAGGAATACGCCAAAGCCCAGCCGCTGAAAGGCGCACGCATCACCGGTTCGTTGCACATGACCATCCAGACCGCCGTGCTGATCGAGACGCTGACCGCCCTCGGCGCCGAAGTGCGCTGGGCCTCGTGCAACATTTTCTCGACCCAGGACCACGCCGCCGCCGCCATCGCCAAGGATGACATCGCCGTCTTCGCCGTCAAGGGCGAGTCACTGACCGACTACTGGGACTACACCCACCGCATCTTCGAGTGGCCGGACAATGGCTACAGCAACATGATCCTCGACGACGGCGGCGACGCCACGCTGCTGCTGCACCTCGGCGCCAAGGCGGAGAAGGACATTTCCGTCATCGCCAAGCCGACCTCGGAAGAGGAAACCATCCTCTTCGCCGCGATCAAGAAGAAGCTCGAGACCGACAAAACCTGGTATTCGACCCGTCTGGCGCAGATCAAGGGCGTGACCGAGGAAACCACCACCGGCGTGCATCGCCTCTACCAGATGCATGAGCGCGGCGACCTGAAGATCCCCGCGATCAACGTGAACGACTCGGTCACCAAGTCCAAGTTCGACAACCTCTACGGCTGCCGCGAATCGCTGGTCGACGGCATCAAGCGCGCCACCGACGTGATGGTCGCCGGCAAGATCGCGCTGGTGTGCGGCTACGGCGACGTGGGCAAGGGTTCGGCGCAAGCCTTGCGGGCGCTTTCCGCGCAAGTCTGGGTAACCGAGATCGACCCGATCTGCGCGCTGCAGGCCGCGATGGAAGGCTACCGCGTCGTGACGATGGACTACGCCGCCGACAAGGCGGACATCTTCGTCACCGCCACCGGCAACTACCACGTCATCAACCATGACCACATGGCGAAGATGAAGGACCAGGCCATCGTCTGCAACATCGGCCACTTCGACAACGAGATTGATGTCGCATCCGTCGAGAAGTATCAGTGGGAGGAAATCAAGCCGCAGGTCGATCACATCATCTTCCCGGATGGGAAAAGGATCATCCTGCTGGCCAAGGGCCGCCTGGTGAACCTCGGCTGCGCCACCGGGCACCCGAGCTACGTGATGTCCTCGTCGTTCGCCAACCAGACCATCGCGCAGATCGAACTGTTCACCAAGAACGCCGATTACCCGGTCGGTGTCTATACGCTGCCCAAGCATCTGGACGAGAAGGTGGCGCGCCTGCAGCTCAAGAAGCTCAACGCCCAGCTGACCGAGCTGACCGACCAGCAGGCCGCCTACATCGGCGTGCCGAAGAACGGTCCGTACAAGGCCGAGCACTATCGCTACTGAGCCGTTACCAAGTCGTTAGTCCCATGAGCATGAACTCGTTTCATGCCCGCACGGCCCGCCCGAAATCGAAGGTGGCCGTGCGCGCCGCGGCGCAGGTGTATGGCGGCAAGCCGTCCGCCCACGCCGGCGGCGTGCGCGCGGACGCGCTGCTCGTCCAGCGCGGCCTCGCGCCCTCGCGCACCGCGGCCCAGCGGCTGATCGACGCCGGCCGCGTAAAAGTCGGCGCCGACAGGACGGCGATCGACAAGCCGTCCCACCTCCTGCCGGCCGATGCCGACTTGCGCGTCGAGCCGTCGCAGTCCGCCGAGTACGTCTCGCGCGGCGGGCTCAAGCTGGCCGGCGCACTCGCGCATGCCGGCATCGACCCTCGCGGTCGCGACTGCCTGGACATCGGCCAGAGCACCGGTGGATTCACCGATTGCCTGCTGCAGCACGGTGCGGCGAAAGTGGTCGGCATCGACGTCGGCCATGGCCAGCTGCATCCCGCCATCGCGGCCGATCCACGCGTCGAGCCGCACGAGGGCCTCAACGCGCGCAACCTGCAAAAGTCGGTGCTGGCGGGACGGCAGTTCGACCTGATCGTCGCCGACACGAGCTTCATCTCGCTGACGCTGATCCTGCCGCAACTGCCGCCGCTGCTGACCCGCCTCGGCGACCTGCTGCTGCTCGTCAAGCCCCAATTCGAGGTCGGCCCGGAACATGTGGGCAAGGGCGGCATCGTCACCGACACGCGCTTGTATCCCATGGTTCGCGACAAGCTCGCGGCCTGTTGCACGCAACACCATCTCGTCGTCGCCGGCTGGTTCGACAGCCCGATCACCGGCACCGACGGCAACCACGAATTCTTCCTCCATGCCCGCCATGAACCTGCCTGAAATCTCTTTCGAATTCTTCCCGCCGCAAACGGCGGAGGGTATGACCAAGCTGCGCGAGGTACGCCGCAAGCTCGCCACCGCCGAGCCGACCTTCTTCTCCGTCACCTACGGCGCCGGCGGCTCGACGCGCGAGCGCACCTTCGACATCGTCATGGAGATCGCCGCCGAGGGCCACGTTGCCGCGCCGCACCTGTCCTGCATCGGCTCGACGCGCGAAGGCATCCGCAAGATCCTGCACGACTACCGCGACCACGGCATCCGCCGCATCGTTGCCTTAAGAGGCGACCTGCCCTCGGGCATGGCCGATGCCGGCGAATTCCGCTACGCCAACGAACTCGTCGAATTCATCCGCGCCGAGACGGGTGACACCTTCCGCATCGAGGTTGCCGCCTATCCGGAATGGCATCCGCAGGCGCGCAACCCGCGCGAGGATCTGCGGAACTTCAAGCGCAAGGTCGATGCCGGCGCGGACTCGGCGATCACGCAGTTCTTCTACAACGCTGACGCTTACGCTCATTTTGTCGCCGAGGCACGCGCGCTCGGCGTGACGATCCCGATCGTGCCGGGCATCATGCCGATCGGCGGCTTCAGCAAGCTGGCGCGCTTCGCCGACAGCAGCGGTGCCGAGATTCCGCGCTGGATGCGCAGGAAGTTCGAGAGCTTCGGCGACGATGCCGACTCGATCCGCGCCTTCGGCCTCGACGTCGTCACCGAACTGTGCGCCCGGCTCGTCGAGCTCGGCGCACCCGGCCTGCATTTCTATACCCTGAACCAGTCGGCGCTGTCGCTCGAGATCCTGCGCCGGCTCGGCGCGGACCTCCCCGGCTAGCCTGTCTCGACGCGGTTGCGGCCGTTTTCCTTGGCGCGATAGAGCGCCTGGTCGGCGGTGCCCAGCAGGGCATCGAGCGATGGCATGTCGGACCTGAAAACCGCCACGCCGAAACTGGCGGTGTAACTGCAGTCCACGTCTTCGTAGTGTGCCGGTGCGGCCGCGACTGCCTGCCGCATGCGTTCCGCCACCTGCTGCGCCTCTTCGATATCCGTTCCCGGCATCAGGATGACGAACTCCTCGCCGCCCCAGCGGCCGACGAGGTCCACCTCCCGCACCGCGGCGCGCAGGGTATGGGCGAAGCTCACCAGCACCTGATCGCCGGCATGGTGGCCGTGCGTATCGTTGATGGCCTTGAAGCGGTCGATATCCGTCATGATCAGGGCCAGCGGCTCGCCGTAGCGCACGGCGCGCCGGATTTCACGCTGCGCCGCCTCGTCGAACGCACGGCGGTTGGCCAGGCCCGTCAGGACATCGGTACGCGCCAGCGCCTCGGCCGCCTCCTTCTGGCGCGTCAGCTCGCGACTGGCGGTCTCGAGCTTGCGCAGCACGTCGCCGGCAATGCGCGCCGACACCCAGCTGGCCAGCAGCAGACCGGCCAGGACGATCGCCAGCGTGATGCGCAGCATTTCGGCATTGCGCTCGTTGATCTGGTCGCGCGAAATCTCGACGACGACATAACCGGTGACCGGCTGCTTCGCTGCCGTGCTGCCGTTGCCCGACCACAACTCGTTTTCCAGCGGCAGCGCGGTCTGGCGTATCGGCGCCTGGATGGTGACATGCGCTTCATCGCTGACCACGACCAGGCGATCCTCCAGCGACAGCCGGTGGCGCGGCCAGAGCCCGTCGCCCGCCAGGCGCCGGCCGCTGCGGTCGAGGATGTTGATCGACACGATGTCGCTATCGCTCTCGCGCACCCCCGTGGCCAGCAGGTCGAGCGAATCGAAGCTGCCGCTGAAGAGCGCATATTCGGCTGCCACACCCAGCTGGTGCGCAATCGCCTTGCCGCGCTCGAGGAAGGAGCGCTCGATATCCGCCCGGTAGCGATCGAGAAAGACCGTTTCCAGCACCAGCACCATCATCAGCGCCGGCAACACCGCACCGAGCAGCAGACGACCACGGAAGCCGAGACGGACCATGGTCAGCGCCTCCCCTCGGCGGCACGCAGATCCCCGGCGATCTGCACGGCATCATCGAGGCCGATGCCGAGGGATGACGCCACCCGCGGATTGGCGACGACGGCGAACTCGCCGGGAGATGACGGTTCGGGCAACGGCTGGCCGGGCCGCCATTGAGCGAGTTTCCTGACCACCTGCCGGGCCACCTGTGCCGGTGTGGAATAGACGGCCAGCAATGCGCCCGCCTTGACATAGGCCGGCGAGAACGTCACCACCGGCACGCGGGCCCGATAGGTCGTCAGCAGGATGTTCTGCAGGCTGCTGCCGTTGTAAATCAGCGTATCGGGGAGGGCGAGGAGGACATCCGCCTGCTCCAGGGCCTGCCTGAGCGCGGGAAAGATATCCTCTGCCCGGTCAATCTCCCGGGCGGCAATCAATTGCATGCCGCGCCCCTGCGCTTCGCGCTCCAGGGCTTTCAGCAACGGGCGGGTCTGCGGGCTGGCCAGCACGGCGACGCGCGGACGCGACGGCAGGGCATCCCGGATCAGGTCCAGTTGGCGCTGAAACGGCTGGTCGAGGACGACCGCGGATACGGGGCGACGCACGGGCTGCAACCTCTCGAGCGTGGTCCGGTACGCGAGCTGCGGCAGGAGCGTGCCCATCAGCGGCACCGCCTCCCAGGCCGGACCGCGCTTCTGCAGGTTCTTGAGCATGCCCTCGAAGGCCGCCGCGCCGACGGCCACGACGAGGTCCGGCGGGGGTCCCGCCCGTTCCGCAAGGGCGGTCCAAGGAGCGATCAGCAGCGGGCGATCCCGCCATTCCGCACGCAATACCGCCGCCATCTCCTCGTAAGGCCCGTCCTCGCCGCCCAGCGCCACCCAGACCTGCGACTGCGCCGCGGCCGGCCCTGCCAGCGCGATGGCCAGCAGGCAGGCAATGACGACGCGGACGATCCAGCGCGGCATGTCGAACGTCTAGAACTTGTAGCGCGCTTCGACGAAAGCGCTGCGGCCAGGCAGGGGCAGGTTGTACCAGAGCCGCGTGCTTGAATACTCGGCAGCATCCTCGTCAAGGAGGTTGCGTATCGATGCGGCGAACTCCCAATCGCTGCCATGGTAATAGCGGATGGTGGTATCAACCAGCGCATAGGCGCCCTGGGGTGACCGCAAATCGCCCGCAGGCAGCGGTCGGGATCCGAACCAGTTCATCTGCAGATTCCAGTTCCATTTCGGCTGGAATGCCCAGTCGACACGCACATAGGCCTGCGTTCGGGGCAGCGCGACATCGCGCAACGGCGAAGTCACGTCCTCGTTCTTCATGTGCGACAGGTTGCCCGCAAGCCGCAGGTTGCTCAGCGCCTGCCACTGCGCCTCGAATTCGATGCCGCTTGTGACGAAGCGATCGTGGTTGGAAAACTGGCCGCTGACCGGCGGACTCGGCGCGATGACTTCTCGGCGATCGAAACGATAGAAGTTGGTGCCCAGTCTGAGATCCCGCGTGGCCCGCCAGGCGAACGACAACTCGAGGGTTTTCGATTTTTCCGGGCGTAGCGACGGATTGGGCGGGTTGGCGGCGGTCGTGACGTAGCGCTCCAGATAGGAGGGTGCGCGAAATGCCTGGCCATACATCAGCTTCGTCGTGAAGCGGTCCGTTGTCTGCCAGACCAGTGCCAGCCGCGGATTGAGCGTGCGACCGAAATCCGAGTAATGGTCGTAGCGCACGCCTGCGGTCAGCTCCCAGTCCGGAGCAAAGCTCCAGATATCCTGGACAAAGAAGTAGCGGTTCTTGCGCCTGTGGGGGGCGACCGAGGTGGCAGGTACCACGGCGGTAGGTAGAAAAGTGTAGGTATCCCCGTTATCGATCACCTTCGACACGCCATCGAGGACCTGTGTAAAAGCATACAGATCATGCTCAACGTAGCCCCCCCCGACACGCAGCGAGTGATCGCGGATACCCGAGTACAAGGCGCTGACTTCGAAATTCCAGCGGCGCTCCGCTGAGCTTTCCTGCTTGAGGTTGGCATAGGCGGGAATCCCCTCGAAGTAGCCGTTGCCCGAGGTGTATTCCATGTCGCGGTAGCGGAATTCGCCATTCAGCGCCCAGTGGTCGGCGAATTCCGGAGCAGCATAGAGCAGGGCCAAGCTGCTGAGGCTGTCGTTTGCACGGGTTTGGGGATCCAGCACCGCGCCACCGGTGAGGCCGATGGCGACATCGTCGTGGCGGTAATGATCGAGCAGCATGCGCCAGTTCCCCCGCGCAACCGACAGATGCCAATCCTGGCTTTCATAACCGTAGTCAGCCCGACCGCTGGTGTTGCCGAACGCCCTCCGGATAAAGGGATTGTGACCATCGGTCGTGGACAGATCGGCCGTCAGGGCGATATCGAATCCGTTCCATTGCATGCCATGTTGCAACCAGGCGGCACCTGTATCGAAGCTGCCGACACGCAGACCGGCCTCGGCATAATCGATGCTGCCGGCGGTTTTGGTGATGACGTTGATGACGCCGGCGGACGCATCGGACCCGTAGAGCGCCGAACCCGGTCCGCGGATGATCTCGATGCGCTCGATCATGTTGGCGGGAACGCCTTTCCAGAAAATGCCCGGCGACCAGACCAGATCTTTGGCCGGCGCGCCATTGATCATCAGCAGCACGTTGGTCCCCGAAGCGCCGCGAAAGCTGATCAGCGGCTTGAAGCCGAACAGGTTGGTCTTGACGTAGATGCCGGGCACCCCCTGCAGGATCTCCATGAGGTTGGTCGTACCCGTCGCACGGATAGCTTCGGCCGTGAGAACGGAAACCACCGCAGGCGCCTTCGAGAGCGTCTGCTTCGTACTCGTCGAAATCGTGACGGTGGTCGTCATCAGTTCTTCGAGACTCATCTCCCGGATCTGCTGCATCACCTCGTCTTCCGACTGTGCGTGCGTCGCGCAGGCGAGCAGCGCCACGACCAGCAGACTTCGTTGAACGACCTTCACGCCCCCTCCCAGCCTCTACTCCAACCCTGGCCGCAATGGATCATCTGCCGGCCGCTCCCTTCCTCATATCCTCGGCAATTTCGACTGCGTCATCCAGTCCGATCCCCAGCGAAGCGGCCACCTTGGGATTGGCCACGACGGCGAACTCCGCCGGCATCTGCAACGCGGGCAGGACGCCCCCCGCCTGCCAGTCACGCACGATGCCAGCCGCATGCCGTGCCACCTGCGCAGGCGTCGAATACACGGCGAGTATCGCTCCCGCCTTGACATAGGCCGGCGAGAAGGCCACCAGCGGCACCCGCGCCCGATAGGTCGTCAGCAGGATGTTCTGCAAGCTGCCGGCGTTGTAGACAGCCGAATCGGGGATCGCGAGAATCACATCGGCGGTATCCAGCACGCCTTTCAGGGCAGGGAAGAGCGTTTCCGGCGCGGCCACGCCGGCAATCACCTCCAGCCCGAGCTTCCGGGATGCCGCCGCCCGCTGAAGTTCCGTCAGCAGCGCCTGCGACCTGGAGCCGGCCAGCACCCCGACCCGTCGTCGGTCGGGCAGCGCCCGGGCAATCAGCGCAAGCTGCCGTTCCGCCGGCTGATCGAGAACCACCGCGGATATCGGTCGTCCCGTTTTCCGGGCTGCCTTCAGTTGCGCCTCGTATCCGGAACGCGGCAGCAGGGTTGCCAGCACCGGGATGCCGGCCCACTCCGGGCCACGGCTGTCCAGGTCGCGCAACACGCCTTCGAACGCCGCCATGCCGACGGTGATCAGGAGATCGGGGGGTGCCCATCGGTCGACAAAGAATGACGGCCACTTCCCAACGACCAGATTGGTGCGATCCGCCAGCTCGGCGCGCAGCACCGCCGCACTTTCGGCATACGCCCCCCCCTCCTCCGACAGCGCCACCCAGATACGCGGCTGGCTGCCCTGCGCATATACCAAAGTCATACACAGCAGGCAAGCTGCGGCGACGGCTATGCGTAGGTACCTTGGCATCAGAATTCCAGCCTGAGGGTGCCGAAAGCACGGCGCTCGAAGGACAAGGAGGGGAAGTTCGTCCTTGGGTAGGACGCCACATAGCCCCCTCCCAAAGCCTGAACAGTCAAGGATGCTTCCGCGCGTGTCGACCCCATCCTGAACGGGTAGGCGATGCGAAGATCGGTGCGACCGATGGGGCGCAGGCTTCTTTCCAGGTCACGCCACGTCATCTCGGTGGTGGTGGAATAGATAAGCGAAAGATCGATATTGCCGGGCAGCTTCTGGAACAGCGCCAATGTCGAATTGCGCCGTGGCGGCACATGCTGGCGGTGGACAAAGCCCGGGTTATAGCGGTCCCGGGTCCAGTCGAAACGCTGATCGTTATGATTGAGCCAGACTTCGGTGCCCGCAAAGGGTTTCCATCTCAACTGGAACTCGACGCCGCGCGTTTCCAGGTCCCGGTAATTCACGTAGTCGACACCCAGCCCGCCACACCCCCAGACGATGCATCGGGTATCGATCACGCCATACATCCGCTCGCGGTAGGCGCGCACATCGAGCGTCATGCGTGCCGCACGGAACTCCCCAAAGTAGCCCAGTTCTTCGGTTTCCAGCGTTTCCGGATCCACCTGCCCGGTAGCTGTGTCATAGCGCAACTGCCCAAGCACCGTGTCGTAGCGCCTGTCAGAAGCCAGTTCATAAAGGTTGGGCATGCGCGACGATCTGGTCACCCCCGCCCTCAGGGTATGCTCCGGCAAGACATGGAAATTGGCCATGAGCCGGGGCATGAAATAGCTTCCCTTGCGGCTGTGATCCCCCCAGAACGCACTGGCATTGAAAAGCCAGCGTGAATTCGGTCGCCACTCGAGCGAACCGAACAGGCGCTTCTCGTTCAGCGATACCGGGTCACGGGTGTAATAAAGCGGCGGCGACACTGCCTCTTCGTATTTGTAGCCCGCGCCCCACACGCCACGCCATTCGTCGTTCAGGGCCCGCTGGTGCTGAAACTCGAGATTGAGCCGGCGCGCACGTCCGCCAAAGTCGATCAACACGGTTTGCAATACGACCGGCGGCGCCAGCGAGAGTTGATAGGGATAGTTGTCCCGAATCGACTCCTCATCGTAACTGGCAGACAGTTTGATCTGCTCGGTAGGGGATAACTGCCGTTGCCAGGCCCCCTGCAGATAGTAGTCATGCCAGCCAGTATTACGTTGCGGATTTCCATTGTTGAATGCGCCGGGAAATCCATCCCCGGCAGACTGCTCAGCCACCCCGGCAGCGAGGAAGATTTCCTGATCTGCGGCAGGCCGCAAGTCGGCGCGGAAGTGCAACTGGCTGACTGTCTTGTCGTCGTAAGCCTGCGCATAGCCGCTGTCATGCCGGCGCTCTGCGGAAATCCGAAAGCTGGCGGCAGCATCGCCCCAGCCGATGCGGGCACGATTGTCCCAGATGCCCCCTTCCCCACCTGTGACTGCCAGTTCCATCCCGTGGCTATCCACGCTGTGACGCGTGACGATGTTGATCACCCCGAACATCGCATTGGCGCCATAGGCCGCGGAGTTCGAACCGCGGAGCACCTCGATGCGCTCGATGTCTTCGAGGGGAACCATCATCATGCCGCGATGGGTATCTCCCATCAGGAAGGACGAGTAGACGGAGCGTCCATCGACCATGACCAGGTTTCGGGTACCGTAGTCATCCAGCGGTACGTGGTACGCAGCTGCGGGATTGGCGCCCGACCACCCCCCCACCATGTACCCCGGCACCAGCCGCAGCACATCTACCAGTTCACGAGCCCCCGAGCGCCGGATCGTCTCGCGGTCGATGATGGTCACTGCGCCGGGCGTTTCGCTGAGTGGCTGCGCAAGGCGCGTTACTGTCAGCACTTCGGGTAGTTCGGTGAAGTAGTCCTTTTCCGAGATATCGGCCGCCATGCCGCTGCCGCTTCCGAGCAGAAGCATCAGGAGGGGCAGCGGCAGGAGGCGTGTGAGGGGGGAAATCATTGTCTGATCAGGCAGCGCAAGGGGGCGATCATGGCATGCCCCGGCTGGACTGGCAATCCCCGGGGCGGGTAATGTCAGGCCGCACTGCGCCGGCTCACCAGGGCGACGCCGGCGATGACCAGCCCGGCCCCCAAGAGTTGCGCCAGCGACAGCGGTTCGTCGAGCAGCCAGCCGGCGAAGCCGATGGTGGCCAGCGGGCCGAGCATGCTGACCAGTGCGACGCGAGCGCTACCGAGGCGGCGGATCGCCGCCGACTGGGCGAAGACCGGCATCGCGGTCGAGAACAGCCCCATCGCCAGGGCGTAGCCATAGACCGGCCAGGGCTGGACGAGCGCCGCCACCGGCTGTGTGGCGAAGAAGTGGCCGAGCACCGCTGCTGAAGAAACGAGCGTGGCGAGCGCCGCGAAGCGCGAGGTGCCGAGCCGCGCGATCAGCCTGCCGCTGCCGGTGAGGTAGATGGCGTAGCACAGGGCCGAGCCGAAGACGAGGCCGCTGCCGAGCCAGATGGCCGAGGCATCGGCCGCGAACTCGAGGTCGTGCCAGAAGGCGGCACCGATGCCGGCGTAGCACAATGCGAGTGCGGCGATTTCCCGTCCGCTGGCCATGCGGCGCGACAGCGCCATGCCGAAGACCAGCGTCAGCGTCGGGTAGGTGAACAGGATCAGGCGCTCGAGGCCGGCGGAGATGTACTGCAGGCCGAGGAAGTCGAACACGCTGGCGGCGTAGTAGCCGGCCAGCCCCATGGCGACGACGCCCAGCCAGTCGCGCCGCGACAATGTCGGCGCACCGCGCGAGACGGCGATGCCAACCCAGAGGAAGACCGGCAGGGCGAAGGCCATGCGCAGGGCGAGCAAGGTGATCGCGTCGACGCCATAGGGATAGGCGAGCTTGACGAGGATCGCCTTGAACGAGAAGCCGAAGGCGGCGACGACCGCCAGCAGCAGGCCGACGCTGTGATCGCGACCGGCGCTCACCTTGCCTAGCGGCGCCCGAGCAGCGAACCGAGCAGGCCGCGCACGATCTGGCGCCCGACCT
The DNA here is from genome assembly GCA_937888595.1 of uncultured Sterolibacteriaceae bacterium. GTDB lineage: Bacteria > Pseudomonadota > Gammaproteobacteria > Burkholderiales > Rhodocyclaceae > Sulfuricystis. Next base: position 53,831 of record CALARK010000007.1, on the reverse strand, counting down.
GCGACCCGATGGTGCGCACCACCGTCTTGGTCATGGTCTGGACCAGCCCGTCGTACTGCCCGCCGCGCGGGCCGGTGCGGCCGAAGAGGATCTCGTTGATCTTGCCGCCGCCTTCGGCTTCTGCATCGCCCGATGGGGAAGAGGCGGCGGGTGCCGGGGCCGTCCCGCCGGCGCCGACTTTTTGCGGCGCCCCTTCCTGCGGTACGCGGCCGGCCAGCTTCTCGTAGGCCGACTCCCGATCCACGGTCTTCTCGTAATGGCCGTAGATGTCCGAGGCGCGGATCGCGGCCTCGCGCTCTTCCGGCGTCAGCGGGCCGAGGCGCGAGGCCGGCGGCAGCACGAAGGCGCGCTCGACGATGTGCGGACGGCCCTTTTCGTCGAGGAAGGACACCAGCGCCTCGCCGACGCCCAGTTCGGTGATCGCCGCCGCCGCGTCGAAGGCCGGGTTGGCACGCATCGTTTCGGCCGCCGCCTTGACGGCCTTCTGGTCGCGCGGCGTGAAGGCGCGCAGCGCGTGCTGCACGCGGTTGCCGAGCTGGCCGAGCACCTTGTCGGGCACGTCGAGCGGATTCTGCGTCACGAAATAGACACCGACGCCCTTGGAACGGATCAGCCGCACGACCTGCTCGACCTTGTCGACCAGCGCCGCGGGCGCTTCGTCGAACAGCAGGTGCGCCTCGTCGAAGAAGAAGACGAGCTTCGGCTTCTCCAGATCGCCAACCTCGGGCAGCTGCTCGAACAGTTCCGCCAGCAGCCACAGCAGGAAGGTGGCGTAGAGCTTGGGCGAATTCATCAACTGGTCGGCGGCGAGGATATTGACGACGCCCTTGCCACCCTGCGTCTGCATCAGGTCGGCGATGTCGAGCATCGGCTCGCCGAAGAACCGGTCGCCGCCCTGGCCCTCCAGGGCCAGCAGGCCGCGCTGGATGGCGCCGATGCTGGCGGCCGAGATGTTGCCGTATTGCGTCTTGAATTGCGCGGCGTTGTCGCCGACGTGCTGCACCATTGTGCGCAGGTCCTTGAGGTCGAGCAGCAGCAGGCCGGCATCGTCGGCAACGCGGAAGACGATCTGCAGCACGCCTTCCTGCGTGTCGTTGAGGGCCAGCAGGCGGGACAGCAGCAGCGGGCCCATGTCCGAGATGGTCGCCCGCACGGGGTGGCCGGCGGTGCCGAAGACATCCCAGAACACCACGGGGTTGGCGCGCGGCTGCCAGTCGGTCACGCCGAGCAGGTCGAGGCGCTTCTGCAGCTTGTCCGAGGCCTTGCCCGCCGCGCCGAGGCCCGACAGGTCGCCCTTCACGTCGGCCAGGAACACCGGCACGCCGATGGCCGAGAAGCGTTCGGTCAGCACTTGCAGGCTGACGGTCTTGCCCGTGCCGGTCGCACCGGTGATCAGCCCGTGGCGGTTGGCAAGCGCAGGCAGGAGGGCGAGGTCGCCCCCCTGGTGACGGGCGACGGGCAGCGGATCGAGGCTCATTTTTCCATCCCTGTATGTGCTTTAAAACAACATGTTGGAGAAATACACTGAAAAAAGACTTTAATTCCGGGCGCTATTTTCCGTAATATCGCTACGACTGCCGGAAAAGCCGGCTGCCGCATTGTCCCATGACCCGACCATTCACGACATGACGCCGCTTTCCGGAAAATCTTCGCCGAGCATCGACGAAGTGCGCCGCCTCAAGCAGGAGGGACTCAGCATGGCCCAGATCGTCGAGCGCCTCGCCACCGGCCACACCGCCGGGCAGGCGGGTGCTCACTCCGCTCCACTGCATCTGACGCTGGACGATATCGAGCATCCGGCTTACATGATCAACCAGAATTTCGAGCTGCTGTGGATCAACGCGGCCGCCCGCCAGTGCCTGTTCGGCGGCCACCTCGACCTGCCGCAGACCAGCGATGCGCGCAACCTGTTCCGCCTGCTGCCGGTCGGGCGCGGCGAAATGGGCAGCCTGATGGCCTTCCATGTCGGCATTGCCAAGTCCAGCCTGAGCGCCGAAGCTTTCGGCAACGTCTGCCGCGGCCTCGACCCGGTGACCTATGCCCGCCTGCAAGCCGCGTATATCGATGCGCCCGAGGTGCCGCCCCACCGTCCGATCGTCCAGTCCGAGGTGCGCATGCCCCGGCCGGACAAGGGCGAGGATTACTACCAGGCCTACGCCTCCTTCTTCCGTGAAGGCATCTTCGTCGTCCTGAGCCCCGACAGCGGGCCGGCGGACGCGATGATCGACCTGCTGATGCGCCGCGACGAGGTGATCCGCGAACTGCTGCGCAAGCGTCTGCCGGTGCTGACGAACCTGGCCGTGCTGGTTTCCGACCTGCAGAGTTCGGTGAAGATCTGCTCCGAACTGCCGCCCGAGGAATATTTCGAACTGATCAACGAGATCTGGCGCACGCTGGCGCCGGTGTTCCGCAAATACCGCGGCACCTGCGGCAAGCACGTCGGTGACGGCCTCGTCTATTACTTCTTCCCGCAGCCCGACAGTGACTATCTCGCCAACGCCGTCTCCTGCGCACTGGAAATCCGCCAGGTCGTCCAGCATCTGTCCAAGGCCTGGCAGCTGCGCAAGCAGTGGTTCAACGAGCTCTACCTCAACACCGGCATCAACGAGGGCCAGGAGTGGCTGGGCACCTTCCAGACGCCGACCAGCATCGAGTTCGTGGTGCTCGGCGACACCATCAACCAGGCCGCGCGCATTTCCGATTTCGCCCGCCACGGCAGCGTCTGGGTCACCAAGTCGCTGATCGGCAAGCTGCCCGCCGAAGAGCGGGCCCGCCTCTCCTACGGCGTGCGCCGCCGCTCGCCCGACGGCCGCGAGGTGTTCGTCTCCTCGAGCTTTTCCCAGGTCGCCGCGCTGCTCGAGCAGGACGGCATGCGCCTCGAGAAGCTCAAGGACATCGCGACCCTGCCGATCGCCGAGATCGTCGATATCAAGCCGGCCGCCGCCTAACTAACCCCCCGCGCGCGTCCGCTGCCGTAGAATCCGCCCCGCACCCGACGGCCCTGCCGTCGGGTTTCTTCGTTCCCGCAACCCGAACCTACGAAAGACCAGCCATGGCCGGACATTCCAAATGGGCCAACATCCAGCACCGCAAGGGGCGCCAGGATGAAAAGCGCGGCGCCGCCTTCTCGCGCGTCGCCAAGGAGATCACCGTCGCCGCCAAGATGGGCGGGGGCGATGTCAACTTCAACCCGCGCCTGCGCATGGCGGTCGACAAGGCCAAGGCCGTCAACATGCCCAAGGACAAGATCGACAACGCCATCAAGAAGGGCACCGGCGAGCTCGAAGGCGTCGATTACATCGAAATTCGCTATGAAGGCTACGGCATCGGCGGCGCGGCTGTGATGGTCGACTGCCTGACCGACAACAAGGTGCGCACCGTCGCAGAAGTCCGCCACGCCTTCGCCAAGCACGGCGGCAACATGGGCACCGACGGCTGCGTCGCCTTCCAGTTCAAGCATTGCGGCCAACTGATCTTCGCCCCCGGCACCGACGAGGCGGCGCTGATGGATGCGGCCATCGAAGGCGGTGCCGAGGACGTGGCAGCCAACGAGGACGGCTCGATCGAGGTGATCACCGCACCGGGCGACTTCCTCACCGTCAAGGAAGCGCTCGAAGCGGCCGGCTTCAAGCCCGAATTCGCCGAAGTGACGATGAAACCGGAAGGCGAAACCGAACTCGCCGGCGACGATGCCGTGAAGATGCAGAAGCTGCTCGATGCGCTGGACGGCCTCGACGACGTGCAGGAGGTCTATACGACGGCGGTGATGGACGAATAGCCGTCGCGTCGCCGTCCTGCCGGCGCCGACTTTTTCCGTGACATGACGCGGCTGGCGCCCTTCCTCTTCGTCTTTCTCTGGAGCACTGGCTTCATTGGGGCCAAGTTCGGTCTGCCGCATGCCGCCCCGCTCGCCTTCCTGTTCGTCCGCTACCTGCTGGTGATCGCGCTGATGGGCAGCATCGCCCTGCTGTGGCGGGCCCCCTGGCCGCGCGACGGCCGCCAGTGGCTGCATATCGGCATCGCCGGCCTGCTCGTCCATGCGACCTATCTCGGCGGCGTCTTCATCGCCATCGGCAAGGGGCTGCCGGCCGGCATCACGGCCCTCGTGGTCGGCCTGCAGCCGCTGCTGACCGCCACCATCGCCGGCCGCCTGCTCGGCGAAACCGTCCTGCCGCGCCAGTGGCTGGGCCTGGTGCTCGGCTTCGCCGGGACGGGCATGGTCGTCTCCGGCAAGCTGGGCAGCGGCTTCGGCATTGCCGCCCTCCTGCCGGCCTGCGTCGCCCTGCTCGGCATCACCCTCGGCACCCTCTACCAGAAACGTTTCGCGCCGCATTTCGACTGGCGCAGCGGCGCCGTCGCGCAATTCCTGCCGAGCGCCCTCGTCACCGGCGCCATCGTCTTCGTGCGCGACGACTTCCGCATCGACTGGACCGGCGAGTTCGCCTTCGCCCTCGGCTGGCTGGTGCTGGTACTGTCGGTCGGCGCGATATCGCTGCTCAACTGGCTGATCCGCCACGGCAGCGCCGTCAATGTCGCCAGCCTGTTCTACCTGACGCCGCCGACCACCGCGTTGCTGGCCTGGGGCCTGTTCGGCGAAACGCTGGGCGGCATCGCGCTGGCCGGCATGGCCCTCGCGGTGTGGGGCGTGTATCTTTCGCGGCGATGAACACCGTCCGCACCGTCAGAATACTGGGCATCGACCCCGGCCTGCGCATCACCGGCTTCGGCATCATCGACAAGACGGGCCAGAAGCTCGCCTACGTCACCAGCGGCTGCATCCGCAGCAACGAAAAGGACAGCCTGCCGCAGCGACTGAAGACGCTGCTCGACGGCATCGGCGAGGTGGTAGCCGCGCATGCACCGGGCGAAGCCGCCATCGAGAAAGTGTTCGTCAACGTCAATCCGCAATCGACCCTGCTGCTCGGTCAGGCGCGCGGCGCCGCCATCTCCGCCCTCGTGCTGGCCAACCTGCCGGTCGCCGAATACACGGCGCTGCAGATCAAGCAGGCCGTCGTCGGCCACGGCAAGGCGGCCAAGGAACAGGTCGGCCACATGGTGACGCGCCTGCTGCAGCTGCCCGGCGAACCCTCCGCCGACGCCGCCGACGCCCTGGCCTGCGCGATCTGCCACGCCCACGGGGGACGGCTCGGCACTATGGCGACGCAGGGGTTCCGGGTCCGCAACGGCCGGCTGGTCTGATGTCACGCATCCTCTACGCCTGGGAATTCGGCGCGGGACTCGGTCATCTCGGTGCCGCCCTGCCACTCGCCCGCGCCCTGCGCGACCGTGGCCATACCGTGCATTGGGCGGTCGCGTCACCCCCTTCGGCCGCACGCCTGCTCGACCGCGAAGGCTTCGCCTGGCTGCAGGCGCCCGCCTGTCCGGAACGGACGGGAAACGGACCTCCGCTGTCCTATGCGGACATCCTGCTGCGCTTCGGCTATGCCGACACCGCCGACCTGCTCGGCCTGACCGTCGCGTGGCGCGAACTGCTCCAGCTCGCCGGTACGCAACTCGTGCTGGCGGATCATGCGCCGACCGCCCTGCTCGCCGCACGCACGCTCGACCTGCCAGCGATCCTGTTTTCCAGTGGCTTCTGCATCCCGCCGCCGCGGTCGCCCGCTCCGAACATGCGGCCCTGGCTGAACGTGCCGACAGAAACGCTGCAGGCCATCGAGCGTGCCGCACTGGCGAACATCAATGCCGTACTGGCCCGCTTCAGCAAACCGCCTCTCGCGGGCGTCGCGCAACTCTTCGCGGTCGCCGAGGACACGCTGCTCGGCTTCCCCGAACTCGACCACTATTCGGACCGCGGGCCGGCCCGCTACTGGGGGAACCTGCCGGATGCCGGCATCGGCGTACGCCCGGCCTGGCCCGACCTGCCCGGTCCGCGCCTCTTCACCTACCTTCGGAAGGAATGCCGCCACCATGAGGCGGCGTTGCAGGCCCTGCACACGCTCGGTCTACCAACCGTCGTCTTCTATCCCGACATCGACCCGGCGCTGCGCGAACGCATGGCCGCTCCGCACCTGGTCTTCGCGGCGGGGCCGGTCGACCTCACGGCCGCGAGCCGGCAGGCAGCGGCCGCAGTCACCTACGCCAGCCTCTCGACCACGACGCGCTTCCTGCTGGCGGGCAAGCCCGTGCTGCTGCTGCCGTGGCATCTCGAGCAATTCATGCTGGCCCGTCGCGTGGAAGCCATGGGGGCCGGCTTGTTCGTCGACCCGGAACAGCCGGCCGATGACCTGTCGCAGAAGCTGCAGCGTGTCGTCGGCGACCCTTCGTTCGCCGGCAACGCCCGGGGCTTTGCGCGAAAATACGCAGCATTTCCGCAGGAGGTGGTCGTTGCCAACCTCGTGCGGCGCATCGAGGAGATAGTCTCGTCATGATCGGTCGCATCGCCGGTACCCTGCTGGAGAAAAACCCGCCGCAAATCCTCGTCGACGTCGGCGGCGTCGGCTACGAGATCGACGTGCCGATGAGCACCTTCTACAACCTGCCGAACATCAACGAAAAGGTTGCGCTCGTCACCCATCTCGTCGTGCGCGAGGATGCCCACCTGCTGTTCGGCTTCCTCACCGAGGCCGAGCGCGCCCTGTTCCGCCAGCTGCTGAAGATCTCGGGCATCGGCGCGCGCATGGCGCTGGCGGTGCTGTCGGGCCTGTCGGTCGGCGAACTGGCGCAGGCGGTCGCATTGCAGGAGACCGGCCGGCTGGTGAAAATCCCCGGCATCGGCAAGAAGACCGCCGAGCGGCTGCTGCTCGAACTGAAGGGCAAGCTGCCCGTCGCCGCTACTGCGGTAGCAAAAGTCGGCGCCGGCGGGACGGCAGCCGCTCCGGCTGCGGACGCGATGACCGACATCCTCAATGCCTTGCTGGCCCTCGGCTACAGCGAGCGCGAGGCGCTGGGGGCGATCAAGGCGCTGCCGGCCGACGCCGATGTCGCCGGGGGCATCCGCCAGGCGCTGAAGCTGCTCTCGAAAAACTGATGGCGCGCAGATGGCACAAGGTTTCCTGAGCCGGCTGCGACTCTCCGCGGGCCTGCTGCGCTTCGGCATGAACCTCTGGCCCCCCTTCGTCGGCGCCGGCATCCACGTCATGGAAATCTCGCCCGACTTCCGCCGCGTCGTCGTGCGGCTGCGCCGCGGCCTGCTCAACCGCAACTACTTCGGCACGCACTACGGCGGCTCGCTGTTCTCGATGACCGATCCCTTCTACGCGCTGATGCTGCTGCACAACCTCGAGCGCGGCCACATCGTCTGGGACAAGGCGGCCGCGATCCGTTTCCGCGCCCCGGGCCGCAGCGACGTGTTCGCCCGCTTCGAGCTGACGGCGGCGCAAATCGCCGAGGTCGCGGCCATGACCGCCGGGGGTGAAAAATACGAACCGACCTGGCCGGTGGATATCGTCGATGAGGCCGGGCAGGTCATCGCCACGGTCGAGAAAACCCTGCACATCCGCCGCATCGCCCCGCGCCCGGCCGCGGCGGGAGCGACGGACGGCAACAGGTAGAATCGCGCATCCCGCGCTCCCACTTCCGATGAACGAAAGCACCCGCGCCCACGCCCGCCTCGCCCTCGTCGCGCTGATCGCCGTCGGCGCCGCCTGGGTGCTCGCCCCCTTCCTCGCCGCGCTGCTGTTCGCCGCCATCCTCTGCCTCAGCACCTGGCCGCTGTTCGCCTGGATCGAGTCCCGCCTCAAGGGCCGCACGACGCTCGCCGCGCTGCTGACCACCCTGTTGCTGGCGCTGGCCGTGCTGCTGCCGATGTCCTACCTCGCCGCGACCGTGGCCGATGGCGTCAGCCAGCTGATCGCCCTGCTGCGTCCCTGGTTCGAATCGGGCGATCACGCGCCGCCCGGCTGGCTGGCTGGCCTGCCGCTCGTCGGCGAACCGCTCGACGACTACTGGCGCAAGCTCGCCGCCAGCAAGGAGGAAATCACCCAGCTCGGCAAGCAGCTGTTCGAGCCGACGCGCAAGCTGTTGCTCGCCACGGTCGGCCTGATCGGCCAGGGCCTGCTCGAACTGACGCTGGTGGTCTTCATCGCCTTCTTCTTCTACCGCGACGGCCGCGCGCTGGCGACGCGTCTGGCGCATCTGGCCGACAAGATCGGCGGCGAACTCGGCGGCCGCATGCTGACGCTGGCCCGCACCACCATCATGGGCGTGATGATCGGCATCGTCGGCACCGCGGCGGCACAAGCGGCGGTCGCCCTGATCGGCTTCCTCATCGCCGGCGTGCCGGCGGCCCTGTTGCTCGGCGCGGCGACCTTCTTCCTGTCGATGATCCCGGTCGGCCCGCCGCTGATCTGGGGCGGCGCCGCCTGGTGGCTCTACGACCAGGGCCAGACCGGCTGGGCGATCTTCATGGTCATCTACGGCCTCGTCGTGATCAGCAGCGTGGATAACTTCGTCAAGCCCGTCCTGATCAGCCGTTCGGCCAGCCTGCCGATCCTGCTGATCGCCCTCGGCGTGTTCGGCGGCGTGCTGGCCTTCGGCTTCGTCGGCATCTTCCTCGGGCCGGTGATCCTCGCCCTCGCGCTGACGCTGGCCGAGGGCTGGTCGGAACCTGCGACAATCGCCTCATGATCGAAACCGACGCCTTCTCGGAGCGCATCGTCGCGGCCGACAAGACCTCGTCGCAGGAAGACGCGCTCGAGCGCGCCCTGCGGCCGAAAAAACTCGCCGATTACGTCGGCCAGCAGAAGATCCGCGGCCAGCTCGAGATTTTCATCGAAGCGGCGAAGAAGCGCGGCGAGGCGCTCGACCACGTGCTGCTGTTCGGCCCGCCCGGCCTCGGCAAGACCACGCTGGCCCACATCGTCGCTGCCGAGATGGGCGTGAACCTGCGCCAGACCTCCGGCCCGGTGCTCGAACGCGCAGGGGACCTCGCAGCGCTGCTGACCAACCTCGAGCCGCACGACGTGCTGTTCATCGACGAGATCCACCGCCTGTCGCCCGTGGTCGAGGAAATCCTCTACCCGGCGCTGGAGGATTTCCAGATCGACATCATGATCGGCGAAGGCCCGGCGGCGCGTTCGGTCAAGCTCGACCTGCCGCCCTTCACGCTGGTGGGCGCGACGACGCGCGCCGGCATGCTGACCAACCCGCTGCGCGACCGCTTCGGCATCGTCGCGCGGCTGGAGTTCTACACGCCCGAGGAACTCGGCCTGATCGTGCGCCGTTCGGCGCACCTCCTCGCCTGCGAGATCGCCGAGGCAGGCGCCGTCGAGATCGCACGCCGTTCGCGCGGCACGCCGCGCATCGCCAACCGCCTGCTGCGCCGCGTCCGCGACTTCGCCGAAGTGAAGCACGATGGCGCCATCACGCAGGCCATCGCCGACGCCGCGCTGACCATGCTCGACGTCGACCACCTCGGCCTCGACGTCATGGACCGCAAGCTGCTCGGCGCGATGCTGGAGAAGTTCGGCGGCGGGCCGGTCGGCGTCGACAACCTCGCCGCCGCGATCGGCGAAGCGCGCGACACCATCGAGGACGTGCTGGAACCCTACCTGATCCAGCAGGGCTACCTGCAGCGCACGCCCCGCGGCCGTGTCGCCACGGCAAGCATCTGGCGGCACTTCGGCCTGGACGTGCCGGCACAGGCCGGCGGCAGGGACCTGTTCGGGCAATGAGGCCGATGAAGCTGGAAGTGCGCGTCTATTACGAGGACACCGATGCCGGTGGCGTCGTCTATTACGCCAACTACCTCAAGTATCTCGAGCGCGCCCGTACCGAACTGCTGCGCGGCCTCGGCTTCGAGCAGCGGCAGCTGGCGGAAACCACCGGGCTGGCTTTCGCGGTACGTTCCCTCACCGTCGAATACCTCCGTCCCGCGAAGCTCGACGACCTGATCGAAGTCCACAGCGCCGTCAAGGCGATGGGGCGTGCTCAGGTAACATTCGCGCAATCCATCGTCCGGGCAGGCGAAACACTGCTGACCGCCGAGGTGCGGGTCGCCTGCCTCGATCTCGCCCGCGGCAAGGCGACCGCCATGCCCGCCGCAATCCACACCCAACTCTCCTCCCTGAAATGAACGTCACCCAGGATCTTGCCCTCGTCGAACTGATCGTCAACGCCAGCCTCGTCGTCAAGCTGGTCATGGGGCTGCTCGCCTACGTCTCCGTCATGTCGTGGTACTGGATCTTCCGCAAGTGGTTCCAGATCCGCGACGCCCGCCAGAAAACCGAGGCCTTCGAACGCGAGTTCTGGAGCGGCGGCGACCTCAACAGCCTCTACCAGAGCGCCGTCAATGACCGCCACCACAGCGGCGCGCTGGAACGCATCTTCGAGGCCGGCTTCCGCGAATTCAGCAAGCTGCGCGGCCAGAAGTCGCTCGACCCGGCGACCGCGATCGATGGCGTCCGCCGCGCCATGCGTGCCACCTACCAGCGCGAGATCGACGACCTCGAGGCGCACCTCGCCTTCCTCGCCTCGGTCGGTTCAGTCTCGCCTTATGTCGGCCTGTTCGGCACGGTATGGGGCATCATGCATTCCTTCCGCGGCCTCGCCAGCATGACCACGGCCACGCTCGCCGCCGTCGCGCCCGGCATCGCCGAGGCGCTGGTCGCCACCGCCATCGGCCTGTTCGCAGCTATCCCCGCCGTGGTCGCCTACAACCGCTTCGCGCATGACACCGACCGCATCGCCGTCCGCTTCGAGAGCTTCATGGAAGAGTTCTCCAACATCCTGCAGCGGCAGATGAAGTAAGCCATGCGTCGTCCGCGCCGCCTCAAGCATGAAATCAACGTCGTGCCCTACATCGACGTGATGCTGGTGCTGCTGGTGATCTTCATGGTCACCGCGCCGATGATCCAGCCCGCCGCCATCGAACTGCCGAGCGTCGGCAAGGCCGCGACACCGCCCGTCGAGCCGCTCGAGATCATCGTCAAGGCCGACGGCGAGATGGCGCTACGCGACCGCGCCCTCGGCGGCGCCGAAGTCACCGTCGGCCGTCTCGAACTGAAGGAACGCATCCGCGAACTGCAGGCGAAGCATCCCGAGCAGCCGGTGCTGATCGCCGGCGACAAGAGCGTGCGCTACGAAGCGGTGCTGACGGTGATGGACGAGCTGCAGCGCGCCCAGGTCGCGAAGATCGGGCTGCTGGTGCAGCCTGGCCGGAAATGAAGATCGAGCGCAGCGAGCACGCAGTCTCCCTTCCCGCGAGGGAAGGGCTGGGGATGGGCGGGCAACGGTCATGACGGACGCCCCCGCCAAGCCGCGCCCCGCCCCGGGCAAGCGCATCTCCTTCGCACTGGCCGTGCTGATGCACGTGCTGCTGGTCGTGTTGCTGGTCTATGGCATCCGCTGGCAGACGCAGCAGGAATCGGCCGTTCAGGTAGAGCTGGTGCGTGCCGTCCCGCCGGCGCCGACTTCTGCCCCGGCACCCAAACCCGAGCCCAAGCCCGAGCCCAAACCGGAACTGAAACCCGAGCCGAAACCGGAACCACCCAAGCCGGTCCCCACGCCGCCCAAGCCGGACATCGCGCAGAAGGAAAAGCCGAAGCCCCCGCCCAAAAAGCCCGAACCCAAGCCGGAACCGCCGAAGCCGGCCCCGGACCCGTTCAAGGAGGAACTCCGCCGCGAAGCCGAGCAATTACAGCAGCGCAAGGCTGCCGAGGCGGCCGCGCGCGAGCTCGATGCCTTGAAAGCCCAGCAGGCGGGCGCCCTCAAGGCGAGTGCGATGGCCGACTACATGGCGCGCATCCGCGGCAAGGTACGCGGCAACATCATCCTGCCGTCCGACATCAAGGGTAACCCGGAAGCGGTCTTCGAGGTCACCCAGTTGCCTTCCGGGGAAGTGTTGAACGTGCGGCTGCTCAAGTCGTCCGGCCATGCCGCCTACGACGACGCCACCGAGCGTGCCATCCGCAAGTCGAGCCCGCTGCCGAAACCGCCCCAGAGCGAGCTTTTCAGCCGCACGCTGGAACTGCGCTTCCGTCCGCGGGAAGATTGATCCGGCCGGCGGTCTATAATGCGAACCCCATGAAAATCCAGATTACCCGACTCGCGGCCAGCCTGGCTATGTCACTGGCGGCATTGTCCGTACACGCACAGCTTTCCATCGAGATCACCGGGGCCGGCGCCCAGCGCATGCCGGTCGCCGTCACCGAATTCGCCGGCGCCGCCGGCGTGTCGAAGGCCCTCGGCTCGGTCGTCCGATCCGATCTCGAGCGCAGCGGCCGCTTCAACCTGATCGACACGAGCGGTGCGACCCTCGACGAAAACTCGCTGCCCGACCATGCCGCCTGGAAGGCGCGCGGCGCCGATGCCCTGGCCGCCGGCAGCGTCACCGCATTCGCCGACGGGCGCTACGAAACGCGCTTTCGCCTGCACGACATCCTCAAGCAGAACGTGATCGCCGGCCAGGCCTACGCCCACACTTCCGCGCAGATCCGCACCACCGCCCACCGCATCGCCGACACCATCTACGAAAAACTCACCGGCGAGCGCGGCATCTTCTCCACGCGCATCGCCTATGTCGTGAAAAGCGCGGGACGCTTCGAGCTGCAGATCGCCGATGCCGACGGCAATGGCGCGCAGGCCGCGCTCGCCTCGCGCGAACCGATCATCTCGCCGGCCTGGTCGCCGGACGGCGTCAAGCTCGCCTACGTGTCCTTCGAGGCGAAGAAGCCGATCATCTACGTGCATGACCTCGCCACCGGCCGCCGCCATGTCGTCGCCAACTTCAAGGGCTCGAACTCCGCCCCGGCCTGGTCGCCGGACGGCAAGCGGCTCGCCGTCGTCCTGACCAAGGACGGCGCTTCGCAGCTCTATCTCGTCAATGCCGACGGTAGCGGCGTGACCCGGCTGGCCAGCTCGAGCGGCATCGACACCGAGCCGCAGTTCTCGCCCGACGGCGCCTTCATCTATTTCACGTCCGACCGCGGCGGCAGCCCGCAGATCTATCGCCTGCCCGCCACCGGCGGCAGCGCGCAGCGCATCACCTTCGACGGCAGCTACAACGTCACCCCGCGCCTCTCGCCGGACGGCAAAACCTTGGCCTTCGTCACGCGCGACGGCGGACGCTTCCGCGTCGCGGTCATGGACCTCGCGACGCGCCAGACCCAGATCCTGACCGACACGGCCAAGGACGAATCGCCCAGCTTCGCGCCCAACGGCCGCATGATCCTGTTCGCCACCGAAGTCGGGGGGCGCGGCGTGCTCGCCGCGGTCTCGGTCGACGGCCGCGTCAAGCAGCGGCTGTCCGTTCAGGCCGCCGATGTCCGCGAGCCCGCCTGGGGCCCGTTCAACCCGTAGCCGTCACACACTCTCCACGCAGCCTCCACCCACCCGCCTCCATAGGACCTCGCCATGCGCACCGCTTATGCCCTTTCCGTTTCCCTGATCGTTCTCGCCGCACTGTCCGGTTGCGGCAGCCAGCCGGCAGCCCCCGAACAGGCCGGCGCCGGCGTCGAAGACCGCAACCCGAATGCCGTGGCGACCACCGCCCCGGTCGCTGCCGCTACGGCCGACCCCTATGCGCTGGCCGCCCTGAAGGACCCGCAGAGCCCGCTCGCCAAGCGCAGCGTCTATTTCGACTACGACAGCTACGTCGTCAAGGGCGAATACCAGGCCCTGCTCGAGCATCACGCCAAGTTCCTGGCCCGGAACGATCAGATGAAGATGCTGATCCAGGGGCATGCCGACGAGCGCGGCAGCCGTGAATACAACCTGGCGCTCGGCCAGAAGCGCGCCGAGGCGGTGAAGAAAGCGCTGCAACTGCTCGGCGCCAAGGAAGTGCAGCTCGAGTCGGTCAGCCTCGGCGAGGAAAAGCCGGCCTGCATGGAAGCCGCGGAAAGCTGCTGGGCGCAGAACCGCCGCGGTGACATGCTCTACTCGGGCGAGTTTTGATGAAGTTGAGGCCGCTGTTGCTTGCCGGCGCGCTCCTCGCGCTGCCGGCGCACGCCGCCCTGTTCGAGGATGACGGGGCCCGCCAGCAGGTCGCGCAGTTGCGGACCGAACTGACGCAGGCGCTCGACGCCCTGACGCAGCGTGTCGACACGGCCTCGCGCAACCAGCTCGATTTCGCCAACCAGATGGAGTCCCTGCGCACCGAAGTGGCCCGCCTGCGCGGCCAGGTCGAAGTGCTGATGAACGCCGTCGAAACGGCCCAGAAGCGCCAGCAGGATTTCTACGTCGACCTCGACAACCGCCTGCGAAAGCTCGAATCGACGACGATGCCTTCGGCCGACCCGGCTGCACCGGCCCAGCCCAAGGCCGACCCGCAGACGGAAATGCGGGACTACGAGACAGCCCTCGGCCTGTTCCGCGAAAGCAAATTCAAGGAGGCGCAAGCCGCTTTCGAGGCCTTTATCTCCGGCCACACCCAGTCGACGATGCTGCCCAACGCGCACTATTGGCTCGGTTCGAGCCTGTATCAGCAGAAGCAGTATGCACCCGCGGCGCAGGCCTTCGGCCACGTCGCCGCCACCTGGCCGAACGACGCGAAGGCCCCGGATGCCCTGCTCGCCCAGTCGAACGCGCTGGTCGGCGCGAAGGATGTCGATGGCGCGGTGAAGGTGCTGCAGACGCTGGTCGAGAAGTACCCGACCAGTCCGGCGGTGGAAACTGCCCGCGCACGCATCAAGACGCTCGCCCCCAAGAAGAAGCGGTAGTCGCAGCGATGACGGGCAGCGCCCCGACCCTGCGCGTCGCGGAAATTTTCCATTCCCTGCAGGGAGAGTCGACGCGCGCCGGCCTGCCGACCGTCTTCGTGCGGCTGACCGGCTGCCCGCTGCGCTGTCGTTGGTGCGATACCGCCTATGCGTTCAGCGGCGGGGAAACGATGACGCTCGACGCGATCCGCGCGCAAGTCGCCTCCCATGCCTGCTCCACGGTGTGCGTCACCGGCGGCGAGCCGCTCGCCCAGCCGAACTGCCTGGCACTGCTGACCTCGCTGTGCGACGCCGGCTACTCGGTCTCCCTCGAAACCTCGGGCGCGCTCGACATTGGTTCCGTCGATCCGCGCGTCGCGCGCATCGTCGACCTCAAAGCACCGGATTCCGGCGAGGCGGGAAAGAACCGCTGGGAGAACCTCGACTGCCTGCGGCCGACCGACGAACTCAAGTTCGTGCTCGCTTCGCGCGCCGACTACGACTGGGCGAAGGAAATCCTCGCGGGGCGGCACGAAAAGTCGGCGCCGGCAGGACGGCCGCTGACGGAAATCTGCCCGGTGTTGTTCTCGCCGGTGTGGGATCGACTGCCGCCGGCACAGCTCGCCGAGTGGATTCTCGCCGACCGGCTCCCGGTGCACTTTCAGTTGCAACTGCACAAGATCCTCTGGGGAGCCCAGCGTGGCAGATAAGCCGGCCGTGGTGCTGCTCTCGGGCGGGCTCGACTCGGCCACCTGCCTCGCCATCGCGAATAGCCAGGGGTTCGCCTGCCATTGCCTGTCGGTCGACTACGGCCAGCGCCACGCGGCCGAGCTCGCCGCCGCGGCGCGCGTGGCCGCCGCGCTCGGTGCCGCGGCCCACCGCACCCTGCATCTCGACATGGCCCAGTTCGGCGGCTCCGCGCTGACCGATGCCTCTATTTCCGTTCCGACCGGCGGTGTCCAGCCGGGCATCCCGGTCACCTACGTCCCGGCGCGCAACACCATCATGCTGTCGCTCGCCCTCGGCTGGGCGGAGATTCTCGGCGCCCAGGACCTCTTCGTCGGCGTCAATGCGGTCGACTACTCGGGCTATCCCGATTGCCGGCCGGCCTTCATCGAAGCCTTCGAACGGATGGCGAACCTCGCCACCAAGGCCGGCGTGGAAGGCCACGCGTTGCGCATCCATGCGCCGCTGATCGACCTGTCCAAGGCACAGATCATCCGCCGCGGCCTGGCGCTCGGCATCGATTACGCGCAGACCGTTTCCTGCTATCAGGCCGATGACGCCGGGCAGGCCTGCGGAGTGTGCGATGCGTGCCGGCTGCGTCGCGAAGGCTTCGCGGCCGCCGGTGTCGAAGATCCGACCGTATATCAGCATTCGCGCACATAGGGCGTGGTTATTCCCGATGCGAAGCTTTGAATTAAATAGCGGCCATCTTTGCAAGAGAATCGCCGCCTGTTTACCGTCAACCACAACAAGATTGCCGGCATCCGGCCTGCGGAGATAACCACATGGAACTCACGATTCATCATCAGGTGCTGCTGATCGTTTTCGGCCTGGCCGTCGTCATGGGCGCTGTGGCCAACAAGACCAATTTCTGCACCATGGGTGCGGTGTCCGACTGGGTCAACATGGACGATACCGGCCGCCTGCGCGCCTGGCTGCTCGCCGCCGCCGTGGCCATGCTCGGCGTGGTCGCGCTCGAAGCGGGCGGCCTCGCCAACCTCGGCACGGCCACCTTCCCGCCCTACCGCACGCCGCAGTTCGCCTGGCTGCGCTACCTGCTCGGCGGCCTGATGTTCGGCATCGGCATGACGCTCGCCTCCGGCTGCGGCAACAAGACGCTGGTGCGCATCGGCGGCGGCAACCTGAAATCGCTGGTCGTGCTCGCCATCGCCGGCACCTTCGCCTACCTGATGCTGTGGACCGACTTCTACAACGCCGTGTTCGGCAAGATCGTCGGCGCCACCACCCTCAACCTCGCCGACAGCGGCTTCAAGACCCAAACGCTGGGCGATCTCGTCGGCCTCGGCAATACCGTCGCCGGCATCGCCCTGGCCCTGCTCGTGATCGCCTTCGCCTTCACCTCGCGCGAATTCCGCGGCAACTTCGACAACATCCTCGCCGGCATCGTCATCGGCCTGGTCGTCATCGCCGGCTGGTACGTCACGGGCGGCACGATGGGCGCCGAATGGAAGGAATATGCCGATTTCGCCGACACCAAGCCGCTGCGCGTGGAAACCCAGTCCTTCACCTTCATGAGCCCGATGGGCGACGGCGCGCGTTACCTCATGAATCCCCAGGACACGTCGCTGATCAACTTCGGCATCGTCGCCCTGCTCGGCATCATCGCCGGCTCCTTCCTCTGGGCGATCGTCAGCAAGGGCTTCCGCATCGAATGGTTCGTCGACGCCAAGGACTTCCTCAACCACGCCATCGGTGCAGTGCTGATGGGCATCGGCGGCGTGCTGTCGATGGGCTGCACCATCGGCCAGGGCATCACCGGCGTCTCGACGCTGGCGCTGGGTTCGATCCTCACACTCGCCGCCATCATCGCCGGTGCGGCCGCGACGATGAAATACCAGTACTGGCGCATGATGCAGGAGTGAATGCGGACATGAAATTTTCCGGCCGCAGGATATTCCCAACAGCCGTCGAATCGCTATAATGCGCGGCTTCGGTCGCACGGGTGGTTAGCTCAGTCGGTAGAGCAGTTGGCTTTTAACCAATTGGTCACAGGTTCGAATCCTGTACCACCCACCAAATTTCAGGGCCGTTAGCTCAGTTGGTAGAGCAGCGGACTCTTAATCCGTTTGTCGTAGGTTCGACCCCTACACGGCCCACCAGAAATCAACGAGAACGGCCCGCCGATGTGCGGGCCGTTCTCGTTTCTGCCGTCCTGCCGGCGCCGACTTTCTCAGTTGAGTTTCTTCGGCGGCTTGTGGAATGCGAGCGTCTGCGTGTTGCGTTGCTCGTCGGTGAAGTACGGCCGCTCGACCGCGGTGCGGCCGGCTTCAGCGGCCAGTTCGGCCTCCCGCTCGGAGATCAGGCCGAACAGGTCGCGAATGTCGTGGATGGTGCTTTCCGAAAGCGGATGCGGCATGCCCGGGGCCGGGGTGGCATCCTTGACGATGTTGGCGAGCACCTTGCGCAGCACGCGCAGGATGCGTTGTTCCTTGCTCAGGTTTTCGGTATCCATGGTGGGTCCTGTCGGGGTTGGGGGAAATCAGGCCCCATCATACCGGGCCGGCAACGACTCCAGCGTCAGCGCTTGCAGCCGCTGTCCAGTCCGCTGCCGCACTGGCCACCGCTGCAACTGCCGCACCCGCCCTCCGGCTTGCGGAAGGGGCCCAACTGGGGATTGCGGGCGGCGAAGGCGCGGTAGAGCCGATCAACGGCAATGCCCGCAAGCATCAGGGCGAAGATCAGCCCGATGGTGAGAAGGTAGGTACCCACGCTTCGCCTCAGCCGCCGAGGCCGGCGAAACCCATGAAGGCCAGCGACAGGATGCCCGCGAGCATCAGCGACAGGGCCGTGCCCTGCGCCACGGACGGCACGTCGGACAGTTGCAGGCGCTCGCGCACGCTGGCCATCAGCACCAGCGCCAGCGTGAAGCCCGCGCCGGCGCCGACCGCGAACGTCACGGACTGCACGAAATCGTATTCGCGCGCCGTCTGGAACAGCGCCACGCCGAGCACCGCGCAGTTGGTGGTGATCAGCGGCAGGTAGATGCCCAGCGCACGGAACAGGCCGGGGCTGTATTTCTTCAGCACCATCTCGACCAGTTGCACGGCCGACGCGATGATGACGATGTAGGCGATCAGGCGCAGGAACTCCAGGTTAAAGCTCGTCAGCAGCAGGTTGAGCCCATAGGCGCACAGCGAGGCGACCAGCATGACGAAGGTCGTCGCGGCGCCCATCGGCGCGGCGGTTTCGAGCTTGCCCGACACGCCGATGAAGGGGCACAGGCCGAGGAACATCGCCAGCACGAAGTTGTTGGCGAGGAAGGCATTGATGAAGATCTGGGCGGCGGACTCATGCATGGCCGGCGGCCTCCGCGAGTTTGTCCTGCTTGCGCCGGGCGATGGCGGCGAACACCAGCAGCCAGAGGCCCAGCACGAAAAAGCCGCCCGGCGGCAGCACCATCACCACCCACGGCTGGAAGTGCGGGCCGAACAGCGAGATGCCGAACAGCGTGCCCGCGCCGAGGATCTCGCGGACGGCGCCCAGCGCGAACAGGCCGAGGGTGAAACCGGCGCTCATGCCCAGGGCGTTGAGCATCGCCGGCAGCGGCGGGTTCTTCGACGCATGGGCCTCGGCACGTCCGAGGATGATGCAGTTGACCACGATCAGCTGGATGAAGGCGCCGAGCGCATCGTAGAGGGCAAGGCTGACCGCCTGGATCACGTAGTCGACGACGGTGACGAAGGTGGCGATGATGACGATGTAGGTGGCGATGCGCACTTCCTTCGGGATCATCTTGCGCAACAGCGACACCAGCAGGCACGAGCAGGTCAGCACGAAGGTGGTGGCGAGTCCCATCGACAGCGCGTTCACGGCCGAGACCGTCACCGCCAGCGCGGGGCACAGGCCCAGCACCATGACGAAAAGCGGGTTCTGGCGCCAGACGCCCTCCATGAACTCGTCCCAGCGATCGGTCGATGACAGGTTCGTCGCGGTGCTCATGATTTTTCCTTCAGGGCATCGAGGTGGGGGACCAGCCGCGGCACCAGCGCCTGCGCGGCCTCGTTGATCGCCTTGCCGACGGCGCGCGAGGTGATGGTCGCACCGGCGATCGCGTCGATTTCCCAGGGCTGGGTCTTGGTCCCGTGCTTCACCGTGCGGATTTCGTGCGCGAGCACCATGCGGTCGTCGGACAGCGGCGCAGCGAGCGGGAAGTTGGCGAGGAAGTCCTTGTCGACGACGATCTTGTCGCCGATGCCCGGCGTCTCGCGCGACGAGACGACGCCGAAGCCGGTGATCGTCGCCTGTGCGGGATCCCAGGCGAACAGGATGCGCACCGTGTCGGCATAGCCTTTCGCGGCCCCCTCGGCGGCGATCCCGGCGAGGTGGCCATCCTTGTCGTAGCCCGCGTAGAACTTGATCGAGCCGGCCGGTGCCGTCCCGCCGGTGCCGACTTTCTGCGGCGCACCGCTGCCCGGGGCGAGGTACTCGACGATCGAGGTCGCCACAGGGATCACCTTGAACACGGCGCGCTCGACTGCGATGCGCTTGTTTTCCTGCACCGCATCGTAGGTGCCCTGGTAGGCGCTGACGATGATCAGCCCGCACAGGGCCGCGACCAGGCCGAGCGTGCGGATCATCCCCACGGTGGGCGTGCTGACGGTAAGGGCGTCGGTGGCTTGGCTCATCGGCTACTCGTTCGGTTTCTTGCGCTCGTCGCGCTTCGGCTTGTTGCTCAGGAAACGCTTCCTCGGTGTCACCGCGCCGGCATCCTCGCGCGAAATGTAGCCCGGATGCAGCGAGTAGGACGCGCCCTTCTTCTGCCGGCCCAGCAGCGCGAACGCCGTCTTGCCGAACGGGGTCGGCTGGGTGATCTTCTCGATCAGCGGCGTCGCCGCGTTGCCGAGCAGGATCGCGTACATCACGCCTTCCGGCAGGCCGCTGTAGTAGCGGATCACGACGGTCAGCAGGCCGATCAGCGCACCATAGACCCACATGCCCTTGGGCGTCACCGGCGAGGTCGCCATGTCGGTCGCCATGTACACCGCGCCGAGGATCAGGCCGCCCGAGAACAGCATGAAGAAAGGATTCGGATAACGCACGTCGTTGAGCGCGAACAGCAGCCAGGCGGTCAGGCCGGCGCTGCCGAGGATCGCCGCCGGGATGCGCCAGTCCATGAAGCGCCGCGCCGCGAGGTAGATGCCGCAGACGAGGATCAGCGCCGGCGAGGGGCCGACCGCCATGTGGCCGGACAGCGAGGTGAGCAGCTCGTCGGCATTGGCGAGGATGCCCTCGAACTTCCATTTCGCCAGCGGCGTGGCGCCGGCCAGCGCATCGAGATGCTTGGCCTTCAGCCAGTCGGCCACGGCGGCCGGCTGCATCAGCGGCAGCGTCATCGAGGAGGGGACCATCTCGTGGAAGCGGCCGGGCAGGAAGGAGGGCGTGTAGGTCGCGATCGCCTGCGGGAAGGCCGCCTGCACGAAGGCGCGGCCGACCAGTGCCGGATTGAAGACGTTGAAGCCGATGCCGCCGAACAGCGCCTTGCCGAGCGCGATGGCGACGATGCCGGCCACCGCGCCCATCCACAGCGGGAAGCCCGGCGGCAGCGACAGCGCCAGCAGCAGGCCGGTGATCGCCGCCGAGTAGTCGGAGATGTCACCCGACTGCGTGCCGGTCCGGACGATCAGCCGCTCGGTGGCCAGGCAGCTGACGGTAACCACCATCAGCGAAGCCAGTGCCGACAGGCCGTACTGGAAGACGAAGAAGGCGCACACCGGCATGAGCGACCAGACGACATGGCGCATGATCGTCTCGACGCTTTTCGGCGCCTTGATGTGCGGGGCGGAACGGATCTCGATGCTCATGGCTGCAGGCTCATTGTTTTGCCACCGCCTTCTCGCGCAGGATCTGCTTGGCGACGCGGAACTGTTGCACCAGCGGGATGTTGGAGGGACAGACGTAGGAGCAGCAACCGCACTCGAAGCATTCGCCGAGGTGGTAGTCCGAGCCCATCAGGTCGTATTCGCGCTTGGCGGCGAGCATGCCGAGCGTCGACGGATTGAGTCCCATCGGGCAGGATTCGACGCATTCGGCGCACTTGATGCACGGATAGGTCTTGCGTCCCTCGCGCGCCAGCAACTCGGCCCCCGGCATCACCAGCACGCCCGACACGCCCTTGGTGACCGGCACGTCGAGCGAGGCGGCGGCCTGGCCCATCATCGGCCCGCCGAGGATGATCTCGCGGCCATTGTTCAGCCCGAGCGGCGGCGCACCGGCCTGTTCGAGCAGGAAGCGGATCGGCGTGCCGAGCGGCACGAGGTAGTTGCCGGGACGTGCCACGCCCGGGCCGGCGACGGTGACGACGCGTTCCGTCAGCCCGCGGCCGCGCGGCAACAGCTGGCCGAGCGCGGCCAGCGTGCCGACATTATTGACGACCATGCCGAGCGACACCGGCAGGCTGCCCGCCGGGATCTCCACGCCGAACAACGCCATCAGCAGCATCTTCTCGGAGCCCTGCGGGTACTTCGTCGGTACCAGTTCGGCATGGACCTCCCCCTCCGGTATCCCGCCGGGGCCTTTCATCGCCCGCTCGATGGCGGCCCGTACCGCATCACGTGCATCGCGCTTGTTGTCCTCGATGCCGACGATGGTGCGCACCGCGCCGGTGGCGCGCATCGCATAGCGGATGCCCGTCACGAGATCGTCGGCCTGCTCGACCATCACCCGGTGGTCGCAGGTCAGGTAGGGCTCGCACTCGCAACCGTTCACGACCAGCGTATGCACCTTGGCCTGCTTGGGCACCGTCAGCTTGGCATGGGTCGGGAACGCCGCGCCGCCGAGGCCGACCATGCCGGTATCCCAGATCGCCTGCAGGATCTCCTCGCCCGTCGCCGCCCCCATGTCGCGCGGCTGGCCCCACAAATCCTCTTGGGTGGCACCCGGATGGGCGCGGATGACGATCGACTCGACCCACGGCCCGCGGGCGCCGGGACGCAAGCCGATGAACTCGACCACGCCCGTGACCGGTGCGTGATGCGGCACCGACAACCAGTCGTCGGTGCGGGCGATCGGCTGGCCGCGCACCACCTCCTGCCCGACCCGCACGATCGGCCGCGGCACCTTGCCGATGTGCTGCGACAGCGGCACCACGACCGTCGCCGGGAAAGGCAGGCGCCGGATGCGCAGATCCGCCGTCGCCTCCTTGCTGGACGGCGGATGAACGCCCCGCTGGAAGGCCTCGCCGCGAAAATACGAGAGGAGCTTCATCTGCGCGCTTAATTAAATTTTGCCGCCCGTGCCATCAACTTCTCGATACCCGGCTCGGCCATGTTCCACGGCGTCCCCGGATGGATGCAGCCGGCCGTGCACTTCTCGGCCGCCTTGACGATGTCGGCGAACTTCGCGCCCTTCGGGTCGGTGACGATCGCCAGCTTCTGGTCGTTGTAGGCGAAGGTCTTCGGCGCCAGGTTGATGCACTCGTCGCAGGCGGTGCACTCGGGACTCTCGATCCACACCGGCTCGTAGTCGCCGTCATTGGCGCTCGTGGCCGCACCCGCAATAGTCGGCGCCGGCGGGACGGCGGCCGTGCCCGCATCACTACCCGACAGGCCCAGCGTGGCCGAGATCTTCGCCAGCAGGTCGGCGCGCACGCGTTCGGCCACCTCGGCGGCGTCGGCCGGCTGGGCGTTCAGGCCGGCGATGTCGCGCAGCTGTTGCCAGAAGTGCAGGCGCTCCTCGGAAGAGCGCACCATGTCCTCGCTGACGAGCAGGCGCATCAGGCGGTTCTTCTGGTCGACCGCCCAGATGTACGGGAACTTGCCCTCGCGCTCGTCCTCGTCGAGACCGATGAAATCGGCGAGCATCACCATGTTCTCGTTCCAGGTCTCCGGCGGCGCTTTCTTGAACTGCTTGAGGAAGCGCGCCTCGGTGGCCGCGAAATCGGCGAAGGTCATCGGCAGGGTCAGCGACTTCTCGGCGCCGTCTTCCTGGTACTTGAGCGTGTAGGTCGGCCAGTCCTGGTCCAGCGCCGGGTTGCCTTCGAGGCTGGTGCACTCGCTGAAGGTGACGCCGGCATCCGGGTCGAAGCGGAACAGCGGGTAGGCGCGCGACTCGACCGCCAGCTTGCTCTGGTCGACGCTCTTGTCGTCGCCGACGCCGTGCTCGGGCGGGCAGACGGCGTAGATGTTGAACAGCGCCGGGCGGCGGCTGTTGAGGCCGTCGATGTAGCTTTCGAGCAAATGGTTCACATGGGCGATCGTGCCCTGCATCACGTAGGACGTGCGGTGGGCCATGCCGATCAGCGAGATCTCCTTGCGGGTCTCCTGCTTGCCGCGTTGCGCCTGGCCGTAGGGCGCCATGTCGGACACCTGGGAGATGAAGCCCGAGGTGCAGGCCTGGCCGCCGGTGTTGGAATACACCTGCGTATCGACCACCAGCACCTTGATCGGCATGCCGGACATCAGTGCGCGCGACAGGTTCTGGAAGCCGATGTCGTACATCGCGCCGTCGCCGCCGAGCGAGACGACCGGCGGGCACAGCAGCCATTCGTCCTCGGAAAACTTGCTCCAGGTGAAGCGGCGGAAGAAATCGTCGTCGCGGTCCGGCAGGTAGTCGCCGGCCAGTTCCTTCTCGGCCATGCGCACGGCCTTGAAACCGTCGGCCATCTTGGCCATGTGGCCCTCGAACAGGCCCATCGCGACGGATGGCGAATCCTGGAACAGGTGCGAAGTCCAGGGGAAGGGGTAGGGGTGGAAGGGGTAGGTCGAGCCCCACACCGAGGTGCAGCCGGTCGAGTTGACCACGCCCATTTCGGCGCGGCCGCGCTGGGTCGGCCCCTCGACATAACGCCACTTGAGGTCCTTGAGCTTCTCGAGCAGCTGGGCGGTGTTCTTCACCCAGACCGGGTCGAGCAATTGCGAGGGCTTGTTCTCGTTGAGCTTGGAGGCAAGGTTGGACAGGGTCAGGTCGTGCTGTCCGGTCGCCTCGACGGCGCGCACCACGGCACTGGTGTCGGTGAGGTCGACCACGGAAGCCAGCTTCACGCGCATGTGCTGTTCGAGCCGGCCGATCAGGTCGTCGAGCTTGGCCACGAAGGCCTTGACGCGCGGCTGCATCAGCGCGGTCACCGTCGACGTGAACAGGTGGATCGCGGTCTTCTCGCCGCAGCCGAGGCAGGCGCCGTCGCCGCAGTTCATCGAGTTGTAGTTGTGCTTGTCGAGCAGCAGCGTTTCGAGGGCGCCGATCTTCTCGTCGAGGCTGTCGATGCGGCTGTACTCCTTCGGCGTCGTCGGCAGGTCGAGCCAGAAGCTCCAGTCGTCGCGCAGCTTCTGCACCGACTCGTCGGTCTGCGTGACCATCTTCAGCGCATCGTCCTCGCAGACCGTGACGCACAGCGCACAGGCCTTGCAGGTGTAGGGGTTGATGGTGATCGAGAACAGGCCGCCGCTGCCCTTGGCCTTCTTCTCCTTCAGCGACCAGAACGGCTTGGTGGTGCCGAAGGCGAAGTCGCCCATCTGCGCGGTGAACTGCTTGAACTCGGCCGCCATCTTCTCGCGGTCTTCCTCGGGCGCCTCGGCGACCGTCGCCGCGATGGCCTCGTCGATCAACGGGCGCACGGCCGCGCCGTCGCCGCCGATCAGCCCGCGCAGCTTCTTCTCGACCGTGCGCGCGGCCCGGCGCAGGAAACGCGTCGGCGTGCCGCTGGTCTCGATGCGGTTGATGATCGTGTTGAACACGTCGGCGACGCTGCTGACGAGGCCGGGGATGGCCGAGTCCGGACATTCCGTATAGCAGTTGCCGCAAGCCGTGCAGTTCTCGGCGATCCACACCGGATGCTCGAAGCGGATGCCGGTCATGTCGCGGAACACGCCGGTCGCGGCCGGCATCAGCGAGGTGCCGATGAAGGGATCGACGAGGTTGTCGGAACCCTTGCCGGTGAGGTAGAAGTTGCCGGTCTGCTCCCAGAAGCGGTGGATGTCGGCGACCTTGCCGTCCGAAGCCGGCAGCTGCTTGAGCATGATCGGAAGGCCGACGTCCCGTTTGACGAGCTGCTTGCGCGTTACGCCGACCTGCTTGTCGGTGATCTCGGTCAGCTCGGTGTAGCCGCGCTTGACGACACGCAGGTTGTCCTGCACGACACGGGCGCCCTTGTTGCCGAACTTGGCCTGCAGCTGCGCCTCGATGGCCGTAAACAAGGCGTTTTCGGTCAGGCCGGCGTTCTTCATCGTCGGGCTGGCGGCGAAGAAGGCGCCCTGGAAGGCGATGCCCTGCATGCGCAACTGCAGCTCGGGGGAGCCGGCCTCCTCGCGCGCCACCTGGAAGGCATCGATGTAGAAGACATGGATGTCGTTGTCGACGATGAACTTCTGCGCCCAGAGCGGGAAGCTCGCCCAGGTTTCGTCGCCGAGATTGGACTGGATGATGAAATAGCCGCCCTTCTTCAGACCGGACAGCGGGTTCGAGTGACCGAAGACGTTGGGGTCGGGCGAGAGCACGACATCGACATAGGTGTATTCGCAGTTGATGCGGATCGGCTCCGGGGCGGCCGACAGGTAGTAGGTCGTCGGCTGGCCCTTCTTTTCCGAACCGTATTTCGGGTTGGCCTTGATGTCCCAGCCGAGCAGTTCGAACAGCGTCATCGCCAGGTTCTTGCCGGTGGTGATCGCGCCCCAGCCGCCGACCGAGTGCATGCGCACGGTAATGGCCCCCTTGGGCAGCAGGTTCGGGTTCTCGCTGCCGCGGATGCCCATGGCACCGATCTGCGGGTACTTCTCCTGCAGGTCCTGCTGGTGCACCTCGTCCTTCGGATTGAGCGGGTCGCGCGCGAAGTCGATCGACAGGTAATAGAACTTGCGCTTGGCGCCGTCCGGCAGCATGTTCTCGACGGCGGCGATCAGGCCTTCGGGCTGCAGGTCGCGCGAGCCGAGACCGTAGCAGCCGGAATAGAGGCGCGGCATCTCGCCCGAGGCGAAGGCGGCATAACCCGGGTAAGGACGATCGTCATCGGGCGCGAGGCCATTCTCGATGCACTTGACCAGGGTCGCGCGCACTTCGCGCATCAGCGGCAGGTCCTCGGCCAGCGGCTGGTCGGTGCGCTCGAGCACTGCCACGCCCTTGCGGCCGGCGAGCAGCTTGCCGAGCAGGTCGCCCGGGAAGGGGCGGAACATCGTGATGTTGACGACGCCGACCTTGAGCTTGCGCGTCTCGCGCAGGTAGTCGGCGACGCACTCCGCCTGCACGATCATGCTGCCCATGCCGACGATCACGTAGTCGGCATCCTCCATCTTGTAGCCCGACACGCGATGGTATTCGCGGCCGGTCAGGCCCGTGTATTCGGCCATGCAGGCATCGGCGATCTCTTCGATGTGATCGAAGAAGTAGGGACGCTGGCCGGCGGTGGCCTGCATGTAGGCATCCTGGTTCTGCACCGTGCCCGAGACGAGCGGCACGTCGACATCCCAGATCGCCGGCACGCGGCGGCGCTTCGGCCCGTAGAGCATCTCCTGGGCGGGCGTCGGCGTGTCGATGAGGTCGTCGGGCTTGCCGACGTACTCCGCCACCAGCTCGCGCTCCGGCAGCAGGGCCGACTCGATCAGGTGCGTGGTCAGGAAGCCATCCTGGCCGATGATCGCCGGGGTCAGCGACAGTTCGGCGATCTTGCGGCCGATCAGGTTGAGGTCGGCCGCCTCGGTGGCGCTCTTGGCCATCACCTGGATGAAGCCGGTATCGTCGACGCAGTGGTAATCGTCGTGGCTGCAATGGACGTTCAGGGAAGCCTTGGTGATGGCGCGGCAGCCCATGTTGAGGATGTAGGGCAGGCGCTTGCCGACCGCGCCGTAGAGCGATTCGTGCATGAAGGCGACGCCCTGCGCCGAGGAGAAGTTGGTGGCTCGCAGGCCGGTCATCGCCATGCCGGCGGTGACGCCCGCAGCGGCATGCTCGGACTCGGGCTCGATGAAGATCAGCGGCTTTTCCGAAATATTGAGGTGGCCCTTGGCGACTTCCTCCGCCCAGTACTCGCCCATCTGCGTCGAGGGCGTGATCGGGTAGGCGCCAGCGGCGTCGGAGGCCTCACGTTCGACATGGATCACGGCGGTGTTGCCGTCGACCGCATCGCGGATGCCGGGGTACTTGACCTGCGTCTTTTCGGCTTCGCTCTTGGACTGGAACAGTTTCATCAACATGGCGGACTCCTGGTTAATCTCTTGAAATTCGGTACAGGTCAGTGCAATTGGGGCAGCGCATCCTGGCGCAGGATCTTCTTGGCTGCCGCGCCCTTGACGGGCTTGTTGGGGGACTCGAACCAGACGATGGCGCCGGTCGGGCAGCGCTCGATCGGGGCACGTGACGCCCACGCGTTGAGTTCATAGCGGATCGTCGCCAGTTGCCCGTCGAGCTGCATCAGGCCCGGCGGGGCATCGGCGACGCACTTGCCGCAGGCGGTACAGGCGACCTCGCAGGAGGCCTCGGCCGTATCGCCATCCGCCTGATTCTTGCAAGCGACCCACAGCTTGCGGCTGATCGGCTCGAGCGAGAACAGGCCCTTCGGGCAAACCTCGACACAGTCGTTGCAGGCCGAGCACTTGTCCGCATCGACGACCGGCAGGCCATGGGCGTCCAGATGCAGGGCGTCGAAGTTGCACACGGCTTCGCAATCACCCAGGCCGAGGCAGCCCCAGGCGCATTCCTTGCCGCCGCCACCGACCACGGCGGCAGCGCGGCAGGTTCTCAGTCCGGCATAACGGGCGCGCACGAAGGCGACATGCTTGCCGCCCGCACAGGCGAGGCGAGCCACCTTCTTCTCCACGTTGCCCGCCGCCACGCCGAGCAGGTCGGCGATGTCCTGGCGTTGCTGGGGGGAACTGACCGTGCATAGGGCCGGAACGACATCGCCGGTGACCACCTTTTCGGCAAAGCCGCGGCAGCCCGGCATGCCGCAGGCGCCGCAATTGGATTTCGGCAGGAGATCTTCGACCTGCTCGATCCGCGGGTCTTCGAAAACGAAAAGCTTCCGGTTGGCGAAGGCGAGCAATCCGGCGAGCAGAACGCCCAGCACGGCCATGAAGCCTCCCGCCAACGCCAGATTCGACAACGATCCCATGGAAAAGCGACACCTCGAGACAAGATGGCGCGCTGCCCGAAACAGGCGCGCCGTGACTGAACCGAACACCGCCCTCCCTTCCGCACGAAAGCGGTCGGCAAAGCGAACTTCGCTGGCTGCCCGCTCCGCACGCCTTGCGGGCATGCGGCACGGAGGCCATCACGGCGCGGCCGGTGGTTTCCGGCCAACTGGGCAGAAAGGCGGCTTGCTGCCTTTCCGGACTGGCACGCACAAGGTTGCGCCCTGCACGTGTTCGTGATGCGGCGCAGTATAGGCAGCATTGACGCAGCGCAGCAAACAATGGTTTTAATGCCCTACATAAATTAGGCTTTTGATCTCGATTTTCAGGAAAAGTCGGCGTCGGCGGGACGGCCCAGCGCCGCAGGCAAAAGCGGAGCGCGTCG
This sequence comes from uncultured Sterolibacteriaceae bacterium, assembly GCA_937888595.1. GTDB lineage: Bacteria > Pseudomonadota > Gammaproteobacteria > Burkholderiales > Rhodocyclaceae > Sulfuricystis. Next base: position 25,050 of record CALARK010000007.1, on the reverse strand, counting down.
TTATCAGGCAAAATGCACCCCCCCATGCTCAGTGCGACCGCTCTTTCCTGCATTCGCGGCGAACGCCGCCTGTTTTCCGGACTCGACCTCGACGTCGGCCCCGGTGAATGGCTGCACGTGCAGGGTGAAAATGGCGCGGGCAAGACCAGCCTGCTGCGCATTCTGGCGAGCCTGTCGCCCCCCGCCGAGGGCGAAATCCGCTGGCGCGGCGAGCCGATCGCCCACCTCGCCGAGGATTACCGGCGCGAACTGCTCTTCCTCGGCCACCACGGGGCGGTAAAGGAGGAGCTGACGCCTTACGAGAACCTGATCCTCGCCGCCCGGCTTGACGGCAGCGAGTTGGACGAAGTCGAAGCGCTGAAGGCCCTGGCCCGCTTCGGCCTGCGCGGACGGGAAGACCTGGCCGTACGCTTTCTCTCGGCCGGCCAGAAGCGCCGCGTCCTGCTCGCCCGCCTCGCCGTGCGCAAGGCCACGCTCTGGATTCTCGACGAACCCTTCACGGCACTCGACGTCAAGGCCGTCGAGATGTTGTCCGGCCTGATCGTCGAGCACGTCACGCAGGGCGGCATCGCCATTCTCACCAGCCATCAGGCCATCCCCCTGCCCAACGGCAAGATCATCATGGTGGGCGCATGAACGCCACGCTGGCCCCGATTCTCGCCATCATCCGCCGCGACTTGCTGCTGGCCATGCGCCGCAAGAGCGAGGTGCTAACGGCGCTGTTCTTCTTCATCATCGTCGTCAGCCTGTTTCCGCTCGGCATCGGGCCCGAGACCGCGCTGCTGAGGAAGATCGCCCCCGGCGTGATCTGGGTCGCCGCGCTGCTCGCCACCATGCTCGGCCTGGCGAGGCTGTTCGCCCCCGACCATGCCGACGGCACCCTCGAGCAGATGGTGCTGTCCCCCTCGCCGCTGGGCCTCCTGATAACGGGTAAAATCGCCGCGCACTGGATCACCACCGGTCTGCCGCTGGTCCTGCTGGCACCGGTGCTGGGCATCCAGTTCGACTTGGACGGCGGAGCGCTCGGCATCATGGTGGTCGCGCTGCTGCTCGGGACGCCGCTGCTTTCGCTGATCGGCGCCATCGGCGCGGCCCTGACGCTGGGCCTGCGCGGGGGCGGTGTGCTGCTCAGCCTGCTGGTGCTGCCGCTGTATGTGCCGGCACTGATCTTCGGCGCCGGTGCGGTCGAGGCGCATATTTCAGGACTGGGCGCCGGCGGACATCTGTCCCTGCTGGCGGCGCTGCTGGCGCTGGCCGTGTTTTTCGCGCCGTGGGCGACCACGGCTGCCTTGAGGATCGCAATTGAGTAATCGCATCGTCAACTGGTTCAAGTACGCCAGCCCGCAGAGCTTCTATCCGCTCGCCGGGAAACTGATCCCGTGGTTCTGGGCGCTCGCCATCGTGTTCACGGTAGCCGGCCTGTACATCACCTTCTTCGCAGCCCCGACCGACTTCCAGCAGGGCGAGGGTTACCGGATCATCTTCATCCATGTGCCGGCCGCCTGGATGTCGATGTTCATCTATATCGTCATGGCCGGCTGGGCCGGTCTCGGCCTCGCCCTCAACACCCGGCTCTCGGGCATGATGGCGCAGGCGCTGGCCCCGACGGGGGCGATCATGGCCTTCCTGTCGCTGTGGACCGGCGCCTTCTGGGGCAAGCCGATGTGGGGTGCCTGGTGGGTCTGGGACGCGCGCCTGACCTCGGCGCTGATCCTGTTCTTCCTCTATATCGGCTTCATCGCGCTGCAGGCCGCGATCGACGACCCGCGCCGTGCCGACAAGGCGGGTGCCATTCTCGCGCTGGTCGGCGTGGTCAACGTGCCGATCATCTATTTCTCGGTGAAATGGTGGAACACGCTGCACCAAGGCGCCTCGGTATCGCTGACCAAGGCGCCGACGATGGCCGCGACCATGCTGTGGGGCATGTTGATCATGGCGCTGGCCTTCTGGATGTATTCGATCGCTGTGGCTTTGACCCGGGTGCGGGCCATCATCCTCGAACGCGAGGCCCACACCGAGTGGGTGAAGGATCTGCCCGAAGTGCAGGGAGCGAAGCAATGAACTGGGAATCCCCCGCCGCCTTTTTCGCCATGGGCGGCTACGGTCTCTACGTCTGGGGCAGCTTCGGCGTCTGCGCCGTGCTGATGATTGTGGAACCAATTCTCGCCTCGAAGCGTCGTAAGGACATTTTGCGCAGCCTGCGCCGCGAACGAATTGCGGAACAGCTGGACCCTCAGTGAAAGCAATCAATTGAAACCTCGTCACAAACGTATCGCCCTCATCGGGGGCGGCCTGGTCGCCATCGGCGTTGCCGCCGCCCTGGTGCTGAATGCCCTCAACAGCAATATCGCCTTCTTCGTCACCCCGACCGAGGTCGCCGAAGGGAAGGCGCCGCAGGACAAGACCTTCCGCATCGGCGGCATGGTCAAGGATGGCTCGCTGCGGCGCGACAACCTGACCGTCCATTTCGCCATCACCGACACCGCCAAGGAAGTGCCGGTGATCTACACCGGCATCCTTCCCGACCTGTTCATGGAAGGCAAGGGCGCGGTGGCGCAGGGACGCATCGGACCGGATGGCGTCTTCGTCGCCAGCGAAGTGCTGGCCAAGCACGACGAGAACTACATGCCGCCCGAGGCGCAGCACGCCGTGGATCAGGCGCAGCAGACCGCCAAGACCATCAAACAATAAGCCCGTCGTCTTATCTATCGCCATGACCCCTGAACTCGGCCACTTCGCCCTGATACTTTCCCTGTGGGTCGCCCTGGCCCAGGGGGTGTTGCCGCTCGTCGGCGCGCAACGCAACCAGCCGCAATGGATCGCCATCGCCCGCCCGGCGACCACCGCCTCCTTCCTGCTGGTGGCGATCGCCTTCGCCTGCCTCACCTGGTCGTTCTATATCAACGACTTCTCGATCGCCTACGTCGCTGCGCACTCGAACACCCAGCTGCCGACCATGTACCGCATCTCCGCGGTCTGGGGCGGCCACGAAGGTTCGCTGCTGCTGTGGGTGCTGATGCTGGCGGGCTGGGCGCAGGCCGTCGCGCTCTTCTCCCGGCAACTTCCGGATGCGATGGTGGCGCGCGTGCTCGGCGTACTGGGCCTCGTGATGTTCGGCCTGCTCGCCTTCGTGCTGCTGACCTCGAATCCCTTCGAGCGCCTGCTGCCGGCCGCCGAGGAAGGTCGCTCGCTCAATCCGCTGCTGCAGGATCCCGGCCTCGTCTATCACCCGCCGATGCTCTACATGGGCTACGTCGGCATGTCGGTGGCCTTCGCCTTCGCCATCGCCGCCCTGCTCGCCGGCCAGCTGGATGCCGCCTGGGCGCGCTGGTCGCGCCCCTGGACGACGGTCGCCTGGATCTTCCTGACGCTCGGCATCGCCCTCGGCTCCTGGTGGGCCTACTACGAACTCGGCTGGGGCGGCTGGTGGTTCTGGGATCCGGTCGAGAACGCCTCCTTCATGCCCTGGCTGGTCGCCACCGCGCTGATCCACTCGCTCGCGGTGACGGAAAAACGCGGCAGCTTCAAGAACTGGACCGTGCTGCTCGCCATCGCCGCCTTCTCGCTCTCGCTGCTCGGCACCTTCCTGGTGCGTTCGGGCGTGCTCACCTCGGTACACGCCTTCGCCACCGACCCGCGCCGCGGTATCTTCATCCTGATCCTGCTCGCCATCGTCGTCGGCAGTTCGCTGCTGCTGTTTGCACTGCGCGCCCCCAAGGTCAGCCTCGGCGGCCGTTTTTCGCTGCTCTCGCGCGAAACGCTGCTGCTGGTCAACAACGTCCTGCTGGTCGTAGCCTGCGGCGCGGTGCTGCTCGGGACGCTGTACCCGCTGATCATCGATGCGCTCGGCCTCGGCAAGCTGTCGGTCGGCCCGCCCTACTTCAACGCGGTCTTCGTGCCGATCATGCTGCCGCTGCTCGTGCTCGTCGCCGCGGGACCGATCGCGCGCTGGAAACAGGCCGAACTGGGCGACATCGTGCGCCGCCTCTGGCCGGCTGCCGTGGTTGCGCTGCTGGCCGGGATCGCCCTGCCCATGCTGGCGGGCGAATGGCATGGTTATGTCGCCCTCGCCCTCGCACTGGCGGCCTGGATCATCGCGGCCATCGTTCTGCAGACGATCCAGCGACTCAAGGCAGGGACCGGCAACCCGCCCCCGTCCTGGTGGGGCATGCAGATCGCCCACTTCGGCCTCGCGGCCTTCGTGATCGGCGTGGCGATGGTCGGCAGTTATGAAGAGGAGCGCGACGTGCGCATGTCGCCGGGCGAAACGGTCACCGTCGGCGGCCATACCTTCAAGTTCCTCGGCGTCGAAGACGTGCGCGGACCGAACTATACGGCGGCGCGCGGCAGCTTCGAGCTGTCGAAGGATGGCAAGATGCTGCGCATCCTCCATCCGGAAAAGCGCAACTATGACTCCTCGGCCATGCCGATGACGGAAGCCGCGATCGATGCGGGCCTGACGCGCGACGTCTATGTTTCGCTGGGCGAGCCGCTCGAGGGCGCTGCCTGGGCCGTGCGCGTCTACTTCAAACCCTTCGTCGACTGGATCTGGGGCGGCTGCCTGCTGATGAGCCTGGGCGGGCTGGTCGCCGCCGCCGACCGCCGTTATCGCCTGAAAGCCAGGACGGCCACGAAAACCGTCGCCACCGGAGCAATGGCCGCATGAACAAGTTCCTCCTGCCGCTCGGCATCTTCATCGTCCTGGTCGCGCTGCTCGCGGTCGGGCTCAACCTCAATCCGCGCGAAGTGCCGTCGCCGCTGATCGGCAAGCCGGCCCCCGCCTTCACGGTCCCGCAATTGCACTCGCCGGAGAAGACCTTTTCGCCCCAGGACATGCTCGGCAAGGTCTGGCTGTTCAACGTCTGGGCGTCCTGGTGCGTCTCCTGCCGCGAGGAGCATCCGATCCTCGTCGAGTTCGCCAGGACCGGCATGGTGCCGATCGTCGGGCTCGACTACAAGGACAAACGCGAAGACGGACAGCGCTGGCTGGCCCGTTTCGGCAACCCCTACTCGATCGTGCCGTTCGATGCGGACGGCCGAGTCGGCATCGATTATGGCGTCTATGGCGTGCCGGAAACCTATCTGATCGACAAGGCCGGCGTGATCCGCTTCAAGCAGATCGGGCCGATCACGCCTGAAGTGCTCGAGAAGAAAATCATCCCGCTGGTTCAGGAGTTGAACAAGTGAAACGACTGCTCGCACTGGTTCCGGCGGCCCTGCTGTCATTCGGCCTGCTGGCCAACGAGGCCGCGCCGCTCGCCGAAGATCCTGTCGTCGAGCAGCGCCTCGTGCACATCGCCGGGGAGCTGCGCTGCCTGGTCTGCCAGAACGAATCGCTGGCCGGTTCGCAGGCGGACCTCGCCAAGGATTTGCGCCGGGAAGTCCGCGGCCTGATCAAGGAAGGCAAGTCGGACGAGGAAGTGAAGGACTTTCTCGTCAGCCGCTACGGTGACTTCGTCCTGTACCGGCCGCAGGTGAAGCCGGAAACCTATCTGCTCTGGGGCGGGCCTTTCATCCTGCTGGTCGCGGGCATCATCGCCCTCGTCAGCTACCTGCGCCGTCGCAATCGCCTCGCTCCCGACACGCCCTTGACCGAGGAAGAGAAAAAGCGTGCCGCCGACCTGCTGAAAGCCGATTCATGACCAACCTGTTGATTTTCACCGTGGGGGCCGTGCTGCTGGTCGCCGCGACCCTCGCGCTGCTCCTGTCGCCGTTCCGGCGCTCCGGGCAGGCTCGTGCGGCCCGTGCCGACATCGACCGCAAGCAGCTCAATGCCGCGATCTACCGCGACGAACTGGCCGAGCTGAAGAACGATCTCGCCGAAGGCTCGCTTTCGCAGGCCGACTATGACCAGGCCTACGCGGAACTGCAAAGACGCCTGCTCGAGGACAGCGTTGATGATGCGCTGGCCCCGGCGGCCACACCGCAAGGCAGGCAACTGCCCCTGGTGCTCGGCATGACGCTGCCGGTCGCTGCCGCGCTGCTCTACCTGGTGATCGGCACACCGGCGGCACTGAACCCGCCGCCCCAACAGCCGCAATTCACCGCCGACGACATCGATCGCATGGTCGCCAGCCTCGCCGCCAAACTCGAAAAGGAACCAGACAACCTGCAGGGATGGGTGATGCTCGCCCGCTCCTACAAGGCCATGGGGCGCCTGCCGGAGGCGGTGCGTGCCTATGAACGCGGTGGCTCGCTGATCGAGGGCAATGCCGACCTGCTGCTGGACTATGCGGACACGCTGGCCGCCAGCATCGGCGGTTTCGACGACAAGGTCCGCACGCTGATCGATCAGGCGCTCGCGCTCGACCCCAAGCATCCACAAGGCTTGTGGCTGCGCGGGACGGCCGCCTACGACGCCAAGCGCTACAGCGCGGCGATCGCGGACTGGGAATCGCTGCTGGCGCTGCTCCCGCCGGACTCGGAAGATGCCGGCGTACTGCAGGCCAACATCGCCGAGGTCAGGGAACTGCAGGCCAAGGAAAAAGTCGGCGCCGGCAAGACGGCCGCGGCGCCCGGCGCATTCCTCAAGGGTCGGGTCGCCGTGGCCCCTGCGCTCACCGGCAGGATCCCTGCCGGTGCCGTGCTGATGGTGGTCGCACGACCCACCGACGGCTCGCGCATGCCGGTCGCGGTCGCACGACTGCCGCTCGGGCAATTCCCCATGGCGTTCACGCTCGACGATCGCGCTGTCCTCAGCCCCGACCGGCCCCTCGCCAAGTTCCCCGAACTGCTGGTCGAAGCCAGGATCTCCGCCAGCGGGCAGGCGATGCCGCAAGCCGGTGACCTCTACGGCCCCGCGCAGACCGCCAAGCTCGGTGCCGCCAAGATCGCTCTCGAGATCGATCAGGTCCGGCAGTGAGCGATCCGGCAGACACGTCCCCCTCCCTCGACGATATCCGTCGCATCCGTGGCGAGGCAGACTGCCTCGCCACGGCGGAGGAGGTCGCGCAGGCCTACGACCGCATGGCGGCAGCCATCTCCCGTCGGCTGCAGGACGCCAACCCGATCATCTACGCCGTGATGAACGGCGGACTGGTCCCCGCCGGCCAGTTGCTGCCTCGTCTGGACTTCCCCCTCGAAACCGCCTACCTGCATGCCACCCGCTACGGCCACGCCACAAGCGGTGGCGGCATCGACTGGCGCGTGCGCCCCACGGCGAACCCGGCGGGACGCAGCGTGCTGGTGATCGACGACATCCTTGATGAAGGTTTTACGCTGGCAGCCATCTGCACGGAGTTGCGTGCTCTGGGCGCTGCCGAGGTGTTGACGGCAGTGCTGGTCCACAAGATGCATGAACGCAAGGCCTCTCCCGGTATGCGTGCCGATTTCACCGGCTTGGAGATCGCCGACCGATTCCTGTTCGGTTGCGGTATGGACTACCGTGGCTACTGGAGAAACGCTGCTGGGATCCATGCGCTGAGCACAGCGCGAACTTGATTTTCGTTAAGTTAGATCAAGGCAAAAGCCTGCCCATTCCTCAAGAATATTCCCGTTCTTTTTATGGGGGTAAGGGGAAATGAGCATCTGGGGCACACTGAAAAAACCAAGCGCGAAATATTCGCTGATCGGGCTGCTGACCTTCGGTTTCTTCGCCGGCATCATCTTCTGGGGCGGATTCAACACCGGCATGGAGGCGACCAACACGCTGGAGTTCTGCATCGGCTGCCACGAGATGCGGGACAACGTTTATCAGGAATACAAGAAGACCATCCACTACCAGAACCGCACCGGCGTGCGCGCAGTCTGCTCCGACTGCCACGTGCCGAAGGACTGGACGCACAAGATGATCCGCAAGATCCAGGCCTCGAAGGAAGTCTGGGGCAAGATCACCGGCATCGTCGATACGCCCGAGAAGTTCGAGGCGCACCGGCTCGAAATGGCCCAGCGCGAGTGGAAGCGCATGAAGGATAGTGATTCACGCGAATGCCGCAACTGCCATACCTGGGACGGCATGAATCCGGAAGCGCAGAAGCAGCGCGGCCGCAAGCAGCATGAGCTCGCGCAGAAGAACAACGAAACCTGCATCGACTGCCACAAGGGCATCGCGCACAAGAAACCGCAGGGCATGACCGAGGACGACGAAGAGTAATCAGTCCGTCAGTAAGCGGCAGGGGCGGCTCTGGCCGCCCCTTTCCTTTTGTGCGGACCGCGTTTTGTTACGATGCACGCATGATTTCACGTCGACAATTCCTGCGGGGGGACATTTCCGGGCGCCAGGCGCCGCTCCGTCCTCCCTGGGCCCGGCCCGAGGATCGTTTCCTTTCGGCCTGCACACGCTGCGGCGAGTGCGTCAAGATCTGCCCGGAGAATATCCTGGCACTCGTTCGCGGCTATCCGGAGGTACGTTTCGCGCAGGGAGCCTGCACCTTCTGCGGCAAATGCCGGGAAGTGTGCTCACCCCAGGCCCTCGTGGCGCATCAAGGCGAACGCCCGTGGTCCCTGCTTGCGCAGGTGAGCACGCACTGCCTTGCCTACCGGGATGTCGTGTGCCGCAGTTGCGGCGATGCGTGCGGAGAGGCCGCCATCCGGTTTTCTCCGCGGATCGGCGGAGCAGCCCGCCCCGAAATCCTGTCCGAACGCTGCACCGGATGCGGTGCCTGCGTTTCCGCCTGTCCCGCCGGCGCCGTCACGATGGCTGCCGCCGGCGGGAAGGCCTGAACCGATCAGTTCTTGACGTTACCGACGAAGGCGTTTTCGACCAGCGGCGGTGCATCGACTTGCGGCACGTGGCACTGCGTGCAGTTGTAACGCGCCATCGAGCTGTCGGCCAGTTTCTTGCCGGTACGCGGGTCGATGAAGTGGCTATCGCCGATCTTCGGCGCCTTTTTCTTCTCGAAGGTCGCTGCACTATGGCAGCTCATGCACTGGTTTTCCTCGAGATTGACGTCGTCGAAGTTTTCCACGGCGTGCGGAATGACCGGCGGCTGGGTGCTGAAAGTACGGGCCACCTTTTCCTGCAGACCGGGCTTCTTGCCGACATAGGACTTCGGTGTGGCCACCTTGTCTCCGGTGGCGACATCGTCGCCGCGCATCGACTTGACCCCGGCGAATTGCTGGGTACAGCCGAAGAGCAGTGCGGCAGTCAGTGCCATGGCCATCGTGACGGTACGTTTCATGATCGTCTCCCTTCCCGTGAGAAATGAATACAGTGTTGCTTGCCTAGTTACCTGATATTCCAAACCGGCTGCCGAACTTGAACACGTCTTTCGAGCAGACGTCGATGCAGCGTCCGCAGTTCGTGCAGTTTTCTTCCATGATGACCGGCGGGGTGCCGCCGATTCCCTTCAAGGCCGGCCGGATCACCTGCTGTTCCGGGCAGACCGCGAAACAGTCCATGCAGTCGTTGCAGGCCTCGCGTTGCGGCAGCCTCACGCGCGTGACCGACAGCTTGCCGATCAGGCTGTAGAACGCGCCGACCGGGCACAGGTGGCCGCACCAGCCATGGCGCATCACAAACAGGTCGAAGAGAAAGACCACCAGGATCACGGCCCACGCCATGCCCAGCCCGAAGAACAGGCCGCGATGCAGCATCGAGACCGGGTTGACCATTTCCCACACGATCGTCCCGGAAACGGCCGCTGCGACCAGCGTCATGCCGAGAATCCAGTAGCGCGTACTGCGCGACAGGTGCGCTCCGCCCTTGAGGCCGAGCCGCATGCGCAACCAGTTGGCAAGGTCCGTAACCAGGTTGACCGGGCAGACCCACGAGCAGTAGGTGCGCCCGCCGACCAGCAGGTAGAAGAGCAGCACGATCACCACCCCGATCAGCGCCAGCCGCTCGGGCGACTGGCCGGCCACCAGCATTTGCAGCAGCAGGTAGGGATCTGCCAAGGGCAGGAAGTCCAGCGTGTAGCTGTAGTTGAGATTGCCCTTGACGATCCAGAGCTTGAACCACGGACCGACCAGGAACAACAGCAGGATGCCGATCTGGCTGATACGGCGCAGGATGAGCCACTTGTGGGCCCGCAGCCAGCCTTTCTCCGCAACGGCTTCGGCTCCCGGCCTCTGAGGAACGGCGCTCATAGCCGGCCTCCCTGAAAGGCTTTCGGCAAGACCGGTGCAGCTGACTCCGGTGCCGCAGGATCCGCAGTAAGGCCTTTGCCTCCGTGCTCATAACGCATGCCCTCGGGCAGGTTGTACTGGTGCTCGGCATCCGGCGCGACCAGGCTGCCGCCGGCCTTCTCCTTCTCGACCCAGCCGAGCCGATAGTGGGCGGACAACTGGCCTTTCGCCATGTACATCGGCAACACCTTGATCGCGGCGATCTCGGTAGGGCAGGCCTTCTCGCATTTCCCGCAGCCGGTGCAGTCCGAGGAGTGCACGACCGGGATGAACAGGGCATGTTTGCCGGTACGGGCATTCGACATCGGCTCCAGCGTGATGGCCTTGTCGATGACCGGACAGACGCGATAGCAGATATCGCAGCGAAGACCGAGGAAGTTGAGGCAGGTCTCCTGGTCGATCAGCACCGCCAGCCCCATGCGGGACTTGTTGATGTCGGTCAGCGAATGATCCAGCGCGCCGGTGGGACAGACCTTTATGCATGGAATGTCCTCGCACATCTCGCAGGGCGCCTGTCGTGCGACGAAGTACGGCGTACCGGTGGACATGGGCTCCTCGGGCTTTGCGAGGTGCAGGATGTCGTAGGGGCAATCGCGCACGCACATGCCGCAACGGATGCAGGCAGCGGAGAATTCGGTTTCCGGCAGGGCGCCCGGAGGACGTATTGCCGCAGGGGGAAGGGCCGTGGCATGGCGCGCGTAGAGACCGAGCCCCAGTCCCAGCAGACCGACACCGCACGCCATGCGTGCCGTATCGGCAAAAAACTGGCGGCGACTCGCATTACCGGCCTGGCCCTTGGTTTTGCTTTCATTGTCCATGATGACGGGACGGGGAGCAGACCCCCTGCACTGCGCCCCGTTTTCACAGTTAGTTCAAGTCGGACGGTCAGACCTTGACGACCTTCGCGGCGCACTTCTTGAAGTCCGTCTCTTTCGAAATCGGACAGGTGGCGTCGAGGGTCAGCTTGTTGACCAGGCGATGCTCATCGAAGAACGGCACGAAGATCAGTCCTTCCGGTACCTTGTTGCGGCCCTTGGTTTCGACGCGCAGCTGGATTTCGCCGCGACGACTCGCGACCTTGACCACGTCGTTGCGCTTGAGGCCGCGCTTCTCGGCATCCTTCGGGTGCATGAAGACGACCGCATCCGGGAAGGCCTTGTAGAGTTCGGGCACGCGACGGGTCATCGAGCCGGTATGCCAGTGTTCCAGCACGCGGCCGGTGCACAGCCACAGGTCGTACTCGTTGTCCGGCGGCTCGGCAGCCGGCTGGTAAGGCAGGGCGAAGATGACCGCCTTGCCGTCCTTGTGGCCGTAGAACTTGACGCCGGCACCCTTCGGCACATAAGGATCGTAGCCTTCGCGGAAGCGCCACAGCGTTTCCTTGCCATCGACCACAGGCCAGCGCAGGCCGCGCACCTTGTGATACACGTCGAAGTTGGCCAGGTCATGCGCGTGGCCGCGACCGAAATCGGCGTATTCCTCGAACAGCCCCTTCTGCACGTAGTAGCCGAAATAGTCGGACTCGTCGTTGGTGTAGCCGGCCCAGGCGTGTGCATTGACCTTCGCCGTATCGTCCTTCGGGAATTTGTTGACCACGCCGTTGGTGTACAGCACTTCGTACAGCGTCTTGCCCTTGTACTCGGGCATCTTCGCGACCATGTCGGCCGGCCAGACATCCTCGACCTTGAAGCGCTTGGAAAACTCCATGTACTGCCACAGGTCGGACTTCGCCTCGCCCGGCGCCTTGATCTGCTGGCGCCACATCTGGCCACGCCGCTCGGCGTTGCCGAACATGCCTTCCTTCTCCATCCACATCGCCGCCGGCAGAATCAGGTCGGCCGAAAGCGCCGACACGGTCGGGTAGCAGTCGGAAACGACGGTGAAGCACTTCGGGTTGCGCCAGCCGGGATAGATCTCGTCATTGACGTTCGGGCCGGCCTGCATGTTGTTGGTGGTCGAGGTCCAGAGGAAGCCGATCTTGCCGTCCTTGGCCATGCGCGACTGCAGCACGGCGTGGTAGCCGGGCTTGGGATTGAGCAGGCCGGCCGGCAGCTTCCACTTCTTCTCGGAAATTTCGCGATGCTGCGGGTTCATCACCACCATGTCGGCGGGCAGGCGATGGGCGAAGGTGCCGACCTCGCGCGCCGTGCCGCAGGCGGAGGGCTGACCGGTCAGCGAGAACGGGCCGTTGCCGGGTTCGGAGATCTTGCCGACCAGCAGGTGCACGTTGTAGATCATGTTGTTGACCCAGGTGCCGCGCGTGTGCTGGTTGAAGCCCATGGTCCAGTAGGAGCAGACCTTGGTCTTCGGGTCGGCATAGGTCTTGGCCAGCTTTTCGAGCCTGTCCTTCGGTACGCCGGAAATCTCGTGCGCCTTGTCGAGCGTGTATTCCGAGACGAAGGCGGCGAACTCGTCGAAAGTGATCGGTTTCGCTGCCGCGGGATTGCCCTTCGGCTTGCCATCCGCGCCGGGATAGCCGTTGTTGTTGGCGACCTTCTCGAGCGGATGGTCGGGCCGCAGGCCGTAGCCGATATCGGTGACGCCCTGCTTGAAGTTGACGTGCTTGGCGACGAAATCCTTGTTCACCGCACCGTTCTGGATGATGTAGTTGCAGATGTAGTTGAGGATCGCCAGGTCCGATTGCGGCTTGAAGATCAGTTCGTTGTCGGCCAGCTCGCAGCTGCGATGGGTGAATGTCGACAGCACGTGGATCTTGACATGGTCGGCCGTCAGGCGGCGGTTGGTGATGCGCGTCCAGAGGATCGGGTGCATCTCGGCCATGTTCGAGCCCCACAGGACGAAGGCATCCGCATGTTCCATGTCGTCGTAGCAGCCCATCGGCTCGTCAATGCCGAACGTGCGCATGAAACCGGCCACGGCCGAGGCCATGCAGTGGCGCGCGTTCGGGTCGATCGAGTTGGAGCGGAAACCGGCCTTCATCAGCTTGACGGCGGCATAACCTTCCCAGACCGTCCATTGGCCGGAGCCGAACATCGCCACGCCTGCCGCGCCCTGGTCCTTGTTGGCCAGCGTCGCCTTGACCTTCTCGGCCATGATGTCGAAGGCCTGGTCCCAGCTGATCGGCTGGAACTCGCCGTTCTTGTCGAACTTGCCGTCCTTCATGCGCAGCAGTGGCTGCGTCAGGCGGTCCTTCGCGTAATGGATCTTCGCCAGGAAGTAGCCCTTCACGCAGTTGAGGCCCCGGTTCACCGGGGCATCCGGGTCGCCCTGGGTGGCGACGATCCGCCCGTCCTTGACACCGACCAGCACACTGCAGCCGGTACCGCAATAGCGGCAGGCGCCCTTGTCCCAGCGGAGACCATCATCGCCTTTCGCCTGGGCCAGCGCCTGGGCACCGGGGACGGACATCCCCGCCGCAGTTGCCGCCGCCGCGACCGCATTCGTCTTGATGAATTCACGCCGTGTCAGTTTCATTGCAGACCTCCTTGTCGATGCGGCATCGCCTCGCGGCTAAGCCTCCACTGAGATTTCCATTTCTGGATCGGATTCGCTCTGGTGATACACCATGGACGTCGACATCACGCCGTCCAATTGACTGATGAAATCGAATAGCCGGGTCGTTTCGTGATCGCTCGCCGCCTCGAGGGTGACGATCACCTTGCCTTCCGGAGAAACCGCATGAACCTCGACGCCGTCGATCCCCCGCAACCCATGCTGAACCGTCTCGATGTGATCCGGATGGGGAATGACAATAACGCTGGAAATGTTCATGGAAACCACCCTGGCAACCCCACAGAAATTGGGGGAATTGGATCTTCGCATCCTAGGAGCCCCACCCATCGATTGAATTGATGATGGTCAAGGATTTCTAATGTTGAGGCTGGCGCTCGGAATAGCCCGAGAAAAGAAAACGCCGCCCGGAGGCGGCGCATTGCGGGGTCTGACGGATCGGCGTCAGCCCTGTCCTGCAACGACGTTCAGAGTCCGAGCACGAACTTCACGAGCGTCTTCAGGTCGGCGTCCGATGTCGTCGTGTTCGGTGGCTGGACGATCTCGCCCCAGTTGCCCTTGCCGCCCTCCCGCACCTTCTTGAGCAACTTGGCCTCTGCACCGGCATCGCCCTTGTAGCGCGCGGCGACATCCTTCCAGGCCGGCCCGACCAGCTTCTTGTCGACGGTATGGCAGCCGAGGCAGCCTTCTTTCTGGGCGAGCTTGAGATCCGCCAGCGCGGGTCCCGCCAGCATCAGGCACGTCACCAATCCAATCAGCTTCATCGCTTTCATCGTCTCTCCCTCTTTGCTAGTTGGCATCGTAATAGTAGGGCTTCTGCGGCACCCGGCTCGCGGCGATCCGCTGCTGCTCTGCCGGATCGCGCATGCCCTTGTCCCACCACAGGGCGCGGCCGCTGCGCTGCACTTCCAGCTCTTCCGGATGCTGCTCCAGCCAGGCACGCATGAACCGGGTGTGTTCGGATTCGTAAGCCATTTTTCTGCTCCTTCAGTTGCGAGGGGATTGATCTTCCTTGAGACGAATGATGCGCGTCACCGCCGGCAGCCGGCGCAGGCTGCGCATGATACGGGCGAGATCGAGGCGGCCGGCGACCTGCAGCGTGAAGTAGAGCGCGGTCGTGGCACCGGTATCGGTATCCATGTGGACATCGGTGATGTTCGTGCCGTGCGCGGCGATCGCGGCGGCGAGGCGCGCCAGCACGCCGGGCGAGTTCTGCGCGACCACCTTGATCAGCACCTCGAAGGGGCCGCGGGCATCGACGTCCCACTCGACATCCACCCATTCCTTGCCACCCGCGCTGCGGCCGGCTTTGGCGCTGCGCAGCATCTGGCAGTCATGCGTATGCACGATCAGGCCCTGGCCGGCACGGATCACGCCGACGATCGGGTCGCCGGGGATCGGCCGGCAGCAGCGTGCCAGCTGCATCGCCATGTCCTGGCTGCCATGGATGCGGATCGCCCCGGCGTTCTTCGCCACCGGCCCACCCGAAGCGCGGCCATCGAGCAGGCGGCGCGCGACGATGGCCGGCAGCCGCTTGCCGAGGCCGATGTCGGTCAGCACTTCGCGCTGCGTCTTGCCGGAAAAGGTCTTGAGGAAGCGCTGCCAGGCGGCCGTGCCCAGTTCCTCGAGGCGATGGCCGAGGTTGTGCAGCGCCTGTGCCAGCAGGTGTTCGCCGAGCGCGGCCGACTCTTCGTTCTGGCGGGTCTTGAGGAAATGGCGGATCTGGGCGCGCGCCTTGCCGGTCTTGACGAAACCGAGCCAGTTGGGATTCGGGGCGGCATTCGGTGCCGTGACGATCTCGACGCGGTCGCCGTTGCGCAGCTCGGTGCGCAGGGGCATGTGCTCGTGGTTGATCTTGCAGGCGATGCAGCGGTTGCCGATGTCGGTATGCACCGCATAGGCGAAGTCGACCGCCGTCGCGCCGCGCCGCAGCGACAGGATCTTGCCGGCCGGCGTGAAGACATACACCTCGCCGGGGAACAGGTCGACCTTGACGTGTTCGAGGAACTCGGCGGAGTCGACCGACGCCGTCTGCAGCTCGAGCAGCGATTGCAGCCACTGGTGTGTGGTGCGCTGCAGTTCGGTCAGCGACTGCTCGTCCTTGTAGAGCCAGTGCGAGGCGACGCCGGAATCGGCGACATGGTGCATCTCGCGCGTGCGGATCTGCAGCTCGACCGGCATGCCATAGGGGCCGATCAGCGTCGTGTGCAGCGACTGGTAGCCGTTCGCCTTGGGAATGGCGATGTAGTCCTTGAACTTGCCCGGCACCGGCTTGTAGAGGCCGTGCAGCGCGCCGAGCGCGAGGTAGCAGGTCGGAATGTCGGCGACGACGATACGAAAACCGTAGATGTCGAGCACCTGCGAGAACGACAGGTGCTTCTCGCGCATCTTGCGGTAAATGCCATACAGGTGCTTCTCGCGCCCCATCACCTCGGCATCGATGCGGCACTCGGGCAGGCGGCGACGGATCGCGTCGAGGATCTTGCCGACCACCTCGCGCCGGTTGCCGCGCGAGGCGCGCACCGCCTTGGCGAGGACGCGGTAGCGCATCGGCTGCAGCGTGCGGAAGGAGAGCTCCTGCAATTCCCGGTAGAGGGTATTGAGGCCGAGCCGGTTGGCGATCGGCGCGTAGATGTCGAGCGTCTCGCGTGCGATGCGCTTGCGCTTTTCCATGCGCACGGCATCGAGGGTGCGCATGTTGTGCAGCCGGTCGGCGAGCTTGATGAGGATGACGCGCACGTCCTGCGCCATCGCCAGCAGCATCTTGCGGAAATTCTCGGCCTGCGCTTCCTCGTAGGACTGGTGCTCGATGCGGTCCAGCTTCGAAACGCCGTCCACCAGCTCGGCGGTGATCTTGCCGAAGTCCTGCGCGATCTGCGCCTTGGTGATGGCGGTGTCCTCCATCACGTCGTGCAGCAGGGCGGCGATCAGCGCCTGCGGGTCGAGCCGCCAGTGGGCGAGGGTTTCGGCGACGGCCAGCGGATGGGAAATGTAGGGATCGCCGCTGGAACGGAACTGGCCGCGATGCGCGTTGGCCGAGAAATGGTAGGCCGCGGCGATCAGGTCGACATCCTCCGGCTTCAGGTAGGAGGCCAGCTGCGCGAGGAAATGTTCCAGATCTTCGGCGAGATCGATCGGCGGATGCATGTCCACCGGAATGATGGGCGGCTCGTCGAAAACCGTGGCGGACGCCGCGGCAATTGAAGCAGGAGAGGGAGACGCTGTGGCCGCCGGCATGTGCCTCCCCTAGATCATGCGCGTCAGGCCTGGCTGCGGTACAGGACTTCCATGCCGTACTTGCCCTCGGACAGTTCGCGCAGGGCCAGCACGGTGGGTTTGTCCCTGTCCACCTCGACCTGCGGCGTGCTGCCCATGGTGATCTGGCGGGCGCGATAGGTCGCGGCCAGGGTCATATTGAAACGATTGGGAATGTACTTGAGACAGTCTTCGACGGTGACGCGGGCCATGGAGAATCCTTTGAATTCAATGAAGTGAGAGGAAGCGGAAAACCTCGGGGTATCGCACCCGCTGCCGACCGAAATCGAGGCGAGAGGCTCTTACCGCCGCGGCCAGATCGGCCAAGGCTTCCTGCAAGTCGTTGTTGATTATAACGAAATCAAACTCGTCCACATGCCGCAATTCCGACAGCGCGGCGGCGACGCGCCGCTGGATCACTTCCTCGCTGTCCTGCCCGCGCCCGCGCAGGCGGCGCTCCAGCTCCTCGATCGACGGCGGCACGATGAAGATGCTCACGGCGTGGGGCATCAACTCGCGCACCTGCTGCGCGCCCTGCCAGTCGATCTCGAGCAGCGTGTCCCGGCCCGCACGCATTTCGTCGAGCAGCCAGTTGCGCGAGGTGCCATAGAAGTTGCCATGCACCTCGGCCCACTCGAGGAATTCGCCGCGCTCGCGCATCGCGAGAAAGGACTGGATATCGACGAAGTTGTAGTCGTGACCGTCCTGCTCGCCCGGCCGCGGGGCGCGTGTCGTGTAGGACACGGAATGCCGGATGGCCGGATCCTGCGCCATCAGCATGCGTACGAGCGTGGTCTTGCCTGCGCCGGACGGCGCCGAAACGATGAAGAGGGTACCGGCCGTGTCGGCGTCGTTTTCGGGGATGGGATTCATGATCGTCAGCTTACCTGTAAAAGTCGGCGCCGGCGCGACGGCGCCCGCTCGCCATCATTCCAGATTCTGCACCTGCTCGCGGACCTGCTCGATCAGCAGCTTCAATTCGAGCGCGACGGCCGTCACCGCCGCAGACACGGATTTCGAAGCCAGCGTGTTCGCTTCGCGGTTCAGTTCCTGCGTCAGGAAATCGAGCCGCTTGCCGACCGAGCCGCCCTTCGCCAACACCCGGTCGACCTCGGCAAGATGCGTGACGAGACGGGCCAGTTCCTCGGCCACATCGATCTTCGCGGCGAAGACGCCGACCTCCTGGCGGATGCGGTCCTCGTCCAGCGCGGCGACCGCCTCGCGGAGCTTCGCGGCGAGGCGCTCCGTATATTCGGCGATGGCCGCCGGCACCATCGGCTCGACCCGGGCGACTTCCGCACGCATCCGGGCGGTACGCTCGCGCAGCACCTCGGTCAGCCGCGCGCCTTCGCGCGCCCGGCTGGCGAGAAATTCGGCAAGAACGTCTTCGAGCAGGGCCAGCGTCTCGCTCTGCAGTCGCTCCGGCGTCACGGCCTCGGCGGCCAGCACGCCCGGCCAGCGGAGCACATCGGCGACCGTCAGCGGCGCAGCGGAGGGCAACACGGCGCGCACGGCGTCCATCATCATCCCGAGTTGCAGGACCAGATCCTGGTTCGGCATTTGCTGGGGAACCGCAGACGCACCCGTCTGCAGATACAGGCGGCAATCGACCTTGCCGCGCCCGATGGCGGCGGTGAGCCGTTCGCGCAGCGGCATTTCGAGGAAGCGCAACTCCTCCGAACAGCGAAAATTCAGGTCGAGAAAACGGCCGTTGACGCTCTTCAGTTCGAGGGCGAGGCGTACCGGTCCCAGGTCGCGCTCGAGGGCGGCGTAGCCGGTCATGCTGTGGATGGTCATGGTGCGGAATCCTGTACTGTGCAGCGCGGGAGCTTACCAGTAATTACAATGGGCACCTGATGCCCCCGCCCCAGATCAACATCCCGCTACCAGCCGGTCACACGATCGACGGTTATCGCTTCGAGCGCCAGCTCTCGATGGGCGGATTTTCGATCGTCTATCTGGCCACCGACAGCCAGGGCCAGCCCGTCGCGATCAAGGAATATCTGCCGCAGGCGCTCGCCCGCCGCGAGGTGGGGCTGCTGCCGCAAGTGAAGGCCGAGAACCGCGAGGCCTACCAGAGCGGCATGATGGCCTTCTACGAGGAAGGCATCGCGCTCGCCCGCCTCAACCACCCCAACGTCGTGCGCGTGCTCAACTTCCTGCGCGCCAACGACACCGTCTACCTCGTGATGCGCTACGAGGAAGGCCGCACCCTGCACGAGCAGATCCGCAAGTACCACGGCCAGTTCCGCGAAAGCTTCGTGCGCGGCGTGTTCGCGCGCCTGCTCTCCGGCCTGCGCGAGGTGCATGCCAACAAGCTGCTGCACCTCGACATCAAGCCGTCGAACATCTACCTGCGCACCGACGGCTCGCCGGTGCTGATCGACTTCGGTGCCGCACGCCAGGCCCTGACGCAGACCGATCCGGAGCTGCGTCCGACCTACACGCCCGGCTACGCCGCGCCCGAGCAGTACGGCAACCAGCCGGGCCAGGGGCCCTGGACCGATGTCTATGCCGTCGGCGCCAGCATGTACGCCTGCCTGGCCGCCGCCGCACCGCAACCGGCCGACCTGCGCCTCATCAACGACCTGCTGGTCCCGGCGACGCAGCGCTGGGCCGGGCGCTACTCGCCCGAGCTGCTGAACACGATCGACCAGTGCATGCGCCTCGACCCGCTGGAACGCCCGCAAAGCGCCTTCGCCCTGCAGCGCCTGCTGGCCGCCCCCTACACCCCCCCGCCACAGGAGCAAGCATGACGAACCGCCCCGACGGCCGCGCCCCCGACGCGCTGCGCCCGCTGACCATCACCCGCCACTACACGCGCCACGCCGAAGGCAGCGTGCTGGTCGAATTCGGCCACACCAAGGTGCTGTGCACCGCCAGCGTCGAGGAGCGCGTGCCGCCCTTCCTCAAGGGCAAGGGACAAGGCTGGGTCACCGCCGAATACGGCATGCTGCCGCGCTCGACCCACACCCGCACCGACCGCGAAGCTGCCAAGGGCAAGCAGTCCGGCCGCACCCAGGAAATCCAGCGCCTGATCGGCCGCAGCCTGCGCGCCGTCACTGACCTCGCCGCCCTCGGCGAACGGCAGGTCACGCTCGACTGCGACGTGCTGCAAGCCGACGGCGGCACGCGCTGCGCCTCGATCACCGGCGCCTGCGTGGCGCTGCACGACGCGCTCTCCGGCCTCGTCGCCGCCGGCAAGCTCGCCGCCCATCCGATGAAGGACTTCGTCGCCGCCGTATCGGTCGGCATCGTCGACGGCACGCCCGTCCTCGACCTGAACTACGACGAGGATTCGAGCTGCGACACCGACATGAACGTCGTCATGACAGGCGCCGGCGGCATGTGTGAAGTCCAAGGCACGGCCGAAGGCACGCCTTTTACGCGGGCCGAACTCGATGCGCTGCTGGCGCTGGCGGAAAAGGGCATCGGCGAAATCGTCGCCGCGCAAAAGTCGGCGCTGGCGGAACGGCAGTCATGAAGCAAATCGTCCTGGCCTCCAACAACGCCGGCAAGCTGCGTGAGTTCGGGCAGATGCTGGCCAGCATCGACATCGAAGTCCTGCCGCAGAAGCACTTCAACATTCCCGAGGCGGAAGAACCGCACGTCACCTTCGTCGAGAACGCGCTCGCCAAGGCGCGCCACGCGGCGAAACTCACCGGCCTGCCGGCGCTGGCCGACGATTCGGGCATCTGCGTTGCAGCGCTGGGCGGGGCACCGGGGGTATTTTCGGCCCGCTTTGCCGGCGAACCGAAGTCCGACGACAGGAACAACCAGAAGCTGATTGCCGATCTGCAGGGCCAGGCAGACCGCCGCGCGCACTACGTCGCCGTGCTGGTGTTCGTGCATCACGCCGACGACCCGCAGCCGATCATCTGCGAGGGCGAGTGGCACGGCGAGATCATCGACACGCCGCGCGGCGAAAACGGCTTCGGCTACGACCCCTACTTTCTCGTACCCGACCTGAACCAGACCGCTGCCGAGATCGCCGCCGACGAAAAGAACAAACGCTCCCATCGCGGCAAGGCGCTCAAGCTGCTGATGGAACGGCTGAAGCTCGACGCTTGATCCCAATACACGCCGTCCCGCCGGCGCCGACTTTGCCCAGTGTACAAGGGGTACCGCTAGCGCTGTATGTGCATTGGCCATGGTGCGTGCGGAAGTGCCCCTACTGCGACTTCAATTCACATGAGTCCGCGCCGCAGGAGTCCGCCTATCTCGCCGCGCTGATCGCCGACCTCGAAGCCGCGCTGCCGGCGATCTGGGGCCGACCGATCGTCTCGATCTTCATCGGTGGCGGTACGCCGAGCCTGATGAGCGGCGCGACGGTCGATGCGCTGCTGGCGGCGCTGCGCATGCGTCTGCCGCTGCTGCCCGAGGCCGAGATCACGCTGGAGGCGAATCCCGGCACCGTCGAGGCAGAGCGCTTCGCGGCCTACCGTGATGCCGGCGTGAACCGCCTCTCGCTCGGCATCCAGAGCTTCGACGACCGCAAGCTCGCCGCGCTCGGCCGCATCCATTCGGGCGACGAAGCGTGTCGCGCCATCGACATCGCGCAGCGGCACTTCGACCGCGTCAATCTCGACCTGATGTACGCGCTACCGGAACAGACGCTGGCGGAAGCAGAGCGCGACATCGGGATCGCCATCGCCACCGGGGTCGGCCACCTGTCGGCTTATCACCTGACGCTGGAGCCGAACACGGCCTTCCACCACGCACCACCGCCGCTGCCCGACGACGACCTGGCGGCGGACATGCAGGACATGGTCGAAGCCAGCCTTGCCGCCGCCGGCTACCAACACTATGAAACCTCCGCCTTCGCCAAAGCAGGGCAGCGCTGTCAGCACAACCTCAACTACTGGAATTTCGGCGACTACCTCGGCATCGGCGCCGGCGCGCATTCGAAAATCTCGGACCATGCCGGCATCCGCCGCGAGGCCCGCCCGCGCCATCCGAAGGACTATCTCGCCGACCCGGCGACGCGCGACTGGCGGCCGGTGGCGGCGGACGATCTGCCGGGCGAATTCATGATGAACACGCTGCGCCTCGTCGAGGGCTTTCCGCTGGCGCTGTTTGCTGAACGCACCGGCCTGCCGCTGGCCGTGGTGGAAAAGTCGGCGCTGGCGGGACGGCAGGAAGGGCTGTTGGAGGTGGTTGCCAACAGTGCTCCAGCGCGCCTGCGGCCGACGGCGCTGGGCCGCCGTTTTCTCAACCGGCTGGTCAGCCGGTTTCTGGCGGAAGATTGATCGGCGCCAGATCGGCCAGCCAGGGCCGAAACAGGTACTCGATCTCCGCCAGCGATTCGTCGATCGACCAGGGCAGGATCTTGGCGAACATGTCGAGCAGTATCACCGCATTCACCGGTGCGTCCTTCTCGCAGGCGGCACGCAGGCGATCGGCCATCGCCATGTTGATTTCATGCACGCGCCGGTAATGCTGGCGCAGTCCCTCGAGATCGAGATCGGGCGCGGCACCGCGGCGGGAGCGGAAATACTGGGCGACGAGGTACATCGAGGCGGCGCGATAGAGCGTCTCCTCCTCGTTGGCGAGCGGCAGGTGGAAGCGCGCCATCGGGCGCAGCCAAGCCATCTCGGGACAGCCGCAGGTCGCCATCACCAATCCCATCAGCGAACCGAAAGCACGCTGCGCCGTGGTGTCGGCGCTGATCGTGCGGGAGCCGGACTGGACCACCACGCGGGCCTTGTCGTGCGAGACGGCCTTGCCGGCATCCTCCAGCAGGCCGGCGAGCGATTTCGCCATCGGGCAGTCGGGCGTGCCGGTTTCCGCGAGCGGGCAGTTCGGGCAGACATGAAACTCGAGGCGGGCCCAGTCGGGCGCCGGCACATCGGTGGCGCAGGCCTCCAGCGTCTCGGCATCGAGCCGCACGAGATGGTCGATGCGGCCCGTGGGCAGAACGATGTGGTAGAGGAAGTCGAGCGTGTCAGCCATTCCTGAAGAATACGACATCCCAGACGCCATGACCGAGCCGCAGGCCGCGCGTCTCGAATTTCGTCTGCGGCCGCCAGTCCGGCCGCGCCGCGAAAGCGGCGGCGCTGTTCCGCAGCAGCGATTCGGCGGAGAGCACTTCGAGCATCTGCTGCGCGTACTCTTCCCAGTCCGTCGCGCAATGCAGGTAGCCGCCCGGCGCCAGGCGCAGGGCCAGCGCATGGACGAAGTCCGGCTGGATCAGCCGGCGCTTGTGATGGCGCTTCTTCGGCCAGGGATCGGGAAAGTAGACATGGATGCCGGCGAGCGAGCCGGCCGGAATCATGTCGCGCACGACTTCGACGGCATCGTGCTGGATCACGCGCAGGTTGGACAGTTCGCGCGTGGCGATCTCCTTCAGCAGGCTGCCGACGCCAGGGGTATGGACCTCGATGCCGATGTAGTCGTGCTGCGGGTAGGCGGCCGCGATGTTCGCGGTCGTCTCGCCCATGCCGCAGCCGATCTCGAGAAAACGCGGGGCCGCACGGCCGAAGATGGCGGCGAAGTCGAGCGGTGCGGCGGTATAGGGCAGGCCCCAGCGCGGCATGCCTTCCTCGTAATAGCGCTGCTGGGCATTCGACACGCGTCCCTGGCGCAGCACGAAGCTGCGGATCGGACGGGCGCTCATCGGTTTGGCATTCTCGTTCATGGTGTCGCTTTCGTTTCCGGCAGAACTGCAGGGCGCTGGGCGGACGCCGCCTCCCGTCCTTTGGCGAGCAGTTCTTCACGCCGTTTTTCCAAATCGTAGCGCGGCTGGGCCAGCGCTTCCGCCAGCGAGGCGCAGGCCGGGGCGAGCCGGTCGGGTGGCAGCGCCAGGGCGGTCGCAAGGCCGAGCGCGGAGGAAACGGCATCCGCCGGAGCATCCTCCCGACCGAAATAATGCAGGCCGAGGCGGCGGTTCGCCGCCAGGATCCGCAACCGTTCCCGCTCCTGCCATGCGACCCAGGCCTCCGCCGCCTCGCCCTTGCCAGCACGCGCGCAGGCCTGCGCCAGCAGGCGAACGCCATGGGCGATGCCCCAGATCAATTGGTCAGCCAGCAGTTCGGGGCGGTCGAAGACATAGCCCTGCGGCATGGCGGCAGGCTCTTCGGCCCGTGCTGGCAGAGCCATGGCCATGGCGGTAGCACAGGCCATGGCCGCCATTCGCTTCACGGCGTCAGCTGCCGATCAGGCCGCTCGTGGGCGAGCTCGGGCTGGCGGAATAGAACTTCTTCGGCATGCGCCCGGCGAGGAAGGCTTCGCGGCCGGCCTCGACCGCCTTCTTCATCGCGCCGGCCATCCGCACCGGATCCTTCGCACCGGCGATGGCCGTATTCATCAGCACGCCGTCGCAGCCGAGCTCCATGGCGATGGCCGCATCCGAGGCCGTGCCGACACCGGCATCGACGAATACCGGCACCTTGGCCGCGTCGATAATCAGCTTGAGGTTCCACGGGTTGAGGATGCCCATGCCGGAGCCGATCAGCGAGGCGAGCGGCATCACGGCGACACAGCCGATGCCTTCGAGAATCTTCGCCTGGATCGGGTCGTCGGAGCAGTAGACCATGACCTGGAAGCCGTCCTTGACCAGCGTCTCGGCGGCTTTCAGCGTCTCGGGCATGTTGGGGAACAGCGTGTCCTTGTCGCCGAGCACCTCGAGCTTGACCAGCGCATGGCCGTCGAGCAGTTCGCGGGCGAGGCGCAGCGTGCGGATGGCATCGTCGGCGGTGAAGCAGCCAGCGGTGTTGGGTAGATAGGTGAACTTCGATGGCGGCAGGGCGTCGAGCAGCGAAGGCTGGCCGGGCTCCTGGCCGATGTTGGTGCGGCGGATCGCGACGGTGACGATCTCGGCGCCGCTGGCCTCGACGGCGCGGCGCGTCTCGTCGAAATCCTTGTACTTGCCGGTGCCGACGAGCAGGCGGGAACGGTAGGCCTTGCCGGCCAGGGTAAGCACATCTTCCATGATTTCCTTTCTACCCGCCGCCGACGGCGACGACAATTTCGAGTTTGTCACGATCTGCCAGGACCGTCGTGGCGTGCAGGCTTTTCGGCACGATCTCGCCATTCCTCTCCACCGCCACACGCTTGCCGGCGAGGCCTTCGCTTTCGAGCAGGGCGGCGACGCTGCACGGTTCCGGCAGCCGGCGAGACTGGCCATTGAGAGTAATTTCGATCATGCGGCGAATTCTATACAATGGCAGCTCTGCGGGCGGGTGTAGTTCAATGGTAGAACGGCAGCTTCCCAATCACACCGCATGAGGCTCATCGCCATCGCCTCCACCGTAGAAACCT
>CALARK010000006.1 GCA_937888595.1 uncultured Sterolibacteriaceae bacterium | reverse complement strand
GCCGCCAGCAACACCGGCAACGCTTTCCGGGTAATTCGATTCATGGTTACCTCCCATAGGTTTGATGTGATGCCGAAATCGCCTTGAACTTCCGCATGCGACCGGACGATGTGACCGAGCGTCGCATGCGGCAATTCGCCGCATTGCACCAATGGTAGTTCGACGGGGAGGAAAGGAAATCCGGTGCCGGCTGATTTCCGGGGTAGGAATATTCCTATTCCGCGGCCCCGGGCAGCAGCTCGTGCTGGATCGCGTAGCGCACCAGCTCGGCGACGTTGGCGCAGCCCATCTTTTCCATGATGTGCGTCTTGTGGGTGCTGACCGTCTTGACGCTCAGGTTGAGTTTCTGGGCGATATCGGTCACGCCTTCGCCCTGGGCGATCAGCTGGAACACCTGGTATTCGCGATCGGACAGGCGGGTATGCGGCGGGGCGTCGCGGGCATCGCCGTGCAGCATGTCGGCGGCCAGCTTTTCCGCCACCGCGGCATTGATGTAGAGCCCGCCGCCCGTGATCTTGCGCAACGCGGCCACCAGCTGGTCCTCGGCATTGTCCTTGCACAGGTATCCGGCGGCCCCCGCCTTGAGGGCGCGTACGGCATAGACGTCCTCCTTGTGCATGCTGAGGATCAGGATCGGCAGCTTCGGGGCGATCTGCTTGAGCTGCTTGATCAGCTCGATGCCGCTCTTGCCGGGCATCGTCATGTCGAGGACCAGTACATCCCAGGGTTCGGCGCGGACCATGGCGAGCACTTCCTGGCCGTTGCAGGCTTCGCCGGCGACCGTGATGTCCGGGTGCTCGGACAGGAGATGCTTGATGCCGGCACGCAGGATGGCGTGGTCGTCGGCGATGAGGACGCGGGTCATGCGACGGGTTCCTTGTGCAATGGCAGCCATGCCGTAATGCGGGTACCGCGGTCGGGCCGGCTGTCGATGTCGAGCGTGCCGCGGAGCATGGTGATGCGTTCGCGCATGCCCAGCAGGCCGAAGCGCGTCGTGCGGCCGGAGACGTCGAAGCCGCGGCCGTCATCCTCGACGACCAGCCGCATTGCTCCCTCTGCGCCGCCTTCGTCGTCGGTCTGCTCGATATCGATGCGCACTTCGCTGGCCTCGGCATGGCGGACGATGTTGGTCAGCGCTTCCTGGACGATGCGGAAAACGGCGGTGGCGAGGTTGCCGTCGAGTTCGAATTCCTCGCGGTTCATGTGCAGGCGGCAGGGGATGCCGTTGCGCTGGGCGAACTGCGTCACATGGTGTTCGACGGCGGCGGCCAGTCCCAGGCTGTCGAGCATCGCCGGCCGCAGATCCTCGGAGATGCGGCGCAGCGACACGATGCTCTGCTCGACCACGCCGAGTGCGGCGGCGACGCGCTCGGCCGCCGGCGTACCCAGCGGCGTCGCCTTGCCGCGCAGCCAGCCGAGGTCGAAACGCAGCGCGGTCAGCGCCTGCCCCAGTTCGTCGTGCAGTTCGCGGGCGATGCGGGTGCGTTCCTCTTCCCGCACGGTTTCAAGGAAGGCGGCCAGCTCGCGCAGCCGGGTTTCCGATGCCTCGAGGCGCTGCTTGTGCTGCTGCAGCACGACTTCATTCTCGCGGCGTTCCTTTTCCAGCGACATGTGCTCGGCGGCGCGGCGGCGCACGAAGGACCAGTAGGCGAGCAGGGCAGCCAGGCCGGCGAACCAGATGCCGGTATGCCAGTACTGGATGCCCCGCCACGCCGGTTCCTGTGCCGTCCAGTAGGTGTTGAGGTCGATCGTCACCGCCGCCCCGCCCCGCAGGCCGCCGACCGGAACGAGGGTTTCGCGGTGGCATTCGAGGCATTCCTCGTCCATGCGCATCGGAATCATGACGCGCATCAGCCCGTGCCCCTTCTTCCTGGGCATCGACTCGGCCACGATCTTGGAGCCCTGCTCGAGGGTTTTCAGGGCCTGCGCTTCCCATTCGTCGGGGGCGTTCTTGCGGTTGAGCAGCTGCAGCGAGGTCAGCCGTTCCTTGCTGCCGTACTCCTTGTTGCTGATTTCCTGGATGCCCATCAGGATATGGATCGAGGTCAGCGAGATCAGCTTGTGGCTCTCGCCGGTGAAGCGCACGGCCATCACGCGTTCCTGCTCGCTGAGGGCGTCGACGTTCGGAGCGAGGTCTTCCTTGATATAGACTCCCCCCACTTCGGAAGCCCACTTGCGGATCGCCATGTCCTTCTTGAGGTTGGCGATGGCGTCGATGCGGGCGAGCTCCATGGCTGTTCGGTTCAGCTGCTCGCGCTGCGTCCACAGCGAGAACAGCACCAGCAGCGTCCACAGCACGGCGGCGAGCAGGAGCATGGCCGGCGTGGCGATCTGCGACAGCGGGTTCTCGCGGATATGGGACCTGGGGAGCATGCCGACATTTTAGAAGCTTCCGCTTCGCTCTCCGGTAGAATCCGCCGCCCATGAAGACGACTTTCCTCGATTTCGAGCAGCCGGTCGCGGAACTCGAAGCCAAGATCGAACAGCTGCGTTTCGTGCAGGACGATTCCGCCGTCGATATCTCCGACGAGATCGGCCGGCTGGAAAGCAAGAGCGCGACGCTGGTCAAGGAACTCTACGGCAAGCTGACGCCGTGGCAGATCGCGCAGGTGGCACGCCACCCGCAGCGTCCCTATTCGCTCGACTATTTCGAGCTGATCTTCACCGACTTCGTCGAGCTCCACGGCGACCGCGCCTTCGCCGACGACCATGCGATCGTCGGCGGCATGGCCCGCTTCAACGGCCAGTCCTGCGTGGTGATCGGCCACCAGAAGGGCCGCGACACCAAGGAAAAGATCCAGCGCAACTTCGGCATGCCCCGTCCGGAAGGCTATCGCAAGGCCCTGCGCCTGATGCGGCTGGCCGAGCGTTTCGGCATGCCGGTGTTCAGCTTCGTCGATACGCCCGGCGCCTACCCGGGCATCGGCGCGGAAGAGCGCGGCCAGTCCGAGGCGATCGGCCGCAACCTGTACGAGATGGCCGAACTGAAGGTGCCGCTGATCTGCACCATCATCGGCGAGGGCGGCTCCGGCGGCGCGCTGGCCATCGCGGCCGGCGACGCCGTGCTGATGATGCAGTACTCGACCTATTCGGTGATCTCGCCGGAGGGGTGCGCCTCGATCCTCTGGAAGAGCGCCGAACGCGCGGCGGATGCGGCGGAGACCATGGGCATCACGGCGGCGCGGCTGAAGACGCTGGGCCTGATCGATCGCGTCGTCAGCGAACCGCCCGGCGGCGCGCATCGCGATTACCGCACGGCCGCCCAGTCGCTGAAGAAGGCCCTGCAGGACGCCCTGCGCACCCTGCAGGGGCTATCTGCCGAAGAGCTCGTCGAGCGGCGCTACGAGCGCCTGATGAGCCATGGCAAGTTCAAGGAAGTCGCCACCCACTGACCCGCTGGTGCAGGCGCTGTCAGCCTGCATCGCGCGCCATGTCGCGCCGGGGCGGCATCTCGTCGTCGGGTTGTCCGGCGGCATCGATTCCGTCGCCCTGCTGCATGCGCTCGCCGCCTGCCGGCGCGCGTCACCGGCCGTCTTCACGCTTGCCGCCCTGCACGTGAATCACGGCCTCAGCCCGCATGCCGGCCGCTGGGAGGCCTTCTGCCGCGACCTGTGCGCGCGGCTCGACGTTCCCTTCGTCTGCGCGTGCGTCACGGTCGAGCACGGCTCGGCCGACGGCCTCGAGGGTGCCGCCCGCCGGGTACGCCATGCGGCGTTTGCCGCGACCGCGGCGGACTGGATCGTGCTCGCCCAGCATCGCGACGACCAGGCCGAAACGCTGCTGTTCAATCTGCTGCGCGGCACCGGCCTGGCCGGCGCCGCGGCGATGCGCGAATGCAACGGCCGCTTGCTGCGCCCGCTGCTGCCGGTCGGCCGTGCGGATATCGAAGCCTATGCGCGGGCGCATGCCCTCGACTGGGTCGAGGACGAAAGCAATGCCGACATCCGGCACACGCGCAACTTCCTGCGCCACCGCATCCTGCCGGAACTGCACGGCCGCTTCCCCGCTGCCGCAAAGAACCTGGCGGCCGCGGCGGCACGCTTTGCCGAGGCGCTCGATCTGCTCGATGCGCTGGCGCGGGAGGATCTTGCCGGGACGCAGGATTTTCCGGTCGACTCCGCCTGTTTCGACCGGCTGGACGAGGCACGGGCGCGCAATGTCCTGCGCTACCTGCTGGCGCAGCGGCAGGTGATGATCCCGAGCGAGGCGCGCCTGACCGAAGCCGTGCGGCAGATGCGCAACGCTGGCCCGGATCGCCATCCGGCGCTGGTGCTCGGTGACTGGCGTCTGCTGCGCCGGCGCGGCCGGCTTTATCTCGAGCCGGTCGGCGCAGACGGCAAGGATGGCGGCGCGGACAGCACGGAGACCTGCTGAGCCAGTTCGACGGCCGAACGCACGCCCATCTTGTCGAAGATGCGGGCACGGTGCACCTCGACGGTGCGCATCGCGATCTGCAGTTCGTCGGCGATGACCTTGTTGAGCTTGCCGGCGAGGATGGCCGCCATCACCTCGCGTTCGCGCTCGGTCAGGGTGGCGATCTTCGCCTCGACCAGGGCGCGCTCGCCGTCCCGCCAGCGCCGACTTTCCTCGAATTGCAGGGCCTCGATCACGCGGTCGGCGAGCTCGTTGTCGTTGAAGGGTTTCTCGATGAAGTCGAAGGCGCCCTGCTTGAGGGCCCTGACGGCCAGCGGCACGTCGCCGTGGCCGGTGAGGAAGATCGCCGGCATGGCGCAGCCCAGCCCCTGCAGCCGGTCGAACAGCTCGATGCCGGTCATGCCGGTCATGCGGATGTCGAGGATCAGGCAGCCGCTCATCGCCGCATCGTAGTCGGCGAGGAAGGCTTCGGCCGAAGACCACTCGCGCGTCGGGATGCTGCGCGAACGCAGCAGCCAGGCCAATGCGTCGCGGATGGCATCGTCGTCGTCGACGAGGAAGGCGACGCATGCGTGGGTGGCGGGGGCGGTGCTCATGGCGGCGTGATCGGCAGGGAGACGTGAAAGATACTACCGCCGTCCGGATTGGCCGCGAACCCGAGCCGGCCGCGGTGGGCCTCGACGACGGAACGGCAGATGTTGAGGCCGACACCGAGCCCTTCGTTCTTGGTCGTGAAGAAAGGCTCGAACAGCTGCCCGGCTTCCTCGGCGGATATCCCGCAGCCGCGGTCGGCGACGGCGATGTGCACCTGCCCATCGGCGACGCGGGCGCTGACCGTCAGCGTGCGCGCCTCCGCCGGCGTCTGGCGCATCGATTCGATGCCGTTGCGCATCAGGTTGAGGATGGCCTGGCCGAGCAGGATGCGATCGGCCTGCAGGACGGGCAGGCCGGGCGCGAAATCCCGCACCATGCGCACCTGCTGGCGGCGCGCATCGACCTCAACCAGCGCGACGAGGTCGGCCAGCAGGATCTGCAGGTCGCAGGGTTCCGACTTCGGTTCGTGGCGGCGGGCGAATTCGTAGATGCGGCGGATGATGCGGCCGGCGCGTTGCGCCTGCTCCTGGCATTTGGCGAGCGCGCTGTCGATCGCATGGCAGTCGGTACTGCCCGCCGCGATCAGGTTGCGGCATCCCGTCGCGTAGCCGGAGATCGCCGCGAGCGGCTGGTTCAGCTCGTGGGCCAGGCTCGAGGCCATCTCGCCCATCGAGATCAGGCGGGCACTGGCCTGCAGGCGCTCCTCCTGCTGGCGGGCGAGTTCGCCGATGCGCTTGCGTTCGGTGATGTCGACCACCGATCCCATCCAGCCGGTATGGTGTCCGGCGCTGTCGATCAGCGGCGCTTCGTGGATCAGCGCGTCGAAGATCTCGCCGTTCTTGCGACGGAACTTGATCTCGAAGCCCTCGCTCGGCGCCTGTCCGGCGAGCACGCGCGCGTGCATCTCGCGCGTCTCCTCCAGGTACTCCTCCGCCCAGTAGGGCATCGGCGGCAGCCGGCCGACCAGCTCGGCGGTCGGCCAGCCGACCATGCGGCAGAAGGCGGGATTCACGTAGGTGATCTGGCCGTCGAGGTTGCGTGCCCGCAGGCCCGTCTGCACCGAGTCCTCCATCGCCTTGCGGAAGGCGACCTCGGTCTTCAGCGCGGCTTCCGTGGCGAGGCGGCGCTGCACGTCGCGGCGCAGTGCCCACAGGCTCAGCAGCACGAGGATCGCCAGCAGCACCAGCGCCGCCGAAATGAGCCGGCCGGCCAGCGGCGTCGGCGTCTGGTAGGGCGTGGCGCGCAGGATCAGGCCGTGGCCCGGCGGCTCGAAGGGAATCTGGTAGGCGGAGTCCGGGTCGACCGCATCGATCTTGGAGCGTTGTCCCAGCGACTGGCCGGCGTGGTCGACGAGGCCGATGCGGTATCGCTCGGCCAGCCACCACGGCACCGAATCCTCGAGCAGGTTGCGGATCGAGTAAATGCCAACGACGGTGCCGGCGAGCGTGCCGCGGCGATACACCGGCACATGCACTTCGAACTGCCAGTCGCCCTGCACCACCGGATAGGCGGCGCTGTACACCGCGCGGCCGAGCGAATCGGCGAGCCGGCTGATCGCGCTGGAGGGGGCGGCCTCCGGGCCGGCATCGCTGCGCCCTGCCGCAGCGGCGACCGGCGGCAGGGCCTGGCGCAGCGAACCGTCCCGGTCGAGCCAGAGGATCTGCTGCAGCCCCGAGTTGTTGTCGATCAGCGCGCGGGCATGAGCTTCGAAAATCTCCGGGCGCCCGATGCGTTCCGGGTCGAAGCGCCCCATCAACTCCTCGTTGTGGGCGAACAGGAAGTGCAGGTTCTGCTCCAGCCACAGCATGTCGCTGATCAGCGTGGCGCGCTGTTCCTCCTGCTCCGAGCGGTCGAGATACCAGAGCAGGGCGATCACCGCGGCGACGAACAGCATGAAGGCGAGGCGCGGCAGCCACCAGAGCAGGTTGGCCGCCGAACCCTGGACGCCCGGGACGCGCTTGGCAGACGGCGGGGAAGTCGGCGCTGGCGGGACGGCGTGCGGCATTTCAGACGCCCAGGTAGCGGTGCCAGACGCCATGGTCGGCATCCAGCGCGGCGGAAGTCCCGCGCCAGACGACGCGGCCCTTCTCGATGATCGTGTGATGGTCGGCGAGCGCGATCAGGCGCTCGACGTACTTGTCGATGACGAGCGTCGTCTGCCCCGCGGCCCGCAAGGCGGCGAGGCAGCGCCAGATTTCCTCGCGGATCAGCGGTGCGAGTCCCTCGGTCGCCTCGTCGAGGATCAGCAGGCGCGGGTTGGTCGTCAATGCCCGGCCGATGGCGAGCATCTGCTGCTCGCCGCCGGACAACTGGTTGCCGAGATGGTGCCGCCGCTCCGCCAGCTGCGGGAAGAAGGCGAACACCTTGTCGGGCGTCCACGGATCGGCGTGGCCTGCACGGTTGGCGGCGAAGGCGACGAGATGCTCCTTCACCGTCAGGTTCGGGAAGACCTGGCGGCCTTCCGGCACCAGGGCGATGCCGCGGCGGGCGATGCGGTCCGGCCGCTGGCCGGCGATGTCGGCGCCGTCGAAGCGGATGCGGCCGGCGCGCATCGCCTGCGGCGGCATCAGGCCGCAGATCGCCCGCACCGTCGTGGTCTTGCCCATGCCGTTGCGGCCGAGCAGGGTGGCGACCTCGCCCGGGCGCATGCTCAGTCCGATGTCGAACAGCACCTGGCTCTCGCCATAGGCGGCCTGCAGGGCATCGAGCTCGAGCAGGGCCGTCATTGCACTTCGTCCCCGAGATAGGCGCGGCGGACTTCCGGGTCGGCGCGCACGGCGTCCGGCGTGCCGCTGGCGACGATGCGGCCGGCGACCAGCACCGAGACGCGGTCGGCGAGGCGGAACACCACGTCCATGTCGTGCTCGACCAGCAGCACCGTCTGCTCGCCCTTGAGCGACTGGATCAGCCCGGCCATGTGCGCCGATTCCTCCGGTCCCATGCCGGCCAGCGGCTCGTCGAGCAGCAGCAGGCGCGGTCGCGTCGCGAGCGCCATCGCGAGCTCGAGCGCGCGCTGCTCGCCGTGCGAGAGATCGCAGGCATGGACGTGGGCCTGCTCGGCGAGGCCCACGCGGCCGAGCCACTCCTCCGCCTCCTCGATCAAGGAAAAGTCGGCGCTGGCGGGACGGAAGAAGCGGAAGCTCGAGCCGAAATCATGCTGGCGTGCCTGGACCGCCAGGCGCACGTTCTCGAGCAGCGGCAGCTGCGGGAATACCTGCGTGATCTGGTAGGAACGCGTGATGCCGAGCGCCACGCGCTCGTGCATCGAGCGGCGGGCGATGTCCGTGCCGGCGAAGCGCAGGCGACCTTCGTCCGGCAGCAGCCCGCCCGAGATCAGGTGCACCAGCGTCGTCTTGCCGGCGCCGTTGGGCCCGATCAGCGCATGGATCTCGCCGGCCTCGACCGTCAGGTCGACGCCGTTGGTCGCCCACAGGCCGCCGAAGTGGCGCTTCAGGCCGGCGACTTCCAGCAGCGGGTTCATCGCGCCGTTCCCTTCCACAGGCCGGCAAGTCCGCGGGGTGCGAACAGCACGACGGCGAGCAGCGCGAGGCCGACGTACAGGTGGCTGTGCTCCGTGACGCGGCCGAGCGCTTCCTCGAGGCCGAGCAGCGCGAGGGCGCCGAGCACGCCGCCGTAGCGATGGCCGACGCCGCCGAGGATCACCATCACCAGCAGCATGCCCGATTGCGTCCAGTACAGCTGCGTCGGGCTGGCCATGCCGTTCTGGTTCGCCAGCAGCGCACCGGCGAGGCCGGCGACCGCCGCGCCGATGACGAAGCAGACCAGCTTGAGGCGCAGCACCGGGTAGCCCAGCGCTTCCATGCGCGTCTCGTTCTGGCGCAGGCCGGCCAGCGCCCGGCCGTAGCGCGAGCCGGCGAGGCGCTGCAGCGCGAACAGGCTGGCGGCCAGCAGCGCCAGCGCGATCCAGTAGAGCGTCGCGTCGTCGGCCAGGTCGAACGGCGCCAGCGTCGAGCGCTGCATCAGTGGCAGGCCGTCCTCGCCGCCGGCGAAGGCGGCGGACACGACCGTGTAGTAGATCATCTGCGCGAAGGCCAGTGTGATCATGATGAAGTACACGCCGCGCGTGCGCAGCGACAGCGCGCCGATCGCCAGGGCGCTGAGCGTCGCGACGGCGATCGCCGCCGGCCAGGACAGCCAGGCCGAGGCGATGCCGGCCTCCATCAGCAGGGCGACGACGTAGCCGCCGAGGCCGAAGAAGGCGGCATGGCCGAAGGCCACCATGCCGCCGTAGCCGACGATGAAATTGAGGCTGGTCGCCGCCAGCGCGAAGATCGCCATGCGCGTGGCGAAGCCGATGTAGTAGTCCTCGCCGGCCGCCTGCAGCAGCCAGGGCACGGTGATCGCGGCGGCGAGCAGCACGACTTCGCCGGCAGGGGAGCGGTGCTTCATGTGCGCGCCGGGAACAGCCCGGCCGGCCGCCAGATCAGGATGCCGGCCATCAGCAGGTAGATCGCGATCGACGCCAGCGCCGGGCCGAGCTGGCCGGCGACCTCAGGGCTGGCGACAGTGCGCAGCAGCGACGGCAGCAGCGCGCGGCCGAGCGTGTCGACCATGCCGACCAGCAGGCTGCCGACCAGCGCGCCGCGGATCGAGCCGATGCCGCCGATGACGATGACGACGAAGGCGAGGATGAGGATGTTCTCGCCCATGCCGACCTGGACGGCCAGCAACGGGCCGAGCAGCACGCCGGCCAGCCCGCACAGCAGCGCGCCGAGGGCGAAGATGCCGGTGAACAGGCGTCGCACATCGACGCCGAGCGCCTCCGCCATGGCGCGGTTCGAGGCGCCGGCCCGTACCCACATGCCGGCGCGCGTATGGCCGACCAGCCCGTAGAGGAGCGCGGCGACGGCGAGTCCGACGGCGATGATGAGCAGGCGGTAGGCGGGATAGCTGAAGCCGAGGACCTCGACCGGGCCGGCCAGCGCGGGCGGCGGGTTGAGCATCAGCGGCTGCGGCCCCCAGACCATGCGCACCAGTTCATTGGCGATCAGGATCAGCGCGAAGGTCGCCAGCACCTGGGCCAGGTGGTCGCGCCGGTACAGATGGCGCAATACGGCGAGTTCGAGCAGGATGCCGATCACGGCCATGCCGAGGGCCGCCGCGGCGATGCCGACGAGGAAGGAACCGGAGGCCTGGGCCGCAGCCGCGCCGAGATAGGCGCCGCCCATGTAGAGCGAGCCGTGCGACAGGTTGATCATGTCCATGATGCCGAACACCAGCGTCAGGCCGGCGGCAAGCAGGAACAGCATCAGCCCGAACTGCAGGCCGTTGAGGGATTGCTCGAAGATCAGCTGAGCCATCGGCGCGTCGTGCCGGGCCGCGCTGATCAGGCGGGACGGGGCGGCTTGTTGGGTCTGGGCTGGTTGGGGCGGCCGCCGCCCGGATTGCCGCCGGGGTTCTGGCCGCCGCCGGGCTTGCGCTGCTTGGCCTTGAAGCGGTTCTTCGACATGCCGCCTCCACCACCGCTACCGCCGCCGCCCGGCTTGCCGGAGTAGCCGTAGGATGGCTGGCCGCCGGCGCGATTGCCCGGTGCCGTCTGGATTTCGAGTTCGTTCAGTTCGTCCCATTCGGCATCGGTGCGATCACGCTCGGGGATCGACATCAACTCGCGGATGCGGCGGCGCGGGTCGAAGGCAGGCTGGGACGGGGCGGGCGCAGGCGCCACTGGAGCAGCGGCCGGCGCGATAGCAGATATGGCGGTTTCGGGAGAAGAAAGCTCTTCGTTCTCCATGGGATCGACGTTCATGCAAACACTGGTTTCGGAACAAGCGCGGTTGCCGCGCGAATGCCGGAAGCGATTTCGGCTCGATATTTCCGGCGGGTACGCATTGCTGGGATTGCCGATCGTGGCTTTTTACCGCACCGGGCGGGGCCAAGCGGTCACGACGGGCCGGATACTAACCCGCTTTCATGCGCGTGTCCAGCCGTGCTGCCGGCAGATGTCCTCCAACACGGACATATAATCAAACGCTTGCATGGATGCTCCGGACATGGCCAAGAAACCGAACGACGATCACTCGCTGGTGCGCTGGCAGCACATCTTCGAACACTCCGAATGGGGCATCGTCATCGGCAGCGCCGACGGCCAGACGCTCGAAACGATGAATACCGCCTTCGCCCGCATGCATGGCTATACCGTCGCCGAGCTGGCGGGCCGGCCGATCGCCGATGTGTTCGCCCCCGACTGCCGGGCGGGGCTGGCCGAGAACATCCGCCTCGCCCACGAGCGCGGTCACCATGTCTGGGAATCCTGGCACGTACGGCGTGACGGCACGCGCTTCCCGGTGCAGATCGACGTGACCGCCGTGAAGGATGAATCCGGCGCGGTCATCTATCGCGTCGTCAACGTCCAGGACATCACCGAGATGAAGCGGCACGAGGAGGAACTGCTGCGTTCGCGCCAGTTGCTGCGTGAACTGGCGGCCCACCGCGAGCAGATCCGCGAGGAGGAACGCGCCAAGATCGCCCGCGAAATCCACGACCAGCTCGGCCAGTACCTGACCGCCCTGCGCATGGATGCGGCGCTGCTCAACCTCAGCTTCGGCGCCGACAACCCCGAACTTGCCGCGCGCGTCGAGGGCATGAAACAGACCATCGATACCACCATCGGCGTCGTGCGCGACGTCGCGGCGGCGCTGCGGCCGGCCGTGCTCGACATGGGGCTGGTATCGGCGGCGGAATGGCTGCTGGCCGGGTTCGAGGAGCGATCCGGCGTCCTGTGCGACCTCGAGTCTCCTGCGGAGGAACAGCTCGGGCTGGACGATGCCCGTGCGACCGCGGCCTTCCGCATCCTGCAGGAATCGATCACCAATATCGGGCGTCACGCCATGGCGAATCGCGTGCGGGTGACCATCGAGCGTGCCGCCGGTGCCCTGTCGATCATGATCGCCGACGACGGGACGGGTTTCGATCCGGAGGTGGTGCGCGAACGCAAGACCTTCGGGCTGATGGGTATCCGCGAACGGGCGCTGATGTTCGGCGGCGAAGTGCGCATCGACAGCCGGCCCGGCGCCGGTACCAGCGTGAGCATACGCATTCCCTTGAAACAGGAGCCGCAATGATCCGCATCGTAATTGCCGACGATCATGCCATCGTCCGTCAGGGCCTGCGCCAGCTGCTGGCAATCGCACCGGATCTCGAGCTCGCGGGCGAAGCGAAGGATGGCTGGGAGGTGCTAGAGCGGGTGAGGAACGGCGGCTTCGACCTGCTGCTTACCGACCTCTCCATGTCCGGTCCGAGCGGCGTGGAACTGGTCAAGCGCGTGCACGACGAAGCACCGCGCCTGCCCGTGCTGGTGCTCTCGATGCATGACGAGGCGCAGATCGCCACCCGCGCGATCAAGGCCGGGGCGCAAGGCTACCTGACCAAGGACAGCGAGCCGGAAACCCTGCTTGCAGCGATCCGCAAGGTGGCCGCCGGCGGCCACTACATCGATCCCGAACTCGCCTCGCGGCTCGTCTTCGGGCAGGAGACGGGCACGGGCGGGGACGTGCCCCATGCCTGCCTGTCGGATCGCGAATATCAGGTCTTCCTCCAGCTCGCGCGCG
The DNA here is from genome assembly GCA_937888595.1 of uncultured Sterolibacteriaceae bacterium. Classification (GTDB taxonomy): domain Bacteria; phylum Pseudomonadota; class Gammaproteobacteria; order Burkholderiales; family Rhodocyclaceae; genus Sulfuricystis. The sequence goes on along the minus strand of CALARK010000006.1, from coordinate 3,437 downwards.
GCGAGAGCATCAACGACATCGCCGCTGCGCTGCACCTGTCCGCCAAGACCGTCAGCACCCACAAGTTCCGCCTGATGCAGAAGATGCAGTTCGATTCGCTCAGCGATCTGGTCCGCTACGCCCTCCGGCACGGGCTCATCGCGGAGTGAGGGCGTGTAGGGAAATCCCTACCCAAAATTAATACTCGATTTAGACAGTCAAGAAATCTTTCCCGATTTTTCCGGCGGGGCATAGGCACCATCATGGTGCCATGTTGAAACGGGATGCCCCATGAAGTTATTGATCGTCGACGATGCTTCCGCCGTGTACCGGCGGCTGATCGATCTGCTGGGCGGTATCGAGCGCCTGACCGCGCTGTCGGTCGCCCGCTCGCTGCTCGACATGCCGGCCAAGTGCCGCCAGTTCCAGCCCGATACCGTCGTGCTCGATATCGACCTGCCCGACGGCAACGGTCTGGGGGCGATCGGCATCGTCAAGTCGATCTGCCCGGCGGCACGGCTGTTCATCTTCTCGAACCACGTCGCCTATCGCGACATGGCCATCGCCCAGGGCGCGGATGGCTTCTACGACAAGTCGCTGGAATTCGAGAAGCTGGTCCGCTGCCTCATCCCCGATGCCCCGGCCGCCATGCCGTTCGCGGCCCATTGAACCCGGAAAGGAATTCCCATGCGCACCATCATGCTGGTCGATGATTCGGCGACCATCCTCATGTCCATCTCCAGCATCCTCGGCAAGGCCGGCTATGCGGTGGAGAAGGCGGCCAATGCCCAGGAGGGGCTGGCGAAGTTCAAGGGCGGGGTCAAGGCCGACCTGCTGATCACCGACCTGAACATGCCCGGGATGAACGGCATCGAGTTCATCAAGGAGGTGCGGCAGCTGCCGCAATACAAGTTCATGCCGATCCTTTTCCTGACGACGGAATCGCAGCAGTCGAAGCGCGCCGAGGCGAAGGCGGCGGGCGCGTCGGGATGGCTGGTCAAGCCGGCCGGGGCCGACCAGCTGCTCGATACCATCAAGCTCGTGCTGAGGTAGAACGACGTGGAAGCGGAACGACGCAGATACAACCGGCGCGGCCTCGTCAGCATTGCCATCGTCGCCGCGGCCGCCTGCGGCAGCGTGTTCTTTTTCCATGGCGGGTTCCACGACAGCCTGCTGCCGCTGCTCGGCCTCAGCCATGCGGCGGGCGACACGCTGGGCACGCTGATCATCATCGCGGCGGCCTATGTCGGCCAGCGACTCGTTTCCTTCGCCCTGTACAGGGACATCATGTACGGTGCCGAACAGAAGGTCGCCGAGGGCCTGCAGCGCAGCCGGCAATACCGTGACGGCGTGGAGAAAATCGCCACCGAGCTGCGCGAGGTGCGCAGTTTCAACGACGTGATGCGCAACCAGCTCGCCAGCGTGGCGGCGCAGAGCGAGCAGGCCGCCTACGACATCACCTGCCGCTTGCAGTCCATCGACGAGGTCGTCGGCAAGCTGTCCGGCTTCGTCAGCAGCTCCACCGACAGCTCGAACGCCCTGAAGCAGGATGCCGAGCAGCGCATCGGCCACAACCGCGAGCTGCTGACCCAGCTCAACGGCTACATCCAGGCGCGGATCGGGGCGATGCACAGCGACCAGGCCGGCATCATCACCGTCAAGCAGAAGGCCGAATCGCTCGGCGAACTGGTGACCCTGATCCGCAGCATCGCTTCGCAGACCAACCTGCTGGCGCTCAACGCCGCCATCGAGGCGGCGCGCGCCGGCGAGCAGGGGCGCGGCTTCGCGGTGGTGGCCGACGAAGTGCGCAAGCTGTCCGCGGATACGGAGAAGGCCGTGACGCAGATCAACCTGGGCATCCAGGAGGTCGCCGGGTCGATCGCCACGCAATTCGAGCGGCATCTCGAAAGCTCCGGCATCGAGGCGGAGAAGCGCCTGTTGAGCGGGTTCGAGAGCGGCCTCGACGAACTCGGACGGAACTACATCGAAGTGGTCGGCCACGAGACGGATGTCATCTCGACCATCGGCGACAGCAGCCGTCAACTGACGGACATGTTCATGGATACCGTCGCGAGCGTGCAGTTCCAGGACGTGATCCGCCAGCAGCTCGAGCAGGTCGGCGAGTCGCTGAGCCGCTTCGACAGCCACATGGAAGAACTGGCCGCGCAGCTCGGCCACACCGGCGAGGAAGGGTTCAGCTTCCGGCCGCTGCGCGAGCACCTCGAGGAAATCTATCAGGGTTATGTCATGGACGCCCAGCGGGAAGGCCATGCCGCGGCGGTCGGTGCCGGCGGCAGTGGTGGCGGCGGGCCGAAAGTGGAGCTGTTCTAAGAGTGCGCACGCGCTACGAAGGAGGATTGGCATGAACGAAGCGGCACGGCTGGAATTCGCCGACGACCTGACCATCTACGGCGCCGCCGAGGCCAAGGCCCGGCTGCTCGATGCCGTCCGCGGCACGGTGCGCCTCGACCTGGACCTGTCGCAGGTCGAGGCGATCGATTCGGCCGGCGTGCAGCTGCTGATGCTGGCCAAGCGCGAAAGCCAGCGGCTCGGCCACGCCCTGCGCATCGTCGGCCACAGCCCGGCGGTGCAGGAGGTCATCGACTTCTACAACATGGCCGGCTGGTTCGGGGATCCCCTCGTCATTCCCGCCGGCAGCAACCCGGCATAGGACCATCCATGAACGAAATCATCGACGTCTTCGCCCAGGAAGCCCGCGAGCAGCTTGCGGCGATGGAGGCCGGGCTGCTGCAGCTCGACCAGGGCGACCGCGATCCGGAAACCCTCAACGCCATCTTCCGCGCGGCGCACACCATCAAGGGCGCGTCCGGCGTGGCCGAATGCACGGCCATCGAGCGCTTCACCCATGTCCTCGAAAACCTGCTCGACCGCCTGCGCAATCACGAACTCGCCATCAACGGCGAGCTCGTCACCCTGCTGCTGCAGGGTTGCGACCACATCGGCGCGCTGCTGGCCGATATCGGCGCAGGGCGGTTCGAACCCGAGGCGGAGCTGGCGGCAGCCGGGGAAGCCCTGGCCGCCCGGCTGCGCGAGGCGAGCGGCATGCAGCCGCCGGCACATGCCCCGGGCGGGGCCGTCGACGATGCGGCCGGCAGCGTCGAGCGCGACGGCGAGGGCGAGGCCATGAACGACTGCTGGCACATCTCGATCCGCTTCGGCCGCGACGTGCTGCGCATGGGCATGGAGCCGCTCGCCTTTCTCCGCTACCTGCTCAACCTCGGCGAGATCGCCCATGTCGAGACGCTGGCGGACGCCCTGCCGGAGGATGCCGACGCGATGGACCCGGAATCCTGCTACCTCGGCTTCGAGATCGCCTTCCGCAGCCACGCCAGCAAGGACCAGATCGAGAACGTGTTCGCCTTCTGCCGCGACGAATGCGAGTTGCACATCCTGCCGCCCAACAGCAAGGTCGGCGACTACCTCGCCCTCATCGAGCA
>CALARK010000005.1 GCA_937888595.1 uncultured Sterolibacteriaceae bacterium | reverse complement strand
TCTCAATAAAAACGCCCCGCAAACTTACTTTGCGGGGCGTTTTTACTTGGGGGGGGGATTACCGTCTACGTCTTGGGATGGTCGAGAGGGGCCATTACAAAGACTCACCACCAACAGATGGATGAACCATTCGGTAGCAGCTGGGCTGTCGTAGGGGAATTTCACATACACCCACAACAGGAAGGCGGCTTCGTCATAGCAAACTCGGAACACTCAGGAAATCAACCAACTCATAAACCCCAAATAATCCGAGCATAACGAGCGAATCGAGGTGAGTAAAACCAATTCTGGTTCAGACGATATGGGACAGACTCTGGGGCTCGGTGCCTGCTATTTGCCTGCTGAACAAGCAGTAGCCAGAAATAACAAGGGCCTAGCCGAAGCTAAGCCCTTGTTTTGTTTGGTTGCGGGGGCAAGATTTGAACTTGCGACCTTCGGGTTATGAGCCCGACGAGCTGCCAGACTGCTCCACCCCGCGTCAGAGGTACGTATTATGCTATAGAACCCTGTCAGGGTCAACGCACTGCAGCATTAATGCAAAGAAAAAGTTGGGATTGCCATTCCGGCAATCGAAGACCGAAATCATTGGCGAGACGTGAGGAGTTCAGCCTCGAGTTGGATGGACGGCAGGCTGGGGTGGGGTAGTCGGCACTTGGAATAAGCGCTATGCGGGGAGCCTTGCGAATAAGCCCGAGTGATGCTGCCTTGGAGACAATTTCGGTAGCAAAACCATGCCAACTTGTCGAGTCGGGTGCTGCGATATGGTAGATGCCTTGTTGATCGGCATGGCGGGCAAGGGCAAGTGCGGTAGTTTCGGCAATCATGCGCGACCAGGTTGGCATGCCCGTCTGGTCTGCAACGACGCGCAGTTCGTCTCGTTCGCTGGCCAAGCGCAATATGGTGCGCATGAAGTTATGGCCGTGAAGACCATAGACCCAGCAAGCTCGAAAAATCAGATGTCGACAGCCGCTGGCCTGAATCGCCTGCTCACCACAAAGCTTGCTGCGTCCGTAGCTGCTGAGCGGCCCTGTCGGATCTTCTTCTTGATAAGGTTCGCTCTTCTTTCCGTCGAACACGTAATCGGTTGAATAATGAACGAACAGCGCATCGAGCTTGCGCGCCTCCTCAGCGAGGACGCCAGGAGCTGTGGCATTGATGGCCATGGCCAGATCTGCTTCTTGTTCAGCCTTGTCGACCGCGGTGTAGGCGGCGGGATTACAGATGATGGAAGGCTTGATGGTCCTGATGACATCTCGGATCCGGTCCGGATTGGCGAGATCCAGATTGGTGCGGTCAAGTGCAATGATCTCGCCGAGTGGCTGCAGGCTGCGTTGGAGTTCCCAGCCGACCTGGCCATTGATACCCGTAAGCAGGATCCGGTTCATGAATATGTCTCGGCATCCTTGAATCGGATTGCTGTAGCGTCCTTTGCGGCCAGTATGGGCTCGCCGCTTAGGTCGCCCAAAGGCCAGTCGATAGCAAGGTCGGGATCGTTCCAGAGTATCGAACGCTCATATTCTGGAGCGTAGTAATCGCTGGCCTTGTAGAGAAAATCAGCGCTCTCGGAAAGTACGAGAAAACCATGAGCGAAACCGGGTGGTACCCAGAACATGCGCTGATTCTCGGCAGACAGAATGACTCCAGCCCAGCGCCCGAAAGTTCGCGAGGATCTCCGCAAGTCCACTGCGACGTCGAAGACCGTTCCGCTGGCGACACGCACGAGCTTCCCCTGCGGCTGCTTCAGCTGAAAGTGCAGGCCACGCAGCACGCCGCGCTGTGAGCGGGAATGGTTGTCCTGCACGAAGTCGATGTCCAGACCAACGTTGGCAAATGCTCTGCGATTCCAGCTTTCCATGACAAAGCCGCGGCTGTCTCCGAACACTTTCGGTTCGAGAATCAAGGCGTCTTTGACATCGGTCGGGATGACTCTCATGAATAGACCTTGTCGCGGAGAAGCCCCAGCAGGTAGGCACCATAGCCACTATTAGCCAGCGGTCTGGCGAGCGATTCAAGTTGGGCGTCTTCGATCCATCTCTGGCGCCAGGCGATTTCCTCGGGACAGGCGACTTTGAGTCCCTGGCGCTTTTCCAGCGTGGCGATGAACTGGCTCGCCTCGAGCAGGGAATCGTGCGTCCCGGTGTCGAGCCACGCCATGCCTCGTCCCATGATTTCGACCTCGAGTTGTCCGTTAGTGAGGTAATGCCGATTGACGTCGGTGATCTCAAGTTCGCCGCGTGGCGAAGGCTTGAGTTCTGACGCGATATCGCAGACCTGATCATCGTAGAAGTAAAGGCCTGTGACGGCATAGCGGGACTTTGGATTTTGCGGCTTTTCCTCGATGCTGATGGCGCGGTGGTGCTTGTCGAATTCGACAACGCCGTAGCGTTCCGGGTCGTGAACCGCATAGGCGAATACCGTCGCGCCAGCACCGACTTTTGCGGCACGCTGCAGCTGGGACGCCAACTCGTGGCCATAGAAGACGTTATCGCCGAGTACCAGCGCGGATGGCGCTGCGGCAATGAATTTACGACCGATGATGAAGGCCTGCGCGAGTCCATCGGGCGAGGGCTGGACCGCATACTGGATGTTCAGCCCCCATGGCGCGCCATCGCCCAGCAGTTGTGCGAACCGCGGGGTGTCCTGCGGTGTCGAGATCAGCAGGATGTCGCGAATGCCCGCCAGCATCAGCGTAGCGAGCGGGTAGTAGATCATCGGTTTGTCGTAGATAGGCAGCAACTGCTTCGACACCGACAGCGTGGCGGGGTGAAGGCGGGTGCCGGCGCCACCAGCCAGGATGATGCCTTTGCGGTTCATTGACGGGCTCCGTAATTCCTGTCCATCCATTGACGGTATTCGCCGCTTTGCACATGGGCGACCCAGTCAGGGTTGTCGAGATACCAGCAGACGGTTTTTTCGATGCCGCTTTCGAAGGTCTCGAGCGGTCGCCAGCCCAGTTCGCGCTCGATTTTTTCGGCATCGATGGCATAGCGCTTGTCGTGACCGGGACGATCGGCGACGTAGGTCTTGAGGTCGGAATAACGGCCGTTTCCGGCGCGCGGACGCAGTCGGTCGAGGTGGGTGCAGAGCGTGTCGACCACCTCGAGGTTGGTCTTCTCGTTGTGTCCGCCTATGCAATAGGTCGCGCCCGGCTGCCCCTGCTCGAAGACGAGCCGCAGGGCGCGCGCATGATCGTCGACATGCAGCCAGTCGCGCACGTTGTCCCCCTTTCCATAGATCGGCAGGGGCTTGCCGGCGAGGGCGTTGAGGATCATCAGCGGAATCAGTTTTTCCGGAAACTGGCAGGGACCATAGTTGTTCGAACAGTTGGTTACCAGCGTCGGCAGGCCGTAGGTGTGCTGCCAGGCACGTACCAGATGATCCGATGAGGCTTTCGAGGACGAGTAGGGCGAACGCGGATCGTAGGCCGTTTCTTCCGTGAACATGCCGGTCGGCCCGAGGCTGCCGAATACTTCGTCCGTCGAGACGTGGTGGAAGCGGAAGTGTTCGCGAGCCACGGCGTCGAGTGTCGCCCAGTAGCCGCATACCGCCTCGAGCAGCGTGTAGGTGCCGGTGATGTTGGTGTGGATGAAGTCGCCGGGCCCGTGGATGGAACGATCGACGTGCGATTCGGCGGCGAGGTGGATGATGCCGGCGGGGCGGTGTGCGGCGAACAAGGCATCGAGTGCGGCACGGTCGCAGATGTCGGTCTGGCTGAAGATGTGACGCGCATCCTTGCCGGCCGTGCCGAGCGATTCGAGGTTCCCGGCATAGGTCAGCTTGTCGATATTGATGATGCGCCAGTCGCTCTCGGCGATCAGCAGGCGGATCAGCGCGGAACCGATGAAGCCTGCACCGCCGGTGATGAAGACGGCTTTCATGTGGCGCTCCCTATGCGGCCATGACGCGATTCTTGCCAGCGCGCTTTGCAAGGTACATCGCCCCATCGGCGCGCTCGAGGGCGGACTTCGCCGTTTCGTCGGTACCGAGTTCGGAGACCCCGCAACTGAATGTGATGAGGATCTTTTCGTTGTCGTGCAGGAAGAAATGTTTCGTCAGTTCGCGCTGGACGCGGACCATGGCCGTGACGGCATTTTCCAGCGGCGTATCAGGCAGGATGACGACGAACTCCTCGCCGCCGTAGCGGGCCAGCGTGTCCTCCGGCCGAATGGTCGCCTGAACGACCTTCGCCAGGTGCACGAGTGCCGCATCGCCAGCGGCATGGCCGAGGCTGTCGTTGAGCTTCTTGAAATTGTCGATGTCAAGCAGGGCGAGGCACAGGTGCCCCTTCTGTCGGCGCGCCCGGGCCACTTCGGCTTCGAGCGCCTCGTCCATGCCCTTGCGGTTGAGCACACCGGTCAAGGCATCGTGGCGAACCATCTGGCTGGCACTGGCCAGTTCCTCTTGCAGTCGTTCCACCTCGCGTTCGGCCGCACTGACCTTGCTGCGCATCTGGCTCAGTTCGTCGCGCGAACGCTGCGCGTTCAGCTGAATCGTGCGCGTCTCGCGCATCACCTCGTCGAGGACTTCGGTCAGTTCGGAAATGTCGTTCGCCTTGCTGATCCGATCGGCACAATGCTCGATCTTGTCGTGATAGTCGCTTGTCGATTCGGAGAAATCGGCGAGCCGGTCGACGAAGGTGGCGAGCATCTGCTTGATCTGGTCGCGCGCCTCGAGCAGGCTTTTCTTCAACGAGCTCTGCTTGACGATGACATCCTTCATGCGGCGCTCGACATCGTCGAGACGGCGCAGGTTGAGCGGTTGGCTGACCAGTTCCAGGACGGTGGCGATTTGGCCGTGCAGCCACTGGTCGTCGAGCACCAGTTCGTTGATGTTGTCGATGACGAGGCGCAGCAGATGCAGCAGGCCGGTACGCAATTCGCTCTGGTCTTCTGCGACGAAATGCAGACGGTAGCTGAAGCGCTTCATGCCGGCGACGAAGGCAGCGATTTCCTCTCTGCCATGGACGCTGCGGGCAGCTGCTGCGAGGCGCGCCGCTTGCGCGGCAAGCTCGTCGTTGTCAGTCAGCAGGATCCCGATGGCGTTTTCGAGCAGCTGTGCCAGCAGGTCGAGGAGCTCGGTGGTCGTTTCCCGAATCTCGGGGGTCGCCGTCGCGCTGACCAGAGCGTCAACGCGCGCGGAAGTCGGCGCTGGCGGGACGGCGGCTTGGGCAGCCGGGCCCGGATCCTCGGTCGCACTTTCGAGGGCGGCAGCCTGCGACCAGTTCTTCAGCAGGCCCTGCAGACGCGAGTAAAGCAGGTCGGGGGCCGGCGACGAACCGAGCACGTGGTCGAGGGCTTCACGCTTGCGCGCCGGTGTCAATTCGGCCTGGCGGGTTTCGATGCGCAGCAGCAGTTCGCGGATCAGGGCCGACCAGTTGGGGGGCTCGCTGGCTGTCCTGTTGAGCAGTTCGGCGAGTGCAGCCTTGAGGCTGGTCCAGTTCCGGTCACCGATCGCCGTTTCGAACTGGCGGGCGAAGCGCTGCTGTTCCGGTGTGCCGCGCGGCAATCCCGCTGCCAGGCTCTTGAGTGACTTTTCCGGAAAGGATTCAGTGGCGACGGTTCCGGCGATTTCGTGATACAGGGTGCGGTAGTTGTCAGGCGTCGGTGGGGTACGCTGCAGGGCCAGACGCTTCAGCGTTTCTCGCGCGATTTCCGATGGATTCATGATGTGCGGGGATGACTCAGTCGACCAGGCCGTGACGCAGTCCGTAATGGATCAGCTCCGCGGTGCTCTTCAGCCCCATTTTTTCGAGGAGTCGGGCGCGATAGGTGCTGACGGTGGCGACGCCGAGATTGAGCTCCTCGGCGATCTGGGTAAGCGGCTTGCCCTTGGCGATCAGTACCAGCACCTGGTATTCGCGGTCGGTGATGCGTTCATGGGGAAGCTTTTCAGTATCGTCTGCGATGGCCTCGACCAGTTGCTGGGCGACCCCGGGACTGACGTATTTCTTGCCGCGGGCGACCTGGCGGATCGCGGTCACCAGCTGGTCGGGGGCGCTCTGCTTGGTCAGGTAGCCCGACGCACCCGCCTTCAACGCCCGCAGGGCGTATTGCTCTTCAGGGTGCATGCTGAGAATCAGTACCGGCTGCTTGGGAAACTCGCGTTTGAGCTGCTTCAGGGTGTCGATGCCGTTGCGGTTCGGCATCGAGATGTCGAGCAGAAAGACGTCCCAATCGTTCTGGCGCGCCAGCTGAATGGCGTCGACGCCGTCATCCGCTTCACCGGCGACCAGCAGGTCCTCGGTTTCGGAAAATATCTGCTTGAATCCCTGCCGAACGATGGCATGGTCATCAGCGATGAGGACACGGATTTTGTCGGACATATCAGAACAGATCCTGCTGGACGGCCTCTTCCGGTTCGGTGGTCGCGGGTTCCTCGCCACGGCGTGCGGGCACTTTCAGGACCAGCAGGGTGCCGCCCTGTTCCGCTGCTGCGATGTGAAAGCCGCCGTTGAGGCTTTGCACACGCTCGCGGATGCCGCGCAACCCGAACGACCTGGGCTTGTCCATGTCATGTTCGGAAACGCCGCGACCATTGTCGCGAATTTCGAGTGCGATGTTACCGTTTTCACGCCTCAGGCGCACGACCACCAGCGATGCATGGGCGTGCTTGGCGACGTTGGTCAGTGCCTCCTGCACGATGCGGAACAAGGCGAGCGAGGTGTCGCTGTCGAGTTCGATGTTGTCGTCGCATTGGGCCTTGCAGGTGATGCCGGTGCTGTGGGCGAAATCATCGGCCTGGCATTCGATGGCGGCCGACAGGCCGAACTCCTTCAGAATGCCGGGCCGCAGCTGGCGGGCCACGCGGCTCGCGGTGCTCATCGCCTGGTCGAGCAGGTTTTCGATCGAGCGCGCCTTGGCACTTAGATCGGGTGCGAGCTTGCTGGCGAGCAGGGCGGCCTCGATTTTCAGGCGCACCAGGATGCTGCCCAGTTCGTCATGGATGTCGCGGGCGATGCGCTCGCGTTCCTCTTCCTTGGCCGCCTCCAGGTGAAAGGACAGTGCTGCGAGTTGCGCCCGCGATTCACGCAGGGCCGCTTCAGTTCCCTTCGCATGCGAGATGTCGGTCGCGATTCCCGTCCAGAGTACCGTGCCTTCGTCGTTGCGATGAGGCAGGGAGCGCATGTCGATCCAGCGCTCACCGTTCTTCAGTCGGCCTTCCCATACCAGGGCATTCCCCGAACGGGCGGATTCCTCCAGCGCTTCCAGCAAGCGCTTGCAATCCTCCACGAGCAGGATGTCGAAAAACCGCTGGGCCGTCCCGCGCAGTTCATGCTGCTTGAGCCCGAGCAGGCGGACCGCACCTTCGCTGGCGTAGAGGAAACGATAAGTCCCGGCGATGTCCCTCTGCAGGTTGAATACCAGGCCGGGCAGATTGGATGCCAAGGCACGAAATCTCGCTTCACTGTCGTGCAGCATCTCCAGCGCCGCACGGTGATCGGCACGATGGCCGGCTTCGCGGATCTCTCGAGTGACGGCAGAAGCAAGCCGGTCGAGCCGATCGAAAAACACCACATCGCAGGCGCCAGCATGCAAGGTTTTGATTGCCGCACGCTGGTCGGCCGGTTCGGCGAGAATGATCAGAGGGGTATCGAGTTGGCGGTCATGCAGGGTTTTCAGGGTTGTCGCCGGTGTGCAACTCGCATGGTGGAGGCAATGCAGCACGGCATCCCAGCGCTGCTCACGGAGCATGGCGCGTAATTGCGCGGCCCCTGGTACGACGTGCAGTGCAGGCTTGCCGGCTTCTTCCTGCCAACTTTCGGTCAGCCGGTCGACAACAGCCGGCGAACTGCAGACCACGAGCAAGCGCAGCGCGGAATCCTGGGCGGTGGAGGCGGGCGGCATGGAAACGTGCGATGAAACCGGAATGCATCATTGTAAGGGAACGCAGTGGAGGGGCTCGGCTATAATCGCGTCGCGTGCCGGCATAGCTCAGTTGGTAGAGCAACCGCCTTGTAAGCGGTAGGTCCCCAGTTCGAGTCCGGGTGCCGGCACCATCGTCATCAGACCCATAAAACAAGCCATCGGCCAGCGGGGCAGGGACTCTTCGCTGGGGATGACAGGGAGAGTATTCATGAAGGCGAGGCTGGTGTTATTCATCGGCGCAATCTTGCTGCTGATGGCCGCGCCGCTGGTCCTGGCCAGTTTGCTGGTCTGGTCGGAAATTCCGCAGGAATCGCGACCGGCCCTGCTTGCCATCATCGAACCCCATGTCGCGCTGGCAGTCTTCGCCGTGCTGGGCGCGGGTTTCGTCGGCGGCGCGATAGCCCGCATGCTCTGGCGGCTCTATCCCGAGGAAGCGTTGCGTCTCGTCGAGTCGGCGAAGGTCATGATCGGTCCCAATCCGGGATATCGCCCGACGATCGGCGGAGGCGCCGAAATGAATGCGCTGGCCGAGGCGTTGGGCAGACTTGCCGATCAGCGCGACGCCGCCCGGCAGGATGTCGAGGAACAGATTCGACGCTCGCGGGCGACGCTCGAGACCGAGCGCAACCGTCTGGCAGCACTGGTCGCCGACCTGCCGCTGCCCATCGTGGTGTGCAACCTCGATGGCCGAATTCTGCTTTACAACAATCGTGCCCGCCTGCAGGCCCGGGCGCTGGTCCCGGATGCGCGCACGGCGGGTTCGGTCATTGGACTGGGGCGATCAATCTACGGGGTCTTCGACCGCTCCCTGATCGCCCACTCCCTCGAAACCCTGCAGCATCGCATCGAGCGCGAGGGCAGCCAGCCGCTGGCCAACTTCATCACCACCACGCGGGCAGGTCAGCTGATTCGTGTTCAGATGGCCCCAGTGCTCGCCGTGAGCGACGAGCAGGACCCCGCCGGGCATGCCCAGCGCAGCATTGGCGGTTATGTGCTGGTGCTGGAAAACATAACCCGCACCCTCGAGAGCGGGGCGCAGTGCGACCGGACCGTGCAGGTGCTGGCGGATGAAACGCGTGCCGCGCTGGCGGGCATCCGTAGCAGCCTGCAGACTCTGCGCGGCAATGCCGACCCCGCCCAGATCCAGATGGCGACCGATGCGATCCAGGATGAAGTGCAGATCCTGACCGTCAGGCTCAATCAGTCCGCCCATGAATATGCCCGCACCCTGGTGAGCCGCTGGCCGCTCGAGGAAATGCTGGGTGCGGATCTGGTGATGGCCGTCAGCCGGCGTATCGAAAGCCGGGTCGGCGTTCGGGTGAAAATCGACGAGGTGGCTTCGGAACTCTGGGTGAAGGTGGACAGCTATTCCCTGACCCAGGCGTTCAGCTTCCTCGCTGCCAAGCTCGAAGAAAGTTTCTCGGTCGACCTGGTGCGCTTGCGCCTGATGCGGGTGGCGCGCATGGCCCATCTGGAGCTGCGCTGGTCGGGCACCGCCGTTTCCACGGAAACCCTGCTCAACCTGCAAATCGAACCGATGACGGTAGGTGGCGAAGATTCGCCATTGACACTCCGGGACGTGACCGATCGCCATGGCGGACAGTTCTCCTGCGGCCGGGATTCGGCGATCCAGCAGTCCTTCTTCCGGCTGGAGATCCCGCTGGCGACGGCGCAGGAGGAGACTGACGGTCACGCGCTCATCCAGGTCGAGAGCCGTCCCGAGTTCTACGACTTCGACCTGTTTCACCGTGCGGGCGAAGACCATGCGCGCGACGAAACACCCCTGTCCGAGTTGATCTACACGGTGTTCGATACCGAGACCACGGGGCTGGAGCCCTCGGCCGGCGACGAGATCATCCAGTTCGGCGCGGTACGCATCGTCAATGGCCGCCTGCTGCGCCACGAGAACATCGACCAGATCGTCGATCCGCAGCGGCCGTTGCGACCGGAGGGCATTCCGATCCACGGCATTACCGAAGAAATGGTGCGCGGCCAGCCCACCATCGCCACCGTGCTACCCCAGTTCCATGCCTTCTGCGAGGGGACGGTACTGGTGGCGCACAATGCCGCGTTCGACATGCGCTTCCTGCAGCTCAAGGAAGACCGGCTCGGCATTCGCTTCACCCATCCTGTACTCGACACGCTGCTGCTGTCGGCCGTGATTCATCCCAATCAGGAGTCGCACAAGCTGGAGGCGATCGCCGACCGTCTCGGCATTACCATCATCGGCCGGCATACCGCGCTCGGCGACGCCATCGTGACGGCGGAGGTATTCCTGCGCATGCTCCCGCTGCTGGCCGGGATGGGCATCCACACGCTCGGCGAAGCGCGTGCCGCCGCCGAGAAAACCTATTACGCCCGCGTCAAATACTGAACCCATGACCTCACGTCCCACGCTACACAGCCCGCTTGCGGCGATGATCAAGCGCAAGCCGATCACGGTTCCCCCGGATACTTCGCTGCGCGAAGCCGTCCAGCTCATGTCCGAGCATCGCATCGGCTCGATGATCGTCGTCGAGCCCGAAAGCGGAAGGCCGATCGGCATCTTCACTTTGCGCGACCTGCTGCATCGCGTCGCGGCGAAATCCTGCGATCTTGATCAGATGGTGATGTCGGTGATGAGCGGCACGGGCCTGCTCATGCTCAACTGGCGTTCCACCATCTACCAGGCGGCGCTGATCATGGCGCGCCACGGCGTCCATCACGTCATCGTCGTCGATGCCTCGGAAAAACTCGTCGGCATCGTCTCGCAGGAAGACATCTACGAGCTGCAGAGCGGTGGTGGCAAGGCGATTTCGGGCGCGATCCGCGGCGCCCGCGACATGGAGGGCCTGATCGCGGCGGCCGAGGATATTCGCCGTCTCGCGCATCGCACCCTGGCTGAAGGCGGTGCCGCCGAGTCCCTGACCCAGATGATCTCGACGCTCAACGATCACCTGACCGTCCGCGTGATCGAACTGACCGCCGCCGAATTCGAACTGCCCAAGCTGCCCTGGTGCTGGCTGGCCTTCGGTTCGGAGGGGCGTTACGAACAGACGCTGTCGACCGACCAGGACAACGGCCTGGTGTTCGCTGCGCCGGCCGCCGAGGCCGAAGCGACGCGGCAGGCTTTCCTGCCGTTCGCCCTGGAAGTGAACAAGCGGCTCGACGCCTGCGGCTTCACGCTCTGCAAGGGCAATGTCATGGCGTCGAATCCGGAACTGTGCCTGACCCTCGAGGAATGGCAGGGCCGTTTCGGCAGCTGGCTGCGCTCGACGACCCCGCAGGCCTTGCTCAATTCGACCATCTATTTCGATTTCCGGCCGATCTACGGCGCCGAGGATCTGGCAGGCGATCTGCGTGCCTGGCTGCGCCGGCACATTCCCGAGGCGACCCTGTTCCTCCGCTTCATGGCCGAAGATGCCCTGCGCACGCGGCCGCCGCTCGGCATGATCCGCAGCTTCGCCTTCGACACCAACGACAAGTTTCCGCGCACCCTCGATCTCAAGGCGAATGGGGTGCGGCTGTTCGTGGATGCCGCACGCATCCTCGCGCTGGCCAGCGGCATCGACGAGACCAGCACGCCGGAACGACTGCGTGCTGCCGCCGCCCAGGGCAAGATCGGCCGCGACGATGTCGAGGCGATCATCGAAGCCTTCTTCTTCGTCCAGCGACTGAGGCTGCGCGCGCAACAGGAGGGCACGCTGATGGGACTGGCCAATCGCGTCGATCCCGCCAGGCTCAACGAGCTCGACCGCCTCGTCCTCAAGGAAGCCTTCAAGCAGGTCAAAAAGCTGCAGGGACGCCTGCGCATGGACTACCGACTCTAGAAACCACGACTCATGGAACAGACCGACAACTTCCTCGATCTCATCGCGTCGCGCCGCTCGATCCGCGCCTTCCTGCCCGAGCCGGTGCCGCGTGGCGCGATCGAACGCATCATCGCCGCGGCAGCGCGTGCGCCGTCCGGTACCAATACCCAGCCCTGGCATGTCCATGTGCTGACCGGTGCGGCGCGCGACCGCCTCGTGGCTGCGGTGTGCGCCGCCTTCGATGCGGGCGGCGATACCCATCAGTACGAGTACGACTACTACCCGAACGAGTTTTTCGAGCCCTATTTGTCACGGCGCCGCAAGGTCGGCTTCGATCTCTACGGTCTGCTCGGCATCGCCAAGGGCGACAAGGAAAAAATGAAGGCGCAGCACCGGCACAATTTCACCTTCTTCGATGCGCCGGTCGGCCTGATGTTCACCATCGACCGTCGCATGGGACGCGGCAGCTGGCTCGATTACGGCGGCTTCATGCAGAACGTGATGCTGGCGGCCCGTGCGCTGGGCTACGACACCTGCCCGCAGGCGGCCTGGCTGCAGTTCCATCGTGTCATCTACGAGCAGATCGATATTCCCGACAACGAGCAGCTGGTCTGCGGCATGGCGCTGGGGCGGGCCGATCCGGACGCACCGGAAAACAGCCTGGTCAGCGAGCGGGCCGCCCTGGCGGAGTATGTCCGCTTCCATGACTAGCCGCCGTCCTGCCGGCGCCGACTTTTCCTGACATGGAACTGGTCATCGTCTTCGTTGCCGGCCTGCTGGTCGGGGTCGTGCTGATGTGGCTGGCGCGCGGCGCTTTCGCCGACACCTTCCGTGCCTTGTCGGCCGAGGCGCTGCAGCACAACAATCAGGCCTTTCTCGACCTGGCGAAGGTCGCCCTGGAAAAACAGCAGGCTTCCGCGCAGGGCGAGCTGGAAAAGCGCCAACAAGCGATCGGCGAACTGGTGATGCCGATCCGGAGTACGCTCGAAAATTTTGCCCAGCAGGTGCAGGGCATCGAGAAATCCCGCATCGATGCCTATGCCACGCTGTTCGAGCAGGTACGCGCGCTGTCCGACGCGCAGGGCCAGTTGCGCAAGGAGACCGCCAATCTCGTGCGCGCGCTGCGGGCCCCGCACGCCCGCGGTCGCTGGGGAGAACTGCAGCTCAAGCGCGTCGTCGAGATGGCCGGCATGCTCGATCATTGCGACTTCCACGAGCAGGCGACGGCGGACGGCGAAGATGGCAAGCTCCGGCCGGACCTGATCGTGCGCCTGCCCGGTGGCAAGCAGCTGGTCGTCGATGCCAAGGCGCCGCTGGCCGCCTATCTCGACGCGCTCGACGCCGAGGACGACGACACGCGCAGAAGAAAGCTCGCCGACCATGCGCGCCACGTGCGCGAACACATCGCGAAGCTGTCGAAGAAGTCCTACTGGGAGCAGTTCCAGCCGGCGCCGGATTTCGTCGTGCTGTTCCTGCCCGGCGAGATGTTCTACAGCGCCGCGCTGGAGGCCGATCCGGCCCTGATCGAGAGCGGCGTCGAACAGCGGGTCATCCTCGCGACGCCGACCACCCTGATTGCCCTGCTGCGCGCCGCCGCCTACGGCTGGCAACAGGAAGCGCTGGCGGAAAACGCGCAGAAGATTTCCCAGCTCGGCAAGGAGCTCTACGACCGTCTCGGCACGCTGGCCGATCACTGGTCGGGTGTCGGCAAGAACCTCGCCGAGGCGGTGAACGCCTACAACAAGGCGACCGGTTCGCTGGAAACACGCGTGCTGGTGACGGCCCGCAAGTTCCGCGACCTGCAGGCCGTGGCGGGCGACAGGGAAATACGCGATCTGTCACCCGTCGAGACCGCGCCGCGGCTGCCGCGCGCCGAAGAAAAGTAGTTAGTCCGGGCGGGCTGCCGGCTGCAGGTCGCCGCCGGCCATGTAAGCTTTGATCTTCAGGTCGTCCATGTCGAGATGGTCGCTGACCCAGCGCCTGACCAGCCGGAAGATTTCCGCCGCGGTATGCATCCGGCCTTGAGTGGCGGCCAGATTCAGGTCGGCGTACTGGTCGATGATCCGGTTGTGCGCCTGATGATGGCTGGCGATTTCGTCCGTTGGCATGCCCAGTCGCCGCATGTACTCCTCCTCGGTATGGAAGTGCAGCATGAGAAACTGACCGAGATCGGTGAGGATGTCGACCACCCGTTCGTCATGTGCCGGCGCATCCGGATGGTCCAGCAGCCGGTTGGCCAGTCCGCACAGCCGGGCGTGCTGCTCGTCGATGGCTGGTATGCCGATGGTGAGGCGGGCTTGCCAGACCATCTTCTGCGGGTGTATGAGGGAAGGCATGAGGTGGTTTCTTCTAGGGCAGGATTTGGAAAAAATTTCTAATACTCTTCCTGCAGTTCCTGCACGTCCAAGCGTTTATCTCTATATGGGTCGATAAAACCTGTTTATTTTACGTTCGGCGAGGCTGCTCGTGTCGAGTTCCGGATGCGCGCGGAGACCTCGCGATAAAGGCGCAGCGCCTCCTGGCGGCGTCCGGCAGCTTCCGCCGTTCGCGCTTTTTCAAGCAGATCGTCGAGTTCCTGTGCTTCGTCACCCTGGCCCGAATAGGTGAAGCTCATCACCTGCCGATCCGGCTGCCTGCGTTGGGCCCGGATGACCAGGCCGGTTGGTGCCTGGGTCCCGCGGCCGGTTCCGGCCTGCGATGGCGCTTGCTGTGCCTTGAGGGCAGCGAGGGCCTTGCGGTAGGTGGCCAGCGCCTCCTTGCGATCGCCGCGTGACTCGGCCAGGCGCGCCATGCGCAAATGCTCTTCGACGATATCCGGGGCCGGCACCGAACGCACGGGAGGGCGCCGGTCGGCCGCGGCGGCCCGCGCCAGTGCGGCAAAGTCCGCGGCGCTGGTGAAGGATTTCGCGATATCGAAATTGCCCTGGCGCATCGCCCAGGCGACGGCATCGTCGCCGAAATCGTTTTTCAGGGCCGGATTCGCCCCCGCGGCGAGCAGGCGCCGGGCGAGTGCGGCATGGCCCTCGCGGGCAGCCATCATGACGACGGTCGAGCCGTTGGTCGAGCGCGCATTGACATTCGCGCCGGCGGCGAGCAAATCTTCCGCGACGCGCTCGTGACCCGCGAACGTCGCGTAGTGCAGGGCCGTCCATTCACGGTCGGCGCGATTGACGGCGGCGCCGTGCGCCAGCAGCCAGCGCATCGCCTCGCGCCGGTTCTTCCAGGCGGCGAGCATCAGTGCAGTCTCGCCGAAGCGATTGACGCGCTGCAGGTCCGCCCCGCGGCTGGCGAACAACTCCATCAGCGGGATATTGCCTTCCCAGGCGCCGATCATCAGGCCGGTGCCGATCAGGCTGCCCTCGAAATCCGGATCCAGTCCTTCGTCGAGCCAGCGCTTCGCCTGGTCGATATCCCCCAGTTCGAGGCGGACGGAAAAACGTGCCGGGTCCGGCAGTTCGGCGCGGGCCGGGCCGTACAGCAGGAGGGCGGCGAGGAGGCAGCAGACGGCGGGCAGACGCGGCATGGCATGAGGGTTCGTGTTGCGCAGGCGTGCAGTCTACCTGCGCTGCGGTAGCATTGCCCCATCATGAGGGCGACTGCATTGCGTTCCGGCCGACCGGCAGGAAGTCAGGAAATTCGGCTCGGATTGGCGCTGGCAGTCAGCATCGCCCTGCATCTGGCCGTGCTGATGCCGACCGGTTGGCTGCGCCCTCCGCCTGAAGACGTTGCCATTCCCCTGCAGGTCGAGTTGCCTCCGCCGGTCGCGGCGACCCGGCTGGACACGCATCCGGAGACGGTGGAGCCGGCGGCGGCCGCCCCGCCCGCCGCCGTCCCGCCGGCGCCGACTTTTCGGCAGGGGCGGACCCCGCCGCCCCGCGAACTGCAGGGGCGCGAACGGGATGTGGCGCTCGCCGCCCTGATGCGGGAGGAGGTCTATCCGCGCGCGGCGATCGACGCCGGCCTCGAAGGGCGTGTGGTACTGCTGCTGACGCTCGATGCCACCGGCCGCGTGACGGCGGTAGAGGTTGCCGGCTCGTCCGGCCATGCCTTGCTGGACGACGCCGCGCTCAGGGCCGCCACCCGGATCGGCGGATTGCCGGGGGGCCGGCGGCAGGTATTGCTGCCCGTGGATTTCCGGCTGGAATGAAAGAGATCCGCCTGCATCGGGATGCGCCGCAGAAACCTTCCGCAGGGGCTGCCTGCAATGGCTGCGGCGTCTGCTGCAGCCTTGCGCCCTGTCCGCTGAGCCGATGGCTGCTCGGCCACCGGGCGGGAACCTGCCCGGCGCTGCGCTGGCAGGGCGGGCGCTATGTCTGCGGGCTGGTCATCGCGCCGCGCAGCTTTCTTAAGCGCGTGCCGGCGTTCTGCGTGCCGCTCGCTTCCCGGCTGGCGCGACGCTGGATCGCCGCCGGCTCGGGCTGCGACTGCGATGCCGAGCCGGAATAGCCGGCAGAATGATCAGCAGGATGTGCAGCCGTCGACCGGCAATTTGCGGGCGAGCCAGCCGGGACCCGCGCTGCTGCCGGCCATGCCTTCCCGCACGTTGTAGACCCGCGTGAAGCCCTGCGCCTGAAGGAACTTCTGCACCTGGGTCGTGCGGTTGCCGGTCCGGCAGATCAGGGCGATGGGCGCCGTCCTGTCGCCGCCGACTTTTGCGAGCACCTCGTTCATGAAGCCGGTCGCGCCCTGCGGGTGGAGCATGTTGATGCGTGTCGCGCCGGGCGCCACGCCGGTTTGCTGCCATTCTCGTGGTGTGCGGATATCGATCAGCGTGAGTGTGCCGCCGCGAACGGCATCGAGTGCTTCGGGGGCGCTCATTTCCTGAGCGCCGGCAGGGAGGGCAATCGAGAGCAGCAGGATGCACTGCACATGGCGGGCAATGTGGGCCAGGCGAGCCAAGGGGGCCAGCAGTCGGGGCATGGACAAACTCCTCTTTGTTGCGGTTCTTTTGATCGACCGCATTTTAGCGTCCGGCTTGGTATAGTCGCCCGGAACCCCGCTCCGCCACCCCATGCTCGCCTACCTGATTCGCCGCCTGCTGTATGCGCTGCCGATCCTGATCGGGGTCAACGTCATCACCTTCGCGCTGTTCTTCGTCGTCAATACGCCGGACGACATGGCGCGCATGCAGTTGGGCGTGAAACGCGTGACGCCGGAGGCGATCGAAAAATGGAAGGCCGAACGTGGCTATGACAAGCCGCTGTTCTGGAACGCATCGGCGCAGGGGGCGAAAAAGCTGTCCGATACCATCTTCTTCGCCAAGTCGGTACGGATGTTCGCCCTCGATTTTGGCCGTGCCGACGATGGCCGCGACATCGCGCGCGAAATCGGCCTGCGCATGGGGCCGAGCCTGGCCGTGGCGGTGCCGGTGTTCGTGCTGGGGCTGTTCGCGGCGATTTCCTTCGCGCTGCTGCTGGTCTATTTTCGCGCCACCTATCTCGACTTCGCCGGCGTGGTGCTGTGCGTGGCGATGATGTCGATCTCGGGCCTGTTCTACATCATCGGCGGCCAGTGGCTGGTCTCGAAGGTCTGGCACCTCGTGC
Organism: uncultured Sterolibacteriaceae bacterium; assembly: GCA_937888595.1. Taxonomy (GTDB): domain Bacteria; phylum Pseudomonadota; class Gammaproteobacteria; order Burkholderiales; family Rhodocyclaceae; genus Sulfuricystis. The sequence continues at coordinate 7,969 of CALARK010000005.1, read as the reverse complement.
CCATTTCCGGCTATGCGGAAGGGCTGAGCGCTGCGAAGTTCGTCATCCTGCCGGTGATCGTCAGCGTGCTGGCCGGCATCGGTTCATCGGCACGCTGGTACCGCACGATCTTCCTCGAGGAATACACGCGCGACTACGTGCGCACCGCGCGGGCCAAGGGCCTGGCCGAGCGCTTCGTGCTGTTCCGTCACGTGCTGCGCAACGCGCTGATTCCGATCCTGACCGGTGCGGTGGTGGTGATCCCGACGCTGTTCATGGGCAGCCTGCTGATCGAGGCATTTTTCGGAATACCAGGACTCGGCAGCTACACCATCGACGCGATCAATGCACAGGACTTCGCCGTGGTGCGCGCGATGGTCTTCATCGGTTCGGCGCTCTACATCGTCGGCCTGCTGCTGACCGACATCTCCTACACGCTCGCCGACCCGCGGATCCGGTTGCAATGAAACCCTCATGAAACCTGTGCTGCTCTGGTCCGATGCACTGTTCTTCCTGCTGATCGCCGCGGCGGTCGGGGGAGCGCTGTGGGCGAGCCGCATCCCGCAGTTGCGACAGTCCTGGCGCAAGGTCGGCGAAAGCCGTACCGGCATGGCGGCGGCAGTCTTGCTGCTGGCCTTCCTCGGTGTCGCCGTGCTCGATTCGCTGCACTACCGCGAACGTCTGCCGGGCGAGGGGGAGAACTACGCGGTCGAAGTCCGTTCCGCGCTCGATGCCTTGCTGGCCGGGCTGCGGACGCGCACCGAGCGGACCTATTCGGCACCGCTGGCGACCCATTCCTTCGCCAAGGAATCGCTGGACGGCGAAGCCGGGCGCGACTTCCCGCGTCTCGTCCATGGGGGCGCCCATCTGGGGCCCGATCCGGCGGGGCGACTGACCGACCTGACAGCGAGGATGATCCAGGGCATGGGGATCGGGGTGCTTGCCTGGCTGGCGCTGTGGCTCGTCGCCGCCCCATTGCGGAGAGCGATTCCGGGCCTGGCGTGGCATGCCGCCTTCGCAACGCTTTTGCTGCTGTGTCTCTCCGTCGGCATCGTGGCGACCCTGGCGCAGGGCTACCACGTGCTGGGCACCGACAAGGTCGGGCAGGATGTGCTCTATCTCACGCTCAAGAGCATTCGTACTGGCCTGCTGATCGGTACGCTGACCACGCTGATCATGCTGCCGGCCGCTGTCGCGCTCGGCCTGCTCGCCGGTTATGCAGGCGGCTGGATCGACGACGTCATCCAGTATCTCTACACCACGCTCAATTCGATCCCCGGCGTGCTGCTGATCGCTGCCGCGGTATTGATGATGCAGGTGGCGATCGATACCCACCCCGAGTGGTTCGCCACCGCCGCCGAGCGTGCGGATGCGCGGTTGTTGGCCCTGTGCGCGATCCTCGGCATCACGAGCTGGACCGGCCTGTGCCGGCTGTTGCGCGGCGAGACCCTGAAGCTGCGCGAGCTCGAATACGTGCAGGCGGCACGCTCGCTGGGCGTCTCGCACGCCCGCATCCTGGCCCGCCACATCCTGCCCAACGTGATGCACATCGTGATGATCGCGATCGTCATGGACTTCTCCGGACTGGTACTCGCCGAAGCCGTCCTGTCCTACGTCGGCATCGGCGTCGATCCGAACACCATCAGCTTCGGCACCATGATCAATACCGCACGCATGGAGCTGGCGCGCGAGCCGATGGTCTGGTGGTCGCTCGCTGCCGCGTTCATTTTCATGTTCGCGCTGGTGCTGGCGGCCAACCTGTTCGCCGATGTCGTGCGCGACGCCTTCGACCCAAGGGCCGCGCGATGAGCCTGCTGACCGTGCGCGACCTGACGGTGAGCATCGGCGCGACGAAGCCTGTCGACGGCGTGTACTTCGGGATCGCCGCGGGCGAAACCTTCGCGCTGGTCGGCGAATCGGGCTGCGGCAAGTCGATGACCGCCCTGGCGCTGATGCGGCTGCTCCCGAACGCGGCCCGCATCACCGGCGGTGACATCCGTTTCGGCGATGACGATCTGCTCGCGCGTAGCGAAGCGGAGATGCGCACGGTGCGCGGTGGCCGGATCGGCATGATCTTCCAGGAGCCGGCGACCAGCCTCAACCCGGTGCTGACGGTCGGCGCGCAGATCGAGGAGGCGCTGCGCCTGCATGCGGGCGGGGAGGTGCAGGCGCGGGTGATCGACCTGCTCGCGTCGGTGGGCATTCCCGATCCCGAACGGCGGGCCGGCGAGTATCCGTTCCAGATGTCGGGCGGCATGAAGCAGCGCGTGATGATCGCGATGGCGCTGGCCGGTGAACCCGAACTGCTGATCGCCGATGAGCCGACCACGGCCCTGGACGTGACGATCCAGGCACAGGTACTCGACCTGCTTCATGAATTGAAGACGCAGCGCGGCATGGCGCTGCTGCTGATCACGCACGACCTCGGCGTAGTCGCCCGCATGGCCGACCGTGTCGGCGTGATGCGCGACGGGCGTCTCGTCGAGGTGGCGGCAAAGGCCGACTTCTTCCGCGCCCCGGCCCACTCGTATTCCCGGGCCTTGTTCGATGCGCTGCCGGAGAACCTGGACCCGCCTGAACAAAAGTCGGCGCCGGCGGGACGGCAGGCATTGCTGGAGGTGCGCGATCTGCGGGTTCACTTTCCAATTCGGCGGGGCATCCTGCAGCGCACCGTCGCGCATGTAAGGGCGGTCGATGGCGTCGACCTCGCCCTGGCGGCGGGCCGCACCCTGGCACTGGTGGGGGAGTCGGGCTGCGGCAAGACCACGGCCGGCAAGGCCATTCTCGGCCTGCTGGAAAGAACCGGCGGTGAGGTCGTGCTCGACGCTGCGCCAGTCGCCAGGCTCGTGCCGGATCGCATGCAGATGGTGTTCCAGGATCCCTTCGGCTCGCTCGATCCCCGCATGCGGGTCGGCGAGATCGTGGCGGAAGGCAACCGCGCTGTCGATGTGGCGGGTCTGCTCGAACAGGTCGGGTTGCATGCGGCCATGGCGCATCGCTACCCGCACGAGTTTTCCGGCGGGCAGCGCCAGCGTATCGCCATCGCGCGGGCGCTCGCGGTCAATCCGGCGCTGCTGATCTGCGACGAGCCGACCAGCGCGCTCGACGTGTCGGTGCAGGCCCAGGTGCTGCGCCTGCTCGCCGACCTGCAGGCTCGCCTCGACCTCGCCTATCTCTTCATCACCCACAACATCGCGGTGGTGGACTATCTGGCGCACGAGGTGGCGGTGATGTATCTCGGCCGCATCGTCGAGCGCGGCACGACCGGGGAGGTGTTGCGCTCGCCGCGCCATCCCTACACGCAGGCCCTGCTGGCGGCGGTCCCGAAGCTGCATGGCGAGCCTGGTGAAAAACTATTGGTGCCCGGCGACCCGCCTTCGCCGGCCAACCCGCCTTCAGGCTGCCATTTCCATCCACGCTGCCCGCGCGCCATAGCGCGCTGCCGTGAGGCGTATCCGGAGGCACAGGCGATTTCCGCGAGCCATCTCGCCGCCTGCCATTTCCCCGCCTGACGGCTTCAGGATTTCCTGGCCGGCGGCTTTTTCTTGGTGGCCGGCCTGGCGGCCGATTTCCTGACCGACGATTTCTTTCCTGCCGATTTCTTGCGCGTCGTTTTCTTCTTGACTACCCGTGACGGTGGCTCCTTGGGCAGGGCCCGGGCGATCATGTCGGGATTGGCCATGCTGCCCGGACGCGGCACCAGCAGGTTGAACCCCGGCCGGACCCGGACGCGCGGCGTGATACCGTTGATCTGCTGGAGGCGGGCGAGGCTGATGCGGTGCCGTGCCGCGACCTTGGCGAGGGATTCGCCCTTTTTCAGTCGATAGGTCTGCCAGTTCGACAGCGGCTTGTCTTCGGCTTCGTAGCGTTCGAGGTTGGCGAGGAAGATGGCAACCTTGTCGGCCGGCAGCACCAGCGGCCCGGCCTGGTTGCCGTTGATGACCGGACGGTGGTAGGCGGGATTGAGGGCGACGAACTCCTCGACGGAGATGTCCGCCAGCCGCGCGGCGACGGCGACGTCGATGCGCTCCGGTTTCATCACCGTCTCGAAATAGGGCTGGTTGGGGATCGGCTTCAGGTAGAAGCCATAGACCTCCGGCTGGGCGATGATGTTCTTGAGCGCCTGCAACTTGGGCACGTAGTAGCGCGTTTCGCCCGGCATCGCGAGGCTCGCGTAGTCGGTCGGCAGGCCCTGGGCGCGGTTCTTGGCGATCGCGCGTGCGACGGCATGCTCGCCCCAGTTGTAGGAGGCGAGGGCCAGGTGCCAGTCGCCGTGCATCTCGTAGATGTTCTGCAGGTAGCGCAGCGCGGCGTCGGTGGACGCGATGATGTCGCGACGTTCGTCAACCCACCAGTTCTGGTCGAGCTGGTAGTTCTTTCCGGTCGAGGGAATGAACTGCCACATGCCCATCGCGCGGGCGCGCGAGACTGCCTGCGGGTTGAAGGCGCTTTCGACCATCGGCAACAGCGCCAGTTCGGTCGGCATGCCGCGCTTTTCCAGTTCCTCGACGATGTGATACAGGTAGCGGCCGCTGCGTTCGAAAATGCGCCGCAGCATGTCGGGCCGGTTGAGGTACCAGGACTGGCGTTCGGCCACCAGCGGGTCGTGCAGGTCGGGCATGCCGAAGCCGTGGCGGACACGCTGCCAGAGGTCGTCGGGCGGCACGGTCAGGTCGAGCAGGGGCGGCGGCGGTGCGGCGGCCATGGTTTCCACCGGGAGGGCCGTGGCGTCGGACAGTCGTGCGGTGGCGTCGGTTGCAGGACCTGGAATGCCAGCCTTATCTGCAGCCGTGCCGCCCGACGGAAGCGGGGTCGTCGCGCAACCGGCAAGCACGACGCAACACAGGGCAATCCACAGTCGCGGGCAGCGGCGCGATGAAAGCATGCGGTCGGTACGGGTTAGTGCGTGTCGGTGCCGGCGGTACTGTCGATGCGCGCCAGGACTTCGTTGCCGCAACCCCGGTATTCGACATGGTCGAAACTGGTCATGCGCGCGAGCGCGATGCCGCGTCCATGCCAGTCGGTGGCCCGCTCGGGCTCGAGCGTCAGGAAGCGCGTCGGATCGAAGCCCTTGCCTTCATCGCGGACGAGATAGGTGACGCCATCCGGCGTCCGCTCGAAATCGACGCGGGCCTGCCGGCTGCCGTAGTCAGGCAGTGCGAGGCGCCGTTCGATTTCCTGATCGAGCATGCCTTCGAGCATCAGCTGCCCTTTCTCCTTGTAGCCGATGCCGAGGTTGCCGTGCTCGACCGCATTGAGCATCAGTTCGGTGAGTCCGAGCGCCGCTGCCTGCGGCCGGGGACTCGCATTGGCGAGCAGGTGGGCGAGATGGCGCGCCTCGACAGGCGAGCTGAACACGAAGCGTGCCGACTGGAGGCCGCTCATGGCCCGGGCACTGTTCGCGAGTTCCTCTTCCTGCAGTCGGTGGCTGGCGATGTCCGCCAGCGCGGCTGCGACGACCGCGCGCAGCACCTTGGGCTTGTAGGGTTTGGTCAGGTAGTAGTACACGCCGGCGGCAATGCCCTCGGCGATATCGGCCTCGTTGTCGAGTCCGGTGACGAACATCGTCCGCAGCCCCTTGAGCTGGGCCGACTGGCGAATACGGGAGAGCAATGCCATGCCGTCGAGGCGGGGCATCTGCCGGTCCGTGATCAGCAGGTCGACGGCATGGGCGGGATCGGTGAGCAACGACCAGGCTTCCTCGCCGTCGCGGGCGGGCAGCACGGCATAGCCTTCGGATTCGAGCAGGTCGACGAGGAGTTCGAGCGCCAGCGGTTCGTCGTCGGCGACGACCAGCACCGGGCGGTGTGGGGTATCGGTCATGGCCGGCATTCTAATACCCGTGGCGCAAAAGTCGGTATCGGCGGGACGGCGCCCGCCTGCGGAAATCCACAATGGTGCGGCGACGCGCGACAAGGATAATCCCGCTCACACCAGACGGCGCGAGCGCCGTTGCTCCCGGTGCCGCGCACCGGGTCAGGCTGGTGACAACATTCCAACAAGAGGAGTCGATATGAAACTGCGCACGCTCGTCATCGGCCTGGCGGCCGCCACCTTCTCGCTGGCCGGCGTTTCCGCCATGGCCCAGCAGCCCATCGTCATCAAGTTCAGCCACGTGGTCGCGGACAACACCCCGAAGGGCAAGGGCGCCCTCGAATTCAAGCGTCTCGCCGAAGAGCGCACCGCCGGCAAGGTCAAGGTCGAGGTCTACCCGAACAGCACCCTCTACAAGGACAAGGAGGAAATGGAGGCGCTGCAGCTCGGCGCGGTGCAGATGCTGGCCCCCTCGCTCGCCAAATTCGGCCCGCTCGGCCTCAAGCAGTTCGAACTGTTCGACCTGCCCTACATCTTCGATGGCTACGAGGACCTGCACAAGATCACCACCGGCCCGGTCGGCAAGAACCTGCTGAACCTGCTCGGCAGCAAGGGCCTGCTTGGCCTCGCCTACTGGGACAACGGCCTCAAGGTCATGAGCGCCAACAAGCCGCTGAAGATGCCGGAAGACTTCAAGGGCCTGAAGATGCGCATCCAGTCGTCCAACGTGCTCGACGCGCAGATGCGTGCGCTGGGTGCCCTGCCGCAGAAGATGGCCTTCTCCGAGGTCTATCAGGCGCTGCAGACCGGCGTGGTCGATGGTACCGAGAACCCGCCGTCCAACCTCTACACCCAGAAGATGCACGAGGTGCAGAAGTACGTGACGATGTCCAATCACGGCTATCTCGGCTATGCGGTACTGGTGAACAAGAAGTTCTGGGACGGCCTGCCGGCCGACGTGCGCACGACGCTCGATGCGGCGATGGCCGATGCCACCAAGTACGCCAACGACATCGCCAAGACGGAAAACGAAATGGCCATGGCCGAGGTGAAGAAGTCCGGCAAGAGCGAGATCATCGAGCTGACCGCCGACCAGAAGAAGGCCTGGAAGAAGGCACTGGTCAAGGTGCATGACCAGATGGCCGATCGCATCGGCAAGGACCTGATCCAGTCCGTGTACAAGGAAACCGGCTTCGACCCGTCCAAGCTCTGATGCAATGAGCGGGGGCCGTCAGGCCCCCGCAGCCTTTCAGGGGGCACCATGAAATTTCTCGACCATCTCGAGGAGTGGTTCATCGCCTTTCTCATGGGGGCGGCCACGCTGATCATCTTCATCTCCGTGCTGCACCGCTACGCTTCGGGATTGTCGATTCCCGGCGTGCAGGACTGGCTGATCGGCATCAATGTCAGCTGGGCGCAGGAGTTGTGCATCATCATGTTCGTCTGGATGGCCAAGTTCGGCGCGGCCTACGGCGTGCGTACCGGCATCCACGTCGGCGTCGACGTGCTGATCAACCGGCTGTCGGACAGCAATCGCGGCAAATTCATCATCTTCGGCCTGCTGGCCGGAGCCACTTTCACCGGCATCGTCGGTGCGCTGGGCGCCCATTTCGTCTGGGAAAACGGCGCCCACTACAGCTTCTTCAAATTCTTCGGCCTCGAAATGGGCGATCTCTACGAAGGCCCCATCACCCCCGATCTCGAGTGGCCGACCTGGATCGTCTATTCGGCGATTCCTCTGGGGTCGGGACTCATGTGCTTCCGCTTCCTGCAGGTGCTGGCGCAATTCCTCAAGACCGGGGATCTGCCGCACCACGATCACGGCCATGTGGATGGCATCGACGAGGAGCACCCCCTGACGGTGGAGGCGAACCCCTACAACATGGATGACGAACTGCACCCGCACGACCTGCATTACGGCCGGCGGCAGCACGACGATGGTCCGCCGCATGGCGTCGAGCGACGCAAGTCGCAACAGGATGGAGGTGACCGGTCATGAGCGCGCTCATCATCTTCCTGCTGCTGGCCCTGCTGATGCTCACCGGCATGCCGGTGTCGATCTCGCTCGGCCTGACGGTACTCATCTTCCTGTTCGGCTTCACCGAGGTGCCGCTCGAATCGGTGGCGCTGAAGCTGTTCACCGGCATCGAGAAGTTCGAGATCATGGCGATCCCGT
>CALARK010000004.1 GCA_937888595.1 uncultured Sterolibacteriaceae bacterium | reverse complement strand
TTGCCTTTTCTGTCCGCGAGGAACTCATGCAGCTCCTGGCGGATGGTTTTGGCGTCGAGTCCTGCCAGCAGCAAATTGGCTGCCTTCTGCATCCACTCGAAACGGATCGCCTGCTTGATGCCGATGGCTTCATGTCGTTTACCCATCACCGTGTTCTCCTTTCAAACTTTACAAGGGGCACGATGACTTCTTCGATGGCTACACCGCCGTGACCTACGATGGCATCTCCCGGGTTCACGAATGCGTCGCGGCCACCGGCCACCAGGGGGAAATAATCTGCGGGCAACCCGACCGGCTGCCACTCGTGGGCAAACGGGAAGGCCCCAGCCACCTGAGCGCGGAGTTCCGGCGTGGGATAGACACGAACCCGCTCGCCGCGAGTTTCGGCAATCACCCCTTCAGATGGGCGGCCTTTACCTTCGCATTGGATGTTGCCGTGATCGGCCGTCAGCCAGACCTCATAGCCGTAATCCAGCAGTTGGCCGACCATCGCGGAAAGAAATCCTGCATGGCACCACTGCTTGATCTGGTTGTGCATCCCGGCCGAGCCGAGCTGCATGCCGTGCATGATCTTGTCGACCTTGTCCACGACCAGCCCCACCACCTTGGTCTTCCCGGGGTGGATTGCGGAGTCGAGGACGCCCGCAGCATCGCCGTCGCCAAGGCCGCGCTGGTAGGCGACATCCAGCCGGGACAGGCCATGGCCTTCCCAGAACTGCTTCCAGAGTTTCTCTTCGCTGTTGGTCGAGTTGATGGATGACGGGAAATAGAGCGGCGGCTTGCCCGAGAAGATCGATTGCCGCGATACCGAGGTCAGCGTCGGAATCCAGGCGAAGGTCGCGGATTCGCGCATGACAAGATTGGCATCTTGCTTTTGCAGAAGCTGGCGAATGGTCACCCACTGGTCCAAGGCCAGGCCGTCGACCACGATCAGCGCGGCACGGCTGCTACCTGAGTCCTCGATGTCCCTTGCCAGGCGGCGCGGCACATGGTGGAGCATGGCAGGATTGGTCGGCGGCAAGTTGATCAGACTGGAGTAGTGGTCGGCCAGCCAAGCGGCAAAGATCGTGTTCAGTGCATCGCCGATTTCCCTGAGCCGGGGCTGATACTCGGTGCTGTTGCCGCAGTGAACCAGCGAAGAGAGTTCGGCCCATTTCAATGCAAAGGCGGTCCAGTCCGAGTACCGCGCTTCCGCAGTGGGCAGTTCCTTTTCGACAAGGTCAAACAGGCGGGAAATCCGAAGCGCGTCATTGTCCGTGCCGGAGGTGGCAATGCCGCTGCGGACCCAGGACCCGGCATCCACTTCAACATCTGTGGCCTCGACTGGGGTGAGTTTCCCCTCCAGGAACAGGTTGTCGATGTAGACCTTGATGTCCTGATGGTCGAACGGCAGGCGATCAGGGCCGGGATACTTGAGGCCGTATTCCGGTGAATCTTCCCGCACCTGATTTTTGCCACCGAGCCGGGAAAGAAAGAGCGGCCAGCGTTCCTGCAAAAAGGCGAAGAAGGCTTCATCGTCTGGAACGATCTCGGAAAGCGGCCAGACTTTGAACCCATCATGGCCTTTGAGAACCTGGATGAGTCGCTCGGCCAGCATCAGCGGTATTTGGAGCTTGCCGTAGTGCAGGCGCAGCAAGGCGCGAAGCAGCTCCACCTCGTTGGCGATCAGTTCCGCCGCAATGCCGAACACATGACGGAGGATGAAATCCTTGGTGGCGTTGTCGCCCATGCGATCCGGCGGCGACTTGCGCTGGGCCTCGAATAGCGCGTCCAGCAGGCTCCGGTCGAGCTTCTCGATGACCGGGTAGCTCAGATTGGGAAAGAGATCCCCCAGGTTGAATGACAGCTTCCGGCCCGCTTGCAGCAGATCGTATGGCAGGGACTCCAGCTCCGCATTCTGCAAGCGAAGGACCACCACCAGATCGGTGTGCTCCCCCCGGTCCCAGATCGAGCGGTACTTGGATTCATAGGCGTATCTGAATTCGACCGGGTCACTGAACTCGATCAGGTCGAAGCCGCGCCCGCGTAATTCGAGCGCCAGCTTCTCCTCGGTCAGCAGGCAATCCGGATCGGCGACCAGGGTCAGCTTGCTGACGTTCGGTACAAAATCGTTCAGGATGGCGTCTCGCCAACTACTCATTGAGCGCCTCCCTTGATGATCCGCAGCATCAGCAACGGCCGAATTTCCGGCACGATCTGCCTCGCCGATTGCAGTTCATGCCGCCACTCGGATTCGTCCGCATCGCAACGGGAGAGCCTGAATTGCCGTACCTCTGGCAATCCAACCCGCTCGATGGCCTTGCGGCGCGAAGCAAAGGAGACGATGCCGCGTTCCTCCTCGCGAGCCACAGAGGCGAGATGCGCCTGCTGTAATGCGTCGA
>CALARK010000003.1 GCA_937888595.1 uncultured Sterolibacteriaceae bacterium | reverse complement strand
TGCACATCCTGCCGCCCAACAGCAAGGTCGGCGACTACCTCGCCCTCATCGAGCACCTGCCCGAAGAATCCATGCGGCTCGGCGAGATCCTCGTTAAGTCCGGCGCCTTGACGCAGGAAGAACTCGACCAGGGATTGCGCCGCCAGCAGGCGGCCGTCCGGATCGCCGAGGCCACCGAGCAGACGGCACCGCAGCTCGGCGAAATCCTCGTCGGCAAGAAGATGGTCCAGCCCGAGCTCGTCGAAGCCGCGGCGGCCAAGCAGAAGCAGGTGGCGGAGAAGAAGACGGCCGAGGCGCGGCTGATCCGGGTGCAGGCCGACAAGCTCGACCAGCTCATCGACCTGGTCGGCGAGCTGGTCATCGCCGGGGCCAGCGCCAACCTGCTGGCCCAGAAGAGCGGTCAGGGCAACCTCGTCGAAGCCACCTCGGTGCTCTCGCGCCTGGTCGAGAACATCCGCGACTCCGCCCTGCAGCTGCGGATGGTGCAGATCGGCGAAACCTTCAACCGCTTCAACCGGGTGGTCCGCGACGTCTCCAAGGAACTCGGCAAGGACATCGAGCTCGTCATCAGCGGCGCCGAGACCGAACTGGACAAATCGGTGGTCGAGAAGATCGGCGACCCGCTCATGCACCTGGTCCGGAACGCCATGGACCACGGCATCGAGCCGGCCGCGGGTCGCGAAGCCGCCGGCAAGCCGGCGAAAGGCCGAGTCGAGCTCAACGCCTTCCACGACTCCGGCAGCATCGTCATCGAAGTCGTCGATGACGGCGGCGGCCTCAACGCCGACAAGATCCAGGCCAAGGCGCTGGAGCGCGGCCTGATCCAGCCGGGCCAGGTGCTGACGGAACAGGAGATCGTCAACCTCATCTTCGAAGCCGGCTTCTCGACGGCGGACAAGGTCAGCAACCTGTCGGGCCGGGGCGTCGGCATGGACGTGGTCAAGCGCAACATCCAGGCGCTGCGCGGCACGGTCGATGTCCGGACCGTGCTGGGCGCCGGCTCGCGCTTCATCATCCGCCTGCCCCTGACCCTGGCCATCATCGACGGCTTCCTCACCAGCGTCGGCGATGCCGCCTACGTGATTCCTCTGGAGATGGTCGTGGAGTGCCTGGAACTGCAGGAACTCGCCGCCGACCGCAATTACCTGAACCTGCGCGGCGAGGTGCTGCCGTTCGTCCGGCTGCGGGAGCTGTTCGAGGTGCAGGACGAGCGGCCGGTCCGCGAGAACGTGGTGGTGATTTCCGTCGGTGGCCAGAAGGCGGGCATCGTCGTCGACCAGCTGCTGGGCGAGTTCCAGACGGTGATCAAGCCGCTCGGCAGCCTGTTCAAGCACCTGCGCGGCATCGGCGGCTCGACCATCCTCGGCTCCGGGGAGGTCGCCCTCATCCTCGACGTGCAGGCGCTGGCGAAGCTGGCCGCCAACGCGGAAAACAGCCTGCTGGCGTCGCCCGACCTCATGCGTGCCTGACCCTCATTAAAAAATACCCATTTCCCCAAGGAGAGACCATGTTCAAGAACCTGAAAATCGGCATCCGCCTCGGCATCGGCTTCGGCATCGTGCTGATCCTGCTGTCCGTCATCTCCGGACTCGCTTACCAGCGTCTTAACGACCTCAATAGAGAGATATCCGACCTGGTGAAGGACAAGTTCGTCAAGACCGTTCAGGCGAACGACATCATCGATGCCATCAACGCGATCGCGCGCATCCAGCGCAACGCGGCGCTGTCCAAGACCGAAGAGGAGTTGACTCGCGAACTCAACCGCGTGACGGAGCAGCGCAAGAAAATCGGCGACAGCCTCGAAAAGCTGACGGCGACGATCCACACCGATGAAGGCAAGGCGATCCTGGCCCGCATGGTCGCCAGCCGCCAGGCCTACGTGCCCCTGCAGGAAAAGTATGACCAGCTGATGCGCGCCGGCAAGCGCGACGAGGGCGGGGTGTTGCTGATGGGCGACTTGCGCCGCGAGTTCAACGCCTACCTGAAGAACGTCAACGAACTGATCGCGTACCAGACCGAACTGATGAACAAGACCGGCGATGATGCGGACAAGGCGGCCGCTGCCGCCCAGCAGCTGATCCTGTTGATGGCCATCGCCTCGCTGCTGATTGCCATCGGCTTCGCCTACTGGGTGACCCGTTCGATCACCCGTCCGCTGGCCGAGTCTGTCGAGGTGGCGAACCACCTGGCCAATGGCAACCTGACGGTGAAGATCGACGTCGATAGCAAGGACGAAACCGGCCAGCTCAAGCAGGCGATGCAGAACATGGTCACCAAGCTCTCGCACATCATCGGCGAGGTGCGCGGTGCGGCGGATGCGCTGTCGTCGGCCTCGGAAGAAGTCTCCGCGACGGCGCAATCGCTGTCGCAGGGTGCATCGGAGCAGGCGGCGTCGGTGGAGGAGACGACGGCGTCGATGGAGCAGATGACGGCGTCGATCAACCAGAACACCGAGAACGCGAAGGTGACGGACGACATGGCGACGAAGGCGTCGGCGGAAGCGGCGGAAGGGGGTGCGGCGGTGAAGGAGACGGTCGATGCGATGAAGCAGATTGCGGACAAGATCGGCATCATCGACGACATTGCCTACCAGACCAACCTGCTGGCGCTGAACGCGGCGATCGAAGCGGCGCGTGCGGGAGAGCACGGCAAGGGCTTCGCGGTGGTGGCGGCGGAAGTGCGGAAGCTGGCGGAACGGGCGCAAGTGGCGGCGCAGGAAATTGGTGCGGTGGCGGGCTCGAGCGTCAAGCTGGCGGAGAAGGCGGGGAGCCTGCTCGACGAGATGGTGCCGACGATCAAGAAGACCTCGGACCTGGTGCAGGAAATTGCGGCGGCGAGCGGTGAGCAGAGCGCCGGGGTGGGCCAGATCAACGGCGCGATGGGCCAGCTGAACCAGGCGACGCAGCAGAACGCGAGCGCCTCGGAAGAGCTGGCGGCGACGGCCGAAGAGATGGGCGGCCAGGCGGCGCAGCTGCAGGACCTGATGCAGTTCTTCACGGTCGGCGACAGCGACGCAAAAGTCGGCGCCGGCAGGACGGCGAAGCCGGCCGCGCGCGTGCAGAAGCCGGCCGCCAGGGCGGCCGCGGCGAGCTTCAAGGCCGCGCCCGCAGAGCACGACGGCGACTTCGAGCGCTTCTGAGGAGGACGGGCATGAACGCACAAACCCAACCCGTGCCGGCCAAGGCCGGCGGCGCGGTGATCGCCAAGGTCGTGGCCGGCGCCGAGTCGCGCCAGTACCTGACCTTCCAGCTCGCCGGCGAGATGTATGCGCTGCGCATCCTCAACGTCAAGGAGATCATCGAGTACGGCAGCCTCACCGAAATTCCGATGATGCCGGACTTCATCCGCGGCGTCATCAACCTGCGCGGTGCGGTGGTGCCGGTGGTCGACCTGTCGGCCCGCTTCGGCAACCGCCAGACCGAGATCGGCCGGCGCACCTGCATCGTCATCATCGAGGTGAGCGATGAGCAGGAGGACGGCAGCCAGATGCGCCACGACATCGGCGTGGTCGTGGATGCGGTGTCCGAGGTGCTCGAAATCCCGGCCGGCGAGATCGAGCCGGCGCCCAGCTTCGGCGCGAAGATCCGTGCCGACTTCATCGAAGGCATGGGCAAGGTCGATGGCCGCTTCGTCATCATCCTCGACATCCGCCGCGTGTTGTCCGTCGACGAGATGGCCATGCTGGCGGGCGTGGCGCAGGGCGGCGAAACGAACAGCGATACGGGCGGATACGCCGGCTGACACCGGAACACTCAAAACCAAAACCACAGGCGTCCGCAAGAGGCGTCGACAACACCGACAAGGAGGGAATACGATGCCCAGAATATTGACGACATTGCGTGGCAGGCTGCTGCTGCTGTTCGGCGCCGTGCTGGCCGGAACGCTCTACTACAGCATCGGCAGCCTGGCGAGCGACTGGCGCCTGCTGCGCCAGTCGCAGCAGATTGCCGCCATCGAGCGCACGGCGGTCGCCGTCAGCGCGGTGGTCCATGAACTGCAGAAGGAGCGCGGCCTGTCCGCGGGCATGATCGCCAGCAAGGGGACGAAATTCACCGCCGAGGTGGATCGCCAGCGCAGCGACACCGACGGCCGGCATCAGGCGCTCGTCACCCTGGTCGGCAAGCTCGAGCCGGGTGCCCTGCCGGACAGCCTGCGCCAGCGGCTGGCCGACGGCATGAGCAACCTGCAAAGGCTGAAGGAAGTGCGGCAGAAGATCAGCGGCCTTCAATTCAGCGGCGCGGATTCGTTCGGCTTCTATACGGACGCCATCGACCGCCTGATGGCCATGCTCGGGCTCGCCACTTCGGTGACCGACCAGGCCGATATCGCCAAGCGGATGATGGGCTACGTCATGTTCCTGCACGCCAAGGAGCAGGCGGGCCGCGAACGTGCCACGGCCAACGGCGCGTTCGCCGCCAATGTGCCGCTCGCCGTGCCGGTGTTCCAGCGCCTGCAGTCGCTGATCACGGCGCAGGACATCTACCTGTCCAACTTCCGCACCCTCGCCGACGCGGACGACCTGAAGGAGCTCGACGCCCTCTATGCCTCCGCGCCGGCCCAGGAGACCGCCCGCCTGCGACAGGTGGTCGTGACCAAGGCCTTCGAAGGGAACTTCGGCGTCGAAGCCGCCCACTGGTTCGCCACCATCACGGCCAAGATCGACGGCATGAAGGCCTACGAGGACCGGCTGGCCGAGGCGCTGCAGGCTCGCGTGCACCGCAACGAGTCCGAAGCGATTTACGGCGTCGGCGTGGCCGCGGCGATCGCGCTGGCGGTGATCACGCTGGCGGTGTTGTTCGTCCTGCTGCTGACCCGCATGCTGCGCCGTCTCAATGACACGATGCAGGTGGCCCGGCGCATGGCCGAGGGCGACCTGACGATGACCGTCAGCATCGACTCGACTGATGAAATGGGCCAGTTGATGGGCTCGATGGCCTATACGGTGGACAAGCTGTCGCATACGCTCGGCGAGGTATCCCGCACCGCCGACATGCTGGTGAATGCGGCCGAGCAGGTCTCCGTGACGGCGCAGAGTTTGGCGCAGGGTGCATCGGAGCAGGCGGCGTCGGTGGAGGAGACGACGGCGTCGATGGAGCAGATGACGGCGTCGATCAACCAGAACACCGAGAACGCGAAGGTGACGGACGACATGGCGACGAAGGCGTCGGCGGAAGCGGCGGAAGGGGGTGCGGCGGTGAAGGAGACGGTCGATGCGATGAAGCAGATTGCGGACAAGATCGGCATCATCGACGACATTGCCTACCAGACCAACCTGCTGGCGCTGAACGCGGCGATCGAAGCGGCGCGTGCGGGAGAGCACGGCAAGGGCTTCGCGGTGGTGGCGGCGGAAGTGCGGAAGCTGGCGGAACGGGCGCAAGTGGCGGCGCAGGAAATTGGTGCGGTGGCGGGCTCGAGCGTCAAGCTGGCGGAGAAGGCGGGGAGCCTGCTCGACGAGATGGTGCCGACGATCAAGAAGACCTCGGACCTGGTGCAGGAAATTGCGGCGGCGAGCGGTGAGCAGAGCGCCGGGGTGGGCCAGATCAACGGCGCGATGGGCCAGCTGAACCAGGCGACGCAGCAGAACGCGAGCGCCTCGGAAGAGCTGGCGGCGACGGCCGAAGAGATGGGCGGCCAGGCGGCGCAGCTGCAGGACCTGATGCAGTTCTTCACGGTCGGCGACAGCGACGCAAAAGTCGGCGCCGGCAGGACGGCGGCCTGAATCGACCTGCCGGCGGCAGGCGGACGATGAGGCGCGGCGAATGCACGGACTGTCGCTGAACATGAGGCACGCCTGGACACGGGAAAGCCAGCTCGTGCGCCAGGGGCTGCTGTTCATGTTCGCGCTGGCGGCCGTGCTGCTGGCGGTGCAGCAGCTGGCGCCGCCCGAGCCGCTGGTGCACGAGCTGCTGACCAGCCTGATCGAGGTGGCGACGATCGCCATCGGCGTGCTCGTGTTCGTGCTGGGATGGAGTTCCCACGCCGGATTGCCGAACCGCAACCTGCTGTGGTTCGGCGGCTCTTTCCTGGCCGCTGCCCTGCTCGATTTCATCCACCTCCATACCCTGCATCTGCGGGTTCCCGTCGATCCGGGGCAGCTGTTCTATTTCTGGATCACGGCGCGCTATGCGATGGTCGGCGCGCTGGCCGCGCTGATCCTGCCGGCCTGGGGGCCGGCGCGGCCGCGCGAGCGCATCGTGATGCTGGCGGCCGTCCTTGGCGGTGTCGGCACGATCGCCTCTCTCGGGATGCGGATGTTCGCCGGGGAGCCGCCGGCCGCGCTCTCATCGATGGCGGAGCTTCACCAGAGCGAGTCGTTGATCGAGTCCGGACTGATCGTCCTGCTGCTGATGCTGGCCTACGCGCTGGTCCGCCGCAGCCGCAGCAATCCGCGCTACAACCTGCGCTACCTGCTGGCCGGGATCTTCGCCGCCGTCGCGAGCGAGACCTGCCTGAGTGCCGCCCGTGCCCATGCCGGCTGGCTCGACCTGTTCGGCCATCTCTACAAGGCGCTCGCCTACGGCTTCTTCTACCGCGCGGTCTTCGTCGAGCGCGTGCGCGAGCCCTTCCAGCGCATCACGCGCAGCGAGCGGCATTTCCGCCAGGTGATGGAGGCCGCGAACGACGGCATCGTCATCGTCGCTGCCGATGGCCGGATCATGCAATGGAACCCCGCGCTGGAGCGCATGTTCGGCCTGTCGCGCGACCGTCTGCTCGGGGCGCCGATCGAGATCCTGCTGCCCGAACGCTTGCATGCCATGCACGTGTCGCATCGCGATGCGTTCATCGCCAGTCCGCGGCCGCGCCTGATGGGACAGGGCCGCGAGCTGACCGGCCGGCGCGCCGACGGGACGGAGTTTCCCGCCGAGGTCGCGCTGAGCCCGATGGTGACGGACGAGGGCAACTGGACGATGGCGATCGTTCGCGACGTCAGCTACCGGCGCGAGATGGAGCGCCGCCTGCTGCACAGCGCGACCCACGATGCGCTGACCGGCCTGCCCAACCGTACGCTGCTGATCGATCGCCTCGGCCACTCGATGTCGCGCGCCCTGCGCAACGGCAGTTCGGCCGCCGTGGTGTTCATCGACCTCGACGGCTTCAAGAACGTCAATGATTCGCTCGGCCACATGGTCGGCGACCAGCTGCTGGTCGAGGTGGCGACGCGTATCCGCAGCACGCTGCGGGCCGAGGATACGGTGGCGCGTCTTGGCGGCGACGAGTTCGTGGTGCTGATCGAGGATCTGCGCCATACCGAGGATGCGGCGGCCCTGACGCAAAAGCTGCTCGCCGAGATCGCCCGGCCGCTGCTGCTGGCGGAACACAACCTCGCGATCAGCGCGAGCGCCGGCATCGTCTTCTATCCGGCGGACGGCGGGGATGTGCATGACCTGCTGCGCAATGCCGACGTGGCGATGTATGCGGCGAAGCGCCTCGGCAAGAACCAGTACCACCTGTTCGAGGCGGCGATGCAGCGCGAGCTGTCGGAGAAGATGACGTTGATCGGCGATCTGCGCGATGCCGTGGAAAGCGAGTCGCTCGTCCTCCACTACCAGCCCAAGGTCGACAGCGCCAGCGGCCGGATCTGCGGCGTGGAGGCCTTGCTGCGCTGGACGCACCCCCAGCTCGGTCCCGTTTCGCCCGATCGCTTCATCCCGCTGGCCGAGGAGAGCGGCCTGATCCTCCCGCTCGGCGACTGGGTGCTGCGCACCGCCTGCACCCAGGCGCGCGCCTGGCAGGATGCCGGCCTCCCGCCGCTGCGCATGGCCGTGAACCTGTCCGCCCAGCAGTTCTCCCGCACCGATCTCGCATCGAGCATCGCCGCCGTGCTCGCGGCGTCCGGACTCGAGGCCCGCTGGCTGGAGCTGGAGATCACCGAGAGCCAGATCATGGGCGACGATGCCGGCGTGCAGCGCAGCCTGCACGAACTCAAGGCCCTCGGCCTGGGCATCGCGATCGACGATTTCGGTACCGGCTATTCCTCGCTCGCCTACCTGCGCCGCCTGCCGCTCGACAGCATCAAGATCGATCGCTGCTTCGTGCGCGACCTGCCCGATAACCGCGACGATGCCGCGATCGCCGGCGCCATCGTGTCGATGTCGCACCGGCTCGGCCTGAAGGTGGTCGCCGAAGGGGTGGAAACCGAAGGGCAGGCGCGCTTCCTGAAGGTGCTGGCCTGCGAGGAGATGCAGGGCTACCTGTTCGGCAGGCCGCTGCCGCCGGATCAGCTGGAGGAGCGGCTGCGGCAGGACGCGCAGCAGTCCCGGCCGGTTCAGACCAGCCAGAACACGGGCATCTCGGGCGCGTAGACGAGTTCGTAGCCCAGCCGCAGGTTGGGAAACTGCAGATGGCTCGAGAGCGCGAGATCGTGCTCGGCGATTTCGCGTATGGCGCGGCGGATGGCGTTGCCGACCGACTTGCGGTAGCGCTCGCGATCGTCGACCGCCAGCAGGCTGTCGTTGCCGAGAATGCCGGCGCGGCGCATCTCTCCCATGAGCTGGTCGATGGTTCCGCTGAGCAGGGTGCCCGACACCGGCGGGCCGGCCTGGCGCCGGCGGCTGTCGAGCACCTCTTCGGTCATCTGCCGGTAATACTGCAGGCTGTATTCGTCGATGCGCCCGGAGGCGCGCTCCAGGATCGCCTCGCGCTCCTTGGTCACGGCGAGAAAGACGACTTCCTCGACCGAGAAGTAGCGGCCCGGATGGGCGAGCAGGCATTGCAGGTAGGCGAGGCCGAGCATGTCGCGCAACTGGAAGTGCGGCTGCCCGCCAAAGCCGATCGACCAGCCGGCCGGCCCGGCGCGGAACAGGTTGTCGGCGATCGTCATCTGGCCCCGGGCGAGATCGCGCAGTTCGTCGACCGCGAACTTGTGGCGCAACTGGTTGCGGACGCGCGCCAGGACGATGGCGGGGTCGAAGGGCTTGGTGATGTAGTCGGCCGCGCCCGCCTCGAAACCGAGAATCTCGTCGGTGCGCTCGTCAAGCGCGGTAATGAAGATCACCGGGATGTGGCGGGTCGCCACCTGCCGCTTCGCCTCCCGGCACACGGCATAGCCGTCCTGGTCGGGCATCATGATGTCGAGCAGGATCAGGTCGGGCAGCGGCGGCTGTTGCAGCAGCTTGAGGGCTTCCCGGCCGCTCGTGGCGAATTGCAGTTCGTACGGCCCGGCCAGCAGGTCGACCAGCGCGTGCAGGTTGGTGGGGACATCGTCGACCAGCAGCAGTCGCGGACGCAGGGCGGCTTCGGGAGAGGGTTTCATGGGGTCGTCACGGCCTTGCGCAGGGCCTGCATGGCCTGTGCGGCGGCGTTGAAATCGAAACGGCCGAGCGCGGCGCGCAATCGCTCGAGGTCGGGCATCGCGTCGTCCGGCAGGCTGGCGGCAATGCTAGCGAGCGTGCGGTCGTCGATGTGGGCATGGCGCGCGATTTTACCGTCCAGGCTGTCCAGCCGCTCGTCCAGCGCGGCCGCATCGAGCGCCTCGGCATCCGGAGCATCCGTGATCTCGGGTGCGTCGGCATCATCGAGCGCTGCGGCGAGGCGGGCGGCCGAACGGCGCAGGATGTCGAGTTCGGTCGCGATGGCATCGGCGATGGTGACATGGCTGTCATCGTGGTTCTGCTTGAGCAGCATGTCCGCGAGCTCGGCCAGTGTCGATGCCCCGAGATTGGCGGCCGCGCCTTTCAGCTGGTGGGCGAGCCGCCAGGCCTCGGTCCAGCGGTCCGCGGCGACATGCTGCCGCAGTTGCCGTCCCGCATCGCCCATGTCCTCGAGAAACTGCTGCATGCGGCGGGCCAGCCGCCGGGGCCGGCCGGCTGTCATGCGCAAGGCCTGGGCCTCGTCGATGCCGGGCAGCGCCACGGGCAGGCAGTGCGGCGGATCGTCCGGTCGCCCGGGATCGCTCGCGACCGCTTCACGCTCGATCCAGCATTGCAGCGCGGCGTAGAGCCGCTGCGGTGCGACCGGCTTGGTGAGGTGGTCATCGCAGCCGGCGGCGAGACTTTTCTGCCAGTCCTCGGCCATGCCGTGGGCAGTCATCGCGATGATCGGCAGCTGTTCCATGCCGGGCGTGGAGCGCAGTTGTCGCGCCGCGCTCAGCCCGTCGAGGACGGGCATCTGGATGTCCATGAGGATGGCATCGAAGCATTGCGTCAGGGCTTGCGCCACCGCGTCCCGGCCATCGACCGCGACACCGACTTCCATGCCGGCGTCGCCCAGCAGTTCGACGATGACCTGCCGGTTGAATGCGTTGTCCTCGGCGACCAGCACGCGTTTGCCGCGCAGCGCGGCCGGCGGCGGCGCGAGGTAGCGCTGGATGTCGCGGGCCGGGGCCTGCGCCAGCAGGTCGCGATCGAAGCGCAGCGCGCACATGAAGTCGCTGCCGGCGCCCGGGGTGCTTTCGGCCCAGATGCGGCCGCCCATCAGCTCGACCAGCTGCCGGCAGATCGCCAGTCCCAGCCCGGTGCCGCCATAACGGCGCGTCGTGCTGCTGTCGGCCTGGCTGAAGGGCAGGAACAGGTGCTCGAGTTCCTCCGGCGTGATGCCGATGCCGGAATCGCGGATCGAGAACACCAGCTCCGCCGCGTCGGCATCGAGATGGGCGATGCGCACCGACAGGACGATTTCGCCGCGGTCGGTGAATTTCACCGCATTGCTGGCGAGATTGATGAGGATCTGCTCGAGGCGCAGGCGGTCGCCGATCAGCTGGCGGGGCGTTTCGGGCTGTACCGACACGGACAGGCCGAGCTCCTTGCCGGCCGCGTTGACGCCGACGATCTCGACCACCCGCGACAATACGTCATCGAGCAGGAATGGCCGGCTTTCCAGCACCAGCTTGCCGGCCTCGAGCTTCGAAAAGTCGAGGATGTCGTTGATGACGTGCAGGAGAAATTCGGACGACTTGACGATCTTTTCGAGATAGTCGCGCTGGGGCGCCTCCGGATCGGTGCGCAGGGCGAGCAGGGACATGCCGATGATGGCGTCGATCGGGGTGCGCAGTTCGTGGCTGACGGTGGAGATGAAGTCCTGCCGCGCCTGCCCGGCCCCGCGTTCCTCGGTGGTATCGCGATGAATGCCGACCATGTGGGTCGGACGGCCGTCATCATCGAATTCGATGCCGAGGCCGCCGGCGTGGATCCAGCGCCAGCTGCCATCGCGGGCGCGCAGGCGGAAATCGGCCTCGTAGAACTCGGCCTCCCCCGACAGGTAGCGGGCCACACCCTCCTCCATGGCCGCGATATCGTCCGGATGCATGAGGCTGCGGAACGATTCGTAGGTTTCGGGGATGTCGCCGCGACGGTAGCCGAGCATGCCGAGCCAGGCATCGTCCATGTAGTTCGTGTTGGTGGCGAGCTGCCATTCCCAGGTGGCGAGCTTGCCCGCCCTGAGGCTGAGCGCGAGGCGGCGGTGTGCCACTTCGAGCGCCCGGGTACGCGTCGCTGCCTGGGACTCAAGCATTTCCTGTGCCCGGGCCAGCGCGGCGTTCGCTGTCCGCCGGCTGTGCAGCAGCCACGCGACGGCGGCGATCAGGGCGGCGGCGAGGCCGACGATCAATGCGTCCTTCCAGCCGGCGGCGCCCCACGGGACCGGCACGGCCGCATCCGCGCGCGCCAGGCAGGCATGGAAGAGGAGGAGCGGGAGGTAGGCTGCGTGCGGTAGGCGAGGGCTGGGCATTGGAGCGATTATGCCTGCCACCCTGGGGGTATCGCTACTGCGCGTGTAGCACCATTGCTTTATTGTCGACTATTAATATCGCTAATCTCATGGATATGCGGTCGTCGGCAAGCGTGTCGTCGACACAGCGCATGCGGAGGGTGACATGCAGATTGAATTCAGTGCCAGGGAGAACAGCGCGATGATCAGTCCGCAGGGACGCATGGATTTCACCATGCGCCAGACTTTCCAGAACGCGATGCATACGGTCCTGCGCCACGACGCGTCGAAATCCATCAAGGTGAATCTCGCCGGTGTCCATGACATCGACGGTTCCGGGCTCGCACTGCTGCTGATGCTGCACGAGCGCGCCGCGGCAGCCGGCAAGCTGACCGCCCTGGTCGGGCTGTCGGAGCGGACGCGGAAGATGATCGAGATCGCCGGCCTCGGCAAGCTCTACGCCGTCGCCTGACCCGGCGTACGGGATATTTCCTGCGGAGGGCTGTATCTATCACTAAAGATAGATAGAATGCGCTACGGAAGGTTGTTCGGCAACAAATCATGCCCGGAGGGCGACGTAGCGTGCAGGAAGCGATCGAGATACTCGTCATCGACGACAGCGAGGCGGATTTCCGCCTCGTCGAACGGCAGTTGCGCCGCCAGGACGTCGCTGCGCATTGCGTCCATGCCGCCACGCTGGCGGCCCTGACGGAGCGGCTGGCGGAGCGGTCCTGGGACGTCGTGCTGGCCGACTACCATGTGTCCGGCCTCGCGTTCCACGAGATCCTCGCCGTCGTCCGGGCCGCTGCCCCCGACGTCCCCGTGCTGCTGGTGACCGGCAGCATCGGCGAAGACCATACGGTCGACCTGCTGCGCGGCGGCATCTGCGACTACGTGCACAAGGACCGCCTGGGCCGGCTGGCGCCGGCCTTGCACCGCTGCTTGCGCGACGCGGCGGAGCGCCGCGGGCGGGCCGAGATGGAAAAAGCCCTGCGCGACAGCCAGGCGGATCTCCACCATGCCCAGGCGGTTGCCAAGATCGGCAGCTGGCGCCTGGATCTGCGGAGCAACGTGCTGACCTGGTCGCCCGAGAGCCATCGCATCTTCGGCATCCCGGAAGGCACGCCGCTGTCCTATGACATTTTTCTCGAGTGCATCCACCCCGACGACCGGGCGCATGTGGACCGGCGCTGGCGTGCTGCGCTCAAGGGCGAGCATTACGACGTGGAACACCGCCTGCTGGTCGACGGCCGGGTCCGCTGGGTGCGCGAGCGGGCGGATCTGGAGTTCGGCCCGGACGGCCTGCTGAAGGGCGGTTTCGGCACCACGCAGGACATCACCGACCAGAAGGTGGTCGAGGAGGTGCTGGCCGACCACCAGGACCGTCTCGAAACGGCGCGCCGCGAGGCGCTGCGGCTGGCACGCGTCAAGAGCGAGTTCCTCGCCAACATGTCGCACGAGATCCGGACGCCGCTGAATGCCGTGCTCGGCCTGGCGCAGGCGGGCATGCGCCAGCATGCCGACCACGCCTCCGGCACCACCTTCGCGCGCATCCTCGATGCCGGCCAGTTGCTGCTCGGCATCATCAACGACATTCTCGACTTCTCGAAGATCGAGGCCGACCGGCTGGTCGTCGAGGCGGTGCCGGTAAATCTCGGCCAGGTCGTCGAGCGCGCCACGGCGATGGTGTCCGGGCGGGCCCGCGACAAGGGGCTCGGCTTCGCCATCCACTGCGCGGAGGATCTGCCGGCGGGGGTCCTCGGCGACAGCCTGCGCATCACGCAGATCCTGATGAACCTGCTGTCGAATGCGACCAAGTTCACCGCCCGCGGCGAAATCGGCCTGTCGGTGAGCCGTGATGGCGATCGTCTGCACTTCTGCGTTTCCGACAGCGGCATCGGCATCGCGCCGGAGCAGATGGAACGGCTTTTCGATGCCTTCGAGCAGCTCGATGCGAGCACCACGCGCCGCTATGGCGGTACCGGACTGGGGCTGGCGATCAGCCGGCAACTGGCCCGCCTGATGGGCGGCGACATCACGGTCGACAGCGTGCTGGGCCGGGGCAGCCGTTTCACCCTCAGCCTGCCGCTGGTCGAGGCGGTGCTGCCGGCCGACGCGCCGGTGCACACGGCGGCGGCCGGCCCGCGCCTCGCCGGCCTGCGCATTCTCTCGGCCGACGACAGCGCAGAGAACCGTCTGGTGCTGGCCGAACTGCTCGAGCCGGAGGGCGCGCTGCTGACCCAGGTGGCGAACGGGCGCCAGGCGGTCGATGCGGTCGAGCAGGGGGGCCGGGACCGTTTCGACGTGGTCCTGATGGATATCCAGATGCCGGTCATGGACGGCTACGCGGCGACGCGGGCCCTGCGCACGCTGGCCCCCGGCCTCCCGGTGATCGGCGTGACCGCCCATGCGCTGGACGATGAGCGCGACCGCATCCTGGCCGCCGGCATGGTGGCGCACGTTCCCAAGCCGATTCATCTCGACGCCCTGGTCGAGACACTGTTGGACGCCACGGGACGCGCCGCCGGTGCGGCGGCACCGTCCGCGACATCCCTCCCGGCCGACTCCCCGGTGCTCGACATGCCGGCGCTGCTCGCCCGTTACAAGGGCAAGGCGGACTTCGTCCTGCGGCTGCTGCATACGGTCCGCACCAACCATGCCGACATGCCGGCCCGCCTGCGCGATGTGGCCGCCGCGGGCGACTGGGCGCAGGCCGTGCAACTCGCCCACAGCCTCAAGGGCATCAGCGGCAATATCGTCGCCCGCGAAGCGCTGGCGCTGGCGACCGAGGCGGAACGGGCTGCACGCGACTTCGCCGCCGGCGTCGCCGGGGCCGCGCCCGCCACCGGCATGCTGGCGCTGGCCGATGCCTTCGCCGCGCTGCTGTCCGACATCGATACGGAACTCGGCGACGGCATGGCCGAAGCCGGGGCCGCATCCGGGGCATAGCGCAGACAGGCGCCCGCCGTCCCGCCGGCGCCGACTTTTCCCGCCGCCGCGCTGCCGGCTTTCAAGGCATGCGGCTTGCCCATGCCGCCGCTACGGGCGGTGCTACCTAGCTGACTGCGGGCAGCTCTTGCGGCTCTTCGAGCAGGCTGGCGAGGCGCAGCAGCTGCTGCTCGCCGGCATCGACCAGCGCCCCGATGCGGGCGGCCTCGCCGGCGGTCGCGGGTTCGCGCAGGACGGCGTCGAGCTGCCGTGCCGCCTCGGCCAGTCCGCATGCACCCAGATTGCCGGCGACGCCTTTCAGCGTGTGGACGGTGCGTCGCGCGGTGTCACGGTCGCCCTGCGCGAGACTGGACCGCACCTGTGCCATGTCGTCCCGGTGGCTGGCCACGAGTTCGCGCAGATAGTGGACCAGCCGGGCCTCCCGCCCGCGCACGACCTCCATCGCCTGCTCCATGTCGATCTCCGCGGCGGCGGCGAGCCGCGCGGCGATGATTGCCGCGGCGGCATCGGTGATAGTGGCGGCAGTGGCGGGCGTTGGCGCCGTCCCGCCGGCACCGACTTTTTCCGGACTGGCGGGCGCGGCCGGCACGGGGGGGCCGGCCTCGGTCACCGGCGGCGGTAGCCATTTGAGCAGAGTCGCGTAGAGAGCGGCGGGATCGACCGGCTTGGCGATGAAGTCGTTCATGCCGGCCGCCTCGCAGTTGCGGCGATCCTCGGCGAAGGCGTTGGCGGTCATCGCGAGGATCGGCAGCGTCGCCCGGCCGGGCAGGGCGCGGATGCAGCGCGTTGCCTCCAGTCCGTCCATTTCCGGCATCTGCACGTCCATCAGCACGAGGTCGTAGTCCGCGCCGCCCACCTTGGCGACGGCGATGCGGCCGTTCCCGGCGGTATCGGCCGTCAGGCCGGCATCGCGCAGCAGGTCGAGGGCCACTTCGCGGTTGATCGCGTTGTCCTCGACCAGCAGGAGCCGTGCGTCGGCGTACTGCCGGCGCAGCACCGCGGCGGCATCGGACTTGAGGACGGCCTGCCGCTGCGTCGCCTGGCCACGCGCCAGCCGGGCGGTGAACCAGAAGGTGCTGCCCCGGCCGGGGACGCTGTCGGCGCCGGCATCGCCGCCCATCAGCCGGGCGATGCTCTGGCTGATCGCGAGCCCCAGTCCGGTGCCGCCGTGCTGGCGCGTGGTGGAGGCGTCGCCCTGTTCGAAGGCATTGAAGAGCCGGGTGATGACGTCCGGCTCGATGCCGACGCCGGTGTCCTGGACTTCGAAGCGGACCGTGACCTGTGCGCCGTCCTGCCCGACGAGCCGGGCACGCAGCGTGATCGAGCCGGCTGCGGTGAATTTCACCGCATTGCTGGCGAAATTCAGCAGCGCCTGCTGCAGGCGGGTGGTGTCGCCACGCAGCCACGGCAGGGCGGGGTCGGCTTCGGTCGAGAGGGCCAGTCCCTTGGCGCGGGCTGTTTCTTCGATCAGGCCGCGCACATGCTCGAGCGTATCCACGGGCGTGAAATCCCGGACCTCGAGGACGAGCTTGCCGGCCTCGATCTTCGACAGGTCGAGAATGTCGTTGATGACGGACAGCAGGTGGTGGCCGGCGGCATCGATCTTGTCGAGCCGTTCTGCAACGCGCACGTTGATGGTTTCGCGGTGCAGCAGGTGGGTGAGGCCGAGAATGGCATTCAGCGGCGTGCGGATCTCGTGGCTCATGTTGGCGAGGAACTCGCTCTTGGCCTGGCTGGCGATTTTTGCCTTCAGGTTGGCGGATTCCAGTTCGGCGGTACGATCGGCCACGAGTTGTTCGAGGTGCTGGCGATGGCGGACCAGTTCCTGTTCCACCCGCTGCCGCTCGGTGGTGTCGCGGAAAAAGCCGGTGAGGTAGGACTGGTCATCGACGCGATAGCTGGCGACGCTGATGTCGGCCGGGAAAACGCTGCCGTCCTTGCGCCGCACCGGCGAGTCCTTGGCGATCTGGATTTCGCCGCACGCCTGGCGCGCGAATTGCCCCAGCACTTCGGACAACGCCTCGCGCGGATGGAGATCCTCGACACCCAGCTGCCGCATTTCCTCGGCCGTGTAGCCGAGCATCGCGCAGATGGTGGCATTGACGTGCACGATGCGCCGTGTCGCGGCATCCACCGTCACGATGCCGTCCGGCGCACCTTCGAACAACGCGCGGAAGCGGGCTTCCTTTTCCTGCAGCTCGACCTGCAGCTGCTTGCGCATGGTGATGTCGTGTCC
Source organism: uncultured Sterolibacteriaceae bacterium (assembly GCA_937888595.1). Classification (GTDB taxonomy): domain Bacteria; phylum Pseudomonadota; class Gammaproteobacteria; order Burkholderiales; family Rhodocyclaceae; genus Sulfuricystis. The sequence continues at coordinate 4,589 of CALARK010000003.1, read as the reverse complement.
GATGCCGAGCACGCCGATGAGCTTGCCCTGCAGGTCGTGCATCGGCACCTTGGTGGTTTCGAGGAGTTCCCGGTGGCCGTCGGCGGCGAAGGTGACCCATTCCTCGTTGATCGACGGCCCTGCCTTTTCGACCGCCTTGCGGTCGTGGGCACGGAAGGCGTCCGCGACTTCCCGTTCCATGAAGTCGTAGTCGGTCTTGCCGACGATGTCCCTGACCCGTTTGCCGAAGAACTGCTCGAAACGCGGGTTGCAGGCGAGGTAGATGCCATCCGGATCCTTGAGCCAGACGAGGTCCGGGATGGTGGCGATCAAGGTGCGCAGCATGCCGCGATCGTGTTCCAGTGCCGTACGCTGCTGCGCGAGGGCATCGGACATGCGGTTCAGGTCGCGGGCCAGCCAGGCCATTTCCTCGGGGCCGGTCTCTATGGCCCGAGTGCGCGTGTCCCCTTTGGCGAGCGCGCGCAGCGTCGTGGTCAGGCTGCTGAAATGCTTGTTCATGCGCAGGGCGAGCAGCAGGATGACGAGGATCGCAATGCTGAGCACGCCAACCAGCAACTGCAGGTTCTGCTGCATGATCTTGCGGTTCGTTTCCTGCATGAGGCGCGTGGCCAGACCGAAGTGGAGCGTGCCGATCCGGTCCTCGGCGAGCAGTATGGGCTGCGCGACATGCGCGATGCCGTCGGGAGGCAGCGCGACGGGATCGTTCTGCGGGGTCGGCAGGGGATCGGGGACGTTGCGCGAGGCGGCCAGCCGCCATCCGTGCTCGTCGAGCAGCACGAGGTAGACGACACCGTCCCGGTCGGGGGAGGTCAGTGTGCCCAGGTACTTTTCCAGATGGGCGATGCCGTCCGGATGAAGGTGGCTGGCCGTGGTGTGCGGCGCGATGGCCAGGTCGAGAATGCTGGCGGTGTGATGAATGGCTGCGTGGAGATTTTCGAGCGCCATCCGTTCGAGCACGCGCGTCGTGTTGATGCTGAGCAGCGAGAAGATCAGCAGGGCCAGCCCGAGGATGACGGCGATGAACTGGAACCGCAGCGAAGCGGGGTGCAAAAAGCGCGGGGCGTCAGGCTGGGAGGACATGCGTGTTCTCGGTGTCTGGCGGCAATTGTAGTCCTCAACCCTGCCGGCAGGCGGGTTTATGCCTTGTCGCCGCCGTCCCGCCGGCGCCGACTTTTCATTCAGGCGTAGCGGGCGGCCAGCGCTGCGGCTTCGTCGCGGATGCACTTCCTGAGGCTGGCCGGGCCGAGCACCTCGACGCCGGCCCCGTGGCGCAGGATGTCCATCAGCAGTTCGGTCGGGTTGGCATAGGGCACTTCCAGCAGATAGCTGCCGTCGGCCGCGAAGGCGGACCGCTGCTCCGGATGCCACTGCTCGCTGGCGACCCAGCGGGCATGCTCCGGGCTGAAGCGCAGCTTCGCCCATTCGACCTCGGCACCGGCGAAAATCCCGTATCCGGCCCCCAGCACGGCGTCGAGCCGTTTTTTGGCGACTTCCTTCGCCTTGCGGTCGAGCAGGGCGGCCTGCTGGATCGCGTCGACGGCGAAGCTGCGGATGCCGTCGCGCAGGTGGCACCAGGCGTCGAGGTACCAGTTGTCGCGGTACCAGACCAGCCGTTGCGGCGAAACCTCGCGCTCGGTCTCGGTGTCGGTGCCGCGGTGCCAATGGCGGATCGACAGCCGGCGACGGCCCAGCAGGGCCGTGGCGATCACCTCGAAGTGGCGCAGGTCGGCCTGGCGGCGGGCGGCATGGACGAGACGGATGCGTTGCGCGATGTCTTCGGGCGCATCGTCGCGGCTGCCGAGCAGGTTGTTCAGACGCGCCTGCAGCGGGGCGATGTGCGGACCGAGCAGGCCGGGCTGCACCTCTTCGAGCAGGTGCTGCATCATCAGCAGGGCATGGATTTCCGAGGCGTTGAACCACAGGCCGGGCAGCTCGTATTTTGGCGCGTGGGCGGCCGCCTGCTCGAAACGGTAGCCCCCGGCCTCGCGGTCGTAGATGAGCGGGGCGCTGAAGCGGTCGCGCAGGTACTGCAGGTCGCGCTTGACGGTGGCGCGCGAAACGCCGAGCGCTTCCTGTATCTGGGCGAAGCTGGCGATGCGGCGTTCCTGCAGCAGCTGGTCGATCTTGTAGAAGCGTTCGGTGCGGTCCATGGCATTTCCGGGGGAAGGATCGGCGGCATCATCTCATGAGCCTGTCGCCGCGCAAACTGCCGGCATCATTCAACGAGGAGATCGCCATGATGCCGACCGACAACCGTTCAGTGCCGTCCGCCACCCTCTACGAGCGCCTGCGCCAGCTGGCCATCGACAGTGCGCTGGTGCTGGGGCTGGTGCTGCTGCTGGCCGCGGAAATGCCCTGATCCGCAGCGGACGCGCTGTGCTAGTCTCGCGGCTTCCAGAATTTGGCCCTGCCCGAAAGGAGTTTCGCGTGCCCGGATTGCTGCCCGATGTCGATCCCGACGGATTGCTCGAATATTCGGTCGTCTATACCGATCGTGCCCTCAACCACATGTCGGCCGCGTTCCAGGCCACGATGCGTGACATCTCGCGCATCCTCCGGCAGGTCTACCGCGCCGAGGCGGCGGTCGTCGTGCCCGGCGGCGGCACCTTCGGCATGGAGGCGGTGGCGCGCCAGTTCGCCACGGGCAAGCGATGCCTGGTGATCCGCAACGGCTGGTTCAGCTTCCGCTGGAGCCAGATTTTCGACGCCGGGTCGATTCCGTCCGCCACGACCGTACTGAAGGCCCGTCGTATCGCCGCGGCTCCGCAGTCGCCCTTCGCGCCCGCCCCAATCGACGAGGTGGTGGCGACCATCCGCGCCGAGCGCCCGGACCTCGTGTTCGCGCCCCATGTCGAAACAGCCTCAGGCATGCTGCTGCCGGACGGCTACCTGCGCGCGGTCGCAGCGGCCGTGCATGAGCACAGCGGCCTGTTCGTGCTCGACTGCGTCGCGTCCGGCACGCTGTGGGTGGATATGGCGGACATCGGCGTCGATATCCTCGTGACGGCGCCGCAGAAGGGCTGGAGCGGCCCGCCTTGCGCCGCGCTGATCTGTCTCGGTGCCGAAACCCTCAAGCGCATCGAGTCGACCACCAGCACCAGTTTCGCCGCCGACCTGAAGAAGTGGCTGCAGATCATGCAGGCCTACGAGAATGGCGGCCACGCCTATCACGCGACGATGCCGACCGATGCGCTGGTCGTCCTGAACAAGGTGATGCGCGAGGCGGAGGCGTACGGTTTCGGGAAGCTCAGGGACGCGCAGGTCGAGCTGGGCCAGCGCGTGCGTGCATTGCTGGCCGGCCACGGCTTCGCCAGTGTCGCCGCGCCGGGTTTCGAGGCCCCGGGCGTCGTCGTCTGCTACACGGACGATCCGGAGCTGCAATCGGCGCGCAAGTTCATCGCCCAGGGCCTGCAGACGGCTGCGGGCGTACCGCTGCAATGCGACGAGCCGGCGGATTTCCGCAGCTTCCGCGTCGGCCTGTTCGGACTCGACAAGCTCTACGACGTCGAGCGCACCGTCAGGACGCTCGGCGAGGCCCTCGACCGCATCCGGAGCGGGGCTTGATCCGTCGCCAGACCGCGCTGCCGGAACCGCCGCAAGGTCCGCTCGGCAAGCTCCTCGCGTTCATCGCCGGAGCGACGCTGCTGGTGCTGGGCTTCATGTTCTCCGTCGTGCTGCTTGCGGTCGTCGCCGTGGTCGTGCTGTGCGTCTGGGGCTACTTCTGGTGGAAGACGCGAGAGCTGCGGCGCATTCTGCGCGCGCAGCAGGAAGCTGCGCCTGGCGGGGCATCGCAGGCAGCGGACATCCGGATCATCGAGGGCGAAGCGGTCGTCGTCGAGGAGCGCGATTCCGCACCCAGTGAGCGGCAATGACCCGATGGCGCTGAAATCGACGATTTTCAAGGTCGAGTTGCAGGTCGCCGACCTCGATCGCCACTACTACCAGACCCATGCGCTGACGATCGCCCGCCATCCCTCGGAAACCGACGAGCGGATGATGGTGCGCGTCATCGCTTTCGCCCTCAACGCCCACCCGGCGCTGGAATTCGGCAAGGGCCTGTCGACGGACGACGAGCCCGATCTCTGGCGCAAGGACCTGACCGGTGCGGTCGAGCAGTGGATCGAGGTGGGCCTGCCGGACGAACGGCGCATCCGCCGCGCTTGCGGACGCGCCGCGCAGGTGCTCGTCTATACCTACGGCGGCCGTACGGCGGACCTCTGGTGGGCGCAGAACCGCAGCCAGCTGCTGAAGCAGGACCGGCTGACCGTCATCGACCTGCCGCAGGCGCAAACCGAGGCCCTGGCACAGCAGGCGGTGCGCACCATGCAGATGAACTGCACCCTGCAGGATGGCGAGCTCTGGTGCCTCATCGACGGCGCCAGCGTCAATCTGCTCCCCGCGATCCGCTCTGCCTGAGCGACACTGGCCCGGGCACAGGCCCGTCCGATGATCTATCAGCCGGGCGTAACCAAAATAAGGTAAACGAAAAAAGGGGCGGTTGCCCGCCCCTTTCAGTCTCGAACGCGATCAGGTGTTACTTGATCTTTTTAGCGCCATTTTGTTCGAGGTAGGTTTTGGCGCGGAGGCCG
>CALARK010000002.1 GCA_937888595.1 uncultured Sterolibacteriaceae bacterium | reverse complement strand
TTGATTCCCGTGCCGCGCCGGTTGCCTTGGCGGGCTTGTCACAAACCTACGTTTTTGAGAAGAAGGAGACTGCATGCCCCGCCGTTCAATCCTCTCCGCCGCAGAGCGCGACAGTCTCTTGGCGTTGCCCGATACCCAAGACGAACTCATCCGGCTCTACACGTTCAGCGAACCCGACCTGTCACTAATCCGCCAGCGGCGCGGTGACGCCAACCGCCTGGGTGTCGCGGTGCAATTATGCTTATTGCGCTTTCCCGGTCAGGGCCTGCTGCCCGACGCTGCGGTGCCGATGCCCCTGCTGCAATGGATCGGACGGCAACTGCGCATCGATCCATCGTGCTGGCCACAGTATGCAGAGAGGGAAGAAACCCGGCGCGAGCATCTGCTTGAGCTGCGTGCATATTTGGGCATGGAGCCGTTCGGCCTGGCGCACTATCGGCAGGCTGTCCATGCCGCGACCGAGTTGGCCTTGCAAACCGACAAGGGCATCATGCTGGCCAACAGTGTTCTCGACGACCTGCGGCACCGACACGTCATCTTGCCGACGCTGGATGTTGTCGAGCGCGTCTGTGCCGAGGCGATCACCCGCGCCAACCGGCAAATCTACGAAACCTTGTCCGAACCGCTATCGGACGCGCATCGTCGCCGCCTTGACGATCTGCTCAAACGCCGGGACAACGGCAAAACGACCTGGCTGGCCTGGCTGCGCCAGTCACCCGTCAAGCCCAATTCGCGGCACATGCTCGAACACATCGAACGCCTCAAGGCATGGCAGGCGCTCGACCTGCCTTCCGGCGTCGAGCGGTCGGTGCACCAGAATCGCCTGCTCAAGATCGCCCGCGAGGGTGGCCAGATGACACCCGCCGACCTGGCCAAGTTCGAGGCGCAGCGGCGCTACGCCACCCTGGTCGCGCTCGCCATCGAGGGCATGGCCACGGTCACCGACGAAATCATCGACTTGCACGACCGCATCCTGGGCAAGCTGTTCAACGCCGCCAAGAACAAGCATCAGCAGCAGTTTCAGGCATCCGGCAAGGCGATCAACGCCAAGGTGCGGCTGTTCGGGCGCATCGGCCAGGCGCTGATCGAGGCCAAGCAAGCGGGCCGCGATCCGTTCGCCGCCATCGAGGCCGTCATGTCCTGGGATGCTTTCGCCGAAAATGTCACCGAAGCGCAGAAGCTCGCGCAGCCCGAGGACTTCGATTTCCTGCACCGCATCGGCGAGAGCTACGCCACGTTACGCCGGTACGCGCCGGAATTCCTCGCCGTGCTCAAGCTGCGGGCTGCGCCCGCTGCCAAGGATGTGCTGGACGCCATCGAGGTGCTGCGCGGCATGAACAGCGACAACGCCCGCAAGGTGCCCGCCGATGCGCCGACCGACTTCATCAAGCCGCGCTGGCAGAAGCTGGTGATGACCGATGCCGGCATCGACCGGCGCTACTACGAGTTGTGCGCACTGTCGGAACTGAAGAACGCGCTGCGCTCCGGCGACATCTGGGTGCAAGGCTCACGCCAGTTCAAGGATTTCGAGGACTACCTGGTACCGCCTGTGAAATTCGCCAGCCTCAAGCTGGCCAGCGAACTGCCGCTGGCTGTGGTCACCAACTGCGACCAGTACCTGCATGACCGGCTGACGCTGCTAGAAACACAGCTTGCGACCGTCAACCGCATGGCGGCGGCCAACGACCTGCCGGACGCCATCATCACCGAGTCTGGCCTGAAGATCACGCCTCTGGATGCGGCGGTGCCTGACACCGCGCAGGCGCTGATCGACCAGACCGCGATGATCCTGCCGCACATCAAGATCACCGAACTGCTTATGGAAGTGGATGAATGGACGGGCTTCACCCGCCACTTTACGCACCTGAAATCGGGCGACCTGGCCAAGGACAAGAACCTGCTGCTGACCACCATACTGGCCGACGCGATCAATCTCGGCCTGACCAAGATGGCCGAGTCCTGTCCCGGCACAACGTATGCCAAGCTCGCCTGGCTACAAGCCTGGCATACCCGCGATGAAACCTATTCGACGGCGCTGGCCGAATTGGTGAACGCGCAGTTCCGGCATCCCTTCGCCGAGCATTGGGGTGACGGCACCACGTCATCGTCGGACGGCCAGAACTTCCGCACCGGCAGCAAGGCCGAGAGCACCGGGCACATCAACCCGAAATATGGCAGCAGCCCAGGGCGGACGTTTTACACGCACATCTCCGACCAGTACGCGCCGTTCCACACCAAGGTCGTGAACGTCGGCGTGCGCGACTCGACCTACGTGCTCGACGGCCTGCTGTACCACGAGTCCGACCTGCGCATCGAGGAGCACTACACCGACACGGCGGGCTTCACCGATCATGTCTTTGCCCTCATGCATCTGCTGGGCTTCCGCTTCGCGCCGCGCATCCGCGCCCTGGGCGACACCAAGCTGTTCATCCCTAAGGGTGAAGCCAGTTACGACGCACTCAGACCGACGATTAGCAGCGACAAGTTGAACATCAAGGCTATTCGTGCCCATTGGGATGAAATCCTGCGCCTGGCTACCTCGATCAAACAGGGCACGGTGACGGCCTCGCTGATGTTGCGCAAGCTCGGCAGCTACCCGCGCCAGAACGGCCTGGCCGTTGCGCTGCGCGAGCTGGGGCGCATCGAGCGCACGCTGTTCATCTTGGACTGGCTGCAAAGCGTGGAACTACGCCGTCGTGTGCATGCCGGATTGAACAAGGGCGAAGCCCGCAATGCGCTGGCCAGGGCGGTGTTCTTCAACCGGCTGGGCGAAATCCGCGACCGCAGTTTCGAGCAGCAGCGCTACCGGGCCAGTGGCCTCAACCTGGTGACGGCGGCCATCGTGCTGTGGAACACGGTCTACCTGGAGCGCGCCGCGAATGCTTTGCGCGGCCACGGCCATGGTGTCGATGAAGGGCTGTTGCAGTACCTGTCGCCGCTGGGTTGGGAGCATATCAACCTGACCGGCGATTACCTCTGGCGCAGTAGCTCCAAAGTAGGCGTGGGGAAATTCCGACCGCTACGTCCGCTCTCTGGGTCTTAGCGTACGATTTTTTCCGTTTTCTGAGGTGACCCCTGATACAGCAATCATGAACAGCCCTCTAAATTTATAATCTAATTAACTAATCTAA
>CALARK010000001.1 GCA_937888595.1 uncultured Sterolibacteriaceae bacterium | reverse complement strand
GAAGCAGAGCATCGAGGTGGCGCCGCTCGCCTACATGCGCGGCCGCACGCTCAACCATGCCTTCATCATCCTCGACGAGGCGCAGAACACCACGCCCGAGCAGATGAAGATGTTCCTGACGCGCATCGGCATCGGCGCGAAAGCCGTCATCACCGGCGACGTCACGCAGATGGACCTGCCGAAGGGCCAGTCGTCGGGCCTGGTCGAGGCGCGGCGCATCCTCGCCGACGTGCGCGGCCTGGCCTTCACCGACTTCGACGCCACCGACGTGGTGCGCCATCCGCTGGTCGCGCGCATCGTCGCCGCCTATGAGCAGCACCGGCCCTGATCGTCTCGAACTGCATCTGGCGGTGCAGTACGCCGCAAGCGATGCACGCCTGCCCGACCGGGCCCAGGTGCGCCGCTGGGCGGCGGCGGCGCAGGAACGGCCGCTCGCGGTCACCGTGCGTTTTGTCGGGACTGCCGAAGGCCGGGCACTCAACCGCGACTACCGCGGCAAGGACTACGCCACCAACGTGTTGAGCTTCGTTTACGAAGAAGGCAGGGCGGCGAGCGGTGATCTCGTGATCTGCCTGCCGGTGGTGGCGCGCGAGGCGAAGGCGCAGGGCAAGCCGTTCAAGGCCCACATGGCGCACATGGTGGTGCATGGTATGCTCCATCTACAGGGATACGACCACGAAACCGGTCCCCGGGAGGCCGCCCGCATGGAAGCCCGCGAGCGCGCGATACTGGCCCGTTTCGGCATTCCCGATCCGTACCTTTGATCCATGGACCCTTCCAGTCGACCGTCATTTTTTGAAAGACTCTCCCTGCTGCTGCTGGGAGAGCCCGAGGACCGGGAACAGCTGCTGAAACTCCTGCGCGGCGCCCACGATCGCAACCTGATGGATGCCGATGCCCTCTCGATCATCGAGGGAGCGCTGGCCGTTTCCGAGATGCAGGTGCGCGACATCATGGTGCCGCGCGCGCAGATGGACATCATCTCGATCCACGAACCGCCCGAGAAGCTTGTCGATTTCGTGCTGGAGACCGCCCACTCGCGCTTCCCCGCGATCGGCGACAGCAAGGACGACGTGATCGGCATCCTGCTGGCGAAGGATCTGCTGCGCCACTTTGCCGGCAAGGAGTTCGACCTGCGCGACAGCCTGCGGCCGGCGGTGTTCATCCCCGAATCGAAACGCCTGAACGTGCTGCTGCGCGAATTCAGGGCCTCGCGCAACCACATGGCCATCGTCGTCGACGAATACGGCGGTGTCGCCGGTCTCGTCACCATCGAGGACGTGCTGGAGCAGATCGTCGGCGACATCGAGGACGAATACGACTTCGACGAGTCGGTCGGCAACATCGTGCTCGACAACGCCGGGCGCTACCGCGTCAAGGCCACTACCGAGATCGAGGACTTCAACACCGCCTTCGGCACGAACTTCTCGGACGAGAACTTCGACACCGTCGGCGGCCTGGTCATCCACCGGCTCGGCCGCCTGCCGCGGCGCAACGAGGTCGTGATCGCCGACGGCCTGCGGCTGCAGGTGTTGCGCGCCGACAGCCGCCGCGTGCACACCCTGCTGGTCGATCCGCAGAAGGGCCTGGCGCTCGACGCCGGTTCATGAGGCCCTGGCTCGTCGCGCTGCTGCTCGGCGCGGTCAGTGTCCTCGGTTTCGCGCCCTTCGAACTGTTTCCCCTGCCGATCCTGGCACTGGCCATTCTTTTCGGCCAGTGCCGTCGCGCCGCCACGCCGGCCCGCGCCGCGGCACTGGGCTATGGATACGGGCTGGGTTTTTTCCTGGCGGGCGTGTCGTGGGTCTATGTCAGCCTGCACGACGTCGGCGGCATGGTGGCGCCCGTCGCGGCTATCGCCACCCTGCTGTTCTGCGGCTATCTCGCGCTGTTTCCTGCGCTGGCGGCCTATCTGGGGCGCCGTCTTGCCGGTGCCGACTTTTGGCAAGACGCCCTGCTGTTCGCCGGTGCATGGACGCTGGCCGAAGGGCTGCGCGGCGGGTTGCTCACCGGTTTCCCGTGGCTCGCGCTCGGCTATGCGCAGACGCCGCCGAGCCCGCTGGCCGGCTACGCCGCCGTGCTCGGCGTGTATGGCATCGGCTTCCTCGCCGCACTGGTCGCGGCGGCCTTCGCGCTCGACGCGCGCCGCCGGGCGACCTGGGTCCTGCTCGTTGCCGTCATCGCCGGCGGGGCGCTGCTGCGCGGCATGGACTGGACGCAGCCGGCCGGCGCCCCCGTCAAGGTCAGCCTGCTGCAGGGCAACGTGCCGCAGAGCCTGAAATGGGAGCCGGAACGCCTGCCGCTGTCGATCGACACCTACGTGCGCCTCGCGCAGGAACAGCCCGCCGCGCTGACGGTCCTGCCGGAAACGGCCATTCCGCTGTTCTTCAACGAGCTGCCGCGCGACATCCTGCGCGAACTGACGCACCACGGCGACGTGCTGCTCGGCATGGCGGTGCGTCACCGCGAGGGCGGCTACGTGAATGGCGCCGTCGCCATCACCCGGGAGGGCGTGCAGACCTACGCCAAGCGCCACCTCGTGCCCTTCGGCGAATACGTCCCGCCGGGCTTCGCCTGGTTCTTCGACCTCGTGCGCATCCCGATGTCGGATTTCTCCGCCGGTCCGGCGCATCAGCCTCCCCTGGACATCGCCGGCCAGAAGATCGCACCGAACATCTGCTACGAGGACCTGTTCGGCGCGGAAATCCTCGACGCCCTGCCCGCGGCGACGCTGCTGGTGAATCTGTCGAATACCGCCTGGTTCGGCGATTCGCTGGCCCAGCCGCAGCACCTGCAGATCGCCCGGATGCGCGCCCTCGAAACCGGCCGCACGATGCTGCGTGCGACGAATACGGGGATCACTGCGGCTATCACTCCCGACGGGCGCGTACTCGGCCAGTTGCCGGCATTTACCTCCGGGGCGCTACGTGTCGAGGCCCAGGGCTTCACTGGCTTTACTCCTTATGCGCGCTGGGGCGACCGTCTGGCACTCATGCTGGCAATCTGCGCCTGTTTGCCTGCGCTACTGGCGGCTTACCGCCGGCGCCGCAGTCGGTAAAATCGCACTTTCTCGAATTTCCCCGCCATCATGAAGCCGACGTTTCAACAAATCATCCTGCGCCTGCAGGAATTCTGGGACAAGCAGGGCTGTGCGCTGCTGCAGCCTTACGACATGGAAGTCGGTGCCGGCACCTCGCACACCGCCACCTTCCTGCGCGCTATCGGCCCCGAGCCCTGGAAAGCCGCCTACGTGCAGCCCTCGCGCCGCCCCAAGGACGGCCGCTACGGCGAGAACCCCAACCGCATGCAGCACTACTACCAGTACCAGGTGGTGCTCAAGCCCGCGCCGGCGAACATCCTCGAGCTCTATCTCGGCTCGCTCGAAGCGCTCGGTTTCGACCTCAAGAAGAACGACGTGCGCTTCGTCGAGGACGACTGGGAAAACCCGACGCTCGGCGCCTGGGGCCTGGGCTGGGAAGTCTGGCTCAACGGCATGGAGGTGACCCAGTTCACCTACTTCCAGCAGGTCGGCGGCATCGACTGCAAGCCGATCACCGGCGAGATCACCTACGGCCTGGAGCGGCTGGCCATGTACCTGCAGGGCGTCGAAAATGTCTTCGATCTCGTCTATGCGCCGGGTCTCAAGTACGGCGACGTGTTCCACCAGAACGAGGTGGAGCAGAGCACCTACAACTTCGAGCACAGCAACGTCGAGTTCCTGCTGCACGCCTTTGGTGCGCACGAAGGCAACGCGAAGCACCTGATGGAGCAGCAATTGGCGCTGCCGGCCTACGAGCAGGTCCTGAAAGCGGCCCACACCTTCAACCTGCTCGATGCGCGCGGCGCGATTTCCGTCACCGAACGGGCCGCCTACATCGGCCGCATCCGCAACCTCGCGCGCAGCGTCGCGCAAGCGTATCTGGACAGCCGCGCGCGCCTCGGCTTCCCGATGGCGCCGAAGGAGCATGCCGCCGAAGTGCTGGCGAAGCTGGAAAAAGCGCTGGAGAAAGCGGCATGAAGAACCTGCTCGTCGAACTCTTCGTCGAAGAACTGCCACCCAAGGCACTGAAGAAACTGGGTGAGTCCTTCGCCACCGCATTGGCCGCCAAATTGAAGGCGGCCGGCCTGGTCGATGAGACGACCGTGACGCCTTATGCTTCGCCGCGCCGCCTCGCCGTGCATGTGACGAATGTCGCCGCCAAGGCCGCCGACAAGGCGGTGCAACAGAAGCTGATGCCGGTTGCCGTGGCGCTCGAAGCCAACGGCCAGCCGACGCCTGCGCTGCTCAAGAAGCTCGCCACGCTGGGACAGGATGCCTCCGTCGTGCCCGGCCTCAAGCGCGCGATGGATGGCAAGGCCGAAGCGCTGTTCCTTGACAGCGTCGTGCCGGGAGCGACCTTGCAGGAGGGCTTGCAGGCCGCGCTGGAAGCCGCGCTGGCCGCGCTGCCGATCCCGAAGGTGATGAGCTATCAGCTGCAGGACGGCTGGAGCAGCGTGAACTTTGTGCGCCCGGCCCACAAGCTCGTCGCGCTGCATGGCGCCGACGTCGTGCCGATTGCCGTGCTCGGCCTGACGGCCGGCCGCGAGACGCAGGGCCACCGCTTCGAGGCGACAAATTTGCTCGTGTCGATCAAGGATGCCGACAGCTACGCGCTGCAACTGGAGAGCGAAGGCGCGGTGATCCCCGGCTTCGCCGCCCGCCGCGCCGAGATCGTGCGCCAGCTCGAAGCGGCCGCCGCCAAGGAGGGGCTGAAGCCGATCGAGGACGACGCGTTGCTCGACGAAGTGACCGCGCTGGTCGAGCGCCCGAACGTGCTGACCTGCCAGTTCGAAAAGGAATTCCTCGACGTACCGCAGGAATGCCTGATCCTGACGATGAAGGCCAACCAGAAGTACTTCCCGCTGCTCGATGCAAGCAAGGGAAATGAGGGAAAACTGACCCACAAGTTCCTCGTCGTCAGCAACATCTCGCCGGAGGATGCCTCCGCCGTGATCGGCGGCAACGAGCGCGTGGTGCGCCCGCGCCTCGCCGATGCGAAGTTCTTCTTCGACCAGGACCGCAAGAAATCGCTGATGGACCGCATCCCCGGCCTGGCGAAAGTGGTCTATCACAACAAGCTCGGCACTCAGGGCGAACGCGTCGAGCGCGTCGCCGCATTGGCCCGCGCCATCGGCGAAAAGCTGGGCGGCGAAGCACTCGCCAACGCCGCCGACCGCGCCGCCGTGCTGGCCAAGGCCGACCTGCTGACCGACATGGTCGGCGAGTTCCCCGAGCTGCAGGGCATCATGGGGCGCTACTACGCGCTGCACGACGGCGAGTCCGTCGAGATCGCCGATGCCATCGAGGACCACTACAAGCCGCGCTTCGCCGGCGACGAATTGCCGCGTGGCGACGCCGGCCTGTGCGTGGCCTTGGCTGACAAGCTGCAAACCCTGGCCGACATGTTCGGCATCGGCCAGCTGCCGACCGGCGACAAGGATCCCTTCGCGTTGCGCCGCCATGCGCTGGGGGTGATTCGCATGCTGAGCGAGCGCGATCTGCCGCTCGATCTGACCTGGCTGTTCCAGGCCGCGAAGCTGACCGACGCCAAGGTCGTCGAGCAGTTGTTCGATTTCATCTACGAACGGCTCGCCGGCAGCCTGCGCGAGCAGGGCTACTCGGCACTGGAAGTGGACGCCGTGGTCGGCCTGCGGCCGCAGCGCCTCGGCGACATCCCGAAGCGCCTCGCCGCCGTGCGCGCCTTCGCCGCCCTGCCCGAAGCCGCGAGCCTCGCCGCCGCCAACAAGCGCGTCGGCAACATCCTCAAGAAAGTCGAGGGTGGCGTGACGGCGCAGGTCGATCCCGCGCTGCTCAGGGAAGCCGCCGAAACCGCCCTGCAGGGCGCGCTGAACGCCGTGAAGCCACAGGCCGACGCGGCCTTCGAGCGCGGCGACTATGCGGCTTCGCTGCAAGCCCTGGCCGCCCTCAAGGCGCCGGTGGACGCCTTCTTCGATACTGTGATGGTGAATGCCGAGGACATGGCGCTGCGCAACAACCGCCTCGGCCTGCTGGCGATCCTGCACCAGGCGATGAACCGCGTCGCCGATCTTTCCCGCCTGAGCACATAATTCGGCCATGCCCGGTTCCAAGCTCATCATCCTCGACCGCGACGGCGTCATCAACCAGGACTCCGACCTCTACATCAAGTCGCCGGACGAGTGGATTCCGATCCCCGGCAGCCCGGAGGCGATCGCGCGGCTCAACCAGTGGGGCTGGCGCGTCGTGGTGTGCACCAACCAGTCCGGCATCGGCCGCGGCCTGTTCGGCATGGACACGCTCAACGCCATCCACGACAAGATGATCAAGACCGTCAACCATGCCGGCGGCAGCATCGACGCGATCTTTTTCTGCCCGCACACCAATGCGGACGACTGCGGTTGCCGCAAGCCGAAAGCCGGCATGCTCAAGGAAGTAGCGGCGCGCTACAACCTCAGCCTGACGGGCGTGCCGGTCATCGGCGACAGCTTGCGCGACCTGCAATCCGCCCTTGCGGTCGGCGCCCAGCCGATGCTGGTGCTGACGGGCAAGGGCAGGAAGACGAAAGCCGACCCGGCCCTGCCGCCCGGCACGCCGGTCTTCGCCGACCTCGCCGCTGCCGTGAAGCAGCTGACGAGCTGACCCGCCATGACCTTCCCGCGCTCGCTGCTGTTCATGCTGCTGCTGTCGATACTTGTCGTGGCGACCGTGCTCGGCCTGCTGCTGACCTTCTGGCGGCCGTCGCGCCAGCGCCGACTTTTCGTCATGCCGATGGTGCGCCTGATCATGGGGCTGGTGCGCCAGCTGTTGCGCATCGACCAGCGCGTGCTCGGCACGGAAAACATTCCGGCGACGCCCTGCATCATCATGAGCAAGCACCAGTCGGCCTGGGAAACCTTCGCGCTGCAGGAGATTTTCCCGCTCACCTCCTTCGTGTACAAGCGCGAACTGCACTGGCTGCCCTTCTTCGGCTGGGGGCTCAAGCTGATGCCCTTCGTCGGCATCGACCGGGCCGCCGGCAAGGCGGCGCTCAACCAGGTCGCCGAACGCGGCAAGCAGCGGCTCGACGAGGGCTACAGCATCGTCATCTTCCCCGAGGGGACACGCGTCGCGCCCGGCCATCACAAGCGCTACAAGATCGGCGGGGCCCATCTGGCCGTGACCTCGGGCGCGCCGGTCGTGCCGGTGGCGCTCAATTCCGGCGAATGCTGGCGCCGCAAGGCCTTCATCAAGAGGCCGGGCACGGTGACGGTCAGCATCGGTCCGGCGATCGATCCGGCCGGCAAAACCGCCGAGCAGGTGAATGCCGCCGCCGAAGCCTGGATCGAAGCCGAGATGCGCCGCCTCAGCCCGCATCGCTACAAGCATGAAACCCCGCACGCCGCAACTGAAGCTGCGGCTTGATGCCGCCCGGCCCGATCAGGAAACCCACTGGGGCGGTGGTGGCCGGATCGCCTGCCGTGGCGGATGGCTGACCCTGGTGCTCGACACGACCTGCCGCCTGCCCGAACGCGCCGGCGACGAGCTGCATCTGCCGCTGCCGCCGGCTGCGACCCCGCGCCAGGTCCGCGATGCCGCTGAAAGCTGGCTGCGCGACGAAGCGCAGTGCCTGTTTTCCGCCATGGTGCAAAAGTCGGTGCCGGCGGGACGGCCGCTGCCGCGCATCGTGCTGGCGTTCGGCAAGCGCGGCGACTGGGCAAAGCGTGAAGGTGAGTTGTTGCGCTGCCACTGGCGCCTGATCGAGCAGACCGACGCCACGATCGAGCAGGTGCTCCTGAGGGCAATGGCCGCCGGCGCGCCGGCCTCCGCCCCCACCTGCGGCGACCTCTTCGCCTGCACCTGATGGCGATGGCGCCGCTGCCGGCCCAACTGGAACTGTTCCGCCTGCCCCCCGCCGGCCATGCCGGAGAAGCCCGCCATCTGCTGCTGTCCGGCCGGCTGGTGCCCTATCGCCTGCGGCGCGACCGGCGCCGGCTGTCCATGCGCATCGACGAGCGGGGACTGCACGTCAATGCACCGCGCAGCATCGCGCTGGCCGACATCGAGGCCTTCGTCGCCAGCCATTGCGAATGGGTGCTCGCCAAGCTCGACGAATTGGCCGGCCAGGCCGCGCGCCGCCATTTGCCCGTCCACGATGGCGCCCGGCTGCCGGTGCTGGGTTCGGAGGTGGAGGTGCGGGTCACGAGCGGCCACAATCGCGGCTTGTGGCAACCGTCCGAATCCGGTGGCGAGGACCGGTTATGGCTTGCCGCGAGGCCTGCCGCCGATCTTGCCGCACTCGCACGGCGCGCCCTGCAGCGCCGGGCAATCGAGTATTTCCGGCCGCGCCTCGCCGCCGCGGCGGCACGCCTCGGCCAGCCGATGCCGCCGCTCGCGTTGTCGTCGGCGCGCGCCCGCTGGGGCAGCTGCAGCGCACGCAGCGGCATCCGGCTCAACTGGCGGTTGATCCATCTGCCGCCGGCACCGATCGACTACGTCATCGTCCATGAGGCCGCCCACCTGGTCGAGATGAACCACGGCCCGCGCTTCTGGGCGACGGTCGAGGGCCTGTATCCGGACTGGCAGCAGGCGCGTGCGGCACTGAAGCGGCTCGGCCCTGGACTGCCGCTGATCTGAGGGCTATTCCTCGTCGGGATCCCGGAACTGCGCGCGGATGGCGAGCACGTCTTCGCGCCGGGCGAGGAAGGCATCGGCGCACTGCGGGTCGAAATGGCTGCCGCGGTTTTCCGCGATGAACGCCCAGGCGCGATCGAACTCCCACGCCGGCTTGTAGGGACGTGCCGAGGTCAGTGCATCGAAGACGTCGGCAATGGCGACGATGCGTCCGAACAGCGGGATGTCCTCGCCGGCGAGGCCGCGCGGGTAGCCGCTGCCGTCGAATTTCTCGTGATGGGTGTAGGCGATCTCCGCGGCCACCTGCAGGGTCGGCGCGCTCGAGTCGCGCAGGATCTCCCAGCCAATGGTGGCGTGCTGCTTCATCACGGCGAATTCCTCGGGGGTCAGCTTGCCCGGCTTGAGCAGGATCAGGTCGGGCGTGCCGAGCTTGCCGACATCGTGCATCGGTGCAGCTTCGAGGATCAGGTCCTGCTGCTGCGCGTCCAGGCCGATGCCCGCGGCGACCAGGCGCGAGTAGTGCGCCATGCGCTGGATGTGCGCGCCGGTCTCGGGGTCGCGGAACTCGGCGGCGCGCGCGAGGCGGAAAACGGCTTCACGCTCGCGCTCACGGATCTCGGCGGTCGCCTTGTAGACCTCGTCGGCCAGCAGCGCCGCCCGGTCGGCCAGTGCCAGGTGATTGCGGCGGATCGCCAGCATGTTCTTCACGCGCGACGTGAATTCGATGCGGTCGACCGGCTTGGTCAGGAAGTCGTTGGCGCCGGATTCGAGCGCGCGGTAGCGGACTTCCTTCTCGTGGTCGGCCGTGACCATCAGCACCGGTACGTCCGCCTTGGCGGGATGTGCCCGGAAGCAGCGGATGAACTCCATGCCGTCGGGGGCCGGCATCATGTAGTCCACGATCACCAGGTCGGGCGCATTGCCGATGCACCATTCCAGCGCGAGGGCCGACTCCGTGAAACAGACGGCCTCGCAGCCTTCGATGCGGTTCACCAGCGCCTGCATCAGGGTGACGTTGATCTGCGTGTCGTCGACGATGACGACCTTCATGGCGTGTGCCGATAACATGGAACGATTCTAATGGATGTGGCGGGGCATCATTTTTTCAGGCGCCAGTTTCGGGTGCGACCCGCGCCGCGAGGAAGCGCTCGAGGTGGCGGTCGGTCACGCTGATGTGGCTGATGAACCAGTCGAGCAACAGGAACTGGCAGCGGAAGGCGAGGCGCAGCGCGGAGGTGCCGCCGTCCTGTATGTCGGCGGCCAGGGCATCGAGGAACTCGATGAACTTGACGTGTTGCTGGCGGTGTTCGAGCAGCGGGGAGCGCGGATAGCCGTGCACTTCCATGAGGCGTTCCTCGGACTCGAAATGCTCTTTCGTCCAGGCGACCAGCTTGCCGACCAGTTGCACGGCATCGCCGGCGGCCTCGCGCTGCAGCGCTTCGGAAAGCGCGACGATGTGGCTGAAGATGACCTGGTGCATCTCGTCGAGGCCGGGAAAGCCGAGCAGGTACTCCGGCCGCCAGTGGACGGCGCTGTCGGTTTCGCCTTCATCGACTTGGCGGTCGCGGTTGGCCTGGCGGCAGCGTTGCCAGTAGACGGCGGCCGGCGTATCGCCGGGGTTGTGTTCGAGGCAGTCGCTGAACAGCGTCAGCGCGCCGTCCATGCGGCGGAAATGGTAGTGCGCCAGCGCATCCTCGAAGGTGTCGCGGCTGGCGAGCTTGGCGGCCTTGAGCGGGGCCGGGTCGGCATCGAAGACCTCGTAGATCGATTGCGCCAGATGCTTGCCGCGCACGCGCACCCGGTCGATGAAGCGGATCGAGAAATCGGCGGAATGGCGGATGCTGTTGAGCGTGTGCTGGGTGATGAGGATCGGCGTCTGGTAGGTCTTGGTGAGCGTCTCCACCCGCGAGGCGAGGTTCACGGCATCGCTGATGACGGTGACCTCCATGCGGTTGCTGCCGCCGATCACGCCCAGCATCAGCAGGCCGGAGTTCATGCCGATGCCGATATGGACCTCGTCGCCGTTGCGCCGGTCGCCGTGCTCGAAGGGCAGTTCGCCCTGCAGCAGCGAGCGCTGGGCGTTGAACTGGCCGAGTTCCGTCAGCATGCCGAGCGCAGCGCGCAGCGCGTCGTCGCCGCGCGCGGGGAACAGCGCCATCACCGAGTCGCCGATGTACTTGTCGATGAAGCCGCCGTGCGCCAGTACCACCGGCTCCATGAAGCTCAGGTAGGCATTGATGAAATCGAAGCACTGCTGCGGCGACATGCGCTCGGACATCGAGGCGAAGCCGCGGATGTCCGAGAACAGGATCGTCATCTTCTTCTCGGCCTGATTGCCCCAGTCCACGTCGAGGATGCTCTCCTTGCCCAGCAACTCCAGCAGCTGGGGCGGCACGAAGCGCGAGTAGGCCGACTGCACCTGGGCCAGCCGCAGTTCGATTCCCTGCCGCGTGGCGATTTCGGACTCCAGCCGCGCACGTGTGCGGCGCAGTTCGTCGGCCGGATCGTCGATCAGGGGGGAGGCGGGCTTGCCGGGCTGGGTCATCGCCGCCCATTGTATTCAAAGCGGATGCGCGGTGCGCGGGTTCTGCGGCCCCGGCCTGCCGGACCGCTATCGCAGATGTGCCCATGATGCTGTCCTGCCTTGGGATATATTGCGCAGTCGTCACTTACCCTGGGAGAAAGCCCGTGCCTGACCATTCGACCTTGCGCACAAAAATTCTCGGTGCATTCCTGCTGGCGTTGGCCATCGTGGTGGCGGGGGGAGGCATTGGCGCGTACGGCCTGATCGGTGCGCTGGGGCAGTACCGCACGCAGGTTGCCGCCCTCGATGCCTCGCAGGCTGCGGTACTGGGCATCCAGGGACACTTCAAGATCCAGGTCCAGGAGTGGAAGAACGTCTTGCTGCGCGGCCGTGACGCCGACAAGCTGGAACGCTACTGGAAGGGGTTCGAGCAGGAGGAGGCACGGGTGGCGGATGCTGCCGCTGCCCTGCTGGCGACGCTGCCCGCCGGTGCGGCGCGCGAACGCGTCGAGGCGTTCATTCAGTCGCACCGGACGCTGGGCGAGGGTTATCGCAAGGGCCTGGCGGCCTTCAAGGATGCGGGTGGCGATGCCGCCGTCGGCGACAAGGCGGTCTCCGGCATCGACCGCAAGCCCACCCAGACGCTCGACGAGGCGGTCGACGCGATCCGCAGCATGGCCGCCATGGCGCGGGAAGAGGCAAATTCACGGGCGAATCGCAGCATGGTGACCGCCGGCATCGCCATTGTGCTGGCGCTGGCCGGTGGCCTGGCGATGTTCGCCGTCATCATCCAGCACGACATCATCCGGCCAGCCGGCGCACTGGTGGCCGACCTCGGCCGCCTGACCGCCGGCGACCTGTCGGGCAGGATCGCGCTGGAAGTGAAAGGCGAGGTCGGCCAGCTGGCCACCGGCATCGAGATGCTGCGCCGGCAGCTCGTCCAGTTGATCGGCAACGCCAAGGTCTCGGCCGCCAGCGTCCATGCCGGCACCAGCGAGATGCGCGGGGCGACGGGTGAAATCATGCAGGGGGCGGACAGTGCCAGCCGGACGGCCGTATCGCTGGCCGCGTCGATGGAAGAGATGCAGCGCAGCATCGAACAGGTGGCCAGCAACGCCGGCGCGGTCGCCAGCGAGGCGACGCGTGCGCAGGACAACGTGGCATTCAGCCAGCAGGTCGTCCTGAATCTGCTCGACGAGGTCCGCAACATCGAGCGCAGCCTGACCGACACCTCGGCCACGGTCGCGGACTTCGTGCAGAACGCGCGCAGCATCGCCGGCCTGACCCAGAAGGTCAAGGAGATCGCGGACCAGACCAACCTGCTGGCGCTCAACGCCGCCATCGAGGCGGCGCGCGCCGGCGAACAGGGCCGTGGCTTCGCCGTGGTGGCGGACGAGGTGCGCAAGCTGGCCGAGAAGTCGGCGGAATCGGCGAACGAGATCGAGGCCGTGACGCTGCAGCTAGAGGCCGGTACCGAAACCGTGGAGCGGGCCATCGCCGAAGGCAACAACCGCCTGGCGGCCAGCGCGGCGAAAAGCAGCGAGATCTCCGCCGCGCTGACTCAGGCGATCGACGGGGTCAACGCGGCGACGCAGAGCGTGGCCAGCATCGCGCTGGCCATCCAGGAACAGCGCAATACGATCGACAGCGTCGCGAACAACTCGGAGGAGCTGGCGCGCATGGCCGAGGAAAATTCCGCGGCCGTCGGCCAGATCCGCAGCAATGCCGAAGAAATGAACCGGCAGGCGTCGGACCTGCACGACGCGCTGGCCGTGTTCCGGGTCTAGGCGCCTAGCATGCGCTCGACGTAGCGGGCGATCAGGTCGACCTCGAGGTTGACCTTCGCGCCGGGCTGCAGGCGTTTCAGCGTCGTCACCTGCACGGTGTGCGGGATCAGGTTGATCGAGAACTCGCGTCCACCCTTGCCCTTCACCTTGTTGGTGGTCAGCGAGACGCCGTCGACGGTGATCGAGCCCTTGCGCGCGATGTATTTCGCCAGCTTCTTCGGTGCCGCGATGACGAGTTCGTGCGATTCGCCGATCTTGTCGAACTTGACCACCGTGCCGACGCCATCGACATGGCCGGAAACGAGGTGGCCGCCGATGAAGTCGGACAGCCGCATCGCCTTTTCGAGGTTCACCTCGCCGCCGAGTTCATCGAGGCCGACGGTGCAGTCGAGCGTCTCGCGCGAGACGTCGACCTGATAGGCGCCCCGCTTCTTGGCGATGACGGTGAGGCAGACGCCGCTGTGCGCGATGGAATCGCCGAGCGCGACATCCTTGAGGTCGAGGCCGGGGGCCGCGACGGTGAGGCGCAGGCCGGTTTCGAGGGGTTGCAGATGGGTGATCTTGCCGGTGGCGGCGACGATGCCGGTGAACATGGGAACTCCCTTCGGATTAGCGCGACGCTTTCTCGAGCGTCGGCAGGAACTGGTCGGCCGGCTGGTAGCCGACGACGCGCAGGCCGGTGATTTCCTGGCCATCCCTGAAGAAGATGATGCCGGGCGGGCCGAACAGGCCGAAGCGCTTCAGCAGCGCCTTGTCGTCTTCGTTGTTGGCGGTGACGTCGGCCTTGAGCAGCGTGAATTGCGCCATCTTCGCGGCGACCTGCGCATCGGAGAAGGTGAACTTCTCCATCTCCTTGCAGCTCACGCACCAGTCGGCGTAGAAGTCCAGCATGACCGGCTTTGTCGAACCGGCAATGCGGGCGTCGAGCTCGATGACGCTGTTGATCTTTTCAAAAGTCGGCGCCGGCGAGACGGCGGTCGCCCCGGCCGAACGCAGGAAGGCGAGCGGCTGGAGCGGGTCGCGCCCGCCGCCGAGCAGGCCGAGCAGCAGTGCGGCGCCGTACAGCAGCATCGCCACGCCGATGCCTTTCCAGAAGCGCTGCCAGCCGTGGACATTGGGCGGCAGCGGGTCGAGCGCGTGCAGGTAGATGGCCGGCACGATCAGCAGCGCCGCCCAGCCGAGCATCGTCGCCCAGCCCGGCAGCACCGGCGAGACCAGCCACAACGCGGTGGCGAGCAGCACGACGCCGAAGAATTTCTTGACCGCCTCCATCCACGGGCCGGTCTTCGGCAGGAAGGAGCGCGAGAACACGCCGACGGCCAGCAGCGGCGCGCCCATGCCGAGGCCCATGGCGAAGAGGGCGAGGCCGCCGAGGACGGCATCCTTCGTCTGCGCGATGTAGAGCAGCGCGCCGGCCAGCGGCGCAGCGACGCAGGGGCCGACGATCAGCGCCGAGAGCGCGCCCATCAGACCGATGGCGCCGAGGCTGCCGCCCTGCTTGTTGGCGGTATCCGAGAGCTTCGACTGCAGCGCGGCAGGCAGCTGCAGCTCGTAGAAGCCGAACATCGAGAACGAGAGGACGACGAACACCAGCGCGAAGGCGCCGAGCACCCAGGCATTCTGCAGCGCGGCCGAGAGCAGCGTGCCGCTGAAACCCGCCGCGACGCCGACGACGGCGTAGGTGACCGCCATGCCCAGCACATAGGCGAGCGAGAGCGTGAAGGCGCGCAGGTGCGTCACGGCGTGGCCGTGGTTGACGATGATGCCGGAGAGGATCGGGATCATCGGGAAGACGCAGGGCGTCAGCGAGAGCAGCAGGCCGAAGCCGAAGAAGGTGACGACCGCGACCCAGAAGCTCGCGCCCTTGAGCAGCTTGGCGATCTCGCCGGATTCGTCGCCGCTGCTGCCGCTGCCGGCATTCGCAAAAGTCGGCGCCGGCGGGACGGCGCTGGCGGTATTGGCAGCAGGTGCGGACGCGCTACCCATCGATGCGAGCGAAATCTTCGCTGCCTGGGTCAGCGGCGGGTAGCAGACGCCGCCGTCCCAGCAGCCTTGCGACTCGGCTTTCAGCGTGAAGGGGGGGACACCCTCGACGATGGGGATGCGGGCGGTCACCTGCCCGCGCAGGGTCTCGACGCGGCCAAAGAATTCGTCGTCCTTCTCCTCCCCCTTTGGCAGTTCGGGCGTGCCGAGCTTCACGCCGTCGGCCGAAAATGCGATCTTTCCCTTGTACAGGTAGTAATCGGTCTCCACGTCCCAGCGCGCC
Organism: uncultured Sterolibacteriaceae bacterium; assembly: GCA_937888595.1. Lineage (GTDB taxonomy): Bacteria > Pseudomonadota > Gammaproteobacteria > Burkholderiales > Rhodocyclaceae > Sulfuricystis. The sequence continues at coordinate 60,106 of CALARK010000001.1, read as the reverse complement.
TCGACGGTTTTTTCGTCGAGCAGGCGGGTGGAGAAACGGTAGGCCTGCTCGGGATCGAGCGGCTCGGCGGCATGGAGGAAGGGGCTGAGCAGGGCCAGCCAGAGCAGGGCGAGGAGGCGCGCGATCATGAGGGAGCCTGGGCGTGGGCGAGTGGGTCCGTGGTTTCCGTGGCGACCCAGCCGAGGTACTCCGGCAGGCCGTGCGTGAGTGGGACAGCAACGATCTCGGGAAGTTCGTAGGGATGGCGTTCGCGGATCGCGGCTTCCAGGGCGGCGTAGCGCACGGCCGTGGTCTTGATCAGCAGCGGCACCTCCTCGGCGTCCTCGATCCTGCCTTCCCAGCGGTAGACCGAGCGGCAGGGCGCGAGGATGCTCACGCAGGCGGCCAGCCGCATCCCGACGAGAACGCCGGCGAGCGTACGGGCGCTCGCCGCATCGGGCAGGTTGGTGATCACCAGCAACGGGGTCATGCTGCTATTCTAGCGTCCATGGATTTCACCCCCAGCCAGATCGTCGCCTTTCTCGACCGGCATGTCGTCGGTCAGGATGATGCGAAGAAACAGCTCGCCGTGGCGGTCTATACCCACTACCGCAAGCTGGCGCTGGCCGCGCCGGCCGGGTTCGACATCGTCAAGAGCAACGTGCTGCTGATCGGCCCGACCGGCACCGGCAAGACGCTGCTGTGCGAGACGCTGGCGCAGGCGCTCGGCGTGCCCTTCGTCACCGGCAACGCCACTTCGCTGGCGCAGAGCGAATATGTAAACGGGGAGATCGAGGCGATCCTGCTGCGCCTGATCGAGAAGGCCGGTGGGGACATCGAGCGCGCCCAGCGCGGCATCGTCTTCATCGACGAGATCGACAAATTGAAGAAGCAGGATGCCGCCGGCAACGCGGCTCGCGGTGGCGAGCACGTCCAGCACGCGCTGCTCAAGATCATGGAAGGGGCACCGGTCAAGCTGTCGGACGGCCGCCACCTCGACACCGCGCAGGTCCTCTTCATCTGCGGCGGCGCCTTCGTCGGCATCGACGAGATCCTCGCCCAGACGCACACTTTCGGCTTCATCGCCACCGGCGAGGACGACAACCAGAAGGTGCTCGACCGCCTCAACGCGCGCGTCAAGCCGACCGACCTGTTCCAGTTCGGCCTGATCCCGGAATTCACCGGCCGCCTGCCGATCGTCGCGCGCCTCAATCCGTTGTCGCGCGAAACGCTGGTCCGCATCCAGACCGAGCCGCAGAACGCCCTCTACAAGCAGTTCCAGGCCATCCTGCGCGGCGTGGGCGCCGAACTGCGCATCGAGCCGCAGGTATTCGAGCAGATCGCCGACCTGGCGATGGAGTACAAGGCGGGTGCGCGCAGCTTGCGCGGCATCTTCGAGGAGATGCTGATGCCCGTCATCTATCTCGTGCCGGACCATCCCGAGGTGAAGCAGGTCGTCATCGCCTCGCTGTTCGACAACCCCCGCTACCTCGGCGCCGCACAGTCGCCCGCATGATTCCGCGCCCGGCGTCGACACGCGAGTGGTCGGCGCGTGTGCTGTCGATCATCCCGCCGATGACGCAGCTCAACACGCCCTATCCCGCGACGGCCTACCTGACCGGCTTCCTGCGTTCGCGCGGCATCCACGCCGTGCAGGAAGACCTCGCCCTCGCCCTGGTGCTGCAGCTGTTTTCCGTCGCCGGGCTGGACCGGGTGCGGGAGGCCGCCGCCGCGCTGCCCAAGCGCGCTCGCTCGCCGACGCTGCGCGTCTTTCTGCACGAGTTCCCGCGCTACCGCGCCGCCATCGAACCGGCCGTCGCCTTCCTGCAGGGGCGCGACCCCAGCCTCGCCTGGCGCATCGCCGGCCGTGCCTTCCTGCCCGAGGGGCCGCGCTTCGCCGCGCTCGACGAGTATGTCGACCCCCATGCGGACGATGGGGGCGGCGATCCGCTCGCCTGGGCCTTCGGCGCGCTCGGCCTGCAGGACCGCGCCCGCCACTTCGCCACGCTGTTCCTCGACGACGTCGCCGATGCGCTGCGTGAGGCCCTCGACCCGCGCTTCGAGTTGGTGCGCTACGCCGAATCGCTGGCGCTGAGCCAGCCAACCTTCGAACCGCTGGCGCAGGCGCTCGCCGCGCCGCCCACGTGGGTCGATGAAACCCTGCAGGCGCTGACGCACGAGGCGCTGGCACGCCATGCGCCGAACATCGTGCTGGTTTCCGCGCCCTTTCCCGGCAACGTCTATGGCGCCTTCCGCATCGCGCAGGAGATCAAGCGCGCCGCGCCGGATGTCGTCGTCGTGCTCGGCGGCGGTTTCGCCAACACCGAGCTGCGCGAACTCGCCGAACCGCGCGTCTTCGACTTCTTCGATTTCGTCTGCCTCGACGACGGCGAACGGCCGCTGCTCGCGCTGCTCGAACACCTGCGCGAACATGGGCCAACCCGGCGGCCACGGGAAAAACTCGTGCGTACTTTCGTGCGCGATGAGGGAGAAGTGCGCTACCTCGCCGGCGATGAGCCGGACATCCCCTTCGCCGCAGTCGGCACGCCGACCTGGGACGGCCTGCCGCTCGACCGTTACCTCTCAGTGCTCGACATGCTCAACCCCATGCACCGCCTCTGGTCGGACGGCCGCTGGAACAAGCTCACCGTCGCGCACGGCTGCTACTGGAAGAAATGCAGCTTCTGCGACACCAGTCTCGACTACATCGGCCGCTACGACGCCGTCGCTGCCGCGACGCTGGTCGATCGCATCGAGGCCGTCGTCGCCGAGACGGGACAAACCGGCTTCCATTTCGTCGACGAGGCCGCGCCGCCCAAGGCGCTCGCCGCGCTGGCCGACGAACTGGCGCGTCGCCAGTGCGTCATCTCCTGGTGGGGCAACATCCGCTTCGAGAAATCCTTCACCCCCGAGCTGTGCGAGAAGCTCGCGGACAGTGGCTGCATTGCCGTCTCCGGCGGCCTCGAAGTCGCCTCCGACCGCCTGCTCAAGCTCATGCAGAAGGGCGTCTCGGTCGAACAGGTCGCGCGCGTCACGCGCGCCTTCGCCGACGCCGGCATCCTCGTGCATGCCTACCTGATGTACGGCTTTCCGACGCAGACCGTGCAGGACACCGTCGACGCGCTCGAGTACGTGCGCCAGCTGTTCGCCGCCGGCTGCATCCACTCGGGCTTTTTCCACCGCTTCGCCTGCACTGTCCATTCCCCGGTGGGCCGTGATCCCGCCCGCTACGGCATCACGCTCCAGCCAGTGCCGCACGCCGGCTTCGCGAAGAACGACGTGCGCTTCACCGACCCGACCGGTGTCGATCATGCCGCGCTCGGCCAGGCGCTCGACAAGGCGTTGTACAACTACATGCATGGTCTCGGGCTGGACGAGGATGTGCGTGGCTGGTTCGCTCCCCACCAGCCACGCGTGCCGAAGGCACGCGTTTCTCCAGACTTCGTCGCGCGCGCGCTGCTGGCCCCGTCCGGCCGCTAAAGCAGCAGTTCCAGCGGCAGGCGCACGGCCATCGCGATGGCGAGGGCCGCGCCGACCGACAGGGCCACCGAGAAGAATGCCTCGCGCCGGCCGAGCAGCCTGAGCATCATCGCGAAGGTCGACACGCAGGGCACATAGAAAGTCAGGAAGACGAGGAAGGTGGCGATCTGCGTCGTGTCGAGCACGCCCGCGAGCTCCTGCGTGCCGAGCGCCTGAAAGACCATCAGCAGCGACAGTTCCTTGCGCAGCACGCCGAACAGGATCGGCACACCGAGGACGGCGGGCAGGCCGAGCCACCATGATGTCACGGGCGTCAGCGCGAGGTTGATCCAGCGATCGGCGCCGAAGTGCGCCAGCAGGGCGAGCACGATGCTGCCGGCGACGAGCAGGGGCAGTACGATGGTGACGATGTCGCGGCTGCGCTCCCAGGTGTTGGCGAGCATGGCATGGGCGGTCGGCAGGGCGTAGGGCGGGATTGCCTGGATCATGCCCGGCGTGGTTTCCGGGTAGCGCCGCTTGAGCAGCTTGCCGATCAGGCTGACGACCACGGGTGCGAGCATGAACAGGGCGAACACGCCGAAGCCGCCGAGATACTTGCCGCCCAGGGCGAGCAGGATGGCCGAGCGCGCCGAGCAGGGCAGGAAGGTGATCAGCAGCGAGGCGACGGTGCGGTCGCGTCCGTGGGTGACGGCAGCCGTGGCGGCGAGTGCCGGCACGTTGCAGCCCAGGCCCATCAGGAAGGGCAGCGCGACGCCGCCGTGCAGGCCGAGCTGGTGGAAGCCGCGGTCGACGACGAAGGCGACGCGATGCATGATGCCCGACTCCTCGAGGAAGACGAGCAGCAGCACGAGCGGAATCATGTAGGGGATGACGATGCCGGCCAGGCCGATGAAGCCGTCGAGGATGGCCCGGCCGATCACGCCGACGAGATCGGCCGGCTGCCAGGGCGCTGCCCATTCGATGAGGCGCGCCACGGTGAGGCCGTCGAGGAATGCGCTGACCTCGAAAACGAAGAACAGCACGAGGGCGAAGATCGCCAGCGTGCCGGCGAAGCCCCAGCGCGGATGGAGGAAGAGCTCGTCGGCCCAGCGCTGCCAGGCCGGCAGCTTCTCGCCGCTGCCCGGGCGCGTGACGGCTTCGTAGAGCAGGGCGGCGCGGTGGTGGCGGTCGGCGTGGATCTCCTCGCCGAGCGGGCGTGGCAGCACGGCGCTGGCGGCGTCGCGGGCGTCGAGCAGGGCGCGGTGCTGCGCGGCGAAATGACAGCGCAGCTCCTGCGCGAAGTAGTCGTCGTTTTCCGCAAGCTGCAGGGCGAGGAAGGTCACGGGAACCGCGAAAGCCGCGGCGACGTCGGCCCGACCTGCCAGGTCGGCGATCGGGGCGAGGTGCGCGGCGATGTGCGGGCTGGGCGGCTGCGGTGTCGGTGCCCGCTTCTCGCGGGCGGCGCGCACGACCGTGCCGAAGAGGTCGGCCAGCCCGATGCCCATGTGGGCGACCGTGGGGACGACCGGCGCACCGAGCTTTTCCGACAGGGCGCGTACGTTGATGAACAGGCGCTTCGCGCGTGCCTCGTCCATGCGGTTGAGGGCGACCACCATCGGCTTGCCGATCTGCGCGAGCTCGAGCGCGAGTTCCAGGTCGCGCTCGAGCGCCGTGGCATCCATCACCAGCAGCAGCACGTCGGGGGCGGCGAACGAGGATTCGGGCTGGTGCGCCTCGTGGTGCGCGATGGCCGGCCAGCGATCGCCCCACAGCAGGTACTTGAGCACCACGGTTGCATGGGGCATGTCGCCGGCCAGCGTATGGAAGCTGTCGATGGCCGGCAGGTCGACCAGCGAGATCTGGTCGAGGCCGACCTCGACCTGGCATTCCTCGTAGGCGGGGCCGACGCCGGCAAGCCGTTCGTGGCGGGTCGCCGTACTCGATGCGGCCTGGAAGACGCGGCTTTTGCCCGAGCGGGGCTGGCCGATCAGCGCGACGCGCGGGCAACGGCTGCCGCGCAGCAGGGGGCCGGAGAGCGGAAAGGTGTGCGTGGAAGACAAGATGCCGCGATTATCGCAGCAGTCGGCGCCGCTGGTTCAGCGCAGCAACTCGGCGAAGCTGTCGATGGCCGGATAGTCGCGCGTGTCCTTGGGGGGAAGTTTCGTGTCCGGCGTGCGTACGGCGAGCAGGTGCCGGATCCCGTATGCCCGTGCGGCGTCGAGTACCGGCAGGCTGTCGTCGACCAGCAGCGTGCGCGCCGGGTCGAAGGGCACGAGTTCGCGCAGCCTGCCCCAGAAGCGGGGCTCTTCCTTGGCGATGCCCAGCGCGTGCGAACTCACGAGTACATCGAAATGCGGCTCGAGGCCGGTCCGCGCCATTTTCAGCGTCAGGCTCTTGTGATGGGCATTGGTGGCGAGCACCAGCCGCTTCCCCGCCTGGCGCATCGCGGCGAGGAAGTCGGTGACGGCCGGGTGCACCGCGATCAGATGTGCGACCTCTTCCTTCAGCCGCATGATGTCGAGCTCCAGCTCGGTCTCCCAGAAATCCACCGAATACCATTCGAGGGTGCCGGCGCGGGCGTGATAGCGCGCCATCAGTTCGTCGCGGGCGATGTCGTGCGGCAGGCCGCGCGCCTCGGCGTAGCGTAGCGGTACATGGGCCTGCCAGAAGTGGTTGTCGAAGTGGAGGTCGAGCAGCGTGCCGTCCATGTCGAGCAGGACGGTATCGACCTCCCCGAGGCTGGGCAGTTCAGGGCTTGAGATAGACATATCCTTCGCGCGCCTGCAGGCGACCGACTTCGGCGACACCCGAGGGCACGATGCTCGCGCTCATGATGACGTTGCGCTTGTCGAGCTTGCGCGAGACCAGCGTGTTGTTGCAGACCTTGAATTCGACCCCCTTGGCGGCGAGGTCGTCGACGATCGCATCGTAGGCGTTGCCGTTCTTGTCTTTCGCGCCCTCGAGCAGGAAGTCGACGCCCTTGCTGTGGGTGACGACGACGATCTTGGCGCCGGGATCGGCATTGAGATGGTTGCGGATGTTGCGCAGGCCGGCGGAGGCCTGCTCGTTGCCTTCGTTGATGTGGTAGATGGTCTTGACCTGCTTTTGTTCGGCGGTTCCGGCACATCCGCCGAGAGCGAGGGCGGCGGAAACCAGGCACAGCGGCAGCAGCTTTTTCATGGTGACTCCTCCGGTGGGTAAATGAAGTGTCCGCGTCTGGCGCGCGGTTGCCGCTGGAGGTTAGCAGTTCAGCGCCGGTGAAAAAACCATTTCGTGATCAGGGATGCAGGTAGGTCCAGCCGTGCTGCTGGCGCCGCATGATCTCGACGTAGCCGGCCTTGGCGACGCCGACGCCGTTGACGAGGTCGTCCTTCGCGACGTGCTGCGCCTTCATCGAGTTGCCGCAGGCGACGAATTCGACCCCGGTCGCCAGGGCGTCCTGCACGCCGTTGGCGGCGAGCGAGTCGGCGGTCAGCATGCCCAGCCCCGGGCCGATGGCGACGAGGGCGATGGCGACGTTCTTCGCGCCGAGTTCCGCCTGGATGTTGCGGATGTTGGCGAGCACCGCGTTCCATTTTTTCGAGTCGTCCTCGTTGACCTGGATGACGATGCGGTTCCCTGCGGCGGCCGCTGCCGTCCCGCCGGCGCCGACTTTTGCGGCGGGTTCGGCCATGGCCGGGGAGAGGGGGGCGGCGACCAGCACGGCGACGGCAAGGGGGAGGAGTTTGCGGAGCATGGTTTCCTCGTCAGTTCATTGACCGGTGAAGTGCGGCGGCCGCTTGTCGAGAAAGGCGGCCAGCCCTTCGCGGTAGTCGGCCGATTCCAGAAATGCGAAGGATGCCCGTTTTTCGGCCGCCGTCAATGGCCTGCCGTCGAGCAGGCGCGCGATCCACTGCTTGTGCCAGCGTGCGACGAGCGGGGCGCCGGCGGCGATGCGCTGCACCGTCGCCGCCGTTTCGGCGTCGAGGCCGGCATCGGCGACCACGCGGGTCAGCAGGCCCTTGTCGTAGGCTTCCTGCGCCGTCAGCAGGCGGCCCTCGAGCAGGATTTCCTTGACTACGGCCGGACCGGCGAGCGGGAGCAGGCCGGCGAGTTCGCCCGGATACATCGAGAAGCCGAGCCGGTTGATCGGCGCGCCGAAGCGGGCCGACTCCCCGGCGATGCGCAGGTCGCAGGCGCAGGCGATTTCCAGCCCGCCGCCGACGCAGGGGCCGCGGATCGCGGCGACCACCGGGTGGCGGCAGCCGGCGATGGCGTCGAGCGCCGCAGCGACCTGCTCGTGGTATGCGAGCGCGCCGTCGATGTCGGCCCGCGCCGTCTGCATCTCGACCAGATCGCCGCCGGCGGCGAAGGCCGCTCCTTCGCCGCGCACGACGACGCAGCGCAGGCTTTCGTCCGCATCGAGCGTGCGGAAAACTTCCGCGAGACGCCGCCACATGGCGGCGTTCAGCGCGTTGAGTTTTCCCGGATTGAACAGCGTGATGGTGGCGATGCCACCGTCACGTTCGGACAGGACGTCCGGCGTCACTGCACGGCCATCAATGCTTGTCGTGCAGGCGGGTGACGCCCATCAGCTTGAGCACGTATTTCTCGTAGACCGGCTCGGTGTTGCCCTTCTTCATCTTGCGGATGAAGTACTTCTCGAAGCCGATCTTGGCGAGGTGCACCCACTTGCCCTTCTTGAACCAGCTGACGTTGCGCGGCGGGATCTGCGGGATCGCCACGAAGGCGGCACCGTTGTCGCCGAAGTCGGCGAGGCAGACGGCGTTCCACGTCGCCTTCTGGTCCGGCTCCTTGCCGTCCATCGCGCGGCGGATGTTGTGCACCGTGGCGGTGACCATCGACTCGATCATGTAGCCGGTCTTCGGCGTGCCGACCGGGATCGGCGTGGCTTCGACGGGCGGGATGGCGACGCAGACGCCGACCGAATAGATGTTCTGATACTTCGGGTTGCGCTGGAACTGGTCGATGATCGTGAAGCCGCGCGGGTTGGCAAGGCCCTCGATGCCGAACACGGCGTCGACGCCCTTGAAGGCGGGCAGCATCATCGAATACTTGAAGGGCAGCTCGTGCTCCTTCTTCACGCTGCCGTCGTCGTTGTGCTCGGCGACGAACATCTTGCCGGCCTCGACCTTGGTGACCTTGGCGTTGCAGATCCACTTGATGTGCTTGTCGCGCAGCACCGATTCCATCATGCCCTTGGAATCGCCGACGCCGCCGAGGCCGAGATGGCCGATGTAGGGTTCGGCGGTGACGAAGGTCATCGGCACCTTGCTGCGGATCTTGCGGCGGCGCAGGTCGGTGTCCATGATCATCGCGAATTCGTAGGCCGGGCCGTAGCAGGAGGCGCCCTGGACCGCGCCGACGATGATGTGGCCCGGGTCCTTGACGAAGTTCTCCCAGTTCTGCGCCGCCTTCTCGGCGTGGTTGACGGTGCAGATGGAGTTGGTGTGGTGCTCGGGGCCGGCGCCTTCGACTTCATCGAACGCCAGCTTGGGGCCGGTCGAGATGATCAGGTAGTCGTAGCTGACGGAACTGCCGTCGATCAGTTCGACGCGGTTCTCCTCGGGGTGGACGCGCTTGGCGGCCTTGGCGATGCAGCCGATGCCCTTGCGCTCGAGGTAGGGCGCCATGTCGAAGGTGATGTCTTCGCGCGTGCGCCAGCTGACTGCGACCCAGGGGTTCGAGGGGGTGAACTGGAAATAGGGGTTTTCGTTGATGACGGTGACCTTGTCGTTCGGGCCGACCTGTTCCTTCATGTCGTAGGCGGCGTTGAGTCCGCCGACGCCCGCGCCGAGAATGACGATGTGAGCCATGGGATGCTGTTCCTCCTGTTATTCGGCAAAAATCTTGCTGATGGCCGTGACGCCTTCGTCGACGGTCTCCTGCAGGTCGGCGGGGCAGTCGTCCTGCTCCATGACCAGACTGGAAAAGATGGACAGGGATTTGAGGGCGCAGGCGATCTTGGCGACCTCCTCTGCCGTTGCCTCGTCCATGCGGATGCCGGGTTGCAACTGCCACTGCTTTGCTTTTGTCATGTCGCTTCCTCCCGTTCGTTTGTAGAAGAAGGAAGATTGTGACAGCAGACGGATGGCATTGCCACCACTAAAGCGATACCAACGTCAAGACTTCGTGAAGAGCCTGGCGAGTGCCGCACGTCCCGAGAGGATGTGGTCGTGCATGTGCAGGGCTGCCGCGGCGTGATCCTTGCGCCGGATCGCCGCCAGTATTTCGGCATGTTCCGCGAGGGACTGGTGGATGCGGCCGTCGAGCCGCAGCGAGTCGCGCCGCGTGAGCTTGAGGAACTTGCGCGTGTCGTCGATCAGCTGTGACAGCCAGCGGTTGCCGGCGAGTTCCTGCAGGGTATTGTGGAAGGCTTGGTTGGCCTCGAAGAACCGGTCCGCGTCGTGCGCGGCGGCATGCCGCTCCAGGTCGGCATGAATGGATTCCAGCCGCCGAAAGTCGGCGTCGGCGAGACGGCGCGTGGCTTCTTCCGCGACCCGTCCCTCGAGCAGGGCAAGCACGGGGAAGATTTCGTCGAGGTCGCGTTCCGACATCTCGGCGACATAACAGCCGCGCCGGGGCTTGAGCACCACCAGCCCCTCCGCGGCCAGCACCTTGAGCGCCTCGCGCATCGGCGTGCGCGAGATGCCGAACTCGTCGGCGAGCGCCTGCTCGTCCACCCAGGCGCCGGGTGCCAGCTCGTGGGCGTAGATGCGTGCGCGCAAGCGTTCGGCGACCTGTTCGTACAGGGCGGGCGTGGCAATGGGGCGCGAAATCGAGGGCGAATCGTCTCTTGCATTCATAATTATGGATACAGTATTATCCAAGTTCGCGAATGTCAAGCATCATTCGCCAAAATGACAAGACAAGACTGGAGTGGGTGCCATGAGCAAGTATCCCGAAGTGACGGTTCCGGGCCTCGACACCTGGAACAAGGCCGCCGCCAAATCGGCGCCCGAAGGTGATGTGTCGAAACTGAACTGGACGACGCCCGAAGGGCTGACCGTCAAGCCGCTCTACACCCGGGCCGACGTGGCCGACCTGCCCTATGCAGACACGTTGCCGGGCTTCGAGCCCTTCCTGCGCGGCCCGCAGGCGACGATGTATGCGGCGCGGCCGTGGACGATCCGCCAGTACGCCGGCTTCTCCACCGCCGAGGCCTCGAACGCCTTCTACCGCAAGGCGTTGGCTGCAGGCGCGCAGGGCGTGTCGGTGGCCTTCGACCTCGCGACACACCGCGGCTATGACTCCGACCATCCGCGCGTCGTCGGCGACGTGGGCAAGGCGGGCGTGGCGATCGATTCCGTGGAGGACATGAAGATCCTGTTCGACGGCATCCCGCTCGACAAGGTGTCGGTGTCGATGACCATGAACGGTGCGGTTCTCCCGGTGCTGGCGGGCTATGTGATCGCCGCCGAGGAGCAGGGCGTCTCGCAGGACAAACTGTCGGGGACGATCCAGAACGACATCCTCAAGGAGTTCATGGTCCGCAATACCTACATCTACCCGCCCGAACCGTCGATGCGCATCATCGCCGACATCATCGGCTACACGGCTGCGAACATGCCGAAGTTCAACTCGATCTCGATCTCCGGCTATCACATCCAGGAAGCCGGCGCGACGCAGGCGCTGGAGCTGGCCTTCACGCTGGCCGACGGCATGGAGTACGTGCGCACCGCGATGAAGAGCGGGTTGGACGTGGACGCCTTCGCCGGCCGCCTGTCCTTCTTCTTCGCCATCGGCATGAACTTCTATTTGGAGGTCGCCAAGCTGCGCGCCGCGCGCCTCTTGTGGTGGCGGATCATGAAGGAGTTCGGCGCCAAGAGCCCGAAGTCGATGATGCTGCGCACCCACTGCCAGACCTCCGGCTGGTCGCTGACCGAGCAGGACCCCTACAACAACGTCGTGCGCACCACCATCGAGGCGATGGCGGCGGTGTTTGGCGGCACGCAGAGCTTGCACACCAATGCGCTGGACGAGGCCATCGCGCTGCCGACCGAGTTCTCGGCGCGCATCGCCCGCAACACTCAGATCCTGATCCAGGAAGAGACGCACATCACCAACGTCGTCGACCCGTGGGCCGGTAGCTACATGATGGAGAAGCTGACGCAGGACATGGCCGACATGGCCTGGAATACGATTCAGGAAGTCGAGAAGATGGGCGGCATGACCCATGCCGTCGAGACCGGCTGGGCCAAGCTGCAGATCGAGAAGTGCGCCGCCGAGAAGCAGGCGCGCATCGATTCGAAGCAGGACGTGATCGTCGGCGTGAACAAGTACAAACTGGCGAAGGAAGACCCCATCGAGTTCCTCGATGTGGACAACCATGCCGTCAGGGAAGCGCAGATTGCTCGCCTCAAGGACATTCGCGGCAAGCGCGACAATGGCGCCGTGCAGGCCGCGCTCGACGCGCTGACCGCCGCAGCCAAGGATGCAAGTGGGAAAAATGAGGGCAACCTGCTCGACCTCGCCATCAAGGCAACAAGACTCAGAGCGACCGTCGGCGAAATTTCGGATGCGCTGGAAAAGGTCTGGGGCCGCCATCGCGCCACCAATCAGGTCGTCTCCGGCGTTTATTCTTCAGCTTTCGGCAACAGCCCGGGACTGGATGAAGTGAGAGAACAGATCGAGGAATTCGCCGCCGCCGAGGGCCGCCGCCCGCGCATCATGATCGCCAAGCTCGGCCAGGACGGCCACGACCGCGGTGCCAAGGTCGTCGCCACGGCCTTCGCCGATCTCGGCTTCGACGTGGACATCGGCCCGCTGTTCCAGACGCCCGAAGAAGCCGCGCGCCAGGCCATCGAGAACGACGTGCATGCGATCGGCGTGTCCACGCTGGCCGCCGGTCACAAGACGCTGGTGCCACAACTCGTGAAAGCACTGAAGGATCAGGGCGCGGACGACATCGTTGTCTTCGTCGGCGGCGTGATTCCGGCGCAGGACTACGAGGCGCTCTACGCCGCCGGCGCCAAGGGCATCTTCGGCCCCGGTACGCCGATCCCGCAATGCGCACATGAAGTGCTGCGCACGATCCGTGCGTCGCACCTGCCGGGCTCCGTATAAAAGTCGGCGCTGACGGGACGGCATGGTGCGGCAGAACGACCTCGGCTTGACGCAGGACGACTGCGAACTGGTCGCGGGCGTCATCGCCGGCCGCCGCCGCGCGCTCGCCAAGGCCATCACGCTCGTCGAGTCGTCGCGCACCGACCACCAGCAGCGTGCCGCGCGCGTGCTCGATGCGCTGCTGCCGCACACCGGCCGCAGCTTGCGCATCGGCCTCACGGGTGTGCCGGGCGCGGGCAAGTCCACCTTCGTCGAAGCCTTCGGCCTGCACCTGATCGCGCAGGGCCTGCGCGTCGCCGTGCTGGCGATCGATCCGTCCTCGTCGCGCAGCGGCGGTTCCATCCTGGGCGACAAGACGCGCATGGAGCGCCTGAGCCAGCAGGAGATGGCCTTCATCCGGCCTTCGCCGACGGCCGGCACACTTGGCGGCGTCGCCGAAAAGACGCGCGAGGCGGTGCTGGTCTGTGAAGCCGCCGGCTTCGATGTCGTCATCGTCGAGACGGTCGGTGTCGGCCAGAGCGAAACCGTGGTGGCGGGTATGACCGACGTGTTCGTGCTGTTGCAGCTGCCGAATGCCGGCGACGACCTGCAGGCGATCAAGAAGGGCGTCGTCGAGTTGGCCGACGTGGTGATCTACAACAAGGCCGACCTCGACGCGACGGCTGCTGAACGCGCCGCGATGCAGATGCGCTCGGCGCTTTCCTTGCTGCACCCAGCCAGCGTCCACTGGAAGCCGCCGGTGCTGCAGGTCAGTGCGCTGCACGGCGATGGTATCGGGCAGGCCTGGACGACCCTGCAGGACTATCGCGCCGCGATGGAGGCGAGCGGCGAGTTCGCGGACAAACGCCGCCGCCAGTCGGTCGACTGGATGTGGCAGCTGATCGACGCGGGCCTGCGCCAGCGCTTCCGCGAGCATCCGGGTGTGCGCGCCGCCCTGCCGGGCCTGAGCCGGGAAGTGTCCGCCGGCGAAGCTTCGCCCGTCACGGCGGCGCAGCGCCTGCTCGGTCAGCTGAGCGCCGCCTACGAAAACACCGATTACGAATGAAACAACGCATCATCGAATACAGCAAGGCAACCGTGGAGACCAACCATGCATGAAATCATCCAACAACTGGAAGAGAAGCGCGAGCAGGCCCGCCTCGGCGGAGGCCAGAAGCGCATCGACGCCCAGCACAAGAAGGGCAAGCTGACGGCGCGCGAGCGCATCGAACTGCTGCTCGACGACGGCACCTTCGAAGAGTGGGACATGTTCAAGGAGCACCGCTGCACCGATTTCGGCATGGCCGACAACAAGGTGCCGTCGGACGGCGTGGTCACCGGCTACGGCACGATCAACGGCCGCATGGTGTTCATTTTCTCGCAGGACTTCACCGTTTTCGGCGGCGCGCTGTCCGAGGCGCACGCCGAGAAAATCTGCAAGGTCATGGACAAGGCGATGCAGGTCGGCGCCCCGGTGATCGGCCTCAACGACTCGGGCGGCGCACGCATCCAGGAAGGTGTGGCGGCGCTGGGGGGATACGCCGAAGTCTTCCAGCGCAACGTGATGGCGAGCGGCGTGATCCCGCAGATCTCGCTGATCATGGGCCCCTGCGCCGGCGGCGCGGTGTATTCGCCGGCGATGACCGACTTCATCTTCATGGTCAAGGACAGTTCCTACATGTTCGTCACCGGCCCCGAGGTGGTGAAGACCGTGACGCATGAAGAAGTGACGGCCGAGGAACTTGGCGGCGCGGTGACGCACACCAGCAAGTCCGGCGTCGCCGACCTGGCCTTCGAGAACGATGTCGAGGCGCTGGTGATGCTGCGCCGCTTCTTCAACTACCTGCCGCTCAACAACAAGGAAAAGGCGCCGATCCGGCCCACCCAGGATCCGGCCGACCGCCTCGACCATTCGCTTGACACGCTGGTGCCGGACAATCCGAACAAGCCCTACGACATCAAGGAACTGATCCTCAAGACGGTGGATGACGCCGATTTCTTCGAGATCCAGCCTGACCATGCCAAGAACATCGTCATCGGTTTCGCGCGCATGGAAGGCCAGACCGTGGGCATCGTCGCCAACCAGCCGATGGTGCTGGCGGGTTGCCTCGACATCAAGTCCTCGATCAAGGCCGGCCGCTTCGTGCGCTTTTGCGATGCCTTCAGCATCCCGATCATCACCTTCGTGGATGTGCCGGGCTTCATGCCGGGCACGGCGCAGGAGTACGGCGGCATCATCAAGCATGGCGCCAAGCTGCTCTACGCCTACGCCGAGTGCACGGTGCCGAAGATCACCGTCATCACGCGCAAGGCCTATGGCGGCGCCTACGACGTGATGGCCTCGAAGCACCTGCGCGGCGACGTCAACTTCGCCTGGCCCTCCGCCGAGATCGCGGTGATGGGCCCGAAGGGCGCAGTCGAGATCATCTTCCGGGAGGAGAAGGGCGATCCGGAAAAGGTCGCGGCACGCGAGGCGGAGTACAAGGCCAAGTTCGCCAACCCCTTCGTCGCCGGCGCGCGCGGCTTCATCGACGACGTGATCCAGCCGCACGAGACGCGCAAGCGGGTTTGCCGTTCCCTGGTCATGCTGAGGAACAAGAACATCTCCAACCCGTGGCGCAAGCACGGCAACATTCCGCTGTGAGGATAGAAACATGTTCAAGAAAATCCTGATCGCCAACCGCGGGGAAATCGCCTGCCGCGTGATGAAAACGGCGAAAAAAATGGGCATCGCCACCGTCGCCGTCTATTCCGAGGCGGACAAGGATGCGCTGCACGTGGCGATGGCCGACGAAGCCGTCTGCATCGGTCCGGCACCGTCGAAGGACAGCTACCTGGTGATGGACAAGATCATCGCCGCCTGCAAGCAGACCGGCGCGGAAGCCGTCCATCCCGGCTACGGATTCCTGTCCGAGAACGCCACCTTTTCGAAGCGCCTCGAAGAGGAAGGCATCACCTTCATCGGCCCGAAGCATTACTCCGTCGCGCGCATGGGCGACAAGATCGAATCGAAGAAGCTGGCGCTCGAGGCGAAGGTCAACACCATCCCCGGCTACAACGACGCCATCGATACGCCCGAGCAGGCGGTCGAGATCGCCAGGGGCATCGGCTACCCGGTGATGATCAAGGCCTCGGCCGGCGGCGGCGGCAAGGGCCTGCGCGTCGCCTTCAACGACCAGGAGGCCTTCGAAGGCTTCTCCTCCTGCAAGACCGAAGCCAAGAACGCGTTCGGCGACGATCGCGTCTTCATCGAGAAGTTCGTCGAGGAGCCGCGCCACATCGAGATCCAGGTGCTCGGCGACGCCCATGGCAACTGCCTGTACCTGCACGAGCGCGAGTGCTCGATCCAGCGCCGCCACCAAAAGGTGATCGAGGAGGCCCCCAGCCCCTTCCTCGATCCGGCGATGCGCAAGGCCATGGGCGAGCAGGCGGTGGCCCTGGCGAAAGCCGTGAACTACCAGTCGGCCGGCACGGTCGAGTTCGTCGTCGGCGGCAAGGACAAGAGCTTCTACTTCCTCGAGATGAACACGCGCCTGCAGGTCGAGCATCCGGTCACCGAGTGCATCACCGGCCTCGATCTCGTCGAGCAGATGATCCGCGTCGCCGCCGGCGAGAAGTTGTCGTTCAAGCAGGAAGACCTGCAGATAGACGGCTGGGCGATGGAGTGCCGCATCAACGCCGAGGACCCCTTCCGCGGCTTCCTGCCCTCGACCGGCCGCCTCGTCAAGTTCGCCCCGCCGCCCGAGCAGCACGGCGTGCGCGTCGATACCGGCGTTTACGAGGGCGGCGAGATCTCGATGTACTACGATTCGATGATCGCGAAGCTGATCGTGCATGCGCCGACGCGCGACTCGGCCATTGCGAAAATGCGCGACGCGCTGAACGCCTTCGTGATCCGCGGCGTGGCCTCGAACATCTCTTTCCAGGCGGCGCTGATGCAGCATCCGCGCTTCGTTTCCGGCGATTTCGATACCGGACTGATCGCCCAGGAGTACCCGAAGGGTTTCGATGCCTCGATGGTGCCGCACGACGATCCCGCCATGCTGGTGGCGGTCGCGGCGGCCATGCACCGGCAGCATCTGGCGCGCAGCGCAACGATCTCGGGCCAGATGCCCGGCCATGAATACAAGCCGGGTTCCGCCTTCGTCGTGCGCCTCGAGGATGGCATCGACCACGAGGTCCGGGTGTTGCCGGCCGTCGCTGGCGCGGGCGGCTGGGAAGTCGTTTTCGGCGGCGAGCGCTACGAGGTCCGCAGCGACTGGCAGTTCGGCCAGCCGCTCTACCAGGGCACGCTGAACGGCGAACCGTTCTGCATGCAGGTCGAGCGCCGCGGCCTCGGCTACCGCCTGTTCCACTGGGGCAAGCAGGCCGACATCCTGGTCATGTCGGCGCGTGCCGCCCATTTGCAGTCGCTGATGCCGAAAAAGGCGCCGCCCGACATGTCGAAGTTCCTGCTTTCGCCGATGCCCGGCCTGCTGACCCAGATCGCCGTCGCCCCCGGCCAGGAGGTCAAGGCCGGCGAGGTGCTGGCGAAGATCGAGGCGATGAAGATGGAGAACGTGCTGAAGGCCGAGCGCGATTGCGTCGTCGAAGCGCTGCTGGCCAAGCCCGGCGAGAGCCTGTCGGTCGACCAGCCGATCATCGGATTCAAGTAGAAACAGACCCGACCTCCCCCAGCCCCTCCTTCTCAGGAGGGGAGACGGGTGGTTCGCTGCGCTCGAAGTAAAGTCGGCGCCGGCAGGACGGCAGGCCCGCCCTCATCTGGCGGGCTTTTTTCCTTCTTATTGGCCATTTCCGCTTCAGGGGCGTCGATACACTCCGGGGACACGGTAAATCAGGCCCGGATATGGCGTTTTGGCAAAAACAGACGAGCGATGACAGCTGGACGGCGGTGGTGTTCGGCAGCGACCGTCTGGTCGTCGCCGAGATCGCGCGGCGTCGCGACGGTCCGCCGCAGGTGCGCGCTTGCGAGCGCTTCGCCCGCGAGGGCGGCGAACTCGATGCCCTCAAGCGCTTGAAGCAAGCCCGCCGCCTCACCAGTGCCCGTTGTACCACCCTGCTCTGGCACGGCCAGTATCAGCTGTTGCAGATCGATGCGCCCGACAATGCCCGCGACCTGCCGCACGAGGAGCTGCGCGAGGCGATGCGCTGGCGGATCAAGGAGATGGTGGACTATCCCATCGAGAACGCCGGCGTCGACGTCATCGACATCCCTGCGCCGGGCAGCCGCAATCCGCAGATGTGGGTGGTGGTTTCCAGCCACGACGTCCTCGTCCCGCGCGTGCACCTGTTCCAGGATGCGAAGCTGTCGCTGGCCGCGATTGACATACCGGAAATGGCGCAGCGCAATCTCGCCACCCTGTTCGAGGAGCCGAATCGCGGCCTCGCGCTGGCCGCCTTCGACGACAAGGGCGGCCGCCTGACCATCAGCTATCAGGGCGAGCTGTTCATGACGCGCCATATCGACGTCGGCGCCCCTGAACTGACCGGGCCGCAGGCCGAGTCGCTCCACGAACGCGTGCTGCTCGACATCCAGCGCAGCCTCGACAACTTCGACCGCAACTACAGCGCGATTCCGCTGACGCGCCTGATGATCGGCCCGCTGCCGGGTGGCGAGCCCTTCGTGGACTATCTGGGAATGAACCTGTCCCTGCCGGTGGCGATGGTCGACCTCGCGGACGTGCTCGACATCGGCACCGTGCCGCAGCTCGCCGATGTCGCCATGCAGGCGGATGCCTGGCTGGCGCTGGGGGCCGCCCTGCGCGACGGGTCGGGAGCGGACTAGGCCATGGCACAGCAGATCAACCTTTACGATGCAGGGCTCGAGCGCCGGCGCGACTGGCTGGCCTTGCACTACGTGGCCGGGCTGGCGGTCGTCCTGGCCGTGCTGGTCGGCATCTCCGGTTATCTGGCCCGCACGGACCTGCCGGCCCTGACGGCGCAGGCGAGCGCCGCGGAAAGCCAGTTGAAGGCGGCCCGCGATCAGGTCGCAACACTCGGCGCCAGGGCGGCGAACCGCAAGCCGGACCCGCGCCTCGAGCAGGAGCTCGAGGCGTCGCGCACCTTGCTTGGCGCACGCAGCGAAGTGCTTGCCGCCCTGCGCCGCAGCCTCGGACCGGACACGCCTGCCTTCGCCGACTACCTGCGGGGATTCGCCCGCCAGAGCGTCAGCGGTTTGTGGCTGACGGGCTTCAGTATCGGCGCCGGTGGTCACGGCATGGAAATCCGCGGCCGTACGCTCGATCCGGCGTTGCTGCCCGAATACATCCGGCGTCTCGATCGAGAACCGGCCTTCCAGGGACAGACTTTCGGCGCCCTCAAGCTGGAAGCGGCGAAGCAGGAAAAACCGGGAATGGCCGCTGCTGCTCCCGACGTCCGGCCTGCCTGGCATGAATTCACCCTCGTGCCGACTCGCGCGCCCGAAACGGCACCCACATCGGCCCAACTGACGCAGGCGCCGACCGGGAGGGCGGGCTGATGGCGGTGCAAGCCGGAACGGGTGCGCTCAAGGCGCGTTGGCTGGCCTGGTCCTCCCGCTTTGCGGCGCTTCAGCAACGGGAGAAGCTGCTGGTCGCCGGGGCGGTCGTGTTCGCCATCCTGTTCGGCGGCTACAGTTTCTGGATAGAGCCGGCCCTGTTGAAGAAGGCCCGGCTGCAGAAGGCGATTGCACAGCAGCAGGCGGAACAGGCCCAGGTACAGGCCCAGCTGCAAGCGCTCGTCACGCAGGGCGGCGATCCCGATGCGCCGAATCGTGCGGTGCTGGCCCGCCTGCAGCAGGAGCTCGCCGCGGCCGATCGCGACATCCGTGGCTTCGATCGAGCCCTGGTATCGCCGGAACAGGCACCGGCGCTGCTGCAGACGCTGCTGGCACGGCATCGCGGCCTCGCGCTGGTGAGCCTGACGACGCTGCCACCGCAGCCGCTGGTCGCACCGCCGCCGCCCAGCAAGGATGACGGCAAAGCGGCTGCCGCGGCGCGGGCCGCGCCGGCCGGCAGCAACATCTATCGCCACGGCATCGAGATCAGGATCGCCGGTAGTTACCACGATCTGCTGGCCTATGTTTCCGAGCTCGAGGGCGGTCCGCAAAAACTGCTCTGGGGCGGCATGCAGCTGGCCGTACGCCAGTATCCGGTCAGCGAACTCACGCTGACGGTCTACACGCTCAGTCTGGATCCGGCATGGCTCGTGGTCTGAAAAGCGCCATGACGCTGCTGCTGCTCGCCGGCTCCGCAGCGGCGAGCGCGCAGCTGGCCGACCCGACGCGTCCGCCCGTGATGGCGGAGCCGGCGGCGGCGCTGGCCGGGGCAGCCCCGCTTGCCGCCAGTGGCCTGCAATCGGTGATTCTGAAGAAAAAGGGCAAACCTGCGGCCCTGATCAACGGCGAGATCGTCGAGCTGGGTGGTATGGTCGGCGAATCGAGACTGGTGAAGGTAAGCGAGGATGCGGTGGTGCTCAAGGGCCCGTCAGGCGAAGAGACACTGAGGCTGATGCCGTCCGCTGAAAAACGGGCTGTGAAGATCGAGCCGGGAGGGCGTGCGCGATGAGGGCGCTCTTCCTGGCCGCGTTCGCCGTTCTGCTGCTGGCCGGCTGCACGACACCACCGGCGCGTCCCGACGTGGTGCGGGAACGCATCGGCGAGGAACTGGCGCAGGCGACGGTCGGTCGCAAAAGCCTCGACGCGGCGGCTTCGGCCGTGTTGCCGCCGCTGACCGTCGAGATGCCGCAACATGAAAATGGCAACGGCGAGCCGCGCTTCGACCTGTCGGTGGTGAACGCGCCGGCCGCCCAGGTCTTCATGGCCATCGTCACCGGCACGCGCTACAACATGCTGGTCGGACCGGAGGTGAGCGGCAACATCACCGTCAATCTCAAGGACGTGACGGTCAAGGAAGCGCTGGAGTCGATCCGCGAGCTGTACGGCTACGAATTCACGCTGCGCGGCAACCGCATCGCCATCCAGCCGAATACCCTGCAGACGCGGGTCTTCCAGGTGAACTACCTCGCCAGCCGCCGCCAGGGGGCGACCGAGCTGCGCGTGACTTCGAGCGCGATCACCGGGGCGGGCACCACCGGAACGACCTCGACGCCGAACACGGGGACCACGCCGGTGCCCGCCGCCACCGGCAGCGGCACGGCGCCGGGAGGCAATACCACGAGCCGGGTGCATACCGACTCGAATACCAACTTCTGGGGCGACCTCGAAACTGCGCTGCGCACCATCGTCGCCGGCGAAGGACGCAGCGTCGTGGTCAACAGCATTTCCGGCGTGGTCGTGATTCGCGCCTTCCCCGGCGAAATGCGCGCGGTGGAACAGTACCTGAAGGCGACCCAGGTGATGGTCGAGCGGCAGGTGATGCTGGAGGCGAAGATTCTCGAAGTGCGCTTGTCCGAGGCCTACCAGGCCGGCATCAACTGGTCTTCCTTCAATCGCAACGACAGCCGTCTGAGCCTGTCCGTCGCTGCGCCCGGCAGCACGCTGCAGCCGAACGGCGCCGGCGACCTCTCCTCGTCGGCGGTCAGCATTTCTCCCGGGGTGGCCGGTTCCGTGGTCGCTTCGGCCTTGGGCGGCGGCTTCGTCGGCCTTGCCTTCCAGACCGCCAACTTCGCCGCGCTGCTCAACTTCCTCGAGACGCAAGGCAACGTGTCCGTGCTGTCGAGCCCGCGCATCGCCACCATCAACAACCAGAAGGCCGTGCTCAAGGTCGGCACCGACGAACTGTTCGTCACCAACGTGACCACCACCACGACCAGCACCACGGCCGGCACCACGGCGACGCCGAGCCTCACGCTGCAGCCCTACTTCTCCGGCATCTCCCTCGACGTCACGCCGCAGATCGACGACTCGGGCAACATCATCCTGCACGTCCATCCCGCCGTCAGCGCGGTGGCCGAGAAGGACAAGCTGATCGACCTCGGTTCGATGGGCCAGTTCAAGCTGCCGCTCGCCACTTCGAGTGTCAACGAGACGGACAGCATCGTGCGCGTGCAGGACGGCAACATCGTCGCCATCGGCGGCCTGATGACGCAGGAGCAGTCCAGCGACCGCAGCGGCCTGCCGGGCACCGCCAATACCGCCGCCGGCACCCTGCTCGGGCAGCGCGGCCGCGCCCTGACGAAGCGCGAGCTGGTGATCCTGCTCAAGCCGACCATCATCCACGACGACCGGGCCTGGGTGCAGGACCTCGAACAGAGCAGCGCCCGCCTGCGCAACTTCGACCTGCCGCCGCTGAATATCCCGCTGCAACGATAGGCGCTCCGTGTATCTCGCGCATTTCGGCCTCAACCAGCTGCCCTTCGGCATCACGCCGGACACCGAGTTCGTCTATCCGAGCCGCAGCCATCTCGAAGGACTCAACCTGCTGCATGTCGCGCTCGCGAGCGGCGAGGGCTTCATCAAGGTGGTGGGCGAAATCGGTACCGGCAAGACGCTGCTGTGTCGCAACCTGCTGGCCGAGTTGGGCACGGAATGGAAGGCCGCCTACCTGCCCAATCCGCAGATGGAGCCGCGCGCCTTCCTGCGCGAAGTCGCCGACGATCTCGGCACGGCCGACGGCGAGCCGGAGGCGGCGCACGTCGTCAAGCGCCTCAACAGCCGGCTGCTCGACCTCGCCCGTGCCGGCAAAAAGGTGGTGCTGTGCATCGACGAGGCGCAGACCATGCCGCGCCTGACCCTCGAGAGCCTGCGCCTGTTGTCGAACCTGGAAACCGAGAAGCGGAAATTGCTGCACATCATCCTGTTCGGCCAGCCCGAGCTCGACGACATGCTCGATGCGCACTCTGCCCGCCAGCTCAAGCAGCGCATCGCCTTCCATCACCGCCTGCGCCATCTCGAGGCCGACGAAGTCAGCAATTACATCGAGCAGCGGTTGCGCATCGCCGGCCACAGCGGCGAGCCGGTCTTCACCGCCGCCGCGATGAAGACCCTGTGCCAGGGCGCGGGCGGCACGCCGCGCCTCGTCAATATCCTGGCGCACAAATCCCTGCTGGCCGCTTTCGGGGCCGGCCATCAGCAGGTGCAGGCGGAGCATGTGCGTGCTGCCGTGCAGGATACGGACGGCGCAGTCCTGCCACGCAAGTGGTGGCCGTGGTAGGCGCGGAGACAAAATGAGCGTCATCAACCAGATGCTGCGCGATCTCGATGCGCGCGATGCGAGCGATCAGGAGCGGGCCGGACTGCCGCCGCGCCTGCGTACCCTGCCGCCGGTCGCCCGGGCAGGCAAGCGGCCATGGGGCCTGCTCGTGCTCGGCATTGCCATCGGTGCCGCGGTCGCCGGCGTCGTGTTCAGCCTGCTGCCTGGCGACGACCGGGTCGCGCCGATGCCGCCCGCCGTCCCGCCGGCGCCGACTTTCGCCCCCGCACCCGCATCCGTCATCGACGACGGGGCGATGAAGCTCTCCACGGTGATCCGCAATGCCGAGCCGGCGGCCCCGCCGGGCGAGGCGGCCAGGGCCTCGGCGCCGCCGCCCGCGAAGCCTGCGGCTGCCGACAAACCGCCCGTCGCCAATGTGCCGGAGCCATCGAAGGTGCCAGCCGCGGCGGGGAAAACCGTTCCCGCTCCCGCCCCGGCATCAGCATCCGCCCGTCCGTCCAGGCCGTCGACCGCTGCGACGAAACCGGTGGCGCCCCTGGCCGAGGCCGGACCCGATGCCCAAATCGACAAGCGCCCCAAAGGCGGCCAGGCCCGGGAAATGGCCGATGCCGAATACCGCCGGGGCATGCAGGCGGCGAAGCAGGGCGATCCGGGCGCGGCGGTGGCCGCCTTCCAGCGCGCGCTGGCACGCGATCCCGGGTTCGCGAAAGCCCGCCAGGCGCTGCTGGCGACCCTGGTCGGCGGCAGGCAGTGGGCGGAGGCGCGCCAGGTCGCTGAGGCCGGCCTCGCGCTCGATCCGGCGCAATCGGGCTGGGCGGTCATCCTCGCCCGCCTGCAATTCGAGCAGGGCGAGGCGGATGCGGCGATCGGCACGCTCGAACGCCATGCCGCGCATGCGGGCGGCGATGCGGATTACCAGGGCCTGTTCGCCTACCTGCTGCAGCGCCAGCAGCGGCCGGCCGAGGCAGCGGAACGCTTCCGGGCCGGCCTCGCGCTGCGGCCCGGCGAGGGACGCTGGTGGTTCGGCCTGGGGCTCGCACTCGAGAACAGCGGCAAGCCCGCCGAAGCGAAGGAAGCCTATGCCAAGGCGAAGGACATCGGCAGCCTGCCGGCCGACATGACGGCCGTGATCGAACAGAAGCTCAGGTAGCCCGCTTCACCGTCCGGGCGACGACCCAGTTCACTACCCGTGCCGCACCGTTCGCCTTGAGCGTGCGGGCGATGGCGTCGAGCGTTGCGCCGGTGGTCATCACGTCATCGACGACGATGACGGTTTTTCCTGAAAAATCGCCGCGGCAGGCGAAGGCATGGCGCACGTTGCGGTGGCGGATTCGCCAGGGCAGGCGGCTTTGCGGTGGCGTGTCGCGCGCGCGGATCAGGGCCTGCGTATCCAGCGGCAGGGCGAGAGCGCGGGTTAGCGGCCGGGCGATCTCGAGTGCCTGGTTGAAGCCGCGCTCGCGCAGGCGCTCGCGGGACAGCGGCACGGGCAGGATGACGTCGCCGGCGGGATGCGGGCCGGCCAGCAGGCAGGCGGCGAAAAAGTCGGCGCCGGCGAGACGGTGGAAGGCGTGCCGCCCGCCGAATTTCAGCTGCTGCACCAGCCGGTCGAGGGGAAAGGCGTAGCGCAGGGCGGCATGGGTGGCGTCGTAGGCCGGCGGCTGCCGCAGGCAGTCCGCGCAGCGCGGGGCTGCGGTGACGAGAGGGGTGGCGCAGACCGGGCAGACATGGGGACTGAGTGCGGGCAGGTCGGCGTGACAGTTCGGGCAGAGCGCCCCGGTTGCAGCCCCTCCGCAGAGCAGGCAACTGCGCGGCAGCAGCCGATCCAGCAGGGCCGAAATTGACATTTGGCGAGGCATTCGCGATGATCCCGCGTCTTTCCGAGGAAACACAATGAATCGAGATGCAGCCTGGACGACCGACGCGGTCGCCGCCCTGTTCGAACTGCCCTTCATGGACCTGCTGCACCGCGCCCAGGAAGTGCACCGCCAGCATCATAACCCCCATGCCATCCAGCGCTCGACGCTGCTGTCGATCAAGACCGGCGGCTGCTCCGAGGACTGTGGCTACTGCTCGCAGTCGGCGCGCCGCGAAGGCCAGACCGGCCTCGAGCGCGAGAAGCTGCTCGAACTGGAGCAGGTCAGGGTCGCGGCGAAGGCCGCGAAGGAAAAAGGCGCCAGCCGCTTCTGCATGGGCGCCGCCTGGCGCGGGCCGAAGGAGGGCGACCTCGACAAGGTCATCGAGATGGTGCGCGTGGTCAAGGACCTCGGTATGGAAGCCTGCCTGACGCTTGGCCTGCTCGGTCCGGGCCAGGCCGCGAAGCTCGCCGCCGCCGGCCTCGACTACTACAACCACAACCTCGATACCGGCGCCGAGTTCTACGACCGGGTCATCACCACGCACAGCCAGCAGGCGCGCATGGAGACGCTATCCAGCGTGCGCGATGCCGGCATGAAGATCTGTTGCGGTGGCATTGTCGGCATGGGCGAGTCGCGCCGCGTGCGCGCCGCACTGATCTCGCAGCTCGCCAACCTCAACCCGGCGCCCGAGTCGGTGCCGATCAACCACCTCGTCGCGGTGCCCGGCACGCCCATGGAAAATGCGCCGCCGCTCGATCCCTTCGAATTCGTGCGTACCATCGCCGCGGCGCGCATCACCATGCCGACGAGCTTCGTGCGGCTGTCCGCCGGCCGCCAGGAAATGTCGGACGAACTGCAGGCGCTGTGCTTCCTGGCTGGCGCCAATTCGATCTTCTACGGCGACAAGCTGCTGACCACGGGTAACGCCGAGGCGGCGCGCGACGAGGCGCTGTTCGAGCGGCTGGGCCTGCAGCCGGTCTGATGCGCCGGGATTTCGCGGCCGCGGCCGCGAGCTACGACGAGGCGGCGGTGCTGGCCCGCGAGGTCGGCCGGCGCATGGCGGCCCGCCTCGATGTCGTCAGGTTGTCGCCGCGCCGCTTCGCCGACATCGGCTGCGCCACCGGCGACGGCGTGATCGATCTCAAGCGCCGCTACCCCGATGCCCTGCCGCTGGCGGTGGATTACGCCCAGCCGATGCTGGCCGCCGTGCAGGCGAAATCCGGGGCTGGCCGCTGGCTCGACCGCCTGCGCCGCCGCACGCCCTGCTGCGTCAATGCCGACGTGCGTGCGTTGCCGCTGGCTGCCGGCAGCCTCGATCTCGTCTGGTCGAACCTGATGCTGCACTGGCTGCCGGGCCTGCCCGGTTTGCAGCAGGCCCTCGCCGAACTGCACCGCGTGCTCGCTGAGGGCGGCCTGCTGCATTTCGCGATGCTCGGCCCGGATACGCTCGGGGAGCTGCGCGCGGCCGCGGCGGCAACGGGGGCCGTCCTGTCGGCGCCGACTATTCCGGGAGCAACCGGGACGACGGTTGCTTTTCCCGACATGCACGACATCGGCGACTGGCTGGTCGCCGCCGGCTTCGCCGATCCGGTGATGGAGATGGAAATGTTGACCCTGACCTATCGCACGCCGCGCGCCTTCCTCGCCGACCAGCGACATCTCGGCGTGCGGGATGGCCTGCTCGGTCGGCTGCCCTGGCGCGACTGGCGCCGTGTTTTCTCGGCCTGGGAGCGCGAGGAAGGGCGGCTGCCGGCCCGCTTCGAGATCGTCTATGGCCATGCCTGGAAAGTCGCGCCGCGCAAGACGGCGGATGGCCGCGACGTGATTCGCCTGCACCGGCCATGAAGCGTGCGAAACAGGTCCGGCCGCGCAATCCGCTGGCGACGGTACCGCTGTTGAAGAAGGGTGGCACACATGCGCGCAAGGACAAGCGCGCCAGCCGTGCCCGTCAGAAATCCCAGTCGAGAAAACTCAACGACGCGGCAGGATCGGAATGATCCGCTTCAGCCGCGGCGCGTATTTGCCGGCGAGCTGTTCGCGGCGCTCCACCTCGCGCCACCAGGCACGCAGGCCGAGCAGCACGAACAGGATGCCGCCGTAGAGCAGTGGCTGCGACTGGTCGGCCTTGACCAGCCAGCTGTAGTGCAGCACGGCGAGGATGCCGATGGCGTAGACGGTGCGGTGCAGCGCCTGCCAGCGCCGCCCGCCGAGGCGGCGGATCGCCGCGTTGTGCGACGTGGCCGCGAGCGGCACGAGCAGCACGAAGGCCGCCATGCCGACGGTGATGAAGGGCCGCTTGAGGATGTCCTGCGCGATTTCGCCCCAGTCGAAGAACTGGTCGAACCACAGGTAGCTGGTCAGATGCAGCGTGGCGTAGAAGAACGTGAACAAACCGAGCATGCGGCGCAGGCGGATGAGCAGGTTCAAGCCGGTGAGCTTGCGCAGCGGCGTGACGGCGAGCGTGATCAGCAGGAAGTTGAGCGTCCAGGTACCGAAGCCGCGCGTCACCGCCTCGATCGGGTTCGCCCCGAGCGTGTCGTGCCAGGCACCCCAGCCGTACCAGGTCAGCGGCAGCAGCGAGAGGAGGAAGACCGCGGTCTTCAGCAGGGCCACGGGAACGTAACGCATGGGCATCAGTAGAACTTGCGCAGATCCATGCCGGCATACAGCGAGGCGACCTGTTCGCCGTAGCCGTTGAACATCAGCGTCTGGCGCTTGCGGAATTCGCCGATGCGGCGCTCGGTCGCCTGGCTCCAGCGCGGATGCGAGACCTCCGGATTGACGTTCGAGTAGAAGCCGTATTCGCGCGGGTTGGCCTCCATCCACGAGCTCTGCGGCTCGTGCTCGAGGAAGCGGATCGCCACGATCGACTTCGCACTCTTGAAGCCGTATTTCCAGGGTACGACGATGCGCAGCGGGGCGCCGTTCTGCTTCGGCAGCGCATCGCCGTAGAGCCCGACGGCGAGCAGCGTCAGCGGGTGGCGGGCCTCGTCGAGGCGCAGGCCTTCGCGGTAGGGCCAGTTCAGCACGCGGCTGCGCGTTCCCGGCATGTTGTCCGGCTGCAGGGCGGTGACGAACTCGACGTATTTCGCGCTGCCGAGCGGCTCGGCCTGCTTCAACAGCACGTCGAGCGGAAAGCCGAGCCAGGGAATCACCATGCTCCATCCCTCGACGCAGCGCAGGCGGTAGATGCGTTCCTCGAGCGGGGCGAGCTTGAGGATGTCGTCGATGCCGAGCGTCACCGGCTTCCTGACGAGTCCGTCGATCGTCAGCTGCCAGGGCCGGGTCTGCAGCCGGTGGGCGTTTTCGGCCGGGTCTTCCTTGCCGGTGCCGAACTCGTAGTAGTTGCAGTAGCCGCTGACATGCTTGAGCGGCGTCTGCGCCTCGTCGGTCGAAAAGACGCTCTTGTGCGCTCCCGTACCGATGCCGGCAAAAGTCGGCGCCGGCAGGACGGCGGCGAGGCCCGCACCGATGGAGGTCCTGAGGAATTCGCGGCGGCGGGCGTAGAGCCCGGGCGGCGTGATTTCGGAGGGTTTGGGTGTGTTCATGTCGATGGGTCGCGGCAGGCGTGCAATCCTTACGACGTTTCGAAGCGGAAGAAGTTCGCTATGCGCCTTCTTCCCGGTTGTCCACGTCATCCTCCGCCGGGCCGAGCAGGTGGTCGATCAGGGCGCGCAGCCGGGCCGGGCGGAAGGGCCGTGCCAGCAGCCGGCGCCGCGGTTGGCGCAACTCGGCGGCCGGTGCGGGCCCCGGGTGGATCAGCAACGCGGGCAAGGGCTGGCCGGCGGCATGATCGATGACATCCAGCATGTCGAGGGTATCGGACAGTTCGTCGTCGGTTTCGCGGATCACGAGCGCCGGGATGCCGGCGATGCCGAACCCGCTGATCGCATCATTGACGGTGGGGGCGAAGCGCGTCATGTGGCCCCAGCTTTCGATCAGCTGGATCAGTTCGACCTGCGTCCGCCCGGCCTTGCCGCAGATCAGGATTTCGTTTCCGGCCGTACCTTCGTGAGGGTGCCGATCCACCGGTGCCTCTGCCAGCGGGATCGTGATTGAAAAGCAGGACCCGTGACCGGGGCGCGAACGCAGGCCGACCGGGTGGCCCAGCAGTGCCGCCGTCCGGCGCACGATGGCCAGCCCCAGCCCCAGCCCCTTGCTGGCATCGCGTTCGGGATTGTCGAGCTGCACCAGCTCCTCGAACACGGCGTCCTGCTGTTCGGGCGGAATCCCCGGCCCGGTGTCCCAGACCTCGATGCGTGCATGGGTCGTTCCGCGGCGGCAGGCGAGCAGCACGCCGCCCTCGCGGGTGTGGCGGATCGCGTTGCTGACAAGGTTGAGGAGGATGCGGTGCAGCAGGGCGGCATCCGTCATCAGCCAGCAGTCCGCGACATGCCGCCGCAATTCGAGCCGACTGTCCGCGGCGGCAGCCATGTATTCGGTATGGATCGCGGCGATCACCGCCGAGGCCCGTACCGGACGGATATCGGTGCGATAGACCTGTCCGGACAAGCGCGAATAGTCGAGCAGGGTGTCGAGCAGCCCCTGCAGGGTGCGAACCGATTGTGCGAGCTGCCGTACGCGGGGCAGCAGCGAGCTGCGGCGCGCATCGCGTTCGAGACGGGCGACGAACAGGCCGAGCGCCTGGGCCGGCTGGCGGAGATCGTGGCTGGCCGCGGCGAAGAAGCGGCTGCGCGCACGTGCGGCCTGCTCGGCCTCCTCCTTTTCCTTGCGCAACGCGACGGTCGCCTGCCCCACCTGGGCCGCGAGGTCGGCCTGGGTCATTTCGACGCGATCCGCCATCCGGTTGATCCCCTGGGCCAGCAGGCCGAGTTCGTCATTGCCCGCGGCGTCGACGCGTTCGCCGCCGATGCCGTGGCCGACCTGATCGACGACCTGGCGGATGCGCAAGAGCAGGCGGATCAGGTCGCGCGACAGCGCCATCGCGAGCAGGATGCCGAACAGCAGCATCAGCAGGGAGGTGGTTCCGGCGGTCAGGAGCAGGCGGCGCATTTCACCGCGCAGCGACTCGTTCGAGATCTGCAGCAGCAGCTGGCCGAGCGGCGGTGCCGAGGGGGATGCCGGTAAGGAAAACAGGTCCTGATCGTTGAAGCTGCTCGCCTGAATCGCGATGCTGTGCCAGTGTCGCAGCTGCTCGGAAAAGGCGGGCGGTTCGAAACCGGCCTGGATCTGTCCCTCCATGGGCAGATCCTGGATCGGCACGGTGCTGGCGAGTACTGTGCCGTGCGGATCGAGAATCGCGGCGGCGACGACGTCAGGTTCCTTCGTCGCCGATTCCAGTTGCGCCTGCAGGCCGGAGGTGTTGCCGACGAAGATGTTGTACTCCGCGCCCGAGGCGATCTGACGGGCTACCGCCTGCAGTCGTCGGTGCTGGTCGATTTCCGCCTGTTCGAGCTGCCCGGCGAGCAGGATGCCGGAAACGAGGAACGAGACCAGGGCGGCCGGTGCCAGGGCGGCGAGCAGGATGCGATGGCGAATCCCGAGCGGCTTCATCGACGCCGGCCCTCCACCCGGAAAAAGAAAAAGGGTGGCATGGAGCCACCCCTTCTCAGGCACATGCGCGTGCGTGCTGCGTTCAATGCAGCCCGGCGATGTAGTCGGAGACCGCGCGGATTTCGGCGTCCGTCATCTTGACGGCGACCATCTGCATCATCCGGTTCGGGTCATTGGCACGCTCGCTGACCCGGAAGGCCTTGAGCTGGGCTTCGGTGTACTCGGCGAACTGGCCGGCAAGGCGCGGATACTGGGCCGGCAGGCCGGCACCAGTCGGGCCGTGGCATGCTGCACAGGCCGGCAGGCCCTTGCTGGCATCGCCGGCACGCCAAAGCTTCTGGCCGAGGGCGAGGGTGTCGCGGCTCTTCATTTCACCGCCGTTCTGCTTCTGGGATGAGAACCAGGCCGCCAGGTCCTTCATCTGCTCTTCCGTGTAGGGCGCGATCATGCCGTTCATGATCGCATTGACGCGCTCGGACTTGCCCTCGGCATCCGCCTTGAAGTTCTTCATCTGCTTGAACAGGTAGGTGGCGTGCTGGCCGGCGATTTTCGGGTTGGCCGAGGACGGGCTGTTGCCGTCCTCGCCATGGCAGGCGATGCAGACGGTGGAGGCGATTTCCTTGCCCTTGGCGGCGTCGCCATGATAGACGGCAGGCTTGCCTTCCTCATTGGCGATGGCCGTGGAGGCCATGGCGAAGGCGGCAACCGAAAACATCGAGACGAACGAAAAACGGATCATCTGGGACTCCTGGAATAGCGGCACGGAGAACAGCGAAATTGACTAACGCGCTATTCTATATCAGCTTGTATTGATGTTGGCGCTCCGCGTCGGGTCCGTTTCCATGTCCACTTCCTTGTTCCGTCACGCCTCTTTCGAAATTTCCGTCGCCGATCCGATGACGCTGCCGCAGGCCGGCGGCGGGGAAATCGCCTTCGCCGGACGCTCGAATGCGGGCAAATCCTCGGCCATCAATACCCTGGCCGCCCATACGCGGCTGGCCTACGTATCGAAGACGCCCGGCCGCACCCAACTCATCAACCTGTTCCGCCTGCGCAACGGGGCGGCCCTCGTCGACCTGCCGGGCTACGGTTATGCCGATGTGCCCGAGGCGGTGCGCCGGCAGTGGCAGGGATTGCTCGAACACTACCTGACGCGACGCACGGCGCTGCTCGGGCTGGTGCTGATCATGGATGCGCGCCGCCCATTCACCGAGCTCGATCGCCAGATGATCCAGTGGTTCGGTGCGGGCGGCAAACCGATCCATTGCCTGCTGACGAAGGCCGACAAGCTGACGCGCCAGGAGCAGGCGAAAACGCTGGCGGCCGCCCGCCGTCTTGCCAGTACCGACTTTCCGGGTGTTTCGATGAGCTTGCAGCTGTTTTCCAGCCTGAAGAAGACCGGTGTCGACGAGGTCGAGCGGGTGGTCGGGAAATGGCTGGGCGTCGCTGCGGACGAAGAAGAGAATGGGCTCCCGGCCAAAGGGGAGAAAGCCGGGAGCCCGAATACCTCGATGATCACCGAGGTACCCGCTCAGGGAGGAAAAGCGGGGGAGGATTCGTCACCCTCCGAAGACTATGATAGGTAGCGGAGTAAAAAGTTCAAGTAATTTTTTGAGGCATAAGACCATGATTATAAAAGGTGTATTTCCGGGTTCGCGGATGCGTCGCATGCGGCGCGACGATTTTTCCCGCCGGCTGATGCGTGAGAGCGTGCTGACGGCGGCCGATTTCATCTATCCGGTATTCGTGCTGGAGGGACAGAACAAAACCGAGAAGGTCGCCTCGATGCCGGGCGTCGAGCGCATGACGCTCGACCGCCTGCTGCCGGTCGCGGAAAAGGCCCTGAAGCTCGGCATTCCCGCACTCGCCCTGTTTCCCGTCGTCGACGCCAGCAAGAAGACGCAGGGGGCCGAAGAAGCCTGGAACCCGAAGGGCCTGGTGCCGACCGTGGTCGCCCAGCTGAAAAAGGAACTGCCGGAACTCGGCATCATTACCGATATCGCCCTCGATCCCTACACCAGCCACGGACAGGACGGCCTGATCGATCCCGCCGACCCGAGCGGCTACGTGATGAACGACGAAACCGTCGAGGCCCTCGTGAAGCAGGCGCTCACCCACGCCGAAGCGGGCGCGGACGTGGTGGCACCTTCCGACATGATGGACGGCCGCATCGGGGCGATCCGTACCGCGCTGGACGGGCGCAAGCACATCCATACCCGCATCCTCGCCTATTCGGCAAAGTATGCGTCGAGCTTCTACGGCCCCTTCCGCGATGCGGTCGGTTCAGCCGCCAACCTCGGCAAGGGCAACAAGTACACCTACCAGATGGATCCGGCCAATACCGACGAGGCGCTGCGCGAGGTCGCGCTCGACCTGCAGGAAGGCGCGGACATGGTGATGGTCAAGCCCGGCATGCCCTACCTCGATATCGTGCGCCGTGTGAAGGACGCGTTCGGCGTGCCGACCTACGCCTATCAGGTCAGCGGCGAGTACGCGATGCTGAAGGCCGCCGCGCAGAACGGCTGGCTCGCCCACGACGCGGTGATGATGGAAGCGCTGCTGTGCTTCAAGCGCGCCGGCGCCGACGGCATCCTGACTTACTTCGCCATGGAAGCGGCCGAGCTGCTAGCCAAGCAGTAGGGTTTTCTGCGTCGGCCAGAGGGCGAGGGGATCGTCCTTGAAGCCGCTCTTGACGTAACGCTGCAGGCGGCCGAGCAGGTGGCAGATCAGCAGGTCGGCCTGCATGGCGCAGTCGCGGTCGGCAGGCAGGGCGCCCTGCGCCTGGGCGATCTTCAGCGCCTGCTTTAGCGATGCTTCGAGCCGCTCAAACAGCTGGTTGATGCGTGCCTGCAGGCGCGGATTTTCATGCACGAGGGCGTCGCCGACCATGACGCGCGCCAGTCCGCGGTTCTTGGTCGCAAAGCGCAGCGCGGCGGCGAGCATCAGTTCGACCTGCCTCATGCCGCTTTCCTCCTCGGCGGCGATCTGGCCGACGACGCCGAGAATCGCGTTCTCGATGAACTCGATCAGTCCCTCGAACATGCGCGCCTTGCTCGGGAAATGGCGGTAGAGCGCGGCTTCGGAAACATCGAGGCGTGCCGCGAGCGCGGCGGTGGTGATCTTCTCGCCGGCCGGGTTTTCCAGCATGGTGGCGATGGTCTGCAGGATCTGGAGTTTCTTTTCGCCGGGTTGGTTCATCCTCGTTGTCCCTGAGTGAGTCCTAGTCGTGGCAGGTCGAGCGCCGATTTTATGAGCACATCGACGTAAGCGGGCGCTCGCACCGCAGGTGAAACAAGCACGGTTTTCATGCCCAATTGCTTGGCTGCGCGCAGATTGGCGGCACTGTCCTCGACGAAGATGCAGCGCTGCGCCTGCAGTCTTTCGTCGCGCAGCAAGCGGCGGAAGGCGGCGAGATGCGGTTTGGGTGTCAGGCGCAAGCGTTCGATGGTCCAGATGCTGTCGAACAGGCGGCGGATGCCGACGTGATCGAGGATCGCCTCGACGTAGTGCCGCGGCGCGTTGGAAAACAGGATCTTGCGGCCGGGCAGGCGTTCGAGCGCGTGGCGCAGGGCCGGTTCGAACACCACCATGCGGGGCAGGTCGTCGAGGAAGTCGTGGGTACGGGCGAGGAAATCGTGCGGATCGACGCCGTGGTGGCGCACCAGTCCCGTCATGGTGGCGCCGTAACGCTGCCAGTATTCATCGCGCAGGGCCTTGGCCGCCGTCTCGCCGACGCCGACTTTTTCGGCCACGTAATCCAGCATCGCCCGGCTCATGGCCGGGAAGATGTGCGGGTTGGCGTCGTGCAGCGTGTTGTCGAGGTCGAACAGCCAAACCCGACGTGAAGTCATTTCGATTTGATCAGCGTGCCGACGCCCTGGTCGGTCAGGATTTCGAGCAGCAGGGCGTGTTCGACGCGGCCGTCGATGATGTGCACGCTTTTGACGCCACTGCGCGCCGCATCGAGCGCCGAGCCGATCTTCGGCAGCATGCCGCCGGAGAGGGTGCCGTCCTCGACCATCGCGTCGATTTCCTTCGGCGTCACGCCGGTCAGCAGTTCGCCCGCCTTGTTCAGCACGCCGGGCGTGTTGGTCAGCAGCACCAGCTTTTCGGCGTTGAGCACTTCGGCGATCTTGCCGGCGACGACGTCGGCGTTGATGTTGTAGGTCTCGCCCCTGGGGCCGACGCCGATCGGTGCGATCACCGGGATGAAGTCACCGGTGTCGAGGAAGGCGATCAGCGAGGGGTCGATCGAGGTGATCTCGCCGACCGAACCGATGTCGATCAGTTCGTCGGGATTGTCCTTGTTCGGCAGCATCAACTTCTTGGCGCGGATGAAGTTGCCGTCCTGGCCGGTCAGGCCGACGGCTTTGCCGCCGTGCTGGTTGATGAGGTTGACGATTTCCTTGTTGACCTGGCCGCCGAGCACCATCTCGACTATGTCCATGGTCTCTTCGTCGGTGACGCGCATGCCCTGGATGAAGGTGCCCTGCTTGCCGACGCGCTTGAGCAGGTCTTCGATCTGCGGGCCGCCGCCATGGACGACCACCGGATTCATGCCCACCAGCTTGAGCAGCACCACGTCGCGCGCGAAGCCGTCCTGCAGCTTCGGGTCGGTCATGGCGTTGCCGCCGTACTTGATGACGATGGTCTTGTCGAAGAAGCGCTTGATGTAGGGCAGCGCCTCGCCGAGGATCTTGGCCTTGGTGGCGGCGGGCAGGGTGTCGGTGGCGGCGTGGGTCTCGGGGGTTTCGGGGGTCATGGCGTCGGCAGGAAGGAAAGGACGGCGGAAATTCTACCGCCGTCCTGCCGGCACCGACTTTTTGCCGATCCGTCGATCTTCAGTCGATGGCCAGTCGCTTCGACTGCGTCGCGGCCTTCTTCGGCAGGGTCAGTTCCAGCACCCCGTCGGTGAATTTCGCGGAAGCCGCGTTGTCGTCGATGTCCTGGCCGAGCTGGAAGCTGCGCGACACCTTGCCGAAATGGCGTTCGATGCGCAGCACGCGCTCGCCTTCCCTGACGTCCTTCTCTTCCTTGCGCTCGGCGCTGATCGAGACGACCGGGCCGTCGATGCTGACGTGGATGTCCTCCTTGCGGATGCCGGGCATCTCGGCATGGACGACGTAGGCCTTCTCCTGCTCCCTGACGTCGATCCTGATGTTCGGCGCCTCGATGTCCTTGCCCATTTCGACCGGGCGGACGAAGAAGCCGCGGAAGAAGTCGTCGAGCGGGTCATAACGCGTCATCGGGTTCATGGCATTCTCCTTGAGCGGGTGGTTTATGCCCCATAGCTAGGTCTTCGCGCCGCACTTTTCAAGTGCCGGTTATGATCGCGGCAGACAGGGAGGGACATTTGAAAAACCAAGAGATCCACGCCGCCCTCGCGGCCTTGCGGCCGCAACTGCTGCGATTCGCCCGGCTGCAGTTGCGGTCCGACGCGCAGGCGGAGGATGCGGTGCAGGAAGCGATGCTCGCCGCGCTGGCCGGTGCGGACCGGTTCGCCGGTGCGGCGGCGGCCAAGACCTGGGTGTTCGCCATCCTCAAGAACAAGATCATCGACGAATTGCGCCGGCGGCAGCGGGAGGGGGCCGTGATGGTGGTCGTCGAGGACGAAGGCGAAGATTTCGACGAACTGTTCGACCGGCGCGGCCACTGGGAGGAGTCGCCGGCCGCCTGGGCCGATCCGGAAGCCGCGTTGGAAAACAGCCAGTTCTGGGTGGTATTCGAGGCCTGCCTCGACGGCGTGCCGGCCAAGCCGGGGCGGGTTTTCATGATGCGGGAGATTTTGGGGTTGGAAACCGACGAAATTTGTAAGGAACTGGGAATCTCGTCGTCCAATTGCTGGGTGCTGCTGCACCGTGCGCGTCTGGGACTGCGCGAATGCCTGTCCCGGCGCTGGTTTGGAGAGAAGTAATGATGATGAACTGCAAGGAAGCCACGCAACTGATGTCGCAGGATCTGGACCGCAAGCTGTCGCCGGTCGAGCGCCTCGGGCTGAAGTTGCATCTGTTCCTCTGCAGGGGCTGCCGGGCGACCGAGCGGCACTTCGCCTTGCTTCATGCCGCCGCACGGCGCATCGGTACACCGCCTACGTAGCGTTTGTCAAAGTTGCACCCTCAACCCCCACAGGAGACTGACATGAAAAACAAAACCACCCACGCCACCCTCGCCCTCGTCACCGGTACCGCCTTCGCCGCCACCGTCGCAATGAGCACGGTGGCCAGCGCGGCGGATAATCCATTCGCCATGGCCAAGCTCGACAGCGGCTACCAGCTGGCCGCCGCCGACAAGAAAACCGACGGCAAGTGCGGCGAGGCCAAGTGCGGCGGCGACAAGAAGGTCGAAAAGCCCGCGGACGACAAGAAGAAGGACGGCAGCTGCGGCGGCGACAAGAAGAAGGACGCCAGCTGCGGCGCGAAGAAGTAAGGCCGCAGCATGTCATCTGCCCGGCTGCAAGGCACGGGACTCGGCTTCAGGCGGGAACTGATCCCCGACCTGAAGTCGGGGGTTCCTTCCTGCATCGATTTCTTCGAGCTGGCCCCGGAAAACTGGGCCGGCATCGGCGGCCGCTACGCGAAGGAACTGCGCAACTTCACCGAGCGCCATCCTTTCGTCTGCCACGGTCTGTCGCTCGGCCTCGGCGGCCCGCGCCCGCTCGACACCGGTTTGCTGAAAGACATCAGGGCCTTCATGCGTCAGCACGGCATGACGCTCTATACCGAACACCTGTCGTGGTGTGGCGATGACGGTCACCTCTACGACCTGTTGCCGATTCCCTGCACCGGCGATGCCGTGCAATGGGTCGCCGGGCGCATCCGGCAGGCACAGGACATCCTCGGCATGCGCATCGGCATCGAGAACGCCTCCTACTATGTCGCGCCGCCCGGCGCGGAGATGAGCGAAGCGGAATTCATCTCGGCCGTCATCGAGGAAGCCGACTGCCTGTTGCATCTGGACGTTAACAACATTTACGTGAACAGCCGCAACTTCACTTTCGACCCCGTCGCCTTCATGGACGCGCTGCCGCTGGAGCGCACCTGCTACCTGCACATGGCCGGCCACTACGTCGAACCGGACGGCGTGCTGGTGGATACCCACGGTGCCGCGGTGATCGATCCGGTCTGGGCACTGCTCGATGCCGCCTATGCGCGCGTCGGCCCGTTGCCGACCTGCCTCGAACGCGACTTCAACATTCCGGCGCTGGCCGAGCTGTCCGTCGAGGTCGAGCGGATCGCCGCCGCCCAGCGCTGCAGCGCACCCATCGAGCGGAGGGCGGCCTGATGCTCGCTTTCCAGTCGTTCCAGCATGATTTTGGCCGCCACCTGCGCGATCCGCGCAGGGCGGCGCGACCGGCCGGCGTACCGGCCCGGCGGGCCGCGATCTATGGCGAATTGCTGTTCAACAACCTGACCGGCTTTCTCGATGCCTGCTTCCCCGTGTCGCGCAAGATGCTGGGTGAACGGCGCTGGCGGCGCCTGCACCGCGCCTTCTTCCGCGAGGCACGCTGCCGGACGCCGTATTTCCGCGAGATTCCGCGCGAGTTCCTGCATTGGCTGCCTGCCGCTGCCGGCCCGGCGTGGCTGCGCGAGCTGGCACATTACGAGTGGGTCGAACTGGCGCTCGACGTGATGAATGCGGATGCGCCGCCGCACGATCCCCGCGGTGACCTGCTCGACGGCACCCCCGTGCTGGCGCCCGCGCTGATGAACCTCGACTACGACTGGCCGGTGCAGCGCATCGGCCCGGACTACCGGCCGCGCAAGCCGCAGGCGACGCATCTGCTCGTCTATCGCGATGCGGGTGATGCCGTGCGGTTCATCGAGCTCAATCCTGTCAGCGCGCGGCTGGTGACGCTGCTGCAGGCTGGCGGACACACGGGCAGGTCGGCCTGCCTTGCGGTGGCGACGGAGATCGGCCATCCGCAGCCGGATGCCGTGGTCGTGCATGGCGCGCAGCTGCTCGCCGGCCTGCATGAAAGCGGCGCGGTGCTCGGGAGTCGGCCATGAAAGCGTGGTTGCGCAAGCTGTTCGCCGGCATCGACTGGCTCGGTGCGTGGGTCGGCCTGCTCGGCCTGCGCCTGCTGCTCGGCTGGGAGTATTTCGAATCCGGGCTGGAAAAGTTTCGCGGCGAAAACTGGTTTGCCGACATCCTGGAGCAGTTCCCGTATCCGTTCAACAGCGTGCCGCCGGAGATCAGCTGGCAGATGGCGACGTGGTTCGAATTGGCCGGCGGCGTCGCGCTGGCGATCGGCCTGGGGACACGCTTTTTCGGCCTGTCGCTGTTCATCCTGACCATCGTTGCCATCGGGGCGGTGCACTGGCCCGCCGAGTGGTCGAGCCTGGCCGAGCTGTGGCAGGGCTATGCGCTGACGGACAAGGGCCACGGCAACTACAAGCTGCCACTGATCTTCATGGTGATGCTGCTGCCGCTGATTCTTTCCGGACCGGGACGCCTGTCGGTCGATGCTTGGATTCGCCGCAGGGTGGTGGGCCGATGAGCACAAAGTCGGCGCCCGCGGGACGGCGTCCCGGGGAGAAAACATGCCCGTGCTGCGGCGCGACCTTCGTCTGCGGCATGGATGCCGGCGACGAACGATGCTGGTGCGCCGAACTGCCGCCGCAGCCGATCGATCCGGCTGTCAGCGGCTGCCTGTGCCCAACCTGCCTGCAGGCGCGGGCTCAGACGGCGCCGGTGTATTCGCCGCGCGCCGGATAGTCGTTCTTCACGACGAAGTCGATCGCGCCGACGATCTCGTCGAAATGCGGCCGGGCGAAAGGCATCGTCTGCGTGCTGCCCCAGTAGAGCGTGCCGTCGGGATGCACGAGGAACAGGCCGGGT
This sequence comes from uncultured Sterolibacteriaceae bacterium, assembly GCA_937888595.1. GTDB lineage: Bacteria > Pseudomonadota > Gammaproteobacteria > Burkholderiales > Rhodocyclaceae > Sulfuricystis. Next base: position 21,324 of record CALARK010000001.1, on the reverse strand, counting down.
TCGGAGAACAGGGCCGGCTCGTCGATGCCGAGGGAGGTCTTGCCGCGCGAGGTGGAAATCGTGAGCCCCCACTGGCGGGCGACGGCCAGCCGCAGGTCGTAGCCGAAGCGCAGCGCCTTGGCGCCGATCTTGTCGGCCATCGCGCGGGCGCGCTCCTCGGTGTCGGAACTGATCGCAACGGGCCGGACGCCGCGCTGCTCGAATTCGGGATGGAGACGCTCCAGTTCGACGAGGTATTTCGCGCATAGAGGGCAGTGCAGGCCGCGATAGAAGACGAGCATGTCGAAAGTCGGTGCTGGCGAGACGGCAAGATCGAAGCGGCCGCCGCCGAGCAGCGGTACGTCGAGGGGTGGAACCGGCTGGCGGGGCATCAGGACGGCGAGGGTCATGGCGTTCTCCTGCGTTGGGGTGGGAGAAGCATAGTCGCTCGCTCGCGGAAAAGCTTACAGCGCCGTGCGCAGGCCCAGCATGAGGATGGTGTCGCGGTTGGTCCAGGAAAAGCACGCGGCGGCCGCTTCGCGCCAGGGCAGCCAGCGCAGGGCGCGGTGTTCACCGGGCGCCGGGACGGCCCGTGTGCCGGCCGGGACGCACAGGCCGAAGACGTGCTCGACGTTGTGCGTGACGCCCTCCGGGTAGCGGTCGCGCCATTCGGCGAAAATCTCGAAGCGGTTGGAGAGGTGCCAGTCGGCGAGGTCCGCCGGCCTGCAGTCGATGCCTGTTTCCTCGGCCACTTCGCGCACGGCCGTCTCCGCCAGGCTTTCCTCGCCTTCCCGGGAACCGGTGACCGACTGCCAGTAGCCCGGATGGGCGGCCCGTTCGAGCAGGAGGATGTTGAGGCCGGGGTCGTGGATGACCACCAGCACCGAGACAGGCTGCTTGCTGCCTGCCATCGGTCAGGCGATGTCGGCGAGCCAGTTGATGCCGTCGGCCTGCATGTCGACGAAGCACCAGAAGGGGATGCCCTGCTCGCGCCATTCGTTGGCGGCGGCTTCGAACACCTGCAGGGTCTGGACAAAATCCGTCTCGGCGCGGCCATGGATACCGTCGCAGTGCTCGAGGATGACGACGTAGCCTTCGGCCCCTTTGTGCGAATGCCAGCCGAGATCGGCCAGGCAGTCGAGCAACGCATCCCAGTTGTGGCCGAACCACTCCGGAAAGGCCATGGCCTTGGCGATCGCGGAGAGCATGCCGGTCTTGTCCTGCACGCCCGCGAGATCGATGCGGAACACGAAATAGCCGTTGCGTTCCGCCGCGGCGACCAGCGCCGTCTCGCCGTCGAGCGGCATGTGGTAAACGCTGGCGTGGTCGAGGCGGGTCAGGATGTCTTCGTAGTTCATGGAGTGCTCAGGGGTGTTCAGCGGGCGTTCAGTCGGCGATCTGCCGGAAGCTGCGGTAGTGGTCGGCGGTGTACCAGCAGGCGTCCGGCTGCTGCCTTTGCCAGCCGCCGCAGACGATGCGCCGTGCCCCGCGATGCTTCAGACCGGGCGTGGGGACGGTGTATTCCCGATAGTAGCCGCGGCGCTGGAGAGGCAGGCGCTTTTCGAAATTGCCGAAGGTGATGCCATCCCTTTTGTAGGGAAAAGGACCGCCGGCGCTGATCAGGCCCAGCACCACCCGGCCCTCGGGAGGCAGTTCGTCTTGCCCGATCTCCTGCGCCCATGCGCTGCCGGCCAGACCGAACTGGAAGGCCAGCAGCAGGGAAAGCAGGAAACGCATCAGGACTTGCCGACCTCGACTTGCGTCTCGACCTTCTGGCGCAGGCGGATGTGCAGTTCGCGCAACTGTTTCTCGTCCACGCCGGAGGGCGCGTCGGTGAGCAGGCACTGGGCACGCTGGGTCTTCGGGAAGGCGATCACGTCGCGGATCGACTCGGCGCCGGTCATCATGGTGACGATGCGGTCGAGGCCGAAGGCCAGGCCGCCGTGCGGCGGTGCGCCGTACTTGAGCGCGTCGAGCAGGAAGCCGAACTTGAGGCGCTGCTCCTCCTCGCCGATGCCCAGTGCCTCGAAGACGCGCGCCTGCACGTCGGCCTTGTGGATACGTACCGAGCCGCCGCCGATTTCCCAGCCGTTGAGGGCGAGGTCGTAGGCCTTGGCGAGGCATTCGCCGGGGTTCGTTTTCATCAGCTCGTCGTGGCCGTCCTTCGGGGAGGTGAAGGGGTGGTGGCAGGCCGTCCAGCGCTTGTCTTCCTCATCGTATTCGAACATCGGGAAGTCGACGACCCAGACCGGTTCCCAGGCTTTGCCATTGACGTAGCCCTTCTCGTGGCCGATCTTGCTGCGCAGCGCGCCGAGGGCATCGTTCACCACCTTGGTCTTGTCGGCGCCGAAGAAGATCAGGTCGCCGGACTGGGCGCCGGTGCGTTCCATGATGGCCTTCAGCGCGGCCTCGTGGATGTTCTTGACGATCGGCGATTGCAGGCCTTCCTCGTTGAGCTTGCTGACGTCGTTGACCTTGATGTAGGCGAGGCCCTTGGCGCCATAGATCTTGACGAACTCGGTGTAGCCGTCGATCTCGCCGCGGGTGAGCGAGGCGCCGCCGGGAATGCGCAGCGCCGCGACGCGGCCGCCCGTGGTGGCGGGCCCCGAGAACACCTTGAAGGCGACATCGGCGACGGCGTCGGTGACTTCGGTCAATTCCAGCGTCACGCGCAGGTCCGGCTTGTCGGAGCCGAAGCGGCGCATCGCCTCGGTGTAGCTCATGCGCGGGAAGGGATCGGGCAGGTCGACGTCGATGGCGTCCTTGAAGACGTAGCGGATCAGTTGCTCAATGAGGCCGGTGATCGCAGTCTCGTCCATGAACGAGGTCTCGATATCCACTTGGGTGAATTCGGGCTGGCGGTCGGCGCGCAGGTCTTCGTCGCGGAAGCACTTGGTGATCTGGTAGTAGCGGTCGAAGCCGGCGACCATCAGCATCTGCTTGAAGAGCTGCGGGCTTTGCGGCAGGGCGAAGAACTGACCCGGATGTACGCGCGAGGGCACCAGGTAGTCGCGGGCGCCTTCGGGTGTGGACTTGGTCAGCATCGGCGTCTCGATGTCGATGAAGCCGTGGTCGTCGAGGAAGCGGCGGAAGGCGCGTGCGGTCTTGTAGCGCAGCATCATGTTCTTCTGCATCTGCGGCCGGCGCAGGTCGATGACGCGATGGGTCAGGCGCACGTTCTCCGACAGGTTCTCTTCGTCGAGTTGGAAGGGCGGCGTGACGGCGGCGTTGAGGATTTCCAGTTCGTGGCAGAGGATCTCGACCTCGCCGGACGGCATGTTGGCGTTTTCGGTGCCGGCCGGGCGGCGGCGCACCTTGCCGGTGATCCTGAGCACGAACTCGTTGCGCACGGCCTCGGCCAGCTTGAACATCTCGGGGCGGTCGGGATCGCAGACGATCTGGGCGATGCCTTCACGGTCGCGCAGGTCGATGAAGATCACGCCGCCGTGGTCGCGCCGGCGGTGGTTCCAGCCGCAGAGGGTGACGATCTGATCAATATGGCTGGCGTTGAGTTGGCCGCAGTAATGGGTACGCATGGGAGTTTAAGCTTTCAAAAGTCGGCGCTCGCGGGACGGCGGCGCACGTGGATGCAAATGGGTTACTCGTTCTGGGCGCGTCCCAAAATGAAACCTGGGTTGGGCTGGCGCTGCACGGGCGGGACGACGCCCATCGACACGATGTACTTCAGCGCGTCGTCGACGCTGATGTCGAGCTCGATGGTTTCGCTTTTCTTGACGAAGAAGAAGAAGCCGTTGACCGGGCTGGGTGCGGTGGGAATGAAGACGCTGACATGCTCGTCGTCGAGCAGGTCGCCGATCTGCCGGGCCGGCGTGCCGGTCTGGAAAGCGACCGACCAGGCGCCGGGATGGGGGTAGTGCACCAGCAGCACCTTGCGGAAGGCCTCGCCGCTGCCGGAGAACAGGGTGTCGCTGACCTGCTTGACGCTGTAGTAGATCGACTTGACGACCGGGATGCGCGCGAGCAGGGCCTCCCAGAAGCGGATCAGGCGCTGGCCGATGATGTTGGCCGTAACCAGGCCGGTCAGGAAGACCACCAGCAGGGTCAGCAAGGCGCCAACGCCGGGGATGTTGAACCCGAGCAGCGTTTCCGGGTGGATCGCGCGCGGCAGCACGCGCAGCGACTGGTCCATGGTGCCGACGATCACCGTCAGCACCCAGATGGTGATCACCAGCGGAATCCAGATCAGGAGTCCGGTGATGAAGTATTTGCGCAGCGGCGTCACGAAATCAGTTGCAGGAGGGGCAGGCACCCGTGCCACCCTGGCAGGGCGGCGGACTATCGGATGTGGGGGCCTTGGGCGTCGATTTTGTTCCGCCCTTGAAGTCGGTTTGATACCAGCCGCTGCCCTTCAACTGGAAGCCGGCGGCGGTGAGCTGCTTGCTGAAGTTTTCGGTATTGCATTCCGGACACAGGGTCAACGGGGAGTCGGACATCTTCTGCAGGACGTCCTTCTCGAAACCGCACTGGCTGCATCGATACGCGTAGATCGGCATGATTTTCTCCGGGAAATTCCACAAATTATATAAGCGCTTGGGTGCCGGGCACCGGTGCCGCCGTAAATCGGTGCCGGCCGCATGGAATTCAAGCTCAGCCCAGCCCGAGGAGGCTCCGGTTCAGCTGGGGCCCCCAGAACAGGGCGATGAGCCCGGCGGCAGCCAGGTAGGGCCCGAAGGGAATGGGGACGTTGCGGCCATGGCGAGCCAACACGATCAGGGCGATGCCGACGAGCGCGCCCACGAACGACGAGAGCAGGATGACCATCGGGAGCAGTTCCCAGCCCAGCCAGGCACCGATGGCGGCGAGCAGCTTGAAGTCGCCGTAGCCCATGCCTTCCTTGCCGGTGGCCAGTTTGAACAGCCAATAGACCGACCAGAGGACGAGATAGCCAGCCGCCGCACCGATGACGGCATTCGGCAGGGTCGCGAAGGCCCCCGCCAGGTTGAACAGCAATCCGGCCCAGAGCAGCGGGAGGGTGATGTCGTCGGGCAGGAGCTGGGTATCGAAGTCGATGAACGTGAGGGCGATCATCGCCGCCACGAACAGCAGGGCGCCGGCACCGGCAAGCGACAGCCCGTAATGCCAGCCGACGTAGCCGAACAGCACGCCGGTAAGGGCTTCGACCAGCGGGTAGCGCAGACTGATGTCCTGACGGCAGCCCGGGCAACGACCGCGCAGCAGCAGGTAGCTGAGGATGGGAATGTTCTCCAGCGCACGAATCTGCCGTCCGCACTGCGGGCAGCGCGACCGGGGTGCGATCAGCGACAGCGGTTCCGTGGCTGGGGGCTCGCTCCCCGCCAGTTCGGCGCATTGAGCACGCCAATCCCGTTCCATCATGATCGGCAGGCGATGAATGACGACATTCAGGAAGCTGCCGATGAGCAGGCCGAACAGTGCGCTGGCTGCAGCCAGCGCCATGGGATCGAGGCTGACCATGACCAGGTTAAACGACGGCGCCGAGCTTGAAGATCGGCAGGTACATCGCGACGATGATGCCGCCGATCAATGTACCGAGCACGACCATGATCATCGGCTCCATGAGGCTGGATAGGGATTCGACCGCATCATCCACTTCGGCTTCGTAGAAATCCGCCACCTTGCCGCTCATCGCGTCGAGCTGGCCGGATTCCTCGCCGATGGCGATCATCTGGATCACCATGTTGGGGAAGACGTTCGCGTTCTGCATGGCGACCGTCAGGCTCGAACCGGTACTGATCTCGGCCTTGATCTGCTTGGTTGCCTGCCGGTAGATGTAGTTGCCGGAGGCGCCGCCGACCGAATCGAGCGCCTCGACCAGCGGCACGCCGGCAGCGAACATGGTGGACAGGGTGCGGGTCCAGCGGGCGATGGTCGCCTTGCGGATGACCTCGCCGAAGATCGGCAAACGCAGGGCGAGCCGATCCATGAGTATCTGCATTTTTTCGGAGCGCTTCCACGTATAAAAGAATGCATAGAGGCCGCCACCGATGATGCCGAAGATCAGATACCAGTTGGCGACGAAATAATCCGAGATGCCGATGACAACCAAGGTGGGCCCCGGCAAGTCGGCACCGAAGTTGGTGAAGACCTTCTTGAATGAAGGCACGACGAAAATCATGATGACGGCCATGACGACGAAGGCGACCACCAATACCGAAACCGGGTAAAAGAGGGCGCTCTTGATCTTCGAGATGATCGCCTGGGTCTTTTCCTTGTAGGTGGCCAGTCGATCGAGCAACTGGTCGAGGATGCCCGCCTGCTCGCCGGCTTCGACGAGGTTGCAATAGAGCTGGTCGAAGTACAGCGGGTATTTGCGGAAGGCCTGGTTCAGCGCTGAGCCCGTCTCGACATCGGTCTTGATGTCCGTCAGCAGTTTGCCGACAGCGGCATTGGAGGCCCCCTTGCCGACGATGTCGAAGGCTTGCAGGAGCGGCACGCCGGACTTCATCATGGTCGCCATCTGGCGCGTGAACAAGGTTACGTCCTTGTCGGTGACCTTCCCCCCTTTCCTGAAGCTCTGCTTTTTGGCCTTGGTGACGAGAATGCCCTGGCGTCGCAGGGTGGTACGGACGACGGTTTCCGTTGCGGCACGCAATTCGCCGCGAACGATCTTGCCGCTCTTGTCCTTGCCTTCCCACGTGAATACCGCCTGGGAGTCGTCTTTCTTGGGGGATGCCATGCCTGCTCCTCGAGCCGTTATGCAGAGTGATAATGCCTCGCCCGCCGGGCCTTGTAAAGGCGGAATATTTCGGGTTTTCCCGGGGAATTGGCGCTTGGAAGACTAGGGACGATAGATCTTCACGACCTTGATGCGCCGGTTTTCGGTTTGGACGATTTCCATGGCGATGCCGTTGATGCGCAGGCCGACCCCGATTTCGGGGATGTCCTGGAGATGCTCGATGATCAGGCCATTGAGCGTCTTGGGCCCATCGATCGGCAGGTCGAGGGACAGCAGGCGGTTGATTTCACGCAGGCTGTAGCCGCCGTCGATCAGCGCGAACCCCTCATCGCTCCAGGCAAAAGCGGCCGTGCTGCCGGGCATGCCGGTCGTGAATTTACCGACGATTTCTTCAACGATGTCCTCGATCGTGACCAAGCCCAGCAGTTCGCCGTATTCGTCGACGACGAGGCCGAGGCGCTGGCGGTTTTCGCGGAAGAAGCGCAACTGGGCATAGGCCGGAGTTTCCGCCGGGATGAAATAAGGTTCGGAGAGGTTTTCCTTCAGCAGCCCAATGTCGAGCTCGCTCGCCAGTGCACCTCCCAGCAGGCGGCGCAAGTGGACGACTCCGATGACGTTGCCCGGCTCGCCTTCGTAAACCGGCAGCCGCGTGTGGAAACTGGTTGCCAGCTTGTCCGATATTTCCCGAATCGGCGCGGCGATGTCGATGCTTTCGATTTCACCGCGGGGAGTCATGATGTCCTCCACGGTGATGTGCTCCAGATCGAAGATGTTCACCAGAATCGCGCGGTGTTCGGAGGGGATGAACTGGCCTGACTCGAGGACGACGGAACGCAGCTCGTCGGCTGTCAGGTGAGGCGCCTCGGCCATGCCCCTGGGTTTGATTCCCAGCAGGCCCAGCAGGCCGCGCGAAAACAGATTGACGAACCAGACGATCGGGTGGAAGAGGCGCAGCAGGGGCCAGAGCAGGTAGGCCAGCACCGGGGTGATACGGTCGGCATAGGTGGCGGCGATGACCTTGGGCGTGATTTCGGAGCAGATCAGGATGACGAAGGTGGTGAACAGCGTCGCCAGGCCGAGGGCCCATTCTTCCTGGCCGACCAGGTGAATGGTGATCACGCTGACCAGCGTGGCGGCACCGGCATTCACGAGGTTGTTGCCGAGCAGGATCACGCCCAGCAGGCGATCGGTGGCCTCCAGCAACGACAGCGCCAGCCGTGCTCCACGGTCGCCCTGGCCGGCGCGATGGCGCAGGCGGTAGCGGTTGGCGGCCATCATGCTGGTCTCGGACATCGAGAAGAAAGCCGAGAGGACGAGCAGGATGATCAGTGCGGCGAGCAATGCGCCTAGGGGGATATCTTCCAAATCAGGGGCGTCCGAGGACGACTTCGAGGACGAAGCGGCTGCCGACATAAGCCAGCAGCAGGACCGCGAAGCCCGCCAGGGTCCAGCGCAGGGCGGTGCGGCCACGCCAGCCGTAGCGATGCCGCCCGACCAGCAATGCACCGAACATCAGCCATGACAGCAGGGCGAAGACGGTCTTGTGGTTCAGTGGCAGGGCTTTGCCGAAGATCTGTTCGGAAAACAGCACGCCCGACGCCAGGGTGAGGGTGAGCAGGACGAAGGCGATGTTGATGAGACGGAACAGCAGCGCCTCCATCGTCAGCAGCGGTGGCAGGCCGGCGAACAGGGGCGTCAGGCGGCCGCGATGGAGGCGTTGCTCCGTTGCGGCCATCAGGATGGCATGCAGCGCCGAGAGTGTGAACAGGCTGTAGGCCAGCATGGCCATCAGGAAATGCAGTCGGAATACGAGCGAACCGGTGTTCGCGACGATGTGCTGTCCTGGCAGGAACCACGGCAACAGGCTGCAGACAGCCGCCAGCGGCAGGCCGAGCATCTGCAGGCCTTCCATGCGGGCGTAGAAGCTTTCGATCCAGTACAGCGCGACGGCCAGCCAGGTCATCATCGACAAGGCGACGGAGAAACCGAAGCGCATGCCCTCGCTGCCGGGAGGAAAGAGCTCCAGCCCCACGGTGGCGCCATGCAGGAGCAGCGCGATGGCCAGCCAGGCGCGCTCCCAGACAGCCAGGCCGGCGACCGGTTGGTCGAGGACGGCGCCGCGCCAGCGCGTACGCCAGAAGTGGCCGGCCAGGCCGACGTAGAGGGCAGCAGCCGGAAGGTGCAGCCACGAGGGATGCAGTAGAATCGCTTGCATATTTTTGGAGTCTACACCAAGCCTTGTCCGGGCCTTTGCGTCTGCCGGACTGCTTGACTTCCTTTCGTGATCCCATGCTCGACAACCTGACCACCAAGCTCGCCAAGGTCGTCAAGACCCTGCGCGGACAGGCCCGCCTGTCCGAGGAAAACATCGCCGACATGCTTCGCGAGGTGCGGATGGCCCTGCTCGAGGCCGATGTCGCGCTGCCGGTGGTCAAGGACTTCATCGCCCGGGTGAAGGAAAAGGCGGTCGGGCAGGAGGTCATCGGCTCGCTGACCCCCGGCCAGGCGCTGGTCGGGGTGGTGCATCGCGAATTGACCGAGCTGATGGGCGGTGCGAAGGCCGAACTCAATCTCGCCACGCAGCCGCCGGCCATCATCCTGATGTCGGGCCTGCAGGGTGCCGGCAAGACCACGACGACGGCCAAACTGGGCAAGTGGCTGAAGGAGCGCCACAAGAAGAAGGTCCTGGCAGTCAGTTGCGACGTCTATCGGCCGGCCGCCATCGAGCAGCTGAAAACCGTGGCGGCGCAGGCGGGGATCGACTTTTTCCCCTCCGCCGCCGGCCAGAAACCCGCCGAGATCGCGGCTGCGGCACTGGATCATGCGAAACGGCACTTCCATGACGTGCTGTTCGTCGATACCGCCGGCCGGCTGGCGATCGACGAAGCCATGATGGCCGAGATCCGCGAACTGCATGCGCAGCTCAAGCCGATCGAGACGCTGTTCGTCGTCGACGCGATGCTGGGCCAGGATGCCGTGAATACGGCGAAAGCCTTCAACGAGGCCCTGCCGCTGACCGGCGTGATCCTCACCAAGCTCGATGGCGATGCGCGCGGCGGCGCGGCGCTGTCCGTGCGGCATGTCACGGGCAAGCCGCTGAAGTTCGCCGGCGTCGGCGAGAAGCTGACCGGCATCGAGGAATTCCACCCCGAGCGCATGGCCAGCCGCATCCTCGGCATGGGTGACATCCTGGGCCTGGTCGAGGAGGCGCAACGCGGCGTTGATCACGACAAGGCGCAGGAATTCGTCAAGAAGATGAAATCCGGCAAGGGCTTCGATCTCAACGACTTCAAGGAGCAGATCGGCCAGATGCGCAAGATGGGCGGGATGGGCGCTTTGCTCGAAAAGATGCCGGCACAGTTCGCCCAGATGGCCCAGCAGGCGGGTGGGCAGGTGGAAGACAAGGCGATTCGCCGTATCGAAGGCATCATCAACTCGATGACGCCCGGTGAGCGCAGCAAGCCCGAACTGATCAAGGCCAGCCGCAAGCGCCGCATCGCTATGGGCGCAGGGGTGCAGGTGCAGGAGGTCAACCGTCTGCTCAACCAGTTCGAGCAGACGCAGAAGATGATGAAGCAGTTCTCCAAGGGTGGCATGGCCAAGATGATGCGTGCCGCGAAGGGGCTGATGGGCGGCGGCCTGCCGGGATTGCCGCGCTGAAAGTCGGCGCCGGCGGGACGGCCGTCATCGTGCCTGGATGACGCGCTGTCCCCAGTGCCAGCGCTTTTCCCATGCGGCGCGCACCATGTTCGGGTATTCCGGCCGGCCGAGGCTGCCGTTGTAGCGGCCCAGGGCGCGAAACAGGTCGCCCTTCTCGATGTCGAGGTAGTGGCGCAGGATGGTGCAGCCGTAGCGCAGGTTGGTGCGCAGGTTGAACAGGTTCTGGTCGGGCCGGCCGATTTCCTTGATCCAGAAGGGCATCACCTGCATGTAGCCGCGGGCACCGGCGGACGAAACGGCATGCTTGCGGAACCCGCTTTCCACCTCGATGAGGCCGAGCACCAGTTGCGGATCCAGCCCGGCCCGCTGGGCTTCGTAGCGGGCGGTCTTGAGGAAGTCGAGGCGCAACTTGCGATCGGGCATGCGCTTTTCGAGCCGCCGCGACATTTCCGTCAGCCAGTCGATTTTTTCCTCGATGCTTTCGAAACGCGGTTCCGGCGCGGCGCGGTCGGAAACCGCCGCATGCAAGGCCGCCTGTACGCTGGCGGCGAGAGGTTCGTATTTCTGCGCACCTGCCCAGGCCTGCACGCAGCCGAGCAGGAGGATGACGCCAATGCCTAGGCGCATGCCTTGCCGCGTAACAGGCTGACGATTTCGTCGAGCGGGACCTTGGTGGCTTCGGGGTCGCTGCGGTGCTGATACTCGACCATGCCGTCCTTGAGGCCGCGGTCGCCGATCGTGAGCCGATGCGGAACGCCGATCAGTTCCCAGTCGGCAAACATCACGCCCGGGCGCTCGTCGCGATCATCGAGGATGGCATCGATGCCGGCAGCGGTGAGTTCCGTGTACAGGCGGTTGGCCGTATCGCGTACCGCCTCCGACTTGCCCCAGCCGACCGGGCAGATGACGAGGGTGAAGGGCGCGATCGCATCCGGCCAGATGATCCCCTTCGCATCGTGGTTCTGCTCGATGGCGGCACCGACCAGCCGAGTGACGCCGATGCCGTAGCAGCCCATGACCATGGGCTGCGGCTTGCCGGCTTCGTCGAGGTAGGTACAGTTCATTGCCGCCGAGTATTTGGTGCCGAGGAAGAAGACATGCCCTACCTCGATGCCGCGCTGGATGGCGAGCACTCCCTTGCCGTCGGGCGAAGGATCGCCCTCGACGACATTGCGGATGTCCGCGACGAGATCCGGTTCCGGCAGGTCGCGGCCCCAGTTGAGCCCCTTGACGTGGAAACCGATTTCGTTGGCGCCGGAAACGAAATCAGCCATGTTGGCCACCGTCCTGTCGGCGACGACTTTCACCGGCTTCTTCGTGTTGAGCGGGCCGAGATAGCCGGGGGGGCAACCGAAGTGCTCAATGATTTCCGGCTCGCTGGCGAAACGGAAACCGCCGTCGAGCCCCGGCAGCTTGCCGGCCTTGACCTCGTTCAGTTCATGGTCGCCACGCACGAGCAGGAGCCAGACTTCGGGCCCGAGCGGCGTGTCAGTGGCGAGGACGATGGACTTCACCGTCGCTTCCAGCGGCAGGCCGATCAGCCTCGCGACGTCCTCGCAACGGATCGTGTCGGGCGTGGCGACTTTCTCCATGGCAAAAGTCGGCGCCGGCCGGACGGCGGCCGGAGGCAGCGCCTCGGCCAGTTCGATGTTGGCGGCGTAGTCGGAGTCGGGGCAATAGACCAGCAGGTCCTCTCCCGTGTCGGCGATCACCTGGAACTCATGCGACAGCGAGCCGCCGATGGCGCCGGTGTCGGCACGCACCGCACGGAATTTCAGGCCGAGGCGCTCGAAGATGCGGACGTAGGCGGCGTACATCGCCTGGTAGCTTTTTTCGGCAGCGGCTTCGTCGCGATCGAATGAGTAGGCATCCTTCATGGTGAACTCGCGGCCACGCATCACGCCGAAGCGCGGGCGGCGCTCGTCGCGGAATTTCGTCTGGATGTGATAGAAGTTCTTCGGCAACTGGCGGTAGCTGTGAATTTCTCCGCGTGCGATGTCGGTGACGACCTCCTCGGATGTCGGCTGGATGATGAAGTCGCGGTCGTGCCGATCTTTCACGCGCAGCATCTCGGGCCCCATCTTGTCCCAGCGCCCGGTTTCCTGCCACAGTTCGGCCGGCTGGATCAGCGGCATCAGCAGTTCGATGCCGCCGGCACGATTCATTTCCTCGCGGATGATGGCCTCGATCTTGCGAATGACCCGCAGGCCGATCGGCATGTAGGTGTAGATGCCCCCCGCGAGCTTGCGGATCATGCCGGCTCGCGTCATCAGCTTGTGCGAAACGACTTCGGCGTCGGAGGGGGCTTCCTTCAGGGTCGCAATGAAGAACTGGCTGGCGCGCATGTCTATTTTCCGTGGGTAAGAGCCGCAAAGAAAGAATTTTACCCGGGTGACCGGCTTTCCTCCCCCCGCCGAATATGGAACAATCACCCCAACTGAACAATCTGGGGTTTCAACATGCTCGACCGGGAAGGTTATCGCCCGAACGTCGGCATCATCCTGACCAACCAACGCAACGAGGTCTTCTGGGGAAAGCGGATACGCGAACACTCCTGGCAATTTCCGCAGGGCGGAATCAAGAAGGGGGAATCGCCCGAACAGGCGATGTTCCGCGAGCTGCATGAAGAGGTCGGCCTCAAGCCCGAGCATGTGCGTATTCTCGGGCGGACGCGTGACTGGTTGCGCTACGATGTGCCGAAGCAATGGGTTCGCCGTGAGTGGCGAGGGACTTACAGGGGGCAGAAGCAGATCTGGTTCCTGTTGCGGCTGACCGGCCGCGACAGCGATGTCAGTTTGCGGGCGACCGAAAAGCCTGAATTCGATGCGTGGCGCTGGAGCAGCTACTGGATTCCGCTCGGATCGGTCATCGAATTCAAGCGCGATGTCTATGAGCGCGCGCTGACCGAGCTTGCACGATTGATTTTTCATGCCCATGAGCGCACGCCCAGATGGCCGGACACTGGCGCATTCGAACAACCGGGAAACGAACATCATGTGCGATAGGCTGCTCCGCCTGCTGCTTGCGATGGCGCTGGGATTCTGGATGGCGAATGCCGCAGCCCAGTTCCGCAATCTCGACGATCCGGATGCGCCCCAATGGGTCGAGGATGAGGCGGTCTTGCCGGCATTCCCGCAGGAAGCGAATTTGCGCGAGTTTTATGTCAGCGAATTGACTGCCCACCGCTTCTTCATCGATGCCTCGACCCTGAGCGTCGGCAAGGATGGCGTGGTTCGTTATGCGCTCGTGGTGCGCACGAGCGGAGGCGCGGTCAATATCACCTTCGAGGGCATGCGCTGCTCGACCCGGGAGTACAGGATTTATGCGTCAGGCTCGCCTGGAGCGGGCTGGACGAAGGCACGCCTGAGTGAGTGGAGGCCGATCGAGAACAAACCTGTCAACAGGCATCATGCGGCCTTGTCTAGAGAGTACTTCTGTCCCAATGGCACCCCGATCCGATCTCCGGAAGAGGGGCGCGAGGCCCTGCGCCTGGGCAGGCACCCCGAGGTCAGTTGAGGTTTTCGATGAGCCTGCTGGATCCATTCATCCTCCAAATCGATCAGGCGTTGCGTACGGTTTTTGCAAAAGCACCCTGCTTGCGCCCGATGCCGGGCGAAGCCATTCCTGAAGGTGAAATGGACGATGCCGAGCGTCGTCATGTGGCGGCGCTGATGCGCGTCAATCATGTCGGCGAAGTGTGCGCCCAGGCGCTGTATGCCGGGCAGGCATTTGCAACACGAAATGAGGCTTTGCGTGATGCGCTGGCACAGGCTTCATGGGAGGAAACCGAACACCTTCACTGGACGGAGCGTCGCATAGAGCAGCTCGGCAGCAGGAAAAGCCTGCTCAATCCGCTCTGGTATACCGGTGCATGGACGATCGGGGTTTTGGCCGGGCGCTGGGGGGACGGCATCAATCTCGGTTTTCTCGCCGAAACCGAACGGCAGGTGGAGGCGCATCTGGAAGGCCACCTGGATCAACTCCCTGCGTCGGATCAGCGCTCAAGGGCCGTGATCATGCAGATGAAGCTCGACGAAATCAGGCATGCGCAGACAGCGACCGAGCTCGGTGCGGACGATTTGCCGTCGATCGTCAAGGCCGCGATGCGGCTGGCATCGGGGGTGATGACGAAAACGGCCTATTGGGTTTGAGTCAGGCGTCCACGATTTCCCACGTGTGGTGAATTTCGGCAGTCTTGCCGAGCATGATGGAGGCGGAGCAGTATTTCTCTGCGGAGAGTCTGACAGCGCGCTCCACGGCTTCCGGCTTCAAGTTGCGGCCCGTGACTACGAAATGCATGCCGATCCGGGTAAAAACCTTGGGATCCTCTTCGGCGCGCTCTGCGACCAGCCGGACCGAACAATCGATGATTTCCTGGCGCCCCTTCCTTAGGATCATGATGACATCGAAAGAGGTGCAGCCGCCTGCGCCTGCGAGCAGCAATTCCATCGGACGGGGGGCCAGGTTGCGGCCGCCTGCCGCCGGTGCGCCGTCCATGGGAACCATGTGCCCGCTTCCAGTTTCGGCAATGAAGCTCATCCCCTCATGCCAGCGTACCGTGCACTCCATCGTCTTCTCCTCGGCAGGTCTGTTTGGCCCCTGATTTTAACGGCTCCTGCACCGTAATGAAGAAAGTGTTTGACTTCTGGCGGCTGGATGCAATAAGATGCGCGGCTTTCCGCGAGGCGGGGTGGTGTTTGTCGCCCAGCCCATGCGCGCCAATCCAAGAGAGTGTGTTAGCAGGTGTCCGCCATGAAAACTTTTTCCGCCAAGCCGCACGAAGTCAAGCGCGACTGGTTCATCGTCGATGCATCCGACAAGGTACTCGGCCGCCTAGCCGCAGAGATTGCCCGCCGCTTGCGTGGCAAGCACAAGCCGGAATACACCCCGCATGTCGATACGGGTGACTATATCGTCGTGGTCAACGTGGACAAGATTCGCGTTACCGGCAACAAGTCGGAAGACAAAAAGTATTTCCGCCATTCGGGCTTCCCCGGCGGTATTTACGAAACCAACTTCATCAAACTGCAACAGCGCTTTCCCGCGCGTGTGCTTGAGAAGGCCGTCAAGGGCATGTTGCCCAAGGGTCCCCTCGGCTACGCAATGCTCAAGAAAATGAAGTGCTATGCCGGAGGTGGTCATCCTCATTCGGCACAGCAACCCAAGACCCTGGAAATCTGACCGGATTAATTATGGCAGCCAATTATTATTATGGTACCGGCCGACGCAAGACGGCGGTCGCGCGCGTTTTCCTGAAAAGCGGTAGCGGCAAGTTCATTGTCAACGACAAGTCCGTAGACGAGTTCTTTTCGCGTGAAACCGGCCGAATGGTCGTTCGCCAGCCCTTGGAACTGACTGAGAACCTGACCACGTTCGATATCATGGTCAATGTCACCGGTGGTGGCGAGTCTGGTCAGGCCGGTGCCGTGCGTCATGGTATTACGCGTGCCTTGATCGAATACGATGCCGCCCTCAAGCCGGCACTGTCGAAGGCCGGCTTCGTGACCCGGGATGCCCGAGAAGTCGAGCGGAAGAAGGTCGGCTTCCACAAGGCGCGGCGCCGCAAGCAGTTCTCCAAGCGTTAATGCACCTGACGAAAATGCCGCCTTCGGGCGGCATTTTGCTTTTGGGGTGCCGGTGTCGGTTATTATTGCCCCGTAGCCAGCAAACCTAGGAAACAAGGAGTCCCGGCAGAATGATCAAGGTAGGTATCGTTGGAGGTACCGGATATACCGGCGTGGAGTTGCTGCGCCTTCTGGCGTTGCATCCTCAGGTAGATGTCACGGCGATTACCTCCCGTGCAGAAGCTGGGGGTGGGGTCGCGGATATGTTCCCGAGCCTTCGTGGACGGTTTGACCTGAAATTCAGTGATCCCAGCTCGGCCCGGTTGAAAGAATGCGATCTGGTGTATTTCGCTACCCCTAACGGAGTGGCCATGCAGCAGGCGGCTGAATTGTTGGCGGCCGGTGTGAGGGTGATCGATCTTGCCGCGGATTTCCGCATCAAGGACGTCGGGCTGTGGGAAAAGTGGTATGGCATGTCCCACGCCTCTCCCGAACTCGTTGAGGAAGCGGTTTATGGGTTGCCGGAGGTGAATCGTGACAAGATCCGCAATGCCCGGCTGATCGCCAACCCTGGCTGTTACCCCACGGCGGTTCAACTGGGCTTCCTGCCTCTGGTCGAGGCGGGTTGCATTGATGCCTCCTGCTTGATTGCCGATGCAAAATCGGGGGTTTCAGGTGCCGGCCGCAAGGCTGAGACACACATCCTCTTTGCTGAGGCCTCCGACAACTTCAAAGCTTATGGCGTTGCCGGCCATCGCCATCTTCCTGAAATTCGCCAAGGCCTTTCTACTGTCGCGGGCATGGACGTGGGACTGACCTTCGTCCCGCATTTGACGCCGATGATACGAGGCATTCATGCAACCTTGTATGCCCGCATCAAGCGGGAGGAGGATTTTCAGGCGCTTTACGAACGGCGTTACACTGAGGAGCCCTTTGTTGACGTGTTGCCACCGAAGTCGCACCCCGATACTCGTTCGGTCCGGGCGGCGAATACATGTCGGATAGCCGTTCACCGTCCGCAGGGCGGGGATACGCTGGTGATACTGTCGGTGATCGACAATCTGGTCAAAGGGGCGGCAGGTCAGGCAGTGCAGAACATGAATCTCATGTTCGGTTACGACGAATGCATAGGTCTAGAGCAGGTTCCCGTCTTACCTTGATGCTCAGGAGATTGCGAGGGCGCTTTGGGATATTTGCCCCGCAAGTTGCAGTACGCACTCATATTCCTTGGCATTTCAAGGCCGCTACCGTGGCGGGAGTTTTGCTGTTCTCGCTGGGGCTTGCTGCTTGGTCATTCGATGCAGGAAAGCGCATCGCGGGTTTCGATCAGGAGGAAACAAGCCGGCTGCTTGACAAACTGCACACGGACAACAAGACACTAGAGGACGAGGTCGTCCGCCTTAGTGGGCTGCTCGCTGCAAGTGAGGGAAGCGTGCAGATCGAGCAAGCTGCACAAAGGTCGCTCACTGAAAAAAACAGGTTGCTAGCGGAGGAAAACGCAAAGCTCAAGGAGGACCTTGCAGTCTTTGAGAAGATATCCAGACTCGAGGGCAAGTCTGTCGAAGAGGTGTCTCTTGACCAGTTCAATGTCCGCCATGAGTCAGGGGGACTGTATCGATATAGCTTTTTGATTGCGCTCCAGGGGGGGCGGCGTGGAAAAGAAAGCCGGTTTGATCTCCAGTTGGTTGTGAGCCCTCTTGCTGGAAGTCATGATGCTATGATGACTTTTGAGAGGAAAGAGGGGGTTGCGTCTGGGCAGTTCGAAATTGTTTTGCGAAACTTCAGGAGAATCGACGGGAAATTCCAGTTGCCCAAGGACTATGCGCTGGGAAGCGTTGAGATCAGGGTTCTTGAAAAGGGAAGGTTGAAAGCCGGCAGACGGATTGCCGTGGAGGATATATCGAATGTTCAGTAAAACTAGCAAGCCCAACAGCAAAATTGACAGCCTCATCGGCGCGGGAACCATCATTGAGGGTGACGTCATATTTAGTGGCGGTTTGCGTATTGACGGCGAGGTCAAAGGCAGTGTGCGTGCCACAGGCGATCATCCAGGAACGCTGGTGATTAGTGAACATGCCCGTATTGATGGCGAGGTTAATGTCGCACATCTGGTGGTGAATGGAACCATCAATGGCCCTGTCCGATCTGATGAATTCCTTGAGTTACAACCGAAGGCTCGAGTGACGGGCGATGTTGAATACAATACGATAGAAATACATTTGGGGGCCATTGTTCAAGGGCGCCTCGTACACTGTGTGGATGCGAATGACGCAAAGTCGGTGGAACTGAAATTGGCCTCCAGCCATTGAAGTAGGGTTGTCATGACCCATCTACCCAATGATTGACAGCCGCTCCATCACCCATTAACCCAGGAGATCGACATGAATGCCCCGGATACTTCAGTGCCGCTTTTGTTTACTGACAGCGCTGCCAATAAAGTGAAGGAACTGATTCTTGAAGAAGGAAACCCAGAGCTCAAGTTGCGTGTATTCGTGACGGGTGGAGGCTGCTCTGGTTTTCAATATGGCTTTACGTTTGACGAGGCAACGAACGAAGATGACACGGTGATGGAAAAAAATGGCGTCACCCTGCTGATCGACTCAATGAGCTTCCAGTACCTTGTCGGTGCAGAGATTGACTACAGTGAGGGTTTGCAGGGAGCCCAGTTTGTCATCAAGAACCCCAATGCTGTTAGTACATGTGGTTGTGGTTCGTCGTTTTCGACCTAGTATGGCATCAAGATACGTAGCAAGAAAAAAGGGGCGCATCGCTGCGCCCCTTTTTTCTTTACGTCAGAATGCAGTCAGTCGAGCTTGGCTAGCTGCCATCCTTTAGTCATGGTGATTTGGTTCATCAGCCCGCTGACCAAGGAACGGAATACGGGTAGCTCGGCAGTTGGCAAGGGGTCTGCCGGGGGAAGTGCGACCGTAAGTGGGTTGCGATGAATGCCATCGACCCTGAACTCGTAATGTAAGTGGGGGCCGGTAGCGAGTCCGGTTGCGCCAACAAAGCCGATGGTATCTCCCTGGGAGACACGCCTACCCGCTTTAATTCCGGCGGCAAAGGCGGAAAGGTGGCCATAAACAGTCACCTTATTTCCGTTGTGCCGTACTGTAACTACCTTGCCGTACCCACCCTGTGTTCCTGCAAAGCTGATGATGCCGTCGCCTGTAGTCCTTACACGGGTTCCGGTAGGTGCGCCGTAGTCGATTCCACGGTGAGCGCGCATCTCTTTCAGAACCGGGTGATAGCGGGCCTTGGAAAATCCGGAAGTAATTCGTGAAAATTCGAGCGGAGAACGCAAAAATGCCTTTCTGAGGCTTGAGCCATCGGCAGAGTAGTATCCTCCTTTAGCGTCACTGTGTTGGTACCAGTAGGCTTGGTAAGTTTTGCCGTCATTGATGAACTCTGCTGCGAGAATGCGCTTGGCGCGGACTGCCTTCCCAGACAGTTCGTCCAGTTCGTAGATCACAGTAAACCGGTCTCCCTTGCGCAAATCGCGGTGAAAATCGATCTCCCCACCGAAGATGTCTGCTAGTGAGATGGCGACATCATCGGGTACACCGGCTTCGTCGGCGGCTCCAAATAGGGAGTAATTGATCGTCGCAGATTGCGACACGATACGGGACTCGAATGGTTGAGAGCGGATGTTGGTGACGAATCCATCGCTCGTTCGTGTTACATGCAGCGCGGAATCGCTATCACCGTTGAGGGGGAAGGTAAGTGAGAGAAGCCTCCCATCGGATAGGACCTCTGCACCGATTGTTTTCCCGGGGGCCAGCTGACGAAAAACCAGGTCAGCTTTCCTGTCCGAATAAAGGAAGGCCCTCAGATCCTCATCATGGATCTCCAGTTTGGCGAGCAGCCTGGAAACGGTATCGCCATGCTCAATGCGGGTTTCTCGAGCGATGCCCTGAATATCAGCCGCAATACGTTGTGCGGACGGAACCGATACGGATTCAACCAGATGATCGAAAGCACCCTGGTAAGTAACAGCGGTGGACGAGGTGCCGAACGCTACTGCTGCCCCCGTGAGCATCAGCACGACAGCCCCCATCTGCAGTCGGAGCCTCGTGTTTCTGGAAGATTGGCTGCGAGCCCCTTGGATTAGAATTGAATTCATAAGGCTGTGGATGAAATTGAAGCTGCGATCTTATCAAACTAACCTATCAAAACTGGCGGGAACAGCATGTTAGATGTGCAAATGCAATTGGCAATGCTCAAGCGGGGCGTGGATGAGCTATTGGTCGAGTCGGAGTTTGTGGAGAGGTTGCAGTCCTCATTGCCTTTGCGCGTAAAGGCAGGGTTTGATCCGACTGCGCCTGATTTGCATCTTGGTCATACTGTCTTGATCAATAAATTGCGGCACTTCCAGGAGTTGGGTCACCATGTGCTGTTCCTGATTGGCGACTTCACGGGAATGATCGGCGACCCGACAGGTAAGAATTCGACGCGTCCACCTTTATCTCAGGAGCAGGTCCTGCAGAATGCGCAGACCTATCAGGAGCAGGTTTTCAAGATTCTTGATCCGGACAAGACTGAAATCTGCTTCAACTCGACTTGGTTTAGTAATCTCGGGAGCGCTGGAATGATCAAGCTTGCGGGTCGATATACAGTGGCCCGCATGCTGGAGCGCGACGATTTTGCCAAGCGATTCGCTGGAAACCAGCCGATTGCCGTGCATGAGTTTCTCTACCCGCTGTGCCAGGGTTATGACTCCGTCGCCCTTAAGGCCGATGTTGAGCTTGGCGGTACTGACCAGAAGTTCAACTTGCTGGTTGGACGCGAATTGCAGAAGCATTATGGCCAGCGCCCGCAATGCATTATGACAATGCCTTTGCTGGAAGGGCTGGATGGACAAAACAAGATGTCCAAGTCCTTGGGGAACTATGTAGGTATAGCTGAGCCACCTCGGGAGGTCTTCGGCAAGCTGATGTCGGTTACGGATGAGTTGATGTGGCGATACTTCGATCTGCTTTCGTTTAGATCGGAGCAGGAGATCGAAAAATTAAAGCAGGAGGTCGTTGACGGGGCAAATCCGCGAGATATCAAGATACTGTTGGCCCAAGAGTTGGTCGCACGATTTCACGGCCGGCACGCAGCTGACGATGCTCTGGAGGAGTTTCGGGCACGTTTCCAGAGGGGGGTGTTGCCAGATGACATGCCCGAGCTGACAATCCCTGCTGCTTCTGTTTCGCAGGTGATGAAGCAAGCCCAGTTGGTATCCAGCACATCGGAAGCTATGCGCTTGATAGATGCTGGAGGTGTGAGGCTGAATGGTGAGAAGGTTAGCGATAAGTCTCTGATTCTCAGGGCAGGTGATACGGTAGTGCTTCAGGTAGGAAAACGGAAATTTGCGCGCATCTTGCTGTCCTGACTCTTCCCCTCAAAAAATCTTTGAGAAAGGTGTTGACGGGGGTGTTGAGATCTATATAATGCGGCCCT